>CAWBIH010000001.1:0-237433 GCA_963788925.1 uncultured Actinomycetota bacterium
CATGCCATCGCCGGGCCGGACGCGACCTTCCGCCAGGGCCAGCGCGAGGCGATCGACGCCGTCGTCGCCGAGCGCCGCCGGGTCCTCCTCGTCCAGCGCACCGGCTGGGGCAAGTCGGCCGTGTACTTCATCGCGACGCGGCTGCTCCGCGACGCCGGCGCCGGGCCGACGATCCTCGTCTCGCCGCTCCTCGCGCTGATGCGCAACCAGATCCGGATGGCCGAGCGCGCCGGCGTCCGAGCCTTCACGATCAACAGCGAGAACCGCGACGACTGGGAGGAGATCACCTCGGCGATCGAGCGCGACGAGGTCGACCTGCTCCTCGTCTCGCCCGAGCGGTTCAACAACCCGGCGTTCCGCGCCGACGTCCTGCCGACGGTCGCCGCGCGCTCGGGCCTGCTCGTGATCGACGAGGCGCACTGCATCTCCGACTGGGGCCACGACTTCCGGCCCGACTACCGGCGGCTCGTCCGCGTCCTCGAGCTGCTGCCCGCAAGGCGTCCCGGTCCTGTGCACCACCGCGACGGCGAACGACCGCGTGATCGAGGACATCCAGGCGCAGCTCGGCGCCGAGCTCGTGACGCAGCGCGGCCCGCTCGCCCGGGAGAGCCTCGCGCTCTCGATGCTCGAGACGAGCTCGCAGCCCGACCGGCTCGCGTGGCTCGCCCAGGTCGTGCCCGGCCTCGAGGGCTCCGGCGTGATCTACGTGCTCACGATCGCCGACACCACGCGGGTCGCCTCGTTCCTGCGCACGCAGGGCATCGACGCGCACGCCTACAGCGGCGAGACGGAGTCCGAACGCCGGCTGGAGCTCGAGGACGCCCTGATCGGCAACGACGTGAAGGCGCTCGTGGCCACCTCGGCCCTCGGGATGGGCTTCGACAAGCCGGACCTCGGCTTCGTGATCCACTACCAGGCGCCCGGGTCGGCGATCGCCTACTACCAGCAGGTCGGTCGCGCCGGGCGCGCGCTGCCGCACGCGCCGGTCGTGCTGCTGCGCGGGACCGAGGACCGCGACATCCAGGACTACTTCATCGGCTCGGCGTTCCCGTCGCGGGCGAAGGCCGAGGAGGCGGTCGCGCTTGCTGGAGTCGGTTGGCGGTCCCGTCGCGGAGAGCGAGATCCTCCGGACGGTGAACGTCGGCCAGATGCGCCTGCGGAACATGCTGAAGATCCTCGAGGTCGAGGGCGCGATCGAACGCGCCGGGAGCAAGTGGCGGCGGACGTCCGAGCCGTGGAGCTACGACGAGGAGCGCCTGGTGCGCGTCACGGAGGTCCGGCGGGCGGAGCAGGCCGCGATGGAGACCTACGGGCGCACCGGGAAGTGCCTGATGGAGTTCCTCCTGCAGCAGCTCGACGATCCCGGCGCCGAGCCGTGCGGGCGGTGCATGGCGTGCACGGGGTCGTCGCCCGAGGTGTCGCTGGATCAGGCGGTGGTGGCGAAGGCGCGCGAGCACCTGCGGTGGGCGGAGCTGATGGTCGAGCCTCGGCTGCAGTGGCCGAGCGGTCTGGCCGAGCCGAAGGGACGGATCGCCGAGGAGCTGCGGCTCCAGCCCGGACGGGCGTTGAGCGTGTTGAACGACGGCGGGTGGGGCGGGCTCGTGAAGAAGGGTCTCGCGGCGGGGGAGTTCAGCGATGCGCTGGTCGAGGCGGCGGCGGAGCTCGTCGGGAAGCGTTGGCGGCCGGATCCGCCGCCGACGTGGGTGACGTGCGTGCCGACGTCACGGCCGGAGCGTGGCGGGGTTCGCGGAGCGGCTGGCGGCGGCGCTCGGCCTGCCGTTCCGCCCGGTCGTCGTGAAGACGCGCGAGACGAAGCCGCAGACGGAGCTCGAGAACTCGCACCAGCAGTTCGCGAACGTCTGGCGCGCGTTCGCGGTCGAGGGAGCTCCGGCGGGGGAGCCGGTGCTGCTCGTCGACGACCTCGTCGACTCGCGGTGGACGCTCACGGTGGTCGGCGCAGCGTTGCTGGAAGCCGGCAGCGGTCCCGTCTCACCCTTCGTCCTCGCGAAGTCCGTCAGCGATTAGCACAGTTCAGAGGCCTGGACAGCTCTGGCACGGTCTAGATAATATGGGGCATGCAGGCATAGGCCGTTAGGGGGACACATGGACATCGGCGAGCAGCGTCGCACCGTCTACATCGAACCGATCGAGGATCCGATGCCTGCGGAAACACCCGAGCCGCCCGGCCCGGCGCTGGAGCCAGAGAGACAACTCGAGCAGCAGCCGGCCTGACCCATGGACGCACATATGGCCCGCGTCCCCGACTCGATCGAGCCGATCTCGGCATTCCGAGCCTGGACCTGCTCGAGAGGTGGCAGATCCAAGGTCTTCCCATTCTTTGGCAGCCACGGGCTCGAGCCCAACGCCTGGAAGGAAGCCGGATCTGGGTGGGTGACGGCGTCGTGTGGCCGAGGCCGAGCGCACGAGGTGCCCTCGGAGGATTGTGGTTGCGGCTTCTACGGCCTGAAAGATCTTGATTCGGCGATCGATCTCGTTGGGCCGGTTGAGGTGTGTGTTCGGCAAGCGGATCATGGGCGGCCGGTCGTTCTCGGCCGGATCCTGCTTGCCGGAAAGGTGGTCGAACACGCGACGGGCTATCGTGCCGAGCGAGCGCGCGTCGCCGAGCTGATCCCGTTCCGTGGCACGGAACCCTCCGTCATGCGGCTCGCCAACAAACTCGGTGTCGAGGTGGCCGCCGCCGTGAAGCCGACGATGTCGGCGGATGTTGCCGTCGGATGGGGGTTCCCGTCATATCTTTCGTCGGCGACTCCGGATGCCACCGATGACCGGCTTGCGTACCCGGTCGGGGGGATGATCGCGGCGATCTCCCGTGCCCAGCATCGCCCGCTATCCGCCGAGGTCGCCGAGGCCCTTCGTCGTCGTCTTCTGAGCGGATAGCCGGCAACTCGGTTGATACATCACGCCGGCAGCGGCTCTTCCTCCAGGTCCGAAACGGCCGGTTCGTCGACTACCGGGTGGAGGCAGACTCACTCGGCCGGCTCTGCCAGCTCGGGGACGAGCTGGTCCCGCCGTCTGGGTGAGATGGGACCCACCGAACATCCGGGTCAGGTGGGGGTGCCGCGATGAGCAGTGTCTCGATCTTCGAGCACATCTCGGCGCACCTGCCGGACGGCGGTCCAGGACTCACAGAGGGTGGTGACTACCTCCCAGATGAGCCCGGCCCCGAGGAGAAGCCTGTGCGGCTAGCGCCCGGTCTTCTCGATCACATCGTCTACCCCGGATCCGTGCTGTCAGTCGAGCAAACGGCGGCATCGGTGCTCAAGGTCTTCGTCGAGACGGCCAATCGCTCGGCGCCTGCGAACGCGTTCGGACGCCTCTATCAGCGGCTCATGGACGTCGATGAGATCGGGTTCCTCGAGCCGTTCGTCCGGCGCGTCTACGAATCCCGGGTCAGGCGGGGAGATGTGCGAGACGTCGCGATCCGGCTCGTGACGGGATCGACGGACCGGCTGCCCGTGAAGACCGGTATCGCGCTGCTCGGGATCTGTGCCCGCCGGGAGGATAAGCAGTTGCTCCTCACGATGGCGCGTCACGGCGAGTTCACGGACTACGCCGGGATGGCCATCACGAACGCGTTCGGCGAACAGGAGCAGGTCCTCTGGGAGCTCGCGAAGGTAGTGGAAGGCTGGGGGCGGGTCGCGGTCGTGCAGCAGCTCGCTTCGACGAAGGATCCGGAGATCAAGGCCTGGATGCTCCGACAGGCGAACGAGGACTACGTGGTACTGGTGCAAGTTGCGCTGGCGCTCGCCCAGAGCGGCGGATTGCGTGCGGCGCTCGAGGCCGAGGAGATCGACGAGGAGCTCTGCCGCGCCGCCGGCGCGATCCTCCAGCAGCTGATCGAAGACAGGCCTTCCGAGACGAGGGAGAGCATCGACGACTACGGTGACTGCCCTCAGACGATCAAGCTCTTCCTCGCGCACCTTTCGCACCGATCCGAGCGCCTCGAGTCGATCCAGCCCCTGATGACGCTCATCGACTACTTGGAGCTCGGTGGCGGGGTCGACTGGAACATCTACCCCGAGTTCCGAGAGAAGCTGGTGGCCCGGGTCGCGGGCCGCCCTCTCGCCGGCTGGAACGATGAGGATCGCGCGCGCACCGCGACGTTCGCTCGATGGGTCCTCCAGCGTCCCGGCTGGCGGCGAGCCATCGATGAAGGACTCAGATCCGAGGACACCTACACCTTCTATCTCGCTCAGCGAGCGGCTCAGCGACTCGGGGACGACGTGTTCCCCGTCCTCCTCGATCGCCTCCGACGGGATCCGTTCGAGGACGACATCAGCTGGAACGACGCCGCTCGAGCCGCGGACGAAGAAGGATTCGATCAGCTCCTCGACGTAGCGTTCAGTCGCCTGATCGAGCATCGGCCGTATGAGTCGTGGAGATTCCCCGACTGGCTTCGCTCCATCCTCGAGGGGTTCGAGCGATTCCCCGGCAAGGGCTGGCTATTGATCCGGAAGGGCTTACCAGCCCGGTGATGATGGAGCGACGCTTCGGGATCGGCGGACTCCGGAAGTTCGCAGATCTACCGTGGCCATCCGAGGCGCTCGGGATGCTCGTTGAGGTCATGCGCTCAGATCCGGATGAGTACAACAGGGACGATGCGGCTGAGGTGCTCGAGGAACATGGGTTCCCCGGCCGCGTGGGAACCCCTTGACCGAACCGATTGGGAGCAGGTTGCCGTTCGTTCTCGCGAAGTCCGTCAGCGACTAGCGTCCGGACGTTGGAGTCAGGCGGCGGGGAGCCACGCCAGGCAGCACGGGCCATCGCCGATGTCGAACGAAGCCCCGTGGAGCAAGATCACATCTGTAGACCCGTCGTCGACGCCCTGAAGGATCACAGCTGATCTCGCCGGCGTGCCATGGAGCATCGCGCGATACGCGAGCGTGGTCCCGTCCGGTGACCACACGAACGTGCCACGCAGGCAGTTGTCGCCGTCGAACGCACCCTGGAATCGGCACAAGGGCAGCCCTCGAAGATCCGACCCGTCAGACGACGCGATGAACAGGTCGAGTGCCGTGCGACTGTCCTCGGCGCCCTGCTCGACCATGGTCGCGATCCGACCTCGAGTCGGGGACCAACTTCCTCCGAGACCCCACTGGTAGCGCTTCCCGGGAACGACCGACCACGACGTGTCCTTTGATACGGAATACATGGAGACCTCGTTGCCTTCGAGGGTCCCAGGGTGCTGGGTGTACGCGATCAGATCTCCGTCGGGTGACCACCCATGGACGTGGGCCATTCCAGCTGTCGAGATCACCTCGTCGACATCACCCGTTGCCACCTCGACGAGATAGATGCCGCCTGGCCGAACGTCATACTGATCACCAAGCCCGGTTCCTTCCCGCGGGACGATCACCTCTGACTGGAACCATGTGTGGCTCACCGCCAGTCTCGGCCGTCCGGCGACCACGCGATGGCGGTGACCGGCTCGGGAGTCGGGATGGTCGTCGCGTGTCCGGTCTCGACGTCGATGAGCACCACGCCTGGAGTAAGCGCTGGGACGGCGAGCGTGGAACCGGTCGGTGACCAGGCGAGCGAGTTGGGGACGGCGTCGATGGTGGTGTCGTAGAGATCGCCCTCGAACGTGCCGAGCTCGGGCTCGAACGTGTACGCGGTCCGAGCGCATGCGTCGCATAGCTGTCTGCGGCTGCTCCCGTCTACTTCCATCACGAAGATCGACGATGGCTCTGGCGTCGGAGATTCCTCCGTGAGTTCGCTTTCGGACGCCGCGTAGGCGATCCGTGACCCGTCGGGTGATGTCGCGACTGCGGTCTTGTAGCTGATGTCGTCGGTCAATTGCCGAAGCTGGGTGCCGTCCGCTTCCATCGAATACAGCTGGACCGGGCCGTAGTCCGGGAGCGAACTCGCCGTGAAGACGATCGCCCCGTTTGCGCGAGGACCTTGCTCGATGGGTTCGTCGACCGGATCTTTGGAGGCGCACGAACCCCCGATGAGGGCGAGCGTGATCGACACGATCGCGGCCTTCTTGCTATCGGCGTTCACAGGTACCTACATGGACATGTAGGGCGTGAAGAGTTGAGGGACCTCCATGTCGGCCAAGTTCGCCCTGATCTCCGCGCTCGGCTCTCCCAGGAGCTCGCCGTGAACCACGGAGACGATCGAAAGGATCGCCTCACTGAGGTCGCCGAGGTTCGCGGTGTGCTCGATGAGCGCCTCGGAGTCCTTGAACCGCTCGAGGACGATGCACTCGGACTCGTCGTCGTTGAAGTAGATGTCGTACTGCAGGGTTCCCGGGTCCTTGGTCCGCACGATCTCCCTGGCTTCAGCCGACAGGCGCTTGAACTCGTCGAGCTTGCCGTCGTGGATCCTGAACCGAGCGATGCCCTGAAGCTCACTCACTAGCTCTGGCCTCCCGATCTTGCGTTGTTGGCTGGGATCGACACCTCGATCGCAAGGACGAGCGTCCTCCCGATCGTAGTACCCGCGCTCCGCGAGTAGCGCGGTCCGGGCACCCCGGCTAGGGTGCTCCCGCATGGGGGTGACCGAGGAAACCGTTCCCGGGCAACGAGCGGTCACCTTCGGCACGGTCGTCGTAGGGATCGTGATCGGAGCCGTCGAGGTCGTCTTCGCGGTCTCCTTCGCGGCACTCGTCTTCGCCGGCTATCTCGAGTTCTACTTCCTGGACGACGGGGTCGGTCTGTACCTCGGGGCGGCCGCGTTGACGCTCGCGTTCATGGCCTGGCGGGCCGGCGCGCCGAGGCGTCGTCGGGGGCCTCCAGGGAACGGGCGCGGCCATGATGGCGGTCGTCTCGGCGAGCGTCGTCGTCCACGGCGCCGGGAGCCCGAACGACATCTTCCTCAGCGCTCTCGCCGCGACCCTGGTGGCGATGGTCCTGTGCGGGGTCGTCTTCTGGTGGCTCGGGTCTCGCCGGCGAGGCGATCTGATCCGGTTCGTCCCGTATCCGGTGGTCGGAGGGTTCCTCGCCGGCACCGGATGGCTGCTCTTCAAGGGTGGGGTCTACGTCGCCTCGCTGGTATCACCGTTCTTCAATCCCCTGAGCGACCTGCTGGCGGGCCCCGCGCTGCAGCGCTGGCTCCCGGCCCTGGCGTTCGGCGTGATCCTGCTGATCGCGGTGCGGGTGATCAAGCGTCCGCTCGTGATGCCGGCGGTGATCGCGATCGGGCTCGTGGTGTTCGTGGTCGGGATGGTCGCGACCGGCTCCTCGATGGAGGAGGTCCGCAGCGGGAAGTGGCTGCTCGGATCGTTCGACTCGGGGATCCTCTGGAAGAGCTGGACGCTGAGCGCGCTCGGCGGCGCCGGCTGGCTCTCCGTGCTCGAGTCGTGGGCCGGCATCGCGACCGCGGTCTTCGTGGCCACGTTCGCGATCCTGTTCAACATCTGCGAGACCGAGCTCGTCTTGGACCGGGACCTCGACACGAACCAGGAGCTCCGCGACGCCGGGATCTTGAACGTCGTGTCGGGGGCGCTCGGGGGGATCCCCGGCTATCACGCGCTTTCCTTCACGGCGCTCGCGGAGCGGATGCGCGTCGACGCGCGGGCCGCGGGCCTGATCGCGGCGTTGGTCCCGCTCGCCGCGGTCGTCTTCGGCGCACAGGTCGTGGGGATGATCCCGCGGATGATCGTCGGGGGCGTGCTGGTGTTCCTCGGGCTCGGCTTCATGGTCGAGTGGGTCTGGGACAAGCGGCGGTTGCTCCCGCCGCTCGAGTACGCCGTCGTGCTCCTGATCCTGGTGGCGATCATCGCGTGGGGGTTCCTGATCGGTGTGGTGGTCGGCCTGGTGCTCGCCGTCGTGTTGTTCGCGGTCAGCTACGGCCGGATCGAGCTGGTGCACGAGGTCGCCTTCGGCGACACCTATCGCTCGACCGTCGATCGGCCCGCGACGGAACGCGCGGAGCTCCGCGAGCTCTCGGACCGCGTCCAGATCCTGCGGGTGAGCGGGTTCGTGTTCTTCGGATCGACGAATCGCCTGCTGGAGCGGATCCGACGTCGCACCGGATCCACGCCACCCAGGTTCTTGGTGATCGATCTGCGGCGCGTGACGGGCGTGGACTCCTCGGCGGTCGTCTCGTTCGTGAAGATGATGCGGCTGGCGGAGGCCGCCGGATCGGAGATCGTCTTCACGAGCGCGTCCGATCCGGTCCGCGCACAGCTCGCGCGGGGAGGTGTGGTCGAGACGGAGGGGCTCGTGGCCTTCGAGCCCGACCTGGATCGAGGGCTGCAGCGGTGTGAGGACGCGCTGCTGAGTCCCCCCGGCCCGGCGGAGGCTCGGGGGGAGCATCCCTCCGCGCGCGGTCCCGACGCGCTGCCACCGGGCCTCGCCGCCCACCTCGAGCGCGTCTCGGTGCCCGAGGGCACGGTGCTGCTCCACCAGGATGATCCGCCGGGCGACATCTACGTGCTCGAGTCCGGACGCCTCGGCGTGGAGACCGTCACGGCCGAGGGCACGCGGCTCCGGCTCCGGACGCTCCGCCCGGGGGTGGTCGTGGGCGAGATCGCGCTCTACACGAGCGTCCCGCGAACCGCCGACGTGGTGGCCGAGGCCCCGAGCGTGGTCCTGCGCATCAGCCGTGAGTCGATCGAACGGCTCGAGGCCGATGAGCCGGAGCTCGCCGCGGCGCTGCACCGGTGGCTCGCCACGACGCTGGCGGAGCGACTGACCGACACGATGCGAACGTTCGACGTGCTGCTGGACTGATGGGGGAGACACGGATGGTCGAACAGCGACGGTCCTCCACGTGGCTCGCCTCGGTCGTCGCCGGCCTGATCATCGGTGCGGTCGAGTCGGTGCTCGCGATCGCGTTCGCCGCTCTCGTCTTCGGCGGCTTGCTCGCGGCCCGCCTTCCGGACGGCATCGGCCTGTACCTCGGAGCGGCGGCGCTGACGCTCGCGTTCATGGCGTGGCGGTCCGGATCCCGAGGCGTCGTCGGCAGCGTGCAGGACGCGGCGGCGGCCGTCCTCGGGCTCGTCGCCGCCGCCGCGGCGGCGAAGGCCGCCGACCTCGCGTACTTCGCTCGGATATCCGGTTTGAAGAACTACGAGCATCCCGACATCTTCCTGACCGTCGTCGCCGCCACCCTCGTCGTCACGGTCCTGTGCGGGATCTTGTTCCTGGTGATCGGGAGGTTCCGGCTCGGCGGGCTGATCCGGTTCGTGCCGTATCCGGTCGTCGGAGGGTTCCTCGCCGGCACGGGATGGCTGCTCTTCAAGGGTGGGATCTACGTCGCCACGGGGACGCTCCTGCACCTGCGCACGGTCCCCGCGATGATCCGCCAGTACCAGCTCGTCCACTGGGTCCCGGCCCTCGCGTTCGGCGTGATCCTGCTCATCTCGGTCCGGGTCGTGAAGCGGCCGCTCGTGATCCCGGCGGTGATCGTGATCGGGCTCGTGGTGTTCGTGGCGGGGATGGTCGCCACCGGTTCTTCGATCGACGAGGTCCGCGAGGGGGGGTGGCTGCTGTTCGGATCGTCCGAGACGGCGCAGCCGTGGCAGCCGTGGGCGTTCAAGGCGCTCGGCGGCGCCGACTGGCCCTCCGTGCTCGAATCGTGGGCCGGGATCGCGACCGCGGTGTTCGTCGCCACGTTCGCGATCCTGTTCAACATCAGCGGCACCGAGCTCGTCTTGGACCGAGACCTCGACACGAACCAGGAGATGCGCGGCGCCGGGGTCCTGAACGTCGTGTCGGGGGCGCTCGGTGGGATCCCCGGCTATCACGCGCTCAGCCTCACGGCGCTCGCGGAGCACATGCGCGTGGACGCGCGGGCGGCGGGGCTCGTCGCGGCGCTCGTTCCTCTGGCCGCCGTCGTGTTGGGCGGTTCGGTCGTCGCGCTGATCCCGAAGATGATCGTCGGGGGCGTGCTGGTGTTCCTCGGGCTCGCCTTCATCGTCGAGTGGGTCTGGGACAAGCGGCGTTCGCTGCCCAGGCGCGAATACGGCGTGGTGCTCGTGATCCTCCTGGGGATCATCGTCTGGGGGTTCCTGACCGGGGTGGTGATCGGCCTGGTGCTCGCCGTCGTGTTGTTCGCCATCAGCTACGGCCGGATCGAGCTGGTCCGCGAGGTCGCCTTCGGCGAGACCTATCGCTCGAACGTCGATCGCCCGGCGGAGGAGCGCGCCGAGCTCCGCGAGCTCTCCGAGCGCGTTCAGATCCTGCGGTTGAGCGGGTTCGTCTTCTTCGGATCGACCAACCGCCTGTTGGAGCGGATCCGACGGCGCGTGGAAGACGACACCCCGCCGAGGTTCCTGGTGATCGATCTGCGGCGCGTGACGGGCGTGGACTCCTCGGCGGTCGTCTCGTTCGTGAAGGTGATGCGCCTCGCGGAGGCGGGTGGGTGCGAGGTGATCTTCACGGCCGCGTCCGATCCCGTTCGCGCGCAGCTCGCGCGGGGAGGCGTGGTCGAGACCGATGGGCTCATCTCATTCGAGCCCGACCTGGATCGTGGGCTGCAGCGGTGCGAGGACGCGCTGCTCTCCGCCCCCGGCCTGGCCGAAGCCGTGGCGGAGCATCCCTCCGCGGGCGGCCCCGACGGTCTGCCGCCGGGTCTCGCCCGCCACCTCGAGCGCGTCTCGTTGGAAGCCGGCGAGGTCCTGCTCCACCAGGACGATCCGCCCGGCGACATCTACGTGCTCGAGTCCGGGCGTCTCGGCGTGGAGACCACGACGCCCGAGGGCAGCAAGCTCCGGCTCCGGACGCTCCGCCCGGGGGTGGTGGTCGGCGAGATCGCGCTCTACACCGAGCGTCCCGCGAACCGCCGACGTGGTGGCGGAGGCCCCGAGCGTGGTCCTGCGGATCAGCCGCGAGTCGATCGAGCGGCTCGAGGCCGATGAGCCGGAGCTCGCCGCGGCGCTGCACCGATGGCTCGCCACGCAGCTGGCGGAGCGACTGACCGACACGCTCGGAGCCGTGGACGCCCTGCTCGACTAGGGATGCCGTCGACCGTTGACGGAGGACGCCGTCGCGTCGACCATGCAGGCATGGAGCCGGAGAACGTCGTCACGTACGAGTACCCGGCCGAGCCGTACTCGGAGGTGATCCCGGGCCTCTCCGCGGCGAGCGCCGCGCACTCGCCCGCCGAGATGCTCTCGATGTTCGACGTGCTGATCGACGTCGGCGGACGCGACCGGTGGGACGGCGAGCCCGATCCTCGATACCGCTTCCATCCACTCGACGACGTCCCGTTCATCGCCGATGCGGAGATGATCCACACGGTGGGGGAGCGGATCGCCGTCCCTCGTCGGCGAGGGGAAGCACGTCGCGGTGAACTGTCTCAGCGGCGTGAACCGCTCCGGGCTTCTGGTCGGACGTGCGCTCGTGGAGCTCGGCTACACGCCCGAGGAGGCGATCGAGGCGGTGCGCAGCGCGCGAGGGCCGATGGCGCTCAGCAACCAGCACTTCGTTCGCTTCCTGTTGGTCGAGTGCACCCCTCGAGCCCTGGCACGGCGTCGACAACTGTCACTGCCGCTCTGATCTCAAGCTGAGCTCGTGAAGGAGCGCGGCTCTCCTCAGGCCCGGGCTGGGAGGCCCGGGCAGACCAGCTCGTACTGGCGCTCTGGGAGGTAGCGCTCCCACTCGGCCCGCGTGAGGTTCCGTCCGGCGACCGTGCAGGCGTGTTCTCTCCACGCGCCGAGCGTGACGTTCCAGACGAACCCGAGGCCGCCGCGATAAGCCACGAAGATCGTGCGACCGTCGGGTGAGAACACCGCGGAGTTCGACTCGTTCCCCGGCCCTTGGAGGGGCGATCCGACCTCCTGGCGCGAGGACGCGTCGAAGAGCCGGGCGCTTCCGTCGCACCCCGACGTCAGGAGCGTTCGGCCGTCGGGGCTGAACTCGAGCGATTCGATCCAGCACGCGTTGGCCGTCACGGCGTGGCCGCTCGCGCCGCCGTCCGCTGCTCCCGTGGCCGCGTCCCAGAACCGCACGACGCCGGTCCCTCCTCCGGTCGCCAGGATCCGATCGTCGGCCGAGAACGCGACGGCCTTGGATCGTCCGTACCCGTCGTCGACGTTCAGGGTGTACAGGAGCTCTCGCTCCGGGAGCCGCCACACCGACGCGTTCTGGCCGTGCGCGACGGCGAGCATCGACCCGTCGTGACTGAACGTGACGCCCAGCACCCCGTTGAACTCGACCTGCGGATCGGGTGGCACCTCGATCGGCTCGCCCAGCACTCGATGCGACGCGACGTCCCAGAGATAGACGTGCCCGGTGTCGTCACCGCCCGCGAGCAACGTCCCGTCGGGGCTGAACGCCAGCGCCTCGACGTCGTTGGGAAAGGCGTCCTCGGGCCCGAGTCTCACCTCGAGCGCGGGCCCGGTCAGGTCCGCCAGCGGCTCGCCAGAGCCGGCGTCCCACAACGCGACGCGGTATCGATCCGAGTCTCCCGGCTCCGTCGGAAACAGGTGCGTCTCGGTGGCCAGGAGTTCGGCATCCGGGCTGAAAGCGACGGTGAGCACGAAACCGACGCCTGTATGGATCGTGCGAACCTCGTCGAGCGAGCCGGTGTTTCGGATCACGACGTCGCCGCCCGCGGACGGGATCGCCACGTGCTCGCCGTCGGGAGCGACCGCGAGGTACGTCTGCGTCCCGCCCTCGAGTCCATCCGACGCCTGGAACGAGCGGCCGAGCCGACGGGCCCCCGAGAGGTCCCACATCATCAGGGTGCCGTCCAGGCTGACGGTGGAGAGGGTGCGGCCGTCGGCGCTGAAGGCCGGCGTGAGGACCCGGCCGTTGTGGCCGGTGAGCGTCTCTCGGAGCGCACCGGTCCGGACGTCCCAGACGAGGATCTGCTCGTCGTCGCCCGCGCTCACCAGCGTGGCGTCGTCCGGGCTGAAAGCCAGTCCCTGGATCGCCGCGTTGTGACGACCGTTCATCACGCGTTGACGACCGGTTCGCAGGTCGACGATCCGAACCGACCCGTCGAGAAGCCCGATCGCGAGGGAGCGGTCGTCGTGGCTGAACGCCGCTGCGAAGCTCGCCGGGTCCTCCGTCCGGATCAGGCGCACCGGCGCCGAGAGCTCCTCCGTCCGCCAGACGTAGATCGAGCTGGAGGGCTCCCCGGACTCGCCCTCGCTCATCGTCGTGGCGAGGTACCGACCGTCGGAGCTGACGATCGCGTTCGCGAAGTTCAGGCCGTCGGGGCTGCTCCGTCCGCCGACCGAACGGAGCGTCGTCGCGTCGAAGAGCTCCAGGCGCGACGGCTCTCCGGGTCCCGGGAAGTACCCCGTCACCACCTTCGTGAGGTCGGGTGTGAACGAGGGCTCGACGGTGAAGAACTGCACGGTGGCCGGCGGAAGCTTCCCCACGGTCCGTGTGTCCGTGGATCCGACCTCCCGGATGCGCACCGTGCCGTCGTGGTCGACGAGACCGATCCTCGTCCCGTCGGCGCTGACGGTGGCGAACGCGGACGTGAACCGGTCGGTCACCGTCCGCGTCGTGGTGTCGACCACGGCGAACTCGTCGGCGTTGTTCGACACGAGCACCGAAGCCGTCCCGGGGATCGCGTGCACACGTAGGAGACGCCCGGGAAGCGGCCGCGCGATGCCGATCGCCGCCGGGCTTCGCAGGAGCGCCGCGAGCAAGTTGCTCCGCGTGGCCACCGAGTCATCCAGGTTCACGCCCTCCCGAGCGAGGAGCAGCGAGAGGTCCAGATCGTCCGCCACGAGCGCCTGTGCCCCTAGGCGCTGCGCCTCCGCCCGCGTCGCCTCCCGCTGCGCGGACGCGCGCTGCACGAGCGCGAGTGCCCCCGCCACGAGGGCGATCACGAGGAAGCCGGCGACGCCGACGAGCAGCCCGCGGAGCCTTCGGTTGGTGCGCCGCTGACGCTCGGCCTCGTACTCGCTCGTCCGACGGCTCTCGGCGAGGAAGTCCCCCTCCAGCTCGTTCAGCTCGCCGGGATGCGTCGAGGCCCAATCCAGGGTCGCTGAGAGCCGCGCCCCACGGAAGAGCTCGGACAGGTCTCGGCCGCCGCCTCCCCAGTGCCTCGCCGCTTCGCCGAGCTGCTGTCGGACCTGCCGTCCCTGCTGATCCTCCTCCAGCCACCGCCGCAGCCTCGGCCACTCCCGTAGCAGGGCTTCGTGTGCGATCTCGACCGTTCCCTCGCCGAGGGTCAGCAGCCGGTCTCGCGCGAGCTGCATGATCACCCGTTGCGCGACCGCGTCGCGCGCCGGATCGAACTCGTCCAACGACGCTCGCCGCCGCGTCACGGTCTCGCCATCCGAGACGACGATGCGAAGCATGATGCGCCGGACCGCGTCGCGCTCGACGTCGGTGAGCTGTCCGAACGCGGTCTCGGCGAGGCGGGCCACCGCTCCTTTCACGCCGCCCGTCCGCTCGTGCGCATCCATCCGGATCCACCCGTCCTCGCGCGCCTGCCACAGCTCGACGAGCGCCGTCGACAGCAACGGGAGGCCGCCGGGCTCGTCCTCGACCTCCTCGACGAGCGCGTCGACGAGCGCCTCTTCCACGCGCAGGCCGACACGCCGTCCCGGCAGCTCGATCGCTCGCCTTAGCTCATCGCGCGACATCGGTCCGATCAGCACGTGGTTCTCCGCCAAGACCTCGGCGAGGTCCGGGTATGGCGCGGCGTGGCCGTAGTAGTCGCTCCGGATCGTGAGGACGACCACGCACCGATCGGGAAAGGCGTGCGCGGCGCCTCCGAGGGAGGCGATGAATCCCGCTCGTTCCGCCTCCGACTCGCAGAGTGTGAAGGTCTCTTCGAACTGATCGACGACGAGGACCAGCCGGCCATCCTGCTCGATCGTGTTGACCGCCGCGGCGAGCGGATCGTCGACGTCGTCGATAGCGGGATCGATGCGGGTCATGGCTGCGGCCAAGGCGGCCATCGGATGATCGCCGGGCCGCATGACCGCTTGGATCCAGCGCTCGCTGCCCGGCAGCAGTCCGGCGCCGAGGGACGGCAACAGGCCCGCCGCCACGAGCGACGACTTGCCGCTCCCCGATGCCCCGACGACGCCCAGGACGCCGACCTGCACGGTCCTGGCGGCGAGCTCACCGACGAGCCGTTCCCGACCGAAGAAGCTCGCCCAGTCGTTCTCCTCGAAGGATGCGAGTCCCTTGTACGGGCAGAGGTCGCCGACCTCCCGGCGAGGGTCGCGGCCATCGACGGTGTAGAGGCGGCCGAGCTTCAGCCCGATCACGTTGTTGGCGAACTCGAGATCGGTCGCCCGGAGCCGACGCCCGGCGGCGAGGTACTCGGCCGCCGCCTCCAGTCGCCGCGTCGCCTCCGACCGGGCCCAATCGCTGGCCACCTCGTGCACCCGTCCGGGCACGCCTTCCGACGAACGAACCATCGATTCCAGTGGCACGTCGGGTACCGCGTCGCCGACATACAGGCGGACGATGTCGCGCACGCCGTCGGTGTCGAGCGGCGAGAGCTTCCGGTGCCCATCTCCTCGTTCGTCCACGCCGTGGACGAGCTCGGCCAGCGCCGGAGACGCATCGACGCTTCGCAAGAAGCCGAGGACCATGAGCGGCCTGCCTTCGACGTCGGGCCGAGCTTCGGCGATCGCGTCGGCCACGGGCGGACCTGCGACGTCGACGTCGTCCAGGACGAGCAGCGTGGGCAGCGGCGAGGCGGACGCTTCCCGGAGCGCGGCGAGCGCCATCGCCGTCCCGGCTCCTCCGGGTCCCGCGTACCGAACGCTCCCGCCTTCCGCTCGAACGTGTGCCGCGATCTCAGCGGCCAGTCGCGTCTTGCCGATCTGCGCCGGACCCGACACGAACAGGACGCGCCCCCGCCCTCGGCGGACGGAGCGCCACGTTCCGCGCAGCCAGCGCATCTCGTGCTCGCGGTCGACGAGCGGCGTGAGGGGATCGAGCTCGGGCGGGAGCAACGCCGCTTCCGGCGTCCGCTCGAGGAAGGCATCCGTGATCGGCGGCCGTTCGAACGAGGCCTCGATCACGTCCACGTCGTGCTCGAATCCCTTGAACGACCGCGGACCCAATTCGGCGAAGACAACCTCCGCCGGACTCAGTCCTGCCTCGTCGGCGACCCCTCGCGTCACGAGGACCTCGCCCGCGGCGGCGCCCGAGCACAGCCGGGCCGCCAGGTTCAGGGCCCGTCCGCGATAGCCGTCTTCGACGGGAACGGCCTCTCCCGAGTCGATCCCGATCCCCACGGGCAGCGGGAAGTCGGGATCCGATCGGCTCTCCTCGGCGCACGTCGCCTGGAACTCCAGGGCGGCCCGCACCGCTTGGGCCGGCGACTCGAAGACGGCGAGCGCCTCGTCGCCCCGCAGTTCCAGGACGCGGCCCCCGCGAGCCTCAACGGCGTCCCGGGATAGGTCGGCGAACTTCTTGGCCAGCGTCGCGGCCGCGGCGTCGCCTCGTTCGCGGGTGAATCGGGTGTAGCCCCGGACGTCCGCGATGACGAAGGTCAACGTGGCCGTGTCCGCCTCGGATCCCCGGACTCCCACTTGGGCCCCCTTCCCGGGAAAGGGAGTATCGCGTGGCCGGCACGACCGGACAAGACGCCACCGCTACCTTCTGGGATACGGCGGATGGTTTTCACGAGCCGGGCTTCAGCTGGCCAGCACCTTCTGCAGCTCGCCGATCGCGTCCGTGTAGCCCTCGTCCTCCGGAAGCCCGTGACATAGGCTCCACCCGTGCTGACCTGCGCCAACTGCGGGCGGGAGTCCCCAGACGATTTCGCGTTCTGCCCGGCGTGCTCGGCGCCCCTGGCTCCGCCCGATCGTCAGGAGGTCCGGAAGACCGTGACGGTCGTGTTCTGCGACGTCACGGGCTCGACCGCGATGGGCGAGCGCCTGGATCCCGAGTCCCTTCGCCGGGTGATGTCCCGCTACTTCGCCGAGATGCGCGCGGCGCTCGAGCGCCACGGAGGCACCGTCGAGAAGTTCATCGGGGACGCGGTGATGGCGGTGTTCGGGGTCCCGACGATCCACGAGGACGATGCCCTTCGTGCCGTTCGCGCTTCCTCTGAGATGCGGGAGGCCCTCGAGGTCCTCAACAAGGAGCTGGAGCGCGATCACGGCGTCTCGCTCGCCGCTCGGATCGGGGTGAACACCGGCCAGGTGGTCGCGGGCGACCAGCCCGACACCCTCGTCACCGGCGACGCCGTGAACGTCGCCGCGCGCTTGGAGCAGGCCGCGGAGCCGGGGACCGTCCTCATCGGCGAGGAGACCCTCCGTCTCGTCCGGGACGCCGTCGTCGTCGAGCCGATCCGGCCGCTCGAGGTCAAAGGCAAGTCGGAGCCGCTGGCCGCGTTCCGTCTTGTCGAGGTGACGGCCGGGGTCGCCGGGTTCGCACGTCGCCTGGACTCGCCGATGGTCGGCCGGGAACGCGAGCTCACCAGGCTCCGGCACGCGTTCGAGGCCGCGGTCGCCGACCGCTCGTGTCAGCTGTTCACGATCCTCGGTACGCCGGGGGTCGGCAAGTCCCGGCTGGTCGAAGAGTTCCTCGGTTCGCTCGGAGACGCCACGATCCTCCGAGGCCGGTGCCTCCCGTACGGGGAGGGGATCACGTTCTTCCCCGTCGGCGAGGTCGTGAAGGAGGCGGCGGGCCTCGAGGACTTCGACGCACCGGACGAGATCGAGCGGAAGATCTGCGCGGTGCTCGGCACGGACGGCCCGGCATGCTCGACGATCGCGCAGCTGTTCGCCGCGGCCGAGCGTGACAGCTCGGTCGAGGAAACGTTCTGGGCGGTCCGGTCGTTCCTGGAGGCCGTCGCGCAGACGGCACCACTGGCTGTGGTATTCGACGATATCCATTGGGGCGAGCCGACGTTCCTGGACCTGATCGAGCACATCACGGACTGGGCGCGGGAGGCGCCGATCCTGGTGCTCTGCCTCGCCCGGCCCGAGCTGCTGGACGAGCGGTCGGGTTGGGGCGGGGGCAAGTTCAACGCCACGACGATCTCGCTCGAGCCGCTCTCCGACGATGAGTGTGGCGACCTGATCGGGAATCTCCTCGGTCGCGCGGCGCTCCCGGAGGAGGCGCGCGATCGGATCCTCGCCGCAGCCGAGGGCACCCCGTTGTTCGTCGAGGAGATGCTCTCGATGTTGATCGACGACGGTTCGCTGGCTCGCGAAGGCGACCGGTGGGTGGGGACCGGGGCGCTCTCCGACCTGCGGGTGCCGCCGACGATCCAGGCGCTGCTCGCGGCGCGGCTGGATCAACTGGGCGGCGACGAACGCGCGGCGATCCAGCGGGCGGCGGTGTGCGGGAAGCAGTTCCACGTGGGCGCGGTGGCGGCCCTGCTGGACACGGGGGGTGGTTCGGTCCGCCCGACACTGATGAGCCTGGTGCGGCGCGACCTGATCCGACCGGACCGGTCGTCGCTCGCGGGCCAAGACGCGTTCCGTTTCCGCCACCAGCTGATCCGTGATGCCGCGTACGAGGGCGCGCCGAAGGCCCTCCGGGCCGAGCTGCACGAGCGATTCGCCGACTGGTTGGAAAACGTCGGCGAGGCTCGTGTCGAGGAGTTCGAGGAGATCCTCGCCTATCACCTGGAACAGGCTCACCGTCTCCTCGCGGAGCTCGGGTCCGCTGGACGACGCCGGCCGTGAGCTGGGACTCCGAGCGGCCGCGCACTATGCGGCGAGCGGCCGCCGCGCGTCGGACCGGAGTGACGACCGGGCAGCCGCGACGCTGTTCCGGCACGCGGCGGATCTCTTCCCGGAGCGGCATCCGGATCGTCCGCGCGCGCTGTACAACGCCGGGCGGGCGAGCCTCCGTGGCCTCGACCCTCCCGTGGCGTTCGCCGCGCTCGATGAGGCCGTGGCCGCGGCTGCCGCGAGCGGGCAGCGATCGATCGAGTGGATGGCGAGGATCGATCGCGGCCTCGTGAAGCTCATGGTCGACCCGATCGGGTTCACCAGCGACGACCTCCGAGCGGAGCTGGCGGCGGCGAGAGCCGAGCTCGAATCGATCGGCGACGCGGAGGCGCTCACCATCCTGTGGTTGGGACTCGTGCAGGTGGAGTGGAACCCGTGCCGTTTCGATGCGGGGAGGGAAGCGGCGATCCACGCCGTGGAGCACGCGCGCCGCACCGGAGATCGTTCGCTCGTGATGGATGCGATGACCTTGAACCTGGCGACCGAGCTGCTCGGGTCGACGTCGCCCGCCGAAGGGTGGCCGTCGCTCGAAGCGGCGATCGCCGAGCTCGGGCGCGATGGACTCATCGGCCACGTCGTCCAGGTGCACGAAGCGTGCTTCCACGCGATGACCGGTGACTTCGATCGAGCCCGTGCACGCGTCCGTGAGTCGAAGGCGCTCGCCGAGAGAGTCGGGTCGGCTCTGTGGGTATCGGCGGTCTTGGAGTTCGGCGGTCACGTCGAGGAGATGGCAGGCGATCCGGAGGCGGCGGAGCGATCGTTCCGCGAGGAGTACGAGCTCCATCGGCGCATGGGCGATGAAGGGCACGGGTCCACTTCCGGCGCGTACCTCGCCGTCGCGCTCTGCCGTGTGGGCCGGTTCGACGAGGCGGAGGAGCTGGCGACGATCGCGCGCGCCGCGGGCGCCGATGACGACCTGGCCACCCAGGCGAGCGCCCGCTCGGCCCAGGCCCTCGTCCGGTCCTCCCGAGGTGAGCACGAGGAGGCGCGCCGGCTCGCACGGGAGGCCGTTGACCGCTACGCCGCGGCGCAGAGCCCCTGGTTCCAAGGGGACACCCTGATGGTGTTGTCCGAGGTCTCACGCGCGGGCGGCCTGCTCGAGGAGGCGGCGGAGGCCGCCCGCGGCGCGTTGGCGGCCTACGAGCGCAAGGGGCACGAGCCCGGGATGGCGTCGGCACGAGCGTTGATCGACGAGGTCTCGCGCCGCTAGGAGCTTGTCCGGTACGTCTTCAGACTGTCCTGCTCACACTCGGCGCTCCTCGTCGGCCCGACGACCGGAGAAGATCCTTGCGATCGTTTCGCTGTGCGGGAGGTGCAGCAGGCTCTGGACCCGACGAACGCCGGGAACCTCCGCGGTGAGGTCGACGACCTCGCCGAACGTGTGGCGGTCATGCAGGTCGCCCGAGAGGTACACCACGCCGTTGACGACGTCGACCACGAGATCCTCGGTCCCGAGGTCATGCCGCTCCTGCAGTTTCGTCCTGACCGTTCGAACGATCGCGGCGTCGTCCACCGAGGTGCTCGAGCTCGTGACCGGCATCGGTTCCTCCCGAGGCGGCGCCGGGACCGACGGACTGATCGTCTCTTCGCGGGTCGGCTCGACGGTGGGTGCGAACGTCGGCTCGACCGGGTCGATCCGCCTTCGCGTGTGCGACTGCATCGACGTACGGATGCGCTCGCGCCTCGCCCTTCCTCCGTGCGGCTCGAACAGATAGACGGCCGCGGCAGCTCCCGTGCCTGCGATGACCAGCGTGCGGATGCGCATGATGCCTCCTCGGGGTTCGGGCATCGATCGGGGGGGACGAGCTTTCTCCATCCTCGGAGCTTGGTGGGACCGCAACAACCCGCCCAAGGCGCCTACCGCAGGAGCGTGAGGGCCACCCTCATCCGAGGTTCTGCGACCGCGGGCCGGTGGCCGTGAAGTCCGCGGTCGATCCAACGATGTCGACTTCGACCGTTTCGAACGACTCCTCCAGGATCCGACGGAGCCCGTCGGCGGTGTCCTCGAGATTGTCGAAGTCGCCCTGCAAGTTGAACGCGCGCAGGACCGCTCGAGCCTGCGGCCGGTGTCGTTCCTCGAGGCCGAGGACGGTGGCGCCGAACAGCACACCGCCGGGCGCGAGGACATCGGCGATGTTCCGGATCGCCACGGCCTTGTTCGACTGCGGTCCCCGCAGGCAGTGGAGGACGTAGGTCAGCGCCACCGAGTCGAACGGACCCTCGACCGGCAGGGGCTTCATCACGTCCGCTTCGACGGTGGTCGGGTGCATCGCCGCGAGCCTGCGAGACGTCTTCCTGAGGACGTTCGGGTTCGGATCGAGCAGGGTGATCTCGGTCCCGTCCGGCGGGACGGCCTTCTCCAGGAAGTAGCCGGTGCCGGGGCCGACGTCCATGTGCCGGCGACCCATGAGCCGGCGGTAGCGCTCGACGGCGGGCGGGACCGGGACCTTCCAGACCGCGCGGGTCATGAAGCCGATCACCCACGGGTCGTAGATCGCGAGGAGGAAGCGGTTGTAGCCGCGCTGGCCCTTGTACGAAGGATCGTTCTTGTCCATCTGCTGGCTTCTGGCTACTTGTCGTGCTTGATCTCGACGCCTCCGAGGATGGCGAGCGCGTCGACCCGGAGTCGGGGGGCATCGTCGGGGAGTGAGGATCCCTCCGCGCGATTGCTGACGCCTCCGAGGATCGGTGTTCCTCGAACGGTGACCCGCCAATCTCGGGGGATGATCAGGTCCACTCCCCCCATGATCGCGGTGGCGTCGATCTCCGCACCATCCTCGGCGAGCGTGGCGTGGCGCATGTCCAGCTCCACGCCGCCCATGATCGCCGTGAGGACGGCCCCACGGAAGGCGTTCGACTGCGACGCGAGCTCCGAACCGCTCAGGAACGCGGTCGTGCGGACGAGGTCCTGATCGTGTCCCTCACCGAGGACGAGGTGATCCCCACGCCTGCTGTTGCGCACCAGGACCGTCACCCCGAAGGCGATCAGCGCCGCCGGCCAGATCACGTTCCAGGCCGACGTCTCGAGCACGTCGTTCGTGACGAGGAGGAGGAGCACGCCCACGGCCACGAGCAGCACCGGTCCGAGGAGCGAGACCGGTCGCTCGGCCAGGGTCACCAACCCGAAGCCGACGAGAGTGACCGGCCACGAATCGCCGATCACCCGGCCGGCGTCGAGGACGTCCGCGCGATCGAGCAGGAAGAGCACGCCGATCGCGATCAGGGTCGCGCCCATAACCACCCGATCCCATCTCATCGCGGAGAAGCGTGTCCGCTGGGATCGACGCGGTCAAATCGCACGATCTCCGGTTCGCACTCGGCGAAGACCCGACGTAGCATCGCCAGGTCGGCGGTTCGACAGGAAGGGGAGGGCGATGCCAACGTGGGCGTCACGGCGGGCGAATTCGATGCCCTGGTCGAGGATCTCGTCGCCACCCTCGACGAGTTCAACGTCCCGGACGCCGAGAAGCAGGCGCTCCTCGGCGCGCTCGGACCGATGAGAGGCGAGATCGTCGAAGAGGAGTCTGCCGAGACCGGGACGGCCCTCCCCGAGTCGTATCAGGTCGCGCCCGCGCTTGGCTGAACCTCAGCGAAGCCGTCGCCGGATGCACGTAGCCGCGCTCCTTCTCGCGACGATCGCGCTGTCCGCGTGCACCTCGGCGTCTTCTGGTCGGCCGATCCCTCCGACGGGGACGCCGACGGCCGTCACAACGGTCGCGACGATCGGGGAGCTTCGCGACGCCGTCGCGACGTGGCACCGGACGTCCGCGACGATCACCTATCGGAGCGAGCGACAGCGCCCTGGACTCCCGGAGTCCGTTCATCAATGCCTGCGCGCGGTGGTCGAGGATCGGACCGGGGTTGCTGCGGCACTGAGGTTCTGCGATCCGAACGGCATCGTCACCCTCGCCTGGGATCCGCCACGACGCTGGAGGCTCGACGTCGAGGAGGCGGGCACGACCACCACCGCGATCGTCGTCGGCCGTGACAGCATCCTGTGCCAACGGCCGGACGGCGCCGAAAGGTCGTGCCGATCTCGTGCGGTCGACGCGATCCTCGAGGATCTCCCGTTCCGGGAGCTGATCGCGGGCGTGGTCAGGACCCTGCGAAGTGTTGGCATCTCGCCTGGCGGATCGATCATCGTGACTCCGGACCTCGTCGCAGGCGAGCCGGTCCGCTGCTTCGAACGCCGGTCGGGAGCATCGGCAGCGCGCTGGTGCTTCGCCGACGAAGGGGAGCTGCTCTCGCTCGAGCTGATGACCGAGGCGCGGGCACCGACGATCATCAAGGCTGTGCGCGTGTCGGATGAGGTCGACGACGCGCGCTTCGATCCGTCTCGCTGATGCGGCGTCCAGTTGTACGGGATAGCCGCGTGGCGCTACGGTTCCTCGGAGCGATGTGGTACCGACTTGACCTTCGCGTGCGGGCGGACGTCGATGACGAGATGCTGCACGAGATCGGCATCCTCGCGAACACGTACGCGATCGTGGATGAGGTGGAGGCATCGCGTGATCCGGAGAGCGAGGATGCTCGCTTCATGGCCAGGATCGATGCTCCCAGTCCCCATGCCGCCCTCGGTGCGCTCCTCACGGTGATCGCCCAGACATCCGGGCATGCCGGGCTGGCGGACCAAGGCGCTCTGCACAGAGTGGTCATCGAGCGCGAAATGCCCCTTCGCTAGTCCCTGCCGGATCGCGACGCTCCTTTCTTCTGCGCGGCCTGAAGTTCTGGATGCCCTTCTGCCGATAGCTAACCTGTGTTGACCGAGGAGGAGCTCACCGAGACTGCCCTGCTGCGATACGCACAGCAGCGGGCCACCAAGTGGGGCGCGGATCGCTTCGCGGCCGAGTTCCATCGGCGGGACCTCGAGGAACGGTGGCTGGTGGCCGCTCGAACGGGCACCACGCCGTACGCGGCTCCGGCCGACGAGGTGACACAGTCGCACACGGGGCTCTCGGGTCCGGTGGAGGCCGGCGCGCAGGAGAACGCGGTCGGCGCCGATCGATCCGAGGCGCGGATGGTGCGCCCGGCGCATGCACGACACTCGTCGGTCCCGAGGCCTCCGGCACCGGAGGCCGAACCGAAGGGACGCAGCAGGCGTCTCCGCAAACGCGAACGAGCGGCGAACGAGCCCGGGCGGTCGATCAGCCCTGCTGAAGCCGCGCGGATGTCACCTGCGGGTCGCCGGCTTTACGGGCTGGACGATCCGTCGGATCCCGGTCGCTGACGGCGCCGACCTGACCTCCTTCAGCAGACGCCATCGGATCTCTCCGTGGCTTGGGTATCGTTGCCGGTCCATGACAGGGGAGGGAGGCCGATGATCGCCGCGGAGCCGTTCATGATCGTCTTCAGGTTCCTGCACATCCTCGCCGGGGTACTCTGGGTCGGGTCGGCGTTCCTGTTCGTCGGGTTCATCGGACCCTCGGCTGCCGAGGCCGGTCCCTCCGCCTTGCCGTTGCTCAACGCGGCGGTCTAAGAAGCGGAAGGTAGCGAAGGTCATCACCGGCCTTGGCGGGGTGACCGTGCTCGCCGGCTGGATCATGTGGTTGAAGAACATGAGTCTGTCTCCCTCGCTCGGTGATTGGCTGACGTCGAGCTTCGGGCTGGTTCTCACGATCGGCGGTGTGCTCGCGACGATCTCGGCCTTCGTCGGTGCGATCGGCGTGGGGCGGGGAGTGGAAAGGCTCGTCGACCTCGGTAGCGAGATGGCCGCCTCGGGAGGCCCACCGACCCCGGAACAGCAGTCGCGGCTGGATCGGCTCTCGAGCTCGCTGGAACGCCACGGGAAGATCGATCTCGTTCTCTTGTTGCTCGCCGTCACCGCGATGGCGACCGCGCGCTACTGGTGACCCTCCGACGGAGGGCTTGAGAACGATCCTGTTATCGGCGCTCCGCGACGAGATCGAGAACTGACCTCAGGGATACCTCCCGTCGTGCCGAGCATTCCCCTATGGCCGTCGATCCGAACGAGCAGTGGGACCGAGTCGAAACCGGCAGAACCCTGGTCGGGCGCCAGGTCGGGTCGGCGCGCACCTTGCTCTCCCGCCTCCTCGGTGTTCGCATCGACGACCGCACTTCGCAGGATGGGGCAGTCGGCGAGCGGGGCGCGGGCTGGTGGCTCGGTCGGCTCCCGGAAGGCTGGTTCGTGTTCCATGACGTCCCGGTGGGGCATCGCGGCGCCAACATCGATCACCTGGTGATCGGTCCGGGCGGCGTCTTCACCGTCAACACGAGGTACCTCTTCGGTGAGATCGTCGTCTATCAGCGCTCGATCACGCACGAGGGCTCTCGGACGAACTACCTGTCGAGGGCGTCGGCGGAGGCCCGTCGCGCGGCGAGTCTTCTGTCCGCGGCGATCGACAGGACGGTCCAGGTCCGCGGGGTCCTCGCGATCCTCGCCGACGAGTGGACGATCGTGGACGAGCCGCGCGACGTGCTCGTGCGCGGGCCCCGGGGCGCCAAGAACCTGATGCTGAACCAGCCTCAGGTCCTTCGGCCGAGCGACGTGCTCGTGCTGGCGTTCGCCGCTTCGAAGCCGGGCACGTGGGTCACGACCCCGCGTTCTCTGAGCCGCTTCTCCTTGCTCGACCCGGGAGCGGGGCGAACCTAGACTCCCGCCATGCAGCGGCGTACCGGCGGGCGCGGCCTCGGAGCCGTTCTGTTCACCGACATCGTCGGTTCCACGACGATCGCCGCCGAGATGGGCAACACGCGGTGGGGCGAGCTGGTGGCCCGCCATCACCGGCTGATCCGGGGGCTGATCCACCGTTCCGGGGGACGCGAGATCGACACCGCCGGCGACGGCTTCTTCATCACCTTCGAACGCCCGGCCGATGCGATCCGATGCGCGGTGGAGGCGACCGAGGCCGTCCGGGGGCTCGGGATCGAGATCAGGGCCGGCGTCGCCTTCGGTGAGTTGGAGACGGTCGGTCGGAAGCCGGGTGGGCTCGTCGTGAACACCGCCGCACGGGTCATGTCGGTCGCCGGGCCGGGAGAGGTGCTCGTCCCCGCGTCCGTGCGAGAGATCGTCCCCGGTGCCGGCATCACGTTCTCGGAGCACGGCGTCCATCAGCTCAAAGGCCTCGAGGGGGAGTTCCGCTTGTTCGGTGTCACCGGCGTCGACGGCCGTGAGGTCGTTCCGCCGCTCGAAGAGGAGGAGGCAGCCGAACGCCGACGGGAGATCTTCCCGACCGGGGGGAGACGATGGGCGCTGATCGCGGGCATCGGCGCCGGCGTCCTCGCGCTGATCGTCGCCGCGTCGATCGTGTTCTCCGGCGATACGCAGAGCGCGAAGGAGACGAACGGGCCGCGGTTCTCGGTTGCCGAGATCGACGCGGAGACCGGCGAAGTGGGTTCCCGGATCCCCATCGACAGTCAGAGTGCCGTCGACATCGATTTCCTCGACCACCCGATGGCGGTCGGTGAGGGTGGCGTCTGGCTGCTCCAGCCTCCCCGTCTGCTGCACCTCGACCCGCGCCACAAGGAGGTCCGCTCCGCCGAGACCGACATCGGTATCGGTCCGTCCACTTCCGTGCTCACCGCCTTCGACGCCGTTTGGGTCCTCAGCGGCGACACGCTCTACCGGGTCAACCCGGGCACCGACGAGCCGGATGTGTTCCTCGGGCTCCCCGAACCAGGAGGGATCACGACGTATTCGTTCGCGATCACCGACGACTCGCTCTGGGTCGGTCAGAGTGACGGAACGCTCGTCCGACTCGATCCTCGGACCGGAACGAAGGAACAGGCCGATACGGGGCTGGCCCTTGACCGGCTCGCAGCGACCAAAAAGGCGGTCTGGCTCGTCGACGTCGTCTCGGGTGCGCTCGTTCGCGTCGACCCCGACACGCTCGAGCCCGCGGGGAAACCCCTCGAGGTCGGTGGGACCATCGATCAGATCTTCGGGCGAGGGGACTTCCTCTGGGTTCTCGACCGACAGGCCGGCGTCGTCACGCGGATCGACACGAGCACCGGCACGAGTCGCCCCGCGCGCGTCGGAGACACGCCGACCGACATGGCGGTCGGTTCGGATTCCGTCTGGGTCGGGGACGGTGACGGGTCCCTCTACCGCGTGGATGCGTTGACCCTGAGGGTCGAAGAGTTTCCGATCGGAGCCGCCGTGCTGGGAGCCGGTGTCGATGAGTCCAGCGGCTCGGTCTGGGTCTACCTCGACAAGAGGATCGCGCCCGCCGACTAGGCGGTCCGCTTCGTCACGCCCGATTTTTGTCAGTCTTTTTCCCTACGGCGAAAGTCTGATGCCTCCCAGAGCAACTACACTCACGTGTTCCTCTGAGATCGCCGACCGGAAGGTGGCCGTGTGCGGAGATCGGTACGTCTGACCACAGCATCGGTGATGGTGATCTTCGCGGTCATGGCGGGCTCCCTCGCGCCCGCGTCTGCGGCCACCACGACCGTCCCCGCCACCGCTGACTCGTTCGTCCTCTCCACGAGTCCGAATGCCAACCGGGGCGCGGCCCTCACGCTCAAAGTCCGAAACGACATCAAGATCACGTACATCCGCTTCGATGTCCCTGCTCTTTCCGGCGGCGAGACGATCAGTGCGGCCACCCTGCGCGTCTTCGCGACGACCAACACCAAGTGCACGCTCGGCGTCGAAGTCCTGCGCGCGGCGAACGACACATGGGGCGAGAAGACCATCAAGTGGAGCAACCAGCCTGGCCCGACCGGGCCGGTCCTCGCGACCGGGCAATGGACGACGAAGACGGGGTACAAGGACTTCAACGTCACCGCCGCCGTCACCGGTGGAGTTCCCGTGAGCTTCCTGATCCGGCACGCCGTGGGGTGCAACGCGACGGGCGACGTCAGCTTCACGAGCAGAGAGGCGGCGTCGAATCGGCCCCAGCTCGCGGTCGAGACCACCTTGTCGGGTTCGCCGGCGTGCTCCGACACGCGTCGACAACGACGGCGGCCTCAAGATCGACTTTCCGCAGGATCCCGGTTGCACGGACGCGAACGACAACGACGAGACCGATCCGCCGCCGCCGCCCGCGTGCTCGGATCTCATCGACAACGACGGGGACGGGTCCACGGACTTCCCCGCCGATCCGGGCTGCACCAGCGCCGCGGACACGGATGAGACCGATGAGGGTTCCAGTCATCTGATCGTCGCTGCGGGCGATATCGCCTGCGATCCGACGGCGTCGACGTTCAACGGATCCTCGCCGAACAGTTGTCAGCACCGCGCCACGGCTGCACAGCTGGCCGGAGCGGAGGCGGTCCTCCCGCTGGGCGATCTGCAGTACGAGGATGGCACCCTGAACCAATTCACGGTCAGCTACGACCCGTCGTGGGGTCAGTTCGCGCCGACGACCTATCCGGCGGTCGGCAACCACGAGTACCACGTCGTGGGGGCGCAGGGGTACTTCGATTACTGGGCCTCGAAAGGTCGACCCACGGGCGGCGTCGGAGCCGGGTATTACAGCTATGACATCGGTGCGTGGCACCTGATCGCGCTGAACTCCAACTGCAGTCCGGTGAAATGCGTCGAGGGGACCGTACAGAACGACTTCTTGGAGCAGGATCTGGCGAACACGACGAAACCGTGCATCCTCGCGTACTGGCACCATCCGCTGTTCAACTCGGGGTCGACCGGCGTGCTTGCAGGCCCGAAGGCCTTCTGGGACGACCTCTACCCGGCCGGCGCGGACATCGTCTTGAACGGGCACATCCACGACTACCAGCGCTTCGGGAAGCAGGATCCGGCCGGACAGGCGACCTCGAACGGAGTCCGCGAATTCATCGTCGGAACCGGCGGGAAGAGCCACGGCGGCACGCTGAACCCGTCGTTCCCCAACTTCGAGTTCGGGAACACGACATCCTTCGGCGTGCTGAAGCTCCATCTCGGTGCCAACTCCTACTCATGGGAGTACGTGAGAATCGACGGCACCGTGTTGGACTCCGGCGGTCCCGTGAGCTGCAACTGAGCGGGTAGTCGCTTGCCGGCGGACCGACGGCGGCCGGAGGGATGGGCCGATCTCTGCGGCGACGTGAGTGGACAACGGATCACGTACGCCGCAGGCTGAGGATCGATGGCGCTCGGATCGCGAGAGGAGCTCCGCCGCACGCTCCCGGCGCTGATCGCCGGGCTCACGGTCATGATCGTCTTCCTCGCCGTCCTCAGCATCGTCCTGACGGCGGCGGGTCCGCACGGCATGGGACTGTCGGAACGGCGGACCAGCGGTTGGATCGCCCTGATCTACGGCCTGCCGATGCTGCCGAGCCTCGTCCTCACCCTGCGGTACCGGATGCCGCTGCTGCTCACGGGCAACATCTTCGCGCTGATCTTCTTCGTCTCGTTGGGCGATCGGATCGGGTTCTCTGAGCTCGCCGGCGCGTCGATCCTCGCGGGCGCGATCGTCCTGGTGACGGCGGTGTTCGGGCTCACGGGTCAGCTGGCCGCGTGGATCCCCGCTCCCATCGTGCAGGGTCTGATCGCCGGGGCGGTGATGCCGTTCGTGATCAACATCTTCTCGGCCCTCAGCACGTCCGAGGGCGCAGCCCGCGTCCCGATCATGGTGGCGTGCGCCGTCCTTGGGTATCTGCTCAGTCAGCGTTTCCTCGGCACCCGGCTGCCGCCCGTTCTCCCCGCGTTCCTCGCGGGGTTCCTCGCCGCGGCGGTGACGGGACAGCTCGGCGCGTTCCCCTCGACCTTCGCACTGCCCGGCCTGGAGTTCGTCCGCCCGGAGTTCTCGTGGACCGCGATCGCCACCGTCACCCCGGTGCTGCTCGCCCTCATGACGGTCCAGTCGAACGTCCCCTCGGTGATCTACCTGCGGGGCCAGGGGTATCGCCCGCCCGAACGCATCCTCAACGTCGTCAGCGGTGCGGGGACCCTGCTCGGGTCGCTCTTCGGGCCGATCACCGTCTCCCTCGCGCTGCCGCCGCTCCTGGTGACCGCCGGACCGACCGCGGGAGACCGCGCGATCCGCTACCGCTCGGTCTATCTGCCGGTTGCGGGCGGCCTGCTGATCGCGGTCTTCGCCGCCACGGCTGCCGACCTGGCGGTGCTCGTTCCGACGGTGCTGCTGCTCACGATGGCCGGTCTCGCGTTGGTGCCGGCGCTCGCCGTCGCACTCCGGGAGGTCAGCAAGGGGCCGCTCGTCCTCGGACCGCTGTTCGCGTTCGCGATCGCGCTGTCGAACATGACGGTGTTCGGCCTCGGTCCGTTCTTCTGGTCGCTCGTCCTCGGGACGGCCGTGTCGTTGTTGCTCGAACGAGAGGGATGGAAGCGCCTCAGCTCGGCAGGCGGCACAGGAGGGTGACGCAGCCAAGCCCGTGCCCTGACCCGTCGCGAGCTCAGTGCATCCGTACGAGGGCCGCCTCGGCGATCTGCGGGAGCTCGTCGAACGTGATCTCGGCCACGTGGTCCACGTCGACGGTCTTCAAGCTGAACGAGAAGGTCGTGCCGGCGCCCAGCTCCGAGTCCACCCAGATGCGTCCGGACATGGCTTCGACGAGCGTTCGCGCGATGTAGAGACCGAGGCCGGTGCCCGGCTGACCCGCCGCGGAGCCGTCCTGTACCCGGTAGAAGCGGTCGAAGATCATCTCGCGGTGCTCCGGCGCGATGCCTTCGCCGTGGTCGCGTACCGCGATGGTGACCGATCCTTCGCAGGTCATGGTGCTCACCCTGATCGGCAGCGTCGCGGGGGTGTACTTGTGGGCGTTGGAGAGCAGGTTCAGCACCACCTGCTCCACGCGGAAGGGATCGGCGAACACGATGACCGACTCGTCGGGGTCGCGCAGCACGACGGGGCGGTCCGGGTGTTGGTCGCGGAACTCCTTCACGAGGCGGCCCAGTACATGGTCCAACGAGACCGGTTGGAGATCCACGACGAGCCCGCCCGCCTCGATCAGCGAGACATCGAGCATGTCGTTCACGACGCGCTCCAGACGCTGGGCCTGGCGCAACATGATCCGGTAGTACTCCTGACGCTTCTCGGGGGCGTCGTCCACCGTGCCCTCGACGAGGCTGGAGAGGAAACCCCGGAGCGGTGTCAGCGGCGAGCGGAGCTCGTGGGAGACCATCGAGACGAAGTCGCGCTTGATCTGCTCCGCCTTCATCTCTTCGCCGGCGTCGCGAACCACGACGATCCGGGCGGGCGGTGCCCCCTCGTCGTCGCGGATCGTGCTCGTGCGGAGGCGAAGCTCCTTCTGGACCCCGTCTCTCGTGGTGGCCGTCGTGATGCCGAATCCGCCGTTGCCGGCGTCGTCGTCCGCGAGGACCGCGATCAACCCGAGCCCGAGGACCTCCTCGCACCGCCGGCCGATCGCGTGCTCCTCGGAGTAGCCCATCAGCGTGTGCATCGCCGGGTTCCACGTCGTGATCCGGCCTTCGAGGTCCACGGTGAAGACGCCGTCCGACGTATGCGAGACGATCTCCGAGAGACGGGCACGCTCGAGCGTCTTCCCGTACACGCGGTGGTCTCGAAGCCGAGCGGCGATCTGGGTCGCGAATCCGTCGAGGAGGACCCGCTCGGTCGCGGTGAGGATCTCGTCGCGATACACCGCGAGCACTCCACGGACGTCCTCGCCGTCTCCGACGAGGGCGATCTGGGGAGCGACGCCGCCGCGCACCGCGACGAACGCATCGAGAGGATCCGCACCCGTGTCATCGACCGTGAGGTGCCGGATCCCCGCCGAGGTGTGGACCGCGACGGTGCTGTCGTCGACGACGACGAGCTCCACCTGATCGGCCGGGAGGAGCTTCTCGAGGAGTCCCAGGAAGTCGCCGAACGTCTCCGCGGTGGCGAGCGGGGCGGAGAGCGTGCATCCCGCCTCGTACAGGTTGCGCATCTGGTCGCGTTCCTTGATGCCCTCGACCCAACGCCGGTAGGTGATGTAGGCGAGCGCGACCGGCGCGATCATCAAGATGAGGGCGACGGGCTCGGCGGCCCAGACCAGGGCGCCGAGGATGCCGAGGAACACGTTGCCGAGCCAGTGCATCACGTTCAACGCGAGGGGGAGGCGGAACACGTCGATGAACCGGGTGCCCTCGACCATCGACACGACCAGCATGATCGCGGTCGCGTTGACGGCGAAGGCCACGAACATCGCGATCAGCACCGCGGCCCAGCGCGCCGGATCCGTCGGTCCGGAGCCCCACGCGCCGAGGATCGCGAAGGCCACTTCCGCGAGGGTGAGCCCGATCAGGAACTGCGAGACGTTGTAGGCGATCTTGAACGGCTTCCAGCGGTTCAGCGCCTCCCCGGAGACCACGCCCACGAGCACCGCCACCGTCAGCACGCCCGGCGAGACGAGCAGAAGCGCCCCGGCCCACACGCCGTCGGTGAGCGCGAAGTTCACCGTCTCGGTTCCGTGGCGGAGCGGGATCGAGCATCGCTCGGCGACGATCGTCAGCCCTGCGATCAGGAAGACCTCGAGGAGATCTCGGACGTCCCAACGCGTGATCTCCGGCAGCCGGATCGCGACGCAGCCGATGCCCAGGAGCGTCGCTCCCGCGATCAGGAGCTTCACCGAACGAGGAAGTGTCTTCATGTCTCTCTCCTCAGCTCCAGGCCACCGAGCTCCAACTCGTGGAGCTCCACGAGTTGGAGCTCCACGAGTTCGAGCTCCAGTACATGCCGGACCACGACGTCGAGCTCCACGAGTTGCTGGACCAGCCGCTGTTCTCGGAGATCAGCGACGACCACGTCGTGGAGGACCACGATGTCGAAGACCACGACGTGGATGACCACGAGGTGGAGTCCCACGGTGCGCCGAGGACGTCCTGCTCACCCGACACGAGGTCGAGCTGGCCGTCGTGGTTCAGGTCGGCATGGACGTGGAACCGCCCCCGGCTGCCCTCGAGCGTGCCGGCCCCGAGCGATCGGACCAACCCCCCGTTCGCCCAGTCGCCGCTGTTGATGCTCGAGAAGGCGCCCGCGGCGTCGACGAGTCCGGACCCGCCCCCCGTCCGGTACTGGGAGGCCCGGAAGGTGCTTCCCATCAGGATGCTCTTCACAGCGCCCGGTCGGAGGGAAGGGTTCGCCTGGTACAGCAGCGCGGCCACGCCGGAGACGATCGCGGCGGCCTGGGAGGTGCCGGTCCCCTTGAAGTAGTCGCCGTCGAGGACGGCGTCCGGATGGAGGGAGTCGATCGTGCTCCCGGCGTCGCGGGTCGCCACGATCGTGGTGCCGGGCGCGACGAGGTCAGGCTTGATGAACCCGTCCTGGGTGATCCCGCTGCCCGAGAACGGAGCGATCTCGTCGTCCTTGCGGTCGACCGTCTGATTCAGGTCGGCCGCTCCCACCGTGATCACGAAGGGATCGTCGCCGGGCTTGTTGATCGTGCCCGGGCCGCGGTTCCCGGCCGAGACGACGACCGTGATGCCGGCCGCCCAGGCGCGTTCCACGGCGGCGTTGAGTGGATCGACCGCGTATGGCTGGACGCTGTCCGTTCCGAACGCGAGGTTCAGGACCTTGATCCCGTACTGCGCCCGGTGCGTGACCACCCATTGCAGCGCGGCGATGACGACCGAGACATCGGTTGCCCCGTCCGGCCCCGCCACCTTCAACGAGACGAGCTGCGCGCCCGGCGCGACGCCTCGCCACTTGCCGCCTGAAGCGGCGCCGTTCCCGGCGATCACGCCCGCGAGGTGGGTCCCGTGTCCGTAGGCGTCGTCGCCGTTCCCGCCGGGGGTGAAGTCGACCCGAGCGACGACGCGGTCGCCGAAGTCCTGGGAGCGCGTCACCCCGGTGTCGATCATCGCGACCGTCACGCCACTGCCGTCGATCCCGAGCGGGACCGAAGGGAGCCGGATCGACTTCCGCCACGCGAGGTTCGGTTCGAGATCGTCCCACGCCTCCGTTCCGATGCCCGCCATCCGGATGGGGGCGTCGACGTAGAGGCCCGCGATCGGGCCATCGGGGCCGAGCAACGACAGACGATCGACCGGCACATCGGCGGCGAACCCGCCGATCAGAGGGAGCGGCCTGGTGACGCGGCCGCCCACGGCGTCGATCAGCTGTTCCGCGGACTGCGTCGATGGCGTCCGCTCGTGGATCACGACCGGGACGAAGCGCAAGGGGGGAGTTGCTGCCGGGCGCACGATGGTGGCAACGAGGAGTGCGCTCGCGAGCAGGCCGGTGACGACGGTGATCCGTCTGCGGTTCGAGATGTTCTCGATGGCCAGGCGGGGGGTGCCGAGCGGGGCCATCCCTGTCCTTTCTGGTGACCGGCACTCGACGTCGGCCGGACGAAGGGCCACTTTGACCCCCTCGGGCCGACAGCACTATCACTCGAATGTCGCAATCTTGCCGCGTGTACGGCCGATGCATCCATGGGTCGGACGGGTGGGGGCGTGATGGATCCGGGGGATGCGGTGTCGAGACGTTCGGTCCCGATGGAGCGCGTGAAACGAGAGGCCTGGGCGGGGGGCGCGACCCAGCCCAGGCCTCTCGGGCCGCTCGATATGTGGAGGCCGTCGCGGTGGCGCGCCGACCGTTTCTCGGCGGATCGGGGGACCTCCAACTCGGGTGCCGGATCCCGGCGCCTCTCGGAAGGCCACTGCCAACCCTCCGACTCCAGTTCTAGCCGGTCAGGGTGTCGGCGAAGGGGCGACCCGGTGAACGTTGCAGCGCTCCGTCGGCGGTTCCCGCGAGGTGCGCTTCATCGACGCGACCCGAGGCACCCGATCCGTCCGAGGGCCTAACCGCTCCACGAGTCGCCAAGGGTCCTGATCGGTCTGGTGATCGTCAGACTCTCGGGCATCCGGATGAGGATGAGGTTGTGCACGCCTCGGACGCCGGGAACGGAGCGCGTGCGATCCATGATCTCTTCGATCGCATGTCCGTCCTTCATCTCGCCACGGAGGAACGCCACGCCGCGCACGACGTCGATGACGATACGGCCGGTCTGGAGATCGGGTCGCCCGAACACCTCCATCCGGATGCGGCTCGCGATCGCTTCGTCGTCCGTCTCAGTGCCGGGTCCGAGCGCGATGGCCTTCTTCCGAGGTTCCTCGGGCGTGTCCGAGAGCTCAACGCTCGGCTCCGGGGCGACATCTTCGGGGAGCGGTGCGCGGGCGGTCTCGACGGTCCTCCTTCGTCGAGCGACGGTCATGATCCGCGCTCGGAGACGGGTCCGTCTCGCATCCCCACTGATCGGGTCGAACAGATAGGCGACGCCAGCTCCCACCAGGCCCGCGAGAGCGATCGTTCGGATGCGCATGGTGCCTCCTTGGGGGTCGCATCCCTTCTTGGGGATCTGCCGCACATCCTGTGCCGATCGACTCCTCGACGACAGACCTTGGTCGGCCTACGGCATCGGCCCGACGCTGAGCGCTGGGCGAGCACCGTACGGTTCGTACGGCCACGTGTCGTGGACGACGAACGTGGTTCGTCCCGGGCCTCGACAGGTCACGCTATCCCGCCGCGAAGAGGTGCCAGGCTCCCGGGACACCCTTCAGTTCGTGCTCACCCCGGTCCTCGAACAGGACACCCGAGCCCGCGAGCAGATCCTTCACCGTGCTCGAGACCAGCACCTCACCCGGCTGCGCCGCGGCCGCGACACGGGCGCCGATATGCACGGCCAAGCCGCCCAGATCGTCGCCCCTCGGACCTCGACTTCACCGGTGTGGACGCCCGCGCGGATCTGAACCCCCAGCGACGTGACGCCATCGGTCGCGGACAGCGCGCACCGCACGGCCTGGGCGGGGGAGTCGAACGTCGCGAAGAAGCCATCTCCGGTCGTCGCGATCTCCCGGCCTCCGAACCGGTCGAGCTCGGCTCGAACCAGGTCGTGATGCTGGTCGAGGAGGTCCCGCCACCGCCGGTCGCCCATCTCCGCGGCTCGTGTCGTCGAGTCGACGATGTCGGTGAACAGCAACGTGGTGAGGACGCGGTCCGGATCCGAGCCCGTACGGACGCCCGTGAGGAACTCCTCGATCTCGTCCGTGATGCGGTCGACGTCCTGCGAGAACACGAGATGGTCCTCTCCAGGAAGTTCGACGAGCTTCGCATCCGGGATCATCGAGGCAACCTCCTTGCTCAGCTCCATCGAGACGATCCGGTTACCGGTGCGGTTGAGGACCAGCGTGGGGGTCGTGATCTTCGGAGGGACGTCGCGGATGTCGGCCAGCATCGACTGACGGAAGTAGTGCGCCATCGCTCCCTGCCGAACAGAGTTCCGCTGGAAGCGGAGCAGCTGGCGGTCGAACGTCTCGTCTTCGACGCGGCTGGGGGCGAGGATGTAGACGCCGCTGTCCTCGACGGCATCCGGTGATCTCCTGGAGCGCCTCTTCGATCCGGCTCCATCGGCAGTCCCGCAGCCTGCTGGTGCTTGGCCGTCGGTGCGAAGAGCACGAGCGATCGACATCGCTCGGGATGAGCGGCGGCAAGGAGCATCGCGACGAGCGTGCCGTCGGCGGTGCCGATGATGGCCGTGCTCTGCGACCCGGCCGCGTCGAGGACGGCCACGACATCTTCCATCTGCGTCTGGAAGTTCGGCAGCTTGTCGAGGGGCATCGGATCGGACAGTCCCGTCCCTCGACGGTCGAAGTGGATCAGCCGCCCGAAGGAGCTGAGCCGGCGCAGGAAGCGAGCGAAGTCGGGGAAGTCCCAGACCGCCTCGACGTGGTGCACCCACGTGTCGATCAGCAGGATGTCGAGAGACCCGGTTCCGACGGTCTGGTACGCCAGGTGGACGTCTCCGTTCCGCGCGAACCGGGTCCGCGGTTGCTCGGTCATGCGTCGGGAGTCTAGGCCTCAGCCATCGCCCTCTGTTCGCACGAGGAGCTCGTCGTCGAGCACGATGGGCTCACTACCGTTCGAGAGGAGGCGATGGCTCTCGAGGATGGATCCGGCGACGTCCACCACCTTCCGGTTGGTTCGACGCGCGTGTTCGCGCAGGAGATGGAAAGCCTGCTGTTCGTCGATAGATCCGCGTTCCATCAAGATCCCTTTGGCCCGCTCCGTGACGGCGCGCCGCTCGAACGCGCCCTGGAGCGCGTGGTACTCGGCGAACCGCTGGAGTGCGATGTCCATCGAGCTCTGCATCTCCTCGAGATCGCCCGTGTGTGCGATGGAGAAGATGCCGATCCGGGCTGCCTTGTCGATGAACGCACGATCCTGCACCTCGAGGATCGCGATCACCGGGCACGCTGCCTCGCGCACGATCGTGCGGATGCGATCGAGCGCCTCGTCCGAGTCCCCGCCGGCGATCACGAGGGCGACATCGGGCGGCTCCGAGGTCGGGCGATCGCCGTTCAGGCTCGGCCCGGCGCCCACCACCTCGTGTCCGAGAGAGGTGACCGCGCGTATGACCTCCTCGTGCCGCGAGGCCAGGCCGTCCGCGATGAGGACTCGCAATCTCCTCATTTCGGAAGCAATCTTGCCCCGGAGTTCGGTCGTCCCGTTGTCCCTCCGCCGGCCTACTTTTAAATGGTCCTCTGTTGTCCCCTATCGAAACCCTCGAAGGGTGTGCTAGCGTTCGTCTTGCGGGAACTCCAGCTCACGGTTGCCGCATCACGAACCCCAACTCCGGGTCCGAGACAACACCACCGCTCCCCGCGAGGGGATCAAGCGGCCGGATCGAGGAGGTCGAGCGTGCAGAACCCCATCGACGAACCAGAGCCGCATTTCTCCGTCCGTGGCGACCGCCGGAACGGTATCGACCGTCTCACATTGGTCGGCGAGCTCGATCGTGCCAGCGTTCCCATGCTGGAAGGTGAGCTCGAACACGTCGCCCATGCCGGCGGCGCCCTGATCATCGATCTCCGAGACCTCGACACCGTCGACGAGGCAGGCGTGCTGGCGTTGGAGGCGACCGCTCAGCACGCGGGGCAGTACGGGTGGTGGTTGTTCATCGTCAACTGCCGAGGCCTCGTCCGCGATGCGTTCGAGCGGGCCGGGGCCGACATGCTCCTCAGCGACACCGACGTCTCGGTGATCTTGGGCTCGGGTGATGGGGAATGGACTCCGACGACGCTGCCACCGCTGCCGGGTGAGCGGAAGAAGAGACGACTACGGGTCGTCCGGGATCGACCATGAACGACTGGCGCGAGCAAGAGGTGCAGAACGAGACTCGATCCCGGGACATCAACGAGCGGATCGACGAATCGAACGAGTCCGAGGCCGGAGCCACGGAACCCTTCGTCTGTGAGTGCAGCGACGGTTCGTGCACTTCCCTGATCGACCTCACGCACGTCGAGTACGAGGAGGTACGGGCGCACGGGACCTACTTCGCCATCGCCACCGACCACGAGAGTCCGGATCTGGACCTGATGGTCTCGGAGAGGACGGGGTTCGCGATCGTCCGGAAGCTTCCAGGGCTTCCGGCAAGGATCGCGAACGCGTCGGATCCCCGGCGGGTGGGCGCCGGCGCCTGAGATGTGTCGTTCGTTCCTGCATCGGATCCCCGATGCCCGGGTGGAAGGGAGAGCGAGATGAACAGAACCACGATCGTCGCCGGAGATCACAAGGGAGACGACATGCGTGGCATCGCCACGTCGATCGGACAGCGGCCCACGCTCGCTCCGTATCAGAACCGGTCGTGCGTTCGGTGCGGCGAGCACACCATCTTCGTGCTCGACGACCCGGCCGGCGGCTGGTACGCGTGCATCAAGTGTGGTCGGTACGCCTGACGGTCGGCCCTGGCCTCAGCTCACGACGAACGGCGTGTGCATCCCCTGCGCGTAGTGCCCCGGGATGTTGCAGATGATCACGTAGTTGGCCGCATCCAGGTTCACGGTGAGTGAGGGGGTGTCGCCGGGGGCGATGTCCTCGATCTCGTCGACGAGCTCGACGCCCTCGCCGGCCTCGTCCACGTTGCCGTCCTCGTCGACGGGCAGCGCATCCGGCGCCAGGTCGGTCTTGAACACGACGAACTCGTGCGGCTGCTCCGCATCGTTCGTGACGTCGAACGTCACGTCGCCCGGAGCGCCGGTGCTCTCGTCCAGCGTGATCGAGTAGTCGGCGAGCGTGGCACCGATCCCGCTGCCACCTCCGCAGCTGCCGATCGCGAACACGAGCGCGGCGGCGGCGGGTACGACGAACAGGCGTTGCAGACGTGAAGCCACGGGTGGTTCCCCCTCTCGATCGACGCTTCTCGACTCTGTTTCCACTCTCTGGGTGCCACGACCAGCGTGGCCGGCGCGGGGACTGTAGGCTCGGCGGCCGCTCATGGACGCTCCATGACGGACCCGTCAGGGAACCGTCATCTCCCGGTCATGTGGCCGGCGCGATCCTCATGACGGTTCCGTCATGAGGACTATCGCGCCGGCCCGGTCCGGCCTAGCATCCGCTGCGTGGCCCGGGTGCTGGTGGTCGACGACGAACCGAGGATCGTCAGCTTCGTCTCCCGTGCGCTGTCTGCCGAGGGGTTCCAGGTGGACGGCGCCTACGACGGGATCCGGGCGCTCGAGCTCGCCAGCTCGGGGAGCTACGAGCTGGTCGTGCTCGATCTCCTGCTGCCGCACATGGACGGGATGTCCGTCCTGCAAGGCCTCATGGAGAATCGCCCCGACCAGCGCGTCCTGGTCCTTTCGGCGCTCTCCGACGTCGAGACCAAGGTCCGCTGCCTCGAGTTCGGCGCCTCCGACTACCTCTCGAAGCCGTTCTCGCTCGCCGAGCTGATCGCCCGGGTCCGCGCCCGGCTCCGACAGCCGGGTGCGGGCCCGCGCCATCAGCTCCTCCGCGGTGGGGACATGACGCTCGACCTCACCCGACGGATCGTCGAGGTGGACGGCCGGCGCGTGACGCTGAGCGAGCGCGAGTTCCTGCTCCTCGAGCGCCTGATGCGCGAGGACGGAGAGGTATGCAGCCGCCAGCGTCTCCTCGCCGACGTCTGGGGCTACTCGTTCGACCCGGGCAGCAACGTGGTGGACGTGTGTGTCGGACGCCTTCGAGCGAAGCTCGGCGGGGACGTGATCGAAACGGTGCGGAATGTCGGATATCGGTTCAACGCTGCGTAGGCGCTGGGTCGAGGTCGCCTGGGGCCTGTTCGCCGCGGCCAACGTGGTCGTCATCCTGATGCTCAGCCAATGGGAGACGATCCCGTTCCACTTCGTCTGGGTGAGCCTCACGCTCGTCTACGGCATCCGGTTGTGGCGTCTCCGAACGACGATGTTCGTCCTGCTCGTCGTGATGGCCGTCACCGGTGCGGCCCTCGCGTGGTCGATCGCGCGCGGCCACCAAGGCCCCGACGAGCTCGCCGAGGTTCCGCTCATGGCGGCGATGTTCCTCGCGATGGTGTGGCACGCGGAGCGGAGGCAGTCGGCGATCGAGGAGACGGCCCGGCTCGCCGAGTCCGAGCACCGGCTGCTGATGGGGCAGCGGGAGTTCGTCCGGGACGCGTCGCACGAGCTCAGGACACCCATCACCGTGGCGCGCGGTCACGCCGAGCTGATCCGCGACGCGGACCTGAACGGACAGGTCGCGAAGGACGCCGAGGTGATCCTCGACGAGCTCGGACACCTGTCGAGCCTCTCCGAGCGATTGCTGATCCTGACGACGGCCGGCCATCCGGGCTTCCTGTCGATGACCTCCATCCCGGTGGTTCCGTTCATCGAAGGGTTGGTGCGCCGGTGGACTCCGACGGCGGCGCGCGATTGGCAGGTCCGGATCGCCGCGCGGGGAACGATCCTCGCCGACCCCGAACGGTTGGGGACGGCGCTCGATGGGGTGCTCGAGAACGCCGTGAAGGCCACGGACGAGGGCGACACGATCCGAGTCTCCTGCCGGGCGGAAGGGGATGACCTCGTGATCGAAGTGGCGGACGAGGGGAGGGGCATCGCCCCCGAGGACCTCCCCAGGATCTTCGATCGTTTCGCGAAGGTCGAGGCCGATCGCGCGAGGAGCAACGGAGGAACCGGTCTCGGACTTTCCATCACCAAGGCGATCGTGCAGGCGCACGGCGGCGCGATCGACGTGATGAGCGAGGAGGGCCTGGGCGCGACGTTCCGGATCGAGCTGGGCGGGTTCCGGGCCGACCCGAGCCCTTCGGTCGCCCTCCGGGACGCGGCGCTGTCCGAGTAGGTTCCTGATCCTCACCGTGATCGGGTAAGGGAGGAACCAGGGATGTCCTCGATCGGGAAGACCATGGTCGTGTTCCTGCTCGCTGCCCTGCTGACGGCGTGCCGAGCCGCGTCGGATGCGCCGACCCGAACCGTCGAGCCTCCACGGGTCCCCGAAGGTGCGAAGGTCGTCGCCGCGGCGGGCGACATCGCCTGTGACCCGTCCGATTCCGATTTCGGTGGCGAAGACCCGACCCAATGCCAAGAGCGAGCGACGGCCGATCTGCTCGCCGACGCCGACGCCGTCATCCCGCTCGGCGACCTCCAGTACCCCGACGGCGCCCTCGATTCGTACGAACAGGGCTACGACCCGACGTGGGGGAAGTTCGCAGAGGACACCTATCCCGCGCCGGGCAACCACGACTACCACGTCGCCGATGCCGCGGGGTACTTCGACTACTGGGTGTCGAAGGACCGGCCGACCGGTCCCTCGAGGAGCGGGTACTACAGCTGGGACCTCGGCTCATGGCACATGATCGCGCTCAACTCCAACTGCGATGAGGTGGGCTGTGACGACGGGTCGCCCCAGAACGATTTCCTCGAACAGGATCTGGCGGGCACGACCCAGCGATGCATCCTCGCGTACTGGCATCACCCCTTGTTCAATTCGGGGGAGCAGCACGGCGACTCCACGCCGGTCGGCGCGAAGGCCTTCTGGCAGGACCTCTCCGCGGCCGGCGGCGACATCGTGCTGAACGGTCACGAGCACAACTATCAGCGCTACGGCAAGCAGGATGCCGCGGGGCAGGCGATGTCGGACGGCATCCGTGAGTTCGTGGTGGGGACGGGAGGCAAGAGCCACTACAGGCTCCTCGATGAGAAGGATCCCAACTACGAGTCGGGGAACACGACCGACTTCGGCGTGCTCCTTCTGTATCTCGGAAACGACTCCTACTCGTGGGAGTTCATGGCCGTGAGCGGCGCCGTCCTGGACGCCGGTGGCCCGGTCGCCTGCAACTGACCTCTCGCGTCGTTCGATCGGCTAGATCGGAAGGGCGAGGACCTGGCGAGCCGTGAGGCGTGTGGTGGTGGGGAGGACACGCAACCCGACCATCCCGATCCTCCCGGCGACCCACGCGGCTTCATCCAGCGTTTCGACGGAGATGTGGCCTTCGAGCGTCTCCGATACCCGGAAGATGACTCCGGATTGGGTCTTGTAGACGCTTCTTTCGCCTTCCACGCACCCATTCTACGCCATCGGCGCAAGTGCCGCCGAAGGGTCGCTCTCGGAGCCGGATATGTGCCCCACGACCGGTGGTGGCATCCGGGCCGGTGAGAGGTCTGCACCCGGGTCGACCCACCAGGTCGGCCCCTTGGGCGCGCCCGCTCGAAGTGCGAACATGCGGCTCATGGCGATCGAAACGGCAGAGGCCGCGACGGGATCCGAGATCCGCGACCCGTCGGCACGTCCTCGGCGCGTGCTCCTCGCTCGGATCATGCTCGGCATCTTCATCGTGGGGAACCTCGGCAATTTCGTCATCGCGTTCCTCGATTCGAACCTGACCGGCGCCCCGATCTTGAGCCCGGGGGGTGCGCTCGGCGATGTCGGCCTGCTGGTCGCCTTCTCGGCCTTCCCGATCATCGGCTACGTCCTCGCCGTGCGGCAGCCGGAGAACTCGATCGGCTGGGTGATGCTCGGGATGGGCGTCTTCATGGGTCTCCCGTTCGCTTCATACGGGATCTACGCGATCCATGGGGGGCCGGGGGGGCGCAACCTGGGGCTGATCTTCGAAGCGATCGACCAGCCGATGTGGATCCCCGTCGTCGCGATCCCCGCGACCTTCCTCCTCCTGCTCTTCCCGGACGGACATCTGCCGTCGCCGCGATGGAGATGGTTCGCAAGGATCCTCGGCGGAGGTCTCGTGTTCATCTTCCTCGTCATCCTGGTCGGCCCCGGACCGATGGAGGGCGGCGCGATCGCCGGGGCGCAGAACCCGCTGGGCCTCGAATCCCTGCGCCCCTTCCTGGGGGTCGCTCTCGTCTCCATCCTCATCATCCCCATCGGGGCGGTCGGGTCGTTGGTGAGTCTGGTGCAACGATTCCGACGGTCCAGAGGCATCGAGCGACTCCAGCTCCGGTGGCTCGTCACGGCCGCGACCATCGTGGCTGCCACCTACGCAGCCGGCATCCTGTTCTCGCTCGGGGGCGAGTGGACCGGCGCATCGACGACGAACCCCCAGTGGCTCAACGTTCTCCAAACGGTGTCCGTGCTGTCGTTCGCGTTGATCCCGATCGCGATCGGCGTGTCGATCCTTCGGTACCACCTGTTCGACATCGACGTCGTGATCAACCGAGCGGTGCTCTTCGGAGCGCTCGCCGTATTCATCACCCTCGTCTACGTGGCGATCGTCGCGGGTGTAGGAGCGGTCGTCGGCGGGCAGGCCAGCCCATTGCTGTCGGCGGCGGCCGCGGCGGTTGTCGCGCTCGCGTTCCAGCCGGCTCGACGACGGGCGCAGCGCTTCGCCGACCGGCTCGTCTACGGGAAGCGCGCCACTCCGTATGAGGTGTTGTCCGAGTTCTCCGATCGGCTCGGGAACACGTACGCGAACGAAGAGCTATTGCCGAGGATGGCTCGCGCGCTCGGGGAGGGCACGGGCGCCGTGCGCGCCGATGTATGGATGCGTGTCGGCGACGGAGCTGCGGCCCGAGGCAGCGTGGCCGGATGATGCCGAGACGCTCTCGCCTCGGCCCGCACCCGCGGCAGAGGAGGAGAGCATCGTCACCGCATCGTCGATGTTCGAGCCGGTCCGCCATCACGGCGAACTGCTCGGCGCCCTGTCGATCGAGAAGCGGCAGGGGGAGTCGCTGACCACGACGGAGCAGAAGCTCGTCCGTGACCTCGCCGCACAGGCGGGGCTCGTGCTTCGGAACGTCGGGTTGACCGAGGACCTGTTGGACACGATCGAACAGCTGCGGGCTTCGCGGCAACGTCTCGTATCCGCACAGGACGAGGAGAGGCGCAAGCTGGAGAGGAACCTCCACGACGGCGCGCAGCAGCAGCTCGTCGCGCTCGCGGTAAAGCTGCGACTGCTCGAGCAACTCGTCGAACGCGACCCGGCGCAGGCTCGATCCGTGGCCGCCCAGCTGCAGGGCGACACGACCGAAGCGCTGGAGGAGCTGCGCGATCTCGCGCGAGGGATCTACCCACCCCTGCTGGCCGACAAGGGGCTGGTCGCGGCGCTCGAGTCCCAAGCCCGCAAGTCGGTGGTCCCGGTCACGGTCGAAGGCGACGGCGTCGGGAGGTACGCGCGCGAGGCCGAGGCCGCGGTCTACTTCTCGTGCCTCGAGGCGCTGCAGAACGTCGCGAAGTACGCCTCGGCCTCGCGCGCCACCATCACGCTCTCGGACGGCGACGGGCGTCTCCGGTTCGAGGTGAGCGACGACGGCGTGGGGTTCGACGTGGCGAGCCGGGCGAGCGGAAGCGGGCTCCAGGGCATCGCCGACAGGCTCGCCGCACTCGATGGCGAGATCGAGATCCGTTCGGTGCCGGGCGCAGGCACGACCGTGGCGGGGGTTCTGCCGGTGAGTGGAGTCGGCGGCGCGCTTCCGAGCTGACTGAGGAACGTTCTCAGCCGGCGTTGCCGTGCTCGCTTCGACGGCCTTTCCCGGTGTGCGCTTTCTCCTTGTTCTTGCCGGTGCTCCCGGAGCCCCGCCGTTCCCATGGCCCCCGCCGTTCCCATGCTCGACCGCGTTGCCGCCACCGTCCTGCGATCCATCACCGCCGCCGCTCGGCGGCTTTTCCTTCTCCTTCTTCGATGACCCGTTCCCGTTCGCCTTGCTCCCGGGATCGTCGGGACGACCTCCGTCCTTCTTCCCGCTCTTGCTCTTCTCGCTCGTGCTCTTCCCGTGGTGCTGCCCGTGACCTTGGGAGCATCCCCGCGCGCGGGCGGCATCGGATCGAGCGTGACCGTCCGACCGATCCGCCCGGTCGTGACGTGCGAGCTGTGCATCGCAGATCGTCGACCCTTAGGTGTCGGGGGTCCGTTCAGGGCGTGGTCATCTTCTCCTCGGGTCGAGGATCGGCGGGTCGCCTGTTCACGGACCCGATCGGCGAAGGGCGCGCCCCTCCACGTCCGGGGAAGATGTCGAGCGCGTTGGGGACCGCGATCGCGATCGTGGTGAGCGCCGTGAGGACCAGCATCCATGTGGCGGCCGCGACCAGGAGGCGGGCACGTCGGCCTCGGGACCGTGTCCGCGTGGGGCGGTCGTTCGGCATGCGAACGGCACCGCTCACGATCGTCGGGGCGACATCGCGCGCCTCTGGGATGTGGATCAGGATCTCACGCCGCTCGGCCTCTCGCCGCTCCGCGAGTCCCTCGAGCTCGGCCTGACGAGCTGCCCGTCTCACCGCGTCGCCCAGATCTGCGATGGCCTCATAGGGATCGACACGCTCTTCGGCGATGACGGCCGACACGCCGTCGGGCCACACGACGACGAGGGAAGCTCCGTGGGAGCGTTCCCTCGCCTCGACGGCCGCGGCGACGGAGATGCCGCCGTCGAGCACGACCACGGCGGGACGAGCGCCTCGGAGGACGCGCACGAGCTCGTGGTCATCCGAGGCGAGTCCGACGATGTCGAAGCCTTCGGCTTCGAGGACGAAACGGAGGAGCCCGTCCGTCCGCTCGGCCTCACCGAGGACGACCTGCACCCTTCGCTGGTGATCCATCTGCGTGAGCCTCTTCCGTGCTGCGGGCCTCAGGTCCCTTTGGTCCGGTCCGGCCGATCGTACGCCGAGGCGCCCGGGATCTCTGCCGGGCAGATGGCTGTCAGACGTGAGGCCTACAGAGCCGTGGCACGTGCTTGGTCGCGGTCAGCCGAGGAAGAACTCCACGAGCACGGGCGCGAGGACCTCGGAGCCGGGTCCATGATCCTGGCCCTCGAGGGTCCGGTGGCGCGCGTCGGGGATGACGTCCGCCAGGGCCCGCACGGCGTGGCGCTGCCAGTCCGGACTTGCTCCGCCGGCCATGAGGAGCGTGGGCACTCCGATGGAGGACCAACGCTCGAGGGGCGCCGGGCTCCCACCCATGGTGCCGCCCATGACGGTGCCGTCGTAGGAGAGCGTGTGCGCGACCGCCTCCATCGAGGACCAGGAAGGCTCTTGCCGCATCCCGGCGACGACCTCGGCGGGCACGCCCACCGCGGTCGTCAGGAAGAACTCGACCGCGTCGCCTCGGCGATCGGCCGAGACGAGGGCTTCGAGATGGCTCACGTAGTCCTCGGGCAAGAGCGATCGGCTGTCATCGACGATGAACGGCGGCTCGTACAACGCGAGCTTCCCGATCCGGTCGGGAAACGTGCGAGCCGACTCGAGCGCGAGCACGGCGCCGGAGGAATGTCCGAGGACGAAGGCGTGCCCGCCCGCCGCGACGATCAGGGCTTCGATGTCCTCGACCTCGCGTTCGACCGCGTACGGCGCGGTGTCTCCGCTGTCGCCCCGGCCCCGGCGGTCGTAGGCGATCACGGTGAAGTGGGGCGCGAGCCGAGCGGACAGCTGCGCCGCGGCCGAGCGATCGGCCAACGCGCCTCCGACCAGGACGAGCGACGGTCCGTCACCCGACCGATCGAACGCGATCGTCGTGCCGTCTTCCGAGGTGGCTTCCATCGCCATGCGCGCCACCTTACCGACCGGTGCTGCGAGAAATGGGTCGTGACCTGCGGCTCCTCCGTCGTGGCGTCGGAGGGAAGACGTACACTCAAGGAGACGCGATCCCCATCCACGGGAGGGGAGAAGCAGGAGTCACGGAGATCGCATCCGACGATCCCGTTCGATCGCTGGTCTCAGCGACAAGCTTGATATCCCGAGCGGTTCGCTCTCGATCCAGCTCACGCTGGCCTTTGACGGTCACGGGTCCCGAACGACCGAAACACCTACGACACACCGAAGGAGCAACTCACATATGCAGCATGTACGCATCGCAACGTATGAGATCAAGGACGGCAATTTCAAGGAGCTCGCCGACATCGCCCGTCAGGGCATGCTGCGCACGTTCCAGGAGCAGCCCGGCTTCATCCGGTACGGCCTCGCAGACATCGGCGACAGGAAGTGCGTGTCGTTGAGCATGTGGGAGACCCGGAAGGATGCCGACTCCGCCGTCCCGGTGGCCGAGCGCTGGGTGCGCGAGCACGTCGCGAACCTCGTCGACCTCCGTACGACCCAGATCGGGGACCTTGCCTTCTTCGAGGGCACGCCCGCGAAGGTCTAACTGAGAGATCGGTAGTTCGCGGCCGCGCCGTGCCGCTGCACGAGCGCGGCCGTGCGAGGAGGGGGAGTCCACCGAGGTGGACCCCCTTCCTCCAACAGAAAGGGAGGGCAACATGTCGATCCTGAAGGATCGGATCCGCCCGCTCGATCCGTCTTCGAACCAGGTGTTCCTCGAACCCGACCGTGAGGCAGACGCCGAAGGCGGAACCCCCGAAACGTTCGCGCGCCGGCTTCCTCGAACGTCGTCGACTCCGGAGGAGATCATCACGCTGGACGACGACATCCGAGATGCGCTTCGACCCCACGTCCCGGCAGGCAGGACGGAGTTCGAGCTCGAATCACGAGGCGGGTATCTGCGCTCGGTCACGGGAACGGTCGCCTATCTCGACGAGGACGCCCAGACCTACATGGTGCTGCGCGGCAACGACGACGGTGAGCTGACACGGGTGCCGCTGCGAGACATCACGTCGGCGCACGAGACGGCGCCGAGCGGTCAGCTCCACGCGGTGAGACGCGACGCAGAGGACCTCGGCACGGGGAAGTGATGGAGCACCCGGCGCGCGCCGCGCACATCTAGGATGCGCCCGTGAAACGGTGCCCGTCCTGCGGAGAAGACAACGCCGACAAGGCTCGCTTCTGCCAGAACTGCGCCACGCCGCTCGACGAGACCGACGGCGTCGTCGCCGACGTCCGTCGGGTCGTCACGGTCGTCTTCGCCGATGTCACCGGATCCACCTCTCTCGGCGAGCGGCTGGATCCCGAAGCGCTCCGCCGGGTCATGGGTCGGTACTTCGACGAGATGTCTGCCGTGATCGAACGACACGGCGGGACCGTCGAGAAGTTCATCGGCGATGCGGTGATGGCCGTGTTCGGGATCCCCCGGCTGCACGAGGACGACGCGCTGCGCGCGGTCCGGGCCGCCGCCGGCATGGGGGAGGCGCTGGAGGCGCTCAACCTCGAGCTCGAACGCGAGCACGGCGTCGGGGTCGCGGCTCGGATCGGCGTGAACACCGGTGAAGTCGTTGCCGGTGACCCGTCCGCCGGCCAGCGTCTCGTGACGGGTGACGCGGTGAACGTCGCCGCCCGGCTGGAGCAGGCCGCTTCGCCGGGCGAGGTCTTCCTCGGCGAGACGACCTATCGGTTGGTGAAGGATGCGGTCGAGGTGGAGCCGGTCGCCGCGCTCGACGCTGAAGGGGAAAGAGGAGCCCGTCCCTGCATTCCGCCTGCTGACCGTCCTCACCGACACGGCGGGACACGAACGGCACCTCGACTCCCCGATGGTGGGGCGCAGCAAGGAGCTCGAGATGCTCGAACGCGCGCTCGAACGCGCGGTCACGGAGCGCACCTCTCACCTGTTCACGCTGCTCGGTCCCGCCGGGGTCGGCAAGTCGAGGCTCGTCGGCGAATTCCTCGGAGGACCGGCTGCGATCCTCGACCGTCCTGCGCGGCCGCTGCCTCTCCTACGGCGAAGGCATCACGTTCTTCCCGCTCGCCGAGGTGATCCATCAGGCGGCGGGCATCCTCGAAGGCGAACTGCCGGACGCCGCGCGAGCGAAGCTCGCAGCATCATTAGCCGACACCGCCGACGGGGAGCGGATCGCGTCGCTCGTGGGAGGCCTCTTCGGGTGGAGTCCTCCGGGCGCGACGGAGGACTCCTTCTGGGCCGTCCGGAAAGTCCTCGAGCATCTCGCGCGCGAACGCCCGGTCGTCGTCGTCTTCGACGACATCCATTGGGCCGAGCCGACCATGCTGGACCTGATCGAGCATCTCGCCGACTGGACGCGCGACGCCGCCGTCCTGCTGGTCTGTGTCGCTCGTCCCGAGCTGCTCGACATCCGCTCCGGATGGGGTGGCGGCAAGATGAACGCCACCTCGATCCTTCTCGAACCCCTCCCCGGTGACGAGGCCTCGCTGCTCGTGGACAACCTCCTGGGGAAGGCGGCGATACCGCAGGTCGCCCGGGACCGGATCCTCGAAGCCGCGGAGGGCAACCCGTTGTTCGTCGAGGAGATGCTCGCGATGTTGATCGACGACGGTCTCCTTCGCTTCGAAGGGGGTTCGTGGCGCTCCGTCGAGGACCTCGCGCATGTGACGGTCCCACCGACGATCCACCTCTTGCTCGCCGCGCGCCTGGACCGACTGGACGCCGACGAGCGTGCCGTGATCGAGCGCGGCGCCGTCGAGGGCAAGGTCTTCCACGCCGGCGCCGTCACCACCCTCAGCCCGGAGTCCGTCCGGCCGAACGTGCGCTCCCGCCTCCTCGCGCTCGCGCGCAAGGAGCTCATCCGGCCCGATCGCGCCGAGTTCGCGGGCGAGGACGCGTTCCGTTTCCGCCACCTGCTGATCCGAGACGCCGCCTACCAGGCGATGCCGAAGGAGCAGCGCGCCGACCTGCACGAGCGCTTCGCCACCTGGCTGGGGGCCGCCGCCGCCGAGCGGATCGCCGAGTACGAGGAGATCCTCGGCTATCACCTCGAACAGGCGTACCGGTACCGAACAGAGCTGGGCGTGGCGGACGACCGGGCGAAGCAGCTCGCCGGCGATGCGGCCGGGCACCTCTACTCGTCCGCGGTGCGGGCCGACGAGCGTGGGGATCTGAACGGGGCGAAGGCGCTCCTCGAGCGGAGCGTCGACCTCTCGGACGGCGCCGTGCAGCTGAGATCGCTCGTGCTGCTGTCCGAGCTCCTCGACGAGCTCGCGGAGTATCCGGGAGCCCTCGCCGCCGCGACCCGCGCGACGGCGCTCGCGGAGGCGCTGGGGGATCGTCGGTTGGCGGTGCGGGCAGAGCTCCTGCGGATCATCGGCGAGGGCCAGGTCGATCCGGCCAGGACGATGGCGATCTCTCACGCGGAGGTGACGACGGCCCTCGAGGAGGCGGAACGCCTGGGCGACGTGGAGCTGCGCGACCGGGCGATGCTCGTGCTGGGGCTCTTCTCCTTCTTCCAGGGGCGGAGCGGCGAGACCGTGAAGATCCTCGACGACCTGATGGACCGCGCGCAGACGATGTCCCGGCGGGCGCGGCAGCAGATCGCGGGGCTCTTCGGCATCTGTGCGTACTTCGGCTCGCTCCCACTCGACGACGCGTTCGCCGCGCTCGACCGGGTGTACACCCTTCAGGGCGATAGCCCCACGGGAGAGGGCCAGGATCTGCGGGTCCGGGCGGGGCTGCTCGGGATGGCCGGCCGCTTCGAGGAGGCGCACGCGGCGGTCGAGCGATCGGTGGCGGTGTTCGAGGAGCTTGGCATCCCGAATTCGGTGATCGCCACGAATCAAGCCACCGGCGAGACGCTGCGGCTGGAGGGACGCTTGGACGAGGCGGAGGCGGTCTTCCGAGAGATGCACGAGGTCTACGAGTCCATGGGCGAGACCGGCTTCAATTCCACCATCTGCGGTCTGATCGCGCAGACGCTCTGTGATGTCGGACGCTACGAGGAGGCCGACTCGTTCGCCGAGAAGAGTCGGGCGCTCGCGGCCGAGGACGACTTCGCCTCGCAGGGCCTCTGGCGGATGGCGAGGGCGCGGGTGCTCGCGGCGTCCGGTGCGTTCGAAGATGCGCTCCGGCTCGCGGACGAGACGGTCGAGATCATGGAGGGCACCGACTACCTCGTCTACCAGGGCGACGGACATGAGATCCGGGGCCAGGTCCTGGAGGCGGCGGGCCGCGGCGCCGACGCGCAGGCGGCGTTCGAGGAGGCGCTCGCCCGTTACGAGCGGAAGGGGAACGTCGTCGCCGCGGCCCGCGTCCGCGCCCGGATGGAGGGCCTCTCCGGTCTCCTGTAGCTGACGAGATCCTCCTCGCGGCGGGATCCGACCTGCGCGGCTCACTATCAAGTACACTGAACCTCTACGCGTTCATGCGAGCACGCATGCACGCCCGCGTGGTGAAGGCCGCCTTCCCTCCCGTTCTTCTCGGAGCAGTCGATCGTCCCCACACACTCCGAGAGGAATCGTAGATGTCACAACAAGCCGACAGGCGGCATGCTGCCGTCGTTCCCATCACGATCCGCACCGACCCGACCACCCAGCTTCGCCGAACTCGGCGTCTCTCGTCAGGTCGCCGATACCCTCCGCATGCGCGGGATCAGCGAGCCCTTCCCGATCCAGACGCTCGTCCTCCGGGACGCGCTCGCGGGTCGCGACGTGCTGGCGCGATCGCGAACCGGCTCGGGGAAGACCCTCGCCTTCGCGGTGCCCATCGTGGAGCGCGTGACCCCCGGCGGCGGGAGCCCGAACGCGCTGATCCTGGCGCCGACCCGGGAGCTCGCCAGCCAGGTCACCGAGGAGTTCCGAGCGATCGCCGACGTGAAGCGGCTGAAGGTCGCCGCCGTCTACGGCGGCGTGGGGCTCGGACCGCAGGCCAAACGCGCTCGTCACGCTGACATCGTGATCGCCACGCCCGGTCGGCTGCTCGACCTGGTGCAGCGGAAGATGCTGCGACTCGACCGGGTGCGCATCTGCGTGCTGGACGAGGCGGATCGGATGCTCGACATGGGCTTCCTGCCCGACGTGACGCGCATCCTCGAGATGCTGCGGCCCGATCGGCAGACGATGCTCTTCTCCGCCACGCTCGAAGGGGCGATCGGCCGGCTGGCGACACGATTCATCGACAACCCGGTCCGTCACGAGGTGGCCGGCGAAGACGGGCCGCTCGTGACGGAGGCGCACCACCGCTTCGTCGCGGTCGATCAGGCGGGGAGGTTGCGCGCGCTCGTTCGCGAGCTCGCCGCCGACCGCGGCCTGACGCTGGTCTTCGTTCGAACCAAGCGGGGCGTCGATCGGCTGGCGCGGAACCTGAAGGCCGAGGGCTTCCACGCGGGAGCGCTGCACGGCGGGATGACACAGCCGGCGCGGGAGCGGGCACTCGGACGGTTCGCCGCGGGCGCCAACGACGTGCTGGTGGCGACCGATGTCGCCGCGCGTGGGCTCGACCTCGAACACATCACCCACGTCATCAACTTCGACCCACCGGCCGATGAGAAGGACTATCTCCACCGGGTGGGCCGTACCGCCCGCGCCGGGCGGAGCGGCACCGGCATCACCTTCGTGACACCGGAGAAGACGCGTGAGGTCGGGAGGATCGCCAGCGTCCTGAAGCTCCATACGCAGTTCGGGGACGCCGGGCTGCGGGCGGAGACGCCCAGATCCGGGACGAAGAAACCCAGAAGCGATGCTCGCCGGCCTCGGCCACGGCCACGACCCGCGAGGCGAGGACGATGACCGAACGAGCGGAATCGCAGGCCGACGCGGCGATCCGCGCCGCCGCCGCGAGAGCGGCGATCGCGAAGAAGATCGCCGCGCTCGCCGCCAAGGTGACCGACGACAATGACGCTCAGATGGTGCTGCATCTCGCGCAGGCATACGCCGCGCTCGCCACGGAGCCGCCGCGAACCCGGGGCGGCTCCAGCTAGCTCCGGACCGGCGTCCAGGACGGGCTGATAACCGGTGTCCCCCATATGGGTGCCCCCGGACTCTTCGATCCGGAGGAGATCTCCTCACAGATAGTCCTCAAGCCCGTCGCCCGTTCGGCCGATACGGTCATTCATGTCCCTCGCCGAACGTGCCGCCCGTGCTCCTGTCTTCGCTCGCCGCAGAGAAGACCGGATGCGCCGCCGTGAGACCGATACGGTCGTCTCCGGCGTCCTCGGCCCTCAACCGCTTCGCCGGGAGACGGACGGGTGGCTCGAGCGTTGGATGGAGACCGTCGCCGACCTGGCGCGGCTGAAGGACTCGCATCCGATGCTCGACGCGGTGATCAACGAGCAGAACGGACGGCGGATCCGCATCGGCGACCGCTGGCTCTTCGATTTCGCATCCTGCAACTACCTCGGGTTCGACCTCGACCCCGAGATCATCGCCGCCGTGCCCGAGTACCTGAGCCGATGGGGCACCCACCCCTCCTGGTCCCGTCTCCTGGGAAGCCCCGTGCTGTACGAGGAGATCGAGGAGCGGGTGACGGAGCTGGTCGGTGGCGAGGACACGCTGCTGTTCCCGACGATCACCCACATCCACATGTCGGTCCTGCCGGTGCTGGTGGGTGCCGGGACGATCTTCCTCGACGGGCGCGCCCACAAGACGATCTACGACGGCGCGATGATCGCCCGGGGCCACGGCGCGACCGTTCAGCGTTTCCGTCACGACGACCCGGAGCATCTCGAACAGCTGCTGCGCTCGAGCGCGATCACGCCTCGCGTGATCGCGCTCGACGGCGTCAACTCGATGCTCGGCAACGCGCCCGATCTGCGCGAGTTCGCGCGGATCGCCCGCGAGCACGACGCGTTGCTCTACGTCGACGATGCCCACGGGTTCGGCGTCGTCGGCGAGCGCTCGCCGGACGAGCTCTCGCCTTGGGGGAACCGCGGCAACGGGATCATCCGGCACCAGGGCGAGACCTACGACAACGTGATCTTCGTCGCCGGCTTCTCGAAGGCGTACTCCTCGCTGCTGGCGTTCCTCACCCTGCCGACGCGTCTCAAGGACGTGCTGAAGGTCGCGGCGCCTCCGTACCTGTACTCGGGACCTTCACCCGTCGCCTCGCTCGCGACGACGATCGCCGGATTGGACGTGAACGAGCGCCGTGGCGACGTGACCCGCCGCGACATCTACCGCAAGACCCAACGGGTCCTCGATCGGGTGCACGAGCTCGGCATCTACACACCGAACCACTCCGGCTACCCCTTGATCGAGATCCCCTTGGCGGACCACGAGGACATCGATGCGGTCGGGCACTTCCTCTTCGACCACGGCATCTACCTCACCATGGCCGCCTACCCCCTCGTCCCGAAGGACGAGGTGGGGTTCCGGGTTCAGATCACCGCTGCGAACGACGACGAACAGATCGAACGACTGTGCGACGTGCTCGGCCAGATCAACGAGCGCTTCGAGCTCCAACACGATCATCATCGCGAGCTCCTCCGGGAACGAGCCGCTCGACACGAAGGAGCAGTGAGATGACGAAGGGCCCGGTCGCGGAGGGTTTGGGCCGCGTCGAGGAACTGTCCGAGGCCGGGGACTACGAGGCCGCGCTCCAGGAGCTCGATCGCCAGCTCCGGAGCCATCCTCTCGAGCCCGCCGTGCATACGGCGCGCGGATGGGCCCTGGAGAACCTCGGCTATGAAGGGCTTCCGGCGGCTCGGGATGCCTACGTGCGGGCGCTCGAGCTCGATCCCCGAGCGCTGTGGGCCAAGGAAGGTCTCTCCAACGTGCACCGGAGGATGGGCGATGCCCACGAGGCCGACCGTTTGGCCCGAGAGGTGATCGAGGAGGGGATGCCCCGGTGCGACGAGGAGATCGACCTCCTCGAGCTGATCGGTTGGTGCCAGCTGCGTCTGGGCGACTACCAAGAGGCCGTGACGACGCTTCGCAAGGCCCTCGAGCTCGACGGACGATGGACCGCCGTGCGGTTCGATCTCGCCCTCGCACTGATGTGCGTCGGGGATCGCGGACGAGCGTTCCTCGAATACCAACGAGGGATCCACCAGGCCGTCAACGGCGGCGTGGAGCGGCTCCGCGGTGTCGTGCGCATGGGCCTGGATGACCTCGAGGAATGTCTTTCGGAGCGGCCCGCCCTCGCCGGCACCCGGGAAGCGATCGCCGCTCGTGAGCTCCTGCGATCCACACTTCGGGTCGCGTCGCGAACGGCATGATCATGGATCGGCTGCTGAAGCGAGTTCGCATCCTGCGGCCGCTCCGACACCGTGACTTCCGGCTCCTCTGGACGGGGATGACCGCGTCGCTGATCGGCGACGGCATCTTCCTCGTATCGCTCACGTGGCAGGTCTACGAGCTGTCGAACACCCCGACGGCCCTTTCGATCGTGGGCATCGCGATCACCCTGCCGCAGATCATCTTCCTGCTCCTGGGAGGGGTGGTGAGCGACCGGTTCGACCGGCGCCGCGTGATGATCGCCGCGGATGCGCTCCGGATGGTGAGCGTTGCGATCCTCGGGTTCTTGTCGCTCGCCGGGGTCCTTGAGCTGTGGCACATCATGATCGTGGCCGCGGCCTTCGGTGCCGGCACCGCGTTCTTCGGCCCCGCCTTCGATGCGATCGTGCCGCAGCTGGTGCCCGAGACCGATCTCAACCAGGCGAACTCACTTGACCAGTTCATCCGACCGGCGGCCGCGCGGATGATCGGCCCCGCGTTCGGCGGGTGGCTGATCGCCGCCTGGGGTGGCCGGCCGGGATACGCGTTCCTGATCAACGCCGTCACGTTCCTGGCCTCGATCGTCTGCGTGTTCTTCATGAAGGCGCATGCGCTCGAGGATCCGTCCGCGGAGGGGCGAGCCAGTGCGTTCCACGATATCCGCGAGGGCTTCCGGTTCGTGCGCTCCCGCGTGTGGCTGTGGGGAACGTTCCTGGCAGCGACGCTCGCCTACTTGATCTTCTGGGGGCCGTCGGAGGTCCTGCTGCCGTTCATCGTGAAGAACCACATGCACGGCACGGCCCGTGACCTCGGATTCATCCTCGCCCTCGGCGGCGTCGGCGCGATGTTCGCGGCGATCGTCATGGGGAACCGGGAGATGCCTCGCAGGCACATCACGTTCATGTACGGCGTCTGGACCGTCTCGACGGTCGCCATCGCGGGCTACGGCCTCGCGTCGTTCCCCTGGCAACTGATGGTGGCGAGCTTCGTCTTCAACGCGCTGGAGGGCGCGGGCACGATCGTGTGGGCAACCACCAAGGGCAGGTTGGTGCCCGCCAGGCTCCTCGGGCGGGTGTCCAGCTTCGACTGGTTCATCTCGACGGGTCTCGTGCCCGTGTCCTTCGCTCTCACCGGTCCCGTGGCGGCGATCTTCGGCGCCCGGACGACCCTCGTCGGCGCCGGTGTGCTGGGTGGCATCGTCACCCTGGCCTTCCTGTTCATCCCGGGGATGCGAGATGTAGAACGGACCGGTGCCCTCGCGAGGGCGACGAGAGAGGACGAGGCCGCCCTCGCCATGCCGATCACCGGCCCCCTCGACGGGCCGATGATCCCGGCCGCCTTCGCAGAACCCGTGGCAGCGGTGCCCGCGGCCCCGGTCGCCCCCGGATCCGCCCTGGATGCAGGGGCCCTGACCAGGCACGACGCCTCCTAAGGTCCATCCCCCAAACACCCGATAGGTCATTGTGAAGAGACGAGCGTGGCTCGCGTACTCCTTCGGTGGGGCGGTCCTGACGGCTGCCTACCTCTTCATGCCGGGTCTTCGCCTCGGACCCGTCTTCAACCTGATCGCCATCTCCTCGCCGATCAGTGATCCTGATCGCGGTGCGGCTGTGGAAGCCCCAGACCCGCCTCCCCTGGTACCTGTTCGCGCTCGGGCAGACGTTCTTCGTGGCCGGCGACGTCATCACCTACAACTACGACCGCTTCTTCGGCACCGAGCTCCCGTTCCCGTCGATCGGCGACGTCTTCTACCTGTCGGTCTACCCGTGCCTGGTGGCCGGTATCCTGCTCCTGGTCCGTCGAGGCAATCCGGGCGGCGACCGGGACAGCGTGATCGACTCGCTGATCGTCGCGATCGGGGTCGGGACGATCTCGTGGGTCTTCCTGCTCTCACCGCTGGCTCACGACTCGGCATCGACCTGCTCCAGAAGGTCACCGCGATGGGCTACCCGGTGGCCGACCTCATCCTGCTGACCGTGGTGGTCCGGCTGGCGATCGGCGGCGGGCGCCGCGCCGCCGCCTTCTACCTGCTGGCCGGCGCGGCCCTCGCACTGTTCGTGACCGACTTCAGCTACAGCTACATCTCCGTCCAGGGGCCGTCTACAACCAGAGCGGGATCCTGGAGGCCGGCTGGGCCACCTTCTACATCCTGTGGGGCGCGGCGGCCCTCCACGGATCGATGCGAACGCTGTCGGAGCGGGTCGTCGACGTCGTCCCGCGGCTCTCCCGTGGCCGGCTCACGATCCTCGCGCTGGCTTCGCTGCTCGCGCCCAGCGTGATGATGATCCAGCACCTCCGGAACGCGACGGAGGACCTCCCCGTGCTGATCGGTGCCGCCGGCGTCCTGTTCCTCCTGGTCGTGATGCGGATCGCCGGACTGGTCAGGAAGCAGGAACAGTCGGCGATCCGGGAACGCGCGCTGCGCGGCGCCGGTACCGCCCTCGTCACCGCGACCAACCGGGAAGGGCATCTACGAGGCGACCCTGCAGGCGGCGCACTCGATCGCGGGGGAGACCTCGGTGATCCGGGTGCTGGTCGCCGAGGAATCACTCGAGGACTTCACGGTCGTGGCCGCCGAAGGTGGAGCGGTAGGAGGTCGTCGGTCGAACGATCTCGCTCTCGACGCTCCGAGACTGGAAGCGCGATCGGCTCCGATCTCACCGTTCGTACGAGGTCCCCGTCGAGGAGGCCGAGCTGGCGGAGCCGCTCGGGCTCCCCGCCGAGAGCAACTTCCTCTTGAGCGGACCGCTCTTCATGAAGGACGAGCTGCGTGGCCTCCTCGTCGTCGGAAGCGCGTCGCCGCTTCCGAAGGAGAACCGAGACACCCTGGAAGCGCTCACCTCGCAGGTCGCCCTCGCGCTCGACAGCGCGGCGCTGACCGAGGATCTGCTCAGGCAGAAGACCGAGGCACGATTCCGCTCGCTCGTCCAGAACTCGACCGACGTCGTCATGGTCGTCGACGCGGATTCGACGGTTCGCTACGTCAGCCCATCGATCCACGGGGTCTTCGGGTACGACCCCGGCGAGCTCGAGGGCACCCAGCTCATCCGCCTGATCCACCCCGACGACAAGACCCAGGTGTTGCAGTTCCTCACGGCGATCGGCCGAGAAGGGGCGCCGACCACCACGCTCATCGAGTCACGGATGCGGCACCGCGACGACTTCTGGCTCCACGTGGAGACGCTTCGGACCGACCTGCTGCACGATCCGAACGTGAAGGGGATCGTCCTCAACTCGCGGGACGTCTCGGAGCGCAAGGCATTCGAGGAACAGCTCGCACATCAGGCCTTCCACGACTCGATCACGGGTCTCGCCAACCGCGCGTTGTTCCGAGACCGGGTCGAGCACGCGTTGGAGCGGCAGACTCGCGACGAGAAGCCCGTATCCGTTCTGTTCATGGACCTCGACGACTTCAAGACGATCAACGACTCCCTCGGCCATGCGGCGGGCGACCGTCTGCTCGGCGAGGTGGGCGAACGTCTGCGGACATGTCTTCGAACGCCGGACACGGCGGCGCGGCTCGGAGGCGACGAGTTCGCGGTCCTTCTCGAGGACGGTGGCGAGAGCGTGGGCGCCGCCGACGTCGCCGGCCGGATCCTCGAGGCTCTCGAGGGGCCGTTCCACCTCGAAGGGAAAGAGGTCTTCGTTCGAGCGAGCATCGGGATCGCGACGTCTCAGATCGGCCGTGCGGCCGGGCCCGAGGGCGCGGAGGAGCTGCTGCGGAACGCGGACGTCGCGATGTACATCGCGAAAGAGGCGGGGAAGAACCGCTATCAGATCTTCGAGGCGGAGATGCACGACACCGCGTTGCGGCGACTGGAGACGAAAGCCGACCTGCAGCGGGCCGTCGACAACGAAGAGTTCGTGCTGCATTTCCAGCCGGTGATCGTGCTCGCGACGGGAGAGATCGAGGGGTTCGAGGCCCTGGTCCGATGGAACCACCCCACCCGCGGCTTGGTGAAGCCCATGGACTTCGTCCCGCTCGCAGAGGAGACGGGCCTGATCGGCTCCATCGGCGCGTGGGTCCTCTGGGAGGCATGCCGCGCCGGGAGAGCGTTGCAACCGGTGGGCCCTGACGCGCGGCCCTTGAACATGGCCGTCAATCTCTCGGCCCGACAGCTCCAGCGCCCCGAGATCGTTCAGGAGATCGCGCGCGTGCTCCTGGAGAGCGGGCTCGCTCCCGAGCGACTCGTGCTCGAGATCACCGAGAGCGTGATGATGCAGGACATGGTCCTGTCGAATCAACGCCTCACACAGCTGAAGCACCTGGGGGTCCAGCTCGCGGTCGACGACTTCGGAACCGGGTACTCCTCGTTGAACTACATCCGCCGCTTCCCCGTCGACATCCTGAAGGTCGACAAATCCTTCGTGGACGGGGTGGCGGACGGAGGTGAGGAGTCCGCGCTCACCGCCGCCATCATCGAGCTCGCCGGCATCCTCAACCTGCGCCCCGTGGCGGAGGGCATCGAGCGAGCCGATCAGCTCGAGAAGCTCCTCGAGCTGAACTGTGAGCTCGGCCAGGGCTACTACTTCTCCGAGCCACTCACGCTCGAGGGTGTCCACGAGCTGCTCAGCGCGCGCCGCGTCCTGGCGACGCGAGACGCGGAGCTCTCGTCGTAGGCACGCCGCTATCCTCGCCCCGTGATCGTCGATGAGCCGGTCAGAGGCTCTTTCGCGTACCTCGAACAGCCCGGGTTGTTCGCGTTGCCGGGTGTCGACCAGCTTCGGCTCTTCATCGACGGGAAGCTGCCCGCTCCACCGCTGACGCACCTGAGCGGCCTCGTCGTGGAGCACGCGGCTCCCGGCACCTCCACCTGGTCGATCCCCGCCAGTGGTTGGTGGCAGACGGCCGCCGGCGTCTTCGCGGGCGGGACGCTCGGCTTCGTCGCGGACGCCGCCCTCGCCGGGGCGGTCTTCACCACACTGCCGAAGTCGACGGCGCTCCTGTCCTCGGATGTGTCGATCAACTTCCTCGAGCCTGCGTCGCCGACGAGCGAGCGGCTGACCGCCACGGGGACCGTGATCCACGTCGGGCGGCGCCAGGGGTTGTCGGAGGCTCGCGTGGAGGACGCTCGCGGCACCCTCCTCGCGCACGCGACCTCACGGTGTGTGCTGCAGCCGCTCCCGTTCGAGCCGCCGGAGCCACCCGAAGCGTTCCCGCCGGTGCCGTCTCCCCGTTCCGATACTCCGGACCCCTATCTCCGACCGGTCGAGGGCGAGGTGGTGCCCCAGGCCGTGTGGAACGAGACGAGCGGGCTGGATCTGGTGCAGCTCTGGCACAAGGGGGAGCGGCCGGCTCTCGCCGAACTGCTCGCTGCTCGGCCTGCGGTTCGTCGACGTGGCCGAGGGAAGCGTCACGCTCGCGATGCCCGCCTCGCTCTGGTTCTGCACCGGGTTCGGCACGTTCTACGGGGGCGCCCTCATCGCTCTCGCCGATACGGCCATCAACACGGCCGTGACGACCACGCTGCCGCCGGGGACCTCCTTCGGCACGCTGGATCTGAAGGTCAACTTCCTCCGGCCCGTGACGCCGGACGGGCGCGAGCTCGTCGCTCGGGCGACCGTCGAGCAGCGGGGTCGCACGATCGCGGTGACGACGTGCCGCCTGGATGACGCCGACGGGAGGCGGGTGGCCATGGCGACCGGCAGCGCGATGATCTCACCTGATCGGCCCTGGCCCGCGCCGGCCACGGAGACCGGACACGGCTCCTGACGGTTCCATCGGGGTGCCGTTCCGGGTGACCCATGCATCTTTCCGAGTACGGTCGGGTACGGGACTCGATGAGACCCGCGAGCAGAGGAGGTTGTCATGCCGTCATCCGACGAGCGCACGACGAACGATCGGCCCCAGGACGGGATGCCGTGGAACGACGCTGAGGAACCCGCGTCCGACAGCACGGAGCAGACGCAAGACGTCGAGGAGACGAGCACTCCCGACGCGCCGAGCACGCCCGAACCCTCGTGGCGGCCCGAGACGCCGGCCTGGGATCGACCCACGCCGCGATCCGAGACGATGCCGACCGGGATGGGCGGACCCATGGACGAGGCGATGACCCGCCCGGCGACCACCCGAAGGTCGACCGCCGCCCGAAAGGCCGCGACCGCTGCGAGCGCGAAAGCCGCGACGCGCAAGCGCAAGGTGGCCTCGAGGAAACCCGCAGCGCGGAAGGCTGCGACCACCCGCAAGCGCACCACGGCGAAGAAAGCCACCACACGGAAGTCGCCGAAACGCGTCGCCGCTGCGAAGAAGGCAGCGACCACGAGGAAGCGCAAGACGGCGACGCGGAAGACCGGAGCGCGCAAGGCTGCAACCACCAGGAAGCGCACCACCGCGCGCAAGGCCACTACGCGGAAGTCGCCGAAGCGCGTCGCCGCCGGGAAGAAGGCCGCGAGCGCGCGCAAGCGCAAGACGGGGACAAGGAAGAGCGCAGCGAGGAAGGCTGCGTCCAGCCGCAAGCGCACCACGGCGCGCAAGGCCACCACCAGGAAGCGCACCACCGCGCGCAAGGCCACTACGCGGAAGTCGCCGAAGCGCGTCGCCGCCGGGAAGAAGGCCGCGAGCGCACGCACGCGCAAGACGGCTGCGGCCAGGAAGGCCTCGACCACTCGGACGCGCAAGGCCACGGCACGGAAGACGACGTCCCGCCGCGCTCGGTAGCCTCCGGGCGTGACGGGCACCCGGATCGCGATCGTCTTCTCTCTCGCCGCCGGCATCGCCGGGGCGGCGCAGGCTGCCGTTTCGGGCGCGCTCGGTCGTCGTGTGGGCACGGTCGGGGCAGCCGGCCTCGGCGTGGTGCTGGCCGCGGTCCTCGTCGTGGGCCTCGCCCTCGCCCTCGGACGCGGCGGATCGATCCTCTCGGCGGTCCATCAGCCGTTCTGGCTCTGGTTGGGTGGCCTCTTCGGAGCCACGGTCGTGCTCGCGATCGCGTATGCGCCACCTCGCATCGGCACGTTCGCGACCGTTGCGCTGTTGATCGCGGGCCAGCTCGCGGCCGGCGCGGCGATCGACGCTTTCGGCGTGCTCGGTTCGCCTCGGATCCCCGTGACGGTCACGAGGGCCACGGGCCTGGTGTTGGTCGCGGCCGGCGCCGCTCTGACGCTGAAGCGCTGACGCGCCGACGGCTATGGCCGGCGGATGGAGATCACCATGTTGGCGACCCGCGTGGCGAGGACTTGGTCGCCTTTCTCGAGGTCGCCCGGAACGCTTTCCGCGCCGAGGCGCGTCTGCTGGACCGAGCGATCGGGGAACCCGACCGCCAGGTCGAAGTACCTCACGCCGTGGATATCGAGCGCTTTCACCTCGAGGATGACGGCCTCTTCCTCGCCCAGCATCGGGCCAGCCTAATGCCCTTCTCGTCGCAACCGGCCGCTATGGTGGTCACATGGGGCACAAGGAGTGAGTCGACGCCGTGCGCGCACTGGGGTCGTCTGCGCGGTCTCGCTGATCTCGGCGGTTCTCGCCGTCGTCCCGGCTCCCCGCGCCGTGGCCGCAGGCAAGAGGGTGGCGGGGATCGACGTCTCGCTGTGGCAGGGCGACGTCGACTGGGCCGCGGTCGCGTCGACGCAGACGCGGTTCGTGATCATGCGAGCGACGCGCGGGACCACCTACGTCGATCCAAGGTTCTCGGAGAATCTGGCCGAGGCCTCCGCGAACGGGCTGGTCGTCGGTGCCTATCACCGGGCGAAGGTCGGCCTCGCCGCAGGGGATGCGAGGGCTGAGGCCGACCATTTCGTCGCCGTCGCGCGGAACGCGGCCGGTGACGTGCTTCCGGCGTTGGACATCGAGGAGCACAACGGTCTCACCGTCGCTCAGCTGACGGACTGGGTACGCACATGGCTTGCTCGCGTGTACGGCCGGACCGGCGTGCGCGCGATGATCTACGCGAGCCCGCATTTCTGGCGCACCTACCTCGGTGACACGACGTGGTTCGCCGACCACGGGTACCCGTTGTGGATCGCGCATTGGGGCGTCCGGTCGCCGATGACCCCCGCGGGCGATTGGGGTGGTCACGGGTGGACGTTCTGGCAATGGACGTCGTCCGGGCGTGTACCGGGGATCGGGCCCAACGTCGATCGCGATCGATCCAACGGCACCAGTCTCCTGCGCGGCAGGATCGCCTCCCTCACGGTGACACCGGCGGCCGGCGGGACGATCTCCGGGGCCAGGATCGCGTGCGGCGACGCCGCCTCCATGTGCACCAGGCGGGCGAACCCGGACACCGTCATCACGCTCACCGCCAGTCCCGATCCGGGCGCCTCGCTCCTCCGCTGGACCGGCGTGTGCAGCGCCGCGGGCTCGTCTCCGACGTGCGATGTGACCGCGCTCGGCAAGAAGACGGCCTCGGCCGTGTTCGGATACCCGGTGACCGTCGCACGGGGAGGGAGTGGCGCGGGCACCGTCTCTTCGTCGCCCACGAGGATCGACTGCGGCGGGACGTGCGCGGCGTCGTTCGCCGTCGGATCGACGATCGAACTGACCGCCGACGCCGATTCCGCATCGGCGTTCACCGGCTGGGGCGGCGGATGCAGCGGGATCGATCCCGTGTGCACGGTGACGGTGTCGTCGCCGACCCACGTCGTCGCGACGTTCGACTCCGTGGTGAGCGTCGAGCAAGACGGCGTCGGCACCGTGTTCGACTGGGGCCGCGCGTCCCATCGAAGCGCGATCGGCGGCTCCTATCGCTGGGAGCGCCGTGCGGGGGCGACGGCCACGTACGCCTTCGCGGGCGGGACGGTGACGCTGTTCACGGTGTCGGGACCGGCGATGGGGAGGGGTCGTGTCTCGATCGACGGCACGACCGTGAAGACGTTCGACGGCTACGCGCGCTCGCTCGTCACGGGGGTGAGGCACCGCTTCGTGCAGCTCGGACCGGGCCCGCACACCCTTGCCTTGCAGGTGCTCGGCACGAGACGGGCTGCGGCTTCCGGCACTCGCGTCGCGGTCGATGCCCTCCGGTGGGGCGGTCTCACCCGCCCCAGCCCCTCGCCCGTGTCCACCACGTGGGCGTCGGTGACGAACGCGTCCGCGAGCGGCGGCAGCTACGCGATCAGCGATGCGGGCGGCGCATCCACGAGGCTGCGGTTCCAGGGGACGGGTGCGTCGTTCCGTACTCTCCGTGGTCCGGCGATGGGTCGGGCGGAGATCCGGGTGGACGGAGCCCTCGTGCGCGTCGTGGACCTCTACTCGCCGGCTCCGTCGTTCGCGACGGTGCGGATCGCGGCGGGACTGGTCGACGGATCGCACTCCGTGGGGATCGTCGTCGTCGGCACGCATCGATCGGCGAGCTCGGGCAGCAGCGTTGCCATCGACCGTTGGGTCGTGGTCTGACGCTCAGTCGTCGGCGCGTTCGATCTCGAGAACGCGCCAGATGGGTGGGGCGTCTTCGTGCGAGGCGTGGCACGTGAGCCGCATCGGGGCTCCGAGGGTCCGCTCGAGCCGGACCCGGTGAGGTCCGTTCACCGTCGCGAAGACGACCTCCGCGATGTCTCCCCGACGATCCGAGCGCTCCGGGGTGATGGCGTCGACACGATCCAGGCCGAGGCGATCACGGAGCGCGTGCTCGGCCGCCTGGACGTGGAACGGGTCGCTCGACCGACCGCGGTAGCGGTCGAGTCGAGCGATCCGGCCCTCGCCGTAGCCACGCGCGATCTCGGGTCCCTCGTCCGGCTCGACGCGCCCGTGGTACAGCCCGTGGGGGAACGCCACCAGGTTGCCGGCGAACCGGTCTCCGCCGACGTGGGTGCTCTCCCAGGTGAGGTCGGGGAACGAAGCGGCCAGCCGCTCTACGAGGGGGCGCCCCCGCTCGGCGCAACACGGATCTCGCCGTCCGTGGGTGCAGACGACGAACAGGGGATGGGGGCTGCCGGCGAACGAGGAGCGATCGCGCGGATCCAGCTCCAGCGCGTCCTCGATCGTGCCGACGGCGGTGAAGCCGAGCCAGGCGTCGCCGGCGTCGGCCGCGAAGCACAGGACGGTCCCGTCGTCGTATTCGGGGACGCGATGCGGCTTGCGGATCAGCAGGACGCGCGCTCCGGTCCGGCCTTCGAGGATCCGGAGCTCGCGTCCGAGCCCGTCCGGCAGTCGAGCGTCGAGGAGCCCGTCGCGTCCCCACGGGCCCGCGTGTTCGATCAGGAGCCAATGCCGGATCGTCGACGCGGTGCCCGCGAGAGGCTCGTCGGCCGCGAGGCTCCGCAGGGAGCAGCGATCGCCGACCGAGGGCGTGGACACGCGCGGAGCTCAGCGTCCGTCGCGGATCGTGAGGAGGCCCTCGCGGATCAGCCGACGCACCAGCACCGCACGGCTGGCCGGGTCGGGGAGGGCGGGCGCCAGATCGCCGACGTGGAAGCCGTCCTCCTCGTCGAGGTCCGCGACGTGGCGCATCGCCCCTTCCACCCACGCCGGCATCTCGAGACGCCGATCGCCGAGGAGGACCACGAGGCGATCGGTTCGCGGAGCGACCTCGCAGATCGCCCCGGGACGTCGCGCGACCGCGGTGGCGTCGTCGACGGCGATCGGTGCCCCTCGTTCCGCGATCGTCCCGCGCGCGAGCTGCGCCCGGTTGGAGAGGAACCGCTCGCGGCGCTCGCCGGCCTCCGTTCGCACATCGACCTCGCCGAGCGCCGAGGCGAGCACCGCGAGTCGCCCACGGAGTTCGCCGGCGAACCCATCGAGGTCGTCGGTCCACCCCGCGACGAGAGGGTCGTCGATCCCCGCGGTCACCCTTCCGACCACGCCGGTCAGCACCTCGCGCCATGGCGTCACGTGGATGCCGACCGTGAGGTGGCCGGACAGGACATCCTGCGCTCGCGCGGCGTGAGGCGTCCCCGCGGGCATGTAGATCGTGTCGCCCGACGCGACCTCGACATCGAGAGGACCCCGCTCTCCCTCGCTCGGCGCCGCGTGCACCTCCCAGTGCTTGCGGCCGAACGCCTGCAGAACGAAGACATCGTGCGCGTCCTCGTGCAGGTCCAGCCCCTGGGCGCCGGGCGGTGTGATGTAGGCGTTGACCTGGCAGGGATGCCCGAGCTCGAGCTCGAGGTCACGACAGAAGCGCGCGACCGGATCGGACCAGCGATGCAGGCCCTGGAGCACGATCGTCGCGCCGTCTTCGAAGAGTGCCGCGACGCGAGCAGGGTTCGCGATGCCCGTGACCTCGCGCGAACCCGTCCGGCCCGATCGCGTGTACGCGGACTCGGGGATCTGGTCGCCGGCCTTCACGAGCCGGAAGAACGGTGTCCGCAGTGCCGTCGTCGTGAGGAACCGGTCGACGTCGTCGAGCGACAGCAGGTCATCGAACCCCGCCGGCGCCAAGGGGGTGGACGCCGGCCCGCCGAGGCGGACCGCCGCCCGCTTCCCCCAGTCGTTCGCGAGGAACGACTGGGGGTCGCCGGTGCAGCGCTCGAGCGGCCCACGCCCGGATCGGACGCGTTCGAGCGTGTCCAGGCTCACGACGTGCTGTCGGTCCCGTCCATGTCGCCGGAGTCGGTGCCGTCGGCGTCCTTGCCGTCGGTGCCGTCCTGGTCGGCGGCGTCCCCGTCCTTCTTGTCGGTGGTGTCGCCGTCCGTGCCGTCGCCGTCGACCTGGTCGGGATCGGTCTCGGCCTTCGGTGACGTGCTCGTCCCCGGCATCACGGTCCGGATGTCCTCGTCGGTGAGCTCTCGCGTTGTGGTCTCGTCCATGTCCAGACCTCCTCTCTCGTCCGGTATACCCGAATGCCGCCCATCCCGCACAGCTCGCCGTTCAGCAGACGCGAGCGTTTGCGCCCCTGATGGCTCGGGAAAGTCCGAATGGCAACCGACCGGGAAGGACATGACGATGGCCGAACGACAGCCCGAGGACGCGGACGCGATCCTCTTGGAGGCTCGGAAGACGAAGGAGACGGCAGAGCGTATGGCGAACGGGGAAGGGCCCCCGGGTGAGGCCGACGACATCCGGGTGCTGGCGGGGATGGTGCATCAGGTCGCGGAGCAGGTGGAACGACTCGCCAGCATCGTGCGCGACGACACGGCGCCCCTCGCGGGCACCGGCGGCTCCGACACCTGACGCCAACGTCCCGGCTCCGATCGCCGGTCCGTATGGTGTCCTGACGATGACCCTTCCTCGGGGCACCGCCGACCACGTCCTCGCCAACCGCGCCTCGTGGGATGCGGACGCCCACAACTGGGTGGACCGGGGGCGGATCTCGTGGGCTGCCGAGGAGATCACGTGGGGCATCTGGAACGTCCCGGAGCGCGAGCTTCGACTGCTGCCCGAGGTCCGCGGACTGGACGCGGTCGAGCTCGGCTGTGGTACGGGCTACGTCTCATCCTGGCTCTCGCGCAGAGGTGCCCGCCCGGTCGGGCTCGACAACTCCGCGAGGCAGCTCGCGACCGCTCGGATGTTCCAGGACGGAGTTCGGGATCCGATTCCCCCTGATCCACGCCGACGCCGAGCGGCGCCGCTCCGCGACGCGAGCTTCGACCTGGCGATCTCGGAGTACGGCGCCGCGATCTGGTGCGATCCCTACCGGTGGATCCCCGAGGCGGCGCGGATCCTCCGCCCCGGTGGCGAGCTGGTGTTCCTCGGCCGTTCGTATCTCTCGATGCTGACGTCACCCGACGAGGATCTGCCGGCGACCGAGCAGTTGCAGCGGGATCATTTCGGCATGCATCGGTTCATCTGGCCCGATGCCGACGGAGCCGTCGAGTTCGCTCTCACCCACGGCGACATGATCCGACTGCTCCGGGACTCGGGGTTCGAGGTGAAGGACCTGGTTGAGGTGCAGGCCCCAGAGGGCGCCGAGACGCCGGCCGATCCGCTCGCGACGGCGGAGTGGTCGAGACGCTGGCCGATCGAGGAGGTCTGGAAGGCAAGGAAGGCGGGCTGACCACCTGCGGAGCTCGATCCGGCGCTCATCGCAGAGGGCCGGCCGCATCGAGGAGACCGGCGGCCGTCCGTTCCCACGTCCAGTGCGTCGCCACGAACGAGCTGACGGCGCGCCGAAGCTCGTCGCGTTCGCCGTCCGGCAGGGAAAGCAAACGATCGATGCCCTCGGCCAACCGCCGGACGGCGCCTTCGCCCGGCTCGAAGGAGAACAACCCCGGACGACCGACGTCGGTCTCCAGCGCGCCCGCGACCTCCGCGAGCCCTGAGTGGCGGGCGACCATCGGGAGCGCGCCGGAGGCAGCTCCCTCGGCGGCGACCATGCCGAACGCTTCCTTGAGGATCGAGGGGACCACCTGGACGTCCATGGCCGCGAGCGCGCTCGGCGCGTATCGATGGTCGAGAAGGCCGGTGAAGGTGACGTCCACGCGGTCCGCGCCGGGTCCGGGCGCCGCCGACGGATCGACCGGGAGCCCGCCGACGTCGCGCAGCCACTCCACGGCGGGCCGGTCGCCTGCTCGCAGCGCGATCATCAGAGCCGCGAGCCAGTCGCGGTCGGACCCGAAGCCCACGACGAGCGCCGCGGTCTCCCGACCGAGGGCCGGCTGGGCTTCGAGGAGGTGCTCGGCGCCCTTCTGGGGGATCAGCTTGCCGAGATACCCGACGATCAGCGCGTCCCGGCCTGCGAGCCGACGGAGTCGGGCCGCCGCGTCGGGCTCCGGCACGTCCTCGTCGTACGTGTCGAACAGCGCGGCGATCGCCTTGTCGTCCCTGGCTTCGAGCGCCCGTTCCACCTCCGCGTCGAGGGACGCGGGTCGGCCTCGGACCGTGTCCGGGTCATCGTCCAGGAGCGACGCGACCTCGCGCAGCGCCTCCACACGAGGACGCGGTCGGAACGCCGCCACGTCGACACCCGGCGGGACGACGCGCGCCAGGTCCCTCATCTCGGGGACGAGTCCGGCGCATCGCTCCAGGGCCTCGATGCTCGGGCCGACGACGGCGTGAGCCGCCTCGAGCCCCTCACGCGCCAACGCTCGGTAGCGTTCCTGCGGTCGGATCGCGTACTCGAGGTCACTGCCGTGGATCTTCGCGACGTAACGCCCGGAGCCGAGGGCCCGACATCCGATGGCGGCACCCGGGATCCCGTGACCGACGAACGCGATCTCGAAGTCGTGGAACTCCGCGGCCGCCCGAAGGGCCTCGACGTTCGCCCGAAGGTAGGCGTCGAGCTCACCGTCGGCCAGGTCGATGAAGGGACGAACGGTCTCGAACCCCTCGTAGTGATCGACGACGAAGACCGGAAGCATGGTGCCGATCTCCGGACGGAGCAGCACGCATCGGCCCGGGGCGCTCGAGGCATCCCTGTTCGGCTCGAGCTCGGACGGCCCGTCCCGATCCACCGTGCCGTGTGCGTCGATCCACGGGTAGCGCTGGGGATGGCGCTCCTGGCAGAGCAGGAGCACGTCGTGCCCCGCCGCTCGCCAGACCTCGACGATCCGGGCGGTGGCGACGTTGGACCCCGACCCCTCCAGCAACCACCCGTGCCACACGAGGATCCGCACGCCCCGCATGCTAGGGCCCGACGGGTCGGCGGTGGGAAGGCGGAGCGGAACGTTAGGGTGCCGGTCGGATCGAAGGGGAACGGAGGAAGATGCGCGCGTTCAACCCGTCGGGGGTTGCAGGCCCGTTCGGAACGTACTCGCACGGCATCGAGGTCGAGAGCCCGATGCGGCTCGTCTTCGGCTCCGGGCAGACGGGCGTGGACACCGACGGCCGGATCGGCGAGGACATCGAGGAGCAGTCCCGCCTGATGTGGCGGAACATCGAAGGGGTGCTCGCCGGCGCCGGGATGAGGATCTCGGACATCGTGCAGCTCACCATGCTGCTCGTCGACCGAGGCGACCTGCCGACCGCCCGTGCCGTGCGAGAAGAGTTCCTCGACGGCCACCGGCCGGCGTCCACGCTGATGTTCGTCGCCGGGCTCGCTCACGCCGACTGGCGGATCGAGGTCGACTTCGTCGCGGCCCGTGACTCCGATCGAGACCGAGATCGAGCGACGGACTAGTCGGCGGACTCATCGGGAGCCGCGGTATCGCGGTCGGCGAGGCGCTGGCAGAGCACGCGCATCAATGCAAGCGAGGTCTCGGGACGTTCCCGGAGCATCGCCTCGAACTGCCGCCTGCCGATCGACAGGAGCCGAACCGGTCCCTTCGCCGCCAGCGAGGCCATCCTCGGGCCGCTCGTGATCACCGCCATCTCACCGATCACGTCGCCGGCGGAGCGGACGGCCAACACCTGTTGATGCCCTCCGGGCTCCCGAAGGATCACCATCACGTAGCCCGAGACGATGATGTGCATCTCATCCCCCGGCTCGTCCTGCTCCGCGATCGTGTCCGCGTCCCCGAAGCTGTGCTCCGACGCGATCGCGGCGATCGGCATCAGGTCCTGTGGCGGCAGGTCCGCGAACAATGGCACCCGACGCAGGAACAGCACGCGGTCCATCACGGGCAACGTGGTGAGGGTCTCGGTCATCTTGTCTCCTCCATCGTCTTCGGCTTCCCCTGCGGCTCCTTCTCCTGCTCCGGCTCCTGCTCCGGCCGTCGTGGCCTCGGCCGCCCACTCGGCGCACCCGCGGATCCAGTCATCCGGATGATGCAGCGTTCGCTCTCGCCAGTCGTGCTCGAGGTCGCGTGATCGCTCCGGCTCCCAGAGGGCGAGCAATGGCCGAACCAGCTCTCGATCACCGATGGTCTCGATCACCTCGAGGGCGTTGGCTCGCTGCGCGGCGTCCGCTCCCGAAAGGTTCTCGAGGGCGACGGAGATGGCGCCGTCGTCGCGGAGCAAAGCGATGGCTCGGATCGCGGTGAGCGCATCGGTTCGAGATGCGGCGAGGAGGGAGTCGCGGAGCAGCTCGAGCCGCTCGCCCCGTTCGGTCTCGATCGAGTCTGCCAGCCGACGGTTGTCGAGGGCCCGCGCCGCGGATTCGGCTGCGAGCCGCTCGACCGGCCCCCTTCGCGCGCTCCGGGGAGGAGGACATCGCCTCATCCGCGGCCTCCAGCACGTCGCCACCGACCGCGATCGTCGCGAGGAGTTCATCGACTCCCCCGATCGGATCCACGATCGTCATGGTCCGCGCCGCCTCGGTTCTCACCGACGGGGCCGGATCGGACAACCCGCTCCGAGCGAGGCCCGCCACGGCGGCGCTTCGCGACGCGGCGAGCGCCCGGAATGCCGCGACCCGCGCATCTGCGTGCGGAGACCGCGTGAGCCTCGTGAGGGCCGCCTCCGCCTCCGCGTCGTCTCCGTCCGCCAGCAGGATGCCGGCGGCTCGAGCCCGGACGAGCCCGTCGGCATCGGCGAGCAGCGTCCGCGCGCGTGAACGGTCCGCTCGGAGCGCGTCGAGCGCCTCCAGGGCGGCCAGCCGGACCTCGGGCACCGGGTCGGTCAGGCGCGGCGGGATCTCGTCGGACGCCGCGAAGGCCTCGGAGCGTGCGAGGGAGCGCAGCGCGGCCGCCCGGACCTCCGGATCCTCGTCGCCGACACCCTGGATCAGGGCCGGGATCGCGTCGGGCGTGTCCAAGTCGCCGAGGACCTCCGCCGCGACGCGTCGCACGCCGACGTCCGGATCGCTCATCGCGCCGACCGCGACCTCCGCGGCGGCGCGGTCGGCGCGGGCGAGCCCGAACGGCTCGCCCGCCCCCGGCGTCCCGCCGAACACATGCGGTCGACCCTCCCGGAGCGCGACCACGAGCTCGGCGGCGTAGGCCCGGCGAACGCGAACCATCGAGTACGCGGCGCCGGCGGCCGCCGCGAGTCCGATCCCGTAGAGCACCTTCGGTGACACCGCTCGCTCACCGACGAGTGTCACGATCCCCGCCAGCATCGTGCCCACCTGGGTCGGGCCGCCGTACAGGAACGCCCGCATCCGGTCGCGGCGGTCGCCGGGAACCGTATTGATCACCGCCTCCCACGCGCTCGTTGCTCCTCCCTGGAGCCAGACCACCTGCGCGAACCGGAACGCGAGCAGGATCGCGAACGACGAGGCCACCGTGAGCACGCCGAACGCGAAGAGGTAGAGCACGGGCAGGACCAACATCACCGTGGGGACGCCAAGCTTCGAGAGCAGGCGGTTCATCACGAGGAGCGAGAGGACGAGGGTGACGGCGGTCGAGATGCCCAGGAACAGGCCGAAGAACCCGGCGAGGTCGTCGGGTTGCGGATAGCGCTCGACGGCAGCCCGGGAGAACGGGAGGTACAGCGAGAAGAAGAGGAGGGAGAACAGGATCGACCCCACCGACATCCACCGGAGCAGCGGCGAGCGCAGCGCGTGGCGGAGGCCCTCGCGCATCTCGGCGATCGCCGGCGCTCGGTGACGGCGCGGTGGACGATCGCTCGCACCCGCGTCCTGGACGAGCTTCCGACCCAGCACGACGACCACCGCCAGCGTCCCGAGCCAGACGAGGATCAGGTTCTCCGCGCCGAGCCAGCCTGCGAGCGGACGCGTGCCGAGCCCTGCGAGGACCTGTCCGAGGACGGCGGCACCCCCGATCAGCGGGAAGAAGCGCTTCGCTTGCCGCGTGTCCGTCACGAGGCCGGCGAGCCCCCAGACCGCCAGGCCCAGGAGGAACTCCGAGGCGCCGCGAAGGAGCCACAGGGCGGGGTAGATCCATCCCGCGCCCGTGGCGAGGATCACTCGAGATGCTCCCGCGACGAGGGCGATCGCCGCCGGGATCGCGAGGAACGCTCGGCCACGCCCGAGCCGTCCGAGCAGGACGGAGAGACCGAGCGTTGCGAGGAACATCGTTGCTCCGAGGAAGAGGTACAAGACCGGCAGCTCGTCGACCCCGCCACGGGCGAACAGAAGCGCGTCGATGCTGCTCGCGGCGAGCGTCAGACCGGCGGCCGATACGAACGCCGCAGCGGCGGCCGGACCCACGACCCGTCGTTCCCCAGGCAACAGTCGCAACAGGCGGTCCATCGTGCGCTTATCGTTGCAGGCCCTGGCCGGTCCGGAGCGTGACCGCCCCCATCTCGTTATCGTGCGGGGCCGAGGAGCCGAAGCGGATGCCGAAGAGTGCCACGATCCCGGAAGAGGAATGGCGCGCGTGTCTGGACGGCACGGCTCGACACATGGTCATGGCTCGCAGGACGTTCGGGCTCCTGCCGTCCAACCCGCGATGCAAGTTCTGCAGCATCCCGTTCCGCGGGCCCGGCGGGTTCGTCTTGCGCCACATCTCTGCCAAGTACGGGCCCTGGGACAAGAACCCCAACCTCTGTCGACGATGCGTGATCGGGCTCGGATCCGCCGACGTGATGGGCGCCGAGGTCGACGTCTCGTTCCTGTTCGCCGATGTACGTCGCTCGAGCGACCTCGCCAGGGAGATGGGGAACCTCGAGTTCACGCATCTGATGCAGCGCTTCTACACCGTCGCCACCGAGGTCCTGTTCGCTCACGAGGCGCTGCTCGACAAGTTCGTGGGAGACGAGGTCGTGGGCTTCTTCCTACCGTTCATGGCCGGTGACCAACACCCCCGCAAGGCCGTGGAGGCCGCTCGGGCGCTCTTCGAGGCGGCGGGGTACGGCTCCAAGGAGGGCCCATGGATCCCGCTCGGCGCGGGGATCCACACGGGAACCACGTTCGTCGGCTACGTCTCTCGAGGGGAGGCGAGCGAGTTCACCGCGCTCGGCGACACGATCAACGTGACGGCGCACCTCGCCGCCCAGGCGAGAGCCGGGGAGATCCTCATCACGGATGCGGTGGGGGCGTCGCTCGAGACCGAAGGTCTCGAGCGACGCCACCTCTCGCTGAAGGGCCACGAGCTGGACGCGCTCGCGATCACGATCGACGAACGCGGACCGGCCGAGGCCGGCGTGGCGTAGGAGATCGATCCCGGCTACATCACCGAGAAGGTCTCGTACACCTCGATCGTCGCTCCACCCTGCAGGACCGGGCAGCCTTTCGCCTTCTCCGTGGCGTCGTCGAGCGAGTCGGCCGAGATGACCGAGTAGCCACTCGCCGATCCGGCACCGTCGCGCACCGCGCCGTCGGCCGAGATCGTCTTGGCCGCACCAGGCGCGAACGGGTTCCCCCCGTCCTTCAGCCCCGAGCCGAGGTCGTGCATCCATGCGTCCCAGGCCTTCATCACCGTGGACTGCTCTTCCTCGCTCTCGGGCATGCTCCCACCGCTGTAGAGCAGCAGATAGTCCGTCGTCATCGGATCTCCCCCTTCCGCGCCCGCGGGGTGCGGGCCCTCGAGGAGGCAGCATGCCACAAATCGTAAGCGTTTGCTTACAGATTCCTGCCCGGCCCGATCAGGCGGAGAGGCGCTCGGCGAGGTACTTCAAGCTGAGGGGGTATCGGTACTCGATCGACATGTGGGTTCCGTCGAAGAGCTCGAAGAAGACGTCCGTCACGCCGATCGCCTCGAGCTCCCGGCGGAACGCCTCGGCGCCCAGGTCGAGGAAGAACTCGTCCTTCTTGCCGGCGTCGATGTAGATCGCGCGCATCGACCGCAGCGTCTCGGCGTGGTTCGGAACCATCCGCACGGGATCGAGCTGGAGCCATCGTTCCCATACGTCGGGGATCAGCTCGCCGGTGACCGTGTCGAAAGGCAGGTGGACCGTCCCGTCCGGGTCGGTCGAGTAGCACGCCGCCATGCACCAGTCGTTCAGCAGGTGCCCGTCGCTCTCCTTCGAGAACGCCGGACGGCTCCGGAAGTCCTTCCAGAACGTGTCGAAGGACCCCTCGTACTCGTCTCGGAGGACGCGCACCGACTCGCGGAACTCCGGCAGGTAACACATCTCGAAGAGCGCGTCGCCCGCGTGGGTGGCGAGACCGCCCCACAGGTCGGGCCGGAGCATCGGCACCACCATCGCGCCGTACCCGCCGCTGGATTTCCCCCCGATCCCACGGTGGTCTCGGTCCGCGATCGTGCGATACCGCTCGTCCACGAACGGCACGACCTCGTCGCACAGGTACGTCAGGTAGTTCCCGGTGCCGGGGGAGTCGACGAACTGACTGCCGCCGAGCGACGTCCAGCAGTCGACCCAGACCACGATGACCGGCGGTGCATCACCCCGCGCGAACAGATCGTCCGCGAGCTCCGGGAAGTTGCGCCGGAACGGCGACCGGTTCCGCCACATGTCGAGCTGGCCGGTGAGCCCCTGGATCGCGTACACGGACGGGTAGCGCTCGTTCGGGTCGCCGTCGTAGCCGGGTGGCAGGTACACCCAGAGCGGGCGCTCGTGCGGATCGCCAAGTGGGTTCCCCTGCAGGGCCCGACTCTGCAGCGTGTGCTCCTCGAATCGACCTTTCGGCTCGAACGACCATGGCTCCATGACGTGTCCCTTCTCGTTCTTTGGCTCGGCTCTTTCGGCTTCGCCTCCGCGGGGAGGCGTCGCACGTGGACGGCGTGCCGCAGGCTACTCGGTACGCTTCCACCGATGCGTGTGGATCCCGACTTCGAGCCGTTGCTCACCGATCGTCTTCGGCTCCGTCGGTCCGTCCCGGATGACGCCGACACGATCTCCTCCTACCGCAGCGACCCGGAGGTCTACCGGACGCAGGGATGGGAGCGGACCGATCCGGACGGAGTCCGGGCGGACATCGAGGAGATGGCCGACCGGGCACCGGGGGAGCCGGGTGGATGGGTGCAGTTCTCGGTGGAGGAGCGCGACGGCGGCCGGCTCGTCGGAGATGTGGGCATCAGTCCTGCGGAGGGAGAGCCGGGCGTCATCAAGGTGGGCTACACGATCTCGCCCGACGTCCAGGGGCGCGGTTACGCCACGGAGGCGGTCCAGGCGCTGGTCGACTACGCCCTGCACACGCTCGACGCCGAGGTGGTCCGGGCCTACGCCGATGCCGACAACACCCCCTCGATCCGCGTCGCGGAGAAGGTCGGGATGCGCCTGATCGAACGCTTCGAGCATCGCGAAGGGGACGAGGTCTGGTACGGCGTTCGCTACGAACGGCAGCGCGAGGACGCGCCGGCTGCGTGAGCCTGTCCAACGGCGACCTCGCGGAGCTCCTGTGGCGGGCCGGCGATGAGGAGACCACTCATCGCCGGCGCGCCCTTCACCAAGCCTCTCGCGCCGCCCGCTTCTGGAGCGAGGAGGCCCGCGACCTCGCGGTCGCGGGCCGCTCGCTCACCGAGCTCCGCTCGGTCGGCCCCTGGGTCGCCGCGAGGATCCACGCCTGGATCGACGCACCGCCGGACGTCCCCGAACCGGACGAGACCCGGCGCGGATTCCTCACCTTCGCCGAGGTCCGCCGGGTGCTGGATGCCGAACCGGACTGGGAACGAACCCCTCACGCGGATCTCCAGGTGCATACGACGGACAGCGACGGCGGGCTCCCGCTCGCGGAGATGGTCGCGCTGGCTCGCGCTCTCGGTCGTCCCTTCATGGCGATCACCGACCACTCGAAGAGCCTCAAGATCGCGAACGGCATGGATGAGGAGCGGCTCGCGGGGCAGGGCGTCCGGATCGACCAGCTGAACGCGGAGCTGCGCGCGTCGGGCGAGCCGTTCCGCGTCCTTCGCTCGATCGAGATGGATGTCTTCCCGGACGGGACAGCCGACATGGAGCCGGAGACGCTCGCGTCCCTGGACATCGTGCTCGGTGCCTTCCATTCGAAGCTGCGGATCCGCGACGATCAAACGGAACGCTATCTGGCCGCCTTGCGGGACCCGTCCGTGCACGTCCTCGCCCACCCGCAGGCGAGGATGTACGGACGCCGCTCCGGCCTCCGAGCCGATTGGCCCAGGGTCTTCGCGGAGGCGAGGGATCAGGGCAAGGCCGTCGAGCTCGACGCGACCCCGGCTCGTCAGGACCTGAGCGTGGAGCTCGCGCGCGTCGCGATGGCGGAGGACGTCCCGTGGTTCTCGATCGGCAGCGACGCCCACAGTGCGCTCGAGCTCGAGTTCCTGCCGTTCGGCCTGGCGACGGCCTCGCTGGCGGGGATCCCGAGGGAGCGGATCTTGAACTATCGGACGGTCGAGGAGGTCGTCGCCTGGGGGGCCGAGCTGCGAGCCGGGTAGCGGTCGGCGCGTCCGAACCGGCCGAACGCCAGACCCGATTTGACAGCCGTCGACGCGCGGGCGTATGGTTCGGATTGAGAGACCGCTGGAGCCCTCGGGTTCCGGCGGTTTCTCACTTTCCGGGCCTGCTGCGACGAGGTGTCGCGGCTGCCCAGCCCCCCAGCAGACCCCGGAACCTCCGGTCGAGACGTAGACGGCGACCTCCGGAAAAAGTTCTTTCCGTCGTCCACGGCGAGGGATCCCTGCGACCCTGGTCGTTTCGAGCCGATGGCTTCAAGTGTCCCGCCTCTTCGGCCGACAACCTCCATGAGAGCGTCGGGTGCGGAGGGTACCGTGCGCGCCACGACGAGGTCGGTGCGGTGTGATCGAAGGGGTGGGTATCCGTGGGGTGGGGCGTTCGATGGTGGAGGCATGCCGTCTCCGTCGTTGCCCTGTCCACGATCGTGATCGTCACAACCGCCGGAGCAGTGCCGGCTCTCGCCGGCCCCAAGGTGCCCGGCATCGATGTCTCCAAGTACCAGGGAAGGATCGACTGGCCGAGCGTCGCGTCCACGCACGTTCGCTTCGTGATCATCCGCGCGACGATGGGGAACCGTTACCGCGACGGGCGGTACGCGAGGAACCTGGCAGGCGCGAACCGGAACGGTCTCGTCGTGGGGGCATACCACTTCGCGAGGCCCGGTTCCGGGCGCCGGGACGCTCGTGCTGAGGCCGATCACTTCCTTCGCGTCGCACGGGTAACGGCGGGCGACATCACGCCGGTGCTGGACGTCGAGGAGACCGGCGGGCTGTCTCCCAGGCAACTCCGGATGTGGGCCCGCGCGTGGCTCGAGCGTGTCCACGCCCGGACGGGCGTTCGGGCCATGATCTATTCGGGCAGCCATTTCTGGCGCGGCTCCATGCGGAACACCTCATGGTTCGCGCGGCGTGGTCATCCACTGTGGATCGCACACTGGTACGTCGGTGCTCCCGACGTCCCCGGGCGGCGCTGGGGGGGCAGGGGCTACACGGCTTGGCAGTGGTCGGCCGCCGGCAAGATCGCCGGTATCCGGGGCGACGTCGATCGAGACTGGCTGACGGCGCCCCTCACACGAGGCACCATCGCGGCGCTCCGGGTGGATCCCGCGGAAGGCGGCACGATCAGCGGCGATCGCATCTCCTGTGGAGGATCACACGTGCGCTGCTTCCGCCTCGCGAATCCCGACGATGAGATCACGCTCACGGCAACCCCCGCGCCGGATGCGCACTTGATCGGCTGGACCGGTGCGTGCGCACCGGCGGGCGATGCCCCGTCATGCACGGTGACCGCGGTCGCGGTGAGAACCGTCTCCGCGGTGTTCGGGCGTGCGGTCGAGGCGGCGGTCCCGAGCCGCGACGTGTCGATCCGAGCGGCGTCGAGCTTCGCGCGAACGTCGCTGGTGGCGTGACCGGGGGTCGAGTCGACTCGTTCCTTGTGCTGAGCGCGCGGTCCTAGACTCTGGCACCGCGTACCGCGAGGGAGGTTCGATCGCATGCCGATGGGGATCTTGGAGCGCCTCGCCGAAGGCCCGGTCCTCGGCGACGGCGGGTACCTGCTGGAGCTGGAGAAGCGTGGCTACGTCCAGGCCGGGCCGTTCACGCCCGAGGTGGTCGTCGAGCACCCTGAAGCCCTCGTGCAGCTCCATCGCGAGTTCCTCCGCGCCGGTGCCGAGGTCCTCCAGACGATGACCTTCTATGCGAGCGACGACAAGCTCGCCACGGTCGGGATGGAGGGAATGGTCGACGACATCAACCGGAACGCGGTCCGGATCGCGCGCGAGGTGGCGTCCGAGGGCGATGCACTGGTCGCGGGGAACCTCTCCCTCACGTGGGCGTACGACCCCGCCGACGACGCCAGTCCCGATCACGTCAGGGAGCTCTTCGACAAGCAACTCCAGGGGCAGCTCGATGCGGGGCCACCGGACTTCTGGATCGGAGAGACGTTCTCGTACCTGGGAGAGGCGCTGCTGTTCGTCGAACGCGCCAAGGCGACCGGCCTGCCGGTGATGGTCACGATGTCGTTCGAGGTGCTTCCCGCGAAGACCTACGAAGGCGATGGGCCGGGAGCGGCCGCCAAGAAGCTCGCCGACGCCGGGGCGGACGTCGTCGGCGTGAACTGCCTCAACGGGCCGGCGCAGCAGCTGCCGATCGCTCAGGAGATGGTCGAGGCGCTCGCCGGCGCCGTGCCGGTCGCGGCGCAACCCGTGGCGTACGCGACCTCGAACGACGAGCCCGACTTCACCTCGGGAGACACGTTCCCGTTCGCCTTGACACCGAAGACCCTCGCTCGCGGGGAGATGGCGGCCTTCGCCGGCCGAGCGAGGGAGGCCGGGGTCCGGTACATCGGCTCATGCTGCGGCTCCGTCGCCGAGCATGTGCGAGCGATGGCGAAGGTGCTCGGCAAGCTCCCGGAACAGGAACGGGAGTGGAAGTCGACATCCGGGAAGGCGATGTCTGCCTACGAGTACCACGAGCACACCGAGACCGAGGTCTGAGTCCGATCCGGGCAAGCACTTGGCAACGCCGAGGCCGATCAGTATCTAGCCGGAGGTCCCGGGCACATCGAGGACCACCCCACGTCGCGCGGTGGGCTCCCAGTCGCGAAGCGCCTCGGCGAACTTCACGAGGAGGGCAGCACCGCCCGCGAGCTCGAGTGCGCGAAGAAGGGGGTAGCGCTTCAGCACCGGGAGCCGGAACAGCATCGGCGCGCCGACGATCGCCGCGCCGGCAAGGAAGCGGCGGAATCGGCGCCCGGCGGGGGAGTCCAAGAAGTCCTCGACCTCTTGCACCGCCACCTCGATCCGGTCGCCGATCCGCCGAAGTTCTCCCATGGTCGTTACGACAGCTGGTGATGCGTCGAGCCGGTGGTGGTGCCTCGCCGCACGAGTCGCACGAGTACCACGAGGGCTGCGCCGGCGAGGATCGCCGCGATCCATGGGACGCCCTTGTTGTCGGGCGTGATCACCTCGGCCAGCAGCCAGCCGCCGAGGAACGCGCCGACGGCGCCCAACACGATCGTCATCCAGATCGGCATCGGGTCGTCGCCCGGCACGATGAACCGTGCCAGCGGCCCCACGATGCATCCGATCAACAGGAATCCGAACACCTCTCCGATCGTCATGTGGATCTCTCCCTCCCGGAAGCCTCGATCGGCGTCCGGCCCTGGCCTTACCCAGAAGTATCGCCCCGCATGCGAGCCCGGATCCGTCCTCCTGTGCTCACAGCAGCAGGAAAGGACGTTGGAAAGGCAGGATCGATGCGGCGAAAGAGGTGGATTTCGGAGCAGGCTGGGTAAGGTCCGCTTTATGGGTCGCGGTCGTCGCGGCACTTCGTGGAGGATGCATGCGTACGGGCGCGCGAGAGGCCGCACGAGCTGCCGATTTCCGGCACGAGGCGTTGTTCTACGCAGGGACCGCCGAGTTCGTCGACCGCATCTCCGCTTTCATCGAGGATTCGGTGGTTCGCCGCGAGCCGATCCTGGTCGTCGTCGGCGCCGAGAAGATCGACCAACTCCGCGAGAGGCTCGGGGGCGATCCCGACGGGGTCCGCTTCGCCGACATGGCGCACGTGGGGCAGAATCCCGCTCGGATCATCCCCGCGTGGCGTGAGTTCGTCGCGGAGCAAGCCTCATCGGGTCGGCGCTTCCGTGGCATCGGAGAACCGATCTGGGCCACTCGGAGCGCCAGCGAGCTCGTCGAATGTGAGCGCCACGAAGCGCTCCTCAACCTGGCCTTCGCCGACGCACCGGCATGGTGGCTGGCCTGTCCGTACGACACGGAGTCGCTCGCACCGTCGGTGCTCGAGGAGGCGAAACGGAACCACCCCCACCTCGTGGATGGGGACCGGCGGAGCGAGAGCGAGACGTATCGGGGTCTCGAAGCGGTGGCACGGCCGTTCGACGAGCCGCTTCCCGAACCCAGCGGAACGCTGCGACGTGTGCGCCTTCGGTGACGACGCGGAGAGCCTGTCGACGCTCCGTCTTCGGGTAGGGGAGGCCGCCGCCGCCTTCGGACTCGATGCGACGCGGACGGGAGACCTCGTCCTGATCGTGAATGAGGTCGCGACCAACAGCGTGCGCCATGGAGGAGGATCCGGTGTCTTCCGAACGTGGGAGGAGGGCTCGTCGCTGATCTGTGAGGTCAGCGACACCGGGCGCATCGACGATCCCCTCGCCGGTCGGGGGAAGCCGTCGGTGGATCATGGGTCCGGTTTCGGACTGTGGCTCGCCAACCAGCTCTGCGATCTCGTCCAGATCAGATCGTTCACGACCGGATCCGTGGTCCGTTTGCACGTCGGCCGGTAGTCGGACGACTCTAGTTCGACACCTCGAGGCGCTCGCCGCCTGAGATCCGCAGGGCGCCGGTGTCGAGGGGACGGCCCCCCGTCTTCGCGCCCGGACCCGACGGCACGACGCGGAGCACCGTGAGACCGCTCGCGACCTGGACGCGGATCAGGCCCGGCTCCGGATGGTCCTCGGGCCGGAGGCCCCCGTAGTAGTACGCCAGGATGTCGGAGGCCGACAGACCCCTCCGCGCCTTCCCATATGCCCCCCACTGCACCATGCCCACGCCGTGACCCCAACCACGACCCGCCACCACCAGGGCGTTCTCAGTGGGGCTGAGGTGGAGCCACCGGGACGGGATGGTGAGAGGCAGGGTGCCCTTGGGGCTCTCAGGCGGGTACCGACCTGGGTGCAGGCACGGCGCCCACGTGTTCACGGCGTCGCGGAGGTCACCGGTGTCGATCGACCGCATCGCACCCCCACCGCGAACGGTCAGGGAGGTGCCGCTCGCACGGACGTCGGAGATCGATCGTCCGCGCGGCCACAGGCTCGCTGCACGGAGGAACTGCGCGAGGTGAGGGAACGGGAGGCGAACCCGCCAGCGCGACGTCGGCGATGCGCCATCGTCGCGCTCCGCGACGGACCGCAGGTACGGGAGTGGCCCGCTCCCGAAGATCTCCTCGTTCGTGTATGTGCGGCCGTTGGAGGTCGAGAAGTACACCGTCGTGGCGATGCGCCCGTCCTGCAGGAGGACCTTCCCATCGGTCCGGCGCACCGCTCGCACCCATCGCCGGTGGACAGGGTCGGGTGGGACCGGGATCCCGCGGTACACCTGGCAGGAGGTGGTGGCGCAGATCGGCTGGTCGAGGCTCTCCCCTTCATCTCCGCTCCAGCCCGTCGTGGCGAGCGCGTAGCTCCGAGCGGCGATCGCCTGGGCCTCCAGGGCGGCGTTCGGCCACGAGGGCGGAACCTCCGCGATCCCTTCGAGGTATCGGTCGAACGGCAGCGCCACCGTGATGGCCACGGTGCCGTCGTCGGACCGCTTCACGAGCAGCGTGCCCGGGAAGCGGCCCGTGAGCGTCGGTCGTTCGGCGCCCCGGCAGCGTGTCGGGACGAACGGGTATCGGCCGCGAACGAGGAACGAGCCGCCGGGAGGTGGGGTCAGGCGGAGGAAGTTCGCTGCGGGACCCGCCGGGTCCTCCGGCGTCGACGAGGGGCTGGGCCTCGCCGCGGAGGCCGACGGTGACTCGGTTCCCAGCGTGGGGCTCGGGCGTTCCTTCGGAGACGACGCGGTGCAGGCGACCACGAGGAGGAGCAGTGCGATGGTCGCTCGTGCGCTCACGAGGCTCCCGCTTCTCCTTGGAAGTCGTCGGGTCATCTTCACGACGCTAGCGGGCCGAGCTGTGTTGTGGCCTGCCGGGAACGGATCTCGGCGAAAGTGTGACAAGACCACCCCCTTCGGCTTGACCGCTCCGTCGCCCCTGTCGTACGTTGGCTGTGCCCTGATCGGAGAGAGACCGGGGACGGGGAGCAGGCAAGGGACGCTAGCCGAGACCCCGAGGTCCCGGACCGGCCGCAAGGTTGGTTCGTCCGGAACTCTCCGATCGGGGCCTTTCCTTTCCCCCCGATCCCCTCTCTTCTGAATCTCCCGGTCGGGTCGGCGCATTTATCCCAACCTTGACCGGGTCTTTCGCCCCCCTTCATCGGCTCTCCCGCATCGTTCGAATCACTGAGGGTGCCACCGGGCGCCCCGTGATGAGGAGGCAGCGATGCGATCGAGAGCGATGGTGGCCGCGGTGGTTCTGGGAGCGATGTTGATCGGTGGGACGGCACTGCCGGTCCTGGCGAAGGACGGCGACGTGATCCGTCGGGGCGCGTGCAGCGGGCGCAGCGACTGGAAACTCAAGCTCAGCGAGGACAACGGCCGGATCGAGGTCGAGTACGAGGTCGATCAGAACCGTGCTGGGGACGTCTGGCGCGTTCGTGTCCGCCACGACCGGGACCTCGTGTTCGCGGGCACGCGGAGGACCAAGGCGCCGAGTGGTTCCTTCACCGTGCGGCTCCTGCAGCGGAACCGGGTCGGTGACGACCTCTTCCGAGGCCGTGCCGTGAACCTCCGGACCGGAGAGATCTGCGGCGGCAAGGCCGTGTGGACCGCCTGACGCGAGCCGATCGAGAAGACGGCGGGCTCGAGGCCGACGATCCGATCGGCCCCGAGCCCGCCGCCACGTTCCCCGGGGCGACACCGAGCCGCCCGCTAGCATCGACCGGATGAAGCCGCGAGTGCTGGTCGTGGAGGATGAGCCTTCGATCTCCGAACCCCTCGCCGCCCACCTGGCGCGCGAGGGGTTCATCCCGGAGGTCGCGGGCACGCTCGTCGCCGCGCGCGAGGCGTTCGGCCGCGACGAGCCCGACGTCGTGTTGTTGGACGTGATGCTTCCCGACGGGGACGGCCGCGATCTCTGTCGTGAGCTGCGCACGCGCTCCGACGTGCCGATCGTCATGCTCACCGCCCGCGGCGAAGAGGTCGATCGGATCGTCGGCCTCGAGCTCGGAGCCGACGACTACATCGTGAAGCCGTTCTCGGCCGGCGAGCTCGTGGCTCGGATCCGCGCGATCCAGCGGCGCGGCCGCGCGCCGAGCGCGCGCCGCGCCCCGATCACGGTCGGAGCCATCACCCTCGATCCGTCGTCACGTGCCGTCACGAAGGACGGCGAGTCGATCGAGCTGGCCGCCAAGGAGTTCGACCTCCTGAAGTTCCTGATGTCCCGTGCCGGCGAGGTCGTCGGGCGCGAGGAGATCATGGACGAGGTGTGGGATCCGCACTGGTTCGGGCCGACGAAGACCCTCGACGTCCACATCTCCTGGTTGCGCAAGAAGATCGAGGATGAGCCGTCCTCACCGACCTACATCACGACGGTCCGCGGCGTGGGGTTCCGTTTCGCAGCCCCGGGATCCTGATGAAGGTCCGCACACGCCTCGTCGTGTCGTTCGCCTACGTCTTGCTCGTGGTGATCGTGGCGCTCACGGTTCCGCTGACGATCGTGATGCGCGACCGCGCTCGTTCCGAGCTCGAGGCCTTGACGCTCACGAACGCTCAAACGATCGCCGCGGTGCTGAACCAGGCTCGGCTGGGGGATGAACCGCGGGATCGTCGCGCACTTAGACGCGACATGAGGCGATACGCGGCCGACGTGGGTGGCCGGGTGGTGATCCTTGACGCGAACGGCATCGTGCTTGCCGACTCGGACGGTGAGGATCTCGGGACCGACTTCGCCACGCTCGGCCGCCCCGAGGTCGAGCGCGCGCTCGCCTCGCAGGCGAGTGCAGAGGTTCGGAGGAGCGAGGACGAGGGAGGGGACATCGCGGTGGCAGCAGCCCCCATCATCGACGAAGGGGAGCTCGTCGGCGTCGTGCGGATCTCTCGTGGAGTCGACACCGTTCAACAGAACGTCGGACGGGCCACTGCGGCGATCGTCGCCGTCGCGCTCAGTGGTCTGCTCGCGGGACTTGTGATCGCGGTGGCGCTCGCCCGGTCGCTCGCTCGGCCGCTGTCCCGGTTGGCAGCGGCCGCGCAGCGTCTCGGCGCCGGCGATCTCTCCACTCGGGCGGGGACGATGGAAGGGGGGACGGAGCTCGAAGAGCTGGCGGGATCCTTCGACGAGATGGCGGGTCGATTCGAGCGGACGGTTCGAGCTCAGCGCGAATTCGTGGCCAACGCCTCGCACCAGCTCCGCACCCCGCTCACGGGGATGAAGCTCCGCCTGGAAGCTGTGATCGCCGAGACGTCGGACGACGCGGTCCGGGAGCAGCTGCTCGCCGCGGACAAGGAGGTCGACCGCTTGGCGCAGATCATCGAACGGCTCCTCACGATGGCGGGTCAGATCGAGGAGGGCCGCGTGCCGCAAGCCGACCTGGCCGACGCCGCCGGACGAGCCGTCCAGCGTTGGGCGGAGCGAGCGGCGCGGGCCTCGTCATCGTTGATCCACGAAGGAGCGAACGGCGCGACCGTGTCCGCCATCGCCGATCCCGACGACCTCGACCAGATCCTCGACGTGTTGATCGACAACGCGCTCATGCACGGCCCCGGGCGAGTCGAGGTCACGGCGACCGCGAACGGAGAGCGAGCCACTGTGTCCGTCAAGGACCACGGCCCTGGGATCCCCTTGGATGAGCAGGCGAGGGTGACCGAGCGCTTCTTCCGTGGCCGTGGTGCTCCCGCGGGTGGGTCTGGGCTCGGGCTCGCGATCGCCCGGGAGCTCGCCGAGCGGTGGGGTGGAGGCATCGAGGTCCACGCCGGAGCCGAGGGGACCCGCGTCGACGTCGGATTCCGGACCGCGGCCGCCCGCGGGGCGGACATGAGGCCCACTTCCTGAAGGCTTAGCCCGGGCTTAACGCGGCGACGCCTACGCTCGATGTGTGAAGAAAGTCATCGGTTTGGTCGTGCTGGGTATCGGTGGGCTCGCCGCCGCCGTCGCGCTCACCGTGGGTGCGCTCGCGCTCGCCGGTGACGACGTGGGGAGCGTGGTCCAGCCGACCGTTCTTCCATCCGACTCGAGATCCCCTACTCCGAGCACCTCGAAGGGTGAGGACCACCGTTCGTCCACGCCATCCCCGTCGGTTGACGACCACGGGGGTGCCTCCGGCTCGGACGACCCGTCCGGCTCGGATGACAATTCCGGTTCGGGATCTTCCGGATCGGGGAGCTCCGACTCCGGTTCGGGCAGCTCCGGATCCGGATCGGGCGACTCCCACGACGACGACTGAGCTTTACCGCTTCCTTTACCTCCTCCTGTCTGGTCCGTAACCGGCTGGCTTCTAGCGTGGTCCCCACGGAACAGGCGATCTCGAACGAGGTCGCCGAGAGGGACAGGAGGAGCAGGATGACCGAGATCGTGCGGAAACTGATGGTGGCGCTCGCGTTGCTCGTGGTCGGTGGACTCGTCCTCGGAGGCACCATCGCCTTCGCGGGGAACTCCCCGACGCCCAGCGCGGCCGTGTCGAGTTCGTCGGCGAGCGACTCGCCGAGTCAAAGCGTCTCGCCGGGGACGGCGAACGATGACGGCACGCCCGACCAGGGTCCCGGCGACGTCCCGGTCGTCGGTGGAAACGCCTCCACCGACGACGATGGCACGGCGGACCAGGGTCCCGGCGACGCCGACGGGGTCGAAGACGACAACGACGGCGACGACGGTGAACACAACGACGACCACGGCGACGAGGTCGAAGACGACAACGACGACAACTCCGGTCCGAGCGAGAACAGCGGTCCGGGCAGCGTCGACGACGACTCAGGGCACGGCGAGAACGACTGACGTCCTTGCACCATCGCCACGAGGGCGGCGGCGCCGAACGGCGCCGCCGCCCTCGCTCGTTCCGGGAGCCGACCGCGGCGGACCCCTCGGCCGATAGCATCTGCCCGCGATGGCCGACGATCCGAACGCCGAGCGACCGCCCGGCGAGCGTCCCTCACCGGTGGGGCCGCTCGACCCGCTCGTGGTCCCTCGCTACGCGGGGCCCGCGACCTTCGCACGACTCCCTCGCCGCGAGGACGTCGACGTCTGCGACGTCGCCGTCCTCGGCATCCCCTTCGACAGCGGCGTGACCTACCGCCCCGGGGCCCGCTTCGGGCCCCAGGGCGTCCGAGCGGGGTCCCGGCTCCTCCGTGCCTACCATCCCGCGCTCGACGTGCAGCCGTTCGCGGTGCAGCAGGTGGCCGATGCCGGGGACGTCGCGTGCAACCCGTTCGACATCCAGGAGGCGATCGCGCAGATCGAGGCCGGTGCCGACGAGGCGCTGAGCGGGGCGACCCATCTCCTGTCGATCGGCGGTGACCACACGGTCGCCCTGCCGCTGCTCCGGGCGATGCACCGTCGACACGGTCGCGTCGCGTTGCTGCACTTCGACGCGCACCTCGACACGTGGGACACGTACTTCGGCGCGGCCTACACGCACGGGACCCCGTTCCGGCGTGCCTGGGAAGAAGGCCTCCTGCTCGAGGACCGGGCCACGCATGTCGGGATCCGAGGGCCGCTCTTCTCAGCCGAAGACCTGGTGGACGACGCTCGGTTCGGGTTCGAGATCGTGACGGCGATGGACGTCCTCGACGAGGGCCGTCAGGCGGTCGCGGACAGGATCCGCCAACGGCTCGGCGACGCGCCGGTCTACGTATCGATCGACATCGACGTGCTCGACCCCGCGTTCGCTCCGGGGACCGGGACACCGGAGGCGGGCGGCCTCACGAGCCGCGAGATCCTCGGGATCCTCCGCGGCCTTGCCGGTGTGAACCTCGTGGGGGCGGACATCGTCGAGGTCGCGCCGCCGTACGACCACGCGGAGGTGACGACCGTGGCCGCGTCCCATGTCGCCTACGAGCTGCTGGCGCTGTTCGCGAAGAAGGCCTAGCGATTCTTCTCGAGGATCGCCGGATCGGCGCCCAGGAACTTCATGAGGTTCCCGAAGATCGCGAAGAGGGTGAACGTGGTCGCGGCGATCAGGATGAACACGACCGCGACCGCCGCGATCGTCGGCGTGAAGCCGTAGCGGAGCCCATTGACGATCTTCATCGGCAGCGTCTCGACCGCGAACCCCGCCACGAGGAAGGAGATGATGTATTCGTTCAGGCTCAGGACGAACGCCGCCGCGTAGCCCGTGATCATCGACGGGATCAGCAGCGGCAGGGTGATGGTGCGGAACGTCGTGCGTTGGTCGGCGCCCAGCGTCCGTCGCTGCTTCCGGCAGCGCTTGGTCCATCGTCTCCATCGCGAGGGAGATCGTCACCAGCGGCAGCGTCGAGAAGAAGATCGCGTGCGCGATGATCACGTTCTCGATCTTGCCGACGTGGCCGGTTGAGATCCAGAAGACCTGCATCCCAGCGCGCTGATGATCGGCGGCAGCATGAAGGGAAGGATGCCGAGCGTGTAGAGCAACGGCGCGAGGCGGATCCGGTACGCTGCGGAGGACGTACGCGAGGGGTGTGGCGATCAGCACAGCGAGGGCGGCGCTCGTCGCGGCGATCTTCAGGCTGCGCCGGATCGAGCGCTTCGCCAGCCGGAGTCCGTGAAGAGCTGCCTGTACCACGCGAGCGAGAATCCCTCGGGCGGGAAGTTCAGGTAGCGGTTCTCGTTGCACGGATCCGACGGCGACGACGAGAAGTGGTGCGAGCAGGAACAGCGACGACGAAGGCGTTGTGATCGGTCCAGCGCCAGGCACGCATCTAGATGAGGTCCTCGTCCGGGACTCGATGAAGCCCACCAGCGCGACCACGGCGAGCGACAACACCGTGAGGAAGATCGCCATCGCCGCCGCGAACGGCACGTTCGCATTCGACGGACGCCTGCCTCGCGATGAAGACCGAGAGCGTCCAGTGCTCGGGGCGTCCGAGGAAATCGGCGATCAGATAGCTCCCCAGCGTGAAGACGAACACGAGGAGGAAGCCGGCCACGACGATCGGCCGCGCGATCGGCACGACGACCGTCCAGAACGTCCGCCACGGTGAGGCGCCCGAGCGTCTGCGCTGCCTCCGTGATCTCGGGGTCCAGCCGAGTGAGCTGGGGATAGAGCGTGAGGACGCAGTAGGGGAAGGCGATGTAGCTGAGACCTGAGCAGGACGGCGCTCGAAGCCGGGCTGGTAGGCCGCGGCCTCTTTCATCACGCCCAGCCAGACGAGGATGTTCGAGACACCGGACGCGCGCCCGAGCAGGATGTACCACGAGAACGCGACGATCACCTCGGAGAGGCTGAGTGCGGAAAGCACGACGATCAGCAGCGCGACCTGGCGGACGTCGTCGCATCCGCGTCAGGAAGTAGGTGAAGGGGAACGCGACCGTGATGCACACGAAGCCGGCGAGGAGGCAGATCCCGATCGAGAACACGGCTCGCTCGAGGAACAGCCGGCTGGAAGAGGCGCTGCCAGCTCGTTCAAGCTCGAACGCCGGCTCGTAGAAGGCGCCCTCGATCCGCTGGTAGAAGCTCGTCGCCACCATGATCCCGAACGGGATCAGGAAGAAGATGACGAGCATCCCCACCGGGAACGCGAGGACGCGTAGTGTCCTGGCCGAGGGTTTCTCGCGCTCGCTCACGCACCACGACGACGCAGGCCTCGGCAGGGAACCGGACCGCCACCTTCGCGCCCTGTTGCACCGGCACCCAATCTCGAGGCGATCCCGCGACGATGACGTGCTCCTCCACGCCCGCAATCGACGAAGCACTCGAAGAGCTCGCCCAGGTCCCGAACGAACACGACCGTGCCCGGGCAGCGCATTCCGTTCCGGCACCCCATCCACGACCAGTTGCGCCGCTTCCGGCCGTACCGAGATCGTCACCTCGCCCGCAGTGGTCCGCCTCGCCCGCGAGGTCGAACGGGTGGCCGGCGACGGCGATCGAGCCGTCGCCGGCCGCCTCGCCCCGGAGCAGGTTCGTGCGGCCGATGAAGCCGGCGACGAACGGAGAGCCAGGCTGCCGGTAGACCTCGAGCGGCGCGCCGACCTGCTCGATGCGGCCCGTCGTTCATCACCACGACGAGGTCTGACATCGTCATCGCCTCGCGCTGGTCGTGCGTGACGATGATCGTCGTGATCCCCAGCTGCTGCTGGAGCAGCCGGAGCTCGACCTGGAGCTGTTCGCGCAGGTTCGCATCCAGCGCGGAGAGCGGCTCATCCAGCAGGAAGAGTCGCGGTTCCAGCGCCAGCGCGCGGGCGGTCGCCACGCGCTGGCGCTGCCCCCCGGAGAGCTGCTGGATGCGCCGGTCGCCCATCCCCTCGAGCGAGACGAGCTGCAAGAAGCTCGTCCACGCGCGAAGAGATGCGCTCCTTCTCCGCCCCCGGATCCGCAGGCCGTACCCGACGTTGCCGGCGACGTTCAGATGCGGGAAGAGCGCGAGACTCTGGAAGACCATGCCGATGTCGCGCGTGTACGCCGGGCGCCCCGTGATGTCCTCGTCGTCGAGGAAGATGCGGCCTTCGCTCGGATGCTCCAGTCCGGCGATCATCCGGAGCATCGTGGTCTTCCCGCATCCCGATGGCCCGAGGAACGAGATCAGCTTGCCCGGCGGGAGCTCGAGATCGACACCCGCGACCGCGGTGACGTCGTCGAACCGCTTGACCAGGCCCTCGAGCCTCAGGCCGCCGCGAACATCGACCGAGGACGGACTCATCAGGTCATCCCCGCCGCGATCCGTACGTGAGGATCAGCTCGGTCCAGTTCTGGTCGATCCAGTCCTCCCACTCGTCGTAGATCTCGTACTTGGGTCGCAGCGCTGCCTCGGGTCCCGGACCGGCGACGGCCTCGTACTCCTCGTCGGTCATCGTGAGCGTCTCCCGCTTCGTCGAGGGGATCGTGCCGAGCGTCAGGGCGAGCTCCTGCCTGCACTTCGGGTCGGCACATGTAGTCGATGAAGACCACGGAGGCCCCGAGGTTCTCGGTCGTCTTCGAGATCGACCAGAAGCCGGAGTCGAGGATCGCTCCCTCGTTCGGGAACACGCTCCGGAGCGGGGCGCCGCCCCCGGCCTCCGAGGCCGCGAACAGCGTGATGTCGTGGTAGAACTGCCCGAGCGACACTTCCCCTTCGTTGTACGCGGGCTGTCCCTGCCCCTCGTCGCGGAACCAGAGCTTCACGTTCGGCTTGACCTCCTGGAGTTGTGCATCACCTCGAGCACGCCCTCCTGGGTCTCGAGGATGTCGTAGCCGCCGAAGTAGTGTCTCGGCGGTGATCTCGAGCAAGAAGGAGTTGGCAGCGTTCCGGAGCAACGCCAGCTCGTTCTTCCACTGCGGGTCCCAGAAGGCCGACCACGTGTCCGGGACTGTCCTTCACCCGGTCGGTGTTGGAGACGAGCGTGATGTACCAGGAGAGACCGCCGACCCCCGTGACGTTGCCGTCGTCGTCGGTCCGCACGTAGCCGTCCTCGAGGTTCTTCGACGTCGGGATGTCCGAGGTCGCGTACTTCGCGAGGATGTCCCCGTTGATCGCTCGCTGCAGGCCGACGCCCGAGAGCATCGAGACGTCGGCGGGAGGTGGCCCCGCCGGCCGAGATGGTCTGCTGAGGCAGCACGACCCATACCTCCGAGGTCGGCTGCGCGACGGATTCAACCTCGACATCGGACTTCTCGGTGAAGGCCGGGTACATCTTGCGAAGTTCTCCTCGAAGAATCCTCCGTAGGTCCCGACCTTGATCTTCGAGCCGGCGATGTTCGACGTGTCGATCGCCGTGGGCTCGGTACTGGCGGCGGGGGGCGTGGGCGCGTCGGGGGCACACGCGGCGAGGATCGCCGGCATGCCGATCGCGGCCCCCGCGAGGAGCCCGCCGCGCTTCAGCAGGTTGCGTCTGCTGATCTGCTGGCTGCTGATGATCCGGTCGATGTCCACGAGCCCACACCCCTCTCGTTCGAGCGGAAAGTTCCCCGGAGGCTACTCGCGGGGCGGAAGCGCGTGCAAGTCAACGCTTGCTCTCCGCGTCGGCGCTTCGGCCCTGTGCCGCAAGGCTGCCGGCTCAGCGTTGCACGCTGTCGATGAAGCCCAGGACCGCGGCCCAGGCGTCCCGGCAGACCTCGGCGTGCTCGGACATCTTCCGATCGAAGAAGGAGTGCGGGGCGTCCGGGTACACGACGATCCGATGCTCCACGCCGGCCTCCTCGAGCGCCCGATCGTAGGACTCCACGTCCTCCACCGGGATCCCGCGATCCGCCCCGCCGTAGAGACCGAGGACCGGCGCGCGAACGAGGCCGGACCGCGCCTCGTCGAGCGCCGAGAGCCCTCCCTCCTGCGCCTGCGTCGGAGGCCCGTAGAAGGCGATCACGCCGTCGATGCGCTCCTGGGACGCCTGCATCAAGGAGGCCCGTCCGCCGAAGCAGAACCCCATCGAGAGCACCCGGGTGGCTCCGCGCTCGCGCAGCGTCTCGGCCGCGGCCCGGACGTCGGCTCGGATCCCCTCGTCGCGGACCGCCGCTCGATGCGGCGAGTAGTCGAAGTCGTCCTCTCGACGCTCCGCGCCCGCGGTGCGTCCGTACGGGTCGAGCGCGACCGCGTGGACACCCGCATCGGCGAGGTGCTCGGCCAGCCGCTCGTAGTAGCGGTAGAGGCCACGCACGTCGGGGATCACGACCACCCCCGCTGAAGCTGGGTCCTGGGTGGGCGCGATCGTAGCCGCGAAGCGGTTGCCGTCACCGGCGACCAGGATCGTTCGCTCCGAGGCGGTGCCCATCCCGGTCCGGGCCGGGTCGGGAGGCAGCGCGTCGGTGTCGAAGCACATCGTCAGGCGCCGTACTTCGCGAGATGGCCCGCGTTCGCCATCAGGATCGGCAGGAGGTGCATCGACGGGCGGACGCCGAGACCACCCGCTCGGCACCATCGCTCGCCGAAGCGGTCCGTGTCGTCGCGCCCGCAGCGGGCGGCGTGCACGACGACCGGGACGGGGTGCCACGAGTGCGCGGCCATCTGCGACGGCGTGGCGTGATCGCCGGTCACGGCGATCACGCCCGGCTCCAGCGCGGCGACCAGGTCCGGGACGGCCTCGTCCACGCGTTCGATCGCCGCGATCTTCGCGGCGCGATCGCCGTCCTCGCCCGCCGCGTCCGCGTCCTTGACGTGGGCGAAGAAGTAGTCTGCGTCCTCCCGGTGCTTCTCGAGGAGGCGGATCTGATCCGTGAGATCGGCCGGCGGGCCGAGGACCTGGAAGCCCAGCAGCCGCGCGATCCCTCGATACATCGGATAGACCGTGACCGCCGCGGCGCGGAGACCGGTGCGGTCTCCGAACCGCGGGAGCTCCCGATGGGTGTCGAACCCGCGCAGCAGCAGTCCGTTGGCCGCGCGCTCGCCTACCAGCACCTGGTGCACTTCGGCCAGCTTGGCGGCGACGAGCTCCGCCGTTGGCGCCGCGGCCGGATCGAGCGGCCGCGGGTCCAACGGCGGAACGCCGATCGCCTGCGGGTCGGTGTCGCCGATCCGGGGATCCAGCCCTTCCCCCCGGAAGATCACCAGGACTCGGTGGCCCTTCTCGTGGTGGAACTCGACGCCCTGCACCGCAGAGGACAACCGTTCGACCACGCGGCGAGCCTCCTCGTCGGAGATCCGCCCGGCCCGCCGGTCCACGATGTTGCCCTCGGCGTCCAGGCTGCACAGGTTCCCTCGGGCGGCCACGTCACCGGTATGGAGCTCGACGTCGAGACCGGCGGCGCTGAGCGCCCCGCGTCCGAGCACGAACTCGAGTGGGTCGTAGCCGAACAGTGCGAGGTGACCAGGGCCGGAGCCCGGTGTGATCCCCGGACCGACCGGCTCGAGGAGACCGGTCACGCCTTCTGACGCGAGTCGGTCGAGGTTGGGGGTCGAGGCCTCTTCGAGCTCGGTGCCATGCTCCTCGTCCGCCAAGCCTCCCAGGCCGTCGATCACGACCAGGAGGATCCGCGAGCCGGAGCCGCTGGCGAGTGAGGCGAGGTCCATCCGGGCGATGCTACCCCTGCGTGGGGGTCTCTCCCTGTCTGGTGGCGCTCGCCGTCGCGGGCTTCCGTCCTCGCTCGAAGCGCCCGAAGACGGCGATGAGCCCGAGCAGGATGACACCGGCGACGAGGAACCACAGGGGCTTCTCGAGCCAGAACCGGGCCGTGGAATCCTGCTCGCGTCCGAACCCCAGCGGCCACAGGACGAGGAGCGCGAGGAGGAACGCCGTCATGTGCCACAGGAACAGGGTCATGATCCTCGCGTTCACGACGATGGTGAACCGCCAGGGTCGGTCGCGCTGCAGCCATCGGTCGAGCCTCGGCTTGAGCAACATCACGGCCCCGATGGTCCAGACGCCGCCCAGCAGGAAGCACACGGTGGGGGGATAGGCGTTCGAGACCTTCTCGACATCGGTGCCGAGCAGGCTCTTCGGGTAGTGGCCGATGCCCGGGAACCAGTCGAAGCGAGCATCGCCGAACAACCGGAACACCCACGGCGTGGTCAGCACGACGAGACCGGCGAGCCCGCCCACGACCATCGCCCAGAACCGCCGGCGAGGCCACGTCGCGAACGTGCCGTCCGCGTAGGCGTGCCCCAGCTGGTGCGGGAACAGCAGGACGAACGCCACGTTCAGCCAGCGCCAGCCCCAGTCGCCGGTGGAGAAGGCGACGAGGTCCACGACCGCCGCTCCGAGCGCCATCGCGAGCGGCACCCACAGGCCGAACCGGCGGTGGAGCCGGATCGTGACCGGCGCGATCACCACGACCACCAGATAGACGCCGAGGAACCACAACGGCCCGAAGGGGATCGTTGCGCCCGGCGGCTTCATCCCGCGGAGCAGCGTGGTGTCGCCCCACAGCCGCGGCCCCGTCGCCGCGCCGACGTCGGCGAGGTGGAGCACCACTTGCACGACGGCCCACAACGCCAAGAACACGATCGAGGGCCGGAGGAGCCGCTCGAGCCGGCCACGGATGAACGTCCCGGTCGACTCACCCTTGCGGCGCGCGGAGTCGTAGGCGACGAGGTTCGAGAAGCCGCCGACGAAGAAGAAGATCGGCATGACCTGGAAGACCCAGGTGAAGAGCCACAGGCCCGGTGTGACGCCGATCGCGCTCGTCGAGCGGATCACCCCGCCCTCCCAGTGATCGATCGAGATCAACCAGTGACCGCAGACGACGGCCACGATCGAGGCCGCCCGCAGGAAGTCCATCGCGCGGTCTCGGGAGGAGGGTGTCGCTCGAACGAGCGTGTCGAGATCGGAGCTGGTCACGACATCTGGAGCATGGACCTCTTCGACGCCCGAGGGAAGGGTTACGGGGCCGCGAGCGATGCCCGGTTCGCGAGGATCCGAACGATGCGGTCCTCGATCGCGACGGCCTCGGACTTCGACATCCCGCGAGACATGATCGAGAACTCACCCCACGCGCCCTCTTGCGCCATCCACACCCAGCCGGAGAGCGCGGAGATGTCGATCAACGTGCCGGTTTTCGCTCGCACCTTCACCCCCACGAGACGTCCCCGGAGGGTTCCCTGGCCGCCGGTCGGGAGGCCGAGACGCAGTACGTTCCCCCAGGGCCGCGACTCGGCGAACCAGAGCAGCGCAACGAGGTCCTGCGGGCTGATGCGGTTCCCGTAGGAGAGGCCGGAGGCATCGTGAGCCACGATGCTCACCCCGCGCGCGGCTGCGAACCGCTGGATCGCGCGGGCGCCTTTGGCGATCGAGCCGGCGCCGCCCCACACCAGCCGGCCGAGCCACTTCCCGAGCACCTCCGCGTAGAAGTTCCTCGAGCGGCGGTTCATGGTCTGGATCAATGACTGGAAGGGATCGGACCGGAGCGTGACGATGCGGCGGAGCCCGCTCGGCGGAGCGCCGGCCCCCGGCTCCTTCGTGACGCGAACGCCGAGCGCCCGGAGCCGCTTCGTGAGTGAGCGGGCCGCGCGTCGCTCGGGATCGCGGATGTGCACGCCGCGGGTGTCCTGGTTGCCTTCGAACGAGAGCGCCGTCGGGAGCGCGATGTAGTCCCGGGGGAAGTAGTCGCGCCAGCCGGGTGCCCACCAATCACGCTCGAAGCCCGTCGTCGCCCCCATCACGTGTCCCCGAACCTTCCGGATGCCGGCCTCGTCGACCGCCCGGGCGAGCGCCGCCATCGTGAGCCTGCCAACCTCCGGGTCTCCGTGGCCCACGATCCACAGGTTCCCGCGAAGGAGGCCGGCCGTCCTCGGGCCCTTCGCGAACAGCTCCGTCCGGATCCGAGTGGTCAGCGAGGCCCGCTGGAGCAGGGCCATGGAGAGCAGGAGCTTCTGGTTCGAGGCGGGGGCCCGCTGCCTCCACCCGCCGTGACGGTAGAGCCACCCGCCGTCGAGGCCGATCGCGACGGACACGTCACGGTTGCCGATCACTTGACTGATGTCCTGCTTCCACTGCGGGGGTGCAGCCACGACGGGCGTTGCGGAACCGGCGAGGACCAGCACGAGCACCGTGGCGACCCACACGCGAGCGACTGGGGGAAGGCGGAGCACGCGCCGAGGATATGTCAGGCGGCGAGCGCGATGAGGGAGCCGAGGTCGAATCGTTCCGCCGCAGCGGTGCACGGAGGCCTTCGGTCACCAAGTGTTCCCCTTCGGCGGCGACGACGGTAGTAGACTCCGCCTCCTTCCGAGCCCAGGCCAACACGACACGAGCATCGGAGTCGCCACCTGAACACGATCGATCGCGCACGGCTCTCCGAGTCGATGGAGCGGGAGCAGGCGTTGTTCCGGGAGCGCCATCCGAAGAGCCGGGCGCTGTTCGAGGCGGGCCGGGACTCCCTCCTCTACGGCGTCCCGATGAACTGGATGGTGCGCTGGCCCGGTGACCACCCGGTGTACGTCGCCGACGCGGAGGGTGCGCGGTTCACCGACGTCGACGGCAACGAGTTCGTCGACTTCTGTCTCGGTGACACCGGCGGCATGGCGGGACACGCTCCCAAAGCCTCCGTCGATGCGATCGCGAAGCAGGCGGCGCGGGGCATCACGTTGATGCTTCCGACGGAAGATGCGGCGTGGGTGAGCCACGAGCTCGCGCGGCGCTTCGGCGTCCCGTACTGGTCGTTCGCCCTCACCGCCACGGACGCGAACCGCTTCGCGATCCGCTGGGCGCGCCACATCACCGGCCGCTCCAAGATCCTCGTCCACAACCACTGCTATCACGGCACGGTGGATGAGTCCTTCGCGGAGCTCGACGACTCGGGCGGGGTCGTCGACCAACCCGGCAACACGGGGCCACCCGTTCCCGTCCGGACGACGACCCGGGTGGCGGAGATCAACGACCTGGAGGCGCTCGAGCGAGAGCTCGCCCACGGTGACGTCGCCGTCTGCATGTTCGAGCCGGCCCTCACGAACATCGGCATCGTGCTGCCCGAGCCGGGGTACTGGGAAGGGGTTCGCGAGCTCTGCGACCGAACCGGGACGCTCCTGCTGATCGACGAGACCCACACGATCAGCGCAGGGCCGGGCGGAGCGACGAAGGCGTGGGGGCTCGAGCCCGACATCGTCACGATCGGCAAGACCCTGGGGGCCGGGATCCCCTCGGCGGCGTACGGCATGACGGAGGAGGTCCAGCGCCGGATCGTCGAGACCACCGACCCGGACGTGATCGACGTCGGCGGGACCGGTGGCACCCTCGCCGGCAACGCGCTGTCGCTCGCGGCGATGCGCGCCACGCTCGGTGAGGTGATGACCGACGAGGCGTTCGAGGGCATGATCGAGCTCGGCGAGCGATTCGAACACGGCGTGGACGAGGTCATCTCCTCGCGCGGGCTCCCCTGGCACGTCGTACGGCTCGGATGCCGGGTGGAGTATCTCTTCCGTGCCGAACCGGCCCGGAACGGCGAGGAGGCGTTCCACGGCCAGGATGCGGAACTGGACCCGTTCATCCATCTGTACCTGCTGAACCGGGGAGTCCTGATGACCCCGTTCCACAACATGGCGCTGATGTCTCCGGCGACGACCGCCGAAGACGTGGACAGACACACCGAGGTGTTCGGGCAGGCCGCGGACGAGCTCCTCGGGATCGCACGGCCGTGATCGGTCGCGTGTCCTTCACGACGATCGACGCCACCGACCCAGACCGACTCGCGGCGTTCTGGGGCGAGATCCTCGGCACCCAGGTCACGGAGACGTCGGACGAAGGCCGGTTCGTGTTCCTCGCCGAGGCGAACGGTCACATCCTGAGTTTCCAGCGTGTCCCGGAGCCCAAGTCGGGCAAGAACCGCGTGCATCTCGACATCCGGGTCGAGGAGCTCCACGAGGCAACGGACGCCGTTCTCGCGCTGGGGGGATCGTGGGACGGGAGCGAGCGGACGCTGGACGACGCGCGATGGCGAACGCTGAACGACCCCGAAGGGAACGAGTTCGACATCTTCGTATCCGGCGGGTAGCGTTCCGCGAACGTGCAACGGCTCCCCTTGATGCACTTCCCCGCCCCATCGCTCGCCCGTGGCGCGGTGTTCGCGGGTTTGGCGCTCGTGCTCGCCGCCGTCACGGCGGCGCCGGCCGGAGCGGTCGGCGTTCCCCAGCGCATCCTCGCGGGCCCCGAGGATCAGCTTCTCGCCTCGGAGAACGCGACCTACGTGGTCTGGACCCAGAGCTCGGAGCTCTCTCCGAACCGATACCACGCCTACGAGCGGGTCCGCGCCACCAACCAGGTCTTCCGGTTGAACCCTCGCGGGACCCGAGGCTATGCGGGCGGCATCGATCCCGACCAGGATCGCGCGATCTACCAGCAGATCGACGGGCAGGCCTCCGATCTGTTCACGATCGACCTCGGGACGCGCCGGCGCATCAAGCTCCCCGTTCCCATCAACACCGGTCGTTGGGAATGGGGACCACGGATCTCGAACTCGTTCTTCCTGTTCGCACGCGACGCCCCGCTGAAGACGACGATCTTCCTCTACGACCGCGCGGCGAAGACGATGGAGAGGCTCGTGAGCCTCGACCTCACGAAGTACTACGTCGCGCCCGGGGCGGTGGGGGAGCGGTACGCGACATGGTCCGTCTGCGGACCGCGCACCTGCAACGCGTTCATCCGAGACACCGACACCGACCAGACGAGGAAGATCCCCGCTCCCGACGGGAAGCCTCGATACGCGCCGATCGTCGATGAGGCCGAGGGCCTCGTCTATCTCGTCCGATCGGGCCCCACGTGCGGTTCCACGGTCCGCATCATGCGGCTCGCGTTGGCGGATCTCGCTGCGGCGCCGGTCGGTCTGCTCACCTTGCCGGTCGGGGTCGACGTCGGTGGCCAGATGTCCCTCGAGCACGTGGGAGCACGGGTCGATCTCTGGTTCTCTCGCTACCGCTGTGCCCCGCAACAGGGCGACATCTACCGGATCCGGGACGTCGGGGTCGCGTGATCCTCAGCCACGCTCCAGCGGCTTCGTGAGACACGTGGGTCCGCCGTCTCCCTTCCTCGAGATCTCGCCACCCTCGTAGGTGCGCACCTCGACGCCGGCGGCCTCCATCCGCCGGCGCGTCTCCGGGTTGCCCTCGAGGGCCAAGGCGACGCGTGGCCCGAGCGCCAGCACGTTGGCTCCCATGGAGTCGAACTCGGCTTCGGGCACCTCCACGATCTGCACGCCCGCGTCTCGGAGGAGCTCGACGAGGCGCACGGGCAGGTGCGGCAGCGACGCCACGGCGAGATCCACGTCGAGCATCGACAGGAAGGACAGCAGGTGGGTGCACTCGGTCGGCCCGCCGAGGTGGGGCAGGTCGAACGAGACGACGGTCACGTCGGGAAGGAGGGCGCGAAGAGCCTCGACCCCCGCCGTGGTCGTGCGGTAGCCGACGCCGACCAACAGCGTCTCGCGATCGAGCCAGCACATGTCGCCGCCCTCGGCGAGCGCAGGCTCGCCGAGGGCGGCGACCACCGGGACGGCGGCCGCCTCGAGGTCCGCCGCGGCGATCGACGGCTCGCCGCGACGCCCCGGCTTGCCGGGCCGGAGCAAGATCGCGCCCGCATCCGTCATGAGCACGGGGTCGTAGGTGTAGATCGCGTCGGGGTCTTCGGGTGCCGGCGACGTGCCCACCACCACCTCGGCGCCGGCGTCCGTCAGCAGGGCACGGAACGCCTCGTGCTCGGCGGCCGCCCGAGCCGGGTCGGGAGCCGAACGCCATCCGTACTCACGCCAGAACCGCATCGCCTCCGGCTCGGGCGCCCGCACGTAGACCCTCCTCAGGGTGGAGGTCTGGTCCTGGATCGGCACGCGCGGATGGTATCCGCACGGCGCCTGAGCCCGCCGGAGATAGGCCACATGCCATCCACCAGAGGCGTTCGTATGAAACAGGACCCCGCGTCTCGCCGAAGGACCTCGCCGACGGACCTACGCCAGCGGGCTCTCCCCCTCGTCTGAGACCAGGGGTAGACTTGCGCGACCATGCGGCAGGCACGAGGCACCCGCAGACGCAGGAGCGCGGAGCTCGGCGTCATCGACTACACGCTCGCCAAGCGAGCGCTGATCCGGGACGCGCGGCGGGGGACCCTCTCCGTCGCCGATCTCTGCGATGCCCACCCCGAGCTCATGAGGGCCGCGAAGCATGTCGGCGAAGCCACCACCTCCGACTGTCCGGTCTGCGGCCGGGACAAGCTGGTCCTGCTGGCGTACGTCTACGGATCGTCGTTGGGCCGCAACAGCGGCAGGGTCTGGCCGATCCAGACGGGGCTGCGGTTGACGGCCGCGCACCCCGGATCGGCCTGCTACGTGGTCGAGGTCTGCCGTTCCTGCGCCTGGAATCACCTCCGCGAGGCCTTCACGGCTCGCAGGCGCGCCGCCGCCGGCTGAGCCTCGCGTTTCCGCGTCCATACCCCCGGGTAGGATTCCGCCCGTCGTGTCCGCGACCTCCAGACGCTCCTCCAAGGACTACAAGCCACGCCACGCCCAGAAGAAGCCGGGCGGGCGTGGTTCCGCGAGCGCGACGAGGGCCGGGCGGACCTCACCGAAGGGCGGGCGCTCCGGGAGACGAGGCCCCGCCTCGAAGCGGTCCCAGCGGGGATTCTTCCGCCGCTACTGGTGGGCGTTCGCGTTGACGCCCGTCGCGCTCGTCCTGTTCGGCTTCGGCGTCCTCGCGTTCGCCTACGTCCGCATCGACCTGCCGAAGGCGCTCCCCCCCGTGCAGACGTCGTTCGTGTACGACCGGAACGGCGAACTGCTCTCCACGTTCCACGGCTCCGTCGACCGCACGTTGATCCCGTTCGGGCAGATGCCGCAGCACCTCCGCGACGCCGTCCTCGCCGTCGAGGATGCTCGTTTCTACGAACACGGTGGCGTCGACTTCAAGGGAACCATCCGGGCTGCGTGGAGCGACCTCGTCGCTCGCGAAACGGTGCAGGGCGGCTCCACCATCACGCAGCAACTGGTGAAACGCGTCTATGCCGGCCACTACACGGCGCCCGGCGAGAACGGCATCCGCGACTATGTGATCCCGCCGCGGACGGTGAAGGAGAAGGCTCGCGAGGTCCTCCTCGCCATCAAGGTCGAGCGGACGCTCTCGAAGGACAAGATCCTCGCGAGGTACCTCAACACGGTGTACTTCGGGCACGGCGCCTACGGGATCGAGGCCGCGGCGCAGACCTACTTCGGCGTGCCGGCCCGGCGACTCACCCTGATGCAGTCGGCCACGCTCGCCGGGATCCTGACGGCCCCGGAGGCCTACGACCCGATCGACCATCCGTTCGACGCCAAGTTCCGGAGGGACTTCGCGCTCGACCGGATGGTCCAGTACGGATACCTGGATCGCCCGCGGGCAGATCGGATGAAGCGGAAAGCGTGCTGCGGGATCCCGGTCTCGCTCCAGCGTGGATCGCAGGCGCAGATCGAAGCTCCGGGGGACGCCGAATACTTCGTCCAGTACGTCCGCGAGGACCTGGCGAAACGCTACGGCGCCGCGGCCGTCTTCGGCGGTGGCCTCCAGGTGACGACCTCGCTCGATCTCGGCTATCAAGCCGCCGCGGAGCACGCGATCGAGTCGCACCTGCCCAGCCCACAGGATCCCGGCGCGGCGCTGGTCGCGATCGAGCCGTCCACGGGTCACGTCCTCGCGATGGCCGGCGGGAAGGATTTCTCGGTCTCGCAGCTCAACCTCGCGACGTTCAAGGGCGGGACCGGCCGGCAGGCGGGCTCGTCGTTCAAAGCGTTCACGCTGGCGGCGGCGATGGAGCAGGGGTTCGATCTCGACTCGCGCTGGTACGGGCCCAACACGATCACGATCGACGATCCCGTCTGTGACGGGCCGGAAGGATCCTGGCAGCCGGAGAATGCGGAGGGTGGCGGCAGCAGCTACACCCTCCAGTCGGCGACCGCCCATTCGGTCAACACCGTCTTCGCGCAGTTGGTGGTGGAGGTCGGGCCCGATTCGGTCGTGGAGATGGCACACGACCTCGGGATCCGCTCCGACCTGCCGGCGGTCTGTGCCATCACCCTCGGGAGCGTCGCCGTGAATCCGCTCGAGATGACCGACGCCTACGCGACGCTCGCCGACCGCGGCGTCCTTCACCGCCCGAACCCGCTCCTCGAGGTGCGCTCGCCGGGCGGCAGGATCGATCCCAAGGTGGCGCCGAAGGGGCGCCGTGCCGTCGACGAGAACGTCGCCGATCTGGTCACCTATGCATTGCAGGACGTGGTCGACTACGGCACCGGGGCGTCCGCCCGGTTGAGCTCCTGGCCCGCCGCGGGCAAGACCGGCACGGCGCAGGACACCGTGGATGCGTGGTTCTGTGGCTACACGGTCCAGATCGCGGCGTGCGTCTGGGTGGGTTTCCCCAAGGGGCAGATCCCGCTCGTGGACATCGAAGGCGTCTCTCAGGTCTTCGGCGGGACGATCCCCGCCGCGATCTGGCACGACTTCATGGAGATCGCCATGCAGGGCAAGAAGGCGGTCTCGTTCCCGACGCCGTCCTTCGGCGGGCAAACGGTGACCCCTTCGGCGGAGGCTCCGATCCCGGCGCCACCGTCGCCGAGCCCCACGCCGAAGCCGTCGCCGAGCGAAGAGCCGTCACCATCACCGATCCCATCGCCGACACCGTCGCCGATACCGACGCCGTCGCCCTCCCCGACCCCTTCGGTCGCGCGGCCGGTCAGCGCGCGGGCAGGTGACCGGGGAGGCTAGGCGACTCCACCCTCGGCTCGGTCGGCGCGTCGACCGGCAGAGTCGCCACGATCGAGGTGCCGCGGCCCGGGGAGGAGCGGATCACGAACGTCCCGTTCGCCAGCTCGACGCGTTCCCGCATCGAGGCGAGTCCCACCCGTCCCTGCCGGAGGAACTCCCGGGTCATCGCGCTGTCGAACCCCCTGCCGTCGTCCTCGACCTCGACGCGGAGCGAGGTGGCGGTCGTCTCGACCGAGACGACCACCCGACCGGCGCGGGCATGCTTCGCCGCGTTGGTGAGCGCTTCCTGCACCACCCGATACGCGAGCGTCTCGAGGTCGGAGGACATCGGGCGGGGGAGCGTGCCCACCAGGTCGGTCTCAACGCCCTGCTCGATCCCGAAGCGCGTCACGGCTTCGCGGAGCGCCGGCATGAGCCCGCGCTCCTCGAGGACCGGTGGACGCAGTCCCGACATGAGCGCACGCAGGGCGTCCGCCTCGTCGGCCAGCTCCTTGCGGACCTTCGAGAGCACGTCGACGCCGCGATCCACGTCGCCCGCGCCGATCATGAGGAGCGACGCTTCGAGCGAGAGCGACGCGGCCGAGACACCCTGCACCGGCCCGTCGTGGAGGTCGCGTGCGATCCGGTTCCGCTCGGACTCGATCGCGGAGTTCGTCCGGCGAAGGAGGCTGGTGCGGTCCTCGTCTTTCTCCTGCAGGAACTTCAGCAACGAGCGGATCGTCTGGTCGGCGGCCTTCCCGGGGGTGACGTCGCGGATCAGCACGAGCCGGCGAGGGGGGTCGGTGGGGATCTCGGAGACGCGCGACTCGAGGTACAGGGGTGTGCCGTCCGAGCGTTCGAGCTGGGCCTGGCCGGCCTCCGGGAGGTCGGTGAAGCCGGCGTCGGCGCCGTCGAGGGACGCCGCCAACGCTTGCCACCGCTGCCCCACGACGGTGGTGCGGTCGAGATGCACCATCTGACAGAACGCCTCGTTGGTTCGGACGACGACGTCGTCGAGGTCCAGTTCGACGATCCCGTCGACCGCGGCGTCGAAGACGAGCCGGAGGTGCTCCTCGGAGCTCTTCAAGGTCTCGTTCGCCTCGCGGACGCGATCCAGCGCGGCGTCCGTATCCGCGAGCGCTGACTCCTTCTGGCCGAGCGCTCGTCGTACCGACTCATCCGCCTGCGTCACGGTGATCTGGTTCGCGATGATCCGGACCGCGACCGCGATCGCGAGCACCCCGATGAACGCACCGGTCTGTAGGGCGGTGAGCCCCCGATCGTCGCCGAGGACGCCGGTGATCAGGAGCGCCGCGCACGCGGCGATCACGGCGAGGCTCGTGAGGATCGGTCGCGCGTAGCGGGAGGGACGCGGCAGCTTCTCGGCGGGTCGGACGACGAGGTACGTGGCGACCACGGCGAGCGGCGAGAGGGCGATCGCCAGCTCGATCGCCGCGTTCGTGACGTGCGTCTGTTGGGTCCATTGCCATCCGAACATCAGGATCGCGGTGCCGAGTCCCGCGAACACGACCGCGCGCGCGACGTGGGCTCGAGTCGGCACCCAGATCGCCAGGGCCGGATACGTGGCGATGAGGAACGCGCTCAGGAGCGCGAAGGTGACCGCCGAGGCCGAGACGCTCGAGCTGGCGTCGTGCGGTCGGATCAGCACGTAGCCCGCGGCCATCACCGCGCTCACGATCAGGGCGGTGTCGGTCGCGAGCTCACGGCGATCACCCGTGGGGACGTGGTGCCTGATCTCGCTCCGGAACCCGGCGACGAGTGTGATCAGGGGGAGGAGGAACAGCACGTCCGCGAATCCCGGCTTCCCGGCGGGTCCGGTGAGCCCCGACACGAAGACGAGACCGATGACCGCCGACCCGATCAGGAGCGTGAGCCCGATGGCGCGAGAGCTTCGGGCGACCTTGCCTTCCCGCATCGAAAGCAGCACGGCCCCACTCATGAACCACGCCACGGCGTTGATCAGGTTGACGACCAGAGGGCGCCGCTCGGGATCGTCGGGAGCGGCCAGGTACACGCCGATGATGACGACGGCCAGGAGACCGAGCGCGAGCGCAGCTGCCAGGCGCCGAGGTTGAGGGGTCTCGGGCATAGGGGTCTCATGATGCCGCGTGCTCCTCAGAGACTCCATCACCCGAAGGTGTGGGACCCCCCGCCAGATGGCCTACGACGAAGCCGTCCCGAAGGGGGGTTCGCGACTACTCGATCAGGCGGCGGCGGAGCGCCTCGGCGACCGCCGCGGTCCGGTCGGACGCCCCGAGTTTCTCGAAGATGTGTTCGAGGTGGGTCTTCACCGTGTCGGGCGAGATGTAGAGGCGTTCGGCGATGTCCTTGTTCGTGTGACCGAAGGCGAGCAGCTGCAGGACCTCGATCTCCCGCGCCGTGAGCGTCTCCGCCCTTCGGTCACGCTCCTTCGCGGTCGAGAGCTCCTCCGCGAGGGCGACGACGAGCTGGGGGTCGATCACCATGTTCCCCCCTGCCACCAGGCGGACGGTCTGGATCAGGTGCTCCGCGTCCCTCGCCTTCAACACGTAGCCCCGTGCACCGGCACGAACGGCCTCCACGACGAACTGGCGGTCGTCGTAGGCGGTGAGCATGATCACGCCGATGTTCTCGTGGTGGTCTCGGATCTCCCGGGCGGCCTCGAGACCGTCCATCTCCGGCATCCGGATGTCGATGAGCGCGATGTCGGGCTTCTCCTTCCCGACGAGCTCGAGCAGCTCCTTGCCGTTGGAGGCCTCACCGACCACCTCGATGCCGTCGGCCATGTCGAGATACCTGCGGAGCCCCTGCCTTACCAGCGAATGGTCGTCCGCGATGGCAACCTTGATCGTCACGGCTCCTCCGGTCGTTGCGTGGTCGGCACATCCTACCCCGGTCACGCTGCCGGTTCAGAAGGCAACGTGGTTCAGAACAGGTGCCGCCAGTTGAGGAACAGCAGGGCGGAGATCGCCCACCCGGCCGCGAGCACGGAGGTCACGAGCGGCTCGGGCACCTTCCGCCCGAACCCGACACCCGAGAGGCCCCACAGCGCCGGGAACACGACGACCGCGAAACGAGGGACGGAGAGCAGCGGCCTGTCCGCGAACGGATCGACCAGGGGAAGGAGCAGGCTGAGTGCTCCGTAGGCAGCCTCGGACGGCCGGAGCGCGGGGAGGGCCAGCGCCAGACCGCCGATCGCGATCGACACGATCACGAGGTCGAGCAGCCAGTAGGACTGGAACCTCCAGGCGAACTCCAGGGCGTGCCCGAGCGACACCCACGGAGGCTGGAGCTCCCGACCCCAATCCCGCTGGGCGTCCAGCGGCGCCAGCCAGTTGCCGTGGACGAGACCCCACCAGACGAACCAGCACAGGGGACCGAGCGCGATCGCGGCGGCGCCGGCGAGGCGCCCGCCGAGTGCGCGCCCGCTTCTGACGCCGGCGCCACCACCGGTCCCGGGCTCGCCGGCGCTGCGGCCGACCCAGAGCGCTTCCACGAGGAGCGCCGGGATCAAGAGGATGCCGACGCTGCGCGTGAGTGCCGCGAGCCCGCCGAAGACCGCGACCCGCCCCCACCGGTCATGACGCGCCTCTCGGAACGCGAGGATCGAGAGCAACAGGAACAGCGACTCGGTGTAGGGGGCCAGGAAGAAGAAGGCGGTCGGGAAGATCGCCGCCACGACGATCGCCCGCCGAGCCGCGCGGTCGCCGAACGCCTCGGCGGTCATCGCGAACAGGGCCAACAGCGCCCCCAGGAACGCGACGTTCGAGACGAGCAGGGCGGCGAGGAGGTCGTCTCCGGGAAGGATCCACGCGACGGTGCGGACCGTGAGCGGATACAGCGGGAAGAACGCGGCGCTCGCGTCCCCCGTCGACCAGCCCTCGTCGGCGAGCCGCAGGTACCAGACGGCATCCTGGCGTTCGGTCGCGTCGATCGCGTTGTGCCAGCCCTGCGTCGCGGGCGGCCCCGGCCGCCCGGGCACGTCCACCGGGTCGAGCGGCTCGATCAGATTGACGGCGAGGACCGAGAACAGCGACAGCCCGATCCGCGCCGCGAGGAAGACGGCGAGGCACGGCCGGAGGCCGTCGCGCAGCGGGCGGCGCACGCTCACGCGTGCGCCGCCGGCCGCGCGACGAGCGTGGGCCGCTCGCCGGGCAGCAAGCGGCTCGGCTCACGGACCCACGCCACCAGGCACCAGATGAGCACCCCCGCGCGGATCAGCACGGCAGTCTCGAACACCCATCGGGGGAGACCGCCGACGCCGGTGAAGTCACCGAAGAACGCGAACCGCGTGAGGAACACTGCGAGGTCCGTAACCTCGAACGCGAGGAAACGCCGGGGTTCGGGCAGGACCAGCACGAGCCAGGGGAGGAGCCACAGGCTGAACTGCGGCGAGTACACCTTCCCCACCAGCAGGAAGAGGACGAGGATCGGGAACGCGAGCTGCCACCGGGGGAAGTCGGGCTCGCGGCGACGCTTCGCGACCCAGACCCACGAGACCAGCGCGACCAGCAGCACGATCGAGGCCACGTTGATCACGCCGGTCGGCACGCACGCGGAGAGGTGGCGGCAGAGGAGGAGCCAGCCGCTGTCCCAGTCGGCCTGGCGGGCCCCGTTGAATCGGAAGAACTCCCACCATCCCGACAGCCCCCTCGAAGCGAAGGGAAGGTTCACGGCGATCCACATCAGCACGGCCGACCACCACAGGAGGATCGCGCGATCCGGCTGCCGCCCTCGCAACCGTTCGGCCGCGAAGGGGACGAGCAGCAGGCCCAGGATAGGCCTTCGCCGCGATACCCAGACCGATCAGGACTCCCGCCCATCCGTCGCGGCGGCGGAAGAACGCGAGGGTCGCCCCCGCCGCCAGGGCGACCGCGAGCAGGTCCCAGTTCACGAACACCTGGAGGGCCAAGGTCGGAGCCAGCGCGAACCACAGCGCGCGGCGCGGATCCACCAGGTAGAGGCAGCTCGCCGCAACGGCCGCACAGACGGCGAGGAGGAGCGCGTTGACCCAGAAGAAGCGTCCCGCGTCGTCTCCCGAGACCCAGCCCGCGACGCGCATGAAGTACATCGTCAGCACGGGGTACTCGTCGCAGTTGCTCTGCGACGGAGCGCACGCGTCGAGGTACGGGAGTCGCCCCCCGGCGAGCTGTTCGGTCCCGAACAGGGGCACGATGTCGGTGTAGCAGGCGAGCCGGTATTGGCGGCCGTCGGCCCAGTCGCCACCGGCGCACGGGGCCTTCTGGACGGCGCCGACCAGCAGGGTCCCGCCGAGGCACGCCACCACCAGACCGAGGGTCACCGCCCGTGAGGCGCCGCGCCCCCCGGACCCCTCCTCGTCCGGGGCCACGCTCGCCGGCGCTCGCCCCCCAGGCCCCCCAGACCCGTTGCCGCGATCCACGAACCGAATCGTACCGACGCAGGCCGCACCGGCTGCGAGCGGGCGCGGTAGACCAACGGCGGATGACCGTGTGAGCGAACACTCGTAGAGTTCCCGGTCGTGAGGTATCGGGTCGAGCAGCTCGCGACGGCGTGCGAGGTGTCGGTCGACACGGTCCGCTACTACCAGGCCCGTGGGTTGCTCCCTCAGCCGGACAAGGAAGGGCGCGTCGCCTGGTATCGGGCAGAACACGCCGACCGGATCCGCCAGATCCGTGCCCTCCAGCGTCAGGGGCTGACGCTCGCTGCGATCCGCCGCGTGGTCGACGGCGAGCTCGGTCTCGCCGACGCGGGCCTGGCCGCCGCCGTGGCCGCCGAGCGCGGTGAAGCCGACGACGGCGAGCTCATGTCCCTCGACGCGTTCGCGTCGGCGAGCGGTGTACCGGCCTCGCTGATCCAGGCCGTCGAGCGCGAGGGGATCCGCATCGGCAACGAGGTCGACGGCGAGACCAGGTACACCCCCGGTGACATCGAGGTGGTCCGAACCGCCCTCAGGCTCCTCGAGTTCGGCCTTCCCCTCGGAGACCTGCTGTCCTTGGCTCGGGACGCCGACGAGGCGATGCGCGGTCTCGCCGACCGGGCGGTGGAGCTCTTCGACGAACACGTTCGGAAACCGATCCGCGACACGGCCCCCGATCCGGACGGCGCCTCCGCGCGGATGGTCGAGGCGTTCCAGGAGCTGCTGCCCGCGGTGACGCTGCTCGTGTCGCATCACTTCCGTCGTGTCCTGCTCGAGGTGGCGGAGGAGCACATCGAAGCTTCCGACGAGGCGCCCTCAGACGAACCGCCCTCAGACGAGGCGTCCCCCGATCCCCGGCGCCACCCATGACCGGGCACCGGGAACCCGATCCTTCTCTTCCCCACGGCGAAGAGAAGGCCCGCATCGTCCGGCGCCTGTTCGACACGATCAGCCCTCGCTACGACCTCGTGAACCGCGTGATGACGTTCGGGATGGACGCCGGGTGGCGGCGCCGGACGGTGCGGGAGCTCCAACTGCCGCCGGGCTCACGCGTGTTCGACCTGGCTTGCGGGACCGGGGATCTCTGTCGTGAGCTCGCCGCGGCCGGACATCGGCCGTTCGGGTTCGACTTCTCCCACGGGATGTTGCTCGCGGCTCGGACCCACGCGCCCCTGGTGGAAGCGGACATCCTCCGGCTGCCCGTCCGCGACGCGAGCGCCGACGGAGCGACGTGCGGCTTCGCGCTGCGCAACGTCGTCTCGCTCGCGGACCTCTTCGGCGAGCTCGCGAGGGCGTTGCGACCGGGAGGCAGGACGGCGCTGCTCGAGACCGCCGAACCGGACGGTCGGCTGATGCGACTCGGCCACCGCGTGTACTTCCGGAAGGTCGTGCCCGCGATCGGCGGTCTGCTCTCGGATCCGGAGGCGTACTCGTACCTCCCTCGTTCGACGGCGTATCTCCCGGCCGCGAACGAGCTGCTGTCGATGCTTCGCGAGGCCGGGTTCACCGACGCCCGGCGGCTCTCGTTGGGCGGCGGCGTGACGCAGCTCCTCGTGGCCACCCGGGCATGAACGACCCCGCCGTCCCGCTCCTCGAGTCTCGAGCGGAGCCCCTCGGCGGGGCCTTCGACCTCCTGGCGGCGTACCGGCCACCGCTGGGCGCCTTCTTCGAGCGACGGGGACTCGGCGCGGCGGGGATCGGTGGACGCCCCTTCTCGTTCGAGGGCATCGCGGACCTCCTCCACGTGCTTCACGGCGCGCGTCGGGTGGGGCCCGACGTCGCGCCGGTGGCGATCGGCGGCATGGGCTTCAGCCGGGGGGGTGGGCCACTTCAGGGGCTCCTGATCCCCAGGAGGACGGCCCGGCGCGACCACGAGGGGCAAACGTGGAGGCTCGATGCGATCGAGATGGAGAGCGCAGCCGGCGACCTCCCGGCGTTCGAGTCCGTCGTGGGCGGCTACGCGCACGAGCCGTTCGCCGACATCCAGCTCCGCGAGGTCCCGTCGGCGGATGCCTTCGAGGGGGCCGTCCGCGAGGCGGTAGCGAGGATCCGTCGTGGCGAGATGCGCAAGGTCGTTCTGGCAAGGACGATCGAGGTGACGGCGGAACGCGACCTCGATCCGAGGCTGTTGGCGGGTCGTCTTCGCGCGGTGGACCCCGATGCGTTCACGTTCGCGGTGCCCTCGGACGATGGAGTGCTCGTGGGAGCGTCGCCGGAGCTCCTCGTGTCACGCCGTGGCCACGAGATTCGCTCGAATCCACTGGCGGGCTCTGCTCCTCGATCGGGGGATCCCGACGAGGATCGGGCGAACGCGGACGCGCTGATCGAGTCGTCGAAGGATCGGGAGGAGCACGCCATCGTCGTCGACGCGGTCGCGGAGACGCTCCGTCCGTTCTGTACGGAGCTGGAGTGGGACCAGGACCCGGTCCTCCGCGACACGCCGAACGTGTGGCACCTGTCGACGAGGTTCCGTGGTTGGCTCCGGCAGCCCGCGCCGACCGTGCTGGAGCTCGTCGCGGCGTTGCACCCGACCCCGGCCGTCGCGGGCGAGCCGCGGCAGGCTGCGCTCGAAACGATCGAGGAGCTGGAGCCGTTCGACAGGGGCCGATACGCGGGCCCCGTCGGCTGGGTGGATGCCGAGGGCGACGGCGAGTGGGCCATCGCGCTTCGCTGTGCAGAGCTCAGCGGCAACCGCGCCGTGCTCTACGCCGGTGCCGGGATCGTGGCCGACTCCGAACCGACGCGGGAGCTCGACGAGACCGAGCGCAAGTTCCGCGCGTTCCTCGACGCGCTGCGCTGGGGCTAGCGCTCGAGCGGCGAGTCCGGCTCGATGTCCATCACGAGCGGCTCGTCGGGGCGGTCGAAGCCTCCGCGCCGATAGAACGGGCGGGAGCGCTCCGTCGGCCACACGATCACGAGCGAGAAGCCCTCCTCGGCGCACCAGGCCTTCATGCGATCGAGCATCTCCGCGCCGAGGCCGGCGTTCCGTCGTTCGGGCGAGACATAGACGTTGGTGAGGTAGCCGATCGCACCGGCTCGTGTGCCGGGGACCGGCACCCGAGGGATCGTGTGAAGCCACATCGCGCCGACGAGTCGGTCATCGGCCCGGGCGACCCAAGCGCGCCAATCCTCCGAAGCGAGCGCCGACCGCGCGAAACGTGCGAACCGCTCGACGTAGGCCTCGAACGGTTCGGCGTGGTCGCCGTTCTGCTCCGCGTACAGCTCCCAGCGGAGACGCGCCAGTTCGGCAACATCATCGATCGAGGCGCGGACCGATCTGCGGCCGGGGTCCGCTCATGCTCCCGCCAATGCCGTGTCCACGGCATCCCGCATCTCGCGCCGGCGTCGGAGGCCGAGCTCCGCATCCACCACGACCTCCACCACGTTGAGGCCGCCGGCGCCGGCCGCCCGGTCCAGCGCAGGCAACAGGTCCGACGCCCGTTCGACGCGCTCGTGGCCGGCGCCGGCGGCCCCGCACAGTGCGCCGATGTCGACGGTGTGCGGCGTGACGAACAGCTCGCGGTGCTCGGGAAGGTCGCGTTGCGGCAGGAGTGAGAAGACCTGACCACCGCCGTTGTTCACCACGACGATCGTGAGTTGGAAGACCCTCGGCGCGTTCCAGAGCACCGCACCGACGTCGTGGAGGAACGAGAGGTCGCCGAGCAACGCCACCGTCGGCCCGCGGTCGGCGGCCGCGACGCCGAGTGCGGTCGACACGAGGCCGTCGATCCCGCTCGCCCCTCGGTTGGCCAGGACCCGGAGGCCGTCGCGAGGGATCATCGCGAGATCGAGGTCGCGGACGGGCGTCGAGTTGCCCACGAAGAGGAACCCTCCGTCGGGAGCCCAGGCGGCCACGTCCCGGGCCACGCGGGGTTCGAACGGTTCGTCCCATCGATCCATCGTCTCGTCCATCGCGAGCCGGGCGACGCCGTCGGCGCCACGCCACGCCTCCCGCCACTCGTCGGGAGCGGGGTCGATGCGCCCGCGCCACAACTCTTCGATCTCGTCCGGGGTGTGCGCGCCGGCGAGCGCGATCCCGATCCCGCCCTGCATCAGCGGGTGACGGCCGAGCATGCCGCCCAGCGCCTCGGGATCCACCGCGAGTCGCCAGGACGCCTGACGATCGGGATCGGGATCGAGGTGGAAGCGGTCCGCGATGACGATCTTCTCGGCGGACGCCACGAACGCCTGGGTGGTCCGTGTCGTCGGCGCGGCCCCGAACTGGATGACGACCTCCGGGCGGTGGGCCGCGGCCCACTCGCTCCCGATCAGCGCCTGTCCTGCTTCGAGGCAGGCGCCCGGTCGACGGGACCCCGAGATGGGTTCGGCGACGATCGGCCAGCCCAGCATCTCCGACCACACGTGGTCGATCCCGGAGAGCTGCACGGGCCAGCCGCCGACCACGATCGCGCCTCGCGCGCCGGACACGAGATCCGCGAGCCGATCCGACTCATCGGGATCGAGGGCATCCTCCGCTCGGCGCGGCCACTCGTATCGTTCCTCGCTCGCCACCGGCATCGCCACGTCCTCCGAGGGCGAGAGTGGCTCCTCGAACGGGCAGTTCAGGTGGATCGGTCCCGGCGGGTCCCCGTACATCGCCTCCAGCGCTTCCCGGGCAGCCTGGCGCCACCATGCCTCCTGCCCCTGCGTCGCCGGGACGGGGAGATCGAGGGACGTTCGGACGTAGACCCCGAACAGATCCGGTTGCACGATCGTCTGGTTCGCTCCGGTACCGCGCACCCTCGGCGGCCGATCCGCGGTGAGGAGCACGAGGGGCGCTCGAGACTGCGATGCCTCGACGACCGCGGGGAACAGTTCGGCCGCCGCCGTCCCGCTCGTGGTCGCGACGATCACCGGCTTGGGCTTCACCTTCGTGAGGCCGAGGGCGAAGAAGGCGCTCGATCGCTCGTCCAGGTGGACGTGCACCCGAACACGGGGATCGCGCGCGAGGGCGATCGCGAGCGGCGTCGAACGTGAGCCCGGTGAGAGACATGCGTGCTCCGCGCCGCCGCCGACGAGCCCGTCGACGAGCGCCGCCGCACACGCGAGCGAGATGTCCGCCTGCTCCATGCCGTCCTCTCAGGTCGTCCGGGCAAGGACCAGCCCGAGTGCCAACAACAGACCGGTCCCCGCATGGACCGCCGCGGTCCCGCTCAGGACGGAGACCAACTCGGGACCGGTCGCGACGCCGACGGCCTCCATCGGGCGGATCGCCGGGATCCAGCCCGCGAGCCCCAGCAGCCCCCACTGTGTGAGACCGATCCGCTCGTCGACGATGAAGGCAACCACGCCGAGGACGATCGTCGCGAACGCGAAGACCACGCACGCGCGGTACAGCGTGCGCGTGCGTCGGTCGCCCAGGCGCACCGCCAGCGTTCGCTTCTCCGCGGCCGCGTCGGTCGGGATGTCCCGGAGGTTGTTGGCGACCAGGATCGCGACGGCGAGGAAGCCGAGGGCGCTTCCACACCACCACGCCGCAGCCGGCACACGCTCTGCCATCACGAACGCAGTCCCGCACGTCGCCATCAGTCCGAAGAAGACGAACACCATCACCTCGCCCAGTCCGAGGCCCGCATACGGCCTGGGTCCGCCGCTGTACGCGAACGCCGCGACCAGCGCCAGCGCGCCGACGAACAGGATCAGCACCGGCTGGGTGACGAGAGCGAGGGCGAGCCCCGCGAACCCCGCCACGGCGATGGACGCGAGGGCTGCGATCAGCACGGCCGCCGGTGAGGCCACGCCGCTGGCGACGAGCCTCGTCGGGCCGACCCGCTCAGGCGTGTCGACGCCACGGATGCCGTCGAAATAGTCGTTCAGATAGTTCACGCCCACCTGCAGCCCGATCGCAACGAGGAGGGCGGCGCCGAACCGCCACGCGATGAACCTCTCAGCAGCTGCCGTGCCCACGAGGACGGGGACGATCCCCGCGCCCAGCGTCCGGGGGCGCGCGCCGGCGACCCACGCGCTCACGGCCGCTTCGGGAACCTCGTGAAGTCCGGCCGGCGCTTCTCGACGTACGCGTCTCGGCCCTCCTGCGCCTCCTCGGTCATGTAATAGAGGAGTGTGGCGTCGCCGGCGAGCTGCTGCACACCCGCGAGCCCGTCGATGCCGGCGTGGGCGCCCGCCTTCAACAGGCGGAGCGCGAGGGGGGAGTGAGCGAGCATCTCCTTCGCCCAGCGGACGGTCTCTTCCTCGAGTTCCTCCAGCGGCACGACCGCGTTGACCAGGCCCCACGAGAGCGCCGTTTCCGCGTCGTACTGGCGGCAGAGGAACCAGACCTCCTTCGCGCGCTTCTCGCCGATCTGCCGGGCCAGCAGCCCGATCCCGTAGCCGGCGTCGAACGAGCCCACACGAGGGCCGGTCTGTCCGAAGCGTGCGTTGTCCGCGGCGATCGTGAGGTCGCAGCACAGATGCAGCACGTGCCCGCCCCCGATCGCGTACCCCGCCACCATCGCGATCACGGGCTTGGGCAGTCGCCGGATCTGGATCTGGAGATCGAGTACGTTCAGGCGACCGATCCCCTGCTCGTCCACATAGCCGTCGTCGCCGCGGACACCCTGGTCCCCGCCGGAGGAGAACGCGAGCGGCCCTTCGCCCGTGAGCACGACGACCCCGATCCCGGGATCGTCACGAGCGGCGTCGAAGGCCGTGATCAACTCCCGAGTCGTGAGCGGCCGAAACGCGTTGCGGACCTCCGGGCGGGCGATCGTGATCTTCGCGATCCCGTCGGCGGTCTCGTATCGGATATCCGAGAAGTCTTCATCCGGACGCGACCCGGCCGGCTGCCAATCCAGGGCCTGTCGAATCTCACGCGACTCATCCATGTGACCGATGACTCCTAGAGCGAACACTCAAACGGTTGGGCTAGCCTACCGGACGGTGCCTTCGTGCACCGATGGCGTGGAGCGGCGGCGCGAAGGAACAGACGGCACGGGAAGACGGCACGGGGGACGATGGGAACCGACGAACTGGTCGTGATCGATCTGCCGCCCGGCCCGGAGTGGGTCGGGCTGGTCACGAGGTTGTGGCTCGATGAGGTCCCGTTCCTGCCCCTGGATCACCGGCTGACCGAGGGGGAGCGGCGGGCGATCGTGGATCGAGCTCGCCCGCACTTCGTGCGGGACGCCGGCGGCGAGACGCTCCTGGGGGACGCCGCCCCGGTGACTCCCGGCGTGGCGATCGTGATGCCCACCTCCGGCACGGCGGGCGAGCCGAAGCTCGTGGAGCTCCACCGCGTCGCGGTCGTCGTCGCGGTCAGCCGGTCCGCGAAGCGGCTGGGAGCCAGCCCGGAAGCGCCGTGGATCTGCCCGCTCACCCCCGCGCACATCGGCGGGCTCCTGGTCCTCCTGCGGGCGGCGATCCTCGGCGCCCCCGTGACGATGCACGAGTCGTTCGATCCCGAACGACTCGTGCGCGACGGCGAGGGCGCCGCGTTCGCCTCGGTGGTTCCCGCGATGGTCCGTCGACTGGTGGCGACAGCCCTGGGGCTCGACGGCCTCACCTTGCTGGTCGGCGGGGATGCGATCGACGCGGACACGGCTGGCGCCGCGCGGGAGCGCGGCGCCCGCCTCGTCACCACCTACGGCCTCACGGAGACGTGCGGTGGGTTCACCTACGACGGCGTCCCGCTCGACGGGATGCAGGTGAGGCTGGACGCGGACGGCGCGATCGAGGTCACCGGATCCACGGTGATGGAGGACTACCGGCTCGACCCCGCAGCGACCGGGGCTGCGTTCACGACGGACGGCTGGCTGCGCACCGGCGATCTCGGCGCGGTCGACGACGCCGGACGACTGTCGATCCACGGGAGGGCTGACCACGTGATCAGGACCGGCGCGGAGAAGGTCTGGCCGGAGGAGGTCGAACGCGTGCTGGCCCGCCACCCCAAGGTCGCCGACGTGGCGGTCGCGGGGCATCCGGACCCGGAGTGGGGATCGCGGGTGAGGGCCTTCGTCGTCCCGAACGCCGTCGACGACCCACCTTCGCTCGATGAGCTGCGTGTCCACGGGGCCGAGCACCTGGCGCGATTCAAGCTTCCGCGCGAGCTCTCCCTGGTCCCCGAGATCCCCCGTACGGGAACGGGGAAGGTCCGGCGCCACATCCTGCGATGAGGAAAGGCCGAGGGAGGACATGAAAAGGCCCGAGTCCGGGAGGGGTGGACCCGGGCCTTCACTCGGGGAGGTCCCCGAGGCCATCGAGGGGGTGACGGCCTGTCACGCCCGAAGACGCGGTTCACTCACCCCTAGCCCTTCGTCCAGCCGGGAGGGGGACTTGAGCGCTGCCGGACAGGAGTCTTCGAGCGTTCGAGCGTGCTCAGACGGTGATCGCGCCGTGCTTGACGGCGAATGCCACGGCCTCGAGCTTCGAATGGACGCGAAGCTTCCCGAGGATGTTCCGCACGTGGGTCTGGACCGTCTGCGGGCTGATGAACAGCTTGGTGGCGATGCCCTCGTTCCGCATCCCCTCGGCCAGGAGCTGGAGGATCTCGCGCTCGCGATCGGTGAGGTCGTCGAGGAGCGTCGACGCCGCACGGTGGAGCTCGCGCTCGCGGGCGACCTGCGCCAGGAGCCGGGTGAGCGTCACGGGATCGATCAGGACCTCGCCTTCGGCCGCCGCTTTGGCCGCCGCCAGGACCTCCTCGACCGCCTCGCCCTTGCCGAGGAAGCCCGAGGCGCCTGCCTCGACCGCTTCCACGAGCAGCCGATCCTCGTCGTGAGCCGTCATGATGACGACCTTCGTGGCCGGCGAGATCTCCTTGATCCGGCGAGTGGCTTCGATCCCCGACATCCCGCCTTTGAAGACGATGTCCATCAGCACGACGTCGGGCAGGTGCTCCGCGGAGAGCTCGATCGCCGTCTCGGGATCGTGCACGGGGGGCGCCACGAGCTGGAGATCGTCGTCGAGTCCGACGACGGTCGCCAGCGCGTCGGTCAAGACCTTGTGGTCATCGCAGATCAGAAGCGTGGTCACGAGCCGTCCGCCATTCAGCCCTCCACGGGAAGCCGGACGAGGAGCATCGTACCCCCCGCCGGGCCGTCGGCGATCGAAGCCTCGCCACCGTGCTCGCGCGCCACGGTGCGGGAGATGAAGAGTCCCAGCCCCGTTCCCGGGCGATCCTCGTAGCCCGGCGGGCGCCAGTCGGCGAAGCGCTCGAAGACGGCCTCGCGCTTGTCCGGCGGAACCCCCGGGCCGCGGTCGGTGACCTCGATCAAGGCGCCGTCACCGTCTCGCCGCAGGCCGATCGTGATGGGGGAGTCCGGCGGCGAGAACGTCAGCGCGTTGTCGATCAGCTGGTGAACGACGGAGGCGATGAGGGCGCCGTCGACCGGCGCCTCGATCGACTCCACCACGTCGACCTCCATGGGGTGATCGCCGGTGTCCGCGGCCTGCGCAGTCTCGCGCACGATCTCGGCGAGGTCCCGAGGCCGGATGTCGAACCGGATCGATCCCGCATCCAGCTTCAGGGCGAATGCCACCTGCTCCACGGTGCGCTCGAGCCGGTCCGTTTCGCGCCTCATCAGGTGGAGGAACTCCCGGCGCTCCTCGTCACTCAGGCGGTCGTAGTGCGTGAGCGTCGTGCCGACGAGTCCGCGAAGGGTGGAAACGGGACCTCGGATCTCGTGCGTGAGCTTCGAGACGAGATCGGCGCTGCTCTCGGGCGTGCTGCCGACATCGCTCACGCCGGAAGTCTAGGCCCGAGTCAGCGCTCGCCGTAGGAGTGGTCTTCGTCGGGAAAGGTGCCGCCCTCCACCTCGCGGATGAACTCCTGCACCGCGTCTGTCATCACGCCTCGGAGGTCCGCGAACTTCTTCGCCAGCTTCGGTGTCTTCTCGTTGATCCCCAGGAGGTCGTTGATCACGAGCACCTGCGCGTCGCACGTGGGGCCCGCGCCGATCCCGATCGTCGGGATCTGCAGGGCCCCCGTGATCTCTCCGGCGAGCTCGGCCGGCATCGCCTCGAGGACGATCGAGAACGCGCCGGCCTTCTCGAGCTGCTCCGCCTGCTCGGCGACCCGTTGGGCTGCCTCGCCGCGACCCTGCACCTTGTATCCGCCCATCGTGTGCACGGATTGCGGGGTGAGCCCGACGTGGGCCATCACCGGGATCCCGATCTCGACGAGACGATGGACGAGGTCGAGGTGCGGACCCTCGAGCTTCACCGCGTGGGCGCCGCCCTCCTTCACGAGACGACCCGCGTTCCGTACGCCCTCCTCGAGGGACACCTGATACGAGAGGAACGGCATGTCGCTCACCACCATGGCCTGCTCCGCCCCACGGGCCACCGCGCGCGTGTGGTGGAGCATCTCCTCCATCGTGACCGGCAGGGTGTCCTCGTATCCGAGGACGTTGTTCCCGACCGAGTCGCCCACCAGCAGCACGGGCACGCCCGCTCGGTCGAGGATCTGGGCCGTGGGGAAGTCGTAGGCGGTGAGCATCGTGAACCTGTGCCCGTCCGCCTTCCACGCCTTGAGGTCGTGGATGGTCGTCATCGCTCGCGCCTCCTTTGAAGTGCACGGCTGTCATCAAGAGTGTATCGGCATGACTGCTTCGGACTCGGAACGCCCCTCGGTGTCATACCTGGGTGCTAGCTTCTCCGCAGGTCCCGTACACTGCTGGACGACCCTCAGGACTTCCTGCTCCCCTTCGAGGGGGGCCGTCCAGACCAGAGGAGGTGGGGTTTGAGGGAGTACGAATGCATGCTCATCCTGCCTGCTGAGGCCGACGAGGCCATGGTGGGCACGGCGACGGACCGGATCTCCACGGTCGTCGGGAAGCACTCAGGGCAGGTGCACAACATCGGGCGTTGGGGCCGACGCCGTTTCGCCTACGAGATCGATGACCAAGGCGAGGGCTATTACGTGGTGGTCACGTTCTCGGCCGAGCCGGCCGCTCAAGCGGAGCTCGGGCGCGCGCTGAACCTCGCGGACGAGGTCGTGCGCTACAAGGTGATCGTCCTGCCCTCCAAGCGTGAGAAGCAGCTGGCAACTTCCCCCGCCTCCGCCGCGGGCGGAGACGAGACACCCCAAGGGGAGTGAACGAACCATGGCGACGGACAATCAAGTGACGCTCGTCGGCAACTTGACCGACGACCCGGAGCTCCGCTACACGCCCAACGGCGCGGCGGTCTGCAAGTTCAGGATGGCGGTGAACCGCCGGTTCCAGGATCAGAGCGGGCAATGGAAGGACGGGGAGACCTCGTACTTCTCGATCAACGCATGGCGGACGCTGGCGGAGAACGCGGCGGAGTCGCTCACCCGAGGCACCAGGGTGATCGTGGCCGGCAGGCTGAACTACCGGACCTGGGAGAACCAGGACGGCGATAAGCGTTCGGCCATCGAGGTCGAGGCCGACGAGATCGCTCCCAGCCTGAAGTGGGCGACCGCGGCCGTGACGCGGCAGGCGCGCTCCGGCGGCGCCTCCAGCTCGGGCGACTGGGGCGAGAAGGTGGCCGCGCCCGTCGGCGCGGGCGGAACGGAACAGGAGGAGTCACCTATCGATGGCGGGTAGAGGAGGGCCGAAGCCCACCAGGAAGCCGCGGCGCGACAAGGACGACAAGGCCTGGCAGAAGCGTGGGAAGCGCAAGTACTGCCAGTTCTGCAAGGACAAGGTCGACCGAGTCGACTTCAAGGACGTGATCATGCTGCGCAAGTTCGTGTCCGACCGCGGCAAGATCCGCGCCCGGCGCGTCACCGGCAACTGCGTGCAGCACCAGCGCGACGTCGCCTCCGCCGTCAAGAATGCCCGCGAGATGGCACTCCTGCCGTACTCGAGCCGATGAGGGTCTGGGGGCTCAAGAAGCGAGGGCCGATCTTGCCCGAGCGTAGCCCCCAGGAGGAACGGGTATGAAGATCATCTTGCAGAAGACGGTCGACCGGCTCGGCGACCCGGGAGATGTCGCCGACGTCGCGGACGGCTACGCACGCAACTACCTGATCCCTCGGGGTCTCGCCGTGAAGGCGGAGAAGGGCACCCTGCGCCACGCCGAGAGTCTGAAGCGGGCACACGAGGTCCGGACGAGCGCCCAGAAGGGCGATTTCGAGGCCCTGGCGGCGCGGATCATCCAGACGCCGATCGTGGTGACCGCCCGGGCCGGCGAGGAGGGAAGGCTCTTCGGTTCGGTGACGGCGGCCGACATCGCGGAGGCGCTGTCGGTGCAGGCGTCCGTCCCGATCGATCGTCGGAACGTCCACCTCGACGAGCCGATCCGCTCGATCGGAACGCATGAGGTCACGGTCCACCTCCATCCGGAGGTCGACCCGGTCATCACCGTCGACGTGCAGCCCACGGACGGTCAGCCCAAGAGACGAGCAGCCTGAGGAATAGCGTTCGCTCGGTCGTATGGCCCGCCCCGCGGGCCATACGACACTCTTCTCCGAACGAGCGTTCGAACCTCGCGGCAAGAGGTTCTCTCTTGCAAGGCTTCTGACGCGGGTGGAATCGTGTCACTGGCGTTACTCACAGTTGTCCCCATGTTGTCCCCAAGGCGTTCCCGCAGGTCATCGGCGGAGTGACAGGAAACATTCGGATGCGACCTGCACGGGAACAATCCCCCAACGTTCTCCCCTATGCGCCCACTTCCACCGGGCGTAACGTGCGCGGTTCGGAGACCGGGCAGGGTGACAGGGGGTGAGCGGTATCGTCCGCACGGCCGACGACGTCGTTCGCCTTCCTCGGCACGGGGATGCCCGCATCCCGCCCCACAACGTGGAGGCGGAGGCAGCGGCCCTCGGGTCGATGATGCTGTCGGCCGAGGCCATCGCCGACGTCGTCGAGCTCCTGCAGACCGAGGACTTCTATCGATCCGCGAACGGGCGGATCTTCGAGGTGCTCCGCGAGCTGTACGCGCGTGGAGACCCCGTCGATCAACTGTCCGCGGTCGAAGCCCTCCGACGCAAGGGCACGCTCGACGACGTCGGCGGCCCTCTGTACATCCGGGATCTCGCCGACCAGGTCCCGACTCCGGCCTCCGCCGCGCACTACGCGCGGATCGTCGCGCAGGCCGCCCTGCTCAGGAGACTGATCGGGGCGGCCGCCGACGTCATGGACATGGCGTACTCGGCTCCGGAGGAACCGGAAGCGGTCGCGGACGCAGCCGAACAACGGATCTACGACGTCGCGCGCAGGGACGACCGAGACGAGGTCGCCACCCTGCGCGAGCTGATCGACGGAGCGATGCTGGAGCTCGAACAGATCCAGCATCGCGAGGCGGCATACACCGGTCTGCCCACCGGGTTCCGAGACCTCGACGAGCTCACTTCAGGCCTCCAGCCCGGCAATCTCGTGATCATCGCGGCTCGGCCGGGGATCGGGAAGTCGTCCCTCGCCATCAACATCGCCCACAACGTGGCGGTGGCGGGCGGGTCCGTCTCGGTGTTCTCTCTCGAGATGTCCCGGCACGAGGTCGGCATGCGGATGCTCTGCTCGGCCGCCCGGGTGCCATGGGACCGGATCCGCAGCAAGCGCGTCGGGCCGGACGATTGGGTACGGGTGGTCCAGGCGGCCGAGCGGCTGCACGACGCACCGTTGTCGATCGTGGACTCCGGCAACGTCAACATCGTCGACGTCCGCGCGAAGGCACGACGGATGCGGAGCAGCAAGCAGGGCCTCTCGCTCATCATCGTCGACTACCTACAGCTGATGACCTCCGCCGCGGTGCGGCGCCCCGACAACCGCCAGCAGGAGGTCGCGGAGATCAGCCGCTCGCTGAAGCTGCTCGCCAAGGAGCTGCACATCCCGGTGCTCGCGCTCTCCCAGCTGAACCGCAACCCCGAGACACGGGCCGACAAGCGTCCCCAGCTGTCGGATCTTCGCGAGAGCGGTTCACTCGAGCAGGACTCCGACGTCGTCGCGTTCATCCACCGCGACGACTCCGATCCGGAGAAGAAGAAGGAAGCCGAGCTGATCCTCGCCAAGCACCGCAACGGCCCCACGGGCTCGATCAAGCTGAGCTTCGAGCCCTCCCTCACGCAGTTCCGCAACGCCGCCCGCGGCGACGTCCCGGCGTGACCGAGCCGGCCTCGCCGGCCGCGCTCCGGCGCCGGGCGAGGACCGTCCTCAACCGACTCCGTAAGCGATACGGCGAGCTCCTGCCTCCACGCCGATCGGACCCTCTCGAGGAGCTCGTGCTCACCGTGCTGTCGCAGCACACCAGCGACGTCAACGCGGAGCGGGCATTCGAGAGCCTCCGCGCCGCGTTCCCGACCTGGGAAGCCGTGGTCCGCGCGCCCACCCGAGCGGTCGCGGACGCGATCCGCTCGGGCGGGCTCGCGGACACGAAGGCGCCGCGCATCCAGGCGATCCTGCGGGAGGTCGCCGAGCGGCGCGGCGCCTTCGACCTCTCCTCCCTCGACGATCTGCCCGACGACCAGGCCCGAGCGGAGCTGATGTCCCTCCCCGGGGTGGGACCGAAGACGGCTGCGGTCGTGCTGTCCTTCTCGTTGGGACGCGACGCGATGCCCGTGGACACGCACGTCCACCGGGTCACGACCCGCCTCGGATTGGTGCCCCCGAAGGTCTCCGCCGAGCGATCGGACCGGATCCTGCACGAGCTGGTGCCGGAGGGGCTGCGGACCCCGCTCCACGTGGCCTTGATCCGGCTGGGCCGCGAGATCTGCAAGGCTCCGACCCCTCGCTGCCGGATCTGTCCGCTGAACGACATCTGCCCGACCGCGCCGCGCTACCTCGCCGACGGGTAGCCGCGCGCCGATACCATCGTCATCGTGTCGGAACGCTTCAGCTTCGAGGTCGTCGATGCGCTCGACTACGACGAGCTCCGGCCCGAGTACGCGCCGGAGGCGGTCGCCTGGGTCGCCGAGCGCTGCGGGATCGGCCCCGGTTCGCGCGTGGTCGACCTCGCTGCGGGGACGGGCCGCCTCTCGGGTTGGTTCCTGCAGCTCGGCGTCGACGTGATCGCCGTAGAGCCCGCCGCCAACATGCGCGCGGTCCTGGAGGAACGATTCCCCGCCGTCCGAGCGATCGTGGCGTCGGCGGAATCGATGCCTTTGGCCGAGCAGTCGGTCGATGCGGTCGTCGTGGGCAACGCGTTCCATCACTTCGAGCGCGACGCGGCGATGGCGGAGATCCATCGCATCTTGCGCCCGGGAGGCGCGCTCGCGGTGTTCTGGGCCTGGCCGGCCGAGGAGGAGCAGCAGAAGATCCCCGGCATGCGAGCGATCTACGAGGCCATCGAGGGGACCCATGCCGAGGCCGAGATCATGGCCGCCCACCGATCGTGGTCCGAGCCGCCGGTCACGGTGGACGGGTTCGGTCCGTTCGAGCGCCGGGAGTTCCCCGCGACCCACGTCCTGCCGGCGGCGCGGCTCGCGGATCTCTACGCGACCTTCAGCGACGTGCTCTCGCTCCCCGAGCCCACCCGAGCGTGGTTGCTCGACCGCATCACGCAGCTGTCGCGCGGACTCCCCGAGACGCTGCACCTCCCCCAGAGGACGGTCGTCGATCTCTGCGTCCGACGCTGAGTTGATGTCCTCCCGGTTCAGCTTCGAGGTCGTCAACGCACTCGACTACGAGGAGCTCCGTCCGAGCTACGCCCCGGAAGCGGTCGCATGGGTCGCGGAGCGAAGCTCGCTGCGCGCCGGCTCGGTCGTGGTCGACCTCGCCGCCGGGACCGGCCAGCTGTCGAGACGGTTCGCCCCTCTCGACGTCGACCTGGTCGCCGTCGAGCCTGCCGCGAACATGCGGGCGGTGCTTGCGGATCGAGTGCCGACGGTCCGTATCGAGGACGGGACCGCGGAGGCGATCCCTTGCTCCGACCGCTCGGTCGATGCGGTGGTCGTGGGGAACGCCTTCCATCACTTCGAGCGCCGGGCGGCGTTCGCTGAGATCCATCGGGTCCTTCGTCCGGGCGGTGTCCTCGCCCTGTTCTGGGCGTGGCCACTCGAAGAGGAGCACCTCTCGATCCCGGGGATGCGGGAGATCGACCACGTCGTCGAAGCGGTGCGAGCGTCGAACGAGATCGCGACCGCGTATCGGTCGTGGAAGGCGGTCCCAGACACGGCCGACGGGTTCGGTCTGTTCGAACGCCGTGAGTTCCCGGTGACGCACCACATCCAGGCGGTCCGCCTCGCCGATCTCTACGCGACCTCGAGCGACGTGGCGTCGCTGCCGGAACCGGTGATGCGGGATCTTCTCGACAGGGTCCGCAGGCTCTCGACAGAACTCCCCGAGACCCTGCACATCCCGGGACGAACGGTCGTCGATCTCTGCGTGCGAAGCGAAGAGGAGACCGGCGCCGAAGAGAGCGGGTGAGGGGAATCGAACCCCCGTTTCGAGCTTGGGAAGCTCGCGTTCTGCCATTGAACCACACCCGCGTTGGGCCCGCCGCCGGGCGGCGGGCCCACAGTCTAGACAGCTCTCCGGAGCCCATCCACGGACAGTGCACCTGCTAGCGTGCGGCCCTCATGAGCGAGCCCGAAGCCGACCTCTGGCCGCGCACGCTGCAGCGACTCGTGTCGCACGAGTCGCTGTCGACCGAGGAAGCGGCGGACGCGATGCGGGCGATCATGTCCGGGGATGTGACCCCCGGGCAGGTGGGCGGATTCCTGATGGCGTTGCGGACCAAGGGCGAGACCGTCGACGAGCTCGACGGTCTCGCCCGCACGGCGCTCGAGTTCGCGAACCGCGTCTCGGCGCCCGCGCCCGTGCTCGATACATGTGGCACCGGTGGCGATCGCAGCGGCACGTTCAACATCTCGACGGTTGCCGCGATCGTGGTCGCGGGCGCCGGTGTGCCGGTCGCCAAGCACGGCAACCGCGCCGCTTCCAGCCACTGCGGTTCCGCGGATCTCCTCGAGGCGCTCGGGGTGAAGATCGATCTGGATGGCACCGGGGTCGAGCGCTGCCTCGCGGAGGCGGGTATCGGCTTCATGTTCGCGCCGGTCTTCCATCCGGCGTTCCGGCACGCCGGGCCGGTCCGCGGGGAGCTCCGGGTGCCGACCTCGTTCAACTTCCTGGGGCCGCTCACGAACCCGGCGCGCCCAACCGCACAGGTCGTCGGCGTCTCCGACGAGCGGATGCTTCCCCTGATGGCCGAGGTGCTCGCCCGCCGAGGGACCCGCGCCAAGCTCTTCCGGGGGGAGGACGGGCTCGATGAGCTCACCACGACGGGTTCCTCGGCGGTGCTGGACGTGCGGGCCGGGAAGGTCGTCCAGAGCCGTCTCGATCCGACGGAACACGGGATCCCGCGGGCGTCGCCTGACGATCTCCGGGGGGGCGACCCCGCCGATGCAGCGCGCGTCGCCCGCGCGGTGCTGGACGGGGAGCAGGGACCGAAGCGGGACGTCGTGCTCCTGAACGCGGGCGCCGCGCTCGAGGTCGCCGGGGCCGCCGCCGACCTCGATGAAGCGATCGCGTTGGCGTCGGCATCCCTCGACGACGGCAGCGCCGGCCGTACGCTCGAACGATGGATCGCCGTTTCGAACGCCTAGTAGCATCCGCGCGATGATCCTGTCCGACCGCACGATCAAGGAAGAGATCGCCGCCGGTCGTATCGTCGTCGACCCTTACGATCCCGCCTGCGTCCAGCCGTCGTCGATCGACCTGCACGTCGACTCGGAGTTCCGCGTGTTCGCGAACTCCCGGTATCCGTACATCGACGTGAAGCAGGAGCAGCCGGATCTGACGGAGTTGGTCGAGACGAAGCCCGATGAGCCGTTCATCCTGCATCCGGGCGAGTTCGTGTTGGGCTCCACGCTCGAACGCGTCGCTCTGCCCGACGACCTCGTGGCTCGCCTCGAAGGCAAGTCCTCGCTCGGTCGCCTCGGGCTCTTGATCCACTCGACCGCCGGCTACGTGGACCCCGGCTGGGACGGGTACCTGACGCTCGAGCTCTCCAACGTGGCGAACCTGCCGATCACCCTTTACCCGGGCATGAAGATCGGTCAGATCTCGTTCTTCCGGCTCACGACGCCCGCGGACACCCCGTACGGGGGATCGGGCAGCAAGTACCAGGGCCAGCGTGGCCCCACCGCGAGTCGGTTCTTCGAAGATTTCCGGGACTGACGAGCGCGCCCGGAGCTCCTACTCGGGAACCAGCGCTCCCGGCACCGGTCCCACGCCCATCTGGACGGCCATCATCGCGGCCTGTGTCCGGTTGGTGACACCGAGCTTCCGGAAGATCGCGGCGAGGTGCGCCTTGACGGTCTTCTCCGACAGATAGAGGTGTTGCGCGATCTCGCGGTTCGCCCGGCCCTCGGAAAGCAGCGCCAAGATGTCGTGCTCGCGCTGGGTCAGGTTGTACTCGCCCCGCCGACCGTTGGTGTGATCGCGGCCCGAGGCCTCGTGCTCCTCGAACAGGTTCTGGATCACCCTCGGCGAGAGCACGTTGCCACTGCCGGAGAGCGCCACGTTGATGGCCTGTGACAGGTCCTCAGGCGTCGCGTCCTTCAGCAGGTAGCCCGATGCTCCGTCGGCCAATGCCCGTTTCACGTACGGCGCGTTGTCGTACGTCGAGAGCATGATCACGGGCAGGTCGGGCTTGTCGGTCTTGATGGCGCGGAGCAGCTCGAGACCGTCCAGGTCGGGCATGCGGACGTCGACCAGAGCGAGGTCGATCGCCACGCCGTTGTGGATGTGCTCGAGTGCGGCCGCGGCGCTTTCGGCTTCGGTCACCTCAGCGTCCGGGAACCCTTCCTTCACCACGTAATTCAGGCCACGACGCACCAGCGCGTGGTCGTCCACGATCAGGATGTTCATCCTTCATCACCTCGCCCTCCGACGGGGAGCACGGCGACCACGCGGGTGCCGCTTCCGGGTTTGGAATCGATCTCGATGGTGCCGCCGATCTGTTCTACCTGGCCGCGCATCAGCCGAAGCCCGAAGTGCGGGTCTCCGTCATCCGCGGCGGCAGCGAGGCCGTTGCCTCGGTCCTCGACCTCGATCCGAAGCTCGTCGAGTCCCGCCCTGATGCGTACCGAGACCTCGGGTGCCCCCGAATGCTTGGCCGCGTTCGCAAGAGCTTCGGCCACGATCGCGTTCGCCGTTTCCAGCGTCCGATCCGAGACCCGATCCACTTCGCCCTCGATCGAGACACGCGCAGGCAGGTGCCAGCGCTCCACCAGTTCGCTCACGAAGCTGGCGAGAGGCTCGCGACGAGGCGTGCCCCCATCGAGTTCGAAGAGGATCGCGCGGATCTCGGTGAGATCGTTCCGGATCGCGACCTCGACCTCCTTCAGCGTGGCGAGGACGGTCTCGGGGTCTGTCTGGATCCGATGCTGGAGTCCCTGGAGCTCGAGGATGGCGCTCGTGACGGACTGGGTGAGGCCGTCGTGGATATGGATCGCCCACCTCGTTCGCTCCTGAAGCAGCAGCGAATCGACCGTGTGCGCCACGGTGGGATGCGCGCTCTTCCGGTTGCGCAGCGTCAAGCTCGAGGTTGCCACTCTCGTCCTTTCGGTGAAGTCCCTTGACCGATCCGGTCCTTTGGTTCTAGGTCCATCCATCGGAAGAAATGGCTTCTGGCTTGAACGTCTCCGTGAAGGGCCTGCCGGGGACTACGGAGCTTTCCGGAGGGGCCGGAATGGGCTCCCGGGACACCCATCAGTGAGTGCAGAGGAAAGTTGTCAATACCGCACTCAACCCCGTACCCTGAGCTCATCGGATAGAGAGATTCCGGGCGGAAGTCGCCTGGAAGTGAATGGATATCCACTCGACGGGTACGGGCGCTTTGGGGGCTCGGCGGTCGGTGACGAGAGTGAGAGGTGATCTCGATGGCACGAGCGGTAGGTGTGGACCTCGGTACGACGAACTCGGTGGTCGCCGCCCTTGAGGCGGGCGAACCGGTCGTCATCCCGAACGCGGAGGGCTCGCGAACGACCCCGTCGGTCGTGGCGGTCTCCAAGACGGGAGAGATCTTGGTCGGTGAGGTCGCCAAGCGGCAGGCCATCACCAATCCCGACAGGACGATCAGGTCGGTCAAGCGCCACATGGGCGACAAGGACTGGTCGATCGACATCGACGGGAAGGGCTGGACGGCTCAGGAGATCTCCGCGCAGATCCTGAACAAGTTGAAGCGCGACGCGGAGGCCTTCCTGGGGGACAGCGTCACGCAGGCAGTCATCACGGTGCCGGCGTACTTCGATGACGCGCAGCGCCAGGCCACCAAGGAAGCAGGGCAGATCGCCGGCCTCGAAGTGCTCCGGATCATCAACGAGCCGACCGCCGCCGCGCTCGCCTACGGTCTGGACAAGCAGGGGACCGAGCAGACGATCCTCGTGTTCGACCTGGGCGGCGGCACCTTCGACGTGTCGCTGCTCGAGATCGGCGAGGGTGTCGTGGAAGTGAAGGCCACCCACGGCGACACGCAGCTCGGCGGCGACGACTGGGACCAGCGGATCATCGATTGGCTCGTCGAGCGGTTCAAGGGCAACTACTCGATCGACCTGTCGAAGGACCGCATGGCGATGCAGCGGCTGAAGGAAGCCGCCGAGAAGGCGAAGATCGAGCTGTCGCAGGTGGCCGAGACCACGATCAACCTGCCATTCATCAGTGCGGGCCCCGATGGGCCGCTGCACCTGGAGGAGAAGCTCAGCCGGACCGAGTTCGAGCGGATGACGGCCGACCTGGCCGATCGCTGCCGCGGCCCGTTCGAGCAGGCGATCAAGGACTGGGGCAACGACGCGAGTGCGATCGACCACGTGATCCTGGTCGGCGGGTCCACTCGGATGCCGATGATCCAGGACCTCGTGAAGGAGCTCACCGGCGGCAAGGAGCCGCACAAGGGCGTCAACCCCGACGAGGTCGTCGCGGTGGGCGCCGCCATCCAGGCGGGCGTCCTCAAGGGCGACGTGAAGGACATCCTCCTGCTGGACGTCACCCCGCTGTCGCTGGGTGTCGAGACCAAGGGCGGCCTGTTCACGAAGCTGATCGAGCGGAACACGACGATCCCGACCCGGAAGTCGGAGATCTTCACGACCGCCGACGACAGCCAGACGACGGTCGAGATCCACGTCCTCCAGGGAGAGGCGGAGACGGTGATGTCGCCGGGCGTGAAATCGCTCGGGCGGTTCCACCTGACCGGGATCCCGCCGGCCCCCCGCGGTGTGCCGCAGATCGAGGTCGCGTTCGACATCGATGCCAACGGCATCGTGAACGTGAGCGCGAAGGATCTCGCCACCGGCAAGGAGCAGGCGATGACGATCACGGGAGGCACCGCGCTCTCCAAGGACGAGATCGATCGCATGATGAAGGAGGCCGAGGCCTTCGCGGCGGAGGACCACAAGCGCCGGGAGGCGGCCGAGGCCCGGAACCAGGCGGATCAGCTGACCTACCAGGTCGAGACCTTCCTCAAGGACAACGGCGAGAAGCTCCCGGACGCCGACAAGGCCGAGCTGACCTCGAAGAACGACGAGCTCAAGCAGGCCCTGAAGGATGAATCGACGGAGACGGAAACGCTTCGTTCGGCCACCGAGTCGCTGATGCAGGTCTGGCAGAAGGTGAGCCAGTCGCTGCACGAGCAGGCTGCGCAAGCGCAGGCTGCCGGCGGCGACGGCGAGGCGGCCTCGACGCCGACCGAGGACGCTGAGCAGGAGAGCGACGACGACGTCGTCGAAGGCGAGATCGTCGACGAAGGCGGCTCGTCGTGACCGAAGGAAGCGACCGCGACGAACGCGACGAGGCCGAACAGCCCTCGTCTCTGACCGACGACGAGCGCGCGGCGGAGGAGACCGCGCGCGACGTCGCCGACGCGTTCGACAGCGGACCGGCGGAGCAGGCGGCCGGTAGCGCCGACGACCCCGCGGCCGAGGCGGAGCAGTACCGCGACCATCTGCAGCGGCTGCAGGCGGAGTTCGACAACTACCGGAAGCGGGTGCTCCGCGAGCAGACGACGGCCGTCGAGCAGGCGGCCCGGCCCGTCTTCCGTCGGCTCCTCGAGGTACTGGACGATTTCGACCTCGCGCTGATGCACGCGCAGGACCGGCCCGACTTCGATCGATTCCTCCACGGCGTGGAGCTCGTCTACGCGAAGCTCGTCGACACGCTTCGAGCAGAAGGCCTGGAGCAGATGGACGCGCAGGGCAAGCCGTTCGATCCCGAGAACCACGAGGCGCTGATGCAGACGGGGGACGGCGAGGGCGATCCCGTGGTCGCGGACGTGCTGCGCCCCGGCTACACGCTGAAGGGCCGGGTTCTCCGGCCGGCCGGGGTTCGGGTGGAGAGGAAGTGACGCGTGGCCCAAGAGCCCCGCAGGGAGTGGTTCGAGAAGGACTATTACGCGGACCTCGGCGTGCCCAAGAACGCGTCGGACGCGGAGATCAAGAAGGCGTACCGGAAGCTCGCGCAACAGCATCACCCGGACACCAAGCAGGGTGACCCGAGCGCCGAGGAGCGCTTCAAGGAGATCTCCTCCGCGTACGACGTCCTCGGCGATCCGGAGAAGCGGAAGGCGTACGACCAGGTCCGCGACATGAGCGCATCCGGGTTCGGCCCCGGGTTCGGCCGCGCCGGCTCCGGCGCGGGCTGGCCGGGGGCGACGGCAGGCGCTGCCGGAGGCTGGCCCGGCGGCGTCCGCTACGAACAGGTGAACGTCGACGACATGTCCGACCTGTTCGGGGGCCTCTTCGGGGGGGCCGGCCGCCGCGGTGGCCGGCCGGCCGCCGGCCGTCGAGGCGCCGACCTGGAGACCGAGGTCACGATCTCGTTCGAAGAAGCGATGACGGGCACGACCGTCCCGATCAGGATCGACGGGCCGGCCGTGTGTTCGCGCTGCCACGGCTCCGGCGCGGAGCCGGGGACCCAACCGATCACGTGTCCGCAGTGCGGGGGGAGCGGGGAGATCGCGGAGAACCAAGGGTTCTTCTCGATGTCCCGACCCTGCCCTCGCTGCGGAGGCGCCGGGCGGATCGTGGAAACGCCGTGCACCAAGTGCGGCGGGTCCGGCGCGGAGCGCCGGACCCGCACGCTGCAGGTGAAGATCCCTGCGGGGGTTCGCAACGGGGCGCGGATCCGTCTCGCAGGCAAGGGGGAACCGGGCCTCGCCGGCGGTCGCGCCGGCGATCTCTACGTGAAGGTCGCCGTGAAGCCGCACCCCGTGTTCGGGCGCCGGGGCGACGACCTCACCCTGGACCTGCCGATCACCTATCCGGAGGCCACGCTGGGTGCTCACGTCGAGGTCCCGACCATGAACGGGCCCGTCACCCTCAAGGTCCCCGCCGGCACGCCGAGCGGCAAGACGTTCCGGGTGAAGGGCCGCGGGGCACCGAAGAAGGGTGGGCGCGGCGACCTGCTCGCCAAGGTGAAGGTCGACGTGCCGGAGAAGCTCTCCAAGGAAGAGAAGGAACTGCTGGGCAAGCTGCGCGACGCGTCGAAGGACTCGCCGCGGAAACGCCTGGGCGTGAACTGAGGAGGAGATGGTGGTGGATCCTGACGACTGGGATGCGATGAACGCGGCGGATCGGCGGGCCGTCTACATCATCAGCGTGGCGGCGGAGCTCGCGGGTGTGCATCCGCAGACGCTCCGCATCTACGAACGGAAGGGACTCGTCCGGCCGCATCGCACCAACGGCAACACGCGGAGGTACTCCCAGGCGGACATCGATCTGCTTCGACGGATCCAGAGGCTCACGCAGGAAGGCGTGAACCTCGCCGGAGCGAAACGGATCATGGCCCTCGAGGAGGACCTGCAGCGCCTGCGCACCCGGATCGCGCAGCTCGAGGAGCGACTCGAGGACCACGCGATCCCGATGCCCGGCGAGCACGCCGGCGTGGCGATCATGCCGATCTCGAGCGTCCTCTCGCCGCCCTGGCAACGGAGGCGCGCTTGACCAAGGACGTGTCGCTCCGACCCCTGAAGCCGGGGGACCTCGAGGCGCTCATGGGCGCGCGGATGCGCTCCGACGAGCCCTGGGCCGACGCGAGCGACGAGGGTCGTCGGAAGCTCCGAGACCGGATCGCGAACAGCGGCCGGGTGAACCACGGCGAGCTCCTGCTCGGGATCGTGTCGAACGGACGGCTCGCCGGCGAGATCCAGGCACGGCAGCCGGAGATGGGACTGCCGCCGGGCGTGTTCGAGATCGGCATCGAGGTCTTCGACCCGGAAGCGCGCGGCACCGGCATCGGCCGCCGGGCGCTCGCGCTGTTCGTCGAGCACCTGTTCGAAGAGGAGCACGCGCATCGGATCCAGCTCACGACCGATGTCGATAACGCGGCGATGCGCCGGGTCGCCGAGCATCTCGGGTTCGGCTTCGAAGGCACGCTCCGTGGGTTCATGCCGACCAACAGCGAGCCGCGCGATTACCTGATGTACGGCATGACGAGAGACGACTTCGAGAAGGCGAGGGTTGGATGGAACTCGACAGGCTGACGATCAAGTCGCAGACGGCGCTTCAGGAGGCTCACCAGCAGGCTTCGGCTCGGCACCATCAACAGATCGAGCCGGAGCACGTGCTCTACGCCCTGCTCACCGATCCCGAGGGTGTGGTGTTCCCGCTCCTGCATCAGCTGGGGGTGGTCCCGAAGCAGCTTCGCGACAAGGTCGACGAGGCCCTGGACGCCAAGCCCAAGGTCTACGCCGAAGGGGTGCAGGTCAGCCTGTCGTCGGCGACGGCGCGCCTGCTGGAGGCCGCCGGCCGCGAGGCCGAGCAGCTGACGGACGAGTACATCTCGACGGAGCATCTCCTGCTCGCGATGCTCCAGGGCGACGGTCCGGTCCAGCGCCTGCTCACGGACGCCGGCCTCACGCGCGACGGCGTCCTGGCGGCGCTCGCCGAGGTGCGTGGCAGCCATCGCGTCACCTCGCAGAACCCGGAAGAGACCTTCCAGGCGCTCGAGCGTTTCGGCCGAGACCTCACCGAGCAGGCGAGGAAGGGCAAGCTCGATCCGGTCATCGGCCGGGACGAGGAGATCCGACGTGTGATCCAGGTGCTGTCTCGCCGCACGAAGAACAACCCCGTCCTGATCGGCGAGCCCGGCGTCGGGAAGACCGCGATCGTGGAGGGTCTGGCGCAACGGATCGTCGACGGCGACGTCCCCGAGTCGCTCAAGAACAAGCGGCTGATCGCGCTGGACATCGGCGCGATGATCGCCGGCGCGAAGTACCGCGGCGAGTTCGAGGAGCGATTCAAGGCCGTCCTGAAGGAGATCGCCGACTCCGGGGGCGAGATCGTCACCTTCATCGACGAGCTGCACACGATCGTCGGCGCCGGTGCCGCCGAGGGAGCCGTCGACGCCGGCAACATGCTGAAGCCGATGCTCGCACGCGGGGAGCTGCGCTTGGTGGGGGCCACGACGCTCGACGAGTACCGCAAGCACATCGAGAAGGACGCCGCGCTCGAGCGGCGGTTCCAGCCGGTCCTCGTGGAGCCTCCTTCGGTGGAGGACACCATCGCGATCCTGCGCGGCTTGAAGGAGCGGTACGAGGTGCATCACGGCGTGCGGATCCAGGACCCGGCGCTCGTGGCGGCCGCGGTCTTGTCCGACCGCTACGTGACGGGCCGGTTCCTTCCGGACAAGGCGATCGACCTGATCGACGAAGCCGCATCTCGCCTGCGCATCGAGATCGATTCGGTGCCCGTCGAGATCGACGAGGTGGACCGGCGCATCCGGCAGCTCGAGATCGAGCGCGCCGCGCTCCAGAAGGAGTCCGACCCTGCCTCGAAGGAACGCCTCGAACGCCTCGAGAAGGAGCTCGCCGACCTGGAGGAGCGTTCGCGCGCGATGCGAGCGCACTGGGAGCAGGAGAAGGAGCAGATCGACAGGATCCGCACCCTCAAGTCGGAGTTGGAGGAGACGCGCGCGGCATCGGAGCGGGCGGAGCGCGACGGCGACCTGGAGAAGGCCGCCGAGCTCCGATTCGGTCGCATCGTCGAGCTGGAACGGCAGATCGAGGAGGAGAACGAGCGCCTCCAGCAGATCCAGTCGGAACTGAAGATGTTGAACGAGGAGGTCACGGAGGAAGACGTTGCCGCGGTCGTGGCCAAGTGGACCGGGATCCCGGTGTCACGCCTCCTGGAAGGGGAGATGCAGAAGCTCGTCCATCTCGAGGAGGCCCTTCACGAGCGCGTGGTGGGGCAGGACGACGCGGTCGTGGCGGTCGCGAACGCGATCCGCCGCGCCCGCGCCGGCCTGCAGGACCCGAACCGGCCGATCGGCTCCTTCCTGTTCCTCGGACCGACGGGCGTCGGCAAGACGGAGCTGGCTCGCGCGCTCGCCGAGTTCCTGTTCGACGACGAGCGGGCGATGATCCGGATCGACATGAGCGAGTACCAGGAGCGGCACACGGTGTCGCGACTCGTCGGCGCGCCGCCCGGCTACGTCGGGTTCGAGGAAGGGGGCCAGCTCACGGAGGCGGTGCGCAGGCGGCCCTACTCGGTCGTGCTGCTCGACGAGATCGAGAAGGCACACACCGACGTCTTCAACGTGTTGCTCCAGTTGCTCGACGACGGCCGTCTCACCGACGGCCAGGGTCGCACGGTGGACTTCCGCAACACGATCGTGATCATGACGTCGAACCTCGGCGCCGCGGTCTTCCAGGACCAGACGGCCTCGCCGGAGGAGCGCGAAGAGAAGGTGATGGCCGACGTCCGCGCGCACTTCCGTCCGGAGTTCATCAACCGGATCGACGAGGTCGTCGTGTTCGATGCGCTCAGCCGAGACGACATCGTGAAGATCGTCGAGATCCAGCTCCGTGGTTTCCAGAAGCGACTGGCCGACCGCAAGCTCCAGCTGGAGCTCACCGACGAGGCGAAGACCTACCTGGCGAACGCCGGCTACGACCCCCACTTCGGGGCGCGGCCGCTCAAGCGGCTGATCCAGCACGAGATCCAGGATCCTCTTGCGATGCTGCTGCTGTCGGGCGAGATCCGCGAGGGCGACACCGTCGCCGTCGAGGCGGGTGCTGACGGGCTCACGCTCCGCGTGAAGGACCGGGAGGAAGCGACGGCGGGAGCCGAGTAGTCGGTGAGGGCACGAACCAGCCGGACGATCCTCCTGTGGCTCGCCGTGGTCTTCCTCGGAGGGATGCTGCTCTTGGCGCTCACCGGGGATGCCGAGGCGAGGCGCGAGCTCCCCGCACAGCTCGCCACGTGGTCCTTCATCGGACTGCTCTTCTTCCTCGGGTGGTGGTTCAAGGTCAGACCTCGAAGGGAGCTCCACGGGTATCAGGCGGGATCCCTCGGCCTCCGGTCGGCCCCCGGAGACCCGCTCGGCTACTTCGAGCGTCCGTTCGCGCTCCTCGGACACGCGGCGACCGCCAAGGACATCGAGAACACTTCCTGGGGAACGTGGCACGGCATGGAGGTCGTCGTCATCGACTACTGGTTCGCGAGGTCGAGCGATCCGAGCCGGAGCGACTATCGGTACTACACGTGCGCGGCCACGCCCGTGCCCTCGGCCTGGCCGAACCTCTCGATCGTCCCCGAGGAGCTCGGATCTCGGATCGCCACCGCGATGGGCGGTCGCGACATCGACTTCGAGCTCGAGAGCTTCAACCGTGCGTTCCAGGTCCGGTCGGACGACCCACGGTTCGCTCACGCGCTGGTGGATGCCCGGATGATCGCCTGGCTGCAGGATCTCCCGTCGGACACGGGCTTCGAGATCCTGGACGGCACGCTGCTGTGCCGCACGCCGCGACGCCTCGACCGCGACCTGACCTGGGCCGCTGGAAACGATGGAGATCTTCCTGGATCGCGTGCCGCCGGTCATCGAGTCGCTCTTCGGGTCCACTCGCTGACGTTCTCGCCCTCGCCTGAGTCGGTGTCTTGGTTCCGCGCGCGCGGCGGTCGATACTCTCGGCATGTACGCGTGGGCGCCGATACTGCTGTTCCTGGTTGGTCTCCTGGTGGTCGCCGGCCTCGCCTACTACGCGTATCAGCGAAAGCTCGAACGGCAGCGAGACATGCGTTCCGTCGCGTACGGCCAGCGCCTCGATTTCTCGATCGGCGATCCGTTCGACACCCTGGGTGAGCCGTTCTCACTCCTCCAGAAGGGAGACGGCCGAGGGGTCGAGAACGTGATGTGGGGCTTCTGGCAGGGTCTGGAGATCCGCGCCTTCGACTACTGGTACTACGAGGAGTCCACGGACTCGGACGGTCATCGATCCAAGAGTTACTACCGGTTCGATTGTCTGATCACGACGATCGATGCGCTCTGTCCACGGCTCCAGATCAGCGAGGAGAACCTGTTCACGCGCCTCGCGGACGCCCTCACCTTCCGTGACATCGAGTTCGAGTCCGAGGAGTTCAACCGGCGGTTCACCGTCAAGGGACCGGACGAGCGGTTCGCGACCGCGTTCTGCGACGCCCGGATGATGGACTGGCTCTTGCGGCACGGGGAGGGGTACGCCTTCGAGGTCGTCGGCGACCGGCTCCTCTGCTGCCGCAAGCCGGCGGCGCCGGCCGAGATGGTTCATCTGCTGGGCACGGCCAAGACGTTCCGAGAGCAGATCCCGGCCGTCGTGAGCTCTCTCTATCCGAACGGGTAGGCTTCGACCGTCAACGGATCGAGCGTAGGGAAAGGAAACGAACGTGCCAGTCCTCTGGGTGGTGCTCGGGATCGTCGTGCTCCTCGTCCTCGCGGGCGTGGTCGCCTACAACCGGTTCGTCTCGCAGAAGCAGCTGATCAAGGACGCGTGGGCCAACATCGATACCGAGCTCCGGCGCCGATACGACCTGATCCCGAACATCGTGGAGACGGTGAAGGGGTATGCCTCTCATGAGCGTGAAGTCCTCGAGAACGTCACGAGGGCTCGCGCGATGGCCACCGGTGCCACGGGATCGCCCGAGGCGCAGGCCGCGGCGGAGGGCCCGCTCGTCGCCGCCCTGAGACAGCTGTTCGCCGTCGTCGAGAACTATCCGGACCTCAAGGCGAACCAGAACTTCCTGGCGCTCCAGGCGGAGCTCAGCAACACCGAGGATCGGCTCCAGACGGCGCGGCGCTTCTACAACGCGAACGTGCGCGAATACAACCGCCGGGTCGGCTCCGTCCCCTCGAACGTGATCGCGAGCATGTTCCATTTCGAACCGGAGGAGTTCTTCGAGGTGGAGGAGGCGCTGCGTGGCGACGAGGGCGTGCCGAGGGTGAGCTTCGAGCCGGGTGCGCCGGGCGTGTCGTTCGGCAGCCCGTCCGAGCCGTCGACGGCTCCGCCGGCCACACCCCCTGCGGGGACGCCGCCGCCGCCGGAGCCGGGACGTCCCGACCAACCGGCCGGCTGACGGTCAGCTGATCGCGGGGACGCGCTCCGACCCGGCGTCGGGATCGGGCTCCGCGTATCCCTCCAGACCCGTCCTCCGAACGCCGCGGCTGAGCACCAACCACACCACCGCCCAGATCAGCGCGACACCGCCGAGGATGGTCACCGTGATCGGGGCTCCGATGTGGTCGGCGACCGCGGAGGCCACCACCGCGGACACCGCGAGCGACAGGGTGACCAGCATGTAGTCGAAGCCGAAGATCCGGCCACGGATGTGGTCGGGAACGAGGACCTGGAGTCCGTAAGTGGACAGCATCCACTGAGAACCTCCGCCCAGGTGGGCGACACAGATCGTCACTGCGGCGATCGCGAGCGAGGGCGCCGCCCCCAGCGCCATGTACCCCAGGCCGAACACCGCGAGGGAGAGCCCGATCGCGGGGAAGAGCCGTCGATGCCGCGGGCCCGCGATCCGGTGACCGAGGAACGGCCCGATCAGTGCCCCCACCCCACGAGCGGCCATCAAGAGCCCGAAGCCGACGTTGCCCGACTTGAAGACGTCGAGCGCCATCACCGGGATGAGGGCGAGGAGGCCCGCGGCCGCCCCGAACCCGAACTTGACGGCCAACAAGGAAAGGACACGTCGGTCGCGCCGTGCGAAGCGCCACGTCTCTCGGGTGGCATCGATCGCACTGGGGTGCTCGGTGGTCTCATGCCCCGACTCCGAGAACCGCCGCCGGATCGACATGAGCAGCGCGGCCGAGACCAGGAAGGAGACCGCGTCCACGAGGAACGCGGTGTCCGCTCCGAACGCCCCGCTGACCACGCCGCCGAGCCCTGCACCGACGGCGAGCATCGTCCCCCAAAGAGAACCGTTCAGGGCGTTGGCGGCCGGCAGATCCTCGGGATCCACGACGTTCGGGGTGGCCGCCGAGAAGGCGGGGTCGAACGGCGCAGCGAACGACGCGAGCAGGGGCAGCAGCACGTAGGCGAGCCAGAGACGATCCGGCCCGACCAGCAGGAACGCGACGCAGATGATCGCCCGGGCAAGGTCGCAGACGATCATCAGCTTCCTCCGGTCGAGCCGGTCGGCGAGGATGCCACCGACGGGTGACGCGAGGAAGAAGGCGAACTCCTGCGCCAGGATCGCGAGCCCGACGTACAGGGCCTTGTGCGTGGCTTCGTAGATCAGGCTGTTGATCGCCACCCACAGGAACCAGTCGCCGCCGAGAGAGATGACGGAGGCGAAGAACAGGGAACGGAAGTCGCGGTTGCGACGCAACAGCGACAGGCTGGCTCTGAGGCCGGCGTTGGGCGCGGCGGCGGTCGTCAGGTCCTCGTCCACGGCGGTTCGGAAGCGTACAGCGGTCCGGAACCCCTACTGGACGATCGGGCCGACCCAGAGTCCGGAGAGCAGGAACGACACCGGCAGCACGAAGAGGATGCCGACGAAGATCGCCAACCGCTTGGTCGAGCCCACGAAGTAGTCGTCCAGGCGGATCACGCCACGCTTCACGGGTTGGTACCAGAAGGCGAGGATCGCCAGCGACACGATCGTGACCCCGATCGCTTCGGCGAGCACGATCTGTGCGGCCGCGGGATCGCGCTGGAGCATCGCGACGACCAGCGTGTCGGCGAGGGTCGTGATGTTGGCTCCCATGATGTAGGGGAGAGCGTCGTCCCGCCGAACGTAGCCCTTGACCGCGAGCGGGACGAGGACCGTGAGCGCGACCGACACCGAGAGCGTCAGCGTGGCCACGATGCATCCGAGAGCGAACATCGTCCACGGTCTTCGCATCCAGGAAGCTCGCTTCGCGGCGGTCGTGTCGCTGCTGACCTGGGGCAGGACATGATCGAGGACCTTGAACGAGATCAGGATCACGAGGAGCCCGACGAAGAACATGAGCGCCTCGGGGACGACGCCCTCGATCGCATCCACGACCGGCCCCCACACCACGGACATCGCCGCCTCGAGCTTCGCCGACGCGTGCAGGTTGAGCCCGTCCAGCAGCCCGCTGCGGATGATCCCGTAGCCGATCATCATGCCCGGCAGGTACACGAGCGCCGTCATCGTCATCGCTTGGATGCCCATCCCGATCGGCTCACCACGGTTCGGGTCCTGCCGATTGCGTGCGGCGTAGAGGAACCCGGTCAGCAGGACGATGAACGACGCTCCCAGGCGTGACCCCGAGAGCATCGTGAAGGTCTGGAGCTTCGTCAGCGTGCCGGCACCGAAGAGGCTGATCGCGGTCGCGGCCACGGGTGACCCGGACAACACGAAGTAGGCGCCGAGCCAGCCGAAGCCGAGCGTCGAGATCCCGTTCGCGAACGGGAACTGCCCCTGGATGTCCGGTCCGATGGCGGCCGCGCCGGTCTTCATGATCTGCACGGCGAGGATGAACAGGTACATCGCGGGAAGGAACAGGAGGAACTTGTGGACGATGTACCAGGCGCTCCGGGGTCGCTCGAACGGGCCCCAGTCGACGAGGTGGCGGACTTCGTTGATCTCATGGGGGACGCAGTACTCCCCGTCGATCTCGATGAACTTCTCGAGCTTCTCGATCTCGAGTTCGTCTCGGCTCTTGGTCATCGGATCCTCGGTCGGGGGAGGAGGTGCGAGGTCACGGTACCTTCCCGCCGCGAACCCGCACAATGGCCCTTTCGGCGGTTAGGAGATCTCGCGCTGGGAGAACCACTCGCGATGCTCCCGGCATCGGCCGTCGGAGGCGAACGCGATCGTCAGGATCCCGTCCCATTCCGCCCGGCCGCTGTCGCCCGTCCGAGCGGTGACATTCCAGTGCGCGACACCCGTGTCTCCCTCGAAGGCGATCACATCGAACCCCGCCCGGACGTCTTCCTGATGACCGCTCGTCCATCGGTCGACGATCTGGTCGCGCCCCACCCACGGCTCACGGAACGGGCCGACCCAGTAGATCGCGTCCTCCGTGAACAGGGCGCCGACGTCGACGGGATCGTTCGACACCCAGGCATCGAAGTACCGGCGGAGCCAGTCCTCGAAGCCCGCCCGGTCCATCCGCGGACCCTACCCCCGATACACTGACCCCACATGCCGGCCACCATCGTGCTCGGGACCCAGTGGGGGGACGAGGGCAAGGGCAAGGCCGTCGACTACCTCGCGGACGGGATGGACTTCGTCGTCCGCTATCAGGGCGGCAACAACGCAGGGCACACGGTGATCGCGGAGGGGCGGCTGCTCAAGCTCCAGCTGATCCCCTCCGGCATCCTCTATCCCCACATCATCCCCGTGATCGCCGACGGTGTGGTCATCGACCCTCGACATCTCCTCCGCGAGCTGGAGGACCTGCGAGGCACCGGCGTGGATGTGTCGAGGCTCCAGGTGTCCGGGAACTGTCACCTGATCATGCCGTACCACCTCGAGCTGGAGAAGGTGACGCAGCGGTTCCTCGGCCGGAACGCGCTCGGCACGACGAAGCGAGGCATCGGCCCCGCCTACGCCGACAAGGCCGCTCGCATCGGCCTGCGCGTCCAGGACCTCTTCGACGAGAAGATCTTCCGGGAGAAGCTCGAGATCGTCCTGCGCGAGAAGAACGCGATCCTCACCAAGCTCTACGGGCGCCTCCCGCTGGACGGGGACGCGATCGTCGAGGAGTACATGGACCTGGCCGGCCGGCTCGAGCCGTTCGTGGCCGACACGTCCACGCTCTTGCACCTCGCGCTCCGCGAAGGCAAGTCCGTGATGCTCGAGGGCGCGCAGGGCACGCTGTTGGACCTCGACAAGGGGACCTATCCGTTCGTGACGTCCTCCAATCCGGTGGCCGGCTACGCGCTCGCGTCGGCAGGGTTCGGGCCGAAGGAGGTCGAGCGCGTCGTCGGGATCGTGAAGGCGTACATCACGCGGGTCGGCGCGGGGCCGTTCCCGACGGAGGACCTCGGCGAGGACGGCGAGCGTCTCGGCGTGCGGGGTCAGGAGTTCGGCACCGTCACGGGCCGGAAGCGTCGCTGCGGATGGCTGGACGTCGCCCTCCTGCGCTACGCGTCTCGGGTGAACGGGCTCACCGAGCTGTTCCTGACGAAGCTGGACGTGCTCTCGGGCTTCGAGCAGGTGCGCATCTGTACGGGCTACCGGGTCGAGGGGAGCCAGTACGAGGACTTCCCGCCCCACCAATCGCTGTTCCACAAGGCCCAGCCGATCTACGAGGACCTCGACGGCTGGATGGAGGAGATCGACGAGGCCAAGACCTTCGAGGATCTCCCCAAGGCTGCGAGGGAGTACGTGCGCCGGATCGAGGAGCTCGTGGACGTGCCCGTCTCCGTCGTGTCGGTGGGTCCGGCTCGCGAGCAGAGCCTGCCTGCGAGATGAAAGTGGCCCGATGAAGGTGCTCGTCGTCGGCGGCGGCGGCCGAGAGCACGCCCTGTGCTGGGGGTTGGCGCGGAGCCCGCTGGTCGAGCAGCTCCACGCCGCGCCGGGCAACGCCGGGATCGCCTCGGTCGCGACCTGCCATGCCGCCGCCGCCGACGACGTCGAGGCGCAGCTCCGGCTGGCGGAGGAGCTGGATGCCGACCTCGTCGTGATCGGCCCCGAGGCGCCGCTCGTCGCCGGCCTCGCCGACGAGCTCCGCGCGCGCGGCCGCGCGGCCTTCGGCCCCGGGCGCGCGGGGGCGCGCCTCGAGGGATCGAAGGCCTTCGCGAAGGACCTGATGGACCGCCACGGGATCCCCACGGCTCGGGCGGCGACCTTCGATCGCGCGGACTGGGCGCGGGACCGCCCGAGCATGCTCGCATTCGTGGACGACCTCGGAGGCCGGGCCGTCGTGAAGGCCGACGGGCTCGCGGCGGGCAAGGGCGTGACCGTCGCTTCGGACCGGGCCGGGGCGGTCGCGGCGATCGAGGAGTCCCTGGTCGCAGGGGCGTTCGGAGCGGCGGGGGCACGGGTCGTCGTGGAAGAGACGCTCGAGGGGCACGAGGTGTCGGCGTTCGCCCTGGTCGACTCCTCCTCGGTCGTTCCCCTGGCACTCGCGCAGGACTTCAAGCGGATCGGGGACGGCGATACGGGGCCGAACACCGGAGGGATGGGCGCGTACTCGCCGCTCCCGTGGCTCGACCCGTCGACCGAGTCCCGGATCTGGGGAGTGGTGTCCTCGACGGTCGGCGCCCTCCGCGACGAGGGGATCCCGTATTCGGGACTCCTCTATACGGGAGTCATGCTCACCGAGGAGGGCCCGAAGGTCCTCGAGTACAACTGTCGGTTCGGCGACCCGGAGACCCAGGTGGTGATCCCGCGGCTGCGCGGGGACCTCGGCGAGATGCTGGACGCATGCGCGAGGGACCGGCTCGCCGACCTGAAGGTCGACCTCTCCGAGGACGCCGCGGTCACCGTGGTGGTCGCGAGCGGTGGCTACCCGGGACCGTTCGAGACCGGCCGTCGGATCGACGGGCTGGACGCCGCCGCCGCCTCTCCGGACGCCGTGGTGTTCCATTCGGGGACCGCCGAACGCGAGGGTAGAGTGGTCACGCACGGCGGTCGCGTGCTCGCGGCGACCGGATGGGGCCCGGCCGTCGGAGACGCGCGGAAGCGCGCGTACGAGGCGGCGTCGCACATCTCGTTCGACGGCATGACCCGGCGAAGCGACATCGCCGCCGGAGCGGCCGAGGGAGGCCGATGAGCAAGCCAGTGGGCAAGGAAGGGGGCCGGATGAGCGAAGAGACACCGGTCGTGGGCGTCCTCGCCGCATCGCCGACCGAACTGCCGATCATGCGCCAGGCGGGTCTGATCCTCGAGAAGTTCGGCATCCCGAACGAGGTTCAGATCATGTCCTCGTCACGGACGCCCGACCTGGTGGACGAGTACGCGAGGACGGCGGCCGAGCGGGGCATCCGCGTCGTCGTCTGTTCGACCGGCATGTCGGGCCACCTGGCGGCCGCCGTGGCGGCTCGCACGATCATCCCGGTGATCGGCGTTCCGATCGCATCGCCACCCCAGATGCTCGGCAACGAGGCGCTCGCGATCACCGCACAGATGCCGACCGGCGTGCCGATCGCAACCGTCGGGGTCGACGCGGCGGTGAACGCCGCGGTGCTCGCCGCGCAGATCGTGGGCCTGGACGACGAAGACATCCAGGCGGCCCTCTGGAAGTTCAAGGACGATCTGGCGGAGGGCCTCAAGCTGTGATCCCCCGCTACCGCCTCCCCGAGATGGAGGCCGTGTGGTCGGATGAGGCACGCCTCGCGAACTGGCTCGAGATCGAGTTGCTCGCCGTCGAAGCGCTCGCGGAGCTCGGCGTCGTGCCGCCGGAGGACGCCGCGGCCTGCCGTGAGCGCGCAGCGCTCACGGTCGAGGCCGTGGCGGAGCGCGAGGCGGTGACCCGCCACGACGTCGCGGCCTTCGTCGACGTCGTGGCGGCCGCCATCGGCCCTGCGGGCCGATGGGTCCACTTCGGGCTCACCTCGTCCGACGTCGTCGACACGGGGTTCGCGCTGCAGCTGCGCGCCGCGGCCGACGTGCTGCTCGAGGAGCTCGAGCGTCTGCTCGGCACGACGAAGCGCCTCGCCCTCTCGCATCGCGACACGGTGATGGCCGGCCGCTCGCACGGCGTCGTGGCCGAGCCCACGAGCTTCGGGCACAAGCTCGCGGTCTGGGCCTTCGAGCTCGATCGCGACCGCGACCGGATCCGCCGCGCTCGCGAGATCGTCGCGGTCGGCGCGATCAGCGGCGCGGTCGGCACGTATGCATCGGTCGATCCCCGAGTGGAGGAGCTCGTCTGCGCGCGACTGGGCCTGCGGAGCGTCGAGGCGTCGACCCAGGTGATCCAGCGCGATCGTCACGCCGAGTTCATGACCGCCCTCGCCATCACGGCGTCCACCCTCGACAAGATGGCGACGGAGATCCGCCACCTCGCCCGGACGGAGGTTCGCGAGGTGCAGGAGCCGTTCGCGGAAGGGCAGAAGGGCTCGTCCGCCATGCCGCACAAGCGGAACCCGGTGGTGTCCGAGCGTGTGTCCGGTTTGGCTCGCGTGATCCGCGGCTCCGCGCAGACGGCCCTCGAGAACATGGTCCTGTGGCACGAGCGCGACATCTCGCACTCGTCCGCCGAACGCATGATCTTCCCCGACGCCACGGGGCTCCTCGCGTTCATGCTTCGTGATCTGGCCTGGGTGCTCGACGGGCTGATCGTGTTCCCCGACCGGATGCGCGAGAACCTCGAGACGGGCGGCGGCCTCGTCGTACTCGCAGGCGGTCCTCCTCGAACTGGTGGGCGCGGGGCTCTCTCGCGAGGAGGCCTACGCGCTGGTCCAGTCGGCGGCCGCTCGCGCCTGGGACGAGGGGATGAGCTTCCGAGACGTGTTGGAGGCCGACCCCGAGGTCGGCAGGCGGCTGTTCTCTGCCACGCTCGACTCGCTGTTCGACCCGCATCGGTCCCTCGTGAACCTCGGCGGCGTGTTCGACAAGCTCGAGAAGCTCCCGGTGGAGCCCGCCCCAGAGTCAGACATGGAGTCGGCCATGGAGTCGGAAGGATGAGTCCGACGCCGCGGCTACGAGCCCGCGGGAAGGTCCGCGACATCTACGACGCCGGCGACGACCGCCTGTTGCTCGTCGCCACCGATCGGATCAGCGCCTTCGACGTCGTGCTGCCCGACCCGATCCCCGACAAGGGCCGGGTGCTCGACCGGTCTCTCGTCGTTCTGGTTCGATCGCACAGCCGACCTCGCTCCGAATCACGTCGTGTCCACGGACGCCGCGGGATTCCCGCCGCCGTTCGCCGGCGTGCCGTCGCTCGCAGGGCGCGCGATGCTCGTTCGGAAGGCGACGGTCGTGCCGATGGAGTGCGTCGCCCGCGGGTACCTCGCCGGCTCGGGCTGGACCCAATACGGAGCGACCGGTGCGGTGTGCGGCGTCCCGATCCCCGACGGTCTCGTCGAGTCCGATCGTCTCCCGGAACCGATCTTCACGCCGACCAGCAAGGCGGAGGCGGGCCACGATCTGCCGCTCGCTCCCGAGGAAGCGGTGGACCTCGTCGGCAAGGGTCTGTTCGAACGACTGAAGGAGCTCACGCTCGGGATCTACGAGCGTCTCGCCGCCACCGCCGCCTCGCGCGGGATCATCCTCGCGGACACGAAGTTCGAGTTCGGGTTCGCCGACGGTGAGCTGATGCTGATCGACGAGGTCGGCACGCCGGACTCCTCCCGCTTCTGGCCGGCTGATGGTTACGCGCCGGGAGGCGCCCAGCCGTCGTTCGACAAGCAATTCGTCCGCGATCACCTCGACGGGTCGGGCTGGGACCGGGAACCGCCCGCGCCGGCGCTTCCACCGGAGGTCGTCGAGGGCACGAGGGCGCGATACGTCGAGGCGTACGAGCGGATCACCGGCGAGTCGTTCGAGGCCTACCTCGCCCGCGCCGGGGTGACCCCACGCGGCGACAGGGCGCGCGATGACGATCCCGCTCTCGAGCGTCTCCGGGAGGAGCGCGGATGAGGTTCGCCGTCGAGGTCCTGGTGACGCTGAAGCCGGGCCTCGCGGACCCTCAGGGCAAGGCGGTCGAGGGCGCGCTCCCGGCGCTCGGCTGGACGAACGTCTCCGGCGTGCGGGTGGGCAAGCACGTTCGGCTCGAGGTGGAGGCCGGATCGGAGTCGGAGGCGCGGACCCAGGTCGAGGAGATGTCGGGCCGCCTGCTCTCGAACCCCGTCATCGAGGACTCGCGCATCCTGGAGGTCCGGGGGGAGTGAGCGCCCGGATCGGGGTCGTCACGTTCCCCGGCTCGCTGGACGATCGCGACGCCCTCCGCGCCGTCGAGCTGATGGGCGGGGAGGGCGTCCCCCTCTGGCATGCCGATCCCGATCTCGAAGGCGTCGATGCGGTCATCCTCCCGGGCGGGTTCAGCTACGGCGACTACCTGCGGTGCGGAGCGATCGCCCGGTTCGCACCGGTCATGGACGAGATCAGGGGGTTCGCGGCGCGCGGCGGCCCGGTGCTCGGCATCTGCAACGGCTTCCAGATCCTCTGCGAATCGGGGCTGTTGCCCGGCGCGCTCATCCGGAACCGGTCGTTGCGGTTCGTCTGCCGGAACGTGCATCTGCGTGTGGAGACCACGCAGACGCCGGTCACCGCCGATGTCCTGCCCGGCGAGGTCCTCGAGATGCCGATCAAGCACGGGGAGGGGCAGTTCGTGGCCTCGGAGGCCGACCTCGACCGACTGCAGGACGACGGGAGGGTCGTGTTCCGCTACTGCGGTCCCGACGGCGTCGTGTCCGACGCCCACAACCCGAACGGCGCCCTCCGGGGGATCGCCGGTATCCGGAACGAGGCCGGCAACGTCGTCGGGCTGATGCCGCACCCCGAGCACGCCGTCGACCCCGACGTCGGCCCGACCGGGGGCCAGGCGCTCTTCGCGTCGCTCCTGTCGTCGGTGATGGCGGGAGCGGGGCGGTGACCGACCCGTCCCCGACCGACCTCGCGCGGCAACTCGGGTTGCGCGACGAAGAGCTCGAGATGATCCGGGAGACCCTCGGACGAGACCCGAACCGAACCGAGCTCGCGATGTACGCCGCGATGTGGTCCGAGCACTGCTCGTACAAGTCCTCGAAGGTCCACCTCCGCACGCTGCCCACGGAGGGGCCGGCGGTTCTCGTCGGCCCCGGCCAGGACGCCGGCGCCGTCGACATCGGCGACGGCGCCGCCGCCGTCTTCAAGATCGAGTCGCATTCGCATCCGAGCGCCATCGAGCCCTACCAGGGTGCCGCCACCGGCGTGGGCGGCATCGTCCGGGACATCGTGTCGATGGGCGCTCGCCCGGTCGCCCTGCTCGACCCGCTGATGTTCGGTCCTTTGGACGAGGAGCGGAACCGGTGGCTCCTCGAGGGAGTGGTCTCGGGGATCGGCGGCTACGGAAACTGCATCGGGGTCCCGACGGTCGGCGGCGAGGTCCGGTTCGCCGAGCCCCACTCGGCGAACCCCACCGTGAACGTGATGTGCGTCGGCATCGCGCAGGCCGACCGGCTGATGACCGCCGCTTCGCACACCCCGCAACCCGGGTCGTTCATGGTCCTCTACGGGGCCACGACCGGGCGGGACGGGATCGGCGGCGTCTCGGTGCTCGCGTCCGCGACCATCGAGGAGGGGAGCGAGGGATCGCGTCCCTCCGTGCAGATCGGCGATCCGTTCGCCGAGAAGCTGCTGATCGAGGCCTCGCTCGAGCTCGTCGACGAGGACCTGCTCGAGGGACTGCAGGATCTCGGGGGAGCGGGGCTCACGTGCGCCGTGAGCGAGTCCGCGACCCACGCCGGGCTCGGCGCGGTGCTCGATCTGGACGCGGTGCCGCTCCGGGAGCAGGGCATGGAGGCCTTCGAGATCCTCACGTCCGAATCGCAAGAGCGCATGCTCGCGATCGTTCACCCCTCGAAGCTCGAACGTGTCCGCGCGGTCTGCGCCAAGTGGGGGCTCGCGACCGCCGTCGTGGCGACCCTCGAGGCCGGAGGGGACCTCGACGTGCGGATGGCCGGCGAGACGGTGGCCAGGGTGCCGGCGCTCTCGCTCACCGAGAAGGCGCCGGTCTACGAACGACCGATGAAGCCGATCCCGTCCGATCACGACGACCCGACGTTCGCGCCGTTCGACGGCGATCTCCGCGAGGCGCTCCTCTCCCTCCTCGCCGCGCCCAACGTGGCGTCCAAGCGATGGGTCTTCGAGCAGTACGACCGGATGGTCCAGGGACAGACGGTCGAGGGACCGGGGTCGGATGCCGCCGTCGTGCGGGTGCCGGGGACGATGAAGGGTCTCGCCCTGTCCGTCGACGGGAACGGTCGATACGGGGCGCTGGATCCGTATCTCGGCGGGGCGCACGCGGTCGCCGAGGCCACGCGGAACGTCGCGGTGACCGGCGCGAAGCCGCTCGCGATCACGAACTGCCTGAACTTCGGCAACCCGGAGCGGCCCGAGGTGATGTGGCAGTTCTCGGAGGCGATCCGCGGGATGCGGGATGCATGCCTCGCGCTCGACACGCCGGTGACGGGCGGGAACGTCAGCTTCTACAACGAATCCGGTGGCTCGGCGATCTGGCCGACGCCCGTCGTGGGCGTGCTGGGGTCGCTCATCGACTATCGCCTCCGGCTGCCCTCGGGGTTCCCCTCGCCCGCACTCGCCGTGTACCTGCTCGGGGAGTCCTTCGCCGAGCTCGGTGGATCGGAGTTCGCGGAGCGCCTGCTGGGCGTGGTGGCGGGCACGCCGCCGGCGCTCGACCTCGAGGTCGAGCGCCGGCTGCAGGACCTGCTCCAGGAGGCCGCGGCGGCGGACCTGCTCGCCTCGGCGCACGACTGCTCCGACGGCGGCGTCGCCGTCGCGCTGGCGGAGTGCGCGATCCTCGGAGGGCACGGCTTCGCGGTGACGCTCGCGGGAGACCTCCCTCCACACGTCGTGCTGTTCGGCGAGTCGGCGTCGCGGGTCGTGGTATCCGTCGCGCCCGAGCGGGAGGGCTCGCTCCGGGGTCTCGCCGCGACGCGAGGGGTGCCGTTCGAACGTCTCGGAGAGACCGGCGGCCCCCGAGCCGTCATCGATGGCATGGTGGACATGACCGTGTCTGAGCTCGCCGAGACCTGGGAAGGCGCGATCCCCAGCCTTCTCGGCGAAACGGCCTGATCTCCGAGGGAGGAACGATGCAGAAGCGCACACTCGGCACCGCCGGCCCGGAGGTCTCGGCGATCGGGCTCGGCTGCATGGGGATGAGCGCTTCTCTCGGTCCACCTCCGGACCGCGCGGAGATGATCTCCCTTCTCAGGGAGGCGGTCGAGCTCGGCGTGACGCTCTTCGATACCGCGGAGGTGTACGGGCCGTTCGTGAACGAAGAGCTCGTCGGCGAGGCGCTCGCTCCGCTCCGTGACCAGGTCGTGATCGCCACGAAATTCGGGTTCGCACTCGACCCGTCCGGTGGGTCTGCCTGGGCCGGCGTCGACAGCCGGCCGGAACACATCAAGGAGGTCGCGGAGGGATCGCTGAAACGGCTCCACATCGACGCGATCGATCTCTTCTATCAGCACCGCGTCGACCCCGACGTGCCGATCGAAGACGTGGCGGGTGCGGTGCGGGACCTGATCCAGGAGGGCAAGGTCAACCACTTCGGCCTTTCGGAAGCGGCCGCGGGTACGATCCGGCGCGCCCACGCGGTCCAGCCCGTCGCCGCGGTGCAGAGCGAGTACTCGCTGTGGACGCGAGGCCCTGAGGCGGAGGTCTTGCCCACGCTCGAGGAACTCGGGATCGGCTTCGTACCCTTCAGTCCTCTCGGGAGGGGATTCCTCACCGGGAAGATCAGCGAGGACGCGACGTTCGACAGCGACGACATCCGATCGTCGCTCCCGCGGTTCACGCCCGAGGCGCGCAAGGCGAATCAGGCGTTGGTCGACCTGCTCCGCACGATCGGCGAGCGGAAGGGCGCGACGCCTGCCCAGATCGCACTCGCGTGGCTGCTCGCCCAGAAGCCGTGGATCGTCCCCATCCCGGGGACGACGAAGCGGCACCGCCTTGAGGAGAACATCGGAGCGACCGAGGTCGAGCTCACGCCCGAGGACCTCGCGGAGATCGACGGCGCCGCCTCGGAGATCCAGGTGGAAGGGGCTCGGTATCCAGAGAATCTTGAACGGTTGATAGATCGCTGACGCGGGCCCCTCAGGACACGAGACAGCCGCTTCCGAAGAGGGCATCGTGGTGTTCTCCGGATGTCTTTCGAAGGCGGCGGATCTCGTCCTGCGACGCTCCTGAGTCACGCGTCCGTCCACCTCTGCGCAACCCGACAGAAGAGCAGCCAACAGGATCAAGCCGCAGAGTGTCTTCACATGCGTGGACGCAGAGAGCGGAACGCGTCCCCGCAAGGCAGCGGTCGGGATCGCCGAAACGTTCGTCCTCCGCCCACCGGCGGTATCGTCTCGGAAGCCATGTCGGAGGATCGTTCGTACGTCGATGAGAACACGCGGGAGCGGGAGCGTCTGCGCGCTCTGGTCGAGCGCTTGGATGAGGACGAGCTCCGCATCCCCGTGAACCCGCACTGGACGGTCGCCGGAGTCTTCGGCCACATCGCGTTCTGGGATGCCCGGGTGCTCGCCCTCGCCGACAAGCTCGAACGCGGGGTGCCGTTCTCGCCGGACGACACCGAGCCGGAGGATGTCGACTGGATCAACGACGCCTCGCGTGAGCTGATCCACGCCGTCCCGCCGATCGAGCTCGCTCGGCTGGCGCTCCGCATCGCGGAGGAGACCGACGCGCGGGTGGCGACCCTGCCGGTCGATCGCCTCTGGCCGGCCGATCCGGACAGCCCCCTGTACGCCGTCCGTGCGTCGCACCGGGGAGAGCACCTCGACGAGGTCGAGGAAGCCCTTCGAAGGCAGCCCGGAGCAGGGAGCGACTCGACGGCTCCGTAGCGCCGCCGCCGACATCTCGTTTCACATGTCGGAGCGCTCGCGCGTTGTTCGGGGTGTGGTTGCATCTCAGGTCGTGGAACTCCCGCCGTTCAGCGAATTCCTGGAGGAGCATCGGGGCACCGTCTACCGGTTCCTGATGGCGGCCGTCGGTCCCCATGAGGCCGACGACTGCTTCCAGGACACGTTCGTGGCGGCGCTCCGGGCGTATCCGCGGCTGACGGATGCATCGAAGCTGGACCGGTGGATCCTTCGGATCGCCTCCCGGAAGGCGATCGATCACCACCGAGCCACCGGCCGGCGGGCGATCCCGTCCGACGAGGTGCCCGAGCGTGCGGTCACCCCGAGCGGGCAGCCGGAGTTCGACGGCGATCTGCGGGCGGCCGTGGCCAGCCTGCCGCCGAAGCAGCGCGTGGCGGTGGTCCATCGGCACGTCCTGGATCGGAGCTACGCCGACGTCGCGGAGGCACTCGGGATCTCCGAGGAGGCGGCCCGGGCGAACGTGTACCAGGGTGTGAAGAAGCTGAGGGAGCTGATGAAGTGAACACGAGAGATCTGAAGAATGCTTGCGGGGAAGAGGGAGTCCGACCGCCGGGCCGAGGCGGCGGCCGCGGACATCGCCGGGATCGCCGCCGAGCAAGGGCTGCTCGACGTCGCCCTCGGCGTTTTCGAGAGCCCCGTCGGAGAGCTGCTCCTCGCGGTCACCCCGCGCGGCCTCGCCTACGTGGCCTTCGAGGAGGAGGAGCGGGACGAGTTGCTCGGGCGGTTCTCGCGTCAGCTCTCACCCCGGATCCTGGAGCACGCCGCGGCGACCGATGAGGTCCGGCGTCAGCTCGATGAGTACTTCGAGGGCGAACGGACGCGTTTCGAGCTGAAGCTCGACCGCCGGCTGATGCGCGGGATCGCGCGAGACGTCCTGGCGGCGACCGCCCGGGTCCCCTTCGGGCGGACGACGACCTACGGCGCTCTGGCGGAGCGCATCGGCCGGCCGCGCGCTTCGCGCGCGGTCGGCAACGCCCTCGGTTCCAACCCGATCCCGATCGTGGTGCCGTGCCACCGGGTGCTCCGCACCGGTGGCGACGTCGGCGGCTACGCAGGTGGCCCGTCCCGCAAGCGCCGCCTCCTCGCCCTCGAGGGGTCGTTGCCCGCCGCGAAGCGGTCTCGGCTACTCGGAGGGGATGACACCCGCCGGTAGACTGGCCCCCAGGTGGGAGCGGAGAGTCCCAAAGACGAATGCGGCTTGTTCGGGGTGTGGGCCCCGGGTGAGGACGTCGCTCGTCTCACGTACTTCGGGCTCTTCGCCCAGCAGCACCGCGGCCAGGAATCGGCGGGCATCGCGGTCTCCGACGGTCACAACATCCTGATCTACAAGGACCTCGGGCTGGTCGCGCAGGTCTTCAACGAAGCCACGCTGACGACCCTCCAGGGAGACCTCGCCGTCGGGCACACCCGCTACTCGACCACCGGCTCCACCACGTGGGACAACGCTCAGCCCGTCTTCAAGAACGACGGGGTGCGAGCACTCGCCCTGGGGCACAACGGGAACCTGGTGAACACGGGTGAGCTCGTCGCGCGTTTGGGTCGCTCCTCCGCCGCCACGACCGACTCCGACCTGGTGGCGACGATGCTCGCCTCCGAGATGGCCCATCACGACCTCGAAGGGGCGGCGATGCGGGTGCTGCCCGAGCTCGAAGGCGCCTTCTGCTTCGTGATGGCCGACGAGCGCTCGGTCTTCGCCGCTCGCGACCCCCACGGCCTGCGCCCACTCGCGGTCGGGAAGCTTCCCAAGGGCTTCGTCGTCGCCTCCGAGACCTGCGCCCTCGACATCGTCGGCGCCACGTTCATCCGAGAGGTCGAGCCCGGCGAGATGGTCCGGATCGACGATCGAGGCCTCCACTCGGTCCGCTTCGCCCAGAGCCCGCGCGCGGCCCTGTGCATCTTCGAGTTCGTCTACCTGTCCCGGGCGGACTCGCGCATGAAGGGCGTCTCGGTGCACGAGGCCAGGCGGGAGATGGGTCGGATCCTCGCCGCCGAGCATCCCGCCGATGCCGACATGGTGATCGCGGTGCCGAACACGGGTCATTCGGCCGCCCAGGGGTTCTCGGAGGTCGCGGGGATCCCCTACGGAGACGGGCTGCACAAGAACCAGTACGTCGGCCGGACGTTCATCCAACCGTCCCAATCCCTGCGCGAGCGGGGCGTGAAGCTGAAGCTGAACCCGTTGCCGGATTCGATCAGGGGGAAGCGCCTGATCGTGGTCGACGACTCGATCGTCCGGGGGACGACGACGAGACAGATCGTCGCGATGCTCCGCGAGGCCGGCGCCGCCGAGGTGCACATCAGGATCACGTGCCCGCCGATCCGCTGGCCATGCTTCTACGGCATCGACATGAGCACACGCGCGGAGCTCGTGGCGGCCGATCTGGCCGTCGACGAGATCCGCGCGTACGTGGGGGCCGACTCACTCGGCTACCTCTCCCTCGAGGGGCTGGTCCGGGCGACGGGGGAGCCCGCGGATGACTTCTGTCGGGCGTGTTTCGACGGCGAGTACCCGATCCCGGTCCCGGAGCACGCCGGCAAGTTCGTGCTGGAGGATCAGCTCCGGCTCCCGACGGCGTGAGCCCCGCCTACCGCGAGGCGGGGGTCGACACCGAGGCCGCGGCCAAGGCGGTCGCCCTGATCGCCGATCTCGCCGCGAGCGTGCGGCGTCCGGAGGTTGCCGATCAGGTGGGCGGCTTCGCCGGGCTCTACCGGATCGGCGAGGGCCGGCTCCTCGCCGCGGCGACCGACGGCGTGGGGACGAAGCTCGAGATCGCGCGGCAGATCGATCGGTTGGATACCGTCGGGATCGACCTGGTGGCCATGTGCGCCGACGACGTGGCGTGCACCGGCGCGGAGCCCCTGTTCTTCCTCGACTACCTGGCCGTAGGCCGGGTCGAGCCCACGCGCGTCGCCTCGATCGTCGAGGGCGTCGCCGAAGGGTGTCGCCGGGCGGGATGCGCGCTCCTCGGCGGCGAGACCGCCGAGCATCCCGGGGTGATGGCGGAGGACGCCTTCGATCTCGCGGGGTTCTGCGTCGGGGTCGTGGACGAGTCCGCGCTCCTCGGCCGGCACCGGGTCGATCAGGACGATGTCATCGTCGGGCTCGCGTCCACCGGCCTGCACGCGAACGGCTACTCGCTGGTGCGCTCCACGCTCCTGCCGGCATTCGACCTCGGCGATACTCCGCCGGGCCTCGAACGACCGCTCGCGGACGAGCTCCTCGAGCCGTGTGCGATCTACGCGCCGGAGGTGGTCTCACTCGCTCGCGAGGGCTTGATCCACGCCGCCGCCCACGTCACCGGCGGCGGTGTGTTCGAGAACCTCCCCAGGATCCTTCCGGACGCGCTCGGAGCCACGATCCACCGGGGCACCTGGCCCGAGCATCCGATCTTCGGTCTCGTACAGGAAGCGTCGGGAGCCTCGGACGACGACATGTTCGCCACGTTCAACATGGGGGTCGGCATGCTGCTCCTCGTGGCTCCCGAGGCTGTGGAGGAAGTCGTCGCGCGCAGTGGTCACGAAGCGTTCCGGATCGGCGAGGTCTCGAGCCCTTCCGGCGTTCATCTCATGTGACGATGTCGTTGCGCTTCGTCCGTGCTCCCTCATGATGACTACGTGTCTGTCACCCGTGCTGAGAACATCCGTCAGACGGTGGAGGCCAGGCGGCCCAGGGGGAAAAAGCCCGTTGGACGTATCCAGCGCGAGGCGCCGGAGGCCGTAGGCATAGATGAGATGAGTGGTCGAAGTCATGGGAGCGTTCTCGTCGTCGACGACGAGCCACAGGTCGCGTGGGTCCTCCGGTTCAGCCTGGAGCACGAGGGCTACCGGACCTACACGGCCAGCAACGGCATCGAGGCGCTCGAGGAGCTCCAGAAGCACCATCCGATGCTGATGGTGCTCGATCTCATGATGCCGGAGATGGACGGCTGGGGTGTCCTCCAGGAGATGATCAAGCTGCCGGTCGATGAGCGGCCTCGTGTCGTCATCGTGAGCGCGCTCACGGGGCCGGACGACAAGGCGAAGGCCACCGCGCTCGGTGCCGACGCGTTCGTCCCCAAGCCGTTCGACGTCGAAGAGCTGATCGGCGTCCTCGGCGGTCTCGCCGAAGCCTCCTAGCTCACTCCACGACCTTGCCGTAGCGGACGCCGCGCGCCGGCACGCGGACCTCGGTCCCGTCCCGCTTCCTCACGAAGTAGGTCTCGGCGTCGTCGTCCCAACGTTCGAAGGTGCCCACGGCCTCGCCGACGTAGCCGTTGGGGAGCTCGAACTGGAACGACACGCGCTTGCCCAGGTCGTCGGGTGTCACGAGGTTCCGGCCGGCCATCACTCGCGAGCCTAGCCGACCCGGGAGATGCGGCCTGGTGGGGGCTCGGGGTAGGCATCGGGATGCAGAGCCCAGGCGAGGATCTCCAACCCGTCCACGATCCGCGGACCCGGACGGGAGAAGTAGGACGTCGCGTCCACGGCGAACACGTTGCCGTTGCGGACGGCCGGGGTCTCGCGGAGCTCGGCGTGCTCGAACACCCACCCACCCTCCTCCTCGGCCTCCTCCAGGTAGTAGCCGCAGGGCATGAAGACGATCGCCTCGGGCATCGCGTCTCGGATCTCGCGATGGGTGACGACGCCCGAGGGACCGCCCTTCTCGGACAGGAGGTTGCGTCCGGCGGCGGCCTCGACCATCTCCGGCACCCAGTGGCCCGCCGCGAAGGGAGGATCGGACCATTCGAGGCAGAACACGTTCAGGATCGGAAGGCGAGCGCCGACCTCTTTCACCTTGGCCACGCGCAGGCGAAGGGACTCCGTGAGCTTGGCGGCCTCATCGGCCCGCTCCAGCAGCTTCCCGACGACGTCGATCTCCGCGATGACCTCCTCGAGGGTGTTCGGGTCCAGCGACAGCACCTTCGCGTCGGGCAGGCCGATCTTGTCGAGCGCCTGCTGGACCTGTCCCGACGGCACCGCGCAGACGCGACAGAGATCCTGGGTCAGCACCACGTCCGGCTGTTCGCGGCGGAGGAGGTCGGTGTCGAGGACGTAGAGGGGCTCCTTCGCGTCCAGCTTCCCGCGCACCGCTTGGTCGATCTCGCGAGCCGCCAGCGGCCGGCCCTGGGGGAGGGCGCTGCGGGAGACGACCGGCTTCGTGACGGCTTCGGGCGGGAAGTCGCACTCGTCGGTGACGCCGACGAGCGAGTCGCCGAGGCCGAGCGCGAACACGATCTCGGTCGCCGACGGGAGGAGGGACACGACCTTCATGGCGGGCAACGTTATCGCGGCAGCTCGCGGAGGGCGTCGGCGTCCTCGAGGAGATGCACGAGGTCGGTGAGGGCGCGCCCGGCGGCGGCGCCGTCGAGGACGCGGTGGTCGAACGTCAGGCTGATCGTGCACGCCCATCGAGCCTCGACGGCGCCGCCGCCGGTGACGAGCGCGCGCGGCTCGATCACGCCCAGGGCGATCGTGACGGCGTTCGGCGGGTTGAGCAGGGGGGTGCCGGCCTCGCTGCCGTAGCTCCCCGTGTTGCTGACGGAGATCGTGGCGCCCGTGGCTTCGTCGGGCGAGAGGGAGCCGTCGCGAGCGGCCACGGCGAGGCGGCGGATCTCCGCGCTCAGGCCGGCGACGCCTCGCGTGCCCGCATCGCGGATCACCGGCACGAACAGACCTCGGTCGGTGTCCACCGCGATGCCGGCGTGCACGGTGGAGTGGACCACGATCGCATCGTCCGCCCAGGCGGCGTTCAGGATCGGGTGGGTCGCGATCGTCCGGCAGAGCGCCGCGATGAACACGGGCAGGGGAGAGACCTCGAGCTCGGCGCGGACCGCCTCCAGCGAGGTGGCGTCCACGGTCCGGAACGTGGTGACGTGTGGGATCGAGGCCGCCTCCTCCATCCTCCGCGCGATCGTTCGTCGGATCGGCGACACCGTGACCCGCTCGGAGCCAAGGTCGGCGTCGGTCCCGCTCGAGCGTTCGACGTCTTCGGCGGTCACCCTGCCGTCGGGTCCGGTTCCGGTGACGGTCGCGAGGTCGATCCCGAGGTCCTTGGCCCGCTTGCGGACCGCCGGCGTCGCGGTCACGGAACCGGCCGCCTGCTCCGCCGACCCACTCGACTCGGCCGGTTCCTTCGCCGGGATGCCACCGCCAGGAACGGAGAACGTCACCAGCGGTGCACCGACCGCCACGGCGTCGCCGGCGCCAGCGTGGAGCTTCGCGATCACGCCGGCGAACGGCGACGGGATCTCCACGGTCATCTTCGCCGTCTCGACCTCGACGATCGGCTGGTTCAGCGCGACCTCATCCCCTTCCGCGACGAGCCACGACGTGATCTCGCCTTCCTCGAGGCCCTCGCCGAGGTCCGGCATCGCGAAGACCCGCTCCGCCATCAGTACGAGGTCACCTGCCGGATCGCGGTGGCGATCCGCTCGACGCTCGGGAGGTACCGATGCTCCAGCGCCGCCGGGGGATAGGGAACGTCCCAGCCGGTCACGCGCGCGACCGGCGCCTGCAGGAAGTCGAACGCCTCCTCCATGATCCGGGCGGCGATCTCACCGCCCATGCCGAGCGTCTTCGGAGCCTCGTGCACGACGACGGCACGTCCGGTCTCGCGAACGGAGAGCCCGATCAGGTCGACGTCGAGGGGCGCGAGCGAACGGAGGTCGACGACGCGAACGGAGAGCCCTTCGCTTTCCAACGCCTCTGCCGTCTCCAGACACCGGGCAACCATCGCTCCGTAGGCGAAGACCACGCACGCGTCCCCCTCCCGAACGACGCGCCCCTCGCCGATCCCGGGTCCGTCGGTCGTGAGCTCCCCCTCCTCTTTCGCCCAGTACCTGGCCTTCGGCTCGAGGAACACCACCGGGTCCGGATCCGCGATCGCGAGGCGCAGCAGCCGGTAGCCGTCGAGCGCGCCCGACGGCGCCACGACCTTCAATCCCGCCGTATGCGCGTAGTAGGTCTCGGGGCTCTCGCCATGATGCTCCTTGCCGCGGATCCCGCCGAAGGACGGGATCCTGATCACGATCGGCAGGTCGACGCGCCCTCGTGTCCGCGTCCGGTACTTCGCGACGTGCGACACGATCTGCTCGAACGCCGGATAGGAGAACCCGTCGAACTGCATCTCGACGACGCTCTTCCACCCGGTGAGCGCCAGCCCGATCGCGGCGCCGACGATGCCGGCCTCGGCGATCGGCGTGTCGAAGACGCGATCCTCACCGAACTTGGTCTGCAGCCCGTCCGTGACCCGGAAGACGCCACCGAGCCGGCCCACGTCCTCGCCGTAGATCAGCAGCCGCGGCTCCTCCTCCATCGCATCGATCAGCGCTCGGTTGAGCGCCGCGGACAGGGTCCACTCAGCCACCGAGCGCCTCCTCGCGCTGGCGCGCCAGGACCGATGGCGGCTCCGCGAACGTCCAGTCGAACATCCACTCGACCGGCGGCGCTTCGGTGGCCGTGATGCCGGCCCGCACTTCGGCCACCCAGGTCTCGGCGTCCTCGTCGCAACCACGCACGAAGTCCTCGTCCGCCTGGCCGGCCGCCACCAGCCAGGTCCGGTAGCGGTCGATCGGATCGAAGGCGCGCCAACGTTCGACCTCGTCCTCGTCGCGGTAGCGGGACGCGTCGTCCGCGGTCGTGTGCGGGCCCATCCGGTAGGTGAGCGCCTCGATCAGCGTCGGGCCGCCGCCGGAGCGCGCGCGCTCTACGGCCTCCATCGTGACCCGATAGACGGCGAGGACGTCGTTGCCGTCCACGCGGACACCGGGGAAGCCGAGCCCCTCCGCGCGCTTCCAGATCTCCCCCGCGGTCTGCAAGCCGGTCGGGACGCTGATCGCCCAGCCGTTGTTCTGGCAGAACAAGATCGCAGGCACCCTGAAGACGGCGGCCATGTTGGCCCCTTCGTGGAAGTCGCCCTCGCTCGCGCTCCCGTCACCGAAGTAGGCGAGCGCGCATGCGTCGGCGCCGTCCTTCTGGAAGCCCATCGCCACGCCGACCGCGTGGCAGATCTGCGTCGCCACGGGCACGCAGATCGGCCCGAACCGCGTGGCGCGCGGGTCGTAGGGCCCGCCGTGCCACGTCCCCCGGTGGTACCAGAGGTACTGCACCGGATCGACGCCGCGCACCAGCGCGGCGGCGAGCTCGCGGAAGGTGGGGAACGCCCAGTCCTCGGCGCCGAGGGCGAACGCCGAGCCGACCTGCGCGGCCTCCTGTCCCTCGAAGGGTGGATAGACCGTGAGCTCCCCCTGGCGTTGGAGGGCCATGCACTCGCGATCGAGCCGCCGGGCTCGGATCATGTGCCGCAGGAGCTCGCGCAGCTGCTCCGGCGCGAGGCCCACGTCGGGATCGCCGACGGCCGTGCCGTCGGCCTGCAGGATGCGGACCGGCTCGGTGCCGGACCAGTGCGCGGGCGCGTCCACTTCAGCTCCTGGGTCGGGGACGCCGAGAGCATAGGAGCCATGAGCGAGGGAAAGCACCCCGGCGCTACACTCCGCGACGTGGTCCCCAGCGCCTTCCTCAGGGTGTTCCAACCCCTCGACGCCTTCGACCGGGAGGAGCAGCTGCGCTGGGAGCGCTACCTCCTCACCAACATGTGGGTCCCCGGTCGCCGTCAGCGCTACCTCGATCATTCGCAGGACGGTCTCGGGATCATCGCGCCCGCCGACGGCGAGCATGCCGAGGTCCGCGTCGTCGACGGCCGCACCTACGTGAGCCCGTGGCGGATGCGCATGCGGGTGCTCGCCGCCGCCCTCGCGTTCCGCGACGCCAAACCGGTCGAGCTCGCCGACCGGTTCCTGTCGAAGAAGGACGCGAAGCGTGTCGCCCGCGAGCTGGGTCGCCTTCGCCGCCGCGACCCGCTCGCCGTCGCGTTCTGCCACCAGAGCCCCTGGCACGTCCCCATCCGGTGGTTCGTGCTCTTCGTGGACGGTGAGCGCTGGCTCGGCGAGGACGAGCACGGTCAGCTGCGGCTGCGCTACCGCACGACGGCGCGCCGTGCGCTCCGTCGTGCGGGCCAGGCGATCCCCGTCCTTCGCCGATCGGACCTCGGTCCGATCAGCGACCTCCTGCTGGATCTGCACGAATGGATCGCGCTGTTCGACCCGAGATCGCTCGTCGAGCTCGACTACGGAGGTCTCTGCGACTTCCTCACGTGGGACGAGCTCGACGACGACCGCAGCGTCCGCGAGCTGGGTCTCGCCCTGGAGGCGTTGGAGCGCCACGAGTTCCCCCGTTCCGCCGAGATCTACCAGGGCGTGCTGACCCACTGGGCCGAGATCCGTGGCCACGAGCTCCTGAACTGAGGCTCGGCGGCACCACCACAGCGCCGAACTCGGACGTCTGAGCGGGAAAGACCTGTCGTCACTACGCGTTCCGCCCCGCCGAGCATCGATATGGCGAGAGTTCGGTGATGTTCACAACGTTTCGACTGTGACGTGGGTTCTTGTTGCTGCGGAGCCGCGCCGAAGGCTGTTCGCCGCGGATCGAAGCATCGACAGGAAGGGGGACGACCGGGCCGCACGGCAGAGGAACCGATCGGGATCCACTTCCAGAAGGAGTCTGAGATGAACGGGAAACGGAGACGCAAGCTCGGCTCGGTGATCGGTGTGACGGCATTGCTGGCAGCGCTCGCCGTGCCGACATCGCTGCCGGCATCGGCGGTTGAGGTTCCCGATCAGGTCCTCGCGTGGAACCAACACGCGTACGACGAGCTGATCGTCACGAAGCTTCAACCGCCGCCCGTGGCGGTGATGAACCTCGCGCTCGTCCACGGCGCGGTCTACGACGCGGTGAACGCGATCGACGGCGGGTACGAGCCCTACCTCGGGGCGCCTGCGGCGTCGCCTTCGTACTCCGAGGACGCCGCGGCCGCGGCCGCCGCCTACCGCGTGTTGCTGTATCTGGTCCCCGACCGGGAGGCGCAGCTCACGGGCTACTACAACGACTCGTTCGGGCGACATCCCGAACGGGGCTGCCGAGAACGGCGGCGTTGCGGTGGGGAGGCAGCAGCGGCCGCGATGATCCTCGAGCGAACCGGCGACGGTCGCAACGGGACGGCCCTGTTCACCGAGGGTACGCGCAAGGGCGAGTGGCGGCGGGTTCCGCTCGTCACCGGCGGCAACGCGTTCCGGTGGGTCGGCCAGGTCGATCCGTTCCTGATCCGAAGCGCCGCTCAGTTCGCCACGCTCGGGCCGAAGAGACTCGGGAGCGACGCGTACGCCCGTGAATTCCGTCAGGTGAAGAGGCTCGGTCGGGCGACCGGCTCGACGAGGACGGCCGATCAGACGTCGCAGGCCCTGTTCTGGGCGGACCACGCCGTGGCGATGTGGACGCGGATCTTCCGACAGATCTCCGATGGCCAGCGACCTGTCGACCGCCGACAACGCCCGATTCTTCGCGATGCTCTACCTGACGGGCGCCGACGCGTTGATCGCGTGCTTCGAGGACAAGGAGCAGAAGGGCTTCTGGCGGCCGCAGACCGCGATCCAGGAAGCCGCGACCGACGGCAACCGAGCGACGCGTCGCCGATCCGGCGTGGACCTCGCTGCTCCCGAATCCGCCGTACCCGGACCACCCGTCGGGCCACAACTGCATCAGCGGCTCGATCGTGCGGACGCTGCAGCAGTTCTTCGGGACGAACCTCATGTCCTTCAGCGCGACGGACGTCGCCGCGGAGCCGGACGATCACCCGGAGCTTCACCCGGTTCTCCCAGGCGATCCGGGAGATCCTTCGGGCCCGGGTGTTCGGTGGACTGCACTTCTGGACGGCGGACGCGCAGGCTGTCACGTCTCGGCCGGAGGGTTGCGAACTGGCGGCAGGACGCACTACTTCCAGCCGGTCGCCTGAGTCGGAACCGGGCGGGGCGCCGGAGGCGCCCCGCCCGCCCTCTTCCTGACCTGAACGGCGCCAAGCATCCCTACGGGACGTTGGTCACGTTCTCGCCGTTGATCGCAACGTCGAGACCGGCGCCGCCGTCGATCGTGTCGGTGTCCGCTCCTCCGTCGATCGTGTCGTTCCCGTCACCCGGCAGAGATGAGGTCGTTGCCCGGACCCGCCGTTGATCGTGTCGCCGCCCTGACTTCCCACGAGGACGTCGTCTCCCGTAGCTGCCGTTGAGCGTGAGCTGACGACGCTGGTGCTCGCCAGGGTGGAAGCGCTGACCAGGTCGGCGGCCGGTGGACGCATCGATCGATCAGGGAGTCGTTGGCGGGCTCCGCGTCCACGATCCCGACGGCGAGCGATGGGCTCACCACGGACACGCCACCGGAGGCGCCGGACACCCTCACGACGTTGGCGGTGTTCGTGGCGTTCACCGATCACCGAGTCGGCCGAGAGGTCGCCGACGCCCGCCGACGCCGAGGTCGATATCGACGTTCCGCGACGTCGGTGGCGGCGAGATCGTTGACGGTCACGGTGTCCGCGCGCGGCCAACGCGTTCACCGGACGACGGCCTCGACATCGTCCACGTCCATCAGGATGTTCCCGATGTTCCGGGTGAACAGGCAGCCGTGCTCCGCTCGCCGACAGCGGTGAACGTCTCTCCTGCCGGCCGATCCGTTGAAGCGCAGCTCGTCCTGATCCGCGCCGCCTTCGACGACATCGTTCCCGTCGCCCGGATCCCAGACGAAGGTGTCGTCGCCGGTTCCCAGCATCGCCAGAGTCGAGTGCCGAGCGTTGCCGTCGAGCGTGTCGGCATCCGCTCCCACCGATCAACGATGTCGCTGCCGTTGCCGCCGTTCAGGATGTCGTCACCGCCGCCTCCGTCCAGGGTCAGCTGGACCAGGCCGGCCAGGTTGCCCGCGGAGAGCGTGTCGCTTGCCGCCGAGGCCGTTCACGATCAGGTTCTCCGTGGTCGCGAGATCGAGGCCCCCAGCTCACGAGCGACATGCCCGAGCGACGGCGGCAGGGGGACGCGGTGATCACGTCGGCGCCGGCGCTCCCGTTGACCGTCGACGGTGTCGGTCTCGGTGTCGCCTTGGACGTCATCGGCTCCGTCCCCCGTGTTCCAGACGAAGGAGTCGTTCCCCGCCCCGAGCGCCACGTCGTCGCCGCCCGGGTTGCCGTCGACCGTGTCGTTCCCGGTCCCACCGCGGAGGATCTCGTGGGAGGAACCTCCGATCAGCACCTGGTCGTTGCCCGGCCTGGCCGTTCAGTGTCGTCGCCTCCGTGTTCGTGAAGACGCCCTTGCTCTCGTTGATCCTCAGGCGATCGTTGCCACCCTCCGGCGTTCACGACGATCCTCGTGAACGTGGTGCGGCGGAAGGAGTGGTCGGCTGTCCCGTTGTCACCGACGTCGACGATGAGCCACCCGGGAGCACCGCGTCGGAGCGCCAGCCTGTCGGCGGCGGCGGTCCCCGTGACGGTCAGCGTGCCGTTCTTGACTCTCGCGATCACCGCGGCGTCAGCTTCCGCGGCGGCGCCGAGCACGGCGATCATGACTGCCCCGACGATCAGGAGCCGCGAGGCAGACGTCCGGGCTCGCCGGGTACGGTCGCGGACAGGTGTCGCTCGTCTCATCATTCGCTCCATTCCTTGAAGTGGTCGATCGATGGAGTGGGGAGGGGCGGAATCGGACCGCCGACACCGCGGTTTTCAGCCGCGTGCTCTACCAACTGAGCTACCTCCCCGTATGGGTGAGCGAGCCGTCTCCGACTCGCTCGCCCAGCGCGCCCGACGGGCTTCGATCCCGCGATCTCCTCCTTGACAGGGAGGTGAGGACGACCGGACTCCTCTACGGGCGCATATGTGTTGGTGCCGTGCCCCCAACGGGATTCGAACCCGTGCTTCCGCCTTGAAAGGGCGATGTCCTAGGCCGCTAGACGATGGGGGCCTGCCCCTCGCCATCTTCCCATCGGGGACAGCTCAGAGAGTATAGCCACGGCCCTCAGGCCGCCTGAACGATCAGGCCAAGGTCAAGCCAAAGGTCAAGAAGGACGACCGCCGCAGGCGAGATCCACGTCGGAGCCGCTCGCGTCCACCGCCGCCTGCAGGTCCTCGCATCGGACCTTCGTCTCCTTCGCCGCATCGCGGAAGGCGGGTCGATCGAGCTCCTTCAAGACCTGTCCCGAACTCGGGAATCCGGCGTCGCGGACCTTCACGAAGAGATCGAGCTGACCTTGCCATGCCTCGAGATACGCCTGCTGGGCGGCGGCCAGGTCCGGCGGTGGGTTCAGCTGCCGGAGCGCATCCACGATGTCCTGATACAGCCGGGCGCTCTGGTCGAGGAACACCGTCACGGCGTCCATCCGATCCGCTCCCAACCCCGCCTCTTCCAGCCGAACCCTGAGGTCACGACCGAGCCCGCGCTCCTGGATGTGGGCCGTCTCGCTCGTCCGTTCGAGCTTCGCGAAGTAGTCGTTCGCGCCGGGCCCGGCGTCGGCGTTCCCGCCGCAGGCCGCGGCCACCACGAGGAGGAGGGCGAACGCGTGACGGACCCGCATGCCTGGCAGGGTGCCAGCCATCCGTCGGAAACGGCAACCCGCTCAAGGAGGGCCTGTCTTCATCCGAAACGGGAGGTGTGCCTCATCGTGACTTCCGGGTGGTGCTTGAGTGGCTCGGGTTCGTCGAGCCCGACCGCTCGCGCCGCGAGCCGATCGCGCTGCCGAGATGGGCGCCCTGGGTCGTGGCCCTCGTCCTGGTGACCGCTGCGGCCGTCGGCGCCATCGTGATCACCGCTCTGCTCGGTCCGTTGGTCTGAATCGGTCCCCGATCCGGAGATCCGATCGGACGTGCGTCTCGAGGACGTGACGGGCGCGTCGCCGAGCCGTCACGAGCCGGCCGGGGCTGCAGTGCAACACCTCGAGGACTCGCATCTCTCGATCCAGGAAGACCACCGAGATCGGCCATGCCATCCCGAACGTCTGCACGCTCCGGCAGCGCCGGAAGAGCATCGCCTCCCGGAGGCCCGGCGGCGGGTGGCCCCGCAGCCCACGCATCCGTTCCCTTCTGGTCTCCGGGATCAGCACGCGCCACCCGCCGCCGGGCCCGTGCATCTCGACGACCTTCATCGTGCGACCGTATGTGCCGTCACCGACGCACTTCGTGGGGCGGGCAGGATTCGAACCCGCGACACGAGGGTTAAAAGCCCCCTGCTCTAACCTGGCTGAGCTACCGCCCCTGCCGAGATTGTAGGAACCTCCACCTCTCTCGGGGCGTCCCAGAGGGATACGCTCCCTGAGGAGGCTGTTCATGCGACGTTTCGCGGCGCTCACGATCCTCGCGCTCGTCCTCGCTGCTTGTGCGGAAGATCCAGCTCCCGGTCCCGCCACAGGCCCTGCCGAACCCCAGCTCGACCAGACCCGGATGGGGATCTACGAGAGCCTCTCCAGGGAGTTGGTCGGCGCCGAGAAGGTCGAGTGGAAGAAGATCGTGATCGTCTCGAAGCTCTGCGCCAACGCCGGAGGGGCTGAGGGTCCGAAGGGGTGCGACGACGCCCTCAGCGCCGTCGAGCAGGACGATCTCGCGCAGCGCCTCGGCGACCTCGGGCCCCCGGTCACCTTCGTCGAGGATCCGACGCCGCTCTACGACGAGGCGTGGATGACGGGCGCTCCCGAGATCATCGTCCTTCGGCTCGGCACGATCACGGATCGAGGTGCCGGGGTCGAGGTCGGTGGCAGCTTCGGATGCGGCGGACTCTGCGGCGCGGGGACGACGTACCTGCTCGAGGAGACCGGAACCATGGCGACTGGGAGGTCACCGGCACGACCGGCACCGCCTGGATCGCCTAGTCGGGTGTCCGCCTGGGTGGACTAGATTGCGAGCGTGCCCGACGTTCGCGTGGTCCCGTTCCTGGTATCCGAGGTGCGTCTGCCGCCGGACGAGCAGGATCTGTTGCAGCGCGAGTGGTGGCCCTCCTACGCGCACGCCGTCGCGCACAGGGACGGGGTCTTCCTCTTCGACAATGGCGTTGGCTTCGGCAACGCCGAAGTCGAGTCGGCCTTCTCGCCGCGGGTCACGTCGATCGAGGACGGCCTCGCCGCGCACGGGATCTCCCTGAAGGACGTCACGGGCGTGGCGAACTGTCACCTCCACTTCGACCACAGCGGCCAGAACGGCCTGATCCCGACCGGGCGTGCCGATCTTCGTCCAGCGAGCCGAGTGGGCCATGGTGCACGAGCCGGACTACACCGTCCCGGAATGGATCGATGTCCCGGGCCTTACCTACGAGGTCCTGGACGGTGAGATCGAGGTGGCGCCCGGGTTGCGACTGATCCCCACCCCCGGGCACACGGCCGGCCACCAATCGCTCGTGCTGGACGCCGCGGACGGGACGGTCGTTCTCGCCGGTCAGGCGGTGCAATCGCGAGCCGAGTGGGAGGGCGCATCCGAGCCCTCGGCCTCCGGCGCATCGTCCGCGCGCGACCCGCGCTACCCGGGCTCCGTCGAGCGCCTCCGTTCGTTGGACCCTGCTCGCGTGCATTTCGCCCACGATCCGGCCGTCTGGGAACGTTGACGCATCCCGTTGCCGGTCAGTCCACGTAGCGGTTCGTGATCGGCATCCGCCGGTCGCGGCCGAACGCCTTCGGCGTGATCTTGATCCCCGGGGCGGCTTGGCGCCGCTTGTACTCCGTCCGGTCGATCATCCGGACGATCCGCTCGACCGTGGCGCGGTCATGTCCTCGGGCCACGACCTCGTCGATGCCCAGGTCGTCCTCGACGTAGGCCTCGATGATCGGATCGAGCTCCTCGTACGGGGGCAGCGAGTCCGTGTCCTTCTGATCGGGCCGCAGCTCCGCGGAGGGCGGCTTCGTCATCACGCGTTCGGGGATCGGTTCGCCGGGCCCGTCCTCGTTCCGCCGGCGGCAGAGCTCGTACACGAGCGTCTTGGGGACGTCCTTGATGGGAGCGAACCCGCCGGCCATGTCCCCGTAGAGCGTCGCGTAGCCGACCGCGTACTCGCTCTTGTTCCCGGTGGCGAGGACGAGCGAGCCGAACTTGTTCGAGATCGCCATCAGCAGGTTCCCGCGGACCCGCGCCTGGATGTTCTCCTCGGTGACGTCCTCGGGCCGCTCTTCGAAGAGTGGCCGGAGCGTCGACCGGTAGGCGTCGAAGACCGCATCGATCGGCACGACGTCCATCCTGATGCCGAGCCGCGAGGCGACGTCACCGGCATCCTCGACGCTCTCGGGACTCGAGTAGGGCGAGGGCATCGCGAGCGCGCGCACGGCGTCCGCTCCGAGCGCGTCGACGGCGAGGATCGCGACGAACGCGGAATCGATCCCTCCGGAAAGCCCGAGGACGACGTCGTCGAACCCGTTCTTGCGAACGTAGTCCCGGAGGCCGAGGACCAGCGCCCGGTAGATCGACTCCGGCGGCTCGGACCACACCGCGTCGTGCTCGGCGCGCGCCGTGGAGTCGTCGATGTCGACGATCAGCAGGTCCTCCTCGAACATCGCCGCCCGGCACGCGACCTCTCCGTCGGGGCCCATCACGAGCGAACCGCCGTCGAAGACGATCTCGTCCTGGCCGCCGACGGCGTTCACGTAGGCGATCCAGCCGCCGAACTCCCGCGCGCGGTCCCGGAGGACGCCGAGCCGCTCCTCGAGCTTCCGCCGGTGATACGGCGACCCGTTGATGTTCGTGACGAGCGGGACGCCGTCGTAGTCGGCGAACGGGCCGTCCGCCTGCCACGCGTCCTCGCACACCGACAGTCCCACCGAGATGCCGCCGACCGAGACCTGCTCGCTCCGATCGCCGGGGACGAAGTAGCGCTTCTCGTCGAAGACCCCGTAGTTCGGGAGCACGATCTTGTGGTAGCGGACGCGTACCTCGCCTCCGGCGAGGTACGCGGCCGCGTTGTGGAGCCCGCGGTCGGTCCGGTCCACGAAGCCGGCGATCACCGGACACGCGTCGGTCGTCTTGGCGGCGAGCTCTTCCAGGGCGGCCAGGTTGTCGCGCACGAACTCCGGGCGGAGCACCAGGTCCTCCGGCGGATAGCCCGTGATCGAGAGCTCGGGGAAGCACACGAGCTCGGCGCCGGCCTCGGCCGCCCGGGCCGCCGCCGCCGCCATCTTCTCGACGTTGCCGGCGAGGTCGCCGACGGTGAGGTTCAGCTGGCCGAGCGCGATGCGAGGCACGACATCAGCGTAGCGCGGAGAGCTCGTGGTTCAGGGTGTGACGAGGGCGCCCGGCGCCTACTCGGGTCCGCCGATGTCGAGGTTGTACGCCTCCCAGACGAGGTCGGCCCCTTTCTGGCGGTGCCGGATCACCTTGCCGATGAATCGCTGCAGGTCGTCGCGAGCGTCGTCGAGCGGCCAGGGGAGCCCGCCGATCTCGACCTGTTCGAGCCGCGAGAGCATCTGGCCGACGGCGTGCGTGATGTCGGGGTGCTCGTCCCGCAGACGGTCGATCGTGCCCGCGAGGCGAGGGGAGATGCCGACGATCTCTTCGTAGAGGCCGCCGGGCTTCTCGGTGGTGTCCACGTGCTGGTCCCAGGCGTCGCGGACGGCCGTGACCTCCTTGGTGACCAGGTTGGTCCAGTCCGGGATCCGGCCCGCGGCCGGGGAGGAGATGGCGAACTCGAGTCCCACGAGGGCCTCGTGGAGGGTTTGGCGGCGCTTCGCGGCCTCTTGCAGCGCAGGCGTACGCGGCTTCTCGGTCATGGAAGCACTGTAGTCCCGGCCCGTGACAACGCGCAATCCGGGGTCTCCACCGACGCGTACTACCTTCGACCTTGGCCCCGACGCGAAGGAGGACGATGGCGGATCGGAGAAGGAACGGCATCGTGGTGCTGGCCCTGGCCGCGGGGCTGACGTTGGGAACATCCGGCATGGCCGACGCCGTCACGGTCGGGGTCAGTGGGGTCTTCAACGGCACCCGTTTCGTCTGGAGCCCCAAGGCAAGGACGATCACGCGAGGGACGATCGTGCGCTGGCGGTCCGTCAACGGGAGCCACACCATCAAGTCCCGAGGCGCGAACTGGAGCTACTTCCGCAACCTGCCGGCTGGGACCGCCGTCGCCCGGGCGTTCAATCGCAGGGGCACCTTCCGCTACTACTGCACCATCCACGGTCGCGTCTCGAACGGCGTCTGCACCGGGATGTGCGGCCGGATCGTCGTCAGCTGACGCCGGCCGACGAGAGCTCCTGCACCGTCGCCCGCGCGATCGCCGCCGACACCGTGTTGCCCTTCGACTCGAACAAGGCGAGGGCGTCGCGGGCCGCCTCCGCCGCGTCGGCCGGACGGCCCGCGAGCCGCAACACCTCGGAGAGGTCGATCAACGCGTCGCCCTTCGAGTTGGGGTCGTCCGACGGCCGGATCACCTCGACGGCTTCGCGGGCGAGCTTCTCGGCTTCGTCTGCGTGGCCGCGAGTGGCGAGGATCTTCGCGCGCACACCCCGCCAGCGGAACTGTGACGACACGTCGTCCTGGGCCGCGAGCTCCTCGCTGATCCGGGTGTGCTCCTCGGCTCCCTCGAGATCCCCTTGGCGGTACAGCACCTCCGCGAGCAGCGCGGCGGTCGTCGAGATGTAGTTCGTCTCGCCCATGCGCTCCAAGGTGTCGTAGTCGCGGCGCAGCTCCGCCTCCGCGGTCGCCAGGTCGCCGGCGAGCATCTCGACCGGCCCCGAGTCGAACGACGTCTGCGCGGCGAGGAACGTCCACCCGAGCTCTTCCAGCGACGCCCGGCTCTTGCGGTAGAGGGCGCGCGACTCCTCCACGTTGCCGCGCATCGCCTCGAGGTGCGAGAGGGCGGATTCGAGCAGCGCCTCCGGCTTGCGATCGCCGTGCATCTCCTCGAGCAGGGCGCGGCAGCGCTCGATCGCCTCGGGAACCGGCGTCGGGCCGCTGAGGGCGCAATAGCCGAGCGAGGGGACCGCTCGCGCGACCATCATCCTGTTCCCCGCGAGCCGCGCGTGGTCGAGGGTCTGTTGGGCCGCGATCTCCGAATCGCCCCACTGCAACCCCATCTCACGAACGAACATGATCAGCCGCCATGCACGCGCGAGCCCGTCGTGCGCCTCGAGGGTCTCGAGCTCGGGGAGGAGCTCCTCGATCCCGGCGACGATCGTCGGCTCCACCGCCTCCGGATCGATCGTGTAGAGGAGCTCGAGCTCTTGGATCCTCGCGGTGGCTTCCAGGACACGGTCGGAGAGCTCATGTGCCTCGTCGATCGCCGTCTCGAGCATCGCGTTCGCCTCGTCGAACCCGCCCTGCTCGGTCAGCGCCTCCGCGGCATCGAGTCGGAGCCGCGGACGTTCCGGGTGACCGGGGGGCAGCAGCGTTGAGGCCCGTCGCAGCAGGTTCGCGGCCGCCGGGATGTCGCCGCGCGCGAGCGCACGCCGGCCGGCGGAGGAGAGGTAGCCGCTCCCGCGGACGCCGATCTGCCAGACCGCCTCGTCGTTCGGCGTGAGCTGCTGGAGCGTGAAGAAGGCCTGCTCGAGGTGGTAGCCACGGATCTCCTCGAACTCGAGGACGCGATCCGGCGCCACGCGCTCGAGCCAGTCGATGAACCGGACGTGCAGGTCGGCGCGCGTCCGCTTCAACAGCCCGTGGTAGGCGGCCTCGCGGATCAGGATGTGCATGAAGCGGTAGGACTCCTGGCCGGCGAAGCTCGACTCGTACGGCTGCACCAGCTCCCGGTGGGTGAGGCTCCGAAGGCTCTCGCCGGCGTGGCGGCGGACCTCGTCCGGCGAGAGGTCCTCGACGGCTCCCCGGAAGAACACCTGGCCGATCACGGCGGCGCGCTCCACGACGACCCGGTCGATCGGGCCGAGCCGGTCCAGGCGTGATGACAGGAGGGCCTGGATCGTCGGCGGGACGGTGATCGCACCGACGTCGCGGATCAGGATCCATCGCCCGCGGTCGTCGCGTTCCAAGATCCCGTCATCGAGGAGCATCGACAGCATCTGCTCGACGAACAGCGGGTTGCCTTCGGCCGCCTCGACGATCTTCGCCCGCACTTTCGCGTCGAGATCGGTGGTGCCGAGGAGGTTCTCCGCCACCTCCACGCTCTCGTTCTCCGACAGCGGCTGCAGGACCAGGACCGCATGCCGGCCGGACTCCTCGCCCCATTCGGGATGGATCTCGAAGAGGTCGGGGCGCGCCGAGCAGGCGAGCACCACGGGCACGCCGGTCAGGGAGGAGGCGACGGATCGGATCAGGTCGAGGAACGTCCGCTCCGCCCAGTGGATGTCGTCGATCAGCACGAGCAGAGGTTCTCCTGCCGCGGTCAACTCGAAGAAGCGCCGGGCGGCCCAGAAGGTCTCTTCCACCGCGTACGTGGCCGGGCGAGAGTCCGATCGCCCCGGCGATCCGATCGGTCACGTCTCTTTCCTCGGCGCCGAGCAGAGCCGCGAGCTTCTCGAGCGCATCGGCGGCGGGGTCGTCGTTGCCGATATCCGCCACCGCGCGTGCGATCTCGGCCAACGGCCAGAACGTGAGGCCTTCCCCATAGGAGAGGCATCGACCGTGGAGTGCCCGCACCTCGGACGTGGCCACGAACTCCTTGAGGAGCCGCGACTTCCCCGTCCCCGCCGGCGCGACGACGGTCACGACGTGGCAGCTGTTGGTGTCCTTCGCCCGCGCGAGGGCGCCCATGAGCACCTCGAGCTCGTCCTCGCGTCCCACCATCGGGGCGTCGAGGCGCCGGGCGACGCCCTCCTCGTGGTGGCCGACGGAGATGAGCCGGTACGCCGGCATCCGCTCGGATTTGCCCTTCAGCTCGAGCGGCTCGACCGCCTCCGCCTCCACCGCGTCCTTGACCAGGCGGTACGTCTTCTCCCCGAGGAGGACCTCCATCGTCGGGGCGTTCTGCTCGAGTCGGGCCGCGACGTTCACGGTGTCGCCGGTCACCAGCCGGTGTCCGACGCTCACGTCACCGGCCACGACCTCGCCGGTGTTGATGCCCGTGCGGTTCTCGAGACGAACGCCGTAGGTCTCCTCGAACCCGGCGTTGATGCGAACGAGCTCCTCCTGCATCTCGGCGGCCGCTCGCACCGCGCGGAGCGCGTCATCCTCGTGGAGCTGTGGCAGTCCGAAGACCGCCATGATCGCGTCTCCGATGTACTTCTCGACCGTGCCCCCGTGCTTCTCCAGCACGGTTCGCATCGTGTTGAAGTACTGGTTCAGGACCTCCCGGAGCGCCTCGGTGTCCAGGCGCTCCGCCAGGGGCGTCGAGCCCTTCAGATCGGAGAAGAAGACCGTGACGGTCTTGCGGACTTCTTCCGGGACGACCTCGACGGCGGCGAGCTGGGCGCCGCACATGCCGCACATGCGGAATCGATCGGGGTTCTCCTCACCGCAACTGGGACACGTCTGCACCTGACGAGTCTACGCCCGGCCCTGAAAGGGCCGGGCGTAGCGTTTCCGCAGGTCGTCAGTCAGAGATCAGGTCCGGCGAGGCGGGTCTCCTGCGAGGAGCCACCCCAGCGAGATACTGCCGCCCTTCCCGTCGCCGGTTTGGCTCACGATGCACGGCGCCGCGGCCGAAGCGTTCGCGGAAGGACACTTCGGGGCGAGAGCGACCCAGAGATCGAGCTGGCCGTCGAGATCCGTATCCATCTGCGTCGGCACAGCACCGCTGTTGGCCCAGTCGGACTCGTTGACGAGTCCGATGCACCAGTCGGCATGAGCCTGTCCGTTGTTCGCCGACGCACGCCAGTCAGCCCTCGTGATGTGGTTCTCGAGGAACACCGGTGTGCTCGGCCCGGTCGTCGCGTACGAGAAGACGCTGTTCGCGAAGATCGTCTTCTGTCCCGGGCAGACGAGGCCTGGGAGTTCCCCAGACGTCAGCTCGCTCGCACCGAGAGTTCCAGCGGCGGTCAGGGTGTACTTGTCGTTCCCGCCTCGGAGACTCGCCTGACACGTGTCGATGCCTCCGGTGCACGATTCGCCGTCTTCCCAGACGTCGAACCCGTCGGACGGGAGTCCGGTGACGAACGGGCCCCTCGTCGTGACGGGGACGAGCGAGTAGTCGGTGAACTGCGGCTCGTTCTCCGTGTCGATGGACAGGGTGCCCGCACCGAATTCGACGAGGCCGTTCACGGGCACCTGCGGCGTTACATGGAGGACGTTTCCGGTTGCGAAGCCGTCCGCTGCATTCAGCACGAACCCGATCGGCTTGCTGAAGTTCGTGATCCGAGCCTTCGTGACGGAATCGACGACTTCTACCTGAACGAACCCGCTGCCGACGTTCAGGTCCGCGGTCCGGATCGTTTGGTTCACTTCTGCGTCCTGCGGTTGCGTGAGGACCCTGAGCTCGGCTGTAGCGCCGAGCGCGGTCGGAGCGATAAGTCCGCCGAGCGCAACGAAAAGTCCGAAAGTGACGAGCGCGGTCGTGAAGCGGGTGTTCCTTGACTTCATCGAATTCCACCCCCTGGTGGGTTGCCGATAGTACGGGAGGCTCGGCGCACCCCGAGACCAGAACAGGAATCATCCCCTGTTCGACCTATGGCGTCAACCGTAGCGAGCTAGGCCGAAAGAACTAGAGATCGGATGCGACTGCGCCCGGCCCCGAAAGGGGACCGGGCGCAGCGTCCTCGCAGGTCGTCAGGCTGAGATCAGGTGCGTCGGGGCGGGTCTCCACCGGGGAGCCATCCGGTCGTAACGTTGCCGCCGGCCGGGTCCGCCTTCTGTTTCACTATGCAAGGGGCGAAGGACGCCTGGTTCGTCTTCGGGCACTTCGGCGCGAACGCAACGTACAGATCATCGATCCCATCGTTGTTCGTGTCTTGCTGTTCATAGACCGCGCCGTTGTGGTCCCACTTAGCCTTGTCCTTCAAGCCGACGCACCACTTGACGAAGACCTGACCGTTGTTCGCGACCTTCTTCATCTCGAGCTTCGAGATCTTGCTCGTGACGAGGACAGCGTCGTCGCCCGTCGTGGCGTGGGAGAAGATGTGATCGCCGAGTACCAAGGTCTGGCCCGGGCACTCGAGGTTCGGGAGATCATCAGGCGAGACGTCGGTCAGCGTTAGGAGCCCATCCGTTGCCTTGTATAGCTGCGTGTTGTTCTTGAGGTTGCCGGTACAAGGGGCCACACAACCTGCGTCCCAAACGTCGAAAGGCTCTGAGAGCGGCGCTGTCGCGGCAAGAGCGGCTCCAAGTGTGATGATTGGACCCGATACGACGGCTTCGAACTGATAGTGGGTGAACGTCGGCTCGTTCGCCTTGCCGATCGTCAGTTCGTCGAAAATGGCGACACCGGTATCGGCGTCAGTCGTCTCGACGTTCCCGCTGAGAGTCGGCGTTGTCGCCGATCCTTCGGCGAACTCCAGCGTGACGGTCAGACCCCCGACGGGGTCCTCTGACGGAGAAGACACCTGCACCGCAACATTCGGCCCCGCGTCATCGAGAGGGCTCGACGTGATGACGTGGCCCTTTATCGCGTCCGTGGGGTCAACGGTGAACGTGGCGGTGTACACCGCGCCGAATGCGCCGGGTGCCAGGAGCGTTACGACAAGTGCAGCCATCAGCGCGATGAACAAGGACGTGAATCGAACTGTCTTGGATCTCACTAGCCCCACCCCCTGGCGATGAATCGCCATCACGTGCCCACGGCCCTCGTGACCCCCCCAGACCGACCGGCATCATCGCCCCGTTCGACCTAAGGCGTCAACCGGATCGCCCTAGGGCAACCGCTCTAGAGGATGGGGAGGTAGCGCTCGAGCTCGTAGGGGGTGACCTGCGATTTGAACGCGTCCCACTCTTCTCTCTTGTTGCGCAGCAGGAACTCCAGGACGTGGTCCCCGAGGGCGTCGCGAAGCACGTCCGAGCCCTCGGCGAGGTGGATCGCCTCGACGAGGTCCTCGGGAAGAGACCTGATCCCGGCGACCTCCCGCTCGTGCTCGGTCATCTCGTAGATGTTGTTCGAGGCCTCCGGCGCCAGCTCGTACTCGCCCTCGATCCCCGCGAGCCCGGCCGCGAGCATCGCCGAGAACGCGAGATACGGGTTGCAGGCGGGATCGGGGGAGCGGTACTCGATCCGCGTCGCGCCCTCCTTGCCCGGCTTGTACATCGGCACGCGGACGAGGGCGCTGCGGTTGCGTCGCGCCCAACAGACGTAGACGGGCGCTTCGAACCCGGGGACGAGCCGCTTGTACGAGTTCACCCACTGGTTCGTGACGAGCGTGATCTCCGGCGCGTGCCGCAGGAGTCCGGCGATGTAGGACTTCGCCGTCTTCGAGAGGTGGTACTCGTCCGTGGCGTCGAAGAACGCGTTGCGGTCGCCTTCGAACAGCGACTGGTGCGTGTGCATCCCCGAACCGTTCACGCCGGCGACCGGCTTCGGCATGAAGGTCGCGTAGATCCCGAACTCGTGCGCGACCTCCTTCACGGTGAGGCGATACGTCATCACCTGGTCGGCCATCGTGAGCGCGTCGGTGTAGCGGAGGTCGATCTCGTGTTGCGAGGGCGCGACCTCGTGGTGGACGTACTCGACCGGGATCCCCATCGACTCGAGGTACTGCACGGTCCGCTTCCGGTAGTCGGTCGCGACGTCGAGCGGCGTCTCGTCGAAGTAGCCGCCCTGGTCGAGGAACTGCGGGTCCTCGAGGGATTTGAAGTAGAAGTACTCGAGCTCCGGACCGACGTAGAACGTGAAACCCTTCTCCGCCGCGCGGGCGACCTGACGCTTGAGGACACCGCGCGGATCGCCGGCGAACGGCGTGCCGTCGGGCTCGATGATGTCGCAGAACATCCTCGCGACCGCGTGCTCCGTCTTCCACGGGATCAGTTGGAACGTCGACGGGTCGGGGAACGCGACCATGTCGGATTCCTGGATGCGGGAATAGCCGTCGATCGAGGAGCCGTCGAAGCCCATCCCTTCGGTGAGGGCGCCCTCGAGCTCCTGCGAGGTGATCGTGAACGCCTTCAGGAACCCGAGGACGTCGGTGAACCAGAGGCGAACGAAGCGGATCCCCCGCTCCTCGATGGTGTGCAGGACGTATTCGGCTTCCGCGGAAAGTGCCATGGGTCGAGGCTACGGGGCCGCCGCCGGTGGGTGTTACGCCGGAGTTAATCTTCGCCTCACGGAACGAAGGAGGCTCATGGGCATCAAGCGAGTGGTTCCGGACATCACGTGCGATGTGATCGAGGAGAGCCGTGACTTCTACTCCGGTGTCCTCGGGTTCGACGTGGCGATGGACATGGGATGGATCGTGACGCTCGCGTCGCCGGAGGTGCCCTCGGCGCAGATCAGCCTCGTCTCCGCGACGGAGGAGGCGGCGAAGCCGATCCCCGACATCACGGTCGAGGTCGACGACGTTGAGGGTGCGCATGAGGCGGTCGTGCGGTCCGGTCGCGAGATCGTGTATCCGCTGACCGATGAGGAGTGGGGGGTGCGTCGCTTCTTCGTTCGTGATCCAGGCGGCGTGGTCGTCAACGTGATGTCGCACATCGACCGATGAACCATCGACGGGTCGCCTCGGGATCACCGTACGAGCCAGTGATCAGCTTCTCTCGGGCCGCCGTGGCCGGACACCATGTGTCCGTGGCCGCGACTGCGCCGATCATGCCCGACGGCGGCGAGCCGCCGGCCGACGCGTACGGACAGGCGAAGCGGTGCCTCGAGATCGTCGTCGCGGCGCTGCAAGAGGCGGGGGCGTCGGTTTCCGACGTGATCCGGACGCGCTGCTTCATCGTCGTTCGCGGAGGACTGGGAGGAGGTCGGTCGCGCCCACGGCGAGGTGTTCGCCGACGTCCGCCCGGCCAGCTCGATGATCGTGGTGACTGGCTTCATCGATCCGCGATGGCGCGTGGAGGTCGAGGCCGACGCGGTGTTGTCCGAGGGCTGACGGGCTCGCGCGTCGGCCGGTCGGCTGACCGGTGACCTTGTTCCACATAGCGGACGTCACGTCCACTATTCGTAACCACACCTGACCCCACCGCCGACCGCCCAACGGCGTCGTCGCCGGGAGGCCGACGCCGCATGGCTACGATGCCGAGGTGCTCACGCCCGAGATCCTCGGCCGGACGTTCGCGGAGGCCCCCGATCCGGAGCTGGCGCGCGTGGCGTTCTCCCGGGTCGGGGAGAACGCCCACGCGCGCGAGGTCCTGGGGCGACCGGAGGTCCTTCCGGTCGCCTCACGGGTGCTCGGGTTCTCGACCGCCGCGAGCGACCTCCTGGTCCGTCATCCCGAAGAGGTCGATGCACTCGCCGACGTCAGCGCCAGGAACCAAGAGGAGCTCGCTCAAGAGCTCGCGGACGACGCGGCGACACAGGGGACGACCGCCGGCCTCCGCCGATTCCGCAGGCGGGCGATGCTCCGCATCGCCGCCCGGGACCTCGACGGGGCGCCCTTCGAGGACGTGGTCGCCGAGATCAGCGACGTGGCCGACGCGTGCCTCGCGCACGCGTGTCCCGACGGCTACGCGATCGTCGCGCTCGGCAAGCTCGGCGGCCGCGAGCTGAATTACGCGAGCGACGTCGACCTCCTGCTGCTCCATCGCGAGGACGTGGGTGGTGACATCGCCGAGACCGAGGCCGCCAACCTGATCGCCGACCTCTCCGACCCGACCTCCGAGGGTGTGGCGCTCCGGGTCGACCTGACCCTCCGGCCGGGAGGGCGCGCGGGCTCTCTGGTTCGCACGCTGCCCGCCACGCTCGCGTACTACGAACGCGAAGCCGCCACCTGGGAACGCCAGGCGATGATCAAGGCGCGAGCCGCGGTCGGCGACGAAGGGCTCGGCGATGCGTTCGTCGAAGGCGTCGCCGAGTTCGTCTATCCGAAGGACCTGCACGAGGCCGCGATCCACGACGTCCGGCGTTCGAAGGTGCGACTCGAGGAGTACATCCGGCGTCGCGGCAAGGAGCTCACCGAGGTCAAGCGCGGCCGCGGCGGCATCCGCGACGTCGAGTTCGCGGTGCAGCTGCTCCAGATCGTCCACGGCCGGCGGGACCTGCGGCTGCGCGAGCCCAACACGCTCGCCGCGCTCGCCGCGCTCGCGGACGAGGGCTACGTCGCGCAGGAGGATGCGGAGGCCCTCGCCGACGCCTACCGGTTCCTGCGGCGATTGGAGCACCGGCTGCAGATGGTGCGCGACCTCCAGACCCACGACCTCCCGGCCGACCGGCACGCGCGGACCACCCTGGCCCGCTCGTTCGGGCTCGACGGCGCCGACGCCCTGCAGGCCGAGTACGACCGAACGACGGAGCTGGTCCGAGGGATCCACGAGCGACTCTTCTACCGGCCGCTCCTCGAGGCGTTCGCCGGTCCGGTCCAACCGACGCCGGGGCACGACCGCGAGGCGACCGAGGAGCTGCTTTCCGGGCTCGGGTTCGCGCAGCCGCCTCGCGCGTACGAGTCGTTGCACCGGCTGGTGGATCCCGCCACGCGGATCGGCAAGGTCCTCTCGCACGTGTTCCCCGTGATGGCGCCGGCGCTCGCGCTCGCGGCCGACCCGGATGCGGCCCTCGTCCGGCTGGAGCGGATCGCGGAGGCGGTGGGGGACCGGACCGCGCCCGCCGACGCGCTCGCCGCCGATCCGCAAGCGGCTCGGCGGCTCGCGCACCTCGCCGCCGCGAGCTCGTTCGCCACCGATCTGCTGGTGGCCGACCCGAACCGGATCCTCGCGCTCTCCGGCAGTCTCTTCGGCGCGCCCGCCGTCGACTCCCAGGCGCAGCTCGTCGAAGCCGTGGCGCGGACCGCCGGTCGCGAGCTCACCCCCCGCGAGACCGGGGAGGCGATCGCGGCGGTCGCCTACAAGGTGTTCGAGGAAGCGGTCGCCGCCGCCGAACCCGGTCTCCCGTTCGCCGTGATCGGGTTGGGCAAGCTCGGCGCCAAGGAGCTGAACATCGCGAGCGACCTCGACGTCGTGTTCGTCTACGAGGGCGAGGGTCCGGACGATCTGTCACGCGCGACCTCCGCCGCCGAGCGCGTGATGCGCCACGTGCACGAGGCCGGCTGGGAGCCCGACGCCGATCTCCGGCCGGAGGGTCGGAGCGGGCCGCTCGCTCGTTCGATGGCGGGGTTCCTCGAGTACTGGGAGCGGTACGCGGACCCGTGGGAGTTCCAGTCGTTGCTGCGGGCGCGCCACGTGGCGGGTGACCGGGACCTCGGCCGGCGCTTCGAGCTGAACGCCGCCGACTTCGCGTATCCGCCCGACGGGCTCACGCTCGACCGGGTGGTGGAGGTTCGCCGGATGCGCGAGCGGATCGAACGCGAGCGCGTGCGGCCGCCGGAGGCGTCGAGGTTCCACTTCAAGCTCGGCCAGGGATCGCTCGCCGACGTGCAGTTCGCGGTGGAACTCGCGCTGATGCGGTTCGGGGGCGAGCATCCGGAAACCAGGTCGCGCCGGACGCTCGAGGCGATCGAGCGGTTGGCGGCGGGGCGACACGTCGAGGATCAGGTCGCGCGGGACCTCGCGGAAGCGTTCGTGTTCCTGTCCGACGTGAAGAACGCGCTCGAGATGGACCGGCGCGTCCACGCGGAGGCGGTCCCGGCGGCGCCGGGCGAGCAAACGGCGCTCGCCCGCCGCCTCGGCTTCGAGGAATACTCACGGCAGGCGTTCCTGGAGCGGTACTTGCACGTCACGCGAAGATGTCGCCGGGCGATGGAGCGCGTGTTCGCCCAGGCGCTCGCCTAGAGAGGAGCAACGATGCTGAAGGAGTTCAAGGAGTTCATCTCCAAGGGAAATCTGGTCGACCTGGCCGTGGCCGTCGTCCTCGGCTTGGCGTTCAAGACCGTGGTCGATTCGCTGGTCGCGGACGTCTTCACGCCGATCATCGCCGCGATCTTCGGGCAACCCGACTTCTCCTCGATCACGATCGGTATCGGGGACAGTCAGATCCTGATCGGCAACTTCCTGAATGCGGTGATCTCCTTCGTGATCGTGGCGTTCGTACTGTTCCTGGTCATCAAGGCGTACAACCGCGCGTTCCCCAAGGAGGAGACGTCCGCAGAACCTACGGAGGTCGAGCTGCTCACCCAGATTCGGGACGAGCTACGGAGCCGCTGACCTTCGTTCCGGGTATGAAGTCCGGATGGCCCGGGTGCCGATGGATCCAGAATGGAAACAGGCATGAAGATCGAGGCGACGGCCGACGCGTTGAAGCTGATCCGAGCGCGCGGCGGGATGCTGTTCGTCTGGATCGAGGCCGGGATGCGAGGACTGCGGTTCCTGCGGACCTCGACCGAGCCGCCACCGGACGCCCTCGATTGGGAGCGGAACGAGACCGAGGAGGGGTTCCTGATCTTCACGCCCCCGAAGATGCGGAAGCCCATGACGCTCGGCCTCGAGGTGCGGGGGTTCCTCACCAAGCTCCGTATCAACGCCCTCTGGAACGGCTGCGCCTTCGTCGTCTAGAAGGGTCTAGACGCCAGGAACTGGCCGTTCCTCGAAGGCTTCAAGCTCCCAATGACTTTCGAGCAGGACATCGGTATCGGTCGATAGCCACCACCAATTCTCGTCAATGAGCTCCTCGAGCTTCTCCCTCGAGAGGCCCTTGGGACCGTCGACTGTGGTGTTGATGCTGAACACAAAGCAGGCGATCAGTTCCACTCTGTACTCAGCATCATTCTCGGGAGTTGGCACGGCGCGACCGTATCGATCGAGCCATCCGATCGTCAGATCATTCGAGTGATCGTGACGGATCTCACAGACAGGCCGTTGGACGTGGATCTGAATCTTGCTCATGAGCGCATGGGTGATCCTCGTCACGGATGGAACTGTCATCGAGTACCCGCCTGAGGCATACGCGTCCGCGGAGGCAGCGCGCAGCGAAGCTCAGAGATGGGCCTGGATCATCTCCGGGATGGGCTGGCTCCCAGTCGAAGAGTCAGCTGACGATCGGTGGACGGTGGGTGACCGAGACGTGCGCCTCCTTCATGTTGAAGGCGAAGGCGAATGGGTGGGCACGTTCTGGACTTGGGACGGCTACCCGGACCCAGAGGCGACACTCCTACACGATCGGCCTGCCGCAAGGGCCTGGGTCACGGCTCCGCTCCACGACGTCCTTGCGCCTGTGGCGGTTGAAGAGAACGACTGGATGATCGTCGCGACGTTTGAGCGCAAAGGAGAAGAGGCCTACGCCGTGGCACACCTTCTCAAGCCAGTGGGGGCTCGGTAGGTCCTCCCAAGGGGATGTCCCCAGACTCGCCGAAGACGATGACCTGTTCCTCGGAGGTCTCGTCGGGCTCGATATCCGTTCTGAAGTTCACCTGAAACTGGAGTCGCTTCGCCCTCGTCCGTTGCTCAACTTCGTCGAGAGTGAGCAGCACCGCAAAGGGTTTGCCGAAGGTGTTGATCTCGTTCAGGACGACGAACGCGAAGCAATACCTGGGTCCGAGCGCTTTTGCCATTGCGTATTCTCGCTCCGTCGCACCGAAGAAGAATCCGCGAAGCGCTTTGTCGGTGATGGCTTTCTTGGTTGTCTTCATTTCGACGAGCGTCAATGTTGGAAAGTGTTCGTCCACCGTCTCGATTGTGATAGGTGGGGCAGCGGTCCTGGTCATGACGAGGTCGAATGTCTGAATTCCGAAGGCGCCGGTGATACCGATTAGCTCTAGGATTCGGCGCTTTGTCGGGACTGTGACGAGCTGGAACCTCGCATCCCGCGAGAAGTAGTGAGATACCTTCCCGCTCAGTACCTGCATTGATTCCGCTCTTCTCGAACTTGCTCATCCTCGCCCGATGATCCTCTTGCTGCGAGACAGGATCAAGATCGAGGCTTGGGCCGTCTATCCCGCGGCCCGGAAGAGCTCGAACCGTTCTTCAAGAAGATCTGGTCGGGGCCAAGATGGCCGATTCCTTGGCAGCGTGATCGTTGACAGGTGCAACCCTTGGAGCGCGTGCTTCAGAGTCGGTCCGTCCTCTTCAGCAAGAACATCTGAGCGAATCTCGACCATGTAGTCCGGCCGAATCCCGAGAAGAGTGTTGTCGAAAGCACGATGGTGGATCGCGCACATCGCGACGCCGTTCGGCACAATTGGCTCTCCTCCATCGCGATCCTCTCTGATATGGGCAGCATCCAGAAGAGGGCGATGACGGAGGCGGCACAGAGCACATTGCGACCCATATGCAGAGAGCACTCGTCCCCGGAAGACGCGCTGGTGCACTCTGCGACGTATTTGCGCCGTCGCATATTCACGACGCAGGGCAAGGTCCACAGGGTGATCGAACGCCTCCGTCCATTGTTCCCGCATAGCCTGGTCAATCGCGACGACAAACTGCTGTTGCTCGGATTCTTCCCCGACCACATACACGGGTAACACGGCCGTGTATTCACCGCTAGCAACGCCGAAGAACCAGATAAGCGGGCGATCGTGAGTCATTGCAGCCCTGAGGGCGCGATTGTCTCGCGCCTCTGAGTTCGTGCCCATCCACTTGTACCGCAGATAGCCGTCGGGCCCTTCAGCGTCCTCATAGGGACGCTCTGTTGGATCGGCTCGAAATGTTGTCAGGATGGTGAGGGCAGCCTCCATGCCCGGGACAACTCGAATTCCCCGGGGGCGTTGAATCAGCGGAACACGCTTCCCCTCGAACTCGAAAGTGTCGAGATCGCGAAACAGGACTCGATCTCCCCCAAGATCCTGCAGCCTGCGAACGTAGTCGAACGCCGCGGCCCGAAGCCTCTCGTCAACATCGTCAACGAGCACGTGCGCAGTATGCCTGCTCTACGAGAACCTGAAAAGCACAGCACAAACGTGAATGATGCTCCAAATGCCAGGAGGAGCTAGTGGACGGCTGGGTAGAGGTGGGCTCGTTGGCTGGTCTGACAGAAAGAGGGCAGAGGTTCGTGATTGACGAACAGCAGGTGCTCGTGGTGAGGGTAGGGGATCAAGTCCTCGCGATTGGGAACCAGTGCACGCATCAGGGTGCTGGGCTCGATCGAGGTGTCGTCAAGATCGCGGGCTCGGTGCGGACCGTGACGTGCCCGGCTCATGGGAGCACCTTCAACCTCGAGACCGGGAAGGTGATGCGGCCGCCGGCCACGAAGCCGGTGCCTGTCTACGATGTGAAAGTCGCGGACGGGCGCGTCTTCGTGAGGCTGAGGGAAGAAACCTAAAGCCGCTCGATCGAGCGGGCTTCCATCCGCGGCCCGAACGCGGGCGGGGAGATGTGGCTCCGTTCGAGGAGGACTTGCACTCGCGCTCGCTGCCCCCTGTACGGCTCGAGCAGCTCCAGCATCCGCTCGTCGTCGGCGCGTGGCTCGCCGGCGAGCGCCCACGCGACGATGTCCGGCAGGTGGTAGTCGCCCACCGACACCGCATCGGGATCGCCGAACGACAGTCGCATGACCTCGGCTGCCGTCCACGGGCCGATGCCAGGTAGCGCTTGCAGCCGGCGATTCGCCTCCTCGAACGGCACCTCGGCGAGCGCCTCTAGCGACGCCGCCCGCGCACACACGGCGCGCATCACCTCCGCGCGGCGTCGCTCGACCCCCCACGGGTGGAACCGGAAGTAGGGAAGCTCGGCCACCGTCGAAGGATCGGGCGGCAGCAGCAAGCCGGCCTCGCCGGGCGCCGGTTCGCTCACGTCCAACGTCATCCGGCGCCACGCTCGACGGGCCTCGAGCCCCACGACCTTCTGCTCGAACACCGCCGCGATCAACGTTCGAACGACATCCAGCGCCCGCGTGAGTCGCACGCTCCGGTGGGCCTTCCACAGCTGCGCGATCACCTCGTCGCGGGGTTCGAACGCGGAGAGATCGTCCTCCGCGCCGATCAACCCGGGAGCGTGCTCCAGCGCCCACGCCGAACCCGGACCCCACGCCGTCGCCGAGACCGTCCCGGAGCCCTGATCCAGTCGCAGGGTGACGGGACCCTCGGGCGTTCGAGTTGCGCGCCAGACCTCGCGTCCTTCGATCCGCATCGTCGGGTCACCGGTCCCTCGCCGGAGCGGGAACAGCGTCGCGGTGAGGTCGTAGGGCTCCTCGACAGGGATCGCCCGGAACTGTTCTTCCGTCACGGCGCTCACTCCGAGGGACTCGGGACCGAAGGCGTCGACGACGCCGGCAGCGACGGGCTCGGGGACACGCCGACGTCGGATGCCAGGTGCCGCGCGATCTCGAGGCTCCCCGTCTCGGGGAACTGCGTCACGACGTCCCACGCGACGAGGTGCATCCCGCCGTCCCCGTCGCCGCGGAAATACAGGACCTCGGCCGAGAACGGCACATCTCCTTCCGCGGTGAAGCCCGTCGGGGTCGCGCCGCCGGTCGATCCCACGCGGAGGAACAGGGTCCCGTCGATCACCGCGTCGCGGTTGTTGTGGAAATGACCGGACAGGACGAGCGGCACCGTGCCCGCCACGCCTGCGGCCATCCGATCGTCGTGGACGAGCACGATGTCCGGTGGCTCTGCCAGCGCGCTCACGTCGGCGGTGACGCGCTCGGCCGCCGCCTCGACCAACGCCACCACGTCCTCGTCGCCGACCGGCGTGCCTCGTTGCTCGTTGAAGTAGGGGTGCCCGAGCCCGTAGATCGTGAATCCCTCGACCTCCGCCACATCGCCGTCGAGGACGATCGTCCCGTCGAGGCGAGCGACGGCGTCCTGGAAGGCGGCCGAGTCGTGGTTCCCGCGGACCCACACGTAGGGCAACTCGAACCGAGTGATCTCCGGGAGGATGAACTCCTCGTTGCGCGCGCCGAACGACGTCGTGTCGCCGGTGTCGACCACGAGGTCGACGTCGAAGCTCCTCGCGAGCTCCTGCGCGAACCCGTAGCCGAGCGTCGACAGATGGACGTCCGAGATGTGAAGGACCCGGATCTCATCCCCCCGGCCCAGCGGGTTCGATTCGACGGCCGCGTACGCGCGCGCGGCGCCCGCCACCACCCGGCGGAGCTCATCCCGGAAATAGCCGACACGCTCGATCGCGCCCTGCACGGGACCGAAGAGTTGCGGCACCAACCGGAGCGAGCCGGTGTAGCTGGGCGCCTGGAATGCGGAGGCGTCGAAACTCATCGCGGTGAAGCCGACCGAGAGGACGACCGCGAGCAGTCCGGCGACGCGTGGCTCGGAGGACCGCGATCCATTGATTCCGGAAGGCGATCAGTCCGAGGGCCGCCGCGCCGGCGACACCCACGAGGATCACCAAGCCGGCGAATCGTCCCGCGGCGTCGAAGGTGTTCCGTTCGAGCTCGGCGGCGACGGAGTCGATCCCTCTTCGGAGTCCTTCCTGCAACGCCTCGACGTCGACCTCTTTGAGGGACGCACGGAGGTGCAGGGGAGCGACGTGCGTGTCGGCTCGGAGCCTCCCGAGCGGAGGCAGCGAGATGTCGGTCACGCTCCGGCCGAAGTCGGCCTCGAACTGGACCTCGAACGGACCGGCGTCGACGGTCGTCTTCGCGAACGCCTGGAGAGCGATGGCCGCCCCCGCGATGCCGATCAGGACGGGTCCGACGACCTGGGCCCAACGGGGCATCCGTGCCATGGCGGGCACCGTAGCAGCGGCTACGGCCAACTCAGGAATGGATGGTTCTCAGGCCGGTTGGAGGGTTCCTTCGGCGGCCGCGACTTCCCGCGCGGTCTCGATGAATGACTCCAGGAACGGGGATGTCTGCGTACGGGACCAGGCCAGCCCGTAGTCGATGAACGGCGCCGGCTCTTCGAAGTGGCGGAACACGACTCCCGGCGCCCGACGTTCCATGCCGGGAGAGGTCCCGGTGATCCCGATCCCCTTGCCCTCCGCGATGTGCTCTAGGCGGCGAGCCTCCTCGACCTCGGCCACCTCCAATCTCCGGGGACGCTCGAGCTCGCCGAACAGCATCCGGTGGAGGTGGTCGGTCAGCACGGGATTGATGTTCCGAGGCCCTTCGATGAGCGGTTTCCCCCAACAGCTCGGCTCGCGGGATGCGCTCGAGCTTCGCGAGTCGATGTCCTTCGGGGATGGCCGCCACGAGCTCGTACGTCCCCAGCTGCTGGTATCGGGGGGGCGGGTCCACCGACTTGAAGGGAGAGACGACGACCGCGACGTCGAGGGCGTAGGTGCTGATCCCGTCGATGAGCTCGGAGATCAGGCGGGGACGAAGGTCGACCTGCACATCCGGGAACCGGTCCTCGAAGGCCTGCAGGACCGCTCCTGCGATCGGCGGCATCCCGAGGATGGTGGTCCCCACCCGCAGCGACCCCCGTTTGCCCCGCTCGGCGAGCTGTGGACTCGTCATCGCTCGATCCGCGAGCTCGACCGCCTGACGGGCATGGTCCAGGAAGACGCGGCCCGCCTCGGTGAGCTCGACGCCTCGGCGATCGCGGCTGAGGAGCTGGACACCGATGGAGCGCTCGAGCTTCAGGATCTGCTGCGAGAGACCGGATTGGGCGATGTGGAGGCGTTCCGCCGCTCTCCCGAAGTGGAGTTCCTCGGCCACGACGATGAAGTACCGGAACTGACGGAAATCTACCGCTGCCACCGTTCAGGCCCTCCCCTGACCGTTGCGCCCACGCACATCATGGCCCGTATCCTCCAACTTTGCAGAGGCTCTTGTCAACTGACACGGTCACATGACATAGTCGAAGCGATGCCTTCAGGTGCGAAGGGATACGGTGGTCAGACGTGATGTCGTCTCGGATCGGAGCCACGTTGAAGGCGGCTCGAGGCCGGTTGGGCTGGAGCCGTGAGACGCTCGCGCATCACTCCGGCGTGAGCTGGTCGGCCATCGCGCAGATCGAGTCGGGCAGGCGGAAGGACGTCCGCCTCAGCAGCTTGTCGGCCCTCGCCAGGGCGCTGGGGGTAAGCGTCGACTATCTGATCGGATCCGCGACGGCGACGGCTCCACGGCTCCTGGAGCATCGTCTCCTCACGTACGGGTCCGACGAGGAGTACCTCGCGGCCGCGATCCCGTTCTTCGCCGAAGGGATGGAGCGGTCGGACAGTCTCCTGGCGGTGACGACGGAGGAGCAGATCGAGCTTCTGCGTGACTCGCTCGATGATCGCGCCGGTCACGTCGAGTTCGCGGACTCGGCGGAGTGGTATCGCTCGCCCGGCACCGCGATGGACGGCTATCGCGCGTTCGTGAACGAGAAGCTCGAGGCGGGAGCGGCGTGGATCCGGATCGTCGCCGAGATCGCTCCGGAGCGTCGATCCGATGCCGAGATCCCGGCGTGGACCCGCTACGAATCCTTCGTCAACCTCGCGTTCGCGTCGTCACCGACGTCGTTCATCTGTACCTACGACGACAGGTCGTGGCCGGCGGAGGTCATCGCCGAGGCCAGGCGGACCCATCCGGAGCTCACCGACGGAACCACCGCCACGCGCCAATCTCGAGTATCAAGGGCCCGAGGACTTCCTGATCGATCACTGATCGCTCAGTCGCGCCGCGCGTAGGGCGAGATATCGCTGTTCCGGAACGCTCGCCGTCATCCGTGCCGCCCGCAGGTAGGACTCGCGTGCCGCCACGGGATCCCCCGCGAGCTCGAGCAGGTGCGCCCGCACCGCGTCGAGCCGATGCGTCCGAGTCATGCGGTCGTCCGAGTCGAGCGTTCCGAGCAGTGCGAGTCCGGCTCGGGGTCCGTCGACCATCGCGACCGCGACCGCGCGATTGAGTGTGACCACCGGCCCCGGCGATACCCGTTCGAGCACTTCGTACAACGCCAGGATCTGCGGCCAGTCCGTCTCCTCGGCGCTCGGCGCTTCGTCGTGCACGGCCGCGATCGCCGCCTGCACCTGATACGGGCCGGTCGGCCCCTTGCCGAGCGTGCTCGTGAGGAGCGCCACCCCTTCCTCGATCTGCGTGGTGTTCCAGAGATCACGCTGCTGTTCGGCGAGCGGGACCAAGGAGCCGTCCGACGTGGTACGGGCAGCCCGCCGAGCATCGGTCAGCAACATCAGCGCGAGCAGACCGACGACCTCACCCTCCGTCGGCATCAGCTGATGGAGCAGGCGTGTGAGGCGGATCGCCTCGGTCGTGAGGTCGGCTCGTTGCAGTGCCGCCCCCGAGCTCGCCGTGTAGCCCTCGTTGAAGATCAGGTAGAGCACGTGCATGACGACGCGAAGCCGGTCGGCCCGCTCGGGCTCCGGCGGGAGGTCGAAGGGGACGCTCGAGGTCTTGATGCTCTGCTTCGCACGGCTGATCCGCTGGGCCATCGTCGCTTCCGGAACCAGGAAGGCGTTGCCGATCTCCGCCGTCGTCAAGCCGCCGACGGCGCGAAGCGTGAGGGCCAGCTGAGAAGGCTCGGAGAGGGAGGGATGGCAGCAGAGGAAGAGGAGCGGAAGCGTGTCGTCCTGCTCCGAGGGTCTGTCCCGCGTCCGGCGGTTCCATGGCGGCGACGGTCTCCGTCCCGTCGCCGCCGAGCGCTCTCGCTCCGCCACTCGTCGACCAGTCGACGAGTGGCGACGGTCAGGAGCCAGGATCGTGGGTTCGTCCGGCACACCCGCCTCGGGGCCACTGCTGCGCCGCGGCCAGCAACGCTTCCTGCACGGCGTCTTCGCTGGCGTCGAATCGGCCGTGTCGCCGGACGAGCGTGCCGAGGACCTGCGGCGCGAGTTCGCGCAGCAGGTCCTCGAGCGCGCTTCTCGACCGGCGACACGGCGACGGTCGTTGACTCCCTACGCGGCGTCGTCGGCCGCGCGCTGCAGCTCGGCGATGTCGATCTTGTTCATCTGGAGCATCGCTTTCATCGCGCGTCCCGCTCTCGCCGGGTCGGGGTCGCCGAGCAGCTGGTGCAGGGCGGTGGGGATGATCTGCCAGGAGAGGCCGTATCGATCCTTGAGCCAACCGCACTGGCTCTCCTCGCCGCCGTCGGTGAGGGCCTTCCAGAAGTGGTCGACTTCGTCCTGCGATCCGCAGCTCACGTGGAACGAGGTCGCCTCGGTGAACGCGAACTCCGGGCCACCGTTCAGCGCCGTGAACTCGAGTCCCTCGAGGATGAACGACGCGGTCATCGCCGCGCCGGGAGTGCCCGGTCCTTCCTCGCCGTAGCGCGAGACGCCTTGGACCTTCGACTCGTTGGAGCCGCCCGGCCGGCTGTTGAACACGTCGACGTAGAACTCGGCGGCCTCTTCGGCCTTGTCGTCGAACCAGAGGAACGGGGTGACCTTCTGCATGTCGGTTCTCCTTCTCTCGGGTGGGTGGATCTCGTTCAGCGGCCTCGGATCTCAGACCTCGGGCGGCGCGTCCGCGACCTGTCGCACCTCGAGTGGCTCGTGCGGTGAAGGCGACGACCCGAGAAGCGATCTCGAGCGCACGCGCCTCGTTCTCGACGTCGACGAGCCAGTACCCCGCCAGCGATTCCTTCGCCTCGGCGTACGGACCGTCGGTCGCGACGGGGGCGCCGTCCTGGAACCGGACGGTCTTCGCCTGGCTCGGATCGGCGAGGCCTTGTCCGTCGACGAGCTCGCCCGCCTTCACGAGATCGTCGTTGACCTCTCCCATGAAGGCGATCATGTCCCGGATCCATTCCGGGGTCTTGACCTCCATCATGGTGGCCTGATCACCGAGCATCAGGATCATGTATTTCATCTGGCTGCTCCTTTCCGGCGCCTCGATCGGGCGCTCTCACGACTGGGTCGGAGCCGTGGCGTCGTTCTCGACATCCGGATGAGAAGGAACCGTAAACGAAGGAGCGGGCCCGAGGGCCCGCTCCTTCGCGACCAGGGCGAAGTTCGGCCTCTACACGTCAAAGTAAAGGTGAAATTCGTGCGGATGCGGCCGGAGCCGCATCGCGTCCACCTCGTGGGCCCGCTTGTACTCGATCCAGGTGTCGATCACGTCCTGGGTGAAGACGCCGCCCTCGAGCAGCCACTGGTGGTCGGCCTCCAGGGTGTCCAGCACCTCCTCGAGGGAGCCCGGCACCTGCTTCACCGAGGCCTTCTCCTCGGGCGGCAGGTCGTAGAGGTCCTTGTCCATCGGCTCCGGCGGCTCGATCTTGTTCTTGATCCCGTCGATCCCCGCCATCAGCATCGCGCTGAACGCGAGGTAGGGGTTACAGGCAGCATCCGGCGTCCGGAACTCGAGCCGCTTGGTGGCGGGAAGCCGTGAGAAGACCGGGATCCGTACGCAGGCCGAACGGTTCCGCTGCGAGTACACGAGGTTGATCGGCGCCTCGTAGCCGGGCACGAGCCGACGGTAGGAGTTCGTCGTCGGGTTCGTGAACGCGAGCAGCGCCGCCGCGTGCTGGAGCAGGCCGCCGATGTACCAACGAGCCATGTCCGAGATGCCGGCGTAGCCGACCTCGTCCCAGAAGAGGTTCTCGTCGTCCTTCCAGAGGCTCTGGTGCGTGTGCATCCCCGAGCCGTTGTCCTGGAAGATCGGCTTGGGCATGAACGTGACCGTCTTGCCGGCTGCCCACGCCGTGTTCTTGACGACGTACTTGTACTTCATGACGTTGTCCGCGGTCCGGAGCAGCGTGTCGTAGCGCATGTCGATCTCGGCCTGGCCGGCCGTCCCGACCTCGTGGTGATGGACCTCGATCTTCACGCCGACCTCCTCGAGGTTCAGCACCATCTGTGAGCGGAGGTCCTGGTAGTGATCCATCGGCGGGACCGGGAAGTAGCCCTCCTTGTAGCGCGGCTTGTAGCCGAGGTTGGGGGTGTCGTCGGCGTTGCGCTCCCGCCCGGAGTTCCAGACGCCCTCCGCCGCATCGATGTGGTAGTAGCCCTCGTGCTGGTTCTGGTCGAAGCGGATCGAGTCGAAGATGTAGAACTCGGCCTCCGGCCCCCAGTTCGAGATGTCCGCGATGCCCGTCTGCTTCAGGTACAGCTCGGCCTTGCGGGCGATGTATCGGGGGTCGCGCGAGTACCACTCGCCGGTGACCGGGTCCTTCACGTAGCAGTGGATGTTCAGCGTGGTGTGCTGCGTGAACGGGTCGAGGTAGGCCGTGTCCGGGTCGGGGACCAGGAGCATGTCGGACTCCTGGATCTCCTGGAAGCCGCGGATCGAGGATCCGTCGAACCCGAGTCCGTCTTCGAAGACGCCCTCGGTGAGCTCGGAGACGGGGACCGAGAAGTGTTGGGTGAGGCCCGGCAGGTCACAGAACCGCAGGTCGACGATCTGGACGTCGCGCTCTTTCGCGAGTGCGACGACCTCCTTGGGCGTGGTCACGTGCGATGCACCTCCTGTGCTGGTCGGCTGGTGGCGGCGGCTTGTGGCACCGGGGCCCAGAGTAGGTGACCGCGTTGGGCACGCTGTTTCCCGAGCGTTAACTCTGCGTGAACTCGGACATGGCCCGGGCCGACGACCGCGGCAGGGGGTCCCACCGCGGGCGCCGGCCCGAGACTGCGAGCGGGACGGGAGCCGTGACCGAGGGGATGAGCGTCCCGAGGGGAAAGGGACTAGCCGGCTCCACGCCCGCTCTTGTTGTATCCGCATCATCGGCGGGCGAAGCCGTTGCGGCGCAGAGCCCGGCCGAGTCATTTCCCGGCTCGTCGCGTGGCTAGGTCTTCCGCGCGTCCCGGGACAGAAGGCTTCCCCCGGGGCGGATGGCGTTCGCTAGTCCTGTTCTGCCGCCCGGTACCCGACGCTGCGCACCGTCTCGATCAGGTGCTCGTGCTCGGGGCCGAGCTTCGCCCGGAGGCGCCGGACGTGGACGTCGACCGTCCGCGTCCCGCCGTAGAAGTCGTAGCCCCACACCTCGCGGAGGAGCGAGGGTCGCGTGAAGACGCGCCCCGCGTGCTGCGCGAGGAATCGGAGCAGCTCGAACTCCTTGAAGGTGAGGTCGAGAGGACGTCCCGAGACGGTGACGTGATAGGTCTCCGTGTCGATCGAGAGGGAACCGAGACGGATCATGGTTCCGTCGCCCGCCCCGGCGCGCCGGCGGAGCATCGCCAATCGCACCCGGAGCTCGGCCGCCGGCGCGCCGGGGTACACGAGCTCGTCGGCGACCTCGTGCCAGGGATAGCGCTCGAGCTGGTCGCGCTCGAGGACAACGGCCGCCGGGACCCGCGCGTCGCGAGTTCGGAGCGCCGTCAGCACCGACCAGGCCTGCGGGGCGTTCTCCCCGGCGTCCACCAGGATCGCCTCGGGCTCCAGCTCGAGGACATGCGGGAGGGAGTCGATCGAGAGCGGCTCGAGCTTCAGATCCGGGGCGACCTCGAGGAGGGCCGGAAGGGCCACGTGGGGCGATCGGTCGCTGAGCAACGCAAGGAAGGGCATCGTCTGATCCTCTCTCGCACGATATCGGTTCGGCATCGGGCTCGATACCCTTGACCAGCGATGACAGTGAAGGTGAGGCTCTTCGCCGCCCTCCGTGAGCTCGCGGGCGCCTCCGAGGTGGAGGCCGAGGGAAAAACGGCCGGCGAGGTCGCCGATGCGCTCTCCGAGCGCTTCGGCGAGCGGTTCGCTCAGATCGCCGCGGTGGGCTCGGTGGTCGTCAACGGGGAGCGGGCGTCGCGCTCCACCGCGGTCGCCGCCGGAGACGAGGTCGCGCTGCTCCCTCCGGTCTCCGGCGGCGCCTGCAAGCGCAACTCGCCCAACTGAGGCATACTGCCTGGACCTCATGCGATTCCATCGGGTCCTCCTCATCGTCAATCCCGTGGCACGCACCTATTCCAAGCCGGTGCTGGCCGTGATCGAGAAGGCACTGTCGGCGGACTTCCGGCTCGAGGTCGCGGAGACCAAGGGGCGGGGCCACGCGCGAGAGCTGGCCGCGCAGGCCGCGTCCGAGGGCGTCCACATGGTGGCCGTGCTGTCGGGCGACGGGACAATCAACGAGACCGTCAACGCATTGGCCGGCACCGAGACCGCGATGGCGCCGCTTCCCGGCGGTGCGACCAACATCCTGGTGCGGGCGCTCGGGCTGCCGCTCGATCCCGTCGAGGCGACCGGCATGCTGATCTCGAAGGCGCTCGACGACGAGGCCTTCAAGTTGAACCTCGGTCGGGCGGACGGGCGCTACTTCGCGGTCAACTGCGGAGCCGGCGTGGACGCGGCCGCGATGAAGCGCCTCGACCAGAAGTTCCCGAAGACGAAGGAGAAGTTCGACCGGGTCGCCTTCCGGGTGGTCGCGTGGGAGCTGATGGTCGGTTACGCCGGCCGCCGGCCGGACCTGCGCCTGTCGGTCGATGGGGGAGAGCCGACGCCTTCGCTCTCCGTGATGGTGGGGCGGACGGACCCGTACACCTATTACAAAGGTGTCGGCCTCCGGATGACGCCGGACGCGTCGTTGGACGCGGGCCTCGACGTGCTGTCGGTGCGGAAGCTCGCGCGCCGGAGCATCCCGAGGATCGCCTGGCAGGTGTTCGGGTCGGCGCGACATGTGCTGGGTCGCGACATCGACTACATCCACGACGCGTCGAGCGTGGTGGTGACCTCGGACACGCCGTTCCCGGCGCAGGTCGACGGCGACGCGCACGGCGAGCATCGTCGCCTCGAGATCACGCTGGCGCCCGAGGCGCTCTGGGTCGTCGCCTGACCTTCGGCTCCGGTCGATGTCAGGAAGCTGACTGATCGACTCCCGGCTGCCGTTCGGTTTCGCCCACGTGGATCCCGCACTCCCACTTGGCGATCCCCGCCCAGCGCCCGGCTCGTTCCGGCTCGCCCGCGAAGCGAAGCCGCGTGCACGGCGCGCAGCCGATCGAGGAGTAGCCCAGGTCGTAGAGCGGGTTGTGCGGCAGGTCGTGTTCCTTGAGGTAGCCCCACACCTGAGGCTTGGTCCAGTTCGCCATCGGGTTGATCTTCACGATGTCGTTCCCGGGCTCCAGCGAGTAACGCTCCACCAGCGGAGTCTCCGCGCGGGTGGGCGAGGAGTCGCGGCGAACGGACGTGATCCATGCGTCCAGTCCGCGGAGCGCCTCGAACATCGGCCGGACCTTGTTGATCTCGCAGCACATCTCCGGGTTGCTCTCGAACAGACGCGCCCCGAACTCGGCCTCCTGCCGGTCGTTCGAGTACTCGCCCACCAGGTCGACGACGTTCAGACCGAGCCGCTCCGTCAGCTGCTCCTTGAACGCCAGCGTCTCGGCGAACTGGAACCCGGTCTCCAGGAACAGGATCGGGACGTCCGGCCGGATCTTCGTGGCCATGTGGATCACGACCGTGCCCTCGGTCTGGAAGGCCGATGCGATCGCGATGTGCTCGAGACCGCTCTTCTCGAGCGCCCACGCCAAGATGTCGTTCGGCTGTGCTTCTTCGAAATCGAGGTTCAAAGAAGCGATCTCATCATCGGAAAGAAGTGTCTGCATGGGCACCTGACGCTTCGGTCGGGACCAGGAGTTTACTCGCTTCCTCCCCGTCGGAAGCGTTCGGAAGCGCCCCGGAAGGGCTGCGCGGCCAGGGACCATGCAGGTAGTCAACCCGTATCCTGGGAGCACACCCGCGGCGAGCCCGGCTCGCCGAGGCGCCCCTACCCCCGGCGGCAGTCATCGAAAGGAAGAACGTTCATGTCCACTATCGACCCGCACGGCGGAACCCTCGTGCAGCTCCTCGCCGACAGCTCCGACGTCGACGCGCTCCGCGAAGAGGCCCGGAACCTGCCGAAGCTCGTCGTCTCCGAGCGCGACCTCTCCGACCTCGAGATGCTCGCCGTCGGCGCCCTCTCACCCCTCACGGGGTTCCAGGGCGAGGCCGACTACCACTCGGTGCTCGAGACGATGCATCTCGAGAGCGGCCTGCCGTGGTCGATCCCGGTGACCCTGTCGGTCGACGAAGACGGCGCGCATCGTCTCGGTGGCGCCGACGCGGTCGCCCTCGTCGCCTCCGAGGGGAGCGAGCCGCTCGCCGTCCTCAGGATCTCCGAGATCTTCAAGCGCGACCGTTCGAAGGAGGCCCAGGCGGTCTTCCAGACCGAGGACCTCGAGCATCCTGGTGTGAAGGCGCTCCACGAGGCCGGCGACCGGTGCGTCGCCGGCGACGCTCGAGGTGATCGAGCTCCCGCCGCACGACGACTTCCTGCCGTACCGACTGAAGCCGGCCGAGACCCGCGCGGAGTTCGACCGTCGCGGGTGGCGAACGGTGGTGGGCTTCCAGACGAGGAACCCGATCCACCGCGCCCACGAGTACATCCAGAAGTGCGCGCTGGAGATCGTGGACGGCCTGCTGGTGCACCCCCTGGTGGGCGCGACCAAGGCCGACGACGTCCCGCCCGACGTGCGGATGCGCTGCTACGAGGCGCTGTTCGAGGGCTACTACCCGAAGGACCGGGCGATGGTCTCCGTCTTCCCCGCGGCGATGCGGTACGCGGGTCCGAGGGAGGCGATCTGGCACGCGATCTGCCGGAAGAACTACGGCTGCACCCACTTCATCGTGGGACGCGATCACGCCGGCGTCGGCAGCTACTACGGGACCTACGACGCGCAGAAGATCTTCGAACGGTTCGAGCCGGGCGAGCTGGGGATCACGCCGCTGATGTTCGAGCACTCGTTCTGGTGCAACCGCTGCGAGGGGATGGCGTCGCCCAAGACGTGCCCCCACGACGAGAGCGAGCGCGTCTCGCTCTCGGGCACGAAGGTGCGCGACATGCTTCGAGCCGGCGAGAAGCCGCCGCAGGAGTTCTCACGGCCCGAGGTCGCCGAGATCTTGATCGCGGCGATGCGAGGCGAAGGCTAGCCTTCGCCTCGCTCGGAGGTCAGTTCGCCCGCGAGCAGCCCCATCACGAGCTGGTCGACGCGACCGCCGTGGACGAAGGCCGCCTCGCGGAGGCGGCCTTCGTCCTTGAACCCCGCCTTCTCGTAGGCCCGGATCGCCTGGGCGTTGTCCGCGTTCACGTACAGCGTGATGCGATGCAGGTTCACGTGGTCGAACCCGAACCGGCAGAGCGTGCGGACGGCGTCGGTGCCGAACCCGCCTCGCCACCAGGGCCGGGCGACCCAGATCCCGAGCTCGGCCGTGCGAGTGGGCGCCTCGATCTTCATGAGGTCGCACATCCCGATCGGCCCCGGCTCATCGAGACGCTCGATGATGAGGTTGAGGTGGTTGGGATCCTTGCGCGCCGACGCGATCCACGCGTGGAAGGACTCGATCGGCTGCGGGAAGGGCGCCCCGATCCCGCTCCGGACCCCGTGGTCGTTGAAGAGCTCGTTGAGGGTGTCGTCGGCCGGCTCGGGCGCTCGCAGGCGCACGAGCCGGCCGGTCAGGAACGGAGGATGAAGCTCCACGGCGCAAGGATAGAGAAGGAACGTGGACCGACGGCGCGCCCGAGGTGGGTTGAGCGCCAACCGGGCTCACTGGTAGCCTCGACCAGCCGTCGATGCCGGCAGGAGGCACCCGCCACGGCCCATCCCCGCACACTCATACGACTCGCGCTCGTCCTCGTGATGGGGGCGGCGGCGCTGACCACGATCCCCGCCTTGGCCGCCACCGAGTCTGAGCTCGACGCCGCCCGGGACCGGCTCGACGCCGCGCGCCGGGAGCTCACGCACGTCACCGGCCTCTGGCAGGAGACGGAGACGCGGCTCGCGGAGGCGCAGGACGCGGCTGCCCACGCCCGCGCCAAGATCGATCTGCTCACGAACGAGCTCGCCCGGATCCGCCAGAGCCTGAACGACCGGGTCGCGGCCGCTTACATGTCCGGTGCCTCTCGCTCGATCGGCGCGCTCCTGACCTCGGATTCGATCCAGGACGCCGCCGATCGCCTGCAGTACACGCAGAGCGTCGTGCAGGGGGATGCCGACCTCGCGACGGAGGTGGCCGTGACGGCCGAGGAGCTCCGACGTCAGGAGGCGCAGCTGGGGCAGGCCGCGCGGCGGGAAGCCGAGGCGGCGGCCCAGATCGGGGCGCAGCGGGCGCAACTCGACGCGAAGGTCGAGCAGCTGAACAACGTCGTCCAGGAGCTGCAGGCGGAGCTGGACGCCGCCGACGAGCGGGCGCTCAGCCTCGGCGGTTCCGGTGGTGGAGTCTCGATCACCGGGACCGGCGCGATCCAGACCTGCCCCGTGGCCGGGAACAACTCGTTCGTGGACTCATTCGGCTGGCCTCGCCCCGGCGGTCGCACTCACCAGGGGATCGACATGATCGCCGCCGCCGGCACGCCGGTGGTGGCCGTGGCGCCCGGGAACGCACGGAGCGCCTCCAGCGTGCTCGGCGGGCTGGGTGTCGTCTTGGAGCACGACAGCGGAGGAGACTGGACCTTCTACGCGCACCTGTCTTCCTACGGCGCCGGTGGGCATGTCTCGGCCGGCACGGTGATCGGGTACGTGGGGTCGACCGGAACGACCGTCAACCACCTGCACTTCGAGTACCACCCGAGCGGTGGCGCGGCCGTGGACCCCTACGCGGCCTTGGTGGCCGTCTGCTGAGCAGGGCCCGGTAGTAGCATCGCCGCCGTGAACGAGGATCGACCGGCCAACCGCCGCATCGACCGGATCCGCGATCCCTCCTACCTCGACGGGATCGAGGGCCAGTCGCTGGAGGACGTCCGGGCGCGCCGCGACGAGTGCATGGCCGAGCGCGAGTACCTCTCGCTGCTTCGGCGCCTCGTTCAGGGCCGCGCCGAGATCCTGAAGGCGGAGCTCGCGTCCCGCGGCAGCGACGATGCTCGGCCGCTGGTGGAGCGCCTGTCGGAGATCCTCGCTTCCGATCAGCCGGTCACCTCCCGGGGCGAGGCGATGAAGGTCTCCTTGCCCGAGGAGGAGATGCTGCTCGCTCGGCGCCGGATCGAGCGGCTGGTCGCCGACGCCGGCATCAGCGATCCCTCGGAGCTGGACGACGATCGCCTCAAGGAGGCGGTGGACGTGCTCGCCGGCGAGGAGCGGGAGGTATCCGCGCAGCGCGGGGACGTGCACCGCGTGCTGGATGCCCTCCAGGACGAGCTCAAGCGGCGGTACAAGGAAGATCCCAGCCTCGCCCTGAGCTAGTCGGTCGCTCGCACCCGGCGTCCCCCGACCGCTGCCGCCGATTCCCCCGGTCGCCCGATACCCGGCGCATCGATTCCCTGACAGCGTGACGCCCACTTCTCCAGTACCGGGGCGAACATGAACGATCTGGAACGCGAGGGATCCAGGATCATCGCGCGGGACCTCAACGAGGATCCCGAGGCCGAGTCCCTCCATGACCAGCTCAAGGTGTTCGCCCGCGAGGTCGGGGTCCTCTACTCGGCCGAGCGGGTGCGCACACGGGAGCTGGAGCACGCGCTGGAACGCGCCCGGGACATGTACATCGCGACGATGAAGTCGCTCGCCCACGTCGTGGAGGCGAAGGACCCGACGACCAGAGGGCACCTCGACCGGACGGCTCACTACGGCCTCGCCCTCGCGCGGGTGGTCGACCCGGCGCTCGCGGCGCGTCCGGAGGTCGCCTACGGCTTCTTCCTCCACGATATCGGCAAGGTCGGGATCCCCGAGTCGATCCTCTGCAAGGCCGGCCCGCTGACCGAGCTCGAGTGGATCGTGATGCGCTCCCATCCCAACCAGGGAGCGAGGATCGTCGAGCCGATCCCGTTCATGGGCGAGGCGGTCGAGATCGTCCGAACCCATCACGAGCGCTTCGACGGCGGCGGGTATCCGAGGGGACTCCGCGGGGAGCAGATCCCGCTCGCGGCCAGGATCTTCGCGATCGCGGATTCCTTCGACGCGATGACGAGCGACCGGCCGTACCGCTCCGCGCTCTCGACCGAGGAGGCCGTCGCCGAGATCCGTGCAGGGTCCGGGACGCAGTTCGACCCGCTCTGCGTCGAGGCCTTCGAGGCGCTCGCGGCCGAGGACGACGGCTTCGTCCTCCACGACAAGCGACTCACCCCGACGTTCGCCGCACGCTGACCCGGGGCGCCTCGGGGCCAGTGTCGCTAGGCTTCGGCCCCCATGACCGGCCCCGCTGATCTCGTCCATGTGGTGCGCAACGGTCTCGTCGAGTCGGTGCACACCGGTGACGTCGCGGTGTGCGACGCGGAGGGACGGCTCCGCGCGTTCGCCGGCGACCCCGAGCGCATGCTGTTCGGCCGCTCCTGCGAGAAGCCGTTGCAGGGCGCCGTCTCGTTCTTCGCGATGGACCAGCCGGATCTCCCCGACGACGAGGTCGCCGTGATGTGCGCCTCGCACTCGGGGGAGCCCATGCACATCGCCGCCGTCCGGCGGCTCCTCCGCCGAGGCCAGGTTCCCGTCGGCGCGATCCGGACGCCGCGCGACCGCGCGACCAAGGGCGCGCGGTCGCGCATCTGGGACGGCTGCTCGGGGAATCACGCCGGCCTGCTGGTGGCGTCCGCTCGCCGCGGGTGGGATCTGGACACCTACCGGGCGCCGAACCATCCGATCCATCGCCGGGTGCTCCGGGCGGTCACGGCCGCGACCGACGTGGAGCGGCCGATGATCGGCGTGGACGGCTGCGGGATCCCGGTCCACGGGGTTCCGCTCCGGGCGATGGCCACGATGTTCGCCCGGCTCGGGAGCCCCGAGCGGCTGGGACGGCTCGCTTCGGCGGCCGACAGGATCGTCCGCGGGATGCTCGCCGCTCCGCACATGGTGGGCGGCACCCGCCGCCTGGACACCGACGTGATGACGGCGGGCGCCGGACAGGTGATCGCGAAGGAGGGGGCCGAGGGTCTCGTGTGCGCGACCTCGCTGCCCCAGGGCATCGGGATCGCGCTCAAGGTCACCGACGGGAACTGGCGGCGTCTCGCCCCCGCCGTCGTCAAGGTGCTCCGCGACCTCGACGTGTTCCCCGAGGCAGACCCCGAAGAGCTGCGGCCCCACGAACGACTCCCCGTCCTGGGCGGAGAGGAGCCTCAGGGCGCGGTCGAGGCCGTCGTCCGGCTCCGGAGCGCCCGCTCAGCGAAGTGATCCGGATCCGTTCGTACCATGAAGGGATGAAACGGACCCCCGTCGGAGGTTGCACCTGTCAGTGAGCACCGGAACCAGGCCTCCGCGCGTCGCCGTCCTCGCCGTCCACACCTCTCCCGTCGACCAGCCGGGAACCGGTGACTCCGGCGGGATGAACGTCTACATCCGATCGGTGGCCGAGCGCCTCGCCGGTCAGGGGGTCGAGGTCGACCTCTTCACGAGATGCCGCGGAGGCGACACGCACGACGTCCGCGAGATCGCGCCGGGGATCCGCGTCGTGAGCGCGAAGGCGGGTCCGTGCCAGCCGCTGCCGAAGTCCGCGGTGCAGCGGTACCTGCCGGAGTTCCTCGGCGGCGTCCTCCGGGTGGCGCGGGAGGAGGGCAACCACTACGACCTGGTCCACAGCCACTACTGGCTGTCGGGTTGGGTCGGCCGCGCGACCAAGGAGATCCTCGGCGTCCCCCTCGTGGCCTCGTTCCACACGCTCGGCAAGGTCAAGAACTACTCGCTCGCTCGCGGGGAATCGCCGGAGCCGTTCGAGCGCCTCCGAGGCGAAGAGCGCGTGATCGGCGACGCCGACAGGATCCTCGCGCCGACGCCGGAGGAGGCCGGTCAGCTCGTGGGTCTGTACGGAGCGGATCCCGAGCGGATCCGGATCGTTCCCCCCGGCGTCGACCATTCGATCTTCCTGCCGGCCGACAAAGCCGAGGCGCGCGCCCGGCTGCACCTGTCCGGGCTGCGGCTCGCCCTCTTCGTGGGTCGCCTGCAATCGCACAAGGGTCCGGACGTCGCGATCCGCACGCTGGCCGAGGCGGTCGCCCGGGGGCACCAGGCCGACCCGAAGACCGCGAAGGACTTGGTGCTGGCGATCGTCGGTGGTCCCAGCGGAGAGCGCGCGGGCGCCGAGGTCGCCCGCCTGATGGAGCTCGCCTCGGACCTCGGCGTCGCCGACCGGGTGATGCTCTTCCCGCCGCAACCGCACGCTCGTCTCGCCGACTTCTACTCGGCGGCCGACGTCGTGCTGGTCCCCTCGCGATCGGAATCGTTCGGGCTCGTCGCCCTCGAAGCACAAGCCTGCGGCACGCCCGTGGTCGCCGCGGCGGTCGGCGGCCTTCGGACCGTCGTCCGCGGCGGCGGGCTCCTCGTCGAAGGACACGACCCCGCCGACCACGCGGACGCGGTGCTCGCGATCCTCGGCGATCCCGCGTTCGCGTCGCGGCTCGGCTCCGCCGGCGCACGGGAGTCGCTGGGCTTCACGTGGGACGCCACGACGTCGGAGGTGCGCGACGTCTACCGAGAGCTCGTCGAGGCCGCCGCGTGATCCACGGCGTGCAGGTGCTCCTTCGGCCCGTCGAGGAGCGCGACTACCCGCTGATCCACACCTGGCAGAACGACCCCGAGGTCTGGTGGCTGATGGACTACGAGGGGCCGTTCTCCCTGGAGGACATCGCGGAGAGCGAACAGCGTGCTCGCGAGGAAGGCCATCCGTACATGATCGAGATCGACGGCAGACCGATCGGACGGATCGGATTGAACGCCTTCCGGCGGCGCGACCGCATCTGCTCGCTCTACGTCTTCATCGGAGACCGGTCTGCTTGGGAGAAGGGACACGGGACCGATGCGATCGCGGCGCTCGTGGACGAGGCGTTCGATCGGTACGACCTCTATCGGGTGGAGCTCTGGTCGCTCGCCGACAACGAACGCGCGATCCACGTCTACGAGAAGTCGGGCTTCGCTCTCGACGGAAGACTGCCGGACCGATCGTGGAAGGGCGGCGCGTGGGTCGACCGCGTCGTGATGTCGGTGACACGCGAAGGCTTCGCGACATCGGACGCCGCCGCTGACCTGCGACGACACCGAGAGCAGTGACCGTTCACCGATTTGTCACACTTTGGTTCACCCCGTCTACCTGCGCATTCATGGTCTGACCTGCAGGAACGCGGAGTTGACTCACCTTGAGGCCGTCGCTATCTTTCGCTTCGCTCCAAGCAGTCGAAGTGGTCGACGCGAGAGGGCCGGACGAGCGGCCGGGACATCGAAAGGTGAACCGGACGCGAGGGACCAAGGAGGATCCGCGAGGATCCGAGAGGGTCCCCGACCATCGGAGAACGCCGCGAGGCCGGACCCGATGGGCCCCGCCGGGACACCGAAAGGTGAGCCGGGCGGGGGGTCCGCGGGAGACGGGACGCCGCGAGGTGACCCGGAGCCCGCGAATGACGGAGGAGCGCCGCGAGGCGAGCCACCGTCGGCGGTCCGGCAGCCGCGCGAAGAACGCGGAGGTTGCTTGGGGCACCAGAGCCCGAGAGGCTGAAGGTGGCTGGGAGCTTCGGTTCCCAGCGAGCCGGAGGTCTCTCGGGTTCTCTCTTTCCTTGCTGTCTTCCGCCCACACCTCGTCCGCCTCGTTCCGCTCGCGGGCTCTTTTCCGCTAGCGTCCCTGCGCCATGACCGAGACGCCGAGCCGCCGGGATCGCATCCTCGAAGCCGCGATGCGCCACTTCGCGGAGCGCGGCTACCGAGGGACCCGCGTCGAGGACGTCGCCAACGAGGTCGGCGTGGCGAAGGGCACCGTCTTCCTCGACTTCGGTTCGAAGGAAGGACTCTTCCTCGAGGTATTCAAGCGGGCCGTCTCCCTCCTCCCGGCGTGGCTGGACGCGCCCACCGAGATCGTGGACCAGGGCTTCTGGGCGGTGCTCGATTGGTGGCTCCAGCGCGCGGAGGATTCCGTCGCGTCGGATCCGGTGCCGAACCGGGTCGCGATCATCGCTCGCTACGACACCGGGCTCGACATCCGCCGGCCGGTCGATCGATACATGCGGAGCGAGGACCCCTACGGGACGCTCGACTTCGTGGAGTTCGGCGTCAAGCGAGGCGAGATCCGAGACGACGTCGACGCCGAGATGATCGCGTCCGTCCTCGATTGGATGGCGGATCGCTTCCAGGACGCGCTGGTGTCCGAAGACCTCGATCCCGGGCTGATCCATCGGCGTCCTGAGCGGCGCCCGATGCGGATCAAGGAGTTCGTCGAGGTGCTGCGAGGCGGCATCGCGCCCCAACCGGAGTGAAGCCCCGGCCTCGCTATCCTCGATCGGTGTCCTTCTCCACGTCGGTCCTGCGACCACTGACCCTCCGCGTCGCGGAGCATCCCTGGTCGCGGAAGATCATCACCGGGACGCGCCCCGGACGAGCGGTCGCCTTCCGGTTCGTCGCCGGCGAGTCGCTCGACGAGGCGATGCGCGTCGCCGCGTCGCTCGATCGCCGCCGGATCACGTCGATGCTCGACTTCCTCGGCGAGAACGTCCGCACGCCGGCGCAGGCCGAGGCGGCGCGCGCCGCCTACCTCGACGCACTCGCCGCGATCGCGCGCACCCCGAACCTCGACTGCGCGATCTCGTTGAAGCCCACCCAGCTGGGGCTCGACGTGTCCGACGAGACCTGCCTCGCCAACGTCGAACCGGTCGTGGACGCCGCCAAGAGCCAGGGAACGGTCGTGATGTTCGACATGGAATCCGTCGGATACGTCGAGCCCGACGCTCCGCGTGTTCCGAGAGGCGCACGCTCGATACCCCAAGGTCGGCGTCGCCCTGCAGTCGTACCTCCGTCGGACGGAACGCGACCTGGAGACGTTGCCGCCGGGGTGCAGGGTCCGTCTCGTGAAGGGCGCCTACCTGGAGCCGCCGGAGGTCGTCTTCACCCGCAAGCGCGAGGTGGACGCCAACTTCGCGCGGCTGTTCACGACGTTGTTCGCCCGCGGGCACTCGATCGACGTCGCGACGCACGACCCGCGGCTCCTCGAGGGGGTGCGACGGCGGGTGGACGCGTCCGGCGAGGGCTGGTCACGGGTGGAGTTCCAGATGCTGTACGGTGTCCGCCGCGACCTGCAGCTGAGGTTCGCCGGGCAGGGATATCCGGTCCGCGTGTACATCCCGTACGGCACGGAGTGGTACCCCTACCTGACGCGTCGGCTCGCCGAACGGCCGGCCAACGTGTGGTTCTTCCTTTCGAACCTGTTGAGGATCAGATGACCGAACGTTCCATCGCATTCTTGGGCGGCGGCAGGATGGGCGAGGCCCTGGTCGCCGGGCTGCTCCGCTCCGGCGGGCGGTCCACCGAGGAGATCCTCGTCACGTGCCGTCGCGAGGAGCGCGCCCGGGAGCTCACCGAACGCCACGGCGTTGCCGCGACGCTCGACAACGCCGAAGCGTGCCGCTTCGCGACGGTGCTGGTCCTGATGGCGAAGCCCCAGGACTTCGAGACCCTGTTGCAGCAGATCTCGGATCACGTGACGACGGAGCACCTGGTGGTGAGCTTCGCGGCCGGGATCCGGACCTCCTTCGTGGAGCAGCACCTCTCGCCCGGCGTGTCCGTCGTGCGCGTGATGTCCAACGTCCCCGTGATGGTGGACGAGGCGATGTCGGTGATCGCGCCGGGCAAGCATGCGGACGACAAGCACCTCGCGGTCGCGGAGGAGCTGCTCGGCTACGTCGGCAAGGTCCTTCGGCTCGAAGAGCGCTACCTGGACGCCGTGACCGCGACGAGCGGATCGGGCCCCGCGTACTTCTTCCTGCTGGCCGAGGCGATGATCGAGGCGTGCATCCTGCTGGGCCTGTCGCGCGACGTCGCGAGCCAGCTGATCATCCAGACGATGCTCGGCTCGGCCAAGATGCTCCGCGACACGGGGACGCACCCGGTGGAGCTGCGTGAGATGGTCACCTCACCGGGTGGGACGACGATCGAGGCGATCCGCCATCTGGAGGAGGCCGGCGTGCGCGCCGCGTTCCTGAACGCGATCGACGCGGCGCGCAAGCGGAGCGAAGAGCTCGCGCGCGGCGGCGACGAGGAACACTAAGAGGAACACCAAGGAGAGAAGACATGGGACGAGGCGATCTGGCCAAGGTGCGCGAGTCGCACGACCGCGGGCGGAAGAAGAAGGACCGTGACAAGCGGCAGGCCGCCGAGCGGGCCGCAGCTCGGAAGGAAGCCAAGAAGAAGAGGTAGCGCGCGAGGCCGCCGGGCTACGGTCGCGCGCCGAGCCGGTTCCTGAGGGTCCCGATCCCTTCGGCGGCGAGCTCCACCGTCGCCCCGGGCCATAGCCGACGACCCGGATCGTCGTCCTTGGCCGGGAACGGTCCCAGAGCGAACGCGTCGGCTCGCTCGAGCGTCGCTCCGCGCGACGCGGCCGCGATCATCGCGAACAGGCTCCGCGCCGCGCCGTTCAGGTTCCCCTTCGCCATCTCCTCGCCCTCGACCTTGGCCTGCAGGAACATGGTCTGGGGATCGAGCTCGTCGGGCGTAACCACGCACGGGCCGATCGCGAGCGGGACCCCTTCGGACGTTCCCAATGGATCGCCCGACGCGTCCTTGGCCACCCAGTCGCTGACGAGCGTGTAGCCGAAGACGTGATCCTGGACGTCGTCCGTGTCCACGTCGGTCGTCTCGAGACCGAGCACCGCGGCCACCTTCGGCTCGTAGTCGAGCCACGCGGCGCCGACCGGCCACGGGATCTCCTGCTCGGGCCCGGCGATCCGCCGCTCGAGGTCGGCACCATCCGCACCGGCGAGGCTCCCGGGAGCGGAGGGGATCAGCAGGGAGCGAGGGAACAACGGCGGAAGGATCCGGGCTCCCTTGACGACGTGGTTCATCACATCTTCGCGAGCGAGGGCTGCGCGGGCGGCGTCGAGCACCGTCCCCCGGCTCCTCTGAACGAACGCCTCGAGGGTGGTAGGAAAGGCCGGGTGCCCGACCGCGTCGGGCAGATCGACCACCCTCCCATCGAGGATCGCCCCCAGACGCCGGTGCCCCCTCCGGTCGTAGGTTACGAGCCTCATCTTCAGGGAGCCCGAGCATACGCCCGGCCATCCCGAGAATCTCCGAATCGACTCGCGAAATCGCCGTGCCCCTGGCGCATCCGGACGCCGTGCGCGCTCGCGGCGCGCGGCGATACCATCCATCCCGTTCCCCGGTCGACCAACGAGAAGAGGAGTCATCCGATGGCCCAGGATTTCCGGATCACCTACGCGACCCTGTCCGCGGATAACGAGGACCTGCAGCGCAACTACGACGAGGCGGTGGAACGAGCCCGCGCCGAGCTGGGCAAGGAATGGCCGTTCGTCGTGAACGGCGAGGAGCGCTGGAGCGACGAGAAGTACGAGGAGCCCTCGCCGATCGACTCCGACCTCATCATCGGGCGGTTCTCCCAGGCCACTCCCAAGGACGTGGACGATGCCGTCGCCGCCGCCAAGGGCTTCTCCCTGGAATGGGAGCGGATGGGCTGGAAGGAGCGGGTCCGGATCCTCCGCAACGTGGCCGACGTGATGGAGGACCGCCTGTTCGACCTGGCCGCCCTCATGGCGTTCGAGGTCGGCAAGAACCGGCTCGAGGCACTCGGCGACGTCCAGGAGACGGCCGAGCTGATCCGTTGGAACTGCGACGAGGTCGAGAAGCACGACGGGTTCCGGATGCCGATGTCCGGCCTCGGCGCCGCCGGCGACTACTACGACGTGATGCGTCCCTACGGCGTCTGGGCGGTGATCAGCCCCTTCAACTTCCCGTTCGCCCTGGCGGGCGGCCCTTCGTCCGGTGCGCTCGTCGCCGGGAACGCCGTGGTGCTGAAGCCCTCGAACCAGGGCGCGCTGATGGGCTACAAGCTCTACGAGTGCTACCGCGACGGCGGCGTGCCGCCCGGCGCGTTCCATCTGATCCTCGGAAAGGGCTCCGTGGTCGGCGAGCACCTCTGGCGTCATCCCGACGCGAACGGGGTCACGTTCACCGGCTCCTACGCCGTCGGGATGGACATCCTCAAGAACTTCGTCCAGGACGTCCCGAAGCCCGTGATCGCCGAGATGGGCGGGAAGAACCCCGCGATCGTGACGAAGAACGCCGATCTCGACGTCGCGACCGACGGCGTCCTTCGGTCCGCGTTCGGCTTCGGCGGGCAGAAGTGCTCGGCGAACTCGCGGGTCTACGTCGAGCGCGAGGTCTACGACGACTTCGTGAAGCTCCTCAAGGACAAGACCGAGAAGCTCAAGGTCGGGAACCCCGTCGAGCGCGACGTGTTCATGGGCCCGGTCGTGAACGAAGAGGCGATGGCGACGTTCGAGCAGGCCGCCGGCGAGGCGAAGAAGAACGGCAACGTGATCACCGGCGGCGAACGGCTGACCGACGGCGACCTCGAGCGCGGCCTGTTCGTGCAGCCGACGATCGTGGAGGCGCCCGACGACAGCTGGCTCTGGAAGAAGGAGCTGTTCGTGCCGTTCCTGGCCGTCGCGCCGTTCGACGAGCTCGACGACGCGATCGAGAAGGCGAACGACACCGAGTACGGGCTGACGGCCGGCCTGTTCAGCAAGGACCCCAAGGAGATCGAGGACTGGCTCGACAAGATCCAGGCCGGCGTCGTGTACGTGAACCGGCGCGCGGGCGCCACGACGGGCGCCTGGCCGGGGGTCCAGCCGTTCGGCGGCTGGAAGGGGTCGGGGACGACCGGCAAGGCCGGCGGCGGTCCCTACTACGTCACCCAGTACCTGCGCGAGCAGTCCCGAACGGTGATCGAGGAGTGAGCGCTCCTTCATCCCGATCTGGGGGCCTCGAGAGGGCCGAGGCGCCCAAGCTGGTGACGGAGCTTCCCGGGCCGAAGGCCCGGGAAGTCCTCGAACGGGACGAGCGCACGACGTCGCCGTCGCTGCCGCGCGCCTACCCGTTCGTCCCGGCGCGCGGCGCCGGCTCCGTCGTGGAGGACGTGGACGGCAACGTCTTCCTGGACGTGAACGCGGGGATCGCGGTCACGTCCACCGGCCACTGCCACCCCACGGTGGTCGAGGCGATCCAGCGCCAGGCGGCCGAGCTGATCCACTACTCGGCCTCGGACTTCTATCTGCCCATCTACTCGGAGTTGACGGACCGGTTGGCGCAGATCGCGCCGATGTCGGGCGCGCGCTCGTTCCTCACCAACTCGGGCACCGAGGCCGTCGAGGCGGGGATCAAGCTCGCCCGGTGGTCGACCGGCCGCCAGTACGTGATCGCGTTCTACGGCTCCTTCCACGGCCGGTCCTACGGGAGCGTCTCGCTCACCGCGTCCAAGGCCACGTACCGGGCCGGCTTCGGTCCGCTCCTGCCGGGAGTCCTGCACGCCTACTACGGCGACGGGCGGGACATGCCCGTGCCCCCCGGCGCCGACGCGGAGGGCTTCCCGACGCTCGATCACATCGAGGGCTTCCTGATGAAGAAGATCGTGGCCCCCGAAGAGGTGGCCGCGATCGTCGTCGAGCCGGTGATGGGGGAGGGCGGCTACATCGTGCCCCCCGACGGCTGGCTCCAGGCGCTCCGCGAGCTCTGCGACCGGCACGGCATCCTGCTGATCTGCGACGAGGTCCAGTCGGGGATGGGCCGCACCGGGAAGATGTGGGCGGTCGAGCACTTCGGTGTGGAGCCCGACATCCTGCTCTCCGGCAAGGGGATCGCGAGCGGCATGCCGCTCGGCGCGATGATCGCCAAGGACTCGGTCATGACCTGGACGAAGGGCACGCACGGGTCCACCTACGGGGGGAACCCGGTGTCCTGCGCGGCCGCGATCGCGACGCTCGACGTGATCGAGCAGGAGCAGCTCCTGGAGAACGCCGCCAAGGTCGGCGATCTCGCGATGAACGGGTTGCGCGACATCCAGACCCGACACGACGCGATCCGCGACGTCCGTGGGCTCGGGCTGATGATCGGCATCGAGCTGCCCGACCACGAGACGCAAGCCGCGGTCGAGCGCGGAGCGTTCGACCGCGGCCTCCTGATGCTCGGGTGCGGCGAGGCGTCCATCCGGATGTCCCCGGCGCTCGTGTTCCGCGAGGACCAGGCGCGCGTCGCCCTCGAGCTCTTCGAAGAGGTCGTCGCCGAGACCGCTCCCGGGGCGTAGCGCCACCGTGGCATCGCTCGTCGAGACCCTCACGGTCGACTGCGCCGATCCGCGCCGGGTGGCCGAGTTCTGGTGCGGTGTCCTCGGGTACGAGATCACCGGCGAGGACGAGCAGGACGTCGAGATCCGCGACCCGGCGGGCAAGGGGTGGACGCTGCTGTTCCAGACGGTTCCCGAGGGCAAAGCCGTGAAGAACCGGCTGCACCTCGACCTGTCGCCCCCGTCCACGATGCGCGAGGAGGTGGAGCGGGTCTCGGCGCTCGGCGCCACGACGTTCCGGTTCGTGAAGGAGGACGGCAGCTTCTGGACGGTGATGCTCGACCCGGAGGGGAACGAGTTCTGCGTCCTGCGGGGTCCGAACGACGACCCGCCCAAGGAGCGACCGTCGTGATCTCCAAGGTCGCGACGATGAAGGACGCCGTCGCGGACCTCGTTCGCGACGGCGACACGGTCGCGATCGAGGGGTTCACGCACCTGATCTGCTTCGCGGCAGGACACGAGATCATCCGGCAGAAGAAGCGTGATCTGACGCTCGCCCGGATGACGCCCGACGTGGTCTACGACCAGATGATCGGGGCGGGCGTCGCGAAGAAGCTGATCTTCTCCTGGCTCGGCAACCCCGGCGTCGGATCGCTGCACGCGGTCCGCCGCCGGATCGAGGATCAGGATCCCGGACCGCTCGAGATCGAGGAGTACTCGCACTTCGGGATGGTCTGCCGCTACGTCGCGGGCGCGTCCAACCTGCCGTTCTTCCCGATCCGCAGCTACTACGAGTCCGACATCCCGGAGGTCAATCCGAAGATCGTGCCGATGACGTCGCCCTACGACGATGCCACCGAGGTCTACGTCGTCCCGCCGCTGAAGCCCGACGTCACGATCGTGCACGCGCAGCGCGCCGACCGTGAGGGCAACGCCCAGATCTGGGGGCTGCTCGGCTGTCAGAAGGAGGCGGCGTTCGCCGCGGATCGTGTGATCGTCGTGGTCGAGGAGCTCGTCGACGGCGACGTGATCCGCCGCGACCCGAACCGGACCGTGATCCCCGGCATCGTCGTGGACGCGGTGGTGGAGGAGCCGTTCGCCTGCCATCCCTCCTTCGCGCAGGGCTACTACGACCGCGACAACGCGTTCTATCTCGCGTGGGACGCGATCGCGCGCGACCCCTCGACCCTCGAAGCGTGGCTCAAGGAGTGGGTGTACGACCTCGGATCGCACGCCGACTACGTCGAGAAGTGGGGCAAGCGGCACTGGGACTCGCTGAGGCCCGGCCCCGCGCTCTCCGGCGAGGTCGACTACGGGAGCTACGCGTGAGCGACTACTCCAAGAACGAGCTGATGATCGCGGCGAGCGCGCGGCTGCTCGCCGGCGTCGAGAACTGCTTCGTCGGCGTCGGGTTGCCCAACATCGTCTGCAACCTCGCCCAGCGCACGGTCGCGCCGGAGCTCCAGCTCGTCTACGAGTCCGGCGTCTTCGGCGCCCGGCCCCGGCGGCTGCCCCTGTCGATCGGCGACCCGACCCTGGCGACGGGCTCCACCGCGGTCACCTCGATGTTCGAGCTCTTCGCCTTCTACCTCCAAGCCGGCTTGATCGACGTGGCGTTCCTCGGCGGGGCGCAGATCGACCGGTTCGGGAACCTGAACACGACGGTGATCGGCGACTACGAGCACCCGAAGGTGCGCCTCCCGGGCTCGGGCGGCGCGTGCGAGATCGCGATCCACGCCAGGAAGATCCTCGTGATCATGCGCCAGGCCGAGCGGTCCTTCGTCGAGAAGCTGCACTTCCGGACCTCTCCGGGTCACAGCGGCGACCCCGAGCACGACCGGGCGCGAGGCTGGTCGGGGAGCGGCCCGACGAACGTCGTCACGGATCTCGCCACCTTCGGATTCGACGAGGAGACCGGCGAGATGACGCTGCGGACGCTCCACCCCGGCATCACCCTCGAGGACGTGAAGTCGCATATGGCCTGGGATCCTCGGGTGGCGCCGGACCTCTCGGAGACCCCTCCGCCCACGGCCGACGAGATCCGGCTGTTGCGGGAGGAGCTCGACCCCGAAGGCATCTACACGAAGTAGCCTGAACGGGTGACCCATGTGTTCTCGCGGGCGCCGTCCCGGGACCTGCCGGCGGCCGTGTCTGCGGACGGTGTCTGGATCACCGACGCCGACGGCAAGCGCTACCTGGACGGGGCCGGCGGCGCGATCGTCGTGAACGTCGGCCACGGCGTGGCCTCCGTGATCGACGCGGTCTCGGAACAGCTCGAGCGCACGCAATACGTGCATCCGACCGTGTTCACCACCGAGGCGGTCGAGACCTACGCCGAGGAGGTCGCCCAGATCCTCCCGATGGAGGACCCCCGGATCTATCCCGTCTCCGGCGGGTCCGAAGCCGTCGAGACGGCGTTGAAGATGGCGCGCGCCTACCACCTGGCGAGGGGGAAGAGCGGGCGCTCGATCGTGATCGGACGCCGGAACTCCTACCACGGCAACACCCTTGGGGCCCTCGACGCGTCCGGAAAGGCCCCGCTCCGCAAGCCGTACACGCCGTGGCTCGGACGGTTCCTCCACGTCTCGGCCGCCTACGAGTACCGCTGCGAGAACCCCCAGCACCCGCACGGATGCGGCGCCTGGCACGCCGCCGAGCTCGACAAGATGATCGACTCCTACGACGAGGACACCGTGGCCGCGTTCATCGCCGAGCCGGTGTCGGGCGCCACGCTCGGCGCCGCCGTCCCTCCGGACGACTACTGGCCGGCGATCGTCGAGGTCTGCCGCGCCCACGACGTGGTGCTGATCGCGGACGAGGTGATGACCGGCTTCGGCCGCACCGGCTCGTGGTTCGGCGTCGACCACTGGGACGTGAAGCCGGACATCCTCGCCGCGGGCAAGGGATCGACGAGCGGCTACGTCCCCTTCGGGTTCGCGGCCGCGTCGAAACGCGTGCACGAGGCGATCGCGGATGGCCCGGGGTTCGTCCACGGCTTCACGTGGTCGCACAACGCGCTCGGGGCCGCCGCCGGGCTCGCCGTCCTGCGGGAGCTGAAGGCGGGGCTCGTGGACAGGAGCCGCGAGCTCGGCGAGCGGCTCCTGTCCGGGCTGCGGACCGCGCTGGAGGACGCCCCGACGGTGGGGGACGTGCGCGGGCTCGGCCTGATGATCGGGATCGAGCTCGTCCGCGACCGCGAGACGAGCGAGCCGTTCGCCAGGACCGACCGGGTGGCGGAGCGCGTCCTCGAAGCCGCACGCGAGGCGGGCCTGCTCTTGTACTCCTCGACCGGCCACGTCGACGGCACGAACGGCGACCTGGTGATGCTCGGACCCCCGTTCTCGATGTCGGACGAGGAGGCCGCCACCCTCCTCGTGCGGACGACCGCCGCCGTGCGCGCCGTCTCGTGAGCGGGGACGTCGCGCTGATCCGCTGCCCCGAGGCCCGGATCTACGACCACGGGCCGGGCCATCCGCTCCGGCCCGACCGGGTCCTGCTCACCTGGGACCTGATCGCCGCGACCGGGCTGGACGAGCGTCCCGGCGTGAGCGTGCTGGGCTGCGAGCCGGCGTCCGACGAGGTGCTCGGCCTCGTCCACACGGAGGAGTTCATCGAGGCCACGAAGGCCGCCGGGAGCGGGGTGGAGGGCAACTGGAGCCGGTTCGGCTACGGCCCCGGGGACAACCCGATCTTCGACCGGATGCACGAGGCCGGCGCGCTAGTCGCCGGCGCCTCCGTCGACGCCGCCCGGGCCGTGTGGCAGGGGGAGCGGCTGCACGCGTTCAACGCCGCCGGCGGCCTGCACCACGCGATGCCCGCCAGGGCGAGCGGCTTCTGCGTCTACGACGACCCCGCCATCGCGATCGCCTGGCTGCTCCGGGAAGGCGCCGAGCGAGTCGCCTACGTCGATGTCGACGTCCATCACGGCGACGGCGTCCAGGCGATCTTCTGGGACGAGCCCCGCGTCCTCACGATCTCGATCCACGAGTACGACCCCGGCTGGTTCTTCCCGGGCACCGGCGCGATCACGGAGCGGGGAGGTCCGAGGGTGCCGAGGGCACCGCGATCAACGTGCCGTTGCCACCCGACACCGGCGACGACGGATGGCTCGAGGCGTTCCGGGCCGTGATCCCGCCCGCCGTCGAGCGCTTCGATCCCGATGTGCTCGTGACGCAGCTCGGCTGCGACACGCACGCGTCCGACCCGCTCGCGCAGCTCCGGCTCACGACGCGCGCGTACCGCGAGTGCGCGAAGGAACTGCACGCGCTCGCCCACCGAGCCGCCGCCGGTCGATGGGTCGCGACCGGCGGCGGCGGATACCAGTGGGCGCGCGTCGTGCCGCGCGCGTGGACGCTGTACTTCGCGGAGATGACGGGCGCGCTCGACGATCTCCCCGACGACCTCCCGAAGGAGTTCGTCGCGGAGGCGGAGCACAGAGCCGAAGGCCCGATCCCCGCGACGTTCTCGGAGCCCGACCTCGGCCCCGGACCTGCCGACGACGCCGCGCGCGCCGTCGCCGAGCATGTCCGTCGTATCGTCCTCGAGTGAACTCGCGAACGAAACTCGTCTGCACGCTGGGGCCGGCGAGCGCCACACCCAAGATGGTGCGAGGGCTCGTCGAGGCGGGCGCGTCGGTCTTCCGCATCAACTGTTCGCACGGCACGGCCGACGATCACGCGCGCGGCGTGTCGATCGTGCGCGAGGTGGAAGCGTCCACGGGACTCGCGCTCTCCGTCCTCGCCGACCTTCCCGGACCGAAGGTTCGCCTCGCCGACGTCGATCCCGATCCGTACGCGTTCCGGCCCGGACAACGTTTCGAGCTCCGTTCGGATGGACCGCCCGACGCGAGCGGCGCCGCGACGACGTACCCGGGACTCGCGGGAGATCTCCGCGAAGGCGATCGCATCCTGCTTGCCGATGGCGCCGTCGAGCTCACGGTGATCGGCGTCGAGAACGACGCCGTGCTCACGGAGTGTCTGCGCGCCGGTACGGTGCGGAGCCGACAAGGCGTGAACGTGCCCGCCGAGCGTCTGAGCCTTCCGCCGGTCACGGACCGAGACAGAGAGATGCTCCGGCAGGTGCTCGAGCTCGGTGTCGACCTCGTCGCGCAATCGTTCGTGCGCGCCCCGTCCGACGTCGAACAACTCAGGGCGGCGATGGGTGATCGGCACGTGCCGATCGTCGCGAAGATCGAGACGCGCCCGGCGGTCGAGGACTTCGAACGGATCCTCGACGTTGCCGACGCCGCGATGGTCGCGCGAGGTGACCTCGGCGTCGAGCTCCCGATGGAGGAGATCCCGCTCATCCAGAAGCGGCTCTTGCGCGCGGCGCGTGTCGCCGGCCGCCCGGTGATCGTCGCCACGCAGATGCTCGAGTCGATGATCCGGTCGCCCCGACCCACTCGCGCGGAAGCGAACGACGTGGCCACCGCCGTGCTGGACGGCGCGGACGCGATCATGCTCTCCGGCGAGACCGCGGTCGGCGACTATCCGTTCGAGGCCGCGTCGGCCGCGACACGGATCGCGAGAGCCGTCGAGTCACAAGGCGCGGAGTACCGAGCGGCGCAGCCGCCCTGCATGCACGCAGGGGAGGCCGCCGCCGTCGCGCACGCCGCCGCCTCGATCGTCGCCGGCGACTCCGACGTCATGGCGATCACGTGCTACACGACCACCGGGCGCACCGCGGCGCTCCTGTCGGCGGAGCGTCCCCGGGTGCCGATCCACGCGTTCATCCCCGAGGCAGACGTTCGACGAGCGAATGGCCTGCTCTGGGGCGTGGAGACCCACGGTGCCGATCCGCCCGACGACACCGACCAGATGATCGCGATGATGGACCACGCCTTGCGTGCCGCGGGGCTGGCCGCCGAGGGAGACACCGTCGTGATGGCGGCCTCGATGCCCGCCGGAAGAACCACCACGAACATGCTCAAGGTGCACCAGGTCGGCCTGATGGAGGTCTGAGCGCGCGAAAGGCCTGCTCAGAGCGTGAAAGGCCAGCTCAGAGCCATTGCGCCCCGACACACGGCCGCATACCGTTGAGCACATGGGTCGAGCGCCGAACGAGATCCCCGGCCGGCCGGTCAGCTCACTGGTGCCGAGCTGGAGCGACAACGACGGCGTCGCCGCGAAAGCGGATCGCCGACGTGCCGCGGTCGCGTGGCGCAAGCTCCATCCCTCCCGCTTGAGCCGGCTGTTCCGACGCCGCTCAGTCCCCCTCGACTGACGCATGCAGACCGCCGGGTCCGGGTTCACCAAGCGCGAAGAGCATCTCCTGCTGCACCCATCCGAGGAACTGGTAGACGTGATACGCGTCGCGAGGACCCCCGGCCGCGAAGTCTTCCTCCGTCGATTCCTCCGTGACCTCGATCCGCGTCCCGAGCACGAGACGCAGATCGTTGACGACGCCCAACCACGCGAGGAAGTCCTCCTCGGACAGCGCTCGCGCGTTGGCCGTTCTCTCCACCGTGTCGAGCGCCTGCAGCTTGCCGGAGCGTGGTGCGCCGCCGAGGCTCGTCTCGTACTCGAGGTTGCGAAGCGGATCGTCCCGATACGCCGCCGGGAACAGTCTCGCCACCGCCGGATCGCTCGACGGGTCTTCGGTCTCGAGCAGCGTGCGGGATTGCCGAACGAGCTCGACGAGCAGGCTGCGCTCGTGCTTGCCGAGTCGAACCGAGAAGCGATCCCCCTTCTTCTCGAAGAACGGCGCCATCGTCTACCGGTCCTGCTGCAACGTCGCCCACAGTCCGTGCGCGTGCAGACGCGCGACGTCGGACTCGGCTTTCTCTCGCGGTCCCGAGGACACGACCGCCTTGCCCTTCGAGTGGACGTCCCACATCAAGCGTTCCGCCTTCTCGCGCGGGTAGCCGAAGAGCCGCATGAACACCCACGTGACGTAGCTCATCAGGTTGATCGGGTCGTTCCAGACGATCACGATCCACGGGACGTCGGGTTCGTGCACGTCCTCGATCGTCGGACGGTCGACGTGCACGGGCGCCGTGCCGATGCTCATCCGCGTCGCCGCTCCTCCGCCCACTCGATCATCTGCCGGATCGAGTCCTCCACCCGCCGAGCACGCGTCTCGTCACGCTTCGCTTCGGTGATGAACCCGACGTATCGTCGCCGGTGCGACGGAGGCATCGACTCCCACGCACTGCGAGCCGGCGCAGCTCTTCTCGAGCGCGAGGGCGAGGATCTCGGGCACCTCGTCGTTCGGGAGCGGTTCGGCGTCGATCGCCATCGTCACGCGCACGGTGTCTCCGGTGTCGCGACCGGCCGCCTGCAATGTCGCCTTGTGCACGCCGAGCACGAGCCGTCCAGCCCATCGAGATGAGGTTGCTGCGGTACTCGGCATCGTCGAGCGTGCCGCGCACGCGCGTGCGGTGCTTCGCACCCAGCTTCTCTGCGACGTCGGGTTTCACCTCGACGACGTGGCCTCCACCGCGGGCGGACTCCACGACGGCGCGGAAGCTCACGGACGTCATCGCGAGGGGGTGTTGACGTGACGGCCGCGGCCCACACGCCGGAGACCCCAGCGATACAGGGGAGGAGTCGCGACGCGGAAGAGCTGCAGCGGACTCAGCCAGCGGGGGACCGAGTACTCGGGCGCGATGTCCTCCCGGACGACCTTCACGATCGCGTCGGTGACCGTGCGCATCTTGAGCACCACCCAGTCCGGGAGATCGCCCTGTGGGAATCCCTCCGTGTCGACCCAGCCGGGGTTGACCGATGTGACGAAGACGTTCCGGCCCTCCGTCTCGTAGTTCAGCGCTTCGGAGAAGGCGACGACCGCGTGCTTGGTCGCCCCGTAGATCGCGTTCCCCGGCGTCGCGAACCGTCCCGCCAGCGATCCGAGGTTGACGACGTGTCCCTTCCCGCGAGCGAGCATGCCCGGGAGGAACGCGCGCGTGCCGAACATCACGCCGAGGACGTTCAGCCGGACGTGCTCCTCGATCCGGTCGTACTCGAGCTTCGTGAACTCGCCCCCGCCGCGCATCCCGGCGCTGTTGACGAGCACGTCGGTCGGGCCGAACGCCTCCTCGGTCACGACGCGAAGGGTCTCGAGCTGGTCCGGGCGCGTGACGTCGCACGTGGCGGCGAGCGCCCGGCCACCCGCCTTCTCGATCCGGTCGACGATCGCGTTCAGCCGCTCGGTGCGCCGGGCCGCCAGGACCACGCGGGCACCCCCCTTGGCGAACGCGAGGGCGGTCGCCTCGCCGATCCCGGACGAGGCGCCGGTCACGACGACGACGGCTCTCTCGAGGTTCAGGAGGACCCCCTCGGTACGATGGTCATGGTTTGGACGTTATCGGAGCTCACGCGAGCCGTCTGCCCGTGCTCGACGAGCACTGGGACCCCCGGCCGTACCCCCGCGAGGACTTGGCGCGGGCGCTCGTCGCCGGCGGCGTCGCCGGCCCGGCCGGCCACCAGCACGACAACGTCTTCGGCAACATCCGCAAGCTGGTCGAGCACGACCCGGACAAGCTCTTCGGGCTCTCGGACATGCCGGAGCCGTTCGGCTTCGAGGACATCGTCCGGATCGTCGGGGAGGCCGCGGGCGTCCCGATCGACGCGCTCGCGACGGAGGGCTCGCCCGATATCGACTCCGGCGCAGTCCTTGACGCCTGTGAGGCGGTAGGGGACCGGCTCGCGGAGGCCGCACGCCAAGGCGAGCGGATCCTCTTCGCCACAGGGCATCCGGGCGATCTCGACCCGCTCTACGGCTCGATCGCGGACCTTGCGGCGGCCCGCGGCGCCCGGATCGTCCGCCCGGCGGAGGGAGTGACCTGGGGCGATCCGACCGTCGATCACGGCTGGACGATCGCCTATCACGGGGCCGTCGGGATGGTCACGGACGGCCGGCGCCCTCGCCACACCCATCGCCCGGACCCGATGGAGCGGATGCTGGAGGAGGGCCGGCCCGATCTGGTGGTCGCCGACCACGGGTTCGCCGGCGCCGCGATCCAGGCAGGCGTCGAGACCCTTTCTGTCGCAGACGTGAACGACCCGGCGCTGATCGTGGCGAAGGCCCAGGGCAGGACCGAGCTGGTCATCGTGCTGGACGATCACGTGCCGCCCGAGGCGTATTGGCCCTGCTTCCAGGCCGTCGCGGCACGCTTCTCCGCCGGCTAGGAGCTCGAGGTCCTGCTTCTAGGCCTTGGTGTGAGGGACCCGAGGGTCGATGTCCGGCCGGCGAGCCTCGGGATCGGGCCTGAGGTCTTCGATGCTGGGCCACCGGGTCTCGGGCTGAGGCTCCTGGGCCTCGGGCTCGGGCTCCTGGGCCTGGGGTTCGGGTTCCGTGATGTCGACGACCTCGTCCTCGGCCTCATCGGCGACCGTCGGCTCGTCGTCCTCGGCCTCATCTGAGATCTCGATGACCTCGGCCTCAGCGGCCTCCTCGGCGTCCTCATGGTCATCGACGTTCCCGGCGAGCGCCTTCAGCTTGTAGGCCACGCCCTGGCGGGTGATCGCCAGCGCCTCGGCGATGTCCTCGAGCGAGGCTCCGAGCTCCCGGGCCCGGAGGAGGGCTTCGGCCTCCACGGCGTCGAGGTCGGCGCGGAGCTCGGGGAGCGCCTGCAGGGCGATCAGCGGGAACGCTTCCACGTTCTCCAGCTTGCGAAGCAGCGCACGCCGGGTGTCGGTCATGTGGGGGAGCATACGGCTGGTCGGTGCAAGTCACAAGACCACCAGGTCGCAGGGGGTCTTGCTCCCTTGAAACCCGCCACGTTCCCCCGGAACCCGCCTGGCTGAGCACGGATACCGGCTTCTCGCCGTAAAGGGCTCTTGACGTCGGTCGTTTGGGGGTGTTGACGGGTGTCACCCAAGTAGCCTAGTCTTCGCCACCACGCAACTGCCTACAGCAATTGCGGGAGTGATTTGGATTTCTAAATGTCAGGGCGCGTCCGGGGGGCTCTTCGGAGTGGATGTGCCGGCGGAACCAAAAACGAGAGGACGGGTGGATGCGCCGGAGGAAGACCAGCTACGCCGAAGTTGCTTCTCGGGGACGCGTGGGCATTGGGACGGAGGTACCGCCGTCTCTCGGTGCGGGTCCGCAAACCGATCGCGATGTCGGTCGTACTGGCCGTCGTCGTTGCCCTCACCGGCCCGACCGCGTTCGCTGAAGATCCGATCACCGACCCGAATGCCCCGGCGACGACGACCGAGTCGCCGAGTCCGGATCCGAGTCCGTCTGCAGATCCAAGTCCCGCGCCGGATCCCACTCCTGAGCCCGCTCCCTTGCCAGAGCCGAGTGCCGAGCCCGCACCTGAGCCCACCACTTCTCCGGATCCCTCTCCGCAAGCAAGTCCAACCATTTCGAGCGACAAGGACGACTATCCGCCCGGCGCGGCCGTAATCCTGACGGGGACGAGCTGGCAGCCGGGCGAGCTCGTCCACATCCGTGTGAACGACGACCAAGGTGAGACCTGGCGTCGCGATGTCGATGTCTTCGCGGACGGCAACGGCTCAATCCGCGACGAGTTCCAACTGCCCAACTGGTTCGTTGCCACGTACACGGTGACTGCAACTGGCCCGATCTCCGGCACCGCGACCACGAGCTTCACCGACGCGGATGTCAAATCAGCAACTCTGAGCATCCGGACTCCGGCAACGACGACCACATGCTCTGGCACTACGGCAACCTCCTTCACGTCTAACACTCGAGCCTGTGCCCGCTCGACGATCACCGATGTCACCGGTGGGGCCGGCGCGACAGGCAACATCTTTGTCATCTGGACCGATCCCAGTAGCGCGATCGCACAAACGAACGCCCATACAGGCGCGATTGGAGCTAGCTTCGACGACACTCTCGTCGTGGTCGCGACAGGCGTGTGGACCGTGAAGGTCTGTACGAATAACCCCTGCAACAACGCGAACCAAGTGCTCGACACAAAGACTTTCACTGTTACCGGCGCAAACGTGGCGCCCGTGATTTCCCTACCGGGTCCAGCCCTGACGTACACCGAGAACGCCGCCGCGACGATCATCGACGCGACAGCGACCGCGAGCGACACCGATTCCGCGAACCTTGACACCGGCACGCTCACCATCGACTACAGCGTTGGCGGTTCGGCCGATGACCGGCTCGCGATCCGCAATCAAGGGGTTGCCGCCGGCCAGATCGGAGTCTCGGGCGCCAACGTCACCTTCGGCGGCACCACGATCGGGACTTTCACCGGAGGCACCGGCACCACGGCGCTTGTCGTGACCTTCAACGCGAGCTCCTCGCCCGACAGCAGCCCAAGCGCTCATGCGCAACATCACGTACGCGAACGTGTCGGATACCCCGGCGGCCTCCCGCACGGTCCGCTTCGTTCTCACCGACGGCGACGGCGGGACCAGCAACGCGGCCACGAAGGTGATCACCGTCAACGCGGTGAACGACGTCCCCACGATCTCCGACATCGCAGACCAGACGATCAACGAGGACACGAACACCGGCGCCCTCTCCTTCACGATCGGTGATGCTGAGACCGCGGCCGCGAGCCTCACGGTCTCCGGCTCTTCGTCTAACACCACCTTGGTTCCCAACGCGAACATCGTCTTCGGAGGCAGCGGCGCCAGCCGCACCGTGACGGTCACCCCCGCCGCGAACAAGAACGGCACGGCCACTATCACCGTGAACGTCAGTGACGGGTCGCTCACCGGGAGCGACACCTTCCTGCTCACGGTCCGCTCGGTGAACGATGAACCGGCCGGCGCGAACAACACGGTCGCGACCGCGGAGGACGTCGACCACGTCTTCACGGCCGCTCAATTCGGGTTCACTGATCCGAGCGACTCCCCGGCCAACCTCTTCGATTCCGTAAGGATCACCACCCTGCCGACCGACGGAGTCCTGAAGCTGGACGGCACAACCATCACCGCCGCGGGTGGATTCATCTCGAAGGCTGATATCGACGCCGGGAAGCTCGTCTTCCATCCGGACCTGAATGAGAACGGCTCGCCCTACGCGACCTTTACCTTCCAGGTCAAGGACGACGGCGGCACCGCGTTCACGGGCCTCGACCTCGACCAGTCGGCGAACACCATGACGGTGAACGTGACAGGCGTGAACGACGCACCGGTCGTGGACCTGAACGGTGGAGCGGCCGGCATCGACTACGCGGCCACCTTCACCGAGGACGGCGGAGCGATCGCGGCGGTCGCGAGCGGAGCACTCACCGTGGCCGACATCGACAACGCGAACATCGCCTCGGCGACCATCACCCTCACGAACCACCCTGACGGCATCGACGAGTCGCTTGCGGTCTCGGGCTGCGCAGCGGGGATCACGGTCGCCGCCTACAACAGCACGACCGGCGTGCTCGCCCTGAGCGGTTCCGCGTCCAAGGCCAACTACGAGGCCTGCTTGCGCACGCTCACCTACAACAACGCCGATCAGGACCCGGACACGACCGCTCGCTCGATCACCGTGGTCGTGAACGACGGTGCCCTGAACTCGGCCACCGCCACCTCGACGATCACCGTCGTCGCGGCCAACGACGCACCGGTCGTGGACCTGAACGGTGGAGCGGCCGGCATCGACTACGCGGCCACCTTCACCGAGGACGGCGGAGCGATCGCGGCGGTCGCGAGCGGAGCACTCACCGTGGCCGACATCGACAACGCGAACATCGCCTCGGCGACCATCACCCTCACGAACCACCCTGACGGCATCGACGAGTCGCTTGCGGTCTCGGGCTGCGCAGCGGGGATCACGGTCGCCGCCTACAACAGCACGACCGGCGTGCTCGCCCTGAGCGGTTCCGCGTCCAAGGCCAACTACGAGGCCTGCTTGCGCACGCTCACCTACAACAACGCCGATCAGGACCCGGACACGACCGCTCGCTCGATCACCGTGGTCGTGAACGACGGTGCCCTGAACTCGGCCACCGCCACCTCGACGATCACCGTCGTCGCGGCCAACGACGCACCGGTCGTGGACCTGAACGGTGGAGCGGCCGGCATCGACTACGCGGCCACCTTCACCGAGGACGGCGGAGCGATCGCGGCGGTCGCGAGCGGAGCACTCACCGTGGCCGACATCGACAACGCGAACATCGCCTCGGCGACCATCACCCTCACGAACCACCCTGACGGCATCGACGAGTCGCTTGCGGTCTCGGGCTGCGCAGCGGGGATCACGGTCGCCGCCTACAACAGCACGACCGGCGTGCTCGCCCTGAGCGGTTCCGCGTCCAAGGCCAACTACGAGGCCTGCTTGCGCACGCTCACCTACAACAACGCCGATCAGGACCCGGACACGACCGCTCGCTCGATCACCGTGGTCGTGAACGACGGTGCCCTGAACTCGGCCACCGCCACCTCGACGATCACCGTCGTCGCGGCCAACGACGCACCGGTCGTGGACCTGAACGGTGGAGCGGCCGGCATCGACTACGCGGCCACCTTCACCGAGGACGGCGGAGCGATCGCGGCGGTCGCGAGCGGAGCACTCACCGTGGCCGACATCGACAACGCGAACATCGCCTCGGCGACCATCACCCTCACGAACCACCCTGACGGCATCGACGAGTCGCTTGCGGTCTCGGGCTGCGCAGCGGGGATCACGGTCGCCGCCTACAACAGCACGACCGGCGTGCTCGCCCTGAGCGGTTCCGCGTCCAAGGCCAACTACGAGGCCTGCTTGCGCACGCTCACCTACAACAACGCCGATCAGGACCCGGACACGACCGCTCGCTCGATCACCGTGGTCGTGAACGACGGTGCCCTGAACTCGGCCACCGCCACCTCGACGATCACCGTCGTCGCCGTGAACGACCCACCGGTTGCGGTGGACGACGCAAGGGCCACCGATGAAGACACCTCGCTCACCGTGGTCGCCCCCGGGGTGCTCGGGAATGACACCGATGCCGAAAATGATCCGCTCACTGTTGGTGAGGTGAACGGCTCGGTCCTCGACGTGGATTCGGAAATCACTCTCGGCTCCGGCGCCCTCCTCACCCTCAACGCCGACGGGTCCTTCACCTACCACCCCAACGGCGCTTTCGAGGGCCTCCACGCGACCGAGAGCGATACCGACACCTTCACCTACAAGGCGTTCGATGGCACTGACGAGTCGACCAGCGCCGCCACCGTCACGATCACGGTCACGGGCGTGAACGACGCCCCGGTCGCCGTCGACGACACCGGCACCACCGACGAGGACACGAACCTTTCGGTGGCCGCACCGGGAGTCCTCGGCAACGACACGGACGCCGAGGGCGACACGCTCACGGTGGCCGAGGTCAACGGTGTGGTCGCCGACGTCGGGACCGAGATCACCCTCACCTCCGGAGCGAAGGTCACGCTCAACGCCGACGGATCCTTCACCTACAAGCCCAACGGCGCGTTCGAGAGCCTGGACGACGGGGAGAGCGACACCGACTCCTTCGCCTACAAGGCGAACGACGGTGATGCCGACTCCAACGAGGCCACGGTGGTGATCACGATCAACGGCGTGAACGACGCCCCGGTCGCCGTGAACGACACCGGGACCACCGATGAGGACACGAACCTTTCGGTGGCCGCACCGGGAGTCCTCGGCAACGACACCGATGCCGATCTCGAGCCCATCACCGTGGCCAAGGTCGAAGGCGCGACCGCCAACGTCGGCACGTACGTGAACCTCACCGACGGAGGGAAGGTCAACGTCGCCTCCGATGGCTCGTTCACCTTCGACCCTGACGGCGACTTCGAAGACCTCGACACTGGGGAGACCCGCACCACCAGCTTCACCTACCAGGCCTCCGACGATGACGCCGAGTCCAACCTCGCCACCGTCACGATCACGGTCACGGGCGTGAACGACGCCCCGGTCGCCGTCGACGACACCGGCACCACCGACGAGGACACGAACCTTTCGGTGGCCGCACCGGGAGTCCTCGGCAACGACACGGACGCCGAGGGCGACACGCTCACGGTGGCCGAGGTCAACGGTGTGGTCGCCGACGTCGGGACCGAGATCACCCTCACCTCCGGAGCGAAGGTCACGCTCAACGCCGACGGATCCTTCACCTACAAGCCCAACGGCGCGTTCGAGAGCCTGGACGACGGGGAGAGCGACACCGACTCCTTCGCCTACAAGGCGAACGACGGTGATGCCGACTCCAACGAGGCCACGGTGGTGATCACGATCAACGGCGTGAACGACGCCCCGGTCGCCGTGAACGACACCGGGACCACCGATGAGGACACGAACCTTTCGGTGGCCGCACCGGGAGTCCTCGGCAACGACACCGATGCCGATCTCGAGCCCATCACCGTGGCCAAGGTCGAAGGCGCGACCGCCAACGTCGGCACGTACGTGAACCTCACCGACGGAGGGAAGGTCAACGTCGCCTCCGATGGCTCGTTCACCTTCGACCCTGACGGCGACTTCGAAGACCTCGACACTGGGGAGACCCGCACCACCAGCTTCACCTACCGGGCCTCCGACGATGACGCCGAGTCCAACCTCGCCACCGTCACGATCACGGTCACGGGCGTGAACGACGCCCCGGTCGCCGTCGACGACACCGGCACCACCGACGAGGACACGAACCTTTCGGTGGCCGCACCGGGAGTCCTCGGCAACGACACGGACGCCGAGGGCGACACGCTCACGGTGGCCGAGGTCAACGGTGTGGTCGCCGACGTCGGGACCGAGATCACCCTCACCTCCGGAGCGAAGGTCACGCTCAACGCCGACGGATCCTTCACCTACAAGCCCAACGGCGCGTTCGAGAGCCTGGACGACGGGGAGAGCGACACCGACTCCTTCGCCTACAAGGCGAACGACGGTGATGCCGACTCCAACGAGGCCACGGTGGTGATCACGATCAACGGCGTGAACGACGCCCCGGTCGCCGTGAACGACACCGGGACCACCGATGAGGACACGAACCTTTCGGTGGCCGCACCGGGAGTCCTCGGCAACGACACGGACGCCGAGGGCGACACGCTCAGCGTAGCCGAGGTCAACGGTGCGGTCGCTAGCGTCGGGACCGAGATCACCCTGGCCTCCGGCGCGCTCCTGACCCTGAACGCCGACGGGTCCTACACCTACAAGCCCAACGGTCAGTTCGAGAGCCTGGACGACGGGGAAAGCGACACCGACACGTTCACCTACAAGGCCAACGACGGGGACCTGGACTCCAACCTCGCCATCGCGACGATCACGATCAACGGCGTGAACGACGCGCCGGTTGCCAACGACGACATCGCGTCCACGGATGAGGACACGAACCTGATGGTGGTCGCCCCGGGTGTGCTGGGCAACGACACGGACGCGGACGCGGAGACCATTACGGTCGCCAGGGTGAACGGACTTACGGCGAGCGTCGGGACCGAGATCACGCTCGGCTCCGGTGCCAAGGTCACGCTCAACGCCGACGGGTCCTACACCTACAAGCCCAACGGCGCCTTCGAGGGACTGGACACCGGCGAAACCGCGACGGACTCCTTCACCTACAAGGCGTCTGACGGCACGGCCGAGTCCAACGCAGCCACCGTCACGATCACGATCAACGGGGTGAACGACGCCCCGGTCGCCGTGAACGACACGGGGTCCACCGATGAGGACACGAACCTGACAGTGGCCGCCCCGGGTGTGCTGGGCAACGACACGGACGCGGACGCGGAGACCATTACGGTCGCCAGGGTGAACGGACTTACGGCGAGCGTCGGGACCGAGATCACGCTCGGCTCCGGTGCCAAGGTCACGCTCAACGCCGACGGGTCCTACACCTACAAGCCCAACGGCGCCTTCGAGGGACTGGACACCGGCGAAACCGCGACGGACTCCTTCACCTACAAGGCGTCTGACGGCACGGCCGAGTCCAACGCAGCCACCGTCACGATCACGATCAACGGGGTGAACGACGCCCCGGTCGCCGTGAACGACACGGGGTCCACCGATGAGGACACGAACCTGACAGTGGCCGCCCCGGGTGTGCTGGGCAACGACACGGACGTCGATATCGAGCCACGGTCCGTGTTTGAGGTCAACGGCGTGGTCGCCAACGTGGGAGTCGAGATCTCCCTCGCCTCCGGCGCGAAGGTCACACTCAACGCCAACGGGTCCTACACCTACAAGCCCAACGGAGCGTTCGAAGGGCTCGACACGGGTGAGACTGCCACCGACGTCTTCAAGTACAAGGGAACGGACGGGACAGCCGCGTCGAACGAGGCCACGGTGACGATCACGATCTCCGGCGCTGAACGACGCCCCGGTCGCGGTGAACGACACCGGAACCACCAACGAGGACACGAACCTGTCGGTGGCAGCACCGGGCGTGCTCGGCAACGACACGGACGCCGATATCGAGACCATCACCGTCTACCGGGTGAACGGGGCGACTGCCAACGTAGGGACTGAGATCATGCTTGGGTCCGGCGCCAAGGTGACGTTGAACGCCAACGGCTCCTTCACCTACAAGCCCAACGGGGCATTCGAGTCCCTCGACACTGGGGAGACCGGGACAGACTCCTTCAACTACAGGGCCTCCGATGGCATAGCTGAGTCCAACCAAGCCACCGTGACGATCACGATCACCGGCGTGAACGACGCCCCCGTCATCAGCTCCGCATCGTTCGGCGGCGCGGTCGCGTGCCCGACGTCTACCGGCGCGATCAACGCGACACTGAGCGTGAACTTCACGGACGTCGACGACGAGAACCCTGCGTTCACGGCAACCATCGACTGGGACATCAATTCTCCTGGGCCGAACGAAGGTCCGTTCGCGGTCTCGGAGCCGTTCTTCACACGCGGACACAGCTATGCAGCGGTCGGTACCTACACGGCAAGGGTGACTGTCTCGGATGGCACAACGACCCACAGCAAGGACGCAACCATCACGGTGAACTACAACACGAGCGGGATCCTTCAGCCGGTTAACTGGACCCAGGCTCACAACGACCCGAGCATCTTCAAGTTCGGTAGCACCGTTCCCATCAAGGTGCGATTCTTCAACTGCGATGGGACGAACGCTGGAAGCGGCCTCATCGTGAAGGTCGCAGTCAAGAAGATCACCGGGACAACCCCGGCGAGCGGGATCGACGAAGCGATCGCAAACACGAACTCGCCGGACAGTGGCGGGTTCATGCGGTCGTCAGGCGATCTGTATCTCTACAACCTCGACACCGGTTCGCTGAGCGACAAGACGGCCACGTACGAAATCACATTGACCGTCCAATCCACAGGACAGACGGTCACCACGCTGTTCGGCACGAAGGCCAAGTAGGAGCACCGGGTGGGGGCGGCGCGGAAGCGCCGCCCTTGCCCACCATCTCGAGCGCGTGTGAAGCTGACCGCTTGCGCCGCAATCCGTCCCTGAAGTCCTAAGGCCGTCGGGGCTATCCACCACAGACCACCCTGGAGTACCATCGCTCCACTACATGGTGATGAGAGAACCCTTCACCGAGGCTCGGCTGCTGACCGCGACGGAGGTCGCGGATCTGATGCGCGTGTCCAGGATGACCGTCTACCGATTGATCAAGTCCGGTGAGATGCCTTCGCTCCGCGTGGGCAAGGGCTATCGCTTCCGAGAGGAAGACGTCCACGACTATCTGAGGGGGCGCTACACCGAGGCCGGCTGACGCCGGCCATCCTCGGGCTCCCGAGCGACACACGCGAAGTCGAGCCTCCGCGAAGGGCGGAGGGCGCGATGAACGAGCACGACCGGCTCGTCGACCGGGCCGCGCGCGAAGCGCGGGCCGTGCTGTTCGTCGGCGGGCTGGATTCCGGGAAGAGCTCGATGGCGCGCGCCACGGCGGCGTACGCGCTGCATCTGGGCCGCTCCGTCGCCTACCTCGACGCCGATGTCTCCCAGAAGACCGTCGGCCCCCCCGGGACCGTCGGGATGAAGCACATCCGCGAGCCCGACGACCTCACGCACGAGCGCATGGCCGCGGCCGACGCGATCGGGTTCGTGGGCTCGACGTCACCGCAGGACCACCTGCTCCCGCTCGTCGGGGCGCTCGCGCGTCTGCGCGAGCGAGCCCACGACGAAGGCGCCGAGCTCGTGGTCGTCGACACCGGCGGCGAGGTCTCGGGGATCCGGGGCCAGCAGGTGAAGTACTACAAGGTCGACACGCTGGAGCCCGACCTCGTGGTCGCGCTCCAGCGCGGCGAGGAGCTCGAGCCGATCGTCGGGGTCGTCGAGCGGTTCTTCGGCGTCGAGGTCGTGCGGCTCGGCATCCATCCCGCCGTCGTCCCCACCACGGTCGACGAGCGGATGGCGCAGCGCGAAGAGTCGATGCGCCGCTACTTCGACCAGCCGCTGCAGCGCTTCCGCGTCCGCCCGACCGTGTTCATGCCCTCGCTGCCACCGCTGTTCGATCTCTCGCAGCTCGACCGCCTCCTGGTCGGCCTCTCCGACGGCGAGGGCGGCTTCACGGGGATCGGCTACCTGGAACCGGTGTCCGGCAACGGAGGTCTTCGGTTGATATCACCGGTGGCAGAGCCGCCCAAAGCCCTTAGACTGGGGTCCGTTCGCCTGGAGGAGAGCTTCCGAGCGAAGCGGGTCGACCTCCGGAACCTCTTCGGAACCGAATGAAAGGCGTAGATCCTTGCCGTCCCTCGTGAAGAAGCGCCGGAAGAAGATGCGCAAGAAGAAGCACAAGAAACTTCTCAAGCGCACCCGGCACCAGCGCCTGAAGCTGGGCAAGTAGCGCGGAGCCTCGGCGTGCGCACGCCGATCCGTCGGAGCATCGTCCCGATCCTCGCTGTCGTGGCGCTGGTGTCCGCATGCGGTGCCGACACGCCACTCGGGTCGACGGAGGGTTCGAAGGAGATCACGTTCGAGTCGACGGACGGCGTCACGTTGTCCGGTCGGCTCTTCGGTCCGGACGAGGGGAGCGCGGGCGTCGTGCTCGCGCACATGTTCCCATCCGACCAGAGCGCCTGGTACTTCTTCGCGGATCGATTGGGCGAACAGGGCTACCGCGTCCTCACGTTCGACTTCCGCGGCTACTGTCCCGGCGGTGACGCGGGCTGCTCGGAGGGCGAGAAGAACATCCCCGCGATCTGGCAGGACGTGGAGGGAGCCGTCGAGGCCCTCCGGAGCGAGGGGACGACCCGGCTCGCGCTCGTCGGCGCCAGCATGGGCGGGACCGCATCGCTCATCGTCGCGTCGAGGATGGGGAACGACATCGACGCCGTGATCACCCTCTCGGCGCCGCCCTCGTTCCAGGGGCTCGGGGTGGGGCCCGAGGACCTCGCGGAGGTGACGGCGGCCAAGCTCTTCATCGCCGGCAACGAGGACACCGCCGCGGCGGAGGCCGTGAACGCCTTCTACGGACAGACGCTGCAGCCCAAGCGTCCGGTGATCCTCACGACCGGCGATCACGGGACGGACATCCTCACGGGGAACCAGGCGGGCCTCGTGAGCACCGAGATGATCAACTGGCTCGAGCGCTACCTTCCCGTCGGGCCGGGGTCGGGGTAGCGATGACCCGTCCGATCGTGTTCCTGACCGACTACGGACACAGCGACGCGTTCGTGGGCATCTGTCACGGCGTCATGGCGAAGATCGCACCGGACTCGCGCGTCATCGACATCACGAACTCGGTCCCGCGCCAGGACGTGCTGAGGGGAGCCGTCGAGCTGGCCCGAGCCGTCCCGTACATGCCGGAGGACGCGGTCTACGTCGCGGTCGTCGATCCGGGCGTCGGGTCGGATCGGCGCGCGGTGGCGACGGCCGCGGGAACGTCGATCCTCGTCGGCCCGGACAACGGCCTGCTGTCCCTCGCCTGGGAGGCACTCGGCGGCGTGGAGGCGGCCGTGGAGATCGAGAACCCCGATGTCGTGCTCGCGCCCGTGTCGCGGACGTTCCACGGCAGGGACGTGTTCGCGCCAGCGGGCGCCCATCTGGCGGCCGGGATGAAGCTCGAGGAGGTGGGCTCCGCTGTGCACGCCGGCACCCTGGTCCGTCTGGACGTGCCGGGCCCGATGGTGGCGGACGGGACCGTGGGCGCCCGGGTCACGGCGACGGACGGCTACGGGAACGTGCAGTTGAACGCCACCGAGCTCGACCTGGATGCCGCCGGAGTCACCGCCGGCAATGTCCTGGTCGTGAACGGCCGGCGCCTGCCCCGGGCGGGGACGTTCGCGGAGCTGCCCGAGCGCGAGCCCGGGCTGATCGTCGACTCCGAGGGCTATCTCGCGATCGTGGTGAACCACGGGAACGCGGCGCAGATGCTCGGCCTCGCCTCCGGCGACGCCGTCATCATCGAGTAGTCGACGCGGTCAAGGATCGAAGCTGGACACCGCATGTTCGAGCTGGGCGATGACGTCGGGACCCGCGGCTGCCCCGATGCCCACCTGCACCTGGACGAGGTGGTCGTTCGCCCAGAACCGATAGTCGCGAACGTCCTCCGCGCCCGCGGCGCACTCGCTGTCGCTGTGACGGTGGGGGAGGTCGATCGAGAATCGTTCGGGCCACGGCGGCATGTCTGCCGGCGCCTGAGCATCCGCGGAGACCGGATATTCGAGGATCCAGAGGAAGACGTCGGTCCGAGGCATCGCCTCGAGCCCGGGCTGCACCCCACAGGCGAAGAGCGCAGGACGAGGGAAGTCGTACGACCCGGCCGCCACGACGATCCGGGGCTCGATCAGGGGTGGGAGTGGGTTCTCCTGGACGAACCAGTCGTTCGGGACCACGAGGATCGGCGCCGCGGGTGGTTGGGCTCGCGGTGCGCCGGCGATCTCGATCGTCGCGAGCACTTGGTTCGCTTGTTCCCGGGCAACGGAGGACGGAGATGAACCGAACTCGACATACAGATCGAAGGAGCGCCCTCCCGTTTCGAAGCTGCGGTGAAAGAGCGCATGACCGTCGGGCGGGGTGGTGCCGTCGTCGAGCACCTCGCAGTCGCATCGGTCGTGTTCCCGGATCGACAGAGGGAGCGTCGTCGAAGGGGATCCGAGATCGATCGTGTCGTTCTCGGCGAGGACGATCGACACGTCGACGGCGCCGAGCCGCTCCCGGTTGGGGATCGCGGTCTCTTCCGGCAGCCGCTCGATCGGCAACGTGCTGAGCTCGAGTGTCGGTGGTCCGCCCGTCCGGCCGAACAGACGTCCGTGCCAGTCCGCGGGAAGGGCCGAGGAGATCCCGAACTGATCGATGTCATCGGTCGCCGCCGGCGCGGGCTCCACGAACAGCCGGGAGAGCTCTGCCTGCGCCTCGGCGAGCATCGCGTCGCCGGGATCCTGCGTGCCGTACCTGACTCGGATGGAGACCCAGTACCCGTTGACCGTTGCCACGACCGGATGGAGGGACTGTCCCTCGATGGACCCCTCCCACGACGTCTCCGGCGGTGACTCCGGCAAACGCAGCGGAAGCACCCGAGGCGGGAACGTGTCGCTCCGCGGAAGCGGGTTGCGCGATATGTAGATGATGTCCGCCTCGATGACGATCCCGTCGGCGGGCAGCTGCCGCAACGTCACCCCCGGTCCGACGTCCATGCGAACGACACCGTCCTTCGTGTGTGTGCCCTCGAGATCCACCTGTGCGAAGGGAACGTTCGTCACCCAGACGGTGGGCGGCCAGTCCGGAGACGCCGGAGTGCTCGCCGCCATGCTCCATCCGGTCGCCGGCTCGAAGCCGATCGCGCCGACGCGCCCGCCCGCGGTGTCGTGACGGTCGTTGGCGTCGAGCCCTTGGAGCGCAGAAAGCGAAGCGACGAACGCGGCCGCCACGACGCACGCGACGAGAGCGGTGGCGCCGGCGCGCCGCCAACGCAGGACGCGGGCCCGTCGCACGACGTCGTCGAGGTGGCGCGCCGGCGCCGTCACCTCGGCGGCCTGCTGCAGGCGTTCCTTCAGGAGCGTTCGGTCAGCCATGGTCCCTGCTCCTCGTCTGTGGGGATGGTTCGTCGTCGACCGAGAGCGCCGTGAGCAGCGCCGCGCGCGCCCGCGAGAGATGGGTCTTCACTGTTCCCTGGTCGCAGCCCATGGCCGCCGCCGTGTCGGTGACCGGCAGATCCAGCAGGTAGTGGAGGACGACCGCCTCCTGCTGGCGCGCCGGCAGCCGCCGAACGGCGGCGCGGACATCGAGCCGGGTCGTGTCGTCCTCCCCGCCGGGAGCGTCCCCGAGGAGTGCCGACCGGTGCCTCCGCATGTGGCGACGGGCCGCGTTCAGGGCGGTCGTCGTGACCCAGCCGCCCGCCCAGGGTTGCGCGCGGAGCCGGCCCCAGCGGGCGAGCGCCCTCGCGAAGGCCTCCTGCGCGGACTCTTCCGCGAGGCCCCGATCCCCGGTCATGAGGTAGGCGGCTCGGAAGACGGCCGGGAACTCCCGCTCGTACAGCTCGGCGAAGGATGGGTCGGTGCTCATTCGCGGGTCGTGTCCACAGGCTTCCAAGTCAATGACAGGGTCGTCAGGTTGACACGTGGCTTGGGGGCCTCGATCAGCTATGGGGGCATGCTCGGCAGCTCACCGGGGCTGCTGGGCACCGGGAAGCGACCGTGATCCTGGTTCGCGAGCTGCAGCTGCCAGAGCCCGGCGAGGACGAGCAGGAACGTCAACACGATGAGCACGATCAGCGTCGGGCGCCGCACGGCGGCGAGGCTATCGGCTCAACGCGAGGGTCGTCCCGCCGACGCGAGCGCCTGCTCGGTGCGTTCCCGCATCCCGATCATCGTGGCCGCGAGCGCGTCAGCGTCACCGAGCGAAGGTCGGAGATCGACCTCCAGCGACACTGCGCCGTCGAACCCCGACGCGGCCAGATCCTCCAGGAACCGGTCGAGATCCAGCACGCCCTCCCCGGGCGGCAGATGGGAGTCCCATCCCTTCCCGGCGTTGTCGGAGAGGTGCACGTGTCGCAGGCGCTCGCCGAAGAGCTTCCGGACCGCGATCGGGTCGTGCTTCGCGACGGCCGCGTGGGATGTGTCGAGGACGAGGTGAGGGAGGCCCTCGAGCTGCTCGAGATCCTGGTTCGAATGGAACGTCACGTCCCTGCCCGCCAATCGGACCGGGAACATGTTCTCGACGGCCACGGCGACGCCGGTTCGTTCCTCGAGACTTGGCAGGTCATCGATGAGCCAGCGACGGAACGCGCGCTGCCAGCGATACGGGGGGTGCACGACGACCACGGGGAGGCCGGCGTCGGCCGCCGCCTCGACGGAGCGGTCGATCTTCCCGATGGGGTCGGTGCCCCAGACCTTCCTCGTGAGCAACAGGCAGGGGGCGTGGAGCGCCCCGACCGTGAGTCCGAACTCCTCGGCGAGGGCGCGGATCCGCGCGGGATCCTGGCTCTCCGGGTCCTTGGTGACCATGACCTCGACGCCTTGGTAGCCGCACTCGGCGGCCAGCTGGAAGGTCCACGAAAGAGGCCGCGCGAAGAATGCGGCCGACGAGAACAGGACGATCGGGGGGGAAGGCATCACGCTCGATGCTACCGGCTGATCGGGAGCAGTTGTCGTTCTGTTCGGCGTACACTTCGGAACGCGATGGGGCTGTTCGACCCGAACCGGTGGCCCAAGCCATACCCGATGCTCACATCCACGAAGCGGGTCGTGGTCGGATCCCTGATCCTCCTCGCCGTGATCGTCGGCCTTCTCATCGTCCTGCCGGCACTCGCCGACTGACGCCCTCGAGGCCCCGCGTATCCTTGCGCCCATGTGGGTCTTCCCGCTCGCGGCTGCGTTGGTGGCGTTCGTGTTCGCGGCGGCGCTCGGCCGGCGCTTCGCCCAGAGCCGTCGGATCTACCTGGCCATGTGGTGCGGCGCGCTCCTGATGTATGCGGTCGCCTCTGCGGCGGTCGCGGCCGGTGCGGCCGTGGGATGGAGCCGCACGCTCTTCGAGGTCTACTGGATCCTGGGCGCGGTGCTGAACGTCCCTCTCCTCGCGGCCGGTGAGGTGCATCTGCTCGGTCGCAACGCCGTCCTCGACCTCGCGGTGTGGGTCGTCCTTGCCTTCGTGTTCGCCTACACGATCGCGGTCACCCGGGGCGCGACGATGGATGCCGTCGCGCTCGCGGAACGGCTGCCGTCCGGCAAGGAGGTCTTCGGCGACGGCTCGGCCGCGTTCCGGCTCCCGCAGCTGATCTCGATCCCTTCGTATCTGATCCTCGTCGCCGGCGCCGCGTGGTCGGCGTGGCGCATGCGCGGCCGGCCCGAGCTCCGCGGCCGATCCATCGGCACGCTGCTCGTCGCGGCCGGCGCGACGATCACCGCCGCGGCGGGCTCGGCGTTCGCCGCGGTCGGCAACCTTCCGGCGTTCTCGCTGTCGTTACTCGCGGGGGTCGCCGTGATGTTCGTGGGCTTCCTCCGCGCGACCCGATCCCGGCCGGCATCCGAGCGCACGGAGCTCCCGGCACACTGATCGCGGCAAGACGGTCGCTTCCGGATCACGCAGCCGCGATCAGGCTCAGGAGCGTCTCATGGGCGATCGGCGCCTGGAGCGGATCGAAGGCCGGACCGAGTGAAAGGGACCTGCGCAGCTGATCGCGCGCCAAGTCCTCGGCCCCGAGCGCGGCCGAGATCATCCCCGCGTGGTACCACAGCTTCGGATCCGGCGTTCCGAGACGCAGCGCCATCTCGGAGGCGGCACGAGCCTCGTCGAGTCGGCCGGCCTTATAGAGCGTCCACGAGTACGCGTCGTAGCCGTAGATGTCTTTGCGGACACGCAGTCCCATCTTCGCGATCACGATGGCTCGGCGGACATGAACGTCGTGATCGGCGTAGAAGATGGCGAGCTGACGATCGTAGACCTGCCTGTTCACCCTCGCGAGCTTCGCGATCGCCCCGACGATGGCGTACTGCTCCGCTGCGAGCTGTCGCTCGCCTCGGATCGAATAGAGGTCGCCTAGGGCCGCAAGGAACTCCGGTTGTGGGACGGCTGCGATCGCCTGCGTATACAGGCGGATCGCTGCGCCGGTCCGCCCTTGGGCGGCGCGTGCCTTCGCGAGCATCGCCCGCGCGACATAGTAGCCGGGGGCGACCCGCAGCGCATCCTCGTAGTGATCGGCAGCCTGGTCGTATCTCCCCGCATCGAAGGCCAGCTGCCCTTGGAGGATCGAGTAGAAGGATAGCTCGGCGCCGAATGCCCCCGCCTCGCGCGCCTGCCGTTCGGCGATCGCTGCCAGTCCTACGGCCTCCGCGTCCTCTCCTCTCAGGAACGCCATGCGCGAGCGACGAGCTTGGACGGCGCCTGCCCCCGGCACGTCTCGTTCGAGCTGGGCGTAGGTCGCCTCCGCCTCGTCGTAGCGGCCCAGTTCCATCTGCGCGTCTCCGATGACGGCGAGCGCGCCGTACTGGCCTGGATCCTGCGCGTAGACACCGGATGCGAGATCGAGTGCCCCGCGGAAGTCGTGGATCGTGTAGCGAACCACCGCGAGCAGTGCCGCCGCCTCGGGATCGTCCGGATAGATCTTCAGGGCGCTGGTGAGGTCGCTTCGGGCCTGCGCGTACGTCGCCACGTCGCCTGTCAGTCGGCCGCGGAGCAACTCGAGTCGGCCCAAGAACGTGTAGTCGAGCGCGTTCGGCTGGGCGCGCACCCGATCTCCGAACGCCCTGATCAAGCGCTCGATCTCTTCGATCTGGGAGCGCGCCGGCGCTTGGCTCAGGCCGGCGGGGGCACCCGGCGTCCCGACCTCCGCGGCGCGGGAGGTGCGCTCTGGTCGGGCATCGGGGTCGGCGATGGCTCGAAGGAGATACGTAGCTCCCGCGAGCAGTATCGCGACGAGCACGAGGACCAGACCACGACCGAGGGAGCTCCGGCGCAGAGCTCGCCTGGGAGCGACGTTGGATGATCCGCTCCGTGCCGGGTCGCTGAGAGAGGGGCCGGGCCGGATCGCGGATCCACGTTTGCTCATCCTTCCGCTCCTTCTCTCACCGGGGAAGGCCCGCGGAGCGCGATGGCTCCGCGGGCCGATCTCCCCTTCGTGCTCAGTGAGGCTGCCCGAGGTACGGGAAGTTCCCCAGGTAGTCGGTGTGTGCGTCCACGCAGTCCGAGCCGATCGCACCGTCGCCGTCGCGTCCCGGGAAGGGGAAGCCACCGGTCACGATGTTGAGCTCGGCGTCGATGACATCGTCCATGAGCGCTCGGCCGTTCAGCGGACCCACTGCCGACGTCGACGTGTCGTAGGTGACCATGTCGGGCAGCAGAACGCCCGCGAGGGTGTTCAGCTCCATGATGGAGTAGGCACCATCGGTGTCGAGCGCGGAGAACGTGGCGAGCACGCTCTTCACGTTGCTCGTGAAGCGCGCTACGTCCCTGGCCGGCCGGCCGTGGTTGAAGGCGTTCTTGTCCTCACCGCTGTTGAAGACGGTGTTGATGGCGGGACGCCCCATCCGGTCGATCCGATCGGAGACGTCGGAGCCGGTGCTCGTCGTGGCCCAGACCCCAATGTGAGAGCCGAGCTTCGAGTCCGCAACCTCCAAGACGATGGCGTTCGTGTTGAGGGATTCGAAGAAGTCGATCCCCTCGGTGCCACCCTTCTGGTCGCAGAAGCTCCGGCCGTTCGGTGCCCCGAGGACGCTCCCCTGGAACGCCGCGAGATCGAAGAAGAACGGGTCGGAGCGGAGCCCGGCGAACGCGCGCCCACCGCCAGTGAGCGATGTAGACGAGCCCGTCCTCCCTGTTCCGATCAGCTGGCTCTCGTCGTCCCCGCGTCTCCGCGAGATCCGATACTTCTGAACGCCGTGATCGTTGGCCGGTCCGAACCGGACGCGATACACGACGTCCGCCTCGGCGTCACCGTTGCGATCCACGTTGAGCCTGTACGCGATGTCCGTCGCGTACTCCAGCGGCGAGATGGCACCCGCAGCGGGGTGGGTGGTCATAGCGAGGACGGTTCGCGAGGGATCCTTTGCCTCGAAGACGTATACATCGTTGATGTCCCCGTCGTTCCGCCCCGACGGTGACATCGTGCCCGGCGCGTCCAAGTGGTCCGCCCCCATCGACAGCAACGGCACCGCGCCGAGCGAGAGTACGAGCGCCGATGCGATCACCGCGGGGACGATCTGAGATCGCTTCCTAGTTGCCATGCGTTCACTTCCTTCCTCGGGATCGTTTCGTGATGAGTGAGGAGACGGCGCCGCGACGGTCACCGCCGGCCCAGGACGGGTGCAGGATCGGACCTCACCTCCCCATTTCCTCGGTCTTTGTCCGTCCGGACGCACGAGGTTCGCGTCCCGGCCTGCTTCGGATCACCCGTCGCGGTTACAAGGAGTTGGCATCGTGCCCGTCGGGCGCGACCGAGGTGCTTCGATCGGTTCCCGTACGGTCGCTGATGGTGGGGAGCCAGGGGCGCGGGTAGGCATTCGGCGCGGGACGTGAACCCGTCCTTCTCGGTCCGGTGGTCGCCGGTCCTCCGCGAAACGCTCTCGGGCCTGGGCGACGGCTAGGGCCTCGCCAGATCCAGCGAGGCGAAGCGGGCGCTTGCCACAAGACCCGCGTCGTGCTGCAGAATCTTCGCCCGAAACGGAAACCGACGGGGAGGGCGTGGCGCGTGGCCGAGCATGCGGTGGTGATCGCCGGAGGCGGTCCGACGGGACTGATGCTGGCGGGCGAGTTGGCGTTGGCGGGGATCGACGTCGCAGTCGTCGAGCGGCGTCCCAACCAGGATCTCCCCGGCTCGCGCGCAGGCGGTCTGCATTCACGCACCATCGAGGTTCTCGATCAGCGCGGGATCGCCAACCGATTCCTCGCGGAGGGCCAGATGGCTCAGGTCGCGGGTTTCGCCGGGACCCCGTTGGACATCAGCGACTTCCCCACGCGTCACAACTACGGGCTCGGGCTGTGGCAGAACCACATCGAGCGCATCCTCGCCGGCTGGGTCGACGAGCTGGGCGTGCGGTTCTACCGCGCGCGTGAGGTGACGGGTTTCGCACAGGACGACACCGGCGTCGACATCACGCTGTCCGACGGCGACTCGCTCCGGGCCGGATATCTCGTCGGGTGCGACGGAGGACGCAGTCTGGTCCGGAAAGCAGCCGGCATCGAGTTCCCCGGGTGGGATCCGACGACCAGCAGCCTGATCGCCCAGGTCGAGATGACCGAGGAGCCGGAATTGGGCATCCGCCGTACTCCCTCGGGCACGCACGCGCTCGGCAAGGTCGAGTATGAGGTCAAGGACGGCGAGGTCGTCTACCAGCCGGGGGGGACGGTCGGGGTCATGCTGACCGAGTCGCACGTCGGCACGAGCGAGCCCACCCTGCACGATGTCAGCGAGGGCCTCATCGCCGTCTACGGGACCGATTACGGGATCCACAGCCCCACCTTCATCTCCAGGTTCACCGACATGACTCGGCAGGCCGCCGCCTACCGGGACAGACGGGTCCTGCTTGCCGGCGACGCCGCGCACGTTCATTCCCCGGTCGGTGGACAGGGCCTCAATACCGGTGTGCAGGATGCGGTGAATCTGGGATGGAAGCTGGCCCAGGTGGTCAACCGGACGTCGCCGGAAAGCCTGCTGGATTCCTACCATGCCGAGCGCCACCCGGTCGCTGCTCGCGTGCTGCGCAACACGATGGCGCAGGTCGAACTCATGCGCGTCGACGATCGCGTCGAGGCGCTGCGCGAGACCGTGTCCGAGCTGCTGAGCATGGACGAGCCGCGCAAGAGGTTCGCCGGGATGATGTCCGGCCTGGACATCCACTACGACCTCGGTGAGGGGCACCCGCTGCTGGGGCGACGGATGCCGGATCTCGACCTGATCACCCCCAGTGGAACCGTGCGTATGTTCACCCTCCTCCACGACGCTCGAGCGGTGCTCCTTAACCTCGGTCCGCCCGGCGCTCTCGACATCACTCCATGGGCGGATCGCGTTCAGTTGATCGACGCCGGCTACGGCGGCGATTGGGAGCTTCCCGTCCTGGGGCACGTCGCGGCCCCCACTTCCGTGCTCATCAGACCCGACGGTTACGTCGCCTGGGTCGGTGAGGGCACAGAAACGGGATCGCGCGACGCGCTGACGACCTGGTTCGGATCGCCGTCAGTCGACGGA
>CAWBIH010000002.1:0-1033214 GCA_963788925.1 uncultured Actinomycetota bacterium
CGTTCCCGTACTCGCGGTCCGAGCGGCTGGTGAACGTCGTCCTCAGCGACGCCTCGGATCGACATCTCCGCGGCCCTTATTCCCCGCCTCCGAGTTCCTCGACTATCAGGAGCAGACGACCGCTTCGAAGACGTCGTCGGGACCAGCCGCGACTCGATGTTCTGGCAGGGCGAGAACGGCACGGAGCGGCTCGACGTCGCCTGGATGACCGCGAACGGTTTCGAGTTCCTGGGTGTGCAGCCGCTCCTCGGCCGCGCGTTCGACGCCAGCGATACGGCGCCGGGCGCACCGCGGGTCGCGGTCATGGGCCACCGCGCGTGGATGCAGGCTCGTTTGCCGGCGACCCGGCGTCCTCGGCCGGACGATGGTGCTCGACGGCGAGGCGTGGACGGTCGTCGGCGTCATGCCGCCGCGATTCGAGTGGAACATCGCGGACCTGTGGCTGCCGGCGGCGATCGACCGCAGCGACGATCCGCGCACGCGCGCGCGGCTTCCGCGCGTTCCAGGCCCACCTGCGGCCTGGCGTCATCGCCGAAGGAGGCGGAAGCGCAATTGAAAGTGGTCGGCGCGCGCCGCGCCGCAGGATACCCGAACGACTACCCGCCGAACTACCGCTTCGAGGTCATCAAGGTCATCGACTGGGTCGTTCGTGATTTCCGCGGCGTGCTCTACACGTTGTTCGGCGCGGTGAGCCTGCTGCTGATCATCGCGTGCTGCAACGTCGCGAACATGCTGCTGGCGCGCGCCACCGTCCGCGAGCGCGAGTTGGCATTCGCGTCGCCATCGGCGCCAGCCGCGCCCGCATCGTGCGGCAACTGCTGGTCGAGAGCGCGCTGCTCGCGTTCGGCGGACTGGTCGCCGGGTGCCTGCTCGCCTATGCGCGGAGTCCAGGCGCTGGCGGGGTTCATGCCGCCGGCAGGGCGTGCCGTGGGAAACAGAGATCCGGCTCGATCAGCCGGTCCTGCTGTTCGCGCTCATCGCCGCCGCGATCTCGACCGTTGGGTTCGGCGTGTTCCCGGCGTTGCAGAGCGTGCGGCGCGACGTCGCTCGCGGGCACCAACGTCGCCGGCACGCACGACCGCAGGCCGCCGGCAGACGCGGATGCGCGGCGGCCTGGTGGTCGCGCAGGTCGCGCTGTCGATGATGCTGCTGCTCGGCGCCGGACTGCTGATGCGGACGTTCGTGAAGCTCGTCGGCGTCGACCTGGGGGTCGATCCCCGGAACGTCCTGATCGCCGGCGTCGGCGTTCGCTCCACCGCAGAGCGGTCCACCGCAGAACGTCTCCGCCGAACGGTCGCTGCAGTTCTACAAGCAGGTGCTCGAGCGGCTCGGCACGGTGCCCGGCGTACGTTCGGCGGCTGTCTCAACTGGCGCGCCGCCGTTCGCGGGCATGGCCGAGCCCCTTCAGAATTCCCGGCACCGTCGTACCGGAGCAGGCCTCAGCGCTGGTCGTGTTCGGCAGCGAGGGACTGTTCTCGACGGTCGGCATTCCCCTCATCAAGGGACGGGAGCTCTCGGCCCTCGACATCAATCAGTCGCACCGCGTCGCCGTCATCAACGAAACGCTGGCGCGGAAGCATTTCGGCGTCGGAGGACCCGCTCGGCAGGACGATCGTCCTTTCGCGGCTGACATCGCTCCCGGTGCCCGTTGCCGACCCGACCTTCGAAATCGTCGGCATCGTGCGCGACGTCGCGAATCAAGGGCCACGCGACCTGCCGTCGCCGCAGGCTTCATCCCGTTCCCGTTCCGCGGACCGGGGGGATTTACGCGCTGCTGGTGCGAATGCTCGACGACCCGATGCGATCGCTGGCCGCCATCCGGCGCGAGGTGGCCGCGGTCGATTCGCAGGTCGCCCTGACCGATCCCCTGACGCTCGAGGAGCTGATCCAGCGAGTGATTTTCGCCCGGCCGCGTTTCAGCCTGCTCGATGCTCGGCATTTTCGCCGCCACCGGTGTCCTGCTCGTCGCGCTCGGCGTCTACGGCGTCCTGGCATACACCGTCTCGCAGCAGACGCGCGAGATCGCGATCCGTATGGCGCTCGGCGGCCAGCGCGGCGACGTGATCCGGATGGTGCTGCGGCTGGGACTGCCGCTGGTCGGCGCCGGCCTGGTGATCGGCGCGGCCGCAAGCTTCGCGACCAACCGGCTGCTGACCACGCAGCTGTGGAACAGGTCTCGCCGCACGACCCGCTGACGTTCGCGCGCCGGCATCTGCGATCGTCCTGACGGTCGGCGCTCGTCGCGTGCTTGGTGCCGGCGCGCCGTGCCGTGCGCGTCGAGCCGATGACGGCGCTGCGGCAGGAGTGACCGTCCGAGACTTCAGGACGTTCGGATATTTCCGAGATAACGGATCTGAAAACGGAGAACCGGGGCGAACGGAGGAATCGGAGAAGAGGCTCGCATCCGGTCCGTCGGGCTCCTCTCGACGGCCGGTGCGCGGGCCTCTCTTCTTCGGTTCTTCCGTTAGCTCCGTTTCTCGTTTCTGAGATCCGTTACCTCCGCAACCTCCCCAACGTCACTAAAGCAACCACCCTCCAAAACTACACTTTCGTCACATCCCTTCTGTATTTCGTCCCAAATTGTCGGTTGACCGTCCCTACTACCGGACGTAGACTCCGCCCTGATCGGCTTGCAAGTTTTTGAAAGTTTCGCTTGGAGGAAAGGGCGTCTGTCCGGATGTCCGGAGGAGGAAGTGTATGTTGCGTTTGGTTAGGGGCGGCTCGACCTCTGCGCTCGTCGCGCTGCTCATCGTGCTCGGCCCATCACGCGCGTTCGCGCAATCGACCGCGTCGATCTCAGGCGTGGTCAAGGACACGGCCGGGGCGGTCATGCCCGGCGTATCGGTCATCGTCAAGAACAACGCCTCGGGCGCAGCCCAGGACGTCCTGACCGACGGGGAGGGCCGTTACCAGTTCTCTGCCCTGGCGGCCGGCACCTAAACCGTGACGGCGACGCTGACGGGGTTCAAGACCGCGGAGGTCAAGACCGTTCGGCTGGCGATCGGGCAGCCGCTGACCATTCCGCTCGCGCTCGAGATCGGCAGCCTCGAGGAGACGGTCAACGTCCTCGAGCAGCTCCGAGCTGATCAACACCGAGACCGCGACGGTGCCGCGACGCTCAACTCGGATCAGCTGCACGCGCATGCCGACGCCGACCCGCAACGCGCTGAACGCGGTCGCGTTCCTGCCGGGCGTCAACACCACCGGCACCAATCGCGACTCGACGATCAACGGGCTGCCCGAAGGCTTCCTGAGCATCACGCTCGACGGCGTCAGCAACAACGACAACTTCCTGCGCTACTCGGACGGGTTCTTCGCCTCGGTCACGCCGCGGCAGGACGCGGTCGAGGCGGTGAAGGTGACGCTCGCCGCGGCCGGCGCGCAGGTCGGCGGCGGCCGGCGCGGTGACGATCGAGTTCCAGACGCGGTCGGGCGGCAACCGCTTCACCGGCAGCGCCTACGAGTACTGCCGCGAACCCGGCTTCAACTCGAACTACTGCTTCAACGAAGTGCAATCACCAGGGCAAGAACGACGTGAAGCTCAATCAGTTCGGCGCGCGCGTCGGCGGGCCGATTGTGATTCCCGGCCTGTACGACGGCAAGGGCAAGGCGTTCTACTTCGCGCCACTACGAGCAGGTCCGCTTCCCGAACAGCTTCACGCGTACCCGCACGGTGTTCAACCCGCGCGCCGCCGACGGCTGGTTCCGCTACAGTTCGGCAGCGAGCTCCGCGAGGTCAACGTGCTGCAGCTGGCCGCGGCGAACGGCCAGATCTCGGCCAAGGATCCGATCATGCTCAATCTGCATCGGGCTGATCGACGCGTCCACCAAGACCACCGGTACGCGCAGCGCCAACGCCGATCCGCTCTACGACTCGTACGTGTGGCAGAGTCCCGCGACGCTGTTCGAGCACCAGCCCACGTTGCGTCTCGACTACAACCTCACCGACAACCATCGCTTGAACGGATCGTGGACGCAGATCACCGCCAAGCGGACTCCGGACTACTTGAACAATGCCGACCCGCGATTCCCGGGTGCGCCGAACCAGCGCGACTTCGTGTCGACGCGGCCGCTGATGCGCTGGCGCTGCGTCGGTGCTGTCGAAGAACATTGTCACCGAGTGCGCGGCGGTCTGACGGCCCTACGCCGGCGGCTCGAACTTCGGCTATCCTCGACATCGCGTCGCGCAACGATCCAGCACGTTCGCCGACGCGGGGGCTACGCCATCACGACGCCGACGACACCACCGACTGGCACACGTCGAACGGCCCGACCTGGCGGCGGCGCCGACCTACAGCATCGACGAGACGCTGACCTGGCAGAAGAGCGCGCACACCATCAAGTTCGGCGGCAACCTGTTGATCCCGAATGCCGAGGCTTCGTCGCAGCAGATCGTTCCCGGGATCACATCGGCTTCAGCACCGACTTCGATCCGGCGAACGGCCTGTTCAACACCACCAACTTCCCCGGCGCGTCGAGCGCCCAGCTGACGGCCGCGCGCAACACTTACGCCGTGCTGACCGGCCGGGTCGTCAGCGTGAACAGCCAGGCCGTGCTCGACGAATCGGGCAAGTAGTCGAGCTGGCGCCGAACACGCTTCCGGGCGGAATGAGGGTGTACGGCATGTTCGCCCAGGATCCTGGCGGGCCGCCCCAACCTGACCATGACCGGCGGCATCCGCTACGACATCCTCACGCCGTTCAGGCCGAGCATTCACCAGATGGCCCGGGACGGCCAACTCAGCGACCTTCGCTGCGAGATGCCAAGTTGTTACTGCCCCAAGGGACGGAAGCATTTCGCTTTCAAGACGAACCCGATGCACAGATGGGCCTACCAACCGGGAGTCGACTCGCCCATCCTCAAGATGCACGGTGGTCAGTTGAGCCCAGACAACGTCCGGCTCGCGCACGTACTCTGCAACAGCCGTGATACCGCTTGGCGAAAGAGGGTTGGGGAAATGCTGGCCGATCCCATGTCTGTCCGGGAGATCGCCCTGGAGCTGAGAAGAGAAGGTGGCGCCGCCCTTCGGCAAGGCCAACTGGACCGCGAAGATGGTGCGCTGGGCATACGTTTCCTAGCAACTCCGGATCCGGGTTCCTAATACAGCAGATGGCCGAGATCTGGATCATGAACGCCGACGGCACGGTCAGCGAAAGCTGACCGAGGGCCTCTCGCCGACTGGACGGACTGACCCTCTCGCGCTGGACTAGTTCGTGGTGGCCTCGGAGCGGGTCCTCGTGACGGCCTCGTCGAAGCCGATCGGGTGGACGTCGGGGAAGAGCTGGGCCGCCGTGTCGTCTCGCACGATCGTCTCGTTCCGCTGTCCCTCGATCAGCGGCTTCGCGACGGAAGTCGGGACCGAGGTCACGAGGCCGCACCACAGCGACGAGAGCCACGGGGTGAGCACCGGGACGGGCAGGATCCGGGGGACTCGCCCACGCATCGCACCGAGGCGCCGCATCATCTCCCGGTACGAGAGCACGTCGGCGCCTCCGATCTCCACGATCGTGTGATGCTCGTCGAGGGTCACCTCGCGGGCCCCGTCCAGATAGGTGACCACGTCGTCGATCGCGATCGGCTGCGAGCGGGTGTCCACCCACCTGGGCGTGACCATCACCGGCAGCCGCCTCACCAGGTCCTCGAGCATCCGGAACGACGCGCTCCCGGCCCCGATCACCATGCCGGCCCGGAGCTCGAGGACCGCCGGGCCGTGCTCGGCGAGCAGCCGGCCGGTCTCGTGGCGGCTGGCCAGGTGCGGAGAGAGGTCGGGATCCTCGTCGTCCCCGAGACCTCCGAGGAAGACGATCCGCTCGACGCCGCTCTCGGCGGCAGCTCGAGCGAAGTTCGTGGCGGCGGTCCGGTCCCGTTCCTCGAACGGCGCGCCGCCTTCCTCCATCGAATGGATCAGGTAGTAGGCGGTCGTGACGCCTTCCGTCGCGGGGCCGATCGTCTCGGGCCGCATCACGTCGAGCTCGACCGCATCCACGCCGGGCCAGCGGTCGGTGAGCCGCCCGGGATCGCGTCCGGCGACCCGGACGTCGACGCCCGCATCGACGAGGTGCTGCGCGAGGCGGCCCCCGATGTAGCCACTCGCGCCGGTGATCAGGATCGCGCCCATCGCTTCAGGCTACGTGCGCGCGGGATCAGCCACGTCCGGTCGGGCACCAGGGGAGCACGGACGCCGTGCTCGGGGAAGACCGAAGTGAAACGATGCGCTCACGCATCTAGAGGATGTGGGAACGATGCAGGAAAGCGGCATGGCCGTCCGGGTGAGCGCCGAGCACCCGTCCTTGGAGGAACTCTACGAGCGCCACGTGGCCGGCGCGATCAGGCTTGCGACGCTGCTCACCGGCGATCCGTCTGCGGCAGAGGACCTCGCGCACGAGGGATTCATCCGGAGCGCCGGCAGGTTCGGACATCTCCGAAGTCCTGCCTCGTTCGACGGGTACATGAAGAAGACCGTGGTGAATCTCGCCCGTCAGCGGGCGAGGCGACAACGACTCGAGCGCGAGGTGGTCCGGCGTCAGGGCGACCGTGAACCGGTGGCGCACGCCGCGTACAGCCCAGAGGACCGTGACGTCGTGTGGCCGGCGATCCTGCGTCTCCCCTTCCGGCAGCGCGCAGCGATCGTCCTCCGCTACTACGAGGACCTGTCGGAGGATCAGACGGCAGCGGTGCTCCGGTGCACGACGCGGGCGGCGAACTCACTCGTCTCCCGGGCGATGACCACACTCCGGCGAGACCTGGCGAAGGAGGAGGGATGAACGACCTCGAGGAGCGCATCCGGGCAACGCTCGACCAGCGCGCCAAAGCGTCGGCGATCCGGACGATGCCGCCGGGGACCCGCCGGCGGATCCGCTCGCGCCAGGCGGGAGCGGCCTTCGTGGTGTTCGCGACGGCGATGGCATTCTCGTTCGTCGCTTTCGCGTTGTTCTCGACGCCCTCGGGCGCCTCACGGACGGCGGACGGCGAGGACGAGGTCGTGGTCGTGCAACCGCCTCGAGGGCTGGATTCGTCGCTGTATCTGCACGAGGTCGATGCGGCGGCGCCCGGGGAGTGGCCGGACGTCACCCGCGGCGACCTGAGCCATGCCTACGTTGACTATTCGGAGGAGGAGGCGGCCTCGATCGTCGTTGACAAGACGGCGATCGACGCCGGCAGGGTGCAGGACGAGCCCTGGAGCCTCGTCGCTCTCGAGCAGAACGGCAACGGGGGGCTGTGGTCCGAAGGGGCTCCAGGTCCATGCGGCGAGCTCTACCTCGGGAGTTGGGGAGACGACGGTGGGGGGAGCTTCTGCCTCCGACTGGATGACATGGAGGGCGCGCCGGAGATGACATCGATGGGCATCGTCTGGGGTGTCGGGCCGATCACGGCCTATGCAGGCGTGGCGACGAACAGCGTGGATCGGATCGAGCTCGACCTCGTGGGAGGCGGATCGAAGCTCGTCCCGCTCCTGGACGGCCCCCCAGGGGTGAACGCTCGGTATTTCGTCGTGTTCGTGCCGAACGGGGCACGTGGCAGTGTGCTCGCGTACGGAGGGTCTGGCGAAGTCGTCGGGCGGAACGCACTGTGCGCCGTCCAGCTCGAGGTCCCGGCCGACGCGACGGGCACGTGCGGGAACGGCGTGGTCAGCTCGGCTTCACCGGTCGTCGCCGGACCGTAGCGCAGCGAGGAACCCCGCGATCGACCTCGGTGTACAGCAGAGCATGAGCATGGGCCGCTTCTTCTGGATCCCTCTCGCGGCCGCCGTGATGCTTGGGGGGTGCAACGGGGATGTCGACCGGGACCGGCCGCAGGATCGTTCGTCTCCATCGCAGGCTTCCGCTGACACGTCAGTCCCGGGTGGCGGAGATCTGTCCTCGTTCTCCGGGCGGATCGCGTTCGACAACTTCGAGGACGTGTGGACGATCGATGCCGACGGCTCGGACCTGACCCGACTCACGCGTGCTCCCTATCCCGAGTTCGACCCGTCGTGGTCGCCCGACGGGACGGAGATCGCCTTCCGATCCGAGCGGAGCGGTGAGCCCGAGATCTGGATCATGAACGCCGACGGCTCGGGTCGGCGAAGGCTGACCGAGGGCCTCTCGCCGGCCTGGTCGCCCGACGGATCGCTGATCGCCTTCTCCGGGCGTGCGGGGCTCTCGGTGATCAGACCGGACGGAACGGGCCGCCGGGTCCTGCCCGGCACCGAGGGCGGCGAGTATCCGTCGTGGTCGCCCGACGGGTCCCGGATCGCGTTCAACTCGAACCTCACGGGCGACCACGTGATGTACATCGCGCAGGCGGACGGCTCGAAGGTCGTGGACCTGTCCCATGCCGGCGAGGGCTGGCAGGTGGATTGGTCGCCTGACGGCAGCTCGATCCTGTTCACGTCGGCCCGCGACCATCCGGACAACTACACGGACGTGTACGTGATGCGCCCCGACGGCTCGGGGATCCGCCGGTTGACGAACAACCTCGGGTACACGCCTGCGTGGTCCCCCGACGGCGACCACATCGTGTTCTCAGCACCCGGCCTGTTCATCATGGATCCCGACGGCAGCGACGCCAGAGCGTTCCCTTCGATGGGAGTGGGCGAGACAGCGCTCGCCGACTGGACGGACTGAAGCGGCCGACCTGGGGCTTTGTCGTTGGTCCGCACGGTTGTCAAGGTGGCGGTTCCGAACCCTCTTCGAGGAGGACTCCAGCGATGAGGAAGCTGATCGTGACCACCATGATGTCGCTCGACGGAGTCATGCAGGCCCCGGGCGGACCCGAGGAGGACACCAGCGGTGGTTTCGCCCACGGAGGTTGGTCGATGCCCCTCTGGGACGACCAGCTGGACGAGGCGAAGGCCGCGGAGCTCGGCGTGCCGTTCGACCTCCTGCTCGGACGCCGGACGTACGAGATCTTCGCCGGCTACTGGCCGACCGCCCCCGAGGGGCTCGGGACGCCGTTCAACGACGTCACGAAGTACGTGGCCTCCCGAAGCCGCCCCTCGCTGGACTGGGGTCCCGCGATCTTGATCGAGGGAGACGCGGCCGAGGGCATCGCGGCGCTCAAGGAGAACGACGACGGGCCGGAGCTGCAGGTGCACGGCAGCGCCAACCTCGCGCAGACACTGATCCGCCACGGCCTCGTCGACGAGTACCACCTGATGGTCTTTCCTCTCGTGCTCGGTTCCGGGAAGCGCCTCTTCGAGGACGGCACCGTCCCCGCCGCGCTGCGCCTCGTCGACTCTAAGGTCTCGACCACCGGCGTCTTCATGGGTACCTACGAGCCCGCCGGCGAGGTCGTCACCGGCTCGTTCTAGAGCTCGACGGTCACCGCAGAGTTCAGACAAGTGGCGACAATGGATGTCGTAGGCACGAGGTACCGTCCTTCACCGTGGTGAGACAGCACCTGCCATCGCTCAAGCTCGTACTCGAAGAGACTCGAGCGGAGAGACGAGCGCAGCTCGTTCACTTCGAGGCGTTGGATGCGAAGGCCGGCGTGATCCTCGGCTTCAGCGGCGCCTTGGTCGCCCTGACGCCGGACCGGCACGGCTCGCTGTTCTCGGTCGGAAGGTTCCTCGCCGTTGCGAGTGGCGTCGCGGCCCTCGGCTCGTTCTGGCCTCGTCGCTTCTCGCTGACGGACCTGCGTTCTCTTCGTGACAAGTACGTCTCGGCCGAGGAGGTCTTCACCATGCTGAAGCTCGTCGACACGACGGTCGCGGAGTCGATGAAGGCGAGGACGGTGCTGATCACGAAATCGCTGCTGCTGAAGACCGCCATGGGTGCGTTGGCGCTCGCCGTCGTCTCGCTCGCGATCGCACTGGCGTAGAGTGAGTTGGCGATGGAAGAGGAACCGGACACCACCGACCCGACGCAGACATCGGATCCGCCGCCCTTCGACCCGGATCCGGATCTGGTCACGTTCCTCGAGCGCGGAAAGAAGCCGACACGCGAGGAGCTCCTGGAGCAGCCCGAGCGATAGCGCCGGTCATGCTCGCTCGGCTTCCGGAGGAGGCACGCCGTCATCCAACGAGCGTCACGACGCTCGAGCGCGTCACGGAGGCACTCGAGCTTCGCCTCGTCGTCGGCTTCGAGTCCGGATCACCGGATCCCCGGTCCGCGAACTGGTGACTATCTGAGGCACCGCGCCGACGCACGAGCCCGGCTGGCCGATCCTCGAGATCGCGAGCGGTCACGACGTCCAGTTCGAGGACCGGACGGGATCGCCGCCATACTCGACCGGATCGCCTGAGACGCTTGAGCGGCTCCTTCCCGCGCTTGCGCCCACCGCAGCGCGAGGCGCAGGATGCCCCCGTGGACACGACGTTCGGCTACGCGCGAGCCTCCGACGGCGCTTACATCGGCTACCGGGTCGACGGCGACGGACCGATCGACATCGTCCAGCAGTCGGATTGGCCGGGGCACATCGACCTGGAGTGGGAGGATCCCTTGTTCGCCTCGTGGCTCGCGGAGCTGGCCAAGATGGGAAGGGTCATCCTTCACGATCACCGGGGGGTGGGACTCTCGAGCCGGGACGTGGGCCTCCCAACGCTCGAGACTCGCGTGTCAGATCTGATGTCCGTTCTCGAGAAGGTCGAGGTCGACCGTCCCGTGATGATCGGCTTCCTGTCGACGGGTGGCGTGAACGCGATGGCTGCCGCCACCCGGCCGGACCTGGCACGAGCGCTCGTCTGGCTGGAGCCCATGGCCCGCTACGCGTGGGCGTCCGACTACCCCTGGGGTCGTCGGTGGGAGGAGCTGGACGAGGAGCTTGCCCACATGTCCTCCTGGGGCACGGAGGAGTATGGACGCTGGTTCTTGGAGGCGGAGGCTGCAGCGGGGAACGTGTTACCCGCGTCGGGCGGACCAGCCATGGCCAAACAGACCAGGAGCGCGTGCACGCCGGACGTTGCTCGGGAGCTCTCGAAGATCTGGTACGAGACGGACGTTCGCGGTGTCCTCCCCAGCGTCCAGGTGCCCACGCTGCTGCTCGTCCACGAGGACATGCCGCAACAGATCGAGCAAGCTCGCTACATCGCGGATCTCATGCCGGCGGCTGAGGTCCGGGCGATGCCCGGCAGCGCGTGGACGGCCGACGAGGGGAAGACATGGATCGACGAGATCCGTCGCTTCATCGGCGAGGACCTGCCGGCGCCTTCCCTCGACACGGTCTTGGCCACGGTCGCGTTCACGGACATCGTCGGCTCCACGGCGAAGCAGGCGGAGCTCGGTGACCGACGGTGGAAGGAGCTGGTGCTCACGCACCATTCCGTGGTTCGCGATGGGCTGGCGCGCTGGCACGGCGTCGAGAACGACACCGCCGGGGATGGCTTCTACGCCACCTTCGACGGACCGGCACGAGCGATCCGTTGCGTGAGCGAGATCATCGGACGTGTGCGCGACCTCGGTATCCAGATCCGCGCGGGCGTCCATACCGGCGAATGCGAGCTGATCGACGGGAAGGCCGGGGGCTTGGCCGTCTCGATCGGAGCGCGCGTGGCGGCGAAGGCGGGACCCTCAGAGGTCATGGTCTCGCAGACGGTCAAGGACCTGGTCGCGGGCTCCGGACTCTCGTTCCAGGACGCCGGCGAGCACGAGCTGAAGGGAGTCCCCGATCGCTGGCGGCTCTATCGGGTGACGGAGTCGGTCGCTTCCCTCGGTTGACCCCACGGCGATCTCGTGCCGAGACATGAACATCCGGATCTTGTGTAACGCCTGAGGCGGCCGGAGACACGGACCCCCCGAACCGACACGGATGTCCACGGGCGCCCGGACATCGACAGACGTCGGAACCCATCCATCGACACAGGGGGTAGTGGCATGTCTCGTGTCTCGAAGTTCGCCCGACTCGCGGTGATCGGGCTGTCGTTCGCAGCGGTCCAGCTGTCGAACGCCGGTCCGGCACTCGCGGCAGTGCCCGCCGGACACGTCTACGTTCAGACGAACTCGGCGGCCGGCAACGCGGTGGTCTCGTTCGCGCGCGCCGCGAACGGATCGCTCACCTACGAGGAAACCGTCTCCACCGGCGGCCGCGGCACCTCGGCCGGCCTCGGCAGCCAGGCCTCGTTGGCGATCACGGCCGACGGCGATCACCTGCTCGCCGTCAACGCCGGCAGCGACAACGTGTCGATCTTCGACATCACGTCCGGAGGCCTCGAGCTGGCCGACAAGCAGCGGGTGGGCGACCGTCCCGTGAGCGTCGACGTGCACGGCTCGCTCGTCTACGTGGTGAACCAGGGCGCCGACACGATCAAGGGTGTCCGCATCACCAGCGAGGGCGAGCTCGGGAGGCTGCGCGAGTTCGCGTCGCGTCCTGTCCGGCTCGGGCGTCGGCGCGGCCCAGGTGGCGTTCAGTCCGAACGGCAGGATCCTCGCCGTGACGGAGAAGGCGACCCAGACGATCGACACGTTCGTGCTCCGTGCGGACGATCGTCCGCGTCGCGTGAAGGCCGCAGCACTCCGAGGGCGCCACGCCGTTCGGGTTCGAGTTCGGTCCGGACGGCCGGCTCTACGTCTCCGAGGCGCCGACGAGCTCGGCATCCTCCTACGACGTGGCGGCCAACGGGACGATCGACCCGATCACGTCGTCGCTCTCGAACGGCCAGGGCGCCGCGTGCTGGCTCGTGGTGTCGTCGGACGGCGACTTCGCCTACACGGCGAACGCCGCGACGGCGAACGTGAGCCAGTACGGGATCGGTGCGAACGGCTCGTTGAGCCTCGTCGCGGGGGTCGCGGGGACGACGGCGCCGGGCGCGGTCGACCTCGACTTCACCGACGGCGACGGGTTCCTCTACGTGCTGAGCAGCGGCTCGGGCGCGATCACCGGGTTCTCGGTGAACGCGTCGAGCGGGGCACTCACCGGGATCGGTGGCGTCTCCGGTCTGGCGACCGGATACGCCGGCCTGATCGCCACCTGAGGTCCATGTCGGTGGGGCGGTCCCCGACGGGGACCGCCCCACCTCCGGCCGAGCGAGGCCTACCGAACGACCCGCACGTCGATGGCGAGCTTCAGCTTCGCCCATCGACCGTCGGTCGTGACCGCCGGCATCGCCCCTGCGATCGCCAAGGCGAGGCAGGCACGGTCGCCGAGCGAGAGCGCGCTTCCCTTCATCCAGAGCTCGGCGGTTGGCCGGGCCATCGCGACGTCGTAGTCGCGGAACTCGATCCCGAGCGCCTCCAGGTCGTACTCGAGCCCTTCGGTGTTCACCCCGTGTTGTTCCGCCTTCTGGATCACCTCGGAGAGGTTCACGGTCGACATCAGGGCGGCGTCGAGGTGACCTTCCACCTCGTCCGCTCCCGGCTCCTCCTGAAGGAGCGCGAGAACGGCGGACGCGTCGAGGACGACCACTCGGTCCTCCTTCACTCCACTGTCTCCCGACGTGCCTCCTCGGTTCGGTCGGCGGCCAGCTCGTCGGCGAGGCTCACTTCGTCGACGTCGGCGAACCTCCGTCGGAGGCGCCTCAGAACCTCGCTCCTCGGTTCGAGGATCAGGCGTCGCCCGTCCGACCGGATCGCGAGCTCGGCGCCTTCCTCGAGGTTGAGCTGCCTCCGGAGCTCCACCGGCACGACGAGACGGCCCTGAGGGCCGAGTCGTACCGGGAGCGCGGTTCGTGCCATATCTCGGCAGTGTGGCATCCATCCGATGAGATGGCAAGCCTGAAAACCTGCCACATCTCTGCCCTCGACCGACCGCGATCGACCGACTAGGCGTTCTCCTCGAGGGCGACCCGGCCTCGAAGCACCCAATCGGTCGCATCGCCTGCGAGGTCCCGCAGCCGCTCGTGGAAGTGCGTGATATCGCGGTCGTCGAGGAGCGACGCCCAGTCCCGAGTGCCACCCACACGGAAGAACCGTTCGGGCGACCGCCAGATCCCGGCGGCGACCTCAGGAGCCGTGTCTCCTGCGCGCGCTCGCATCGAGTCGATGCCGGCCGCCTCGACGAACGACGGCCATCGCTCTTCGTCCACGTCGACGCCCAGCGCGGCAGCGACCTCCCACATCTCCCGATCGCGATCCGCCCACAGATCCGCGTAGTGGAACAGATGCACGTTGGACTCCCGACGGGCGTTCCAGTACGAGAGGGCCTGGTTGGAGTAGTCGGCGAGCCCGTAGGGGCCGCTGCCGGTGGGTTCCACATCGTTGTCGATGAACCATCGAAGGTACGCATGCGGTTCCTCGGGAGCATCGTCGAGGGTTCCGCCGGGGGGCGCTTCGGAGCCCACCGCGGCGGTCCGAAGCTCCACCAATCGGTCGAAGCGTTCGTTGTCCGAGTGATCGAGGTTGGACATCGCGACATCGAGGGGATGACGGATCACCGTGAGGTAGGTGACCGACGGGAGGCGCGGAACCCCGTCCAGCGGCGTGTGCGTCTTGATGAACCGACGGTGTCGCTGGCGCTCGAGCAGCTGAAACACCTCATCGTCGGTTCGGATCAGCATGTCGAGCCAGGGCGACAGCGAGCTGATCGATGCCCCGAGATCGGTCCGGTCGAGGAGCAGCATCCCGACGATGTTCTGCATCCACGTCGTGCCGCACTTCGACGGCGTCGAGATGATCACGTCGTCGGGCCGGAACGCGAAGCGCTCCCATCGGGCGCTGTCCGCCATGAACCCCCGGTACCTGCGCATCAGCTCGTGACGCGGTAGAGGCGCCAGCGGTCGGGGACGCCTTTCAGCTCATGCTCGCCCGCGTCCTCGAACACGAACCCCGACCCTGCGACCAGGTCCTTCACGGTCTGGGAGACGAGCACCTCGGAGGCACGTCCCAGCGCCGCAACGCGAGCTCCGATCGAGACCGTGAGGCCCGCGAGCTTGCCGTCGACCAGTTCGCACTCTCCCGTGTGAACCCCCGCGCGGATCTCGAAGGCCGAGCTCGCGCACCCGCTCGGCGACCTCGAGGCCGCACCGGATCGCTCGAGCCGGACCGTCGAAGGTCGCGTAGAACCCATCCCCCGCCGTGTCCAGCTCGACGCCGTGCCACCGACTGAGAGCAGCTCGAACGACAGCGTGATGGCGCTGCAGGATCTGCGTCCACGCGTGATCGCCGATCGCGGCCTGCCGCTCGGTCGATCCGACGATGTCGGTGAACATCACCGTCGACAGCACCGTGTCGAGCTCCGGGGGCGGTCGCTCGGCGCCGACGAACCGGCGGACCGCCTCCGCCATCGCGCGAAGGTTCTCCTCGGAGAAGATCGTCCCCGGCAGGACCAGGGTCTCGGCGCCCGGGATCAGCGACGCGACGTACGCGGCTCGTTCCGCTTGGTCGCCGGAACCGGACATGATGAGGGTCGGGACCTTGATCGCGGGGAGCACGTCGCGGATGTCGGTCTCAGCCCAGATCTCGGCGAGCGCCCTGGCGACGTCCGGCGTGCACGCGTTGCGGCTCCCCTTCGTCACGTACCGGGCGACCTTGTCCGGGTCGGCGTGGTCCGCCCCGTACATCGAGTAGAACGCCTGACCGTAGGCGAGCGTGCCCCAGCCCTCGAGGTCCTGGAGCTCCTGCTGGAATTCCTCCTCCGACTGACCCCACGGGTAGTCCTCCGCCCAGCGGAACCGGGGGGTGGGCTCGCACCAGGCCATCGCGCGAACGCGGTCGGGCCTCGTCGCCGCGAGCAGCGCGTTCGCAGCGCCGGCCTCGTAGGCACCTGTCAGCACGGCGCGCTCACATCCGACGTCGTCGAGCACGGTGAGCGTGTCGGCCACCCTGGTCTCGAGATTGGGAAGTGGGACGTTCCGACTGGAGAGACCGATCCCCCGGCGGTCGTGCAGGATCAGTCGGGAGAAAGAGGCGAGCTCCAGGTACCAGCTCTCGCCGTCGTGCTCCCACGCGACATCGAGGTTGCCGGGCCAATCCACCTGGTCGAGGACGTCGACCGAGCCTTCGCCGGTGGTCTGGTAGGCGAGGTACACGCCGTCGGGCGTTCGCGCGTAATGGATGTCCGGCAGGTCCACGGCTGCATCGTCCGACCGTCCGTCCCGATGCGCAAGGGCCCGTGACAACACCGGGCCTCGTACGATGCCCGATCATGAGCGACGCAGCCCGGATCCTGGAGCCCTTCGTGGACGGCTGGGCCGAGTACCAGCGGCTGCTCCTGGGCGCGATCCGGCCGCTCGACGCCGAGCAGCTCTCCTCGCGGACGGCGCCGTTCCAGTGGGCGGTGTGGCAGCTCGCCGCCCACATGGCGGGCTCGCGGGCGTACTGGTTCCACGACGTCCTCGGCGAGGGCGACGAGGTCGTCGGCCACATGTTCGCCGTGGAGTCGACGACCGTGCCGGACCTTGCACTCGAGGACGCGGGGTGGGAGGACGACGAGAACCATCCGCGAACGGCGAGCGAGCTGACCGACGCGTTCGAGCGGACGTGGACGATGATCGAGGACTGCCTCCGCCGATGGACGGTCGAGGACCTCGAGACGGAGTTCTCGCGCACCCGCCGGAACGGCGAGGTGCAGAAATTCACCCGGGCGTGGGTCGTCTGGCACCTGATCGAGCACGACCTCCACCACGGCGGCGAGATCTCGCAGATCCTCGGCACCAACGGGATCCCGTCGCTCGATCTCTGAACTCAGGTCGGCGTGGGTCCGGCGCCGCCCGGAGCTCAGGCTCCGCCACCGGTGGTCGCGACGCGGTAGACGCGCCAGCGGTCGGGCACGCCCTTGAGCTCGTGCTCCCCGGCGTCCTCGAGGACGAGCCCGCTCCCGGCGACCAGATCCTTCACCGTCGACGAGACCAACACCTCCGACGGACCGGCGGCCGCGCTCACGCGCGACCCGATATGCACGCCGAGCCCGCCGACCTTGCCGTCGATCAACTCGACCTCACCGGTGTGGACGCCGGCGCGCACCTCGATGCCGAGCGGTCGGACGGCCTCGCAGATCGCGAGCGCGCACTCGATCGCGCGCGCCGGGCCCTCGAACGTCGCGAAGAACCCATCGCCGGCGGTATCGACCTCGATGCCACCGTGCCGACGCAGCTCCGCGCGAACCGCTCGGTGGTGGCGCTCTAGGATCTGTCGGTAACCCAGGTCGCCGAGCTTCGCCACGTGCTCAGTCGAGCCGACGACGTCCGTGAACAGCACCGTAGCGAGGGAGCGCGCCGAGGGCACCCGCGCCCCCGTCACATCCTCGCCGACGAGGAACCGCCGGATCTCGTCGATCACGGCCTCGGACTCCCCCACCCACGGAAGGGTGTCCCGCCCCTGCAGCTCGACGAGCGTCGCTCCGCGTATGTGCTCGGCCAGGTACCGGCCGCTCTCGATCGGCTCGAAGGGGTCCTCGGTGCGATGGAGGACGAGCGTCGGGACGGCGATCGTCGGCAGCAGATCACCGAGGTTGATCTGGCGGAGCATCTCCGCCTCGGCGAGGGCGGAGCTCGGGCTCCGGGTGAGCGCCAGCTGCGTCACGATCCGACGGACCGCGACCGGGTCGCCCGCGTAGGACGGGAGCGCGCTTCGGATGTACCCGGCGGCCACCTCGGTCAGGGCCGGACCACTGAACGCCGCCACGGTGTCCTCGAAGCGTTCGTCCGACCATTGCCACGGCGTCTCGTCCGTTCGCTGATACGTGTGGGCGGCGCCGAAGAGGATCAGCTTGGTGAAACGCTCCGGCTGGGACGCCGCCGCGAGGATCGCGAAGAAGCCGCTTTCCTGCACCCCGAAGACGGCAGCCCGGGAGCTCTGGGCGGCTCGCGCGACGAAACGCAGGTCCTTTGCGGTCTCCTCGAGCGTGATCGCCTCGCCAGGTGGCAGGCGGTCCGAGCAGCCGAGACCGCGTCGGTCCACGACGATCGTCCGCGCGAACGACGCGAGCCCTTCGATGAAGCGGGCGTGGTCCGGCGCCAACCAGTTGCCCTCAACGTTGCTCAGCCAACCCGGTAGATAGATCAGGTCCGGTCCGTCGCCGAGCTCTTGGTAGGCGAGCCTCCACGGCCCGTTCATCGCATACCGGAGCTCCGGAGTACCGATCACAGCTGCATCCTGCTCAGCCACGCCTCGCGGTGCAACCCTCGCACGATGCGCGAGCCATGACGGACGCAGCCCGCCTCCTGGAACCTTTCGTGGACGGCTGGGGGCTCCGCGAGAGGTTCCGCCTCGAGGCGACCACCGTGCCCGACCTGCCGCTCGAGGACGCGGGGTGGGAGGACGACGACCAATACTGGCAAGACCGCGAGGGACGCCACCGGGCCATCTACGACACGCGCGCGTCCGGGAGACGCCGGGCGACCAGCGCCAGAAGCGCCGCCGCCACGATCCCGACCCCGAACGCGCCCGCCAGTCCCGCCTCGATCGAGATGGTCCCGGCGTCCGCGAGCGCGACGCTCGCCCCCCCGAGACCCGCTCCGATCCCGACCCCGAGGTAGTCCATCAGGATCGTCGAGGAGAGCTCGCCGGCCTCCCGTCCCTCCTCGACCTCGGTCATCACCGACAGCGGGATCGTCGGCCAGACGATGCCCATACCGACGCTCCCGATCGCCCAGCCGACGTACGGGACGGCCACAGGGACATCCAGGACACCGATCGCGACAAGGCTGGCACCGGTCCCGATCAGCATCGCGCCGAACGCCGTCAGACGGCGCGCCCCGAGGCGCCCGATCACCCTCGACTGCCACCAGGAACCCGCGGCCCAGGCGAGTGCCGAGGCCGTGAGCACGATGCTTGCCACGCCGAGCGAGAGCCCTCGCGCCTCCGTGAGCATCAGCGTGATGAAGCCGTCGGTCGCGAAGAACGCCGCCGATGCGAGGAAAGCGGCCGCCGACGCCGCCGGCAGGCCACGCCGGGCGGTCAGCGTGCCCGGCGGCGTGATCTTCCGGAGCGTGGGGATCGTCACGGCGAGCCCGACGACCACCAGTGGGATGCTCCACGCCGAGCGGTCCGTGAGCCCGGCGAGCAGGATGCCCGCGCCGACCATCAGCAGGAGCGACGCGATCACCGGCAACCGTGTCGCGTCTTCGCTCACGCGGATGCCTCGAAGCGAAGGCATCACCAGGGCGACCGCGAACACGATCAACGGCAGCGGCGCCACGAACGCCCACCGCCATCCGACCGTCTCCGCGAGCAGCGCGCCGGCGGGCGGCCCCAGCAGTCCGGGGACGATCCACATCGAGGCGAGCAGGGCCATCACGCGGGGCCGGATCCGCTCGGGGTAGGTCTTCGCGACGGTCGCGATCGAGACGACGTAGAGGCCGCCGCCGCCGATGCCCTGCACGAACCGCGCGATCACCAGCACGAGCATCGTCGGTGCCGTCGCCGCGAGGAGGAGCCCGGCGGCGTAGATCACGATCGCGGCGCCGAGGACCGAGCGCGGACCGAGGCGGTCGGTCAACTTCCCCGCGATCGGCACGGTGCCCAACGACGCGAGCGTGAGCGCGGAGAAGTTCCATCCGTAGAGCTGCAACCCCTGGAGATCACGTTGCACCTCGGGCAGGATCGCCGCCACGATCAGGATCTCGACCGCGACGAGCGCCTCGAGGATCAGCAGCCCGGCCGTGAGACGGCCGCGGGCGCCCTGGAAGACCTCGCGCCACGGAGGTGGAACCTGGGTCCCCGCCGTCTGGGTCATGGGCTCCAGAGGCTAACCATCGGTCGGCCGGTCAACCGAGCCCCAAGCGCGCCGCGCCGATTTGCGTGTTCGACGGCTCTCGGGTAAAAGGCTTACAGCAGATAGGGGGTGGTGGATGAAGATCCGCGCATCGGTCGTGATCACCGGGATCGTGCTCATCGTGCTCGGTGCCGCAAGCGCCGGAGCCGATCCGGACCTGAACAACGTGCCCGCGCACCGGCACTACATCACGATGTCGGGTGGCCAGCAGGTCGAAGTCGGACCGCGAGTGTGCGACAACCCGAGCCAGCAGCAAGCGTTCAACCAGTTCCACAACAACCTGCACGTCTCGGCCGGCTTCGGTCGGGCGGCACCGGGCCTCCACAACGGCTCCGGCGGGGAGATCATCCCGGGTCCCTGTTAGTCGGATGACGATCGCTCGTCGGCTCCCTGACTCGCGCGAGGCGGCGCGCGTGTCGGGGAGCCACGGGCGACCGTCGTCGTTCCACCCACGAACGGTCTAGGCGCGTTCGCGCGTCGGCACGAGACAGAACGGATGACCTGCCGGGTCGGCGAAGACCCGCGAATGGTCAGGCCCCGGCTGATCGTCGAACTTCGTCCCACCCAGAGCGAGCACGGCTCGCTCGGCCGCGTCGATGTCGTCCACCCGGAAATGAAGGTGAAGCTGCATGGACGATGCCGGATCCGGCCACGTCGGCGGCCGATGGCCGGGCGCTCGCTGGAACGAGAGGTGGAAGCCTGCCGTCTCGCTCTCGCCCACCGAGTACCAGTCGGCACCGGCGTAGACCACAGGCAACCCCGTAAGCCGGCTGTAGAACTCCGCGAGCGCGGCGGGATCGCTGCATTCCAGGGCGACTCCGCTCAGCCGGCCAACACCCGTCACGTTCTTCAACCTACTCGACGTCCTGCCACGGATCTGCCCGGCAGTGAGCGTCCGATGCTACGGGTGGCCGGTGTTGCGGTCGCGCGATGCTTGCTGGAGGCCGGCGACGCTCGGGTTCTCGATCCGAGCGTCGGCGAGGCGCGCGCGCAGGGCCCCTCGGTTCGTGCTGGGATCGCGGCGTCTCGACGCGGCCGACAGTGCCAGCACCTGATCCATCCGGACGAACTCCTTGCCCCCGCGTCCTTGGAGCTGAAGGCCGCCGACTTCGGCCCAGCGGTGGATCTGCGCGACGTCGACGCCGGCCTGCTCGGCCGCGGTCGCGATCGGGACAGGGGCGTTGCTCACCGACACGGACGGCCTCCCAGGGGGTAACGGAACGAAGCCGACCGTACCCCACCGGCTGTAGGACGCACCAGGGGTGCGGGCGTGAAGGTTCCGTGAAAGACAACCGGCGGTCGAGGAGAAGAGAACTACCTATTCCTCAGGCGTTCTCGGTGGGACCGATCGGCCGGGATTCCACCGCGGATGCGCGGACGGCTTCCATCGCCTCGCTCCGGTCGGAGTAGACGGAGACGGCGTGCGGCAACCCGATGATCTCGATCGCACGCCGGATCGTGCTGCCCGGTGGGAGGCACAGCCGGAGCTGCTGCCGCCGCTCGTCGAGCACGGTGCCCAGCTCGATCAGCGAGTGCAGGCCGGCGCTGTCGATGAACGACAGCTCGGACAGATCGACGATCAGAGCCTCGTCGTCCGGCGTGACGGACTCGGCGATCTGCTGCCGGACCGTGGCCGTGTTCGACATGTCGACCTCCCCGGTGATGATCGCGACGACGGTCTCGTCCTCCCGCTCGAACCGGACCTCGGCCATCGGCACGGCTACGCCACCGTCCCTCGCCGCAGCTGCACGACCGTCCCGTCCGCGGAGGTATCGACCAGCACGTCGTCCATCAGTCCTCGCATCAGTCGAAGTCCGTTCCCACGGTCGCCTCTGGAGGATCCTCGCCACGTTCCGGAGTCGCGGATCAAGCACCTCGACGTCATCCCCATCGCGTTTCGCCGTGATCGTGATGGTACCGCCTGCGGGTCCGTACGCGTGCTCGACGACGTTCGCGGCGGCCTCGTGCACGCCCATGACGATCTCGGTCGCGACCGGACGCGGCACGTCGAGATCCTCGAGCCAGCGCGCGAGCGCACGGCGGATCATGAGGAGCGAGCGGGCGCGGGCCTCGACCGCGAACTCGAGCTCGGTCGCGGCGGTCGCATCGCGCTGCAGCAGCATCAGGGCGACGTCGTCCGTCGGTCGCGGTCCCTCGATCACACGCGCCAGCAGATCGGTGATCGCATCGTTGGGGGACGTTCCGTTCACGACCCGCTCCGCCGTCGAGCGGAGGCGCTCGAGCCCGAGGTCCAGCGATTCGTCCCGTCGCTCGATCAGCCCGTCCGTGTACAGGAGGACCGAGGTTCCCGGGAGCATGGCCACCTCCTCCTCGACGAACGAGGGCTGCTGCGGCAGGCCGAGCGGGGGGTTCGCGCCGTGGTCGGTGGCGAACGCGGCGCCGTCCGGGCCGACGACGAGGGGTGGCGGATGGCCGGCCGAGACGTACCGGAACGTGCTCAGGTCGGGCGCGAGCACGCCGATCAGGAGCGTCACCAGCTCACCCTCGCCGAAGTGACGGTGGAACTCATCGGCCCGCAGGATGATGTCGAGGGCCGTCCCGCCCATCAGCGCCTGCGCGCGGAGAGCGTTCCGCATCTTCCCCATCAGCGACGCCGCCGGCAGGCCGTGGCCGGCCACATCGCCGATGACCAGGACGATGTCGCCCTCGGGCCGGACGAACGTGTCGAACCAGTCGCCGCCCACGCCGACCGCGGTGGCCGCGGGCAGGTACCGAGTCGCGAACCGCAGTCCCGGCAGGAACGGGAGGACCTCCGGGAGGAACGTCCGCTGGAACGCCTCGATCACGACGCGGGAACGGTCCGAGAGGCGAACGCGGAGCGCGAGCGCCACCCGGTCGGCGACGAGCTGGAGGAGCTCGGTTTCGTCCTTCGTGAAGCGCCGGCGCGTCTTCGTCCCGATATGCATCACGCCGACGACGTCGCCGTGCGCGAGCAGGGGCACGCCGAGGAGGGACTTGATCCCCTTCTGGAACAGGATCGGGTTCAGGACGGTGCTGTGATCGACCTTGTGGAGGGCGACCGGCTTCCGCTCGGCCGCGATGCGCCCCGCGAACCCTTTCCCTACGGGGATGCGGACACCGAGTTCCACCTCCTCCTCGATGCCCTTGGCGGCTCGGGCCACGAGCTCGTTCCGTGCCTCATCCAGCAGGAGCACGGCAGCCGTGTCGACAGCGAGGATCTCGCGCACCCGTTCGAGCAGTTCGTTCAGCAGGTCGTCGACGGAGAGGTGGGAGAGGGCGGTATCGCTGACGCGCTGGACCCGCTCCAGACGTTCCAGCGGATCGAGCGTGGGCATCCTGCGGTACCGCACCTCTCTACTGTGCGTCCGGGCAGCTTCAAACAGCAACCTCCGATGGCGGCGCCGTGCATCCCGTCGAACCCGCCGTGGCAGACTGTCCCCGTGGACGACGAGGGTCTCCTGGCCAGAGCGGAGGCGGCGCTCACCGAGATCAAGGTGGCCAAAGGGCTGTCCGAACCGCACGAGGCGGTACTCGCCGCGCTCCGCATCCGGCTGAAGGGCAGCGCGGGGAAGTCGCTCGAAGAGATGCTCGAGGCGGCGGACGACGCACCGCCGGACCGGCTGGGAGAAGCGATCGCGAAGGCCGAGAGCAAGGGCAAGCCCTCGCTCGACGACCTGCTGGGCAAGGAGTCGAAGAAGCCCGACTGGCCCTCCTGATCGGCGACCCCTCAGGAAGTCGCGCGGTAGACGCGCCAGCGGTCGGGAACGCCTCTCAGCTCGTGGTCCCCGGCGTCCTCGAACGCGAACCCCGAACCCGCGACGAGGTCCTTCACGGTCTGTGAAACCAGCACGCGGGAGGGATCCGCCAGCGAGGCGACTCGGGCGCCGATCGAGACCGTCAGGCCGGCCAGCTTGCCGTCGACCCGCTCGCACTCCCCCGTGTGGATCCCCGCTCGGATCTCGAGTCCCAGGTCGCGCACCCGCTCCGCGATCTCCAGGCCGCAACGGATCGCACGGGCCGGCCCGTCGAAAGTCGCGTAGAAGCCGTCGCCCGCGGTGTCGAGCTCGACCCCGCGCCAGCGCTGAAGGGCGCCGCGGACGACGACGTGATGGCGCTGCACCAGATCTTTCCAGGCGTGATCGCCGACCCTCGCCTGCCGCTCGGTGGATCCGACGATGTCGGTGAAGAGCACGGTGGCGAGGACGGTGTCGAGCTCGATCGCCGGCCGGTCGACCCCGATGAAATCGCGCACCGCGTCCGCGGCCGCGCGTTCATTCTCATCGGAGAAGATGGATCCTGGCAGTAGCCTGATCTCGGCGCCGGGGATCAGGGACGCGACGTACTGCGCACGCTCGGAGTCATTCGGATCGTCGGCCCCTGCCACGATCAAGGTTGGCACCTTCACCGCAGGGAGGACCTCCCGGACGTCGGTTTCGAACCACATCTCGTTGAGTGCACGGGCGACGTCGGGCGTGCACGCGTTGCGACTGGCCCTCGCCATCGCCCTGGCCACGGCCTCCGGATCGCTCCCTGGTCTGCTCCACTTCGCGACGAACGCTTGCCCGTAGGCCAACGTTCCCCATCCCTCGATGTCCTCGAGCTCCTCCTGCCGTTCCGACTCCGATCGGCCCCACGGGTAGTCGGGCGCCCAGCCGAACCGGGGTACGGGCTCGACCCACACCAACGCCCGGACGCGATCCGGTCTCGTCGCCGCGAGGAGGGCGTTCGGCGCCCCCGCCTCGAAGGTGCCCGAGAGGACGGGACGATCCGACCCCACGGCGTCGAGCACGGTGAGGGTATCCGCGACGCGAGTCTCCAGATTGGGCAGGGCGACGTTCCGGCTCGAGAGTCCGATCCCGCGTCGGTCGTGCACGATCAGCCGGGAGAACGAGGCCAGCTCCTGGTACCAGAGCTCGCTGTCCGGGTCCTCCCACTGCATGTCCAGGTTCCCCGGCCAATCGACCTGGTCGAGGACATCGACGGGGCCATCCCCAACCACCTGATAGGCGAGGTACGTGCCGTCGGGAGCACGTGCGTACTGGGTATCCGGCGGATCCATCTCACGTCACCACCCCAAGAGCGATGGAGGCATCCTCCGGGTCTGCTCGCTCTGCGCGCAAGGCGGAACGTGCGCCACCGAACGAACAGGCCGGGCTCCGAAGGAGCCCGGCCTGTCGCATATCACTCACCTCACGAGTGCTTCGGCCTCTGACGAGGTTTCGTCGGGTAGACCAGGTCCGAACCCGCGAGGTCGGTGAGTTGGTTGGATTCTGCCGGCCATCCGGCAGAGCGGGCGGGGCGGTCGGCCCCGGCCCGGAGGGACGGCCTCAGCAGCCAATCACCTCGAGGGTCTCCAGCTGTCTATGCAGTAGGACCACCTCCTCTCTCTCGTGCCGACATGGTGCGACAGGAGCGGAGTTATGGCAAGGAGATCGGCCGGCGTATCGGGTTTCGCTACCAATCGCTGGATGGGTCGAGACGGGTCAGGTGCGGATGCCGAGGGCGAAGCGGAGCGCGTCGTCGAGCGCAACGAGTTTGGTCGAATCGAGCGACCCGATCCGCTTGGTCAATCTTCCTTTCGAGACCGTCTCGAGGTTGTCGCAGTTCGCCACGCATCGGGTCCGCAGGCCGTCATCCGGTCCCAGCGGGAGCTCGCTCTCGATCCCCCTGATCGTCCTCGTGACCGGTGCGATGGTGACGACGGGTCGGACCTGCGCGGCCCTCGTGCGACTCACGATCACGACGGGGCGCCGGCCGCGCGGCTCCGGAAGTCGGGCCCAGTACAGGTCCCCCCGTCGCAACTCCGACGGGCTCACCACTCTGGCCAGGTTTCGAGACCGAGCGCCTCCCAGGCCGCGTTCTCCTCGAGATCGTCTGGGATGCGCCGATAGGCCTCGGCGTATCGAACGTCGGCCTCGGCCTCAGCGAGAGCGTCCAGCCAGAGGTTGACGGCGCGTCGGATCAGGTCACTTCGGCTCGCGTCCATCGGATCGGTGAGCCGGTCGAGCCGCTCGACGATCCGGTCGTCGAGCTGGACGAGGACCTGTTTCCTGGCCACGGTGGCGATCATAGCATATGGTCTAGCATATGCTTCGGTTCCGCGCCGTGAGCGGCGTCACAGTGTCAACCGGATCCATCCCAACGCTGAACCGAGGTCTTCGGGGAGTTCAGGAAGAGACGGGAGAGCCCCGGGTGATCCGGTCGGCGCGATCGAGCCAAGGCTTGGCCTCAAGGCCCTCGAAGATCGAGCGAGCCTCCAGTACGAGGGGGGCGACGTCGGGTCCACGGCCCCGCGCCTCGAGCCACTCGCCGTACTCGACGAGCGACACCGCCAACCAGAACGGGAACCCGATCTCTCGGAACGACCCGATCGCCGACCGGTACAGTCGCTCGACGCCGTCGTCGGCGGCGTCGGCGGACCGAGCCTCGAGCCTCGCCCCGTGCGCCTGGAAGAACGACATCCTCCGACCGTTCGGGTCGGTCCGGATCATCGCCAGGATCTCTTCGACCTTCTCCTGATCGCCGAGCGCGAGCGCCGCCTCGAGCCCGGTGATGACGCCCTCCTTGACGCACGAGTGCGACAACGAGAGCGCCTCCCTGCCATCGAGCGCGACCTCCGCCAGCCGGAGAGCTTCCTTCAGGTCACCCTGCGCCAGCCGCAGGGTCGCCCCTCCACATGCGTACTCCGTCACCTCCTGCACGTCCGCGGACGTCTGGAGGTTGTCGAAGCGCTCGAGTCGACTGGCCGCTGCCTCCAGATCGCCCCGGTGCACCTCGACCGCCGTCCCGAACGCCACGTATCCCTGGGTGAACGCGATCCGGGACCGCGCGTATTCGTCCGGAGGGATCTCGTCGAGCGAGGCCATCAGGTCGTCCCATCGCCCCAGGGCGTACTTCGGGTAGACGTGCCCCAGGAGCGACGACTCCCAGTACCAGTTGCCGACGCGTCGCGAGAGGGACAACCCTTCACCGACCATCCTCTCTGCCTCGGGGTAGCGGTCGTCGTAGTCGGAAAGGTCGGCGAGGTTGTTGTAGGCGCGCTGGGCGGCCGTCGGCTTGTCATGCTCGAGCGCGATCGCCAGCGCGTGGCGCATCAGCCCCGTCGCTTCGCTCGCTCGGCCGAACGTCAGCATGACCAGTGCCTTCGTGTTGAGCGCGTCCGAGAGGATCTCCTGGAGGTTGAGCGCCTCCGCGATCTCGAGGGACCGTTCGATCCACTCCATCGCTCGCTCGGTCTCGCCGTTGAAGAACGTGAACCGGCCGAGCTGAGCGGCCAGCTGGGCGAGGTCGGCATCGGGCTCCTCGTCGGCGAGCACCCGATAGGACGCCGCCATCGACTCGAGGGCATCGATCCCCCGCCCCTGCGACCAGACCACCTCGCCGAGCCGGGCGGAGACCCGGGCGACCGGGTGGGTCGCGCCCTCCGACTCGAAGAGCTCGATCGCCCGATGGAAGTGCTCGGTGGCGCTGTCGACGTCGACACGGACCCACGCCATCATCCCGGCGCGTTCGTGGAGCTCGGCGACGGCGAGCGGGGCGTCCGTCAGCTCGATCGCGCGTTCGGCGTACCGCTGCGCCTCCTCGCTGGCGCCGAGTGACGCCGCGCGTTCGCTCGCCTTCCGCACCATCTCCAGCGCCTCGACGCGGATCAGCTCTGCGTCCTCCGCCTCCGGCGCGGAGCGGTAGGCGTCGAGGAGATGCGAGGCGACGACCTCGACGATCTCGTCCTCGTCGACCGCCGAGCGGAGGTACGCGGCCGCCCCGAGGTGCCGCGCCTTGCGCTCGTGCTTCGACATCGTGTCGTAGGCAACCTTCTTCACCAGGTCCTGAAGGAAGCCGTACTGGCCGCGGTCCGACAGCAGCGGGTCGATGGAGATCGAGAGCACCTCCTTGCGGACGAGCGAACCGAGCAACGAGGTGACGTCGGCCGCCGGGAGTCCCGTGATCGCGCACAGTCCCTGGAGCGTGAACGTGCGGCCGAGGACGGACGCGTCCTGGAGGAGCCTGCGCTCCGCAGGCTCCAGGCCGTCCAGCCGCGCGGCGATCAACGCCTGGAGGGACTCGGGGACCTCGAGCGTCTCGACCGACCCCTCCAGACGGAAGGCGCCGTTCTCGCGGACCAGGATCCCGCGGTCGATCAGCATCCGCACGGTCTCCACCGCGTAGAACGGGATGCCCTCGGCGCGCTCGAGGATGCGCTGCCGGACGTCGTCGAGGCAGCCCTGGGATCGGGTCGCTGAGCAGGGAGCCCATCTGGTCGCTGTCGAGCGGCTCGAGGAAGATCGAGGTGAAGTTGCGAGTGCCGGCGCCCCAGTTCGGCCGGCGCTCGGCGAGCTCCGGCCGCGCGAGCGTGAGCACGAAGATCGGGCGGTCGCGCGACCACTCCACGAGATACTCGATGAAGTCGAGCAGCGCGCTGTCGGCCCAATGGATGTCCTCGAACACCATGATCGACGGTCCCCGATCGGCGATCCGCTCGAAGAAGATCCGGCAGGCCGCGAACAGGTTCTCCTGGTCGCCGACGCCTCCTTCTTCGAGTCCGAGCAGGTGCCCGAGCCGCGGCCGAACGAATCGGCGCTCGTCGGCGTCGGGGATGTGCTCCTCGATCGCCTTCGCGAGCTTCGCGGATGCCGCGGACGACTCCTCGTCCTCGGCGATCCCCGCCCGCCCCCGGATCATCTCGGCGAGCGCCCAGAACGCGACACCCTCGCCGTAGGCCAGGCAGCGCCCCTGGTGCCACCACATATCGGTGACGAGCCCGTCGACGTATTTGTTCAGCTCCCAGACCAGCCGGGACTTCCCGATCCCGGCGACCCCCTGCACGGAGACCATGTGGACCTTCCCGTGATCCGCGGAATCGTGGAGCAGATCCTTGATCAGTCGCAGCTCGCGATCGCGGCCTGTGAAGGGCGGCTCGATCGCGGTCATCCTCCCGAGCCCGCGGAGTCCGACGACCCGCTCGGCCCGCCAGAGATCGATCGCGGCTTCCTTGCCTTTGAGCTCGAACGGGCCGGCCGGCTCGTAGGAGATCACGGTATCGGTCGTGCGCATCGTGGATTCGCCGACGAAGACGGTGCCGGGCGTCGCGACCGACTGGATCCGCGAGGCGGTGTTCACGAGGTCGCCGGCGACCATGCCTTGGTTCTGGGCTCCGAGGTTCACGGCGGCCTCCCCCGTCAGAACCCCGGCCCGCGCACGCAGATCGGGCGCGCCGACATCGGCGCCCATGTCCTTGACCAGGGCGGTGAGCTCGAGGGCGGCGCGGACGGCACGCTCCGCGTCGTCCTCGTGCGCGACCGGGGAGCCCCACAGGGCCATCACGGCGTCGCCGATGAACTTCTCGACGACCCCGCCGTAGCGTTCCACGACCCTGCGGCTCTCCTCGAAGTAGCGGGTCAGGAGCTCCCTGACCTCTTCCGGGTCACGCGATTCGGAAAGGGTCGTGAAGCCGACGAGGTCCGCGAAAAGGACCGAGACGAGCCGACGTTCGGTCGTTGGCGTCGCGGGGATCGCATCCGGATCGCCGGTCGACGGGGAGGCAGCCGCTTCGCCGAGGGTCGCCCCGCAGTTTCCGCAGAACCGCTGGCCCGGTGGATTCGAGGTACCGCAGGATGCACAGAGCGCGGCCAGCGGGTTCCCGCATCCACCGCAGAACCGCTGGCCGGGCGGGTTCTCGTCCCCGCACTTGGGGCAGCGCACCCGCATCTCCTTGGAAGACATGACCGCCGAAGGGTAACTCCCGCCGATGTCCTACCGCAGCGCTCGGGCCATCACTCGCTCACGCGGTAGAGGCGCCAGCGATCGGGCACGCCCTTCAGCTCGTGTTCGCCGGCGTCCTCGAACGTGAGCCCGCTCCCCGCGACGAGATCCTTCACGGTCTGCGAGACGAGCACCTCGGACGGGCCGGCGAGGGCGCCCACGCGGGCGCCGATCACCACGCCGAGACCAGCAACGTCATCGCCCTCGATCGCGACCTCGCCCGTGTGCAATCCCGCCCGTATCTCGATCCCGAGAGGACCAACCGCCGCGGCGACCGCCATCGCGCAGCGCACCCCGCGTGCCGGCCCGTCGAACGTCGCGAGGAACCCATCGCCCATCGTCTTGATCTCGCGTCCGCGGTATCGGGCGATCTGCGAGCGCACGATCTGATCATGACGAGCACGCACATCGCGCCAGCCTGCATCACCGAGCGCGGCCGCCTGCGCGGTGGAATCGACCACGTCCGTGAACAGCACCGTCGCGAGGACGCGGTCGAAGTCCGCCTGCTCGACGCGGAGCGACTCGACGAACGCCGCGATGTGGGGGACGAGATCGTCGAGCGGGTAGAAGTGGTCGTCTCCTGGGAGTTCCACGATACGCGCGCCAGGTGTGTGCTCCGCGGTGTATCGCCCCTCCTCCACCTTCGTCAGGCGGTCGCCCGTTCGATGCAGGACGAGCGTCGGAGCCTGGACGGACGGGAGGATGTGGCGGACGTCGGTTTCCATCACCGCCCGATCGCGGGCGATCGCATCTCCTGGGCTGGCGGAAAGCCGAAGCTGTCTCCCGTACTCTCGTATGGCGGTCTCGTCTTGCAGGAGCGACGGGGACAGCGTCTCGAAGATCTCACGGACGAACTCGTCCGTGCCCCACGCATGCTCGATCCTTTCGAAGTACTCCTCGTACATCTCTCTGCTCCAGCTCGCGGGGTAGTCGGGCGCCGGTGTTCCACGCACCATCGGGGCTTGCACGATCACCCCCGACGTGCGATGCGGGTGTGTCGCGGCGAACGTGAAGCAGAGCGAAGCGCCGCTCTCGATCCCGAACAGGAACGCCCGCTCGGACGACGCTGCGTCCATCACGGCGCGGATGTCGTCCATCTGCGCTTCGATCGTGGCTGCTTCGCCGGTCCACGAACGGTCCGACGTGCCGCTGCCACGCCGATCGAAGACCAACACTCGGCCGATCGAGGCCAAGCCTCGGACGAACGAAACGAACGGAGGGAAGTCCCAGGCGGCTTCGATGTTGGAGTAGTCGTACGGGACGAACACCAGGTCTACATGACCGGAGCCCACCACCTGGTAGCCCACGTGGATCCCGTCCGCCGCGCGCGCGTACCGTGTCTCGGGGGCTCGGGTCATGACGTCACCCGGAAGAGACGCCATCGATCGGGCACACCCTTCAGGTCGTGCTCGCCAGCGTCCTCGAAGGTGAGTCCGCTTCCCGCGACCAGGTCCTTCACCGTCTGGGAGACGAGAACCTCCGACGGCCCGGCCGACGCGCCGACGCGGGCACCGATCACGACGGCCATCCCGCCGACCTTCGCCGTCGATCGTCTCGACCTCGCCGGTGTGCACGCCCGCGCGGACCTCGATGCCCAGCGGGGCGACCGCGTCGACGATCGACCGGGCGCACCGCACCGCCCGCGCCGGACCATCGAACGTGGCGAAGAACCCGTCGCCCGCCGTGTCGACCTCGACGCCGCGGTAGCGGGCGAGCTGGCCTCGCACCCGCCGGTGGTGCTCCTCGACCAGCTCCTTCCAGCGCCGATCGCCGAGCTCGGCGACCTTCTCGGTGGATCCGGCGACGTCGGTGAACAAGACGGTCGCGAGCGCCCGGTCGAGCTCCGCCTCGACCTCCCCGAGCGCGACGACGAAGCGCTCAACCTCGTCGACGATCGCATCCGGGTCGCCGACCCACGGGAAGTGCTCGCTCCCCGGGAGCTCGACGATCCTGGCGCCGGCGATCCGGCTCGCCATGTCTCGCACCTGCTCGATCGGGAAGTCGAGATCGCCTGCCTTCGCGACCACGAGTGTCGGGACGTGGATCGACGCGAGGGCGTGGGTCGCGTTGATCTGGCGGTTCATGCGCTCGAGGGCGATCGCCGCACTCGGGCTCGCCGACTTCCGCATATAGGACGCGAGCCAGTCGACCAAGCGTTCGTCGGACTCGTGACCGGGAGCTCCCCACCCGGCGATCTCGGCCCGGGCGAACTCGGGGGTCCCCCACGTCTCCTCCATGAGGGCGAGGTAGGCGGCGGCGTCGCCCTTGTACGCGGGCTCACGGACGGTGAAATCGGCCGCCGTTCCGTACAGGGCGAGGGCGATGGTGCGCTCGGGATACGTCGCGGCGAACAGCATCGACATCGGACCGCCCTCAGAGATGCCGAAGACGACGGCACGCTCCGACCCCACGGCGTCCATCACGGCGCGCACGTCGTCCATCCGGGTCTCGATGTCGGGGAGCCGATCCTCCGGCACGCGATCGGAGAGGCCGACCCCACGCTTGTCGAACAGGATCAATCGCGAGAACGCCGCGAGACGATCCAGGAACCGAGCGAAGCCGGGGTCGTCCCACATCACCTCGATGTTCGTGACCCATCCCATGACGAAGACCATGTCGACGGGTCCGTCGCCCACCACTTGATAGGCGATGTGGACCCCGTCGGCGGTCTTCGCGTAGCGGGTCTCCGGCGTCGGCACCCCCGCATCCTTGCCCGCGCCGGCCGACGCGGCAAACGGGCGCTTCTCTCACGCCGTGGCGGCGCGCCGGTTCATCCGCCTCGCGAGGAAGATCGTCGTGCCGATCGGCACGACGACCAGCACAGCCAAGATGACGGAGGCGAGTGAGGAGTACGAGGCGCCACTGCAGGTTTCGGTGATACGCCCGCCGACCTCTGTGGACCCGCCGCACATCCGGGCGGCTGTGACCCCGACCGAGAGGGCGGGGAGCAACCCGCCCGGGAACAGTAGGAGGCCGGCAGCCTTCTCCCGGCCCGTCCAGACGTTCGAGGTCGCCAGGAGGATCGCTCCGATGATCCATCCGAGCACCGGGATGATGATGCCTCCGATCGGCAGGAACACGAGCGCGAGGATCTCCCGCCACCCTGGTTTCGCGCGCGAGATGCCGAAGCGTTGCCGCGCCTCTTCCGCGATCTCGGCTGGGTCGCCGAGTTTCTCCAGGACGTTGCGCACCTCCGTTTCCCCGTCGCCGGGACCCTCCTCCAACGCGCTGCCGATGTGCTCACGGATCTCTTGGAGCAGCTCGCGTCGCCGAGCCGGCGGCAGATCCCTGAGCTCCCCGTCCAATTCCTCCATGTAGTGCTCGACCGTGCCCTTAGCCATCGTTCTCTCCTCCGTCCATCACGTTGTCGACCGCCTCGCGGAAGGTCGACCATTCCTTCTTGAACCCCTGCAGCGCTTTGCGGCCTGCCGGACTCAGCCGGTAGTAGCGCCGTGGCGGGCCGGACGAGGATTCTCGCCACGTCGTCTCCACGGAGCCATCCCGTCGCATCCGGGCCAACATCGGGTAGATCGTGCCCTCGCTGATCACCATCCCGTCCAAATCCGACAGCTCGCGAACGAGGTCGAACGCGTAGCGCTCTTCCTTCTGGAGAAGGGCCATCACGCAGTACTCGAGGACCCCTTTGCGCAGCTGCGCCGTGAGCGCCGCGTTCTGCCCTGTTGGTACCATGTGATGCATGGTACCCGTTCGTGCCTAGGAGCGCAAGGTCCGGTGGTCTCGCCTCGGAGGAAGATGGCCCGCGCCACAGATCCGTTGCGAGAGGCGCGATAGGGTCCTCGGGATCGCGCGGGGAGGTGGACAGATGTCGGAGCCGGTCGTCTTCATCAGTCACTTCAAGGTCAAGGAGGGCAAGCTCGACGAGCTGAAGCGACTCGCGGGAGAGGTCGAACGCAGCCTGCGAGAGGACAAGCCCCGGACGGCCGCATGGCTCGTGTTCCTGGGCGAGGACGGAACGGAGGTTTCGTTCGTGCACTGCTTCCCCGATGCCGATTCCATGGACCTCCACTTCGAGGGATCGGACGAACGGTCCGCCGCCGTGTACGAGTTCGTGGAACCCGCCGGGTTCGAGATCTACGGGCGGCCCAGCGACGAGGCCCTGGAGACGATGCGACAGGCGGCGGAGGGATCGGGTGTCTCCTTGAGGGTTCTCCCCGATCACGTCAGCGGGTTCCTCCGTTTGCAGACGAGCTGAGCCTCCGGACTGAAGCCGGCTCCGGATGGGTACGGAGCCAACGTGCCGATCGTCGGGTTCCACGCATCTCACGAGCAGCTGCCGCCGTCCCGGCTCATCGCCGCCGTGAAGACGGCCGAGGAGGCCGGCTTCACGGCGGCGATGTGCTCCGACCACCTCGCGCCCTGGAGCGAGCGGCAGGGCCACTCGGGTCATGCGTGGTCGTGGCTCGGGGCCGCGATGGAGGCGACATCCCTCCCCTTCGGTGTGGTCACGGCACCCGGCCAGCGCTCCCACCCGGCGGTGACCGCCCAGGCGATCGCGACGCTGGGCGAGTTGTTCCCGGGACGCTTCTGGGCTGCGCTCGGCTCCGGCGAGGCGCTGAACGAGCACGTCACCGGGGAACCGTGGCCGTCCAAGCCGGACCGCGACGCGCGCCTCCTCGAATGCGTCGAGGTGATCCGCGCGCTCCTACGAGGCGAAGAGGTGACCCACGACGGGCCTCGTTCGGGTGGATCGGGCTCGCGTGTGGAGCCTGCCGGACGGAACCACCTCGCTTGTTCGGCGCCGCAGTCAGTGAGGAGACCGCGAGGGTCGTCGGCTCCTGGGCCGACGGCATGATCACCGTGCGGCAGCCGGTCGACGTCATGCGCCGCGTGATCGACGCCTTCCGCGAGGGAGGCGGCGAACGCAAGCCGGTCGCCGTCCAGGTGCACCTCTCCTGGGCGAAGGACGAGGACACCGCGTTGGCGATCGCGCACGATCAGTGGCGCACCAACGTGTTCGGCCCGGACCTCGCGTGGAACCTCGAGCTCCCTTCGCAGTTCGACGAGGCGGCTCGCGTCGTGCGCCCCGAGGACGTGACGGAAGCGGTCCTCGTGTCCGCCGATCCGGCCCAGCACGTGAAGTGGCTTCGGGAGATCGCCGACCTCGGGGTCGACGCGCTCTACCTCCACCACGTGGGCCAGGAGCAAGATCGGTTCATCGACGTGTTCGCGGAACACGTCCTCCCGGAGGTGATCGAGTGACGACGGCGAAGACCAGCGACCTGTGGTGGAAGAACGCGGTGATCTACTGCCTCGACGTCGAGACGTTCCTCGACTGGGACGGCGACGGCATCGGCGACATCCGCGGGCTGACGGAGCGCGTGGACTACCTGGCGGGGATCGGGGTCAGTTGTCTGTGGCTCATGCCGTTCCAGCCCTCCCCCAACCGTGACGACGGCTACGACATCACCGACTACTACGGCGTCGATCCACGGCTCGGCTCGCTCGGGGACTTCGTCACGCTGATCCGGACGGCGAAGGACCGCGGCATGCGCGTGATCATCGACATGGTCGTCAACCACACCTCGGACAAGCATCCGTGGTTCCGGGAGGCTCGCTCCTCGCCCGACAATCGGTTCCGCGACTACTACGTCTGGCGCGACCGGCCGACACGGACATCGAAGGCATCGATCGTGTTCCCGGACGCGGAGGACAGCATCTGGGCCTTCGACGACAAGGCGGGGCAGTGGTTCCTCCATCACTTCTACTCGCATCAGCCCGATCTGAACATCGGCAACGAGCACGTCCGCGACGAGATCGCCAAGATCGCCGGGTTCTGGCTGGAGCTCGGCGTCGACGGCTTCCGCGTGGACGCGGTCCCGTTCCTGATCGACACGAGCGAGGTCCCCGACGTCAACCTCGACCCGCACGAGATCTTGAAGCACCTCCGCTCCTTCATCTCGCGCCGCAAGGGCGACGGCCTCCTCCTCGGCGAGGTCAACCTGCCTCCGGAACAGCTGATCGATTTCTTCGGCGGGGAGGACGCCGACGAAGTCAACCTGCTCTTCAACTTCCCAGTGATGGAGGCGCTCTGGCTCTCCCTCGCGCGACAGGACGCCGAGCCGCTCGCCGAAGCGCTCCGCGAGACGATCGAGGTCTCCGAGGACTGCCAGTACGCGAACTTCGTGCGCAACCACGACGAGCTCACGCTGGACAAGCTCTCGAAGAGCGAGCGCCAGGAGGTCTTCGACGCGTTCGGCCCCGACGAGGACATGCAGCTCTTCGGCCGCGGCCTGCGTCGCCGACTCCCGACGATGCTCGACGGCGACCCGCAACGGATCCGGATGGCCTACAGCCTGCTGTTCTCCCTGCCGGGGACGCCGGTGCTGTTCTACGGCGAGGAGATCGGGATGGGCGAGAACCTCGACATCGAGGGACGGATGAGCGTGCGCACGCCGATGCAGTGGAACGACGAGGAGAACGGCGGGTTCTCGAAGGCCCGGCCGTCACGCCTGCGCAGGCCGGTGGTCGAGGGCCGGTTCGGACCGCTCGCGGTGAACGTCGCGGCGCAGCGTCGGGACCCGGAGTCACTGTTGAGCTGGATGGAGCGACTGATCCGGCGGCGCCGCGAGACGCCCGAGCTGGGCTGGGGGACGTGGAAGGTCGTCCGCACCAACGTCCCGAGCGTGCTGGCCCACCGGTGCGACTGGGAAGGACGGACCGTCGTCGCCGCGCACAACCTCGGCGATCAGCCGTGCGTGGTTCGTCTGCAACTGGGTGACGTGCCGGAGGACGGCAAGCTCGACGATCTGCTCGACGAGCGGGGCGCGTTCCAGAACATCGAGGACGGCTCGCTCGAGCTCAAGATGGACGGCTACGGCTTCCGCTGGCTCCGGATCAACACGCCCGACCAGCACACGCCCCCGTAGGCGCCCGGCCGGTCGGATCCGCGCGTCCCTGACCTGGACCGTTGTGGGAGTGCGTGACCCTGCCTAGGCTGGCGAGCGTCGTCGAACCCTCGAGGAGGGACCCCCACATGCGCCTCCGAACGATCCTCGCAGCACTCACCATCGCCGCCCTCGCGCTCCCGATCGCTCCCGCCCGGGCAACCGGGCCCGTCGAGACCGTGGTGACCTTCGATCTCGGGGCCGGAGAGCTGCCCGAGGGCGCCGCGGTCGACGCGCACGACAACGTGTACGTCAGCCTGATCGCGCCGGTCTCGGAGATCCGCAAGATCACGCCGAGCGGCGATCAGTCGACCTTCGCTTCCTTCGACGTCGGCGGTTTCGGTCCGCTCGGTCTCGCCGTCGGCGCGGGGGGTGACGTCTACGTCGCCGTCGCGTCATTCGACCCGGCCACCCAGGGCGTGTACCGCGTGCGTGCGGACGGGACGGCGACGCGGTTGCCCGGAACGGAAGCGATCTCGTTCCCGAACGACCTCATCTTCGACCGCCGCGGCAACCTGTTCGTGACCGACACGGCCGGCGGCGCCGTCTGGCGTATCGCCCCGGGCGGTTCGGCCGAGCTCTGGATCCAGGACCCGCTCCTCCAAGGGACCGGTGAGCTCGGCGCGGCCGTCCCCCTCGGAGCGAACGGGATCGCGTTGACCCGTCGCCAGCACGCGATCATCGTGTCGAACACGGAGCTCGGAACGCTCCTGCGGATCCGGATCCGAGGAGACGGCACGGCCGGTCGGCTGCGTGTCGCGGTTGAGGATCCCGCGCTGTTCGGCATCGATGGGATCGCCCTCGCCCGGTCCGGCGCGGTCTTCGCGGCGGTGAACGCACAGAGCACGATCGTACGGGTGGGTCGAAACGGGATCACGACGATCGCCGACGCCGAGGACGGCATCAACGGAGCCTCGGCGGTCGCGTTCGGGACCCGAAGCGACCGGAGGAACCTCTTCGTGGTGAACTTCGGCGTGTTCTCGCCCGCTCCCACGCCTGCGCTGCTCAAGATCGCGGTCGGCGTGCGGGGGGCGCCGGGACAATAGCCTCCCCCGGATCGCGAGCCGCCGTACGATGCTCGCGTTGACCAAGGAGACGCCCGCGGATCGCGCCGCTCGGGGTCGCGAAGTGACGATCTCGAAGCCCGACAAGCAACTGTGGCCGGACATCACCAAGCAGGGCTACGCGGACTATCTCGGAGCGGTGGCCGGAGACATGCTCCCCTGGCTCCACGAGCGGCCGCTCACGATGGTGCGGGCTCCGGACGGCGTCGGCGGCGAGCGCTACTACCAGAAGGCGGCGCCCACCTACGCGCCCTCGTGGGTCCGGACCACACGCATCCCGGCTCCGAGCGCGAAGCGCGACGTCGACTACGTCGTGTGCCAGGACCTCCCGACCCTCACCTGGCTCGGGAACCAGGCCGTGCTCGAGTTCCACCCGGCGCCAGTGCGGCGCGACCGTCTCGACCGGCCCGATCTCCTGGTGATGGACATCGATCCCCCGGAGGACGAGTTCGAGATGGCCGTCGAGGTCGCGTTCCTGGTCCTCGAGGTGCTCGCCGACCTCGGGCTCCCGACCGGCATCAAGACGACCGGTGGGAAAGGCCTACACGTCGTCGTGCCGATCGAGCGGCGGGTGGATCAGTCCGCGCTCCGCGGCGCGGTCGCGCGACTCACCGAGATCGCCGTGGAACGCCGACCCGATCTCGTGACCGATGCGTTCCGGAAGGTGAAGCGTGAGGGCCGCGTGATGCTCGACCCGTCCCGGAACGGGACCGGCGCGACGATCGTGGCGTTGTATTCACCTCGCGCGCGAGCCGACGCGACCGTGTCGTTCCCGGTCGCTGCCGAGGAGCTCGGGTCGGTGTCTCCGGGGGACTTCACGATCCAGACCGTGCCGAAGCTCCTCGATCGGCCAGGGCCGAAACGATGGCGGGCGCTCGCGGACGAGCGCGGCCGGCTCCCGAGCGCACTTCTCCAGCCCTCGAGGAGGCTCAGCCTGCTGCGGTCCAGCGAAGCACGAGGAGCGAGGTGCCGTGGGACCATCGTGCCATGAGCGGCAGCGAGGGGGCGGACGCGAGGCTCGGCGAGGCGAGGATCGCGGTCGCCCACCGGGCATGGGAACGGGCACTCGAGCTCCTTTCGGCGCTCGACTCCGAGTCAGGGCTTGAACCCGAGGACCTCGAGGCGCTCGCGAAGGCTGCGTACTGGACCGGGGACTCCGATCGGTCGATCGCGACGCGAGAGAAGGCGTACGCGGCCTACATCGCACGGGGTGACGAGCAACGCGCCGCGTTCTGCGCGCTCACCCTGCGGCGGGAGTACATCTCGAAGTTGCAGCACTCGGTCGCGACTGGGTGGCTCACACGGGCCGAACGCCTGCTCGATCAGCTATCCCGGATCCACCCGCTCACGGATACCTCGCGATCGCCCATGCCGACGCGGCTCGGGCGCGCGGCGACTTCGCCCAGGCTCTCGCGCTCGTCGATCGCGCCCTGGAGATCGCCGACGGTGCGAGTGACCGCGATCTGCGCGCCTGGGGCACGCTGCGGCGCGGCATGTTCCTGATCGATGAAGGCCGCATCGATGCAGGGTGGCCGTCGATGGAGGAAGTCGCGGCCGCCGCGGCCGGAGGCGAGCTCGGCATGTTCACGACCGGGGCCGTCTTCAGCAACGTGACGGCGATGTGCCGCGACCTCGGGGACTATCGCCGGGCCGGCGAGTGGGCGGATGCGGCGATCCGTTGGTGCGAGAAGCAAGGGAACACGGGGTTCGTCGGGATCTTCCGGCTCCAACGAGGCGAGATCCTCCGCATGCTCGGGAAGCTGGCGGAGGCCGAGAGCGAGACGAGCCGCGCGTTGGAGGAGCTGCGCGAGCTTCAGCCCGGTGCACGCGGCGGCGGCGCAACACGAGCTCGGGGAGGTTCGGCTGCGACGAGGTGATCTTGACGCCGCCGAGGATGCGTTCCGACAGGCGCAGGGGCTCGGCGAGGACCCCCAGCCGGGGCTGGCCCTGCTCCGCCTCGCGCAAGGCGATGTGGAGGCCGCCGCGCTCTCGATCCGCCAGAGCCTCGACGAGACGGCCTTCGACCATTTCGTGCGCGCCCGGATGCTGTCGGCGCAGGCAGAGATCGCCTTCGCCGCGGGCGACGCGAGGACCGCGGGCACCGGCAGCGAAGAACTCGCGCGAGATCGCGGGCAAGGTCGCGTCGCCCGCGATCCGCGCGGCGAGCGATGGGGCCCGAGGGCTGCTCGCGCTCCTCGAAGGGGATCACGGGCGTGCCGCAGGTCACCTGCGCCGGGCTCGAGCCGGCTGGAACGACCTCGATGCCCCGTTCGAGTCGGCGAAGACCGCCGTTGCGCTCGCCGAGGCGCATCTCGCCGAAGGGGACTGGGACGCGGCCGCGGCGGAGCTGGAGTCCGCACGGACCACCTTCGAACGCATCGGGGCGGAACTCGAAGCGCGACGAACAGCCGAACACGAGGCGCAGACGCGGGCCACATCCCGGCGAGCCGTTCGAACGTTCCTCGTCACCGATATCGTCGGCTCGACCTCGCTGATCGACGTGATCGGTGACGAGGCGTGGGGCGACCTTCGTCGGTGGCACGACCAGACGCTCCGTTCGAGCTTCGCGGAGAGCGGAGGTGAGGAGATCGACCATGCGGGCGATGGCTTCTTCATCGCGTTCCACGACGCGGCGTCGGCGATCGGATGCGCGATCGAGATCCAGCGCCGACTGATGGACCACCGACGGGAGCACGGGTTCGCGCCCCACGTGCGGATCGGGCTCCACGCGACGGCGGCGACGCGAAGTCGCGACGACTACTCCGGACTCGGCGTGCACGCCGCCGCGAGGATCGCGGCGCTGGCAGGGCCTGGCGAGATCCTCACGAGCGCCGAGACGGTCGGCGAGGTGACCGGCGTGGCGACGGTCGACCCGAGGACCGTGCAGCTGAAAGGCATCGCCGATCCCGTCGACGTGGTCGCGATCGACTGGCGTGTCGGCCGTCGTTGACGTCTTCTGACACCGGGCCGAGAATCCTTGCCGTGAACGGCGAGGGAGCAAGCGGCAACCCTGGAGAAGGATCGGTCCGACGGCCTGGATCTCCCCGAACGAGACCCGGACCGGCTCCCACCGTTCATCCGCCCCGCCGTGGACTTCACCGCAAGGATCCGAGCGACCGTCCACGCCAAGATGCTCGCCGCGTTCCTGGTCATCGCCGTGCTCCTGGTCAGCATGGGGGTCTTGAGCATCCTCGTCATCAGGCAGACGAATCAGCGCGCGAACGACCTGATCGAGCTCCAGGAGTTGAACGACCTGGCTCGGCAGGGGATCTACAGCGTGACCGCCGCAGAGTCACTTCCGAGCGATGGCGTTCCTCACCAAGGACGGCTCCTACAACGACAAGATCCAGACCGCCAAGAGCGAGATCTCACCCAGCGCCTGGCCGACATCGCGGCGATCGGCGGTCCGGGGGTCGAGGCGAGGGTCGAGCGCATGCGGGCGATCGACAAGCGCTACACGGAGGCGGGAGCCGAGGTCTTGGCGCTCTACGAGGCGGGCGAGCTCAAGCGCGCCGAGGACCTCCACATCTCCGCCGAGCACACGATCTCGCACGAGCTCGAGGACCAGCTCAACGCGCTCATCGCGTCATCGGAGAAGAGGATCGAGGACGCGTCGGCCCAGCTCGGATCCCTGCATCGGTTCCTGATGGTCGCGGTCGGGATCTTCTCGGGGATCAGCCTGCTCATCGCGCTCGCGCTCGGCGCGATCCTGTCTTGGTCCTTGATCCGCCCGGTCCGCAAGGTCGACCACGCGTTGGCGAGGATCGCGGACGGCGATTTCGAGGAGCAGATCGAGGTGCCGAATCGCGACGAGTTCGGCCGACTCGCGGTCAACCTCAATCGGACCCGCCATCAGCTCGCGAAGATGTACGGGGAGCTCTCGGGCCTGAACGAGAACCTCGAGAAGACGGTGGAAGAGCAGCTCGGCCAGCTTCGACAGGCGGAGCAGCTCCGACGGTACCTCGCGCCTCAGATCGCCGACGCGGTGCTCAGCGGTAGCGCAACGGTGGCGCTCAACTCGACCCGGCGGAACCTGACCATCCTGTTCGCCAACATCCGAGGGTTCACGTCCATGTCCGAGCGCATGGAGCCCGAGGAGCTGATCGACGGACTCAATCAGCACTTCACCCTCATGACCGACGTCGTCTTCCGCCACGGCGGGACGATCGACAAGTACGTGGGCGACGGCATCCTGTCGTTCTTCGGGGATCCGATCCCCTTCGAGGACCATGCGGAGCGAGCCGTCGCGACCGCCCTCGAGATGCGCCAGGGACTTCGCGATCTCCGTACGAGATGGGCGCTGCCTCGGGACGAGGAGCTGAACGTCGGGATCGGGATCAGCACCGGATACGTCACGGTGGGCAACATCGGGTCGGCCACCCGGACCGAGTACACGGTCATCGGCAATCACGTCAATCTCGCGTCGCACCTGGCACAGGTCGCGAGGCCGGACCAGATCCTGGTGTCGGAGCGAACCCTGGCGGTCCCGGCGGTCAAGGAGCGCGTCCACGCGACCGCGCTCGACGAGATCTCGCTGGAGGGCTTCCATCGACCCGTCGCGATCTTCGAGATCGCGGACCTGCCCGCTTCACTCCGTCATCGTCTCTGACGTCAGGACGGTCGTTGGGCGACTGGCGCTGTGGGATCGCCGTGCCCTGGAACGGGGTCGACCTTCCGGGCGAGGTGGCGGACCAGGGCGGAGGCGTGCGGGAATCCTCGGCGGCCGGTTTCGATCCGGTGCATCGGGTTCTCTCGATCGGTTACGTACGTCCCGACATGATCGAGCGCCCGACGAAGAATGCGCCTTCGTCGATCGCGAGCGTCCGGCAGGTCAGGTCTCCTTCGACGCGAGCATCCGGCCCGAGCTTGACGCCCTGCTCTGCGACGACATCGCCGTGGACCGTGCCGTGCACGGTCACGCTCTGGGCGCGCACGTCACCTTCGACCCGACTCTGCGAGGGCAACACGACCTCGCCCGGCGCGGTGAGGTTCCCCTTGATCCGTCCCGCGAGGCTGATGCTGCGAGCGTTGATATCCGCCTGGACGTCACTCCCTGCGGCGACCGCCACGTCGCCGTCGACCGAGATGTCACCGGTGAGATGACCGTAGATGCGGAGCGAACCGGTCGAGTGCAATGTGCCCTCGATGCGTGCGCCCTGCCCCACGACCGACATGTCTTGGCTCTGTTGGTCGGCCACGTTCCTCCTCACTCCCGACGGCTCGTTCCGGGGAGCCTACGCCAGAGTCACTCGTCGTCGACACGACGAAGCTTCTTCGTGCGGCCGCGCCTCTTCTTCGCGGCGATCCGTCTCTCGACGGCTCGCCTGCTCGGCTTGGTGGGACGCCTCGTGCGCGGTGGCGGAGCGATCGCCTCGGCGAGGACCGCGGCGAGTCGTTCGAGGGCGATCTCACGATTGCGGAGCTGCGAACGTTCCTCTTGCGCGGCGATCGTGAGCACGCCGTCGACGAGTCGATCGGCGAGGCGTCGGAGGGCTCTCGCTCGCTGCGTCGGGCCGAGGGCGGTCGTCGTCGTGAGGTCGAGGCTGAGCTGCACCCTCGAGTCCGCGGTGTTGACCGACTGACCGCCGGGTCCGGAGGAACGACTGAAGCGCCAGCGGAGCTCCTTCTCGGGCACGACGACGGAACGCGAGACGCGAAGCGGACCGACCATGGGCCGACCCTACGGGGCGGGAGCGGTGCTTTCGACCCCTTCGACGGCCACCAGATCACCCTCCACCGAGGTGCTGACCTCCGAGGGCTGCCTCTGTCTCGGGCGCCAAGACCGCGTCCGCGGCCTTCGTGTCCGCGCCCAAGGCGCCGCCCGCGACCGGCGCTTCGGTGATGGGATCGAGTCCCGCCGGTGTCCGACGGGGATGTCTCGGTCGTCGCGAAGGCGACGTTCGAAGGCGGTCGAATCTCCGCCTGCGTTCGTCGCGACGATCCGGTAGTAGTAGGTGGTTCCCGCGGAGAGCGTCCCGTTGACGTAGGTGGTCACACCCTGACCGGTGGTCGCGATCTCGATCCAATCACTGACCCCGTCGAGCGAGCGTTCGACGCGGTAGCCGGTCTCGTCGGTGACATCGGTCCACGAGAGCGTGATCGTGTCCAAGGTCGCAACGGCCGTCACATCCGTGGCGGGCGGAACGGCGATCGGCGTCGTGGCCGAGACGACGTCGGATGGCGGCGCAGCGCCATCGTCGGTCATCGCGGAGACCCGATAGAAGTAGGTGGTGTCGGCGTCGAGGCCGCCGTCCTTGTAGGTGGTCTGGGTCTCCTGGACGTTCGCGACACTCAGCCATCCTTGCTGGATGGCCTCCTGCTTCCGCTCGACCTTGTAACCGGTCGCGAGCGGTACCTCGTCCCACTCGATCAAGATGGCCGTCGATGAATGGGGCTGCGCGGCAACGGTCCGGGCACCGTCTCCTCATTGGATGTCGCGACCGAGGCGCTCGGCGGTCGAGGACTTCGAGCCTGTGGCGAGAGGCGAGCGCCGTCGACCTTCACCCCAGGAGCGGACTGACTCCCCCGTGCGGCGCACCTCCAACTCCGGCGAGATGAACGAGGTCCCGACGCCGCGCGCCGATGTGATCGTCCCCTGGTCCGCGGGATCGAAGGCAACGGCCACCACCCATATCACGGTCGCGGCGACCGCAAGGCCCAGCCAAGCCTTGCCAGGTGATCCCGCGGGGGCGGGGTGGATCGCCTTCGGGCGACGTGGGATCGCCTTCGGGCGGTGCCTCACGCTCCCGACCCGGCCTACAGCGCCCCACGAGACGGTCGCGCTGAGAGGCGTCGTCAGGTAGCGCCACAGCTCGTCGACCTGCTTGATCTCCTTGTTGAGCCGGCGCCGTTCCACGAGCGCGAGGGTCGCCAGCCAACCCAATGCGAGAACGTTCGCGAGGAAGATGCCGCCGACGATCCAGACGAGGGTGCCCACCGGGGCCACACCCTACGACTGCAGGGCGAAAAGGTCTACCCGGAGAGATCCCCGGTGGAAAGCGTTCCCGGATCGTGATCGATCGAAACCCTCGAACGCATGTTCGGGCAAGGAGCGTCTAGCGACGTCATCACGACCGAAGCTCCGCCGCCACGCGCTCGGCAGCGCGCATCGCACGGAGCACGTTCTGGCCGGCGATCTTGCCGAGATCCCCATCCGCGTAGCCGCGGTCGGCGAGCTCCGCGAACAACGACGGGTACTTCGAGACGTCTTCGAGGCCGTCGGGCATCCCATCCAGCCCGTCGAAGTCGCTCCCGACGCCGATGTGGTCGATCCCGGCCAGGTCCCGGATGTGGTCGACGTGATCGGCGACGTCGGAGACGGAGCTGGGTGGCGTCGGCTGCGTCTTCTCCATCTCCTCCACGGCCGCCCGCACCCCGTCGGGGTCGTCCGGGTGCTCGGCCTTCAGGCGCCGGATCTCCTCCCACTCGGCCTGGTTCGCCTTCGCACCCTCGGCGGTGAGGAACCACGGGACGAACGTGACCATCATCACGCCTCCGCTGCGTCCCACCAGTTCGATGACCTCGTCGGGAACGTTGCGCGGCACGTCGCAGAGCGCGCGGGCGTTCGAGTGCGAGAAGATCACCGGCGCGCGCGAGATCTCGATCGCCTGACGCATCGTGTCCTCGGAAACGTGCGACAGATCGACGAGCACGCCGAGCCGGTTCAGCTCGCGAACCACTTCTTCGCCGAACGCCGTCAGTCCCCCGTTCGTGTGCAGCCCGGTCGCCGAGTCGGCCCAGGCCGTGTCGTCGTTGTGCGTGAGGGTGAGGTAGCGGGCGCCGAGCTCCGCCAGGACCCGCAACGTGCCGAGCGAGCCGCCGATCGAGTGCCCGCCCTCGACGCCGATCATCGAGGCGACCTTGCCTTGCGCCGCGATCCGCTCCACGTCGTCGGCGGTACGTGCGAGTTGCAGTCGATCCGGATGTGCCCGGAGGAGCCGCAGGAATCCGTCGACCTGCTCGAAGGTCTGGATGACCGCTTGGTCCGTCGGTAGGTCCGAGGGCACGTAGACGGACCAGAACTGACCTCGCAGCCCGCCCGCCTCCAACCGCGGGAGGTCCGTATGGAAATTCGGAGCGGCTTCGCCGACGTCGGGTTCCTCGCCATCCTTCTCGCGCGCGGCCCGAAGCGCCCAGAGCAGGTCGTTGTGCCCGTCGATGAGGGGCGCCGCCCGCAGCACCTCGACGATCCGGTCCTCGGCTCTCTCAACGGTCTCGGCCATCGCGCGATGCTATACCCGGGAGCGATGGTATGCTTTTCGCATGTCGATTCAGATTGCGATTCGCATACCGGATGATCTGGCGGGAGAGCTCGAGACGCTCGTCTCCTCGGGTCGATTCGAGACGAAGGCGGACGCCGTGCGTTCCGCGCTCGAGGCTCTCGTGGACGCAGAACGTCGCGCCGGCTTGGGCCGCCAGATCGTGGAGGGATATCAGCGGGTCCCGCAGGACGACGCCGATGTCGCGTCAGCTCACGAGGCTGCCACCCGCTCGATCGACGAAGAGCCCTGGTGACATGGCGATCGGCCGCGGCGAGATCTGGTGGGCCGAGGCCGGTTCGAAGGGCCGGCCGTTCCTGATCATGACGAGGGATGAGGCCATCCCGGTGCTCCGGACGGTCCTCGCCGCACCCATCACACGAACCATCCGTCACATCCCGACGGAGGTCCCCCTCGGGATCTCCGAAGGCCTGCCGGTCGCATCGGCGGCCGCGATGGACGCCGTCTTCGCGGTGCCGAAGTCCATGCTCGTTCGACGGATGGGCGCCCTCGCCCCCGAACGCCGACACGAGGTCTGCGACGCGCTCTTCGCCGCGATCGATTGCTAGCGGCGCGAGCGGCTAGGCTGGACACGTGAGTGGCTGGAACACGAACATCATCGAGGAGTTCCGCAAGAACGAGGGCAAGGTCGGCGGTGGGTTCGAAGGCGCCACACTGCTGCTGCTCCACACGACAGGCCGCAAGACGGGGAAGGAGCGCGTGAACCCGCTGGCCTACCTGCCGGATGACGGCCGCTGGGTCGTGATCGGCTCGAAGGGCGGGGCGCTTTCCGACCCCGACTGGGTCCGCAACGTCGAGGCCAACCCCGATCTCGTGATCGAGGTGGGCACCGAAACGATCCCCGTGCGTGCCACGAAGATCCTGCGCGAAGAGCCGGAACGCGACGAGCTCTACACGCGGCAGGTCGCTCGGATGCCCGGCTTCGCCGAATACGAGGAGAAGACCAAGGGCATCCGCAAGATCCCGGTGATCGTTCTCGAACGCCGCGAGGACTAGAGGCGCCCGCCCGATATACCGATCCTGAGATGCACCGCGTTCGCGGGTGATGGCCCTCCGTCATCCATGCCGCGAGTGGTATCGGCCCACCTCAGAAGTCTCGACGACCCTCGAAGTGCGCCGCGACCTCCGGCCGCGTGAGCTGATACATCGCCACGCGGTGCCCGCCGGGACCTTGGAACGAACAGATGGGACCGTGTGGGATCTCGAAGGTGTGCTCGCGTCGCCAGCCTCTCCCCTCGAGCTGCGCCAGCGCCGTCTCGAGATCCGGCACCCGATAGACGAGGATCGGCCGGTCGCCCTCGAGATGATCCGTCAGCAGCACGAGCGGCGGATCCTCGGTCAACCGCACGGCGGCGACCCGTGTCCCCATCGAATCGATCGCGAACACGACCCTGCCTCCGAGCACGTCGCTGAAGAACGCGAGGTCCCCCGCGACGTCGCGGCTCGGCACGTACAGGAAATCGAGTCGTTGGAACGGAAGCTGACCGTCGGCCTGCTCGGACATCGGGCCACCCTCAGGCTGCGAGAGCGGCCAGTGCCTTCGGCACCGTGTCCTCGGGCGTCACCGGAGACCAGGCTTGCTCGATCCGGCCCTCTTCGTCGACGAGGAACGAGGATCGGAGGATCCCGAAGAACGTGTGACCGCCCCGATGCCTCTGGGCCCAGGCTCCCCACGCCTCCGCGACCGCGTGATCCTCGTCGGCGAGCAACGGGAACCCGAGCCCGTACTTCTCGTCGAAGGCCAGCTGCTTCGGCGGCGGGTCGGGGGAGATACCCACGACGTCCAGTCCGATCGCCGCGAGGTCCTGCCGGTGATCGCGCAGATCGCACGACTGCGTCGTGCAGCCCGGCGTATCGGCCTCCGGATAGAAGTACACGAGGAGCTTCCGACCGCGGTAGTCCTCCAGTCGAACCACGTCGCCATGCTGATCGAGGAGCGTGAAGTCCGGCGCCGGGTCGCCCGTCTGGAGCGTCGCCATGAGCGCAGTCTACGGCTGCGGGTGAGCTGAGCCTTCCGGCCGATGGCCGACGAGGCGGTCCCCTGGATACACTCACCATTCGCTCATGACCCCTTAGGGAGGGACCCCCGATGAGCTTCAAGCGAATCTTGCTGGCGGCTGCGGCCGCGAGCGTTCTCGTCGTCGGATTCGTGCCGACGGCCCAGGCGGCCAAGGTCGACGTCGGCGTCTGCATCGAACGACACCAGCAGCCCGGCCCCGAGGGCCGTTTGCGCGACCTCGTCGAGAAGCCTCAGGTCGACCGGCTGCACGGGTGGATCAAGAAGCACCCGACACTGGCCAAGAAGGCGGCCGCGGCCGCGGCGGCGGGTTCGACCGTCACGATCGAGACGTGGGTCCACGTGATCCGAGCGGACCTCACCGTCGCCGGCGGCAACATCCCCCGTCGGTGGATCAACGACCAGATCACCGTTCTGAACGACTCCTACAGCGGTGCGACCGGTGGCGCGGACACCGGCTTCCAGTTCGAGCTCGCGGGCGTGACCCGCACGACGAGCCCCGACTGGTTCCACATGCACAGCCAGGGACAGGACCGCAAGATGAAGGAAGCCCTGAAGGTGGGCGGCCTCGACACCTTGAACATCTACACGGTCGACCATCGAACGTTGCTCGGGTACGCGTGGCTCGCGCAGGACGCCGAGAAGGTCGGCGACCTCGACGGTGTCGTCGTCCACTACCAGTCACTCCCCGGCGGCAACTTCGAGATCTACAGCGAGGGCGACACCGCGACGCACGAGGTCGGTCACTGGCTCGACCTGTTCCACACCTTCGACGGTGGCTGCAACCGAGGGGACCAGGTCGCCGACACGGCGCCGGAGGCCTCGCCCGCGTTCTTCTGCCCCGAGGGCCGGGACACGTGCGCGGGCGGCGGGCTCGACCCCATCACGAACTTCATGGACTACACGCAGGACAACTGCATGTTCGAGTTCACCGATGGCCAGGCGGTGCGGATGCAGCAGGCGTGGGCGGCGTTCCGGGCTCCGTAGGAGACCGGAACGCCGAAGGAACCCGGCGCTCTACCTGAGCGCCGGGTTCAGCGTGTAGGTCGGCACGATCTGCCCCTCGTCGAGGATGTGCCCGTGCATCGCGGCGCGGAACTCTTCGAGGGTGAAGCCCGGTTCCAGCCCGAGGGTCTCGACGTCCAGGGCGTAGACGGTCGTGAAGTAGCGGTGGACCTGCTCGTCGTTCCACGGCGGGAACGGCCCGTCCCAACCGCCGTAGGTCCCCTCGAGGTCGGGGTTGCCCTCGAACAGGCCTCGGTAGCCGTTCTGACCGGTGACGCCACCCTGCGCCGGCGGCGCCGGTGGCTTGCCGTGCGCGACGAAACCGTCGCCGCCGGCGCCTTCCGGCAGCTCGTGGACCGCGGCCGGGATGTCCACGACGATCCAGTGCGCGAAATCGACACGCGGTTCGTCGTCGCCCAGCGGAAGACCCTCGACGCCCATCCGGTTCCGATCTTCCGGCACGTCGGGGTCGACGACGGAGAGCGCGAAGGATCTGGTGCCCTCCGGCTCACCCGACCATCGGAGATGCGGACTGAGGTCGCGGCCCGACATCTCGGCCTTGCCGTCGGCCGTGGGGGTGGCGACCGCGTACATCTCCGGGATCGCCTGGCCGTCGGCCATGCTCGTGCTCTCGACCGTCAATGCCATCGGTGGCTCCTCCTCCTCGGTCGTGTCCAGGATCGAGTCTCCGAAGGCTGGCACCCCCGGGCCTCGGACCGCAAATCGAGCTAGTAGGGTCTGCTTCGATGCAACTTCAGATCACGCGGACGGAAGACGGGTTCCGGCTTGACGGCGAGCTCGACATGGCCACGGCGGACGACCTGAGCCAGATCTTCCGGGATGCGCCGAGCAACGACCCCATCGTGCTCGACTTCTCCGGCGTCTCGTTCATGGACAGCAGCGGTCTCCGCGCGCTCCTCGAGGGAGCGGGGCAACCGACCGGGTGTGGCCCGGTGGTGATCGTCAACCCATCGGCACAGGTGCGCCGTGTCCTCGACATCAGCATCCCCGGCGGGACTCCCGGGCTCGAGGTTCGAGGCCCGGGCGAAGAGCCTCCGAGCTAGCTCTGCCGGTCGTCCTCGGGCGGCGCCGATTCGACGACGTGATCCGGCGTGTGATGCACCGCCGGGACGGTGCCCAACCGCCCTGCCTGATAGTCCTCGAACGCGGTGACGAGCTCGTCGCGGCTGTTCATCACGAACGGTCCGTACCAGGCGACCGGCTCCCGGATCGGGCGGCCGCCGAGCACCAGCACCTCGAGGGCGGGCGAACGGGTGTCCTGCGAGTCGGCCGCATCGAGACGGACGACCTCGCCGGCGCCGAACACGGCGAGCTGCCCCGTCGCGATCGGCCGGCGATCCTCGCCCACCGATCCCGCACCCGACAGCACGTAGGCCAGCGCGTTGAACTCGGGCTTCCAGGGAAGGTCGAGCCTCGAGCCCGGCGACACGGTCGCGTGCACCATCGTCATGGGCGTGTAGGTCTGACCCGGGCCGGTCTCGCCGGCGAGGTCTCCGGCGATGACCCGGACGAGCGCGCCGGCGTCGGTGGACGCGAGCAACGTGACCTCGCTCCCCCGGAGATCCTGGTACCGCGGAGGGGTCCACTTCTCGGCCTTGGGTAGATTGACCCAGAGCTGGATCCCGTGGAACAAGCCTCCGCTGGCGACCAGGTGCTCCGGCGGTTTCTCGATGTGGAGGATCCCGGCGCCCGCGGTCATCCATTGGGTGTCACCGTTGGTGATCACGCCGCCTCCACCGTTCGAATCCTGGTGCTCGAAGATCCCGTCCAGCATGTACGTGACGGTCTCGAAGCCTCGGTGCGGATGCCACGGCGTGCCCTTTGGCTCGCCGGGCGCGTACTCCACCTCGCCCATCTGGTCCATGTGGATGAACGGGTCGAGGTCGGTGAGGTCGACGCCGGCGAACGCCCGTCGAACGGGGAATCCCTCCCCCTCGAACCCGCCGGGCGCCGTGACGACGGCTCGCACCGAGCGGACGGTCGCGGACCCTCCGACTCGCGGAAGCCGCTTCAGCTCGGTGACGTCGTCGACGGTGATCGCGGGCATGTCTCCCTCCCAACCCGTTGGCGAGCCGACCCTATTCCTTCCCGGGGTTGGCGCACCGGCGCGGTCTCGCCACGAGGCGTAAGGTGATGGCCGTGGAAGGGTCTGGCGTCTACCGGACCGAGTCCGGGATGATCTTCCGGGTGTCCGAGGACACCGACGGGCACCTCTCGGTCGGGGTCCTGGAGGACGCGAGGTGGGTCGAGGGGCGGGTCGGCATCGTCGGACTTCGCGTGGCTCCCACGACCGTTCGACTCACGCCGAAGCAGGTCCTCGGCCTTCCGCGATGATCTGGCCGCGATGATCTGGCCGCATTCTGGCCGCGATGACCGATCGTCAGTCCGAAGGAGCCCCGGCAGGTGGCACGATCCCCATCTGCGCCTCGATCTCCTCGGGCGTGGCCACGGGCGGTCCCGGCTCGATGAGCCCGGCTTCGCGGTCGCGCCGGCGCTGGGTGCGGGCGAGACGCCGCTCCTCCGCCGCCTGCGCCTTCTTCGCCTTCACGTCCTTGCGCTGTCGTTTTCCGAAGGTTTCCGGCATGCGTTTCGCCTCCTCTCACCAAAGCTTACCCGCCCGGTCGTGTTTCCCCCGGACGGCGTCTGGGCAACCTCTCCACGCATGATCGGATCGATCGAGTCGAGGCTGCCTCAGCGATCGATCATGGCGATCGACCTGCTCGTGGTCCTCTGGACGGCGGCGTGGCTCGTCCTCGGGATCGCCGTCGGCACCTTCGTCGAGCGACTCGGAGCCGTCGGCGACGGCATGGAGAACACGGGGCGCGCGATCGGGCGAGCGGGCGACGCGATCGATCAGCTGTCGGACGTGCCGCTCGTGGGCGAAGGGTTCGCGACGATCGCGCAGGAGATCCAGGGGATCGGGCGCGAGACGATACAGAACGGGCGCTCGGTCGAAGACGACGTCGACAGCCTGGCGCTGTTGATCGGCGCCGGATTGGCCTTGGGACCGACGCTTCCGATCCTCGCCCTGTGGGTGCCGCCGCGCGTATCGCGTGAACGCGAGCGACACGCGCTCCGGAAATCGCTCAAGAGCGATGACCGGATCGCGCTCGCCTACCTGGCCAACCGAGCGGTCGCGACCCGACTCTTCCGGGAGCTGCGCAAGGCGAGCGACGACCCCGTGGCCGACCTCGCCGCCGGTCGCTACGAGGCGCTCGCCGCGCTGGAGCTGGACCACCTCTCCCTGGGCTCGCTCCGCCGACGCCCGGTGGCGCAGCCCGACGAGCCGGGTTCAGCCGGTCCTTGAGGAACGGTCCTCGATCTCCCACGCGTGATCGAGGACGTGCCACGCGGCCCGACGCACGAAGTACGGCGCCGACCACCTCTTCCCACCGCGCGGACCCTCCGCCGGGATCCCGTCGGTGACCGCGCGCTCGAGCGCTTCCCGGACGACGGCTCGCTCCTCGTCGCGGGCGCCCGCGTCTTCGTCGAGGCCCTTCGTATCCGCGCCGATCATGCGCGCATAGCTCGCCTCCGCGCCGACGACGTGAGCCACGATCGCGTCCACCTCCCGGCCACCGCCGCGCGGTCCTCTTCTCCAAGGGTCCGGCGACGTTCTCCACGGCGCGATCGAACGCGTTCCAACCGGCCCGGAGGATCTTCTCCTGGCGAGCGAGCCATCGCCGATCGATCGACCTGGCGTCCGCCTTCGGCGCGATCGAGGGAGCGCCGAAGTCGGTGGTGGCGTCGCCCTTCAACCGCTCCACGACCTCGAGGGTCGCGGCCTTCGCGGGCGGCGTGAAGCGCACGCCCGACCCTTCGAGGACTCCGGCGTAGCGAGGTCCGTAGGCGATCAGGGCTTCGAGCGCGCCCTCCTCGTCACGCGCGCTTCGGCACCACCCGGGCCAGTCGAGCGCACCGGCGAACACGCGCTTGGCGCCGACCTCCAGATAGGCGTCGACGGGCATCCGTCGAGGTTACGAGCCTTCCAGCTGGCCGCCGACGTACTTCGCCTGCCCGTTCCCCTCGTAGAGGTACTCCACGACGCCATCGAGCCCGGGTTGCTCGGGATCGGTGTCGTCCTCTCGGTCCGGCCGTTCCGGCCAGTAGACCGGATGGCCTTCCTGGAGTTGATCGTCCGGGATCTCTTCCTCACGGCCCTCCATCGGGCCGCCGACGAACGTAACGCGCATCGGATCACCTCCCGACCCCTCGTTACCCCACCGAAGGAGCCCGGAAGCCTCTACTTCTTCTTCTGAGGCTTCTTCTTGGGCTGCTTGGGCGGAAGCTCGTCCGCATGATCGAGGGACCGAGCGGCCCACTCGCGGACACGCTTCGAGTCGTCTCGCCAGGCCTCGGGAAGCACGACGTACTCGCGCATCGGGCGGCCCTTCATCGGCTCGAAGACCCGTCCGCCCGCGCCGAGCACCTTCTCGCGATCCTCCTCCGGGAGCCGCACGAGGACGTCTTCGCCGAAGATCCCCATGAACATGTTCCCGTTCACGAACGCCGAGAGCTGGCCGAACATGGGACGGATGCTGACGGCTGGGTGGTCCGGCACGATCGACGCGAAGTAGTCCTTCGTCTCCTGCGTGGGCCTCGGCAACTTGGAAGGCGGCACGCCAGAACCCTAGTCCTTCGCGCGCACGGGGAGCGAGAACACGAATGCCGTGCCGGCGGGTCCACTTTCCGCGCGGATCCGGCCGCCGTGGGCCTCGATCAGTGTCTTCGCGATCGTGAGGCCGAGGCCGGCGCCCGGGGAGTCGGGCGATCGCGAGAACCGATCGAACACGTGCGGCAGATGCTCCTGCGTGATCCCGGTACCGGTGTCCGAGATCGAGAACTCGACCCGTCCTCGGTGGAGTGGGCTTCGACGACGATCTCGCCGCCCGCGGGCGTGTGGCGAAGCGCGTTCGAGAGCAGGTTGCTCAGGACTTCGCCGATCGCGGAGTCGATCCACGTCGATCTCCGGGAGGGAGTCGTCGCCTCGCATCTCGAGGCGAACGCCGGCCTCCTCGGCCTGGGCCGTGAACGCGTGCACGGCGGCGTCGATCAGCTGGCGCGGGTCGGTCGGCTCGCGATGCAGCGTGAGCACGCCCGCCTCGGCGGTCGACAGCGTCTGCAGGTCGTCCAGCAGGCGCGCCATCACCTTCGTCTCTTCGAGGACCGGCCGCAGGTGCGCGTCGTCGACCGGATACAGGCCGTCGATCAATGCTTCGAGGTTGGCCTGGATCACCGAGAGCGGCGTGCGGAGCTCGTGCGTCACGTCCGCGAGGAGCTGGCGGCGGCGCGTCTCATCCGTGCCGAGACGCTCGGCCATCTCGTTGAACGCGCGACCGAGACGCTGGACCTCGCGAGGGCCGCGTTCCCGGACGCGCGTCTCATAGTCGCCGGCGGCGACGCGGTCGGCGGCCTCCATCACGTCGGCGACCGGCGAGGCGAAGCCCCGCCCCGCGCGCGCGATCACGATGATGGCGAACACGACCAGGACGATCCCGATCGGGATGAACGGGCCACGGTGCTCGTGGCCTCGGAACACGAGTCCGCCGATCAGCGCCGACAAGCCGACGATCGCGGCGAGGAAGAGCGCGAGGACCACGACGAACTTGCGGACGAAGTGGCGACGCATACCGCGCCAAGCCTCGGGCCCGCGGGGCGGCCATGACTCGTCCTCGGGCCACCACGGAGGCCTGCCGCCGCGCCAGGGTGGGCCGCCGCGCCAGGGGGGACCGCCCCACGGTGGGCCGTGATCGTGATCGTGGTCGTGGCGGTCACTCATCGGCGAACCGGTATCCGACGCCATGGACCGTGAGGACGTACCGAGGCTTGCCGGGCTCGGGCTCGAGCTTCTTCCGGATGTTCTTCACGTGCGCGTCGATCGCGCGCTCGTAGGACTCGATCGCGACGCCGTGGATCGCATCGAGGAGCTGACCTCGCGTGAAGACCCGCCCGGGCTCGCGCGCGAGCGCGGCGAGGAGCTGGAACTCGGTCGGCGTGAGCTCGACCGGCCGACCGGCCGCCGCGACGCGCATCCGCTGGGGGTCGATCTCCACGTCGGCGACCCGGATCGGCTGCTCCCGCAGCATCTCCGCGGTCGAGCTGCGACGGAGGACGGCACGCACCCTGGCCACCAGCTCCTTCGGGCTGAACGGCTTCACGACGTAGTCGTCCGCGCCGAGCTCGAGGCCGACGATCCGGTCGGTCTCCTCGCCACGCGCCGTGAGCATCACGATCGGCACGCGCGACGAGCCGCGAAGCTCGCGCGCCACGTCGAGGCCGTCCACGCCCGGCAGCCCGAGGTCGAGCACGACGAGGTCGGGCTTGGACCCTCGGGCGCTCGCGAGGGCGGCCTCGCCGTCGGATGCCACGATCACGTCGAACCCGGCGTCGGTCAGGTAGTCGCGGACGACCCGCGCGATCTTCATCTCGTCCTCGACGACCAACACCGTCTTCATGGTGCCTCCCTCGATCCGCTGCCACAGTGCAGCGGCGGCGGGGCGGTGGCAACCGCCACCGCCCCGCCGCGTGCGGCGAGCCCGCCGTCAGGCGGGCTGGCCGCCCGCGCTGGGCTCGCCGCCCGCGTCGGTTCCACCGGTCCCGACCTCGTGCTGCTTGCGGTGCCAATCTTCGAACCCCTGCTCCCATCGACCGTGACCACCCGGGCCGTGGTGGCCGCCGGACCCGCCGTCGTGATCCCAGTGCCGGCGCCACATCGCGCCCTTGAAGGCGAACAGCGCCAGGAAGATCAGCGGGAAGAACAGGAAGAACGGGAAGAATCCGAAGCCGCCGTGGCCGCCCACGTACCGGACGACCTCGACGGCCTTGCCGCTCTGGTCGATCCCGTCGCTCACGCCCCAGTTGTAGGCGCCGATCCCGACCCCCACCAGCAGCAGGACCACCAGGATCGCGGCGCCCAATCCGAACCCGCGTCGCATCTCGAACCTCCTTGCCGGATGGGTCCCTCCCATCCCTGGCATCAGACTCGTGCCGCGGTGTGAAGAAGCCGTGAACGTCGTGCGGAGGGTTCGCGTAGGCTCCGCCCATGCTCGAAGGCAAGCGCGTCGTGCTGCGTCCGATCCAGGCGTGGGATCGCGAGCGCCTCTACGACCTAGTGGAGACGATCGAGGTCCGCGCGCTCTCCCACACCGATCCTCCGCTCCCCGTGTCGCTCGAGGAGATCGAGGCACGCGACCGGCGCTGGATCGACGAACGTCACACCGATTCCGCGTGGTTCGCGATCGACGTGGACGCCGAGACGATCGGGATGTGCGGCCTGCACGAGATCGACCACTACCACCAGCGGGCGGACGTCGGGATCAGGATCGGCAAGCCCTACTGGGGGCGAGGGCACGGGCAAGACGCCGTCCGGACGTTGGTCGAGTACGGCTTCTCGCAGCTCAACCTCGTCAAGATCTCGCTCCAGGTCCTGGCCGATGACGAACGAGCGGTCGGCGCCTATCAGAAGGCGGGCTTCGTCGAGGAGGGCCGGCTGCGCGCTCACACGTGGTACGACGGCGCGCGGCGGGACGAGCTCGTGATGGCGGTGCGGCGGGACGATTGGAAGCCTGCGTAGAGCGCTACAGATCCACGGCGTACCGGACCACGGGCTCGTTCGCGCAGTCGAACATGTGCGTGCTGACCGCGCCGTCCCAGCTCCAGCCTGCTTTCTCGTAGAAGCGGCGGGCGAGCGCGTTCGCCTCGAGCACCCACAGGGTCGCCCTCGCGAAACCTGCGTCTCGCAGAGCGAGTGTCGCGGCCCCGAAGAGCTCGCGGCCCACACCCGTGCCCAGCATCGAAGGATCGACGTAGATCGCCGGGACCTCGCCCGTCCCCTCCGGCACGTCCTCGTCGCGGCTCGGACCGAACGACGCGAACCCCACGATCCGGCCATCGACCTCAGCGACGAACGCCCCGCTCCTGAGGTCCGGATCGGAGAACGCGCCCAGCCACATCGCTTCGCGATCCTCGACGGACAGACGCTCGAGGTACTCCTCGGCGAGGAGTCCTCGGTAGGCGTGTCGCCACGACGCCACGTGCACCTCGGCGACCGGTCGCGCGTCCTCGGGCCTTGCGGTGCGAACGAGGGCGGTCGCCGGCTTCATCCCGACGTCGGTTCGGCCGGGTGGTAGGTGGCGATCACCACGCCGGTCGTCGTCGTCTTGGTGTCGACGAGCCGGAGTGCGGTGGAGGCACCGCCGTCGGGGAACAAGCGCCGTCCCGATCCGAGTACCAGTGGGTGGATCTGGAGCACGTACTCGTCGACGAGGCCGGCGCGCATCAGGGACCGGACCAGCTCCCCGCTACCGAGCACCACGAGTTCGTCCGGCTGCTCCTTGAGCTTGGCCACCGCCTCCATGGCGTCACCCCGGAGGAGCGTGGAGTTCTTCCACGAGAGCGGCTCCTCGAGCGTCCTCGAGGCCACGTACTTCTGACGGTTGTTCAGCACCGCGGCGAAGGGGTTGTCGTCCGGCTGCGTGGACCAGAAGGAGGCGAACTGCTCGAAGGTTCGGCGCCCGAACAGCATGGCTCCACCCTTGGCCATCCCTTCAGCCGCCACGTCGCCCATGACCTGATCGAAGTAGGGCGGCGCCCAACCGCCGTGCTCGAACCCGTCGCGGCGGTCCTCGTCGGGACCCGCGGGCGACTGCATCACGCCGTCGAGCGTCAGGTTCTCGTTCACGACCAATCTGCTCATCGAGGATCATCCCCGAGCAGGTCATCGATCTCGGCGAACTCGTCCTCGCTGAGCCGCCAGGCCTCGACCGCCTCGGCGTTCGCCCGGACCTGCTCGGCGCTGGTCGCACCGGCGATCACGGTGGCGATCTCCGGCTGCGACGCCAGCCAGGACATCGCGAGCTCGAGGATCGTGTGGCCGCGCTGCTCGGCGAACGCCATCAAGCGCTCGACGAGATCGAGCCGCTCGTCGTTCATGAGCTCGTCCCCACGGCCGGCCAGGCGCGTGCCCGGCGGAGGAGGCTGACCTTTCCGGTACTTGCCGGTCAACAGTCCCGACGCGAGCGGGAAATAGGGCATGAAGCTGAGGCCCAGTTTCCGGCAGGCGGGCAGCACCTCCTCGCGCGCTTCGCGCGCGAGGAGGCTGTATTCGTTCTGCACCGTGACGAATCGGCGGACGCCCTTCTCCTTCGCAGCCTCTTCCGCTTCCTCGAGCTGCTCCGCCGAGAAGTTCGAACACCCGATCTCGCGGACCTTCCCCTCGTCGACGAGGTGCGACATCGCGCTGAGCGTGTCGGCGATCGGCGTGGAGTCATCGGGCGTGTGGATCAGGTAGACGTCGATGCGGTCGGTCGCGAGGCGGGTCAGGCTGTCTTCGCACGCTCGAACCGCCCACACGGGGTCGCCGCCGCTGAGCCCGTCCGGCGGGGTTCGCATCCCGAACTTCGAGACGATCACCGCCTCGTCGCGCCGCGACCGGAGCGCCTTGCCGAGGAACTCCTCGGAGGCGCCGCTCCCGTACAGGTCGGCGGTGTCGAAGAGCGTGGCGCCGACCTCGAAGGCGGCATCCACGACCTCTTTCGCGCGGGACTCGTCGATCCGGCGCCCGAAGTTGTTGCAACCGACCCCGGCGAGCGGCACGGGGATCGAGCCGATCGAGCGCATCTCCACCCGTTCATGTTCCCAGGCGTGGCGAGACGGTGCCCGGGAAGCAGCTACGGGCGTTACTCCCGGACGATCCCCTCGGTCAGGCACGCGTACCAGGCCAGGGCATACTCGCCGGTGTTCACGACCGCGAACACCACGTCTTGTTCCGCCGTGTGGGGAGCGAGGCACGAGTCGTACAACGCCTCGTCGCTCCGGTTCTCGCCGGACACGGTGAATCCCGGGAAGGCGTGGAAGACCTCCGTGTAGCGCTCGTTCGGATAGAAAGCCACGGCGTCCCCGCTACCGCTTACGCCGTTGGTGGTTCCTCGGAACACGACGGGGAACGACTCGCCCGGGCTCGGGTGAACGAACGCCCACATGATCGCTGCACCGAGGACCGCTCCGAGGGCTACGAGCGCCACATGCTTGATGGCCACGATGCCCTCACTGTCCTCCTCGGGTGAACGGCCCGTCAAGCGTCGGTCGCGTCACGCGGGTGGAGCAGACCGAACAGGTACGCGTCGGTGAGCGCCTCCCACGAGGCCTCGATGATGTTCTCGCTGACGCCGACCGTCGTCCACGAGCGTTCGCCGTTGGACGAGTCGATCAACACCCGGACGACGGCACCCGTCCCATGCGTCTCGGCCAGGACGCGCACGCGGTAGTCCTCGAGCTCGATATGCCGGAGCTCGGGGTAGTCGTTCGTGAGCGCCTTGCGCAGGGCGTCGTCCAGCGCGCCCACGGGACCGTGGCCCTCGGCGGACTCGATGTGACGCGAACCCTTGGTGCGCACCTTGACGGTGGCCTCCGCGAGCGGCGCCTCGTGGTCGCCGATCCGTTCCTCGACGTGCACGCGATAGCTGTCGATCTCGAAGAACGGCTGCGTCCAGCCCGAGGCGCGACGCATCAGGAGCTCCAGAGAGGCGTCTGCCAGCTCGAACGTGTAGCCCCGCGCCTCGCGTTCCTTCAACTCATCGAGGATCGCCGGGACCGCGGCGTCGGCGACGTCGAGATCGAACTCGGTCGCCTTCATCTTGAGGGTCGCGGCGCCGCCGAGGTCGGAGGCGACCACGCCGCGCCGGTTGCCGACGGCAGCCGGCGCGACGTGCTCGTAGGCCTCGCTGAACCGGGCGACGCCGCTCGCGTGGAGCCCGGCCTTATGCGTGAACGCGAAGCGTCCCGCGTAGGGCTGGCGCGAGTCGGGCGCGACGTTGGCCACCTCGGCGACGTAGTGCGCCAGCTCGGTGAGATGTTCGACGGCGCCCTCGGGCAAGCAGTCGGCGTCCATCTTGAGGATCAGGTTGGCGGCGATCGGCACGATGTCGGCGTTGCCGGTCCGCTCTCCGTAGCCGTTCACCACGCCCTGCACCTGAAGCACGCCCGCCTCGACGGCCGCGAGGGCGGAGGCGACCGCACACCCCGTGTCGTTGTGCGTGTGGATCCCGAGCGGCACGCCGTTCACCTGCGCCCGAACCTCGCCCACGATCCGCGCGATCTCCGAGGGAAGCGTGCCGCCGTTGGTATCGCAGAGCACCAGCCGCTCGGCGCCCTCCTCGGCGGCGGCCTCCAGCACCCGGAGGGCGAACGGAGCGTTCCCCAGATAGCCGTCGAAGAAGTGCTCGGCGTCGAAGAACACCCGGCGACCCTGGGCGCGGAGATGCCTGACGGTGTCGCGGACCATCGCCACGCCCTCGTCGAGGTCGGTCCGGAGCGCCTTCTCGACATGCACGTCCCAGCTCTTGCCGACGAAGCACACGGTCTCGGTGCCGGCGTCCAGGAGGTCACGCAGGATCGCGCTGTCCTCGGCGTTCTCCCCCGCCCGCCGGGTCATCCCGAAGGCGACGAGCTCGGCGTTGGCGAGCTTCTCTTTCGATGCCAAGCGGAAGAACTCCGTGTCGCGAGGGTTGGCGCCCGGCCAACCGCCCTCGATGTAGGGCAGGCCCAGCTGGTCGAGCTTGTGGAGGATCCGCATCCGGTCCTCGACGGAGTACGAGAGTCCCGGCGCCTGGGCGCCGTCCCGCAGGGTCGTGTCGTACAGCTCGACGCGAGGACCCGTGCTCATACCGCGGCCGCCGCTTCTGTGACGAGATCGCCGACCTCCTGGGTCGAGTAACCCATCTCGGCGGCGCGCATCGACGCGAGCTTGGTGCAGGCGAAGCGGATCCCGGCGTCGATGCGCGCCGCCGCCCCACCTTCGCCGAGCTGCGACAGGAGCATCCCCGTGGCGCCGATCGCGGCGAGCGGGTTGATCGTGCCCTTCCCCGTCTCCGACGGTGCGGTCCCGCCGATCGGCTCGAACATCGACACGCCGATCGGATTGATGTTCCCGCCGGCCGCGATCCCCATCCCGCCCTGGATCATCGCGCCGAGGTCCGTGATGATGTCGCCGAACATGTTGTCGGTGACGATCACGTCGAACCGCGACGGGTCGTCCAGGAAGTAGATGCAGGCCGCGTCGACGTGCACGTAGTCGGTCATCACGTCGGGGTACTCGGTCGCGACCTCGTCCACGACCCGCTGGTAGAGGTCGCCCGCGAACGTCAGCACGTTCGTCTTGTGGACGAGCGTCACCTTCCGGCGGCGATCCGGCCGCATCGCGAGGTCGAACGCGTAGCGCACGATCCGCTCGACACCGTGCCGCGTGTTCACGGAGGACTGGACCGCCACCTCGTGGCGAGTGCCCTTCCGATGGAACCCGCCGACCCCGCTGTAGAGCCCCTCGGAGTTCTCGCGGACCACGACCATGTTGACGTCGTCCTCGGTGTGCGACGGCACGAGCGTCTGCACCCCGGGGTACCGGATCACCGGCCGGAGGTTCACGAATTGGTCCAGCTCGAAACGGATCCGGAGCAGGAGGTCGCGTTCGAGGATGCCCGGCGGCACGCGAGGGTCGCCCACCGCGCCCAACAGGATCGCGTGGGTGTTCCGCAGGGCCTCGAGGTCGGCGTCCGGGAGGGTCTCCCCGGTCCGCAGGTATCGCTCGGCGCCGAGGTCGAAGTCGATCAGCTCCACCTCGAAGCCGTCGCGGACCGACTCGAGGACCTTGAGGGCCTCGGCGATCACCTCCGGTCCCGTTCCGTCGCCGCGGATCACGCCGATCCGGTACGGACGAGGTCCGGCATCGAGCCGATCGAGTCGTGCCTCGGTGGCGACCGCCGCGGTCACGGCCTGACCTCGTCCTTGGCGGTCCTTTCCATGGCGGTCTCGACCGACGCCTCCGCGTCCGACGCCGCCGCCGCGAACGCCCTGTTGATCGCGGCCAGGTACGCCCGGGCGCTCGCCTCCACCACGTCGGTGGCGACGCCCCGGCCGGTCACATGGCGACCGTCGATGTCGAGCTGCACCACGACGTCGCCTAATGCATCGGAGCCGCCGGTCACGCTCGAGACGTTGAACGTGATGAGCCGGGCCTCGACGCCCGCGGCGCGCTGGATCGCGCCGCACGCGGCGTCGATCATCCCGTCGCCCATCGCGGACTCCTCGATCACCTCGTCGCCCTTGCGGAGCCGGACGGTCGCGGTCGGGGCGAGGTGAGTACCGCCCCCGGAGGCGAGGGACTCGAGGACGAGAAGATCCTCCTTCCCGCTGCCGACCTCCTCCGTCACGATGGCGGCGAGGTCCTGGTCCGTGATCTGGATCTTCCGGTCGGCGAGCTCCTTGAAGCGCGCGAACGCCCGGTTCATGTGATCCGTGTCGATCGAGATGCCGACCTTCTCGAGCGCGTCGGCGAACGCGTGCCGCCCCGAGTGCTTGCCCAAGACGATCTGATTGCCCTCGAGCCCGATCTCGATCGGGTCCATGATCTCGTAGGTGGCGCGGTTGGCCAGCACCCCGTGCTGATGGATGCCGCTCTCGTGCGCGAACGCACTCGTCCCCACGACCGCCTTGTTCGGCTGCACGGAGTAGCCCGTGAGCGAGGACACGAGTCGAGAGGTCCGGACGATCTCCTTCAGATGCAGCCCGTGCTGCACGCCGAGCGATTCGCCGCGCGTCCGCACGATCATCGCGATCTCCTCGAGCGAGCAGTTGCCGGCTCGCTCACCGATCCCGTTGACCGCGACCTCGACCTGACGAGCGCCGTTCTCGATCCCGGCGAGGGAGTTCGCGACCGCCAGACCCAGGTCGTTGTGGCAGTGCGTGGAGATGATCACGTCATCCGGCGTCCGCTCGCGGACGATCCGGACGAGCTCGCCGAACTCCGCAGGCGTGGCGTACCCCACCGTGTCCGGCACGTTGATCGTCGTCGCGCCGGCCTTCACGGCGACGTCGAAGCACGCCAACAGGAAGTCCAGCTCCGTGCGCGTCGCGTCCTGCGCGCTGAACTCCACGTCGTCGGTGTAGCCGGCGGCGAGTCGCGTGCCCTCCTCGACCGCGTCCAGCACCTGCTGATGCGACATCCGGAGCATGTCGTCCATGTGGATCTGCGACGTCGAGATGAACACGTGGATCCGGAACCGGTCCGCTCCCTTCAGCGCCGCGGCGGCGCGCTCGATGTCGCCGGGGACCACGCGAGCGAGCGACGCGATCACCGGCCCCTTCACGCTGGACGCGATCTCTCGGACGGCGTCGAACTCTCCGTCCGACGAGATCGCGAACCCCGCTTCGATGATGTCGACCTGCAACCGGGCGAGCTGCTCGGCGATCTCGACCTTCTCGTCCTTGGTGAGCGCGATGCCCGGGGCCTGCTCCCCGTCGCGCAGGGTGGTGTCGAAGAACCGAACTACGTCGGGGTCGGAGGTCATGACGGCGGCACCTTCTCTTCGCTCTTCAGCCACGGCATCATCTTCCGCAGCTCACGTCCCACCTCTTCGAGCTGGGACGAGCGCGCCTCACGACGCTTGGCCAGGAACTCCGGGAAGCCGCCGTCGGCCTCCGAGATCCAGCGCTTCGCGAACGAGCCGTCCTGGATCTCGGCGAGCACCCGGTGCATCGTCTCGCGGGTCCGCTCGTCCACGACGCGCGGACCGCTCGTGTAGTCACCCCATTCCGCGGTGTCCGAGACGGAGTAGCGCATCCACGACAGCCCGCCCTCGTAGATCAGGTCGATGATCAGCTTCATCTCGTGCAGGCACTCGAAGTACGCGATCTCGGGCTGGTAGCCGGCCTCGACGAGGGTGTCGAACCCGGAGCGGATCAGCTCGGAGATGCCGCCGCACAGGACCATCTGCTCTCCGAAGAGATCGGTCTCGGTCTCCTCCTTGAAGCTGGTCTCGATGATCCCTGCGCGGGCCGCCCCGATCCCGGCGCCGTAGGCGAGCGCCCGCTGCAGCGCCTTGCCGGTCGCGTCCTGCTGCACCGCGACCAGGGCCGGCGTGCCGATCCCTTCCTCGTAGGTCCGGCGGACCAGGTGGCCCGGGCCCTTGGGCGCGATCATCGTCACGTCGACGTCGGCCGGCGGCGTGACCGTGCCGAAGTGGATCGAGAAACCGTGCGCGAACATCAGCATGTCGCCGGCGTTCAGGTTCGGCGCGATCTCCTCGGCGTAGACCTTCCCGTGCGAGGTGTCGGGCAAGAGCACCATCACGACGTCGGCCTCGGCGACCGCGTCGGGCGTGTCGAGCACGCGGAGTCCGGCCTCTTCGGCCTTCGCGCGGCTCGACGAGCCGGGTCGCAGGCCCACGCGCACGTCGTGTCCCGAGTCCTTCAGGTTCTGCGCATGCGCGTGGCCCTGCGACCCGAATCCGAGGACCGCGATCTTCTGGCCCGCCAGCGCGGATACATCGGTGTCCTGCTCGTGGTAGATCGTCGCCATCTGCGTCCCCTTCGCGGTTGCCAAACCTTCGATCAGATCGTGGGACTTGCTACACGCCCCCGCCGGTCCATTCCGACGCGTCCTCGGCCCCCGCCGCCTTCGCGACGCGGAGCCCGCCCTTCTCCCTGATCCCGCGGTCCCCGCGGGAAAGCGCGATCCGGCCCGTTCGCGAGAGCTCCACGATCCCGTACTCGGACAGGAGCTCGCGGAGTGCCTCCAGCTTCTCCGGCTTGCCGGATGCCTCGACCGTGAGGGTCGTCTTCGTCACGTCCACGATGCTCACCCGGAAGACCTCGGCGATCTCCATGATCCGCGCCCTCGCGTCACCCTTCGCGCGGACCTTGGCGAGCATCAGCTCCCGCTCGACGGCCGACCCGGAATCGTGCTCGAGGATCTTGATCACGTTGATCAGCTTGTTCAGCTGTTTCGTGACCTGCTCCAGCGGCTTGGACTCGACGTTCACGACGATGGTCATGCGCGAGAGCCCCTCGGTCTCGGTCGGGCCGACCGCGAGCGAGTCGATGTTGAACCCGCGCGCGGAGAACAGGCCCGCCACCCGCGTGAGGACGCCGGGCTTGTCCTCGACCAGGACCGAGAGCGTGTGCAGGCTCATGCGATCGGTGCCTCCGCCGGGTCGTCCTGGGGCTTGAGACCCTCGGGGCCGGTGATGATGTCGTCGTTGGAGGCGCCCGCCGGGACCATCGGGAAGCACATCTCCTTCGCGTCGCAGCGGAAGTCGATCACGACGCTCCGATCGTCCACCGAGAGCGCCTTCTCGATCACCGTGTCGACCTCTTCGGGCCGCTCGGCGCGGAGACCGACGGCGCCGTAGGCCTCGGCAAGCTTCACGTAGTCGGGCACGTCGTAGCCGAGGTACACCTGCGAGTAGCGCTCCTCGTAGAAGAGCTCCTGCCACTGGCGGACCATGCCGAGGTAGGCGTTGTTGATGATCGCCGTGATGAACGGGATCTTCTCCGTGGTCGACGTGGCGAGCTCCTGTGAGGTCATCTGGAAGCAGCCGTCGCCGTCGATCGCGATCACACGGCGATCGGGCTGGCCGGCTGCCGCCCCCAGCGCCGCCGGCACCGCGAACCCCATCGTGCCGAGACCGCCCGAGTTGATCCACGTCCTCGGCTTCTCGAAGGACCAGAACTGCGACGCCCACATCTGGTGCTGGCCGACCCCGGCGACGACGATCGTGTCGCCGTCCGAGTGGGCGCGCAGACGTTCGATCGCGTATTGGGCCTTCAGCGGTCCGTCGGCCTGCTGGTCGTAGTGGAGGGGATACTTCGTCTGCCACTCGGCGAGCTGCGCGAGCCACGCGCTCCGATCCGGGATGCCATCCTCGTCCTGGCGCCGGGTCAGCTCGGCGACGAGCTTCACGGTCACGTCCTTGCAGTCGCCGACGATCGGCACGTCGGCGACACGGTTCTTCCCGATCTCCGCCGGATCGATGTCGACGTGCACGATCTTCGCGTCGGGCGCGAACGACGAGAGCTGACCGGTCACGCGGTCGTCGAATCGGGCGCCGATCGCGACCAGCAGGTCGGCCTTCTGCATCGCCGTCACGGCGGTGTAGACGCCGTGCATGCCCGGCATGCCGAGGCAGAGCTCGTGGGCGTCCGGGAACGCGCCGCGCGCCATCAGCGTCGTGACGACGGGAAGATGCCCGATCGTCGCGAGCTCGAAGAGATCCTCGGTGGCGTTCGCCTTGATGACGCCGCCGCCGACGTAGAGGACCGGCCGCTTCGCCTCGAGGATCAGCTTGGTGGCCTCGACGACCTGACGCATGTTCCCCTTGGTCGTCGGCTTGTAGCCGGGGAGGTCGACCTGGTCGGGCCAGCTCCACGTGGTCTCGCTGACGAGAACGTCCTTCGGGAGGTCGACGAGGACCGGGCCGGGCCGGCCGGTGCGGGCGATGTGGAACGCTTCGCGGATCGTCTCCGCCACCTCGCCGGGATCGGTCACCAGGAAGTTGTGCTTCGTGACGGGCATCGTGATCCCGGTGATGTCCGCCTCCTGGAAGGCGTCGTTCCCCACCACCGGCGTCGGGACCTGGCCGGTGATCGCGACGATCGGGACCGAGTCCATCTTCGCGTCGGCGAGCGCCGTGACGAGGTTGCAGCCGCCGGGGCCTGACGTCGCCATCGCGACGCCGACCTTCCCGGTCGCCCAGGCGTACCCCTCGGCGGCATGCCCGGCCCCCTGCTCGTGTCGGCAGAGGACGTGGCGAACCGAGGAATCGAGGAGCGGGTCGTAGGCGGGCAGGATCGCGCCGCCCGGGATCCCGAAGACGATGTCGACGTCTTCGCCCTCGAGGGCCTTGAACAGCGCCTGGGCGCCAGTCACCTTCATCCCGCGACGGCTTCCCGCTCGGGGTCTTCGACCGGACCCGTCTGGACCCGCTTCACGGTGGCGCCGAGGCGACGAGCCAGATTGCGACAGGCACGCTCGAACTCCCACGGGGTCCAGTCGCGCCTTCGGCTCTGCAGGTCTTCCCCGCCGAAACCGGTCAGGTACGTGACCTCGGACGACAGGTAGCGGTCGACGGCAGCCCTGGTGGCCGGGTCGTCCGTCTCGACGCTCACCTGGCCGGGTCCCTCCCACAGCACGCTGGCGACGGTGGCGCCGTCCTTCTCGAACTCGTAGCGCATCTGGTGCTCCTCTCTTCTCGATCCTCTGGGGCTGGGGCAAGAAAAAACCCCCGCGTAACGGGGGTATCGGCGCGGAACGCGGGCCTCTTAGGCCCGGCCGCGCCTAGCGAATAAGTACGAGGACGCTGCTCGAGATGGTCCTCGCGCTCTTCATGGTCCGGTCAGTGTCGGCGCTGTGCCTGGGAGTGTCAACCCCCGGATGGCCGAGGGTTGCGGGTGAGGGATCCCCTCACGCGAACACACGCCGCTCTGCGAGCATGGAGAGCGGATGGTTCTGGCGCTCACGTCGCTGCAGGCCGCACGGATCCAGATGGCGGTCTCCCTCGGGTTCCACATCGTGTTCGCGGCGCTGGGGGTCGGCCTTCCGCTCCTGCTGCTGATCGCGGAGTACCGCGCGAACCGAACCGGCGACGCGACGTGGATGGCGCTGGCCCGGCGATGGGCCAAAGCGCTCGGGATCCTGTTCGCGGTCGGCGCCGTCTCGGGCACGGTCCTGTCCTTCGCGCTCGGGCTCTTCTGGCCGGGACTGATGGGCCGCTGGGGCTCGGTGATCGGCCTGCCGTTCGCCCTCGAGGCGTTCGCGTTCTTCGTCGAGGCGATCTTCCTCGGCATCTACCTCTACGGTTGGGACCGGCTCACGCCGTGGCAGCACTGGTGGTCGGGCGTGCCGATCGCGGTGTCGGGTGTGGCCAGCGCGTGGTTCGTCGTGACCGCGAACGCGTGGATGCAGACCCCGGTCGGATTCCGGGAGGCCGGGGGCCGCGTCATCGAGGTCGACCCGATCGCCGCGATGCTGAACCCCTCGACCCCGGTGATGACCACCCACATGATCCTGGCCGCCTACATGGCGACCGGCCTCGGGGTGGCGGCCGTCTACGCGATGGGGATGCTCCGGGGCCGCCGCGACGCGTACCACCGTCGCGGGCTCGCGGTCGGCCTGGCTCTGGGTCTCGGGATCGCGCCCTTGCAGATCGCCGTCGGCGACTGGGCCGCGAGGGTCGTCGCCGAGCACCAGCCGGTGAAGCTGGCGGCGCTCGAGGGGCAGTGGGAAACGCAACGGCGGGCGCCGCTGCGGATCGGCGGTCTTCCCGATCCGCAGCGGGAAGAGACGCGGTTCGCGATCGAGATCCCCGGCGGTCTCTCGTGGCTCGCGTACGGAGACGTCGATGCGATCGTCCGGGGGCTGAAGGAGATCGAACCGCAGGATCGCCCGAACACGATCCTCGTGCACCTCGCGTTCCAGGCGATGGTGGCGATCGGCTTCGGGTTGCTGGGGTTGGGACTGTGGGCCGGCGTGGTCGCGCTCCGGCGGCGACGGCTCCCCGACTCACGCTGGTTCCTGCGAGCGGCCGTCGCCGCCGGGCCCGCCGCCTTCCTCGCGATCGAGGCCGGCTGGATCGTCACCGAGGTCGGCCGCCAGCCGTGGATCGTGCAGGGCGTGATGCGAACCGCCGAGGCGGTCACGTCACGACCGGGTATCGGCTGGCACCTGGCCGGCACGATCACGGTCTACCTGGCGCTCGCGGCGGCGTCGATCTACCTGCTGCTCCGCCTCTCGAAGCAACCGAGGAGCGCGGAGGAGACGCCGGTCGAGGAGCCGGTGTGAGTCTCGAGGCCACGATCCTCGGGATCGTCTGGTTGGGCCTCACGTTGTACGTGCTGCTCGCCGGTGCCGACTTCGGTGGCGGCGTGTGGGACCTCTTCGCGTCCGGAGTGCGCGCGCAGGAACAACGGGCTCTGATCTCGGCCGCGATCGGTCCCGTGTGGGAGGCCAACCACGTCTGGCTGATCTTCGTGCTGACCGGATTGCTGAGCGCCTTCCCCACCGTGTTCGCCGACCTGTCGGTCGCGCTGTATCTCCCGTTCTCGCTGGCGTTGGTCGGCATCGTGCTGCGGGGCGCCGCGTTCGCCTTCCGCTCCCACGGAGAGCCCGATGCGGCCTGGCAACGGAGCTGGACACGCGTCTTCGGGATCGCGTCCCTCGTCACGCCGTTCGTCTTGGGCGCCGCGGCGGGCTCGATCGCGAGCGGGCGCATCCGTGTCGTGGACGGCGAGGTGCGAGCCGGGCTCCTCTCGTCGTGGACCTCACCGCTGTCGCTCTTCGCCGGCCTGTTCGCCCTGACGATCTGCGCCTACCTGGCCGCGACCTATCTGACCGTCGAGGCGGTGCAACGAGGCAAGGACGAGCTCGAACGCGACTTCCGCGGTCGAGCGTTGGTCGCCGGGGCGCTCGCCGGCGTGCTCGCCGCGGTGGGACTCGTCCTCGTGCACTCTGAGGCGCCCGTGCTGTGGGACGGGATGCGAGAGTCCGGACTCCTCTTCGCGGCCCTGTCGGCGATCGCGGGCGTCGGCTCCCTGATCTCCGTATGGACCCGCCGCTACCGACTCGCGCGGGCAGGAGCGGTCGCCGCCGTCGCCTCGGTCCTGTTCGGCTGGGGCGTGGCGCAATGGCCGTACCTCATCGTGCCCGACATGACCGTGACCTCCGCGGCCGCACCGGACGCGACGCTCCGGGTCGTGGTCGTCGGCTTCGCGATCGGAGGGGCAGTGCTCGCTCCGTCGTTGTACCTGCTGTTCCGGATCTTCAAGACCGAACCGTTCACGGATCTGCGGTAACGCCGCGCCGAGCGGGTCGGTCGGCGAGTCAATTGGAGGACGAAGGGGAAACGTGCTGCGCTTGCAGCAGTTCGACCACGCGCTTGGCGATCTCGGCGGGGAGATCTTCCTGCTTCTCTCCTCCTTCTCCTCCTCCTTCTCTTGCTTCACCTCCACGCGCGCCGCCTGCCAGGCGGACCAGTGTCCGGAGACGAGAGCCCAGAGAGACAACGCGGCCACGTAGGTCACGCTGCTGATCCACCCGGTGAGGATCGAGACGGGGATCATGATGATCCAGAAGATCGTGAGCCACCCGTTCAATTTCCGCATGAAGCGAGGATCTCCTTGGATGCTTGCCCACAAGGATTTGACGACGCTCATATCAAGCCCTCCGTTCCCAGGTGAGAAGCCGCCCAAACCACCTCGTGAGCTTGACCGGTCGCTATACCCTGAGCGTATAGTTGCCTCGTGTCGACGGCTCACGCGCTTCTGGGGCTCCTCGAGGATCGCCCGCGGCACGGCTACGAGCTGAAGCACCTGCACGACCGGCTGTTCTCCGGCGGGAGAGAGCTTCGCTTCGGCCAGGTGTATGCGTCGCTCTCCCGATTGCTCCGGGACGGATTCGTCGTCATCGATGCCGTCGAGCGGGAGGAGGGGCCGGACCGCAAGCGGTACGCGATCACGCCCGATGGAGTTGCGAGGCTCGAGGAGTGGCTCTTGGACCCGGTCGACCCGCAAGACCATCTCCGAAGCGTGGCCTTCACGAAGGTGGTGTTGGCCCTCATGTCGGGTCGATCGGCCGAGGAGATCCTCGATGCGCAGCGCACGGCGCATCTCCGGACGATGCGAGAGCTGACGCGGAAGAAGCGGTCGGGCGACGTCGCCGACGCACTGGCCGCCGACTTCGCGCTCTTCCACCTGGAGGCCGACCTGCGCTGGATCGAGCTGACCGGCGCTCGGCTGAACAAGCTACGGAAGGAGCTCGAGGAGGATGGATGACGGAGCGCTGCTGACCGGAACCGACCTCCGGAAGCGGTTCGGCAAGACGACCGCCCTCGACGGCGTATCCGTCTCCATCCGTCCCGGCGAGATCGTCGCGGTGATGGGGCCGAGCGGATCGGGCAAGTCCACGCTCCTCCATTGTCTTGCCGGGATCCTCCGCCCCGATGAAGGCGAGGTCTGGTTCGACGGAGAACGGATCGACGCGCTGGGTGAGGGACCGCGGACCAAGCTTCGCCGATCGTCCTTCGGCTTCGTGTTCCAGCTCGGCCAGCTCGTGTCCGAGCTCGATCTGCTCGAGAACGTCGCGCTCCCCCTTCTGCTGGCGGGTCGTCCGAGGAAGGAAGCGCTCGACAGGTCGGCGAGGTGGCTCGAGCGCCTCGGCGTGGAGGAGGTGGCCGATCATCGGCCGGGTGAGGTGTCCGCGGGTCAATCGCAGCGTGCGGCGGTCGCGCGGGCGTTGATCCACGAGCCTCGCGTGGTGTTCGCGGACGAGCCCACGGGTGCGCTCGACTCCCTCGCCGGCGAGCAGGTGATGGAGCTGCTGGTGTCCACGTCGAAGGAGCAGGGAGCGGCGGTGGTCCTCGTCACGCACGACGTCCGCGTCGCGGCGTACGCGGACCGCGAGGTAATCGTCCGAGACGGTCGCGTCGCGAACGCATCGGTGGCCGTGTGAATGCGATCAGAGCCTCACGATCGGCGCTCGGATCAGCCTCGGGGATCGTCGGCACACCTTGCCACGCCTGGTGCTCACAGGCGCAGCGGTCGCGCTAGCCGTCGCACTTCTGCTGGGCACGCTGGGCGTCTTCGCCGCGGAGGGAGCGCGGGAGCGGCGGGCTGAGGCGCGAGCCGAGGTACCGATCGACGAGGGTTCGCCGATCCCCCAGGCTCACCTGCTGGTCGCATCCTCGGGCGTGGCAACGTTCCGGCAGCGGGAGATCCTCACGAGGTACCTCGCCCCCATAGGCGAGAGACCGCCGGTGCCCCCGTGGCTTACTCGGGTCCCACGCCCTGGCGAGATGGCCGTGTCGCCCGAACTCCGAGACCTCCTCGTCGATCCCGATGGGGCGCTGCTCCGGCCGCGCTATCCCGAGCGGATCGTGCAGGTGATCGACGACGCGTGGCTGATCCAGCCGGGCGAGCTCATCGCGTATATCGGGGCCAGGCCCCAGGAGATCCGCCAGGGCGTCTATGAGGTTGTTACGTCGTTCGGACCCGCGGCCTTCGAGCGGGTCCATGGGCCCACGCGGGACGAGACCTCGACCCTGGCCGGCCGACTAGAGGACCCCCTCTTCCAGACGCTTCTGTTGACTTGCATCGGCCTTCTCGTGCCGATCGCCGCGATGATCGCGACGGCGACGAGGCTCTCTGCCTCGAAGCGGGAGGCTCGTCTCGCAGCGATTCGCCTCGTGGGCGGAACCCCTGGGCAGGTGCGGATCGCCGCCTCGGTCGAGAGTGTGGTTGCGGGGACGATCGGCTGCGTCCTCGGCGTCGCTCTCTTCTTTGCCGGCAGGCCGCTGGTCACGGCGATCGCTCCGGAAGACCATGGATGGTTCGCAAGCGACATCGCACCGCCCGTGGGAATCGCGAGCGGCATCCTCGTCGGTGTCATCGCTGTCGGCTGGCTCGTCTCGGTCGCCACGCTTCACAGGGTCGTCATCACCCCACTGGGCGTCGCACGGCGCGCGGGTCGATCGGTACGCGTGCGGTGGCGGATCGTGACCCTCGTCGCGGGCCTCGCCGGATCCAGCCTTATCCTTTTCGCTCGAGACCGCATCCTGGACGCGCCGGGCGTGCTTCCGTACATCGTCGTCTTCGGGTCCTTCGCCCTCACGAGTGTCGGCGCCGCCGCGGTGGCGCCACTGCTGGGAGCGTCCCTCGCCGATCTGCTCCGTCGAACCACGAGCGGCACCGGAGTGCTTCTCGGTGCGCGCCGCCTCCGAGCGGATCCGAGGGCCGCCGGACGAATCGTGGCCGGTCTCGTCACCGTTGTGTTCGGGGTAGGGCTGACCCACGGGTTCCTTTCGGCGTTCGCGATAAGCGAGGCGACGGGGAGTTTCGTGGCGCTTCGCCCCGGCGTCGTCCGCGTCAGTGACTGGAACGGCGGGCGCTTGGACCTCGTCTCGAAGGTCGGGTCGGTTGCGGGCGTATCGAACGTCGTTCCCGCGTGGACCGTGGAGGCCAAGACATCGGCGTCCACCGAAACATCGATCGTCGTGGACTGCGGAGCGCTAGGACGAATCGTGGACGGACGCATGCCGCGCTGCGCGTCCGGGACGGTACTCATGAATCGTTTCACCCCGCCATTTGCCACCGGAACGCCCATCGAGCTCAGGTTCCCGGGGAAGCGCGGGACGATTGTGGCCGCCGTCGAGAGCGTGCGCTCGTCGCCCGACGGCCTCGGTGAGTACGCGGGACTCGTGATCCCATCGAGCATCCTCGCGGAGGGGACGACCGACGGTGTTCCGCCGAGTCACGTGTGGGCAATGACCACCGGGTCAGCCACCGTCGAGCGCCTCAGGAACCGTTTCACGGAGCCGGGCAGCACAGTCACGGTGACGACGGTTGCCGAGATCAGGAACAGCCTGGCGCCGTCGGACAGGCTCGCGATAACACCGGCAGTTGAGGTCGGCACAGCCGCCGCCCTTGCCATCGTGGCCGCGAGCATGCTTGTCGCCGCCGTAGATTCGATCGGAGAGCGACGGCGGTCCTTTGCTATGTTGGCCGCTGCCGGCGCCAGGATCGGAACCCTCCGGGGTGCGATCGCCGTCGAGATCGCGATGCCGCTCCTCGGCGGGGTCGCGATCGCGGTCGTGACGTCAATCGTTGTGCTTCGGATGTTCTTCATGGCGAACGCCGAGTCATTCGACGGGCGTCATGTGCCCATCCCGGCAGAACCATTCGTGCGCCTGGTGGTGTTCGCGATCGCCGCGACCATCGTCGCGACGATAGCCACGTTCCCTTCCCTCGGCCGGGCGATCCGGCCGGAGTCGCTCCGGACCGAGTAGCCGGCTCGTTCGACCGCCCATGGGCGTGGTGCTAGCGTTCGGCCGCCATGGCCACCGACGCCTCCACCGATCCCGCGCTCGACGCCGCGATCCGCGCGATCCCGTCGTGGGAGGACATGCCGCTCGAGATCATCCCGATCGCCGAGGGTCGGACCAACCGGAACTTCCGCGTCAGTGCCGGCGAGCGAGACCTTCTTCCTCCGCCTCTCCGAGAAGTCGACGGAGCTCCTGGGGATCGATCGGAACGCGGAGCAGGACTCCGCTCGCGCGGCTGCGGACGCCGGCGTCGGGACCGGAGGTGTTCGTCTACCTCCCGGGCCTCGGCTGCCTGGTCACGCGGTGGATCGACGCGGCGCCGCTCTCCGAGGGTGACCTCGAGCGCGAGGAGATCCTTGCCCCTGTGGTCAACGCGATCAAGGCGATCCACGCGGGCCCGGCGCTCTCCTGGTCGTTCGACCCGTTCCGGATCGTCGAGGACTACCGTCGACTCTCCGAGGAGCGCGGTGTCGTCGTGCCCGACGCGTTCGACGGCGCGCACGAGAAGGCCGCTCGCATCGAGGCGGCGTTCGCGAGCGATCCGATGCCGCTCCGCCCGTGCCACAACGACCTCCTCGAGGCGAACTTCCTTCTCCGCGACGGCCACGTCTGGGTCGTGGACCACGAGTACGCCGGGATGGGCGACCCGTTCTTCGATCTCGGGAACCTGTCGATCAACAACGCGCTCTCCGACGACGCGCAGGAGCGGCTCCTCGCGCTGTACTTCGGGGAGCCGACCGACGCGCATCGTGCGCGTCTGAAGCTGATGCGGATCATGTCGGACTTCCGCGAGGCGATGTGGGGCGTCGTGCAACAGGGCCTGTCGACGCTCGACATCGACTACGTCGAGTACGCCACACATCACTTCGATCGCCTGTCCACCACGATGGCGGACCCGCGCTTCGACGACTGGCTCGAGACCGCGCGAGGGAACTGACCGCGTGGCCGACGATCGCGCACGCGTCGTCATCATCGGCGGCGGCGTGGCCGGCACCAGCATCGCGTATCACCTGACCCGACTCGGGTGGAACGACGTGCTCCTCGTGGACCGCGGCGAGCTCACCAGCGGATCGACGTTCCACTCGGCCGGACTCGTGGCGCAGCTCCGGAACTCCGTGAGCCACACGCGGATGATGATGTACGGCGCGGAGCTCTATCCGACGCTCGCCGAGGAGACCGGCGTCGACCCAGGGTGGCACCAGGTCGGCACGCTGCACCTCGCGTCGTCGCCGTACCGGATGGAGGCGCTCGCCCGCCAGGCCGGTTGGGCGAAGTCCTTCGATCTGCCGGTCGAGATCGTCTCGACCGAGGAGGCACTCGAGCGCTTCCCACTGATCGATGCGTCCCGGGTGCTCGGCGCCCAGTTCGTCCCGACCGACGGGCACATCGACCCGACCGGACTGACGCTCTCGTTCGCGGCCGGCGCGAAGGCCGCCGGGGCTCGCGTCAGGACCGGCGAGCGCGTCGAGGAAGTCATGGTTCGCGACGGACGCGTGACGGGCGTCGTCACCGACCACGGTCCGATCGAGGCCGAGGTCGTCGTGAACGCCGGCGGGATCTGGGCGAACGAGCTCGGGCGCCTGGCCGGCGTGGAGATCCCGGTGGTGCCGATGGAGCATCAGTACCTGATCACGCGGCCGATCGAAGGTGTGCGCGCCGACTTCCCCACGCTCCGCGACCCCGACAACCTCGTCTACGTCCGCGAGGAGGTCGGCGGGCTCGTGGTCGGCGGCTACGAACGCAACCCCGATCCCTGGCACGTCAGCGACCCGATCCCGCGCGATTTCAACCACCGGCTGCTTCCGGAGAAGTGGGAACGGTTCGAGTCGATCGCCGACGGCGCGTTCCGGCTGATCCCCCCGCTGCAGACGACCGAGATCAACCGATTCATCAACGGCCCCGAGGCCTTCACGCCCGACGACGACTTCATCCTCGGCGAGACCGAGGTCGCCGGGTTCTTCGTGGCGGCCGGCTTCTGCGCCCACGGCGTGACCGGCGCGGCCGGGATCGGCCGATGGACCGCGGAGTGGATCGTCGAGGGCGAGCCGTCGATGGACCTGTCGAAGATGGACGTCCGGCGTTTCGGCCGTCAGTACGCGAGCCGCGACTACGCGCTCGCGAAGGCGTACGAGATCTACGCGAAGCACTACGACGTCCGCTACCCGGGTGAGGAGAACGTCGCGGGCCGCCCGCTCCGGATGGCTCCCACCTACTCGCGGCTGGAGGCGCTGGACGCCGAGTTCGGCGAGAAGGCCGGCTGGGAGCGGGCGAACTGGTTCCGTTCGAACGAGGATCCCGAGCACGAGGATCACCGGCCGCGCGGCTGGGCGGGGGAGCAGTGGTCCACCGCGATCGTGGCCGAGCATCTCGCCGTCCGGGAGCGAGCCGCGCTCTTCGACGAGACGAGCTTCGCGAAGTTCGAGGTCTCGGGACCCGGCGCGCTGGATCTGTTGCAGCGTCTGTGCGCCAACGACGTCGACGTGTCCGTCGGACGGGTGGTCTACACACAGATGCTGAACCGCCGCGGCGGGATCGAGTCGGATCTCACCGTCACGCGGCTCGCTCCGGATCTGTTCCGGCTCGTCACGGGGACGGCGTCCGGGAGCCGCGACCTCGCGTGGATCCGGAAGCATCACGAGGGCGCGGGCGCGGTGATCCGCGACGCGACCTCGGGCCTCGCCTGCCTGGGGATCTGGGGCCCGGCGGCTCGAGAGGTCCTCGCCGAGGTCTGCGACGATGAACTTTCGAACGAGGCCTTCCCGTACATGACCGCGCGCGAGGTCGATGTCGGGGAGGTGCCGTGCCTCGCCGCGCGGGTCACCTACGTCGGCGAGCTCGGCTGGGAGCTCTATCCCCCCACCGAGTTCGCCACGCGTCTGTGGGACACGTTGCTGGAAGCCGGGGCGCCACATGGCCTGATCCCCGCCGGCTACCGCGCGATCGATTCGCTCCGGTTGGAGAAGGGATACCGCTCGTGGGGTGCGGACATCACGCCCGACGACTCTCCGCTCGAGGCGGGCCTCGGCTTCGCGGTGGCGTTCGACAAGGAGGTCGACTTCATCGGCCGGGACGCGGTTCGGCGGCTCCGGGAGGAGGGCACAACGCGACGGCTCCGTTGCCTGACGCTCACGGACGCTCGCTCGTCCACGCTCGGGAACGAACCCGTGCGAGCCGGCGACGAGATCGTCGCGAGGATCACCTCCGGCGGGATCGGCTACGCCGTGGGGAAGAGCATCGCGTTCGCGTACCTCCCGACCGCGCTCACCGACGTGGGGACGAAGCTCGCGATCGAGGTCTTCGGAGAGTGGGTCGACGCCGAGGTCGTCGAGGACACGCTCTGGGACCCTTCCGGCGAGAGGATCAGGGCGTGATGGAGGCTCCACGGTTCGACCTGGACGGACAGGTGGCGCTCGTGACCGGCGCCGGCCGCGGCATCGGCCGCGACCTCGTCCAGGCGCTGGCCGCGGCCGGCGCCAAGGTCGCCGCCGGCGTCCGCTCGCCCGGCGACGGAGAGACGGTGGTCACGGAGGTTCGCGACGCCGGGGGCGACGCCGCCGCGGTCACGATCGACGTCACCGACCGGGCCTCGATCGAGCGCGCCGTCGAGGAGACGGTCGAGCGGTTCGGCCGCCTCGACATCCTCGTGAACAACGCGGGCCTCGGGACGAACCACGACGCCCTCGACGCCACCGAGGCGGAATGGGACGAGCTGTTCGCCGTCAACGTCCGAGGGCTGTTCTTCGCCTGCCAGTCGGCGGGGCGCCGGATGGTGGAGCAGCGCCACGGCCGCATCGTGAACATGGCGTCGCAGGCCGGCCTCGTGGGGATACCGCGGCACGCCGCGTACAGCGCGAGCAAGGGAGCCGTGATCGCGCTCACGAAGGTGCTCGCGCTCGAATGGGCCCCGTTCGGGGTGACGGTGAACAGCGTGGCGCCCACATTCATCCGCACGCCCGGGACAGCCGAGCGCCTCGATCGGCCGGAGTTCCTCGCCGACGTCCTGGAGCGGCTCCCCGTCGGACGCGTCGGCACCACGACCGACGTCGCCGGCGCCGTGATCTACCTCGCGTCGCCGGCGGCGAGCCTCGTCACCGGGACCGTGCTGGTCGTCGACGGCGGCTGGACGGCGCGCTAGCGCTCAGCGCCCGGCGCGGGGATGTCGTCGCCGACGAAGATCGACCCGTTCCAGTACGCCTCGAGCCGATGGGTGCCACGGCGCCATCCCTTCCGATCGAGATGGAGCTCCTCGGGGGGTTTCTGACGGCCGAAGGCGTAATGCAGTGTGATCCCCTCGGCAGATATCGACTCGAAGCGATGCGGTCGTCGGGACGACCGCGTGAAGCTGGTCCTTCGGCTGGTGCGGGGCGGCTCCGCGTGGGCCTCCAGGTAGATATGCGAGCCCACCAATCCCCGATGCGGATCCAGCCAGACCCAGACCGAGCCGCCACGGTCACGCGATGAACGACGTGGCGCTTTCGGAGATGACGAGCTTCATCGTCCGGATGATGCCACGGCGGGCGGGGCCGCCGGCCCGGCGGCCCTGCCCGCCGTCGTCAGGCGGTCGCCGGGAGCGATCCCCGACAGGTCTTCTTCCTCGGGGGGCCTCACCGCCTCGAACGGCTTGTTCCGCTGGACCGCGAAGTAGTAGATCGCGCCGATGATGGTGACCAGCGCGAACACCGTCCAGATCACCGGGATGTCGTTCAGGAATCCGATCTTGAAGTCGACCAACTGCTCGCCCTCGACGAAGTAGTCGGTCTGGATCGGCTTCGGGTTCGAGAAGATCCGAAGGTAGTTCGCGCCGTCAGCGTTCGGATCGAACGCGGAGGTGGCGGAGGACGGCTAAGGAAGTTCAGCAGCATCGCTGCTCCCCACAGGATCGCGACGACGTTCACGACCTTGCCCCAGACCGCCCAGGGAGAAGGGCGCCTTCGGTCGTCGGCCAGCCCTTCGCCCGCGCCCGCATGAACGCGAGATTCCCCAGCAGGTAGCTGAAGTAGATCGACGCCGTCGCGCCGACCGCGATGGTGCTCGCGCCGGCGAACTGGATGAACGGGATAGCGGAGAGCGCGCCCACGATGATGCAGGTCACGACCGGCGTGTGCAGCCGTGGGCTGACCTTCGACATCGTCTTCGAGAACGGCAGCTGGTTGTCGCGCGCCATCCCGAACGCCAGCCGGATCGTCGACGTCAGGATCGCCATGCAGCACACGAAGATCGACGGCGACGACGACGAGGAGGTAGAGGATCGCGCGAACGTCTCGAAGCACGGCTGTCGATGATCGGGGGCCGGTCCGAAGAAGCCGCGACCGCCTCGCCCATGTCGGGGACGGCGACAGGACACCCCAGAGGAAGACCGCGCCGATGACGAAGGCCCCGATCACCGAAGCGAGCACAGCCTTCGGCGCCTCCCGGCGAGGGTTCTGCGTCTCCTCCGAAAGCGTCGACGCCGTGTCGAACCCGTAGATCACATACAGGCTCATGAACATCCCGACGAGGAAGAAAGACAGCGTGAGATCGGCGCGGGGAACTCGAAGATGTTGCCGCGTCTTGTCGCCGTCGAAGATCACGCCCGACGCCTTGGTTGTTGTGGACGATCGCGAGGAAGAGCGCGAAGACCACCATCCCGAGGATCTCGAAGAAGACCCCGGTGTTGTTCACGATCGCGACGATCTTCACGCCGTAGATGTTCAGGATCGTGATGATGGCGAGCGTGACGAGCGCGGCCACCGCCTGGTCGACGCGTCCGCCGGTGCTGAAGTCGGCGTTCAGGTTCCAGCCGAACATGTGTTCAGCATCGGGAACAAGGCCAGTGGCAGGGTGGCGCAGACGGAGGCGACAGTGAGGATGCCGGCGAACAGATAGAACCATCCCGTGATCCACGCGTAGCCGCGGTCGCGCAGGTACTTCGTCCATTGGTAGACCGAGCCGGCGACCGGGAAGTGGCTCGAGAGCTCGGCGAAGTTCAGCGCGACGACGAACTGGAACAGCGGCGACGACCGGCCAGGTCCAGAACAGGACGCCGCCGAGCGCCGACATCCCCAGGAAGAAGAGCGTGAAGATCCCGGTCGACGGCGAGATGTAGCTGAACGCGACGGCGAACGAGCTGAACGTGCCGAGCTCGCGCTTCAGCTCTTGCTTGTAGCCGAACCTCTCGAGATCGGCCGCGTCGCGGGCCGATCTGCTCCTCGTGCATGCGACATCCGTTCCCCCTCCCTGCGCATGCTCGGGTCGCCCGGCCTGAGCGGGCCGTCCGCGAGTGTGAACCGGAAGACCAGCCGACGCAAATCGGTTGGGGCGGAGGTTCAGCGGGCGAGTGCGGCGAGGAACTCGTCGAGGTCGGGGGCGACGTGGTAGCTCGGCTCGACGGAGCCTTCGAACGCCTCGACGGTCTTGTAGCCGTTGCCGGTCACGAAGGCGACGACCTCCTCCTCGGGACCGATCACGCCTTGGTCCACCAGACGCTTGAGGTTCGCGATCGTGACTCCCCCGGCCGTCTCGGTGAACACCCCTTCGGTGGATGCGAGCAGCCGGATCCCATCCAGGATCTCCGCTTCCGTGCACCACTCGATCGCGCCGCCGGTCTCGCGGGCGACCTGGAGCGCGAAGTAGCCGTCCGCCGGGGAGCCGATCGCCAGCGACCGCGCGATCGTGTCGGGCTTGACCGGCGTGACCTCCTCGGCGCCGTCCTGGAACGCCTGCGCCACCGGCCGGCAGCCCTCCGGCTGCGCGCCCGACACCCGGTAGGACTTCTCCTCGACCGCCCCGATCGCGACGAGTTCCTGGAACGCGCGATGGATCTTGGTCATCAGGGCGCCGCTCGCGATCGGGACGACGACGTGATCGGGCAGGCGCCAGCCGAGCTGTTCGGCGGTCTCGAACCCGAGCGTCTTCGAACCCTCCGCGTAGTACGGGCGCATGTTCACGTTCACGAACGCCCAGGGGAGCGCCTCTGCGACCTCGGCGCAGAGCCGATTGACGTCGTCGTAGTTGCCCTTCACGGCGACGACCTTGGCGCCGTAGGTCTCGGTCGCGAGGATCTTCGCGCGCTCGAGGTCGTCCGGCACGAACACGTAGCAGGGCATCCCGGCGTGGGCGGCGTGCGCGGCTGCCGCGTTGGCGAGGTTGCCGGTGGAAGCGCAGGACAGCGCCTCGAAGCCGAACGCACGCGCCATGGTGGCGGCGATCGACACGACGCGGTCCTTGAACGAATACGACGGGTTGACCGAGTCGTCCTTGATCCAGAGATCGCGGAGGCCGAGCACGGCGGCGAGCCGGTCCGCGCGGCGGAGCGGCGTGAAGCCGGCGCCGAGGTCGACCCGGTCGAGGCCGGGCCCGCCGGGTAGGAGCGCCTCGTAGCGCCACAACGAGGCGGGCCCGGCCTCGACCTGCTTGCGGAAATCCGTCCCGTCGATCGCGTCCAGCTCGTAGGAGGGCTCGAGCGGGCCGAAGCATTCCTGGCAGATCGTGAGCGGCTCGACGTTGTAGCGCTCCCCGCAGATCCGGCACTGCAGCGCGGCCGGGGTCGTGATCGTCGCCATCATCATCAGCGCGTCATCGCACGGTGATCGCGCCGTGCTCGGCGCCTCCCACGAGCTTCGCGTACTTCGCGAGCGCTCCCGTCGTGTATCGCGGCGCCGGCGCGTTCCATCGATCGCGACGGGCGGAGAGCGTCTCGTCGTCCACCAGGAGCTCGAGCGAGCGTGCGTCCGCGTCGATCCGGATGCGGTCGCCCTCCTCGACCAACCCGATCGGCCCGCCGATGAACGCCTCCGGTGCGATGTGTCCCACGCTGTATCCCTTCGTGGCGCCGGAGAACCGGCCGTCGGTGATCAGCGCGACGTCCTTCCCCAGACCGGCGCCGGCGACCGCCGCGGTGACGGCGAGCATCTCCGGCATCCCCGGCGAGCCCTTCGGTCCCTCGTACCGGATCACGATCACGTCGCCGCACTTGATCGCTCCCGACGTGACCGCGGCGAACGCGTCTTGCTCCGAGTCGAACGGGCGGGCGACGCCTTCGAACGTGAGGCCCTCGGCGCCCGCGGCCTTCACGACGGCACCGTTCGGAGCGAGGTTGCCACGGAGGATCGCGATCCCGCCCCAGGGGTGGATCGCGTCGCCCACCCCATGGACGATGTCGCCGTCGGGCTTCTGGGGCGCGAGCTCCGCCAAGTTCTCGGCCTGCGTCTTGCCGGTCACCGTCATGCAGTCTCCGTGCAGCAAGCCCGCATCGAGCAGCTCCTGCATCACCACGGGCACGCCGCCCACGCGGTCGAGGTCGCTCATCACGAACTTGCCGGCGGGCCGCACGTCGACGAGGTGCGGCGTCGCGCGGGAGATGCGGTCGAAATCGTCGAGCTCGAGGTCGACACCCGCCTCGCGGGCGATCGCCAGCAGGTGCAGCACGGCGTTCGTGGAGCCCGCGAGCGCCATGACCACCGTGATCGCGTTCTCGAACGCCTCCTTCGTGAGGATGTCTCTCGGCAGCGGCCCGCCCGCGGCGACGAGCTCGGCGGCGCGGATGCCGCTCTCGCGAGCGAACACCTCTCGCCGGTAGTCCACGGCGGGCGGGGAGGCTGCCCCGGGAAGCGAGAGGCCGATCGCCTCGCCCACGGCCGCCATCGTGTTGGCGGTGTACATCCCTGCGCACGAACCGGTGGTGGGACACGCGGCGCGCTCGATCCCGAGCAGCTCGGCGTCGTCGATCGTGCCTTTCGCATGGGCGCCGACGGCCTCGAACACGTCCTGGATCGTGATGTCGCGGTCCTTGTACGTGCCCGGGAGGATCGTGCCGCCGTAGAGGTAGACGGCCGGCAGGTTCAGCCGGGCCATCGCCATCATCATCCCCGGCTCGGACTTGTCGCAGCCGGCGATCCCCACGAGCGCGTCGAAGCGCTCCGCGTGCATCACCAGCTCGACGGAGTCGGCGATCAGGTCGCGGCTCATCGAGCGAGGCCTTCATGCCCTCGTGGCCCATCGCGATCCCGTCGGACACGGCGATCGTGCCGAACTCGAGCGGCACCGACCCTCCCTGGCGGACGCCTTCCTTCGCGAGCGCCGCCAGCTTGCCGAGGTGGTAGTTGCACGGAGTCACCTCGTTCCACGACGAGGCAACGGCAACCTGCGGCTTGCCGAAGTCGTCCTCGGAGAAGCCGACGGCACGGAGCATCGCGCGAGCGGGTGCGCGATGGGGTCCTTCGGTGACCTCCCAGCTGCGTGGGCGATCGTGCTCGCCGGCCATGTGGGTACCTTTCGTCGGCGCCTGCGAAGATGCGGGGCTGCAGCCTAGCAAGGGGCGACTGGGAGCCGTGACCGGGTTGGATCGTGATCGCGAGAGATGAGGGACGAGTGAACACCCCCCTCCCCCCGACGCCGGCCGAAGCTGGTGGCTGCGCGACGCGCTCGCCGCATGATCCCGGTGAACCCGCGCCTCCGCTCCGTGGTGACACGACCGCCGATGTCGTGATCCTCGGCGGGGGCTACACGGGCATGTGGACCGCTCTCCACCTCAAGAGGCTCGACCCCGGGGTCGACGTCGTGATCCTCGAGCAGGACATCGCCGGCGGCGGCGCGAGCGGCCGCAACGGCGGCTTCGTGAACTCGTTCTGGGGTGACGTCGAGTACCTCGCGCGACGGTTCGGCGACCGAGCCGCGATCGCACTCTGCGAGGCAGGCGAGAACAGCGTGCGAGGGATCGGAGGCTTCTGCGAGAACAACGGGATCGACGCCTGGTACCGCGCCGACGGCGAGTACGTCGTCGCCGCCTCCGACGATCAGGTCGGCCGGTGGGCCGACGGCGTCATCACGGCAGACCGGCTCGGCATCAACGAGCACTTCCAGGTCCTGTCGGCTGAGGAGATGCGCTCGCGCATCTCCTCACCGGTGTTCCGCGGGGCACTCTTCCGGAAGGTGGGCGCGACGGTGCATCCCGCGCGCCTCGCGCGCGGGATGCGCCGCGTCGCTGATGGAGCGAGGCGTGCGGCTCTTCGAGGACACCCCGGTCACGCGTTTCGGAGCCGGGGACCCCGCCCTGGCCGAGACGCCCGGCGGCACCGTCCGAGCCGGTACCGCCGTCGTCGCCCTGAACGCATGGGCCTCGCACTGGAAGCGGTTCCGCCGGACGGTCGTCGTCCGCGGCTCCTACATCGTGCTCACCGCACCCGCGCCCGAGAAGCTCGAGGAGATCGGCTGGACGGACGGATCGGGCCTCGCCGACATGCGCTCGGCGATCCACTACGTGCGAACCACGCCCGACGGGAGGATCTCGTTCGGCATCGGCGGCATGCAGCCGAACCTCGCCCGACGGATCGGTCCTCGTTTCGCGTACGACCCCGCGGCGATCCGGACGGCCGTCGCAGACCTCCACCGGATGTTCCCCGGCTTCGTCGACGTGCCGCTCGAAGCCGCGTGGGGCGGCCCGATCGATGTGTCCGGACATCACCTGCCCTCGTTCGGGACGATCGGTGGCGGCAACGTCCACTTCGGTCACGGCTACACGGGCAACGGGGTCGGGCCGGCCCACCTGGGCGGCCAGATCATGGCCAACCGGATCCTCGGCAAGGCCGACCCCGTCCTGGACCTGCCGCTCGTCGACCTCGAGCCGCTGCGCTTCCCGCCGCAGCCCGTCCGCTCGCCCGGGGCGCTCGTCGCCAACACGGCCATCCGCCACAAGGACCAGGCCGAGGATGAAGGCGAGGATCCCAACCCGCTGATCGACTTCGTCGCGAAGCTCCCCAGGCGACTCGGGTACAACCTGGGTCCGTGAACCAGGAGGCACCCCGGAGCCGTCGGGAGACGTGGGTTCCGTCCACGGGAGCATCGCACGCCGGCCCGCAGATGCCATGCGCTATCGTCGAGCACGGAGTCCGCCTTCGCGCGCGGAGCCGTCTTTCGGAAGGGGTAGCGTGGATCGAGAGGATCTCCTGGACGGGATCCATCGGCTCGAGCCGTGGTTCCACAGCATCGAGCTCGCGCCCGGGGTGCTCACGAAGACCGAAAGCGTCGCGGGTGAGCCGGCCGACCATCCCCGCGAGACGTGGGACATCGTCAAGAACTGTCTGCCCCTCGATCTCTCCGGGAAGAGCGTCCTCGACGTGGGATGCAATGCGGGCTTCTACTCCGTGGAAGCGAAGCGTCGGAACGCCGGCCGTGTCCTGGGCGTCGACGCCATGCGGCGAGAGATCATGCAGGCGAATTTCGTTCGCCGAGCTCTCGGCCTGGACATCGAGTTCCGTGCCATGAGCGTCTATGACCTCAGCGCCGCCAGCGTCGGACGATTCGACGTGACGCTCGCGCTCGGGCTGATCTATCACCTGAAGCACCTGGTCCTCGGCCTCGAGAAGCTCGCCGCCGTGACGAAGGAGACGCTGATCGTCGAAACGGCGCTGCTCCCGAGGGGATCCAAAGTTGTCGAAGCGGTCTCCAGGCGGCAGGCCGAATACGTGGTGGGGGATCTCCGGCGTCCGCTGCACACGATCGGCTGGGTCGAGAATCCGCCCGAGGCGTCGGAGGCCAGCTACAACTGGTTCCTCCCGAGTCTCGACGGCGCCGTGGCGCTCCTCAAGGCCGTCGGTTTCCGGGACGTGGACGTGTTCGCCGAGCACGGTGATCGTGCCGTCATCATCTGTCGAGAACCGGATTCGACGGTGGAGAGCGGGGCGGCAGGGGCGCTGTCGGCGAACCTCCAACTCGTCGACGGTCCGACCACCTGCCGTCCCGGAGACGACGTGACGTATCGCCTCCACGTGGAGAATCAGGGGTCGGCTTCCTGGCGAGCGCGAGGGGACCAGGGAACGTATGAGGGCGCGGTGAGACTCGGATCCCACCTCGTACCACCCGACGATCTCGACGTCCCGGTATGGGACTTCGGTCGAGCCGATCTGGACGCCGAGGTGGCTCCCGGTGGGCAGACCTCGATCGATATCGTCATGCGGGCGCCGGAACGGCCGGGCGTGTACCAGGTCGAGTTCGACATGGTCGCCGAGGGCGTGACGTGGTTCGAGGATCGTGGCTCGCCGGTGATCCGCTCCGATCTCCGGGTCGATGCCGAGTGATGGCAGGCTGCTGACTCAGGGCGACACGGCGAACGGCTCGTAGCCGGGCGCGACGAGCGGCCACGGGTTCGTGCGCTCCCATGCCTCCGCGACCGACAGCGCCATGTCGTCGCGGAACCGTGGCGCGGTGATCTGCAGCCCGAACGGGACGCCCTCGGGCATCTGACCCGCGGGCACGCTGATCGCCGGATGGCCGGTGATGTTCTGGGGATCCGTGTTGTAGGAATCCGGACCCTCCCCCGGCCGCCCCGTCGCCTCGTCCTCGACTCCGTCGAGCGTCATCGTCTGGAAGCAGTTCGTCGGCGTGAGCAGCACGGCATCGTCGCCGAGCAGAAGGTCCAGCTCTCTCACGTATTCGAACCGACGGCGGCGGGCGACCATGTACTCGTCGAGCGGTCGCTTCCTGGCGAACTCCACGACTTCTCGGAACACGGGAGAGAAGCGCTCGAGGTTCGCATCGCAGAACTCCCAGCCGAGGTGGTGGACGTGCTCGAGCGCGCACAACAGCATCCAGTCCTCGCTCGGACTCCCGGCGCGGAAGATCTCCGATGGCTGGATCGGTTCGACGGGCAGACCCATGTCACGCTCCAGCGCGGTCAGTGCAGCATCGAACGCGTCCTGGACCGGTTCTGGGAGCGGGCCGAAGTCCACCAGACGTGGAGCCGCGATCGCGCGGGCCGGCCTCCCACCAGGCATGGGGAACGGGTACGGCAGTGCGCTCGGGTCTCCGGGCACCGGTCCGGCCTCGATCCCAAGGAGGAGTCGAACGTCGGCAACCGTCTGCGCGAGCGGTCCGAAGGTGGACAGATCGATCCATTCGGGGATCGGTTCACGCCCGATCACCCCGTTGGTCGGCTTCAGGCCGACCAGCCCACAGCACCCCGCCGGGATACGGATCGATCCGCCGCCGTCGGTCGCGGTCGCGATCGGCGCCATCCCGGCCGCCATCGCCGCCGCGGAGCCTCCCGACGAGCCGCCGGGTGAGGCCTCGACGTTCCAAGGATTCCGCGTCGCGCCGTAGAGGAGGTTGTCGGTGAAGCCCGCGAACGCGAACTCGGGCTGGTTCGTCTTGCCCACCACGATCGCGCCGGCGGCCTTGAGGCGTCGGGGGATCAGGCCATCGGCGGCGGCCGCCGGCGCGTCCGCGAACACCGTCGATCCGTAGGTGGTCGGCACGCCTTGCACGTTCTCCATGTCCTTGACCAACAGCGGGACGCCGGCGAGCGGTCCGGGATCCGCCCCGGCGCCGATCCGCTCGTCGAGCTCCCGGGCCTCGTCCACCGCCTGCTCCCGGACCGAGATCACCGCGTTCAGCGGAGGGTTGAGCCGCTCGATCCGCTCGAGCGACATCCGCACGAGCTCCTCGGCCGCCACCCGACGTCCTCTGACCGCCGTCGCCAGTTCCTCCAACATCCGCCGGAGCGTATCCGACGCGCCGGCGCTGCGGCGCCACCCCCTACACTCCGCGCCACGATGGATCTTCGACTCTCTCGGGCCGATGCGGACCTGCAACAGAAGGCGCGGGATTTCACCGATCAGGTGCTCGTTCCGCTCGAGGACGAATGCGAGGAGAACGACGGCCTGACGTCGGAGAGCGCCGCCGCCGCGAAGCAGGCCGTCCTCGACTGGGACTTCCACGCGATCAACCACGCCGAGGCAGACGGCGGCCGCGGCCACGACCTCTTCGCCCAGATGCTGATCGAAGAGCAGTGGGGTCGAGCCACCGGGGCGCTCTGGGACATCCCGTGGCGACCGTCGATCCCACTCGCAGCAGGCACCGAGGAGCAGAAGGACCGATTCCTGCGTCCGGCCTGCCGGGGCGAGCGTCGCGACGCCTACGCGATCACGGAGGAGGGTGCCGGCTCCGACCCGACGATGGTGGCGACCACGGCGACGCGCGATGGCAACGCCCGGGACAACGAGACATGGTCGATCACCGGCGAGAAATGGCACGTCACCTCGGGCGACGTCGCCGACTTCTTCCTGCTCCACACGCACGTCGACGGCGATCCGGCGAAGGCCACGATCTTCCTGGTCGACAAGGATTCGCCCGGCGTGCGCCTGGTCCGGACGCCCGCGTACATGCACACGTTCGTCTTCGAGCACCCGATCTTCGCCTTCGAGGACGTGCGCGTCGGCGACGACCGGATCCTCGGCGAGGTCGGACGGGGATTCGAGCTCACCAAGGATTGGTTCGTCGAAGAGCGAGTGATGATCGGCGCCCGGACCGTCGGCGCCGCCTCGCGAGCACTCGAGCTCTCCCTCGACTTCGCGAAGGAGCGTCGGCAGTTCGGACAGCCCATCGTGGACTTCCAGGCGGTCGAGTTCATGCTCGCCGACATGGCGGCGGAGCTCATGGCTGCGAAGTCGCTGCTGTATCGGGTGTGTTGGCAGGCCGCGCGCGGCGGCGCCGGTCGCAAGGAGCTCCACGCGATGGCGGCGGCGGTCAAGCTCGTCTGCAGCGAGACGGCGGGGCGCATCGTGGACAAGGCCGTCCAGATCCACGGCGGGCGCGGATACATGCGGGAACAGCCGGTGGAGCGGCTCTGGCGTGAGCTGCGCGTCGACCGGATCTGGGAGGGCACGTCGGAGATCCAGCGGATGGTGATCGGCAACGAGCTGCGGAAGCGAGGAGCGAGCCTCTACACGGGCTGGCCGTCGGAGCCCTGAGTCAGTTCAGGAAGCTGAGCCTGCCCGAGCTCCCGAGGACCCCGTCATCAGGCGCCTTCCAAGCACCCCGTCACTTCGGCGGGCAAGCCTGGGAGATGGAGTCCTGCACCGCCTTTCACGAAGTCGTAGCGGATCCCCGACCACGCCCCGGGCAGCCCGGCGTAGGGCCGAGGCGTCTGATCGGCCTCGTTCCATTGGAACCCGCTCCAGTCCGGCGAGCGGTAGCCCTCCGTGTCGTAGGGGGCCACGGCGGCCACGCCGTCTCCGTACTCCCGCGACTCGATCAGGAATCGGCCCTGGAACCGGAGGTCGGCCTCGGTGTAGAGCTTCACGTACCACCGCTCGATCGTCATGATGTAGCCCTTCTCCGACGGCGGTGACTCGGGGCCCGTGAAATACCGCATCTCGACGATCACCGGCTCCCCCGGCAGGCGAACGGTCCGCCGAAGGACGCGGAGCGGTTTCGCCGCCAACGGCGAATCGGGTCGAGGCGTCATCCATCCATCGACACAGGTGGCGGACCGATCTCCCTTGGTGGGCGGCGGCAGCTGCGGCAACGTCGGCGGAGTCGGGCTGGCGAGCGTGGGCGTCGAGGGGAACGGTGAGGGCGACGGGGAGGGCGAGGGCGTGGGGAAGATCTCTGGCCCGCTTTCGCAAGCGGCGAGGAGCAGGAGCGCGGCAACGATCATGCGTTTCTTCGTGAGATGACCCATCGGAGGCCGACGAGGATAGCGGGCTTGATACAAAGGGGGCCATGGACACCTGGCCCTCCTCCGGGATCGATCGAGACGAACGACACCCGCTCCCCGTCAGCCGACGCCGATTCCTCCAGAAGGGCGCCATGGCGGTCGCAGGAGGCGTCCTCTTCGCGTGCACCGGAGGGAGGAAGACGCCCAAGGTCAGCGACACGATCGCCGCCGTCCAGACGCGGTGGCCGATCAAGCGCGTGATCTACCTGATGCTCGAGAACAGGAGCTTCAACAACCTGTTCGGGAAGTTCCCCGGGGTCCGTGGAACGACGGTGGGCGTGGAGAACGGCGTCGAGAAGCGGTTGATCCGGTGCCCGGAGTGGCTGCCCGGTGACCTCCCCCACGACCTCGCCGCGACCCGACTCAGCGTGAACGGCGGCGCGATGGACGGGTTCGGCACCGGGAACTACGGCTCGACGTACGCCTACTCCATCTTCGACGAGGACCAGATCCCCAACTACTGGCAGTGGGCACGCGACTACTCCTTGTCGGAGAACTTCTTCGCGTCGGCCGCGGGGCCCAGCTACCCGAACCACTTCTTCTTCATCGCGGGCAGCTCCGGAGGGGTCGCAGACAATCCCGAGAACATCCGGAGCCGCAAGGAGGACGGCAAGCGCTTCAAGAGCTGGGGCTGCGACGCGCTCGGGAACGACGTCTTCGTCTTCGTCAAGGACGCCGCCGGGAATCTCACGAAGCACAGCACGTGTTTCGAGTTCCCAACGGTCGGCGAGCAGCTCACCGATGCCGGCATCGATTGGGCCTTCTACTCCGCCGTGCCGGGACAGCCCGGCTACTTCTGGAGCGCCTACAACGGGATCGGCAACGTGTTCCACACCGACCTCTGGCACGAGCATGTGCGGCCCGTGGACCGGCTGCTCGACGACATCGACGCGAACGCCCTTCCGGCGGTCACCTGGATCACGCCCCGGTTCCAGCTCTCCGACCATCCTCCTTTCTCCAGCGGCCACGCCCACAACTGGGCCACGGAGATCGTGAACCGGGTGATGCGCTCCCCCATGTGGGAGCACACCGCGATCTTCCTCACGTGGGACGAGTGGGGCGGCTTCTACGACCCGATCGTCCCTCCGGTGGTGGACCACGTCGGCCTCGGCATCCGTGTTCCGCTGCTCACCATCTCGCCGTACACCCGACGCGGCGTCATCGATGACGAGCGCGGCGAGTTCTCGACCCCGTTGCGCTTCATCTCCGACAACTGGGGGCTCGAACCGCTCACCGATCGGATCAAGAACACACACAACTTCGAGCACACCTTCGACTTCTCGGGCCGGCCGAGGGCGCCCGAACCCGGCCGGAAGAAAGCGCCGACCTTCGGAACGCCTTGGAATTGGGACTTGCCGAGAGACAGCTACCCCGGCTGGGTCCCTGGGACGGTTCCGATCGAGGACGCGCTCTAGATCCCTAGACCGCCCAGCGACGGTCCGCGAATCGCCACACGGAACCACGCTTCACGCGAACGATGTCCGGGTCGCGAGGGTCGAGCGGGAGGGGCAGATCGATCTCCATCGGGCGGCGAGGCTTCGGCTTCTCGATGCGGATCCGCTTCATCGCCCTCACCTCCACGATCGCCGTGTCGTTCCGGTTCGTTCCGGACGGCCCGGCGGATCACGTTGCGGTCATACCCACGGCTCCGATCATGTATACGCGGGCGGCGCGGCGAAAGGATCTGCGGCACGCGCGCTAGGTGACGACCAACACGTCGACCGCCACGCATCCCTGCGACGACACGATCACGGGGTTGATGTCGAGCTCGGCGATGAGGTCGCCGAGCTCGACGGCGAGGACGGAGAGACGGGAGACGGCGTGCGCGAGCGCGTCGACGTCGCACGGCGGCGCGCCGCGGACGCCGTCCAGCAGCGGACGCATCGCGAGGCCGTCGATGAGCCGGCGGGCGGCGTCCTCGTCGATCGGCGGGAGCGCGAGCTTGCGGTCGTGGATGAGCTCCACCAGGACGCCGCCCGCCGCGACCAGCACCAGCGGACCGAACGTGGGATCGCGGACCACGCCGAGCGCGACCTCGACGCCGGGAGGCGCCATCGCCGCGATCGTGACGTCGGGTCCGAGCCGCTCGGCCAGGTCGCGGTACACCTCGCCGAGCTCGAGGGGATCCACGACGCCCAGCCGGACCCCTCGCACGTCGGACTTGTGCGAGATCCCGGGCATCGCGGTCTTCACCGCCACGGGGTATCCGATCCGGTCGGCAGCCCGCTCCGCCTCCTCCCGCGACCGGGCTGGGAGCGCGTCCACGACGGAGATGCCGTACGCGTACAGCAGCCCGAGCGCGGCGCCCTCCGAGAGATCGGGGGCCTCGGCGAGCCGTCGGCGCCACTCGCCTTCGATGCCCGCCGGTGACCCGGGCGGCGATTCCGCGGTCGGTCGTTCACGGGCCGACGCATCGTCCAAGAGATGCTTGAGGGCGCGCAGACCCGACACCGTGCCCTCGAGCACCGGGATGCCGGCACCGCGCAGCCGTCCCACCTCGTCACGCGCGATCGCCGCGGGCAGGTTCGACACGATGCAGAACGGCTTCGTCGTCGCTGCGATCACATCCTGCGCGACCTGGAGGTACCCCTCGTCGTAGGGCTCTCCCTGCCGCGCGAGGTCGACGGCGAAGGCGACCGCCGCGGTCTCCGGATCGTCGTGGAGCGCGAGGAAGCTCTCCGTGTAGATGCGATCGGCATCGATCCCGGTCCCCCAGGCGTCGAGCGGGTTCTCGGCGATCAGCCCGGGGTCGAGCACCGCGTCGATCCGCGCCCGCGTGGCATCCGAGATCTGCGCGAGCGGGACGCCCAGGTCATCGGCGAGGTCGACGAAGAGAGCGCGTTCTCCCCCGGAGTCGTGGAGCGACGCGATGCCGGTCCCACTCACGACGCGGCGCGGGCTCGAGAAGAGCTCGATCGTGTCGGCGAGCTCCTCGAGGTCGCGACACTCGTGCACGCCGTGGGCATCGAACACGGCTTCGTATGCGCCGTGCTCCCCCGCGAGCGCGCCGGAGTGCGCGACGACCATCTCCTTGGCGCCCTCCGTCCGGCCGACCTTGAGAGCCAGGACCGGCACGTCTCGCTCGTTCGCCTTCGCGAGCGCCGCGAGGAACTCCTCCGGACGACGAACGGTCTCGAGGACCAGCGCGACCACCTTCGTGCTCTCGAGATCGAGTGCGAACGACAGGTACTCGTCCATCGTCGTCACGATCTCGTGGCCGCTCGACACGATCAGGTTGAACGCGATGCCACGATCGTTGAAGGCGAAGGCCGTGAACACCGACCCGGAATGCGAGAGGAACGTCACGGGGCCGGGCGGCATCTCGTCGGGTGTCGGGAAACCGGTCGCTCTGAGCCGGGCTCCGGTATTGACGAAGCCCATGCCGTTGGCGCCGCAGAGCGCCATCCGGTGCTCCCCGGCGATCGACGCGATCCGCTCCGCGAGCGGCGGCATCCCCGGCTGCGGTGGCTCCTCCTCGAACAGCGACGAGAACGTGACGGCGCTCCCGGCGCCGGCCTCCGCCGCATCCCTCATCGCCTGCTCGAGCCGCTGGTTCGCGAGCCCGAGGATCGCCAGATCCACGGGCTCGGGCACCTCGCCGAGCGACGGGTAGCAGCGATGGCCCCGCACGTCGTCGTACCCCGGGTTCACCGGGTAGATCGCGCCGTCGAAGCCGCCCCGCTCGAGCTCGAGCATCATCTGATGCCCGAGCGAACCCTCTTTGATGGAGGCGCCGACCACCGCAACCGAGCGCGCTTCCAGCATGCGCCGGAGCGGTGTCCGTTCGTCTTCGGTCACGACCGCTTCTTGAGTGCCCTGTCCTTCACGGCCGCACGGTACGCCTTCCAGCCGGGGATGCCGTTGACGCCGCCGCCGGCGTGGGTCGCCGAGGAGCCGTGGTACAGCCCCTTGATCGGCGTGCGGAAGTCCGCGTACCCCGGCGCCGGCCGCATGTGGAACAGCTGGTCGACCGACAGCTCGCCGTGGAAGATGTTGCCGCCGATCAGCCCGAGCTCCTGCTCCATGTCGTACGGACCGATCACCTGGTAGTCGATGATCGCGTCCTTGAAGTTCGGCGCGAGATCGTTGTACAGGTCGAAGATCCGCTTCGCGTACGCGTCGAGCTCCTCGCGGTGCGGCTCGTTCACCCAGTCGTCGGGACACCACTGGGAGAACATCGAGAAGACGTGCGTGCCCTCCGGCGCGAGCTTCTTGTCCATCGTCGTCGGGATCACCCCGTCGACGAACGGGGCCACCGACGCTTTGCGGTCCATGTGCGCGTCCTGGAACGCGCGCTCCGCGTAGGCGGGCGAGAAGCAGAGCTCGACCGAGCCGGTGTGGTGCTCTTGAAGGTTCTTGCCGGGCATCGACGTGAAGTCCGGCAGCTCCGACATCGCCACGTTGATCTTCACGACGCCCGAGCGGGTCTTCCACCGCTCGATGTCGGTCACGAAGTCGGCGGGGAGATCGGTCTTGTTGATGAGATCGAGGAACCCGATCTTCGGATGCACGCACGTCACACCGATCGGCGCGCGGAGCTCGGTCCCGTCTTCGAGCACGACCCCCTGGAACCGTCCCCCGGAGGTGAGCATCGACTTGACGCGCGCGTTCGTCCGGATCTCGGCGCCGAAGGACTCTGCGGAGCGCCGGATCGAGTCGGACACGCCGCCCATCCCGCCCTGCTGGTAGCCCCAGGAGCCGAGGTGGCCGTCGCCGACGTCGCCGATCGAGTGGTGGAGCATCACGTACGCGGTGCCGGGTTCGTCCGGCCCGGCCCACGTCCCGATGATCCCGTTCACCGCGAGCATGCCCTTGACCGCGTCGGACTCGAACCAATCATCCAGCAGGTCCGTGATGCTCATCGTGAACAGGCGGGTGACGTCGCCGACGCCGCGGACGCCCAGCTTGCGGACCTTCCACGCCGTCTTGGCGGTCTCGATCAGGTCACCCACCGCGAGCGAGCCGGCGCGCGGCGGGCTCTGCAGGAGGAGCGGGCCGAGGATGTCGGCGACGCCCTTCAGCCACGCCTCCCATTCGACGAGCGCGTCCGCGTCCTTCTTCGAGAACTGCGCGATCGAGTCGCGTGAGCGCTCGGCCTCATCGGCGTAGACCATGATCGCGCGGCCGTCCGGGAAGGCCTGGAAGTACGGACCGAAGGCCGTGACGTCATAGCCGTGCTTCTTGAGCTGCAGCTCGTTGATGACCGTCGGCGGCATCAGCGACATCACGTATGAGTAGGTGGTGACGTTGATCTCCGGGTGATCCGCGAACGGGGCGCTCGTGTCCGCGGCCCCGCCGGTCTTGTGCCTCGCCTCGAGGACGACCGTCCGCGCCCCATGCCTCGCGAAGTACGCGCCGGCCGTGAGCCCGTTGTGTCCCCCGCCGATAACGATCGCGTCGTAGGTGTTGTTCGTCGCCATTCCCTCGGATCCTTTCGTCGGTCAGCGAATGATGCCCTGAATCTGAACGGCGAGTCAAACGGCTTCTTCGAAGCTCGGGCTTGAATCCCGGCTGCTCAACGGGGTACCGTGCCGAGGACCTCTCTTCGGCCAGGGCCGGAGTCCGGTCGTTTCTCTGTACGCCGTTCAGGGAGCCCGATGGCCAAGGCACGCACGAAGACGGGGCAGAAGGTCGGGAAGGATCGCCGGCAGGAGATCCTTGCCGCCGCCGCCCAGGTGATCACCGACCGTGGTCTCGCCGAGACGAGGATCCAGGACATCGCCGAGACGTGCGGCGTCTCGACCGGGCTGATCCTGTACTACTTCGAGTCGAAGGACCGCCTCCTGGTGGAGGCGCTCACCTACGCGAACGACCAGTTCTACCTCCGGCTCTCGCGCGAGCTCCGGAAGAACCCGTCGGCTCGTGCGCAGCTCGATCGGCTCATCGAGCTCTCGATCCCGGGCCTGCTCCCCGAATTCTCGTTCCTGGACGAATGGGCGCTCTGGGTGGAGATCTGGGTGCGAGCCCTTCGAGACCCGGAGATGGCGAAGGAGCACGAGGTCCTGAATCGTCGCTGGCGGCGATCGATCTCCGACATCGTTCGCCATGGACGGGAGACGGGCGAGTTCCCGGAGGGGACCGACGCCGAGGAGCTGGGGATCCAGGTCGGGGCGCTGATCGATGGGCTCGCGATCCAGGTGCTGATGGACCACAGCGACGTCACACCCGACGACATGTTCCGCGTGAGCCGAGAGGTCTCCTCGAAGCTCATCGGGTTCGCCCTGGAACCGGCCGGCAGCTGAGTACCCTGGGCGCGCCGTGACGCCCGTCCCTCTGATCCTCGACGTCGACACCGGTGTCGACGACGCGCTCGCGCTGCTCTACGCGGTCGCGTCACCCGAGGTCGACCTGATCGCCGCCACCTGCGTGATGGGCAACATCAGCGTGGAGCAGGCGACCGAGAACACCCTCGCGGTGCTGGAGGTCGCCGGTCGGGGCGACGTGGAGGTCGCGCAGGGGGCGGCCCGGCCGCTCGTCCGCGACCACGTCCCGTTCCCCGTCGTCCACGGTGAACGCGGGCTCGGCCGGGCCGCCCCCCCACCGCCCGCGGCTTCGCCCTCCTCGAGGTCCGCGGTCGAGGTGATCGTCGGCTCGGCGCGCGACCGGCCGGGTGAGGTGCTCCTCGTCGCGACCGGCCCCCTCACGAACATCGCGCTCGCCCTCCGCGAGGAGCCGGGGCTTCCCCAGATGTTGCGCGGATTCGCGTTGATGGGCGGAGCGTTCGCCCGTGGCGGCAACGTGACGCCCGCCGCCGAGGCGAACATCTGGGTGGACCCGCTCGCCGCCGCCGAGGTCTTCACCGCCTTCGCCGGGGTCGACGAGGACCGTTTGCCGATCTGTGTTGGCCTCGACATCACCGAGCGGGCGATCATGCGACGGCCGGACCTCGACGAGGTCTGCGCACCGGCGCCGCAGTCGCCGCTCGGGCAGCTCATCGAGGGCGCGACCAGCTTCTACATGGACTTCTACGCCGCGGTCGTCGGCGAGGATGGGTGTCGCCTGCACGACCCGCTCGCACTCGCTGTGGCGATCGATCCATCGCTGGCGCGGCTCGAGACCACAAGGGTCGAGGTCGAGACGGAGGGTCGGTGGACGATGGGCGAGACGGTCGCCGACCTTTCCGGCGTCCGGGGCAGCCCCTGGCCGGTGGGCTGGGAGCCCGAGGCGAACGCCCGGGTCGCCCTCGAGGTCGACGAGGTGGCGTTCATGACGAGGTTCGTCGAACGCGTGCGCTCCCTGGTGGAGTCGCGAGCGTGACCGGGTCCGTCGTCGTGATCGGCGCGATCAACGTCGACCTCGTGGTCTCGGGCGCACCGCTTCCGGCGCCCGGACAGACCGTCAGCGGCGGGGTGTTCGCACAGCACCACGGCGGGAAGGGCGGGAACCAGGCCGTGGCCGCGGCACGAGCCCTCGGCGGCGGCCCGGGGGTCGTGATCGTCGGCGCGGTCGGCAACGACGTGCTCGGGCACGACTCGCTCGACGCTCTCCGGACGGAGGGAGTCGCCACGTCGGTGGCGATGCGGGCCGGCGTGCGAACCGGCGTCGCGCTGATCTGCGTCGGTCCCGACGGGGAGAACCAGATCTCCGTCGCCCCGGGCGCGAACGTCGAGCTCTCGGCCGGCAGCGTCACCTCGGCCTTCGCGCAGGTGCACGAGATCGGAGTGGTCCTCGCGAGTCTCGAGGTCTCGCACGCCGCGGTCCGGGCGGCGGCTGCCTGGTGCAGCGAGCACCACGTGCCGTTCGTGCTCAATCCTGCACCCGTGCAGTCCTGGGTCGAGGAGGTGGCTGCGCTCGCGACCTACCTCACGCCGAACGAGCACGAGCGCGAGGCGCTTGGCTCGCTCCCCGACGGCGTGGTCGTGGTCGAGACGCGAGGATCGGACGGCGCCGTGATCCATCGGGACGGCGAGGAGGAACGCGTGGCGGCGCCCCGGGTGCGAGCCGTCGACACGACCGGCGCGGGTGATTGTTTCAACGGCGTCTTCGCGGCCGGGTTGGCGGAAGGGTTGGAGGTCGCGGCGGCCGCGCAACGCGCGACGGCCGCCGCGGCCCTCTCCGTGACCAAGGTGGGTGCCCGCGAAGGCATGCCGACCCGCGAGGAGCTGGACGCGTTCCTCCGCCACGCGTGATGCCGACCTCGGCACCGACGGGGTACGGTGCTCCCGTGAGTGAGGATCGGCGGTCGCCGGCGTGAACGTCGTCGTCCTGACGAAATGGGTGCCGGAGCCCGAGGGCACCCCGACGCTCGGCCCGGACAACCTGCTGGTCCGCGAAGGTGCCGACGGCGCGCTCGACCCCGGCGATGAGTACGGCCTCGAGGCGGCGCTGCAGCTCGTCGAAGCCGCGGGCGACGGCGAGATCACGCTCCTGACGATGGGACCCGAGATCGCCCAGGCGGCGCTGCAGCGCGGTCTCGCGATGGGCGCGCACAAGGGCGTGCGGATCACCGATGACTCCCTCCGCGGCGCCGACTCGCTCGTGACCGCCCGCGTGCTGGCCGCCGCGATCGGCCGACAGGAGTTCGACCTCGTGGTCGGCGGCGTCGAGTCCACCGACGGGTACACGGGGACCGTGTCCGCCGCGATCGCCGAGCTGCTCGGCCTGCCGAGCCTCACGTTCGCGCGGAAGGTCGAGGCTTCTGATGGATCGCTGAAGATCGAACGCCAGACCGCGGCCGGCTACGACGTGGTGACAGCTCCCCTTCCGGCGGTCGTCACCGTGACCGCCGGCGCCACGGAACCCCGCTATCCCTCGCTGAAGGGCGTCATGGCCGCGAAGTCGAAGCCCGTCGAGACACTGAGCGTCTCGGACCTCGGCCTGTCGTCCGAGGACACGACCGCCACGCAGACGGTCGCCGAGGTCTCCGACGCACCGCCGAAGCAAGGTGGAGAGACGGTCGAGTACGACGACACCACCCCCGCCCGCATCGCCGACCTGCTCGCCGAAGCGAAGGTGATCTGAGGGTGAAGGTCTGGGTCTGGGCCGACGTCACACCGGATGGGCCGGCGCCGAGCGCCCTCGAGCTCCTGACGAAGGCGCGCGACCTCGGCGACGAAGTCGCCGCGGTCGCGCTCGGTCCGGGCGCGACGGCCTCGGCCGGCGCGCTCGGCGAGCACGGCGCGCAGACCGTCTACGCGAGCGACGACGAGGTCTTCTCGACCCACCTCGCGCAACCGGCCGTGCACGCCCTTGCCGGCCTGGTCGAGGAGCACTCCCCCGACCTGATCCTGTTCCCCGCCTCCTACGACGCGCGCGACGTGGCCGGTCGACTGCAGGCGCGCACCGGTTCGACGCTGATGGCGAACGCCACCGACGTCCTCGGCCCGGACAAGGCGCGCACCGAGATCCTCGGCGGCACGAAGATCGTCGACGTCGAGCTGAAAGGTCCCGCTCCGAAGCTCGTGATCGTCCGACCGCAATCGTTCGCGGCCGAACCTTCCGGCGGGAAGGCTGAGGTCGTCGAGGTCAAGGCCGACGTCCCCGACGACCTGAAGACGGCCGAGCGGGTCGAACGGCACGAGGAAGCAGCGACCGGACCTCGGCTCGAGAGCGCGAAGGTCGTCGTCGCCGGTGGTCGAGGCTTGGGCGGCCCGGAGGCGTTCGAGCAGCTCGAGAAGCTCGCCGCGGCGATCGGCAACGCTGCCGTCGGTGCCTCACGTGCTGCCGTCGACGCGGGCTGGGTTCCGTACAGCTTCCAGATCGGGCAGACCGGCAAGACCGTGAAGCCCGAGGTCTACATCTGTGCCGGGATCAGCGGCGCGCTCCAGCACATGGTGGGCATGAAGGGCGCCAAGCGGATCGTCGCGATCACGAAGGACCCCGATGCGCCGATCCTGAAGATCGCGGACCTGGGCGTGGTGGGCGACCTCTTCAAGGTCGTCCCGGCCCTCACCGAGGAGATCGAGAAGCGACGGACGGGCTCGTAGCCGCCGCGGCCCTCGCGGCCGTCGTCGTCGTGGCGGTCGTCCTGTTCGTGCGTCGCGTCCGGCCTCGCGTGGCGCTCGTCGCGAACGCTCGACCGTCTGGACGCGGCGCCCCCACCCCCGACCGCGTCACCCGCGAGCTCACCCACGTCTTCCTCCAGAAGAAGCTCCTCCAGAAGCTCGGCCCCGGTCTGATGCACGCGTTCATCTTCTGGGGCTTCATCGTGCTGCTCCCGACGATCGCCGAAGCCGCGATCGCGATCGTCGACAAGGACTCGTCCTTCCCGATCCTCGGACACACCTCGTGGTTCGCGTTCATCTCGGACGTCTTCGCGACGCTCGTGGTCGTCGGTATCGCGATGGCGTTCTTCATCCGCAAGGTCTTGAAGCCCGACCGCTTCCGCGGGAGCCACATGGAGGAGGCCGACCGGATCCTCGTCCTGATCCTCGCGATCGTCGTGACGTTCCTGCTGTGGAACGCCTCGCGGATCGCCCTCGGGATCGCCGAGGTACCGGACTCCCGGCCGGTCGCGAACCTCCTCTCCGGGTTGTTCGGCACGGGGAACGGCACCGAGGTCGCCGAACGCGTCCTCGTGTGGGCACACCTCCTCGTGATCCTCGGCTTCCTCGTGTTCCTGCCCGGCTCGAAGCACCTCCACATCGCGACCGCCCCGGCGAACGTGTGGCTCGCCAAGGACGGGCCGACCGGTCGCCTCGAGCCGAACCGGATCGACCTCGAGCTCCCCGAGGAGGACATCCGCTTCGGCGTCGCGACGCAGAAGGACCTTTCGAAGAAGCAGATGCTCGACCTCTTCTCGTGCACCGAGTGCGGCCGCTGCCAGGAGGCGTGCCCGGCGTGGGCGACCGGCAAGCCGCTCTCGCCGAAGCTGCTGATCATGGACCTCCGCGATCGCGTGGTCGCCGAGGCCGCCGGCGAGGTCGAGCTTCAGCCGCTCGTGCCGAACGCGGTGATCGACCAGGTCGTGTGGGACTGCGTGACGTGCGGCGCGTGCGTGCGCGAGTGCCCGGTCGACATCGAGCACATCGACACGATCGTCGACCTGCGCCGGAACCTCGTGATGGCCGAGTCGCGGTTCCCGCAGGAGGCCGCCCCGATGCTCCGCGGCGTCGAGAACCAGGAGAACCCGTGGGGCCAGCCGGCGTCGGCGCGGCTCGACTGGGCGAAGGACCTCGACGTGCGCGTGCTCCAGGAGGGCGACCCGGCGCCGGAGGTCCTGTTCTGGGTCGGGTGCGCGGGCGCGTTCGACGAGCGGGCGCAGAAGACGACGCAGAGCGTCGCGAGGTTGCTCGCCGCCGCGGGCATCGACTCGGCGATCCTCGGGCCACGCGAGAAGTGCACGGGCGACCCAGCGCGTCGGATGGGGCACGAGTACCTGTTCCAGATGCTCGCCGAGCAGAACGTCGAGACGCTGAACGGCGCCGGCGTCACGAAGATCGTCGCGAGCTGCGCGCACTGCTTCAACACGCTGGCGAACGAGTACCCCGACTACGGTGGAACCTACGAGGTCGTGCACCACACGCAGCTGCTGTCCGAGCTGATCGCGGCCGGCCGGCTCCAGCCCCGGACCGGCGACGGCAAGATCACGTACCACGACGCCTGCTACCTCGGGCGGCACAACGGCGAGTTCGACGCGCCCCGCGACGGTGATCGGCGGAGAGATCGAGGAGATGCCCCGGAACCGTGAGCGCTCGTTCTGCTGCGGCGCCGGCGGCGCCCGCATGTGGATGGAGGAGGAGTCGCCCCGGATCAACGACACCCGGTTCGAGGAGGCCGTGGAGACGGGCGCCGAAACCGTTGCGACGGCATGTCCCTACTGCCTCGTCATGCTCGACGACGCCGCGAAAGGGAAAGCTTCGGACGTCCGCGTCGCCGACGCCGCCACCCTCCTCGCCGAATCAACGCTGGGGGATCAGGCTACCTCGCGAGGCTGAGCGGGGGTCCTGACACGGCGCACCAGCTGCCAGAGCACTCGATGGACGAGAACGCCGAGAGCCACGTTGGGTATCGCGAAGGCGGCTGCGCCGAGAGCGAACACCAAGCCACTGTCCACGCCCGTCACGATCAGGAGCACTGCCCAGCCAACCGCCGCCAGTGGAATCACGATCCGCCACCATCGACCGAAGATGAGGCCGACGAGGATCAGCGTCGGGATCATGTGAACGCTTTGAGGCCTGTGAGCTGCTCGCCGATCACCAGGGTGTGGACCTCCTCGGTCCCCTCGTAGGTGATCACGGACTCGAGGTTCGTCATGTGGCGCATGATCGGGTACTCGAGCGTGATGCCGTTCGCGCCGAGGATCCCGCGTGAGGTCCGGGCGATCTTCAGCGCCTCGCGCGTGTTGTTCAGCTTCCCGACGCTCACCTGCTCCGGCTTCGAGGCCCTTCTCGTCCTTCAGCCGGCCGAGGTGGTAGGCGAGCAGCGTCCCCTTGTACAGCTCGAGCGCCATGTCGGTGAGCTTCTTCTGCGTGAGCTGGAACGAGCCGATCGGCTTGTCGAACTGCTCGCGCGTCTTCGAGTACTCGAGCGCCGTCTCGAAGCACGTGCGCGCCGCGCCCATCACGCCCCACACGATCCCGTAGCGGGCCTCGTTCAAGCAGGACAGCGGCCCGCGGAGTCCCTTCACCTCCGGGCAGCATCGCGTCGGCCGGCAGCCGAACGCCGTCCATCACGAGCTCCGACGTCACCGACGCGCGGAGCGACATCTTCTTGTGGATGTCGTTCGCGGTGAAGCCGGGCGAGTCGGTCGGCACGATGAAGCCGCGGACGCCGTCGTCGGTCTGCGCCCAGACGATCGCGATGTCGGAGCAGCTGCCGTTCGTGATCCACATCTTCGTGCCGTTCAGGATCCAGTCGTCGCCGTCCTTCTTGGCGGTCGTGCGCATCGACCCGGGATCCGAGCCCGAGTCCGGCTCCGAGAGCCCGAAGCACGCGATCGCCTCGCCGCTCGCCATCTTCGGGAGCCACTCGTTCTTCTGCTCCTCGCTCCCGAACGCGTGGATCGCGTGACCGCAGAGCGAGCTCTGCACCGACACGAACGACCTGAGACCGCTGTCGCCGGCCTCGATCTCGAGCTCCACCAGCCCGTACGCGACCGAGTTCAGCCCGAGGGTCCACTCGGTGTCGAGCTGCATCAGGAAGAAGCCGAGGTCGCCGACCTCCTTCGCGAGCTCGCGCGCGGGGAACTCGCCCTTCTCGTACCAGTCCTCGACCTCGGGGAGGATCCGGCGCTGTACCCACTCGCGGGCGACCTCGCGGATCTGCTTCTCCTCGTCGGAGAGGAGGTGATCGATGTCGATCAGGTCCGTGGGCTTCAGGTCGGACGGGCTCACGAACCCGAACGTACCACCGGACCTTCGTCGGAGACCGGCGTCGTGCCGTTGGCCGGCTTGATGTCGGCGGGCGCGCCCGGTGCCGTCGTCCCAGCTTCGATCCCGAACGCCTTCGGGCTCCGAAGGTCGATCCAGACCTCGTCGCCCTCGCTCGCATCGCCCAGCTCGTCGTGTGGGACGTGCGCCACGATGGTCTCGCCGCCCGGCAGCCGGATCGACAGGCGCGCGAGCCACCCGAGCGTCGCCTTCCGTTCGATCGTCCCTCGGACGCCGGTCTCCTCGGCCGACACACGCACGTCGTGGGGACGCACGTAGGCGGCCGCGGCGGCGCCCTCCTCGAGGTGACCGGCGCCGGGCACCTGGAAGGTCCCCAGGTGCACGTGCCCGTCGACGACGTGGCCGTGGAGCACGTTGGCCGCACCGACGAAGCCGGCGACGAACGCGGTCGCCGGGTCGTTGTAGACGTCGGCGGGCGAGCCCGCTTGCTCCACCCGGCCCTCGTGCATCACGACGACCTGGTTGGCGAGCTCGAACGCCTCTTCCTGGTCGTGGGTCACGAGCAGGCTGGTCACGCCGAGCTCGCGGTGGAGCTCGTCGAGCCACCGCCGGAGGTCCTGTCGCACCTTGGCGTCCAGCGCGCCGAACGGCTCGTCGAGCAGGAGCACCTGCGGCCTCGGGGCCAGCGCCCGGGAGAGCGCCACGCGCTGTCGCTGCCCGCCGGAGAGCTGGTCGGGATAGCGCTCGGCGAAGTTCGACATCTGCACGAGCTCGAGCAGCTCCTTCACGCGGGCCTCCCGCGACTCCTTCGCTTCCTTCTGGACCTTGAGTCCGAACTCGACGTTCTCGAACACGGTCATGTGGCGGAAGAGGGCGTAGTGCTGGAACACGAACCCGACCGCGCGCTCCTGGACGCTCTTGGCGGTGAGCTCGATGTCGCCCATCCAGATCCGGCCGGCGGTCGGCAGCTCGAGGCCGGCGATCATGCGGAGGACCGTGCTCTTGCCCGAGCCCGACGGTCCGAGCAGCGCGGTGATCGAACCCGCGGCGGCGGTGAACGCGACGTCACGGACCGCTTCGAAGGTGCCGAACCGCTTCGTCAGCCCCTCCACCTTGATCGACACGCTCACGTGCGGCTCCTTTCCAGCTCGTTCCTCCGGTGCAGCCATTCGATCCCGATCAGCAGCAGGATCGAGACGGTCGCCAGCACCAGGGCGACGACATGCGCTTGCGCCTCGAGCCGCTCCTCGAGGGCGCTGAAGATGTAGATCGTTGCCGTCTCGGTCTTCCCGCTGATCGTCCCACTCACGATCAGGACGGCGCCGATCTCGCCGATCGAGCGCGCGGTGGACAGCGCGACGCCGTAGAGGAGCGCCCATCGGATGTTCGGCAGGGTGACGCGGCGGAACGTCTGCCAGATCGAGGCCCCGAGCGTCCGGGAGGCGTCCTCCTCGTCCAGACCGAACTCCTCGAGGACGGGGACGACCTCGCGGATCGTGAAGGGGATGCAGATGAAGATCGTGACGAGCACCATCGAGGGAAGCGCGAAGAGGACCTGGATCCCTCGAGCGGCGACGAAGTCCGTGAACCAGCCGCCGGTCCCGAACAGCAGGACGGCCGCGAGCCCGACGGTGACCGGCGAGAGCGCGAACGGGAGGTCCACCACGGCGTTCATGAGCGAACGACCGAGGAACCGCTGCCGGACGAGCACCCACGCGACGACGAGCCCGAAGAACGTCGTCACCGCGACCGTGATCACGGTGATGATCCCGGTGAGCAGGAACGCGTGCTGCACGTCGGGGCTCGAGAGCGTGTCGCCGATGATCGAGACGCCCGGTTCGAACGCCTTGGTGACGATCCCGATCAGCGGGAGCAGCAGCAGCAGCGCGACATAGGCGATCGCGGCGGCCGCCAGCGCGCCACGGGCGAAACGGGATCGGCCGCTGGCTGGACCCGTCGTTGGGGCGGCCGCTGGCGTGGCGTTCATACCTCGCACCCTCCGGGTCACCCGAGCGGTCACCAGCACGAGCACGAACGAGATGGTGAACATCAGCGTCGCGATCGCCGCGGCTTCGGCCGCACGGAATTGGTTCGCGAGCTGGTAGATGAAGACAGGCGCGGTGAGCGTCTCCCCGGCGATGTTGCCGGAGACGAGGACCACGCTCCCGAACTCACCGATGCAGCGCGCGAACGTCAGCAGGGCGCCGCCGACGATCGCCGGTCGGACGGCGGGAAGCACGACCTTCCGGAACGACAGCCAGGCGCCCGCCCCGAGCGTCGCCGCCGCCTCCTCCTCCGCCGGATCGAGCTCCAGGAGCACCGGCTGGACCTGGCGCACCACCAACGGCAGCGTCACCACACACAGGGCCAGGAGGATCCCGACCCACGTGAACGCGACCTGGATCCCGAAGCGATCGAGGAACCTCCCGATCGGCGCGTTGGGACCGTAAAGAGTGAGGATCATGAGACCGGTCACGAGCGTGGGGATCGCCATCGGCAGGTCGACGACCGACGACAGCACCCGGCGACCGGGGAATCGATAGCGGACGAGGATCCACGCGATCAGCGTGCCCATCACGGCGTTGACGACCGTGGCGGCGGCGGACGTGATCAGCGTGAGCCGGATCGCCGTCCACGCGTACGGGATCGCGAGCGCCGTCCGGAACGACGTGAGGCCATCGCCGAACCCCGTGGCCACGATGGCCGCGACGGGAACCGCGATCATCGCGCCCAGATAGACGATGGCGGCGCCGCGCAGACCGAGGTGTCGCAGCACCGCAGCGGCCCGGTGGGGTGCCCAACGGGCCGTGCTGCGACCGCTGATCGTCTGCGCGGCGTCGCTCATCGTCGTCAGCCCGCCTGCGCCTGCGTGACGATGCCGGCGTCGCTGAAGAGCTTGTCGGTCAGCGCGTCCCAGCCACCGAACTCGTCGACGTCCCAGAGATCCTCGATCGCCGGGAAGTCGCCGCCACCCTTCTGCGCGGTTGCCAGATCGGTCGAGCGGTAGCCGGCATCCGCGAAGATCTCCTTCGCCTCGTCGCCGTGGAGGTACTCGACGAATGCCTCGGCCACCTCGCGGACGCAGTGCTTGTCGACGTTCTGGTCCACGACCGTCACCGGGTTCTCGATCAGCACGCTGGACGGCGGGTAGACGGCCTCGTCTTCCTTCCCCGCGGCCTGCGCCGTGAGCACCTCGTTCTCGTAGGTGATCGCGACGTCGCCGTTGCCGTCCTCGAAGTTCTGGATCGACTTGCGGGCGCTGCTGTCGTACGAGAGCACGTTGCCGAGCACACCCTGCATCAGCGTCGTGGCGCCCGCTTCATCGTCCTTGGTCACACCGCCGTAGCCGCGGAGCGCCGAGCCCCATGCGGACACCAGGTTCCAGCGCGCGCCGCCGCTCGATGCCGGGTCGGGCGTCAGGACCTCCACACCGGACGTCGTCAGGTCGTTCCAATCCTTGATCCCCAGCGGGTTGCCGGGACGGACGTCGAACACGACCACGGACGTCGTGACCATGCCGCCGTCGGTCTCCGTCGTCCAATCGTGGGTGATCAGTCCGGCGTCGGCGATCTCGTCCACGTCGGGACCGAGCGACAGTGCGACGACGTCGGCCTCGTAGCCACTGACCACTCGGCTCGCCTGGAGCGTCGAGCCGTCGTAGGACTCTTGGAAGATGACCTCCTGGTCGTCGTGCTCGTCCTTCCACTTGGACTTGAACGCCGAGATGATCTTGCCGTAAGCCTCACGCGGGGTGCTGTACGCGGCGAAGCTGATGGTGGGCAACTCGGGCAGGCCGTTGCACTCAGCGGCCGCGGCCTTCGGATCGTTCGATCCGCACGCGGACAGCGCGAGGATCGGAGCGAGGAACAGAGCGGCCCATCGCGCGGGCTTGAAGCTGAGCGACATCGGAGCTCCCTTCGATCGAACCGGTAGAACGCACCGGACCTGGATGGTCGGTCTCCGGTGGTCCGGTCAACCGAAAGGACGTACCCCGCATGGATACCGTCCGGAGCGGGCCACTGTCAATCACCGCCCGCCCCTCCGTGCACGGTCGCCACGTTTCCGCCACATCTCGCAGGGGTGGTCGTTCTAGGATGCGGCCGTGACCGAGGAGCAGACGCAGCCGCCGACCGAGCACGACGAGCCGATCGACGGCGAGGACCTCACGGACGAGGAGCGGCGCGTGCTGGCGAACGTCGCCGGGATCCTTCGGCGGATCAAGTTCGGCACGGTCGTCCTCGTCGTGCAGGACGGGAAAGTCGTGCAGATCGAGATGGCGGAGAAGTTCCGACTGCGATGAGCCGGGCCGCGACCGAAACCCGGGACCACCCCGCCGGCTCCCCGGCCTCCTCGATCATCTCGGTCCGCGACCTCACGATGACGAGGACGCGGCCGACCGGTGAGCAGGTGCCCGCGTTCGAGCACCTCAACTTCGAGGTGGAGCGGGGCGAGTTCGTGTGCCTGATCGGGCCGAGCGGGAGCGGGAAGACGTCGGTCTTGAGCGTCATCGCCGGTCTCGAGCGCCCGACGAGCGGCGAGGTCCTCGTGGACGACCGGCCGGTGACCGGCCCAGGCCCCGACCGCGCCGTCCTCTTCCAGGAGCCCGCGCTTTTCCCCTGGCTCTCGGTGCGAGGCAACCTCGACCTGGCGCTCCGGCTCGCGGACGTCCCGCCGGACGAGCGCGAGGCGCGCGCGGTGACGTGGCTCACGCGGATGGCGATCGAGCGATCCGCCGATCTCCAGCCGCACGAGCTCTCTGCCGGCATGCGGCAGCGCGCGGCCCTCGCCCGCGCGCTGGCGTGCGACCCGGCCATCGTCCTGGGCGATGAACCGTTCGGCGCGCTCGACGCGCTCGCCCGGGAGCGGCTCCAGGACATCGTCCAGGGCGTGCGCGTCGAGCGCGCCGGCCGCACGACGTTCGTGTTCGCGACGCACAACGTCCGCGAGGCGGTGCTCCTCGCCGACCGCGTCCTGGTGATGTCGGCGGCTCCCGGCACGCTCCTCGAGGAGTTCCGGATCGACGCGCACCGGCCCCGGACGCTGGACGACGTCCTGATCGCGCGCGTCGTCTCGGAGATCCACGACCTCCTGATCAGTCAGGTCGAGGAGGGATAGCGCGTTGAAGCGGTGGGCGAGCGAGCTGGGGCCGCCGCTCCTCGGTATCGCCGCGCTCCTCCTCGTCTGGGGAGTCGTCGCGGCGGCGACGGACACGTCGTCGATCCCGGGACCCGCCGCGGTGTGGACCGCGCTCCGCCACGGCTTCGCCGACGGCTCGATCCCCGAGGCGACCGCCAAGAGCCTGATCCGGCTCGCGTTTTCCTTCGCGGCGGCCCTCCTGATCGGGACCGCTCTCGGCCTCGTGCTCGCGGCCTTCGAGCTCGCGCGCAGGAGCATCCGTCCCCTCGTCGTTGCGCTCCAGATCACGCCGTTCGTCGCCTGGGTCCCGCTCGCGGTGATCTGGTTCGGCGTCACCGAGCGAGCTGTGGTGTTCGTCGCGATCGCGGGATCGTTCCCTTCGGTGACGCTCGCCACGCTGCAGGGGATCCGCCAGGTCCCGCCGCTGTACGTGCGGGCCGGGCGGACGCTCGGCGCGACGGGTTGGGACCTCCAGCGCTCGGTCGTGTTCCCCGCGGCGCTCCCCGCCTACATGGCCGGCGTCCAGCAGGCGTGGGGCTTCGCGTGGAAGGCGCTGATGGCGGGAGAGCTGATCGTGCCGGCGTCCGGCGCGAGCGGGCTCGGGCACCTCCTGGACAGCTCGCAGAACGTCGCCTCGGAGCTCCTCGCCGTGGTTGCGGTGATCGCGGTGATCGGGGTCGCCGTCGACTCCTTCATCGTCGGTGCGATCGACCGCCGGATCAGAGCGAAGCGCGGGTTGCTCGAGACGGCCTGACCTCAGATACCGCCGACCGTCTGGAGACCGAAACGCTCGATCTCGGCCTCGATGTCGAGGGGTCGCATCCGAGCCCGCTCCTCCTCGATCTCCGGCGTCTGAAGCTCCTTCGGCACGATCCAACAGACCTCGAACTCCAGACCGTCGGGGTCCCGGCCGTAGAGGGCCTTGGTCGTGCTGTGGTCGGTGGCCCCGGTGAGCGCGCCGGCCTCTTGGAGCTTCTGCGAGATCTCCTGAAGGTCGCCGAGGGTCTGGACTTCCCAGGCGATGTGGTAGAGCCCGACGGTCGACCGTCCTGCCGTCGACGGCCCCGCCCCCTCCCCGATGCTGAAGAGCCCGAGGTCGTGGTCGTTGTCGGAGTCCGGTGCTTGGAGGAACTTCGCCCCCGGCATCTCCATCACGACGCGGAACCCGAACACGTCCCGATAGAACTCGTAGGTCTTCTCCGCGTCCCGCACGTACAGGACGGCGTGGTTCATGCGCTTGATCGCCATCAGTCGATCGGTCCTCGGCCCAGGCGTTCCCGCCCCATCTTCATCCGGTAGCTCTCGTTGAACGCGAACAGATAGCGGTCCTGCCGCGGGTAGACGCCGGTCGTGAACGCGCGCGAGCCCACGCCGATCTGCGCCCGCTCGCACACTTCCCAGTCCTGCTTCGAGATGAGATCCCAGAGCTCGACGACCGGCTCGGGCTTGAACACATCCGGATCGGCGATCGTCTCCGGCCGGAACAGGTACTCCGAAACGACGGTCGTGTGGTTGGGACCCTTCGGATAGCCGATGTAGTACATGGCGCAGTCCGGGTGGATGTTCAGCAGCAGGTTGGGGAACTGATACGCGCCGTAGTAGCGGGTGAGGTCCTCTTCGAGCAACCCGGGAAGCGTCGGCAGCTCCGAGCGGCCGGTCATGGTGAACGAGCGGGCGCCGTCGACCATCTCGTTGCCGCCATCGCGGGTCTCGCCGTCCCAGACCTCGCCGAACCGGAACAGCGGGACCACCTGCACCAGCTCGGGATGCACGACCGGGCAGTGGAGGCACTCGTTGTAGTTCTCGACGACGATCTTCCAGTTGGCCTTCACCTCGTAGACGATCCGCACGCCGACGCGGAGGTCTTCCATCCCGAACCGATCGAACGCCGTGACGCTCTCGACGCCGTCGTTCAGCGAATCGAGGAGCGGCCGCGGCTCGCGGGCGAGGTTCACGAAGAGGAACCCGGCGTACGTGTCGACCGGGAAGCCGTGGAGCGGGTACTGCCCACGGTCGAAGTGCTCGTCCTCCCTGACGTTCGGCGTGCCGATCAGGCACCCGTTCAGGTCGTAGGTCCAGGAGTGGTAGGGGCAAACGAACGCCTTGCGGACGTTTCCGCTGGAGGGCTCGTCGTCGAGGAACTTCGTCCCGCGATGCGAGCACACGTTGTAGAAACCGTGGAGCTCGCCCTCCGCGTTGCGCGTGACGAAGATCGACTCGCCCGCGAGCTCTCGGACCAGGTAGTCACCGGGGTTCGCGACCTCTTCGGCCCGACCCAGGCAGACCCAGTCGCCGAACCAGATCCGTTCGCGTTCTTCCTCCCACACGGCGGCGTCCGTGTAATCGCTGCCGCTCAACGTCGGCCTGGGGCGCCAGCGGCCCTCGCGCTCCCTGATCGTCTCCTGCTCGAGCATCGGTGCGTCCTCCGTGGGCTGAGAGCGCAAGGATAGGCGACACGGCGCCGGCCACGACACCACCGCTAGGCTGCGCCGATGTCGATCGACATCAGGCCGGCCACGTTCGAGCGTGTTCCGGACCTCGCTCGGTTGTTGGGTCGGGCGTTCGAGGACGACCCGATGTTCCTCTGGCCGCTCGGGTCCCAGGCGTCGGTCGAGCGGATCACCGGCTTCTTCGCAGCCTTCGACGAACGACTCTCCCCCATGGGCTGGCTGTGGGAGGCGGGGGACGGCGTCGGTGTCGCCGGGTGGATCCCACCGGGGAGCGATGCCGAGATGATGGAGATCGATCGCGATCTCCGTCCGGGGATCTCCGCGTACACGGACGACGGTGGCGCGAAGTACGAGGCGATGTGGGAATGGATCGCCGCGAACTTCCCTGAGGAGCCCTTCTGGTACCTCGATCACATCGGGGTGGATGCAGAGCATCGGGGCGCTGGCGTCGGGACGGCGCTCATCCAGCACGGGCTTGCATTCGCCGATCGCGATGACGTGCCCGCCTTCCTGGAGACAGGACGCCCCGGGAACGTCGCGTACTACGAGCGACGCGGGTTCCGGACGACCGCGGAGGGCAACGCCCCCGGCGGTGGTCCGCACATCTGGTTCATGCGCTACGACCCCTGAGTGCCCGGCTCCAGACCGTCGGCGAAGCGACCGACCTCCTCGGTGTGCTCCTGGTAATGGTCGAACGTCTCTTCCTGGAACCATGACGCAGCCTCGTCGGTAACGTCAGGGAGGGCGCGAAGTGCCTCGCGGGCTCGTTCACGATCCTCGAGCGCGCGCGCCATCGCCTCCTGATAGAGCATCGACTTCGACTCCGCGGCCCACAGCTCGTTCTTGCCCTGCCAGACCTCGTCAGGGTCCTCCTCGCCCGCGGACCCTGACGCGCCGATGGCTCCCAGCTTCTCCGCCGCCACGCCAGCCCACCTCCCGTTGTGGAAGATGAGGTCGTTGACGGACCAGCCCGGAACGACGCCGTCTTCGCCGCGCCGATGCTCCGGCACGCGGCCCACCTCGGCGACGAACTCGGTCCACGCCGTCTCCTCGCGCTTCAGCAGCTCGTCGCGGTCTTTGATCAGCATCAGCGTGTCCTCGGGAAGCCAAGGTCGACGCTGGATGTCGACGGATCCGGCCAGCGCGCCGTGACGACCTTTCCTCTCGTATAGAACTGGACGCCTTCGGGACCATACATGTGGTTGTCACCGAACAGGGAGGACTTCCACCCGCCGAACGAGTAGTAGGCGACCGGCACCGGGATCGGCACGTTCACGCCGACCATCCCGACGTTGACCTCGAACTGGAACTGCCGGACCGCGCCGCCGTCGCGGGTGAAGATCGCGACGCCGTTGCCGTACGGATTGTCGTTCACCATCCGCACCGCCTCGTCGTAGGTGTCGACACGAACGACCGACAACACGGGGCCGAAGATCTCGTCACGGTAGGCGTCCATGTCCTTCGTCACGTGATCGATCAACGAGACACCGAGGTAGAAGCCTTCTCCCTCGTACACGGCGTCCTGTCGTCCGTCTCGGACCACGGTCGCGCCCTGCTGGGCCGAGGAGTCCAGGTAGCCCGCGACCTTGTCGCGGTGCTCACGGGTCACCAGCGGCCCCATCTCCGATCCGGGATCCGATCCGGGGCCGACCGTCACGTTCGGGAGCCGTTCGGCGATCTTCGCGACGAGCTCGTCGGCGATCCCGCCGACGGCGACGACGGCGGAGATCGCCATGCACCGCTCGCCGGCACTGCCGTATCCGGCGGACACGGCGGCGTCGGCCGCCATGTCGAGGTCGGCGTCGGGTAGGACGATCATGTGGTTCTTCGCGCCGCCGAGCGCCTGGACACGCTTGCCGGCCTTCGTGCCGTGCTCGTAGATGTACTTGGCGATCGGCGTCGAGCCGACGAACGAGACGGCCTTGATATCGGGATGGTCCAAGATCGCGTCCACGGCGATCTTGTCGCCGTGGACGACGTTGAAGACGCCATCCGGGACGCCGGCGTCCCGGAGGAGCTCGGCGAGCAGGAGCGACGCGCCGGGGTCCTTCTCGGAGGGCTTCAGGATGAATGTGTTCCCGCAGGCGATCGCGTTCGTCAGCATCCAGAGCGGCACCATCGCCGGGAAATTGAACGGCGTGATGCCCGCCACGACGCCGAGCGGCTGGCGGATCGAATAGACGTCGACGCCGGTCGAGGCCTGCTCCGTGAATCCGCCCTTCAACAGGCTCGGGATGCCGCAGGCGAACTCCACGTTCTCGAGGCCGCGCTGCACCTCACCCATCGCGTCCGAGAGCACCTTGCCGTGCTGCGCGGTGATCGCCTTCGCGAGGTCGGCCTTGCGATCGTCCAGCAGCTCGCGGATCTGGAACATCGTTTCGGCCCGCTTGGAGAGGGACGTGGCGCGCCACGCCGGGAAGGCTTCCGCGGCCGCGGCGACCGCCTGGCCGATCTCCTCGTCGCTCGCGAGGTCGACCTCGTGGGTGTGCTCTCCGGTCGCGGGGTTGAAGACGGGGCCCGTCCTCCCCGACTCGCCGGGGACGACCTTCCCGCCGATCCAGTGGCTGATCCGTTCCATCGTCAGCTCCTCTCTCTCCGGGGGCTACGCTCGCTCAGCGCTCGCTCCTTCAGCCCCCGGACCCCCGCGCCTCTCGCGGCCCGTCGGCCGTGACCAGGGGACACCTGGGATCCGGCGGGAGTGACCCGACCAGCTCACCGAGTCTCTCGTGTGCCGGATCGAGGCAGACCCGCCATGCGCGTTCGGCCGGGCCGGCCATCACGTTCAAGTAATACATCGTATGCCCTGGCGCCGCGACGCACGGTCCGTGGTACCCGCGCGGGATCAGGAACACGTCGCCGTCACGCACGGTCACCGTTTCGTCGATCACGTCATCGGTCGTGTAGGTCCGATGGAAGCCGAAGCCGTGATCGCCCCGGATCCGGAAGTAGTAGATCTCCTCCAGCGGGACCTCGTGCTCGGTGTGCTCGTCGTGCTTGTGCGGCGGGAAGGACGACCAGTTCCCGTCCGGCGTGAGCACCTCGACGGCGATCAACCGCTCGGCCTCGAACGCGTCGGCGGCCAGGAAGTTGTTGATCTGCCTCGTCGCGGGCCCTCCGCCCCGGACCTCGACGGCCACCGCAGCTGCGGGAACGTAGGCGGGATCGAGCGCCCTGGTCGCGGGCGCGTTCGGGAGGGCGAGCTCGCAGCCGGCATCGCTGGAGATCATGGTCTCGGCCCCTGCGGGCAGGTAGGCGAAGTCGGATACGCGCGAGAAGACGTTGGGACGGCCCTCGAGGGCATAAGTCGCACCGCCGACCTCGATGGTGCACGATCCCGAGAGCGGCAGCACACAGGCCTCGATCCCGTCGAGACGCAGGACGCGACGCTCGCCTGCAGCGAGCGCCAGGACGCGGAGACCACTGAACGACCATCCGGCATCGGACGGCGTGAGGTGGACGGGCTCTCCGTCGGTCGCGGCAGACCCCGCCGGGCGGAAGAGGTCAGTCCGCACCGACGCCTCCGAGGGTAGCGTTCGGGTCGTGCGCAGAGTGATCCTCGTAGGCGCGATCCTGATCGGCGCCGTGGTGGCGCTCGTGGCACTCGCCGCGGCGACCTCCGGGTCGGGACTGCGCTTCACCGACGAGACACCGGAGGACCTCCGCGCGGTGGCTTCGCGTGAATGGCAGCGATTCGCCGACGCGATCCCCGCCTGCGCGGATCGCCTGGGTGGGCTCACGATCGGTGTGGCCTGGGAGTTGGCGGATCGGGCGCGCTACGAACCCGCACAGGCACTGGTGCGTATCCGGGCGCCGGGGACCGCCTCGAACCTCGAGGCGACGCTCCTCCACGAGTTCGCCCATCACGCCGAGCGGCGATGCGCGCCAAGCCCCGCGTTCCGGCAGCGGCTTCATCGCCGCGGCCGGCCTGCCGGCCGGGGACCCCGTGGCGAGGGAGCGCGAGCTGGGACCGGATCCCGTCGGAGCGGTTCGCGGAGGCCGTCATGACCTACGTGCTCGGCCACCCACCGCCCCACGTGCTGGTCCACCTGCATCCGGGAGAGCTCCGCGCGGTCGCGGCCTGGGCGCACGGAGGCTGAGCCGGGCTCACGCATCGACGAGGAGCGCCTTCACCTGCGCCTCGTCGGGCATCGCGTCGGCGCACGCCAGCTGCGACGCGACGTGGGCGCCCGCGGCGCTCGCGAACCGGATCGTCCTCGGGACGTCCCACCCTTCCAGCAAGCCGTGGCACACGGCGGCCCCGAAGGCGTCGCCCGCGCCGAGCCCGTTCACGACGTGCACCTGCACCGCTGGGAACCGTTCGGCACCTCCGTCCCACGCCGCCAAGACGCCGTCGCCTCCGAGCTTCACGATCGCGAGGTCGAGGCCGAGTTCGAGCAGCCGGCGTGCCAGATCCTCGGGCGGTCCGTCCCCCACCGCGACGGCGCACTCCTCGACGTTCCCCACCGCGACCGTCGCGAGCGCCAGCGCGCGCCGCTGCTGCGTGCGCGCGTCCTCCGGGGTCGACCAGAACGCCGGCCGGTAGTCGAGGTCGTGCACCGTGATCGCTCCCCGGTCGCGCGACTCGAGCGCGGCCAGGGTCGCCGTCCGGCTCGGCTCTGCCGAGAGCCCGGTCCCGGTCGTCCAGAAGATCCGTGCGGCGCGGATCGAGTCGAGGTCGAGCTCGCCGGCCGAGAGCTGCATGTCCGGGGCCGTCGGCTGCCGGTAGAACAGGATCGTCGGGGACTCCGGCGGCAGGAGCTCGCAGAACACGATCGGGGTCCGCAGCTCCTGATCCGTGCCCACGAACCGGTCGTCGACGCCGAAATCGTGGAGTGCCGCGCGCACGTAGTCGCCGAAGCCGTCGGCGCCGACCTTCGTGATCACGGCCACCCGGTGCCCGTAGCGGGCGGTGCCGACGGCGACGTTCGTCGGGCTCCCGCCGAGCGACTTCGCGAACGTGCGCACCTCGGCGAGCGGGACCCCGCTCTGCTCCGGGTACAGGTCGACGCCGACGCGGCCCATCGTGACGAGGTCGTAGGGGCCGCTCGCGTCCACGTCAGTCCTCGGCGCCCGCCTCCCCGTCGGTGACCGCTTGGCTCGGAGGTTCGGCTGCGCCCGGCACCGTGGGTGCCGTCTTCACCTCCTGGGCGAGCTCGGCCACGGCTTGGCGGAGGTCGGGGTCGTCGCCCGCCACCTCTTGGAGCTCGTGCGCCAGGGTCTCGAGCTCGGCGCCGCCGGCCATCATCTGCACGAGGTGCTCCAGGGTGAGGTCGGCCTTCGGAAAGCTCCCGAAGACCTTCCCGCGCCGGAGGATCACGAAGTGGTCGCCGACGGGGTACGCGTGGTGCGGGTTGTGGGTGATGAAGACGACGGCCACACCGCGTTGCTTCGCCGTCACGATGTAGCGGAGGACGACGCCCGCCTGCTTCACGCCGAGGGCGGCGGTGGGCTCGTCGAGGATCAGGACCCGCGCGCCGAAGTACACGGCACGGGCGATCGCGAGCGACTGCCGCTCCCCACCGGAGAGCGTCCCCACGGCCTGTTCGGGATCGCGGATGTCGATCCCCATCTTCGAGAGCTCCTCCCGCGTGATCTCCTTGGCCTTCTTCGTGTCGAAGCGGCGGAACGGCCCCCATCCCTTCGTCGGCTCGGAGCCGAGGAAGAAGTTCCGCCAGATCGAGAGCAACGGGATCATCGCGAGGTCCTGATAGACCGTGGCGATCCCGCGCGCGAGCGCGTCGCGCGGGGACTTGAGATGCATCTCCTCCCCGTCGCAGAGGTAGTCACCCTCGCTGGGCTCGTACACACCCGAAAGCGTCTTGATCAGCGTCGACTTGCCCGCGCCGTTGTCCCCGAGCAGGCACGTCACCTTCCCCGGATGCACCAGCATCGAGATGTCTTTGATCGCGATGACGCTCCCGAAGTACTTCGAGAGATGTCTCGTCTCGATCAGCGCGTCGTTGTCCTCGGTCATCGGCTGGCCGCCTTCCTCCGGATGAAGTTGTTGAAGATCACGGCGGCGAGGAGCACCACGCCGATGAAGACCTGGTACCAGTCGCCGTCGATCCCCGTGATCACGATCCCCTGCTGCACCATCGCGAAGATCAGCGCCCCGAGCGCCGCGCCGACCGCGGATCCGTAGCCGCCGGTCAGGAGGCAGCCGCCCACGACCGCCGCGATGATCGCCTCGAACTCGCGGCGGGTGCCGCGGAGCGTGTCGGCGCCCGTGAACTCCACCGCCTGGGACATCGCCACGAAGAACGCCGCGAAGGCGGTCGTGAGGAACAGCGCGATCTTCACGCGACGTGACGGGCACGCCCACCGCTCGGGCCGCCTCCGGTGCGCCGCCGGTCCCGAAGATCCAGTTCCCGGCGCGCGTCCGCACGAGGATCCAGGTGGCGAGCGCCGTGAAGGCGATCCACCACAGGATGGAGATGCTGAAGTGGGCCCCGAGGAGCTCGAACTCCCTTCCGAAGTAGGAACGGAAGAACTCGAACCCCGGGACCTCATCGAGGTTCCCGAGCTGGGTCCGGTTCGTGCGCGCGCGCGTGATCGCGATCGTCAGACCCCGGAACGTGAACAGGGTGCCGAGCGTGATGATGAACGACGGCAGCTTCGTCACGACCACGAGCCACCCGTTGACGAGACCCGTCACCAACGCCAGCACGAGGGCGAGGATCACCGCGGGCAGCAGGGACCAACCCAACCCCCCCGCGTCCACGGGTGTCACCGCGATCATGATCGCCATGCCCGAGAAGCCCAAGATGGAGCCGATCGACAGGTCGAACTCGCCCGCGATCATGAGCAGGGCCACGGCCACCGCGAGGATCCCGAGGGGCGCCGCCCGGTTGAGGATCGAGGCGGTCGTCGCCATCCCGACGAAGTTGTTCTCGGCCGCGATGATCGCGAAGAAGACCCAGACGACGATCAGGCCGGCGATCGCGCCGAGCTCAGGTCGGTCGAGGAGCTTCCTGAGCCCTCCGACGCGACGGACACGCTCGTCCCGGTCGGCCGTGGGCTCGGTTGCCGTCGTTGCCATCGCAGGTCCCCCTCGCTGGTCGGCCTCGATGATGGGGCCAAGGTGATGCCGATGGTAGGGGGTCGGCGCTCATCGCGTGAGCGCCGACCCCTGCCCGTCTAGCGGAGCCCGTCCTCCGAGTACTGGACGACGTCCTGCGCGGTGTCCGCCGTGACGATCTGCGGTCCGGTGAGGACCACGCGATCGACGCTGCCCAGCGGGAGCGCGCCCGTCTCCAGGTACTTCGTGAGGAACACGATCGGCAGGTAACCCTGGAGGTACTGTGCCTGGTCGATCGCGAACAGCATGTCGCCGTCCGTGATCGCCTGCAGCACCTCGGGCGACAGGTCGAACGTGGCGAACTTCACGTTCCCGAGCATGCCCGCTTGGTCCAGCGCATCGAGCGTCGGTGTGGCGCCCGTGGGGCCGAGGGTCAGGATCCCGTCGACGTCCGCGTTCTGCTGCAGGACGCCGGCCACGGTCTCCGTGGTTCCGGCCGGGTCGTTCAGATCGACCGGGATCACCTCGCCCTTCACGCCGAGGCCCTCGAAGAACCCATCGCACCGAGCGTCGAGGGCGGCGTTCCCGACCTCCTGGTTGATGCAGATCGGGTTCTTCACTCCCTCGTCGGCGAACTTCTGACCGGCGATCAGCCCGGCCTCGAACTCGGTCTGTCCGACGTGGACCAACACCCCGAGGTCCTGGAACACGTCACTCCCCGAGTTCATCGAGATCACCGGGATGCCGGCGTCGACCGCGGCTTGGATCGACGGACCGAGCGCATCGGCGTCGGGGATGCTGACGACCAGCCCGTCCGGCTGCGACGCCACGGCCGCGTCGATCAGGTCGCTCATCGCCACCATGTCGAACGTTTCGGGCGCCTGGTACTCGACCGTGACCCCCATGTCCGCGGCCGCGGCGTCGACACCGTTGGCCGCTACCGACCAGAACGGGTCCGATGCCTGCCCGTGCGTGACGACCACGAAGCGGAAGTCGCGCTGGTTCACGGCCCCGTTCCCGTCACCGTTGCCGTTGCCGTCGCCACCCTCGTCGCCGGTGCACGCCGCCGCCGCGAGGGCGAACACGAATACCAGCACAGCCAATCTCTTCACCATCGAACCAACCCCCTTCTCGCCGGGCGATCGCCCGGGCATCCTGGGACTACCTCCCCGTCGGTGAACCCACCTCCTCCCACGCCCGCTCCAGGAACGCGAGGCTACGCCTCGCGTTCAGGAGCGGGCCAGACCCCGGCTCGGGCTCGTGATCGAGCACCTCGTCGTGTTCGAGTACGTACCAAACCGCCTCTCCGGACTCCTCCACCGTGCGGAGCACCGCGCGAACGTCGACGTCGCCCTCGCCCAGCGGCCGGTAGAGGCCCGCGGCCACCGCCGCGTGGTAGCCGAGGTCGCCCGCGGCCACTCGCTCGGCGATCGTCGCGTCCGCGTCCTTCAGATGGACGTGGATCACCCGCGATCCCGCGCTACGCGCGATCGCGACGGGATCGCCACCAGCCACCATCACGTGACCGGTGTCGAGACATACGCCGACGTCGGAGACGTCGAGCACACGCTCGACGTCCTCCGGACGCTCCACGACCGTCCCGTGGTGCGGGTGCAGGGCCACGAGAAGTCCCCGCTCGCCCGCCGAGGCCATCGCGCGATCGATCCCTCGCCCGAGCGCGGTCCATCCGGCCTTGTCCAGCCGTCCGGTCTTCTCGTATCCCTCCTCGCCGGTCGACGCCGCGAGCACGAGCACACGGCCGCCGAGCGCGGAGATCGTGTCGGCGGCGGCGTCGACCGTCGCGAGCGCACGCTCCAGCGACGACGGCTCGTGCAGCACCACCGGAACGAACCCGGCCACGAGCGAGAGCCCGTGCGACTCGAGGAGCGCTCGCTCCGAACCGCGGGGAAGGAACCCCTCCGGGCCGAGCTCCGTCGCGCGCAGACCGAGTGATCGCATCTCGGAGAGCACCCGCGCGGGCGGCATCTGATAGCCCCACCCGGGCACCTCACAGATCCCCCACGTGATGGGTGCGCAGGCCACGCGCTCGGCCAGGTCCGTCACGCGACCTCCTCGAGACGGATCGGTCGGTGCTCGGCGCGCGAGCGGTCGCACGCGACGGCCACCCGCATCGCCTCCAACGCGTCCTCGGCGGTGCACGGGCTCGAGCGCCGTCCCGCCGCCACATCGACGAAGGCATGCATCTCGGCACGATAGGCCTCGGCGAAGCGCTGCTGGAAGTTCGCGTACGCGTGGGCCGGCGCGGGGGGCGCGCCCGGTTCGACCGATCGCAGCGGCAGGCGGTCGTCCCACCCGACCACGACGCTGTCCCCCGACCCCAGAAGCTCCATCCGGATGTCGTAGCCGAGGGGGTCGTGCCTCGTGACCGAGAGGATCCCGAAGCTCCCTCCGGACAGACGCAGGGCGACCACCCCGGTGTCGACGTCGTCGTAGCGCGCGAACTGCGGAAAGTTCAGGACCGCCCCGTCGGCGTACACCTCCACGGTCTCCTGCCCGGTGACGAACCGGAGCGCGTCGAAGTCGTGAACGCTGAAGTCGCGGAAGATCCCGCCCGACGCGGGGATGTAGTCCTCGTGAGGCGGCGCGGGGTCGTGGCCTGCCATCCGGACGACGTAGAGCGTGCCCAGCGACCCGTCGGCGACGAGATCGCGCGCGTTGGTGAAGCCGGCGTCGAATCGACGCTGGAACCCCATCTGGAGCTGGATCCCGGCTGCGCGCACGTGCTCGACGACCGCGGCGGTGGTCGCGAGGTCGATCGTGATCGGCTTCTCGCAGAACGTCGGGAGCCCGGCCTCCGCGCACGCATGGATGAGGTCCGCGTGCGCGGACGACGCCGCGGCGATCACGACGGCATCGACCGACGCGAGCAGGTCCTCGGTGGTCGACACGGTGTCCGCGCCGGCGTCGGCGGCGACCTGCTTCGCACGATCCACGTCCACGTCGGTGAGCACGACCGAGTCCACGTCGGCGATCGACCGCAGCGTGACCGCGTGGGTCTGCCCCATGCGGCCGACCCCGATCACCCCGACGCGCATCCGATACACGCCCGTTCGTGGACCAGCGTACGAACCTCCCCCTCGGTCTGGAACGTTCCAAGGTCATGCGGAGCGGAGTTGAGTGGAACGTTCCAAGTAACAGGGCGTACGATAGGCGGCGCTCCGACGGCCTGTCAAACCCGCCGTCGGGACAGGAGGAACGCCAGATGGACACGATCCGCCTCACCACGTCCGGCGCCATCGTCCGATACCTCATCGCGCAGCGGACCGAACTCGACGGGAACGAGGCCCCCCTGTTCCCCGGCGTGTTCGCGATCTTCGGTCACGGCAACGTCACATGCTTGGGCGAGGCACTCGAGGCCGTGCAGGACCGGCTCCCGACCTGGCGCGGTCACAACGAGCAATCGATGGCGATGGCGGCGGTCGCGTTCGCCAAGGCGAAGCGGCGGCGCCAGATCATGGTCGCGACGAGCTCGATCGGGCCGGGGGCACTGAACATGGTCACCGCGGCAGGCGTAGCACATGCGAACCGTCTCCCCGTGCTCCTGCTGTCCGGCGATACCTTCGTCAACCGCGTGCCGGAGCCCGTGCTGCAGCAGATGGAGCCGTTCGGGGACCCGACGATCACGGTGAACGACGCCTTCCGGCCACTGACCCGCTACTGGGACCGGATCGTGCACCCGGCACAGCTGCTGCAATCCCTTCCCCAGGCCGTCGCCACGCTGCTCGACCCCGCCGAGTGCGGACCGGCCTTCCTCGGTCTCCCGCAGGACGTCCAGGCCGAGGCGTTCGACTTCCCGGCGGTGTTCTTCGAGCCACGGGTACACCGGATCCGGCGGCCCGGACCCGACCCGGCGGAGGTCGCGGAGGCCGCGCACGTTCTCCGAGGGGCGGAGCGACCCCTCCTCGTCGCGGGGGGAGGCGTGCACTACTCCCTGGCCACGGAAGAGCTCGCCGCGTTCGCGGAGCGCCATGGCGTACCCGTCGTCGAGACGGTCGCGGGCAAGTCGTCGCTCCGGTGGGATCACCCGATGTTCGCCGGCCCCATCGGGGTCACCGGGAGCTCGTCTGCGAACGCCCTGGCCGGCGAGGCCGACGTGGTCCTCGCGGTGGGGACCCGTCTGCAGGATTTCACGACCGGCTCCTGGAGCGTCTTCGGCGACGAGCGGCTGCGGCTGATCTCGCTGAACGCCGCGCGTCACGACGTCGCGAAGCACCTCGCGGTGCCGCTCGTCGCCGACGCGCGCCGCGGCCTGGAGGAGCTCGACGCGGCACTCGCCGGGATGGCGCGCGCCAGCCGGATGGTCTGCGCGCGCCACCCGCGAGTACGAGGCCTGGAACGCGACCCTCGACGAGGCCGTCGCCGCGCCCACGTCGAGCCGACTCCCCTCGTATGCCGCGGTCATCCGCCGTGTCAACGAGCTCTCCGGCCCCGAGGACTACGCCCTGGCCGCGGCGGGCGGCCTCCCCGGCGAGCTGAACAAGCACTGGCGATCCCTCGGCGTCGGCACCTTCGACTGTGAGTACGGCTTCAGCTGCATGGGCTACGAGATCGGCGGCGCCTGGGGCGCGGCCATGGCGATGCCGGAGCGGACCGTCCTCTCCTTCTGTGGGGATGGGTCCTACCTGATGTCGAGCGCAGACGTGTACGGGTCCGTGCTCTCCGGGCACAAGTTCATCCTGATCCTGTGCGACAACGAGGGATACGCGGTGATCGACCGCCTCCAGGTGTTCATGGGAGGCGCCTCGTTCAACAACATGCTCGAGGACGTCCGCGGCGAGAGAGCCGTCACGCGTCGACTTCGCGAAGCACGCGGAGGCGATGGGCGCGTGGACCGAGACGGTGGACGACCTCGACGACCTGGAGGCGGCGCTGGCGGGAGCGCGCGCTGCGGACCGGACCGCCGTGATCGTGATCCGAACGGACCCGCACGCCTGGACGGGCGGTGACGCCTGGTGGGACGTCGGCGTCCCGGAGGTGTCGGATCGCGACGAGGTCCGCGTGGCCAAGGCCGCCCACGAAGCCGGCCGGAAGCATCAGAGGCCGGGGGTGTGAGCCGGCGAGCGGCCGCGGGCGACGGCCGAGGCGCGAGACGCCGGCACCCCACGATCGTCGACGTCGCGAAGCGAGCCGGGGTCTCGAAGTCCCTCGTCTCGCTCGTGCTCCGGGACGAGCCCTACGTGAGCGACGAGAAGCGCGCGGCCGTGACGCGCGCCGCCGAGGAGATCGGGTACCGGCCGAACGCCGTCGCGAGGAGTCTCGTCCGCCGCCGCAGCTATCTGATCGGCGTGATGGTCTCCGATCTGCACAACCCCTACTTCACCGAGGTGATCGACGGGATCCAGACGGCCGCGCTCGGTTCCGGTTACCACGCCCTGTTCAACACGGGAGGACGGGCCGCGGCCGCAGAGGACGAGGCGCTCGACGCCCTCCTCCAGCTGCGAACCGACGGCATCGTCATGGCCGGCCCCGTGCTCGCAGCGCGCCGGATCGCCGCGGTGGCCGCCTCCGTGCCGGTCGTCGTGGTCGCGAAGCACTCACGATCCACGGCGCACGACTCGATCACGAACGACGACCGGATGGGCGCGCGGATCGCCGTCGACCACCTCGTCTCGCTCGGACATCGGCGTATCGCCCACGTCGACGGTGGAACGGGCGCCGGATCCACGCAACGCCGGTCCGGTTTCCTCGACGCGATGGCGCGGCACGGGCTGCGATCGTCGGCCCGGATCGTGACCGGAGCGTTCACGGAGGAAGGCGGACGCGACGGCGTGACCACCCTCTTGCAGCGATCGACGCGGCGTCACCGCGGTCTTCGTCGGCAACGACCTCGCCGCGGTCGGCGCCCTCGACGCGTTGGTGCACCACGGCCTCCGGGTCCCCGAGGACATGTCCCTCGTGGGATACGACAACATCGCCCTCGCAGGGCTCGGACACATCGACCTCACCACGATCGACCAGCCGCGACACGAGATGGGCGTGACGGCGGTGCGTCTGCTGCTCGAGCGGCGTGACGAGGACCGCCACGAAGCCCGTCACCTGGTCGTGCCCCCTGCACTCGTCGTCCGTGGCTCGACCGGGCCCCCACCTCGAGGGCGACGAGGGTCCGGCCGCTGAGCCGCTCCTCAAGGACCCGGGGGACCCGCGACGATGTGTAGGGAGGTTCCCCCGAGGGAAAGTGGTGCTGGATGTCCTCAACCGATCAGATCGAAACCGTCGGCGGCCGATACCGGCTGGGCGAGCGGCTCGGTCACGGCGGGATGGGGGAAGTCTTCGCGGCCCATGACCTTCGCCTCGACAGGGAGGTCGCCCTCAAGCTGCTCCGAGCGGATCTCGCCGAGCAGGACGGCATGCGTGAGCGCGTCGTGGCGGAGGCTCGTCTCGCAGCCCGCCTGAGCCATCCCCATGTGGTGGGCGTCCTGGACACGGGTGAGCAGGACGGCCGGCCGTTCGTCGTGATGGAGCGGCTGTCCGGTCGCACGTTGCGCGACGAGCTCTCCGACGGCCCCCTGCCGGCCGAGCGTGTCCGCGACGTCGGGCTCCAGGTCCTGCGGGCGCTCGCCGCCGCGCACGATCTGGGGATCGTCCACCGCGACGTGAAGCCGGGGAACGTCCTCGACGCCGGCGTGGGGACGTGGAAGGTGGCCGACTTCGGCATCGCCAAATGGGTCCACGCCGACGAGACCCTCACCGGGACCGGCGAGCTCCTGGGGAGCCCGTCCTATCTGGCGCCCGAACGCATCGAGGGGCAGCAGGCGGGACCGGCCAGCGACCTCTATGCCGTCGGGGTGCTCCTCTACGAGGCGCTGTGCGGCCGGAAACCGTTCGAGGGCGACGATCCCTTCTCGCTCGCCACCGCGATCCGCGACGGGGCGTTCGAGCCACCCGCGTCGGTCCTTCCCGACGCGGACCCGGGGATCGTCGCCGTGATCGAGCGCGCGATGCGCCTCGATCCGGCGGAGCGCTACGAGAGCGCGGAAGCCATGGCGGCCGCGCTGCTCGGAGAAGAGGCGGAGCGAACCGACGAGACCACGGCCACGATCGCCGCGCCGGTGACCGCGCCGCTTCCCAGAAGCGAACCCGATCGCGAACCCGTGGCGGAGTCCGACGGGAACGAGACCGTGCCCGTCCCTCGCATGGAGCAGACGGCCCGCCTGCCGGTCCAGACACCGGCGCCCCGGCCCGCAGGCCCGCGGCGCCCCTCCAAGGTCGCGCTGATCATCGCGGGAGCGATCCTCGCCGTCGTGGTGATCACGGTCCTGGCGCTCGCCGCGTTCACCGGACCCGCCGCGCCGGGGCCGAGCGAGGTCGGGCGCTCGTCGCTCCCGACCCCGTTGGACGACGCCCTCACCCGGCTCGAGGAGTCGGTCCGACCATGAGACGGGTGACGATCGTGCTCTGTCTCGCCGCGCTGGCCACGAGCTCGTGCGGGGGGCACGAGCTCCCGACGAGGTTCGCCACCTCGCTTGCACGACCGCGTGGCGTCGATCCGTCTCGCCGCGGAGGAGGGCAGACCCGGCGACGCCCGCAGCCGCCTCAACGAGCTCGTGGCCGTGGTCACGACTCGGCTCGATCGAGGTCGGATCGACGAGGGACGCGCTCTGGACATCCTGGCGTCGGCCGACGCCGTGGCTCTCCAGCTCTCCCTGCTGCCCCGACCCTCACCGACGGAGGAAGCTCCGAGCCCATCTCCGGTCGAAGACGAAGAAGGCAAGCACGAAGGGAAGGGCAAGGGGAAAGACAAGGGTCACGGGAACGACTGACCCGCGGCTATCCGATCAGGTTCGAAACGCCGCGCTTCGCCAGCTGATCCGCGACGATGTTGCGCTGGATCTCGGAGGTCCCCTCCCAGATCCGGTCGACGCGGAGCTCGCGGTAGAAGCGCTCCGCGACGTTCTCTCGCATGTAGCCGCGTCCGCCGAAGATCTGCACCGCCCGGTCGGCGACCCGCCCGGCGGCCTCGGAAGCGAAGAGCTTGGCCATCGAGCACCGTGCGTGCTGGATCTTCACGTCGATCCCTGCATCGATCCCGCGCGCGAGGTCGTACGTCATCAGCCGCGAGGCCCAGAGATCGGTGAGTGAGTCGGCCAGCATGTGGGCGATCGCCTGGAACTCGACGATGGGCTTGCCGAACTGCACCCGCTCCTTCGCGAACGCGGTGGCCTCCTCGATCAGACGTTCCATGGCCCCACAGCAGCGAGCGGCGATCATCAGGCGCTCGTACCGGAACCATTCGTGTGTGAAGGACATCCCGTCGCCCTCAGCACCGATCAGATATGAGGAGGGCACCCGCACGTCGTCGAACGCGACCAACGCGTGGGTGTCGGGGTACGTGTGCGAGTACCGCGGTTCCCGGATCAGGCGAACGCCGGGCGTGTCCTTGTCGACGAAGAACAGCGCATGCTCGCCCTCGTGCTCGCCACCGGCGAGCTTCGCCTGGAAGAAGATCCAGTCGGCCGTGTTGTACGAGGTCACGTGCATCTTCGTGCCGTTCAGGACGTAGTCGTCGCCGTCGCGCCGCGCGGTCGCCTCGATCGCGTCGACGTCGGAACCGGCGCCCTCCTCGGTGATCGCGTAGCACTCGTGGCGCTCGCCTCGCACGGCCGGCGCGATCCACCGTTCGATCTGCTCCGGCGTGCAGACGGACAGGGGCCCAGGCCGGAGGCGTGTGGACGCACCAGCCGAGCGCGTTGGTCACCCGGCCGATCTGCTCCGACACGAGGACCTGCTGGAGCGTCGAGAATCCGCCGCCTCCGAGGTCCTTCGGCATGTTCATCGCGAACAGGCCGAGCTCCTTCGCCTTCGCGCGATGACCCTCACGGACGTCCTCGGGGATCCGGCCTTCGTGCTCCTCGGCGTGGACCTCCCAGGGGATCAGCTCTTCATCGACGAACCGGCGGGTGCGCTCCTGGATGTCCCGATCCTCGGCGGACAGTTCGCGGCCTTCCACGGCTCAGGAGCATACGGTCGACGAGCCGTGGGAGCGTGCGCCCGGCTTGACAGGGTTCGCCACGCATCGGTATAGCAGCATCGGATGGCGGGAGCGGAGCGCGGAAAGGCAACAGCGGCCGAGATCGTCTTCGATCACGTCTGGCACCACTATCCGGGGCGCGCCGTCGCCGCGATCCAAGACCTCTCCCTCACGATCCCTGCCGGCGAGATCTGCGTCCTGATCGGTCCCTCGGGAGGCGGCAAGACCACCGCCCTCAAGATGGTGAATCGCTTGATCCCGATCAGCAAGGGAGACATCACGATCGACGGGCGCAGCGTGCAGGCGATGGACGTCATCGAGCTGCGTCGTGGGATCGGCTACGTCATCCAACAGGTCGGGCTGTTCCCGCATATGCGCGTGGAGGACAACATCGCGACGACCCCGAGGCTGCTCGGGTGGCCCGACGAGGAGATCCGGAGCCGTGTCCGCGAGCTGATCGAGCTGGTGGGGCTCGATCCCGAGGAGCACGCCCGAACGTATCCGTCGAAGCTGTCGGGTGGACAGCGCCAGCGCGTGGGGCTCGCCAGGGCGATGGCCGCGGACCCGCCACTCATGCTCATGGACGAACCCTTCGGCGCGATCGACCCGATCACCCGGGAACGGCTCCAGGACGACTTCCTGCGGCTCCATCAGACGATCCGCAAGACGGTCATCTTCGTCACCCACGACATCGACGAGGCCATCAAGATGGGCGACCGGATCGCGATCCTCCGACCCGGCGGGCTCCTCGCGCACTACGACACGCCGGAGAACATCCTCGCGAAGCCGGCCGACGACTTCGTCGCGCGATTCGTCGGGGCGGACCGTGGCCTGAAGCGCCTGTCCCTCCGGACGTTACGGGAGATCGAACTGCTGGATGCCCCGCACAACGCCGAGCGGTCCGATCTCCCGAGCGCCTCCGAGGGGACCAAGGTGCGCGACGCGCTCTCCGTCATGCTCACGAGCGGGAACCCGTCCCTCCTCGTGACCGACGATGAGGGGACGGTCCGAGGGATGGTGACGATCGATCTGATCACCGCCTTGCTCTCGACGGCGGAGAGGTCGGTCGTTCCGTGATCGGCGTCGTTCTCGCGCTGGTCGGAGAGGGACCCACGATCCCGGATTTCGGGCGCGGGAGCGACTGCGTCCGAGAGAACGGCCAGTTCTGCGTGGACTGGGTCGTCGACAACTTCGGCGACCAGCTCCTGCCGCGGCTGATCCAACACGTCGAGCTCACCGCGATCGCGGTGAGCATCGGCTTCGTGATCGCGTTCACGGCGGCGCTGCTCGCGCATCGATACCACTGGGTGAAGACGCCGTTCACGGCCTTCTCGGCGTTCGTCTACACGATCCCCAGCATCGCGCTGTTCCAACTGCTCGTCCCGGTGACCGGGCTCTCGTGGACGAGCGCCGAGATCGCGTTGGTCGGCTACACGCTCCTGATCCTGTTCCGAAACATGCTCACGGGGCTCCAGGAGGTACCACGGGATGCGATCGACGCCGCGGAGGGGATGGGCTTCACGCAACGGCAGATCCTGTGGCGCGTCGAGCTGCCGCTCGCCCTCCCCGCGATCATGGCCGGATTGCGGATCGCCACCGTCACGACGATCAGCCTCGCCACGATCGCGGCCTACATCGGAGCCGGCGGGATCGGCCAGCCGATCTTCGACGGGATCCAGCGTGGTTTCCGAACCCAGTTCGTGACGGCCGGGATCCTCGCCGTGACGCTCGCGCTCCTGGCCGACGGCTTGCTGGTGCTGGCGCAGCGTGCCCTGGCGCCCTGGGTGCGCTACGGGAGGTGAGGTGAGATGGACACGTTCTTCGGCGCCCTCGAATTCCTCCGAGACAACCCCGGCTTGATCTGGGAGAAGGTCCTCCAACACCTCCAGCTCTCGGCGGCCGCGATCGGCGTGGCGCTCTTGATCGCGATCCCCGTGGGGGTGGGCCTCGGCCATCTGCACCGATGGTCGTTCCTCGCGATCAACGCGGCCAACATCGGCCGCGCGCTCCCGAGCCTCGCCCTGATCTCGATCGGCCTCGGTTTCCTCGGAGTGGGGTTCGTCAACGTGGTCGTGGCGATGATCATCCTGGCGGTCCCCCCGTTGATCACGAACGCCTATGTCGCCGTGGATCAGGTCGACCCCGATGCCGTCGAAGCCGCACGAGGCATGGGCATGCGGCCGATCCAGGTGCTGACCAAGGTCGAGCTCCCGCTCGCCCTGCCCCTGATCTTCGCGGGGATCCGCACCGCCGTGGTCTACGTGATCGCGACCGGGACGCTCGCCGCGATCGCGGGCGGCGGTGGCCTCGGCGACATCATCTTCAACCAGCCCAGCTACAAGCTGGCGGGCGTGATCGCGGGTTCGATGGTGATCACGGCCCTCGCGTTCGCCGCGGAGGGGCTCTTCGCGTTGCTACAGCGTGCGCTCACGCCGAAGGGGATCCGAGGAGGGGAGACGGCGACCGACGTCCTTCTCGGCCCGCCGGCGATCGAGTCCGCAGTGCAGGCAGGAGCATGAGATCCCCGCGGGGAGGCAAGGGGAGGAAGGAAGGTGCCATGAGCATGTCCGTACGACGCGGGATCGTGATCGCGATGTCGCTCACGATGCTCGCCGCCGCGTGTGGCGGCGACGAGAATCCGCCGGCGGGAGGCGGGGACGGCGGCGGGCTCCCCGGAGAGGGGAAGCCGACCGTCACGATCGGCACGAAGGACTTCACCGAGGAGTTCATCCTCGGGGAGCTCTACACCCAGGCGCTCGAGGCCAAGGGGTACACCGTCGATCTGAAGTCGAACGTCGGGAGCACCGAGATCATCGACAAGGCGCTCGAGAGCGGAGAGATCGACGGCTACCCCGAGTACACCGGCGTGGCCGTGGCCGTGAGCGCCGGCCAGGACATCATCCCGAAGAGCGCCGAGGAGACCCTCGGTCTGGCGACGGACTTCTACGAGAGCCGCGGGCAGACCGTGAGCGAAGCGACCCCGTTCTTCGACGTGGACGCGATCGCCACGACGAAGGAGACCGCGGACGCGGAAGGGCTCGTCACCGTCGCCGACCTCAAGAAGCTCGGGAGCTTCACGGTGGGGGCGCGGCCGGAGTTCAAGGACCGGTACCAGGGGTTCCGGGGGATGCAGGAGGTCTACGGCCTCACCGACGCGAAGTTCAAGCAGCTGGCGTTCGGACTCCAGTACCAAGCGCTCGACAGTGGCGACATCGAGGCGGCGAACGTCTTCACGACCGACGCGCAGCTCGCGAGCGGCAAGTACACCGTGCTCGAGGACACGAAGAGCGTGTTCGGGTTCCAGAACGTGGTCTTCGTGATCGACCAGGAGAAGCTGGACGCGCTGGGAGGCGACGACTTCATGGGGATCATCAACGAGGTCAACGCGCTCCTCACGAACGATGCGATGACCGCGATGAACGCCGCCGTCGACATCGACAAGAAGGAGCCCACCGACGTCGCCCAGGAGTTCCTGGCGGCGAACGGGATGGTCTAGGGGTTCGGTTCGGGTCGGCTCTCAGCCTCCGGCTGAGAGCCGACCCGACCGGACCAGTTCCACGACGGGTTCGAGGTCCACGGGGAGGTCGTCCCCTTCGCCGACGAAGGGGACGACCTTCCGCACGGCCGCATGGGTGCGGGACGTGCCGCGACCCGATGGGGCGCCCTCCCGCAGCTCGACCGCCTGCGCCGCCACCACGAGCTCGACCGCGGTCACCCGGTGTGCCAGCGCCACCATCTCGGAGGTCCGCCTGGCTGCGAGCGGAGCCATCGTCGCGCGATCCTCGATCCCGCCCGCAAGCGAGGCGGAGCTGATCTCGAGTGAGACGGGCCGCGCGAGCGAACGAGCCTCGGCGGCGATCGCCTGCACCGCGATCGCGAGGATCGCGAGACCCGTGTCGCTCTCCTGCGGGGTCAGGCCGGTGGGCAACCCGGACCAGGAATGCTCGAGCAGCTTCCCGGACCGTTCGGCGGAAACCCCGAGTGCCGGCGCGAGCCCCAGCCGCAATGCATCCATCGCCGACGCCATCGGAAGGACCTCGAAGTTCGCCACGGAGATGACTCGGTCCTCGGGGACGAGCACCAAGGGGTTCCCTTGGGCGGCGTTCAGCTCGATCGAGACCTGACGCCGGGCGAACGCCAACGCGTCCCTCGCCGCACCCAGCACGTGCGCGGTGTTCCGGAAGCTGAGGGGATCCTGGAGGTTCCTCGCGTGACCGGGCTCGAAGAGCGCGCTTCCGTCCAGGTGCTCGCGGATCGCGCCCAACACGGCGGTCAGGCCCTCGTAGGGCCGAGCCTCAGCCACGCCGGGATGGATCGACGAGGGACTCGCGGCGAAGCCCTCGAGCGCGAGCGACGCCGACGCCTCCATCGCACCGAGCAGGGTGCCGACCTCGGCCAGGGCGAGGACCGACCAGCCCACCGAGAACGCGTTGTGGTTGAGGAGTGCCAGGCCCTCGCCGGGGGCGAGCGGGAGATCGTCGAGGATCCCGGCGGCCAGATCCGCGTTCGCGGTCAGGTCGGCCTGGCCGATCGACCCGAGGGTCCGGACATCGGGCACGTTCCCCTCGAGCAGCGCGAGCAGCGCGTCGACCACGACCGGCCGCACGCCGGCGAACCCTCGCGCCAGGCTGTTCGCAACGCAGACGATCATCGCTCGGACGACCTCCGCGGGCGCGAACGGACCCTGCCCGACGCGATGTCGTTCGATCAGGGAGCGATCGAACGACCGCGTCTCCCCCGGGGCGCCCGAGACGGGGACGCGATTCAGCGAACCGATACCCGTCGTCAGGCCGTAGACGTCGTCGCCCCGTTCGAGCGCGCGATCGACGACCTCGCGGGCGCGCTCCATCGACTCCCGGGCGCCGGGATCGAGCGACACGGTCTCGATCCCGCGCGCGACGGCGACGACGTCTTCGATCGTCAGATCCGAGCCGGTCAGCGAGATCGTCACCGGAGCTCAGGCGTCGGCGAGCGCCTCCGAAGGCTGCGGTGGTTCGATCTCCTCGATCGCGACCTTCCCGCCGCCCGCGGTGATCCGGTACCGCTCGAGCACGTACGAGTCATACATCGTGGTCGCGGCTTCGATGGCGTCCCGGTGCTTCGGGAGGGCGGCAGCGGCGGCCGCGCGATCCCGGTCCTCCCAGACGCAGAAGGACAGACAGCGTCGCTCCGCGTCGAGCTCTCCTCCGAAGTAGTGCACGAGGCCCGTATGCGAGATCGCCTCCTCGTGGGCGCGCGCGTCGAGCTCGTAGAGGAGCCGGTCATCCGCGTGCTGGTTCCGGACCGATCGGAAAGCGACCATGTACCAGTCCGCGCCGTCCGCCGACGCGAGGCACTCCGCCCAGTTGAAGGACTCGAGGATCGGAGCGATCGCGTAGTCCTCACGGATGGGACGCAGATCCTCCAGCACCTGCCCGGCTCCCCCGGCTGCGTCGTTCATGTCACGCCACCTTCCTGTCCCGTGCGCGGCTCGGACAACCTATATCAGCCGGGGATCCTGCCCATCGAGTGAGACGGCGACCGGATTGACGGTGAGCGACGGGTCGCGGAGGCTCTCGGTCCGGATGGGAACGAGCTACTGGCGAGCGGCCGAACCGAAGCCGTCCTATGAGGTGGTGATCGTCGGCGGCGGCGGCCACGGGCTCGCCACGGCGTACTACCTGGCGAAGAACCACGGCATCACCGACGTCTGCGTCGTCGAGAAGGGCTGGCTCGCCGGCGGCAACATGGCGCGGAACACCACGATCATCCGATCGAACTACCTCTGGGACGAATCGGTCGGGATCTACGAGCATTCGCTGAAGCTCTGGGAGGGACTCGAGGAGGAGCTCGGGTCCGACGTCGAGTTCTCGCAGCGCGGCGTGCTCAACCTGGCCCACGACCTCGGCGAGGTCCGGTCGTCGATGCGCCGCGTGAACGCGAACCGGCTGAACGGGGTGGACGCGGAGTGGCTGACGCCCGAGGAGGTCGCGGCGTTCTGCCCGCTCGTGAACATCTCGCCGTCGCTGCGCTACCCCGTGATGGGGGGGACGCTCCAGCGCCGGGGCGGGATCGCGCGGCACGACAAGGTGGCGTGGGCCTACGCGACCCGAGCCAGCGAGCTCGGCGTCGACATCATCGAGCACGCCGAGGTCACCGGTTTCCTCCGTGGTCCGGGCGGCCGAGTGGAGGGCGTCGAGACGACCCGTGGCGAGATCCTCGGCTCGAAGGTCGCCCTCGCCGCCGCGGGGCACACGAGCGTGCTGGCCTCGATGGTCGGACTTCGCCTGCCGTTGCAGTCCCACCCGCTGCAGGCGTTGGTCAGCGCGCTGTACGAACCGGTCCTCGACTGCGTCGTCATGTCGAACAAGGTCCACGTCTACGTCTCACAGGCCGACAAGGGCGAACTGGTGATGGGCGCGGGGATCGACGCGTACAACGGCTATGCCCAGCGTGGGTCGTTCCATGTGATCGAGCACCAGCTGACGGCGGCCGTCGAGCTGTTCCCGATCTTCGCGCACGCCAAGCTGCTCCGGACGTGGGGCGGGATCGTGGACGTGTGCCCCGACGCCTCGCCGATCGTGGGGCCGTCCGGGATCGAGGGCCTGTTCCTCAACTGCGGGTGGGGCACCGGCGGGTTCAAGGCGACGACCGGTTCGGGGTGGGCCTATGCCGAGACGATCGCGAACGGCGAGCCGAGCGATCTCGTTCGTCCGTTCTCTTTGGAGCGGTTCACGACGGGCGCCCTGATCGACGAGCACGGCGCCGCGGCGGTCGCGCACTGATGCGCGCGGATATGGAAGCGCACTGATGGGCATGCGCGAAGGACACGGTTCGGAAACTCGCGCTCGCGCTGCCCGAGTCGACCGAGCTGGAGACCTGGGGACAACCCACGTTCCGCGTTCGCAAGAAGATCTTCGTGATGCTGTCCGAGGGCGAGCAAGAGGCCTGGGTGAAGAGCACGCACGACGAGCAGCGCGCGCTCGTCCAGATGGATCCCGAGACGTTCTTCGTTCCGCCGTACGTGGGACCGAGCGGCTGGGTCGGCGTCCGGTTCCGGACGGTCGGACCGCGAAGAGATGCGCGAATTGGTTACCGAGGCGTGGCGGCTGACGGCGCCGAAGCGGGTCGTCGCCGCGTTCGACGAGGAGGCCGGGTAGAGCGTGTTGCTGATCCGGTGCCCGTGGTGCGGTCCACGCGACGAGATCGAGTTCAGGTACGGCGGTCAGGCGCACATCGCCTATCCCGAGCGACCCGGACGCACTTTCCGACGAGGGGTGGGCCGACTTCCTGTTCATGCGCGACAACCCGCGCGGGCCGTTCCGCGAGCGCTGGTATCACGTCCACGGCTGCCGGCGCTGGTTCAACGCGATCCGGGACACGGCGACGCATCGGTTCATCGCGACGTACCGGATCGGCGAGGAGCCGCCGGCATGAGCCGAAGGCTCGATGCCGGCGGCTCCTGGATCGACCGCTCGAAACCGTTGACGTTCCGATTCGGTGACGAGGAATACGAGGGATTCGAAGGCGACACGCTCGCGAGCGCCCTGCTGGCCAACGGCGTGGTGGGGGGCTTCATCAGCCCGATCCTCGGGCGTCCTCGGGGCGTGATGACCGCGGGGCCCGAGGAGCCGAACGCCTTCGTCGAGGTCAGCGAGCCACGGTTCGATCCGATCGTCGCCGCGACGATGGTCGAGCTGGTGGACGGGCTCGTCGCCGAGCCACGGGCCGGGGTGGGACGGCTGCCGGATCCGGCCAAGGTCTCTTCGGTCGAGGCCGTGCACCGGCACGTGCACGTCGAGACCCTCGTCGTGGGTGGCGGTCCCGCCGGGCGCAAGGCCGCGGTCGCCGCGGCGAGCCGCGGCGACCGCGTGATCCTGCTGGACGAGCGCCACCGCGTCGACGAGCCGCCGGACGGCGTGATCGTGCTCCCGCGCACGACCGCGCTCGGCGTGTACGACGACGGGTACGTCGTCGCACACGAACGCTCCACCACGCTCGAGCGTCTCTGGCACGTTCGCGCCGCCCGGGTCGTGCTCGCGACCGGGGCGCACGAGCGGTTCATCGCGTTCGCCGGCAACGATCGACCTGGAGTGATGCTGGCGTCCGCGGCGGCGACCTACGTCGAGCGCTTCGCCGTGCTTCCCGGGGATCGCGCCGCGATCTTCACCACGAACGATGATGGGCTCCGATCGGCGGACCAACTCCGGACGGGCGGCGCCGACATCGTGCGGACCCTCGGCGTGGGCGAGGATGTCTCCGCAGCGCTCGACGAGGCCGATCTGCTGCTCGTCTCCGGCGGATGGAACCCGAACCTCACCCTGTGGCGGTCGATCGGCGGGGGCCTCCGGTACGACGAGCGCCTCGCGTCCTTCCGGCCGAATGGCGAGGCGCCGCCCTGGCTCGACGTGGTCGGATCGGCTGACGGTGACGGGCTTCCCCGGAACGAGGCCTTCTGGCTCGAACCCGCCGCGGACTACTCGGCGCACTTCGTGGACCTGCAGCGCGACCAGACGGTCGCCGACATCGAGGGCGCGCTGCGAGCCGGACTCGTGTCGGTCGAGCACGTGAAGCGCGCGACGTACATCGGGACGGCGATCGACCAGGGCCGAACGAGCGGCGTCCTCGCGGCAGCCATCGTGAACCAACTCCTCGGAGCCGACCCCGATGCGCAGGGGCCGACGAGCGCACGCCCGCCGGCGGTGCCGCTGTCGTACGCGGTGATCGCCGGTCCCGACCGAGGGGACCTGCTCGATCCGATCCGCCGCACACGCGTCCACCCCTGGCACGTGGAGCACGGGGCGATCTTCGAGGACGTGGGCCAGTGGAAACGACCTCGCTACTTCCCCGCAGACGGGGAGGGGATGGACGGCGCGGTCATCCGAGAGTGCCTGGCCGTGCGCAACGCCGCCGGCGTTCTCGATGCTTCGACCCTCGGGAAGATCGACGTGGTCGGTCCGGATTCCGCGTCGTTCCTCGACCGGATGTACACGAACCGGATGAGCACGCTCGCCGTCGGTTCCATCCGATACGGGTTCATGCTCGGTCTCGACGGGATGGTCGTGGACGACGGCGTCGCGATGCGACTGGCCGAGGACCGGTTCCTCGTGACGACGACGACCGGGAACGCCGCGATGGTGCTGGACCGCTTCGAGGAATGGCTCCAGACCGAATGGCCCGATCTCCGTGTCTACTGCACGAGCGTCACGGAGCAGTGGTCCGACGTCGCGGTCGCGGGGCCGAGCGCGCGCGAGGTGCTCGAAGCGGTCGGGACCGACGTCGACCTCTCGCCCGAGGCCTTCCCGTTCATGACCTTCCGTGACGGCACGATCGCCGGGATGCCGGCGCGGGTCGCCCGAGTGAGCTTCACGGGCGAGCTTTCCTACGAGATCCTGATCGATGGGCGGCGGGGCCTCGAGCTGTGGACGGCGGTGCTCGCCGCGGGCTCGCCGTTCGGGATCGCGCCGTACGGCACCGAGGCGATGCACGTCCTTCGAGCCGAGAAAGGGTTCGTGATCGTCGGCCAGGACACCGACGGAACCGTCACCCCGGACGACCTCGGGATGGGCTGGATCGTCCGGAAGGACGGTTCGGACTTCATCGGGCGTCGCTCGCTGCGCCGTCCCGACCCTTCGCGGCCGGACCGGAAGCAGCTGGTCGGACTGCTTCCGGACGAGCTCCTCCCGGAAGGGGCCCAGCTCGTCGACGTGGACACGGGCCGGATCCCGATGCCGATGATCGGCCACGTCACGTCGTCGTACCTCAGCCCGACACTCAACCGGCCGTTCGCGCTCGCGATGGTCGAGCGAGGACGCTCTCGCCTCGGCGAGACCGTCTACGCCCCGCTTCCGGCCGGCACGATCTCCGCGGAGATCGTGCCTCCCGTCTTCTACGATCCGGAGGGAACCCGCCGTGACGGATGAGCACCTCGTCGCCGTCGATCTGGCCCAGGTCGGTCTCCGTGCCGATCCCAGCACCCTCCCCTTCGAGCAACCGGGCCCGAACCACGACCTCGACGTGGGACGGTCAGAGACGTCATGTGGCTCGGCCCCGACGAATGGCTCGTCGTCGGCGAGCTCGGGGAAGAGGGACTCGATCCGAGCGAGAGCTGGTGGACGGCGATGGAAGGTCACCATCATTCGATCGTCGACCTGAGCGCGAACCGGGTCGTGTTCGACCTCACCGATGGTCTCGATCTCCTGTCGGGCGGTTGTGGCCTCGACCTCGATCCAAGCCACTGGCGACCCGGGATGTGCGCCCAGACGCTGTTCGGTCAGGCCCAGGTGATCCTCCACCAGCTCGACGAGCGAACGACCCGCGTCTTCGTCCGCCCGTCGTTCGCCGAGTACTTCGTCGATCGCCTCGGTGCGTCTCAAAGGGTCAGCTGAGCTCGGACAGCATCCTCTGCTGCCAGCTCACCGTCGCGTCCACCTGGTTGAACGTGAAGAGGTGGAGGGCGCGGACGTCCGCCTTCGGGTCGGCGAGGGTGGGTCCGAGCGAGCGCAGCAAGCGCTCGGGCGTGAACGACCTGCCGAAGAGGAGCCGGAGGAGCTGCCGGTTCTTCCGGAGATACCGAAGCGACCCGCCGACGCCGATCCGCGCGGCCACGCGAAGCAATCGCCGGATGTGCACCGCCCCGGGGAGCCCGAGATGGATCGGCGAGCGTCACGCCCGAGTCGCGCATCCGCGCGATCCACGCCGCGATCGCGCCCGCGTCGAAACTCATCTGCGTCGTCAGGTAGGTCGCGTGCGCCTGTTTCTCCTTGAGCGAAGAGAGCAGTACGTCGTCCGGGATCGACGGATGACCTTCCGGATAGCCCGCCACGCCGACGGCTTCGAACGGATGCCCCAGCTCTTCGATGAGACGCAGCAGCGCGAGCCCGTCGTGGATCTCGCCTCGATCCTTCGCGTCACCGCCGATGACGAACGCGCTACGGATCCCCGCCGACCGGCAACGCTCGAGCAATGCCGCCAGGTGCGCCCGGTCGCGGATCATGTGTGCCGCCAGGTGCGGGGTCGCCGGATGCCCGAGTGCGATCAGCCCTTCGCACAGCTCGATCGTCGACTCGATCCCGTGCGAGGGCGATGCCGTGACGGTCACGTCTGCGCCGGGCGGCAATGACTCTGCGCGCTCGAGCGCGTCGCGGAGCGGGATGAGCTCGAACAACGGCCGTTCGAGAAGCGCACGCGACACCACATCGGCATCTTGGCGGAGGCCTGTCGGCCCCGCCCGGCCGAGTCCGACCCCGGGTCAGCCCACGACGGGGCGGCTAGCCCTTCGGGATCTCCTTCGTCGGGTCCCAGTGGGGCATCTGCACGACGGTGGCGCCGACCTTGCCCTTCGGCGTCTCGACCTCGAGCGCCGTCCCCAACTCGGTGTGCTCGATCGGAAGCATCGCGAGCCCGATGTTCTTCTCCATCCGAGGGGAATGGCACGCGGACGTGACGCGGCCGACGACGCTCCCGCCGGCGGACGCCGGGAAGAAGTCGATCATCTCGTTGTCGATGTAGGTGCCGAGGGGGTCGCCTTCGATGTCGACGCCGACGAGCTTCTGCTTGACGCCCTCGGCCTTGATCTTCTTCAGGGCTTCCTTGCCCATGAAATCGGCTTCCTGCTCGAGGTCGACCATCCACGTGTAGTGGTAGCCGACCTCGAAGGGGTTGTTCTCGTACCACATGTCCGCGCCGAAGGCCAAGATGCCTCCTTCGATCCGACGGATGTGACACGGGCCGATCACCTCGAGGTCGTGCGGCTTGCCCGCCTCGAGCACACGATCCCAGAGCTGCACACCGTGCTTCGACGCGTCACGCAGGTAGATCTCGTAGCCGACCTCGCCCGTGTAGCCCGTGCGCGAGACGACCACCTGCATGCCGTCGAGCTCCGCCTGCATCAGGCCGTAGTAGGGGACGTCGAGGACCTTGTCGCCGAAGAGGTCGACCAGGACCTTCTTCGCGTTCGGGCCCTGGATCTGGACCGGAGCGACGTCGATCTCCTGCACGGTGACGTCCATCCCCTTCGCCGCCGCGATCCCGAGCGCGTAGAGGTTCACGTCGGAGTCGGCGAGGGAGAGCCAGAACTCGTCCTCCTCGACGCGGAGCAGCACCGGGTCGTTCAGGATGCCGCCGTCGGGCGCCGTGATGAACACGTACTTGCACTCACCCACCGCGCACTTGTTGAGGTCTCGCGGCACGATCATGTTCGTCAGGTCGAACGCGTCCTTGCCCTTGATCTGGATCTGCTTCTCGACACCGACGTCCCACAGGGTCACGGCGTTCACGAGGTGCCAATACTCGGCGACGGGATCGCCGTAGTGCCGGGGGTGGTACGTGTGGTTGTACACGCTGTAACGCGCCACGCCGTGGCGGCGCGAGGCGTAGAAGTAGGGCGACTTGCGGACCCTCGTGTAGAGCAGGATCCCCGGGCTCTCGTTCACGCTCATCGGTGCGATACCCCTTTCCGTTGACCTGGTCCTAGGCCCGCAGGCGCTCGCCCTTGGGATCCCACAACGGCTCGGCGACGACGGTGGCCGCCAGACGATCGCCGAAGTATTCCACTTCGACCGGTGTCCCCTCCACGGCCAGGTTGACCGGGAGGTAGCCGTAGACGATCGCTCGTCCGATCGAGTAGCCGTAGGCGGCGCTCGTCACGTACGAGACCACACGTCCGTCGTGCCATATCGGCTCCTTGCCCATCACGACGCTGGTCGGGTCGTCGAACGTCATGCACGCGAGCTTCTCCGTCGGGCCGCGGTCGAGCTTCCGCTGCAGGGCTTCACGCCCCTGGAACTCGCCCTTGTCCATCCGGACGGCGAAGCCGAGCCCCGCCTCGAACGGATCGTGCTCCGTGTGGATGTCCTGCCCCCAGAGCCGGTAGCCCTTCTCCAGACGAAGCGAGTCGAACGCACCACCGCCGGCCGCGACGATCCCGTGTTGCTGCCCTGCCTCCCACAGGACGTCCCAGGCGCGCTGGCCCATCGCGATCTGTCCGTAGAGCTCCCAGCCGAGCTCGCCCGCATACGAGATCCGCTGCGTCCAGACGGGATCGACCTCGCCGACGTTGAGATATCGGGCCGTCATGTACGGGAACGCGTCGTTCGAGACGTCGACCTCGGTCACGGCCTGGAGGACGTCGCGCGCCTTGGGACCCCAGAGGCCGAGGGCGAACAGCGAGCCGGTTCGCACCGTGAGGTTGACGCGCTCCCCATCTCGACGCTGGGCGAGCAGCCATGCACGATCGTGCTGGCCGGAGCCGCCCCCGGTGATCACGCGGAAGCGATCCTCATCCTTGCGCGTCACGGTGAGATCGCACCGGATGCCACCCGAGGGCGTGAGCATCGAGGTGTAGACGACCGTCCCGACGGGACGGTCGATCCGGTTCGCGCTGACGCGCTCGAGGAACGAGAGCGCATCAGCGCCGGTGACGTCGAACTTCGCGAACGGGGTGATGTCGAACATCGCCACGCGCTCGCGCGTGGCGATGTGCTCGACCCCGACACACGGGGACCAGTTCTGGGCCGCCCAACCGGTTCGCGACTCCCACGGCGCTCCGGTCAGCACGTGGTTCGCTTCGAACCATTGGGGCCGCTCCCAGCCGGCGCCCGAGAAGAACTCGGCCCCCAGCTCCCGGTGGCGAGCGTAGAAGGGCGTCAGCTTCAGCTCGCGCGGATGCGACATCTGCTGGAGGGGATGGAGGATGTCGTACACCTCGCGGTACTGCTGGGCGCCGCGTGCACGGACGTACGGCTTCGTCGTCATGAACGGGTAGAAGCGGTTCGCGTCCGCTTCGGCCATGTCCATCGAGGGCTCACCACCGGCGATCCACTCGGCCGCCATCCTCCCCATCCCGCCGGCGTGCGTCACCCAGACCGCCTCGCAGATCCAGAAGCCGCGGACGTCGACCGACTCGCCCACGACCGACCCCATGTCGGGCGTGAACGAGAACATCCCGTTGATCGCGGTCGACTCGTCGAGCATGTCCTTCACCGGTGGGAGCAGCCTCGTGCTCTCCTGATACGCGACCTCGAAGTGCTCGGGCGTGAAGGGCTCGACGCTCGGCTGCGGCTCACCGTCTCGATAGGGGCGGAGATCGTCCGGCTCGAACAGGATCGGCTCGTGCCGGTAGTTGCCGAGCGCGTACCGATCGCCGTGCTGCTCGGAAATACAACGACAGGTCCTGGTGGCGGAGGATCGGATGCACGACCTCCCGATCCGCATCGGCGGCGAGCTCCGGCAACGGCTGCGTCCACACCAGTTGGTGCTGGACGACCGCCAGCGGGATCGGGACGCCGGCCATCCGCCCGATCGTCGGGCCCCAGATGCCGGCGCAGACGAGCACCTGCTCGCACTCGATATCGCCCCGGTCCGTGTGGACGCCGTGGACCCTGCCCTCCCGGATGTCGAACCCGGTCACGCGCACGCCACCCTCGAACGTGACGCCTTTCGCCTGAGCCTTAGCACCCAGCGCCGCCGCGACGCGAACACCCTTCGCGATCCCGTCCGAGGGCACGAGGTAGGAACCCAGGATGTGGCCGGGATCGAGGATCGGGATCCGCTCGGCGGTCTCTTCAGGCGTGAGCAGCTCGGTCCCTTCGATCCCGTAGGCGCGCGCGTAGCCTCGGCGGCGCTTCAGCTCCTCGACACGCTCGTGCGTCGTCGCGACCTCGATGCCGCCGACGCCGTACCAGGCGGGCTGACCGTCGACCTCGAGTCCCGAATACAGGTCGACCGAGTACTGCGCGAGACGGCACATCGTCCGCGAGCCGTTCGTCTGGAAGACGAGCCCCGGCGCGTGGGAGGTCGAGCCACCCGTCTCGAAGAGCGGGCCCTGATCGAGGACCACGACGTCGGTGATCCCCAGCTCGGCGAGGTGGTAGGCGGCGCTGGCCCCGACGATCCCGGCCCCGATCACGACCAGTTGCGCGCGATCCTTCATGAGGTGGCCGACACTACCGAACGCGTCTACCCCTGGGTGTGCTGATAGGAGGCGAGCTTCCCTCGCTTCAGCGACACGATCACTCCCTGCAGCACACCCTGGACGTACTCGCTCCCGGGATTGAACGTCTGGGTCCGGCCGATCCGGAAGCGGCCTCCCGACTCGTGGATGTGGCCGTGGAGCCCGACGAGCGGCTGGTAGCGCTCGATCGCCTCCTTCACGGCAAGGCTCCCACCGCCCGTCGTGACGAACCGGCCGGCTTCACGGATCGGCCGAGGGAGCTCACCCGGGCGGACCTCCAGCTTCAGGCACGTGTCGATCGGGGTGTCCTTCGGGGGACAGTGCAGGTTGAAGACGCAGCGTCCGATGTCGGGAACGGCGTCGACCGCCGCCTCGATCGTGCGGGCGATCTCTTCCTCGCTGGCTTCCCGCGGCGTGTCCCACGGCGTGGGCGTCGAGAGGCCGACCGTGATCATCGTGTGCTCTCCGTCAAGCTCGATCAGGCGGCCCTCGCTGGCGACGACGTGATCGCCGTCGTGCCGATCCAGCGTTTCCAGCACCGTGGGCTCGTCGTCGTTCCCTCCCGTCATGTAGAGCCGAACGCCCGTTCCGCGAAGTCGATCCTCGGCGAGCTCGATCCACTCGGCGAGCCTCGCCGACGCCAGCTCGTGGAACAGACCGTGCTTCGCGAGGGGATCGGCCTCGATGGCCTCGTACTCGTCTTGCTCGAAGACCTTCCAGTAGAAGCCGGGCTGCTCGACGGCGCGCGTGAACGGCTCCAGCCCGTCCGGCTCGAATTCCTCGTCGCGGCCCTGGAAGCTGGCGTGGAACCGGCCGTTGCTTCGAACGATCGGCACGAGGACCTTTCCCATGAGGTCGCCGCCGAACACGAGGGCATCGACCCCGTAGAACTCGGCGGCCGCGATGAACTTCCGAAACGTCACCTGGGAGCCATGGATGTCCGCGGCGAAGAAGAGCCTCGTCGTTCCACCTCGAGACCCGGCCATCTCTCTCGTCCCCCGGACGCGGAAGAGGGCGGCCCCGAAGGACCGCCCCCTCCCTGCTCCGTGGATCCCGGTCTGCTACTCGACCGGGATCTCCTTGTGGATCGCGCTCAGGTCGATCCCCTGGTTCTTCCGCACGACCTTCGCGACCACGTAGACCACGAGGGCCAGCAGATACATCGACCCCATGAACACGAGCGAGTCGGGGTCGTTGATCGCGTAGAGGTCGTTCGTGAACCAGTGCCACAGGTTGAAGCCGAGGAACGCGGCGGTCAGGAAGCCGGCCACGGTGATGAGCGGGATGCCGGCGACCTTGTACCGAGCCATCGGAGAGCTCTCGTAGAGCCGCTTCTTCCTCCACGGCAGGATCATCGCCGCGATCGCAGAGCCGAGGAACGTCACCGCGATCACTAACGTGGCATCGAGGATCCAGGTCCGGAACGTGGATGTGTAGGCGTAGAAGGCGCTCACGATCAGCGCCGGCACCAACATCAAGACGAGGGCCCAGACCGGCACGTGACGTCGTTCCGACACGTCGGCCACTTTCTCCGGAAGGATCCGGTCGAACGCCGCCGCGAAGATCACTCGGGTCGAGGACAGGAACAGCGTTCCCGCCCATCCGAGGAACCAGGCGCCGAACGCGAGGATGATCAGCGCCGAGATCAGCTCGCTATGGAAATAGAAGCTGGCGAGCAGCGGCGGATAGGACCAGACCGGCATCGTTGCATCCCCGAAGCCGTAGACCACCGCCCAGTAGTTGAGGTTCGCGGCATTGAAGAACTCCCAGCCGAAGAACTTCGAGGCGAGGAGCACGAACACGAACGCCACGGCAACGGTGATCCACAGGCCCCACATCATCCCGCTCATGACGCGCTTGAAGTCGCTCGCGCCGCGGACCTCGCCGTAGAGCGTCGCGCCCCAGTTCGGCCAGAGGATCCAGAAGCACAGGAACGGGACCAGCAGCAGCGTGGGACCGAAGAAGGGGCTGAAGCCCAGCTCCGGCACGATCGGCCCGGCATTGTTCACCGTCCCGACCTCGATCGTCTTGGCGTACACGTCGCCGCTCCCGCCGAACAGGTTCGCGGCCTCCTGGTTGAACGCGTTCTGGAAACCGCTCTGAGAACCGAACAGCATCACCAGGAAGACGACGGCGAGCGCCGCCATGCCGATGTAGAAGCAGATCTTCTGGACCTTGGCGTAGCCCTCCATGCCGAGCGACACGAGGTATCCGGCGAGGAGCACCGTCACCGCGCATACGAAGAACAGGCCGTTGTTCGATGCGAGGAACGTGCTGACGCCGTCGAGCTTGAAGATCGCCGCGAGCGGCTGGAACACCTCGACGTTCAGGATGTTCCCGTAGATCGGCGCCCAGTACCACAGGATGAACCACCACCCGGTGATCGACAGCACGAACGCGATGCCGCCGCCGAGCACCCGGCTCTGCCACACGTAGTCGCCGCCCGCGCGCGGCATGACCGAGATGAGGCCCGCGTACGTGACGACGAGGAACGAGACGAAGACGCCGCTGATCAACAGTGCAGGCAGTACCTGGCCCGTCGGAACGAAGGCCAGCACCGAGAACGCGAAGAACAATCCGAGTGTGACGAAGTTGACCGACATGAACGAGTAGAGGAACGCGTCGAACTTCGACCATCCCTTCACCAGGCCGGTCGCCTTCCGCAGGAACAAGGTAGGAGCTTCACCTACCGCTGCCATCTGACCCCCTCCCAGAGGTTTCGGAACGGCTGTCTAGCCGTTCACCAGTTGGTAGTTCTTGACCTTCCCCTTCTTCTCGTCGATGTTCACGACCGCCGCCTGCAGGATCCCCTCCTCGTAGGAGCTCCCGGGGTTCAGCGCCAACGTCTTCCCGATCCTGGTCGCTCCCTTGCTCTCGTGGATGTGACCGTGGAGCGACAGCACCGGCTGGAACCGCTTGATCGACTCGTGCACGGACGTGGATCCGACGGGTCTGATCGCCTGACCGCCCGACACGTACGTCAGGTCGGGGTTCAGCGCCGGTGCGTTGTCGAGCTTGGATCCGTACGGGGGCGCGTGGAAGTTGAAGATCGTGGTCTCCGGATCGGTGGCCGCCTCGAGCGCTCGATCGATCCGGACGGCCAGCTCCGGCTCCTCGGCTTCGCGGAACGTGTGCCAGGGGGTGGGATTCGTCCACCCCATCGAGACCATCGTGAAGTCGCCGAGCTGGATCGGGTGCTCCTCGTCGCCGGTCTCAACGACCTGGGCGCCCGAGAGCAGATCGTCGATCTCGAACATGTCGTCGTTCGCGGGGCAGGCGATGACGCGGATCCCGGTGTTGGCGAGCTTCTCCTCGGCCATCGCGATCCAGCGCTCGGTGCCGTCGAGCATGACCTCCTTGAAGCGCTTGTCGACGAGCACCTCGTCCTCCTGCATCGCGACGTACTCCTGGTCCGAGACCCTGATGGGGTAGTAGCCGCGGTTCATCACGCGCTTCTCGAACTCGACGATCGCGTCCTCGGACTCGAGCGTGTCGCGATGGTCCTGGAGGGAGGCCTCCCAGGTGCCGTTGGCGCGCTGAACGATGGGCACCATGGCCTTGCCGGTGACGTCGCCCCCGAGGATGACGACGTCTGCGCCGTAGAACGACCCGGCGTTCAGGAACTTCTTCCAGCAGATCTCCGACCCGTGGAGGTCGGTCACGAAGAAGATCTTCACCGGGGGAATCTTCCGCCGAGGACCAGCGGAGCGCAAGCCAGAGATGTCGCACCGGCCGGGGACTCCTCCATCAGTGCCCCACCTCCTCCGGGAGCTCGTACCACTGCACCCGATCGCCGACCTTCGCCCGCATCTTCCATTTCAGCGGCTTGGGGACATCGTCACACCACCCTCGGAGCACGCGTGCCTGCGCTCCCGGGTCGAAGTGACGGGCGTCCGGCACCAGGTCGCTGTGCTCCTCCTCGGCGAAGTGGGCCACCTTGTCGAGATTCATCGTGACGGTCCGCCACCATCCCCAATCGCCGGCCACGACCTGCCCGATGCGATCGAGGCCGATCGTCTTCGCCTCGTCGCCGGAGGCGACCTCGTATCCGGACAGCAGGTGCGTGATGTCGTGCACGTCCTTCTCGTTGAGCTCCACGACCTGGAGCTTGGTCAGGAGAAGGTCCGAGATGTCGAGCGTGTCCGGAAGGCGGTCGATGCGATCGGCGAAGTCCAAGACGTGACACATGTTGAGCCGGTCCATGATCACGTCCACCGAGGTCTTCCCGTCCGCCGTGGTGAAGTACATCTGCCGGTCGCCGTGGAGGGTGTTGAAGCGTTGGTCGCCCAGGAATCCCTGTTCGGCGAAGAACGCGATCACGTCCTTCTTCTTCGTGGAGACACAGGCGAAGTCCATGTCCTGGTCGTCTCGAGCCCGGTGGGGGAAGAGCGGACAGAGGAGCCGGACGGCCTGGCCGCCGAGGAGCTTGAGTGGGATCCCGCGAGCGTTCGCGTCCCGAACGACCTCCACGGAGACCTCGAATGGATCGGCGGAAGCAGGCGTCGGCCCGTCCATGGCCCAGCACGCTAGCGCAGTTCCTGCGCGTGCGCGTCACCGTCGATCTAGGGGACACTGTCCCCCGATGGAGCGGGCGTTCGACTACGTGATCATCGGAGGTGGCTCGGCGGGCAGCGTGCTGGCGAACCGCCTCACCACGGACCCGGCCAACCGCGTCCTGGTCCTCGAGGCCGGTCGTCCCGACTACCTCTGGGACGTCTTCATCCACATGCCCGCGGCGCTCACCTACCCGATCGGCTGGAGTTGGTACGACTGGAAGTACGAGTCCGAGCCCGAACCGCACATGGGCGGGCGCCGCATCTACCACGCTCGCGGCAAGGTCCTCGGAGGATCCAGCAGCATCAACGGGATGATCTTCCAACGCGGCAACCCGCTGGACTACGAGCGTTGGGCCTCCGACCCCGGCATGGAGACATGGGACTTCGCCCACTGCCTCCCCTACTTCAAGCGGATGGAGAGCTGCCTCGCCGCGGAGCCCGCCGACGAGTACCGAGGCCACAGCGGTCCGCTCGTCCTCGAACGCGGCCCGGCGAAGAGCCCGCTGTTCGGGGCGTTCTTCGAGGCGGTCCAGCAGGCCGGCTACCCACTGACCGAGGACGTGAACGGCTACCGCCAGGAAGGGTTCGCACCGTTCGATCGCAACATCCATCGCGGGCGTCGTCTGTCCGCCGCCCGCGCGTATCTGCATCCGGTCTCGAGCCGGCCGAACCTCGACGTGCGTACCCACGCGTTCGTCAACAAGATCCTGTTCGAAGGGACCCGAGCCGTCGGCGTCGAGTACGTGCGAGGACGGGGCTCGGCGCGAGAGGTCCGCGCCGGCGAGGTGATCCTGTGCGGCGGCGCGATCAACTCGCCCCAGACCCTTCAGCTTTCCGGGGTCGGGAACGCGAACGAGCTCCGCGCGCTCGGCGTCGACGTGGTGCACGACGTCACCGGGGTGGGCGAGCACCTCCAGGATCACCTCGAGGTCTACGTGCAGCACTCCTGCACGCAGCCCGTGTCCGTCGCCCCCGGCCTCAAGCACTGGCGCAAGCCCTTCATCGGGGCCCAATGGCTCTTCTTCCGTTCAGGACTCGGGGCAACGAACCACTTCGAGGCGGGGGGCTTCGTCCGGAGCAACGACGAGGTCGCGTACCCGAACCTGATGTTCCACTTCCTCCCGGTCGCGGTCCGCTACGACGGATCGGCGCCCGCCGGCGACCACGGCTACCAGGTGCACATCGGACCGATGTACTCCGATGCGCGCGGATCGGTGAAGATCGTGAGCACCGATCCCCGGAAGCACCCCGCCATCCGATTCAACTATCTGTCGACGGATCAGGACCGGCGGGAATGGGTCGAGGCGATCAGGGTCGCTCGCTCGATCCTCTCGCAACCGGCGTTCGGACCGTTCGACGGTGGCGAGCTCTCACCAGGGCCGCAAGTGGAGACGGATGAGCAAGTGCTGGACTGGGTGCGCAGTGACGGCGAGACCGCGCTGCATCCCTCGTGCACCTGCCGCATGGGGGTCGACGATCGTTCGGTCCTCGACCCGCTCACGATGAAGGTGCACGGGCTCGAGGGATTGCGCGTCGTGGACGCATCGGCGATGCCGTACGTCACGAACGGCAACATCTACGCGCCGGTGATGATGCTCGCGGAGAAGGCGGCCGACCTGATCCTGGGGAACACGCCGCTGGAACCGGAGAAGGTCGAGTTCTACCGCCACCAGGGCTAGCCATCCGATACTCCTCGGTCAGCCGAGGCCGAGGAGGAGCAAGCCACCGACGACCAGGACGACTCCGACCAACTGGTTGGTCACCATCCGTTCCTTGAACACGATGACGGAGAGGGTGATGGCGATCAGCGGGAACACGGCGCTCGCAGCGAGCACGATCGAGTTGAGCCCGCGCTCCGAGCCGATGGAGAAGGTGACCACCCCGAGGATGTCGGCGGCGCCGGCGAGGAGCGCGATCCACAGACCGAACCCCAGGCGCACTCGCGAGAGCTGCGTGCGGAACACGACGAAGAGCGGGAGGAAGAAGGCCACCTGCGCGACCCGAGAGCCCCACAATCCCACGATCCATCCGGCCCGGTCCGAGATCCAGCCCAGGAGGAACCCCGCGACGCCGAAACAGATCGCTGCCGCGATGGCCCACGGCAGTCCGGGCACGTGATTCTTGATGCCATCTCGGAGCTTCTTGAGGTCGGTGGACACGAGCACCACTCCCACCACCGCGATCCCCGCTCCTGCGAGAGCGAGTGCGCGGGGGCGTTCGCCGAGAACGATCATCGCCAGCGCGACGCCGACCACGGCGTAGCCGGCGCCGATCGGCGAGACCACGGCGACGGGTCCCAGCTCGAGAGCCTTGTAGTGCGTCGTGTAGGCGAACGCGGCGAAGGCGCCGTTCAGCACGACGAGCCAGACGTCGGACCGCAGGGGCTCGATGGACGCCCCCGTCGCCACGAGCACCACCGTCATGAACACCGCCGACAGCACCTGGCCCGCGATCACGGCGCTCACCGAGCCGATCCGCCGGCCCGCGAGGGCACCGAAGAAGTCGGCGAGACCCCACCCGAGGGCGGCGAAGAGCCCGAAGATCATCAGGCGTCGCCGCGGAACGCGGCATCGCGCCACACGATGGCTGCCTTGAGCCCCTGTTCCGTCGTGATCCGGCGGAACTCGTCGCGGGCGGGGAGGTTCGCCGTCTCGATCAGCACATCGAGCTCGATGTTCGCCGCCATCGCCTCGCGGAACCCGGCCACGTCCCACACCCGATTCACGGCGCGCTTCGTGGCCTGCACCACGAACGGTTCGTTCTTCGCGATCTCCTCGGCGAGCCGCAGCGTGGCGTCGTCCAGCTCCTCTCGAGGGACGACCCGATTGACGAGCCCGAGACGAAGCGCTTCATCGGCGGTGACCCGGTCCTCGCCGGTGAAGAGCAGCTCCTTCGCTCTGCGAACGCCCACCACCCAGGGCAGGAACATCGACACGACCCCCGAACCGAACCGGACATCGACGTAGCCGAAGTACGCGTCATCGGCCGCGACCGCCAAGTCGCAGGCGAGCATCAGATCCGTTCCCCCCGCGAGACAGTAGGAGTGGACGCTCGCGACGATCGGTTTCGGGTGATCCAGGAACTTGAGCATCTCGTCGGTCGAGTGCCGAAGGTCCTCCCGCCACCGCTCGGCGTCCAGCACGCCTCCGCTCGCGTCCTCGTTGAGGTCATATCCCGCGCTGAAGGCTCTTCCGGCCCCCCGCAGGATCAGCACCCGGACCCCCGCATCCTCGGCGGCGTCGTCCAGCGCTCGCGACATCTCATCCACCAGCTCTCCGTTGAGCGCGTTCAGGGCCTCGGGTCGATTCATGGTGAGTCGCCGGACATGACCGAGGTCTTCGATATGCAGGACAGGCTCGCTCACGTCGTCTCCTCCTCGCGGGTCCCGCGATGGTATGGGAGTCCTCACTTCGGCAACCCATCGGGGCCGCGGCTCGTATCTCCTTCCAGAGGCTGGCGTTGCCTTGCTGCTCGGCGGCGGCTGGGATAGCCTCCTGAACCGGCGTTCAAATCCTATCGAGGGAGGGTGTCATGGTCTTCCATCCGCGAGACCCGAACCATCGGCCCGTTTCCAGGCGCGACTTCCTTCGGCGGTCGCTCGCGGCGGGTGTGGCACTCCCCACCTCGGCCGCGATCCTGGCTGCGTGCGGGTCGAACGGGAACCCTTCCCCCGACCAGGGCGGCGAAGACCTCGTCCCACGATTCGGCACGTTGGACAAGCCCGTCACGCTGCAGTCCTACGAGGACAACCCGCCGATCGACTCCAACCTCGAGCCGGAGTCGGGCCCACTCGTCATCTACAACTGGGAGCAGTACATCTGGAAGCGCTCGCTCAAGGACTTCGGCAAGAAGTTCGGGGTCGAGGTGAAGTACGAGACCTTCTACAACATGGAGCAAGCGATCCAGAAGTTCCAGACCGGCGAGGTCGACTACGACATCTTCTTCCCCACGATCGACTACATCCCCAAGCTGGTCGCCGCCAAGCTGATCCAGCCGCTGAACCACGACTACCTCCCCAACACCACGAACCTGTGGCCCGTGATGCAGGATCCGTACTACGACCAGGGGTCCCAGTACACGCTTCCGTACGCGATCTACACCACCGGCATGGCGTGGCGAACCGACATCGTTCCGATGGAGGTCTCGGACATGGAGTCGATGTCCAACCCGTACGAGGTGTTCTGGAACGCGGACTACGCGGGGAAGGTCGGGATCTACGACTCCTATCGCGAAGCTCTCTCGCTCGGGATGTATCGAGACCTCGCCGACAAGACCAACCTCGACGAGAGCGACCCGGCGACGATCAGCAAGGCGAAGGACCGCCTGATCGAGCTGAACAACCTCGTCGACGTCAAGACGACGATCGACGGGGCGTACTCGGGTCTTCCCGAGGGCAAGTTCGGGCTCCATCAAGCCTGGTCCGGGGACATCCAGGCCGGCCCCTGGTACGCGAACGACCCGAAGAAGGAAGCCCCGCTCCTGCGCTACTACTGGCCCGCTCGCGGAGGCTTCGGGGGCACGATCGACAACGACACGTACGCGATCCCGACGAACGCGAAGAACCCGGTGCTCGCGCACGCGTTCCTGAACTTCATGATGGATGAGTTCAACGCGATCAAGAACTGGACGTGGACGGGCTACCAGGTTCCGTTCAACGCCGTCGACCCGGCGACGATCTTCGAGAAGAGCTATCCCGGACTCGAAGGCTGGTTCGTCTGGGACTACGGGGCCCCGGCCGGGAAGCACTGGGACAACCTCAAGCCGACCATCGTGTCCGAACAGGACTTCCTCGTGGGGAAGCGGGCGACGGGTCTTCCGGTCGAGGTCGACTCGATCTGGCAGGACGCCTACGCGGAGTTCAAGGCGGGGGCGTAACCTCCGGAGCATGCCGGCACCTGCGGGCGGGATCGTCGGGCAGCGACGCTGGTACTACCCGGCGCTTGCGGCACCCGGGATCGTCTGGCTCCTGCTGTTGTTCATCATGCCCTTCTACGCCATCGCGGCCGTGGCGTTCGGCGGGCGCGACCAGATCTTCGCGCTCCCGATCCCGGCGTGGAACCCGCTCGAGTGGCAGTTCGACACGTTCTCCTCGACCGCTCGGGAGCTGGTCACCTCCGGCGGCCTCCAGGCGCAGTTCTTCCGGACCCTGGTCTACGTCGCCGTCTCGGTCGCCATCTGCCTCGTCGTCGGGTATCCGGTCGCGTACTACATCGCTCGCTACGGCGGCCGGCTGAAGATCCTGTTGCTCACGCTGATGATCGCGCCGTTCTGGATGAGCTACCTGATGCGGATGCTCGCGTGGGTGAACCTCCTGGCCGTCAAGCCGGAGGACCCGGGACTGTTCAACCGGCTCCTGCTCCTGACGCAGGTCGTCCACGATCCGATCAACTGGAGCAGCGGCAGGGTGTCCCACCTGACCGTGATCCTCGGGTTGGTCTACGGCTACATCCCGTTCTTCATCCTGCCGCTCTACGCCGCGCTCGATCGGATCGACAAGTCGCAACTCGAGGCATCTCGGGACATGGGCGCCCGTCCCGCGAGCACCTTCTGGCGAGTCACGCTGCCGCTCTCCAAGCAGGGGATCCTCGCCGGCGCCGTGATCATCACGCTGCCGATGTTCGGTGACTACTACACCCCGAACCTCATGACCGCGAGCCCCGAGAACACGATGATGGGCAACGCGATCGATCTCGCGCTCCAAGGAGGGCAGGGTCAACAGCCGAAGGGGGCAGCACTCACGCTGCTGCTGTCCGCGTTCATCGGCGCGCTGATGATCTACTACCTCGTGAGCGTCTCCCGGGCAGCGAAAGAGGCCCAGCGATGACGACGGCCGAGGCGACGCTGCCGCGGGAGACCACGTCGCCTCGAGTGGGCCGCCTCCGATCGTTCTTCGCGAATCCCTGGGGCAAGCCTCGGTTCCTCTCCGTGTGGACGTGGCTCTACATCATCTGGACGATCGCCCCCGTCGTGATCGCCGTCCAGTTCTCGTTCAACAGCGGCCGTTCACGGAGCACGTTCCAGGGATTCAGCACGCAGTGGTACGAAGCGATCTGGAACGAGGCCTCCGAGAACTTCGACGACACCCTGCTCCCCGCGCTCCTGCAGAGCCTGAAGCTCGCGCTGCTGACCATGCCCATCGCCACGGCGCTGGGCGTCGGCCTCGCCATCGGGCTCGCCCGATGGCGAGGCCGCGGCTCCGGCGCGGCGAACTTCTTGATGCTGTTCCCACTCGTGACACCCGAGATCGTGATGGGCGTCTCCATGTTCCTGATCTTCGCGAACCTGTATCACTTCCCGCTCGGAACCACGACACAGCTGCTCGGCCACGTCACGTTCTCGCTGTCCTACGTCGTGATCGTGACGAGAGGCCGGCTCTTCGCGATCGGTCGCGACTACGAGGATGCCGCGATGGACCTGGGCGCGTCGCCCGCGGATGCGCTCCGGCGCGTGCTGCTTCCGCTGCTCGCGCCCGCGATCCTGTCGAGCTTCTTCATCGTGTTCGCGATCTCGATCGACGACTTCGTCATCAGCCAGTTCCTCTGCGCACAGGGGTGCGTCACCATCCCGATCAAGATCTACAGCGCGGCGCGCAACGCGGGGAACCCGAGTCTGAACGCGCTGGCGACCATCATGATGATGCTCTCGCTGCTGTCGATCACGGTGGCCCTGCTGATCCTCCGGCGCTTCAACCGGCGGCACGGAACGGGTCGCTCGGCCGTCGAGGATCTCGCTCGCTTCGAGATCTGAGCCGGCTATCGAGCCGCCTGCGCGGAGGCGGTGAACCCTTCCTCGGAGATCTCTCCCTGTGGAAGCACGCGCAGCGCCTCGCGCGGTAGGTGCACGGAGACCGGCGTCCCCTGCTGGAACCGCACGGTCTCGCCTTCGTTCTGGATGAGCGCTTGCAACTTCTCTCCGGGCGCAAGGTTCACGATCACCTGCATCGCGGAGCCCACATAGACGAGCCGCTCCACCATGCCCGGGATCCGATTGGCACCGCCGGTTCCCGGGTCCTCCAGATCGACCCGCTCCGGCCGGATCGAGAGCTTCACCTCTCCGTGCGCATCCGGCTCGCCCTGGCCCGCGACGAACTCGAACTCTCCGAAGCGGACGCGGCATCCGCCCTCCACCGGTCCGTATGCCGTCCCGTCCATCAGGTTCGAGACGCCGAGGAAGTCCGCGACGTAGGCGGTCGAGGGCTCTTCGTAGACCTCCTTCGGGGGGCCCACCTGCTCGATCCGGCCGTCGGACATCACCGCGAGCCGGTCCGACATCGTGAGCGCCTCCTCCTGATCGTGCGTCACGTAGATGAACGTGATCCCGACCTCTTCCTGGATCGCCTTGAGCTCGATCTGCAGCGCCTTGCGGAGCTTCGCGTCGAGTGCTCCGAGCGGCTCGTCGAGCAGCAGGAGCGCGGGGTTCAGGATCAGCGCCCTCGCGAGCGCGACGCGCTGCTGCTGGCCCCCGGAGAGTTGGTTCGGCCGGCGCTTCTCGTAGCCCGACAGACGAACGAGCTCCAGCGCGCGGCCCACCAGCCGTCCGCTCTCCTCCTTCGACGTCTCCTTGTACCGAAGGCCGAACGCGACGTTCTTCTCGACGTTCAGATGGGGGAACAGCGCGTAGTTCTGGAACACGGTGTTCACGTTCCGCTTGTGCGGCGGCACCGTGGCCACGTCGGTGCCGTCGAGGACGACCTGCCCCTCGGTCGGCCGCTCGAACCCGGCGATCATCCGCAGCGTCGTGGTCTTGCCGCAGCCCGACGGGCCGAGGAGCGAGAAGAACTCACCCGGGGCAACCTTGAGGTTGATGCCGTCGACCGCCGTGAAGTCACCGAAGCGCTTCACGAGGTCGACCAGCTGCACGTCTCCACCCGTCATGAGGGCGCGAGTCTATCGCGGGGGCGGAGAACCCGCGTGCATCGAGACGCCCCACGGCGCCGCTCCTGTCATCATCCGGAACATGGAGCGATCCGCGGCGGAGGATGGTCGCGAGCCGCTGGTCCGGAGCCGAACCTTCCCGCTCCTGGCGGCATACTGGAGCTTCGGGCAGTTCTGGGGCGTCTGGGTGATCTTGGTCCTCGAGTTCCAGCGACACCACGCGCTCACGGACAGTCACCTCGGCCTCCTGTATTCGCTCCTCTCCGTGGCGGCGATCGTGACGATGCTCTTCGGCGCACCACGCCTCCAGCGACTCTCGCTCCGCACCAGCGTGCCGCTATCGCTCGCGAGCCTCGCGGTCGCGGCGCTGGCCCTCGCCGTCGGGCCGACATCGATGCTGGTGGTCACGTTCGTGCTGGTCGGCGTGGGCAACGGGTCGATCGACGTCTACGTGAACGTCGCGGCGACGCATGAGGAACGTCGGACCCGCCGACCGGTGCTCCAATGGCTCCATGCCAGCTATGCATTCGGCGGGGTGACGGGCGCCGCCGCCGCCGGCACGCTTCGGACGTTCGGTCTCGACCACCGGCTGGGTCTCGCGGCCTCCGGTATCGCGCTCCTGGCGACGGCGTGGTGGAACCTTCGGAGCGCGCCACGCGAACCCGCGGCCGAGGGCGCGACCTCCGTGCTATCGGTCTCCGCGCTCCGCCGCAGCCCGGCGCTCTGGATCCCGGCCTTGACCGTGTTGTTCTGCTTCCTCGTCGAGGGATCGATGGACATCTGGTCGGGCCTGTATCTCCGGGAGGAGCTCGGTGCGTCGCCGGCAGCCGCGGGCGCCGCGTTCGTCGCGTTCGCGGGATCCCTGTGCGTCGGGCGATTGTTCGCCGCGAGGGTCCTCTTCGGACTCGGGCCTCGGAGGACGATCGTGATCGCCGGGATCGGAGGAGGGATCGGCGGAACGATCGCCGTCCTCGCCGACTCCACGCCGGTCGTGGCCGCCGCCTTCCTCCTGATGGGGTTCGCGATGTCCGCGGCCGGTCCCGCGGGGTTCAGTCTCGTCGAGAGGATCAGCGACGACCCCAACGCGATCGCGGCCGTGGCGACCGTCGGCTACACGGGGTTCGTCTGGTCTCCCCCGCTCCTGGGCTGGATCGCCGACACGGTCGACCTCCGGGCGGCGATGGCGGTCATCGTGCTGGCCACGGTGGGGATCACGGCGACCGGCCTGTTCGCCCGAGAGAAGGCCACCGCGTGAAGCGACTCGCTGGAGGTGTGTTCGCCGCGGCCGTGGTGATCCTCGTCGTCGCCTTGCTGACGCGCGATGCGGACCCCTACGCACGACTGCGACAGACGACGAAACAGCCCATCCCGGGCGCTCTCGGGTTCGAGCTCGATCCGCCACCGGCGGACGCACGGCCGACCCTCACGCCGGATGACGTGCGGACCCGGTATCCGGCCGACGGGGGCGAAGTGCAGGTCGCGTTCGCCTCGGTGCGCGACGTGTTCGAAGGTCGCTCGATCGGGCCCGCCTGGGTGCTGTTCGCCCGCGGGGTCTGCCTGCGCAGCGCGAAGGGCGAGCTCGTGTCCGACGCGAGAGGGAACGACCCGAACAACCTCGCGTGCAGCGACGCGACGATCTGGATCTTGGCCGTGGATCCGGTCACCGCGGAGCCCTTCGTCGCGCTCACGGGCTATGACGAAAGCGGAACGTGGAGAGCCGAGGTCGCCGGCTAGCGAGTACGGGCCTCGAGCACGCGCTGCCAACCCACGCGCCATCGGGCGTCCGCTTCCGGTCCGAGCGGCCGGAGGAACCGGCCTTCGGTGAGGTCGCCGGGGTGGAGGATCGCATCGTCGAGGTACGAGGGAACCACCGGCGGTACGTCGCCGACCGGTGGCTGATAGCCGTTCCAGCGGAAATTCTCGAACGCCACCCGCACGTCCAGGAGATGGTCGAGGAACGCATGCGCGAGGGCGGGGTTGCGTCCCTTCGAGCAGATCGACGTGAGGTCGCAGCCGACGATGCCGCCGCGCGGCCACGTGTAGGCGACGAGGCCGTCGTCGTGAGCGCCGGACGCGCCGAAGCGTCGTGCGGACAAGATGTCCCCCGACCAGGCCTGCTGGACCGCGTACTCGCCCGTCTGGAGCTCTTCGTAGGCTCCCTCGGCCGAGATCTCCACGTCCACGTCCTCGGCCAGAGCGAGGAGATCGTCGACCGCCCGGTCGACCGCTCCCTCCTCGCCGGTGTTGGGATCCTCGCCGCGGCGGATGAGCGCCATGGCGATCGCCTCTCGATAGTCGTCGTAGATCCCGACCGCGCCGCGATACCGCTCGTTCCAGAATGCGTCGTACGGGTTCTTCAGGTACGCGGGCGAGTCCCCGTCCCGGACGAGGTCCCTTCGCCACCCGATCCCGGTCGAGTACACGGTGTAGGGCACGCTGTAGCGCTGTCCGACGTCGTAGAACGGGCCGCTGCCCTCCAGGAAGTACGGCCACAGGTTCGACAGGTTCGGGAGCAGTTCGTGCGTCAAGGGACGGAGCAGCCCGGCCGCCGCGAGCCCGGGAAGTGCGTCGATCGTCGGGAAGAACACGTCGAAATCTGCGTCGGGCCGTCGCAACCGTTCGGCCGCCTCCGCCATCGTGGTGAAGCTCTCTACCGCGACACCGACCCCGTATGCGGCGTGGCGCCGCGCGAAGCTGTCCACCACGTCGGCTGCCAGATAGTCGCGCCATTGGTAGATCCGGAGCGTCGCGCTTCGTTCGATCTCCGCTCGGGCGTCGATCGGCGGGTTGTCCTCATGGATCGACAGCGCTGGGCTCCGACGCCGACGGGCAGGAGCGCACGCTCCGATGAAAGCGGATCCCGCAGCGACACCGGCTGCTCGGAGGAACGTCCGGCGCGAGAGCGGCAGCCTCATCGCGGGCGGTGAGCCGGGTCGACGAACCTCATGGGCAGGGGGTCTCCGATCTTGTCCCCTTCACCGGATCCCGCGCGATCGCTCTCTTGGATCCACCACGCCTTGAGCTCGCACCTTCTGGATCGGGCACACGCTCGTACGCCGCCGACGATCATCACGGCCGGACCCGCGGCTTCAGCTGGGACTCGCGGTGGGCAAGAACGACCGCCATCCCCCGTCGGTCCACTCGGGGTCGCCCTCGAGGAGCGCGCGGAAACGGCCGTACCACTCCTCGGTGGCCGGATCGTGGGCGTTGGCCGAGTACGACGCATCGTCTTCGAACAGAACAGCGGCGATCACGGTCGCATCGTCGTCGTCCGGCAACAGGACGTGGGTCGCGTGGAATCCCTTCGCACCCACGCCCTCACCCATCAACGCGACGACCGTCTCACGGTTTCCGGCCGTGGCCTTCGCTCGCATCACGGTTCCATACATGGTCTCCCCCCTCACTCTGGCGCCGGTTCTCATTCTGGCGGGGGAGGCGGCGACCCGATCCCCCACGCGTCGGCACCTCCGTCGACGACCACCGTGCTCCCCGTCACATAGGCTCCCCCGTCGCTCGCGAGGAACGCGATCGTGGCCGCCACCTCCTCCGGGCGGCCGGCGCGCCCCATCGGGACGGTCTTCGCGTACTCGTCGACCAACGCCTCCCCGCCGTACTGCAACATCCCTTCTGTTCGGATCAGGCCCGCTGCGACGCAGACCGCCCGGATCCCGTACTTCGACCACTCGATCGCGATCGTCGACGCCATGTTCTCGAGGGCGGCGCGGGCCGCGGACGAATGCGCCATCAGCGGCACGCCACGCCGAGGGCTGAACCCGACGAAGCACACGAACCCTCGGCGGTTCGGGATCATCCACCGCTCGGCGACCCGGTTCGTCAGATGCCAGGGAGCATCCACGTTGAGCCGGTGGACTGCGCGCATGCCTTTCAGCCCGATCTGCTCCAGGGGTGCCGCGAACTGTCCTCCCGCGTTGTTGACGAGGACGTCGACCGTGCCGAACCGCTCGTCGACCGCATCGAGGAAGGACTCGACCTGCTCCGGCTCCCGCACGTCGCACGGCATCGCGAGCACCTCGCGGCCGGCGGCCTCCAGCTCGCTTCGCGCGTCCTCGATCGGCTCCGGCCGCCGGCCGCAGATCGCGACACGGGCGCCGGTCCGGGCCAGCTCGCGGGCCGTCGCTCGGCCGATCCCGGTTCCACCACCGGTCACGATCGCGACCCTGCCGGCATTGGCGTGATCTGCGAGCGGGGATCGGAACTCATCTACCATGCGCGCCGAGTATGAACGAGCCAGGTGAGCAACGAGGAGTGGACGTCACCGGATCCGGGGGCGTCAGGCTCTCCGTCCGGGTGCACGACGCCCCCTCGACTTCGGCGCCCGGTCTCCTCCTCCATCACGGCCTGGCATCCTCGCAGCGGATCTGGGATCTGATGCTTCCGCGCCTGACCCGCCGCTTCCGGGTCGTCACGTACGACGCGCGTGGGCACGGCGTGTCCGCGAAGCCCTCGAGCGGGTATGGCTTCGACTCGGTCGTGGCCGACGCTCGTGCCGTCATCTCAAGCGTGGCCCTCCGGCGACCGATCGTCGTTGGTCATTCGTGGGGTGCGATGGTGGCGCTCGAGCTCGCGGCTCGATGGCCCCGTGTGGTCGAGGGCGCCGTGCTCGTCGACGGCGGCATCGGCACGCTTCGCGGAGAGATGGACTGGGCGACCGCGAAGCAGCGGTTGGCTCCACCGCATCTCGCCGGCATGCCGGTGGAGGAGTTCCGCAGGATGATCCGGACGTTCCTCGGCGAAGCGGTCGAGGTCACGCCGCAGATCGAGGAGATCGTGGTCTCGGTCATGAACGTCGACCGCAACGGACGGATCAAGCCTCGACTCTCGAGGGCGAACCACTTCCGGATCCTCCGGGCGATCTGGCTCCACGACCCCGATGCGGCGCTCGCACGCCTCTCCGTCCCCACCCTCGCGATCCTCGCTCGCGGCGGCGGCGACCCCGAGTGGGACGGGCGCAAGCGCCGCTCGGCCGAGCGAGCGGCGAGCTCGGGCGGGCCGGTCCGCATCTCGTGGATGAAGGGGATCCACGATCTGCCGGTGCAACATCCCGACGCGCTCGCCGGGCGGATCGAACGTTTCTCGGACTTGCTCGTACGATGAATCCATGGCCTGGCTGATCCTGATCCTCGTCCTCCTGGCGGCGGCGTTCGGCGTACTCGTCGCCGTCGTCAAGGCCGTCGCGTTCATCGTCCTCACGATCCTGCTCACGATCGCGGCGCTGATCGCCATCGTCTGGTACTCGGTCAAGGCGCAGATCCGCCGCTGGGAGCGAGACGGCATCGATGGTCGTTCCCGCGTCAGCATGTGGTCGAGCGATCCCCGCCGCGAGCCTCCGCGGGACCTCCCCTCCCACGACGACCGCTACTGATCCGAGCCCTAACGCGCTCGGGACAGGAGTCGCGCGAGCAGACGCCCGAGCACCAAGAGCAACAGGGTGAAGGCGAGCCCTACCGCGATGAACACGAGGATCCTCCCGCCCTTCGGCGACCCGACGATCAGCGTCCGGACGAGCAGTCCGATGGGGACCGCGACGATCCAGTTCCGGAGGAGGCTCCGCCATCCCGGTCGCCGGTAGGTGTGCGCCAGCCACGCGACCAGGAACCAGACCCCGAGCAGTGGGACCGCGTTCCTGAGGAAGCCTTCTACCGTGCCCGCGCGATGGCCACCGATGCCGATCAGCACGAACACGATCAAGGCCGCGGCGTCGGCGAGCACGTACCAGACGGTCCCGCTCCGACCCGGCAGCAGTCTCCGCATCACGCCGACGCCGTCACAGGAGCGCGCCTGCCAGTTCACGGAGGGCCGGGAGACAGACGTCATCGTCGCGCCCGGAGATCATCTGGACGCAGACGTGATCCGCGCCGGCGTCCAGGTGCTCGCGCACTCGGCTCGAGATCGAGGACACGTCCCCCCACGCGAAGGCGGCGTCGATGAAGCGGTCACTCCCCCCGTCGGCGAGGTCATCCTCGTAGCCCAGCCGCCGCCAGTTGTTCGCGTAGTTCGGAAGCTCCAGGTAGTCGGCTGCCCAGGGTCGGGCGATCCCGCGGGCTACCGCAGGATCGGTCGACATGATGGCGGTCTGCTCGACAGCGAGCACCGGCTCGGGCCCGAGGAGCTCGCGGGCCCTCGCCGTGTGCTCGGCGGGAACGAAGTACGTGTGGGCGCCGAGGGCCCGCGACGCAGCGACCCCGAGCATCCGCGGGCCGAGCGCCGCGATCAGTCGACGTACCGGAACGTCGGGGTCGGGACCGGCCCGGGCCCCGTCCATCTCGTCCAGGTAGACGGCCATCCGCCCGACGGGATCGACCCACTCCTGCCGTCGGCGGCCGGCCGTGTATTGATGCCCGATCCCGATCCCCACGACGACTCGCTCGCCGTATGCGTCCGCGAGCGTCCTCGCTCCACCGGCCATGGCTTCATGGTGACGAGCCGTGACGTTGGCGATCCCGGAACAGACCGTGATGCCCGACGTAGAGGCCAGGAGGAGCGAGAGATGCGCGAAGATCTCCCTCGACGAGCCGCCTTCCGGGACCCAGAGCGCCGGGTAGCCGAGAGACTCGATCGCCGCGGCGGCGTCGCGAACGTCTCCTGCCCGGAGCGTGTCGAACGCGAAGGTCCAGACGCCCACGCGCCCCAGCCGCGCTCGGACCGCCTCGTGCTCCGCCCCCATCGGAGCGAACCTTATCGTCGCTCGCCGTAGGGTTGGGCGGGTGAACGCCCGATCGGTGATCGCCGAACTGCGACGCCGAGCGGATCCGTCCCGGAAACCGGGGATGGCGCGCGTCGGGATCGACGTCTCGCAGGCGCTCGGTGTGAGCATGCCGAACATCCGGGCGGTCGCGAAGACGTGTGGCGTCGACCACGCCCTCGCCCTCGGGCTGTGGGAGACGGAGATCCACGAAGCGCGCATCCTCGCCACGCTGGTCGCCGATCCCGAGGCGTTGACCGAGGTCCAGAGGGAGCGATGGGTCCTCGACATCACCTCGTGGGACCTCTGCGACTCGGCGGCAGACCTCTTCGGCCGTACACCGGCCCAAGCGGATGCGATCGAGGCGTGGGCTCGAGTGCCGGAACCCTTCGTGAAGCGCTGCGCCTTCTCGATGATCGCTCGACGAGCCGTGTGGGCGAAGCAGGCCCCCGACCGAGAGTTCCTCGGCTACCTGCCGTTGATCCGACGCGCGGCGACCGATGACCGGAACGAGGTCAAGAAGGGCGTGTCGTGGGCGCTCCGGCAGATCGGAAAGCGGAACCGAGCACTGCACTCAGCGGCGATCGAGGAAGCCGAGCGGATCCTCGAACTCGCGACTCCGTCCGCTCGATGGATCGCTCGAGACGTCCTCCGGGAGCTCGGGAGCGAGAAGACTCGCTCCCGGCTCCCGGACTGACGTCTCTCCAGGATCATCCGAACTCTCCGGGTCGCTTGCCGGACTCGCCGGCCTCGACCAGCTCTGCCGGAGTGTCGGGGATCTCCACGCGGCTCTCCGCGGCCTCATGGCCCTCCACGTCGAGCTTGGGCAGCCATTCCAGCCAGCGCGGCAGATACCAGTTGGCCTTGCCGAGGAGTTTCATCGCGGACGGGACCAGGATCGTTCGCACGATCGTGGCGTCCAGGAAGACCGCAACCGCCAGACCGAACCCCATCTGCTGGAGCGGTGAGAGGCGGCCGGCGGCGAACCCGCCGAACACCGCCACCATGATCAGCGCCGCGCCGGTGATGATCCCGGCGGTGGTTCGGAGGCCGTACGCCACCGATCCGGTGTTGTCTCCGGTGAGGTCGTAATGCTCGCGGATCCGCGTGAGCAAGAAGACGTGATAGTCCATCGACAATCCGAACAGGACGGAGAACAGGAACAACGGGATCCACGCCTCGATCGATTGGACCTGGATGAAGTTCAGCGCCGAGGCGATGTCCTTCACGAACCCCGGTCCGACGCCCTGCTGGAAGAACATCACGACCATGCCGTAGGCGGCTCCCACGGACAGCAGGTTCATGAGGATCGCCTTCACGGGCAGCACGACGGATCGGAACACCACCGTCAGGAGGAGGAACGACAGACCTAGCACGAACGCGAACACGATGGGCATGTAGGTATCGGATTGGTCGAAGAAGTCCACGTTGAACGCGGTCTCACCGCCCACGAGAACCCGAGCATCCGTGCCCGCGAACGCCGCCGGGACGAACTCCTCCCGGAGATCCCGGATCGCCTGGACCGACGCGTCCTCGTAGATGTCCCCCCGGAATGGGATGGAGAGCACGGCGAGGTCGCCGGCGTCGTTCACCTCGAGCGGGCTCGGAGCGGCGAAGGCATCATCGCTCGTCACCGTCGCGGTGAGCTCGTCGATCGCGCTCTGGACCTCCGGCGAAGAGATGTCGCCGTCGATCACGACCTCCGCAGGTTCGGAGAGGCCACCGGCGAAGTTCTGCTCCAGCAACACGAACGCTCGCTTCCCCTCGATGTCGTCCGGCAGCGTGCTCACCCCGGACGTCCCCGTGTGGATGCTGAAGTAGGGGATCGCCAGGACGACGAGAAGGCCGGCCCCGAGGACGAGGCTGATGACCGGTCGGCTCATCACGAGGCGGGTCGCACGGTCCCAGAACCCCGTCCCCGCCTCGACCCGACCGGCGTTCCTCCGGACGCGGAGCTTGTTCACCCGGTCGCCCAGGAGCGCGAGGATCGCGGGCAGCAGTGTCATCGAGGCGGCCACGGCGATCAGGACGACGAAGATCGCGCCGCCTGCCAGGCTCCGGAAGATCGTGTTCGGGACGATCAGCAGCCCGAGCAACGCGAGGACCACGGTCATCCCGCTGAAGAACACGGCGCGGTTGGCCGTCGCGCCGGCACGGCCGATCGCCTCGAGCTTCTCGCGCCCGTGGAGTCGCTCCTCCCGGTACCGGGCCACGATGAAGAGCGAATAGTCGATCCCCACCGCGAGGCCGATCATCGTGATCATGTTCTGCACGAAGAACGAGAAGTCGACGAAGAGCCCTGCCACGGCGGTCGCTCCCATCGCGATCGCGATGGAGAAGGCCGCGAGGACGAGCGGGATGAGGCCCGCGACCACCGCGCCGAGGACGACGAGCAGCACGATCAACGCCACCATCGAACCGATGCCTTCGCCCTTCGCGATGTCCTCCTCGATGATCTCGTTGAACTGGTTGAAGAGGGTCGCGGGACCCGCCACGTGCGTCTCGAATCCCTCCGGCTGATCGACCGAGGTGACGGCTTCGTCGAGCAGCTTGGCGTCGTCGCTGAGCGCGTCCTCGTCGGTTTCGGTCATCAGGACCGGCAGCAAGACGGCGCGACCGCTCTCCGACACAGGGCCGTCCTCGGTGAGGAAGCTGCCCACGCTCTTCACGACATCGGGACCGAGCGCCTGCACCTTCTCCTGGAGGGCGCCGACGTACTCCGCGTACGTGGGATCCTCAACGGTCGCGGTGTCCGCGACCACGAGGATCAACTCGGAGTCGGGCTCTTCGCCTCGAAGGCGCTCCTCGACGAGGCGGGCTGCCTCTTTGGCTTCGGGCTCGTTCGTGAAATCGATCGCGTTCGTGAGCGCGTCGCCGAACAGCCCGCCTGCGACGAGGGCGATCGCTCCTCCCAGCAACACGACCCAGGCCACGACGGTTCGCCATGGGTGATGGCTGCTGGCTCTTGCGAACGTTTCCGGGTTGATCTTCATGGCTCCGGGCTCCCCTCGTTTCGCTCTTGCCGAACGTACAGCGTACGCTTACGATGTACGGAGGGTAGGTGTACATCGTAAGCCTGTCAACCCCGAAGGTACGAGACGAGGAAAGACGGGACGTGACGTGAAAACGAACGCCGTGAACACTCGGGATCCGCTCACCCGGGAGCGGGTGATCGACGCAGCGATGAAGGTGATGGACGCAGAGGGCCTCGAGGCTGTCTCGATGAGAAGGGTCGCCCGCGAGGTCGGCGTCGAGGCGATGTCCCTGTACCACCACGTCGAGGACAAGGAAGATCTCCTCGACGGCATCTGCGAGCACGTCATGGCTCAGTTCGACTTCCCCGAGCCCGTCGATGATTGGGCCGAGAACTGCAGGCGAGGAGCACGCGCTTGGCGACGTCTCCTGCAGGCGCACCCCGCGGTGATGCGGTTGTTCGCCGAGCAGCGAGGTCCGATCCGTTCGATCGACTCGGTGCGTCCCATGGAGTTCGCGCTCAGGATCCTGCGCTCCTGTGGTCTCACCGATCGCGACACGGCGCAGGCATTCCACGCATTCGGCGGCTACATCCAGGGCTTCGTGATGATGGAGCTCGGCTCGATCGCGGGCGGGTCCGACGAAGAGCACCAGAAGGCGCACGCGGAGCTCGCGGCAAAGCTCCCGGACGAGTTCGCGGCCCTGCAGGCGTGCTCGCCCTACTTCGCCGAATGCGACCCGGACGAGCAGTTCGAATTCGGGCTCGATCTCTTGATCCGTGGCCTCGAGGCCAAGGGGAACCCTTCGGCTGGCGACACGAGCGGGGAACCACACCGCGCAAGCTGACCGTCGAAGCGAGATACCGCCGACACCGGAGGCAACCCATGAAGGTTCGTCCCGCCGCTGCGTCGATCCTGCTCATCCTCCTCATGTCCTGCGCCGATGCACCCGCCGATCCGGGCGCGGGGTCGGGCATCGACCACAGCACCGACGGGCATGACGTGCTCGTCCGGGTCGCGTTCGAAGGAGGCTTCGTCCCTCTCGAGTGGACCTACCGAAGCCTCCCGAGCTTCTCGCTCTACGGCGACGGCACGCTCGTCCTGCCGGGGGCGCAGATCGAGCTGTACCCCGGCCCGGCGCTCCCGTCGATCTCCACCCGCACCGTGACCGAGGAGGGCATCCAGACGACACTGGAGGAAGCCCTCCGCTCGATCCAGGGTGTTCCCGACGAGATGCTCGACATGGGATCGGTCGGACTCGCAGACGTGCCGACGACCGTGATCACGATCCGCGCCGGCGATGTCGACCGGACGATCAAGGTGTACGGGCTCAGCGAGCTCACCGAGCGACCACAGCACATGTCGGCTGAGGAGTTCCAGGCTCGGGGCCAGTTGCAGCAGCTGGTGACGAAGCTGGAAGGCCTCGCGACCTGGCTGCCCGACGGCTCCCTCGGCACGGAGACCTCATACGAGGGGTCCGGGTCACGCCTCTTCGTGAGCGAGTACCGGAAGGGCGATCTGCCGCAGGAACCCATCACCTGGCCGCTCCAGGAGGATCTCGATCGTTTCGGTGACGGCACGATCGGTTCGGAGACGTATCGGTGTGGCATCGTCGAGGGCACGGAGTGGACCACGCTGCGTGAGGCGGCCTCTCGGGCGAACGAGCTGACCCCGTGGTTGGAGTCCGGTGCCAGGTTCTCGATCCTGTTCCGACCCCTCCTTCCGGACGAGAGAGGCTGCTAGCGAGGGGCTCTCCCAGCACCTCCCGTCCTGAACGCGCGGTCAAGTCCTTGCCTCGCGCGGCCGATGATTCCTGGCAGGAGCGGCCGCCTCTCGCGGCCGCTGCGCCGACCCATGACGAGCGAAACCGAGGCGCCTCACTTGGATCCAGCGACAACTCGAGAGGGATACTTCGAATCGCCCTCAGGCGGGGACGACGAACGCCTCCGTGAGCTCGAGCTCCGGTACCGGGGGATCATCGATCAACTGCCTGCCGTTCTCTACGTGGACTCCGCGGTCGAAACCGATTCCATGATCGACGTGAGCCCAAGCGTCATCGATCTGCTGGGGATCTCGCGGGAGGAGTTCCTGAGCAGACCGTACGCCTGGGCGGAGACCATCCACCCCGAGGACCTCGACAAGGTGACGGCCGAGAGTCAGCGGTCGGACCGCACGGGAGAGCCGTTCAGGATGGAATACCGCGTCGTGCATCCGGACGGCCACACGGTCTGGGTTCGTGAGGATGCGGTGCTGGTCGCCGATGAGCGAGGGCGACCCCTCCACTGGCTCGGCCTGATGCTCGACGTCACCGAACTGATCAGGACCCAGGCGGAGCTGCACGAAACCAAGACCAAGTACGGCGCCCTGGTGGAGCAGATCCCCGCGATCGTCTACGTCGACGTCGCGGACGCGAACATGTCGACGTCGTACGTGAGCCCGCAGATCGAGGAGATCCTCGGCTACAACCAACAGGAGTACATCGACGACCCACAGCTGTGGGAGAACATCCTTCATCCCGACGACCGCGAGGAAGCGATGGCCACGTACCTGCGGGGGCGGGAGGCGGGCGGCCCCTTCGTCTTCGAGTATCGACTCCTCGCTCGCGACGGCAGGACGGTGTGGTTCCGAGACAGCGCGATCGTCCTGACGGATGCGCTCGGGCGTGCCGAGTACATCCAGGGAGTCATGCTCGACATCACCGACGGCAAGCTGGCCGAAGAGCGGATCGCGTTCCTCGCGTATCACGACAGGCTGACCGGGCTCCCCAACCGGACGATGTTCGACGAGCTCCTCGGTCTCTCGCTCGCCCGAGCGAAGCGGCATCACCTCGGAGTGGTGGTCGTGACGGTGGACCTCGACGACTTCAAGCTGGTGAACGACTCCCTCGGCCACGAGGCGGGCGACCTCCTTCTCGTGCAATTCGCGCAGAGACTGTCCGATGCCACCCGGGAGACCGACCTCGTCGCGCGCCCCGGCGGGGACGAGTTCCTGCTCCTGCTCGCGGACCTCGATCGGAGCCCGGCGAGCCCCGGCGGACACGAAAGCGTGTCGGTCGCGGCGGAGTCGGTCGCACTCAGGATCCAAGAAGCCCTGCGCACGCCGTTCACCATCGGGAACACCGAGCTGTACATCACCGCGAGCCTCGGCATCAGTCAGTTCCCCGAGGACGCCGCCGATTCGCCCACGCTCCTCAAGAACGCGGAGACCGCGATGTTCCGGTCGAAGCGATCGGGTCCGGGCGGCTACGTGCTGCATGCGAAGGACGACGCCGACTCGATCGTCAGACTGTCGATGTCCACGAGGCTGCGACGAGCCGTCGAGCAGGAGCAGTGGATGCTCCACTACCAACCCCTGATCGACCTCGCGAGCGCAGAGATGATCGGCGTCGAAGCATTGATCCGCTGGCCCGAACCCAACGGCGGTCTCGTTCCCCCGGGTGACTTCATCCCTCTGGCCGAGGAGATGGGTCTGATCGAGGCGATCGGCGCCTGGGTGATCGAGGAGGTCTGCAGGCAGGACCGGTTGTGGCGGGAGCAGGGCCTCGAGCTGGACATCTCCTTCAACCTCTCGCCACGACAGTTGTGGCAGGACGGCATCGCCGACCGCATCGTGATGCCGATCCTCGGGTCCGGGATGGACCCGACCCGCGTCACGGTCGAGATCACCGAATCCACGGCGATGACCAATCCGGACCGGACGCTCGGCATCCTGCACGAGCTCCACGCTCGCGGGCTCAAGCTCGCGATCGACGACTTCGGGACCGGCTATTCATCGCTCGCCAGGCTCCGCTACATGCCCGTCGACATCCTGAAGATCGACCGATCCTTCGTCCGGGAGCTCGATCGCGACGACCAGAACGCGAGCATGGTCTCCGCCATGGTCGCGTTGGCGTCCAACCTCGGGATGACCCCTCTCGCCGAGGGGATCGAGACCGAGGCCGAATGGCGAGCGCTCGTCGAGCGTGGATGTGAGCGTGGACAGGGCTTCTTCTTCTCCCGCCCGGTGCCGGCGGATCAGATCGTGGCGATCCACCGGCGCGCCTCCCTCCACGTCGTGGAGGGTGGCGCGGCAGGCTGATCCAGGGACGCGCGCTGCTCAGCGGCGGCGCCGCGGCCGAAGACCGCTCCGCTTGCCCTTCGCGCCGCCGCTGAAGACGACGCGCGGCGGCGCCACCTTCATCCCCTCCTGCTCGAACTCCTCGTGGAGGTCGAGCCTCGCGGCCATGCGGCTCACGTCGCCCAGCTGCTCCGGAGTGACGAAGGTGATGCTGGTGCCCGCCCGACCGGCCCGCGCCGTGCGACCCACCCGGTGCACGTAGCCCTTGTCGTCCTTCGGCGGGTCGTAGTTGACGACCAGCGTGATCCGCTCGAGGTCGAGCCCCCGGGCGGCCACGTCGGTCGCCACGAGGATCCCGACGAAGCCCTCCTCGAAACGGTGGAGAGCTCGTTCCCGTGCCTGCTGTGTCATGTCTCCGTGCATCGCGACGACCGGAACGCCCTCCGCCCGGAGCTGTCTCGCCAGATGGTCGACCGATCGCTTCGTGTTCACGAACACGAGCGTCGACCCCGACGCCTCCGACGCCAGCCGTGCGAGCGTGGAGAGCTTCTCCTGCGGCGCCACGGGGATGAAGCGATGGTCGGCCTCCTCGACGAACCGGAGCTCGCCGAGGTCGACCTCGTGCCGCACCGGGTTGCGCGTGTACACGTCCGCCATCCTGCCGATCGCGCCGTCGAGCGTGGCGGAGAAGAACATGGTCTGGCGATCCTTCGGAAGCTTTCGGACGATCCGATCCACCTGCGGCTGGAAACCCATGTCCAGCATCCGGTCGGCTTCGTCGAGCACGAAGATCTTCACGCCGTCGAGCCGAACGAGCCCGCGTTCCACGAGGTCGTCCAGCCGCCCCGGCGTGGCGATCAGGATGTGCGCCGACCCGACGCCTTTCGATTGCTCGCGCACGTTCGTCCCGCCGTACACGGCCATGACCCGAAGGTCCTTCGCATCGGCGATGTCCTCGAAGGCGTCGCTGACCTGTTGGGCGAGCTCGCGCGTCGGGGTGAGCACGAGTGCGACGGGCCGACGATCGGCATCGGGATCGACCTGATCGACGATGGGGATCGCGAACCCCAGGGTCTTGCCGGAGCCCGTCTTCGACCTCGCGAGCGTGTCTCGTCCGGAGGTCGCATCCTCGATGACCATGATCTGGATCGGGAACGGGGCCTCGATGCCGCGCGCTGCCAGGGCGCGAACGACTTCATCGGATACACCCAGGTCACGGAAGGTCGTCATCGAGTGGAAGGTCTCCTGCGACGAGCCTACCGCCCGGAAGCGGACCGCAGGGCGCGGCCGGTAGTCTGACGCCGACATGGACGACCGCACCCACCTGTGGAACGAACTCGCCGCCCAGCTCGGGATCGACTCCATCCGATCGACCACCGAGGCAGGGTCGGGCCACCCGACCTCGTCGCTCTCCGCCGCGCATCTGGTCGCCGTGCTGTTCGCCGACCACCTCCGGACCGACGTCGAGGACCCGAAGAGTCCGGCCAACGATCGCTTCGTGCTGTCGAAAGGTCACGCGGCGCCCGTGCTCTACGCGGCCCTGAAGGCCGTCGGAGCCATCGACGACCGGATGATGCTGTCGCTCCGGAGGTTCGGCTCTCCGATCCAGGGCCACCCGGCGCCCGTCTCCGAGCTGCCCTGGGTGGAGGCCGCGACCGGCTCGCTCGGCCAGGGGCCGGCGATCGGCCTCGGGATGGCGCTCGCGATGCGACTGGACGAGAGCCCCGCGCGCGTGTGGGTCCTGGTCGGCGACTCGGAGACCGCGGAGGGATCGATCTGGGAGGCGATGGAGGCGGCGTCCCACCACGGCGTCGCCAACCTGACCTGCGTGATCGACCTCAATCGATTGGGACAGCGAGGACCGACGATGCACGGGTGGGACGGGGACGTCTTCGTCGCGCGGGCGGAGGCGTTCGGGTGGAACGCCCTCGCGATCGACGGCCACGACGTCGTGGCGATCGATCGTGCGTACCGTGCCGCCGCCGAGGACGATCGGCCGACGATGATCGTGGCGCGCACCGAGAAAGGTCACGGCGTGTCCGAGGTGGCGAACAAGGAGGGCTGGCACGGCAAGGCGTTCCCGCCGGAGCTGGCCGAGCGAGCCATCGAGGAGCTCGGGGGCGTCCGCTCGATCACGATCACGCCGCCCAAGCCCGAACCGTGGATGCCGGTGGGCGCGGGCGCGCCTGCCGGCGCGCCCGCGCCCACCTACACCGAGCCGATCGCCACGCGCAAGGCGTTCGGGGAGACCCTCGCGTGGCTGGCGGGAGAGCGCTCCGACCTCGTCGTCCTGGACGGCGAGGTCGGGAACTCCACCTACACCGAGGATGTCGAGGCGGTCGCTCCCGAGCGCTACTTCCAGATGTACATCGCGGAGCAGACGATGATCGGCGCGCAGACGGGCCTGCAGGCGATCGGGAAGGTCGCCTACTCGGCAACGTTCGGTGCCTTCCTGACCCGTGCGTACGATCAGATCCGGATGGCGGCGATCGGGCGGGCCGATCTCCGGCTCTGCGGCTCGCACGCGGGCGTGTCGATCGGCGAAGACGGACCCTCGCAGATGGCGCTCGAAGACCTGGCGGCACTTCGCGCGATCCACGGATCCACCGTGCTGTACCCGGCCGACGGACACTCGGCCGTTCGCCTCGTGTCCCTGATGTCCGAACTCGACGGGATCTCCTACGTCCGGACGACCAGGGAGGCGACGCCCTTGCTCTACGGCCCCGACGAGGAGTTCCCGGTCGGCGGATCGAAGATCCTGCGTGAGGGCTCCGACGTCGCGCTGGTCGGCGCCGGCATCACGCTCCACGAGTCCCTGCGCGCGGCCGATCGCCTCGCGGCCGACGGAGTCTCGGCGCGCGTGATCGATTGCTACAGCGTCAAGCCGATCGACGCGGCGGCGCTCCGCGCCGCCGCAGATGACATCGGCCTGGTCGTCGTCGTCGAGGACCACCGGATCGAAGGTGGCCTCGGCGACGCGGTGCTGGGCGCGCTCGCGGAAACGGGTGTACTGACCGGACGCGTGATCAAGCTCGCGGTGACCGACATGCCCGGCTCGGGAACGCCCGAAGAGCTTCGCGCCTGGGCGAGGATCGATGCCGATGCCATCGTCGAGAACGTGAGAGACGCCCTCGGCCGGGGTTGAGGAAGTCTTCGAAACGGGATCTCGCCCGCCGTCCCATCTCATTTCCGATATGTGAGCCGGCCGATCCTGCCGGGTCAGCTCACCGCACGTGCGACCGGGAGTCCACCGTACGCGAGGGCGATGATCTCTTCGGGCGGCACCGGCTTGGAGAAGTAGAAGCCCTGTCCCATCACACAGCCGCGTTCCAACACGAAGGCGAGCTCGCCCTCGGTCTCGATCCCTTCGGCCAACGTCGTCATGCCCAGCCCTCGGGCGAGCTCGATGAACGCCGAGACGATGCTCTGGTTCTGCGGATCCACATCGACGCCGCTCACGAACGAGCGGTCGATCTTCAACACGTCCACCGGCATGTCACGGATCCTGGCGAGCGAGGAGTAGCCCGTCCCGAAGTCATCGATCGCGATGCGGAGGCCACCGGCGTGCAGATCCTCGAGGATCGCCTGGGCCTTGTCCGGGTCGTTCATCGCGGAGGACTCGGTGATCTCGACCACGACGCGTGAAGGATCGACGCCTCCCTCCCGGATCCGCTCGAGGATCCCCTCGGCAAGGTCCGGCTGCCAGAACTGACGGGGTGACAGGTTGAAGCTGATATCGAGATCGATGTCCAGCTCACTCCATGCCTGCGCCTGGTAGACGAGCTCCCGTACCACCCAATCGCCGATCGCTTCGATGAGACCGAGCTCCTCGGCGAGAGGGATGAAGTCGCCCGGCGGCACCATCGTGCCGTCCGGTTCGATCCACCTGATCAACGCCTCGACACCCTGCATCCGTCCGGTCGCGAGCTCGAGGATCGGCTGGTAGTGCAGCGCCCAGCGCTGGCTCTCCACGGCCTTCCGCAGCCTCGTCACGAACCGGAGCTTCGCCGAGGAATCGAGCGCGCCCCGGTTGGAGACCAGGTACGCGTGGCCGCCCTTCTTGGACTCCAGCATCGCCGCTTCCGCGTTGCGCAACAGGCTTCCCGGCTCGTCACCGTCCTGCGGGAACAGGCTGATCCCGATGGACGCGGACACGTAGAGCTCGGTGCCACCCGCTCGGAAGGGCAGAGCGAGGGCATCCAGGACGCGCTGCGCCGCCGTCTCGGCTCGGGCGACCGCCGCCTCCACGTCGTCGCCTTCGCGCTCGAGATCGGCGAGCAGCAACAGGAACGTGTCACCCGAGCGACGCGCCACCAGATCCGTCTCTCGCGCCGCCTCGCGGAGCCGGCCTGCCACCACGTTCAGGACCTCGTCGCCGGCGAGCCGCCCGAGCGAGTCGTTCACCAGACGGAAGTCGTCGATGTCGACGCAGATCACCGCGACGGAAGCCTCGTGATGCTTCGCGCGGGTGATCGAGAGTTCGAGGAGCTCCTCGAACATCGACCGGCTCGGCAGGCCGGTCAACTCATCGTGATACGTCAGGAAGGCGACCTTCTCGTCGCCGCGCTTGATCTCGGTGATGTCGATCATCACGCCGAGCGAGAAGGCCGGCACCCCTCGCTCGTCGCGGAACATCCTCGCCTCGTCGTGCACCCAGACGATGCGGCCGTCCTTGCGATAGACGCGGTAGTCGAGCGAGAACGTCTCGCCCGTCTCGTTGTGGCGCTGGTTCTCCGCGGCCGCTCGCGCGCGATCGTCAGGGTGCACGATCCTGAGCCAGAGATCGGCGTCGGCCATCCATTCATGCGGCGTGTAGCCGAGCATCTCCTCGACCTGGGGGCTCACGAAGAGGGTCGAGGCCGCGTCGTCGAGCGCGTCGATATACGTCACGGCCGGGATGTGCTGGACGATCGACCGGTAACGATCGCTGATGATCTCCTCGGCCGAGACCCTCCGCCCGCGCTCTACGTCCTCCGCGATCGCGCCGGCCATCACACGGAGCAGCTCGATCTCACCCGGACTCCACACCCGGCCGCGGCCGCAGTCGTCCGCGCCCAGATATCCCCACCATCCATCGGCGAGGAAGATCGGGACGGCCACGATCGACGCGGTCCTCTCCGCGGCGAGGACCCGTCGCTCGGACTCCGGAAGCTGCGACACCTGGCCGGTCAACACCTGTCGGTCCCCAAGGACCTCGATCCATCGAGTGAAGTCGGGGGAGTACGGATGCAGCTTCGTGGCGGGAGCGTCGAAGAGGCCCCGCATCCCGTCCCGAAGCCACTCGGACGTGAGGTTCATCCACAGCCGCCCGTCGGGGCCACGGACGTTCTCGAAGATGTAGACGCGATCGGCTCCGAGCTCCCTGCCGACGTTCCCGAGGGACTCCGACAGCGGCGAAGAAGCCGTCGCGGCGCTCGACACGCCGAGATCGGCCGTCGCGTCGGCGGCCTGGGACGAGCCCTGGGGTGCATCCATATCCCCCAGCTATCGGCGGCTGTCGAGAGCCGCTGAAGGAGACGCCCTGTTACCCTGGTCGGCCGATGGCCGAGTACAAGCAGATCCTCCACGAACGCCTCTACGTCCGGGTGCCGGGCACCGACAAGCTGCGGAAGACGGCTGCGTCTCGGTTGAAGCATCTAGTCGCGAACGGATGGCGGGAAACCGAGCGGAAACAGCAGCCCGACCACATCTGGGTGCGGTTCGAGCGAACCGGCCACGCCCCCATGCAGGCGAGGCTGCCCAAGAAGGCGCCCGAGATCCAGATCGAGCGTCGCCCGCGCCGTGACAATCGGGGCGGCTCCTTCAGAGGCGGCCGGCGCTAGCCGACCGCCCAGCTGATCCGTTCACCGGATATCGTCCGGTGAACAGAGACTTTTTCCGGATTTCCTTCGGGTAGACTGGCGTGGTCGCATCATCTGTGCGCACGAACCCCAACCGCGAAGAAGAGCGAGGATCGATGAGCGTCGAATTCATCACCCAAGGCACCGGTCGCCCCGGGCACCGCGATGCGCATGCCCACGCGGCGCCGCAGCCCTTCACGTACCCCCTCCAGCGCCCCTATGTCGAGCCCGATTGGACCCGGCTCGCCGGGTACCGAGACGTCACGAAGGAGCAGTGGGAGTCCGCCCAGTGGCAGCGTGCCCACACGGTCAAGAACCTCAAGGAGTTCAAGGCGGCGCTCGGCGAGCACCTGACCGACGATCTGCTCGCCGACATCGAGCGCGACCAGCAGGAGCGCGCCACGATGTCGATGCTCCTGCCGCCCCAGATGATCAACACGATGGACGAGACCGACCTGCGTGCCGATCCCGTCCGTCTCTACATGGCGCCCGCCCTCAGCGATCGCGAGCAGGAGTTCCCGTCACACCCGCTCGCGTCGCGAGATTCGCTGCATGAAGCCGAGATGTGGGCGGTCGAAGGGCTCACGCACCGGTACCCCACCAAGGTGCTGGCCGAGTTGATCCCCACGTGCCCTCAGTACTGCGGGCACTGCACCCGGATGGACCTCGTCGGCAACGACACCGTCCAGGTCCTGAAGTACAAGTTCGAGCAGAAGCAGGGCGAGCGCTGGGACGCGATGCTCGACTACCTTCGACGGACGCCGAGCGTCCGAGACGTGGTCGTGTCCGGCGGCGACATGGCGAACGTCCCGATCAAGCGGCTGGAAGGCTTCGTGATGGGCCTGCTCGACATCGAGCACATCCGCGACATCCGCCTGGCCACGAAGGGCCTCATGGGGATCCCCCAGCATTTCCTGCAGGACGAGGTGAAGGCCTCGGCCGAGCGGATGGCCACGCGCGCGAACGGGCAGGGTGTCGACATCGCCGTCCACACCCACGTGAACGCGGCCCAGCAGGTCACACCGTTGGTCGGCCGCGCGACGAAGGTGTTCCTCGACGCCGGGTTCCGCGACGTGCGGAACCAGGGAGTCCTCCTGCGCGGCGTGAACACGACGCCGCAACAGCTCCTGGAGCTCTGCTTCATGCTCCTGGATCACGCGAAGATCCTGCCCTACTACTTCTACATCTGCGACATGATCCCGAACGCGGAGCACTGGCGGACCGCGGTGTGGGAGGTGCAGGACCTCCAGCACTCGATCATGGGATACCTCCCCGGCTTCGCGACGCCGCGGATGGTGGTCGACGTGCCGTTCGTCGGCAAGCGGTGGGCTCACCAGGTCACCGAGTACGACCGGGTTCGCGGGATCTCCAGCTGGACGAAGAACTACCGGACGGGGATCGAGAGCGAGGATCCGGAGGCGTTCACGCGGCGGTACCACTACTACGACCCGATCGCGACGCTCCCGCAAGAGGGCCAGGCGTGGTGGCGAGAGCAGCTGGCCAAGGGAGTGGACGAGCTGCTCGCCGAGCTGCAGCCACAGGGCGTCTGAGCGGGGGGTCTGGGGCTCAAGGAGCGAGCGCGCCAGCGTAGCCCCCAGGGAGGAAGCTCGCTGCTAGGGTCCGACGCGTGAGCCGGATACTCACCGTCCTGTCCGCGCAGGTCGCGCCCGTCCCCTGGGACCCGCCCGCCACCCTCGACAAGTTCGAAGACCACGTCCGCGTCGCGCGCCGTTCGTTCCCCGACGCCGACCTGATGATCTTCCCGGAGCTCTACCTCACCGCGATCGACGGGTTCACGTCGGGCGGTACCGGGGACTGGGAGCGACGTGTCGCGGAGGAGATCCCTGGCCCGCTGACCGACCGCGTCGGGAAGATCGCCGCACGGTCCAAGCGGTGGATCGTGGCCGGCTCGATCTGCGAACGGCGCGGGAAGAAGGTCCACAACACGGCGATCGCCTTCTCTCCCGACGGTGAGATCGCGGCCGTGTATCGGAAGCTCTTCCCCTGGCGTCCGTTCGAGGACGCCGACCCCGGCACGGATCCGGCGCCCGTGTTCCAGATCCCAGGGAAGGGAACCGTCGGCATGATGATCTGCTACGACGGCTGGTTCCCGGAGGTCGCTCGAGGGCTCGCCCTGCAGGGGGCCGAGCTGATCGCGCAACCGACCGCGACCACGACACCCGACCGGGAGGAAGAGGTGGTCCTCGCCCGCTCGAACGCGATCGTGAACCAGGTGTTCCTCTTCAATCCCAACATGGTGTCGACGTTCGGACAGGGAAGAAGCGTGGGCGTCGACCCGGAGGGCCGCATCCTGTTCGAGGCCGGCGCCGGCGAGGAGCTGCTGGTCGAGATCGTCGATATGGCTCGCGTGGCCGAGATCCGTCGACGCGGCACGCGCGGCATCTCACGGCCATGGCAACACTTCCTCGAGGGTCCTCGTGACGTGGTCCTGCGCCCCTACCGCGCGCGTCGCACCACGTAGCCCCCGAGGGCGAGGAGCGCGACGGCCGCGCCCGCCACGATCCACCACGGTGAGATGCCCGTCGGTTTCGTCTGCGGCGGTACGGCCGCCTCCGGTTGACGGACGAGCCGCTCGACCGTCCGTCCGTTTCCAAGGAAGTCACACGCTCGCCCGTCGCGCACGACCGCCGTCCACCGGAGGCTCTCGAGCCCCGGAGACGTGCCGGTCTGCTCCTCGTCCGCGGAAAGGGTCCGCCCGGGCACCTGGATCGCCATCGTGCGTCCGGTGATCGCCGGGGGGTTGAAGACGTTGCTCGCGTGCTCCGGCAAGAGGTAGATCTCGGTTCCGTGGGCGACGGTGGCATCGACCCGCACCAGTCGATTCACGTTGCGGTAGTAGGCGAACGACAGAGCCGGGGCATCGGGATCCAGGATCGCGATGTCGACCCGATAGGGATGCCCGACGGGGTCGGGCATGGTCAATGGAGCGGCGAACGTCAGGGTCCAGCGAGCCGAGGTCCCGAGCTCGACGATCTCGCCTCGAGCCTCCACCAGGTCGGGCGCCCGGGACGCCCTGCCTCCTGTGCACCCCGCCACGTCCCCCTGAGGATCCGAGGCCGCGATCAGGAGCGGCACGATCGCGAGCAGCGCCCAGCGAGGCGCCGCGGCGGCACGCATCACGCGCTCGGGCAGTCCCGTTGCGGGAGGATCAGCGGGTCGAGCCTGGGTTCTTGCGTGAAATCGAACGCACCGGACAGCGGGTCCGCACGCCTGTCCCGTTCCGTCATGGACTTCAGGCCGTGCAGGTTCTCGATGAACCGAAGGACGGACGAGAACTCGTACACCGTGTCGTCGATGGACCCGCCGTCGGGATTGTCGCCGGGCTTGGTCCACGGCGAGATGATCAGCGCGGGCGTGCGCGGCCCGAGTCCCATGATGTCGTAGTGCGGTGGCTTCACGTGGTCGTAGAACCCGCCGAAATCGTCCCAGACGATCACGATCGCGGTGTTCGGCCAGTACTCGCTCTCCATCACGGCGTTGAGGTACTCCTTCGTCCAGTTCTCGCCCTCGCACACGTTGGTCATCGAACCCGGGTGCTCGTTCGGGTTCCCCTCCGGGGGGATGAGCCAGGAAACGGCCGGGAGCTCACCCTTGCGGATGTCCTGCAGGAACGTCTGGGGCGGTTGGACCTTCTGCCACAACGGCCCGAAACGCACGTGCTTGACCGCCTGGAGCGCGTTCATCCACGCGTCGGCGTTCGCGTAGTACTTCCAGCTGATGCCCTTGCGCTCCAGCATGTCGGGAAGGACCTTCATGTCGACGCAGGTGCGGGTGGACTCCCAGTACGCCGCGATGCGGATCAGCTGATCCGGCACCTCGTCGGTGATGTTCTCCTCGAGATCCATGATCGCGGCCACGTCCGCGTCGGTGAGGTCCTCGATGGGGAATCGCTTGGTGATCTCGGTCGGGTCGTCGCAGTAGTTGCCCTCGTGGTCGGTCGTCGTCTTGTTGTCGACGATCCCGTAGGACTGAGCCGCGACCGTGTACAGGTGCTCCGGGAAGGTGGGTCCGAACATCGAGGTGAAGAAGTGATCCGCCAGCACGAAGCGGTCGGCGTAGGCCCAATAGCCCGGCAGCGTGTCCCGTGAGTGTTGCGTGTAGCCCGTCATGTCGTCACCCAGCGGGACGCAGTTGTAACCGTTCATCTTCCCGCCGTTGATCGAGTACAGACCCGGCGCGAACGCGTGGCCGAGGTCGTGTGGGAGGACCGTCGGCGCCTCCGTCAAGGGAACGACCGGGCCATCCTCGAACGTGCTGGCGCTGCAATCCTTGATCGTGCCGCCCTCGGTGGCGCCGTCGGCACCGGGGTACTTCCCGAAGTAGTGGTCGAAGGACCGGTTCTCCTTGACGAGGAAGATCACATGCTCGATCGGGCTGTCACCGTTCGGCTGTCCGGGCGATGTGGACGGGCTGTTCGCTCCGTTCCCCCCACCGTTGGGGTTCTGTCCCCGCTCCTTGCCGGCGGTTGGCCAGAACTGCCACGCCAATGCCGCGGTGAGCACCACGACCAGCGCCCCGAAGGTCTGTCGACGCTGACGCACGCGGCTGCTCCGGCGCACGGGTTTGATGATCGGCCCCGGTCGCATCGGGCCAGTCTAGCCCCGCCCCAAGTGCTGACCGAGGAGCGACCGCGTCAGGAGGCTCACTCCTTCCGCACCTTCCAGATGTGCTCGGCGGGGAACGCGCGCGCCCACTCCAGGGGCGCGTAGTCGTCATAGGTCGTGCTGGCGTCTTCGTTCGGCCGGAGCTCGATCAGGTCTTCGATCGCGAGCCCGTTGGCGCGGAACAGACGGATCCAGTCTCCGTAGGTGAGCTGGAACTCGGTCGTGCGCCAGGAGGGATCCTCGATGTCGAGCGAGCGCAGTCCGAAATAGTCGGATCGCATCTCTCGCGTCGGCGGGAGCTCCTCCTCCTGGGCGCCCCACGCGACCCAGATCCACGGCGTCGTGCCGTTGAACGCGAACCTCCCGCCGCGATCGCAGCACGCGAGCCACTTCGGGCACGGTCAGCAACGGATCGGCGAACCCCATCACGCCGTGGTCGCAGAACACGAGGTCGAAGGACTCATCCCGGAATGGGAGCCGCTCGCCGTTCGCCTGGACGATCGGGAACCGGACCCCGGTCTCTTCGAAATGCTCGAAGGCATGCCGGAGCTGCGTGATCGAGAAGTCGAGCCCGGTCACCGCCGCGCCCCGCATCGCCACCTTGATGCCGAACTGACAGGCGCCACAGCCGAGCTCCAATGCGCGGAGCCCGGCGACGTCCCCGAGCGCCCCGACCTCGTCCTCGGGCGCGTCGTACACGCCCCACCCCAGGAAGTCCCAGCGGTTCAGCTGCGCCCGATTGCGCTCCTGGTAGTCGTCGGACTCCCGTTCCCAGTGCTCGCGATTCTTCCGGACGTGTTCCGACGTCTCCGACGAGGTCACCGGTCGAGCCACCCGCCCTCACGATCGTGACGCGACGCCACGAGCCCCGCCGCGATCGAGAGTGCGATCTCCTCCGGGCGACGACCGCCGAGGTCCAAACCCAGCGGGCTCCGGATGCGGCCGAGGTCGTCGTCGCTGAAGCCGCGCGTCCGAAGCTCATCGACGTAGTGAGCGACGTGACGTCGGGAACCCATCACGCCGACGAACCTCGCCGGCGAGCGAAGCAACGTCGTCAGCATCTCCGAGATGTCGGGTGCGTCGTGGTCGGTGAATACGACCTCGTCGTCGGGCCCGAGGCGCACGTCATCCAGCGAGCGGACGACCGGCTCGTCCTCGGGAACGGTCCGTTCCGTGCGGGGCTCGAGGAGCAGGACCTGCCTACCCTGCCGCTCCATCTCGGCTCGCAAGGAACGAGCCACGTCGGTGGCGGAGACCACGATGAGTCGCGCGGGAGGAGCGTGCGGCTCGAGGTAGACCTCGACGTCTCCCTGATCGTGATGGAAGGTGCGAACCTCCGGCTCGCCCCGTTCCTGGACCTCCGCGGCCGCCTGAACGGCGGCCGCGTCGAACTCCGCGCAGCCGAGGGTGCCGTGCACCTCGCCGCCGGGCACGATCGACATCGAGTTGCCGACCGCGCACGGCGGCGAGCCGATGATCCGCACGGCCTTCGCGTCGACCCACGATGCGGTCGGCGCCTCCGGCGCCGACGCGGATCCGCGTGGGTGCGATGCCCGGTCGGATGCCCGCCCACCGCGCCGCCGAGCAGCTCCACCGCATGCGGGATCACGGGGATCACGGACGAGAGCGATTCGCGGACGCCCTGCGGGCTGCCGGGGAGGTTGAGGATCAAGGTCCCTCCGAACGCGCCCGCGACGGCGCGGGACAGCGCCGCCATCGGAGTGTGCGCGAGCCCGGTGGCCCGCATCAGCTCGGCGAGGCCCGGCGCCTCTCGCTCGATGACGGCCCGGGTGGCTTCCGGCGTCACGTCCCGCGGACCGAAGCCCGTTCCGCCGGTCGTCACCACGAGCCCGTGTGTCGCCGCCAGCTCCCGGAGCGCCGACTCGATATCCGGTCGCTCGTCCGGCACCACGCGCCGATCCGAGACCTCGAACCCCGCCTCGCGCAACAGCTGGGCGGCCACGTCACCGGACTCGTCGGCTCTCGTGCCGTGCGTGACGCCGTCGGAGACGGTGAGGACCGCGGCTCGTGTGGCTTCCACGAAAGGAGCCTAGCGGCGCGGAGGAGACCCTCCCCGCTCCACGTCGGTCTTCGGCGGGCGCCTAGGATTGGCACAGGCACGTCACCGTCGGGACGGCGCGATGCCCATGCCCTCGATGCGATGCAGAGGAGGAACAGGATGGATTGGGTGGACAGGCTCGCCGTCGAGCTTCATCTCGAGGCCCTCTCCGCGCACGAGAACGAGCACCTCCTGTCCGTATCGCGTGAGGTCGCCCACCGCGTGGAGCGCAAGGCAACGCCCCTCGCGATGTACGTGATCGGGCTCTCGGTGGGAAGCCAGATGGCCGACCGTACGCGAGACGACGCGATCGAGGATGCGATCCACGCGCTCCTCCTCCGCCTGCCGCCCGCCGAGGAGTCCTGACCCGCAGAGAACCGTCGGCGGTAGGCTGACGGGATGAGCGACCATGCCGCGGTCCCGCAGATGCCTCTCGAAGGCCCGCTGATGGACACCTTCGGCCGGGTCGCCGACGACCTCCGGATCTCCGTGACCGATCGGTGCAACTTCCGGTGCTCCTACTGCATGCCTGCCGAGGGCCTCGCCTGGCTCCCCAAGCACGAGATCCTGACGTTCGAAGAGCTGACGCGGATGCTCGGGATCTTCGTTCGCCTGGGCGTCCGCAGCCTGAAGGTCACGGGCGGCGAGCCGCTGGTCCGTGCGGATCTCCCCGTCCTCGTCCGGATGTTCCGGGAGGTCGGCCCCGATCTCGACATCTCGCTGACCACGAACGGGGTGCTCCTCGATCGCCTGGCCGCACCTCTTGCAGCGGCAGGGATCGACCGCGCGACGATCTCGTGCGACTCGCTCCTTCGCCACCGGTTCGCCGAGATGACCAGACGCGACGCGTTGGACAAGGTCCTCGCGGGGATGAAGGCGGCCGAGGCAGCGGGCCTCACCCCCATCAAGGTCAACTGCGTGGTGATCGGCGGGACCAACGACGACGAGGTCGTGGAGTTCGCCCGCTGGTCGCGCGAGACCGGATACGAGGTCCGCTTCATCGAGTACATGCCGCTGGATGCTCAGCACGCCTGGGAGCGGGAGAAGGTCGTCCCGGCGGCGCGCATCCTCGATGCGATCGATGCCGTGCATCCGCTGGCGCCGGAAGGTCACGCGAACGAACCAGCCACGACCTTCCGCTTCGCCGACGGGGCGCCCGGACGGGTCGGCGTGATCGCGTCGGTGACGGAACCGTTCTGCGACACCTGCAACCGGCTCCGTCTGACCGCCGAGGGCATGTTCCGGAACTGCCTGTTCGCGCTGGACGAGACCGACCTGCGCGCTCCCCTTCGCGACGGCGCGTCCGACGCAGAGCTCGAGCTCCTGATCCGACGGGGACTCTGGTCGAAGTGGTCGGGACATCGCATCAACCACCCGGACTTCGTCCAGCCCGAGCGATCGATGTCGATGATCGGCGGCTGATCCGCCGACCGTGCCGCGGCGCTAGAGGTTCTCGATCTGGAGCGCCGGCACGTCGTCTCGTTCGAAGCCCAGAACCTGCGCGTAGAAGGAGAGCTCCGACTCCAGCGCGCGCCGGTTCGACTCCGCCTTCCGGAATCCGTGCTGCTCCCCTTCGAAGAGCACGTAGGCGTAGGGCAGCCCTTTCCGCTTGAGGGCCTCCACCATGATCTCCGCCTGGGCGGGCGGCACGACGCGGTCCTCGTTCCCCTGGAGCAACAGCATCGGGCAGGAGATCCCGTCGGTGAAGTTGATCGGTGACCGCGACCAGTACCGCTGCGCCTCCTCCGGGTACGGACCGACGAGGGTGAAGAGGTACCGCGACTCGAACTTGTGGGTCCCGCCGGTGACGAACGACTCGAGATCGGCCAGACCGAAGTAGCTGGTCCCCGCCGCGAACCCGTCGTGCATCGTGAGGGCGCAGAGGGTCGTGTAGCCGCCGGCGCTCCCGCCGGTGATCAGGAGCCGATCGCCGTCGACCTCGCCCTGTTCCGCGAGCCACCGCGCCGCGGCGATGCAGTCCGCCGTATCGACGATGCCCCAGTTCCCGTTGAGACGCTGTCGGAACGCGCGCCCGAAACCGGTGCTCCCCCCGTAGTTGACGTCGACGACCGCGAACCCCCGACTCGTCCAGAACTGCATGTCGAGGGAGAACGCCGGCGTGGCCTCCGAGGTCGGGCCTCCGTGGCTCATCACGATGAGCGGCGGCCGCTCGCCGTCCGGCCCGGCTGCGTCGCGGTTCCGCGGCGGATAGAAGTGCGCGAACGCGGTCACGCCGCCCTCGGTCGGGAACTCGATCTGACGGGGAATCGAGAGATACCCCTCGTCGAACTCCATCGAGGACGACGACCTGAGCACGTCGATCGATCGGGCGGTGACGTCGAGGAGGACGACCTGATCGGGGGTCGACGGGCCGCCACCGACGAAGGCCACGCGATCACCTTCGACGTCCAGCGACGGCCGGATCGCCGTCTGCGGGACGTCCAGGTCGATCAGCTCGCCCGACTCCGGATCCAGCAGCGCCACGTGCTGCACGCCGTCGCGCTCCCAGATGCACGCGATCCGCCCGTCCGCGAGGAAGCCGTACGTGGACATGCCGAACTGCCATTGGGGCCAGCCGAACTCCGCCTCTGCGGGATGGAGGGCCCGCACCTCGCCGTGGCGCTCCCGATACAGGTTCCACCAGCCCGTCCGGTCCGAGACGAAGTGCAGGTCGCCGGCCGGGCTCCACGCGGGCTGGAAGATCGACTCCTCGCCCGCCCGGCCGGCGACCTGCCGCACGTGCTGGAGGGTGGCGTCACCGTTCAGGTCCGCGACGCAGAGCTCGCTCCCGTCCCAGGGCATCCACGGGAGATCCCACTCGAGCCAGCAGAGCCTCGAGCCGTCGGGAGAGATCCTCGGCGTCGAGAAGAAATCCCGACCCGAGCGGATCGTGGCTGGCTCCGCGGATCCGTCGGACGGGATCGCGACCAACTCGTTCGACACACCGGAGGGATCGTCGGGGTCGGGATGACGTTCGCGAACGCAGATCAGCCACCGGCCGTCCAGCGTGATGCGTCCGTCCGCGTACCGATCGCGGCCGTCGGACTCCGGGGTGATCGCGACGGGATCGGCGCCGAGCTCCTGCCGGTAGAGCCGTTGATCGGCGAAGTGGGAGAAGAACGCGGTGCCCTGGTCGACCAGGTAGGCACCACCGCCGTACTCGTGGACCGTGGTTCGAACGTTGAACCCGGGCGGGCTGACGTCGACCGGCTCCGAGAACGGAGGCGCGTGGATGAGCACCGACCGTCCACCCTCCGTCGGCCTGCGTTCGAGCCAGAACACGGAGCCGTCCGCGAGCCAGGGCTGCGAGAGCGCGACGCCGTCGACCGACACCAACTCGGCGCTGATCGGCGATCGCCATGTGCCGTATGGCGCCGCGTCGGTCACGCCGGGCGCCTCGCGACGATCACCCTCGTGAGCGGGATGGGACCACCCTTGGTGCTCCGCAAGTCGCGGAAACCCTCCCGCCCGAGCACCCGCTTCACGAGCGCCACCCGATCGGGACTCACCTCCATCAAGAGCCATCCGTTGGGCGAGAGCCACGCCGGCGCCTCTCGGGCCGTACGACCGATGAGCCCCAGCCCATCGCGGCTTCGGTCCGTCAACGTGTGCTCCGGCTCCCATTCCCGGATCTCTTCGGGGAGGTCCTTGATCTCGTGCATCGGCACGTAGGGGGGATGCACGGTGATGACGTCGACGGTCCCGGCGAGCGAACGGGGAAGCCCCCCGAACAGGTCGCCCGTCACGAACCGCGCTCGAAGGCCGAGGCGCTTGGCGTTCTTCCGGGCGAGCGCGACCGCGTCGGCGGACACGTCGGTCCCCACCACGGTCGCCCCCGGGACCTCGTTCGCAACGGCGAGCGCGATCGTGCCGGCACCCGTCGCCAGATCCACGTGCACCGGCCGGCGCCGCCCTCGGAGCCGCCGCGTCGCCTGGGTGGCGAGGTTCTCGGAGGAGTCACGCGGCACGAACACGCCGGGTCGAACGAGCAGATCGAGTCCCCTGAAGTCCGTGGACCCCTTGATGAACGGGATCGGCTCGCCCGTCGCGCGCCGACGAACCAGCCGATCGAACGCCCGCCGATCGGCATCCGACACGTCGTCCCCGGGATCCGGCTCGTCACCGAGGACGTACCAGAGCAGGTCCTCAGCCTCGATCCGCTCCCGTCCCCGTTGCCAGTGGTCGATCGCGGCCGAGGCCTTGAGGACCTTGACCGCGTCGTCCAGGACCCTGCGTGCCTTCAACGTCGGGCATCCTATCGAGTGGCGCTCGCTACACTCGGCTCATGCCCCGGGCGACACCCGCTGGAGATGCGAAGACCGCGAAGCCTCGCCGTCCCCGCGCCAAGAAGACGGTGTCCGTCGGTGGAGACGTGCGGCTCACCGGCGATCGGTTGGTCGTGAAGCTGCCGGAGAACGGCGAGCGGAAGTCCGCGAGCGGCCTCTTGATCCCCGCGACCGCCGCGCCGGCCCCGAAACGCCTCGCGTGGGCGGACGTGCAGCTCATCGGTCCCGATGTACGTGTCGCCAAGCAGGGGGATCGGGTGCTGTTCCTCCCGTCGTCGGGCCTCGAAGTCGAGCTGGACGGGCAGGAGTTGGTCTTGCTCCGGGAGCGCGACGTCCAGGCGGTGTCCTCGCCGGCGGCCGGTGGGAAACGGTCCGACCGGACCCCCGGCCAGTACCTCTAGCCGGCGACGAAGCTCAAGCGCACCCGCCTCACGTCGTTGTCCCGGTTGGGATCGATCACCACCACCGACTGCCACGTGCCGAGCAGGAGCCGGCCGGCCTCGACGGGAAGCACGAGGAAAGGGGTCACGAACACCGGGAGGAGATGGTCCCCGCCGTGACCCACGGATCCATGCCGATGCGAGTAGCGATCCTCCCGCGGGAGGAGCCGTTCCAGCACTTCCTCGAGATCTCGTTCGGAACCGCTTCCCGTTTCCATCAGCGCGAGGCCGGCCGTGGCGTGAGGCAGGAACACGTGCACCAGGCCGTCGCTTCCCGCCTCCGCCGCGAACGCCCGTACCCGGTCGGTGAGATCCACCACCCGGCGACCGCTGGTGTCGACCTCGAACTCGATCGTGTGCACCCTCCGACGGTACAGGCGACGAGCCCGGCTCGAGGCGCTTGACGACTTGACGGAAGTGAGACGTAATGATGTAATCCCACTTTCACATCACTCACGAGGAGGCCCCGATGGAAGAGTTCAGTGGTTGGTTCGCAGGCCGGATCCCGTCGGAGTGGTTCGAGGGGCCACCCTCGGTCACCGCCGACCGCGAGGAGATCATGGTCACCGGAGCGCTCTCCGAGCCGGAGCTCCCCGCCGACGCCGGCCCTGAAGGGCGGGAGGCTGCGCTCTCCGCACGGATCTCGGGCTTCCGGGAGGACACCCGAGGCAAGCGGATGCGGATCGCCGACGAGGCCCAGCGACGGTTCGGTCGGAAGGTCAGCTGGGGCGCCTCTTGTGGCGACGTCTCGGCTTCGTTCACGACCCTCTCCGTGCCGGCGATGACGCGCCTCCGGATGAGCGAGCGGCGCGTGCTGGACACGCTGATCGAGTCGGGCGTCGCGCGGAGCCGGAGCCACGCCCTGGCCTGGTGCGTCCGGCTCGTGGCGGAGCGCCAGGAGGACTGGCTGAAGGACCTGCGGGACGCACTCAGGAAGGTCGAGGAAGTGCGCGGAGAGGGACCCACCGACTAGCCTCACCCCTCGGTGCTCAAGTTCCGTGCTCCGGGGGCCGACGTTGGAAGCATGGCCGAGAGGGGACATTGGCTTCGCCGTCGCCTGACATCCGTCGTCGTCTTGACCCTGGTTATGACGCTCGCGCAGTCGTTGGGAGCTGCTTCCGCACAAGCGACACCACCATCCTGGAAAGACGGCGAGGACGGCAGCGGCCCGGCCCCGTTCCCGATACACGTCTCCCGCTCCGAGCGGCTCCAGATCCCCTCTGAGACCTGGACCGATCTGGGCCCGGACGACAAGTGGGCGAAGGTCGCGATCGACCATGTCGCCGGCATCCACGACTGGATGCGCGACGTGGCGCCCGACCACGACGGCAACTGGAGCTTCAAGCCGGACGCCTTCGAGAAACGCAAGCTCTGGGCTCAGGCGATCGTTCGGGCGTTCGCGCCGGACGTGGAGCCCGATCCCTCGGTGACGTTCCCCGACATGGATCCGGCCGATCCGTTCCAACGGTCGGCCGCGATCGCGGTGCAGGAAGGCTGGATCGCCCGCGGACCCGGCGGCCGGTTCAACCCGGACGACGTGGTGACGGCCCGGATCGTCCATCGATCCCTCGTCCTGGCCCTCGGGATGCGGTCTACGGCCTCCGCCCTCGACCGGCTCGCGGCCACGGACGGCTACGTGTTCGACACGCCCAGGTTCTTCGGTGTCAACCTCCTGGCGATGCGGCTCGGGCTCCGCTTCAACAACAAGGTCGACGAGTCCCAAGATGTCACGCCAAGGTCCAGGCTCCGGCGCAAACAGGTCGCATGGTCCCTCTACCGCGCCGCCACCCTCGAGAGCTGGGTCGTTCCCTACCTCGAAGGTCAGTACGCGGGGATGGTCCTGCCGAGGATGGGTGCGCACCGCCGGTCGATCGTCGACTGGGGTGTCCGCTACGTCGGCTACCCGTACATCTGGGCCGGCGAGTGGGGGTTCAAGACCCCCTCCCCACCTGCGTTCGGAGGTCAGCCCGGTCCCGGCTTCGACTGCTCGGGCATCTCGTGGTGGGCGCTCCGCAGAGACGACGGCGTCTACTGGGAGATCTCACCGCCCCGCCCGTATCAGGGCTGGCCCCTTCCGCAACGGTCGTCGGCCGAGATGGCTCGGATGACGAAGAAACGGCTCCACTACGTCGACCTCCGGCCGGGGGATCTGATGTTCTACGACGGCGATCTCAACGGGACCGTCGACCACGTCGACGTCTTCGTCGGGAACGGATGGTCGCTCGACTCGTCCAGCAGCGTCGGTGGCGTGACCCTGATGTGGGTCGAGACGGGCTGGTACCGGCAGCACTTCGTGCACGGCCGGCGCATCATTCCTCTCCCCAAGAAGCCGAGCCCCTAACCGGCGTCGATCGCGCCCTGCAGGATCGCCTTCTCCTCGCCCGTCAGCGGGCGGCTGCGACCGGTCTCGGGGTCTCTTGCGACTATCACCGACTCGGATTCGGCCGACAGCCTGCCATCCGTCGTGAGCACCTGTTCCGCGGTCCGCACGCTCGAGGTCCCGGATCCCGTGACCCGGCAACGCACCACCACCTCCCGGTCCTTCTGGTTCAGCTCGCTCCGATAGTCGATGGCCACACGCGCGATCACGAAGTCCCACGCCTGCTCTCCGAAGAGGGAGTCGACCAGGCGGTCACGCGCCTCTTCCAGGTAGTTCAGGAACACCGCGTTGTTGACGTGGCCGTACGCGTCCACGTCGCGCCAGCGGATCGGGATCCTCACCTCGGCCGTCACGAGCCGTAACGGTAGCGGGAAACCTCGAAGATCCTGCGAGCGGCCCCGAGACGCGGAACGGGGGGCCTCTTCGAGGCCCCCCGTTCCGAACGTCGCTCGTGATCCGAGCGAGATCGTTCGGCCCTAGAAGTCCATATCGCCGCCGCCGGGCATGGCGGGAGCGGCCTTCTCCTTCTCGGGCTTCTCGGCGACCACGGCCTCCGTGGTCAGGAACAGCGCCGCGATGCTTGCGGCGTTCTGCAGCGCCGAACGGGTCACCTTGGCGGGGTCGACGACGCCGAACTTGAACATGTCGCCGTACTCGCCGGTGGCCGCGTTCAGCCCCTGGCCGGGGTCCATCGAGCGGACCTTCTCGATCACGACGCCGCCCTCGAGACCGGCGTTGTGGGCGATCTGCTTCACGGGCTCTTCCAGAGCACGCCTGACGATCGTCGCGCCGGTGAGCTCGTCACCCTCGAGATCGACCTTGTCCAGTGCGCTCTGCGCGTTCAGGAGCGCGACGCCGCCGCCGGCGACGATGCCCTCCTCGACCGCTGCCTTCGTCGATTGCACCGCATCCTCGATGCGGTGCTTCTTCTCCTTGAGCTCGACCTCGGTGGCCGCGCCGACCTTGATCACGGCGACGCCGCCGGAGAGCTTGGCCAGCCGCTCCTGCAGCTTCTCGCGGTCGTAGTCGGAATCCGTCTTCTCGATCTCGGACTTGATCTGGTTGATCCGACCCTTGATGTCCTCGTCCTTGCCGCCACCTTCGACGATCGTGGTCTCGTCCTTGGTGACCACGACCTTGCGCGCCGTGCCCAGGAGATCGAGCGTGACGTTCTCGAGCTTCAGGCCAACCTCCTCGGAGATCACCTGACCGCCGGTGAGGATCGCGATGTCCTGGAGCATCGCCTTGCGGCGGTCGCCGAACCCGGGCGCCTTGACGGCCACGGACTTGAACGTGCCGCGGATCTTGTTGACGACGAGCGTGGCGAGCGCTTCGCCCTCGACGTCCTCGGCGAGCACGACGATCGGCTTGCCGGTCTGCATGACCTTCTCGAGCAACGGCAGCAGATCCTTCACGGCCGAGATCTTCGAGTTGGCGATCAGGATGTAGGGCTCTTCGAGCACTCCCTCCATCCGCTCGGGGTCGGTGATGAAGTACGGCGAGATGTAGCCCTTGTCGAAGCGCATCCCTTCGGTGAACTCGAGCTCCATACCGAAGGTGTTGGACTCCTCGACGGTGATGACGCCGTCCTTGCCCACCTTGTCGACCGCCTCGGCGATCTTCTCGCCGATCTCGGGGTCGGCTGCGGAGATCGCACCGACGTGAGCGATGTCGTCCTTCGAGTCGACCTCTTTCGCGGAGTTCTTGATGGCCTCGACGGCGAGCTCGACCGCCTTCTCGATACCACGCTTGATCGACATCGGGTTGGCGCCGGCCGCCACGTTGCGCAGCCCTTCCTTCACGATCGCCTGCGCGAGGACCGTCGCCGTCGTGGTGCCGTCGCCGGCCACGTCGTCCGTCTTCTTCGCGACTTCCTTGACGAGCTCCGCCCCGATCTTCTCCATCGGGTCCTCGAGCTCGATCTCCTTGGCGATGGACACGCCGTCGTTGGTGATCGTCGGCGCGCCCCACTTCTTCTCGAGCACGACGTTGCGGCCCTTGGGGCCGAGCGTGATCTTCACGGCGTTCGCCAATTGGTCCATGCCCCGCTCGAGCGCGCGCCGCGCGTCCTCGTCGAAGCTGATGAGTTTGGGAGCCATGCCCTCGTGACCTCCTCTTCGGTCTTTGGCTTCTCCTGTGTCGGCCCGGCCGTTCGACGTGTCTGACGCTTCCCAGGCCGGCCGTGGGACTGCTAGCACTCGGGAGACCCGAGTGCTAACGATTCTAGGGGCGTCCTCGCGCGAGTGGCAAACGGCGGAGGCCTCTGGGGACCCGGCCCGGTGGCATGACCCCCACGGCAGAAGGCATATCCTCTGCCTCGATGAGTGCCCGGCCGAACTGGACCCTCCGATTCACCCACCCGACGATCGAGCAGGTGACGTGGGCGGAGGGTGCCCCGGACCACCTCGCGGCGGTGACCACAGAGGACGGCAGCACCCAGGCCTGGGCCTGGAACCTGCGATCGGATGAGCGGCGACGGGTCTCGCACGGTGGCGTGGGCGCTGAGGAGGTGCACATCCTCCCCGACGGCTCGGGCGTCGTGTGGTGGTACGACGAGGTCGGCAACGAGCGAGGGCGCTGGATGCTGTCGCCCTTCGAAGGAGGCGACGCGCGACCCCTCTTCCGGGGCTTCCACGACGGATGGATGATGGGCATCTCCGTCATCGACCGAGGTGTCGCCGCCGGTCTCGCGTCCGACGACGACTACCGGGTCTTCGTCGCGGTCGGGGATGAGCCAGCGCGCGAGCTCTACCGCAACCCGGAGCCTGCGGGAGTGGGCAGCGAGTGGCCGCAGGGCGGCGGCGGACTCTCTCCCGACGGCGCGCTGGTCTGTATCCATCACTCCGAGCACGGCGACATCGACCGGCAAGCGCTCAGGGTCCTCGACACTCGATCCGGTGAGGGCGCGGGCGACCAGGTCGACCCGGAGCTCCGGATGGAGGCGGTCGCCTGGTCGCCCGCGCCCGGCGTCCGGCGGCTCCTCTTCACCCAAGAGCGGACCGGGATCGAACGACCGGCGGTCTGGGACCTCGACACGCGGGAGCGAGTCGACCTCGCGATGCAGGACGTGGTCGGCCCGGTGATCCCGCAGGGATGGACGCCCGACGGCGGTCGCCTCCTCGTGCACAACGACCCGGGGGAAGGCGTCGCTCAGGCTCCTCACGGTGGATCCGGCGTCGGGATCGTACGAGGAGGAGGTCCGGCTCGAGGGGACGATCTACGAGGCCGGGTTCCGCCCCGACGGCGCGCTCTGGTTCCGGGCCGATTCGAGCATCGAGCCTCCGTCGGTCCGAGAGGCGGGCGGCGACGCCGTCCTCGCGTTGCCGATCGATCCCCCTCCCTCGGGGACTCGGAGTCGATGGCTGTCGTGGAGCAATCCGACGGGCGACATCATCAACGGGTTCATCACGACACCTGCGGGTCCCGGTCCCTTCCCGACGATCGTGTCGATCCACGGGGGGCCCGAATGGCACCACACCGATCTCTGGGATCCGGCGCTCCAGGCGTTCGTCGACGAGGGGTTCGGGGTCCTCCAGGTCAACTACCGGGGTTCCACCGGCCGGGGCAAGGCGTTCCGGGAGGAACTGAAGGGGAACATCGGGTTCCCGGAGACCGAGGACATCGTGGCGGGTGTCGACCACGTGGTCGATGCCGGCATCGCCGACCCGGGGGCACTGTTCCTCGAGGGCTGGTCGTGGGGTGGCTACCTCACCACGCTGATCGCGGGTCTGCATCCCGACCGATGGCGTGCGGCGTGCGCCGGGATCCCGGTCGGCGACTACGTCGCGGCGCATTACGAGAGCGCTCCCACGCTGCGCGCCTGGGACCTCGCGACCTTGGGAGGCTCACCGATGGACCTTCCCGAGCTCTACCGCGAGCGGAACCCGATGACCTATGTGGACCGGGTGAAGGCTCCGATGCTTCTGATCGCCGGCGAGCACGACAGCCGGTGTCCCCTCGGCCAGGTGATGGTCTACGCACACGCGCTCCGTGCACGGGAGCACGAGGTGGCGGTGCACCTCTACGGAGGTGGGCACCACGCGCTCGAGGTGGAAGAGAAGATCGCCCACACGCGGATGACCATCGACTTCTTCAGGCGCCGGCTCACGGGCTGACCTCTCGGCGGGTCGTCCCCCTACTCCTCAGCCGGCATGTTGTCCGACATCTCGCGGATCTGCTCGACGATCTCGGCGTTCGCGAGCGTCGTGACGTCGCCGAGCGCCCGCCCGTGCGCCACATCGCGGAGCAGCCGCCGCATGATCTTGCCCGACCGGGTCTTGGGGAGGTCGGTCGTGAAGATGATCCCGTGAGGTCGAGCGATCTTCCCGATCTTCGCCGCGACGTGGTTGCGAAGCTCCTCGGCCATCCTCTCGTCGCCCACGTACTCGGACTTCAGCGTGACGAAGGCGACGATCGCCTCACCCACGAGGTCGTCCGGCTTCGACACGACCGCGGACTCGGCGACCTTGTCGTTGTCCACGAGCGCGGATTCGATCTCGAAGGTGGACAGACGGTGACCGGCGACGTTCATCACGTCGTCGATCCGTCCGAGGAGCCAGAAGGACCCGTCCTCGTCGCGCTTCGCGCCGTCGCCCGCGACGTAGACCTCCGGTCCGTACTTCGAGAAGTACGTCTCCACGTACCGGTCCGGATCTCCCCAGATGGTGCGTGAGATCGCAGGCCAGGGTCGCGTGAGGACCAGGTAGCCACCTCCGCCCAGAGGCACGCTGTGGCCCTGGTCGTCGAAGATGTCCGCCTGGATCCCCGGGAACGGAACGGTGGCCGAGCCGGGTTTGAGGACGGTGATCCCCGGGAGCGGGGTGATGAGGATCGCGCCCGTCTCCGTCTGCCACCAGGTGTCGACGACCGGCGCCCGCTCGCCGCCGATGACCTTCCAGTACCAGACCCACGCCTCCGGGTTGATCGGCTCGCCCACGGACCCGAGCAGCCGGATCGAGGAGAGATCGTGCTTCTCCGGGAACGCCGTCCCCCATCGCATGAAGGCTCGGATCGCCGTGGGCGCCGTGTAGAGGATCGTCGCCCCGTAGGTCTCGACGATCGACCACCATCGGTCCTTGTCGGGCCAGTCCGGAGCGCCCTCGTACATGATCCCCGTCGTGTGGTTCGCGAGCGGTCCGTAGACGATGTAGGAGTGCCCGGTGACCCACCCGCAGTCGGCGGCGCACCAGAAGACGTCGTCGTCGTGGATGTCGAAGATCATCCGGTGCGTCGCCGCGACCTGTGTGAGATACCCCCCGGTCGTGTGCGCGATCCCCTTCGGCTTGCCGGTGGTGCCGCTCGTGTAGAGGAGGTACAGGAAGTCCTCGGCATCCATCTCCTCCGGCGGGCACTCGGTGGGCTGGTCCGAGACCAGCTCGTGGTACCAGACATCCCTTCCCGGCGTGAACTCATGCTCGTTCTCGCAGCGCCGGAGCGTGATCACGTGCTCGATGCTGGGGCACTCCTTGACGGCGTCGTCGGCGTTCGCTTTCAGGGGCACGACCTGGCCGCGGCGCCATGCGCCGTCTGCCGTGATCAACACCTTGGCTTCGGCGTCGTTGATCCGATCGCGAAGCGAGTCGGCGCTGAAGCCGCCGAACACCACCGAGTGGGGAGCGCCGATCCGAGCGCACGCGAGCATCGCGATCGGCAGCTCGGGCACCATGCCGAGATAGATGTTCACCCGGTCGCCCTTCTGCACCCCGAGCGATCGGAGCCCGTTCGCGAGCCGGCAGACCTCCTCGAGCAGATCCCGGTAGGAGATCGTCCGTGTATCGCCCGGCTCACCCTCCCAGTGGTAGGCGACCTTGTCCCCGCCTCCCGCCTCGACGTGGCGGTCCAAGCAGTTCACGGAGGCGTTCAACGTGCCTCCCACGAACCACTTCACGAAGGGAGGGGTCCACTCCATCACGGTGTCCCAGCGGCGGCTCCAGAGGAGCTGATCGGCCTGCTCGGCCCAGAAGGCCTCGGGGTCCCGGCCGGCCCGCTCATAGATCGCGGGATCCGAGACGACGGCCTGCTCGACGAAGCCCGGAGGAGGCGGAAAGACCCTCTTCTCCACGAGGAGGTCCTCGATGTTCTGCTGAGGCTCGGTCACCCCTGCTCCTCCTTCTCGGCCTTTCACGCCCTCTGGAGGCCCTCCTGAGGGCCTTCCGAGGGGTCCTCTCGGGCGAGGAAGCCCCAATCGTACGGGAGCCGCCCTGTGACGTGCGAGCCCTGGGGTGCTTGCATAGGTGGAACGACAGAGCCACCATCGTGCTCGGAGCCGCCCATCGAGGCGGCTCCGGAGCACGATGGGGGGAAGGGAGGCATAGTGGCTCAGTACGAGGCGTATTGCGTGAAGTGCAAGGCGAAGCGTCAGTTCGAGGGGACGGTCGTCACCCTCAAGAACGGACGGAACGCCGCGTCGGGGACCTGTCCCGTGTGCGGCACCAAGGTCATGCGGATCCTCGGCAAGGCGGACGTAGCGGCGTCCTAGGGACGAGACAGGAGCTGCTCGGGGCTGACGAGCACGGGCCCCGGAGTCATGAGACGGTGGCGGGCCGAGAGGTCCGCCACCGTCGTCTCCGCGAACACCGCCTGCACCGCTCTGGCGACATCAGCCCAGAAGCCTTGCAGCCCACAGCGTGAGTCCTGGAAGCACGTGTGATCCGAGGGCTCCAGACAGAACATCGGGAAGATCTGCCCTTCGATCGCGTCCGCGATCTCTGCCACCGTGATCTCTTCGGCGGGGCGCGCGAGCCGGCACCCACCTCCCCCGCCGCGGAAGCTCTCCACCAAGCCGGCCTTCGAGAGCGCTCCCAGTTGCTGCTCGAGGAATCGGACGGGGATCTGCTGGCGCGAAGCGATCTCCCTGGCCGGGACGAGCACGCCCGCGTGGGTACCATCCGCCAACTCGATCATGGCGCGCATCGCGTATTCGAGCTTCTGGGAAACCTTCAGCACAAAAAGCGTCCTCTCGCCCAAGGAGCGTAGGAGGGGCATCCAGCGCCGTCAACGGCGCCCCGCGGCCGGATCACCCAGATTCAAGGTATGCAGACGGAAGGCCCCCCGATCCGATGACTCCATCATCGAATGTAGGTGGAGTGGGCTTCCCCCAGAAGGAGGACACGATCGGATGGGACGGGTGCTGGTCATCGATGACGAGCCTGACGTCCTCCTCCTTTGCAGGCTCAACCTGCAACAGCGTGGGCACGAGCTGGTCGAGGCCTCCGGAGGAGCCCGGGGCCTGGAGCTCGCTCGGGAGCGGCACCCGGACGTGATCGTGCTGGACCTGATGATGCCGGGGATGGATGGCTACCAGGTCCTCGAGGCGCTTCAGCGAGACGACGCCACGTCGAGCATCCCGGTCCTGGTGCTCACCGCCAAGGCCCTCCGCGCGGATCGAGAACGCTCCCACGGGCTGGGCGCCGCGGCGTTCCTGACCAAACCGTTCGTCCCGAGCGAGCTCTGCGAGATGGTCGATGCACTCGTTCCCGGCGGACGACCGTGATCCTCCGTCAGGCCGCGCCGGCCTGATCCTCACCCAGTTCGACCACGATGTCCGCGGACTCCGATACGACGTCCGCCAAGGGTCCGTCCTTGGGAAGAGGCTTCACGGGGACGCCACCGAGGTACGTCTCCGAGAGCAGCTGGGCGTCGGCACGATTCTGGGCCTTGTGGTCGTCCTGACGGAAGTACACGATCGAGTCCACCACGGGCTTGTCGGGTGCATCCGCCGGCTCCCCGGCCCGCAGGTATCCCTCTTCCTCCAGCAAGATCTGGAAGTCCCCCGCGTAGCCGGCCTTCGAGGTCCCGTTCAACACCTGGACCAGCACTCCGTCCTTGTTCGGGACGATCGACGGCTGTGGGGAGTTGGAGGGCGAGGGACTGTCGCTCGGCGTGGGTGACTGCGAATCGCCGGGGGGAGTCACGGTCGTGCCCTCGGAGAAGCCGTTGGCCAGCAGGGCCACACCCCCGATGACGAGGGCGACCACGATCGCGAGCCGTGAGATACCCGGATTCACGTTTCCATCCTACCGGCGAATCTGCGCTCGCCGGCTCAGACCCGAACACCCAGGCCGGAGGCTGTCCGGGCCCGCCGCCGCACCTCTCGGACCCGGCGAAGCCGGCGGACGAGCATCGGATCGTAGACGAGGGCTTCCGGCCGGTCGATGACGCGATGGAGGAGCTGGTGATAGCGGGACGGTGAGAAGCCGAACCGCTCGCGGATCGCGCGCTCCTTCGTCACCGAGAGCTTCCAAGCCTCACGCTCGAAGTCCAGGACCTCCCTCGAACGCTGGTCCAGGTCCGACGGTGGCCGAGCCTTGCGCCGTCTCTCACCCATGCGGCGAGGGTAGCTCTCGCGAAGCCCGGTTCAAGCACTGGCACTCGCCTCCCGACACTTTGAAGAGATGGCAGGATGGGGGGGTTCAGGAAGGCCCTGGCTCATGGCACGAGGCGAAGACGTCGAAGCGCGAGCCGCCCCGGCGGCTGACCTCCGCTTCGTCGCGCAGCTCAACATGCTTCACAGCATGGCCACCGCCCTGGCAAGCCTGGACGACGTATCGGAGATCGGTGCGGCGATCACCGAAGAGCTCCGGACGATCCTCGACTACCACAACTGCCGCGTCTACGTGATGCAGGACGACGGATGGACCTTGCTGCCCATCGCGTTCCGGGGCGAGATCTTCTACGAGTACGAGCACGAGACGTTGGAGGAGCTGATCACCCATGTCGGTGAGGGCATCACCGGGTGGGTGGCCGAGCATCGGACCTCCGTTCTCGCCGCCGATGCGAGGCTCATCCCGTTCGCCGTCCAGATCCCCGACACCGAAGACATCCTGGAATCGATGCTGGCCGTTCCGATGACGGTCGGCGAGGCGGTCCAGGGAGTGATCGTCCTCTCGAGCCTCGGCTACGGTGCCTTCGACGAGGAGGACCAGCGTCTCCTCGAGGTGTTGGCCTCGCATGCCGCGATCGCCATCTCCAACGCGAAACTCCTCCAGGCCGAGCGAGAGGCGGCGGAGACATCGTCGGCGCTCCTCGGTCTTTCGAAGCGTCTGACCCAGCTCCGATCGGTCGGCGACATCTTGCAGGGTGCGATCGAGACCGTCTCGTCGCTGATCGATGCCGCGGCGGTCGCGTTCCACGTCCGCGACGAGCACACCGGCGACTTCAGGCTCGCGCGCCTGCTCACGCTCGACCCGGATGCGATCCGACCGTGGCAGGAGATCGGCGACGTCCCCGAGGCGATCGCGGCATCGGTCGTCTTCGACAACGATGAGCCGCTCGTATTCCCCCGGGAGGCTCCGCTCAGCAACGACCAGGACTACCTCGTGTCGAAGGAGCCGCGAGAGGTGCTGATCGCGCCGGTGACGTGGGAACCCGACGGGGCCGGAACGATCGCGGTGATCGGACACGAAGGCGAGGGGATCTTCGCCGAGCGCGAGCTCCGGCTGATCCGCGGCGTCGCCGACCTCACGTCGCTCGCGCTCGGTAACGCCAGGCGGATGTCCGAGCTCGAACGATTCCATGAGCTGGTCGCGGGATTGGATGCGGCGTTCTGGGAGGCCTCACTGCCCGGCATGGTGTTCACGTTCGTCGCGGGCGCCGTCCGCGATCTGCTGGGCGGAGATACGGAGTCGTGGCCGGACGACGCCCGCGCGTGGGGCTCGCATATCGACGAGCGCGACCGCGAGGAGGCGATGGCGGGACTGCAGCGCGCGATCGAGAGCGGTGTGGGTGAAGCTCTCGAGTATCGGGTTCCGAGTGACGACGAGTCGCCTCGATGGATCCGCGACCTGATCCACGTGATCAGAGGCCGCGGAGGCGCACCCACGATCCTCAGAGGCCTCATGGTCGACATCACCGAGCGCAAGGCTGCCGAGCGAGCACTGCGAGCGAGCGAGCGGAAGTACTCGGACGCCTTCAAGCGCGAACGAGAAGCAGCGCAACGCCTCCGCATGCTCGACGAGATGAAGAACACGTTCCTGGAGGCCGTCTCCCACGACCTCCGTACGCCACTCACGTCCATCCTCGGTTCGGCGCTCACGCTCGAGCGGTCGAAGCTGGACCTGCCGGAGGGCGAAGCGCTCGACATGGTGGGAAGGATCGCCGCGAACGCCAAGAAGCTCGAGCGACTGCTCTCAGACCTGTTGGACCTCGATCGTCTCCAACGCGGGATCGTTTCACCGAAGCGACGAGCCACCGACCTGGAGGACTTCGTCCTGCGAGCCGTCGCGGAGATGGACACGCACGGCCGAAAGATCGAGCTCGACATCCAGCCCGGGAGCGTGCAGATCGACCAGGCCAAGACGGAGCGGATCCTCGAGAATCTCCTCTCGAACAGCCTGCGGCACACGCCCGCGGACGCGAAGATCTGGGTGCGTGCCCGGCCGCAGAACGATGGCGTCCTGTTCATCGTGGAAGACGACGGCCCCGGCGTCCCGGCGGAACTGCACGAAGCGATCTTCGAGCCCTTCCGACAGGCGCCGGGCTCGTCCTCGGTACACGCACCCGGGGTCGGCATCGGGCTGTCGCTGGTTCGTCGTTTCGCGGAGCTGCACGGTGGCAACGCGTGGGCAGAGGAACGCGAGGGCGGTGGGGCGTCGTTCCACGTGTTCCTGCCCGGCTCGTAGAACGCCCTGCCGAACCACGAGCGCACATCATTCCTTCGGAGCCGGCGGTCGGACTCGAACCGACGACCTAGCGATTACAAGTCGCTTGCGCTACCACCTGCGCCACGCCGGCCGGGTCCGAGTCTATCGGGGCGACTGCCCGGCCTTGAACACGAACCCGTACGTGAAAAGGCCGTAGAGGACGAACGCGTTCAGGGCGATCGCGAGCAACCCCGCCCCGCCGGTGCTCCCGACCTGGACCAACCCGGTCACGATCCCGATCGACGCCAGCACGATCCCGAGCACCCGGCCCGCGGGTCGCAGGCGAAGGACGAGCCATCCCGCCACGAGCAACAGACCCCCGCTGACGATCAGATAGAAGGCCGCGACCTCCTCGCTGATCACGCCCTCGTCGCCCGGAACCAGCAGGCGCGTGTCGCCGCTCAGCGACACGATGCCGAACAAGACGGAAAGGGCGCCGGAGATCAGCAGGATCAGGGCTGCGTACGTGACCATCCCAGGACGCTGGGCCGGTGCGGGGCGCGGAGTGGGCACGCCATGCGCGGGATCCCAAAGTGGCGGAGGCGGGATATCACTCATGAGTTGGCGCCGGGTGGCCTGGCACGGGCGAGCCTAGCGACGTCGCCGGGGGGAGGCAACGACTCGCCCTGGCAGGACGAAGCCGTAGAGGGCTGCGGCGAGGGCCGCGGAGGCGTTCAGCGAGCCGACGCGGCCCTTCACGGGAAGCGCCACCAACAGATCGCAGCGTTCCCGCACGAGCCTGGACATGCCTTCGCCCTCCGAGCCGATCACCACCGCGACCCGGCCATCCGGACAGGCTTCATCGAAGATCGTGTGGGGAGCGCCCTCGTCAAGGCCGACGACGGAGAAACCAACCTCTTGGAGCCGGCCGAGCGCTCGCGCGATGTTGGCCACCACGGCGTGCGGGAGGTGCTCCAGGGCGCCGGCGGACGCGCGCACGGCCGCGGGCGTCACCCCGGCCGCGCGCCGGGCGCGCGTCACGAGGGCCTCGGCGCCGGCCCCCTCGGCCGTCCGCGCCGCGGCACCCAGGTTCTGCGGATCCATGATCCCGTCGAGGACGACGACGAGGGCGTCGGGGCCGAACGAGATGGTGGCGAGGTCCCGTTCCCCCATCTGCGTGCGGCCCGCGCGACCACCGACCGTCCGCGCGACCACCCCGCGATGATCGCGGGCAAGGCGGTCGAGCTCCTGCCGTTCCGTCGCGCGGACGGGCACCTTGGCCGCGCGGGCCTCGTCTCGAACCGCGCGCAGCCCCTGCGTGTCACGTGCGCCCACCGCGACGAGCACCTCCTTGACCTGCCCCGCTCGTAGAGCCTCGACGACGGCACGGCGCCCCGAGATCAGCTCCTCGCTCACCGGACCACCGCGAGCGCCAGACACCCGATGCCGTCACCGACGAGACCGAGCCCCTCCGGCCGAGTCGCTTTCACGGATACGCGATCGACCGGGATCCCCGAGATCGCGGCGAGCCGGTCTCGCATCTCGCCGCGTCTCGGCGCGATCTGCGGGCGGTCGCACACGACGGTGACGTCCATCGACACGGGTGCGCGCCCCCGTTCCGAAAGGATGCGCAGGGTTCGGCCCAGGAGCTCTTCCCCGGCGATGCCCGCGGTCTCGGGAGCCGTCTCCGGGAAGTGCTCTCCGATGTCGCCCATCGCCACGGCCCCGAGCAGCGCGTCGGCCACGGCGTGGCACACGACGTCACCGTCCGAGTGTCCCGAGAGGCCGACCTCGCCTTCGAACAGGAGCCCCCCGAGCCAGAGCTCCCCACCCGCGGCGAAGGGGTGCACGTCGAACCCCAGTCCGACCGCAGATTCAGGCATCGTCACCTCCCATCCGGCGGTCCGCATGCGCCAGATCGGCGATCGTGGTGATCTTGACGTTGGCCGGGTCGCCCGGGATCGCTCGGACCTCGAAGCCGGCCCATCGGAGCATCGAGGCGTCGTCGGTGAACGACGCGCCTGCCACATCGGCCTTCGCATGCGCTTCTCGGAGGACGGACGTCCGGAACGCCTGTGGGGTCTGTCCCAAGGCGAGCTCGTCTCGGGGCTCCGTTCCCTCCACGGTCTCTCCTCGGACTCGGAGGACCGTGTCCGTCACGGCCAGCACCGGAACCGCCCCGTCCGCGCCGTCCGCCACCGCCTGGATGACCCGGGCGAAGAGCTCCGGCGACGCGAAGGGGCGGGCGGCGTCGTGCACGGCGACGATCCCGACCTGCCCCGGCACCTTCGCCAGCGCGGCTCCGACCGAGGCCTGACGAGAATCACCACCCTCGACGAGGTCAACGGGCACTCCGAGATCTTCCACGCACGCGCGAGCACGTCCTTCCCACCCCGGCGGGAACGTGACCACGAGCCCACCGACGAGAGGCGATGCGGCCGCGGCGGCCGCGGCGATCCCGAGCATGGGGCGGCCGCCGATCGAGAGCAACGCCTTGGGTTCCGCGGCGCCCAGTCGACGGCCGGCGCCGGCGCCCAACAGGATCACGATCGCGCCGGAGGGCTCCACGTTCGAAGCATCGCAGACGCAGACAGGTCAGGCGCCGGCGCCGGCGCCGGCGGGGGCGGGGGCGTCACCCGTGGGCGCCGCGAAGATCATGCGACCGGTGGTCGTCTGGATCACGTTCGTGACGCGGACCTCCACCTGCGAGCCGATGCGCTCCGCCGCCTGCTCGACCACGACCATCGTGCCGTCGTCGAGGTACGCGACCGCTTGCCCGTGCTCTCGGCCTTCCTTGACCACGCGGACGGAGATCTCGTCCCCTGCGGTGTAGGGCACGCGGAAGCGGGATGCGAGAGCGTTGATCTGCGCGACCGGAACGCGGAGGGCCTCCGCGACCTTCGCCATGTTGTGATCCACGGTGATGAGCTGGGCGCCGCGCTCGCGTGCGAGGCGCACGAGCGCGGCATCGACATCGATGACGCCCGCTTCCTCCACCAGCTGGAACACCACGGTCGGCGCCTTCTGGAGCTCCACGAGCATGTCCAAGCCGCGCCTCCCGCGCGACCGGCGGTGATGATCCGAGGAATCGGAGATCGCCTGGAGCTCTCGAAGAACGCCCTCGTGCAGGAGGATCGTCCCGCTCACGAATCCGGTCGCGACCAGGTCGGCCACGCGGCCGTCGATCAGCGCGCTCGTGTCGAGCACGTGGAGATCACCCCGCGTCACGCCGGCGGCTCGCGGCTTGATCCCGACGAGACCGAAGATGTCCTCGTACTTCGTCTGCCCCAATCGATACCCCACCGTCCCGAACGTGAGGTAGAGGAACACGATGGCCGGCCATGACGCGGACGCGGGCAGGAACAGCAGGGGCACCATCATCAACGCGGAGACGAGCAACCCCACGACGAGTCCCACCACCCCCCCAGCCAGCACGGCCGGAGGCTTCTTCCCGAGCTCGGTCTCGAGGCCGTGGACGGCCTGGAGCGTGAGGCGCCCGAAGACCCCTCCCACCACGTAGCCGACCCCGGCGCCGAGGAAGACGAACAGGAGAGCGCGACTCGTGCTCGTGGTGCCGGTGGCCTCCCCGATCCGACCGCCGACGGTCGCGATCAGGGCGACGAAGATGAGGCGGACGCCTCCGGCGACCCGCCCGCGGACGTCGCCGCCTCCACGCCCCTGCTCGTTCTCCGTCACGATGCTCACCCCGCCTCGGAAAGCCCGATCGAAGGGGCGATGGCGCCCCCCTCAGGGTCATCGGCGCGTGCCGGACCCCTCCTGAGTTCCCTGCTCGGAACGGCGGAAGGGTTCCGTCAGGCCTGAGCGGCCATCTTCACGCCGTGGGCGCCGTCCAAGACGTCGTCGATCATGATCTCGGCGTCCTCTTCGGACTTGCCCGCTGCATGCGAGAGCTCGGAGATCAAGATCTGGCGAGCCTTGTGGATCATCCGCTTCTCGCCGGCCGAAAGACCCTTCTCACGGTCCCTGATCGAGAGGTTCCGGAGCACCTCCGCCACCTCGAAAGGGTCGCCGGAGTGGAGCTTCTCGAGGTTGTTCTTGAACCGGCGACTCCAGTTGGCCGCGGAGATGGTCTCGGCCTCGGTGAGGACCTTCAGGATCTTCTTCACCTGCGCCTTGCTGATCACGGGGCGAAGCCCGACCTGCTCCGCCGAGTCGACCGGGACCGAGAGCGTCAGGTCACCGTAGACGACGCGCAGCACGAGGTACTTGCGCTTCTCTCCGAGGAAATCCTTGTCCTTCAGCTCTTCGATGACGGCCGCCCCGTGCTCGGGATGGACGACGGTGTCTCCCTTACGGAACGCGGACAAGTAGTTCCCCCTTCACGAGAGCAGGCGTCCGGCCGAAGCGTTGGCCGGCGAGGGTATGAGGATAGCACGGAACCCCTCTCCCCCGCAACCCAAAAGTGCAGGTCAGAGGCGCTTTTCTCCGTCTGGGATGGTCCGATGAGACTATGGTCCCGAAGCGTCACGACACCTTGCGTTGTGCTCCCGCTGCTCGGACCTGCGTCCAGGAGAGTGCTTCCGACACATCCCGGACCGGGATCAATCCGGGATAGCGACGTGTGTCCGGTCCAGGAGCGGCGTAGACCCGTCGACAACCTGCACTCTCGGCAGCGGCCAGCCGTTGGGGCATCGCGGACGCCTGACGCACGATCCCCGTGAGCGACACCTCTCCGACGAAGGCGGCACCCTCCGGCGTGGCGACGCCCGACACGGCCGACGCGAGAGCGGCGGCAACGGCAAGGTCGGCCGCGGGATCGTCGACGCGCATGCCGCCCGAGGAGGCTCCGAAGAGCTCCGCTCGCCCGAGCCGGTAGCCCCCGGCACGCGCGAGAACGGCGGCCATGAGCTGGAACCGTCGCGCATCGAGCCCCGTGGTCTGTCGGCGGGCCGGACCGTCGACGGACCCCACCAGCGCCTGGACCTCCACCGCGAGAGCCCGGCGCCCGGCGAGGGGGAGCGCGATGGCCGCCCCGGGCACGCCGTTGCCGGAGAGAAGGACCCCGGCCGGATCGATCTCGTGCAGCCCGTCGGCGTCCATCTCGAACCATGCCGTCTCGCCCTCGGCGCCGAATCGGTTCTTGCCTCCCGAGAGGACACGAAGGCCGGAGCGTGGGTCCCCTTCGAACATGAGCACCACATCGACGGCGTGCTCAAGGGCCCTGGGACCGGCGACGTCGCCGTCCTTGGTCACGTGGCCGGTCATGACGACCCCGATGCCCTCCTCCTTGGCCATGCCGACGAGGGCGTCCGTGCAGTTCCGCACCTGCGCCACGCCTCCCGGCATCTGGGGCGCGGATGGATCCCGCACGGCCTGGATGGAGTCCACGGCGAGGAGGAACGGCGCGCGGGCGCGCGCCGTTCCGAGCACGGCGGCCAGGTCGCGGCCGGGTGCGAACGCGACCGCGTCCCCCGCGATGCCGAGCCGCCGCGACCGGGCCGCGACCTGGCCGTGGGATTCCTCGCCGGACACGAGCAGGCACGACCGCCCCGACTCGGAGAGGCGCGCCAGGAGGTGCAGCAGAAGCGTGGATTTCCCGATCCCCGGCTCGCCCGCGAGGAGCACCACCGAGGCCGGAACCAGGCCGCCGCCGAGCACCCGGTCAAGGCCCGGGATCCCTGTGGGGACACGGGGTTCGGTCCCGGAGGTCCCCCCGAGGGTCAAGACGGGGGCCACGGCCGGCGACGCCCCGCCGACGGAACCCTCGATCGTGCCCCAGGCGCCGCAGCCCGGACACCGGCCGGCCCACTGCGCAACCTGCTGTCGGCACTCCGAGCAGGCGAAGAAGGTCCGGGGGCGAGCCATGCGTCCGACGCTAGCCACCGGGACCGACACACCTTCGCGGGGGGTGTCGGCGGCGTCGGCTACCTTTCTCTGATTAGGACCATCGGCTCAGATCTGCGGCCGGCAGTGTGAGATCGGACCCCCTCGGCTACGAGTTGCGTCTGACGTGCCGATAGGTGTCTCGACGACAAGGAGGACGGCCGTGGAAGTGGTGCGGATCGGCGGCGAAGACGCCGGATGGGATCAGCCTGGGCACCTCGTCGCGCCGGTCGAAGATCTCGCCGAGCCGACCGAGAGCCTCCCCGAGCGGCCTGAGTTCCCCCTCGTCCTCGTGACCTGGCGCGATGCCTGGTTCGACTTCGACGAGCCGGACCCCGAGGACGCGCGCGCCGACTATCTGGTCAGCACCGTGGGGTTCCTGGTCCGACAGGGCGAGCGTTTCGTTTCCGTCGCTCAGGAGGTCCTGCCCGACGGCGACGGGTTCCGCGCGGTCACCCACATCCCCACCGCGGTCGTCGAGAAGATCACGCAGCTCCAGGAACCCGGCGATCCACCGCTGAGCGAACTGGCCGCTCCGTAGCACGTATACTCGCTCGGCTCGGCGCGGAGGTCGCGCCGACGACGCACACGAAGGAGGGATGAATGATGACAGTGAGCTCGGTCACCGTTCACGCGTTGCGCCCCTCCGTCTCCCGCTGAGCCGTCCGGCTCGCTCGCGGTAGCTCCCGAAGGACGCGGCGTTCGCCCATGCCCGCATCCCTGCGGGCGCCCACATCCCAGCGAAGGGAGCACCCGCGTTGCATGACGAAGCCATCGAGCACTTCCTCGACGAAGGGCTCATCGAACGGGTCATCCGGCCCATCAAGAGCGGCAAGGAAGCGAGCGTGCATCTCTGCCGCGCGAACCCGCGCACGACCGGTGAAGAGCTGGCGGCGCTGAAGATCTATCACCCGCTCGACCGGCGCGACTTCCGCGACGAGTCGATCTATCGGGACGGCGAATTCATCAAGGAGCGTCGCATCCGCGTCGCGCTCGACAAGAGGACACGTTTCGGTCGCGAGGTACAGGGCGGCATCTGGGTCTCACGTGAGTGGGAGACCCTCCACGCCCTGTTCGCAGCCGGAGCGCCCGTGCCACGCCCGATCGAGACCACGGACCGGGCGATCCTGATGTCCTTCGTCGGCGACGAGGACGACGCGGCCCCCCAGCTCCATCGGTATCGGCTCAGCGGTCCCGCGGAAGGCGAGGAGCTGCTCGAGCAGTGCATCCGCGCGGTCGAGCGGATGCTCTTCCACGACGTGGTCCACGGCGACCTCTCTCCGTTCAACGTGCTCGTGTGGCGAGGGCAGATCTCCGTGATCGACCTTCCGCAGGCGGTCGACCCGAAGAAGAATCGACACGCCGAATCGCTCCTGGCGCGCGACGTGGCTCGCATCTGCGAGCACTTCGCTCGTCAAGGGGTTTCTCGGGATCCTGCCCGAACCGCCGAGGACCTCTGGACGGCCTGGACGTTCGCCGACCTCGTTCCGGAGGAGCTGCGTCCGCTGCTCTAGAGCGGCGGTTGAGTCCCACCCGGGCGCGGGCGGATACTCCGCCCATGCCCGAACGGCGGATCGCCACGGTGCTGATGCTCGACGTGGTGGGGTCGACGCACATCGCTGCGCAACTGGGCGACGCTCGGTACCGTGAACTCTCGTCGCGCTTCAACCGGCTCGTCCGGGTCGCCCTCAAGCGCTTCGGGGGGAAGGAGGAGGACCACGCCGGCGACGGCTTCTTCGCCACCTTCTCCCAGCCGGACCGGGCGATCAGATGCGCGGCGGCGCTCGCCGAGGAGGTCCGGAGCCTCGGCATCGAGATCCGCTCCGGTATCCACACAGGGCAGACGGAGGACCAGGCCGGCAAGACCCACGGCATCGCGGTGGTGATCGGTGCGCGGGTGATGTCGCTGGCCGATGCCGGCGACATCCTGGTCACGAGCACCACGAAGGAGCTCGTGACCGGCTCTGGCTTCGGGTTCGAGGACTTCTCGGCGCACGAGCTGAAGGGCGTCCCCGGTACCTGGCAGGTCTTCGCCGTCACCGACCTGAACGGCGAACAGCGGGCGCGGCCGCTTCCGGCGGCAGAAGCGGCCGAGCGTCGCGCAGCGATCGCAGCCGTCGGACCCGCCAGGGCGGCCGCGCCGATCGGCACTGATCGCCGTTGGCTTGGCACTCCTGCTGTTGATCGCGGCCGTCGCCTTCGCGACCACACGCGACGACGAGACATCTCCGTCAGCGGCTCCTGAACCCGTGACTCCGGCCGAGGCCGTCGTGGAGGTCGATCCCGAAGCGGACCCGCCGATCGTCCGATCGATCCCGATCCCCGTGGAGCAACACGGAGGTCCGGCGATCGCGCCGCCCGCCGCGACGCACCCGATCGCGGTCGGGCAGGGCGGGGTCTGGACCGTCCGGTTCCGCTCGCTCTACAACGTGGATCCCGCCCGATCGGAGGTGCGGACCCGCATCAACCTCGAGACTCCGATCTCGCTCTCGTTCGACGTCGTCGAAGGCGAGGACAAGATCTGGGTGGCCTTCGATGGAGGCCTGATCGAGGTGAACCCGGCGACCGGCGAGCAGCGCCGCGCGATCTCGTTCGACGGGACCTGGGCGACCGAGGTCGCCGTCGGAGGGCGATTCGTTTGGGTCGGCGTGGCGGACGGCCGGCTGATGCGCTTCGATCCACGGACCGACCGCGAGGTCACGCGAGCTGGTCTCGACCCGATCGACGCGCTCGCCTTCGGACATGGCTCGGTCTGGACGATCGATGTGGTCGGCGAGACGCTGTCGGAGTACGACCCCGCCTCGATGCGCCCGCGGACGCAGGTCCCGGTGAACGGAGGTGACGGCGTCGTGGTCGGGGACTCGGCGATCTGGGTGCTCTCACGGACCCAGGGAACGATCACTCGGATCGACCCCTCGACGAAGGAGTCCAACGGGGTGGTGCAGGTCGGGCCGACGCCGGTTGGGCTCGCGGTCGGTAACGGCGCGATCTGGGTCGGCGACAAGGACGGCGTGATCAGGCGAGTGGACGAAGACACTCGCCAGGTCACCGAGATCCGGTTCGGCGCGGAGATCCGCGGCCTGGCGTTCGACGAGGAGACCGGGAATCTCTGGGTCGACGTCGCCTGACACCGGCTGACTTTCGTCGATCAAGTTCTGGCTCGAACGCCAAGGCGGAAGGCGGAGGACCTCCTCACGAAGAGTCCCTCGTGAGCATCCATGAGCTCAGGGCGGTGATCTCGGCCCTGGTCGTCGGAGCCCGGTCCTGAAGGACAGGGCTCCGTCCGTCTCGGCTTCCCTGCATGAGCTCGCCGGTTCATGCTGGGCTTCCGAAGCGCACGGACGTCCGCGGCATCTAGGAAGGTGATGCAGGCAGAGGGTGACGTCATCCGGTTCCCCGAACGGGCCTCGGTCCCGGTGGACTTCTCGACGTTCTTCGCCGAGGAGCACCGAGGACTCTTCAAGGCCCTGTACTTCGTGACGGGGAACCGGGCCGACGCCGCCGAGCTGATGCAGGACGCCTTCCTGAAGCTCTGGGAGCGGTGGGACATGCTCGATCGCATCGAGGATCCGACGGCCTACCTCTTCCGCGTGGCGCTGAACGGTTCCCGGATGCGGGCGCGCGCCGCACGCCGGGCCGGCCGGCGCTTCATCGCGGCTGAGCAAGATCGCGACCCGTTCGACGAGATCGAGCTCCGCCAGGACGTCCGGACGCTCTTGCTCGACCTGGCCCCGCGGCAACGCGCTGCCCTCCTCCTGCTCGACATGTACGGCTACGGCTCCGAGGAGGCCGCACGGATCATGGGCATCCGTCCGTCGACCGTGCGGGCCCTCGCGACGCAGGGGCGTGCCGTCCTCAGACGCACCTCAGGAGGCACGCATGGCTGAGCTCAAGGAGGTCTTCGAGATGGTGACCAGGCAGACCGAGCCCGATCTGGACTCGTGGCGAGAACAGGAACGACGTCAGCGGCACGTCGCCCGCGCCCGCAAGGTCGGTGCACTCGCGACGGTCGCGGCGATCGTGGCGGCGCTTGCGATCGTCGCGCTCACGGGTCCAGGTGAGGATGCAGCAACGAGGGTGGGAACCGACCCGACGACGCCGGCGCCGGTTTCGCCGACGATCGGAGCGCAGGTCATCGGACTCGACGGGACGGTCCGCGAGCGGATCATGGGGATGCCGGCGGGGGCCTCCGGACTCAAGGTCTCACCCGATGGGCGCACGATCGCGTTCATGACCATCGATGGCCGAGTCGCGACGATCCGGCGTGACGGCAGCGGGCTGCAGATCCTCACCGGTGACACAGCGAACAGCGGTGGGGACGCACAGGAGGCCGTCTCGTGGTCCCCGGACGGGGCGCAGATCGCTTATGTCGCGAACGACGATATCTACGTGAGGGACGCCGACGGCTCGAACATGCTCCGCCTCACCGACGATCCGGCTGGCGAGTTCTTCCCCGCGTGGTCGTCCCAAGGGATGATCGCGTACTGGCACGGCGCGACCAGCGGTGAGGACGGTGGCCCGAGGAACGCGGAGATCTACACGATCCCCGCCACAGGTGGGATCCCGACCCGCCTCACCCACAACGGCACACCCGACATCGAACCGACGTGGTCACCGGACGGTGACCGGATCGCGTACTTCTCGACCGAGCTCAGCGAGATCTGGGTGATGAACGCTGACGGGAGCGATCAACGTCGATTGTTCGGCAGCAAGGAGAACGAGGGCTGGGCACCGGCGTGGTCTCCGGACGGAGCCCGCATCGCATTCCTCCACTGCTGCTCGAGCAACGCGTACGCCACGGTGCTCGAGGTCCGGGTCCTGGATCTCACGACGGGAACGGTCCAGCGGCTGAATGTGGACGTCGCGACCGACCTCAATGGCGCATCGTGGTCATCGAGCGAGGCGCTTCTCATCAACCGATACTGATGACGTCGCGACCCAACGGCCCGGATGCCGAGAAGCCCGGTCTCCTCAGGGGACCGGGCTTCGGCCTTCCCGCCGCGCCCGAGGGCGCGGCGCGTGACGCGAGCTCGACCTACTCGGTCGAGCCCGCGAGCTCAACGGGCGGCGTGTCCGGGGGCACCATCCCGGCGCCGTGCTCGAACGTGATCTCGCCATCGAGGACGTCGACGATGATCGTCTCGCCGGCTCGGAACTCCTTGTACAGCAGCTTCTCCGCGAGCGGGTCCTCGACCAGCTGTTGGATCGTCCGGCGGAGCGGTCGGGCGCCGAGCGCCTTGTCGTAGCCCCTCTCGGCCAGCAGCGTCTTGGCCGCGTCCGACAACTCGATGTCGACGTCCTTGGACTTGAGCTGCTCCTCCACCCGGCGCATGAGGAGGTCGACGATCAACTTCACGTCGTCGAGCGTCAGCGAGTGGAAGACGATGACCTCGTCGATCCGGTTGAGGAACTCGGGCCGGAAGGAGCGCTTGAGCTCCTCGGTCACGTTCTCCTTCATCTTCGTGTACGTCACGGCGTCGTCGCGCGCCGCCATGAAGCCGATCCCCACGCCCTTGGCGATGTCCCGGGTCCCGAGGTTCGAGGTCATGATGATGATGGTGTTCTTGAAGTCGACCTGGTGGCCCTGCGCATCCGTCAGATGGCCGTCCTCGAGGATCTGCAGCAGCGTGTTGAACACGTCCGGGTGAGCCTTCTCGATCTCATCGAAGAGCACCACGCTGAAGGGCTTGCGACGGACGGCCTCGGTGAGCTGGCCTCCCTCTTCGTAGCCGACGTAGCCCGGAGGCGAACCGATCAGCCGCGAGACCGTGTGCTTCTCCATGTACTCGGACATGTCGAGCTGGATCAGGGCGTCTTCGTCGCCGAACAGGAACTCGGCGAGCGCCTTGGAGAGCTCGGTCTTCCCGACTCCCGAAGGCCCGAGGAAGATGAACGAGCCGGACGGACGACGCGGGTCTTTCAATCCGCTTCTGGTGCGGCGCATCGCGCGGGAGACCGCGGAGATGGCCTCGTGCTGGCTGATGATCCGCTTGTGGATCTCGTCCTCCATGCGGAGGAGCTTCTCCGTCTCTTCCTCGGTGAGCTTGAAGACCGGGATGCCGGTCCAGACCGAGAGGACCTCGGCGATCTCTTCCTCGCCGATCTCGGAGAGGACGTCCATCTCGCCTGCTTTCCAGCGCTGCTCGCGACGCTGGCGCTCCTCCTGGAGCTGCCGCTCCTCGTCGCGGAGCGACGCGGCGCCTTCGAAGTCCTGCGCGTCGATGGCAGATTCCTTGCGGAGCCGGACCTCGGCGATCTTCTCGTCCACCTCGCGAACGTCGGGGGGCGCGGTCATGCGGCGGATCCGCGTACGGGAGCCCGCTTCGTCGATCAGGTCGATGGCCTTGTCCGGCAGCGACCGGTCGGCGATGTAGCGGTCGGCGAGGTTCGCGGCCGCGACCAACGCGTCGTCGGTGAAGCTCACCCGGTGGTGCGCCTCGTAACGATCGCGGAGGCCCTTCAAGATCTCGATGGTGTGCGGGACGGTCGGCTCCTCGACCACGATCGGCTGGAACCGCCGCTCGAGCGCCGCGTCCTTCTCGAGGTGCTTGCGGTACTCGTCCCGCGTCGTGGCTCCGATCGTCTGGAGCTCGCCGCGCGCGAGCATCGGCTTCAGGATGCTCGCGGCGTCGATCGCACCTTCCGCGGCGCCGGCGCCGACGAGCGTGTGCAGCTCGTCGATGAACAGGACGATGTCACCGCGGGTCTTGATCTCCTTCAACACCTTCTTGAGCCGCTCTTCGAAGTCACCCCGGTAGCGCGAGCCGGCGACCAGCGCGCCGAGGTCCAACGTGTAGATCTGCTTGCCCTTGAGGGTCTCGGGAACCTCCTCGCGGACGATGTCCTGGGACAGACCCTCGACGACGGCGGTCTTGCCGACACCCGGCTCACCGATCAGCACCGGGTTGTTCTTGGTCCGGCGCGACAGGACCTGCATGACGCGCTCGATCTCCTTCTCGCGTCCGATCACCGGGTCGAGCTTGCCGTCACGAGCCAGCTGGGTGAGGTTCCGGCCGAACTGGTCGAGCACCATCGAGCCCTGACCGCTGCCCTCCGGAGAGCCGGAGACCTGCTCGCCCTTGCCGGCGGTGTAGCCCGAGAGGAGCTGGATCACGGTCTGGCGGACGCGGTTGAGATCGGCGCCGAGCTTCTGCAGCACTTGGGCGGCGACACCTTCGCCCTCGCGGATCAGACCGAGCAGGATGTGCTCGGTGCCGATGTAGTTGTGGCCGAGCTGGAGCGCCTCGCGGAGGGACAACTCCAGGACCTTCTTGGCCCGCGGCGTGAACGGGATGTGACCCGTGGGGGCCGCCTGGCCCTGCCCGATGATCTCCTCGACCTGCTGACGGACCGCTTCGAGGGAGATGTTCAGGGACTCCAGCGCCTTTGCCGCGACACCCTCGCCCTCATGGATCAGGCCGAGGAGGATGTGCTCCGTCCCGATGTAGTTGTGGTTGAGCATCCTCGCTTCTTCTTGCGCGAGAACGACCACTCGCCGTGCTCGGTCGGTGAATCGCTCGAACATGCCCTACATCCCTCCAGGCGGCGACTCGTCCGTCCGGCCCCGAGGATCGTCGGACCCCGTCCTACCCTCGAGGTACATGAGGCGCCGCTCCCTTCCGGTCACAGCGCCTCTCTGCACGCAGTATACCCAGCGTCCCCGATACGCCAGTACGCCACGCCACATCGGTTCCGTCCTCCCAGGACCCGTCCGGTTGCGAGATCCGTCTCTCACTCTTTTCCTTCGGAAGAAGTCGGTCCGGGGATGAGTTCTTCGGAAGAAGTCGGTGGACGAGATGTGCCGGGGAGTGAGGCGAACATGGGGGAGACACAACATAGACCGTTCGGACCAGACGAATCACCCCGGAAGGCCGTGGCATCGAGCGGTGCGAACTGGCAGCATCCTTGAACCGCTCCTCGTGTCCCTGCACGGGAGCCCTCCCTATGGCTTCGAGGTCAGGTTGCGAAGTCCTGCCTCGACGAGAAGGAGAGCGAAGACCGTGCGAGTTCTTGTCGTCGATGACCATCCCGCATTCCGGAAAGCGCTCGCGTCGGCGCTTCGACTCGTCGGCGATGTCGAGGTAGCCGGCGAGGCCGCGGGTGGCGAGGATGCCTGCATCGGGGCGAAGGAGCTTCAACCCGACGTGGTGCTGATGGATCTGTCGATGCCGGACATCTCCGGGATCGAAGCGATGCAGCGGATCCATTCCTCGACGCCGGACCTTCCGGTCGTGATCCTCACGGCACACGCGGATGAAGGGGTGGAGCGGGCCGCGCGCGGTGCGGGCGCATCCGGCTTCGTCGCGAAGGGCAAGGGTCTCCAGGACATCCTCATGGTGCTTCACGAGGTGACCGCCGGCACGACCTAACGGCGACGGGTAGGGTCGCTGCGTGGGCTGCCTGATCGTGCTGTTCGTCCTTGCGCTTCCCCGGACGATCATGGTCGTGCTGTGGCTCTTCTCGGACTATCTTTCGACCGCGTTCGGGACCTGGGTGTGGCCGCTCATCGGGTTCTTCATCCTTCCCACGACCACGCTCGCATACGCCGTCGCCCAGAACCGCTACGGGGGCGTGAAGGGCGTCGGGCTGGTGTTGGTGATCCTCGGAGTATTGATCGACCTCGGCGCGATCGGCGGCAGCGGCAGAGGCGCCGGGAAGCGCTGGGCGCGCGATCGCTGACCCGGATCCGGGGAAACAGCCGAAGGAACGGATGGGGGCCGGCTCGCCGAAGGCGAGCCGGCCCTACGGATGCCCCGGGTGCGTCGGGGCTACCCCGCCGGCGAACGTACCGAGGAGCCCCCACGGATGCATGTGACGGAGATGACGATCGCGGGGTGATGTTCGGCACCCGCAGAACGTGACGTGGATTACGTCGTCTCGGTCGCTTCGGGGCGCTGCGAGGGGAACATGATGAGGTCGCGAAGAGAAGGCGCGTCGGTGAGCACCATGATGAGCCGGTCGATGCCGAGCCCCAGGCCCCCCGCCGGGGGCATGCCGTGCTCCAGAGCGCGGAGGAAGTCCTCGTCGAGCGGATGTGTCTCCTCCACACCGGCCGCCTTGAGCTGTTGTTGGAGCTCGAGCTTCGCCCGTTGTTCCAACGGATCCGTCAGTTCGGAGAACGCCGTCACCAGCTCCACGCCGCCGATGATGAGGTCGAAATGCTCCGTGAGATCGGGGTTCGATCGGTGGGGCCTCGCGAGCGGTGACACCTCCCGCGGGAAGTCGCAGAGGAAGGTCGGCTCCACGATCGTGTCTTCGACGAGCTTCTCGAACAGCTCCACCACGATCTTGCCCGGACCCCAGACGTCGTCGATCGGAACACCGTGCCGTTGCGCGATCGCGGGGAGGTCGGTGCGATCGAGCGTGATCTGCTCCTCCGTGGCCGACGAGACCGCGTCGAGCATCGAGAGTCGGCGGAACGAAGGGGTCAGATCGATCTCCTTCCCTCGGAAGGGGATCGTGAGGGTGTCGGGATCGCGACCCATCACGGGGTTCACGGCGCGAGCGCTCTCGCGGACGAGCACCTCCGTGAGTTCCATCATGGTCGTGTAGTCGCCGTACGCCTGATAGGCCTCGAGCATCGTGAATTCCGGGTTGTGGTCGCGGTCGATGCCCTCGTTCCGGAAATTGCGCCCGAGCTCGTATACGCGCTCGATCCCCCCCACGAGCAGCCGCTTGAGGTAGAGCTCGAGGGAGATCCGGAGCTTGGTCTCGATGCCGAGGGCCTCGTGGAACGTCGTGAACGGGCGGGCGTTGGCCCCTCCCGCCACCGTCTGCAGCATCGGGCCCTCGACCTCCACGAACCCCCGTTGATGGAGGACCTCGCGCAGAGCGCGGAGGAGAGCCGCTCGGGCTGCGAGGTAACGACGCGGGGTCTCGTCGGCGATCAGGTGCAGGTAGCGCCGGCGCTGCTGGAGATCGGGGTCCTTGAGACCGTGCCACTTCTCCGGGAGTGGCCGCAGCGATTTCGTCAACATCGCCCAGCGTTCGACGAAGATCGACAGCTCGCCCCGACGGGTGGTGCCCACCGGTCCGGTCGCGGCGATGATGTCCCCGAGGTCCACCTCGTCGAGGAGCGCGAAGCTTTCCTCGTCGAGCTCCGCTTGGTTGCAGACCAGCTGGATCTCCCCGCTTCCGTCGCGGAGGGTCAAGAACTTCAACTTCCCCATGTCCCGTTTCAGAACGACGCGTCCTGCGACGGTGACGGACTCCCCCTCCCTGCGGTCCGGGGGGAGCGACCCGAAGCGTTCGCGGAGCGTCGAGGATGGCGTGGGTTCGTCGACGCCGATGGCTTCCCGAAGGCTGATCGCGAATGCCCTGTCCCCGAGGCGTTCCAGTGACTCGCGCCTCGCGAGCAGGACCTCCTCCTCGCGGGAGCGCCCGCCGGGATCTCCCTGCTCAGCCATCCACGTTCTTCCCATGGACCAACCGCAGACCCTCGAGCGTCAAGAACGGCTCGTGATGGTCGATCGTCCGACAGTGCGGGATCACCACCGGAGCCAGACCTCCCGTGGCGATCGTCGTCGCGCCGCCCAGCTCGCGCCGGATCCGCTCGACGATGCCGTCGACCTCGCCGGCCGTGCCGAAGACGAGGCCCGACTGGATCGCCTCGACGGTGTTCTTGCCGACCACCGACGGCGGCGCCTCGAGCTCGACGCGGGTGAGCCTCGCGGCGCGTTGCACCAGGGTCGCCGCAGAGATCTGGAGACCGGGCGCGATCACCCCGCCGAGGAACTCGCCGTGCTCGGAGACGACGTCGAAGTTCGTGCCGGTGCCGAAATCGACCACGATCGCGGGACCGCCGAAGCGCGTGAAGGCCGCGAGCGTGTTGACGATCCGGTCCGCCCCGACCTCGCGTGGATTGTCCGTGAGGATCGAGACGCCGGTCTTCGTGCCCGGACCCACGACCAACGGTTCGAACGAGAGGTAGCGGGACGCCATCTCGCGGAGCTGCTGCGTGACGTCGGGGACGACCGACGCGATGCAAAGGCCGGAGAGCTTCTCGAGCGACAGGCCTCGATGCTCGAGGAGCCCACTGAACACGAGAGCGAGCTCGTCCGCGGAGCGCTCCGGCTGGGTGGAGAGCCGCCATGTGTGCGCGAGCTCGGGACCGTCGAACACCCCGAGCACGGTTTCGGTGTTGCCGACATCGGCGGTGAGCAGCATCGCGGGCTCCAAGCACAGGTCGTGCGATCGGTGGAGGAACGGTCCATCGTGGCCCACGGACCGAGCGGCGACAACTCAGCCGGCTGTTTCGGGGAGACGCAGGTTGTCGATGAGCCTGGCAGACGGGAACCGCGCGGCGACGATCGCCCGGGCGGGCACATCGACGTGCGTGATCGGCTCGAACGTGGCGTCGTCGACGACGGCCGCGTAGTCGAGCCGCGCGAGCGGCGTCGCGCCGATCTCCCGCGCCATCGCCGCGACCAGGATCGCGGAGTTCGTTTCCCCCGAGCGAGCGAGCGCGGCGGCTTCGGAGAGCGCCAGGAACAGGCAGCCGGCCTGATCGCGCTCCTCGGGGCCGAGACGAGCATTCCTGGAGGAGAAGGCCAAGCCGTCGGGCTCGCGCACCGTCGGACAGGCGACGATCGTCACGGGCAGTCCCATCTGCCCGACCATCCGGCGAACGAGGAACAGCTGCTGCGCGTCCTTCTCGCCGAAGTAGGCGCGGCACGGCCCGGTCACATCGAAGAGGCGATGGACGACCTTCAGCACGCCGTGCAGGTGCCCGGGCCGTGCCGCGCCCTCGAACGTCTCGCCGATCGGTCCGGGGTCGGGCTCCAACAGAGCCACCCCCGGCGGGTAGACCTCTGCTTCGGGGGGAGCCCAGACGACGTCGACACCGAGGCGCCTGCAGAGCTCGAGGTCTCCGACCTCATCGCGCGGATAGGTGGCGAGATCCTCGCCGGGGGCGAACTGGGCGGGGTTCACGAACAGAGAGACGACCACCCGGGCCGCTTCGTCCCGGGCGCGCTGGATCAACGAGACATGCCCCCGGTGGAGGGAACCCATGGTGGGGATCAATCCCACATCCCACCCGTCGGCACGCCACGAGGCAGTCGTGTGCGTGAGCTCGTCCGCGCCGCGGATCAACTCCATCGTTCGAGCACGTCCTCCACGGCTGCTCGCGCCCCGGAGGACAGCCGACCTGACCGCTCGGCGAGATCCACCGTCGCTCTCGCCATGGCGACATAGGCGGGCACGAGCTCCGGCGCGTGTGCTTCGAGCGCCTCGAGGTTCCTCCGGATCGTTCCGGCATCGCCGCGTACGGCGGGCCCGGTGAGGGCGCGGGCCGGACCCAGGCGCTCGACGTTCTCGAGGGTCGCACGTTGCAGCGGTGCCATAGCCCGCGCCGGGTCGGGCACCCCGGCCTCGGCCAAGAGCGACTCCGCGATCGCCGAGGCCGTCACCAGGTAGTTGGACGCGAACACGGCGGCCGCGTGATACAGGGGCCGAAGCTCGTCCGAGAGCCGGAACGGCACCCCTTCGAGGTCGCCCGCCAGCCGCTCGCCCAAGAGGTATCCCTCATCGTCCTCCGCGGTGATCGCGATCGAGCATCCGCGGAGACGCTCCAGCGCCGAGCCCACGTCCGGGAACGTCTGCAGGGGATGGATCGCGAGGATCCCCGCCCCAGCGGCGGCCGCGGACTTGAGTGCATCCAGCCCCAGCGATCCGGAAAGATGCGCCACCCACGTTCCGGGACCCAGCGCGGCCGCCGCGACGAGCGCTTCCACGGTCGGCTCGATCACGTCATCGGGGGTGCCGATCACCACGAGCTCCGCCGCGGCGGCCGCCTCCGCCGGCTCGAGGAACGGCGCGCGGGGGAGGTGAGAGCTCGCACGTTCGCGTGTCTCTTCCCCTCCGGAGATCCCCACGATGCGATGACCGGCCCGCTCGAGGAGCACCGCGATCGCCGTTCCGAGTGTCCCCGCGCCGATCACCGCGACCTTCATAGCTCGAGTATCGCAACTCGTCTGCGTTCGACCTGCTTCGGTTGACGCTTACAGATCCGCCGTGGGCTCGCGCACGATCCAGGCCAGCGGGCCGTTCGGCACCGGGGCCCCTTCGGGCACGTCGATCGGGGTCAGGCGATGGTTCCTGAGCCGCCACAGGCGTCCCTCGGTGACCACGAACGCCGTCCCGTCGTTCGCGTACGCGGCAGCGGTGACCCCTCCGACCTCGGCGACGTACCGAGCTGTGGTCGACTCGACCCTCGCGACACCGAGCGGTAGTTCCCACAGCCCTGGGCGGTCACCGCCGAGGCGCCCGATGACGAGGGCCGTGGTCTCGGCAGGCGCGTAGCCGAGCACCTCGTCGACCCGAAGGGCGATCCCTTGGACCACGTACGGCACCGGGGGCCCGCTGAACTGCCGGAAGGCAGATGCTTGCCCGGCGATCCAGAAGGGCGGTGGATCGTACCCGCCTGTGACCGGCCGAGTCGGCACGATCGCGGGCAGGAATTCAGAGCCGGGCGTCACCAGCATGTCGCCGCTGGGGGAGATCGCGATCACGCCGTAGCCCTCGAGGAGCACGCCCGCGTCGGGGTATCCCTCGCCGACGACGTCGACCCGCCCGAGCCCCTGCTTCGTGAGGAAGTACCCGATGCTCGTTCGTCCGGCCGAGATGACGTCGCCGCAGATCGTGTCGTGCATGACGACATCCCGGCTTTCCACGCCGACCCGCTCGACGGACACCGATATCTCCCGTCTGCATCCGTCGAGCAGCGGTCCTCGGTCGACGAAGATGGCGGAGGAGCCCTCTCGAGCCCATGTGACGATGTCGGCTCGGCCGAGTGGAGTGATCACGGCTCCGGGGTCGAGCGAATCGAGGACGGCCGCTTCGTGCACCCCGTTCCCCAGGTCTGACGTCACTCCCAACCACCCGTCCTCGGGCGACCCGACGTTGACCATCGCGACCGGCTCACGGATCAGCGGACCCTTCACCACCGTCCCCGTGAGGAGGTTCCAGCGCCAGAGACGGGCCGCTCCCCGCCCGTCCGGTGCCGCGTAGACGAGCAGCCCGCCCGACCGCGGGAGGGCGAGCGGGGACGGGGAGACGCTCCTCGGCTCGATGTCGGGACCACCTCCTCGCGTCAGCAGGAACGCGAGCAGGGCGAACACCACGCCGACCAGAAGGAACACCGATCGGTCGCTGGTGCTGACCGGGCGCCCGGGCAACGAGGGACGATCCTCGGGCCCGTGGGAGGCGGACGGCGGTTCAGCGTGTTTCGACGGACCGCGAGGTGACGAAGACACTCCCCACCGCTCGACGGAGTGCCGCTCCCGATCGCGCGGAGGCGAGCGGTAAAGCGGCGCGCCGCACGTCGGACACGTCGTATCGGTGGTCTCGCCGACCCAGTCGCATCGCAAGCATGTCGACGTCATCGGCGCACGGCGAGCGGAGCCGCCGAGGGCGAAACCCCGCCCGTATCGACCCGCACGTCCTTCAGGCGAGTGCCGTCGGGCAGGACCGGGTCGGGCTCGAGGTCGAGCAGCGGCAGGAGGACGAACGCTCGCTGCTTCATGCGTGGGTGCGGCACCACGAGGTCGGGCTCATCCACTTCCTCGTCGTCGTAGAGGAGGACGTCGACGTCCATCGTGCGGGCGCCCCATCGCTCCTTCCGGATCCGGCCGAGGCGCGCCTCGACCCGGCGCGCGACGTCGAGGAGATCCCGGGCGGAGAGGTCCGTCTCGATCCGGATGACGGCGTTGAGGTAGTCGGGCTGCGGAGGGCCACCCTCCGGCCTGGTCTCCCACACACGGCTCGACGCCGTCACCCGAAGTCCGGGCTCGTCCTGGAGCGCATCGACCGCGGCCTGCAGGTTCGCCAAACGGTCACCCAGATTCGACCCGAGACCGAGGAAGGCCACGACGGCCATGGGGATCTACCCGCCCGCGGTGGGGTCCCCGGTCGCCGTCGCGGCGGCGGCCACCCCGTCGATCCCGAGTCGCCCGGCAGCGTTCGGTTTGTGCACGACGGCGGTCGCCGTCGCCACCTGGGGAACCGACGCGATCCGGCGCGCGATCGCGTCGGCCATCGACTCGATGAGGTCGAACGACTGCTGTTCGATGACCTCGCGAACCGCATCCGTGATGCCTCGATAGTCGGCGGTCGCCTCGATCGAGTCGTCGTGGACCTCGACCTCGAGGTCGAGGTCCACGACGAACGGCTGTGGCTCGTCCTTCTCTCCGGCGCGCGCGCCGTGGTGGCCCTCGGCGCGGATGCCGGACAGGAACAGGCGGGCTCGGCTCACGTGGATGCCTCCTCGTCCTCGTCGACGAACCAATCGTCGCGCTCGTCCTCTTCGAGGTCCACCCAGGGAGGGCGGCGTTCGAGCTGGATCCGCACCACACCATCGTGTGCGTGATCGGCGTCGTGACCGTGTGCCTCGGCGTGAGACTCCCTGAGGTACCGGGCGCGGAGGTATTCGAGGATCATCGGAGCGATCGTGGCCGCGGCCTCGTCGGTGAGGTCGTGGCCGCACCCGGGGAGCAGTCCGAGCGTGGACGTCGGGATCGCGTCGTTCAGCTCCTCGGCGACCGCCACGGGCACCACCTCGTCATCCTCGCCCCACAGGAGCAGGACGGGGAACTCGAAGGAGTCCAGGTCTTCGTCGCCGACGCCTTCGGCGCGTGGCGCGTCGAGCAGGACCATCGCGTCGACACCGCCCCTCACCGCCAGCGACTGGGCGAGTGCACCGCCCGCGCCGTGACCGACCACGCCGACCCGCTCGCCTTCGAGCAACGTCTCCAGCCGTTCGAGCGCCTCATCGTCGTTCGCGGGCAGATCCGGAGCCACGACCCGGAACCGAGACTCGAGGAGTGGGACGAACTCACGCCACTGCCCCGCGGTGCGTCCCCGATCGTGGAGGAGCAGCAGGATCGGCCGATCGTCCGTCACGGCCGCTCCCGGGTGATCGCATCCACGACACGGAGCGCCCGAACCGTCGCCCCCACGTCGTGGACCCGCACCATCTCCACCCCTTGCGACGCACACCACACGGCCGCCGCGACGGAGCCCTCCAACCGGCTCGCGGGGTCGTCCGCACCCGAGAGCTCGCCGACGAAGCGCTTCCGGGAGACGCCGACCAGCACCGGCACGCCCAGATCGCGGAACGAGCCGATCGAACGGAGCAGGGCGAGGTTGTGCTCGAGGTTCTTCCCGAACCCGATCCCGGGGTCGACGCAGAGGCGGTCGCGGCCGATCCCGGCCGCGACCGCCGCCTCGAGGCGCCCGGCGAGGGATCCGCGCACCTCCGCGACGACGTCGTCGTAGTGGGGATCCGCCTGCATCGTCTTGGGGTCGCCTCGCATGTGCATCAGGACCATCCCCGCCCTCGCGGACTCGACCACGTCGAACATCTCCGGGTCCGAGCCGGCGCCGATGTCGTTCACGACATCGGCGCCCGCCGCGAGCGCGTCGCGCGCGACCGCGGCCTTGCGCGTGTCCACCGACAGGAGGGCCTCCGGCGCTTCGCGCCGGAGGCCCTCGACCACCGGCAGCACACGAGCGCGTTCCTCGTCCCCCGGCACCGGATCGGACCCCGGTCGGGTCGACTCGCCGCCGAGGTCGAGGACGTCGGCGCCCTCCTCCAAGAGCCGAAGCCCGTGCTTCACGGCCGCCTCGGCATCGTCGAACATCCCGCCGTCGCTGAACGAGTCTGGTGTGACGTTCACGATGCCCATCACGAGCGTCCGCTCCCCGAGCGGCAGCTCACGATCGCGGCAGTGCCATACGCGGTTCATCGATCCAGATGGTAGTGCGGGCGGGACGATGGCTCAGCGCATGCTGATGTGGTCCATCGCCTCCTGCCGCGTCCGCGCATCGGATCGGAAGAGCCCCCGCACGGTCGAGGTCACCGTCAACGCCCCGGGCTTCTTGATCCCGCGCATCGTCATGCAGAAGTGCTCCGCTTCGATCACGACGAACACCCCTCGAGGCGACAGGGCCCGGTCGATCGCCTCGGCGATCTCGGTCGTGAGCCGCTCCTGGACCTGGGGCTTCTTCGCGAGAAGGTCGACCACGCGTGCGATCTTCGACAGGCCGGTGATCTGCTGCGCCTTGTTCGGGATGTACGCCACGTGCGCGCGTCCCGCGAACGGGATCAGGTGATGCTCGCACATGGACTGCAAGGGGATGTCACGGACCATGATCATCTCGTCGTAGTCGGCTCCCTCGACCACGGTGACGAGCTGTGATGCGTCCTTGCCGATCCCTGCGAAGATCTCCTCGTACATGCGGGCCACGCGGGCGGGCGTCTCGCGGAGGCCGCCGCGATCGGGATCCTCGCCGATGCCCTCGAGGATCGACCGCACGCCTTCCTCCACCTTCTTGGCGTCGAACGCCGCCGGCGGTCCGAGCAGGTCCATAGGGCGGGGATGCTACTTGGGAACCAGCGCGTCCAGCGCTCCAGGCAGCGTGGTGAGGTTGAACAACTCCCCGGCGCGCGGGAGATCGCTCGATCCGTCCAGACGATTGATCCACACGCACGGCAGGCCGAGCTGCGCACACGGCTCGACGTCGTGATAGAGCGACGCCGCGACGTGGACGTGGCGCTCCCGGTCGGCCGTCGTCGTCCGGAAGAACGTGTCCCAATGGCCGAAGGCGGGCTTGTACGAATGGGCCTCCGCGGCGGTGATCCGGAGGTCCACCTCGACGCCGATCGTCTTCAGCGACGACGCGAGCATGTCGGGGTCCGTGTTCGAAAGGATCGCGAGCCTCCAGCCACGGTCGCGGAGCTCCCCGAGCGCTTCCGGCACCTCCGAGAACGGTCGCCATGACGGCACGGAATCGGCGAGCGCGTCGTCCTGGCCCGGTGGGACCTCGAGCCCGTCCTCCTCCGCGATCGTGGACAGCGTCTCGCGCAGGACCTGTCGATAGGAGATACCCCGGCCCGCCTGGATGCGCGGCTCGACGTCGTGGTAGCGCTGGAAGAGCCGCTGGACGTCTTCTTCCGGCCAGACCTTGCCCAGGGCCCGGCGCACACCACCGTCCCAATCGATCAGAGTCCCGTAGCAGTCGAACGTCGCCCAGCGATCGGTCATCGCCGGAGCGGCCCGGGTGCGTCCGGCTGCGGGAACATCTCGACGCGAGAGACGGCCAGGCCGGCGCTTCGGACCTCCGGGGCGCGGGGCGAGCGCTTCGCGACGGCCTTGAAGAACGACTCGACCTCTTCTCGATCGAGCGTCTCCTTCTCCAACAGGAGGGCGGCCAGCTCGTCGAGCTTGCTCCGATGCTCATCCAGGATCTCGAGCGCGACGTCGTGCGCCTCGTCGAGCAGGTGGCTGACCTCCCGATCGATCTCGAACGCCACCGCGTCCGAGTAGTCGGGCGTCGTCGCCCAGTCTCTGCCCAGGAACACCTCGCCTTGCTTCTGTCCGAGGGTCCTCGGTCCGATCGAGTCGCTCATCCCGTGTTCGGTCACCATCTGGCGCGCGATCTTGGTCGCCCGCTCGATGTCGTTGCCGGCGCCGGTGGAGACGTCTCCAGCGACGATCTCCTCCGCGACACGCCCGCCCATCAGCATCGCCAGCTCGTCCCGGAGCTCCTCGCGCGTCATCATGAACTTGTCCTGCTCGGGAAGCGTAAGCGTGTAGCCGAGCGCGCGACCGCGAGGGATCACCGTGATCTTGTGCACCTCGTCGGTGTTGGGGAGGACATGGGCGACCATCGCGTGACCACCCTCGTGGTAGGCGATCAAGCGCCGCTCCGCCTCGCTCATCACTCGGCTCTTGCGCTCCGGCCCCGCCATCACGCGGTCGACGGCTTCCTCGACCTCTTTCATCGTGATGCTCTTCTTCGAGCGCCTGGCGGCGAGGAGAGCGGCCTCGTTGATCACGTTGGCGAGGTCGGCGCCGGTGAACCCCGGCGTGCGTCGGGCGAGGATGTCGAGATCCGCGCCCGGATCGAGCGGCTTCCCTTTCGCGTGCACGCGGAGGATCGCCTTCCGCCCCTCGAGGTCGGGACGGTCGACGACGATCTGCCGGTCGAACCGACCGGGGCGCAGGAGCGCGGGGTCCAGGATGTCGGGTCGGTTGGTCGCGGCCATCAAGATCACCGTGGTCCGCTGGTCGAAGCCGTCCATCTCCACCAGCAGCTGGTTCAGGGTCTGCTCGCGCTCGTCGTGTCCCCCGCCGAGCCCGGCCCCGCGGTGGCGGCCCACGGCGTCGATCTCGTCGACGAAGACGATCGCCGGTGCGCTCGCCTTCGCCTGCTCGAAGAGGTCACGCACCCGGGCGGCGCCGACACCCACGAACATCTCGACGAAATCGGAGCCACTGATGGAGAAGAAGGGAACGCCGGCCTCTCCCGCGACCGCCCGCGCGAGGAGGGTCTTGCCCGTGCCGGGGGGACCGAACAACAGCACGCCGCGCGGGATCTTCGCGCCCATCGCCTGGAACTTGGCCGGGTGCTGGAGGTACTCCTTGACCTCCTCCAACTCCTCGATCGCCTCGTCCACGCCCGCCACGTCCTTGAACGTGGTCTTGGGCTGATCCTTCCCGACGGTCTTGTGACGGCTGCGGCCGAACTGCATCACGCGCCCCCCGCCGCCCTGCGCCCGGTTCATCATCCAGAGGAACAGTCCGGCGAGCAGAAGGATGGGGAGGACGTAGTACAGGAGCCCAGACGAGCTCACTTGGCTTCTGAGGCTTGACTTCCGTCGGCACACCCGCGTCTTGGAGTTGGGTCGTGATCTCGTCGGCGCTCTCGGCGAGGAACGTGACCACGTAGTCCGTGCCGTCGTCGAGCTTCCCTTGGATCTGCTGGTCGCCCTCGAGGACGAGGCGCATCGCTGACCTTCCCCTCGTCGACCAGGTTCAGGTATGCACTCAGCTTGATCGTCTTCCCGGGCTCGGGCCGGGTCATGACGGAGAGCACGCCGAAGAACAACACGGTCGCGAGCACGATCCAGATGGTGGGGGTGCGGGCGAGTCGTCGGAGCGGGGGTTCTTGTTGGGACAAACCGGCCTCTTCCCTGGAGCGCGATCCTGGGGACGCAATGGGCCCCGGCATATGGTGCGCCCGAGCCCGCAGTCAGCGTAGCACCAGCCCCCGTTCCGGAGGCCGTCGCTACCGGATGCCGGTGTCGACGGAAACGGTGATCTCGGTGAACGAGTCGGGCTCGACCGTCACGGTCTGGGGCTTCGCGAACGGAGGCGAGGTCTCGGAGACGATCGACACCTCATATGAGCCCGGCTCGAGCGAAAGCTCGAAGCGACCATCCGCGCCGGTATCGACCGTGTACTCGGCGCCGCTCTCCACATCGGTCGCGATCACGGTCCCCTCGTACGGGACGGGGGGACAGGGAGAAGCCTGCGTCTCGACGGGACACTGTGGGCCGGCGAGCGCCTGCCCACGGATGCCTGAGGTCCCGTCGCCGGCGCCCTCGCCTCCGCAGGAGGCGAGGGCGACGGCGACGAGAACAACGGCGAACCGTTTCACGTTCGCTTGGACGGGCGGTACGTGCGGCCTGGTTCCGCTAGCCGCCGTAGGCCTCGGGCTTCAGGGTCGCGATGTAGGGCAGGTTCCGGTACCGCTCCGCGAAGTCCAGGCCGTAGCCGACCACGAAGTCCGGCGGGATGTCGAAGCCCACGTACCGGATGTCGAGGGGAACCTTCTGGATCCCCGTCTTCCGAAGCAGCGCCGCGACTTCGAGCGATGCCGGCTTGCGCGCCGCGAGGTTCTTCAACAGGTATTTGAGCGTGAGTCCCGAGTCGACGATGTCTTCGACGAGGAGCACGTCCATCCCGTCGAGATCGTGGTCAAGGTCCTTCAGGATCCGCACGACCCCCGAGGTCTTGGTGGCGGCCCCATAGGACGAGACCGCCATGAAGTCGAACTCGAGCGGCAACCGGACGTAACGGGCGAGGTCGGCCATGACCACGAACGCGCCCTTCAACACCCCCACGAGCAGCAACGACTTGCCCTGGTAGTCGGCAGAGATCTGCTCGCCCATCTCCGCGAGCTTGCCCTGGATCTCCTCGGAGGAGATCAGAACGCGTTCGATGTCGGGTTCATAGGCCTGCACGTAGTCGGTCAGTGTAGAGACCGCGGTCATCGCTCCCCCTTCGGCATCGAGCAACCCATCAGCTCTCCGGGGAAGGCGGGGAAGAACGAGAAACGCGAACGTACTCCTTCTCGCGGATCGCTTTCAAGCCGTTCGGGAGATCCCGCCTCCGGCCGGGCCGGCCGTTCGCGAGATCGAGGATCGATCCGATCGCCTCTTTCGTCCACGGCGATGCCGAGTCGGTCGAAAGGATGTTGTACGCGGCAAGCCGGATCACGCGCGAGGCGACCGATCGGGGCAACGCGAGGAGTTCGGTGGCCTTGAGCCGAATATCCGTTCCCCGGACGCCATCGCCGACGCCCTCGAGTGCCCGTACCGCGGCGGCGAACAGCTCATCGCGGTCGCCACGAAGCAGGTCTGCCGTCCTCGCGATCGACCGGGTGACGCCTCGGCCCGTCTCGCGCTCCAAGACCGGCATGACCTCGTGCCGGATCGCGGCCCGTAGATAGCGGCGATCCTCGTTCATCGGATCGCGCCGAGGCCTGAGATGGATCGCCCGGCAGAACGCCTCCACATCTGCTCGTTCGACATCGAAGAGAGGTTGCACGAGCGCGCGGTTCCGGTGGCCAGGATCGATCCCCGCGATCCCCTCGAGACCGGAGCCACGGATCAGGTTGAGCAAGACCGTCTCGGCCTGATCGTCGAGGGTGTGCCCCTCCGCGGTTGCGCTTGCCGCCGATCTCGCGACGAACGTCGTTCGCGGCGCTCATCCGAGCCACGGTGGCCCACGCCTCGACGGACACTCCCTTGCTCGGTCCGTCCTCGGCCGTTCGGAGATAGACCGGGAGCATCAAGCGTTCGGCGAGGTTCCGAACATACGCGGCGTCCTTCGCAGAATCGGGCCGCAGCTTGTGATCGAAGTGGAAGACCGCCAGCCGGATCTTGAACAGGCGCCGGAGGTGCCACAACGAATAGAGCAGACAGACGGAGTCCGGGCCGCCGCTGCACGCAACGAGCACGAGGTCACCGGGGCCGAACATCTCGTGCTCGCGGACCGTCTTGGTGACCCGCTCCAGCACCCTGGCGACCGCCGGAGGCCGGCGAGGCATCTCAGCTCCCGGCGACGCGCGCGATCCAGCGGGCGGGCTCTTCGATCTCCTCCACGGTCGGAAGCCCTTCCGGCGCGAGCCACGCGCGGTTGAACCCGTCCATGCCCGAGTGGGCGACGACCTCTCGGACGAATCGCTCGCCGGCGTCGTATTGCTCGATCTTCTTGTCGAACCCGATCGCGCGCTGGAAGGACCGCTCGAGGCTCCCCGCCCGCTGCCTCCGGTCCGCCAGCGCTTTCCGCATCCGCGCCAGGTCCTTGACGTGATCCTGGGCGACCTCGTTCATCACGAACGATGCGTGGCCCTCGAGGAGGGACATCACGCCCTGGACGTGGCGGACGATGTCGCGTTGCTCGTCGTTCAGCAGGAGGAAGAGCCCGCCCATCCCTCGAAGGTCGGCCCCGGCGCGCGCCTCCTCGATCGCTCGTCGGAGCTGCTGCCCGAAGTCCATCGACTCGAGGGAGATCGTGCCGAGATAGCGATCCACCTGCGCGCGGATGTGACCTCGGAGCCAGGGCGCGGCTCCGAACTGGACGCGGTGTGTCACCTCGTGGACGGCGATCCACAAACGGAAGTCGCGGGGCGGGAGCGAGAAGCGCTGCTCCACCTCGGCCACGTTGGGCCCGACGAAGTACAGGAGTCCCTCGTCATCCGGTGGGAGGAAGGCGTCGTATTGCCCCAGCACCCGCCTCGAGACGTAGCCGAGGAGCCCGCCGGCCTGGGCGCCGAGCGCCTTCCGTCGGATCGTGCCGTGACCGGACTGCTTGGCCAAGATCCGGCCCGCCAACGGCTCCAGCATCCGCTGGAGGCCGGCGAGATTCGCGCGGATCCAATCGCCCCGACCCATCACCCAGGCTCGTGATCGGAACCCACCGGGATCGAGCGCGGTGAATCCGGTGATCCGCTCCTCGGCGAACGAGACGAGCTCCGCGAAGTCCTCCCGCATGCGTGCTCGCTCGGCGGGCGGGACGCGGACACCGGGACCGGCGACTCGTCGGCCGATCGCGAGAGCGGCGTCCCAGTCCGCCAGACGAGCGGCCTCGGATCCCATGGACCAGTCGACCTGGGTTGCGTCCATCTCGACAGGCTACGCGCTTCGGGAGGCTAGGCCTCGCCGGCGGCCTTCTTGCGCGCCGCGATCATCGCGGCGCGACGAGCCTGCCCCTCCGCGACGCGCTTGTCGGTCCCCTTGTCGAGCAGCTCCTTCAATGTCTGGTCGAAAACCTCCTGGTCCAATGCGACCTCGACCCGCTCGGCCGGGGGAGGTGCCGCGGCCGGGGGGGCATCGGCGGGTGCCGGCTGAGCTTGGGCCGCTTCCGCAGGGGCCTCCTCGCTCGCGGGCGCTTCCGGCGGCGCCTCGGTCGACGGCGCCTCAGCCGCCTGGGCGGGCGCGGGAGCCGGAGCAGCCGCAGCTGGCGCGGGCGCGGCGGCGGCAGCGGCCGCCGGCGCGGAGGCCGCGACACCGGCGGGCTGCGGCAAGGGCGGTGGGGCCACCACCATCGGAGCCGCCGCCTTGATGTCCACGGTGCGGCGCGGGAGCTCCTCGCCGGGGCGAACCCGGTCGGCGCGCACGACCTTCAGGGTCGACTCGTCAGTGGAGAAGCGCGGCGCGTAGCGGATGTAGGCGGCCACCAGCATCAAGAGCACGAGGAGTCCGATCGCACCGAACAGGATCGCCATCCCGTGGACCCAGCCGCCCGTGTTGATCTCGGGAGTGACGGAAGGGTCGACCGGGGTCTGGGCGAGAGCGGCGGTGGCAGGGAGGAGCATCACGAGGGCGGCGGCAGACATGATCGCTCGGAGGGCCCTCATTCGCGGCGATTCTCCCAACCTGTGACCTCCTCCTGCAACTTTCGCCGGCGCCCGTGACGGCAGCCGAGCCGGAGATGGGATTCGAACCCATGACCTACCACTTACGAGGCGGTTGCTCTGCCACTGAGCTACTCCGGCGAACGAGGCAGGATACCAACGGCCCAGGTCGCGGCCGGTATGAGTGCTGGCATCACCCACGGTTCGCCGGCCCTCACCATTGGCTGCGAACCACCCGAGGCGCCATGATGCGCGGATGGCATCCATCGACACCGACGCCGTGGGCCCGGTCCGCCGGGTGATGGTGGGCACCGATCGATCCGAAACCGCCACGAGAGCGGTCGAGTGGGCTGCCTCGTTCGCCGAGCGGTTCGGCGCCGAGCTCCACGTCGTGCAGGTGGTCGTCCCCCAGCACCCGGCCGACACGGAGTACGGCGCGGCCGAAGCGACGCGGGCGCACAGCGCCGCCGACGAGCTCCAGGTCTATACGACACAACTCGCGGGCGAGCGGGGACACGCGCATGTGGTGATCGACGACGACCCCGCGATGGCGATCGTGCGCTCCTCCGAGGACCAGGCGGTCGACGTCCTGATCGTCGGGAACGCAGGGATGGCGGGCCGCAAGGAATTCCTCCTCGGGAACGTGCCGAACCGGATCAGCCACAACGCGCGCTGCACGGTGATCATCGTGAACACCACGAACGGCCAGACGACCGCGGTGCGGAACCCGTCCTCCGCCACCGCGATCCGTTCATCCCACGCGGAACCGGTGACCCGGCCGCATCTGGTCGCCCGCGGCACGAAGATCGGCGTCGTCTTCGCGAAGCACGGCCTGCGGGAGCTCTTCGGCCGACCCGACGAGGAGGGCATCGTGGGCCGGCGACGCCAGGCCAAACGACTCCGTACGGCATTGGAGGAGCTCGGTCCCACGTTCTGCAAGCTCGGTCAGATCCTTTCGACGCGGCCGGACCTGCTCCCGTCTGAGTTCATCGAAGAGCTCGCGACCTTGCAGGACAACGTGCCCCCGCTCAGCGAGGCACAGGTCGTTTCGGTGATGGAGCAAGAGCTCGGCGTCCCCTGGGAGGACGTCTTCGAGACGATCGAACCGCACCCGCTCGCGGCCGGAACGATCGCCCAGGTTCACCGGGCGTCGCTCGCGACGGGAGAGAAGGTCGTGATCAAGATCCAGCGACCCGATGCGCGGGAGCTGATCGAGCAGGACCTCGCGCTGTTGGAGGTCTTCGCGGAGAAGGCATCGAAACGCCCCGGTCTGAAACTCGTCATCGACATGGAAGCGGTCTTCCAGCACCTGTCGGACTCGCTCCAGCGAGAGCTGGACTTCCGACAGGAAGCCTCGAACATGCAGCGGATCGGTGAGGTGCTCGAACCCTTCCCGAGGCTCGCCGTGCCGGCGGTGCACCGTGACCTGTCCACCTCGCGGCTCCTGGTGATGCACGACGTGGGTGGGGGCCCGCTCGACTCGGCTCCTGAAGGCGCGCCGAGACAGGAGGCTGCCCGTCAGCTGCTCGAGTCCTTCTACAAGCAGATCATGGTCGACGGGTTCTTCCACGCCGACCCGCATCCAGGGAACCTGATGTGGCAGCCGCTGGAGGAGCGCCTGTACTTCCTCGACCTCGGGATGGTCGGCGAAGTCGGCGCCGACATGCGCGAACACCTGATGCTCCTCCTGATGGCGTTCTCTCAGGAGGACGTCGGATTCCTGACGGACGTCACGCTGATGCTGGCGAACGCGATCGAGCGCAGCGACCTCGACGTGGACAAATTCCAGTCGGAGATCGGGGGGCTCATGGCTCGATACCGGACGTCCTCCCTGAAGGACATCCAACTCGGTCCGATCCTCCAGGAGATGACGGAGATCTCGCTCCGTTTCGGCGTGCCGCTGCCCGCATCGCTGGCGCTCACCGGCAAGGCCCTCGCGCAGATGCAGCTCGCGACCGCGCAACTCGATCCCGACCTGGATCCCTTCGAAGTGGCCGGCAAGTTCCTGATGCGCAGCCTGCTGCGCGGGATGGCCGGGCGGATCGATCCGAAGGCGGTCTTCTACCAGTCGCAGAAGCTGAAGGTGCGCGCGATGCGTGTCGTCGAGGCGATCGAGCGGATGATCGGCGCCCGGCCCGGTCAGAAGATGGAGATCAACTTCCGGGCGGCGCCGCTCGAGGCCACGGTGCGCCGGGCCGGGCGCCAGCTCGCGCTCGGTCTCACGGCGGGCGCGGCGATCCTCGCGAGCGGGCTGACCGCGATGTCGGCGCGGGTGCCCGGTTGGGTTCCGATCACGTTCGGCATCGTCGGCGGCGTGCTGACGTTCGGGTTGCTCCTGGACCTCTTCAACAACCGCAGCCGCTAGGCGGAGCCGGCGCTGTCGACGCGCTCCTGGACCTCGCGCAGTCGCTCGACGACGCCGTGGAGGATCGCGACCGCGACGCTCGGGTTCTGGATCAGGAACGGGTCGAAGTAGATCGTCTCGATCACCAAGGCCTCCACCGGCTCCGCCGCCGTGACGCTCGCGGACCGGCGCGTGTGTCCGAGCAACGCCATCTCGCCGAAGAAGTCTCCGGGCGCGAGGTCGTGGACGGCGCCGCCGACCTCGACCTGCGCGGCACCCGACAGGATCACGAAGAGGCCGCCGCGGTCGGAGTCGCGCTCGACGAGCGCGTCGCCGGCCGCGTAGCTGCGTCGCTGACCGACCTTGGCGACACGCGAGAGATCGTCGTCCGTCAGCTCCTCGAAGAAGCGGACCTTGCGGAGGGCCTCGACATCGCTCGTCATCTCATCTCCTCCCGATCATCCTAATGAGACGAGCTCCACGGCCTCGTCGCGGAGCTTCGCGGGGTCGGCCAGGCCGCCCGACCGGATGATGCCCATCGCATCCTGGACGTCGGCGGGACGGTCCACGGAGACCACGGCCTGGACCCGGCCGTCGAGCATGTAGAAAGCGGCGAAGCTCCGCGACTCCAGGCTCCCGCGGATCACCAGGTCGTCCCACTCCCGGTGATACCCGGCGTACTGGATGGTGTGCTCGTACTGATCCGACCAGAACCAGTGGATCTCCTCGTACGGCGTGTCGCGGCCGAGCATGTTCAGGGCCGCGGCACGCCCCTGACGCCGCGCGTTGTCCCAGTGCTCGACCCGGATCCGGCGCCCGTAGATCGGGTGGTAGTGGTTGGCGACGTCGCCGGCGGCGAAGACGCCGTCGACGCTTGCCCGGCAGTGCTCGTCCACCACGACGCCGTCGTCCACCTCGATCCCCGATCCATCGAGGAAGCCGACCACCGGCTCCACACCGAGGCCGAGCACGGCGAAGTCGCACGACAGGCTGAGACCGCTCGCCGATCTCACCGTCCGGACGGCGGCCGTCCCCTTCGAAGCTCGCCACCTGATCATCGAACGTCATCTCGACACCGTGATCACGATGGATGCCTTCGATCACGCGACCCACGTCCTCGCCCAGTACCCGGTCGAGGGGCGCCTTCCCGCCTGCGACGACGTGAACCTCGAGGCCTCGCTGCCGGAGCGATGCCGTCACCTCGGAGCCGATGAACCCCATCCCCGCCATCACGACCCGACGGCCCGGCAGCATCTCCGCGCGGATCGCGGCCGCATCGCCGAGCGTCCGCAGGTCGAGGACCCCTGCGAGGTCGATCCCCGGGATCGGGAAGCGCCGGTTGCGCGCACCGGTCGCGATCAGGAGCTTGTCGAAGGACACGGGATCGCCGCCCGCGACCGTGATCGTCTTCCCGGCGCCGTCCACGGCGACGACCGTCGTTCCGAACCGTGTCTCGATGCGGTTGTCGGCGTAGAACGCTTCGGGCCGGACCATGGCCTCCTGGATCGTCGACTCACCTCGGAGGAACGACTTCGAGAGCGGCGGCCGCTCGTAGGGGAACGTTGGCTCCGACCCGATCAGCACGACCTCGCCGTCGAAGCCTTCCTCACGAAGGGTCGCGGCAGCCGTGGCTCCGGTGAGGCTCGCGCCCACGACGACATATCGTTCCTTCTTCGCGCCAGGATGGGTGTCCCGGCCGGCAGACGGCGCGGGAGATGGCGAGGCGGACACCTCCGCGCCTTCCGTCGCCGCTCGTTCTTCAGCCGGAGCCGTGCCTCCCACGCGTTCCAGTGGCTCGGCCGCGGGGCCGCGGACCACCGATCCGTCGAAGCCGAACCTCGAACCGTGGCACGGACAGTCCCAGGTCTTGGCGGAGTCGTTCCAGTCGACCGTGCAGCCCATGTGCGTGCAACGAGACGAGAGCTCGTACGTCTGGCCTCCCTCGTCGCGATAGACGGCGAGCTGCTGACCGTCGACGCTCACCAATCCCCCGTGGCCGGCCACGAGATCGTCCACCGAACGGTCCACGGTCTTCACGATCAAGACGTCCGAGGGCACCTCGTGGGCGACCTTGTTGGGCACGGATCCCAGGAACCGTCGAACGCCCGACATCCCCTTGTTCCCGACCACCACGAGCTGCACATCTTCCGACTCGGCCAGCTCGCAGATCCGCTGGGCGGGGTCTCCTTCGACGGTCCGCTTCTCGACCGTGACGTCCTCGGGTCGGGTCGAGGCGACCTCCTCGAGCTTGATGGCGCCGACCAGTGGATCGCCCACATGGACGAGCGTGACCGTGCCGGCGTAGACGGAGGCGAGCGTGTAGGCCTTGCGGACGGCTTCGGTCGCCGTCCCCGAGCCGTCCGTCCCCGCCAGGATCCGCATGTACGGCGGGGCGGGATCTCGCGGACCGGCGCGGCCGGTGGTGTCCACGATCAGGAGGTCGCAGGGCGCGTCATGCGCGATCCAGTCGGGCACGCTGCCGAGTCGGAACCGGGTCGCCTGCCCCATGCCGCGGTTGCCGACGACGATCAGGTCGGCTCCGTGCTTGATCGCGGCCGCGAGGATGGATTCCCCGGGTGTCCCCTCGATCAATTCCGCGATCGCATCGACCTTCTTCGCACGCGCCGCCTCCGCCGCCTCGTAGAGGGCGGTCTGGAGCGGCTGCCGCGAGATGCCGAAGGCGTCGAGCGCCCCGACGAGCACGAGGGTGCCGTGGAGACGTTTCGCGAGCTTCTGCGCCACCTCGACGGCGACCGACGCGGTCGGTGAGCCGTCGGTGCCGACGACGATCTTCCGGTAGGACATCTAGGCCGCCGCCTCCAGAGTGCCGTTCATCTGCGGATGGACGTCACATCGGAAGTAGTACGAGCCGGGATCGAGCGCCGGCACGTCATAGGTCACGGTCTCGGGGCCGTCGACGAGGTCGCCGACGAACAGCGACTCCGCCGCGGAGTCGTCCGTGTAGATCGCCACGTTGTGCGGCACGCCATCGTCTTCGTTATCGAAGACCAGCCCGAACGCCTCGCCGGCCGGCGCGGTCAGGCGATCGCTCGAGAAGCTCTGGTCGTCGAACGCGCACACCGTGACGGCCGCGTCCGGCGTAGGGGAACACTCGGCTTCCGTCCCACCGAACCCGAGCGTCGGCTTGAAGATCATCAGCCAGAGGATCGCGAGTAGGCCGACGAAGCCGACCGCCGCGATCGTGTACGGCCGCTTCGAATGGAGGATCTCCTCGAACTGCTCCTGGGAGACCGCCTCGGTTCCCCCCACCTTCGCAGCGGAGATCGTCCGCAGCCGCTTGGCCCATGTGGTTCCCATGGCGTACATCGCGGCGATGACCGCGACGAGGATCACGATCGCCGCCCAGATCCACGCCTGCCCCCAGAAGTGACCCGTGAACCCGGCCAGGATCCCTCCCAGCAAGAGGAGGCCGATCGAGTTCCACATGAACCCGACCGAGGACGCCGAGAGCTCGAGCAGATGGCTCACCCGCGCCGGGTCGCGCTCCCTCGGGAGCCGCAGCGTCACGTACGCCGAAACGCCGTGCGCCATCAGGAAGCCGAACACGCCGGCGATGTGAAGGAACACCCACCATCGATGCACGGCCTACTCCTCCCCCACGGTGACGGCGGCGGCCGTCGACTCCGGCCTCGCCTGTTCCTTCTTCTTGATCTGGCGCATCACGAGACGCTCCAGCACGAACACGAGCACGGCCATGAAGACGCCGACGAGCCACCGCTCGAAGCGACGGAAAGGGGACCGTCCCTGAGACGTCACCCGGTGGATGCCTCCCGCGCCGCTTCGACACGGGCGAGGAGCCAGAATCCGATGCCGGCGGCGACCGCCAGCCACGACCACCCGTTCGGCGGCGCGCCCGCGTAGCCGGCGAACACGAGGCCGGCCACACCGAAGAGGACCGCCGCGATCGACGCCGCCGTGCCCGCGAACTCCCAACCGACGCCGCGCAGAGACGTCGCGATCCCGGCACCTGCGATCGAGAGCGCGGCCACGGCGACACCCGACCAGTGGTGCATCTGGACGTGCGGGTCCGCGGCCGGTCCGTGCTGGAGCTCCGCCTCGGTCACCGCGTAGATCCAGGCCGGCATCGTCGCGATCACGGCATAGGTCATCAGCGCGATGCTCGGGTGTCCGGGGAGCCGGAGGAGCGACCGGGGATCTGGATGCAGCAGCAGCAAGACGATCACCCCGATCGGACCGGAGACGTAGAAGCCGGTCAGGAAGTCACCACCCATCAACCCGCCGATCGTCCACGCGATCGCCTGGGCGACGAGGACGTGGAAGGCAGACGTCCAGCCCGGTCGCACTGACCAGGGCGATCGAGAACACGCCGATCAGTCCCCCGCCGGCGAGACCCGCGAGGTAGTGGAAACGATGGATCGTGTCGGAGAGATCGCCGGACACGATCGACAACAGGACGAGGAACAGCGAGTACCCGATCGTGAGCACTCCGAAGATCCAGCCGACGAGGCGGAAGGCCAGCCGCCCCCGAGATACGTCCGGTGTGTAGGTGGATCCCATCTCCTCGATCGTTCCCTTCCGAGATCAGGCAGCCGTGACCGGCACCCGGCCCGCTACCGTGGTGCCGCGGCCGGGTGCCGACCGGATCTCGAGAGAGCCTCCCACGGCTGCGAGCCGGTCGGCCATGCCCTGGAGGCCGGAGCCGGTGGCCACGGCGTCCGGGTCGAAGCCGCGGCCCTCGTCGACGACCTCGAACGAAAGGCTGCCGTTCGATTGCGACAGATGGATCACGGTGCGATCCGCGTCGGCGTACTTGGCAACGTTCTGGAGCGCCTCGAGGGCGCAGAAGTAGACGGTGGCCTCCACGTCGACGGAGTAACGGCCCACCGCGTCCGCCTCCACGCTCACGGGGACGGCAGCCTTCCTTGACTGCGCCTCGAGGGCTGCGACCAAACCACGATCGGCGAGCAGCGGAGGATAGATGCCACGGGCGAGATCCCTCAGGTCTTCCAGCGCCGTCTGGGTCTCCGTCTCGATCTGGATGAGCATCTCCGCGGTCTTCGCCGGATCGCGCTCCGTCAGTTGCCGGGCGAGCCGAGCCTTGACGGCGAGCGCGACGAGCTGCTGCTGGGCGCCGTCATGGATGTTGCGCTCCAGGCGACGCCGCTCCTCGTCCTGCGCAGCGACCAGACGCTGGCGTGAAGCCCGGAGGTCCTCCACGAGACGGACGTTGCGAAGCACGAGGCCCGCCTGGGCGGCGAGGTCGCGGACCAACTTCTCCTTCGTGGGATTCATCGGGTCGGCAGCCGGCATGCGAACCGAAAGCGCCCCGAGGAGCTCCCCGCGATCGCGGACCTCGACGGCAGTTTCGCCCGGGACGCTCCACACCTCCCCGTCGGTGGTGGGGACAGCACCGATGACGGTCGCGTCTTCAGGCCAGGCGGCCGCCTGGCGAAGCTCGCGTCCAGCCCGTAACCACACGCGGGCCACCTCCGCGCCGGCGCCCTCGCCGAGTACCTGGGCCATCCGAGGCAGCACGTCCTCGGTCGCGTAGGACGTCCCCACGCGCTCGGAGAACTCCGTCAGCACCTCGTACGGCGTGGCACGCCGGCCGTAGACGAACCGATCGACCACCTTGCGGGCGATGCGCATGACGGGTCGGAAGGCGATCCCGAGCAGGAGCGCGATGACGAACAGGGATCCGGGACTTTGGCGGTCGGCGGCCGCAACGCCGAACAACGCGACCGCGCCCCCGTACACCGCGAGTGCCAACACCACGAGTGCTCCGGCGACGAGCGCCTTCTTCACCACGACATCCAGGTCCCACAGGCGGTACTGCAAGATCGCGATCCCGACGGTCAAAGGGATTCCGAGGAAGGCCAGGCCCGAGATGAACTCGCCCACACCTCCCTCCGAGATGCCGAGGCCCTCGAGGATCGCGCTGATCACGAAGTAGGTGGCGAGCACGACGACCGCGAACGCGAACCATTTGAGCTGCTGTCGCTCGACGCCGCTCGACCGGCGGAATCGGATGACCATCGACGTGGCCGCCGCCGCGAAGAGGCCGAGGAGCACCGGCCAGAGCACGTTCCCGATGGATTCGATCTCCAGCCCGGGGATATGCAGTGGGTTCGCGACCGTGATCGTTGGACCGACGTCACCGAGCTCGAACGTGGCTGTCCCGAACCCGATCGTGACGAACGCGAGGATCGAGATGCCGACACCCGCCCAGGCGAGCCACCGCCAGCGAGGTGACGGCAGCTCTCCGTTGGGGAAGACCAGGGGGAGGAGGATCAACAGCGGGAAGAGCCCGAGGGCCCAGAGCGCGTTGCCCGGCCAGGCGAGCCACGACGCGAGAGCGGGCTCGCCTTGTGTGGCCGCGTAGATCGACGCCTCGCCGGTCGTGAAGGCCGCGCCCACCGTGATCGCGACCCAGAGGAGCAGCCATCCGATCCGATTGTCCGGTGCCCGGCTCAAGCTCAGGGCGCCGACGACGCCCATCCCCATGAACGCGGTGAAGTTCGTGGAATCGCCGAGGAGCGAGTCATCCGTTCAGTGACACGAGGACCAGGCCGATCGCCGCGAAGCCAGCCGTGACCCAGAGCACGATCCAGGGCCATCGAGACGGCCGCGACGTCGGTGTCGCCGTAGTCGCGGCCATCACGCGCCGCCCCCCAGGATCCGGAAGACTTCAACAGGCTCTTCGCGGCCTTTGACGAGACGGGGACCGATCGACTCGGCGGCGACCGAGGGCGCCGCTGAGACGGTCGAGGCCGCGGCGACGACCTCGCCGCCCTTGGCCTCGGATTGGAGACGCTGCGCGACGTTGACGGCGTCGCCGATCACCGTGTACTCGAGTCGGCCGCCGCCGCCGATCGCGCCGGCCATGACGATCCCGGTGTTCAGCCCGATCCCGACGTGAAGTCCGTCGACCGCCTCGGTCCCCCACCCCATCGAGTTGAGCTCGCGCTGGCGATCCTGCATGGCGAGCGCGCACTGCAGCGCCCGCTCGGCATGATCCGAAGACGGCTCCGGAGCACCGAAGACGGCCATCACGGCGTCGCCCTGGAACTTGTCGATCGTGCCGCCGTGCTCGGAGATCACCTCGGCCATCGCGCCGAGGTGACGTCCGACGATCTCGCCGATCTCCCGAGCCGTGAGTCGCTCCGCGATCGTGGAGAAGCCACGGATGTCGCTGAACAGGACGGTCACCTCGAGCTCGCGCTGGCTCGCGGCGTCACCGCCGCGAGCCAGCGCGTCCACGAACTGCGACGGCACGTAGGACTTGAGCGACGTCGCCGTGGCCGACTGCTCGACGACCGCCGCGTGCAGCTTCTTGAACTCCCCCAGCAGGCCGGTGCCGGCTCCGCCGTCACCGGCCATCCGCCGGAAGAGCATCGTCACGCGCCCGTCCACGGCCTCTTGGGTCGTGCCCAGGGCGGCCGCCATCGCCTCGTAGCCGAGACCCTGAGCCATCATGTCGAGCACGATGCGGTCCTCCTCCTGGGACTCGGCCCGCCCCGACAGACGTTCGGCGATCGTGGGATCGACGACGCTCCCGCCGCTCTGCACTTCCCGGATCGCACGGGCGAGCTCGTCGCCCTGCGCGATCCGGTCCTTCAGCAGGTACGCGAGCCCGCTGTGTCCCTTGCCGAGCAGCGCGATCGCGTACTCCTCGTCGTCGTGCGCCGAAAGCACCACCACGCCCGTATCCGGGTGACGCTCGCGGATCGCGTGGGCGCAGTCGATCCCCTCGAGCTGGAAGGAGGGCGGCATCTTGATGTCGGTCACGACGACGTCGGGGCTGTGCTCCGCCGCCGTCGCCAGGAGTGTCGGTGCATCCTCCGCGACCCCGACGACCTCGATGTCGTCATAGGAGTTCAGGAGCGCCCGGACGCCCTCACGCACGAGGACGTTGTCCTCCCCGAGCACCACTCTGATCGTCACGCAACCGCCCCCAACTTCCTCGCGTGTACCATCCGCGCATGCCGCTGCGGGTGGTCTTCGCCGAGGATAACTACCTCGTGCGGGAAGGAACCGCCGCCCTCCTCGCGACCGCCGACGAGGTCGAGATCGTGGGCACGGCGGCAAGCCTCGATGAGCTGCTCTCCGCGGTCGACGAGCACGGACCCGACGCCGTGCTCACCGATATCCGGATGCCGCCCAGCGGGACCGACGAGGGGATCCGGGGTGCCAAGCAGATCCGCGCGTCGCACCCGGACATCGGGGTCGTCGTGCTGTCGCAGTTCGCGGAGGAGGAATACGCGTACGACCTGCTGAAGGACGGAGCGGCCGGCCTCGGCTACCTGTTGAAGGAGCGCGTGGCCGACGTCGAGGAGCTGGTGCGGGCGCTGACGGAGGTGGCCCGCGGTGGCAGCGTCCTCGATCCCGAAGATCGTCGAGGCGCTCGTCGCCGCGAAGGAGCACCTCGCGCATTCGCCGCTCGCCAGGCTGACCGACCGGGAGCGCGAGGTGCTCGGCCACATGGCCCAGGGGCAGAACAACGCCGCCATCGCGAAGTCGCTCTTCCTCACCGAGCGCGCGGTCGAGAAGCACATCAACTCGCTGTTCCACAAGCTGGGACTGACCGAGGAGCCCGACGTGCACCGCCGGGTGATGGCGGTGCTCGCCTTCCTCCGCGATCAGTCGTAGCGCGGCCACTCGTCGCGCCCGCAACCGGCCACCGTGCATCGTCACTGCGCTTTCCGCGTATCGACGATGTAGACGCTGCAGGGGGCGTGCCGGAGCACGAGGTTGGGAACGCTTTCGCGGACGTGCCACCGGGATCCCTGGGTCCCCCGGTTCCCGAGCACGATCGTCTCGGCCATGACCTCCGCCGCGACATCGCAGATCCGAGACGCCGCGTCCCCGTCCTCGATCCGAGTCTTGACCGATGTTCCCGGGAAGCGCGCGGCCAGTCGCTGCAGGTGCGCTCGCGGATCTGCCGCCCGGTCCGGGTCGACGACCGCCCGGATGTCGCCCTCCGGCTTCACATACAGCACCAGCAGCTCGGCGCCGCGCTCGCGCGCGAGTCGCGCCGCGTCCTCGACCGCGAGATCCGCGGCCGCCGAGGTGTCTGTTCCCACCAGGATCGTTGTCATCGTGGGCCTCCTTCGTTCGTCACCGCGACGCTACGCCGCCGACCCGAGCCCGACGACGGCGCCCGCATGCCGAGTTCGGCAGGGTGCCAGCACCCCGGTCCGAGGGGTGTTCGAGGACGCGGAACCGCAGGTCGGCCCCATTGGCCCGCGGAGCGCCGGGTGGGACGATTCGGTTCGATATGGACGGACCGAAGGCGATCACGTGAGCTTGCCGGCGACGCAGGCCCGGCTCGATCAGCCCAGATCGCGCTGGCCGTGGCTGCTCTGCGCGCTCGCGGTGCTCCTGGTGCTCGCGGCGATCACGCTCTACGTCATCGGCGGACCCGGCGACCAGGCTTCGACGGACACCCTCGTGTTCCTGCCTGTGGTCCTCCTCACCATCCTGGGCTACTCGACCGTCGGGGCGATCCTCGCCTCGAGGAACACGAGGAACCCGATGGGCTGGATCATGTTGACGGTCGGTCTTGCCTTCGCCCTCGCACAGGCGACGGAGACCTACGCCAAGTACACCCTGGAGATCGATCCCGGCGTCCTCCCGTTCGGTGCGGTCGCCGCCTGGTTCGGGACCTGGGACTACGCCGTCGCGTTCTGCGCGCTTCTGGTTCTCGCCCAGCTGTATCCCTCGGGCCGTGTCCTCAGCCCCCGCTGGCGGAAAGTGCCATGGATCGTGGTGGCGGCCGCATCCGTCGCATCGGTGGGAACGGCGTTGGGTCCGGGAACGCTCGAGGTCGAGACCGGGTTCGCGGTCGATAACCCCTTCGGGCTCGAGGCGATCCGTCCGATCGTCGAGATCACCGGTGGGATCGGATGGATCGTTCTGCTCGCCTCGGTGCCGGTCTCGATCGCGTCGCTCGTGCTGCGCTTCCGCCGCTCGGAGGGCGAATCGAGGCAACAGATCCGATGGCTCGCCTTCATCGCCGTCGCGGTGGTCGCATCCCTCCTGCTTGCCGCCGCGGCCGTGATCGTCTTCGGAGAGCGATTCGACCGATCCATCGGTCCAGAGGTGTTCTTCGGCGTGATCTTCTCGCTCATCGGCGTGGGCGTGCCGGCGGCGATGGGTGTCGCGGTCCTGAAGTACCGCCTCTACGACCTCGACCTCGTGATCAAGAAGACGATCGTGTTCGCGATCCTGGTCCTGCTGCTGCTCGCCCTCGTGGGCGTCGGCGCCCTGCTGCTCGGCGGCACGCTGGTGCCGTCGCTCTCCGACCGGCCCCCGCTGCTCGTCGTGTTCGGAGTCGTGTTCGGGCTGCTCGTCATCCCGGCGTACCGGCTGGCGCGCAGGATCGCGGATCGCGTGGTCTACGGCGGTCGAGCGTCTCCCTACGAAGTCCTTTCCGAGTTCTCCGAACGGGCGAGCGAGACGTACTCGACCGAGGACGTGCTGCCGCGGATGGCGCAGCTGATCGGCCAGGCCACGGGCGCGGACGCAGCGAGGGTGTGGCTCAAGGTCGGCTCCGAGCTGCGCCCGGCGGCCGCCTGGCCGGCCGAGGCGATCGGGACACGATCGCTGCCTTCTCGTGACGGCGAGCTGCCCGACTTCGAGGACACGGCCGTCGAGATCCGCCACCAAGGTGAGCTGCTCGGTGCCCTCACGCTCGAGATGCGCGCGAGCGATCCGATGAATCCGTCGAAAGAGCGGATCGTCCGTGACCTTGCCTCGCAGACCGGCCTCGTGCTTCGGAACGTGCGCCTCATCGAAGAGCTCCGAGAGTCCCGGCGCAGGATCGTCACGGCGCAGGACGAGCGCGCCAGGAAGCTCGAACGCAACATCCACGACGGCGCACAACAGCAGCTGGTCGCGCTGGCCGTGAAGGTCGGGCTCGTCGAACGCCTCGTACAGGCCGACGCGCAGAAGGCCGTGGCGATGCTCGGCGAGGTGAAGAGCGAAGCCAACGACGCGCTCGAGAACCTCCGAGATCTCGCGCGAGGGATCTACCCGCCGCTGCTCGCCGACCAGGGCCTCGCCGCGGCGCTGGGCGCGCAGGCTCGGAAGGTGTCGATCCCGGTCGCCGTCGAGCCGGACGGGATCGGCCGCTATCCGGAAGAGACGGAGGCGGCGGTGTATTTCTCCTGCCTCGAAGCCCTGCAGAACATCACGAAGTACGCGGGCGCGTCGAGGGTGACCGTGCGGCTCGCTCAGGCCGACGGCACCCTTACGTTCGAGGTGAGCGACGACGGCCGAGGCTTCGACCCGGGCGTCGTCGGACACGGCACGGGTCTCCAGGGGATCGCCGACCGCCTCGCCTCGCTCGGCGGCGAGCTCGAGGTCAGGTCGGCGATCGGCGACGGCACGACCGTTGCCGGACGCCTCCCGGTCCGTGGGGAAAGCCCATGAATCAGCGGCGTCTCGCCTGGACGATCTGGGGCGTCTCGGTCGCGTTCCTCATCGCGTGGTTGATCGTGGACGCGTCGAGCACGCCGGTCGACATCGGCGAGTACGCCTTCGTCGTGTTCGCGGTGCTCCTGTACTCGACCGTCGGAGTACTGATCACGTCGCGACAGCCGGCGAACCGCGTCGGCCTGTTGTTCGCCTGGGTCGGGCTCTCCGCGTCCATCAGTGGCCTGGCGGGCTCGTACGCCGTCATGGCCCAGCAGCGGGACCTGCCTTTCCTCGCCGCGTCGGCATGGGTCGGGCGGGTCGGGTTCGTCGCGATGTTCGGTCCGCTCGCGTTCCTCTTCCTCATCTTCCCCACCGGCCGGCCACTGTCCCGCCGCTGGGGCTGGCTCATGAAGGCGATGATGGTCGGCTTCGCCATCACGCTGATCGGGTTCGCGTTCACTCCCGGATCCCTCACCGCCGGGTTCGCCGAACTGCCGCGCCCGGTCGCGAACCCGATCGGGTTCCCGATCTCCTGGAAGCCGGCGATGGAGGCGGTCACGACAGCAGCCGGTTTCCTCGTGTTCGTCGGTGCGCTGCTGTCCGTCGTCTGCCTGATCCAGCGCTACCGTCGCGCCGCGCAGCTCGAGCGGCAGCAGATCAGATGGCTGGCGTTCCTCGGTGTGTTCCTCGGGGTCATCTTGTTGATCTCCATGGGGCTGTTCTCCACCGGCATCGTCAGCGACGACAGCGTCGCCTCGGGCGTCGCCTTCTTCACCTTCATCTTCGGCGTGTTCCTCGGCATCCCGGCGGTGTGCGGCCTCGCGATCCTGCGGCACGGCCTGTGGGACCTCGACGTCGTGGTCCGGAAGACCGTGCAGTACGGACTCCTCGTCGCCGGGTTCGTGCTTGTCCTGGGGGTCGTCGTCTTCCTGGCGCCGCTCATGTTCATCGGCGTGGGAGGCAGCGTCGATGTGCCGACGCTCGTGGTCGCAGCCCTCCTCGCGGTCGGGTTCACGTTGGTGCGGTCCCGGGCGCGCCGTTGGGCGAATCGGATCGTCTACGGCAAGCGATCGACCCCGTACGAGGTCCTCTCCGAGTTCGCCGAACGCGTAGGAGGTACGTACTCAACGGAGGACGTCCTCCCGCGGATGGCCCAGCTCCTCGGTGAAGCGACCGGCGCGCGGGAGGCTCGGGTCTGGCTGCGCATCGGCAACGAGATGCGGGCGGATGCATCCTGGCCTCTCGATGCCGCGCAGACCCGGAACGTGCCGGCCCGGGCAGACGAGCTCCCAGACTTCGGTGACGACGTTGCATTCGAAGTGAGGCACCAGGGCGAGCTGCTCGGTGCGCTCACCGTTTCCGTGGCGGCCAACGACCCGATGAACCCGACGAAGGAGAAGCTCGCGCGCGATATGGCCGCACAGGCGGGCCTGGTGCTCAGGAACGTCCGCCTGATCGAGGACCTTCGGGAATCGCGCCGCCGGATCGTCAGCGCGCAGGACGAGCGAGCCCGCGCGCTGGAGCGGAACATCCACGACGGCGCGCAGCAACAGCTCGTGGCCCTCTCGGTGAAGCTCCGCCTCGCGACCGGGTTCGTCGAACGCGACCCGGCGAAGGCCAGGGCCATGTTGGAGGAGCTGCAGGGCCAGACGACGGAGACGCTGGAGGACCTCCGCGATCTCGCTCGAGGGATCTACCCGCCGCTGCTCGCCGACAAGGGTCTTCCAGCCGCGTTGGAAGCCCAGGCGAGGAAGTCGCCCGTTCCCGTGACCGTGCAACCCGACGGTGTGGGCCGCTACCGCCAAGATGTCGAGTCGGCCGTCTACTTCTGTTGTCTCGAGGCGCTCAACAATGTCGCGAAGTACGCCGACGCGTCCTCCGTCGAGATCCGCCTGCAGCAGAGCGACGGCGAGCTTCGTTTCCAGGTGGCGGACGACGGGCGCGGATTCGACACCGCGGCCATGAGTGACGGCACCGGTCTCCAGGGGATGGCCGACCGCCTCGACGCGATCGGAGGGATGTTCGAGATCGTGAGCGTCCCCGGGGCCGGCACCACCGTGACGGGCCGGCTTGCGGTGCTGGAGGCCGGTTAGACCTGCCTCAGGCGGCGCCGCGCGCGGCGGCCCACGCCTCTTCCAGCCGGTCGGGGCCGAAGGCCGACTTGGGGATGTAGGCGGCCGCGCCGCACTCCGCGGCGCGCGGCGCGTACTCCTCTTCTTCATACGTCGACAGGAGCAACACGACGGAGCTGTTCGCGTTGTCGGCGAGGATCTGGCGAGTGGCGTCGAGCCCGTTGATCCCCGGCAGGTTCACGTCCATCAGGACGAGATCCGGCGTGAGATCGGACGCCATCGTCACGGAATCCTCACCGGTCTCGGCTTCGCCCACGACTTCGAAGCCCTCCGTGGCATCGACCACCATCCTGGCCGCCATCCGGAAGGGCTCCTGATCGTCCACGATGAGAACCCGCACCGTCATCCGTTCCTCCACACGCAAGCGTCCCACCGACGGCTGCATGCGCCAGGGGTGCCAGCACCACAGTTGTCGTCCCCCGAGCGACCCTACGCCGCAACGTCGCCGAGGCGGAGGAACGCCCGCTCGAGGACCAGACGGGTGTTGAGGTTGATGTCATCGGCGAGGGCGGCGCGCGCCTCCTCGACCGCCGCCATGCCACGGGCCGCCCGGACGACGGGGAGGCGCGCGCCGCCCGCCTCGCCCGCCAGGTCGGGGTTGAGCAGGACCTCGATCCCCCCGCCGACCTCGGAGGCCACCGAATCCCGGAGCAGGGCGGACACACCCAAGAGCACCCAGTCGACGTAGTCCCGCTCCGCGCGGCGCTCCCGCCGCTGGAACCTGAGCTCGAGACGTTTGATCGCGCCCCGGTAGGCCTCCTCGAGCTGACCACGATCGTCCAGGAAGGGCGCGAGCTCCTCCTTCAGCTGGTCTTTCATCCCTTTCTTGTAGCCGGCGGCCGCCTGCAGGACGACATCCGCCGCTTCGAGGGCGCCGGCCGGCCCCGCCACGGCGAGCTCGATCGCGGTCCTTGCGGCGTCCCGGAACCGGAGCCCCTCATCCGACCCTGCGAGCCTCCTCGCCCGTCCCAGGTTCCCTCCGGCCAGACGCGCCGCCAGCCGCGCCCGGACGTCGTCGGCGCCCGCTCGTATCAGCTCCTCGACGACGAAGGCTTCCGGCAGCGCGGTGAACGTGACGATGTGGCAGCGGGACAACACGGTCTCGGGCAGCTCGTGCGCCCGTGCCGACAGCAGGAGCAGGACCGCGTCCGCGGGAGGCTCCTCCAGCACCTTCAGCAAGGTGTCGGCGGCCGAGGGTGAGAGACGGTCGGCCTCGCGAACGATGAAGAGCTTCCTTCCCGGCTCCGGCGCCGTTCGGTACGCGGGCTGCCAGACCTCGGTGCGGATCGTCTCGACGTGGATGTCGCGGCCCTCGGGCTCGATGACGAACTGGTTCGGATGGTGGTCCTCCTCCGCGAGGCGGCAATCGCGGCACTCGCCGCACCCTCCCTGCTTGCACAGCAGCGCGGCGGCGAACGCTCGGGCGGCGAGCGACTTCCCGCTGCCCTCGGGACCCGCGAACACGTAGGCGTGGTGGGGGCGCTCGGTCGCGCCGCGCAGGAACGCGATCGCGGCCACCTGGCCGGGGACGCGATCGAGGACGGGAACGGTCACGAGCGCACGCTATCGCGGGCCACCGACGACGTCAGTCGGAGGGCAAGGCCTCGGGTTCGGCCTCGTCATCGTTCGAGCCCGTCGCACCCGACTCCGCGGCGCCGGCGGCCGGCTTGAGCGATCCGGCGCCGCCGCCTTCCTCACGCTCACCGATCGCTTTGTCGAGCGCGACCCGCACGGCGTCGAACACCTCGGCCACGGGCTTGTCCGCGTCGATGACGACGATCCGCTCCGGGTGTTCTTCGGCGATCTTCAGGTACGCGTCGGCCACCTTGGCGTGGAAGTCCTGCCCCTCGAGCTCCATCCGGTCGGGCGCCTCGGTCGACCGGAGCAAGCCTCGCTCGGGTTCCAGATGCAGCAGGATCACGAGGTCGGGGAACAGCCCTTGCGTACCCCACACGTTCAACGTGAGGATGTCCTGCTCGCCCAAGCCTCGCCCCCACCCCTGGTACGCGAGCGAGGAGTCCACGTATCGGTCACAGATCACGACCTTCCCCTCCGCGAGGGCGGGCCGGATCACCGAATGCACCGTCTGCGCGCGCGAGGCCGCGAACAGCAAGGCTTCGGTCCGCGAGTCGAGCTTCCCCGTCTCGGGGTCCAGCAGCAGCTCACGCACCCGTTCGCCGACCGCGGTCCCCCCCGGCTCGCGCGTCACCAGCACGTCGTACCCCTCGGAGCGCATGAACTCCTCCGCCATCCGCACCTGGGTGCCCTTGCCGGAGCCCTCGACGCCCTCGAAGGCGATGAAGAACCCGGTGGCCGGTGGCCGCTTCAGCTTCGGCACGAGGGTGAGGGGTTGGGGGCGAGAGAGCCGGTATCGCTTGAGGAGCCGCCACGTGTTGAGACCGGCGATGGCCACCGCGATGCCCGCGCTCGCGAGAGCCAGTCGGATCCCGAGCTCGGAGCCGGCGCCCAACGTCCCATAGACACCCGCCAGCGTAGGGAACGTGGCGAGGGAGAGGAACAACCCCATCCGCGAAAGCACCGTGAGCGAGGCGAACGTGCGACCTCGGAACTCGTCCCGGACGTTCTCCTGCAGCAAGGTGTAGCCGGTGACCCAGGCCAGCCCGCAGAACGCACCGAGCCAGACGGTCACGACGGCGGCGAAGGCGAACGTCGGCATCGCCGAGAGCACGAACAGGGTGGCGGCGGCCACGACGATCGACCACGGGAAGATCGAGACGCGATCGATGAGGCGGGAGACCTGGTTGGCGCTCGCCATCCCCAGGCCGATCCCGACGCCGAACGCCGTGACCATGAACCCCCAGCCCCCCTTGTCGGCGCCGAGGGTGTCGACGACGAAGATCGGCGCGAGCGCCAACACGGCGCCGACGGCGGAGAAGGCGACCACGATCCCGGCCGTCATCGCCGAGGCCATGGAGTCCTCGCGGAGGAACCGGATCCCGTCGCGCACGTCGCGCCAGATGCGCGAGAAGTCCAGACGCCCGGTGAGCATCGCCGGCGAGGGAGGGATCGGAACGCGGCTGATCATGGCGGCCGAGAACACGAACGTCGCGGCGTCGAGGAACAGCGGCACGGCCTGGTCGCGTCCTCGGAGGATCGGGATCGCGTGGCTGAGCAGCGTGTTCAGTCCGACGAGCACGGTGAACACGATCCCGCCGAGCGGAAGGGTGCCGTAGGTGGAAGCGAGCGCGATCGAGTTCGCGTTCGCGAGCTGGCGGCGGGGAACCAAGTTGGGGAGCGACGCGTCGCGGGCGGGCCCCCAGACGAGAGAGAAGCTCTCGATCGCGAACGACAGCGCGTAGATCGCCCAGAGTTGCCCGATGAACACCATCGCGACGTACATCGTGCCGCGGGCGAGGTCGGCCATGACCATGATGCGTTTCCGGTCCAGCCGGTCGACGAGGGTCCCGGCGATCGGCCCGAACAAGACGGCGGGGAGCGTGCGCGCGAGCATCAGGCCCGCGACGGAGAACGCGGCTCCGCCGGTGCCGCCGGCGAGATCCGCAACGAGCGAGGTCACGGCGAGGAATCCCACCCAGTCCCCGAGCGAGGACACGGACATCGCTGCGAGGAGCCGCGCGAACGGCGGATGCGTGAGCAGATCGCCGAGCGTCGCCGACCGGGTGCCGCGAAGCGCGGCAACCTCGTCGGCGACGCTCGCCACGCCTAGCTTTCCTCGCCGGCGGTGACCGGCTCGGGCACCGTCTCCTCAACCACCGCGACCTTCGGCTTCGCCGCGGTCGTCGTCTTCGCCGCGGTCTTCTTGGTCGCGGGCGCCTTCTTCTTCGTCGACTTCTTCTTCTTGGCGGCCGTCTTCCCGGCCGGGGCCTTCCTCGAGGCCGCGGTCTTCTTCTTCGGGGCGCGCGCGGCCGCTCGTGACTTCCGCGCCTCGGCCTTGGCCGCGCGCGACGCCGCCTCTGCCTCGAGATCCCCCGACTTGGTCACCTTCATGTCGAGATCCACTTCGGCTCCGCAGTGCCAACAGCGAAGGCTCTTCGGTCGGCGGAGGAGCAGGCCGCCGCACTCGGGGCACGGGATGTCCTTCTCCGGTGGGTTGTTCACGGCGCAATCGCAGTCGGGGTATCGCTCGCACCCGTACATCAGCCCGAAGCGAGTGCGCTTCTCGACCAGCTCGCCCTGGCCGCATTGCGGGCAGGTCACCCCGGTGCTCTTGGGCGGCTCCTTCTTGATGTAGCGGCAGTCCGGGTACCCGCTGCAGCCGACGAACGGCCCGAAGCGGCCGACCTTCTTCACCAGCTGCCGTCCGCAGTCGGGGCACTTCTCATCGAGCAGCTCGGGCTCCGGCCGCTCGGTCCCGTCGAGGTTCCTGATGTAGTCGCAGTCCGGGAAGTTCTCGCATCCGATGAACTTCCCGAACCTGCCAAGCCGCACCTGCAGGCGCCCGGGTGTGCGGCCCTCGGTCGGACACTTCGGACAGAGCTCTTCGGTCTCCTCGAGGTAGCGCTCCCACTTCTCCTCGGCCAGGAGCAAGGACTCGGAGAACGGGTCGTAGAAGTCCCGGAGGACCTTCGACCGCGTGGCCTTGCCCTCCGCGATGTCGTCCAGCTCCTCCTCCATCCGAGCGGTGAAGTGGACGTCGACGATGTCGGGGAAGTGCTGGACCAGCCGGTCGGTGACGACCTCGGCGACGTCCTCCGGCATGAACCGCTTCTGCTCGAGGCGGACGTAGTTGCGGGCCTGGATCGTCTGGATGATCGACGCGTACGTCGAGGGTCGCCCGATCCCGAGCTCCTCGAGCGTCTTCACCAGCGTCGCCTCCGTGTAGCGCGGCGGCGGCTGCGTGAAGTGCTGCTCGGGCAGGACCTCGAGGAGCTTCAGGAGTTGCTCGGCCGCGAGCTCGGGCAGGCGCGACTCGGCATCCTCGTCCGGCCCCTCGTCGCGTCCCTCGGTGTAGACACGGATGAAACCGTCGAACACCATCGTCTGGCCGGTCGCTCGCAGGCCGTAGGTCGCGTCCCCGTCGACGGCCTGGATGTCGACGCCCACCTGGTCGAAGCGTGCTTCGGCCATCTGCGTGGCCACGGTCCGCTTCCAGATCAGGTCGTAGAGCCGCAGCTGATCGCGATCGAGTGCGGCCGCGACCCGCGCAGGTGTGCGGAGCACCGACGTCGGACGGATCGCCTCGTGTGCCTCCTGCGCATTCCTGGACCTGGTCTTGTAGCGGCGATGCTCGGCGAGCGAGTAGGGGCCGCCGTACTCGACCTTGACGAGTTCCGCGATCTCGCGAAGCGCGGTCTCGGCGACGTTCACCGAGTCGGTCCGCATGTACGTGATGAGGCCGACCGAGCCCTCACCCGGCAGGCTGACGCCCTCGTACAGGCGCTGGGCGAGCGTCATCGTCTTGCGCGCGGAGAAGCCGAGCTTCCGGGCGGCCTCCTGCTGGAGCGTCGAGGTGGTGAACGGGGGCGCCGGCGAGCGCTTCCGCTCCTTCCGCTGGACGTCGGTGACCTGATAGGTGGCTCGGCCGAGCCGATCGACGTGCGGGGTGGCGTCTGTTTCGGCACCGAGCAGGATGCCCTTCTTCTCCGGGGCGGTCGCGAGCTTGCCCTCGGGGATCTCGGTGAGACGCGCCACGAACGGCAGCTCTTCACCGTCCGGCGTGAGCCGGACGTCGATGCTCCAGTACTCGACCGGGTTGAAGGCCCGGATCTCACGTTCGCGCTCCACGATCAACCGCACGGCGACCGACTGCACGCGGCCGGCGGACAGACCGGGCCGCACTCGCCTCCACAGGATGGGGCTGATGCGGTAGCCCACCAGCCGGTCGAGCACGCGCCGAGCCTCCTGGGCATCGAAGAGCTCTGAGTCGATCGGGCGAGGATGCTGCACCGCCTCGAGGATCGCGTCGCGGGTGATCTCGGTGAACGCGATGCGCTTCGTCTCACGGGGATCGAGACCGAGCAGGGTCGCCACGTGGAACGCGATCGCCTCTCCCTCGCGGTCGTAGTCGGTGGCGAGGATCAGGTCACTCGCCCCCTTCATCGCCCGCTTCAGGTCGGCGACGTGCTTCTTCGAGTCCTCCGGCACCTCGTAGGTCACGCCGAAGTCTTTCTCCACGTCGACGCCGAGCTGGCTCTTGGGCAGGTCCCGGACATGCCCGAAGGAAGCCCGGACGGCATAGTCGTCGCCCAGGTACTTCTCGATGGTCTTCGCCTTGGCAGGCGATTCGACGATGACGAGGGTTCCTGGCATATCGATTTCAGCTTCTTTCAGGAGATGTTGTCGGGTGCTGTCAAGGCGACCTCGCTGGGGACGGTACCACCGGCCTCGGGGGCCTCCAGGGAGCATCGGCCGAGCTCTCGAGCGACATGAGCACCGGGCGCCACCGCTCCAGAGCCTCTGGAACGCACTGGTACGCTGCCTCTATTCCCGCACCGGAAGGCGTCGCTGCGTGCTCGCGATCCTCAACGATCTCATCACGAACCTGATCGGCGACTACGGCTACCTGGCCGTCTTCCTCCTCATGGTGCTCGAGTCGGCCTGCGTCCCGGTCCCCTCGGAGGTCACGATGCTCTTCGGGGGCGCACTCGCGAGCGCCGCGTTCGCCGGCGCGGGGCAGGAGCTCGACTTCGCGGCCGTGGGGCTGCTCGGGACGGCGGGGAACCTCGTCGGGTCCTGGCTGGCGTACTGGGCGGGCTACGCAGGCGGGCGGCCGCTGGTGGACCGGTTCGGCAGGTATCTGTTGGTGCTCCCCCACGAGGTCGACCGCGCGCATGTCTGGTTCGAGCGGCGAGGCGAGCTGGCGGTCTTCGTCTCCAGGCTCCTCCCCGTGATCCGCACCTTCATCTCTTTGCCGGCGGGGGTGGCGCGGATGCCGTTCTGGCGGTTCACTCTCTACACGGTGCTCGGATGTCTGCCGTGGACGTTCGCGCTCGCATGGCTCGGATACGCCCTCGGCGAGAACTGGACGAAGGTCGAGGCCGTCCTGCAGCCCATCGCGTGGGCGATCGCGGCGGTCGTCCTGGTGGTCGGCGTGTGGTGGGTGTCCCGCCGATATCGCAAGGTGCGCGCCGCCTATGCCGAGCTCGACCGAGCCGCCGAAGGACCGATCGCGGAGTAGGTCCGTCGATCCGGGACTGCTACGACCGAGCGCCGGGCGCGTAGCCCAGCTCGACGTCGACGACGTTCCGCAGCGGCTCCCCGGCGACGAACTGCCGGAGGTTGTCGACGAAGAGCGCCACGACGTCCGACTTCCACCCCTCGTGATCGCCGGCGCGGTGCGGCGACACCAGGACGTTCGGCATCCGCCAGAGGGGATCCTCGGCGGGGAGCGGTTCCTCCTCGAAGACGTCGAGCGCCGCGCCGGCGAGCACGCCGCCGCGCAGCGCTTGGATCAGCGCCGGCTCGTCGACCGTCGCCCCGCGGCCGATGTTCACGAACAGGGCGGTCGGCTTCATCGAGGCGAACTGGGACGAGCCGAACATGCGGTGGGTCGCCGGCGTGATCGGGAGCACGTTCACGACGTGGTCGGCCCTCGCCAGCTCCGCCTCCAGGGCATCGGGACCAACGATCGACTCGAAGACGTCATCGGCCGGCCGGGCGGTGCGTGCGACCCCGCGCACGCGCAGCCCGACCGACCGGAGCAGTCGTCCCGTCTCGGTCCCGATCGAACCGGCGCCGACGATCAGCACGGTCGTCCCTCTGAGCAGCGCGATCCGCTCCGACGGCCAGTCACCCGGCGAGAGCCGCGCGTCCTCGAGGATCCGCGCGGAGAACGCCAGCAGGAACCCGAGCACCGATTCCGCGAGGCCGGGATCGTAGACGCCGGCGGCGTTGGTGAGGACGACACCGTGTGCGCGGAGCTCGGGGAACGCGAGATCCTCGACCCCCGCCGAGATCGACTGGATCCATCGCAGACGCGGCGCGCGCGGGATGACGTTCCGCAGGCCCGGCCGGTCGAAGTTCCACGCGAAGATCACGTCGACCCGGTCCAGATGGGGCGCCAACTCGTCGACTCCGCGCACGCGGACGACGCGGGCAAGCTCCTCCACGGCGTCCAAGTCGGGAGGGCGGCGGTCGACCGCGTCGACGAGCGCGACGAGCGGACGACCGTCCTCCACTACAGGTTGGACAGCATCGTCCAGGATTCGCCGGACTCGCCGATCTTCTCGAACCCGGCCCGCTGGTACATCATCCGCGAGCGGTTGTGGACGGCGACCGACAACGACAGAGCCTGGAACCCTTCCTCGCGGGCTTGGACGATGCAGGAGCGAAGCAGCGCCTGACCGATCCCCTTCCGCCGGTGCAGCGGGGCGACCGCGATGCTCAGCTCGGGTGTCTTCTCGTTCACGAATCCGAGCCCGGGCATCTCCTCGGTGAACACCCGGTACCACGCGGCGCCGACGGGCTCCCCGTCGATCTCCGCGATCACGCCGCCGTCGCCCTCGCGTCCCCAATCCTCGTGATAGCGACGGAGGCTGGGCTCATCGAGGAACTCCTCGATCGACTCCCGCGGCCAATCCGGATTCCAGCGAGCGGCCTCGTAGAGCATCGTCCCGATGAAGTCGGCGTCGTCCTTGGTCGCAGGCCGGATGTTCACGTGGCTAGCGTACCTCGGGGCTCGACGGTGCCCTTGGGCTCGACGGCGCCTCGTTGCCGGCACCATGGATCGTCTCCGGCGCCGCGAGGTGGAACGGGACGCTCGTGACGACGACGTCCGGCTCGAAGAGCAGGATCCTCTTGAAGAACAGGGCCGACTGGTTGTGGAGCAGGTTCTGCCACCAGTGCTCCGGCACCAGCTCCGGGAGGACGACGGTCACGACCGTGTCGCCGCGGGCCGTTCGGCTCCGGATCTCCTCCAGCAGCGGGGGACCGAGGTCGCGGAAGGGCGCCTCGATCAGCACGAGCGGGACGTCCATCCGCCGGTCGTGCCAGCCCTCGACCACCTTCGGGATCTCCTCGGGGTCGGTGGCCATGTGGATGGCTTCGACCGAGGAGGGTTGGAGCGACTTCGCGTAGATGACCGCGCGCACGGTGGCGTCGTGCACGGTGGAGACGGGCACGATGACCTCGCTCCGGGGCCGTTCGACCGGACGCGCCCCTGCGGCGGGGTGCGGCTCCCCCGGCACCAGCGGGACGTTGGTCACCACGATGCCGGGTTGGAACAGCAACGACGTCTTCAGCAGGAACGTCGTCCGTTGCCGGACGAGCTGCATGAGCGATCCGGACGACACCACCTCGGGGATCACGATCGTGACGAAGTCCGTCTCGAACCGTCGGTCCTTCAGGAAACGACGGACGGCGCGGACCGGGTGCTCCTCCCCGCGCGCCAGCAGCTCGAGGTCGTCATAGCGTGGAGCGAAGCGGCGCCACGTCTCGCGCGCCTCCTCGAACCCCTCCTCCGGCCCGACCCAAAGGGCGACCAGCTCCTGGCAGCGGATCGTGAAGAGGTAGGAGACGGCGTCGATCGTGGCGGGTCCGAAGTCGCCGACCAGGAGCACGAACGAGTTCGACGCCGTGACGTCGCCGGTGAGCCGGCCGGCGGCGAGCAGGCGCCCGATCCGCCGGTAGTGACGGTTGATCAGCAGGAAGAGGGTCACGATGATCACGGGGATCGCGACGATCACGACCACGTGCGCACCCAGGAGGAACTTCGTGATCGTGGCGACCACGAGCACGATGCCCGGTGACGAGCGGCGCCCGACGCCGTTCAGGGTCGCGCGCCAACGCCAGCCGGCCCCCTTCAGCCGGAACCAGCGCCGGACCATCCCCGCCTGCGAAAGCGTGAACGCCGTGAAGACGCCGATCACGTAGAGCTGGATCAGGCGTGTCAGCTGCGCATCGTAGTGCCAGATCAAGAGCGATCGCGAGCGCGGCGAGCACGATGACACCGTTCGAGAACACGAGGCGGTCGCCTCGGTTCCGGAATTGGCTCGGCATGAAGCTGATCTCGCGCGAGGATCGACGAGAGTCGCGGGAAGTCCTGGAACGCGGTGTTCGCAGCGAGGATGAGGATCCCCGCGGTGAAGACCTGCAGCACGAAGAACCACAGCGCCGCCGCCCGAAGATCGCGTCGCCGATGAGGGAGAGCACGGATCGGCGATTTCGCCATCTCCTCGGTGATCCGAACGTCGAGAAGACGCGGACAGGACGGTGATGCCGAGGAACAGCACCGTCGCGAGCGCGCCCATGATGGCGAGCGTCGCGGCGGCGTTCTTCGCTTGTGGTCGCCGGAAGGCCTGGACGCCGTCGGCGACCGCCTCGACGCCGGTGAGCGCCGAGGCACCCGAAGAGAACGCACGCAGCAGCAGGAACAGGGTCACGGTCGTCACCGGCTCGATGGGGAGCGTTGGCGGTGTCCGCCACGTGGCATTCCGACAAACATTGGAAGAGCCCGGTCAGGATCGTGCGCCGCCACGATCGCGACGAAGCCGTACGTCGGGATCGCGAAGAGGGCGCCGGCCTCCTTCACGCCGCGGAGGTTCGCCGCCGTGACGAGAGATCACGAGCAGGGATGCGATCAGGACCTGGTGTTTCTCGAGGGAGGGAGCCGCCGAGGTGATCGCGACCGTGCCCGCCGTCACCGACACGGCGACGGTCAGCACGTAGTCCGTGAGGATCGCGGCCGCGGCGACCAGGCCGGGCACCGTCCCCAGGTTCTCGCGGGCGACGATGTACGAGCCGCCACCGCGCGGGTAGGCGCGCACCGTCTGCCGGTACGAGGTCACGACGATCGCGAGGAGGGCGGCGATCGCGATCGCGATGGGGAGCCGGTACGAGAGCGCCGCGGCCCCGGCCAGTGACGAGGACGAGCATCATCTCCTCGGTGGCGTACGCCACCGAGGAGAGGGTGTCCGAGGAGAAGACCGGCAGCGCGAGCGATCTTCGGGAGGAGCTGGTGCTCCTGGGAGTAGATCGACAGAGCCCGCCCGAGCAGGAGGCGCTTCAGTGCGCTGCCGACACGGGCACCGTCGGTCTTCGTCGACATCCGACGGATGCTACGACTCGGCGCCCGAAGCTTCCGCGATCCACCGGTAGCCCACGCCGGGTTCCGTGACGATCAACTGCGGCGCCTGCGCATCGTCGCCCAGCTTCTTCCGAAGAGCCCGGACGTAGGTCCGCAGATACGTGGTCTCCGTGCCGTAGCCCTGGCCCCACACCTTCCGCAGGAGCCACTGGTGCGTGAGGAGCTTCCCGGGATTGGTCACCAGCGCCTCGAGGAGCAGGTATTCGGTCGGCGTGAGACGGAGTGGGTCGCCGTCGAGCGTCACGAGCCGACGGCCGAGGTCGATCTCGAGCGAGCCGTAGCGCATCGAGGGTGCGGGCGGCTCGCCGGGCTGCGCCCGGCGCATCGCCGCCCGCGCCCTCGCCAGCAGCTCCTCCATCGCGAACGGCTTCGTGACGTAGTCGTCCGCCCCGGCGTCCAGCGCCGCCACCTTGTCGTGCTGGCCGTCCCGGACGGACAGCACGATGATCGGCATCTCGGTGAATCCGCGAACGCGCCGGATCACCTCGGTCCCGTCGAGGTCCGGGAGCCCGAGGTCCAGGAGCATCAGCTCCGGGGCGATCTCGGCGGCGCCGATCACCGCCTCCTCGCCGGTGCCGACCGTCTGCACCTCGTAGCCGTGGGCCTCCAGGCTCGTGCGCAAGGCACGACGGATCTGTGGCTCGTCATCGACCACCAGCACTCGGTTCACGGCCCGTCATCCTCGCCGGGGATCTCGAAGGCGACCACGCAGCCCCCACCGGGGTTGTCCTCGATCCAGATCCGCCCGCCGTGGGCCACGACCACGGCCTTCGAGATCGCGAGACCCAGGCCGCTCCCCGGTGTCTCGGGGCTCGACGAGCCACGGTAGAAGGCCTCGAAGACCCGATCTCGCTCGTCGAACGGGATGCCGGGACCCTCGTCGCTGACCCGGACCTGGACGGCGCCGTGCATCCACAGGACGCTCACCCGGATCTCGCTCCCCTTGGGCGCATGCCTCCCGGCATTCTCGAGGAGGTTCGTGAGCACCTGGTCGAGCTGGACGGGGTCGACCGAGACATCGGGAAGCGTCGCCGGGAGATCCGCGGTGACGACGTGGTCCGCGAGCCGCGAACGCATCCTCGCGAGCACGACCTCGACGATCTCATCCATCGCACCGGGTTGGCGGGTCGGCGTGAGCGCGCCGGCCCGGATCCGAGCCAGGTCGAGCAGGTTGCCGACCAACCGGTTCAGGCGGTCGGTCTCCTCCAGGATCGTCGTCAGCAGCTCCCGCTCCTGCGTGGGGTCGTGCCGGACCGCGGAGTCCAGGAGGCTCGTCACGCCCGCTTTGATGGATGCCAAGGGCGTGCGAAGGTCGTGCGTGACCGAGGAGAACATCGCCGCGCGCAGCTGGTTGGTCTCGGCATCGAGCTGCGCGTTCCGCGCTCGCGCGTCCAGCCGGGCGCGGTCGAGCGCCGCCGTGGCCTGGCGCGCGGCCGCCTCGAGCAGGAGTTGGTCGTCGCGGGAGAACGGCCGGCCCCCTGCCGGCCGCTCCGCGACGAGCGTGCCGATGGGCGCATCCCCGGCGAGGAGCCTCACGGACGTGCGTGGGCCCCCGGCCGCCGCTTCCCCGTTGGCTCGCGCGACGGCGCGCATGTCCGTTCCGTCCAGGGTCGCGTCGATCTCGACCTTCGAGAGGGCGAACGGCTCCATCAGCACGGAGGCGAACTCATCGAGGACGCGATCGGGCACCTCTCTCGTGTGCAGCGTGCTCGAGAGCGTCCCGAGGAAGCGCGCCTCCCGCTCCCGGCGCGAGGCGCGCGCCCGGTCCTCGCTGGCCTGACCGACCAGCAGACCCACGACGAGCGCCACGGACAGGAACACGACGCCGGTCGCGATGTCCTCCACGGAGTCCAGGCGGAACGTGAGCTGCGGATCGACCACCACCAGCGGGCGGATGGTCGATGCGAGGATCCCGGCGACGAGGCCGCTCCAGAGCCCTCCGGCCACGGCGGCGATCACGACCGCGAGCATGAACACCGCGATCGAGATCTCAGGTCTCGAGGGGGCGATCGGGTACGCCACCACCGTCGCGATCGAAGGCGCGAGCACGCCGATCACGATCCCCCGGACCGTGACCTTGGCGCTGACCTCGGCCTCGCCTTCCTCGCTCACGACGACTTCACGCTAAGCCCCTTTCACGGGATCTTCACGCCTCGGGAGGGATCCTTCACGCTTCCCTCACGCCGCTGTCTCGAAGATGCAAACAGAGGAACCCATCCTCCGAGTTATATCCGGGGGGTCGACAGCTCCCTCCAGTTGTCGGACCTCCGGATCCGTCCTCATCATTCGGGCCCGCTCTGCGGGCCCGAACTCTTTCCCGGGCCGTCCGACCGACCCGGGACCCTCCCCCTCGATACAGGATCCCCTTCGGCAGGGTCCTTGGTGGCCGCTCCGGCACCGGGGTAGGCTTCTTGGCCTTATGCACGTGATCATCATGGGTTGCGGTCGCGTGGGCTCGGAGCTCTCCAATGCGCTCGTCGGAGACCACGACGTCGCCATCATCGACAAGAACCCCGAGGCGTTCCATGCCTACCCACCGGGGGACCAGGCGCGTCAGATCGTAGGCCTCGGCTTCGACCGTGACGTCCTTGAGGACGCAGGGATCAAGGACGCGGACGGATTCGTCGCGGTCTCGAGCGGGGACAACTCGAACATCGTCTCGGCTCGCGTCGCGCTCGAGTACTACCACGTGCCTCGCGTCATCGCCCGGATCTACGACTCGCGGCGAGCGGAGATCTACGAGCGCCTCAACATCCCGACGGTCGCGACCACGCGATGGGGCGTGAAGCAGATCCAGCTGATGTTGTTCCACGACCGCGAGGAGATCCGCGAGACCCTCGGAGGCGGCGATCTCCTCCGCCTCCGGGTCCCCGTGCCCGAGCACCTCGCCGGCGAACCCGTGTCCTCCCTCGAGATCGAGGGCAAGGTCCGCGTGGCGGGGATCTCGCGCGGTGGCGGCGGGTTCATCCCGACGGGGTCGTCGACGCTCCAAGCGGGCGACTACCTCATCTTGATGATCGCCAAGGAAGGTCTCGACCTCGTCGACGAGCTCCTGGGCGAGGAGCATCCCGCATGAAGGTCGTCGTGACCGGCGGCGGAGCGGTGGGACGGCACCTCGCACAGGATCTCACCGAGCGAGGGCACGACGTCACCCTCGTCGAGCAACGCCGGGATCTGGCGGAGAAGCTCGAGAACTGGGCCCCCGATACCCACGTGGTGTACGGCGACGCGTGCGAGCCTCGGATCCTCGAGAAGGCCGACGTGCGATCTGCCGACGTGGTCGTTGCCGCGACCGGCGACGACGAGGACAACCTCGTCACCTCCCTGCTCGCCAAGCAGGAATTCGGCGTGCCGAGGGTGCTCGCGCGGGTCAACCACCCCAAGAACGAGTGGCTCTTCGACGAGCAGTGGGGGGTGGACGCCTCGGTGTCGCCGCCGCACATCCTGACGGCGATGGTCGAAGAGGCCGTCACGGTCGGCGACCTCGTTCGCCTCCTCCGTCTGGAAGGTGGGAAGGTCGCGTTGGTCGAGATGCGCCTGCCCGAGCAGTCACCGAACGCGGGGAAGGCGCTCTACGAGCTCCGGCTGCCGCCCGACACGACCCTCGTCGCGATCCTCCGCGAAGGACACGTGATGATCCCGCAGCCGGAGACGACCCTCGCAGCGGGGGACGAGATCGTGGCGCTCGCCAGCGTCGCCTCGGAACGGGCGCTCCGCGACACCGTGATGGGCACGACGGGCGACACGCCTGCCAACGGGCCGCAGGGAGCGCCGAAGAGCGCGGACGAGACCGAGCCCGACGGCTCCGCAGGCGCCTGAGCGCCTAGCCGGCGAACTCCAGCCGGGGGTTCACCATCCGGGTCTCCCCGTGATGCGCCCCGAGGACACCCTCCACCACGACGCGCCTTCCCAACGAGAGACCGCCGATCCCTCGTCGACCCATGAACACGGCCGTCACCTCCCCGGTGCCGTCGGAGATCAGCGCTTGGAGCGCCTCCTTCCCCTCCATCGGCAGAACGGTGATGCGCCGGATCACGCCCGCGATCCGCACCGGCTGCCGGAGCGGCGCATCCGCGATCCTGACCGACCCCTCGACCGTGTCGGCCCAGGCACGCGTCTCCTCGGCGAGACGTGTTTCATCGCTCTCGTTCAGGCGCTCGAGGAGTCGATGGACGAAGCCCACGACGGCTTACGAGGGCGCTCCCGCCGCATCCATCTCTTGGATCTCGGTCCCGAGCTCCGACTTCCGTGATTTCGAGATCCAGATCATCGACGCCAGCACGATCGCGGCGATCGCCACGACGGCCACACGGATCGCGGTGTCGTCCGTGTGGGTGACCACGATCGGCGCGATCAGGAGGGCGACGAGGTTCATCACCTTGATCAGCGGGTTCAGGGCCGGTCCGGCCGTGTCCTTGAACGGGTCGCCCACCGTGTCGCCGATCACTGCGGCCGTGTGCGCCTCGCTCCCCTTGCCGCCGTAGTGACCCTCCTCGATGTACTTCTTCGCGTTGTCCCACGCCCCCCCGGCGTTCGACAGCATCACCGCGAGGAGCTGGCCCGTGAGGATCGACCCGGCGAGGAACGCGCCGAGCGCCTCGGCGCCCAGGAAGAACCCGGCGATCACCGGGCTCAGCACCGCGAGCAGCCCGGGGGTCGTCAGCTCGCGGAGCGAGGTGCGGGTGCAGATGTCCACGACCCGGCTGTAATCGGGCTTCTCCGTGTAGTCCATGATCCCCGGGTGGTCGCGGAACTGGTTGCGAACCTCGACGACCACCTGCATCGCGGCGCGTCCGACGGCGCGGATCGCGAGCGAGGAGAACAGGAACGCGACCGATCCTCCGAGGAGGAGCCCAACGAGGACGTTCGGCTCGTCGACCTTGATGCCGTGGAAGTCGAAGCCGGCGGCCTCGAGCGCGACCTCGAACGAGCCGAAGAGCGAGGTGGCCGCGAGCACCGCCGTCGCGATCGCCATCCCCTTCGTGATCGCCTTCGTGGAGTTCCCGACGGCGTCGAGACCGCCGAGGATCTCGGAGGCACGGCCATCGAACTCTCCCGACATCTCCGCGATGCCCTGGGCGTTGTCCGAGATCGGCCCGTACGTGTCCATCGAGACCACGACGCCCACCGTGGTGAGCATCCCCATCCCGGTGAGGGCGATGAAATAGAGCCGCTCCGCGAGCGTGTCGCCCAAGTAGAAGGAACCCATCACGGCGCCGGCGATGATCAGCACCGACCACACCGTCGACTCGAGGCCGATCGAGAAGCCGGACAGGATCGTGGTGGCCGGTCCCGTGACCGTGGACTCCGCGATCTCCTGCACGGGCTTGTACTTCGTGTCGGTGAAGTACTGCGTGAGGATCTGGATCACGCTCGCGAGGAGGAGCCCGATCACCACCGCGGCGGCCGGCTTCCAGTCGTCGAGGTAGACCTGCGAGATCACGAAGACGGCCGCCGCGGAGATCGCGGCCGACAGGAAGAAACCACGGTTGATCGCCTTCATCCCGTGCTCGGTCTCGCTCCTCGGCGTGACCGCGAGGATCCCGATGATCGAGGTCACCACGCCCACGGCGCGAACGAACAGCGGGAACATCACACCGATGATCGCGCCGCCCGGGTGGTTCGTGAACGCGGCGGCGCCGAGGATCAGCGAGGCGACGAGCGTGACCTCGTAGGACTCGAACAGGTCCGCGGCCATCCCCGCGCAGTCGCCGACGTTGTCGCCGACGTTGTCGGCGATCACGGCGGCGTTGCGCGGATCGTCCTCCGGGATCCCCTGCTCGATCTTGCCCACCAGGTCGGCGCCCACGTCGGCCGCCTTCGTGAAGATGCCGCCGCCGACCCTCATGAACATCGCGAGCAGCGCGCCACCGAACCCGAACCCGACGAGGACCGAGGTGGCATCGCCCTTGTAGATCAGGAGGATCACGGTCGCCCCGAGCAGACCGAGACCGACCGTGAACATGCCGGCCACACCTCCGGCCCGGAACGCGATCTTCAGCGCCCGCCGCAGACCCGACTCCCGGGCGGCGTTGGCGGTCCGGACGTTGGCTCGAACCGCGAGCCACATCCCGGCGTACCCGGTGGTCGCGCTGAACACCGCACCGAGGATGAACGCCAGTGACCGGCCGAGCTTGATCGAGAGCTCCGAGTGCACCGCGTTCGTCGGCGCGGGCAGGATGAAGAACAGGATGACGGTGAGGATCGCGAGGAAGATGCCGAGCGTCCGGAACTGCCGCGACAGGTACGCCTTCGCGCCTTCCTGGATCGCGCGTGCGATCTCCTTCATCTTCTCGGTCCCCTCCGAAGCGGCGAGGACCTCTCGAACCAGGTAGTACGCGAACGCGAGCGCCACGAGTGAGATGACGAAGATCACCCAGAGATAGGTGGTCTCCTTCGACGTGAAGAGGACCTCGAGCGGCCCGCTCTCTTGAGCAAGGATGCCGTGCACGTTGGAACCCTCCCGGAAGTTGAGATGCCCGGCCGCAGCCGGGACGAGCGGGAAGTATACGGGGGGCGTTCACGCCCGAACCACCGCGCGACAGGCTCAGGTTGGCTCCGCGGCAGTGCCGTCCGTCGCCACCCCCGACGCCCGCCCTGCCCACCGCAACAGAAGGAGTGCGAGGACCGCGGAGACGACCGAGGCCGCCAGCAACGAGATCTTCACGTGCGCCAGCAGAGGGCTCTCACGACCGAAGGCGACCTCGGCGACGAACAACGAGACCGTGAACCCGGTGCCGGCCGCCGCCGCCATCCCGGCGAGGTGCACCTGCCGTACGCCGCGCGGCAGGTCGACAAGCCCGAGCCTCGATGCGACGGCGGCGCCGCCCCAGATCCCGACGATCTTGCCTCCGACCCGCGCTATCAGGACCGCCCAGGCGACGGCACTGCCAGCCGCTGCGGCTATCGAGGAAGCCGACAGAGGAACCCCGACGTTCGCGAGCGCGAACACCGGCAGGACGACGAAGCTCGTCCACGGGAGCAGGATGTGCTCGACTCGCGTGAGTGGAGAGACCGCCTCGCGTGACAGCTCGGCCAGCCGGAGCCAATCGCTCGCGTCGGCATCGGGCAGGCGCGGATCGTCCTCGGTCCGCTCGGCGGTGCGATGAGCCTCCTCACTGACGGCGTGCGGTCGCTGGAAGGGCTCCGACGGCGTCAGGAGCCCGACCACGACCCCGGCGAGCGCGGGATGGAGCCCGGAGCGAAACATCGCGTACCAGAGCACGATCCCGAGGGTGACGTAAACGGGCGTGGCGCGGATATGGATCTTCGGGAAGACGAAGACGAGGGCGGCCACACCGATGCATGTGGCCAGCCAGCCGACCGCGATCGCACCGGGATAGAACGCCGCCACGACGATCACCGAACCGATGTCGTCAACGATCGCGATCGCCAGGAGGAGAGGACGGAGGCCGCTAGGCGTCCGCGCGGCCGCGAGCGCCAGCACGCCCAACGCGAAGGCGACGTCCGTCGCCATCGGGATCCCCCAGCCGCGAGCGCCCGGACCGCTACCGACGAGCGCTGCGAACAGCAGCGCCGGAACGGCCATCCCGGTCGCAGCTGCGACCACGGGGAGCAGCGCGGCACGCGGGCGACGGAGCTCGCCTGTGGTGAGCTCGCGCTTGATCTCGAGACCGACGACGAGGAAGAAGAGCGCCATCAGACCTTCGTTGATCCAGAAATGGAGGTCCCCGGCCACCGTGAGTTCCCCGACCCCGACCGAGATCGACGTGGCGAGGAGCGAGGAGTAGGACCCGTCCCACGGCGAGTTCACCCACACCAGCGCCACGACGACCGCTCCGAGGAGGACCACTCCGCTCGCCGTGGAGGTCTCGAGGAACTCCTGGAGCGGGCGCAGCAGGCGACGCGGAACCGGTCGGTCGGAGCGTGACCACGGGGCTTTGATCTCGGGATCCTGGCTGGGGCGCGGGGCGTTCGTGCATGTCGGACCTCGCTCGCCGACCAGTCTTCCCGGCACACCATCCGTGGACGACGGCATCCTATCCCACCCCGGCTCGACGTCGTCATCGGGTGTTTGGAACGCGGTCGGTCGGCGTGTAGCCTCGGCCCCGCTTTGACAGACCAGCCCTCAGCCGCCGATCCCGAGCGGCGACCCCCCTCCAGACGAGCCAACGAGGCCGCGCGCCATCGCGCCACCGTCCGATGGCGCGTGGCGATCGCCATCGTCGTGGTCGCCCTCTTGGCGATCGGTGGCTTCCTGCGTGTTCGGCGGAGACGTGCCGTTGATCGGCGACGGGCCGACGGGACCGGGTGAGTTCAGTTTCGAACTCAAGAAGGTGGAGGGTTCGGCGACCAGTAAGACGCCGCCCGACAAGCTGAAGGACACGGTCCGAGAGGCCGGAACCGGGGTCAAGGAGACGATGGATGAGCTCTATCTCCGTGCGTTCGTCGACACCGGCTCCTGGGGCGACTACGGCGCCGCCTTCGAGCTCTTCGACGCGGAGACGAAGGTCCGCGCCGAAGCGGATGTCGACGTCCTCACCCTCGGCGCCTCCGCGAACGACGACTTCCAAGCTCTGAGCGCTCCCAGCGGCACGCTCGGGATCGCCGTCCTGACGGACAAGAAGGACGCCCCGATGACGGCCATCGCCGAGGTCCAGTTCCTGGCGAACGCCCGGCGCACGGACGGCACCTCGGTCGAGATCTCGAGCGTCGGATCGTTCTTCCTGCGACAGGTCGGCGGGACCTGGACGATCTTCGCCTACCGCGTGGATCGCGACGATCAGGCGGCCGAGGAACCGAGCGCGACGGGGTCGCCGTCATGATGCGTCGCAAGATGGTCGCGGCTCTCGCGTCGCTCGCGGCGGGCGTCGCGGGACTCGGCGTCGCGACGCTCCAGGCGACGCCCGCCGCGAGCGTCCCCCTGCTGCAGATCGGGAAGGCGCACGCGGAGTTCGCTCCCGCGCTGGAGGGCAACCGTCCGATCTTCATCCTGATCCTGGGCAGCGACTCGCGACCCGGAACGCCACTGGAACGAGGGCTCTGCGACTCGATCCACATCTTGGGGATCAACCCCAAGGCGAAGCGCGCGACGCTGCTCGGGATCCCACGTGACTCCTACGTGCCGATCGCGACCGGCGGCACGAACAAGATCAACAGCGCCCTCGCCCAGGGAGGGGCACAGGGGATGATCGACACGGTCGAGGATCTCACCGGCGTGAGGCTCGACTACTACGTGATCACCGGCTTCGACGGGACGAAGAGGATCTTCGATGCGCTGGGCGGTCTCAAGGTGAACGCTCCGTACTCGTTCGAAGGACACGAGGGGACCCCGTTCAAGGAAGGAAGGCAGACGCTCACCGGTGCGCAGGCGTTGGAGTTCGCGCGGACGCGCAAGTCTCTCTCCCAGGGCGACTTCGACCGGTCGATGAACCAGGGGCGACTCCTCCTCGCGTCGTTCTCCCAGTTCTTGACGGAGTTCCGGAAGGATCCGACCGAGCTGTTCCACTGGATCGCGGTGGGGATGCGCAACGTCGCCACCGATGTGCCGCTGAAGGAGCTGCTCACCCTCGCGTTCACGTCCTCGGAGATCGGTCCCAAGCGGGTCACGAACCTCGTCGCCGTCGGGAGCATCGGGACGGCGGGGGGAGCCAGCATCGTCAACCTCCCCTCACCGAACCCTGTGTTCCAGGATGTGGCCGCGGACGGGTACGTCTTGCCCAAGGACATCCCGGCCGAGAACGCGCCCTCCGGATAGACCTTGGCGAACGAGCGCACGTCCTCTCGGACTCCTCGCCGGATGCTCCTCATCGGCGTCGGACTCGTCGCGGTGCTGGCGATCGGCGCGATCGCGCTTCTCCTGCGGGACGACGATGCGCCCGTGAGAGCGGGGCAAGGGGCGACCACGCCGAGTGAGGGCGACGTGGCCGCTCCGGCGACTCCCGCGTTCCGGTTCGCGAAGCCGACGCGCAAGCTCGTCCGCACCTCGCCGGGAAACATCAAGCGGCGCCAGCGGGAAGCGAGCAACCGCGCCGCGAAGGCGGCCACCGCCATCATCACCGACTTCTATGAGGAAGGGTTCCTCGATCCCGCGAACTGGCAACAGGGCTCCTACACGGACGTGTTCGGAGACTTCGCGGGCGGTGCGCGGGAGCAAGCGGAGACGCGCCTGGGCCTGCTCACCGCCGGGCCTGGCGCCGGCGACCGATACGAACAGATCCTGCCGGTGTCCGGACGCCTCTTCACGCGGATCCTGCTGGATCGCGCCGGGAAGCCCGCGCTCCTGTGGAGCGCCGTGCGGTTCTCCGCAGCGGCTCTGGGACCCGAACCCGTCACGCTGCGTTCCACCGCACAGTTCTTCTTCGAACGCATCGGCGGGTCGTGGAAGATCGTGTCCTTCCACGTGAAGCGGAGCGACGTCCCTCGGGAGGCGGCGTGAGCCGCAGGGTCCTCGTCGTCGCCACACTGTTGATCTCATGGGCGGCCGGCTCCACGTTCGGCTCGATCGCCGAGCTCCCGGCCGCGAACGCGCGGACCGCGGGCGTCGTGATCGGCAAGGCCCACGGCGGCTACACCCCCGAGCCGACCGGCCGGCGGACCATCACGATCCTCGCCGTCGGCTCGGACGCCCGACCCGGGCAGAACCCACTCCGCTCTCGCGCGGACTCGATCCACGTGATCTTCCTCCAGCCTCGGAAAGGGCAGGCCGTCATCGTCGGCATCCCTCGCGACTCGTGGGTCTCGATCCCGGGACTGGGCACCAACAAGATCAACGCCGCGATGGGGAGCGGCGGACCGGCAAGGCTGGTGCAGACGATCGAACGCAACTTCGGCGCCCGGATCGACTACTGGGCCGTCACGACGTTCTGGGGGATCACTCGGATGGTGAATCAGGTGGGCGGGCTGCAGGTACGGATCCCGTTCGAGATGCACGACCCCTATTCGGGCTCCAACTTCCATCGGGGTCTCAAGAGGCTCCGCGGCAGCCAGGTGCTCTCGTTCGCGCGCGACCGACACAGCGTGGCGGGCGGGGATTTCGGCCGACAGGAGAACGGCGGGCGGGTCTTCGAATCAGCCCTCGTCCAGTTCCAGAAGGAGTACCGGAGGGATCCGAGCCGGCTTCTCACGTGGATGGCGGCAGGCGTGCGGAACGTGGACACGCAACTCTCGGTGGACCAGCTCGTGCGGCTCGCGTTCACCGCGAGCCACCTCCGCCCGGCTCGCATCAGGAACGTGGTCCTGCCCGGAGGCACGGGGTCCATCGGCGGCCTCTCGGTGGTCACGCTCTCGATGTCTGCGGCCAGGGCGATCTTCTCCGACGCGAAGACCGACGGCGCGCTGCGGCCCGGGAACGTCCCCCGAAGTCCGACCGGCACCGGGTGAGGCGACGCCCGTGAGGCGATGCCCGTAGCCGCCACGAACAGCCCGTCGGAGGGCCGGTGATACGCTCGCCCGGAAGCAGCGAACCACCTCCCGACGACCTGCACCCGGTGACCGTGCACGAAGATCTGATCGACATACACCCCGGCCGCCAGCGCGCAGCGCTGGCGGCCGCCGCGCTCGCCACGGTCCCGGCCTTCCTCCTGCGCTTCGCGGGACTCGATACCTCGCACGCGCTGGCGGCGGCGCTGTTCGGTCTCGCGATCGTGGGCGCCGCCTTCGCGATCTCCTGGGCCGCGGAGACCGCACAGCTCGATATCTCCGCCGGTCTCGCGATCGCGGTCCTCGCGCTGATCGCCGTGCTCCCCGAATACGCGGTCGACTTCGTCTTCACGTCCCAAGGTGGGAACTCCTTCCAGCAGGATCCGAGTTGTCCCCCCTTGGTCGGTGGCGGACGCGAATCACCCTGTGACCTCGCCCTGGCCAACATGACCGGGGCCAACCGGTTGCTGATCGGGTTGGGCTGGTCGATGGTGGTCTTCATCGCGTGGTACCGGCTGCGAAGGGCGGACGAGATGCCACCCGGGCGCTGGGAGGGGATCGAGCTCACGCGGGATCACTCGATCGAGCTCGGCTTCCTGTGGGTGGCGACGCTCTACTCGCTCACCTTGCCCCTCAAAGGATCGATCACGTTGATCGACACGCTGGTTCTCGTCGGACTGTTCGCCGGCTACACCTGGCGGGTCTCGAGAGCGCCGGCCGAGCAGCCCCATCTCGTCGGTCCCGCGAGGTACCTGGGTTCGTTCCCGGTCGCCGCACGCCGGGCGTCCGTGATCGGGCTGTTCGCGGGGTCCGGCACGGTGATCTGGCTCTTCGCACACCCGTTCGCCGAGGCATTGGTCGAGACCGGCCAGCAGCTCCAGATCAGCGAGTTCCTCCTGGTCCAGTGGCTCGCCCCGCTCGCATCAGAGGCCCCCGAGCTCCTCGTCGCCGGCCTGTTCGCGTGGCGTCTCAACACCAACTCCGCCCTCGGGACACTCGTCTCCTCGAAGGTGAACCAGTGGACGCTCCTCGTCGGCACGCTCCCGATCGTCTTCGCGATCTCCAGCGCGTCGAGCCACGGACTGCCGATCAGCGACGTGCAACGTGAGGAGCTCTTCCTGACGGCGGCGCAGTCCTTCTTCGCCGTCGCGATCATGTCGAACCTCTCGCTGTCGCTTCGCGAGGCGGGGTACCTGTTCGGGCTCTTCTGGGCGCAGTTCATCGTCGGCGCCCTGGTCCCCGAATCGGCGCACGGCATCGAGCGGGTCGCGGTCGGCATCCTCTATCTGATCCTCGGCGTCGCGATCATGGCGCGCGACCGGCGACGGATCCCGCACCTCCTGCGTGACGCCTTCGTCGTCTCGTACGCGGAGCTCTCGGGGAAGCGATTGCAGGACGCGCTCGGAGAAGCCGAAGAGGATCGCCCATCGCCGCCGCACGTCGACTAGCGCACCGGTGGATGCTCGAGCGTTCCTCGAGGAGCTGACGGCGGAGGATCCCGACACCGCTGCCTGTCTGGTGGGCGTGCGGGAGCTGCGGGCGCGGGAGCCTCGGCTGGATCCGTTCCCCGAGGATCTGCCCGAGCTCGTCCGCTCCCGCCTCGGCCTGCTCGGCATCGAGGGGCTCTACCCGCACCAGTCCCGAGGGCTCGAGGCCCTCCGATCCGGAAGAGACGTGATCCTCGCGACCGGCACCGCGAGCGGCAAGACGCTGGTGTACGACGTCGCGTTCGCCGAAGCCGCCATCACCACCCCCAAAGCGACGGCCCTCTATCTGTTCCCGACGAAGGCGCTCGCGCGCGACCAACTCCGCGCGGTGCGCGCCCTGAAACTGACGCAGATCCGGGCGTCCGCCTACGACGGCGACACGCCCAAGGCCGAGCGACCGCTGATCCGGAAGAACGCGAACCTCGTGCTGACGAACCCCGACATGCTCCATCTCTCGATCCTTCCCGACCACGCGAGATGGGCCGACTTCTTCTTCCGGCTCTCGATGATCGTGGTCGACGAGGCGCACGTGTGCCGCGGGGTGTTCGGCTCGCACGTCGCGATGGTGCTTCGACGCCTCCGACGACTGATCGCGCACTACGGCGGGAGCCCGCGTTGGTGTCTCGCGAGCGCGACGGTCGGCAACCCCGGCGAGCTCGCGTCGCGGCTGACCGGGCTCGACGTCGACGTCGTCGAGGCCCCCGGCGGACCCGCCGGGGACAAGCTCTTCGCCCTGTGGAACCCCCCGATCGTCGACGAGGAGACCGGACGTCGGCGGAGCGCGCTGGCCGAGGCGTCGTGGCTGATGGGGAAGCTCGTGGCGAAGGACGTTCGGACGATCGGGTTCACGAGGTCGCGGCGGGCCGCGGAGCTGCTCGCGGAGTTCACACGACGCGAGGTCGGCGACGCGGCCCGCCGCGACCGGATCGTCTCCTACCGCGCCGGATACCTCGCGGAGGACCGCCGGAAGATCGAGCGCCGGCTCGCGGACGGAGACCTGCTCGCCGTCGCCGCGACCACCGCGCTCGAGCTCGGGATCGACATCGGCTCCCTCGATGCCGCCGTGCTGACCGGCTATCCCGGCACACGGGCCTCGATGTGGCAACAGGCGGGTCGCGCGGGCCGCAGGACCGACGGATCGCTCGCGATGCTGGTCGCGCAGGACGACCCGCTCGACCAGTACCTCGTGCATCACCCCGAGGATCTCTTCGACAAGCCGGCGGAGGACGCGGTGATCGACCCCGAGAACCCCTACGTGTTGGAACCGCATCTGCGTTGCGCCGCGCGCGAGCTGCCGATCGCGGACGAGGACCAGACGTTCTTCGGTCCCGACGCCGCGGCGGCGCTCGAACGGATGGGTGCTCGGGGGGAGCTCGCGTGGCGCCGGGACGCGTGGCACGACGCCGGACGCGAGTCGCCCCACCGGCAGGTCGACGTCCGCGCCGGCGCGGGCAGCGTGTACACGATCGTGAACCGCGACACGGGAGAGGTGATCGGCACCGCCGACGAGCACCGCGCGTTCGCGACGCTGCACCCGGGCGCCGTCTACCTGCACATGGGAGAACAGTTCCTCGTGCGCGAGCTGGACCTCGTGAGAGGCGTCGCCGCCGTCGAGTCCGCCGACCCCGACTACTACACGCAGGCGCGCGACGTCACCGACATCGAGGTCGTCGAGGAGCTCGAGCGTGGGTCGCTCGGCGACGTCGGCGTCTCGTTCGGCTCCGTGCTCGTCACCGATCAGGTCGTCGGCTTCGTGCGCAAGCTGGTCTCGACCAACGAGATCGTGGACGAGGAGACGCTGGCGCTCCCACCGCAGCACCTGGAGACGCGAGCTCTCTGGCTCACGATCCCCGGCATCGTGATCTCGAAGGCCGCCGTCACCCCTCGCCAGCTCCCCGGCGCGATCCATGCCGCCGAGCACGCGGCGATCGGACTGATGCCGTTGATCGCCACGTGCGACCGGTGGGACCTCGGCGGCGTGTCCACCCCACTGCATCCCGACACGGGCCTCACGACGATCTTCATCCACGATGCGTACCCGGGCGGTGCGGGGATCAGCGAACGCGGGTTCCGTCATGTCCAACGGCTCCTCGAGGCCACGCTCGAGACGATCCGGCAGTGTCCCTGCTCGCTCGGATGCCCCTCGTGCGTCCAGAGCCCCAAGTGCGGGAACGGCAACGAGCCACTCGACAAGCCGGCGGCGGCTTCGCTTCTGGCGGCCGTGCTCGGCGTCACGTGGGGCTGAGGCCGCCGGGCTAGGGGCTGGGATACTCCGGCGGTGAGCGAGGCGCCATACATCTCGGTGATCGGCGCGGGGCAGGCGTCCGAGGACGAGGCGGCCGCCGCCGAGGAGATCGGACGCCTGCTCGCCGAGGCCGGCGCGCTCCTCATCTGCGGCGGTCTCGGCGGGGTGATGGACGCGGCCGCCCGCGGCTGCCGAGCCGCGGGCGGCACATCGGTGGGCATCCTCCCGGGCGACGATCGCGCCGACGGCTCACCACACCTCACGGTCCGGATCGCAACCGGCCTCGGCGAGGCCCGGAACGCCATCGTGGCGCGCGCCGCCGACGCCGTGATCGCCGTCGGCGGCGAGTTCGGCACGCTGTCGGAGATCGCTCTCGCCCTCAAGATGGGGAAGCCCGTCGTCGGCCTGGGGACCTGGACGCTCGATCTCGAAGGACTGCCCGGCGACCCCCTGCAGCGGGCGGCGGATCCTCCCGAGGCCGTCGCCAAGGCGCTCGAGGCCGCCGAGCGATCGGTTGGGAGCGCGTGGTGAGTGCGGGGTCGCCGTCTTGTCGTCTTTCTGGCCTCATCCAGATGCGCTATTGACCGAAGGGCTCCCGCCGGTACAGGCTCCACCGGCACCTCCGCACTCCCCCCAGAGAGGAGCTGGATCGCGCATGCCGGGGATCATCGCCATCGGGCTGGCAGCGGTGTGGACCGCGTTCGTCACCGAGACGATCGTCGAGAGCGCCCGTCTCTACGGTGGTTCGATCCAGTTCGTCGGACGCACGCTTCTTTCCCCGGGGATCCGACCGGGCATCTTCATCCTCTGTGGACTCGCGGTCTCCGCCGGGCTCGCCTGGGCGGCAGCTGTCGCATACGCGCGCGGCCGCCGGCTCGAGCAGCGGATGGCCGCGGAGCTCGACGCACGCTACGCGGAGATGACGGCTCAGGCGGCGGGCGACTTCGCCCGCGCCGGGCTGCTCTCCTGGCGGGTCGCCGAGCTCCGAACGTCGCTGGACGACCTGATCAAGCGCCGGGACGAGATCCTGGCGGAGATGGAGCTCGAGCGCCGGCGGACGTCGGAGCTCCGTGCCCTCGCCGACGACTACAAGCGATCGCTGGCCGACCTACAGGATCGGTTGATCATCTTGCCGGACATCGAGGACGAGCTCGGCCGGCGGCGATCGGCGCGGCAGGCGATCGACCCGGCCGGCTAGTCGTGTCGGTGGGCTGGGATAGCGTCTGACGGTCACGTCTCGTCGCTTTCCTGCGTGGAGCTCCCCCTGTGAGGAGTTCTTCCGTGCCTGCCCATACCGATCCTGAGATAGGACGCGCCTCGGAACTCGCGGACGATGAGCCCATATCACTGCCGACATGGGCCAGCGGGACCGACCCTCTGCAGCCCATCCCATCTCATTCTCGATATGAGCCGCCGGACATCGTCGTCGCCTCGCGCAGACGGGCGCGCTCCGTCGCCGCCTGGTACGCGCAGGTCGGCTGGGCCATTCGATCGGCCTCGGCTACCTGGTGCTCACGTTGCGGGAGCTCTCCGGGCTGTCGCAGTCTCGCCTCGCGGCCCGTGCAGGAACCTCGCAACCGGCGATCGCTCGCCTCGAATCGGGTCGTCACGTCCCGAGCGTCAACACGTTGCTGAGGATCGCCTCCGCCTGCGGGATGCATCTGATCGTCGGCCTCGCCGACCCGGAGCTCGACGTGGCGGATCTCTGCATGCACGACCTGACGCTCCTCGGGATCTTGCGGCCTTCCTCGGACGGCCTTCCGGACTTCTTCGTCATCCGCGAGCCGCCGCCCTGGGTCGGCGAAGGATGAGCCGAGTCACGGCGGCGCGCTCCGTCGGCGAAAGCCCCACGGCCAGCATCGCCGCGCCGTAGACCCCCGTACCGAGCGCGGCCGACACGAGGAGATCCAGCGCCCACTTGCCCTCGGGCATGACCGCGTGCACCAACCCCATCGTGAGCGCCCCCAGCAGCGCGGGGACCGCGAGGCGCAACCACTTCCCATCGAACGGCCAGATCCCGAGGAAGCGCCGGACGAGCAGCAGACGGGCGACCGCCGAGAACGTCAGCGTCGACGCCTGCGCGATCGCGGCGCCTCGGATGCCCAGGCTGTTCGGACCCGCCAGCGCGAGCGCGACACCGACGTCGATCGCGAACCCGCAGAGGTAGAGGGTGAGGTCCCAACCCGTCCGTCCCGCCATGATGAGGATGAACCCGACCGTGCCGACCGTGACGTTCACCGCCATCCCGATGATCAAGATCCGGAGCGCATCGGCGCCGCTCGTGAAGTCCGGACCGAAGATCCGAAGCGTCTGTGCCGGCAGGATCCCGAGCACCAGCAGCACGGGGATCGTCGCCGCCAACGTCCACCGCGTGACGTTCTTGTAGAGGGCGTCCAGTTGTTCTCGCTCACCTCGATGGTGCAGGTCGGCCACGAACGGACTGAACGTGAGCGACACCGAGGTGATGAAGAGGAACAGCGCCTGCCCGGCTCGGAGGACCGCGCCGTAGATCCCCACCTGCGCCGCGCCGACCGGTCCCTGTCCGCTCCACAGCACCGAGAGGACGAAGAGGTCCGTCCAGAAGAGGAGCTGGGAGAACAGCGTCGCGGGCGCGCGGAGTGCGCCGAAGCGCACGAGCGCACCGATGTGCTCCTCGGGGACCCCTTCCCCGACGGCCTCCTGCGCGGGGAACCGTCGCTGCTCCCGTTCCCATCCTCCGAACGCGACCGCGAGGGCGAGCGCCCAGGACGCCGCGAACGCGAGCGTGGTCATCGCCGCCGTCTTCGATGCCGCCCAGAACGCGACGGTGAGGACGATCCAGCCGATCGGCTGCACGATCCATTGCGAGTACAGCGTGTACCGCATGATCTTCAGCCCGCGGGTCGCGCCCATGTACACGAACGCGAGGGCGGCGAACGGCACCGTCACCGCCGCGGCCCGGAACGCCGGCTCGCCGAGCGAGGGAACCGCGGTGAATCGCTCGGCGAGCCACGGCGACGCGAAGAACGCCACCACGCTGAACGGCAGCGAAACAGCGGCCGCGATCGCGACCGAACGTCGGACCAGGCCGCGCGCGCGAACGACCTCACCTCGCCCGGCGAGGATCGCCACCAGGCGAACATCCGCGACGTCCATCCCGAATCGCGTGGCCGCCGCCGCGATGAAGGCCGCCTGGGTGGTCAACGTCACGACGCCGAACGCCTCATCACCCAGCGCGTTGGTGATCAGGACCTGGGCGGCGAACGTCGCGACCCCGCCGATCGCGAGCCCGAGCACGTTCTGTCCGGTCTGCCCCACGATGACCCGGTGGTCGGAGCTGCTCACGGTTCCGAAGCTTACGGTGCGAGGTCGGGGCGGCCGGGAGCGGCGGAAGCCCGGTCCGTCAGAAATGGTGGTCGAGTGACGCTACCCTCACGCGGGAACGGTCCGAGAGGAGAGAGCCATGACCTTCGATGCACTGGGCGATCTGAACTGGCTGGCCGTCATCGTGGCCGCCCTCGCCTATTTCGCGATCGGCGCGGTGTGGTACGCGCCGCCGGTGTTCGGCAGGGCGTGGATGGCGGCCGGAGGCATGGCGATGCCGGAGGCCGGCACCCGGCCGAGCCCCGCGATCTACCTGACGCCTCTGGTCGGAAGCGTGCTGTCCGCGATCGCCCTCGGGATGCTGGCGAAAGCCACCGGCACCGACACGCTGGAGGAGGGCATCGCCCTGGGCCTGGTCGTCGCGATCGGGTTCGCGGTCGCGATCTCCTTCGTCACCGCGCAGTTCGAATCCGAGAAGCCGAAACCGATGGTCTGGGGTGCGGTGAACGCCGGGTACCACGTGGTCGGGCAACCTCGTCGCCGCGATCATCGTCGCGAGCTGGCAGTAGAACCGCTAAACGGCTCGGCGATAGCGCCGAACGGCGAGCGGCGCGAACACGAGCAGGATGCCCGCGATCCACAGCAGCGCCTCCCACACGTCGGAAGCGTGGCCGAACGGGCTCGCGCCGAGCGTGAGGAACCGGATCGCCTTCGCCGTCACGGACACCGGCTGGTGGTTCGCCCACGGCTGCAGCCACCCCGGCATCGATTGCACCGGGACGAAGAGCGACGAGGCGAACACGAGCGGCGCGAGCAGGGGGAACGCGGCGGCCTGCGCCGTCTCCGGGTCACCCACGAGGAGGCCGACGCTCGCGAAGATCCAGCTCATCGCGTACCCGAACGCCAGGAGGAGCAGGATCCCCCCGATCAGCCCGAGCGCGTCGGTGTGGACGCGGAAGCCGACCAGGAACCCGACGGCGAGCATCAGCAGGACCACGAACAGGTTCCGGGTGAGATCGGCGAGCGTCCGACCGGCGAGCACCGCGCTCCGAGCCATCGGCAGCGATCGGAACCGTTCCATCAGCCCGCTCTTCATGTCGGACGCGAGCCCGATCGCCGTCGCCAGCGCGCCGAACACCACCGTCTGCACGAAGACCCCGGGCATCAGGAAGTCCACGTACGGGAGACCGCGGACCGGCAGGGCGATCGCCCCTCCGAAGACGTAGCGGAACATCACCACGAAGATCACCGGCTGGATCGTCGAGAAGACCAGCAGCTGTGGCACCCGCCGGTACGCGATCAGGTTCCGCCAGGTGACGGCGAGCGCGTCGCGGACCGCACGCACCGCGATCGGGCGTTCCCGGACGGCGACCTCGGCCACGGTCGTCTCGCTCACGCCGCCGCCCCCCGTCGCCTGCGCCGGCCGCCCGGCGTCGGCTGGTCCGTCGTCACATCGGCGCTCTCCGCGTGGCGTCCTGTGAGCTTGAGGAACACATCGTCGAGGCTCGGCTCGTGCACGGTGAGGGTCGCCGGCGAGAGGCCTGCCACGTCCAGTTCCCGGAGCACGCCGATCAGCACCCGAGGACCTTCGTTCGTGTTGAGGCGAACGACGCTCCCCTCGCGCTCCGCGGGATGCGCCCGCGCGAGGAGCTCGCGGGCACGCTCGGCCCCTGTGTCGTCATCGAACCCCATCTCGGCGACCGTGTTGCCGAGCTGCGCCTTCAGCACCGACGGCGCGTCGTTCGCGATCACCCGGCCCTGATCGACGACCGCGATGCGTTGCGCGAGCCGGTCCGCCTCCTCCAGGTACTGGGTGGTGAGCAGGACCGTCGTCCCCTCTTCGACCAGTTCTCGGATCATGTCCCACAACTCGTTCCGGCTGTAGAGATCCAAGCCCGTCGTCGGTTCGTCGAGGAACAGGACGGGTGGCCGCGGCATCAGGGCGGCGGCGATGTCGAGCCGCCGCCGCATCCCGCCCGAGTACGTCTTGGCAGGGCGGTCCGCCGCATCGGTGAGATCGAACCGGCCGAGCAGCGCCGCCGCTCGAGGAGAGATGTCCGTCGAGGACATCTGGGTGAGCAAGCCGATCAGCCGGAGATTCTCCCGTCCCGTGAGGTTGGGATCGACGGCGGCGAATTGGCCCGCGAGACCGATCACGCGCCGGACGCCGTCCGGATCTCGGACGACGTCGCGTCCGAGGACCGAGGCATGCCCGGCGTCGGGCTCGAGGACGGTGGCGAGGATCCGGATCGCGGTGGTCTTGCCCGCGCCGTTCGGACCGAGGAGACCGAACACCGAGCGCATGGGCACCGAGAAGTCGATGCCGTCGAGGGCGACGACGTCCCCGAACCGCTTGGTGAGCCCCTCGACCTCGATCGCCGCGTCCGTCACGAGCAGTACCCTGTCACAGATAATTGAATGGTGTCAACCATCCAGTGACTCCGATGGTTGAAGCGACTGGACCATCGACCCACATTCGGCTAGGATGGAGAGGTGGTCGCGCGAACATCATCTGCGAAGCAGGATCTGGCCGCTGAGGCGTGGCGGCCGCTCGCGCGCTTCTTCTTCGACACCGTCCGCCACCGACAGAAGGTCATGAGCAGCGAGGGCCTCACCCCCAACGACGTCCGCGCCCTGATGGCCCTCGCTCCCTCGGAGGGTCGGACGATGAGCGACCTGGCGGAGGCGTGGAGCTGCGACGCGTCCAACGCCACGTTCATCGTCGATCGACTCGAGGAGCGCGAGCTCGCCGAGCGGCGGACCGTGGCGACCGATCGTCGCGTCAAGCTGGTGGTGCTGACCGCCCGAGGGGCGGCGATCCGCGGCCGCATCCTCCAGCGGTTCTTCGAGCCCCCTCCCGAGCTTCTCGAGCTCAGCCGCGCGGACCTGGAGGCGCTGCGTGAGGCGGCGGGACGGCTCCCCGTCACGGATGGCTGGGGGACCGAGGCCGCGGCTGAGCGGTCCGGGTGATCCGGCCGGGACGTGCCGACCCCACCGCTCCCGTGCTGAGATAGGGAGCGATGCGCGCGCTGGTGAAGGACAAGGCAGCACCAGGACTCGTCATGACGGACGTCCCCGAGCCCGAGATCGGGATCAACGATGTCCTGATCCGTGTGGATCGCACGGGGATCTGCGGGACCGACCTCCACATCGAGGAGTGGAACGAGTGGGCGCAGCAGGCGGTCCCGGTCCCCCTGGTGATCGGCCACGAGTTCGTCGGCGAGATCGTGGACGTCGGGTCGAACGTCAGCGACTTCCGACCCGGCGACCTGGTGAGCGGTGAGGGACACGTCGTGTGCGGCCGATGCCGGAACTGTATGGCCGGCCGGCGGCACCTCTGCAACGACGCCACCGGGATCGGCGTGAACCGGCCGGGGGCGTTCGCCGAGTTCATCGCGCTGCCGATGACGAACGTCTGGCATCACGAGCCGTCGATCGACCGGGACGTCGGGGCGATCTTCGACCCGTTCGGCAACGCGGTGCACTCCGCGTTGCAGTTCCCGGTCCTGGGTGAGGACGTGCTGATCACCGGCGCCGGTCCGATCGGGCTGATGGCGACGGCGGTCGTCCGGCATGCGGGAGCCCGCCACGTCGTGATCACCGACGTCAATCCGTACCGCCTCGAGCTGGCGCGGAAGATGGGCGCCACGGTCGCGCTCGACGTGCGGGAGGGCTCGCTCGCGGACACGCAGGTGGCGCTCGGCATGAAGGAGGGCTTCGACGTCGGCCTCGAGATGAGCGGCAACCCGTCGGCCCTCCGCGACATGGTGGAGAACCTGTCGCACGGCGCCAGCGTTGCGATGCTCGGACTTCCGGACGAGCCGTTCGCGATCGACTGGAACACCGTGATCTTCGACCAGCTCACGATCCGCGGCGTCTACGGGCGGGAGATGTACGAGACGTGGTACCAGATGACCGTGATGCTGCAGAGCGGCCTCGACATCTCGCCGGTCATAACCCATCGCTTCCCGGCGGAGCGGTTCGAGGAGGCGTTCGCCGCGATCCGCAGCGGCGAGACGGGCAAGGTGCTCCTGTATTGGAAGGACGCTCCGTGACGAGCGAGACGGTGCGGCCCGTCCTCGCCGCGGAGCTCGAGGAGATCCGTACCGCGGGGCTCGAGAAGCCCGAGCGGGTGCTCACGTCGCCCCAAGGTTCTCGGGTGCGCGTGCGCGGCGGCGACGGCGAGGTCCTCAACATGTGCGCCAACAACTACCTCGGACTCGCCGATCACCCAGAGGTGATCGCGGCCGCGCACGCCGCGATGGACGAGTGGGGCTTCGGGCTCGCGTCGGTCCGGTTCATCTGCGGGACGCAGCAGATCCACAAGGACCTGGAGGACGCGCTGAGCGAGTTCCTCGGGACCGAGGACACGATCCTGTACTCCTCGTGCTTCGACGCGAACGGCGGCCTGTTCGAGGTGTTGCTCGGCGAAGGGGACGCCGTGATCTCCGACGAGCTGAACCACGCCAGCATCATCGACGGGGTTCGCCTCTCGAAGGCGCAGCGGTTCCGCTATCGGAACAACGACATGGACGACCTCGAGGCCCAACTGAAAGAGGCGGCGGGTGCCCGCCGGCGGCTGATCGCGACCGACGGCGTCTTCTCGATGGACGGCTACCTCGCCGACCTCCCGGCGATCTGCGACCTGGCCGAGCGACACGACGCGATGGTGATGGTCGACGACTCCCACGCCGTCGGGTTCATGGGTCCGGGCGGGCGGGGGACGCACGAGCATCACGACGTGATGGGGCGCGTCGACATCCTCACCGGGACGATGGGCAAGGCGCTGGGCGGCGCCAGCGGCGGCTACGTGGCGGGACCCAAGGAGGTCGTGGAGCTGCTCCGTCAACGGTCGCGCCCGTACCTGTTCTCCAACACGATCGCGCCCGCGGTGGCCGGCGGGTCGCTGAAGGCGATCGAGCTGCTGACGGCGTCGACGGAGCTCCGCGATCGATTGGCGGACAACACGGCGTTCTTCCGGAGCGAGATGGAGACGGCCGGGCTGGACGTGCTCCCCGGTGAGCATCCGATCGTGCCGGTGATGCTGGGTGACGCGGCGCTCGCGGGGCGGATGGCCGAGACGATGCTCGCGAAGGGCGTCTACGTGATCGGGTTCTCCTACCCGGTGGTGCCGAAGGGCAAGGCGCGGATCCGCGCGCAGGTCTCGGCGGCGCACACGCGGGAGGACCTAGCGTTCGCGGTACGGGCGTTCGCAGAGTCGAAGTCCGAGCTCGGCGGCTAGGCCCGACACGCCGACGCGACGCATATCGGGGATGAGATGGAGCGTGGCGTCGGGGATGGCTGACCTCAGCGCGATACCGACGGTGGTATGGGCCCTGCCTCCGCGAGGTACGGAGCCCCCGCCGATCTGATCTCCGGTATGGGACCGCGGTCGCGCGCCTATGGCACGCCGGGACGCTGCGGCGCGTCGGTGATCGGCTCCGGGCTGTGGAACACGGCCTCGACGTTGTTCCCGTGGAGATCGTTCACGAACGCACCGTAGTAGCGAGGGGAGTACTGGATCCAGACGCCGGGCTCGCCGCGGGCGCTCGCGCCCGCGGCGAGCGCGGCCTCGAAGAACGCGTCGACCGCTTCGCGGTCGGCCGCGTCGAACGCGACGTGCGCGGCGGTCGTCACCGGAGACCCTTCGCAGATCGAGAAGTCGTCCAGATCCTCTCGGCCGTACGAGATGCAATTCGGCTCCTCGTACAACTCCTCCATCCCGAGCGGCGCGAGCGCCGCCGTGTACAGGCGCCTGCTCGCCGGAAAGTCCTCCACGACGAACAGGACGTGGTCGACGATGATCAACCGCTCGGTCATCACCCCTCCTCGGATTGGCTGCCTCGGCCCCGATGCGGGAGGATGCTACTCATGACGCACTCGGTCGGTGACCTGGCGGAGGTGCTCGACAACCTCGGGGTGTTCTCGATGCACCCGGAGGAGGTCCTCGCGCTCTGCCCGTCCGGGTTCCGCCGGGTCCCGATCACGCAGGGCGACGAGTTCTACCTCTCGCTCCAGGGGTTCACCGCGAACCAGCCTGCTTACGCCCACACCCATCCCGATTCCGAGGAGTGGGTCGTGGTCCTCGAGGGCGCCGGGAAGGCCCTCCTGGCGGACAACCCCGTCCCCCTCGACGGCAGCCTCGTGATCGGCCGAGCGACCGCGCACCCCCACGGATTCCTCAGCGGTGACGGCCCGATGACCCTCCTCTCGATCCAGCTCCCCCGGCCGTCGGAGCCCGCGACGACCTGGGACCAGCCGGGCGAGACGACCGACCCGATCGATTGCGCCTCCGGAGGCACGTGCCGGCGTTGCTATCGCTGCGGCGGCCACAGCCTGAACTTCAGGGCCCGGGGCTTCGTCTGCGAGAACTGCACGCTCGAGTTCTGAGCTACGACGGAGTTGACCCCGAGCGCTCCTCCGCCAGCCGCGCGAGGTTCTCCAGCTGCTTCCTATCCGCGCGGTTCACGTAGACGGTGAACAGGGACCGGATCACCGGCTGCAGCCAGTAGGGCACGTAGTTCACTCGCTCGATCGTCTCGGTGTAGGTGATCCTCGAGCCGCCGCCCTCGGGAGCGACCTCGTAGCGGTGGATGAAGTGCGCGTCCCACGGCTTCCCCCGCTTCCGGTCGAGGTGGGCGTCGGTCTCGATCACGAACGAGGAGGGGCTCGTCGCCACCGTGACCTCGGAGCGATCATGGAACGTGCCGTTGTCCGCCGCGCCGGAGGAGGTGAAGGCGGTGCCGACGGCCGCGGGACCGTCGGGCGCCTCGATCGACAGGAGCTTGAACGTCTGGCTGCTCGCGCGCTCGCCCGACCAGTCGAGGTGGTTCCGAAGATCCGCGATCGTTTCGAACACGACCAGCGGCGGCGCCGTCGACGTCACCGATGTCCGGGTCCGGTAGCCGAGCGGTCGATCCGCGGCCATCGAACGCCTACGAGGTAGAACCGCCTCGAGGGAGACGGACGTGGTCTTCCTCGGACTCCTTCCAGACCTCCTCGACGTTCTCGACGTTGAAGCCGTACTCGAACACGAGCGTGCCACCGTACGCGGCGCCGAACGTGACGAGGGCGGCCGCGAGGAGCGAGAGGATCAGCCAGAGAGCCGAGCGTCCCTGCCCGTGCCCTCAGGAAGTCTGAGGGACGGAGGAGAAAGTCGATGGCGTCAGATCGCGGTAACGGCGAGCATCACCGTCGCGTGCCAGTTGATGGTCCGCCACACCTGCGTGTGCTTGGCCTTGCCGATCGGTCCGCTCTTGCGGTCGCGCGGGATGCCCTTCCACCAGTCCATGAATCCGGTGAGTGCGGCGCGCAGGCCACGATGAAGCCCGCCGACCATCACGAACGTCGCGGCAACGAAGAAGTCCCTCGCCCTTCCGCCGGCGCTGATCCCGACGGCGCCGGATCCTTCAGATCGCCGTAGCCCTGCGAGAAGTACGAGATCAGGTCGAATACTGCGGCGAGCGTGTAGCAGACGATCGGGAAGTCCGTGAGCGGCGGGTGGAACGGCTTCCCCGTGAAGCCTCTCAGTCCCTGGAAACGGCGGCCCTTCAGGGACAACGTCGGACGGATCGAATAGATCCTCGGCATGGCTCCCTCCTCGCTCGGGTCGACCTCGAAGGGGCGGGGGACCCCTCGGCGACTAGCATCATGGCATGCGCGTCGGGGTGCTCGGGACGGGGATCGTGGGACGGACCATCGCGGGCAAGCTGGGGGAGCTCGGCCATGACGTCGCGATCGGGACCAGGGACCCGGCGGCGCTCGCGGGGCGCACCGAGCCGGACTACATGGGGAATCCCCCCTTCTCCGTCTGGCAGGCCGATCATCCGAACATCGGGGTGGCGACCTTCGAGGAGGTCGCCGCTCGTTCCGAGCTCCTCGTGAACGCCACCAACGGTGCCGGCTCCCTCGAGGCGCTGCGGGCCGCGGGCGAGCACAACCTCGACGGCAAGGTCCTGATCGATATCTCGAACCCTCTCGACTTCTCCCACGGGATGCCGCCGTCGCTGTTCGTGTCGAACACCGACTCGCTCGCCGAACAGATCCAGCGAGCCTTCCCGGGTGCCAGGGTCGTCAAGGCCCTCAACACCGTGACGGCGGCGGTGATGGTGGACCCGGCCCGTATCGGTGGTGGGGAGCACACGATGTTCCTGAGTGGCGACGACGCCGACGCGAAAGCCGAGGTCACGACCCTCCTGCAGGACGGCTTCGGTTGGAAGCACGTGATGGACCTCGGAGGCATCCAGTCGGCTCGCGGGATGGAGATGGCGCTCCCCCTGTGGCTCGCCATCGTCACGACGTCCAACGACCCGATGTTCAACTTCTCGATCGTCCGCTGACGGCGGCGGCCGGAAGGTTTGCCGGGTCGCCTCGGCGGACATCATGCCCACATGGTGCAGATCGGCTACACCCTTTCGAGCGAGGAGCACCCGCCCGGCGACCTCCTTCTCTACGGACGGATCGCCGAGGAGACGGGCTTCGACTTCCTGACGATCTCCGACCATTTCCACCCGTGGATCTCGCGCCAGGGGCAGAGCCCGCTCGTGTGGAGCGTGCTCGGGGGCCTGTCCGTGAAGACGGAGCGCGTGCCGATCATGACGGCCGTGACCTGCCCGACGATCCGGATCCATCCGGCGATCGTCGCGCAGGCCGCGGCCACCACCGCGGCCCTCCTCCCCGACCGCTTCATCCTCGGCCTGGGGAGCGGCGAGAACCTGAACGAGCACATCGTCGGGATGGGATGGCCGCATCCGGAGGAGCGGCTGGACATGCTCGAGGAGGCGATCGAACTGATCCGGCGGCTCTGGACGGGCGAGCTCGTCACCGAGTGGACCGACCACTTCACCGTCGACCGTGCCCGCCTCTACACGCTCCCGGAGACCTCGCCCCCGATCGCGGTCGCCGCGTCGACCACGGCGGCGGCGAAGCTCGCCGGACGGAGCGGCGACGCGTTGATCTCGACGGCACCCAAGGCAGAGCTCGTGGATGCGTTCCGCGAAGCCGGGGGCGACGGCCAGCCCGTCTACGGCCAGGTCACCCTCTGCTACGGCCCGGAGGAGCAGAAGGCGAAGGACGAGGCGCTCGAGTGGTGGCCCAACACCAGCGTCCCCGGCGAGCTCGGGGTCGAGCTGGCCGAGCCGCAGCACTTCGAAGAGGTGGCACAGCTGATCACCGCCGAAGCGGTCGCGGAGAAGGTGGTCTGCGGGCCCGGGGCGGACCCGATCCTCGAGCAGATCGGGACGTTCGTGGACGCGGGCTTCGACCACGTCTTCCTGCACCAGGTCGGTCCGCGGCAGGAGGAGTTCCTGGAGTTCGCGAAGGACTCGCTGCTTCCGGCGATCGATCGTCGCTGACCTTGCCACCGCGTTTGCCGGGGACGGTCCCGGCCGCTACCGTCGCGCCGAGATGGACACGTACATGGTGGTGCTGCGGATCGTGCACATCCTGGCCGGCGTCTTCTGGGTCGGGGCCGCGTTGACCGTGATCCTGTTCATCCAACCGACGGCGAGTGAGGTCGGGCCGGCGGCCGGACCGTTCATGTCTCACCTGGCCGGTAACAAGCGCCTCGTCGACTTCGTGCTGGGCGCGGCGGGCCTCACCATCCTCGCGGGGCTCCTGATGTATTGGCGGGTCTCGGGTGGCCTGGATCCCGACTGGATCGGATCGACGTACGGCCTCACCATCACCGTGGGTGCGCTGTGCGGGATCGCTGCGGTGGCGATCGCCGGCTCGGTGGTCCGACCGGGGATCATGGCGACGCTCGCGATCGGGCGTGAGGTCGCCGCAAGCGGCGGTCCTCCCACGCCGGAACAGGCGGCACGGCTCCAGGCGATCCAGCACCGCTCGCACGTCGCCGGCAGGGTGATCGTCCCGCTGTTGATCGTGGCCGTCGCCGCGATGGCTGCAGCGCGTTACCTGTAAACACCATCCTCACAAGTCACTACCTATCGACACCCACCCCCGCAACGCACCCCGGCTCCGGGGGACGCCCATCGGCCCCGAGAGTCGCGTGTCTTCCCCCGCTGCGTGGGCGGGTCCTCGTGTAGAGGATGTTCAGCGCCGGCGAAGCCGCCCTGACGGAGGGTGGACGCTCGAAGGAGCTGATGGTGGCAACCACAACCCAACCCCTCACGGGGCACACGTGGAAGGTCTTCCTCGGGATCGGGGCTGTCTCGACCCTGACCTATTTCCTCATCGGTGAGCCGAAGATCCAGATGCTCCTCTACCAAGCAACGGGCATCGTCTCCGTCGGCGCCATGCTCGTCGGCATCGGTCGCAACCGTCCGGTCTCGACGCGCTCGTGGATCCTCCTCGCGCTCGGCATCTCGATGTGGGTGATCGGCGACGGCATCTGGAACAGCTACGAGCTCGTCTTCCATCGGGTCGCCCCGTGGCCCTCGACCGCCGACTCCATCTATCTCGTCGGCCCGGTGCTGATGGCCCTCGGCCTCACCGGCATGCTCCGGCGGCGAGGCAGCCCCCGGGACATCGAAGGGGTCCTCGATGCGCTGATCATCGCGGCCGGTGCCGGCGCCCTCTCATGGGCATTCCTCATGGCGCCCTACGCCGCGGATACGTCGCTGAACGGCTTCTCGGAAGTGGTAGCGGTCGCGTACCCGCTCGGCGATGTCCTGCTCCTCGCCGTCATCGTGCGACTCCTCCTCGCTCCTGGTAGCCACACCGCCAGTCATCGGCTCCTCGCCGCGGCCGTCGGATGCACCTTCGTCGGCGACGTCGTGTACTCGGTCCAGTCCCTGCACGGCACGTACTACACAGGACACATCGTCGACATCACCTGGCTCGCGTTCTACTGGCTGATCGCGGCGGCAGCGCTTCACCCTTCGATGGCGAAGATCCCTCGGACTGTCGAGGGCGAGGACCAGAGGCTGCGCCGCTCCCGTCTCGTGATGCTTGCGATCGCGGCCTCGCTCGGACCGCTGACCCTCGTGATCCAGTGGCTGCGGAACGCCCCCCTCGACATCCCGGTGATCGCGGGTGGATCGGTCTTCCTCTTCCTCCTCGTGCTCATCCGGATGGAACGGCTCGTCGCGTCGGTCCACAACAAGATGGACCAGCTGAAGACGCAGAGCGCGCTGCTCGAAGGGTCGCTGGAGCAGCGCGAGAAACTCGAGGTGCAGCTCCGCCACCAGGCGTTCCACGACCCCCTCACGGATCTCGCGAACCTGAACCTCTTCAACGACCGCCTCGACCACGCGATCCGGCGGATCTCCCGCACCGGTGAAGCGGTGGGCGTCCTGTTCCTCGACGTCGACGACTTCAAGGTGGTCAACGACACGCTTGGGCACGACGCGGGCGACCAGATACTCGTCGCGCTCGGCCAGCGGATGCGGAGCGTTCTCAGGGGGTCAGACGTCGCGGCGCGGATCGGTGGGGACGAGTTCACCATCCTCTTGGAGGCGATGACGGTATCGACGGACGCCGGCACCGCCGCCAAGCGACTCCTCAACGCGTTGGACGCGCCTTTCAAGATCGACGGCACCGAGATCATCGTGCACGCCAGTATCGGGGCGGCCTCCACCGAGGATCCGATGGCGAACGGCCAGGAACTGCTCCGGGAAGCCGACACCGCCATGTACGCCGCCAAGAGCGGGGGCAAGCATCGATTCGTCGTGTACGAGCCGTCGATGCAGGACCAGCTCTTCGGGGAGCTCCGGCTCCTGGCGCAGATCCAGGCGGGGATCGAGCGCAAGGAGTTCCGGCCCTTCTACCAACCGATCGTCGGCCTTCCGGGCGGCGAGCTCAGAGGTGCCGAGGCGCTGATCCGTTGGCAGCATCCGGATCTCGGGTTGCTCCCGCCGGCACACTTCCTGGCCTCGGCGGAGCAGGCGGGCACGATCTACGACCTCGACGTCTGGATGATGGAGGAAGCGTGCCGCGAAGCCGCCCTCTGGAAGGAACGATTGGGGGATCGTCCGTTCCAGGTGAGCATCAACCTCTCGGCGGAAAGCCTGCAGCGAGACGAGATCGTGGAAGAGGTGGCCTCGGCGCTCTCGTCCTCGGGGGTCGATCCGGACGTCATCGTGCTGGAGATCACGGAGAGCGTGCTCGTGCGTGACATCGACCACACCATCGGGACACTGGAAGCGATGAAGCGCCTCGGCGTCGGCATCGCGATCGACGACTTCGGCACCGGCTACTCCTCGCTCGATCATCTGCGCCGGTTCCCCGTCGACGTCCTCAAGATCGACAAAGCGTTCGTGGACGGCGTAGCCCGAGGGTCGGAGGAATCGAGCTTCGCGGAGGCGATCATCACGCTCGCGGACCAGCTCCACCTGAGAACGATCGCGGAGGGTGTCGAGACCGAGGAGCAGGCAGAGACCCTGGCGTCGCTCGGCGCTCGCGCGGCGCAGGGCTACGTGTTCTCGAAGCCTGTTCCCTTCGAGAAGATGGACGAGTTCGTCTCACGCGCTGCGCGCGGCGACGACTGGCGAACCGGGCGTCCGCTGCCTCCGGTCATCGTCGAGCCCCCTCTTCTGCTTCCCGCTTGAATCCCACCCTAAGGATCCATCGCCTCGTGCTCGTCGGCGAAGTCCCAGACCCGGAGGTGGCCGGGCTCGAGGCGCACGGTCACCTCATGGCCCCCCGATCCCACGTACGCAGCACCCTTCTCGGCGCCGATGAACCTGCTCGCGATCCGCACGCGCGGTCTCGTGCGCGCCATCCTCGATGATGCGGGCAACGCCTCGGACCTCGACGCCGCGAAGCGGAGGTTGTGACTCGGCGACGAGGATCGACGCCCGGGGGTCGCGGCGAAGGTGTCGGGCCTTCACGTCGTCGGCCCCGACCCAGACGTTGAACCCACCGTCGCGCCACTCGTGCCAGACGGGCGAGAGAAGCACCGATCCGTCCTTCCGGAGGGTCGCGAGCACGGCAACGACCGGCTCCTCGAGGAAGCCGTTCAGCTCCTCGATGCTCAGGTCCGTCCGCACGCCGTCAGCCTATCGAGCGGGTCAGAACCGAAGAACGTCCAGCGTCACGGGGAGATCGAAGAAGCGGCCCAGATCTTCCGCAGCGGCCTCCACCGCGCGCGTAGCACCTCGCTTCGGTTCCTCGTAGAGATGGACCTCGACCCGGATCGACTGCCGCTCGATCGTGCGTCTCCAATGCCCGCCGATCAGTCCGTTCAGGAGGAGCAGACCACTCGGGAACGTGCGATCGCCCCACGCGGCGCGCGCCTTCTCTCCGCCCGGGTTGCCGAAGAACCGAGACTCGGTGAAGCCGACGACGAGCTCGTCGTAGGTCTGGAGAAGGTGCGCACCCCGAACCGACGGTGCGAGCGGCTTCCTCCGACGCGAGCGACCAGAGCTCGAGGTCATCGACCGCTCCCTTCCGGACCTCGGACCCCAGCAGATCCAGAGCCTTCCTGAGGTCGGCCATCGTCAGCCCGGACCACCAGCTCATGTCTTTCACCGTCGCGGGGCCGTGGCTCGTGAGGTAGCGACGCACCAGCTCCACCAACGCCTCGTCCCGGTCGAACCGACGACCTTTCGGGACGCGCTCGTCGACGAGTGCGTACGTCTGCTGCTTCCCGGCGAGCCCGCCGCTCCCGATGAGTGCCTCGAGCTCGCAGTGCATGAGGATGTACGGCATCCGCTGGCCCGACCGGTCGATGCCCGCATCGTCGAGGACGGCCCCGATCTCGTTCCGAGTCAGGCGTTTGCCGCCCTCGAGCGCCGATGCGATCACCCTCTCGCAGCGGGCCAGGGTTCGGTCGTCCAGCCCGAGCTGGCGGCGTCGGCCGGCGCTCCCCTGCTGCACGCGCGGGCCGCTGAGCGCGAGGAGCCAGCGGAGGTCGTCCCGAGCGACGAAGTGCCACGTCGGTCGGAGCACGTGCGTCCGGACGATCGAACCGGCCGCCACTGCCTCATCGAGGTCCCGGTCGGTGAGACCCTTCGAGCGCTGACCGACGGACCATTTCGCGGGACCGTAGTCCTGCGCCTGCATCGCGAGATGCCATCCGACGGCCTCTTCGGGCGTCGTGAAACCGGTCCCAGTCAGCCGTGAGTTGCGCAACCGCCGTCGCGCGATCTCGAGAGGCCTCATCGGAGCCGGAGTCTACGGACGGACTAGGACGCGATCGCTCAGACCGCCGGGAACCCGTCCGGCCGAGCGGTCCGAGCACCAGCCAGCCGCCGAGGACGAGTCCCGACGACCCCGCCGACGATGGCTCCGATCGCGAAGTTCTTCCCCTGGAATCTGGCGAGCCCGCCCCCGGACCCCCCGAGGAAGAGGAACGCGAATGCCGCCGATCGCGGCAAGGAGCGCGGCGCCGAGGACGGCCCCCAAGACGGTCCGAGCGATTGTGGTCATCCCCGGAGCTCGGGAGCCCAGCTGCCCCCCGAGGACCAGACCCACGGCCGGGATCACGAAGAGTGCGAGGAGACTCCAGGTGGCGCTTGCGGCCGTCGAATGTCCGCACGAGGACGGCGGCGGCTCCGAAAAGGCACACTCCTCCAAGAGCCCCGAACACGACCCACCAACTCCGAGTCATGCGCCCCCTAGGTGGCCGCAAGGCGGCCGTCCGCCACATTTCCATGGACCGATCTGGAAGCAAAACGAGCACAGACCTCAGAAGCGGTACCCGACCTCACCATGCTGCGAGGAGTCCAGGCCGGCTTCTTCGTGTTCATCGGTGACTCGCAGTCCGACGGTGGCATCGGTGACCTTCAAGATCGCCAATGTGGCGACGAATGAGAAGACGACCGTGACCCCGGCGAGAACCGCCTGCTTCCCTACGAGCGCGAGGCTCGCCGCGGCCCCCGCCGCGTTGATGGCCAGACTGGCGAACGCGCCGGTGAGCAGCACCCCGATGATCCCGCCGACCATGTGCACCCCGACGACATCGAGCGAGTCGTCGTAGCCGAGGCGCTCCTTGAAGCTGACCGCCTGGAAGCAAGCCAAGCCGGCGACCAGGCCGATCACAAGAGCCGCCAACGGCTGTACGTATCCCGCAGCCGGAGTGATCGTGGCCAGACCGGCCACGGCGCCGGTGGCCGCCCCGATCGTGGTCACCCTGCCGCTCCGCAGCCGCTCCAGCACGATCCACCCCAGCACCGCGGCCGCAGCGCCCAACTGCGTGTTCACGAACGCGCTCGACGCGAGGGCGTTCGAGGCGAGCGCACTGCCGGAGTTGAACCCGAACCATCCGAACCACAGGATCCCCGCCCCCAGGATGACGAACGGGACGTTATGGGGCGACATGTCCTCCGACCCGTGGCCGCGACGTTTGCCCATGTAGATCGCCGTCGCGAGTGCCGCTGCGCCGGCGTTCGCGTGGACGACCGCGCCGCCGGCGAAGTCGAGAGCGCCCACCCCGTTCACACCGAGGAACCCACCTCCCCACTGCCAGTGTGCAACCGGGGCGTACACGAAGATCGACCACAGCCCGATGAGCATGAGATAGCCGGAGAACTTCATCCGCTCGGCGAACGCCCCCGCGATGAGCGCCGGAGTGATGATCGCGAACATCAGCTGGAAGACCATGAAGGCGGTCGCCGGCACCGTCGGTGCGTACACGCTCGGTACTGTGCCGACGTGGCGGAGGCCGACGAAGTCCAGCCCGCCGATCAGCCCTGCCTTGTCCGGTCCGAACGCCAGGGTGTAGCCGATCAACACCCACAGGACCGTGACCAGCGCGAGGGCGATGAACGATTGCATGATCGTCGCCAGCACGTTCTTGACTCGTACGAGCCCTCCGTAGAAAAAGGCAAGTCCGGGCGTCATGAACATGACGAGGGCGGCCGAGGCGAGGATCCAGGCCGTGTCACCGGTGTCGACGCCGTGCACGGGTCACCTTCCTCTCTGCGCGCGAGCACGTGGCGTGCAAGCGGCACCGCAATCTACGTTCGTCCAAACTGCAGGTCAAGGCGGGTGTCGGGCGGACAAGGGCTGTGCTTGCGGACCGCTTCCCGGCTCCGTACTTCAACGTACGTAACCGCCTTGGATCGCCCGGCTTTCGCGGCGGCCAAGCAAGTTGCCGCTCGGAGTGACCGCCCGAAGACGCCGTTTCGGGATCAGATCGGCCGGATCATGGGATGAGCTGCCTCTGCTGCTCGGGACGGCAAGGGACCGTTACTCCACCGGGCCGGACCACCCTCAGGCTCCACGATCGAGCGCCGGCGCGGATCCGGGGGTCCGATCGTGGCCGTTCCCGGCGATCGGTCTCTTGAGAGGGCGAGGTGCGTACGTAACGAGTGTCCCGATCGGATCATCGCTGGACCGATCCACGCCGCTGGATGCGCGAACGGAACTGGCTCCACTTCCGCCAGAGCAGGAATACACCGGCAAGGACGATCACCGCCAGGACGGCGGTGACCACGGGCCAGACGAGGGCGGTGATCGACAGGGCCCCCGAGACACCGTCCTCCGCGAAGCTCACGGCGGGGTTGGCGCCCCCGCCGGTCGTCACCGTCGAAACGGGGCGCGCGGCGGTCCGGCCGACCTGCGTCGCGAGGGCCGCGGCGACCCCCAGCGGGACGGTGAGCCCCGGGCTGACGTCGAACGCGGTCGCGGAGGCGAACGCCAAGACGCCACCGACGACCGGCGCGACCACGGTCCCGATGAGATGGAGGACGTGGTCGACGATCGGCACCTTGTCGCCGATGAAGTCCGCCACCCCGACGACGCCGACGACGCCGAGCACCAGCGGATCACCGAGGTTGTCCCACGGCGCCGGCAGGTCGATCAGATCCGTGTAGCGGTTCAGCAAGCCGACGGTCAGCAACGGGATGTACGCGTTGAGACCCGCCGCCGTCGAGAGCCCGAGCGCCGTGAAATAGCCCGCGATCCCGTCCACGGGATGACGTTATCCACGACGGGTCGGTTACAACCTCGTGCGGATCTAGCGCTTGCGGGCGGCCTCGATCTCCCGGATCCGAGCCTTCACCAGCTTCTTGACGAGCGTGGCCGGGAGCGGCTTGCCGATCGGGAAACGGATGGTTCCCTTCGAGACGTCGTAGCGCTCGAGCTCCTTCGCGAACTCCTCCATGACCCCGCCACTCGCCGGGAAGAAGCTGCAGTGGTCCTTGAACGCGGCGTAGTACACGAGGTACCGACCCTCGTAGGAGAAGCCGGGCATCCCGTAGCCGATCTTCTCGGTCGCGGTCGGCGCCGCGGCCTTGATCGCCTGCCGGATCTTCTCCAGCGTGGCCCGCACGTCCTCCGGCAGGGCTGCGAGGTATGCCTCGACGCTCTTCGGTTTGTCCACGAGCTCTCCTACTCCGCGGCCAGGACCCACATCTCCTTGAAGGGTGTCGTGATGTGCCAGGTGGTCTCGCGGCCGGGAGGGAGCGAGAAGAGATCCCCGACCCCCAGCTCGAGGGTCTCGCCATCGGCGACCTCGATGCGCACGGATCCTTCGAGGATCAACGCCACCTCGCGTCGCTCGGGCGTCCACGGGACCGGGCCGTCGACCTCCGTGAACCGCGAGAGGCCGGCGTGCAGACCGTCGGCGTGGACGAGCTCGTGCATCGCGCTGCCGGGAACTTCGGGATCGGGTCCCCATTCGTCCGTCGTCGAGCTGGTCACGAACACGCCGGGATACCGCTCCATCGTCATCTCCTCCGTTCGTCCGAACGTTCGCGTCCACGATAGATACTGATCCACTGAGGCGGGCAGCACTTCACTCCGCGCATCCTCGGGTGACTACGCTCGCCTCCGAACGGCACAGAAAGGGAGATGGGACCTGGAACGTCTACGTGATGACCGCTGCAGGCGACGACGTACGGCGCTTGCCCGGATACGGCGAGCCGGCTTGGCAGGCGCTCCCGAGATGAACGTGCGCCAGCGGATCCCGATCGGTGTGATCTCGTTCGCGCTGCTATCGGGATGCGCGTCTGCTCCGATCGACAACCCCGTTCCCTCAGCGAGCCCAACCCCTCCGACAGCCGTCGACGGGTCGTTCGACGTCGGCGAAGGACGCACCCTCCACATGGAGTGCAGCGGCGAGGGCTCACCGACGGTCATCCTGGAAGCCGGTGACGAGGCCGGTGTGGTGGAGCAATGGTCGCAGGTCATGCCGGCCGTGGCCGACCTCACACGAACGTGTGCCTACGACCGAGCCGGGGTCGGTCTGAGCGATCCTGCGTCCGGCTGCCGAGGACTGGACGACCTCACCGGGGACCTCGATCGTCTGCTCGCCGCGGCCGAGATACCCGGTCCCTACGTCCTAGTCGCGTCGTCGGGCGGTGGCTACATCGCGTCCGGGTTCGCGGCGGACCATCGCGACGCGATCGCCGGAGTCGTGTTCGTCGACGTCGGAGGGCCCTTCCCGGATCCGCCGCCCGATCTCGTCGAAGTCCTGAAGTGCGACGCCCCGACCAACATCGAACGGCGTGACTACCTGGGCGTCGAGCATGCCGGATGGGACGCGCGCGCCGAGATCGGAGACATCCCCGTCACGGTGATGTCGGTGGACTACGGCCCCGAGGCATCCCTGGAGGTGGAGAGGACGAACGTCCAGGTGCAACGGGGATGGCTGGTTCTCAGTCCACAGGCGACGCAGGTCGTCGTGCATACCGGCCACGACATCGCCGGTGAGGATCCCGAGCGCGTGATCGATGAGATCGCACGCGTCCTGGAGGCGTCAACACCATGAGGTCCCGCGCGCGATGGAGAACGCTGATCCTGGTCTTCGCGATCGTTGGTCTGTCCTGCAGCGGCGGCAAGCCGGCCCCGACGGATGCTTCATCCGAACCGACCGGTCAGCCGAGCTCGTCGCCGAGCGTCGAGATCTCGCCGCTCGTCGGCGAGTGGAAGCGCGTGACGAAGTGCCAAGAGTTCGTGCGCCTGCTGGAGGCGCACGGCTTGGGTGAGCGAGCAGCGCAGGCGAACGAGGGCAACGGCTGGGTAGACGGGACGCTCGAACAGCTCGAGAAGAAGGACGATCCGTGCGAAGGAGCGGTCCCTCGGGAGCACTCCCGCTTCTTCACGGAGTTCGGCACTTTCGGCTCCCTCGACTGGCGGGGTGAACAGGTCGACGACGGGACGTATGAGATCGTGGACGACCGCACGTTCATGATCGGCGAAGCCACGTTCCATTTCGAGATCCAAGGCGACACGATCAGGTTCGAACCGGTCCTGCTTGAGAAGTGCACCGGCTTCGATTGCGTGTGGATGATCGCGGTCGCCTCACCCGGCTACACCTGGGAACGCGTCAACTGATTGCCTGATCGTCGCGATCTCTACTGGCTTTCCCCGCGTTTCGGTCGAAGGTGAGCACGTCTCCCGGCTGACAATCCAGCACGTCGCAGATCGCCGAGAGCGTCGAGAATCTGACCGCGCGAGCCCTGCCGTTCTTGAGCACGGAGAGGTTCACGACCGTGACCCCGACGCGTTCCGCGAGCTCGGTGAGGGTCATCCCGCGATCGGCCAGCACACGATCCAGTTGCACGGCGATCCGGTGATCGGGCTGCGGGTCCGGCTCAGATCGTGGCATCGACGTCCTCTCGCAGCCGCGCGCCGTACGCGAACACCTCCGCGAGCGCGAACACGCTCACGGCCGCCAAGATCGCGGGCCCGGACAGCAGCGGACCCTTGGTCGCGATCCCCCCAGGCGGGAGCGGTCCACCCGTCCACACGCCGGCGGAGAAGAACCACTCGGCGAACAAGCGCTCGACGAACGTCGCGAGCGGGAAGCCCAGCAGGAAGATCGCGCCGAGCCACCGTAGTGTCGTGACGTTCGAGCGCTGGAACGGGTCCCCCTTCGCGGCGGTTCGTACCACCCGGCGCAGGAGCCACAGGACGCCGGCCACCAATGCCCACCAGACGAGCACCGGTACCGCCGCGATCACACGCTGCTTCGTGCTCGGATCGTGGACATCGACCGAGACGGTCACAGGTCCCCCGCGCTCCTCGAACGTCTCGGGAGGAAGCGGAACATCCTCGACGAGGAAAGTCGCCGGTATCGTCATCGTTCCGGCGTCCTGCAGCAGCCCGAAGAGCCGGTGTGACAGCAGGAGCAGACCGACAACCACGGCGATCCAGAACGAAACCGTGAGCACCACGTACGCGGCGCGAGTGGCGCGTGTTGGCATCGGATCCATCCGACCCACCTCCATATCGTTTCCCGATATTATCGAAGAACGATACCATCGAGAAACGATATGTCAAGCTCGGCGCCCGCAGCAGGGATCAGGACTGAAGAAGCTTCTGCAGCTCGAGCTCATCCCGGATGGGGATGCCGTGCTCGCCGATCTCAGGGATCTCCGGCTTGAGCGACTCACGGCTCCGATCGACCCCCCCTGGGTGGAGCTTCGCGAGTCGGAACCCTCTCCGTTGGTAGAACCGGAGGGCGTCGACGTTGTCGTTCGTGGTGATCAGCCACAGCTCGCGGCATCCCTGGGCAGAGGCGACGCGTTCGGCCTCCTCGATCAATGCGGTCCCGAAGCCGCGCCACTGCTGGGTCGTGTGCAGGGTGAGGATCTCGCACCGTTCGCCGGCAGCGTCATACGTGAGCAGGCCGAGGAGATCGCCCTCGCTCTCCGCGAGGAGAGCCGGATACTCGCGCGCATCGACGAGATGTCCCAGTCGTGCGACGTGCTCGGCGCCATGCTCGTGGAGGAAGGACTCGATGATCGGTCTGTCTGCTGGTCTCGAGGAACGTACGCGCGGAGCGGTCGATCCGGACACCATGCGGTGGAGTCTCGCAGAGGGGAGTACGCTGGTTCTGTGAGCGGCCTCGGCGGTCTCGGAGGGTCGGAGCATCACGGTGGCGTCCCCACACAGGGACAGGGATACTTCGCCACACCCGGTCGGGCCCACGACATCGCCGACGAGCTGAAGCGGACGCGAGGGCGGGGTCGTGATCCCAAGCGTCGCTGGTGGCAGTTCTGGCGTCGTCGCGGCGGCGACGACTAGCTGCTCCTCAGGCGATCAAGTTCCGCCAACACCGAGCGGAGGCGCTAACGCTTCTCACCGCCGAAGGTCGATCGCCCGGCGAGCTCGACCTGATCAACTACGCCGAGGAACAAGCTGAAGGCGGCAGCCCGTGATCTTCCTAGGACGGACGCGTCCGACTATGCGGCGAGCGTCTGACAGATGTCTTCGACCGTCCCCTTGCCGAACGTGACGGTTCGGCTACCGTCGGTAGCGAAGTGCACTTCGTGTCCAGCGCCTCGGAAGATCAGGAACGACGGCCCTTCCGGATCGGTCGCGCTGAAGCCGACCGCCATGTGCCCTCCCACCAGCGACAGGGTGAACGACCCGTCCGGTTCGAACACGATGTACGCCGTTCCGGTGAGGTTCCGATCGACGCTCTCGCCCGTCTCCACGTTGGTGTAGCGGACGACGAGCTGCCCAACGATCTCCTGCACCCGCGGGCTTCCATCCGCGAACGTCTCGAGGGTCCTTATCTGCTCCTTGCCCTCAAGCACCTCGCCCCTCAGCGTGAAGTCGCAGCGTATGCCGGCGGGAAGCTCGAAGTTCGAGGTCGTCAGGGGACTCCACGGTGCCGGCGCTGCAGCGAGCGCGGCGCTGCCTGAGAGAGCGACCAAGATCACGGCCAGGGCGAACCGAACAAGCGTCCCTCGCATCCTGCCTCCTCGTACGGGGTCCGACGACCCCATAACCGCAGGCGGGGCGGGGTAAACGTGTTCAGAGGTCGAGCTTGGCCGATCCCGGCGGGAGGAGCATCGGATTGCCGAGCGCTTCGAACCTACGAAGCGCCTTCTTCGGCCGGTATCTCTGCGCGAGGCCCATCACGACTGAGCTGTCGGCCTCGACCCCTTCCGCGTAGATCGCGTCGGACCGTTCCCCATCCGGGAGCGTGACGTAACCGTCGTAGACGAGCACATGACGGGTGCCCGCATCAGCTCGCTTCGCCACGACGTGAGTGATGCCCTGCTCGAGACCCTCCTCGAGCATCTCCCTTGCGAAGCGAGTCAGCGTGCGCTCCGAGCCGGTTTCCGACATCACGAATGGGATCAGCGGCCCTCCCTCACGCACAGAGTCGATCCCATGATCGAGGGCCGCAAAGGCCAAGTCGATCAACTCCTGCGAGTACTCGTTCCCCATCGCCCGAGCGTACTCCGTCACCCGTCAGAGACGGATTCAGTAGAGGCATGAGTGGCCTCCGGCGTATCGACCTCTGCCCTACGCGGCAAGAACCGACCCTGCTCTGTCGCTCGTACTATCGCGCGATGACCAGGTTCGTGGTCGACTCGACCGCCGTCATCCACATCGCCAAGGCGCGTCTCAAGATCCCGGCGAAGCACGAGCTCCTGGCACCCACGCTCCTCCGCTCCCAGACCCTGTCGGCTCTGCACGAGGCGGTGCACCGGGGCGAGCTCGCAGCCCCCGAAGCCCGCGACCTCCTCTCGCGCGTGGGACCTCCTGGGTTGAAGATCAGGCTCCTCGGCGACGCCGTGCTCCGGCGCGTGGCCTGGGAACTCGCGGATCAGTTGGGCTGGGCATCCACCTACGACGCCGAGTACCTGGCCCTCACGCGATTGCAGGGAGACGCGTTCATCACCCTCGATCGCGGACTGGCGAAGCGCGCTGAAGGGATCGTCCCGCTGGCATCCTTCGATGCCCTCCGCTGAGGGTTCTCAGGCCGGAGCCATCGATCCCTCGGTCACTTCTCCCTTGTGCGCCGCGAACGCCGCCAGGACTTCATCCTTCTCACGCGGCAGGGACCTCGAAGTGATCGAGCGAACGTCCCAGCTCAGCCGCGACCTCGTCGAACTCTTCCGGGGTGATGTGGAGCTCGCGATGGGCCTCTTCCAGCCCGAGGGCGGTGCTTCCCGGCTTCGTGGCAGCGAACGTGAAGGGTCCACCGGCGACGTTGCAGACCCACAACGTGCGCATGAACTTCAGTCCCGGCAGCCTGTTCAGTTGGTCGGTATGCCACTCATGAAGATCGGGGTTCTTCGATGCTTGGCCGACGATGGGGTTCTGGACGACCGCATCGCTGAAGTGATCGATCACCGCGGCGATGGCGAACACGCCGCCCAATCGTTCGTACAAGCTCGGCTCTGCCATGCTCATCCCCTCCCCTTCGTTCCACACGCGCGGGCCACGTCTCCTGGGGGTCTACGGGCGGCACTTGGGGATGGTTCTCGTCTCGGGCGGCCGGGAGAGGAATCCTTGGCTGCCCGAGTGTTCGTGGATGTACTTTGGATGTTGGACCCGCCTGGGAAGGCCCCCACCGATGCAAGCAGACGAGATCCGCTTCCTGTTCGCATACGACCGATGGGCGACCCGCGAGTTGCTCGGCGCCCTCGACGGGCTCGACCCCGCCCTCTGGGTGCGAACGGACGTCGTGGGCGAGCGGGGTCTGGGAGGCATCCTCGTCCACCATCTCGGTGCTTCCCAGCGCTGGCGCATCGGATTGCAAACGCAGGGCACCGACGGAGGACCGGAGCCGGAACTCGAGCCGTTGCCGACGATCGACGAGCTGCGCGAACGCTGGGAGGCCGAGTGGGCCGCGGTCGATGCGTGGTTGCCAACCCTGACGGACGACCACGTCGCGTATGTCCACGAAGGGGTGTCCATCTGGCAGATGCTCGTGCATGTCGTGAATCATGGGACGCAGCACCGAGCCGAGGCGGCAACGCTTCTCACGGCCGAAGGCCGATCGCCGGGCGATCTGGACCTGATCGACTACGCCGAAGGACAGGCTGAAGGGCAATCGTGACTGCCTCACGAGGAGCGGTAGCGGAATGCGGCTCCGCCGTGTCCCTCGCTCTGCCCTACGCGGTAAAAGCAGCTCGTACAGGCGACGTCCGATGCCGGATGCGCCTCCGCGTCTCGCGTGACTACGGTGGTCATTCTTACCGTATCCGCCGGCTACATCGTCATGGATCGAACCTGGGGAGGGGCCATGGACAGGCACGGCTCGGAGAGCTACTTCGTGATCGGTGAAGGACTCCTGGGGGAATCCGTCGGAGGGCGGGAGCCGACCCTGGCTGCTCCCGAGGAGGCCGCGACTCCACCGTTCCGCTTCTCACGGATGGGGCCGAGCGGGATCAACCATCAGCTCGGACCGGGCGCCCGCAAGCGGTTGGCCGACGCCATGGCCTCGGGAGGTGGCGGCGAGTCCGACATCCCGGCCGGCTTCACGTACCTGGGTCAATTCGTGGATCACGACCTCACATTCGACAAGACGGCGGTGATGCTCGGAGAGAGCGTAACGCCGGCCGACCTCCTGCAGGCGCGTTCGCCGAGCCTCGACCTTGACTCTCTCTACGGGGCGGGGCCCGACGATCCCGGCTCGGAGAAGTTCTACGAGGCCGACGGCATCCACCTGAGGATCGGGAAGGCCGAGGATCCCGAGGGCATCGGCACGATGAAGGGCTTCGACCTCCCACGCGGGGCGGGCAACACGACGAAGGCCAAACGAAGGGCGATCGTCCCCGATCCCAGGAACGACGAGAACCTCGCCGTCGCCCAGACGCACCTCGCGTTCATCCGGTTCCACAACCGGGTCGTCGACACCCTCCCGTCGTCCGTGCCGGACGGCAAGCGCTTCCAGAAGGCTCGCGAGATCGTCAAGAGGCACTACCAGTGGATGCTCCGCACCGACTACCTGCCGCGCATCGGTGCGAGGGCGTCGTGAACGACGTCTTCACGAACGGAAGGAAGGTCTTCGAGGTCGGCGTGACGCCGACCGACGTGCCCACGATGCCGATCGAGTTCTCGGTGGCGGCCTTCCGGCTCGGCCACTCGATGATCCGGGGCGCCTACAACTGGAACAAGATCTTCGACAACGGGAGTGGGACGCTCGACTACCTATTCATCTTCTCCGCGGGGAGCGGCAACCTCGGCGGCGGGCTGCGGCTCGCCGGCACCTGGGTCGCAGACTTCCGCCGCCTCTACGACTTCGCCGAGGCGGGCCGAGCCGACCTCGTGGTTCCGGAGGCCAAGTTCAACCACACGATGCGCATCGACTCGAAGCTGGCCCTCCCCCTTCGGAGCCTCCCCGGGTTCCCTACCGATGAGGACAACCTCGCGTTCCGCAATCTGGAGAGGGCGAGGATGGTTCACCTCGCCACCGGCCAGCAGATGGCGACCTTCATGAAGTCGAAGGGCGTGACGCTGACGAAGCTCACGGCCGCACAGATCCGTGAGGGAAAGACCGGCGCGACGCTCGAGGACCTCACGACCACGCAGCGCGGGGCTGTCGTGAAAGACACGCCTCTGTGGTTCTACATCCTTCGCGAGGCCGAGCTGGCCCAGGGCAGGCTGAAAGGTGTCGGCGCGCGGATCGTGGCCGAGACGTTCCACCGTGCGATGGAGGGAAGCAAGACGTCGATCGTGCGCAACCCCGCGTGGCGTCCCTCGCTCGGGCCGAACAAGACGACGTTCCGCATGGTCGACCTGCTGCTGTTCGCGTTCCAGGGCAAGAAGAAACTCCTTGCCCCGCTCGGGTAGAGGAAACGGGATCGGTTCTTGTCTCGCACGACCCGGCTGCTCGATGTACCGGGCAACGGGGGGCCAGGTGTGGCCCGAGGCCACGGCGGCGCACGCGCCGTTAGAGGTCAGCGTCAGGTGAAACGACTCACGGGAAGCAAGTCCAGCCGGCTCACCGCGCTAGTCGTTGTCCGTCCCGCGGACGTGAATCAGATACGAGGCGCTGAAGTCTCCGCCCCCTTCCGCGAAGTGCACCTCTGCTTCGATCACGTGATCGCCACGGGACAACGGACGGATGAAGACGATGTTCGCCCGGATCGCCGTACGGATCGGACCCGTCCCCACTCCGATGACGGCGTCGTAGAAGCTCCCCGGCTCCGAGACGATCCTGTAGGCGCCCGTGTCGATCCGCTTCAGTCGCAAGGAGCGGCCGTCCAACGTCAGTGAGTTCGAGGTCGTGACGAAGAGGTCCTTCACCAGCTGCTCCAGCTCCGCGTCGGTCTCCCCGGCCGAGCGAAAGGCGAACTGACCGGCGTGCGAGAGGAGGATCGGTGTCCCCCGGGGGATCCGGCATTCGAACTCGAGGCCGACGTCGATCGGCGGCGCTAGGAAGAAGACACCGTTCCTCATCTGGCCGCAATCACCCGACAAGCCGGCGACCAGCGGGTTCGAGTCATCCCCGAGCAGCCACCGTCCGTAGACGCGCAGCCAACTCGAGTACGAACGGCCGCGCGGATGCGAGTCGTACGGCGCGATAGGACCTGCGATGGCCGACTGAGCCATGACGAAAAGGGCCACGGCGACGATAGCCGTGAGCGAAAGGATCCTTCGGCGCATATCAGGCCTCCTGTCTCGCTGCTTCCGACGGACGAGCCACCCTAGGCCGCCGTTCCTCGGCGAGTCAACCGAGCCGAGTGGTGGTTCTGCGCAGAGACACTCACGTTGCAGCCTGTCGAAGGTCCACCTCCGGGTGTGGCATCGCGCACCGGTGCTGTCGTGGATCGGCTTCGCGGAGGCCGATCCGAACTCGCATCCGCGTGCCGCGCGATGATGTAGACGTCGCATGCTGGCTTGAAGCTGGCTGCTCCACGTCATAGGGTCCGTCGATGCGCTTCACCATCCGACTCCGTTTGCTTCTGATAGCGGTCGCACTCGTCGCTTGCAATGGTGGCGATGGGGCGGCCGCACCCCCGGTCGCGCAGCGATTCCCCACAGCCGAGGATGCACCGGGAACCAAACCTGATCCCGTTGAGAAGGGTGAGACAGCACAGGACCTCGACGAGTTCATCGGCGCCTTCCGAGAAGCCCTGATCGATCCCGACGAAGAAGAGATGACCACGGTCTTCCAGGATGCCGGCTTCACGCGGGCGGGTCTGGACGTACGGTTCTTCGGAGAGACGCATGATCCACATGCACCACATCTCTTCAGTTGGTTCATCGAGCTTGACTCTGAAGACGGGGCGAGGAGCGCACTTGACTGGGTCGAAGCGGATTCGAAGAAGCCATGCCCCCACAGCTGTGCCGCGCGGGTGAGCAGCTTCGAGGTGGATGGCATCCCGGATGCGCGCGGCGTCCATCGGATCGCAACGGCCGAGGACATCGAGGCCGCAGGGACCGCGAACGAAGACCCCTCCGAAAGCTACTGGGTGGGGTTCACGGACGGTTCGATCGTGTACACGATCGACCTGCATGGGGTCCCGGGATCCGTGTCAGAGGAGCAAGTCCAGAGCATCGCAAGCGCCTATCACGACCGGCTTACCAGCACCTAGAGTCGCGGAACGACCTCCCAGCCGGCACTCCAGCTGCTCGCGTTATTGAACCCAGCAGAGACAGAACGGATGTCCGGCAGGATCCGCGTAGACCTGGAAGTTGTCGTCCCCGGCTGCTGGTTTGAGTACTCGTGCACCGAGCGACATGACACGATCGTGGGCGGCCGCGAAGTCCTCGACCCACAGGTCGAGGTGGATCTGCTGCTCGGGTGCGCCGTCCGGCCAGTCGGGCGGGACATGGTTCGGCGCCAGTTGAACAGCGACCCGCGATTCGCCGTCGACCATCACTCGGTGCCAGTCGTCCTCGGCGTCGTCGACCGTGCCGTCGAGCACGCCGGCCCAGAAGGTGCTCTCAGCCGCGAGATCTGCGGCGTCGAATACGACGACCTGACGATTGATGCGCATTTCCCGCCAACCTTCCCAGGGATCCGGCGTGGTCGCACCTGGATCCGCCGATCGTACTCGCCCTTCGACGGTGACGTCGGTTGTGATCCCCGCGAAGATGGCCGGCGTGGAAGAGGTCGAGGTCGTCGTCGCCCATCGCGAGCGCGCGACCCTGCGCGTCGGCGACGTGTTCCTGAAGATCGACACCGATCAGACGCGCACCGACGTCGAGGTCGAGGCGATGGCGATGGCGCCCATCCCGACTCCGGAGGTGCTGTGGCGGAAGCCGCCCGTGCTCGCGCTCGCCGCCCTCCCCGGGACTCCACTCGGCCGACTCGGAGAGCCGTCGACCGCGTCGTCGGTGGCGTGGGCCGCGGCCGGTGCCGCCGCACGGATGCTGCACGACGCGCCGCTGCCGCCATGGCCCGGTCGGAGCATCGACGAGATCGCTGCGGAGCTCGATAGCGAATGCGAGTGGCTCGTCACGAACGGCGTCCTTCCCACCGACATGGTCACGCGCAACCGCGAGATCGCCGAGGCCGCGCTCCGACCATGGACACCGGTCTTCACGCACGGCGACCTGCAGATCACCCACGTGTTCGTCGACGGTGACGAGATCACCGGAGTGATCGACTGGTCCGAGGCCTCCCAGGGCGATGCCCTGTACGACCTCGCCAGCCTGACGCTCGGACACGAGGAGCACCTTGCCGACGTCGTCGCCGGCTACGGCACCCACGTCGACCTCGACGTGATCACCGCGTGGTGGTCGCTGCGAAGCCTGCGGGCAGCTCGCTGGCTGATCGAGCACGGCTTCGACCCGGACTCGCCCGGTTGCGAGTTCGACGTGCTGAGATCCCGGATGTGAGGCGAAGATCGCCGCGAAACTCGAACGCGCCGGTCAGCGGACGAGGCGATAGCTGATGTGCGTGGCGAAGGGAGACTGGAGTAGGGCCGCGTGCTCCAGTTTCACTGTCTGCTCGAAACCGTCGAACAGGAGCTTGCCACCGCCGAGGATGAGCGGCGCGATCGAGATCGACAGTTCGTCAACGTGTCCGGCGCGAAGTGCCTGACGGATCACGTCCGCGCCCCCTCCGACGGATATGTCCTTGCCGCCCGCCGCCTGGCGCGCCCGAGCGATCGCCTCGTCCAGGCCGTCCACGAACGTGAATCCGCCCTCGCTCGGAGCGTCCTCGGGCCGGTGGGTCACGACGAAGAGCGGCACGCCGAACGGGTTCTGACCGCCCCATGCCTCGGCGGCCTCGTACATCCCCCGTCCGACGACAACGGCACCAGCGCGAGCCATCGCTCCGTCGAGGTACTCCTTGTCAGCGCCCGTTGCCTCGCCGCTCGGCTCCGCCTCGTAGCTCCACGGGCCTCCGAAGACCCAGTAGTGCAATCGCTCGCCGCCATCGCCCAGGCCGCGCCCGGGCCCGTCGTTCGGACCTGTGATGTACCCGTCCAGCGAGATCGTGATCGCCGCTACCACCATCGTCATGGCGTTCCCTCCTGCTCGTCACCATCCTGACCGATACGGTCCAGCCGCTCGACGATCCTAGGGTCGAACACTCAGGGAGGGAAAGGCTCGCATGCCCGAGGGGTCGCGGATGTACCTGGAGGCTGGGGACCCAAATAGGGGAACCCGGAGCCCGTCAGCCGTCATCGGCTTCCGTGTACTCGACGTTCAACCCGTCGAGGAACTCCTTCGCTGCCCGTTTGGACCCGAGCGCGTGAAGGACCGCGTGCTGACCGTACTGCGAGATGATCTCGTGTCGCGCTCGGGCTCTGAGCGGCGGTTCCGCCAGATGACGATGGCCAAACGCCACTCGTCGCGCAACCGTCGCCAGGACGAATCGTCGCACCCTTCGGGCATCTCCCCAACCGGCTTCCGCAGGCCGCGCAGGAACGCGCGTCCCGCGCACACCCACCAGGGCGTGTCGAGAAACACAACGGTGTCCGCGCGTTCGAGGCGGAGGTCGAGTGTCTCGTGGTAGTTGCCGTCGGCGATCCACGCATCGCCGGCGAGCAGGCCGCTGTGCTTCTCGCGCCACTCGAGTTCCGGCGGCGCAACCCAGCCGGGCTTCCAGAAATGGAGGTCGAGTTGAATGACCGGCAAGCCGGTCTTCGCAGCAAGCGAGCGCGAGAAGGTGCTCTTCCCGGACCCTGCCATCCCAGTCACGAGGACGCGGCGGCCTATCCCCGAGGTGGTATCGCTCATCGACGTCAGTGTCCCTCAAGTGCTGTATCAGGCGCATCAATTGGCCGCAAGCAACAGCCTGCGCCGCCCGGTAGTGGGCACAAACCGGGGCACGACACCTTGGGCTGCCCGAGGGTTCAGCGATGTCGCTGGAGGCGCGAACGGCGTGCCCCCATTACCATCGACCCGTGGTCGAGGGCGTCGTCATTCGTCCCGAGCGCGACGCGGACCATCCCGCGATCGCAGAGGTGGTCCGAGCAGCATTCGTCGGACACGCCAACGAGGTCGCGTCGTTCGTCGAGCGCATTCGGGCATCGGAACAGTTCGTACCGGAACTGGCGTTGGTCGCCGAGGACTCCACCGGTGTGATCGCTCACGTGATGCTGAGCTGGGTCGGCGTTGAAGGCGGATCACGTACAACGATCCTCAATCTCACGCCGATGTCGGTTCGGCCCGACCGCCAACGCATCGGTGTGGGGGCGAAGCTGATCCGGGACGCGCTCGGCCGTGCCGAAGAAGCAGGCGAGCCTGCCGTCTTCGTCGAGGGCATTCCCGGGTACTATCCTCGCTTCGGCTTCGAGCAGGCGAGCGCGCTCGGCTTCATCTCCCCGAATCCGAAGATTCCCGACGACGCTTTCATGGTCAAACGGCTCGCGGGATACAGCCCCGACCTCGCTGGTCGGATCGTCTATCCGGCCGCGTTCGACGCTCTCGGGTACGAGCGACCGGTCTGAGAGCGCACTCGGAGGCTCGCTACGAGCCGAACGAAGTCGTTGCCGCGGCCCCGGAGTCAGGGGAGCAGGGGCTGAAGCTTTCGATAGAACGTTCGCGCGATCTTCTCGTAACCGGTTCTGTTCGGATGGGGATCCCCGTAGGACCTCGGCGTGCAGAACCATGTCCAGAGGCACGTGCGCGCGACGTTGAGAGGGAGCCGTCCTCGACCCGGCACGAAGACCGAGTCCCAGAAATCGTTGACCCGGAAGGTCCTCGCGACGTTGGCGACGACTGCCCCCGAGTCCTCGTACGCATTCGTCAACCCACGGTTGAACGGCATCCACCCGCGCGCCGCCATCCGCGCCAGCTGCCGGCCATGCGGGACCAGATCCCAGAAGCCCAGGAACGGGTCGTGATAGGTCATCCCCAGGATCGGAACGTCCAGCCCGGCGGCGGCCCGGAGGGCATCGATGATGTGCATCAGCCGGTGGCGCAGCCTCGGACGCATCTCCACGACACAGCCCCGATGGAGCATGCCGGTATCGAAGTCCATGCATCTGCCGAGCATGTCGTTGACACCGATGTCGATCGTGATGAACGCCACGTCGCCGCTGTGGTTGGTCAGGTACGCGACCGCGGCGTTGAGCTGCGTTCCGGCCGTGTACGAGCAAGCTGAGTCTGCGCCTGTGATCATCGCCCGGGTCGTCTCACCCGGGCACCCGAACTTCCGTACCGCAAGTGTCGGGATCGTTCGCCGGACCCTTCTCGCCAGGTCGTCGACATATCCGTGGTCGGTTCGACCTCTTCCCGGCTGGTATCCGACCGATAGCGAGTCACCCACCGACACGTAGACGGGGGTCCCACCGGTGCCTGCTAGGGCCGCCGGCGTGCCGGTCGAGACGACGGAGAAGACGACCGCCACCGCGCTGAGCCAGGAGAAGAGTCTGCGCATCAGGAAGAGGAGGCTATCGGTCGGGTCGCGACCCGCGCAAATCAGGTCCGATCCAGGAGTGAGGCGGCTACTCGATGTAGCCGAGGCCCCGGAGGTGTTCCTCCATCTCGTCGGCCTCGGTGTCGGAGACCGCCGACTCCCCCATCCCGGGGATCTGCACCGTGGACTCGCGAGCGGTCAAAGCCTTCTCGCTTCCCACGATCTCGTGCAGGATCCGGCCCTTCGGCTTCACGGCGGTCGGTGCGTCCAACGCGGCCACCAGCGTCGGCGCCATGTCGATCAGCGCCGGTTGCGACTCGAACGGCTTCACGTTCGGCCCCACCGCCACGATCGTGCCTTCCAGCCGATGGTCGCCGCTCACCCAGTCGGCGTCCTCGAGCGCGGTGCGAGCGTGCGCGAGCGAGTACCCCTCGGCCGGGACCAGCATGATGTCGGGCGCGCGATCGGCGAACTCGCCCTTGAAGATCTCCTCGCGCTTGTGGATCGCCTTGATCGGCTTGTTGCCGGTCTTCGGGTCGACGAACGAGCCCAGCCGGTCCATCACCTCGTCGCGGACCTTCTCGTAGTCGCCCGGGTCGACGATGCCGTCGATCTCGCGGCCGGCGAGGTTGATCGAGACGCCCTCGCCGGTCGAGCGGATCGTCGTGAACGCCTTCGTCTTGGACCAGTTGATCGACTGGGGCAGCGAGACCTTCCCGTGCAGGCCCAGCACGTCGTAGATCTTGCGCGCGACCTTGCGCATCGGGCCCCACTGCATCGGGCCGAACACGGCCTGCGAGGCCGAGAACTCGAGGTAGCCGAACTGCTTCAGCAGGTGGTCCATATGGACCGTGCGGGTGCACGACTGGAAGCCGTGGTCGGAGATGAACAGGATCAGGTCGTCGGGGTGGGCGCGCGAGACGAAACGCCCGATCGCGTCGTCGGTCTGCCGGAAGATGTCGGCGACCTTCTTCCCGATCCGCGTGTCCTTGTTCTGCAGGTAGTCGGGATGGTCGGGCGCGATGAAGTTCGACAGCGCGTGCTGGGTCCGGTCGATCGAGACCCACACCGAGGCCATCAGATCCCAGTCCGAGTTGTCCATCAGGTGCTCGGAGACCGCGATCCGCTTCGCGGTGACCTCGAAGGCCTCGTCGAGGTAGGCGTCGGGCCGGTTCCGGTAGGTGGTCCAGCTCATCCCGTTGATCGGCCACTCGAGGTCGTGCTCGGCGAGCGTGTCGGGCAGGTCGGCCGGGTGGGTGAACGTGCGGCCCTTCGGCAGGACCCCGCCGGCGAGGAGGTTCCCGGTGATGTCCGGCGCCGGGAACGTGAGCGGGACGTCGAGCAGGAGCTGGTTCTTGCCGGCGGCCGTGAGGTCGTCGAGGAACGTCCGCGCCTTGATCGACTTGTACGTGACCGGGTACTGCTTGTGGGTGCCCGGCTTCGTCTCGAGGATGTCGTAGACGCCGTGGTCGTCGGGATCGACGCCGGTGAGGAACGAGGGCCACGCCGACCAGGAATGCGTGGGGACGGTGGAGCGGAGCACCTCGCGCTGGCCCTTGTCGAGGAGAGCCTGGAGGTTGGGCAGGGCGCCCTGCTCCAGCAGGGGGTCGAGGATGCGCCAGTCGGCGCCATCCCACGCGATCAGGATCACTCGTGACATGCGTTCGAAGCCTCTCTCACAGGAAGTCCGAGCGAGTCTATCGGAGGCCGGTGGGATTCCCTTCGCGACAGAGGGTCGGATAGGCTTCGGCGATCCTGACCAGGAGCTCCGACGTGGACTGTGCCTCATGCGGCCAAGCGAACGAACCCGGTCGCAAGTTCTGCGGCCAATGCGGCTCGCCGCTCGTGCTCGTGTGTCCGGCGTGCGGATCCCACAACGCCCCTGACACTCGTTTCTGCGGAGAGTGCGGCGTGTCGCTCGCGGTCGATACCGCACCCGTCGATCGACCGACGAGCGCTGACCTTCCTGCCTCAGAACGCCGGCTCGTGTCCGTGTTGTTCGCCGACCTGGTCGGGTTCACCACCCTCTCGGAGGCTCGCGACTCCGAAGAGGTCCGGGACCTCCTGACCCGCTACTTCGAGACGAGCCGCCGGATCGTCGACCGGTACGGCGGGACGATCGAGAAGTTCATCGGCGATGCCGTCATGGCCGTGTGGGGAACGCCCGTGGCGAACGAGGATGACGCCGAGCGCGCCGTTCGCGCCGCGCTCGAGCTCACGGACGCCGTCCACGCCCTCGGGGAGGAGATCGGATCTCCCACCCTCCGCGCGAGGGCCGGCGTGCTGACCGGCGAAGCCGCCGTGACGATCGGCGCGAAGGACCAGGGCATGGTGGCCGGTGACCTCGTGAACACCGCCTCGCGCGTACAGAGCGCGGCGCCGCCCGGTGGCGTGCTCGTGGGCGACGCGACGAAGCACGCGACCGAGGCCGCGATCGACTACGAAGACGCGGGCCTCCACGAGCTGAAGGGGAAGGCGGAGCCGGTGCAGCTCTGGCGCGCCGCGAGAGTCGTCGCCGGAGCGCGCGGTGACATGCGGGTGACCGGGCTGGAACCTCCGTTCGTCGGTCGCGATCGTCAGCTCAGGACGATCAAGGAGACGCTGCACGCGACCGCCGACGAAGGACGCGCGCGCCTCCTGTCCGTGATCGGCCCGCCCGGCATCGGCAAGTCGCGGCTCGTGTGGGAGTTCAACAAGTACATCGATGGGCTTGCCGACGACACCCGGTGGCACGTGGGTCGGTGCCTCTCCTACGGCGAAGGGATCACGTTCTGGGCGCTCGCCGAGATGATCCGGACCAACGCGAGCATCCGCGAAGGCGATGACCCGGCGACCGCTCTTCCGAACCTCCGCGACGCGATCGCCCTCGTCGTCTCCGATCCGGAGGAACGTCGCTGGGTCGAACCGCGTCTCGCGAGCTTGCTGGGACTCGAGACCGGCGCCCCGCGCGAGCGTGAGGACCTGTTCGCGGCGTGGCGCTTCTTCTACGAGCGCCTCGCCGCGGAGATGCCGACCGTCATGGTGTTCGAGGACCTCCAATGGGCGGACGACGCGTTGCTCGACTTCATCGACTACCTGATGGAGTGGTCGCGCGACCACCGGCTGTTCATCCTCACGATGGCGCGCCCCGAGTTGCTCGATCGGCGGCCCGACTGGGGTTCCGGGCGCCGTTCTGCATCGATCCATCTGGAACCGCTCCCTTCCGAGGCGATGGGCGAGCTGATGTCGGGCCTGGCGCCAGGGCTCCCGGACGAGCTCTCCGACCGCGTCCTCGGGCGGGCGCAGGGCGTGCCCTTGTACGCCGTCGAGACGATCCGGATGCTGCTCGACCGCGGCCAGATCGCGCAGGAGGAAGGTGGGTTCCATTCCACCGCGCCGCTCGACGAGCTCGAGGTTCCGGAGAGCCTCCACGGACTGATCGCCGCTCGCCTCGACGGGTTGGATCCGGCGCAACGGCGGCTGATCCAGGACGCGTCCGTGCTCGGCAAGACCTTCGCGCGGGACGCGATCCTTGCCGTGAACGGCTCACCACCCGAGGAGGTGGACACGATCCTCGCTGCCCTCCTCCGGAAGGAGCTGCTCGGCGTGCACTCGGATCGGTTCTCCCCCGAGCGTGGGCAGTACGAGTTCCTCGGCGACCTGGTCCGGTGGGTGGCGTACGAGACCCTGTCGAAGAAGGAGCGGCGGGTCCGTCACCTCGCGGTCGCGCGGTGGGAGGAGCAGCTCGGCGAGGAGGACGCGATCGAGCTGATCGCGAGCCACTACCTGCGTGCGTACGATGCCGACCCCGCCGCGGCGGACGCCGACCAGATCCGGCTGGCGGCCTTCACCGCGCTCACGCGCGCCGGCGAACGTGCGGCGGCGCTGGGAGCGAACGGCGAGGCGGGCCGACAGTTCCTCCAGGCCGCCGAGCTCACGACGTCCGATCACGATCGGGCCGATCTGCTGGAACGGACGGGCGCGCTCGCGCTACGAGAGCTCCGGTACGAGGACGCACGAGCCTTGTTCGGTGAGGCGATCGCGCTGTACGAAGGGATGGGTGCCACGCATCCGGCGGCGCGTGTGATGGCGAGACTCGCCGAGGCAGACTACCCGGAGGGGCGGCTGGACGAGGCGATCTCTCGCCTCGAGTCCGCGTTCGAGGTGCTCTCGGGTGAGCAGGAGGACCGAGACCTCGCGGTCCTCGCCGCGCAACTCGGCCGGATGCGGTTCTTCGCCGGAGACATCGACAGGGCGAACGACGCGGTCGAGGTCGCCCTGCGGATCAGCGAGGCGGAGGGACTTCCCGACGTGATCTCGGACGCGATGAACACGCGTTCCATCATCATGAGCTCGACCGGCAGGTATCAGGAGGGCATCGCGTTGCTCCGTCATTCCCTGTCGCTCGCACTCGAGCACGATCTCCCGGAGCCGGCGCTCCGCGCCTATAACAACCTCGCGGAAACGGCGACGGATCTCGACCGGCATGAGGAAGGCCTAGAGATCTATGAGCGTGGGCTGGCGCTGGCCGATCGGGTGGGGAGCGGCGTGTGGAAGCGTGGGTTGCTCTCCGAGATCGTCTTCCCGCTGATGATGGCCGGCCGGTGGGACGAGGCGCTGGAGCGTGCCGCGCAGGTCCCGGACTCGGAGAAGTCGGGGGCGGACATCATCGGACTGCTGGTCTCGATCCCGGTGATCGACGTGGCGCGTGGCGATCTGGCCGGCGCCGAGCGGATCCTGGAGATCTTCGAGGGGTACGGCCGATCGAGCGACGTCCAGCAGGTGGCGGCGTACGCGTGCGCGAACGCGTCGGTGCTCCGGGCCCACGGCAAGTTCCGGGAGGCGCTCGAGTCGGCCCGGTTGGCCGTCACGGTGGCGGAGCAGGTCGGCTACACCGGGACGATCAAGGTCGGGTTCACGCAGGGGATCGGCGCCGCGTTCTCGCTCGGCGACCTCGATGCCGTCCAGGGCTTCGTTCGCCAGATCGACGCGGTCAAGCCCGGCATCGAGCTGCCCTTCCTCCGGGCCCTCGCCGACCGGACGCGCGCGCGGCTCGCCGTGATCGAGGGCGACGAGGAGGCGACCGAGCGGTACTTCAAGGCCGCGATCGGTCTGTTCCGCGAGGCCGGGATCCCGTACTGGCGCGCGCTGTCGCAGATCGAGTTCGCCGAGGCGCTGGTGGCCGCGGGTCGAGCGGACGAGGCTTCATCCCTGGCCCAGGAAGCACGGGACACGCTCGATCGGTTGGGTGCCTCGACGTGGCTCGAGCGCCTCGACAAGCTACAGCTCAGCCCCGTTCCCACCAGCTAGGACGAGGCGGCTGCGAGGTCGAGGAACGTCCGCGCCTTGATCGGGGTCTACGCCTTCGTCATGAAGACTCCGGAGGAGATCTTGATCGAGCGCGAGATTCGGGGCGCCGAGCGAACATGAGGTGCCTAGGATGTGACCGTGCGCAAGGGCGGCGCCGCTCTTGGATCGCTGTTGTTCCTCATCCTTGCGCCCGGGACGACTGCGGTCTTGATCCCCTGGCTCTTGACGCGGTGGGAGGTGCGAGTGCCGCCCCCGAGCTCCGCGACCCGCGTCTTCGGTCTCGTACTGATCATCGCGGGGGCGGCCGTCCTCGTCGGCGCGTTCGCCAGATTCGTCCTCGAGGGCCGCGGGACCCCCGCGCCCGTCGCGCCGACGGAACGGCTGGTCGTGCGAGGGCTCTACCGTCACGTCCGCAACCCCATGTATCTCGCGGTGACGGCGACGATCGTGGGGCAGGCGCTCTTCCTCGGTCGATGGGAGCTGCTCGCCTACGCCGCGCTCTTCCTGGGCACGACGGCCGCGTTCGTGCGCTGGTACGAGGAGCCCACGCTACGGGATCGGTTCGGAGCCGAGTACGAGACCTACCGACGTGCGGTCCCGGGCTGGTGGCCACGCCTCAAGCCGTGGCAGCCCCACGTGGCCGTCGACACACCCTCACGCAACGAGGACGCGCGATAGCGGGCTGCGACCCATCCGGTCGATGATCCTGGATCTCGGGCCGTCCCTTCCCAGGGGCCGATCCCCTCATCCATGATGTGCCGGTGACGGGCTCGATGCGCACGCGCGTGATCGCGATCCTGGCCGTCTTCGCCGCCCTCGTGGGCGGGTGTACCGGAACAGACGAGAACCCCACACCGCCGATCCCGCCCGGCGGGACGCTCCGCGTCGGCGTGCTCGGGACCTTCGGGCAGTGTTCGATGACGATCTGCGCGCCGTACGCGTCGGACCCGCAGGTGAGCTATTGGAACCTGGGCTACGAGCTGGGCCGGTGCTGCCTGCTGCGCTCGCTCCTGTCGTTCAATGGTCGACCGACCGCCGGCGGTGGGGCGGTCCCCAGGCCCGATCTGGCGGCCGAGCTCCCGGAGATCTCACCGGACGGGCTCACGTGGACGTTCCACATCCGGAGGGGCATCCGGTACGGGCCTCCCCTGCAAGACGTGACGGTGACGGCGGCCGACTTCGTCCGATCGATCGAGCGACTGATCGGTCCCCGTCCCGTGACTCTCCCGCAGGAGATCTGGGGAGATATCCAGGACTTCTACCTCGGCACCTATCTCAATCTCGCCGGGATCCTGGAGGGCGGCGAGGAGTACGGGAACGGATCGACCGAGCACATCGCCGGTCTGGAGACGCCGGACGACCACACGCTGATCGCGCACCTCACCGAGCCGACCGGGACGCTGGGGGCGCTGCTGTCGTTCCCGGACACCGCCCCGATCCCCGCGAACCCGTTCGCCCCCGACGCGAGGTTCGGCATCGCGACGGATCAGGGGCGCTACTTCATGCGGTACATCGCCGCCACCGGGCCGTACATGGTCGAGGGCGCCGATCAGCTGGACTACTCCAAGCCGCCGGAGGAATGGCAGCAGCCCGTGGGAGACGGTGCCGCGACCTACACGCTCGTTCGCAACCCGTCTTGGTCGCCCGCATCCGACCCGCTCCGCACCGCGGCGCTCGACCGTATCGTCATCAGCCGGATCGCGAACAACGAGGACGCCCTCGAACTGGTGTCGAGCGGCGCCCTGGATCTCGTCTGGGATTGGGCGCCGACCCCGGAGCAAGTGGCCAAGGCGCGGAGCACGCCCGGCGTGACGGTGGACGCCGCCTCGGGCGACAACGTGCGCTTCATGGGCATGAACGTCGCGCTGCCGCCGCTCGACGACGTGCACGTCCGGAGGGCGATCGCGTTCGCGGTGGACCGCCCGGCGGTGGCCGAGGTCTTCGCGTCCGTGGGCGGCCTCGGTGGGCGCGTGATGACCCACGTCGGTCTGGACAGCCAGGAGAACAACCTGCTGCTCAACTTCGATCCGTTCGACTCGCGGGACGGACCGGACCTGGACGCCGCACGCCGGGAGATGGCCGAGTCGAGATACGACCGGGATCGCGATGGCCTCTGCGATGCTGCCGTCTGTTCGGGGATCGAGCTGCTGTCGCCGGCCGACGATCAGGGTGGCGCGAACGGCCTGGCGAGGGCGCGGGCCGCGAAGCTCGTCGCGCGGCAGCTCGAAGCGATCGGCCTCGGCATCCGACCGAAGCTCCTCGCCGGACCCGAGGCGTTCGGGAGCCTCTACGGTCGCCCCGAAGCGCACATCGCGATGCGGATGGACGCCTGGTTCAAGGACACGTCCAACGGCGCGATCTGGTTCCCGCCCCTGTTCGGTGGGTCGAGCCTCAGCGTGACCGGCGTGCCACAGAGCGACTATCTGATCGGGGCGAGTCCGAAGGATCTCGAGCGGTGGGGCTACGACGTCCGAGAGGTCCCCAGCGTCGACGCGGCGATGACCACGTGCCTCGGGCTCGCCTTCGAAGCCCAGCTGCAGTGTTGGGCCGAGCTCGACCGTCACCTGACCGAGGACATCGTGCCGTGGGTCCCGCTGCTCGAGACGTCGCACTACACGCTGCTGTCCGACCGGGTCGCGGGGTTCTCCGTCGATCAGTCGCCGGCGGAGCCGGTCGCGGCGCTGGACCAGATCGCGGTGACCGGTGAGGCACCCGTCGCGAGCCCGGCGCCCCAACCCGAGGCGTTCCCGGACATCCCGTCAGGCATCTACCGGACGAGCGTCACGGCGGCCTCGCTCCGTCGCGCCGGCTTTCCGATGGGAGCCCGTGAGGACGTCTTGAACGAAACCGGCACCTTCACGATGGTGATCGGCGACGGGGTTTGGTTCGTCACGCAGCGCGCGGACCATCCGATCTCCGGATCGATCTCGCTGGTGGGTACCTACCAGGGAGCCGGGGAGACCATTCGGTTCCGGGAGATCGCCGACTCGTTCGAGGGGGACCTTCTGCCGCCGATGCACTGGTCGTTCGACGGCGCCCGGCTGCGATTCAGCATGGGTTCGTGCGATCTCCCCGATCCGGTGTGGTGTGCCGCGGTTCGCGCGCACTACACGGGGCAGCCCTGGGAGAAGATCGGCTGATCCCGGGCATCGTGATCAGCGCGCGATCAGCGAGACCCACACGCCATCGGGCGTGACGATCACGGCCTGTGGGCTGATGTTCCGGCCCATCCGCACCTCGGCGAGGTTGGGGCCGCCTTGGGGATCGATGCGGACGACGGTACTGCCGAGCGAGTTCGCCACCCAGACCCCGAGCGCGCTCGCCGCGATCCCCGCCGGACCGTCGCCGACGTGGTCGATCGTGAATGCCGTGTTCGAGCGCGCGTCGATGCGGATGACCGCGTCACCGTCGCCGATGGTGACCCAGACGTACCCGGCCCCGATCGCCACCTGATCGGGGGAGCCCGCGGCGGACGGGATCGTGGCGATGACCTCGCCGGTGTCGGGATCGACGCGGGCGATCTGGCGCGCCTCGTGCAGCGCCACCCAGATCGCGTCCTCCGAAACGGCGATCCCGGTCGGCCCGCTCCCGTCGGGAAGCGGGAAACGCTGCGCCTGCTCGGTCCCGGGGTCCAGACGCAGGAGCGCGGGATGGTCGTGGTCGGTCGCCCAGACGGCGTCCGATCCGAAGGCCATCCCGCTCACCGGTGCTCCGATGTCGACCGATCGGGCCGAGTTGGGCTGCGTCGGATCGATCCTCGACAGCGACCCCTCGGCTGCCAGGCTCGTCCCGGCCCAGACCAACCCGTCGCCCGTCGTCACGCTCGTGGGAGCGTTGAGCAGACCGCCCTCGGCCGGATGCGCGGTCCCCCGATCGAGGTCCACACGTTGGATCGTCCGATCGAGGGTGTTCGCGACCCAGAGGCTCTGACCCAGGATCGCCATGGTCTGCGGACCCGTGCCGACCGCGACCACCTGATCGACCTCACCCTGCTTGTCGATCCGCATCAGGCTGTTCGCCGCCGGCGTGAGTTGCTCGCCGCCCCGCGTGAGCAGGATCCCACCGATGACGCCCACGACGAGCGCCAGGGCCGCGGCCGCGAGCACGACGGGGCGGCGCCACCATCCGACCGGCTCCTCCGGCTCGGGTAGGTGGAGCTGCGGGACCTCCTTGGGCGGTTCGTCGATCGAATAGACGTGCCACTCGGCGTCCACTCCCTTCAGCTGGCGAACGCCCCGGTCGACGAACGGCAGCTCGGATCCGCTCATCAGGTCGCGAACCGTGCTGGAGACGATCACCTGGCCGCCGTCGGCGAGCGACATCAGCCGCGCGCCGAGGTGCACCGTCATCCCGGAGATCTTCGGGCCGAGGACGTCGACCTCGCCCATGTGCACGCCGGCCCTGATCGTGAGACCGAGCGCGGCGACGGCGTCGATCATCTCCAGGGCGCAGTCGATCGCGTGCGCGGGCTGCTGGAACGTCACGAAGAACCCGTCCCCGGCGGTGTCGATCTCGCGCCCCTGGTGAGTTTGAGGAGGCGGCGCATCGTCGCGGTTGTGGGCGTCGAGGAGCCGGCGCCACTGCGTGTCGCCGAGCTCCGCCGCCCGCTCGGTGGATCCGGCGATGTCGGTGAACAGGACGGTGACCAGCCGTCGATCCGTGGACTTCGCACGCCTCGGCACGGCGTGATTGTCGTGGAGAGCCGCTCGGGGCCGCAAGGCTCAGCTTCGGAGGGCTTCCTTCGCCGCGGTCGGGCCCTCTTCGGTCACGTGCGTCAGTCGACCGAGGCCGTTTCGTACTTCGGTCGCCCGATGGGCCGGTAGACCTGGATCGTCACTCCGCTGGGGGTGGTGACCGCCTGCGATCCGACCAGCTCGAGCGCGATGTCCGGGCCGGCGTCGGGGAACAGCCGCGTGCCCTGGCCGACGACCACGGGGACGGTGAGCAGGTTGATCTCGTCGACGAGGTCGTTCTCGAGCAGCCACCGGACCAGGGCGCCGCTGCCGTGCACCTCCAGCTCGCCTCCCTCCTCGGCCTTCAGCTCGCGGATGGCAGCCGCGACGTCACCGGAGAGGACGGTCGTGTTCGCCCACTTCGGGTCGGTGAGTGTGCTCGATGCCACGTACTTGGGCTTCGTGTTCAACGCCGTCCAGATCGGACTGTCGCCCGGATCGTCCCACGTTCCCCAGGAGCCGGCGAAGATCTCGTAGGTCCGCCGGCCGAACAGGAACGCGTCGGCGCGCCCATAGACCTCGTTCAGGAACCCCATGGCGTCGTCGTCGGCGTACGGAGTGACCCATCCGCCGCGCTCGAATCCGCCCCTACGGTCCTCGTCCGGCCCGCCGAGCCCCTGCATCACTCCGTCGACGGTGATCATCGTGGTCGTCGTCAGCTTCATGGGCCCCGTTCCTCCGTACCACCCCGCGGCTTGAACTCGTCGCAGGTGTCTTCGGCGTGGATCACGCCGCGCACGAAACGGCATCCGCCGATCGCCAGCCGCGGGAGCATGAACGCGCACTCGTGGCAGCTGAACTTCGGGTTGTCGGCCTTGCGGTAGTTCGCCTCGGCCTTCGACAGGCCCTGAACCTTCGGCATCGCTACGGACCTCCTTCGCGGACCGCTCGAGGCTCGTCCCCCTCAACCCTTGCACCCTACTCCTGGCCTGCCGTCCGGGCCGGGTCGATCAAGCGCGACGGCCTCGGCGCGCGGGCGAACACGCCGCTCCTGGCGACGCGCCGGGCCACGTAGAGCAGTCTGCTTCGTGTCCCGGCGCAGTGGCTACGATGCCGCTCGTGCCTCGCCGATACGCCGCCCCCGAGATCGCCAGCGAAGCCGGCTGCCCGGAGGACCGGGTGCGGTGGCTCAGCGACATCGGCCTGCTGACGCCGGACAGCGAGGGCACGTTCTCGTTCGGCGACGTGCTCGCCACGAAGATGGTGTCCGCGCTCCTCGAGAGCGGACTCCCGGCCGAGACGCTCGAACGGGCCGTCGCGGACGGGTTCCTGTCGTTCCAACGCACCGACGAATACCTTCCGTATCAGCCCGGACCACTGTCCACGCGGACGTTCGCGGAGTTCCAGGCGGGCGCAGGCCCGGGCGCCGAGCTCCTGCCCGCGGTCTTCGAGGTGCTGGGGCTCCCGAAGCCCGACCCCGCCTCGCCGATCCACGTCGACGAGGAGGCCCTGTTCGAGCGCTTCCTTCAGGTGTGGCGGAAGGCCCCCGACGAGGACGCGGCGCTCCGCGCCGCACGATTGCTGGCGCAGGGAGCGCGTGCGGCGATGCTCGGGTGGGCCGATCTCGTGGACGAGCAGATCGCGGAGCCGGTGCGACAGCGCTTGTTCCGCGGCGAGATCGAGGAGTTCCCGGACGACGTCCGCGTCTCGTTCATGCAGGTGACGAACCTGGTCCCGGAGATGTTCACGTGGCTGAGCTCCCGCTATCTCGAGCATCGGAGCGTGAACGGGATCGTCGAGGGCTTCGAACGGTTCCTCGCGTCCCGAGGGCTCGCGCCACCACCCGCCCCGGATCGGCCGCCCGCGATCGTCTTCGTGGACCTGTCCGGCTTCACGGCGCTCACGCGGGAGCGCGGCGACGAGTCCGCGGTCCTCGCCGCCTCGTCGCTCCAGCGCGAGGCGGACGCGACCGCGACCCGTCACGGGGGCCGGCTGGTCAAGCTCCTCGGTGACGGAGCGATGCTCCGGCTCGCGGACGCTGCCGTGGGCGTCTCGGCTGCGCACGAGCTCGTATCGACGATGAGCGGCGAGGGCATCGTGTCGTCGCACGCGGGCGTCCACGCCGGACCGGTGATCGAGCGCGACCTCGACGTCTTCGGACAGACCGTGAACCTCGCGTCGCGGATCGCGGACGCGGCGGGCCCCGGCGAGGTCCTTGCGAGCCAGGCGGTGGCCGAGACGGCCGGTGACGGTGGGTTCGCGTTCGAACGGCTCCAAGAGGTGGACCTCAAGGGCCTCCTGGAGCCTGTTGCCCTCTACCGCGTCACCCCTAGGGTGGGGGCATGACGAACACACCGATCATCCTCGTTCCTGGGTTCTGGCTCGGTGCGTGGGCGTGGGACGAGGTCGCCGGTCTGCTGCGTGCCGATGGCCACGACGTCACCGCGCTCACGCTCCCCGGTCTCGAGTCGGCCGATGCCGATCGATCCTCGATCACGCTGTCCGACCACGTCGACGCGATCGCCGAGGCGGTGAAGGCGGCAGGAAGTCCTGTCGTGCTCGCCGTGCACAGCGGGACCGGGTTCTCCGGCTACGTCGCCAGCGATCGGGTTCCCGAGCGGATCGCGGCGATGGTCTACGTCGACACCGCGCCGGGCATCCCGCCCCTCGATCCCGACTTCGAGGGCCCGGAGAAGCCGATGTCGTGGGAGGAGCTCTCGGCGGAGGAGAACCTCGACGGGCTCAGCGAGGAGCAGCTCGAGACGTTCCGGCAGCGGGCGGTCCCGGAGCCGGGCGGCGTCCTGCGCGACGCCGTCGAGCTGACCAACGACGCGCGGCTCGACATCCCGAGCACCCTCATCTGCACCGGGTACTCGTCCCAGGAGTACAAGGAGGCGATGGGCGAGGGCTACGCCTGGCTCGCCGGCCTCAAGGAGGTGCGCAACATCACCTGGGTCGACCTGCCGACGAGCCACTGGCCGATGTGGTCGCGCCCCAAGGAGCTCGCCGAGATCATCGGCGACATCGCGAAGGCGCACGCCTCCGGCGACTCCTAGACTCCGCCGCATGACGGCGTGTTCCACCTGCGGAGCCGCCAACGCGGCGGATGCGAGGTTCTGCTCGAACTGCGGCTCCGCGCTTCCCGCGTCCTCCCCCGCCGACGAGGTCCGGAAGACCGTCACCATCCTCTTCTGCGACGTGACCGGGTCGACGCAGCTCGGGGAGCAGCTCGACCCCGAGTCCCTCCGGAAGGTCATGGCGAGGTTCTTCGATGCGATGCGTGCGGAGATCGAGCTCCACGGTGGGACCGTCGAGAAGTTCATCGGTGACGCGGTCATGGCCGTGTTCGGGATCCCGACCCTCCACGAGGACGACGCGCTCAGGGCCGTTCGAGCGGCCGACGGCATGCGCGAGGCCCTCGAGCCGCTGAACAAGGACCTCGAACGCGACTTCGGCGTCAGGCTGACGACACGGATCGGCGTGAACACCGGGGAGGTCCTCGTCGGACCGGCGACGACCGACTTCGGCCGCATGACCGGAGACGCGGTCAACACCGCGGCCCGCCTGGAGACGGCCGCGCAGCCGGGCGAGGTCCTGATCGGCGCCGACACGTACCGGCTCGTCCGCGACGCGGTCGATGTCGAATCGGTCGAACCCCAAACCGTGAAAGGCAAGGCGGAGCCGGTCGAGTGCTATCGACTGGTGGGCGTCCTCGCGGGAACCGCGGCGCCGCCGCGGGCGTTCACGTCGCCGATCGTCGGCCGGGAGCGCGAGCTCGAAGACCTCGAGCGTGCGTTCGAGCGCTCGGTTCAGGACCGGACGTGCCTGCTGTTCACCGTCCTCGGCGCCGCCGGTGCCGGGAAGTCGCGCCTCGTCGAGGAGTTCCTGGGTGGCGTCGGCGGGTCCGCGCAGGTCCTCGTCGGCCGGTGCTTGCCCTACGGGGAGGGGATCACCTACTGGCCCGTGGCCCAGGCCCTGCGAGCCGCGATGGAGCTCCACGACTTCGACGAGCCGGAGGAGGTTCGGTCCCGCCTCGACGGGATCCTCGCCGGGGACGACCACGCGGACGCGATCGCGGCACGGCTCTCCGAAGTGCTCGGGATCGCGGAGGGTCACTCGGCCCCGGAGGAAACCGCCTGGGCGATCCGTCGGTTCCTGGAGATCCTCGCGAGCGAGCGGCCGGTGATCGCGGTGTGGGAGGACGTCCACTGGGCGGAGCCGGCGCTGCTCGACGCGATCGACCACGTCGCGGACTGGGCCGGCGATGCGCCGATCCTGCTGCTGTGCACGGCGAGGCCCGAGTTCCTCGACTCCCGGCCGGGCTGGGGAGCCGGCAAACAGCGAGCGTCGGCGCTGACGCTCCCTCCGCTCGATGCCGACGCGTCGACCGAGCTCATCGCCAACCTCCTGGGGGGCGGGCGGCTACCCGCCGATGCCGCCGATCGGGTCGCCGACGCCGGCGGCGGGAACCCGCTGTTCGTCGAGCAGATGGTGTCGATGCTGATCGACGACGGGCTCGTCGTCCGCGACGACGGTGGCCGAGAAGACGCTGGATGGACGCCGGTCGGGGATCTCTCCTCGATCGCCGTTCCACCCTCGGTGGCGGCGTTGTTGGCCGCCAGGCTGGAGCGGTTGAGCGACGACGAACGGCGAGCGATCGGATCCGCCGCGGTGATCGGCAAGATCTTCTACCTCGGCGCGGCCCGGGAGCTCCTCCCGGAACCGGACCGCGCGAACGCAGGGCCGCTCGTGCGTTCGCTCGTCCGCAAGGAGCTCGTCCGCGAGACACGGTCGACGATCCCCGGCGAGGATGCGTTCGAATTCCGGCACATCCTGATCCGCGATGCCGCGTACGCCGCGATCCCGAAGGAGCGCCGCGCCGAGCAACACCGTCGGTTCGCGGACTGGTGCGTTCGGGTTGCCGGCGAGCGGATCGAGGAGCTGGAGGAGATCGTCGGATACCACCTCGAACAGGCGTTCCGCAATCGCGAGTCCATCGGCGCCCTCGACGAGGAGGCGCGCGCGCTGGCGATCGAGGCGTCCGCCAGGCTCGAGTCGGCGGGCATGCGAGCGTTCGACCGTCCGGACGTGTCGGCGGCCACGAACCTCTTGCGCCGGGCGGAGACCCTGCTCCCGCAGGACGACCCGCGTCGTGTGGTCGTCATGACCACGCTGGCCTATGCCCTGTTCGACATGGGACGGCTCGACGAAGCACGGAACACGGTCGCCGAGGCTGAAGCGCTGGCCGCGAGCGCCGGCGATCCCGTCGCGGTCGAACGCGCCACGATCGCGCGTTGGTCGCTCGTCGATCCAGGTGTCGAGCGGCACGAAGCAGATGAGGACGGACGCGAGAAGGGCGATCGCGGTGTTCGAGGCCGCCGGCGAGCAGCGCGGGCTCGTCCGGGCGTGGAACCTCCTCTCGAGCATCGAGTGGCTGCGGGGCCAGGGCGAGGCGCAGCTCGACGCGGTGGAGCGCGCATTGGAACACGCCCGGGGCGGGACCGCTCGCTACGAGGAGCACGATGCTCTCGGGAACCTCACGTGCGGCTCTCGTCAGGGGACCGACGCCCGTCTCGGAAGGCATCGCCCGCGCCGAGCGGACGATCGAGGGATACGCGGGGAGCCGAGAGGTGGACGCGCTCATGTGCCATGGGCTCGCGCACTTCCGAGCCCGGCTCGGCGAGTTCGACGCTGCGCGCGTGGCGATGGACCGGTACCGGTCCTTCTATCGCGATACCGGCCAGACGTTGTCCTACCTTCGCTCCGTCGAGGTCGCCTTCGACGTCGCGATGCTCGCCGGCGAGGAGGAGCACGCCTGCGACGTCGTCGAGGAAGCCTCGCGGTCGCTCGCGGAGCTCGGCGACGCCTGGCCGTACCTCGCGGCGTTCCTGGGGCAGGGTCGGTACGCCGTAGGGCGGTACGAGGACGCTCGAGAGCCGGCGGCGTTCGCCGCCGAGCACGGCGACGAGATCGAGGGGTCGCTGGGTCTCGGCGTGCTCGCGAAGCTCGCGGCGAGATCGGGAGACGCTCCCGCGGCCCTGGAGACCATCGCCGAGGCCGTCGCCCGAGTGGATCGGACGGATTTCCTGTTCGACCGGGGCACCGTGCACACGGACCGGGGGGAGACGCTCCGCCTCCTCGGCCGGGAAGACGAAGCGCTGTCGGCGTTCGACGAGGCGATGAGGTTGTTCGATCAGAAGGGCGACCTCGTCTCCTCGGAGCGGGTCCGCCGCCTCCGCACCGAAGCGACGCTCTAGGCGACGCGGCCGCGTCTCAGGTGGCTGTTGGTCACGACGAGTGGAGCGAACCGCGACGTGACGCGCTGTACAGCGTCACCGGCGTCGCGACGCCCTGCAGCTCGGCCGGACCGATCAGCGCCCACTGGATCTCTTCTCCTTCGACTCGCTGCATCGTTTCGTCGGTCGTGAGCACGTCGCCGGCCTCCGCGAGATCGGCGATGCGAGAGGCGACGTTCACGGTTCGTCCGTAGACGTCGCCGTCCTGGAAGACGACGGGTCCTGACTGGATCCCGATGTGCGTGGTCGGCAGTCCGGCAGCAGGAGCACCCTCACTCATCTCGAGGGCGGCTCGGACCGCGGCCGTCGCTTCGGGGAACAGGAACATCCCTCCGTCGCCGAGCCACCGCACAGGCCGCCCGGCGTGCCGCAGCGCCACGGCGTCGACGAGCGTGGCCAGGCGAGAGGCGAGACGGGCGGCCGTCTCGTCGCCCTGCTCCTCGGTGAGGCGTGTGTATCCCGTGAGGTCGACGAAGACGATCGTCGGGGTCCGTTCGGCCCGCTGGTAAAGACCGGCGCGCTCGAGCACCGCCTCGGCCGTCTCGACCGAGTGCTGCGCCCACACGTGCTGGCGGTGCCGCTCGTAGATCGCGGCGAGCGTGGCCCTGACCAGTGGAGCCATGTCACGACCGGCCGCGGCTCCCCTCCGCATCAACTCCGGCGCGCTCGATCCCGCGCGACGGCTCGGGTTCTCGATCTGCTCGATGTAGAGGTCCGCCTCCGCGGTCACCAACCGTCGGAGCTTGTCCGCGTAGGCCCGGAAGAGCCGTCGGATCGCGTTCTCGTTGCCGCCGATGTCGAGGACGCTCCGAACGAGATCCGCGATCACGGCGTCGTCGGGCCGGGCCCAGGTCGTCCGCCTCGGGCGCGACGAACCCCATCGACCGCTGCACGGCCTTCAGGAGATTCCACGTCCATGCTCCGCTCCTCGGCCAGCTGGCGGTACGTCCGGTCAGCGTGGCGGGAGCTCCCATCCGGTGATTCGAGGAAGTCGAGGGAGAGCTGTCCCGACTCGGCGGCGGCGAGGATCGACTCGGCGGTGAGGCCGGCGTCTTCCCACATGTGCAGGAGCGCCGTGACGTGCGCATCCTGTTCGCGGAAGCCGTCGCCCTCCGGCCCGACCACGCCCAGGTCGATCAGCCGGCGAACGTAGTCGACGTCGACCCCCGCGCGACCGCGACGTCCTCGATCGTGAGCTTCACCCGACGGCCTCGATCCAGCATGATGGCGGAAGTCCCGTGACCAGATCGATCACCACTCTCGGGAGACGAGGGCGACTCTCCCAGGCGCTCCGCGAACAGACGGCCGAGAGCCTCCGCGTCGACTCCGATCGAGCCCTCTCGGCCGACGAGGCCGAGCACATCGCTCATCGCCTCTCGCCCAGGCGATTCCTCGCGCTCGGAGGTGTCATCGGCGCCGGACTGATCGCCGCTCGGTCGCGCCTTCGCGCAGGAGCAGTCGGGGTGGTACGGACTGGATCCTGACCGGCTCTCCGCGATGAGCCTGATCGACTACCACGTCGTCGAGTACCCCGGCGGCGACGAGCGCTACACCGTGCACGGTGGGAATGACCAGGTCGTGGCCCGCCTTCGCGTCGCTGCCCGGCGGGGCGGTCCGCCTGGAGTCACCACTGGAGGCACTCCGCCGGCGCGCCGACGGATCTCGAGCTGCAGATCACCGGCGAGGCCTCCCCATCGAGTCGATCGGTTTCCTCCCTCTCGTTCACGACGCTCCGTGACGTCGACTGACGCACGCGCTGAGCCGCGGCAGCAGCGCGCCATCGATGAGCTCGGCATGGGCACGACGCGAAGGTCCTCCTGCAGCTGTTGAAGGAGTGCCACTTGTTCGACGACTGGAGCGGAGGGATGGATTGCGCCGACGACCCGATGTTCACGACGTGGGAGAGCAGCTCGACCGACGGCTCGAGCGCGGACCGGATGAAGCGTGATCACCGTCTATTCGGGAGGGCGCGTCGGCGCCGCCTACGACCCGTCGCAACCCCACGGACTCGCGCCGGCTGAGGTGAATCGGTGCCACCCTCGCGGCGATCGACGCGGTCGTTCCGGGCGTCGGCGCCGCGTTCAACGGCCGCGCGTGGCTCGACTCGTGGGTCGACGATCCCTGGTCGCGCGGGTCATACGCCGCCTTCTTACTGGGTCAGTACTCGAGGTTCGCCGGGCTGACCGGCGTCGCGGAGGGATCGATCCACTTCGCGGGGGAGCACACGTCCGTCTTCAGCCAGGGATTCCTGAACGGAGGGGTGGAGAGCGGAGGTCGGGCAGCCATCGAGGTCCTCGACGCGATCGGCGAGCCCGTCCCGCCTCTGCTCCACGATATGATGTCGACCGACCGGCGGTACGAACCGCGATACCCGTGGGATCCGACCGAGTCGCCGTAGGCGGTCATCGAGATGTAAGGGCGCCGCAGTCTTCATGTAACGATTCCGTGATCCTTTCCGCGAAGACTTCTTCGCATGGCCGCCAACAGGGCCTTGAGGGGTGCATTCGCCGGTGTGGTCGCGGCCGGCCTGGCGATCGGCGTCGCTGAGCTCGCCGCGGGTCTTCTCGATCCGCAGGCGTCGCCGGTCGTCACGGTCGGACAGGCCGCGATCGATCTCACGCCGGAGAGCGTGAAGGCGTTCGCCATCAGGGCCTTCGGCGAGCACGACAAGACGGTGCTCATCGCGGGGATCGGCGTGGTAGTGGCGGTGATCGCGATCGGCTTGGGCGTCGTCTCCTCGGAGCGGCCGAGGCTCGGATCTTCCGCGATCGTCGGGTTCGGGGCGATCGGGGTCTGGGCGGCCAGGACCCGACCCACCGCCGCACCGAGCGATGCGATCCCCGCCATTGTCGGGGCGCTCGCCGGCGTCGGGGTTGTCCTCCTGCTCGACCGGGCGCGGCAGGCGGATCTCACGACGGAGCGCACAAGGCATCGCGGACCGATCGAGGGGAGACGTGCCCTGATCTTCGGCGGGGCGGCTGCGGTCGCCGCCCTGGCGGCCGGTGGAACGGGCAGGCTGCTCGCCAAACGCTTCCGGGCGGACGATTCGCGGGCTGCGGTCACGATCCCTCCACCGAGCAGCCCGGCCGCGGCCGCCACGGGGACAGAACTGTTCGTCTCGGGGCTCGGACCGTTCTTTACGCCCAACCCGCGCTTCTACCGCGTCGACACCGCGCTCCTCGTCCCGGCCGTGATGGCCGAGGAGTGGCGGCTCCGCGTCCACGGGATGGTGGAGCGAGAGATCGAGCTCGACTTCGAGCAGGTCCTCGCTCGTCCGTTGATCGAACGCGACGTCACGCTCACGTGCGTGTCGAACCCCGTCGGCGGTCGGTACGCGGGGAACGCTCGATGGATCGGCGCTCCGCTGGCGGACCTGCTCGAGCAGGCTGGTGTGCGGAGCGGGGCCGACCAGATCGTGAGCCGTTCGGTCGACGGATTCACCGTGGGAACACCGACGGCCGTCGCGATGGACGGGCGCGACGCGATGCTCGCGGTCGCGATGAACGGGGAGCCGCTCCCGCTCGCCCATGGGTTCCCGGTTCGCATGCTGGTGCCGGGACTCTATGGCTACGTGTCGGCGACGAAGTGGCTGACCGACATCGAGCTCACCACGTTCGACACGTTCGACCCGTATTGGGTCCGGCGCGGATGGGCCGAGCGGGCCCCGATCAGGACCATGGCGCGGATCGACACGCCCACGTCGTTCTTCGAAGTCCCGGCCGGTGGGGTCCCCGTCGCGGGCGTGGCGTGGGCCCAGCACGTGGGGATCGACCGGGTCGAAGTGCGGGTCGACGAGGAGCCCTGGCACGGAGCTGAACTGGCCGGCGAAGACAGCATCGACACGTGGCGCCAATGGATCTACCGGTGGGACGCGACACCGGGCGAGCACCGGGTGCAGGCCCGTGCCACCGACCGGACCGGCGCTGTGCAGACGGCCGACCGGGCCGAGCTGTTCCCGAGCGGAGCGACCGGCCATCACACGATCGTCGTCCGCGTGACCTGACGCGGACCCGGCGGAAGGAGAGGGAGATGACACGAGCGAAGCGACTTCTCGGGATCGTGACCGGGATCGTGACGATCGCGTTCGTCGTCGCCGCGTGCGGCAACGACGCGACGAGCGGTGGCGGCGGAGGCGATGGGAGCGCCGCTCCGGCGGCGATGGAACCGTTCGGCGCCGCGTGCGCTGACGTCCCGGCATCGGGCGACGGAAGCTTCGAGGGCATGATGACCGAGCCCGTGGGCACGGCGGCGGCAGCGAACCCGATGCTCACCTCGCTCGCGATGGACCTCGAGCTCGCGGGCCTCACGGACACGCTGAACAACGCGGAGGGCTTGACCGTGTTCGCCCCCACGAACGACGCATTCGCCGAGGCGGCCGACGCGGACCCCGAGGCGATGGAGATGATGATGCAGCACCCCGAGGAGTTCGCCGATCTGCTCTCGTACCACGTCGTCGAGGGACAGATCCCTCCGGAGGAGCTCGCTGGCGATCACACGACCCTCCAGGGAGATCCTGTCACCGTCGAAGGGGGCGGCGAGCACTTCACCGTGAACGGGAGCGCCAACATCGTGTGCGGCGATATCCACACGGACAACGCCACCGTCTACGTGATCGACGAGGTGCTGCACCCGTAGCACCCACCCCCGAGGAGGACCCACCATGCGTCGAGCTGCCGGCTGATCAGGCCGGCAGCTCGACCGCGAATCGGGCACCGGCGCTCGCGCCGGACCCAGCGGAGATCCGCCCGCCGAGCGCCTCGACGATCCGCTTCGCCAAGGCGAGGCCGAGGCCGGCCCCCGGCCCGCTCCTCGCCGGATCCGCGCGAAAGAACGGGTCGAAGATCCGCAGGACGTCGTCGGGTGCGATCCCCACCCCGGTGTCCTCCACCGCGATCAGGACCCGACCCGGCGTCAGTTCCGCTTCCACGCGGACGATCCCGTCCGTGGGCGTATGGCGGACGGCGTTCACGAGGAGGTTTTGGAGCACACGCACGACCCTCGGCGAGCACATCGCATCGTCGGCGCTGTTCAGTTGGGAGACGACAGTCACGCCCTTGTCCCGCGCCTGATTCCGGACGGAGGACACTGCCTCGTCGACGAGATCGCTCAGCGGGGACCGCCGGTGATCCGAGACGATCACGCCGGCGTCCAGCTGGGTCAGCTCGAACAGATCGTCCACCATCGCTCCAAGCTGACCGACGGACCGTCGCATCTCCGCGACGTAGCGATGGAGGGTCGGCGGGTCGTCGATCACGTGGTCCTCGATGGCCTCGGTCATCGCGCGGAGCGATGCGAGCGGCGTGCGGAGATCGTGCGAGACCGTGGTGATCAGATCTCGGCGCATCCGATCGGCCTCTCGTTCGCGTTCCTGAGCTCGCTGCAACCGATCGGCCATCTCGTCGAGCGTCGACGCGAGCGTAGCGAGCTCGGGCCCGGAATCGATCGGCCCGGTGCGCGCATCCAGATCGCCCGTTCCCAGACGCCGGGCGGTCCGTTCGACCGAGTGGATCGCGTCGCCGGCCCGCCTCGCAACCACCAGTGCTGCGGCGACGCCGGCGGCGATCGCGTATAGCAGCAGGACCGCGATCAGCGTCGCGTCGTGGTCGTCGACGAACATCTGCATCGCGAGGACGACGACGTTCACGATCGACACCCCCGCGGCGACCAGCGCCACCGCCACGAACCGCTGTCTGAGCGGCGCCCGGTCAAGCAAGTGCCCCGGCGAGTGCCGCGGCGATGATCGTCACCGCGGCTGCCGGCAGGAGGTACGCGACCAGGTGGACGACCTCGCGCCCCGGCATCCCCATCACGAGCCCCGCGACCATCGAAGCGATGCCGCCGATCACGACCACGATCGCGACCAGCCCGAGCGTGCGGAGCCACCTCATGGCTCGAACCGGTAGCCGACGCCCCACACGGTCAGCAGGTGCCGAGGCGTCGAGGGGTCCAACTCGACCTTCTCGCGGATCCGGCGGACGTGCACCGTGACCGTGGCGCTGTCGCCGTCCCACGCGAAGTCCCACACGCCCTCGAGCAGCTGCGCGCGGGTGAACGTCGTGCCGGGACGCGACGCCAGGAAGACGAGCAGATCGAACTCCGTCCGGGTCAACCGGACAGGCGAACCGTCAACGAGGACCTCGCGCCGACCCGTGTCGATCCGGATCCTCCCGAGGTCAAGGATCGATGCGGCCGACGGATCGGCGCCCGATCTCCGGAGTACGGCCCGGACCCGCGCGACCACCTCACGCGGCGAGAAGGGCTTGGCGACGTAGTCGTCGGCGCCCAGTTCGAGACCGACGATCCGGTCCATCTCCTCTCCCCTCGCGGTGAGCATGATCACCGGCGTGCCGCTCCCCTGGTCCCTGATGCGGCGGAAGACCTCGTAGCCGTCGACCTTGGGCAGCATCAGATCGAGGAGGACGAGCGCGGGCTCGGAACCCGTGAACAGGTCGAGCGCTTCCTCGCCCGTCGGAGGCAGCCACGACTTCGAAGCCATCCATCACGAGGTAGCGACTCAGGACCTCGCGGACCATCGGCTCGTCGTCGACGACGAGGATCGGGTGCTCTCGCACACGTCCATCATGCACTCGATACGTTGCGGATCCCTTACGGGCGACCCTCGCTGGGCTGGCCGGAAGCGCTACCCGACGACGCCGGTACTCGAGATGCGGCGCGCTCCCGATCCGGCTGAACTGGCTCCGGTCCCATCCGAGTGCAATCCTGGGGCAGCGCGGACGGAAATCTCGCCGTTCCCCTCGATGGGCATGCGAAGGTCCCGCGTGTTCCACTAGGCGACGGTGGAGTTCTCGTTGGAGCAGGTCGCGGAACGCGCGGGAGTCCATCTCGACTACGTGGACCGCCTCGTCGACGCGGGCGCGCTCGTCCCGGCGGAGGACGGCACATTCTCGGCCGGCGACGCGAGGCGCGCCCGCATCTACCAGAGCCTCGAACGCGCCGGTCTCCCTTTCCAGACGATGCTCGAAGCGCTGGACCGACGTGAGCTCTCGTTCGCGTCTTTGGACAGCCCGCTCTACGACCGGTTCTCCGGTCTCAGCTCGATGTCCTTCCGCGAGGTGAGCGAGCGAGAGGGGATCCCCCTCGAGCTGCTCCTCGTCGTCCGACAGGCGGTCGGCTTCGCGCAAGCGGACCCCGACGATCCCTTGCGGGAGGACGAGCTGCGTGTCGTGCCGCTGCTCCGCCTCCAACTCTCCCGTGGGTTCGACCCCGCGGTCGTCGAGCGGTCGCTGCGCGTCTACGGCGACGCACTTCGACGGATCGCCGAGACGGAGGCGGATTGGTGGCACACGCAGGTCTCGTTCCCGCGCCTCGCCTCCGGCATGACGGAGGCGCAGATGCAAGAGGCCACGATCGAGTTCGGCGAGGAACTCGCGCCGCTCATCGAGCAGGCGATCCTCGCGATCTACCGGGCGAACCAGGAGCACACGTGGACCGAGAACCTGATCGATGAGGTCGAGGACGCGCTCGACCGCGCCGGGCTCCACAACAGGCTGAACACGACCCCGGCGATCTGCTTCCTCGACATCACCGGGTACACGAGGCTGACCGAGGAGCGGGGCGACGAAGCGGCGGCGGAGCTGGCGGCTCGTCTGACGCCGCTCGTCCAACGACCGGCCGAGCGACACGGCGGCAAGGTCGTGAAGTGGCTGGGCGACGGAGTCATGTTCCACTTCCGTGAGCCGACCGGTGGTGTCCTCGCCGCGCTGGAGATGATCGATGCCATCTCGGCGGCGGGGCTGCCGCCCGCGCACGTGGGCCTCCACACGGGGCCGGTCGTGTTCCAGGGAGGCGACTACTTCGGTCGGACCGTCAACCTCGCGGCGAGGATCGGGGAACGAGCGGCGCCGGGCCAGGTGCTCGTCACGCAGGAGATCGTGGATCGCGTCGCGTCGGACGGCATCGCGTTCGAGCCGATCGGCGCGGTCGAGCTCAAGGGTCTGTCCCAGCCGGTTCGCCTTCATGCCGCCAGCCAGGTGACCGCAACCCCGTGACCGCCTCCGATCCGGGCCCGCGCCACCTCAAGAGGTGGGACGGGGAGGTCGATGCTGAACGCGGGTCGGCGCGACCCGGCGCCGTGCTCGCTACGGAGGATCGCCGATGAGGTGGTTCCGAAAGAACCCATCGCTCGGATCGTTGGGACCGAAAGGGACCCTGCTCCTCTTCGGCGTGCTCGCGGTTCCCGCCTCAGTCCTTATGGCCGGCCGCTCGGTCCCGGCGCTGGATCCTGTCTTCGAGTCACCGCGGTTCCATCTCCTGGTGGTGAGCGGCATCGCCGCTTGCGCCCTCGTGCTCGCGCTTGCCGCCGCCGTGGCAGCTGCCCGGGATGGTCGCGGCGGGCCCGTCTTGCTCGCGATCGGCTGCGTCTGCGTCGGCACGCTGATGCTCGCCCACGGGCTGACGACCCCCGGGATGCTCGGGCAGCCACTCAACATGTGGGTCGGAAGGCTCGGCTCCCTCGCACTGATCGGTTTCGCGATCTGCCTGGCGCTTGCGGCATGGGAGGATGGTCCGATCGCTCGGGCGGTCGCGCTTGCCCCGAAACTTGCGCTGGCGACCGCGACCACGGGGCTCTTCCTGATCGCCACCGGGATCGTCCTCGACCCCACGATGCTCGCGGGCACGCAGCCGCTCCCGGCCGAGGACCTGATCCGCACCGCGATCCTCGGCGCGAGCAGCCTCTCGCTCCTCGTCACGGGCTCGATCCACTGGCGCCGATGGCGGCTCGGCCGCGATCGGATCGAGCTCTCGCTCGTGCTCGCGAGCTGGCTCGCGATGTCGGCCATCCTGTCGCTCGGCTTCGGCATGCTCTGGCGCCTGTCGTGGTGGGACTACCACGTGTACCTGTTGGCTGGTTTCACCGCGACGGCGTGGGCCGTCGTCGTGGAGTACCGCAGATCGCGGAGCCTGGCCCACGTGGTCAGCGGGATCTCGGTGCGCGACCCCTTGGAGCAGATCGCGCGCGGGCATCCGGAGGCCCTCGACACGCTGATCGGCGCGGTCGAGGCGAAGGACCGGTACACCCACGGCCACTCGAGGCGCGTGGCCGAGCTCTCGTCGAGGATCGGCATCACGCTCGGCCTGGAGCCCGAAGCGCTCCGCGGCCTTCACCAGGGCGCCTCCCTCCACGACGTCGGGAAGATCAGCGTGCCCGATCAGATCCTCAACAAGCCCGGTGAGCTCTCGGACGACGAGTGGGAGGCGATCAAGGAGCATCCGGTCGTGGGCTGGGGACTCGCGCAGCGGGCTCCGTCGTTGCGCGATTCGCTCGCCGCGATCCGACACCACCATGAGCGCTGGGACGGGACCGGCTATCCGGATCGACTCGGAGGCGACGCGATCCCACTCGCCGGGCGCATCGTCGCAGTCGCCGACGTCTGGGACGCGCTGACCTCGGACCGCGCCTACCGGCCGGCATGGGATCCCGAGCGCGCGATCTCTCACATCGCGGGCGGCGCCGGGATCCTGTTCGACCCCGAGTGCGTCGAGGCGTTCCTCGACGTGATGACGGAGTCCGGCCTCTTCGCGAGCTCGACCTCAGCGGACGTGGAGGCCATGTTCCGGGAGTCGCTCGAGCGTCACCGGACCTCGGCCCGTCCCTGACCCACCTTCGCGCGTCGTCCCTCCCGCCGAGAGCGCTACCGGGCGACGCGATACTCGAGATGCGCCACGCTTCCGGTCTGGCTGAGCCCCTTCAGTTCGAGATCGACCCGATCGGGGAGCTGGTCGAACAGCCGACGGCCCCCGCCGAGCAGGACGTCGACCACGTGGATCCTGATCTCGTCCACGAGCCCCGCGGCCAGGAACTGCTGGTCGGCGTTGGCGCCCATGAGCCCGATCCGCTTCTCGCCGGCGGCCTCCTGCGCCTTCGTGAGGGCACTTTCGATCCCGTCGGTGACGAAGGTGAAGATCGCGTCGGCGCCCTCGATGGGCCGGTGGGTGACCACGAAGCATGGGACATCACCCAGCGGGCCCTTGCCACCCCAAGCCTCGATGGAATTGTCGTACGTCCGGCGACCCATGATGACGGCGCCGGTGTTCTGGGTGAGGTCGCCGTAGATCTCCTCGAAGACCGACGGATCGTCGAACATCCAGTTGTGCAGCCGCATCCCGTCCTCGCCCAGCCCCTGCTCCGGAGTGTCGTTCGGCGCCGCGATGTACCCGTCCAAGGACATGCTCATGTCGATCACCACGTTGCCCATGTCGCCTCCTCTGGCTCGTTTCCGATCGGAACGACTCGAGCCTACGGCCCGCCATGTGCCATCGTGGACGGACCATGGGTCGACCATCCGAGTTCGAGTTCTCGCGACATGCCGATGACATCGTGATCACGCACGGAGGGAAGAGGGCAGTCACGCTGCGCGGAGACGCCGCCGTGCGCTTCCTGCAGGACATCGAACAGGGCGATCCGCAACAGGTGATGGCGCGGGTGACGGGGAACTACAAGCGGGGGAACGAACGGGTCGCCCGCGATCACCCGCGCAACCGCTGACCCCCGCGCATGGCGGCCATCCGCACGGTCATCCTCGTCGAAGGGATCAGCGACCGACGTGCGCTCGAAGCGCTCGCCGCGCGGCGGGAACGCGTCCTGACGGCCGATGGTGTCGCCGTGGTCGCCATGGGCGGAGCGAAGAACATCGGGCGGTTCCTGGAGCGGTTCGGGCCACGTGGATCCGACGTCGCCGTGGCGGGGTTGTACGACGTGGCCGAGGAACCCGATGTCCGGCGCGGCCTCGAGCGGGCGGGGTTCGGATCCGCCTCGTCCCGTCTCGAGTTGGAGAGGCTCGGCTTCTTCGCGTGCATCGAGGACCTCGAGGACGAGCTCATCCGCGCGGTCGGCGCCGAGCGGGTGGTGGACATCGTGGAGGACCGGGGTGAGCTCGGGCCGTTCCGAACCCTCCAGAAGCAACCCGAATGGCGTGGACAGCCCCTCGATCAGCAACTCCGGCGCTTCCTCGGGAACTCGAACCGCAAGATCGACTACGCGCCCCTGCTGGTCGACGCGCTCGATCTCTCGAGGGCTCCGCGCCCGCTGGACGCGGTGCTCGCTCACGTCTGAGCCGAGCCTAGATCTCCCGCGACGTCCTGGCCGTGCTCGCTAGTACTCGTCGTGCCGGCGGAGCCAGGGCTGCCCCCCGCCCTCGTCGCGCCCCTTCGGCGCCCGATCGAGGATCGGGTAGTAGCCCATCAGGAACTCGAGGCCGCGCGCCTGCGTCGAGTACGTGTGGTGCACGATCCCGTCGTCCTGGGCGAACGTGCTGAAGCCCGGTCCCTCCGTGAGATAGCCGGGGATGTCCGTGCCGCTGGCGACCGCGTTGGCCTCCACGCCCGCCGGGGCGCCGCCCTCGAGCATCGGTCCGGCGAACTCACGCACCTGCTCGTCGGTGTAGGAGAAGCCGAGGTCGAAGTTGAAGTCGTTGTTCCCGCACGAGACCCACGGGAAGGTCCAACCCATCCGGTTCTCGTACGCGAGGAGCCTGTCGATCGGCGCCCTTGAGACGTAGAGCATCGTCACGTCGCGCGCGTACAGGTGAGGCAGCACGGCGTTGACGGCGTCGGCCGACGACGAGCACGTCGGGCAGCCGGCCTCGTAGCTGGGACCGAACATGAAGTGATAGACGAGGAGCTGCGAGCGACCGTCGAACAGCTCGACGAGCGTCCGAGTGCCGTCGCCCGTGTCGAAGCGGTACTCCTTCTCGACGGGAACCCATGGGAGCTCCCGTCGCCTCCGGGCGAGGTCGTCGCCCATCCGCGTGTGTTCTTTCTCGAGGCGCAGCAGCTCGTCTCGGGCCGCCTGCCATTCCTCACTCGTTCCGGTTCGGTGCTCGGTCATGGATCTCCCCCACGTCGACAAGGTCGAAGGGCTTGGGTCGCTCCGAGTCAACCCGCGAACAGCGTGAACGTCAATCTCGACTCTCCCTTCGGTGGGCACGCAGAGGTCCCGCGTGCTTCGTGGGATCCGTTACCCGCCGGAGAGCGTCACGACGGGCTCGAGCAACGACAGCGTCTTCGCATCGGCATCCAACTCTGCGCGGATGCCGAGCGGCATCGGGAGGTTCGGCCCCGCGTGGCCGATGTCGACGTCACCGAGCACCGGGATCTCACGCTCTCCGATGACCTCGAGGACGATGTCGCGGAGCGAGTCGGGTCCGGGCGGCGTCGGCTCAACCTCGAAGGGCTTGCCCACAACCATGCCCGAGATCCGATCCAGCACCCCGGCCTGTCGCAGCACGTGCAGGTCGTTCCAGATCACCGAGGTCGAGGTGAAGGCCTCCTCCCAGAACAGGATCGCCCCGTCGAATCGCTCAGGGGCCAGCGCGGCCGAGGTCGCCTGCACGCGCACGAGCCGGTTGAGCATCCCGCCGATAAGCGGGCCTTCTGCGCGGCCCGACCGCCAACACTCCCAGCGGCTCCCGGCGGGAAGAGGACCGAGCGGCGCGTCCTCCATCAGGACGCGTCGGTACAGCTCTGCGAGCTGGTGGCGGCGGGCGTCGTCGACCTCGTTCCACTCCCCGAATCCGAACGTGACGAGGTCGGAGTGCAGCGAGACCAAGCCCGTCCGGGCGTGGAGCGCCAGGTGCAATGCGGAGATGTCGCTCATCCCGAGCACCGGTTTGGGATCGGCCCTGACCGCCTCGACGTCGATCAGATCCAGATAGCTCAGGGTCATCCGGCCGCCCGTGAGCGAGAAGATCGCACGCACCTCCGGATCCCGCAGGTGCCGGTTGAGATCCTCGGCGACCTCCGCCGGCGGAGCGGCCGCCCACCACCAGCTCCGGTCGAGATCGACCAACGACGAAACGCGGACAACGAATCCCATCTGTTCGAGCACGTCCACGCCGCGTTCGTAGTGTGGCGCCTCGTCCTTCTCCAGTCCCCCGGACGTCGCCACGACGGCCACGGGATTCCCGGTCTTCAACGCCTTCGGTCGCAGGATCGACCCCATGGATCGAGGCTAGCAGTGGCCTCAGCGCGCCGGCGTCGGTTCTCGCTCGATAGGGTGCGGTCCGATGACATACGCGATCGAGGCAGAGCAGCTCGTCAAGCACTACACGGGCCGCGGCGGGGATGTGGAAGCGGTGCGGGGCGTCGACCTGCATGTCCAACAAGGTGAGGTCTTCGGGTTCCTGGGACCCAACGGCGCCGGCAAGTCGACGACGGTGCGGATGCTCACGACCCTGATGACGATCACCTCGGGCTCGGCGCGGGTCGCCGGGGTCGACGTGACCGCTGATCCAGACACCGCCCGCACCAGGATCGGCGTGGCGCTCCAGGAGGCCGGCCTCGACATCCGCCAGACCGGCCGGGAGCTCGTGATCCTCCAAGGGCGCCTCTACGGCTTGCCTCAAGCGGAGGCGGCCGAGCGGGCGAGCGACCTCCTCAAGCTGGTCGATCTCGAGGGAGACGCGGATCGCCGGATCAAGGGGTACTCCGGCGGCATGAAGCGCCGGCTCGATCTGGCGTCGGCCCTCGTCCACCGGCCCGATGTCCTGTTCCTGGACGAGCCGACGACCGGCCTCGACCCCGCCAGCCGGCTGACCGTGTGGGACGAGCTCCGGCGGATCAACGACCAGGGCACCACGGTCTTCCTCACGACCCAGTACCTCGAGGAAGCCGACCAGCTCTGCGACCGGCTCGCGATCATCGACGCCGGCCTGATCGTCGCCGAAGGGACGCCGTCCGAGCTGAAGGCCGATCTGCGGCAACGTCGCGGGCTGACCCAGGAGCCGACGCTCGACGACGTGTTCCTCGAAGCGACGGGACGGACGCGTACACGCGAGGCCGGCGAGGTGCAGGAGGTGCAGGCGTGAACAAGTACGCCGTGCTCGTCCAGCGGTCGATCCGGGAGGCCCTCCGAACCCCCGAGGCGTTGCTCCCCACGATCTTCATCCCACTGTTCTTCCTCGTGGTCAACGTGGGGCAGGCCGCCAAGATCTTCCCGTCGACCAGCACCCCGTTCCTCGCGGGGCAGAACTACGCGGCCTTCCAGCTTCCGAGCGCGCTTCTCCTCGCCGCGTCCTTCGGAACCGCGGCTCTGTACCTCGTCGAGGACATCGAAGGCGGGTACTTCGACAAGCTGCGCGCGGCCCCGGTCCCCCGGACCGCGATCGTGTTCGGCCGACTCGCGGCCGAGGCGCTCAAGAGCGCGGCGATCGCGATCGTCATGGTGCTGATCGCCCTTCCCTTCGGGATCCGGATCGCGAGCGGCCCGCTGGGGTTCGTTCTCCTCATCCTTCTGACCGCCACCTGGGCCGTGGTGTTCTCCGGATTCATGCAGCTGATCGCGCTCAAGACGAGGAGCGCCGCGGCGACGAACTCGGCGGGGTTGATCTTCTTCCCGCTGCTGTTCCTCACGCCGAACTTCGTCCCGCGTCCGCTGCTCACCCGACCGATGGAGATCGCGGCGACCTACAACCCGGTCACGTACATCATGGAGGCGATGCGCTCGCTCGTGCTCCACGACCTGGAGTGGGCGGCGATCGGTCGGGGGTTCGCCGTCGTGGCCGGCGCCGGAGCGTTGATGGTGTTCCTCAGCGTTCGCTCGATCCGTCGCTACGACTGAGGAGGCGCCTGTCGATGGGACGACTCGTCATCAACAACTCCATGAGCGTCAACGGTGCGTTCGAGGCGCCGGTGCTGGAGCCCGACGGGTGGCTGGTGCTGGACGCCGACAGCAACCAGGTCTCGTTGGAGCAGTTCTTCGCGGCGGACGCGATGGTGCTGGGGCGGAAGACCTACGAGGGACTTGCCGCGGTCTGGCCGACGCTGGTCGACGCCCCGGGATTGGGAGCGTTCGCGCACCAGATGAACAGCATGCCCAAGTACGTGGCATCCCGGACCTTGCGCCCGCCGTTGGACTGGAACGCCACGCTGCTGGAAGGCGACTTGGCCGACAGTGTCAGGGCGCTCAAGGAGGGTCACGACAGGACCCTGGTCGCCGTCGGCGCCGGCGAACTGGCCGATGCGCTCATCACGCAGGGCCTGGTGGACGAGTTCTGGTTCTGGCTGAGCCCGGCGCTGTGGCCGACGGGACCGCGGATCTTCGATGGCGTGGGACCGGTCCGCCTGGAGTTGATCGGCTCGACCACGTTCGGCTCCGGCGTGGTGCGGCTGGCCTACCGGCCGGCATCCGATCGGTAGGAGGGGCAGGCGCCTAGACGGCGTCGGAGTGTGAGGACGATGGACGTGGGGTTCGAGGACCTGATGCGGGACCGGAGCGCCGCGCAGTACGCGGACTTCGTTCTCCCCGCGATCGGACGCGGTGATCAGATCCTCGACGTGGGCTGCGGGCCGGGTTCGATCACCCTCGGCCTCGCGCAAGCCGCCGGGCATGTCACCGGGATCGACGTCGACGAAGCGGAGTTCTGGGATGCGCGCGCGTACGCCACCGGCCACGGTATCGACAACGTCGAGTTCCGCGCAGGCAGCATCTACGACCTGGGCATCGCGGAGGGGTCGATCGACGTCTGCACGCTCTTCGCGATGCTGGAAACGCTCGATGACCCGCTCGCGGGTCTCGCGGAGGTCCGTCGCGTGCTGAAGCCAGGCGGCGTCATCGGTGCGTCGTCGATCGAGTACGGAGGGCTGATCCTCCAGGGCGCGGACGTACCTCCGTTGCGCCGCTTCTACGAACTTCGGCTCGCGCTGTGGGAGGCGCAGGGCGACGTCCATCCCTACCGCGGCCGGGAGCTCCGTGGTCTGCTCCTCGCGGCGGGGTTCGCGCACGTCGAGGCATCCACCACCTACTTCAGCTACGGGACCGAAGAGCGCGTTCGGACGTTCGGCCTCGGTCGCGCCGCCGATTGCCGGGACGAGTGGTTCGTGGAAGGACTGATCGAACGGGGGCTCGCGACCCGGGACGAGATCGACGCGCTGGAGCAGGCCTGGATCCGGTGGGCAGAGGGGCCCCACTCGTTCGCCGCGTTCGCCTGGGGCCGAGCAATCGCGCGGAAACCCTGACGATGCCGAACGGACCCACGAGTCGCTCGGGAACACCGAGCTCCCCTGATCGACCTCTGGGGTGCTAGGCCCTCGACGACAGCATCAGCCGCGAGATCGTTGCCGGCTCTACGTAGACGAGCTCGGCGCCGGGCGTTCGCTCGCGGACCTCGTCTGCCCGGGCGTACATCTCCTCGGCGCGCCGGGCAAGCGTCTCGTCCTTCTCCTCGGTGATATACGCGTCTGAGATGGCCCAGTGATCAAGAAGCTCCTCGAGTGACGAGGCGTGTTTCCGAAGCTCGAACCGGCGGCTCTCCTCGAGGACGAAGAGGCCTCGGCCGACGACGGTTGCGACTGCCGCCTCCGCGTGCCGGCTGTCTTCCTCGTAGTCGAACCCGGGATCGTTCTCCTTGAAGAAGAGCTCCCCGTTCGACCTGACCTCGAGGAACGGGAACTCGAGGGCGGGATGGATCTCGATCAGCGTGCCGGCCGGCCTCGTCACCCGGTGGATCTCCTCAAGGGCATGGACCATGCCCTCGGGCTCCATTCAGCAGAGCGACCAGGAGAGCAGCGTCACGTCGGAGACGTCGGCGTCACTCGCGGCGGCGAAGTCCTCGAAGGCCATGTGTCGGAACTCGATCCGCTCGTTCGGCGCCTCCGAGAGCCACTCCTGCGCCCTGGCGATCGCGTCCTCGAACGGCTCGATCGCCGTGACGTGGGCGACCCGGTCGGCGTACCGCCTCGTGAGGCGGCCGTCCCCGCATCCGATCTCGAGGACCTCACGTCCCTCGACCTCGACGAGATCGAACAGCGCGTCGGTCTCGTTGCCTTCGGGGTCGATCCGGATGGCCATGCGCACGACCCTACCGGTCGCCGGGATCGTGCGCTTCCGCCCGCCCCGACGTGTGACAGCGCAACGGCCGAGGTGATAAGTCCAGGGCATGCCTGCAGGTCGCAACGAACCCGTCACCGACAGTCCCAACGGGTTGGGTCGCTAAGCACGTCCGCCGGTACGTCGATTCGGACGGGAAGAACGGGCACCAGTGGAGGGGCGTCGACACACTTCTCCTCACGACGCGAGGACGAAGCACGGGGAAGCTCCGACGCACGGCCTTGATCTACGGGAAGGATGGAGACCGCTACCTCGTGGTGGCCTCGAACGGCGGTTCGAAGCCGCATCCGGACTGGTACCAGAACTTGGCCGCGGACCCGCACGTCTCGGTGCAGGTCGCGGATGACACGTTCGAGGCACTGGCGAGTACGGCGACGGCTCGCCAGAAGCCGAGACTCTGGGGCCTGATGGTCTCGATCTGGCCGGATTACGAGCAGTACCAAACGAAGACCGAGCGCGAGATCCCCGTCGTCATCCTCGAGCGGCGCACCTGATCACCGAACGAAGCCCGGCCGAGGCCGGGCTTCGACGGTGTTCGGAGCGGAGTGGCAGTCCCGAGAGACCTATGACCCTTCTCGCAGGGCGCTCGGCGACTCGGGAACCCGGACTGTCCGATCCGTGGCGAGGATCGGAGACGAGGACCTGAATCCCTTGACGATGCAGTAGATGCCGAGCGACAGCTCCCAGAAGAATTCCGGGATCGTCGCGATGCCCTGCAGGGTCGATCCGCGCTCGGTGACGTCGAACATGATGGCGATCCCCGACGCCATAACAAGCGGACCTCCGATGAGCCCCAGCATCGCCATGCCTCGTGGCACCAGGCCCGACCGATACATCAGGTAGCCCAGGATCACTCCGTTCGCGACGCCCGCGAAGAAGCCCGGGCCGATCAGGAAGGCTCGGTCATAGATCGCGACGAAAGCATCTCCGAGAGCGGCGTCCGTGCCCGCCGTGGCCTGCTGTCGCATGAGCAAGAAGGTGAGGAGGCTGACGATCCCGATGGCGATGAACACGCCCTCGACGAGGCGAGCCGACACATAGCCGATAGCGCCGATCTCGCTCTGTCGTTTGAGGATCGGGTACAGCACCACGGCGGTGCCGACGTTGGCGATGATCAGGAAGACCTCGAGGGCGGCGCCCAGTGCCACGCTAGCGGTGGGGTCGGCGCCGGACCCGGTGATGAGGCCGGGGGTATCCCGTACCGGGGCGTAGAGGATGAAATACGCGGGGATCGAGGTCACGAAGGTGATGACCATGAGCCACCCGAAGACTCGTGCGATCGTGCGTGGATCTTGAAGATTCATCTGATTCCTTCCCTCATGCCTTGCCTGGTCGCGTTCGGTCAGACGGTGATGACGATCTTGCCGCGGGAGTGACCTTCCTCGAGATAGCGGATCGCGTCGGGGGCCTCGATCAGCGGATAGGTCCGATCGATCACGGGCCTGAGCGTGCCGGCCTCGATCAGCTCTGTGAGAGCGATGAGGTCCTCCCGCTTCACCTTCGTGGCCAGTCCGCGGAGCCTCTGACCCACGAACAGGGACACCACGGGGGCTCGGAGCATCCCGCGGAAGAAGCCTCCGGTCCACCGTCCACCGCCGTCGCCACCCACGATCACGAGGGTGCCCTTCGGGGTGAGGGCGCGGCGCAGCTCCGACAACGGGCGGCGGCCCGCGGTGTCGATGATCACGTCCCAGCGCCGGGACCCGTCCGTGAAGTCCTCGCGCGTGTAGTCGATCACGTCGTCCGCGCCGATCGAACGGACCAGGTCCTCCTTCGAGGTGCTGGACACGGCGGTGACCTTCGCGCCGTACGCCTTGGCGATCTGCACGGCGAGCGACCCGACACCTCCGGCCGCGCCGATGATGAGCACGGCTTGTCCCGGCTGCACGTGGCCTTCGTCGCGGATGGCCCGCAGAGCCGTGATCCCAGAGATCGGAAGAGCTCCGGCCTCCTCGAAGGAAAGACCGGTTGGCTTCGGGACCAGGTCCTCAGCCTTGGCGATCGCGAGTTCCGCGAACGAGCCTTTCGTGGTGCCCATGACCTCGTCGCCGGGCCGGATACCGGTGACGTTCGAGCCGACGGCATCGACCGTGCCGGCGACATCCCAGCCGAGAACAGGGAGCTTCGGCGTGCGGAGCCCGATCGCGAGACGCGCCATGTACGGCATCCCGGTCATCAGGTGCCAGACGTCCGGGCCGCATCCGGCGGCATGCACGCGGACGAGGACGTCGTTCTCGCCGACCTCGGGTTCCTCGATGTCCCGGAACTCGAGAACGTCCGCCGAGCCATATCGATCCTGCACGATCGCCTTCATCCAGATCCCCTCCCCTGCTTCCCATGCTGGCGTTTTCTATGTGTACGCCGTACACTTCGATGGGTGGGAGAGTACGTGTACGGCGTACACTTGTCAATACGACAGACGCGGGAGGTGAGTGATGAGCACGGAGATCGACGTCGGTGTCCAGCCCCGTTCGCCCCTGACCAGGGAACGGGTGCTACGGACCGCCGTCGCCCTCGCCGATCAGGGAGGCATCGAGTCGCTCAGCATGCGGAAGCTCGCCCAGGCCCTCGACGTCGTTCCGATGGCGCTCTACCGGCACGTGGCCAACAAGGACGAGCTCCTGGACGCCCTGGTCGACGTGGTCATCGAGGAGATCGACCCGCCGCTCGAGGGAGCCGACTGGAAGGCGGCGCTCCGGACGAGGATCCTCTCGGCCCGCCGCGCGCTCCTCCGGCATCCGTGGGCGTCTCGCCTGATGGAGTCGCGGAAGACCCCCACTCCGGTCGTGCTCGGCTACATGGACTCGATGATCGGGATGTTCCGGACCGGCGGGTTCTCGCTCGACCTCACCCACCACGCGCTGCACGCCATGGGGAGTCGGATGTTCGGGTTCACGCAGGAGCTATTCAACGACACCGCGGACGTCGACCCAGCCGCCGAGGCCGAGATGTGGGGTTCGATGGCCGGCACGTACCCGTTCATCTTCGAGATCTTCTCGAAGATCTCCCACGACGATGCGTCCACCGTCGGACCAGGTTGCGACGATCAGTTCGAGTTCGAGTTCGCGCTCGATCTGATGCTCGAGGGCCTCGAGAAGCTCAAGGGCCGATCGTGATCACGACCATGCCTCGACCGGCCCGCCGCGTCATCGCGCAGATGCTGCCGTGACTGCCGCGCGGACGGCCGCGGTCTTCGCAGCGGCCGGCTTCGTCGTGATCGGCGGCGTTCCAGGCAGCGCTGGCCCTCGGCGCGCCGCTCGGTCACGCCGCGTGGGGCGGACGGCAGCCTCGATTGCCGACCCGCTTTCGCATCGCCAGCGCGGTCGCCGTGGTGTTCTGGTCCCTCGCGGCGCTGATCGTGCTCGGACGCGCCGGCTTCGAAGTCTCTCCGTTCCCCGATGCCTGGGAGCGTTGGGGGACGTGGGTCCTGGTCGTCCTGCTTCCGGTCGGCGCGCTGATGAACATCGTGTCGTCGAGCACGTGGGAGCGATATCTCTGGGGTCCGCTCGCACTGGTCCTCGCGGCGCTCACCCTCGTCGTAGCCCTCAACCCATCGTCCTGACGAGCCCCTCTTGAGTGGCGGCTAGGCTCCTGTCATGCCGCCGGCAACCGTTGCGCGTTTCAACGTGACGCCCGTGAAGTCCACGACGTTGCATCATCCGGACTCGATCGACCTCCGGCGCGAGGGCGCCGTCGGCGATCGGCGGTTCCTGTTCGCGCGTTCCGACGGAACGAGGCTACGCGGCATCTCGAAGGCGCCGCTGATGCCGATCGTGTCGATGTGGTCCGTGGCGGACGAGCGATTGACTTTGCGCTTCCCGGACGGCTCGTCAGCTGAGGGGAGCGCGCTCTCCGTGGGCGAACGAGTCGACATCAAGCTGTTCGATCGGACGGTTCCCGCCCGGGCGATCGACCCGGTCCTCACCGAAGCGGTCCGCGACGTCGTCGACGACGGAACGCTCTCGGTCTTCCGTGTCGACGAACCCGAGTTCGCGGGAGGTGGGCATCGCGCGTCGGTCATCTCTCTCGCCTCGGTCGCCGATGTCGGCTCGCGAGGCGGCGATGCCCGGCTGGATCCGCGCCGCTTCCGGATGCTGATCGAGCTCGACGTGTGAGGCTGGCTGTGGAGCGCTCTACTCGGTGAGTGGGGAGGACGAGGTGGCGTGAGCGTCGACGCGTCCGCCTCGGCGATGCCGTCATCCGTCTCGGGCAGCGGGATGCGATCGGTGAAGTGATGACGAACCTCGCACCGGACACCGGCGAGAACGACTTCGACACGCTTTCGGTGCTGGCACGGCACCGGAAGGTCGGGACGGAGCTGCTCCTCGGCGTCTACGGGGACGTGGAGCAGCCGTGGGTCGAGATCGAGGTTGGAGCAGGCGCGGATCCAGAGCTCGTCGACTGAGAGTTCGGTTCTTCGCACGAGTCCGATGACACGGACGGAACCCTGACCGGGGTTCGTCTACGCTCACCATCCGATGGACGAGGCCTTCACCGCCGAGATGACGGCTGGGTACGACTTCGACGAGCCGTGCGTGATCCTCGGGCGGCCGATGAAGGACGGAGAGATCGAGCCCGGCGCGACCGTGCAGGTGCCGCTGTCGATGATGAACCGCCACGGGCTCGTCGCGGGCGCGACCGGAACGGGCAAGACGAAGACCCTGCAGATCATGGCGGGCCAGCTCTCGGACGCGGGCGTACCCGTCTTCATCTCGGACATCAAAGGGGACGTGACCGGGCTCTCACGCCCCGGCGACGCGACGGCCGAGGCGATCCGCGAGCGTTCCGAGCAGCTGGGGATCCCCTACGAGCCACGCGCCCATCCGGTGGAGCTGCTGTCGCTCTCCGGAGCGCTCGGCGCGCCGGTGCGTGCCACCGTCTCGTCGTTCGGTCCACTGCTCCTCGGCAAGGTTCTCGACCTGAACAAGACGCAGGTCTCGGTGCTGACGCTCGTCTTCACCTACTGCGACGACCAGCGGCTGCCCTTGCTCGACCTCACCGATCTTCGTACGACGCTGAAGTACCTCTCCTCCGACGAGGGCGCCCCGGCGCTGGAGGAGTACGGCGGCTTCTCGAAAGCCACGATCGGGGTGCTGCTCCGTTCGCTCGTGGAGCTGGAGGCGTCGGGCGCCGACGCGTTCTTCGGCGAGCCCGAGTTCGCGGTGGCGGACCTGCTGCGGACGACCGACGACGGCCGCGGCGTGATCTCGCTGCTCGAGATCGCGGACGTGATGGACCGTCCGCGGCTGTTCTCCACGTTCATGCTCTGGATGCTCGCGCAGCTCTACGCGACGCTGCCGGAGGTCGGCGACCTCCCGAAGCCGAAGCTCGCGTTCTTCTTCGATGAAGCGCACCTCCTGTTCCACGACGCCAGCGAGGCGCTGATGGAGCAGATCGAGCTCACCGCCCGGCTGATCCGATCGAAGGGTGTGGGCGTGTACTTCGTGACGCAATCGCCGACCGACGTGCCGTCGTCCGTGCTGTCGCAGCTCGGCAACCGGGTGCAACACGCCCTGCGGGCCTTCACCCCCGATGACGCCGAGAACCTGCGGAAGACCGTGAAGACCTTCCCGATGACCGACCACTACGACGTCGGGGAGACGCTCACCTCCCTGGGGATCGGCGAGGCCCTCGTCACCGTGCTGACACCGAAGGGAGTGCCGACGCCCCTCGCGGCGACCCGACTGATCCCGCCGGACTCCTTCATGGACGCGATCGACGAGGCGAGCCGTACCGAGCTGATCGCGGCGGGCGAGCTCCGCGAGCGCTACGCCACGCCGATCGATCGCGAGAGCGCCCACGAGATCCTCACCGGGAAGCTCCACGGCGCGGCGGAGACCGCGACCTCCGAGGCGCCACCGCTTCCTCCACCGCCGCCGGCACCGGACCCGACGTCGCGGCCGGAACAGCGCGCCGGCGGGAACGCGAAGACGACGGCGCGACCGAAGTCCCGTCCGAAGGCGTCGAAGAAGTCCGAGAAGTCGATGGGAGATCAGGCGAAGGACATCGGGATCGGCCTCGCGAAGGACCTGTTCACCACGGCCGACGGACGACGGACCCTTCGCACGGTGTTCGGAACGCTCCTGGGGCGGAAGTAGCCCCGGGCTCTCAGACCTCCACGGCGATCCGCTGGTCGTGCGGATCGAGAACGAAGTGCTCCGAGACCGTCGCCCGGTAGAGACGGTGACGAGCGGGAGGGACGACGTCCTCGCGCGTCCACGCACGGAGTCCCTGCGCTTCCCCGTGGCGAGAGAAGATCCCGATCGCGTCGTCGACCTCGGCCTCGGCGAGCTGCTCCGCAACGGCCGACATGTAGAGCGCCTTCCAGCCTCCTGCTTCGTGCGAGTCGAAGATGACGATGGCCAGTTGCGGGCGCGCGGCGAGGTTCCGTGAGTGCCTGGCCTCCGGGGACGAGACCCAGAGGAACTCGCGGTATTCCACCGGCGCGTACCAGACGGGCGACGCCCAGGGCGAGCCGTGCTCGTCCGCCGTGGCGAGCGTCATGTAGCGGTTCGCGTCGATGATCGACCTCGCGACCGCTCTGAGCTCAGTCGGGGCCGGATCACTTGTGTTCGCGTGCGTTTGCTCTGTCACCGTGGTTCCTCCTCGGTCTCGACCACCCGGGATAGCATCGGGAGATGGACGTGACAACGATCTGGAAGTTCCTGCACATCTCCTGCATGTTCCTGGCGGTCTCGATCTTCGTCGGCCAGGGGATGCTCTCGGGAGCCGTCGCTCGCTCGGGAGACGTCCTCGCACTCCGACGCGTGTTGGCGGTGGAGGACCGGTTCGCGCCGATCGGCGGTGGGATGTTCGCCCTCGGCGTCGTGTTCGGGTTCCTCACCGCGATCACGGGTGACTTCGACCTCACGCAGACATGGCTCTTGATCGGATATGCCCTGAGCCTGTTCATCCTCGTGAACGGGGTGACCTACCACCGCGCGCAGGCCGAGAAGCTGAAGGCCGCGGCCGCGGCGAGCCCCGACGACCAACCCTCCGAGGAGCTCCGCAGGATCGCCGGCGCGCCCAGCGTCGCGGTGATGAACACGATCGACGGGCTCGCGTGGCTCGCGGTCATCTACGTGATGGTCGCCAAGCCGTTCAGCTAACGGCGGCACGTCAGGCGTCGTCCATGGGCTGGACGACGAAGCGGTCACCCGAGATCGCCCGCGGCGTCTCCCCGGCTTCCTCGAGCATCGTCTCCAGAGCGAAGAGATCGTCGACCGTCAGGGGAAGCGGTGCCTCGTCCGGTTGGTAGATCGTCCCCAGCTCATACAACTCGCCGTTCGTGTCCATCTCGATGTGTCCGCCGAGGATGTCCCGGATCGGGTGGCCGCGATCGGCCGTCTCGCGAGCGAAACGGGCGAGGCGCCTCGCGCTCTCGCGGAACGCGCCCCAGTCCCGGACGGTCAGGGTGCCGGGGAGCATCGTGTCGCCGCTGAGGAGAAGCCCACGCGTCCGGTCGAAGAGCACGATGTGATCGCCGAGGTGGCCGGGCGTCGGGAGGACGTCGACCGGCTCGGTCGCCGAGGTCCAGCGTGGCCTCGCGCCCGGGCCAGTCGTCGATCCCGAAGAACGCGGCGACTCCGTCCTCCCCGATGGGGGCGACCGAGCCCGGCGGGAGATCCGTGAACTGCGCATCCCCCGCCCAGTGATCCCCGTGGCCGTGCGAGTGCGTGACGACGATCCGGAGCGACCTTCCGGCGATCAGGTCCTCGACGGTGCGCCGGATCGGGAACAGATCCGCGTCCGCGGTGGATCCCGTGTCGTGGAGCAGCGCCATCTCCGTGCCCAGGAGCAGGTAGAGGAACGGTGCCTCGAAGTTGACGCTCTTGCTCTGACGGATGACGAACGTGTCCTCGTCGGCGGCGACGACCTGGAGCGGCGGATCGGTCGAACGGTCGCCATCGGGCGATCCGTGGATCCACCGGACCGCAGCGAGATCGGTGGTCTCCACGGGTCCAATGTATGCGAGCGCGCTACGACCTGAGCGTGATCACCTCGGGTCTGGCAAGGAACACGTCGCGATAGGCGTCCCCGAGTCCGGCCGCGAACGTTTCGACCGCCGCGCGGGCAGCGGATGCCGCAGCGTCGGCGGCCCCATCGTCACCGAGCGCGGCCCGCGCCTCCGCCAGCGGTGCGAGCGCGGACCACGCGGACGGAAGGTGGCCGAGCGCCTCTGCCTCCGAGCTCGCCGTGTGCAGGGAGGTCGCGGCCTCCTTGTACGTGCCCTGATCCAGGAGCGCTCGACCCAGCGCCGTCCTCGCGCGGCACACGTACTTCCGGCGACCGATCCGCTCGGACTGGTCCAGCGCGTCCCGCGCGAACGCCGCCGCTTCCTCCGCATGCCCCGCGAGCAGCGCCGCCTCCGCGCGCGCCGTCGCGAGCCGGATCGACCACAGCCATTGATGGAAGCCCTTCGTTCCTTCGAGTGCCTCGACGAGATCCGGGACCGCGAGCTCGACGGCGCCGACGTCACCCTCCAGCAGGTCGAGGTACAGCAGATCCAGTCTGGCGCTCACGACCGCAGGCGGGAAACCGGAGAGCTTCGCCAGCTCCATGGCTTCATCGCTCTGCTTCCTCGCACCGACGACGTCACCCAGTTCTCGGAGTGCTCCGGAGCGCATGTTCTGCGCCCGAGAGGTGAATCGGAACGCGTGCTCCTCCCACTCCTGACCGAGCGCGATCGCACGATCGAGCCAATCGATCCCCTCCTCGTGCCGAGACAGACCGACCAGGGCCAGGCCCGCGTTGCAGGCGCTCGTCACCGCGGCCTCGAGGTTGGAGGCCTCCACGCCGAGGCCGTATGCATCCGTGGCGATCGTGAGTGCACGGTCGTAGTCGCCCGCCCAGTACGACATGATCGATCTCGTCGCATACATCCGAGCGAACGACGGGTCCCTCGGGCCTCCCGGCCAACGAGCGATCGCGCGCTCCCAGGTGACGAAGGCTGCGGCGAGATCGCCGCCCATCGCCTCGGCTTCGCAGCGGGCGGCGAGCGCGCGTCCTTCCAACTCGTCGTCATCGAGCGTCGCCGCGATCTCGGCCGCCGCAGAGCTGTGTTCGGCGACGTTCTTCGCGTCCGCGACCCAGTACGCCGCCTTGGCCCGGGCGAGGTGCGCGAGCCCCAGGTTCCGCCCCTCCGCCTCACCGAGCAGCCAGTCGAGGTCGCCCTCGATGGCGTCGATGAACCGCGCGGCTTCGATCATCGCCGAGGCTCTGGCGAGGCGGGCCACCACCAGCGCGTCATGGTCGCCGACCCGTTCCAGGAGCTCGATCGCGTCGGAGTACAGATCGATGGCCTGGTCCTTGGCCCACGCGCGGGAGGCGACGTCGCCCGCCATCATCAGGTACGTGGCGGTCTTGGCATCGTCACCCGCCTCCCGGAAGTGGTGCGCGAGGATCGAAGCGGATTGCCGGACCCGGTCGCCGGCGGCATCCTCGATGTACTCCGCGATCGTGCGATGGCGCTCGCGTCGCGCGGCGCGCGGGAGCGTCGCGTAGGCAACCTCCCGCGTCAGCACGTGTTTGAAGATGAACTCGCGATCGTCCGGAACCGTCGACGCCGGTTGTCGCCGGATCAGGTCTTTGGATTCCAGGAAGTCCAGCGCCGGATCGAGATCGACGTTCCCCGCGATCGCCGCCAGCGGCCCCAGCCAGAAGATGCGGCCGATCGCGGCCGCGTCCTGCAGCACGCGTCGCTCCGTCGGAGGCAAGCCGTCGAGTCGAGCAGCGATGATCGCTTGGACGGTCGACGGGAGATCCGACGCCAGGCCCGGTGCGCGCTCGGCGACCGAGGCCGCGAGCTCTTCGATGAACAAGGGATTCCCGCCACCGGTGTTGACGAGTCGGTCCGCAAGCTCATCGCCGGTGCTCGAGGCGGCGAGGAGCGACCCGGCGAGCTGTCGGGCATCGGCGTCGGGCAACGGGTCGAGGGGGATCGCCGTGTATCGGGTCAGCCCACCTCCCCAGTTGGGACGCGTGTCGAGCAGCTCCGGTCTCGCGAGGGTGATCAGGTACACCGGAACATCCCGGAGCCGGGTCGCCAGCGAGTCCAGGAGTTCGAGCAGAGCGGGCTCGGCCCAATGGATGTCCTCGAAGAAGAGGACGGTCGGACCACGGCTCCCCAGCGCCTCGACGAAACGCCGGACGGAGTAGAAGAGCAGTTGCTTGTCGGGCGCCCCCTCGTCCGAGAGACCCAGGAGAACCGCGAGGTGGGCGGAGACCTCCTCGGCCTCGCCGGCCGGGAACAGAGTGGCCATGGCGTCGTCCAGCTTCCTGCGAGCGGTCGCCGATGGATCGGTCTCGTAGATGCCGGAGAGTTGCTGTACCTGCTGCCCGAAGGCCCCGAACCCCGTCGTCTCCCCGTACGGCCGGCAGCGCCCCTTCAAGAACACTCCGTCGGCCTCCAACGTGGGCTGAAGCTCTCGCAACAAGCGACTCTTCCCGATCCCCGGTGGGCCGATCACGGTGACGATCTGCGGTCGACGATCGGCACGGACCTTGTCCCAGAGCGTGGCGAGCAGCTGGAGCTCCCGCGATCGGCCGATCATCGGCGCGAGCGCGGGCCGCTCCTGTTCCGACCGACTCCCGCGCACCCCCCAGATCGGGATCGGCTCCGCCTTGCCTTTCACGGTCACGGCGTCCAGAGCCTCGTAGTCGAAGACCTCGCGGGTGGCGAGGAACGTCCGCCGTCCGACGACGATGCCGCCGATCGGCGCTACCTGTTGGAGACGAGAGGCGGTGTTCATCACGTCCCCCGTCGCGATCGCTTCCCCCCGTTCCGTGGGTGTTCCCAGCGAGACGACCGCCTCCCCCGTGTCAACGGCAACCCGGACCGCGAGAGCCAGTTGCGGGTCCTGCTCGTTCAGTTGCTCGATCGCTCCAAGGACCTGGATCGCGGCCTGTACCGCGCGAGACGGGTCGTCCTCATGAGATGTCGGAGCGCCGAAGACGCCCACGACGGCGTCGCCGATGAACTTCTCGACGGTGCCGCCGACGGACTCGATCTCATCCCTCACACGGGCGTAGTACGGGCGAAGCCGCGCCCGGATGTCCTCCGGATCGGCGGCGTCGGCGCTGGCCGTGGAGCCGACGAGGTCGGCGAAGAGCACCGAGACCACCTTCCGTTCCTCGCCCAGGAGATCGCTCGCGGGCGCCTCTGCGGCCTCCTCCGTGAGCGAAGAGCCGCACGTGCCGCAGAACCGAGCGCCGGGCGAGTTCGTGGCCCCGCACGAAGGACACCGTTCCGCCAACGCAGATCCGCACGAGGTGCAGAACCGCTGGTCGGCGGCGTTGACCGCGGAGCACGAAGGGCATACCGATCCCGCCACGATCCGCCGAGTGTAATCGTCGACCTCACGGAGGGATACGGGAAACGGGAGAACGGATCCTCGCCATAGCTCCATGGGCCGCCGAACACCCAGTGGTGCAGTCGCTCACCGCCTTCGCCCAGTCCGAGTCCCGGCCCGTCGTTGGGACCGGTGATGTACCCGTCCAGCGAGATCGTGATCCCTGCGGTCACCTTCGTCATCGGTCTTTCTCCTCGCATCACACTGCGTGCTGAGGCGGACCCGCGACAAGCTCGGTAGTGTGGGGACCGGGAGGGTCGTTCATGGCCAAGTTGCTCTACACGGTGATCACGTCTCTCGATGGCTACGTCGCGGACGAGGACGGCAACTTCGATTGGGCCGAACCGGACCCGGAGGTCCATGCCTTCGTCAACGACCTCGAGCGGCCGATCGGCACCTATCTCTTCGGACGTCGGCTCTACGAGGTGATGGTCGTGTGGGAGACCATGACGGACGAGCAGCCGATCATGAAGGACTACGCAGAGATCTGGCGGGCGGCCGACAAGATCGTCTTCTCCAAGACCCTTGAAACGGTGTCGAGCGAAAGGACACGCATCGAACGGAGCTTCGATCCCGAAACGGTCAGGGAGATGAAAGCTGCGGCCGATCGCGACATCGGCGTGGGCGGTCCCACCCTCGCCGCGCACGCGATCCGGGCCGGGTTGGTCGACGAGATCGGGCTCTTCCTCACGCCGATCGTGGTGGGCGGCGGCACGCGGGCGCTCCCGGACGGCGTCCGGCTCCCGCTCGAACTGCTCGACGAACGCCGCTTCGACAGCGGCGTCGTGTACCTCCGCTATCGCACGACGAGTTGAGTCCAAACCCTCCTCAGAGGGTGATGACGATCTTCCCTGTCGCCTGCCCCGATTCCAGGTAGCGGATCGCCGCGGGGACCTCACCCAGCGGGAACGTCCGGTCGATCACCGGCGTGACCTTCCCGGCCTCGATCAGCTCCTTCAGGACGACCAAGCGGTCGCCGGGGTCCTTCGCGCCGCGGAACGGATGGATGTGGCGCACGAAGGGCGCGATCACCATCAACTTCGCGAACCGACCGAGACTCCCGAACCACCGATGGCCAGACGCTCCGTACTGGTCGAACCCGCTCATCACGTACGTCCCGTCGGGGGTGAGGGCGCGTTTCGCCTCCGACCACGGATGGTTCCCGGCGATGTCCAGGACGAAGTCGTATCGCTCGTCACGACGTGTGTAGTCGTCCTTCGTGTAGTCGAGGACCTCGTCCGCGCCGATCGACCGGAGCATGTCCAGCTTGCCGGTGGCATCCACGCCGGTCACGGTCGCTCCCCACGCCTTCGCGAGCTGTACCGCGAAGCTGCCCACGGCGCCGCCCGCGCCGTTGATCAGCACGGTCTGGCCCGGTTGGAGCCGTCCCTCGTCGCGCACGTGCTGCACCGCGAGCGATCCGGACGTCGGGACGGCGGCGGCCTGCTCGAACGTGAGCGTCGACGGCTTCGGCTGCAGCATGACCTCGGGGACGGCCGCGTACTCGGCGAAGGCGCCGCCGTTGCGCCAGAGGTTCGCGGAGATGCTGTGGCCGAAGACCTCGTCCCCCGGTCGGAACCGTGTGACGCCCGTACCGATCGACTCGACCACGCCGGCCAGATCCGTGCCCGGCACGCGGTGCTTCGGTCTGCGCACGCCGGAGCCCATGAACCGAAGGACGTACGGGATCCCCTTCATCGCGTGCCAGACGTCCGCATGGACGGACGCGGCGCGAACGCGGACGAGCACCTCTCCGCCCTCGGCGATCGGTCTCTCGATCTCTCGCAGCTCGAAGACGTCGGCCGAGCCGTACCGCTCCTGAACGATCGCCCTCATCACGGTCGCACGATCCTAGGCAACCGGTACCGCCGGCTTCTCCCACACGGATACGTGCTCGCGGCTCTCGCTCGTGAACGGCTCCCGCATCCAACCGCCCCACCGCTCGCGCAACCTCATCCCGGCGAGCTGCGCCATCAGGTCGTACTCGGCGGGCCACGCGTAGCGGAACGGCATCGAGACAACGTCAACGCTGCCGTCCGCGATCTCGATGTGATGCGAGATGAGCCCCTGGTTCGCGACGTCGTACTCGTCGATCCCCCAGTACGTCTCGCTGCCGCGGAAGACCTGGAAGGTCTCACCGGGCGGGAGCCGCCGCAGCTCAGGGATCATGACTTTGATCACGAAGCAGCCGCCCGGCTCGAGATGCGCCGCCGCGTTGCGGAAGCATGCGACCTGCGCCTCCTGCGTCGTCAGGTTCATGATCGTGTTGTAGACCAGATACACGAGGGAGAACGATCCCTCGACCGTGGTCGTCGCGAGATCGCCGATCGTCACGCCGATGTCGTCGCCACCCGGCTTCGCGCGCAGCTTCGCGACCATCGACTTCGACAAGTCGATCCCGTCCACCGGCACACCGCGCTGCGCGAGCGGAAGGGCGATCCGGCCCGTCCCGACCCCGAACTCGAGCGCGCGTCCTCTGCCCGCGAGGTCGGCGAGGAAGCCGACGGTTTGGTCGATCACGTCCGGGTCGAACTCCTCGCCGTCGGCCTCGTCGTACGTCGCGGCGATCCGTTCGTCGAAGTAGCCGTCGTCCTGATGCACGAGCCAGAACCTACTGCAGCCGACGTTCGAGACCGGCCGACGACCGATGCCTTGGTGGCTAGCGAGACTCCAGACGCCTCTGCGCCATCAGGGCGGACGCGAAGAGTGCGGCAACGACGACCCCGAACACGACCTCCGCCACCCAGACGGGAGCGGGCGGCATCAGCTGACCCGAAGCCGAGCGAGCCAGCGGCTCGAGGCAAAGGGCACCGGCAACCATCGCGGCGCTGATCCAGGACCGTCGGAGGCGCCAGCGCTGGCCGAGCAGCCCGAACAGCGGCCCCGTCACCAGACCGCCGAGGATGTACAAGGGGTTGTATCCGCTCGTCGTCACCGCGACGAAGCCCGAGGTGAAACGATCGAGGGTCCACGGATGGATCTCCAACGGGCTGTACGTCATGGCGAAGTAGCCGACGAGGGCTGATGCCGTGACGACGAGACCGAGCACCGCCGCCCTCCGCGCGTCCGGCTGGGTCAGCCCGATCAAGAAGGGCAGGACGAGCCACGGCGCGGACATCTGGGCGGCGGTCGACGTCCAGGGACCGAGCTCCGCCGTCAGGGTGCCGAGTTGCTGGTCGGCCGCGCCGAAGGCGAGACCCAAGAGCGCCGCGAGGAAGAAGGCCATCGGACGGGATGCTAGCGCGGCGCTCGCGCTTCTCCGTGTGTCGGGGTTCTGACCGACGTCGTGCCCCTTGCCTAGGGTGTGGTCATGAAGATGACCGGAAAGCCCATCCACTTCGCGACGGCCGACGAGTGGCGCGCCTGGCTGGAAGGGAATCACTCCTCCACGGAGGACGTGTGGCTGATGATCTACAAGAAGCACGCGGAGACGCCTTCGGTCACCTTGCAGGATGCGATGCAGGAGGCGATCTGCTTCGGATGGATCGACAGTCAGATGCAGCCGATCGACGAGGAGCGGTACGCGCTCCGGTTCACCCCTCGGAGGAAGACGAGCAACTGGTCCGAGCGCAACAAGGGATGGGCCGCGCAGCTGATCGAGGAAGGACGGATGACCGAGGCCGGTCTCGCCAAGATCGAGGAGGCCAAGCAGAACGGACGATGGGACAAGGCCTGAGTCAGGTTCAGTCGGTGTGTTCCTCGACGGCTTCCATCGGGTCGTCCTCGCGCGGGTCGTCCTCGTGACGGATCTGTTCGCGGACCTCCGAGTACTGGATCGACTCGGTCGCGATCATCGCCACCATGACCAGGGCGAGCAGTCCGAGCGCCGCGAGCGCGGGGATCTCGGCGGCGGCAGCCACCAGAGCCCCGAGGAGCGCCGCGACCACCACCCGCCGGCCGGTCACCTTGTGCCAGGTCCGGTACTTGAACGCCGAATGCGCGAGCAGGTAGAGCGAGACGCCCCCGTAGAGCGCGCCGAGCGGCAGCAGCGGGAGAGGGTCTGACAGCTCGTGGTGCCCGGCGCCACCGACGTACTCCAGCACCTTCTTCATCCCCAAGGCCACGAGTACGATCCCGGCGACCATCGGCATGTGCAAGTAGCTGTAGGCATCACGAGCGAGTCGCGCTCGTTCCTCGCCTTCGGCGCGCCGGAGCAGGCGCTCGGCCACGATCGACACGACGTCGAAGTACGCCCACCACAGGCAGCCGGCGACCGTCAGACCGAGGACCGACGCGACGATGATCGGCCACGAGATCGGCACGGCCGCTACACCCACACCGATCGCGACGATCGATTCGCCCAGGGCGACGATGATGATCAGACCATGGCGCTCCGCGAAGTGTGAGGCGGAGCGGAGTCTCCATCCCGACGCGCCTCCGAGGATCGTTCCGAAGTAGTCGACGATCAGCGCCGCGACCCACGTGAGCGTCTGTGCCCATCCGTCCAGCTGCGATGCCACCAGGAGCACCGCGGTGCTGCCGAGCACCGACGGAGTGAACCTCCACACTTGACGTCGCAGACCGGGGTCGTCGCCCGACAACACGAAGAACATCACGAGGTGCAGCACCCGGACGGCGAGGTAGGCGAACGCGACCACGACCGGTCCGTCGAGTCCGCCGTCCAGATCGCGGAACGCTTCGGGCACCGTCACCGCCAACACGAACATCGCGGCCATCGCGCCGAACACGGCGACGCGCCCGAGTCCCTCCTCGGCTTGCACCACATTCGCGAGCCACGCGTAGCCGACCCAGGACCACCAGAGAAGAGCGAGTACGAGCAGTCCTCGCACGAGACCGTGTGCCGTGAGGTCATGAGCCATCAGGGCCGTGACCTGCGTCAGCGAGAACACGAAGACGAGGTCGAAGAACAGCTCGATCGGAGTCACCCGGGCCTCTTCGGGAACCGGCAGCAGCCGCGGGTGTCTCTGGTTGCTCACGGGGAAAGGCTAACGCCGAGGCCGCATCTCGCGCCCCTCGAGGGCGAACCGAGCGTCTGCCCCTCAGCGTGGACCGGGATTGCTATGGTCGGCGGATGACCAGCTCCTTGATGGGGGACGCATTCGCCCACCACGTGTGGGCGACGCTGCGCGTGATCGATGTGTGCCTCGAGCTCAGCCCCGAGCAACTGGAGACGACGGTCCCCGGGACGTACGGCTCGATCCTCGACACGATGCGACACACCGTCGGCGCCGACTCCTCCTACCTGTTCGTCATGAGTCGTGGGGAGACGCCCCTCATCGATGAGGACCACATGGACCTCTCCGAGCTTCGAGTCGCGACGGAAGGCCACGGCGCCGCCTGGTCATCGCTCCTCGCCGGGGACATCGATCCGGACGCCGTCCTCGAGAGGCACCGCGACGACGGATCCGAGACGCACGCCCCGATGAGCATCAGGCTCGCGCAGGCGGTGCACCACGGGACCGATCATCGGAGCCAGATCTGCACCGCCCTCACGACGCTCGGCATCGAGCCGCCGCCGATCGACGTCTGGGACTTCGGCGTGGAGGACGGACGGGTCGTCGAGATCCCACCGACGTCTGAGGCTAGAGGGACGTTCCGAGAGCGAGCTCGCTTCGAGCGCCAGCAAAGCGCCTGCGCCGGATCGAGTTCGCTTCCCCGCGCCAAGGCGCCCTCCGATCCGGCGCCGTCCAGCACGTTCGAGCCGATCTGCGGTACAAGGGGAGGGTATGGACGACGGCATCGATCCCGGCGATGAGGCGCTCGACGCGTACTCCACGGTCGTGACCTCGGTCGCGGAGCGGCTGATCCCCTCGGTCGCGAGCCTCCGCGTGCGTCAGCGCATCCGCGGAGCGGGGGTGGAGGGAGCGGGATCCGCCGTCGTCATCACGCCCGACGGGTTCGCGCTCACCTCCGCACACGTCGTGAACGGAGTGGACCGTGGCTCGGCGTCGTTCGTCGACGGGCGCGAGGTCCCGTTCGACGTCATCGGGCGAGACCAGCTCTCCGACCTCGCCGTCCTCCGCCTCCAGGGAAGCGGGTTCGTATCGGCGGAGCTCGGCGAGGCGTCGCGGCTGCGCGTCGGCCAGCTCGTCGTCGCGATCGGCAACCCGATGGGGTTCACGGGCTCGGTCACCGCCGGCGTCGTCAGCGCCCTCGGTCGAGCGCTCCCGGTGCGCGCCGGCAGGGTCGTCGAGAACGTCGTGCAGACCGACGCCGCGCTGAACCCCGGGAACTCGGGAGGCGCGCTCGCCGATGGGCGCGCGAAGGTCATCGGGATCAACACGGCAGTCGCCGGGGTGGGGCTCGGCCTCGCGGTGCCGATCGACGACTCCACGCGCAGCATCATGCATGCCCTCATGACGGCGGGGAGGTTCGAGCGTGCCTACATCGGGATCGCCGGCGGCGGGCGGCCGCTGCCACCCCGAGCCGCCGCGGCCGTGGGTCGCGAGGACGGCGTGGAGGTCATGCAGGTCGTCGACGGCAGCCCCGCCGCGCTGGCCGGCATCAGGTCCGGCGACCTGATCGTTGCCCTCGACGACGTGCCGATCGCGGACGCTCGCGATCTCCAGCGGCTGATGGTCGGGGAACGGATCGGCCGGTCGGTGGACGCGCTGGTCTGGCGCGACGGCCGGCTCCACACGTTCGCGGTGCATCCCGTCGAGCTGACGGCCGCGTAGGGTCGGGGGTATGACGTTCCGGGGCTGGCCCGTGGAGGCCATCGAGTTCTTCGAGGGCCTCGAGGCCGACAACTCCAAGACCTACTGGCAGCGGAACAAAGAGGTCTACGACTCGATGGTTCGCACCCCGATGGAGGAGCTGCTGGCGGAGATCGAGCCGGAGTTCGGCGAGAGTCGGATCTTCCGACCGTATCGGGACATCCGGTTCAGCGCCGACAAGTCGCCCTACAAGACGAACATCGGCGCGACCATCCTCGACGGCTACGTGCAGCTCACCGCCGACGGCTTGGCCGCCGGGTCCGGCATGTGGGAGATGGCACCCGATCAGCTCGAGCGCTACCGCGAAGCCGTGAGCGCCACCCGGTCCGGCGGCACGCTCGTCAAGGTGGTGCGAGAGGCACGGGATGCCGGGATGGAGGTGTCCGGCCACGACGTCTTGAAGACGGCCCCGAAGGGCTATCCCAAGGATCATCCGCGGATCGAGCTCCTCAGGTACAAGGGCATCATCACCTGGCGGGAGTGGCCGGCCGGCGCGTGGCTGGGGAGCCGGAAGGCGAAGGATCGCGTCGTGGAGGTGTTCCGGGCGTCGAAGCCGCTCAACGAGTGGCTTCGAGCCCACGTCGGCCCCTCGACCCTGCCCGAGCGACGGCGATAGGTTGGGAGTTCGAAGGCACCATCGAGGAAGGGAGGACAGTATGAACCTGAACAGCATCTTGATCGGGTCCGAGGATCCGAAGGCCTTGGCGGACTTCTACACCAAGCTCTTCGGGGCGCCGGCCATGGACGGCGGCGGCTACACCGGCTGGCAGGTCGGCACCGGCTGGGTGACCGTGGGGCCGCACGACCAGGTGAAGGGCAAGAACTCCGCGCCTGGCAGGATCCTCTGGAACATCGAGACCGCCGACATCAAGGGCGACTTCGAGAAGTTCAAGGCCGCCGGCGCCACCGTGGTGCAGGAGCCCTACACCCCCGGCCAGGAGGGCGAGGAGATGGAGGGCCAGATCGCCACGTTCTCGGACCCGGACGACAACTACTTCCAGCTGATGAGCCCGATGGGGCCGCCGGAAGGCTCGTAGGGAACGGATGCTCCTGGACGAGGTCGCGGCGACGTCGACAGACGTCGCCGCGACCTCGTCCCGACTGAAGAAGGTCGAGCGGATCTCGTCGGTCCTCGCCGAACTGCGGCCCGACGAGGTCCCGATCGCGGTGGCCTACCTCTCCGGCGTCCTGCCGCACGGATCGATCGGCGTCGGATGGGCGTCCCTCCGCGAGGTACCGCCGCCCGCCCGCGAGGCGACCCTCGAGCTGGCCGAGGTCGACGAGACGCTCCGGCGGATCGGCGGACTCTCAGGCGCCGGGTCGAAGGCGGCTCGCGGAGAAGCGCTCCACGACCTGTTCGCCCGGGCGACCGAGCCGGAGCAACGCTTCCTGCGAGGGCTCCTGATGGGCGAGGTCCGGCAGGGAGCTCTCGAGGGAGTGATGGTGGACGCCGTCTCACGCGCGGCGAACGTCCCGCTCGCGGAGGTTCGACGCGCCGCGATGCTGGCCGGTGACCTCGGCGCCGTTGCCGCCGCCGCGATCGATGGAGGCAGTGCCGCCCTCGCGCGGTTCCGCCTCTCGCTGCTGACCCCGGTGCAACCGATGCTCGCCCAGTCGGCAGAGGACGTGGCAGCGGCGTTCGAACGGATCCGGCCCGCCGCCGTCGAATGGAAGCTCGACGGCGCCCGGATCCAGATCCATCGTCTCGGTGACGAGGTCCGCGTGTTCACGCGGAACCTCGCGGACGTGACGGAGCGGGTGCCGGAGATCGTCGAGACGATCCTCCGCCTCCCGCTCGAGGCGGCCGTCTTCGACGCCGAGGCCATCGCACTGCGATCCGACGGCCGCCCGCACCCGTTCGGACTGACGATGAGCCGGTTCGGGAGCCGCAGCCGGAACGACCTCACGGAGCTCCGGGCGGACTATCCCCTGTCCGCGTTCGTCTTCGACGTCCTGCACCTCGACGGCGAGGACCTGATCGACCGTCCGGCCACCGAGCGGTTCGCGGCGATGGACGAACGCCTGCCCGAGGAGCTGCGCGTCAAGCGGATCGTGACCCAGGACGTCGAGGAGGCCGAGGGCTTCCTCGAGGACGCACTCGCTCGCGGCCACGAAGGTGTGATGGTGAAGGCCCTCGATGCGCCGTACGAGGCGGGGCGGCGGGGTGCGAGCTGGATCAAGGTCAAGCGAGCCCACACCCTCGACCTCGTCGTCATCGCGGCCGAATGGGGCCACGGTCGGCGGCAGGGATGGTTGAGCAACCTGCATCTCGCCGCTCGCGATCCGGAGACGGGCGGGTTCGTGATGCTCGGCAAGACGTTCAAGGGCATGACCGACGAGATGCTCGCCTGGCAGACGGAGCGACTCCAGGAGATCGAGACCAGCAGCGAAGGCATCACCGTCCACGTTCGCCCGGAGCTCGTGGTCGAGGTCGCGTTCGACGGCCTTCAGACGAGCACGCGGTATCCGGGCGGCGTCGCCCTCCGGTTCGCTCGGATCAAGGGCTACCGCCCCGACAAGGGACCGGATGACGCCGACACGATCGACACGGTCCGAGAGATCCACGATCGGTCGGCGGGCTGAGGGCGGTCGACGATGCCGAAGCGGAGCGCCGGATTGCTCGTCTATCGGCGGATCCGCGGCGAGCCGGAGGTGCTGTTGGTGCACCCCGGCGGCCCCTTCTGGGCCAAGAAGGACGACGGCTCGTGGTCACTCCCGAAGGGTGAGTACGAACCGGACGAGGACCCGCTCGAGGTGGCGTTCCGCGAGTTCCGAGAGGAGCTCGGGGTCGATCCCCCGGAGGCACACGTGCCGACGTTCCTCGGGGAGGTACGCCAGCCGGGCGGAAAGCTCGTGAGCGCCTGGGCGCTCCCGGGTGACGTCGACGTCAGCGTCGTCCGGAGCAACACGTTCACGATGGAATGGCCGCCGCGATCGGGCCGGACGGGCGAGTTCCCGGAGGTCGATCGCGCCGGCTGGTTCGACGTCGAAACCGCCCGGCGCAAACTCCTTCCCGGTCAGCTGGGTCTGCTCGACCGGTTCTCCGAGCTCCTGAACGCGGGCTCGATGGAGTGAGGTGGAGGTCGCCTCAGAAGGTCTCGAAGAGACCCATCACGTTGCCTTCGGAGTCCTTGAAGTAGGCGAACGCGCCTATCCCGGGCATCTCCGTCCTCGCCTGCACGGTGCTCCCGCCTCCCGCCTCGATCTTCTTCAGGGCGTCGTCGATCCCGTCGACCTCGATCGTGATCACGGGTGACGGCGTGTCCGAAGCGCGCTTCATCAAACCGCCGTTGATCGCGCCGGGCTCCGTCGGCGCCTGCGTCTTCTCATCAACCGGCGTCGTCAGCGCAAGGGTGTAGAGGCCCATCGCCTCGCCCTCCATGTCCTGCAGCTGCCATCCGAAGATCGACCCGTAGAACTCCTTGGCCCTCGGGATGTCGTCCGTCGGGATCTCGAAGTGCACGACCCTGCCCATGTCCGGACTCCTTCCTTGGAGGTGGAGACCCTCCGTCGCTCGCCAGACTAGACGTGGTCGCCGACGGCCGTCGATGCACGCAGCTACAGAGCTCGCCGGACCGAGATCCCGAGCACGCGGTGAGTCGCGGTGGAGGACGGGGCCCTACTGGCCGCGGTTCGTGGCTGGTTCTGCCTATTGGAAGGAGCGGGAATCAGGACAACGGTCCCAAACGACGATCCGCGGACGGGTACATCGTCGTCGATCGGCCCCAGACCGACGTGACCTGCCCTCGACGTCGGGGCCTGCGTACGTCGAACTACTGAGCCGGATCCGCTCCCGTAGCTCGGGAAACGTCCGCCCCGGGGGCGAACGTCAGCGCGTAGACCTCTTGGCCCTTCGGGTACTCCTTGGTGGGGCGGCTCTCCCGGGTGGCGGTCATCCCCAACGCCTCGTAGATCCCACTTTGCTCATCGTGGAGATGCTCGCCCAGGTGCACGTTCGCGACGATCTCCTGCGGCTTCGCGGCGGCGGTGACCATCCGGACCGCGCCGACCACCGGGGGGCCGACGAGGGTCAGCTCGCCCGCTATCTGGACGAGGTACCCCGGACCCGCATCGAGTCCCATCGACAGACCGACGCCTTGCGACAGGTTCCTCGAGTTCCGGCGGAAGTCCTCGAGGACGCGACGATGGAACAGGTCGACCAACTCGTGGGCGGTATGGGCGAGGTTGCCGGCCGCCTCCACGAACCGTCGCTGGTACTCCTTCTCCTCCGGTGTCGACTGGACGATCCAGTACGCGAGGAACCCGTCGCCCGTGAACTTGTCGAACCAGCCCCCCGGCGTGCCGATCCCTCCCCGCACGGCGGACACGAACTTGTCCATGGTCCGTGCGAAGAGCTCGAACCTGACGGCCTCTTTCATCAGCATCGTCGACTCGCGGATGTCGGCGGCCATCACGAACATCTGGATCGGTTCATGGTCGATGACGGCGTCGAGGAGCTCGTCCTTGCGGAACCGCTCCTCCCAGTCCGGCGGTGCATGGGACTCGAGGAGACCCGCGATCCGAACTCGTTCCCGGTCTCGTTCTTCACCTGTCGATGGTTCGTCCGACCCGTTCGACGGCTCCCCCTTCGAACCCGCTTTGTCGGCGCTTCCTTCCGGTTGAGGCGATATCGAAGCCACGACACTCCCAGGCCGGTCGGAGCCGGCCAGTCTAGTTCCGGGGATGCCACCACCGATGCCGGAGTTCGTTCGCTGTGGAGGACCGGGCCCTACTGGTGGCTGTTTTCGCGGGGGGCCGCCCTGGAGGAAGGCCAAAGCCCGTTGGCCGGTCCAAACAACCCAGCATGGACGGTTCCTGAGGTCGTTCGATCGAGTCCGGAATGTGCTCGTGGCTCGTGAAGCGAGGGAGGTTACGTACGTCGAACTACTGAGTCAGGAACCTATCGCTCAGCGCGGTCGGCCCTCCCGCAGCGCGGCGACCGACTTCGCGATGCGCCGCTGCCGGGTCTCGTCCGTCTTCGCGCCCTCGATCGAGGACACGTGCCATCCCTTGTTGCTGTACGACAACGCGTCGAACGTCTTCTTCGCTTTCGCGTCCTTCTTGAGCGCGGCGGCGAGGTCCTTCGGGACCGTGACCTCGCGCGGCGCCGTGTCGAGCTCGATATCGACGTCGATCACGTCGCCGCCCGCGACCTTGGCGCCCGCACGGTTCTCGGCGCTGACCCCGACCATGAACCTGCCGTCCATCGAGGCGATCGTGTTCCGATAGGTGAAGCCGTTGATCGTGACGCGGACCGCCGGCCGCTTCCCGGCGCCGAGGCCCTCCACCACGGTGGGCGGGACCTCGAAGCCGGTCGCGGTCTTCCCGGCCTGCTCGAGTGTGGTCCTGAACCTCACGCGAGCGCCCTCATGCGAAGAACTCCTTGATCACCGGCGCCAAGATGGTCGGATCGACGTTGTGCCCCTGTCCGTCGAGGAACTTGACCTGACCGTCCGGAAGCGCATCCGCGAGCGCTTGCGCGGTCTCACGCATGAACGGCATGTCCGCTCCTCCGGCGATCACGATCGTGGGCACCTTCACGGAACCGGCTTGGTCGGTCGGCACGGAGTAGTCGCCCATGATCCTCGCGTCGTACGCGAGCGTATGGGCGAGGGCCTCCTGGTTCGGCCACCACGGCTCGTTCCGGGCTTGCGCGGCGAACTCCGGCGGGCATGCCGACGACCTTCGTCATGAAGTACTCGGCCGCGTCGCCCCGGCGTCCCTCGGCGACCATCGTCTCGTACTGCTCCACCTGATCCTTCGGCGGCCGAGCGTTCTCGTCGATGATGTACGGCGGCTCCCAGAGCGCGAGCTTCGTGACCGGGAGGCCGGTCGCCGCCGCCTGCAGCGCCAGCGCCGCGCCCGACGAGGTGCCGTAGAGATTCGCAGAGCCCCCGGCGGCATCGAGCATGGCCTCGATGTCCTCGATCTCACGCTCGATCGCGTACGGCGGCGTGTCCCCGCTGGGGCCTCGGCCGCGGCGATCGTAGTTGAGGACCGTGAAGTCGGACGAGAGCTCCTGCGCGAGCGGCACGTTCGACATCCGATCGACCGATCCACCGGTGACCAGGACCACCGGTTCTCCCTCGCCCATCCGGTCGAACGCGATCGTGGTGCCGTCTCTCGACGTGACGTTCTCCATCTCCATCTCCCTCCTCGGTTCGAGACTACGAGAACACCTTCGTGACCCAGGACTCCCAGGCCTTCTCGGTCTCGTGCTGGTCGAGCCCGTCGACGAAGATGTGATGGCCGACCCCCACCGGGCCGCCGAACACGCTGATGTGCATGAACCGGTAGATCCCGTCGTCGGTGCGAACACCGAGGAAGTCCCTGGAGAGCCAGTCCACCTCCCCGTCGAGCTGAGGGAGCCCCTCGGGGGTGAGCTCGACCCGGTCGCCGAGCTCCGGGGGACCCGCGAGCCCGAGCGCACGGTAGAAGGTCGCCCACGCCTCGTCGCGATCGGGCACGATCGCGCCGCCGAACACGTTCACCGGCGTCGCCGTGCGGCCCTTGAAGTACGTGAGGTAGATGCGGAGCTTGTCGAAGTACATCGGGTCGCCCTCGGACAGGCCCTCGTACTCCTTCTCCCAGTTGTCGCCGAGGAAGCCGCTGTGGACCCAGCGGACGACGGTGCTGCCCTGGTCCCGCCCCTCGACGAGGTACTCGAACGCGTGGACGGCGCCGTCCTCACCTTCCGAAGTGCGGCTCACGAGGTGCGTGGGCGGCTCCCACGCGGTGATCGTGCCCACCTCCGCGGAGTCGCGGAACCGCATGCGAGTCGTCCCGCCCTCCCGCGGCTCGATGTCGTTCACGCCCATGAACCAGGCGTCCACGCCGGCTCCGGTCGCGATCGCGTCCCAGACCTCCTCGGGGGTGGCCGTGACCTCGAACTCGTCGGTCACCTTGAACGGGTGTGCCATCTCAGCGCTCCTCTCCCTCGGATGGTGTGGTCATCAACGCTTCGCTCGGCTGGTCGTCCTTGAGGCTCGGGTGGACGGCCACGATCACGCGATGGTCGCGGCCGCGCGGTGCCTGCTCGTCGTGATACTTGCTTACCAGCGACGTGACCGCACCGGCCAGCTCCTCCGCGAACGCCGCGCGGTCCGCGGCGGACGCGAACCGGATCTCCCCGTCCATCGCGAACGTGGCGAGGCGCTTGCGGGCCTTGGTCGCGCCGGCTACGAGCTGGCCCACGTCGCGCACGGCCCTGGCCGTCACCGCGATCAGCCATCGTGCCGACAACCGGTCCGGGGCGCGGGAGGGGTCGGGCTGGACGCCGTCGAGGGCCGCCGGGGAGATCACGTAGGAAAGCGCCGTCGCGCGGAGCACCCGTTCCGTCATATTGCCCTTCTTCCGCTCTTCGACGAGCTCCACCAGGCCGTGCCGCTCGAGTGCCTTGAGGTGGTAGTTCAGGTTCTGGCGAGGGACGCCGAGCTTCCCGGCCAGGCTCGTCGCCGTGCCCGGTTCGGCCAGCTCGGCCAGCAGGCGGCTGCGCATGGGATCCAGGGACACTTCGGCCGCCTCGGGGTCTTCGATCACCGCCACATCGATCACGGATGCCATGTTGCCACCGACAGTTCTTTTTGTCAAGATAGGCGAAATCTTCGGTGGTTCTCTCCGGTGGCCATCTCCCGAAGGTCGGTTGTAGACAGGAAGGCACCCCGAACACGAGGAGGTTCCGATGCGATCCGTCTCCGAACCAGGCACGATCCCGATCAAGAAGCTCCGCGACGATCTCCGCGGAGAGGTGATCACCCCCGAGGACCGCGGCTACGACGATGCGCGGACGGTGTTGCCCGGCAACATCGATCGGCGGCCGGCGGTGATCGTTCGGCCCGTCGACGCTCGGGAGGTCGCCATCGTGGTGTCGCTCGCGCGCGACTCGGGCAGCGTGCTCGCCGTCCGGAGCGGCGGGCATAGCGGTCCGGGATTCGGCGTCTGCGAAGGGGGGATCGTCCTCGACCTGTCGGCGATGAAGGCGCTGGACATCGATGTGGACGACCGCTCGGCCTGGGCCCAAACAGGACTCACCGCAGGCGAGTACACGAACGCCGCGGGAGCGCACGGCCTTGTGACCGGCTTCGGAGACACGGCCTCGGTCGGCATCGGCGGCATCACGCTCGGCGGAGGGATCGGGTTCCTCCTCCGGAAGTACGGCATGACGATCGACGACCTGCTCGGCGCCGAGATCGTGACCGCCGACGGCGAGCTGCTGAAGGTGGACGACGAGAACCATCCCGACCTCTTCTGGGCGATCCGCGGCGGGGGCGGCAACTTCGGCGTCGCCACCCGGTTCCGGTTCCGGCTGCACGAGGTCCCGTCGATCGTGGGCGGGATCCTGATGCTGCCGGCGACGCCCGAGGTGATCACGGCGTTCCTCGCGGAGGCGGAGGCCGCACCGGACGAGCTCACGACCATCGCGAACGTGATGAGGACGCCACCGATGCCGTTCGTTCCCGAGGAGCACCACGGAGCGCTCGCGATCTTCGCGCTCATGGCGTACGCCGGCGACACGGAAGCGGGCGAGCGTGCGGTCGCCCCGTTCCGGAAGCTCGCCGAGCCGCTCACCGACATGCTCCGCCCGATGTCCTACCCCGAGATCTACATGCCCGGACGAGGAGGACTACCACCCGATCGCGGTCGGGAAGACGAGGTTCACCGACCTCTTCGCGGAAGACGCACCCGCGACGATCCTGGATCGCGTGGAGTCCTCGACGGCGATGATGGCCGTCGCGCAGATCCGAGCGCTCGGCGGCGCGATGGCCCGCGTGCCAGACGACGCGACGGCGTTCGCCCACCGCGGGAGCAGGTTCATGGTGACGATCGCGAACGTGTACAAGCAGGTCGAGGACACGCCGACGCACCAAGCGTGGGTCGATGAGCTCGCGGGCGCGCTCGGTCTGGACGGCCGAGGCGCGTACGTGAACTTCCTCGGCGAGGAGGGCGAGGCAGGGGTCCGCGAGGCCTACCCCGATCCACGTGGGACCGGCTCCGTGCGATCAAGCGGAGCTACGACCCCGAGAATCTCTTCCGCCTGAACCAGAACGTCCCACCGGCGTAGGACGGCGGGGGCGCGGCGCCTCCGGCGCCGCGCCCCCGTGACGGCTACTCCGCGTAGAAAGACGAGCCCGTTTCCAGGAGCGTCTTGAGATCGCTGAGGGCCTCGGCCCAGCCTCCACCGGCGCCGATGCTCTCCATATCTCCGCCCACGAACGTGGCGAGACGCGGCGCCCCTTCGAGCTCATGCGTCAGCGTGAGCTTGCTCACGCCGGGGCGGGTCTCGACGATCTCGTACGTGAGGCGCGTGAAGCCCTCCGCCGTGGTTCCGGGATCCATCAGCATCCGCCAGGTCTGGACGAGGCGGTGCGGTGGGTCCGCTTCGATCACCTCGCCGTCGACGATCACGTCGGGTGTCGGACCCCCGCCCATCTCGGCCCGAGCCGCCTTCATCTCCTCGGTCGAGAACGCGCGGTAGCGGCCGCCCGGGCGCAGGTCGTACTCCACGCGGCTGCCGTAGCCGTAGCGCTCGGTCCACTCAGGCGTCGTGATCGCGTCCCACACCGCTTGAGGCGAGGCTTTGATGTACACCCGGTAGACCTGCGTCGTGACCCGTGCCTCCGTATCCGTCGTCATGCCGTGTCCTCCTTCTCGAGCTCGTGCTTCAGGTCGGCCAACGCCGAGACCTGACGCTCCCGATACTTGTCGATCCACCGGTCGTGGATCAGCCGGATCGGCACGGGGTTCAGGAAATGGAGCTTCTCCCGGCCGGACCGGCGGGTGACCACGAGATCGGCTTCCTCCAAGACCCGCAGGTGCTTCATGACCCCGAACCTCGTCATCTCCAGCCCGGACTCGAGCTCGGTGAGCGTTCGGCCGTCACGCTCGAAGAGCCGGTCGAGGAGGAGGCGTCGCGTGGGGTCGCCGAGCGCCTTGAAGACCCGATCGTCGTCGGTCATGGAGGGAGGATAGGTGACCGTATGGTCACATGTCAAGACGGAGCCATGAGCCGGCACCACGCCTTCGCCAACGACCGGAGCTCCTTCGCCTTGGCACGCACGTCCGCGAGATCGTCGAACCGCATGAACCGAGCCGTCGGGCCGTCGCCCTCGAGATGCGGGAAGTCGCCCGGGATCTTCGCGCCGCGGTAGAACATCAGGGAGACCCGGTTCGCCTTCGGCTGCACGAACGCGGCGAGGTCGCCCTCGTAGGCGAACTGCACCGTTCCGTTCTTCACGTACGCGGTGAGACGCGGGTCCGAGGCGAGGATCAGCTCCGTGACGCGCCGGAACGTGGATCCCAGCGAGGGGCTCGTCTCGCGGAGCCACCGGTCGACGTCGGGCTCGAGCGTCATCGCGGCTCTTCGAGCAGCTCACCCGCGAGGAGCTCCATCAGCAGCCCGTCGTGGAACGAACCGTCGGGTCCCTGTTCGTAGGAACGCATCACCCCGACCGGACGGAAACCGACCTTCTCGTAGGCGCGGATCGCGGCGGCGTTGTCCGCGGCCGGATCGATCGTGAGCCGGTGGTGACCACGCTCCTCGATCAGGTACCGGGCGAGGACACGGACCGCCTCGCTCCCGAGCCCCTGCCCGTGCCTCGGCGTCGTCAGGTACAGGTCGATGCCGGCGCTGCGGTACATCGGGTCCTCGACCTCGCCGTACTGCACGGCCCCGACGACCTCGTCGTCGACCTCGACCACGAACGTCTTCTCATCCGTGACGAACTCCTCCATCTCGCCTTCCTCGAGGATCCCCCACCGACGCTCGATCTCGGGCTCGCGACGGATCGAGGTCAGGCGCGCGGCGTCGGCGAGACCGGCGCGACGGAGCGTGACGCGAGGCCCGCGGAGGATCATCGGCTCTACGGCCTGATGTTCTGGTTGAGTCGGAACACATTGTCGGGGTCATACGCGCGCTTCAGCTCGACGAGCCGGTCGTACTTCGCGTCGCCGTAAACCCCGCGGGCGACATCGTCGCCGGTCTCCATCATGTCGTTCACGTAGTGGCCCTCCGCCGTGAACGGCGTGAGCGCGTCCATCGTGACCTTCCCCCACTCCCGATGGGCGCTGTCCAGCGACGGGTCGTCCCAGGCCGCTTCGACGCCGAGCCAGAACGGTGCTTCCCGGCCAGTGAACGCCATCGCGTCGGCGGCGACGCGCGTCGATCGCCCCTCCCTGCGCCCAGAGGCCGATCCAGCACTCGTCGCCCGGCGCTTCGGCGATCTGCTCGAGGCCGACATCGACGAAGCCCGAGCTGAGCGCCGCGAGGAATCCGCCTTTCATGGCGAAGCGCTTGCCCCACGCCATATCCTCGTCGGCAGCACCACTGCACCTCCAGGTACGGACGGACGTCGAAGGTGTCGTAGAGCGGGGCCGCGTCGCGGAGCGGACGGAGCGACTCCGCCGCCTCCTCGGGTGGCCCGGAGTGCGTCGCGCCGACGATGAGGACCGGCTGTCCCGACGATCTCCGGCGGGAACAGGAGGTCATCCGTCGCCGTCTCGAAGGCGAACGAGAACGCCTCCTCGTCCACGGCCGTCGCGAGGTACTCCCGGAACCGGTCCGCGATCTCATCCGCCCGAGCCGCCGGGAACGCGACCGCGCCGTTCACGACGTCGGGACCGAGCTCGTGCAACCGGAACTCGAACGATGTGACAACCCCGAAGTTCGGCCCCGCGCCCGCGTATCCCCCAGAAGAGATCAGGGTGCTCCGACTCGCTCACGCGCAGCTGCTCGCCGTCCGCGGTCACGAGATCGACCGAGAGCAGGTTGTCGACCGTGTAGCCGAACCGTCGCTGGAGCCGGCCCATCCCGCCGCCGAGCGTGAGCCCCGCCACTCCCGTGTGACCGACGACGCCCACCGGGCAGGCGAGACCGAACGCTTGCGCCTCGCGATCCAGCTCGCCGAGGAGCGCCCCGCCGTTCACGCGCGCCGTACGTTGCTCGGCATCGATGCGCACACCTCGCATCAACGAGAGATCGATCACGATGCCGTCGTCGCAGGTGGAGAACCCGCCGATACTGTGACCGCCCGACCGAACCGCCACCGTGAGATCCTGCTCCCGTGCGAAACGGATCGCGCGGAGCGATGTCCTCGACTGCCGTCACAGCGCGCGACGAAGGCGGGACGTCGGTCGATCATGCCGTTCCAGACGATCCGCGCGGCGTCGTAGTCGGCGCTGCCCGGAAGGACGAGCTCGCCGTCGAACGCTTCGCCGAACGAGGAGAGCGCGGACACGCCCACGCTGGATGTCGGGTTCGCTCCCACGGTCGCCAGGATGCCACAGGCGAGGGTTGTCGGCCCCATCGAGAGCATCGCAAGCTGATCGGGAAGGAGGAGCGAGAGATGAGCGTGTTCACACCGAAGCAGAGATCTCGTACCTGCGGGAGAACAAGCTCGGACGTCTCGCCACCACGGACGCCGAGGCCCAACCGCACATGATCCCGCTGACCTACGTCTTCAACGAGGAGGAGGACACTATCGACGTCGGTGGCTTGAACTTCGGAGACGGCAAGAAGTGGCGAGACGTCCAGCAGAATCCGAAGGTCGCATTCCTCGTCGACGACGTCATCGGGCCGCCGCGGCGCGCGCGGGCCGTTGAGATACGGGGCAACGCCGAGCTCCACGAAACCGGCGGGGAGACGATCAACCCGCGGTTCCCGAACTTCGCGCCGCAGTTCATCCGGATCCGACCGACGCGGATCGTGAGCTGGGGTATCGAGCAAACGGCCACAGCGGACTCCGCCAGGCGCGACCGGCGTGGAGCACAACGCCCGCGACGTCGGGTAAAACCCGCTCGCGCTCCGCGCTTGTCGGTCTTCGCCGACCTCTCGTGGGTCCACTCCTACTTCATGTCGAGGGCGAGCGTGTCGGCTTCGATCGCGGCACGTGCCGTCGACACGGCTCGCTCCCGTCAGAACATCGTGTTGTCGTTCTCGGCCTTCTCCGGGACGGGTTGCAACACGTCCCAGTGCTCGACGATCTTCCCGTCTTCCAGACGGAAGATGTCCGCGGCCGCGGTGCCACGATCCTCCGGCGAGGTCGTGATGACGCTGTGGGTGACCACGAGGTCCCCCTCGGCCACGGTTCGCTTGATGTCGACGTGCAGCTCCGGGTACTCGCCCCGGTACCAGTTGACGAACCCGATGAACGCCTCCGCGCCGTCGGCTGCCTGCGGGTTGTGCTGGATGTAGCGGTCGCCGAGATACGTCTCGGCCGCTTCCTCCGGCTTCCCCTCGTTGAACGCGAGCTCGTAGTAGGCGCGGACCGTCTCTGTGTGCTCCTTCGGATCGCTCATCGTGGCCTCCATCCCCCGTGCTCCGATGTGGGGTCGAACCCGGTCTCTCGACAGTTCATTCCGGTGCGGTGACGGAAACCTCCGAGATCCGACGCTAGACGGCGCGCATCCGATTGTTCCGAGGCTGATGCTCCATCTCGGCGAGGCCGAGGACCTCGAGAACGGGAGGCACGTAGTTCCCGAAGCGACCTCGTAGACCCTTCTTCAGCCCGTACCACCCGCCGACGGGGTTGTCGGCCGAGCGAGCCCACGCCTCGACGGTCCCCTCCTTCGCCGGCTTCTGCTCGTCGGCGTTGCCGAGCGGCACCCAGTCGCCGTTCGCCTTCAACATCGCGTGCAGGTCTTCGATCGCCCGGAGGTGATACCGCAGCTCGGTCTTGCCGACACGGCAGACGAGCGCCGGTGGGTCGGCATCAGGGTCTCGATGCATCTCGAACTCCGACTGGCCACTCGGCGTCTGCAAGACCCACGGATCATCCGGGGTGCCTTTCCCCTTCGCCATGCGCTCAGCCTATCGCCGCGACGATCTGTTGGAGGGCGGCGGTTCGCCTATCGGCGTGTGAGCGGAGGGACCGTCCTGCCGGCGGCGGAGTCCTCGATCAGCGTGGCGAGGCGACGCTCGCGCGTCTCCTCTTTCTTGGCCGTCATGACCCAGCGGATCGCGGCCTGACGGTAGGACTTCGGCATCGTTTCGAACGCCGCCCACGCCTTCTTCTTGGCGCGGAACCGCTTCTCGTACGCCGGCTCGAGCTTCGCTTGATCTCGCTGCTCATAGGAGTAGATGCCGGACCGGTCCTCTCGCCGCGCCTCGAACGCCTCGAGTCCGGCGGGGCGCATCCGGCCCTCGTCCGTGAGCACGGCCACGCGCGCGATGTTCACGGCGCTCCAGGTACTCCGAGCCCGTCGGGGCGTGAACCGGATCATGTACGCCTCGGCGTCGATGCTCTTGCGGATCCCGTCGATCCAGCCGAAGCAGAGCGCCTCGTCGACCGACTCCGGCCACGTCATGCTGGGCTTGCCGGATCCCTTCTTGTAGTAGCCAACCCACACCTCGGGCTCGCTGTCGTGATGTTGCTCCAACCAGGCCCGGAAGTCCTGTGGCCGTTCGAAGGTTGTGGGTTCCATGACGATCGAGTCTCCCATCGACACAGAGGCGTCCTTGGGGTCGGTGGCCCCCAATATGCTGAACGCCATGGAGTGCGAGTTCTGCGGCCAACCGCTTCCCGAGGACGCTCGGTTCTGTCCCAACTGCGGAACCCCCGTGTCCACGACCCTCGGGACCCAGGAGCGGAAGGTCGTGACGGTCCTGTTCGCGGACCTCGTCGACTCGACCGGCCTCGCGCAGCGACTCGATCCCGAGCGCGCTCGGGAGGTCCTCGGTGGGTTCTTCGACGCGGCGAGCGAGGAGTTGCGCGCGCTCCGCGGACACGCCGAGAAGTTCATCGGCGACGCCGTGATGGCCGTCTTCGGCCTGCCGCACGTCCACGAGGACGACGCGGTGCGGGCCGTTCGCGCGGGCCTCGCGATCCGGGATCGGATGCATCGCCTTCAGCAGTCGCTCGGCCTGGACGAACCGCTCGAGGTCCGCGTCGGGATCGAGACGGGCGAGGCGGCTACCGGCGTCGGACCCACTGGGCAACTGCTCGTCACCGGCCAGGTCGTGAACGCCGCGGCGCGCCTGCAGACCGCGGGCCAGCCGGGAGAAGTGTTGGTCGGCGCCACGACGTACGCGCTGACCACGGACGCGGTCTCCTTCGGGACCAAGCAGGAGGTCGAGGCGAAGGGGTTCGTCGACGCTCTGCCCGCGTACCCGGTGGAGGCGCTCACCACCCGTTCGTCGCGCCGGACGATCCCGTTCGTGGGACGTTCCTACGAGCTCGACATCCTGCGCGGGAGCATCGCGCGAGTGGAGGCCACCGCCAGTCCGCTCCTGGTCACCATCCTGGGAGAGCCGGGCGTCGGGAAGTCGCGGCTGGCCGACGAGCTGCTCGCCGGGCTCGGGTCGGACGTCACCGTTCTCCAGGGACGGGCGCACGCCTACGGGGACACTGCGACGTTCGCCCCGGTCACCGCGATCGTCCGCGAGATCGCCGGCATCGAGGACGAGATGACGCCCGACGAGGCCATGAGGCGTCTCCAGGAGGTCGTCGACGGCTGCTGCGATCCGAGCGAGGCGGAACGGGTCGCGGGACGCCTGGGCCTCACGATCGGCTTGGGCGCTCCGAAGCGGGAGGAATCCGTCTTCGTCCAGGACGTGCAGAGCGGATTCCTGAGTCTCGTCGAGGGGCTCTCGGGCCGCGGTCCCATCGTGCTCGTGTTCGAAGACGTGCACGGGCTCCGTCCGCCGATGCTCGACCTGATCGAGCGGGTGGCCGCGACGACGAGGAAGGCGCCCCAGCGGGCGCTCACGATCGCGCTCGGGCGGCCGGAACTGCTGGAGGAACGGCCCTCGTGGGGATCGGGCGTCGCGAACGCCGTCACGTTGCGCCTCGATCCGCTCCCGGACGACGAGGCGCTCGAGCTGGTCCGCGAAGCGGCCGGCGGCCGCGTCCACGATGACGAGGTCGCCGAGATCGCGAGCCGGACGGGCGGCAACCCCTTCTTCATCGTCGAGACGACGGGGATGGTCCTTCGCGCCCGGCAGGACGGCGCCGCCAGCTCGGGCCGAGCCCTGCCACCGACCGTGCAGGCCGTGGTGGCCGCGCGCCTGGACAGCCTGCGCCATCGGCTGCGCGACCTGGCCAGGCGCGCGTCCGTCTTCATCTACTCATTCGACCTCGACGAGCTCGCCACCGCCTCGGACGCCGACATCGAGGACATCCGAGGCCTTGAGGACGCCGAGATCTTGGTCCGGGAGGACGCCGGACGGGCGCCGCGCTGGCGGTTCCGTCACGAGACCGTTCGCGAGGTCGCGTACGCGAGCCTGCCCAAGCGAGAGCGTCTGAGCCTCCATGAAGGCATCGCCGATGCGCTGATGGAATCGGGTCACCGCTCATACGCCGCCGATCACCTGGAGCGCGCCGCCCAGGCCTCGATCGACCTCGATCCCGCCGACCGCCGCGTGCCGGATCGCGCGGTCGACGCGTTGATCATGGCGGGGGATCGGGCTCGGCGGCGCATGGAGAGCCTCTCGGCGGTGGAGTACTACGAGCGAGCGCTCGCGATGGCCGGACCGGAGAGCTCCTGGGAGACGCGCGAGGCCCGAGCGCTGGCCGGGATGGGGGAGGCGCACTATTGGCTGGGCGAATACCCGGCGGCGAGCCATGCGCTGGCGCGCGCCGTCGAACTCGGGGAGAAGTTCGACGACGCGTGGACGCTCGCGCTGGCCCTCCGGTACCAAGGCGACATCGCGATCAACGTGGACGGGGACCTGGACAAAGCCGAGCAGCTGCTCGGCGACTCGCTCGCGGCCGCCGGAGAGCTCGACGACGCCTGGGCGATGTCGCGGTCGCTGCTCTTCGCGGGGTGGGTGCCCTGGACGCGCGAGGACTACGAAGAAGCGGACGCGATCTGGCAGCGGGCGCTCGCGCTGGCCGAGGAGCACGACGACACGTGGGCGCACGTCCGGGCGCTGACCGCCCTCTCGATCAACCAATCGGAGCTGCACAACCTCGAGGAGGCCGCCCGGCTCATCGAACAGGCGCGCGAGCTCGCCGACGAGATGGGCGATCGGTTCAGCGTCGCCGTGACGGTGGTCCAGCACGGACGGCTCGACCAGGATCGGGGCAAGCTCGAGGAGGCGATCGCCCAATTCGACCGGGCGATCGAGATCTTCCGGGAGCTCGGCGCGCGCTGGGAACTGGCGGACGCGCTCGCCGCACGAGGGATCAGCCACCGCGACCTCGGACGCCTCGACGAAGGCGAGGAAGACCTCAGGAGCGCGATCCGGATCTCGAGCGAACTCGGCGAGCAGCAGATCGCCGGATGGGGAGGACGCGCGCTCGATCGCCTGGCCCAGCTCCGGCTCGAGAGCGCCGACGAACGCGTCACGGGCGGTTGATCTCAGAGCGCGATCTCAGAGCGCTGATCTCAGAGCAAGGAGGACTGGCCGCGCGTGGTTCTGCGGCCCTTCGACCGGAGGAGCCCCGGTTCGTCCTCGACGGGATGCTCCACCAGCGCGACCACGCGACCCGTCATGAAGCGTCCGGTCCGCACCGCCTTACCCCCGCGGGTGACCTCGGAGACCTCCACGATGCCTCGCCCGGTGGAGACCTCGACGCGGCGGCCCGCGCGGGTCGCCTCGATCTCGAACGTCTGGACGCCGTTGCCGATGTCCACGACGATCTCGACCTTGTCGCCCCTCATGCGACCATGATAGGCGTCGCCTTTCGTCCGATGCGCGAGAGGCCTTCCGCCGTTACGGTCTCCGCGGCGCCGTTCGGACACGAGCCGGGTCGCCTGAAGGAGGAGCGAGGCGTTGCGAGTCGCCCACGTCGGGACGAGCGGATGGCAGTACGACGACTGGCGCGGGCCCTTCTACCCGACCGACGTCCCGCAGCGGAGGTGGCTCGAGTTCTACTCGAACCACTTCCACACGGTCGAGGTCAACAACTCCTTCTACCGGCTCCCGGAGCGCGACACGTTCCGACGGTGGCGCGACCAGACGCCGCCCGGGTTCCTCGTCGCGGTCAAGGCGAGTCGGTTCATCACCCACATGAAGCGCCTGAGGGATCCCGAGGAGCCGGTCGCGCTCCTCTGGGAGCGAGCGACCGGTCTGGGCGACCGGCTCGGACCGGTGTTGTTCCAGCTCCCGCCTCGATTCCCGGTGGAGGTGGAGCGCCTGCGTCATCTCCTTTCGGCCCTCCCGAGGGGGATGCGGGCAGCCTTCGAGTTCAGAGACCCGTCCTGGTACACCGACGACGTCTTCCTGCTCCTCGACGACGCGGGCGCCGCGCTCGTCTGGCCCGATCGGCCGGGGTTGCGACACACGCTTCCCGCGCTCGGCGGGTGGCTCTACGTCCGCTTCCATCAGGGTTCGACAGAGGGCCCCGGCTACCGCCGAGAGAAGCTCCGGCGGTGGGCGTCGCGGATCGCGGCGGCGGATGCCGGGGAGGCGTTCATCTACTTCAACAACGACCCGACCGGCGCCGCGATCCGCGACGCGCGCACGATGATCGAGCTCCTCGGGTAGGCGCCCTTCGTCCCTCGATCGGCCTCGTAGCATGTCGGCATGGCCGCGACCTCGACGATGCTGCCCTTGGGCACGACGGCGCCCGAGTTCGCGCTCGCCGACGTCGTCTCCGGTCGAACGGTGACGCTGCAGGACTTCGGCGATCAGAAGGCGCTCCTCGTCATGTTCATCTGCCGGCATTGCCCATACGTCGCGCACGTTCGCCCCGCCCTCGCCGAGCTCGCCCGCGAACACGTCGGGTCCGGGTTGGGGATCGTCGCGATCAGCGCCAACGACCCCGCGACCTACCCTGAGGACGCTCCTGAGGGTCTCGCCGCAGAGGTGGTCGAGGCCGGCTACACGTTCCCCTACCTCTTCGACGAGACGCAGGAGGTCGCCAAGGCGTACACGGCTGCGTGCACGCCGGACTTCTTCCTGTTCGACAAGGATCGCCCGCTGGCCTATCGCGGCCAGTTCGACTCGAGCCGTCCCGGGAACGGAGTTCCGGTCACCGGCGAAGACCTCCGGGCGGCGATCGACGCCGTCATGCAGGACCGTCCGGTCTCGGAGGACCAGCGTCCGAGCGTCGGCTGCGGCATCAAGTGGCGTCCGGGGAACGAGCCGGACCTCCCGTAGCTCATTCGGTCGGGCAACCGCAGTTCTCGACCCAGAGGGTGCCGTCCGCCTCGTCGACGGCGAGTCCGCCCGCCGAGACGCCCTCGGGCATCCGGATCGGTGGACGGCGATCTCGGGTCTGCATGTCCACGCGGGTGAGCTCGCTCCCGCTCGCGACCCAGATCGAGCCGAATGCGATCTTCGCGTCGTAGATGATGCCGCCGACGCCGATCGGATCACCCAGCTCCTTGGTTTCCGGATCCAACTGGCTCAATGTGTTGCTCTGCTCGTTGAGGACCCACAGGGTCGTGTTGTCCGTCGAGTCGACGCCGATCAGGTAGCCACCTTCGGGCAGTTCGTAGGTGTCCACGACCTCGCCCTTGTCCGGGTCGAACCGCAGCGCCTGGCCGACGGTGCAGTCGCAGATCCACACGTCGCCGAGCAGCGGCACGACGACGCCCGGCGCGAAGGCGTCCACCTTGTACCGGTGGAGGATCGTCGTTCCGATCGGGTCGATCTCGACCAGGTCCCCCTCCTCGGAGAGGTACCAGAGCGAGTCGGGTCCCGCCCGGATGTCCGCCCCTTCTCCCGGCAGCTCGAGCTCCTTCTGGACGTCGCCCGAGACGAGGTCGAGCCGCTCGAGCCTGGTGTGGCCCGGTCCCGCCGGATGCAGGATCCACGCCGAGCCGACGGCGAGCTCGATCCGGTTCCAGAAGTCGATGGGGTGCGTTTCGACGGCTTCCCCGGTCGAGGGATCCCGCCGCACCAGCTCGGTCGCGGTCGCCTGCCAGAGGGTCGAGCCGTCGAACCACAGGGCGCCGGGCATATGGAAGCTCTGGTAGTCATCCGCCACCCTGCTCGTCATCTCGTAGGCGCCCGCATCGACGCGGAGGAGCACGGGCGTGCCCGAGGGGATGGCCTCGCCGTGTGAGACGAGCCACACGATCGGCGCGATCACCACGGCCAGCGCCGCCGCGATGAGAACCGGTCGTCGCCCGAGGCGGCGAACGGCCGGCACGGGCCTGATCTGTTCGAGCCGCTCCGCGGCGTCCTCGCCGCGGAGCGGCCCTCCGACCTCGGTCCCATCGACCGCGGTCACGGCCCACACCTGCCAGGTCCCCGGAACGCCTTTCAGCTCGTGCGCCGAGAAGTCCTCGAACGAGAGGTCGCCACCGGTGACGAGCTCTCGAGTCGTGTTCGTCACCAACAGCTCGCCCGCCCCTCCGAGGGACATCACCCGGGCGCCGATCACGACGGCCATCCCCTGGGTCTTCCCACCGAGCGTTTCGCACTCGCCGGTGTGCATGCCGACGCGGATCTCGATCCCCAGCTCGCGAACCTCACGGATCAGGGCCGCTGCACACCGGATCGCCTGGAGCGGCTGCGGGAACGTCGCGAAGAAGCCGTCGCCGGCACGATCCTCTTCCTTGCCGCCGAAGCGCTTGAGGTTCCGCGCCACGATGCGGTAGAAGCGCGACAGGAGCTCCCGGTATCGAGCGTCGCCCAGATGGGACGCGACCTGCGTCGAGCCGACGACGTCGAAGAACAGGACGGTGGCGATCCGACGCGAGTCGGGCATGGGGAGATATTCAACCTTTCGTCCGCTCGACGCTCAACGGGTGTCCGCGCCGGCCCGGCCGGGTACCTGATGGGAGACCGAACCAGGAGGTGACCCATGAGCCACACCGAGGGATCCGACCGGGATGCCAAGGGCGACGACCAGCTCGAGTCCGAGGCGCAGGCCGACGCGGCGAAAGAGGCCGAGGCCGAAGACGAACGCGAACAGCTCGAAGGAGCGGAGACCAAGGCCGACCTCGACGAAGAGGCCGGCCAGGCGAACAGACCGGGGACGGAGCGCCCGCCCGTGTGATCGCTTGCGGTCCGCTTGTCGCTTGCGTTTCGCTTGCGGTACGCTGAGCGCATGGCGGTCGCGACGATCCAGCTGCCCTCGGACCTCGTCGGCGAGGTCGAGCGTTCGCTGCCGAGAGCCCTGCGCGGCGAAGCAGCGGCCGCCCGCCGGTACGCCAAAGCGTGGCGCGGGCTCGTTCGAGCTCTGTTGGCTTCCCGCGACGCGGGTGCGACCGCCGCCGACGTCCTCGATCGCCTGGCGCTGACGGCGCCCTTCCATCCCGACGGACCGATCAACGCGCTGCTGTCGGCGGCGGCGGGCATCATCATCGGTATGCGCCACCCGCCCGTCTCGTCGCCGCCCGCTCCGTTGCCGGCGCCGCTCCAATACGAGCGCTTCTCCCTCGCCGTCCTGCACGAGCTGTCCCGTCCGGGTTCGGATCTCGCGGGCCTCATGGCGGGCTGGCAACTCTCGGTGTCCGACGTCGCCCGGCTCTTCGGGGTCACGCGCCAAGCGGTGCAGCAGTGGCTCGACGACGGCGTCCCCGCCGCTCGGCAGCCCAAGCTCCTGCAGATCCTCCGGGTCGCGGACCTGCTCGAGCGGAACCTCGAGCGTCCGCGGATCCCGGCGGTGGTGCGCTCCGACGCCGGCGCGTACGGAGGACGGTCGATGCTCGAGCTGATCGCCGGCGATCGGCACGACGAGCTGCTCGAGTCGGTCGAGCGTTCCTTCGATTGGGCGAGCACCGCGTAAGGTGCGGTTCCGCCACGTCACCCGCTCCGGGCGATCCGTCCGCGTTGCCGACCCCGATTGGCGGCAGCCGCTGGACCCGAGCTTCGCGACCCTCCGGGGAGGCCGCTGGAACCCGCCCTCATCGTTCCCCGTCCTCTACTTGTGTGCGACCGTCGCCGTCGCGCGCGAAGTCGTTCTCGGACGGTTCGCCGGGCTCCCCTACGGGTTGCTCGACCTCCGCTCCGACCGCCGGCCCGTCTTGATCGAGACGGATGTGCCCACGCATCGGGCCGTCGACGTGGTCACGGACGCCGGATGCCGCGCTGCCTCCCTCCCGGTGACCTACCCCTACGACGCGCGTGGCCGGAAGATCGGATGGGCAAGGACCCAGCCGATCGGCGAGGCCGCGTGGGGCCAGGACGAGCGGTCGATCGCCTGCCGCAGCGCCGCCCTGCCCAAGGGCGAAGCCGGCGAGGAGCTGGCGTGGTTCGTCCGAGGACGAAGCGACCGCCTCTCGGTCTCCGCCCGCCGTTCGTTCGAGGATTGGTTCTAGCGGGATCTCCGAAGGGCCTTGATCAGGTCCCACTTGCCCATCCGGGATCGACCGGGTATGCCCTCCTTCTTCGCCTGCTCGTACAGCTGCTCTCGCGTGCGATCTTCGAGTGCACGGCCGGGAGCTCCGCCGCGTCGCCTGGCAGCTGCAGCCTGACGCCCCAGATCCTGGCGGACGGCCTTCGGGAGCTTCGAGATCGTGCGCTTGCTCCGAGCCGCCTTCTGGGCGCTCTTGATGTTGCGCTTGGCGGCGCGTACCTGCTTCGTGCTCGCCATCGTTCCTCACCTCCAAGAGGGTCTCGTTGCGCCGATACCCGGTCCGCACGAGGAACACACGAGGGGTGTTTGGAGCCCGTCCGGAAGGGGTACAGCGCATCCGGTGAACGGACGCAAGGGTTCTCGCATCCGCGCCCTCGTGGCGCTCGCGGCCGTCGTCATCGTCCTCGAGGTCCAACCGGCGGAGGCGCTGACGCCGGGCCTCCCCCCGCTCGCGAAGTCACCCAACGTCCAACATCTCGGCAACGTCCCGACCGGACCGGCGCTCGGGATGGTCTTCAAGGACAAGTGGGCGTTCGTCACCGGTCCGACCGGGTACGTGTCATCCGGCCATGGCAGTTCGCGTGCTCGTGGACCGACGTCGTCGTCGGCTGACATCGTTCATCGCAGGAGCGCCCCTTCTCGCGCATCCCGATATCGTCCGTCCATGCGCTTCGCGCCGACCGACGTGGGGTTCATCGGCGACCCGTATCGCGACTACGAGGAGCTCCGACGATCGGCACCGGTCGTCTACGACGAGGCGACCGATCACTGGCTGATCTCCCGGTACCGGGACGTCGACGCCCTCCTGCGCGATCGCAGGTTCGGTCGGACGTACCTCCATACGGCGACCCACGAAGAGATGGGCCGGCCGACGCCGCCGGAGTGGCACTCGCCGTTCTGGGACCTGATCAACGCCGGGATCCTGGACATGGAGCCGCCCGACCACACGCGCGTGCGCAAGCTGGTGTCGAAGGCTTTCACGCCGAAGTTCGTCGAAGCGCTTCGCCCTCGCGTGCAGGCGATCTTCGATGGGCTCGTCGATGGGGTCGCGGATACAGGTGAGTTCGACATGCTGCCCACCCTGGCCGAGCCGCTGCCGGTCATCGTCATCGCCGAGATGCTCGGCGTGCCCGAGGCCGATCATCATCTCCTCCGTCCCTGGTCCGCGGACATCGTGAAGATGTACGAGCTCACGCCTGCGGTGCCCGCGCAGCGAGACGCGGTCCGGGCGAGCGTCGAGTTCTCCGAGTACCTCCGCAGGTTGGCGCGGGAACGACGGTCGGACCCCGGCGAGGACCTGATCTCGGCGCTCGTCCACGTCGTCGACGAGGGCGAGCACCTCACCGAGGACGAGCTCGTGGGCACGTGCGTCCTGCTGCTGAACGCGGGCCACGAGGCGACGGTGAACTCCACCCTGCTCGGGTGGTGGGCGCTCTTCCGGCATCCGGACCGCTTGAAGGAGCTTCGCGCCGACCCCTCGCTCATCCCGACCACGATCGAGGAGCTGTTGCGATACCAGACGCCGCTCCCGATGTTCGAGCGATGGGTCCTGGAACCGTTCGAGCTCCATGGGGTCGCGATCCCGAAGGGCGCCGAGCTCGGTTTGCTGTTCGACTCCGCGAACCGCGACCCGGACGTCTTCGAGGATCCGGACGAGCTCCGGCTGGATCGGAAGCCGAACCCGCACCTCACGTTCGGCGCGGGGATCCACTTCTGCCTGGGGGCGCCGCTCGGTCGGATGGAGCTCCAGATCTCGTTCCGGACGCTGCTGGAGCGCTTCCCCGACATGGAACTCGTCGAGGAGCCCGACTACCGGCCGAACTTCATCATCCGAGGGTTGGAAGGCCTTGTGGTCACTACGGGTGGCTCGAGAGGTCGAGGACACGAGGGGGGACAGTGACGGACGACAGGTACGAGCGGGGCCGACAGCGGTTCCTGGAGGTCCACGACGAGAAGGCGCTCGCCACCGTCGAGGGTCTCGGGGACCTCGGACGCGCGATCGTGGAGTTCGCCTACGGCGACGTGTACTCGAGGCCGGGACTCACGCTGCGTGACCGCGAGATCGCGGCCGTCGCCGCGCTTGTGGCGACCGGACGCTCCTCGCAGATCCCTCAGCACCTCCGCGCCTCGCTCAAGGCCGGCCTCACGGCGGACGAGCTGCGCGAGATCATCCTGCAGACGGCGACGATCGCGGGCTTCCCACCGGCGATGAATGCGATGTCGACGCTGAAGAGCGTCTTGGGCACCGAGTCGTAGCCCGGCGGTCCCGCGTGTCAGTCTTGGCGTGCAGGCATGAGCTGGTCGACGGGGATGCGGACCCGCTCGTATTCGAGGACCCTGCCCCACGGAACGTGGATCTTCTTCATGTGGATGATGGCGCCCTCGACGTTCACGGCCTCGACCTCGAGGAAGTCCACCGTCCACGGTCCCGGATCGAATCGATCGGCGCGGATGCGCAGCGTTTCACCGGCCTCGGAGCCATCGTCGAGCCATACTCGGACCTCCGCATGCGCCGCCAGTTCCGGCTCTCCGAGCGGCTGCGTGACATCCCGGACGTACCGGACCACGCGGTGCCACGGGACGATCGTCGTGCCGTTCAACGTGAGCCCGCGCTCCGTCGCCTCGAACGAGTCGCTCGGCACGTCCTGCACGCCGATACGCCCTCCCGGATCGATGAGATGGACGCGATACACGTGACCTTCAACGGCGCTCATGACAGATGGAGCCTATCCCCCGGATAGATGGCGGACATCGGCCAGAAGACCGAAGTCGGATGGCACCGGATCAGGCGGTCTCGTCGAGCCGGTAGACGGTTTCGGAGAGGAAGTCCACGGTCCAGAGGTTGCCTGCGGCGGGGATGGGGCCGAAGCCGACCTGCTCGCGTTGATCGACGACCTCGCCGTTCGCGGCATCCAGCTGATAGATCGTTCCATCGTTGCTCGACACCCAGTAGGAGTCCCCGATCACGACACCGCCGAAGAGGGAGCCGTCCACGGGCAGAGGGTCTCGGACCTTCCGGGTGCGAAGGTCGACCCGAAGGATGTTGCCCTCGAACGAGCTCGAGACCCAGAGGAAGTGCCCGCCGATCGCGAGCCCCTCGGGCTCGAAGGAATCGAGAGTGATGCGCTCCACGATCGAGTGGCTCACCGGGTCGATCCGCACCAGATCGCTCCTCGCCGACACCGTCCAGATACGGTCGCCGTCCACCGCGAGGCCGCCAAGCGGTCCCTCGATGTCGACCCGGGCGACGACCCGTCTCGAGTTCGGATCGATCTGGACCACCTGCGTGGCCTCGGGAGCGATGCCCCACAGGCCCGACGGTGTCGAGGTGGTGCCGAAGATCCCTCCGGGGATCCGGATGCGGTCGACCACCTCGCGGCGCCGCGGGTCGAAGGCGACGAGCGAGTTCTGGCTCTCGATCCACAGTGTCCCGTCGTGCTCGACCATCCCGCACGGGCCCCCCGGCATGCGGTACGTCTCGATCACCTCGTTCGTCGCCGGATCGACCTCGAGGAGCTCGTTGCCGTCGAACGCCGTGACCCAGATACGACCCCCCGCTTCGGCGAGGAAGCACGGGCTCCCGTCCACGGGGATCTCCGCGAGGATCCCGTCGTCGAGCTCGGGAGTCGGGGATGCGGTGATCACCGGAGAGGGCGGCGACGGGAACTCACCGATCACGTCTCCGGCGCAGGCGGCCAGGACACCTGCGAACACGCAGAAGGCAAGGAACCGCAACGGTCCTTTGCCTCGCAACGGCACCTTGCTCACGTCCCCAGTACGTCGAGAACGCCGAGGAGGGCTCTTCCGTCGCGGGGTCTATGCTCGAAGGGTGAGCCTCTATCGATTCCAAGAGCCGATCCCGATGCTCACCTCGCCGGTGCTCGTCGCGGCGTTCGACGGATGGATCGACGCAGCGGGCGCGGCGACCGCCTGCGCGAACCACGTGGCCGAGAGCGGCCGCGTGGTGGCCTCGTTCGATGTCGACTCATTGAACGACTACCGGGCGAGGCGGCCGGTCCTCGACGTCGTCGACGGCGTGCTCGCGCGGATGCAGTGGCCGGACATCGTGCTGCGCCACGTCGAGATCGGCGGACGGGACATCCTCGTCCTTGTCGGTCCCGAGCCCGACTACAAATGGAAGCAGCTCGGCGACGACGTGCTGGAGCTGGCACGGAGGCTGGGCGTCGTCGAATGGATCAGCCTGGGCGCGATCCCCGCCGCGGTGCCGCACACGCGGCCGGTACCGGTGTTGGCGACGGCCTCGACGGATGCGTCACTCCGCGACGGCGAGCAACAGGGGCCCGGTGGCGTCCTCCGAGTGCCGGCCGCCGCGCTCTCGGCCCTGGAGATGACCGTCGCGGCCGCAGGGATCCCGGCGATCGGCTACTACGCACAGGTGCCGCACTACATCGGGGCCTCGGCGTACGCGCCTGCCTCGCTGGCGCTGCTCCAGCATCTCGAGCGGCGGCTCGGTGTGACGATCCCGCTCGGGACACTGGGCGACGACGCCCTCGCGCAACGGGAGCGCCTGGATGCGGCGATCGCAGAGGACGACGACTCGCGCGAGTACCTCGAACGTCTCGAGGCGCTCGCGAGCGAGGAACGGGTGCCGTCGGGAGACGAGATCGCCTCGGAGATCGAGCGCTACCTCAAGGAACAGACCTAGGCTTCCCGTTCGTGCCCCAGGACGCGTGCTCCGGCTCAGCGCGTCGGGACACGAGCCGAGATCACGGCGACGACCGCGTCGTAGCTTGCCGCGACCGTGGCGCGTTCGTGCAGCTGCTGCCAGAGCTCCGTCGCGCGGCCGGCCGTGAAGTCACGCTCCGCGATCGGGATGGAATCGAGCAGCACGATAGGTTTGCCGCCTTCGGCCCTTTCGATCGCGAGCTCGAGGTTGCGGATGTTGCCCGGACCGATCGGAGGATCGCAGACCACGACGAGGTCGGCGGCGGCGGCGTGTCGACGCCACGCCGCCGCCGCCTCCTCGTCGATCTCGGAGAACGCGGGCACGGACACGTGCTCGATGTCGAGGCGCTCCGCGACCTCGACATCGGTGTCGCTCCCGTGGAGCACGCCGGCAACGACGTGAACGCCCCTCTCGACGAGCAACCGCATCAACGGAGCGCCGCGGCCGGCACCACCGACGACCAACACCCGCAGACCGGTAGAGTCGACCGCCTGCTCCGGGGGGCCGAGGATCACGGCGGGCCGTCCCGTCGCGGCGCTCGCCTCGACGTCGGCGTTGACCCCGTACACGGTCCGGAGCAACGAGCGCGTCACGACCTCCTCCGGCTGGCCGTCGGCGACGATCTCGCCGCCGGCCATCGCCACGAGACGGTCTGACAGAGCTGCCGCCAGGGTGAGGTCGTGCAGGACCGCCACGACCGCGACCTCTCGCTCCTCCGCGAGGCGCCGGATCACCTGGTGGAGCTCCACCACGTGCCGGATGTCGAGGTGGGTCGTGGGCTCGTCCAAGAGGAGGACGGGTGCATCCTGAGCGAGCGCCTGCGCAAGGACGGCTCGGCGCCGCTCCCCACCCGAAAGCTCGTCCATCGGGCGGTCGGCCAGGTGCTGGACCCCCACCGCCTCCATCGCCTCCCGAGCTTTCGACCAGTCCACGGGACCACCTCCCGTCCACCGCGAGAGGTACGGAGCCCGGCCCATCAGCACGAAGTCCAAGACGTCGAACGGGAACGCCGGGATCACGTCCTGCGGCACGACCGCCACGAGACGCGCGGCCTCCTTCGATGACATCGCGTACGGATCGTGCCCGACGACGCGAACCGAGCCGGCCGATGGCTTCAGCGCCCTCGAGGCGACGCGCACCAACGTCGTCTTGCCACATCCGTTCGGGCCGACGAGACCGACGACCTCTCCCGGCACGCACCGAGAGAGACACCCCTTCGAGGACATCCGCCGCCCCATAGCCGGCGCGAACGTCTTCGAACTCGAGCGCCGGGCTCACGCGACACCGACGGCCCTCCCACGCTCGCGGCGGAGGAGCCACAGGAAGAAGGGCGCCCCGACCAGCGCCGTCACCGCGCCCAGCGGGAGCTCCTCCGGCGCCAGCACCGTGCGCGCGGCGAGGTCGGCGAGCACGACGAAGAGTGGGCCGCCGAGCAGCACGGCGGGCAGCAACCGCCGGTGATCCGCCCCCACCAGCAGACGCAGGAGGTGCGGGGTCATCAGTCCGACGAATCCGATCACGCCCGCCACGGAGACCGCCGCGGCCGCCAACAGCGCGCCTGCGGCGATCGACCGGCGCTTGAAGCTCGCTACCTCGACACCGAGCTGCGCCGCCCGCTCCTCTCCGAGCGACACGAGGTTCATGTCCCGGGCGAGCAGAAGCGTAGCTCCGGCCCCGGCCACCACGAACGGCACGACGATGCTCACGGAGTCCCACCCGCGGGCCCCGAGGCCGCCCAACAGCCAGAAGTAGATGCTCCGGATCTGCTCGCCGGAGAACGACATCACGAGCGAGATGAGAGCGCTGATCGTCGCGGCCACGGCGATCCCCGCCAGCAGCAGCGTCGTGACCTGCACGGTGGGGCCGACCCGAGCGATGCCGTAGACGAGCAGGGTGGTGACGAGCGCTCCGGCGAACGCAGCTCCGGTCACCAGGAGCCCACCCGCCAGCGAGGCGCCGCCGAGGACGATCACGACGATCGCGCCGAGGGCCGCGCCCGAGGAGACGCCGATCACCGCCGGGTCCGCGAGCGGGTTCCGGAACAATCCCTGGAACAGCATCCCGGAGACTCCGAGCGCGGCGCCGACCAACACCGCCAGCGCCACCCGCGGGAGCCGGAGCTGGAGCAGGATCACCTCAGCGGCGCGGTCGACCCCGTCGGGGTGGCCGGTCAGGCCGAGCTTCCAGCCGAGCACACGCAGGGTCGTCGTCGGCGGGATCCACACGGCACCGACCGCCACCGCGATCAACACCGTGACGACGAGGGCGACGGCCAGCACCACCATCGTGCGGCGGAACCGGCGCGCGCCGGGCCGCATCATGCCGTGCCGAGCGCCTCGGCGAGCTGACGGAGCCCCTGGATCACTCGCGGCCCGGCGCGCGTCACAAGGTCACCATCGACCAGCTCCACTCTGTGGTGCTCGATCGCGGGGATGCCGGAGAACCCCGGTCGCTTCGCTACGGCCGCCACGCTCTTCGCAGACTCCGGCGTGACGAGATACACGTCCGGTCCGTCGGCCACGAGCTCGTCGACGGACCACTCCGGGTAGTCGGTCTTCGCTGCCCCAGTCACCGGATCACATCCCGCCCGCTCGAGCAGATCGAAGATGAAGGTGTGCGGCCCGACCGTCGTCAGCGGCGGGTAATAGACCTCGAAGAAGCACGACACGTGCCCCGTCGTCTCCGCGCTCGCCGTGATCGCGTCTGCGTCCGCGTCCATCTGCAGCGCGAGGGCATCCGCCTCGTCCACCGCGCCCGTGAGCTCGCCGATCGTCTCGATATCCTTCAGCAGGTCGTCGAGATCGCTCGCGTGCAGCGTGACGACCGGGATGTCGAGATCCCGGAGCCGCTGCTTCCATTGGTCGCCACCCGGGATCGTGAGGAACAGATCGGGCTCGAGCGAGACGACCTTCTCGATGGTCGGATCGACACCGAAGTCGCCGGCGCCCCCGACTTCCTCGACGTCCTTCGCCGCAGCCGGATAATCATCGAACGGGCCCGACACCCCGACCAGTCGGTCGCCGAGACCCAGCGCATAGACGATCTCGGTCATCGACGGCGCGAACGTGACGATCCGTTGCGGCTCCTCTTCGATCGTCACCTCGACGCCGTCGTCGTCGGTGATCGTCAACGGGAAGGTCGCGGCCGGTGACGAAGAGTCGGTCGGCCCGGCCTGGGGTGGTGCGGTCTCCCCGCAGGACGCGAGGAGGAGCAGAACGGCGGCGATGCCGCCGACGAGACGATGAAGCATGGCGCGTCTCCCTTCACGCGAAGGCGACGGTCCTCTCGCGCTCGGGCAGGTCTCCTGACTCCCGGATCCTCGCTCCGCCGACCCTTCCCGGGCCATCGCCCAGTGGTTCGTGTCGGGTTCGCTCCCCGGTCACAGTGGCGCGACCGTGCCGGATTCCCACCGGCTTCCCTCTTCGGGTCCTTCGGCGTCCAGCCTCCGGACCGTCCGGCCGCTCGCGCTGTCGCGCTCGCGGCCACTCGGGCACGTGAACCTATGTGGCGCGAAGTCTAATGCGGACTCACCCCGCTTCGGGCGCTCACCAGGACCTCGCCGTCGGCCTGCGAGATGCCACGACCGGACCGACCGGGTTCGACTTCGCGCGTGTGGGATGCTCTCCCGCATGCCGGCACCGACCAAGCGAACGCAGGTCCATCGTCACCCCGAGCGGGGTGAGTACGACCGAGCGACGATCGACCAGATCCTCGACGAAGCACTCATCTGCCACGTCGCCTTCAACGACGGCGACGGCGCGCCCCGCTGCCTTCCCACGATCCACGCCCGGGTCGGCGACACGATCTACCTGCACGGATCCACCGCCGCACGAGCGTGGAAGGCGCTCCGCGCCGGCGCCGAGGTGTGCATCGTAGCCACGATCGTGGACGGTCTCGTGATGGCGCGGAGCGCCTTCAACCACTCGATGAACTATCGGTCCGTCGTGGTCTTCGGCACCGCCCGCGAGGTGACCAACGAGGACGAGCTGCACACGGCCGCCGCGGCCATCACGTCCCATGTCGCCCCCGGCCGCGAGGATGAGGCTCGGATGCCCACAGCCGCCGAGTACAAGCAGACGCTCCTCCTCGCGGTTCCCATCGAGGAGGTCTCCGCCAAGGTCCGCACGGGCCCGCCGAAGGACGACGCCGACGACGTCGAGCTCCCGATCTGGGCGGGCGTGCTGCCGCTCGCCACCGTGACGGGCGACCCCGATCCGAGCCCCGACCTCGCGGCGGGGATCGACGTCCCGCCGTCCGTCACCGGGTACCACCGACCCGGGCAGTGAGCTCACCCGCCGAGCGGGGTCCACGGCTCCGCGACAGCTTCCGTGCGATGCCGCGCACGGCATGGGTCCTGTTCGCGGGCACGTTCGTACTCCGGCTCGGGAGCTTCGTCTTCCCGTTCCTCGCCCTGTACCTCACCAAGAACGGCCTCTCGGTGACACAAGCCGGTCTGGCGATCACCGGCTACGGGGTGGGAGCGATGCTCGCGCAGCTCTCGGGCGGCCTACTGACGGATCGGATCGGACGTCGGAACGCGATCGCGATCTCGATGATCACGTCCGCTGCCCTCGTGTTGCTCCTCCTCGATGCGCGCTCGCTCCTGGCCGTCTTGAGCGTGGTGATCGTCTATGCCTTCTTCGCGGAGCTCCATCGGCCGGCCTCGGGCGCGCTGATCGCCGACCTGATCCCCCCGGAGCACCGCGTGGCCGCGTACGCCTTCAACAGGCTGCTCTTCAATCTTTCCTTCGCGATCGGTCTCGCGATCGGAGGGCTCCTCGCGGAGGAGCATTTCCGCGAGCTCTTCATCGCCGACGCCGCCACCTCGGTGGTCTTCGGCGTGATCTCACTCGTCGCGCTTCCGCACGGCACGCGCAGCACGAAGGAGCAGGACCGAGCAGATCGGGAGCGCGCGGGCGGCGATCCTCGCCGACAAGGGGCTTCCTCCTCGTTCTGGGGGCGATCCTCTGCGGTGGGCTCGTCTACGCGCAGGGGTACTCCACCTTCCCGCTCTGGGTCCGCGACCTCGGGTTCCCGGAGCGCGTGTACGGGTTCCTCCAGGGCGCGAACGGCATCATCGTCGCCGTCTTCGAGCTCGGGGTCACCGCGATCGCGATGCGACACCCACGGATCCGCATGATCGCCCTCGGCGTACTTCTCACCGGCCTCGGCTACGGCGGCTTCAGCGTCCTCCTCACCGGCATCGGGATGGCGGTGGCGGTGACCGTCTGGAGCTTCGGCGAGATGTTCGGCTCTCCGAGCACGGCCGCGTTCATCGCGGACCGCGCGCCTCCACATCTGCGGGGGCGATACCAGAGCAGCCTGGGACTCACCTACTCGCTGGCGTTCACGATCGGCCCGATCGGAGGCACGGCGATCTACGGGTGGTCGCAAAAAGGTCTCTGGATCGTCTGCGCGGCATTGGGTCTGCTCGGTGCCGGTCTGGCCATCGCCGGCGAGCGATATCCCGCTCCCGCCCTGGCCCAGCCGCCTCCGGGTTGACGCCGGCTTCCTCCTAGGCTATATATCGAGCCGATATACCGACTCGATATATCGACTCGCTACGAATCCTCGAAGGGAATTCCGAACATGCTCGAACTCGCGGTCCTGGGACTCCTGAAGGAGCGTCCCATCCACGGTTACCAGCTCTCCCGTGAGCTGGGCGACTCATTGGGCGGTCTCTGGCGCGTTTCCTACGGTTCGCTCTACCCGACCCTGCGCCGCCTTGAGCACGACGGGGCGATCGAGTCCGAGGCCGGTGACGAGCGTGGAGCCCGTCGCAAGAAGGTCTACCGGATCACGCCGAAGGGGGAGCAGATCTTCCTCGAGCTCCTCCAGGAATCACCCAATGACACCCAGAGCGAGGACGCCCGTTTCCGGATGCGGCTGGCGTTCTTCCGCTACCTGCCGCCGGAGACCCGGATCCGCCTGCTGGAGCGACGCCGCCAGGCGCTGCAGAGCCGGCTCGCGACGATCGCGGAATCGCTCCGCGCCGGACGCGGGACCACCGACGATTACGGCCGCGCGCTGATCGAGCACAACCGCACCGTGACCGAGTCGGATATCACGTGGCTCGAGCAGCTGATCGCCGCCGAGCGCGCCAAGAACGTCACCACCGGGGGGTTGAAGCGCCGTCGTGAGGCGCTTCGTGCAAAGACGGGCTCAGGCAGCGAAGCGGTAGCCCGAGGAAAGACGGGCTCAGGCAGCGAAGCGGTAGCCCAACGAACAGCGGGCTCAAGCAGCGAAGCGGTAGCCCAACGAACAGCGGGCTCAAGCAGCGAAGCGGTAGCCCAACGAAAGGAGCGCATCTCGTGAACAAGGTTCGCATCGCGATCGTCGGGGTCGGCAACTGCGCCTCCTCGCTCGTCCAGGGCCTGGAGTTCTACAAAGACGCCGACCCGTCCGAGAAGGTCCCGGGTCTCATGCACGTCGAGTTGGGCGGGTACCACGTCCGGGACGTCGAGGTCGTGGCCGCGTTCGATGTCGACGGGAAGAAGGTCGGCATCGACGTCGCTGAGGCGATCTTCACCGAGCCGAACAACACGATCAGGTTCGCCGACGTGCCGCCGCTCGGCGTCACGGTGAGCCGAGGGCGGACGCTCGACGGGCTGGGGGCCTTCTACCGCGAGGTCGTCACGGAGTCCGACGAGCCCGAAGCCGACGTCGTGCAGATCCTCAGGGACACGCAGGCAGACGTCCTCGTCTCCTATCTTCCGGTCGGTTCCGAGGAGGCCGCGAGGTTCTACGCGCAGTGCGCGATCGACGCGGGCGTGGGGTTCGTGAACTGCCTGCCGGCGTTCATCGCCTCCGACCCGGGCTGGGCCCGGAAGTTCGGCGAGGCCGGCGTGCCGATCGTGGGCGACGACATCAAGTCGCAGGTCGGCGCCACGATCACCCACCGTCTGCTGGCGAAGCTCTTCGAGGACCGCGGTGCCGAGCTCGACCGCACCTACCAGCTGAACTTCGGCGGCAACATGGACTTCATGAACATGCTCGAGCGCTCCCGGCTGACGTCGAAGAAGATCTCGAAGACGCAGTCGGTGCAGTCGCAGCTCGATACGCCACTCGACAAGGACTCGATCCACATCGGCCCGTCCGACCACGTCCCGTGGCTGGAGGATCGCAAGTGGGCGATGATCCGCCTCGAGGGCCGGAACTTCGGCGACGTGCCGATCTCGATCGAGATGAAGCTCGAGGTCTGGGATTCACCGAACTCCGCCGGCGTCGTGATCGACGCCGTGCGCTGCGCGAAGCTCGCGAAGGACCGCGGGATCGGCGGACCGCTGATCGGGCCGAGCGCCTACTTCATGAAGTCGCCGCCCGTGCAGTTCTCGGACGCGGCGGCGCACGACATGGTGGAGAGCTTCATCCTGGGCAACGGCCACGCCGAGGATCAGGACTGGACGCGCTTCTTCGACGTCCAGTCCGCCGAGGCGTAACCACCGGATAGCCTGACGGTTCGGTGAACACCGGGCCGGGCACGCTGGAACGGATCCGCGGGGCTCTCGCGAGCCCCGACTTCCGCAAGCTCTTCGCGATCCGGTTGGTCAGCCAGTCCTCCGACGGGCTGTTCCAGTCCGCGCTGGTCGCCTCGGTGGTGTTCCTCTCCCCTGAGAAGCAGGACACCGCCACCGGGTTCCTCAAGGCGACGCTGGTCATCGCCCTCCCCTATTCGATCCTCGGACCGTTCGTGGGTGTCTTCATCGACCGGTGGCGACGCCGACGGATCCTCCTGATCGCCCCCTGGGTCAAGGCGGCCGCCGTCGGACTCGTGCTCTTCGATCCGGTCGACCAAGCGATCCCGTTCTTCGCGGGCGCGCTCCTGATCATGTCGGTGAATCGGTTCTTCCTGTCGACCGCGGCCGCCGTCGTCCCGCGGCTCGTCCCGCACGAGGACCTCCTCGTCGCGAACTCCCTGGCCACGGTCGGTGGCACCGTGGCGTTGCTCGCCGGGGTCTTCGTCGGGGGTCGCGTCATCGACGTCGTCGGTCCGATCGGTCCGGTGGTTGTGGCCGCCGGCATCGGCTGGCTCGTCGCCTCGTGGATCGCGTCGCGCATCGCGAGCTCCCTCAAGCCCCACACGAAGCCTGAGGATCCCGGCCTTCTCCGGCACGAGCTGCGGCGCGTCGGCGCGGAGTTCTCCGACGGGGTCCGCCGCCTCCTCCGGAGCCCACGCGCGATCGGCCCGATCGCGTCCATCACCCTCGACCAGATCGGACAGGGGATCGTCCTCACGCTGTCCCTCGTGGTGTTCCGACACGCGTTCGGTGAGGGCGTCGCCTCGTTCTCGAACCTGATCGGGGCCGGTGGCGTCGGCGTCTTGGTCGGCATCCTGACGGTGGGCAAGCTCGAGGAACGGTTCTCGAAGCCGAGGATCGTGGCCGCTGCGTTCGTGGTCGGCGGGATCGCCCTGATCGCCGTGTCGTTCTTCCTCCGGGACTGGACCATCCTGCTCGCGAGCTTCGCCACAGGACTGACGTTCGCGTGGAAGAAGATCTCCGTGGACACGATGGTGCAGGAGGCGGTCCCCGACGGGTACCGCGGGCGCGTGTTCAGCGTCTACGACGTCGTCTACAACCTCGCGCGGGTCGTCGCCGCGGCGCTCGCGATCCCGATGATCCCTCGGCTCGACGTCGAGGGCTCCCTCGCGATCGTGGGCATCGTGTTCCTCCTGTGGCCTCCGGTGATCGGCCGTTGGTACGGGCGGGAGCCGGAGCTCGAGATCCGCTTCGTCGCCGGCGGGCGCGCCGATGAGAGCCCTCGCGCGATCGTCTGGGGAGGAGCCGAGGAACCGGTCGAGGTCGTCCGAACCTGGCGGGAGGAGCGGGACGGCGAACGCAGGCTTGCGTTCCGACTGGCACTCGTCGACGGCACAGAGCTGGACGTGAGCCGGCCGGAACCGGACGGCCCGTGGCGTTTGGATCGCGAAGGCGACCGTCCCGTCCCGGCGTCGTCCTCGGGCCGTATCGTCATCGCGCCCGACAGCGAGCCGGAGTAGCCCCATGGATGAGCGCATGAAGAGGAACGTCCTGATCGTCGGAGCCATCCTCTTGGCGCTCCTCTCGATCGGCGCGGGAGCGTTGATCGCGCTCACCGACGACGAGCGAGCGCAGACGACGGGTCCGACCCCGAGCTCGACACCCACGCAGACGTCGGAGCCGAGTGAGACGCCCGAGCCCTCCGAGACGCCCGAGCCCTCCGCGTCGCGGTCTCCGAGCCTCGAGGACGGGCACCACTTCGTCTACGTGACGAGCGCGAACCGATCGGACGGCGGGACGACGAGGGTGCGGTTCGACCTCGCGTACTTCTATCAAGGGGAGCGAGCGGAGCGGGAAGCGGCGGAGCGGGGAGACGAGGTCGTCAGCGGCTACTACATCGTGAACGACAACCCGCGGCTCCGGACCCTGCGAGTGGCCGACGACGTGGAAATCGAGTACATCCCTGCGAGCCAGTGTTGTGAGCTGCAACCGGGGAACTTCGACGCGTGGGTCGAGGCCGTCCTCGCGACCAACCCCACCGACTACTCCGGCACGAACGTGCCGTGGTGGTTCACCGTCGAGGGCGGCGAGATCACGCGGATCGAGCAGCAGTATCTGCCGTAGGCAGACCCTGGTTCGAAGCCGACGCGCGCGCCCGCAGGGCCATCAACCCGGCCGCGACGGCGACCGCTCCACTGGCGACGAAGGTCGCGGGCGCGCCCGAGGTCTCGGCGACCCATCCCGTGATCGGCCCGCCGATCGCGGTGCTTCCCGAGGAAGATCGTCGTGTACAGCGCCATCACCCGCCCGCGCATGTCTGCGCGAGTGAACTGCTGCAACGTGGAGTTCGCGGTGATCGCGAACAACATCGAGACGTAGCCGACCGGCACCATCGAGATCAGCGCGAGCAGGAACGTGGGCGCGAGCCCCTCGACGGCGAGGAACACGCCGAACGCGGCCGAGAACCCGGCCAACCTCCGCAGCGACGGTTCGGGCTGCCGATTGGCCATCACGATCGCACCGATGAACGCCCCGAGCCCGATCGCTGCGAACAGGAACCCGATCGCCTGTGCAGAGCCGTCAAAGGTCCTGTCGGCATGCAGCGGTATCAGGATGCTGAAGTTGAAGCTGAACAGGTACACGAGCGACATCACGATCAGCGGCACGCGGAGCTCTCGGGACGACCAGACGTAGCGGAGCCCGGCGCGAACCAACCCCGGCTCCCGAACGGCCTTGCGCTGCGCGTGGAGCTCGCCGGTCCGCATCGCCAGCAGGGCCAGGATGACGGCCACGTAGGAGACGGCGTCCAACAGGAACGGCGACGAGAGGCCGAAGGAGTCGATCATCGTCCCGGCGATCGCCCCTCCGAGCACCCGCGTTCCGGTGAACACCGCGCTGTTCAGGCTGATGGCGTTCGTGATGTGTTCGTCCCCGACCAGCTCCACGTAGAAGGACTGGCGCGTCGGGGGCTCGATCGCGAGGATCAACCCCGAGAGGAACGCGATCACGTAAACCATCCAGATCTCGACGACGCCCGTCGCCACCAACGCGAACTGGACCGCGGCCAGCGCCCCGTAGCCGGCGTTCGCCCACACGAGGATGCGTCGCTTGTCGAAGCGGTCCGCGAGGCTGCCGCCGAGCACACCGAACAGCAGGACCGGGAGGAACAGGAGAGCGGACATGATGCCGAGGGCGATCCCGCTGTCGGTGAGATGAAGGACCAGGACGGCAAGCGCCGTTGCGTTCACCCAGGTGCCGGAAACGGAGATCAGCTGGCCGACGAAGAACAGCCGGAAGTTCCTCGAAACATGCATCGAGGAGAAGGTCTTGCGGACCTCGTCGGCCAATCGGGACATGCTTCCAGCCTACGAGGCGGCGCGGGTTAGATGAAAAGGCTCACGGCGGCGTCGCGCATCTCGGCGATCGCGGTGGCGGCGCCGATCGGCTCCTCGAGCCCATCCAGCAGGTCCTCGCGCTTCAGGCCGAGCAGGTCCATCGTCATCTGGCACGGGATCAGGCGGACGCCCAGGTCCTTCGCCATCTCGATCAGCTCCTCGGGCTTGGCCACCTGGTGGTCGTTCGCGAGCTTCTTGAACATCGCCGGCCCGGCGCCGGCGAACTGATACCGGCTGAGCTTCGCCTTCTGAGCGGACCCGGGGTTCATCACCGACATCATCTTCTGCATCCAGTTGGAGCCGGTGACGCGCACCTCCGGCTTCACGATCGCGAAGAGCCCCCAGAACGTGAAGAAGACGGACGACTCCATGCCGGACGCGGCTGCGGTCGTCGCCAGGATCGTCGTCGGCCAGATCCGGTCGAGGTCTCCGCCCCACGCGATGATCGTCAGCTTGTTCTTCTTCTCGATGCGCTTGCCGTCCTTGTCCTCGAGCGCCTCGACACGCTGGAGGAGGTCGGCGAGCTGGAGCTCGGCGGAGAGGTCGGTCTCGGTCGTCGCCATCGGGCTCAGCTCTTCCTGACGAGGTAGCGGTAGACGCCGTCGGCCTCGGAAGTCTCGAGGAGCTCGTTGCCGCTGAGCTCCGCCCAGCTGGGCACGTCGCTCTTCGAGCCCGGGTCGGTGGCGAGGAGCTCGAACCGATCCCCGCTGCGGGCATCCTTCAGGGCTTTGGCGAGTGACACGAGCGGCCCGGGGCAGGACTGCCCCTTGGCATCGACGGTGGCGGTGATGGTGTCCACGATGGAACCTCCTGGTTCTTCTTCGGGAGCGAGCGGGTGAGTGCGGATGTGTGCGAAGGGCTCGATGCCGTCCCGGTCAGGCGGGACAGCAGATGCGGTCGGGGATCATCGCCCCCACGGTGCCGGCTTCGCGTGTGCACACCATTTGCAGGTGCAACAGCGTAGCTCAGGGGTCGGGTCCCGACAAGGTCGAGGCTGCGCTGCAAGCTATTTCCCCCGGGGATCGGGTGAACCTCAGGCGTCGATCGGCTCCATCACGCGGACACAGCCTCCGGATGCGCCGAGCTCGCGGAGCCCCTCTCGATCGCCCGCGGCCAGATCGGTGACTCCTCCGCCGGAGGGATTCATGAGCTCTCCGACCGTCCTGACGTGCCCGAGCCCCATGAGGTGGCCGATCTCGTGGAGGATCACCGGACCCTGCTCTCCCGGCAGGTCGAAGCCGGGCGGGTTCGGATCGTCCGCGTTGATCGCGATCCAGCCGCTGACGTAGACGTCTTCGAACCGTGTGGGCGGGATGACCGGCACGGCGACCCCGGCGGCGACGCGGTCACCACGCCGGAACGGGATGTCGGAGTCATCCGGATCCGCCCAGGCGATCAGGACGGGAGCCCATCGGGGGCCGTAGCGATCGGGTTGGAAGAGGGCGCGGTAGATGGAGGCCTCCTCGTCGGTGATGCCCTCGTACACGAACGAGATGCCCGTGGCGGCCGAGATCCGTCTCACGGCCTCGTGGACGTCCGCGATCGAGCCCGGGGGCGCGAGCGACGCGTTCACCACGTAATGGATCGGCTCGCACGGGTTCCAGCGGGTCGGGGCGCCCTGATCGGTTCGATCCAGGAAGAGGAACCCCGGACCCTCTGTGGGCTTCGTTCCCTGGAACAGCGGCGCGAGCGCCACCGCGCCGAGGCTGAGAGCAAGGAGCACGCAGACGGCGACGACCCATACGGGGAACCTGCGGCGAGGAGGAACCTCGACGGTGACGAGGTCCGGTCGGAACGGAACAGGCGGTGGGGGAAGCTGTTCCATCATCCAATCCTAGGTCGGGTTCTCTGAAGAGCCATCGGCGCGCGCGATGGCCACCTTCAGCCGGGGTCCCTCCGATGGATAAGGTGCCTCGCGTGCGGCGCGCGTGCGTGGAGCTCATCGGTGTCGGTCTGCTGATCGCAACGGTCGTCGCGGCGCCCGCCGCGCTGGGTTCGCCGATCCTCACGGTCGACACGTTCGAGGACACGTTCGACGGGAGCTGCACGGACGGGGACTGCTCGCTCCGAGACGCGATCGTCGCGGTCGACGACGGCGGCACGGTGCGGGTCCCGCCGGGCTTCTACCCGCTCTCGCTCGCGGGGGCGGGGGGCCCCGAGGCGGGCGACCTGGATCTCGTTCGGCCCGTGACGATCGTCGGGACGGGAGAGACGGGAAGCTTCCTCGACGCATCCGGGCTGGCCGACCGGGTGCTCGACGTCGCGGCCGACGCCGACCTCCGCCACCTCACGATGCTGGGCGGTAGCCCGGTCGGGACGGGCGGGATCGTCCGGGCCACGAGCGGGGCGGTCGCGATCCGCAGAGCGACGCTCTTCGGCGGACGTGCGGACGACGGTGGCGCCGTCGCCGTGGGCGACGGCGCCACCGTCTCCATCGACCGCTCGTGGATCTCCGCGAGCCGGGCGACCGATCGCGGAGGGGCGCTCTTCGTCGAGGGCACGGCGTTCGTCTCTCGATCGACGATCTCTCGGAACCGCGCGACGGAAGGCGGGGGTGCATTCGTGGCTTCGTTCGACTCGCTCTCGATCGACGACTCGACGGTCTCGGGGAACGTGGCCGTGCGCGGCGGGGGCGTCCGAGCGCTCGGAGATGTCGACTTCTTCTCGTCGACGATCGCCGGGAACCGGGCGGACGTGGGTGGGGCGACGCTCTTGGCGGCCTCGTCCCGAGGCTCGGCGTCGAACTCGGTGTTCGACGGCAATCAGGCCTCCGTCCAGGGGTCGCTCTGTGGCCGGCGCCTCTTCACCCACGGTCATAACGTCGCGGACACCAGGGGTTGCGGCCTCACCGCACCCAGCGACCTCACGGGCGGTCGACCCGGGGATCGGTCCGTTGCGGCAGAACGGCGGGCCCACCCCGACCCGCGCCCTCACGACGGGCAGTCCCGCCGTGGGGCACGGCGCGGGATGCAACAACAAGGACCAGCGCGGCGCGCCCCGTGCCGACTGTGACAGCGGGGCGTACGAACTCGTGCGCTGCCTCGGTCACACGGTGACGATCGTCGGGACGCCCGGTCCCGACGATCTCTCGGGTGGCCTCGGCCGCGACGTCTTCCTCGGCCTCGCCGGGGACGACGTGTTCCAGGGCTCGCTCAACATCGACCACGCCTGCGGTGGCGACGGCAAGGACCGTTTGATCGGGGGACCCGGCAACGACAGGCTCGCGGGGAACCGTGGCCGCGACGTGCTGTTGGGGGAAGGCGGCAACGACATCCTGATCGGAGGCAGGGCCGCCGACCTCTGTCGCGGCGGCCGCGGACGCGACGTCAGCCGGAAGTGCGAGACCGTTTCCTGACGCAGCACCTCAGCGGATCCGGCGGCGCCGCTCCTTCGGCCAGTAGACGAGCAGCACGCGAGCCTTGAGATGCTCCCGCCGGACCGGGCCGAAGTGCCTGCTATCCGTGGACGCGTCCGCGCGGTCGCCCTCGATCCAATACTCGTCGTCATCGAGCGTTCGCTCCCCGACCGACTCGCCCGGCACGGCCGTGACGCGCTTGACCATCTCGTAGCCGGGTCTCCCCGGATGCTCGACGACCACCACGTCCCCCCTGCGAGCTCGTCGTCCATTCACCGCCAGCGCCCAGTCGCCCGGCAGCAGCGTCGGCACCATGCTCGCGCCCTGGACCTCGATCCGGGCCGGCCGCCAACGGAGCAGGACGACCGCGATCGCTGCGACGGTCGCGGTAGCACTCAGTGCCGCAAGCGGTCTGTGAGGCCGGTGGTAGTGTTCCTTTTCACCCCACGTCGGAGGAGGCGGATCCATGTTCGAAGCATTCCTCAAACCGCGGCGAACCGTCCACGCGCACTGCGACCTTCCGTGCGGCATCTACGACCCCGCGCAGGCTCGCATCGAGGCCGAGTCGGTCAAGGCATGTCAGGAGAAGTACCAGGGCTCCGACGACGCGATCTTCAAGGATCGCGCGATCTCCATCAAGGAACAGCGCGCCAACCTGGTCAAGGAGCACCTGTGGGTGCTCTGGACCGACTACTTCAAGCCCGAGCACCTCGAGACCTATCCGCAGCTCCATGAGCTCTTCTGGAACGCGACGAAAGAGGCGGGCAACGCGAAGCGATCCGAGGACCCCGCGCAGGGTCAGAAGCTGCTCGACGCCGTCGACGAGCTCTCGAAGATCTTCTGGGAGACGAAGTCGGCGTAGCGCCGACGACGTTCAGGAACCGGTCGAGGGCCGGGCCGCTTCGCGGCCCGGCCCTCACGTTCACCCACCCACCGTAGGAGAGAGGCCGACGGGCGGGGCCGTCGGAAACACCCGCCCGCCGGCGACGCGCACCGGTGAAGGTGCACGATCAGATCCTCCGTTCCTCCGTCCCCTCGAACGGGACGACGAAACCGGCGGTACCGGGGTGGGTCTGGCGGCACCCCGGCACCCACCGGTCTCGTTCGCAAGCATCGGCCACTCTTCTCGCCGAGGGATAGTGGCCGAAGGTCGAAAGTTGGCCGACTTCCGGCTGATACCTTGGCCGACTTATGCGGGACATCGGTCTGGTCGGCGTGCCCTTCTCAGGGAAAACCACCCTCTTCACCGCGCTCACCCGCGCCGGCTCCCACGGCGGCCAGGCCAACGTCGCGGTCGTGCCGGTCCCCGATCCCCGTCTCCCCGTCCTCACGGATATGGAGCGTTCGAAGAAGACCGTGCCGGCGCAGGTCCGCTTCGTCGACGTGCCGGGCGGTACCTCGAGCGCCCAGGGACTGGCGAAGCTCCGGGAGGCCGACGCGCTGGCGGTCGTCCTCCGGTGCTTCGGCGCCGACCGCACGCCTGCGGATGAGCTCACGGAAGTCCGCAACGAGTTGCTGCTGGCGGACCTCGCCGTCGTGGAAAGCGCGCTCGAGAAGGCCACGAAACGGGCGAAAGGCAAGGGCGGTCCCGAGGTCGACGCGCTGCAGCGAGCCAAAGACGCGCTGGACGCCGAGCAGCCTTTGCGGCAGGCGGAGCTGTCCGACGAAGAGCTCGCGCACCTCAAGGCGATCGCTCCCCTGACGCTCAAGCCGGAGGTGGTGGTCGCGAACCTCGAAGAGGGCGAGGAACCGCCGGCAGAGCTCGGAGATGCGGTGGGCGTGTACGCATCGATCGAGGCCGAGACGAGCGAGATGGACCCCGAGGAGGCCCGGGCGCTCCTCGAAGAGTTCGGGGTGACGGAACCCGGCCTGGAGCGGGTGATCGCGGCGGGTTACGGGGCGCTGGACCTCATCACGTTCCTCACGACGGGGGATGATGAGACCCGTGCGTGGGAGGTTCGGCGGGGCGCGACGGCGCCTGAGGCAGCTGGAGCCATCCACACGGACCTGCAACGGGGGTTCATCCGCGCAGAGGTGATCTCCTACGACGAGCTCGTCGCGGCCGGCTCGATGGATGCCGCGAAGGCCGCCGGGAAGGTTCGCGTCGAAGGCAAGGACTACGTCGTCCGCGAGGGCGACATCCTGCACGTCCGCTTCGCGGTGTGATCGCGACGCCGCCGTTCTTCCCGAGGAGGAACCGCGCTGCCGTCGGACCCTCCCCTTGGGGTTCACGACGTGCACGTCGGAGAACTCGTAGCGGTCGGAAAACGGCCAGGGTCATACATGGTTTATCAAAGGGATAAGTAGCTCTATACCTGGCGTCACGAGAGACTGAGTCTGTACACTCCCGCCTCATGGCTGACTATCGGATCGGGCAGGCGGCGGACGCCATCGGCGTGCGGGTCGAGACCCTTCGTCGGTGGGAGCGTGACGGGAAGCTCAAGACCGTCCGAACGTCGGGCGGTCAACGGCTGGTCCCGGCGGGCGAGGTGGCGCGGCTCCTCGCTGAGCGAAGAGCCGAGCGCCCGATGGGCGGCGTGAGTCGTCGGAACGCCTTCTCAGGCGTGATCACCAAGGTCACGCGGGACAAGGTCTCGACCCTCGTCGAGATCCAGGCGGGCCCACATCGGATCGTGTCCTTGATCACACGTGAGGCGGCGGACGAGCTCGGGCTCGAGCCGGGGATGGAGGCCGTCGCCACCGTGAAGGCGACGAGCGTGATGGTGGAGGTGCCCCGGTGAAGCTGCGAGGGGCACTCGTCATCGCCGTGATGCTCGTCGCGAACGCGTGCGGCTCCGACGAGCCCGCGACGCCAGATGCGATCACGGTGTTCGCGGCAGCGTCACTGACCGAGGCGTTCACCCAGATCGCGGCCGACTTCGAGGATCAGCACGGGACCACGGTCCGGCTCAGCTTCGGACCTTCCGACGGACTCGCGACCCAGATCCAAGAGGGAGCGCCCGCCGACGTGTTCGCCTCGGCGAGCCCGAAATGGATGGATGCCGTCGCGGAAGACCCGGGCGTGGTGGACCGCTCGGACTTCGCGCGCAACCTCCTGATCGTCATCACGCCGGCCGACAACCCGGCCGGTGTGCATTCCGTCGGTGATCTTGGTCGCCCCGGGATCAAGCTGGTCCTCGCGGCCGAGGGAGTTCCGGTGGGCGACTACGCACGCGAGCTGCTGAGCAACGCGGGGATCGCCGACGAGGCGCTGGCCAACGTGGTCTCCAACGAGGACGACGTGAAGGGTGTGGTGCAGAAAGTAGCGCTCGGCGAAGCTGACGCTGGGATCGTCTATCGGACGGACGTCACGACCGCCGTCGCTGGCGACCTCGACGTGATCGATGTACCCGAAGGCGATGATGTCGTGGCCGTCTATCCGATCGCGGCACTCGCCGGCGCTCCCGGTCCGGCACGAGGGTTCGTCACCTACGTCCTCGGTCCGGGGCAGGCGGTGCTTCAGCAGGCCGGCTTCCTCCCACCGTGAGGCGCCGGCTTCCGACCGCCGTGGTCGCTCTCGCGGCACTCGGCGCCGCTTTCGTCCTTCTCCCGGTTGCCGGACTGCTCGCACGCACACCCTGGGACCGCGCCAGCGAGCTCCTCACGTCGGATATCGCCGCCGAAGGAGCGAGGGTTTCCCTGATCGTCTCTCTCGGCGCCGCGGCGCTTTCGTTGCTCGTGGGCGTGCCCCTCGGCCTTCTGCTCGGCCGGACCTCCTTCCCCGGGCTCACCATCGTGCGCGCGCTCGCTCTCCTGCCCCTCGTCCTTCCGCCCGTGGTCGCGGGGATCGGGCTCCTCACCGCATTCGGGCGCCGGGGGCTTCTCGGAGGCCCGGCGCGAGCCATCGGCGTCGAGCTCCCGTTCACGACCGCGGGCGCGGCGGTCGCGGCAGCCTTCGTGTCGTTCCCGTTCATCGTCCTCGCGGTCGAGGCGGGGCTCCGGTCGCTCGACACGCGCTTGGAAGATGCAGCCGCCTCGCTCGGGGCATCGCGCTGGTACGTCCTACGGAGGATCACGATCCCACTCCTCGCGCCTCAGATCGCCGCGGGTGCCGTACTCGCGTGGGCTCGAGCGCTCGGAGAGTTCGGCGCCACGATCACGTTCGCCGGGAACTTCCGCGGCGAGACCCAGACGATGCCGCTCGCGGTGTTCGAAGCGCTCCAGTCCGATCCCGGAGCTGCGACGATCCTTTCGCTGGTGTTGGTCGTGCTGTCCCTCGCCGTTCTGATCGCCCTTCGAGGCCGGTTCGTGGGAGTGGGATCGTGAGCCTTCGCGCGGAGATCGCGACAGAGCGAGGGCCGTTCGAGGTGCGCGCGACGATCGAAGCCGAGGAGGGTGAGACGCTCGCCCTGCTCGGCCCCAACGGCGCCGGCAAGACGACCGTGGTGCTCGCCCTCGCCGGGCTCGTCGAAGAGCATGGGACGATCGAGCTGGACGGCGTGCGGATCGACAACCTTCCCCCGGAACGGCGTCCGCTCGGCGTCGCCTTCCAGGGCGGTGCGCTCTTCCCCCACCTGAGCGCCCTCTCGAACGTCGCGTTCCCGCTTCGCGCCCGTGGCGTGGGCCGGCGGGAGGCGGACAGCCGCGCGAGCACCACCCTCTCCCGGCTCGCGCCTGGCGTCCGCCGCGACGCTCGACCGAAGACCCTCTCGGGGGGCGAGGCGCAGCGGGTGGCGCTCGCCCGGGCGATCGTGCACCGGCCGAGGCTGCTCCTCCTCGATGAGCCGTCATCCGGTCTCGACGTCCGAGGGCGCACCGAGCTCCGCCCCGTCCTCATGGATACCCTCGCCACGTTTTCGGGCGTTCGCGTGCTCGTCACCCATGACCCCGTGGAAGCGATGACCCTTGCCGACCGCGTGGTGATCCTCGAAGAGGGTCGTGTCACACAGCAGGGCACGTTCGACGACGTTCGACGCAGACCTGCGAGCCGTTACGCGGCTGAGCTCGCCGGGGTGAACCTGTTCGCCGGCCGACTGGAGCCGCTCGACGGTGGGGCCGGGCGGCTCGTGACCGCCGAAGGCGACGTAGTGGTGGGATGGCCGGAGGATCTCCCCAGGCTCGCGCTCGATGGCGTCATCGGGACGCTTCGACCCTCCGACGTCGTCGTGCACTCGGCGGCTCCCGGCCCGATCTCCGCTCGAAACGTCTGGCGTGGCGCGGTCGAGGACCTCGCGATCTACGGGGAGCGAGTGAGGCTGCGGATCGCATCACAGCCGCCACTGGTAGCAGAGGTGACGGCCGGGTCCGTGAACCAGCTCGGGCTCGTCCGGGGTATGGAGGTGTGGGCCTCGTTCAAGGCGGTCGAGGTCGAGATCTCCCTCGGAGCCCACCGATGATCGCGCGCCGGTACCCTTGAGAGGTGAGAACCCTTCAGCGCCGCACTCAGGATACGGATACCGAGGACCGGCCGAAGAAGAAGCGCCATCCGGCGCTCGCGTTCCTCGGGGAGCTGCCCGGCCTGATCCTGATGGCGTTCGCACTGGCGTTGCTCATCAAGAGCACCCTGCTCCAGGCGTTCTGGATCCCGACCGGGTCCATGGAGTCCACGCTCGTCCCCGGCGACCGGGTGATCGTGGCGAAGATCCCCTATTACTTCCACGACCCGCAGCGCTTCGACATCATCGTGTTCGAGGAGCCGGATCCCGCCAAGGTGCCCGAACGCGGTCTGTGGGGCGGGCTCACGCATTGGCTGGGGCAGGGCCTCGGATTCACCCCGCCGGACAACCCGGACTACATCAAGCGGGTGATCGGCGAGCCGGGGGACGAGGTGTACGCGAAGGGCGGCCACGTCTTCGTGAACGACGTCCAGATCTCCGAGCCGTACCTCGACCAGCGGACCGCTCGCTTCCCCAAGACCAAGGTTCCGGAGGGCAAACTGTTCGTGATGGGCGACAACCGATCCAACTCCCTCGACTCGCGGTTCGGACTCGGGTTCGTGCCGATCGACCGCGTGATCGGGAAGGCCGTGTTCATCATCTGGCCCGTCGAGAACCTCGGCGGCTTCTGACGTCGGAGCGGTCGTGCGCTGGTTCGTGATCGCGGGTCTCGCGGTGGTGGCTCTCTGGTTGCTCGCCGTCCTCGTCTTGTTCTGGCTCGGTCGCAAGACCCTCGCACGCGAGCTGTTCACGCTGCTCCCGAATCTCCTTCGCCTCTTCCGCGGATTGCTCGGTGACGAGCGGGTTCCCTTCTCCTCGAAGGCCCTCCTGCTCCTGGGCGCCGCCTGGCTCGCCTCGCCGATCGATCTGATCCCCGAGTTCCTGCCGGGGATCGGACCCCTCGACGATGCGGTCGTGGCCGGCCTCGTGCTTCGGCATGTCGTCAAGCGAGCCGGGCCGGACACCGTGAAGGACCACTGGCGAGGGGACCCACGGACGCTGAGCGTGATCCTTCGCGTCGCGCGCGCGACCTAGGCGATCCCACGCTCCTTCGCCCACGCCTCGAGCAACCCGTATGCCTCGTCCTCGGGGATCTCGCCGCGTTCCATCCTGATCTCCATCAGGAACGCGAGAGCTTCCCCCACGACCGGCCCTGGCTCGAGGCCGAGCCGCTCCATCACTTGACGACCGTCGAGCGTCGGGCGTATCGCGTCGAGGTTCTCCTGTTCGGCGAGTCGCGCGATCCGTTCCTCGAGCTCGTCCTGCAGGAGGGCGAACCGTTCCGCCCGCTTGGGATCGCGGGTGGTGCAATCTGCACGCGTGAGTTGGTTCAGCTTGTCCAGCAGAGGTCCGGCGTCACGCACGTAGCGGCGCACCGCAGCATCCGTCCACCCTTCGCCGAAGCCGTGGAACCGGAGGTGCAGCTCCACGAGCTTCCGCACGTCCTCCACGACGGCGTTGGGGTAGCGCAGCTCCCGCAGGCGTTCCTCCGCCATACGAGCGCCCACCACTTCGTGATGGTGGAACGAGACGCCCTCCGGGGTGATCTCTCGGGTCGAAGGTTTCCCGATGTCGTGGAGCAGACCCGCCAGGCGAAGCACCGGATCCGGCTCCAGCCGCTCGATGACCGCGAACGTGTGCCGCAAGACGTCCTTGTGACGGTGGACCGGGTCCTGCTCGAGCTGCAGCGCAGGGAGTTCGGGGAGGAATTCCTCCGCGAGCCCTGTCTCGACCAGTAGCGCCAGTCCGTCACCCGGCGACTCGCCCAGCAACAGCTTCTCGAGCTCCTCCCGGATACGCTCCGCCGACACGATCCGGAGGCGTTCGCGCATCCGCTCGATCGCCTCGATGACTCGCGGCACCGGCGTCACACCGAATTGTGAGACGAACCGAGCGGCCCGCAGCATCCGCAACGGGTCATCCGAGAACGCGATCTCGGGATCCAGCGGCGTGTCGAGGCGCTTGGCCGCGAGATCCTTCACGCCTTCGAAGGGGTCGATGAACTCACCATCCGGCAGCCGAACGGCCATCGCGTTGATCGTGAAGTCGCGTCGAGACAGATCGGTCTGGATGTCCTTGGCGAAGGAGACCGCCGGCTTGCGTTCATCCTCCGGGTACCGCTCCTCGCGGAAGGTCGTGATCTCGACCAGGGTGCCGTGGCGGCGCGCCCCGACCGTCCCGAACCGCACACCGACCAGGTACTGAGCCTCCGCCCAACCGCGGAGGAGACGCGAGGTCTCCGCCGGTAACGCGTCGGTCGCGAAATCGAAGTTCGTGACCGGCGTGAGCCGGCCGATCACCAGGTCGCGAACGACACCCCCAACCAGGTACAGCTCATTCCCGGCGGCCTGGAAACGGTCGCCGAGCTCCTTCGCGAGCGGATCGATCTCGAGCGTGGTCACGGTGCCTCACCTTACCCCCGGCACCCGCGCCACCCGTTCGCTGTCGTGTGGGGCTCGCGGGATCAGAAGGGAAGGCTGTCGGTGGCGGCCGCCGCTTCGTCGAAGGCGGCTCGTCGCTCGAGCGTTCCGTGCAACGCGAGGTCGAAATCGTGCGGGTTCGTCGCGGTCCGGCGGGCTTCGTCCGGCGAGACGATGCCTTCCTTCACGAGGCTCACGAGCGCCTGGTCGAAGGTCTGCATCCCGTAGAAGTCACCGCCAGCGATCACCTCGAGGATGCCGCCCGTCTCGTCCGGATCCACGATCCGGTCGAACACACGGCCCGTGTTCACCAGGACCTCGACCACCGGAACCCGACCCTTGCCGTCCGCTCGAGTCACGAGCCGCTGGGAGACGATGCCGCGCAGCGCTCCGGCGAAGGACGAACGGATCTCACGCTGCTGCTGTGGCGGGAACAGGTCGAGCACGCGGTTGATCGTCTCCATCGCGTCGATCGTGTGAAGCGTCGAGATCACGAGGTGACCCGTCTCCGCCGCCTGGATCGCGGCGAGCGCCGATTCCGCGTCCCGGATCTCGCCGATGAAGATCACGTCCGGGTCCTGGCGGATCACGTGACGGAGTGCGGTCGCGTACGAATCGGTGTCGATCCCGATCTCACGCTGCTGGATGATCGACAGCTGGTCGTCGTGGACGACCTCGATCGGGTCCTCGACCGTGATGATGTGTGTGCGGCGGGTTCGGTTGATGTGGCCGATCATCGACGCGATCGTCGTGGTCTTCCCGGTCCCCGTGGGACCGGTGATCAGGATCAGGCCGCGAGGGGAGCTCGCCAGCGTGGACATCACCGGCGGGAGCCGGAGCTCCTCGAAGGAAGGCACCTCGGCGCGTACGCGACGGATCGCGAGTCCGATGACCCCGCGCTGCCGGAAGACGTTCACACGGAACCGCCCCACACCGGACAGCGTGTAGCCGAGGTCGGCCTCGTTCGAAGTCTCGAATTCCTGCTTCTTATGCTCGGTCATCAGCGCGTCGGCGAAGCGATCCGTGTCGGCCGCGGAGAGGTAGCCGAGGTCGGCCGGGGAGAGCTGACCGTCCACACGCACGAACGGCACATTCCCCGCCTTCAGGTGGAGGTCACTCGCGCCGCGCTCGACCGCGTATCGCAGCAGTTCGTCGATATCCATGGCCAGACCGACGCTCCTTCATCCTCATCGCTGGGCGCGCCTCATCCCGGCGCTAGATCAAGCATCGGCCTGCGCGCTCGGAGACCTGAGGAACGGAACCTAGAATCAGCACGGATGGACGAGGCCGACCAACCGCGGAAGGACGAGGCGCGGGGCGGCAGGCGGCGCGAAGCGGCGGCGTCGTCGCCGCAGGCCGAAGCGGGCATCGGGCCAGAAGATCGAGCAGAAGTCCGACGCAACAGCGTCTCCGGTGGCCGCCAAGAAGGCGGGAACTGCGGGACGCGGCAGGGCAGGCACGCCCGCCCGCTCCAAGAGGAAGAGGACCTCGAACAAGAAGAAGTCGACGAAGGCCCGCCGGAAGGCGCCTCCCGTTCCCACCAAGCGCGAGATATCGGCCGGAGGAGTGGTCTATCGCAGGACCGACGATGAGATCGAGATCGTGCTGGCGTCCCGCCGAACCCGCCGGGGCGAGCTCGCGTGGGGACTCGCCAAGGGCGGCATCGAGGACGACGAGTCGACCGAGGACGCGGCGATCCGTGAGGTCCGTGAGGAAACCGGGCTGCTCGCCGAGATCGAGGCCTCCCTCGGGGAAACCCGCTACTTCTACGTGTGGGAAAACGTGCGCATCCGCAAGACCGTGCACTTCTTCCTGATGCGCCACACGGGGGGCGACATCGACGATCGGGACGACGAGATGGAGGAGATCCGATGGTTCCCGCTCGAGCGCGCGCTCAAGCGCGCCGCGTACCGCGGCGAGCGTGACGTGCTCGTGCGGGCCGCCGAGCTGCTCCGATGACGCTGGGCGACGGCGCGACCGGCATCGCGATCGGTCTCGTCTCCGGTCTGCTCGCCGGGTTGTTCGGGATCGGAGGCGGCATCCTCATGACCCCCGGCATCCAGGTGCTCCTGGGGGCGCCTCCGATCATCGCCCTGGCCACGCCGCTGCCGGCGATCTTCCCGACCGCCCTGGCCGGCGCGCTCGCGTACCGGCGGGGCGGCGAGCTCGACACCCGTGCGGCCGCCTGGCTCGCCGGCCCCGGTCTCGTCGGCGCGTCCCTCGGCGCCTGGCTCACGGACCACGTCGACACGACACTGCTGCTCCTCGCGACCGCCCTGCTCCTCGGTTGGCAAGCGGTCGCGATCATCCGGGATGCGCGCAGACGCGGTCGACGCGAACCTCGTGAGGCGACGGCCCCGATCCTCGGAGGGATCGGGGCCGTCGCCGGCTTCGTGTCGGGGCTCCTCGGGATCGGCGGCGGCCTGGTGATGGTCCCCCTCCTCGCCGGGCTGGCTGGGGATGCCGCTGAAACGCGCGCTCGGCACGTCGCTCCTCGTCATCGTCGCGTTGGTCGTGCCGGGCACGATCGTCCACTCCGCGCTCGGCCACATCGACTGGGGCATCTGCCTGGCGCTCGTCGTGGGAGGCGTCCCGGGCGCCCGCCTCGGCGCCGCGCTCGCGCTCGGCGCCAAGGAGCGGACGCTGCGGCTGGCAGTGGGCGGTGGGCTCCTCGCGATCTCGGTCGCATACGCCATCGATCAAGCGGCGGCGATGCTGAGTCACTGAGCTCGGCGGCTACGATTGGCGCTCGGCATGCGCTCCCGCGGACCACGCCTCGCTTCGAGCCTCCTCGCGATCCTCTGGATCGCCTCCCCTGCACGCGCTCAGGAGCCTCCATCGGCGGTGATCCGGCTGGTCAGCCAGACCGCGTGGACCACGCCGAAGGAGCCGATGCTCCGGATCACGCTCAGGATCACCAACGACGGCGGCTCGACGATCATCGACCCCGACGTCGGGTGGACGCTGGGTCCCAAGGTGATGTCCCGCGTCCAGTACGAGGCCGCTCTCGACGAGGGGCCTGTCTTCCCGGCCTCCGCCGAGACGGTCCCCGTGCTCGCGGACCTGTCGCCCGGAGCATCCAAGGATGTCGAGATCGTGATCGATACCTCCGAGACCGGAGGCATCGAGCAAGGTGACTCGAGCGTCTATCCGCTGCAGCTCGAGCTGAGGAGCCAGGATCAACCGATCGCGGCGGTGAACACCGCCGCGATCCACATCGTCCAGACTCCTCGGAGCCCCGTCGTGTTCTCATGGTGGACGGAGGTGGCGACCCCGGTGGCCTTCGGACCCGATGGCAGGCTCATCGATCCGGGTTTCGAGGAGGCGCTTCGATCGGGGGGCGGCGTCGTGGCGCAGGTCGAAGCTCTCACCGTCATGTTGCGCGGGCGCTCGGACGTCCCGATCGACGTGATCATCTCGCCGGCGACCCTCGATCAGCTCCGGCAGGCGGAGGACGGCTACGAGCGGAGCGACGGAACGTCCGTCCCCGAAGATGCGCTCGCCCCGCGCATGGCGGCCGAGACGCTGGACCGACTCCGCGAGATCGCGGGCTCTTCGGAGGCCCGACTGCACGCGATGCCCTTCGCGGCTCCGAGGCTTCCGGCGCTCTTGTCCCAGGGACTGCGTTCGCACCTGGAGGCCCAGTGGCAGATGGGAGACGAGACGTTCGAGGCAGTCCTGGGCGAGCAGCCCGACCCAGCGGTCGCAAGGCCGCCGGGAGTCGCATTCGATCAGGCGTCGGTGGACCTCCTCGGCGCGCGAGGAGTCACCACGATCCTCGGTGCCGCCGACTCCGTCGAGCGACCGCCGCAACCCAACGACTACGCACCCCTTCCGGCAGCCGCCCTGACCACGACCTCCGGCCAGAGCATCTCGCTCCTCCTGCCCGACCCCGGAGTCCAGGCGCTCCTGCAATCGCTCCCGAGCGATCCGAGACTCCGAGAGGACCCGGTCCTGGCGGCGCAAGTCGTCCTCGGTGAACTTGCCACGATCTGGAAGGAGATCCCGGTGCCGCCCGAGGATGTCGTCCGGGGGCTCGCGCTCGATCTCTTCCCCGATCTCCCGACCGGGATCTGGGGTCAAGTGATGCGGCGGCTCGCCAAGGCACCGTTCCTCGAGCGAGTCCCTGCGAACGAACTGGGGTCCAAGGTCAAACCTCGGCCCCTTCCGGCGACGTTGGAGGGCCCGACGCCCGAAGGTTTCAGTCCCGCATACGGGGACGCCCTCGCGGCGACGGCCGACAGGTTGACGGCGTTCGGCGCCATCGTCGAGGAGCCGGCGACCGACACGGATCGCCTCCGCCGCTCGATGTTCTACGCGGAGGCCTCGCAGTACATCGACAACGAGGGCTCGGGTCAGATGTGGATCGAGGCCGTGAACGGGGCGATCGACCGGACGTTCGCAGGTCTCAGACCGGATACGACCCGGGTGCTCACGTTCACGTCGCGCTCGGGCACGATCCCGCTTCGGATGGGCGATCCGGGCAACCGGGTCCTGAACGTGAGGGTCGAGCTCGCGTCGGGCCGGGTCGAGTTCCTCGACGGCAACGTGCGGCCCGTTCGCCTGGACCAGCCCAATCAGGTCATCACCTTCCGGGTCGAGGTCAAAGCGGCCGGTCCGAGCAACATCGACGTCTTCGTGATCTCGCCGAACGGTGCGATCCTCTCGCGGAGCGAGCTGGTGGTGCGGTCCACGGCGGTCAACCCGATCGCATTGATCATCACGGGCGGGGCGGGCCTGGTCCTGGTCGGGCTCTGGTCGAGGAGGTTGTTCCGACGGCGGAACCGGTGAGCGCGGAGGAGGGGCCCCTGCGAGACACGCGGGAATCCCTGATGCGCAGCGCCGCCGTCATGACGGTGGGAACCACCCTCTCCCGGCTCACCGGCTTCCTCAGGCTCACCGCGATGACGGCGACGCTGGGCGTCACGGTCAGCTCACTGGGCTCCATCTACACGGTCGCCAACCTGACCCCGAACATCGTCTACGAGCTGATCCTCGGCGGGATCCTCACGTCGGTCTTCGTGCCCGTCTTCGTCGACCGTATGGAGACGAAGGGGTGGGACGACGCCCGCGACGTGGCGAACCGCGTGATGACGCTCGTCCTCGTGGTGCTGGTCGTCGTCGCGGCCCTCGGCGCGCTCTTCGCCGAGCAGATCATCCGTCTGTACCTGGTGTCGTCCGATGCTGCCGACCGAGAGGCTCAGATCCAGCTCGGGGTCTTCTTCCTGCGTTGGTTCATGCCGCAGATCGTCTTCTACGGCGTCGGCGCCGTCGCGATCGGGCTCCTCCAGGCCCACCGCCGTTTCGCAGCCCCGATGTTCGCCCCGATCCTCAACAACCTGGTCGTGATCGGCACGTTCATCGCGTACGCGATCGTCCGTGGCAACCGGCCCCCGCGGGTGGTCGGCATCACGACCGCCGAGCAGACCGTGCTCGCGGTGGGCACGACCCTCGGTGTGATCGTGATGACCGTCGCGCTGTGGCCGTCACTGCGTTCACTGGGATATCGGCTGCAGGTGCGCTTCGACTGGCGACACGAGGCCGTCCGGCATCTCGTCCGGCTCGCGGCGTGGGTGGCGCTCTACGTGGCGGCCAATCAACTCGCGTACGTCGTGATCATCGTGCTCAACAACCGGTTCAAGGCGGGACCCCAGATCTACACCACCGCCTTCACGGTCTTCCAACTGCCCCACGCGATCTTCGCGGTGTCGATCTTCACCGCGCTCCTGCCCGGCATGAGCGAGCGGTGGTCGACCGGTCATCCCGAAGGCGTGCGAGTCCTCGTCTCCCGCGGGCTGCGAGATACCGCGGTCGTGACGATCCCCGCGGCCGTCGGGTTGCTCGTGATGGCCGAGCCGATCTCGCGGCTCCTGTTCGAGCACGGGCAGGCGGTCGCGCGTGACTCCGTCGCGATCGCGCGAACCCTCCAGGGGTTCGCCGCAGGTCTCTTGTTCTTCTCCACGTTCCAACTGCTGACACGAACGTTCTACGCGATGCAGGACACCCGAACGCCGGCCGTCGTGAACGTCGTGACCGCAACGGTGAACGTGGGCGCTGCCTTCGTCTACGTCGTCGGACCGTTCAAGCTGGGGCTTCGTGGGATGGCACTCGCGCACGCAACCTCCTATGCCGTGGGCGCCGGCGTGCTCCTCCTGTTGCTGCGACGTCGGCTCGGCCCGATCGACGGCGCGCGGATCGCCCGCACGGTGGGGAAAGCCTCGGTCGCCGCGCTGGTATCCGCCGCCGCCGCCCTCGGCGTGATCGACGCCTGGGAGGTGCCCGCGGGCGCCGGCGTGCTCATGCTGGCCGCACAGGTGGGCGTCGCCATCATCGTCGGAGTGCTGGTGTTCCTGGTCTCGGCCCTTATCCTCCGAGTCGGAGAGGTCGATGACCTGAGGAAGGTCGTCGTCAGGAGGTTCCGCCGATGAATGTACGACGCGACGAAGCAGGACTCGTCGGGAAGATGATCGTGATCTGGCTCCTGATCCTGCTCCTCCTCGCGGTCGCAGCGATCGACGCCGCCTCGATCGCGTTCACGACCTACAAGCTGTCGGACGTGGGCGCCGAGGCGGCGAGCGAGGGCGCGCGTCTGTACAGGGAGGATCACAACGTCCGCGACACCTGTGAGCGGGTCGCAAACGTGGTTTCCGGAGAGGAACCGGCGGCGAAGCTCGCTCGCGGAGGGTGCAGCATCGAACGGCCGACCGGCCTCGTGACCGTGAAGATCAGGAAACGCGCCAACACGCTGGTCGCGCAGCGCGTCCCGTGGACCGAGAAGTTCGTCGTGGTGGTCGTTACCGAGACCGCCGGGCCACCCTCCTTGTAGCGTTTCGAAACGGTGGATGCCTCCGACACGGACGAACGGCTCGTCCGGCGTTTCCAGGAGGGCAGCGCCGACGCCTTCGAGGTTCTCGTTCAGCGTCACGGCACCCGGGTGTACAACCTCTGTTTCCGGATCTTGGGGGACCCCGAGGAGGCCGCCGACGCGTCGCAGGACACGTTCCTCGCCGCCCTACGGAAGCTCAACACGTTCCGAGGAGACTCCGCGTTCACGACCTGGCTCCATCGGGTCGCGGTCAACGCCTGCTACGACTCCCTGAGACGGAAGCGCCGGCGGCCGCTGCTCCAGATCGTGAGGGACGAGGACGACGACCGACCCGAGCCGTCGCTCCCCTCCCCGGACCACGCCGACCAGGTCGTCTTCTCCGTCGACGTCGGGCGAGCCCTGATGGAGGTCCCCGAGGAGTTCCGCGTGGTCCTCGTGCTGGCCGACGTGCAGGATCTTCCGTACGACGAGATCGCACGCGTCCTGGAGATCCCGGTCGGAACCGTGAAGTCGAGGGTCTTCCGCGGTCGCGCGGCCCTCGGGCGCGCCCTCGGCACGGCGAGAGGGGAACCCTCACGTGCGTCACGGGCGTCAGAGGAAGAGGCATGAATCATCCCTACGAGCAGCTCGCGGATCTCCTGGACGGCACCCTGGACGAGGAACACCTCGCCGGGGTGCAGTCGCATCTGGATACCTGTGCCTCCTGCCGGGACGACCTCGCGCACGCGACAGCGGGACGAGAGGGCGCTCGGTCAGTCCCGCAGGCCGCCGCGCCGGCGGAGCTCCATCGGGACGTCGTCCTCGCAGCCGGCGGCCGCGGCCACGCCTTCCCGACCTGGTACCGGTGGGCGGGCGTGGCCGCGGCCGCCGCGGTGGTCGTCGCGATCGCGATCGCTCTTCCGAACGTCGGGGGTGGTGGGAAGCAGCGCGCTGCAGAGGACACCGCGGCATCGGCGGAAGTGCAGGCTGCGCAGGGCGGCGCGCGAGCGAACGACGACGTCGCCTTCGCCGTCGAGAACAAGAACTACGACGAGAAGGCGCTCCAGCAGCTCGTGAGCTCCTCCGCGGATACAGCTTCTTCCGAACAGGTGCCGTTGGCGGGCGCCGCGCGCACCGATCCCGCTGCGGTCCGATGTGTGGAAAAGGCGGTCCCGGATGAGGCCACCGGGCGGCTGAGCCGTGTGATCCAGGCGAGGTTCCAGCGTCGCGCTGCCTATATCGGTCTCTACTTGGAGAGTCCCGGGGCCGGCCAGCGACCGGACCTCGTCGCCGCATGGGTGGCGGCCCGGGACGACTGCTCCTTCCTCTCCGCGGCCTTCGCCAAGATCTAGTCGCTGCCTCAGTCGGGAACGAACCGCCTGAGGTCTGACGTTGAGGTGCTGTGGGAGGATTGGCACCGATGACGCCTCAGAGCGCGAACGACGTCCGGAACGTGATCGTGATCGGCTCCGGCCCCGCCGGATTCACGGCAGCCCTCTACGCGGCCCGGGCCAACCTCGAACCGCTGGTGCTGAAGGGTCTCGAGGCCGGAGGCCAGCTGATGCTCACCACGGACGTCGAGAACTACCCGGGATTCGCCGACGGGATCTTGGGTCCTGAGCTCATGGATCAGATGGAGAAGCAGGCGGCCCGCTTCGGGGGGGAGATCCTGTCGGTCCACGTGACCCGGGTCGACTTCTCGTCGCGGCCATTCCGTGTCTGGGCGGGTGACCAGGAGTTTCGCGCACGCACGGTCGTGATCGCGACGGGTGCGACCGCCAGGTGGCTCGATGTGCCCGGCGAGGAGAAGCTCCGAGGTCGAGGGGTCTCCGCGTGCGCGACCTGCGACGGCTTCTTCTTCCGCGACCGCGAGCTCGTGGTGGTCGGCGGCGGGGACTCGGCGATGGAGGAGGCGACGTTCCTCACGAAGTTCGCGTCCAAGGTCACGATCGTCCACCGGCGAGACGAGTTCCGCGCATCGAAGATCATGCAGGAGCGGGCCCTCGCGAACCCCAAGATCGAGGTGATCTGGAACGCGGAGGTGGTGGAGGTCCTCGGTGAGGACGCGGTGACGGGCGTGCGTCTGCGCGACACCACCACGGGAGAGACCCGGGAATTCCGCACGGACGGCGTCTTCGTCGCGATCGGCCATACGCCGAACACCGAGCTCTTCCGCGACTGGTTGGAGCTGGATACGGAGGGGTACGTCGTGGTCCGAGAGCCGCGGACGCACACGTCCGTCGAGGGCGTGTTCGCGGCGGGCGATGTCACCGACCGGATCTATCGTCAGGCGGTGACCGCGGCCGGACAGGGATGCAAGGGCGCGATGGATGCGGAGAAGATGCTCGAGGCAGAGGCGCACGCCGCTGCCCAGGAGGGGAATCTCCGTCAGGAGCCGAGCGTTCAGACCAAGGCGTAGACCGCCGGAGCATGCGCCCGGCGGGACCGAGAGGAGACCAAGATGTCCAACATCGGAGATGTGAACGACACGGAGTTCCAGGTGAGCGTGCTGGAGTCGGAGACCCCCGTCCTCGTGGATTTCTGGGCCGAATGGTGCGTGCCGTGTCACATGGTCTCTCCGGTCGTCGAGGAGATCGGTCAGGAGAAGGGCCAGGATCTGAAGGTCGCGAAGTTGAACATCGACGACAACCCGGACGCCACGCGCACATACGGCGTGATGTCCATCCCCTCGCTCATCCTGTTCAAAGGGGGCGTGGAGGTCGTGAGGGTCACCGGCGCACGTCCCAAGGAAGCCATCTTGCGCGACCTCGATCCGCACCTGTCGTAGGACCACTCCCCCACACCGGGGTCGGCGCGGTTGCCGTCTCACCGCGCACCCCCGCAGACTCGGACCGATGCGCATCTATCGTGTGGGCGACCGAGGTCCGGAGATCACGGACATCCAATCGAGGCTGACGGCGCTCGGGGCCGCCGTTGAGGACTCGGAGCGCGACGGCACGTTCGGCCCGTCGACGGAGACCGCCGTCCGATGGTTCCAACGGGACCGACATCTTCAAGTCGACGGGCTGGTCGGTCCCGACACGTGGGAGCAGCTCGTCGAGGCCGGCTGGCTGTTGGGCGATCGCACCCTGTATCACCGCGCCCCCATGTTCCGAGGTGACGACGTCCGCGAGCTCCAGCGGATGTTGAACGCTCTGGGCTTCGACTGCGGGAAGCAAGACGGACTGTACGGGCCGTGGACCGATGCCGCGCTCCGGCTCTTCCAGCGCAACGTCGGCGACGAACCAGACGGGATCGTGGGGCCGCACACGCTCTCGGTCCTTCGTCGGATGCGGCCCCTCGAAGCGGTTCCTTCTCGTGCGCTGGTTCGCGAGCGAGAAGAGCTGAAAGCGTCTCGGGGCCCGATCGAGGGACGCGTGATCGCGGTCGATGTCGGCGAGGGCCCGGACGGAGGTGGCGAGGTCCATCGCCGCTCCGCGCAGGCGCTCGTCGCGGCACTCCAAGCCGTCGGTGCCGACCCGCGGCTTCTCGTGATCGCCGACGACGCGGCCGCGCCGTCGGACCGAGCCCGGCTCGCGAACGAGGCCGGCGCGGCCGCGTCGATCACGGTCGAGCTCACGGCTCGGGACCGCGAGGGCGACGGTGGTCCCGTCTGCTCCTACTTCGGCAGCCGCACGACCCACTCGCCCTCAGGATTGGTTCTGGCGCAACTTATCTTGGAAGAACTCGAAGCCGAGTTCGGCCTCACCGGGAAGGTCCGGCCACTCACCATCGCACCTCTTCGTGAGACCAGGATGCCCGCCGTGCAGGTGGAGCCGATGACGGGAGCCGGGGAACAGGAACACGAACTTCTGGACGACCCCGCGCTTCCGTCACGCGTCGCACGTGCAGTGGCCGCCGGCGTTGGTCGCTTCTTCTCGGATTAGTGCGCCCGTCGTGCACGGGCGAGCATCGCGAGCATCAGCCCGAGTAACGCGCCGAGGACCGACGCCCGGATCGCTCGCTCCCGCTCCGTCGGATACGACCGCCCCTCCTCCACGCCGCCAGCCTAGCCCCGGCGCGCGACTGCGGAGGTTGTCGACCTTCCCCAGGCGAACGCCTCGTCCATCGTCGTGTAGTCAAGGAACCTGACGATTTAGCGGGTCAGAGGCTGCCCGTTCTCGTGGACGGGAACGGTATGAGACCGTCACTCAGTCGGGGGCCAGACCTGGGCCGGATCCGACGATCTCGGACACGATCCGGTCGAGATCGTCGGCCGACCCGAAATCGATCAACACCTGACCCCGCCGACGCCCCATCCGGATCACGACCCGGGTGGCAAGCTGTTCCGACAAGATCTCTTCGACCTCAGCGAGGTTCGGATCCGCCGGCTCCGAGCGCGGGGCCCGCTTCTTCTGAGAGGCCTCGGTCGGCGCCTCGATGAACCGCCGAACGATCTCTTCGGTCTCGCGGACGGAGAGATCCTCCGCAGCGACCCGGAGCGACAGGGAGGTGATCGCGTCCTGGTCGCCGAGCGCCAGGAGTGCCCGTGCATGACCTGCCGAGATCCGGTCGTCGGTCAGGAGCTGCTGAACCTCGAGGGGAAGGGCGAGGAGACGGATCGTGTTCGCGATGTGGGATCTGGACACGCCGACCCGGTCGGCGAGCTCTTCCTGCTTCAGCCCGAGCTCGTCCAGGAGCTGTCGGAAGGCCTCACCAAGCTCGATCGGGTTCAGGTCCTCGCGGTGGATGTTCTCGATGAGTGCTTCTCTGAGTAGGTCTGCATCATCCGAATCCCTCAGGACGACAGGGACGGTGGCCAGCCCCGCCAGCTTGGCGGCACGGAGCCGTCGCTCCCCTGTGACGACTTCGTAGCCCTGACCGGTCTTGCGCACGACGATCGGCTGCAGGATCCCGACCTCGCGGATCGACGCCGCCAACTCCTTCAGCGTGTCGTCGTCGAACCGGCTCCTCGGCTGCTTCGGATTGGGGGCGATCGCGTTCGCGGGGACCTCGAGGAGTCCCGTGCTCGCTTCCCCCGCTTCCGGCGCCCCCGGGATCAGTGCTGAGAGCCCGCGTCCCAGACCCCCTCGTTTGGACATCAATCGCCTCCCTTGCGGAACATGCGCCATCTACGCTTGTGGCCCCTCTCGTCATCCAGCGTCGCCCCGATGTCCGCGATCCCTTCTCGCGGTTCGCTCAGCTCAGGCGAAGCTGGAGGGACTTCTCGCGCTCCCTGGATGTCGATCTCGGAGTTCTCGTCGATGACGACGACTCGGCGTTGGGGTAGCTCGCCCGGGGGAGCGGGGCTCGAGGGTGGCTTTACCCTGGGCTCAGGCTTGGCTGGAGGCTCTTCCCACAGCTCCTCATCCGAAAGTTGTGGCGGGGACTCGGGCCGTGGGGCCGGCTTCGCCTCCGTGCGTGGAACGACCTCGACGGGCGGAGCGGCCTCGGGCTTGATCCGTTCGGGCTCCGGTTCGGCGACGGGTGGTGTGTCAGCAGGGTGAGCGGACCTCTCGACGGCGGGCTCGTCCCGATCGGCGACGTGTTCCCCCTCGATCTGGCCGTCATCGACGTCGGGAGCCGACTCTCCGTCTTCGACGGTGACGACCTGGTCCATCGGGGCCATCACGGCGACTGAGATCTCGTCGTAGTGCGGCATCGGTGTGTCGGGCGGCGGCCGGAGCGCAACCTCACGGGCCAGCTGACGATAGGCTTCTGCGCCCTTGGACTTGGCGTCGTAGACGGTGATCGGTTGTCCGAAGCCCGGGGCTTCGGACAACCGAACCGTCCGAGGGATGATGACGCCGTAGACGAGATCGCCGAAGTACTTCTGGACCTCCTGGACGACCTGCTCGGAGAGCTTGGTGCGGGCGTCGAACATCGTCATCACGATGCCCGAGAGCCGGAGGCCCGCGTTGATGTTCTGCTGGACGAGGGAGACGTTGCGCAACAGCTGCCCCAATCCCTCGAGGGCGTAGTACTCACACTGGATGGGGACGATCAGCTCCTCGGCCGCGGTGAGCGCGTTGATCGTCAAGAGGCCAAGTGAGGGAGGGCAGTCGAGAAGGATGAAGTCATACACACCCTCCCGAACCGGCTCGAGCGCCTTCTTCAGACGGGATTCGCGGGAGAACTGGGACACGAGCTCGATCTCAGCCCCGGCCAGGTCGATCGTGGCGGGTATCGCGTGCAGGCGCTCCACGGGGGTGGGGACGATGGCTCGTTCGATCTCGGCTTCCGAGACGACGACGTCATACACCGACACCTCGCGAGCGTCGTGGCGGATGCCCATCCCGGTGGACGCGTTCCCCTGCGGGTCGAGGTCCGCCACCAGCACCCGGAAGCCGATGTCCGCGAGCGCGGCGCCGAGACTGACGGCCGTGGTGCTCTTCCCCACCCCGCCCTTCTGGTTCGCGATCGCGATGATCCGGGCCTTTCCCGGGACCTCGGGTACGACGGGTTGTTGCCTCCTCGATGCGCGCTTGGGCTTGGCAGGAGACGGGGCGTGAGGAGGAGAAGTCTCCACGGGTTGAGACGTGCCGGCGGAAGCCTTGCTCACTGTCGGGTCATGATAACGATGGGCCCGCCGCTTTCAAGAGCCGCTTCCCCAGCAGCCCTCGCGGAGGCGCCTGGGGGCGCGTCATCGAACGCGAACGTCCGCCCGGCCCAATAGAGGAGTTCCCCTTCGGGAAGCAGGAGGGCCCGGGCGACCTCCCAGGTGCGTGAGGCATCCCCGAACCCCCTCGCCAAGCACACATCGAATCCTGGCGCGAGGCCCTCCGCGGGCTCTGGGAACACGCGCACGTTCGGTAGGCGCAGCCTCTCGACCGCCAGCTCGAGGAACGCCGCTCTGACCTGTCGAGATTCGGCCAGGGTGACCTCCAGGTCGGGTCGCACCACGGCGATCGGAAGCCCAGGGAGCCCGGCCCCGGAGCCGAGGTCGACGATCCGTTCGGCGTCGCCTGAGATGTGGGGCACCGCTCGGAGGCTGTCCAGGATGTGTCGGGTGCGGAGTTGCCCACTGTCAGAGGCGGCCACGATCCCGCGGGGGATCGCCTGACTCAGAAGCAGCTCTTCGTAGAGAACGAGGCTCGCGCGCTGCGTCGGCGAAAGCTCTTCGGGAGTCCAACCCTCATGTTTCACGTGAAACACGGCCTCTCGAGGATGCGAGCTCCTCCGGCGGCTCTATGCGGGGCGCACCACCACGAATCGATCGGGGTCAACACCTTCGGAGATACTTTCCAGGCCCTCGAACTCGGCCACGACATCATGGACCAGCTTGCGCTCATAGGCGTTCATCGGGTCCAGCTGCTCCTCCGAACCGGTTCTCTGGACACGCTCTGCGACCTCTCGGGCTCCTTCGACCAGGCGCTCTTCCTGGCGCTTGCGGTAGTCGCCGACGTCGACCAGGACCCGGATCCGATCATCGAGGCGCCGTCCGACCGAGGTGCGGGCCAGCTCCTGGATGGCGTCCAGCGTCTGTCCGTGCCGCCCGATCAGCAACGCCATGTCGTCTTCCGGCCCGTCGACGATATCGATGTAGACGTGACCCCGGTGTGTCGTGGGTTCCGCGATCGCGTCGATCCCCATCCGCTCGAGGAGCTCCTCGACGAAGTCGGCGACCGCGTCCGCTTGCTCTTCGAGGTCGGCATCATCCACGTCCGGTGAACGGTCCTCCTGGTCACGCCTGGGCACGCCCGGCTCCTGTTCCATCTTCTTCCTACCTCCCGGACCGCTTCGGTCGGTTCGGACCGGACCGCTTCGGCCGTCCCGAGCCTCCCTTCGTCCCTCTCGCCGTCCCGGTCTGCCCCTTGCCCGTCCCGGTCTGCCCCTTGCCCGGAGTACGGGGTGGAGGTTTCCGTAGGGGTGGCGGGTCGTTGCCCTGACGGCGCTTCCGCTCCTGGTCGGCCCGCTCCATCATCTTCCCCATGAAGCCACTCCGCGGCTTGTCAGGCTTCGAGGAGGCCTTCGCCTTGGCGTCCGCGATGCGACGGTCCATCGCCTCCGGCCCGATGTGACCGAGCCGGAGCATCACGGCTTGCTGGCCGATCTGGAAGAGGTTGGACACCGTCCAATAGAGCACCAGGCCGGCCGGGAATTGGAATCCGAAGATTCCGAACATCACCGGCATGACTTTCGTGATGATCTGCGTCTGGGAGTTCTGGGCCGAGGCAGGCGTAGCTTTCTGGGTTTGGCGACTGGAGTAGAACGTCGTGGCGATCATGAACGCCAGCATCACGAAGTAGGGGATACGATCCGCGCCCGAGTCCCCACACTCGAGGGTGTCGCCGCTCGGCTTCCGCTCGGTGTTCAGCACTGGGACGGTCTTGCCTGCGGTCTGCGCCGAGCACTGGAGGTTCATGAAGAGGAAGTGCATCCCATCGTGGTTGGGGTGAGTCACGTCGATGAACAGCTGCGAATCCTCGGGGAGGTGGTTGTTGTGGTACTGAACCACGCCCGGGGTGTCCGGGTCCTGGGGGAACGGCACAGGCGCACGGATGACCGAATACATCGCGATGAGGATGGGGAACTGCAGGAGGAGGGGCAGGCAGCCCCCAAGCGGGTTCACCCCGTACTCCTGATAGAGCTTCATCGTCTGCTCTTGGACCTTCTGCTTGTTCCCCTTGTACTTCTTCTGGATCTCCTTGATCTTGGGTTGCAGTGCCTGCATGGCCTGCATCGATTTGATCTGCTTGATGCCGAGGGGGAGCAGCACGATACGGAAGACGATCGTGAGGATGATGATCGCGAAGCCGAAGTTCCCGGTGAAGTCGTAGAGCCGGGCGAGCAGCCACCCGATCGCATCGAGCAGCGCCTGGAACGGCCCGATCTCAGCGAGCATGGCTCTGACCCCGCTTCGTTGCCCGTTGCGTCACACTTTGTATGGCGGTGTCATACTTGAGGTGGGGTGAGCCACCCGCCACAGGCTTGTGGCCACGTCCCGGCGGAACTGGGTCGAGCCCACCTCGTCCGAATGGATTGCACCGAAGCACACGTCGGACCATCAAGAACGACCCCTTGACGGCTCCGTGATCCCTGATCGCCTCTTCCGCATAGCGAGAACACGTGGGGGAGAACCGGCACTGCCCGCCCAGCCACCCGGAGAGCGTCAGGCGATAGAGCGAGATCGCGCCGAGAAGTAGCCACCGCGCTGGAGCGCCGGCCACCCAAAGGATGCCTCGGACGGACGTCATGGGCGCATCTCTCCGCGCTCGAGCAGCTCGGTCATCTCCTCGATCAGATCCTGGGTTCGTGCGTCCCGGATGGTCTCACGAGCCACCAGGACGACGTCGTGACCTTCGACGCCTCGCGGCGCGACCTCGCGGAGCGCCGCACGGAGCACCCGACGGGCTCGATTCCGCTGAACCGCCCCGCCCACCTTCTTGCCGGCGACCAGCGCCGATCCACCCGACCCGCGGGCGACGAACAAGACCACTCGCCTCCCGTGCACCGGCCGGCCATCGCGGAACACCCTCTGGATCGCCGGGGTGCGCACGTATCGCTCAGCCGGAGACGGACAGGCGGCTGCGGCCCTTGCGTCGCCTCGCGGCGAGGATCGCTCGGCCTGCCCGCGTGCGCATCCGCAGACGGAAGCCGTGGGTCTTCGCCCTGCGGCGGGTGTTCGGCTGGTAGGTGCGCTTGCCTTTGGCCATCTCGGAATCCCTTGCGAAAAGGAAGGCCGGCTGCTCGCCGACCGAAGCAGGAAGTATACGGAAACATCCCAGGGTGGAGGGGTTGACAAGAGAAAGTGCGTCAAGACGCCACTCGCCGCTCGCGTTGTGGAAAAACCCGGTGCTATAGTCCGGCCCGCACTTCCCCGGGGTGATGGGGCCCCCGGCGATCTCCGACCCCGCGACGCCCCCGGATGTCGGTTATCCACCGGTGTGGAAAGGGTCTGTGGAATCTCAGATGGCTGTGGCATTACCTGATCAGGAAGCGCGGCGGACCTGGTCGGCCGTTCTCGATCGAGCGCGCAGCGACCTCCCGGAGACCACGTTCCTCATGTGGTTCACCGACGTGCGTCCGATCGGACTCCGCGAGGAGGTCCTTTCGCTGGCCGTCCCTAGTCAGTTCGTCAGAGAGCGGTTGCAGCACAATCATCTTGGGCTTATCGAAGAAGCTGCAGAGCGAGCGTTCGGTCGCCCGGTGAAGATCGAGATGGAAGTGGACGAGGCGATCCGCCACGAGGAAGGCCCCCTGGTGGATCTCGCCGCCACGCCGCCGGCCGCCTACGCGGCGATCGGCGCGCCGCCGATCGCAACGCCCACCGTGGGGAGGCCGCCGCTCGGAGCGCCCGGACTCCCGTTCCCCAACTACACCTTCGACGCGTTCGTGCCGGGCCCGTCCAGTCGGTTCGCGCATGCGGCCGCGATGGCCGTCGCCGAGGCGCCGCTGTCGACCGCGTACAACCCGCTCTTCATCTACGGTGGCACCGGCCTCGGCAAGACACACCTGCTCCTCGCCATCGGTCATCACATCTGGCGACTGATGCCGGACACGCGGATCAAGTACGTGACCTCCGAACAGTTCGTGACGGAGTTCATCAAGGCCGTGCGTGAACGGCAGGGCGACGCCTTCCGTCACAAGTATCGCGAGGTCGACATCCTGCTCGTCGACGACATCCAGTTCCTGGCCAAACGTGAAGAGACGCAGACCGAGTTCTTCCACACGTTCAACCACCTGCACGGCGCCGGCCGCCAGATCGTGATCGCGTCAGATCGCCCACCGCACGAGCTCTCCGGCCTGGAAGACCGGTTGGTCAGCCGGTTCCGATGGGGGCTGTGCGTCGACGTCCAGCCGCCGGATCTCGAAACCCGGATCGCGATCCTTCAGTTGAAGGCGGAGCGCGAGAACATCCCGGCGGTTCTCCCCGAGGTGATCGAGTTCGTCGCGTCCAAGTTCGACCAATCGGTGCGCGAGCTCGAAGGCGCGCTCGTCCGGGTGGTGGCCTGGTCGGAGCTCACTCGGCAGCCCATCGACATCGAGCTCGCCGAGCGTGCCCTGCAGGACCTGATCCCTCAGACCGAGCACGAGATCCCGCCGCCTCTGATCCTCGAAGAGACGGCGACGTACTTCCAGTTGTCGACAGGCGACCTCGTCTCGAAGTCCCGATCCCGGCCTCTCACACAGGCCCGACACATCGCGATGTACCTGATGCGCGAGTGCACGGGCCTCTCGCTCGTCAAGATCGGCGAGATCTTCGGCGGCCGCGACCACACCACTGCCCTCCACGGCATCAAGAAAGTGGAGGACGAGATGCGGTCTCGCGACGACACGTTCCGCCAGGTGCAGGACCTCACGCGGATCATCCGCAGCCGTGTTCGCGGGTTGGTGTGATGTCTGTGGATATCGTTGCGGAAACAGTCCCCGGAGGGACCCGCGATCGAAAGGCGTGGGAGAGCGACAGAGATCTTCCACCGTCCGTCCACATGTCGGTCGGCCCCGCTACGCTGCGCAGACCGACCACTCATGCACATTCCCACCGCCCCTACTACTGCTTCCTTCTAGAAAGAACCTAAGAGCATCAGGAGGGTGAACGATGAAGTTCCGATGCGACCGTGACGACCTCTCGGAGGCGCTCCAGACCGTCCAGCGTGGTGTCTCATCGCGCCCTGGGATCCCCGCATTGACCGGCGTGCTGCTCGAGGCGGCGGAGGACGGCACTCTCACCCTCACCACGACCGACCTGGAGGTCTCGGCCAAGCTCGCGATCGGTGTGCAGGTGCAAGAAGCCGGCACGGCGCTGGTGCCGGCCCGGTTGCTCGCCGACACCGTGAAGTCGTTGTCCGAGGCGCCGGTGGACTTCGAGACCGACAAGTCACAGGCTCATATCCGGTGTGCCGCATACGAGGGGGCGCTCCGCCTCCTTCCGGCGGACGACTTCCCGGGGGTGCAGGACCCGTCCGGGACCGCGATCACGGCGGAGCCGGGGGCCTTCGCCGAGGCGGTTGCACAGGTGGCGAGGGCGGCATCCCGCGACGAAGCCCGCCCGGTGCTCACGGGTGTCTTGCTCGAGATCAGCCGGGAGGGTGTCGTGCTGGTCGCCACCGACTCGTATCGGCTCGCGGTGCGGGATCTGGTCGCCACGGCCGACGGAGAGGCGAAGGCGATCGTGCCGGAGCGAGCGCTGACCGAGGCCGGACGTGCCGCGGTCGACCAGAAGGCGGAGGTCGAGGCATTCACCAACGGATCCCAGATCGCGTTCCGCGTCGGCTCTCTCACGCTCACGTCGCGCCTGATCGAGGGCGAGTTCCCGAACTACCGGCAACTCCTCCCGGAGACCTACGAGAGCCGTCTCACGATCTCGCGGCAGCAGTTCCTGGAGGCCGTCCGCCGCGTCGGATTGCTCGCGCGCGACACGACGCCGGTGCGCGTGGAGTTCAACGCCCTCGGGGTGAAGCTCTCGTCCTCGAGTCCCGATCTCGGACAGGCCGTCGAGACCGTCGAAGCTCGATACGAGGGCGAGGACATGACCGCCGCGTTCAACCCCCAGTACCTGGTCGACGGTCTGACCGCGGCGACCGGTGAAAGCGTGCGGATCGACGTCCGCGACGGGTTGAAGCCGGGCGTCATCCGCGGCGAGGGCGACGAGCTCACCTACCTGGTGATGCCGGTCCGGCTCCCCGCTGCGGTCGGCTGACGCGCTCAGCGAACGCGGGCTCGGATGCGCCTGGAGTGGCTCGAGCTTCTGGACTTCCGGAACCATCGGCGGACGGCCGTCGATCGGATCCCCGAAGGGTTGGTCGTGGTGGTCGGACCGAACGGGGAGGGGAAGACCAATCTGCTCGAAGGGATGTTCTTCCTGTACTCCCTCCGTTCCCCCCGGACTTCGTCGAACGCTCCGCTCGTCCGTGAGGGCGCCGAGGTGGGATACGCACGGGGCGAGTTCGAGGGGAAGGAAGGACGAGCCCTGGTCGAGGTGGAGATCCCGCGCAAGGGGGCGAGCCGCGTGAAACTGAACAAGAGCCCTCTCCGGCGCAAGCGCGAGCTCCGGAGACAGGTTCGGTCGGTGTTGTTCGGTCCGTTCGACCTGCCGGTGGTGATCGGCGACCCCTCGAAGCGTCGTGATCTCATGGACGAGGCGCTCGTCGCGCTCTGGCCGTTGAAGGACGGGATCTCATCCGCCTACGACCGCGCGCTCCGCCAGCGGAACCGCCTCCTCAAGGAATGGGAGGGCGGCCGCGGGGGCCCGCCGGGGATGGATGCGTGGGACGAAGAGCTGATCCGTACCGGGGTGCCGGTGATCGAGGCGCGCGGCGAAGCCGTCGCGCGCCTCGCCACCGGCGCCTCCCTCGAGTTCGAAGAGCTCTCCGGCTACGGGCTCCTGGTCGCCTACGCGCCCAACGTGGCCGGACGCGGGTCGGCCGAGGAAGCGTTCCGTGAGCAACTGGCGGCGCGCCGAGCCGACGAGCTGGTCCGCAGGACGTCGCTCGTCGGGCCGCACCGCGACGACCTCACGTTGGCGGTCCGAGACCTCGGGGCCCGGGCGTTCGGATCTCACGGCGAGACATGGGCGGCGGCGTTGTGTCTGCGTCTCGGACTCGCGACGGCGGTCGCGGCCGAGACCGGCGAGCCACCGCTCCTGCTCGTCGACGATCCCTTCAGCGCCCTCGACCCGAGCCGCCGAGACCGGATCGCGCAACGCCTCGCCGATCGTGGTGGCCAGGTCGTGATCAGCGTCGCGGACGAGGCCGACGTGCCGTCGGCCTCGTCCGCGGTCTGGCAGGTCGAAGCCGGCGTGGTGACGGTGAGGTCCTGACATGCCGAATGCGAAGGGGTTCCGGCGGCGCAGCGGCGATCCGAGCTCGGAGCCGGTCGAGCTCGGCGACGTGATCGACAACCTGATGGCCGATCAGATCTTCGCGCGTGGCATGCCCGTGGCGCAGCTGGCCGCCGCGTGGTCGTCCGTGGTGGGGGAGAGGCTCGCGTCGGAGACCGCACCGGCCACCCTCGAAGGCGGTGTCCTGACCGTGACCGCGACCTCCGGACCCTGGGGGGCGCAGGCCCGATTCCTCCACGAGGAGATCCGTCGCCGGGCCGACGAAGCGCTGGGCGGCGACCAGGTCACCGCGGTCCGGATCATCGTGCGAAACCGCAGGTAGACGGCCGAATTCGGCGAGTCGAAACGCCGTTCGAGTCACCTCTGATTGGTAGAATCTGAGGGTACGTGCGACGCCCCTCGCGCGCCCCCAAGCTCCGATGCGTGGGGCGGCCTGCGCGGGGCACCGACAGGAGGACGATTGGCCACCGCGAAGGCGAAGAAAGACACCTACGACGCGCACAACATCCAGGTCCTCGAGGGCGTCGAGCACGTCAGGCTCCGCCCCGGGATGTACATCGGTACCACCAGCTCCCGTGGCATGCACCACCTCGTCTACGAGGTCGTGGACAACGCCGTGGACGAGGCGATGGCCGGCCGCGCCACCAAGATCGTCGTCACGATCCACACCGACAACAGCGTGTCGGTCCACGACGACGGTGCCGGGATCCCGGTCAAGCCGATCCCCAAGGCCAAGGATCGCCGTCCCGCGGTCGAGGTCGCGCTCACGACCCTGAACGCCGGAGGCAAGTTCGGCGGCGGCGGCTACAGCATCTCGGGAGGTCTCCACGGGGTCGGCGTCTCCGTGGTGAACGCGCTCTCGGCCAAGATGACCGCGGAGGTCCAACGCGACGGCTTCTCGTGGACCCAGGCGTACGCGCGCGGGCGCTCCACGTCGAAGCTCCTGAAGGGGAAGGCCACCAAGAAGACCGGCACATCGATCCGATTCTGGCCCGACGCCGAGATCTTCACCGAGGAGATCGAGTTCAAGCGCTCGGAGCTCACGGACCGGCTCCGCGAACTCGCGTTCCTGAACGCGGGTCTCGAGATCCAGCTCGTGGACGAGCGCGAGAAGCCGGTCCACAAGGACGTGTTCAGGTACAACGGCGGGCTCGTCGACTTCGTGAAGCATCTCGCTACCGGCAAGGACGCGATCACGCGGGTCATCGCGATCGGCGACAAGGCCGAGGACGCGGAGGTCGAGCTCGCGTTGCAATGGACGGCGGGCTACTCGGAGTCCGTGTATTCGTTCGCGAACACGATCAACACGCACGAAGGCGGCATGCACGAGGAAGGCCTCAAGAAGTCGCTCACCAACGTCCTGAATCGCTACGCCCGGGCCAAGGGTCTCCTCAAGGAGAAGGAGGACAACCTGATCGGGGAGGACGTGCGCGAAGGGTTGGTCGCGATCCTGTCGGTCAAGCTCCGCAACCCGCAGTTCGAGGGCCAGACCAAGACCAAGCTCGGCAACGCATCGATGCGTTCGTTCGTGGAGACGACGGTGAACGCGCAGCTGGCCGAGTGGCTCGAGGAGCACCCGACCGAGGCGCGCCGGATCGTGCAGAAGACGCTGGCGGCGGCCAAGGCGAGGATGGCGGCCAAGCAGGCGCGCGATCTGACGCGCCGCAAGTCGTTCCTCGAGGGCGGGTCGCTCCCCGGCAAGCTGGCCGACTGCCAGCTGAGCGACCCGGCTGCCTGCGAGCTCTACATCGTCGAGGGTGACTCCGCCGGAGGCAGCGCCAAGCAGGCGCGCGACCCGGCGACCCAGGCGATCCTGCCGATCCGAGGGAAGATCCTGAACGTCGAGAAAGCGAGGCTGCACAAGATCCTCGAGAACATCGAGATCCAGGCGCTGATCACCGCGATCGGGACCGGGATCGGCGACGAGTTCGAACTGGACAAGGCTCGATACCACCGCATCGTCCTGATGGCCGACGCCGACGTGGACGGCGCGCACATCCGCACCCTTCTGCTCACCTTCTTCTTCCGCAACATGCCCCAGCTGATCGATGCCGGCTACATGTATCTGGCGCAACCGCCGCTCTACATGCTGAAGAACGGCAAGGCGGAGCAGTACTTCTACACGGAGCGCGAATGGGATGCGTTCCGGAAGAAGAACGGGAACGGGGACAAGAAGCTCGACCCGCAGCGCTTCAAGGGCCTCGGCGAGATGGACGCGCACCAGCTCTGGGACACCACGATGGACCCCGAGCGGCGCACGCTGCTGCAGGTGACGCTCGAGGACGCGACCGCAGCCGATCGCCTCTTCACGATCCTGATGGGCGAAGACGTGCCGTCCCGCAAGGAGTTCATCGAGACCAACGCGAAGTACGTCCAGAACCTGGACGTGTAGGGGGGATATGTCGCAGGAAGGATTGTTCGCGGGCCGCGTCGAGCCCGTCCAGCTCGAGGAGGAGATCCAGAGGTCCTACCTCGACTACGCGATGTCCGTCATCGTCGGGCGCGCGCTGCCGGAGGTTCGCGACGGGCTGAAGCCGGTCCACCGCCGGATCCTCTGGTCGATGCTCGAGCAGGGCCTGCGGCCCGATCGACCGCACCGCAAGTCCGCCAACGTCGTGGGCGGCGTCATGGCGAAGTACCACCCGCACGGCGAGGCGCCGATCTATGACGCCTTGGTCCGCATGGCGCAGGACTTCTCGCTGCGGCACCCGTTGATCGATCCGCACGGCAACTTCGGATCCGTCGACGGCGACCCACCTGCGGCATCCCGCTACACGGAGGCGCGGTTGGCGCCGACGGCGATGGAGTTGCTCCGCGACATCGACTCCGAAACGGTCGACTTCGTCCCCAACTACGACGGCTACGAAGAGCAGCCGGTGGTCCTTCCCTCGCGCTTCCCCAACCTACTGGTGAACGGCTCGGGCGGGATCGCGGTCGGGATGGCCACGAACATCCCGCCGCACAACCTAGGCGAGGTGATCGACGCGGTCGTCCACTACCTGGAGGAACCCGAGGCGACGCCGAAGGACCTCATGAAATTCGTCAAGGGACCTGACTTCCCGACGGGCGCGATCATCATGGGTCGTGACGGCATCCGAGACGCGTACGAGACCGGGCGAGGTTCGATCAAGATCCGCGCCGTGTCCTCGGTCGAGGAAGGGTCGGGCGGCCGGGCGCGCATCGTCATCACGGAGCTGCCGTATCAGGTGAACAAGGCACGACTGGCGGAGAAGATCGCCGAGCTCTACCGCGCCGGCAAGGTGAAGGACATCGCCGACCTGAAGGATCACTCATCGGGCCGAGCGGGGATGCGGCTCGTGATCGACCTGAAGCGAGGTGCGAACCCCCAGGTCGTGCTCAACCAGCTCTACAAGCACACCCAGCTCCAGGACTCCTTCGGCGTGATCATGCTGGCGCTGGTCGACGGGGTTCCCCGCACGCTGAACCTCGCCGAGATGATCGGCTACTACGTCGACCACCAGATCGACGTCGTCACCCGCCGGACCCGCTACGACCTTCGTAAGGCCGAGGAGCGCGACCACATCGTCCAAGGCCTCCTGATCGCCCTCGACCACCTGGACGAGGTCATCAAGGTGATCCGGGGCTCCCAGGATGCGGAGCAGGCGCGCACCAGGCTGATGACGAAGTTCAAGCTCTCGGAGATCCAAGCGAACCACATCCTGGACATGCCGCTGCGCCGGCTCACCAAACTCGCCCGGACCGAGCTCGAAGAGGAGCACAAGGAGCTGCTCGCGAAGATCAAGTACCTGAAGGCGCTCCTGAAGGACCCGAAGAAGATCCGCGGCGTGATCAAGGACGAGATCCTGCAGATCAAGCAGAAGCACGGGAACCCCCGGAGGACCCAGATCAAGGCCGACGAGGGTTCGTTCGACATCGAAGACCTCATCGCCGAGGAGGACGTCGTCATCACCGTCAGCCGGGCCGGCTACGTGAAGCGGGTGCCCATCGACACGTTCCGCCGCCAAGGCAGGGGCGGCCGGGGCGTGCGCGGAGCAACCCTGAAGGAAGAGGACGTCGTGGCGGACGTCTTCACGACGACCACCCACAACTGGCTCCTGTTCTTCACGACGAAGGGCAAGGTCTACCGGGTCAAGGTGCACGAGGTGCCCGATTCCTCGCGGACGGCGCGCGGGCTGTACGCGGCCAACCTCCCCGGGGTGGCCATCGCGGGCGACGAGCGCGTCTCCGCGGTCCTCCACTTGAAGGAGTACGACCCGAAGCGCTTCCTGCTCTTCGCCACGAAGAAGGGGATGGTGAAGAAGACGCCCCTTTCCGACTACGAATCGGCGCGTACCGGTCTCGCGGCGATCAACCTGAAGCCCGGAGACGAGCTGATCGACGTGAAGTTGACCGACGGGAAGGACGAGGTCTTCCTCGTCTCGCGGAAGGGACAGGCGATACGGTTCAAGGAGACGCTCGCGCGCCCGATGGGGCGGGCGGCCGCCGGCGTGATCGGGATGCGGCTGGCCGAGGACGACGAGGTCATCTCGCTCAGCCTCGCGTCGGACGGCGAGGAGATGATCAGCGTGTCGCAGCAGGGCTACGGAAAGCGCTCGCCACTCAAGGACTACCCCGTGAAGGGTCGCGGCGGGAAGGGCGTCATCGGTCACCAGATCACGAACAAGACCGGCCTCCTCGCCGGCGCGTTCGTGGGCTCGAAGGAGCAGGACCTCTTCGCGATCTCCTCGAGCGGGACCGTGATCCGGGTGCCGGCCGAGCAGATCCGCAGGGTGGGCCGATCCAGCCAGGGCGTCCGCACGATGCGTGTCGAGGAAGGCGCCCTCGTCGTCGCGCTCGCGCCCGTGATCATGCAGATGGAGGAGTAGGGCCTCCGTCTCAGGAACCCACCAAGGAACGGGCCGAGGAACCGAGGGGCACCGTGCGGCGTTACTGCGATGATGTCTGCGCTTCCCATGAGCATCGGACTCGGCTTCCTGGTCGAGGTCGTCGCGTTCGTGGCGGCCGCCTACGTCGTGGTGGCGCTTCGGCCTCGTCTCCCGCGACAGACGACCGACGTCGTGCTGGGTGCCGTCGGCTGCGCGATCGGAGCCGGTGCCCTGCTGTTCCAGCAGGACGTGAGCCTCGCCGGAGGCGTCCTCGCACCGCTCTTCGCGGCCGCCCTGCTCGTGGGGCACGTGCGTGTGTGGGAGGCGGTCGGGGTGACGCTCCCTGCGTGGGTGAACATCCCCCCGCTCGGCCGTGGGCGGGCGTACGCTAGCGACCCAATCCAGTCCCAGATGATCGAGGAACCCATGCGGCAGCCGAACCCCACCACGCAACCGGAGCCGGATACGGGCTTCGACCCCGAGGATCTCCCCGACGCGGATCCGTTCCCGGGCGAAGAGGAGCTCGCGCCGCCGCTCGACGCCCTTCCTCCCGAAGCGCCGTGGCCGTCCACGATCGTCAGGGCGCCCGTCGAGACGCGACTGCCCAAGCGGGGAGCGCGCCGGACGCGCGTCGAGATCAGGCGGGTCGGCCCGGTCTCCGTCCTGAAGTTCTCACTGATCTTCTACTTCTGCGTGTTCCTGGTGGTCTATCTGGCCCTCGCGATCATCTGGGTGATCTTGTCCGCGAGCGGCGTGATCGACTCGTTGGAACAGCTTCTCGGCACGATCTTCCCGTCGGGCACGGGTATCTCACCAACAGGGCAAGTCAGTACTCGAGGCGCGGACCCGATCCAGATCGACAGCGGGCAGGTCTTCACGTGGTTGTTCTTCGCGGGGTGCGTCGGGGTCGTGATCTGGTCGTTCATCAACGTGTTCGTGGCCGTGATGTACAACCTGATCAGCGACATCGTCGGCGGAGTGGAAGTCACGCTCGCCGACCGACGTGACTGACCCACTCTCGGATTGACAGGGTTTCGGAGGCCTGTCTACCCTGCGGCAAGGGGCTCGGGGCCCTCGGGCCTGTAGCTCAGCTCGGTTAGAGCGCTTCCCTGATAAGGAAGAGGTCGATGGTTCAAGTCCATCCAGGCCCACTGACCCGATAGGAGGCTGTTTCTCGTGGGAGACGACACGGAAGGCACGGAGAAGAAGGGCGGCTTCTTCCGGAAGCTCCTGAAGCTCGCGTTCATCGGCGCGATCGTCGCCGCCGTCGTCCAGTTCATGAAGCGACGCCGGGGCGAGGACCTGGACGACGTCGAGTGGCAGGAGCTGCCGCCGCCGGCCGGCGGGTAGCCGAGGTCGCCAGTTTCCCGGAGGGCCCGCCGGCCGGCGGGCCTTTCTGGTGCCCGGCGTCGGGTGAGGGACGAACGCGGCCGGCACCGCCGATAGACTCGCGCGAGTGGACGAGCCGGGACCGGCGTGGGCCCTCGCCCGCTCGGCGGCCGAGGCGGCGAACGTAGATCTCCGCCCCCTCTCCTCGCTCGACCAGTTCGATGACGCGATCGGGATCATGGTCGCCACCTGGGGTCCGTTCCAACTGCCGCCGCGAGAGGTGGTCACCGCGCTGGCGCACAGCGGGAACGTCCCGCTGGGCGCCTACGTCGACGAACGCCTGGTCGGATTCGTTTTGGGATGGGCCGGCGTGGACGAGGAAGGGCTCCACGTCCACTCGCACATGCTCGCCGCCCTTCCCGAACGCCGCCATCGCGGCGTCGGGTACGCGCTGAAACTCGGTCAACGCGCGCAGGCGCTGGATCAGGGCATCCATGTGGCTCGATGGACGTTCGATCCCCTCGTCGCGCGGAACGCGTGGCTCAACCTCGGGAAGCTCGGCGCCGTCGCCGATCGGTTCGGGCGCGCCTTCTACGGGGAGATGACGGACGACATCAATCGAGGCGATCGCACCGATCGCCTCGTGGTCCGCTGGGATCTCGATCCGGATCCCGCTCCGAGGGCCGTGCCCGCCGGGCTCCCGACCGTGTTGGCGGCCGATGGCGATCCCGACGCTCCCGTCCCGGTGGTCGGGGCGGCGCCCTCGGCCGGAGGCGGGACCGTCGAGGTGCCGCGCGAGCACTCCGAGCTACGCCAGCGAGACGCCGATCTGGCGTCTCGCTGGCGTGACGCCGTCGCCGACGCCCTGGAGGGGTGCTTCGGCGCCGGCCTGATCGTCAGCGCCTTCGACCGGAACCGCTCCGCGTATGTGCTGGTGCCCGAGGGAACACCGTGAGCCGCGTTCGGGTCGTCGAGCTGCTGCTCGTCGAGTTGCCGCTCGTTCGCCCGTTCCGGACCAGCTTCGGAGAGATGAGCGACAAGCGCTGCATCCTGGCTCGCGTGGAGACCGACGACGCCGAGGGCTGGGGGGAGTGCGTCGCCGACTCGCAGCCGGATTTCAGCGGCGAGTTCAACGGGGGAGCATGGCTCGCGCTCCGTGACTTCTTGGTGCCCTCCTTGTTCCGTGGGGGCGACCTGGACGCCGCCGCCGTGGAGCGCGAGTTCGCCGAGGTCCGCGGCAACCCGATGGCCAAGGCAGCCCTGCTCGATGCCCTCGTCGATGCGGAGTTGCGGGCGAGCGGAGCGTCCCTGGCATCGTGGCTCGGCGCCGAGCGTGACCGCGTCCAGTGCGGCGTGAGCATCGGGATCGCATCCTCGACCGATGCGCTCCTCGAGCAGGTGAGCAGCTACCTGGAGCAGGGCTACCGGCGCATCAAGCTCAAGATCGAACCGGGGGTCGACGTCGATCGCGTCCGGTCCGTCCGCGACGCTCATCCGGGCATCCTCTTGTCGGTCGACGCGAACGCCGCGTACTCGCTCGCCGACGCGGACATCTTCCGCTCGATGGACGACGCGGATCTCCTGATGATCGAGCAACCCCTCCATCACGAGGACCTCCTCCGCCACGCGGAGCTGCAGGCTCTCCTGCGGACCGACCTCTGCCTCGACGAATCCATCCGGTCCGCCGCCGACGCGGCCGCTGCGCTCGATCTCGGTGCGTGCCGGATCGTGAACATCAAACAGGGACGGGTCGGCGGGGTGCTCGAGGCGAAGCGGATCCACGATCTCTGCCTCGAGCGAGGCGTCCCAGTGTGGTGCGGCGGGATGCTGGAGACGGGGGTGGGCCGGGCCCTCAACCTCGCCCTGGCGGCCCTGCCCGGGTTCACGCTTCCCGGCGACACGAGCGCGTCGGCTCGCTACTTCCACGACGATCTGACCGAGCCCTTCGAGCTCGCGCCCGACGGCACGATGGCGGTCCCCACGGGGCCCGGGATCGGCGTGGCGCCGCGGCCGGACCGGCTCCGAGCGTGCGTGATGCGACGCGAGCTCCTTCGCCCTGGGGACAAAGAGTGACAAAACCGACGAGGCTCGCTTGACGGCCGACCGGGGGGACCCGTATGGTTCGCGTTGAGAGACCGCTGGAGCCCTCGGGTTCCGGCGGTTTCTCACTTTCCGGGCCCTCAGGCCGTTCTCCGGCCAGGACTCGACTCCCGCCCGGCACCCGCCCGTGCTCGTGCCTTGCTTGTGTAGGACGCTCCCGCGGGCGACGATAGAGCGACGCCTACCGTCCCGGTGTTCAACCATCCGATGAAGAAACGTGTCATCAGAGCCGAGGAGTTCGAGGTCCTGGATGCTGCGGGGCGGGTTCGGCTACGGATCGGTCTGTCGAACGACGAGTCTCCGTTCTTCTCGATGCTGGACCCCGAAGGCCAGGTTCGCGCTCGCTTCGGGCTCTCGTCGGACGGTTCCGCAGGGCTCGCGATCGGCGACGAGAACGGCAAGGTCCGGGCGACGCTCGGACTGTCCACCGACGGTTCCGCAAGCCTGGCGTTCGGAGACCGGAACGGCAAGATCCGCGCCAAGTTCGGTCTGGCCTCGGACGCGTCGCCCACGCTCGGCGCTCACGTCGAAGGGGATGAGGTGAGCCATCGGTACACGTTGGCGGACCAAGGATCGCCGACGCTCGGTTTGTACGATCGCGCGGGACGGGTGCGCATCCGCCTGGGCCTCGCGGCCGATGGCTTCCCCATCCTCCGGCTCCTCGACGCCGACGGCGAGCTCCGTGCGCTCGTGGGGCTGGCCGATGACGGGAGCCCGTTGATCCAGTTCATGGACGAACGCAAGCAGCCGACCTGGACGATGCGATGACCGGATGGTGGACGGCAGCCTTCGTCGCGCAATGGGTCCTCTTGATCGTCCTGTGCGTGGTCGTGGTGGCGCTGGCTCGACAGGTCGGGACACTGCACCTCCGGCTCGGTCCACGTGGGGCACTGGAGATCGACACGGAAGGCCCGGCCCTCGGGGAGGCATTGCCTCCCGTCGAGGCTCGCGACGCCGACGGTGGATCGCTCATCCTCGGCGGAGCCGGCGGGCGACGGCTCGTCCTGTTCTCGTCGCCGACCTGCATCGTCTGTCGCGAGGTCGCTCCGGCGATGCCAGCCGCGGCCCGCTCGGCAGACCTCGTGCCGCAGATCGTGCACGACCCCGATGCGGAGCGGACCTTCGAGGTTCCTGGCACACCGTTCCTGCTCGTTCTCGACGAGCTGGGGATCGTTCGAGCGAAAGGCACCGTGAACACCCTTGAGCAGGTCGAGGGCTTGGTGGACACGGCCGACAGGCGGATGCGCGAGGAGGGCGAGCGGTGGGCGAGCTGATGCCGATGGAGCGGGCGCAGCGGGCGCTCGCCCAGCGGACCAGCCGGCGAGGGTTCCTCGGGCGCGTCGGCCGCGGCGTCGTGGCTCTGGCAGGTGGCTCCCTCGTCGCCACGGCGTTGGCGCCGGACCGCGCGGAGGCACACCACATCTGCGGCCACACGTTCACGACGGGATCGTGTCCACATCCGTACGCCCCGCTGTCGCGGACCGATCGGTACGGCTTCCCGGTGCACCCGACGTATGGATACCCGGTCGACAACCGTGGGAAGTTCTACCGGGACCCGGCCACACAGCAGCGTTCCAAGACCTGCGAGCAGAAGACCCGCGAGGTCTACTCGTTCGTGAACGATTCCCGATACGGCGGGGGGTGGACCCGCTGCTGCTACGGGCGGCTGCGCCACATCCAGGACTGCTGCTCGCGCTCGAGGATCCGGATCAACGGTGACTACGCCGTGCGCGGCTACTGTCCCTCGGGGTTCAAGGTCTTCTGCATCACGTACCGAGAGCTCACCAAGCCGTGTTGACCGACGTCGGGGCAGGAGCCCTGGCGATCGCCGCCGCGATCGCCGGTTGGTCCGCGCTCTGGGGCCCCTGAGGACTGTCGATGGTGGAGACCATCAGCCCCGTCGTGTACGGGACGCGAACGAGGTGGGTGGGCGCTCTGGCGCTCCACGCCGCGGGGGCGGCGGCGACCGCGGCCGCCTTCGGGGCCGCGGTCGCCGCCGCCGGCGCCCTCCTCGGTGCGCCGTGGGGGCTGGCCGGCCTCCTGATCGTCGCTGCGGTCGCCGTGCTCTACCTCGTGCGTGAACTCACGGGGATCCGCATCCCCGTACCCCAACTGCGGCGGCAGGTGCCCGGTTGGTGGCGTACGTACTTCGGCCGCCCCCTCGCCGCGTTCCTCTACGGAGGCGGACTGGGTGTCGGCTTCTTCACGTTCCTCGGCCACGGCACGCTCGTGGTCGTGACGGTCGGCGCGGCGTCCACCGGCAGGCCCCTCCTGGGGGCGCTCGTGATGACCCCGTTCGGGCTCGCGAGAGGGTTGGCACCGCTCGTCGGCGCTCGCTCGAAGGGGCCCGAGGACGGCGGGCTTCTCGTCGACCGCCTGAGCTCGATGTCGGGACGCGTGAGGAGGGCCGCGAATGCGGTCGCGCTGATGGGAGTGGCGGTCGCGGCCGCCGCCTCGGTCTCGCGTGCTCAGGGTGGATGGGGCGAGGCGGCGGCCGCGACCCTCGCGGTGTCGTTCGCATGGGCGTCGGCGTCGAAGCTGAGTGGATGGAGCAGGTGGCGCCGCACGCTCTCGGCGCACGCGCTCCCTCGGCGAGCGGAGCAGCAGGCCGCGTGGGTCGTTCCGGCGGCAGAGTTCCTCGTCCCGGCGCTCACGCTCCTCGGTCGTCAGCGGGCGGCCGCGATGATCGCGCTCGCATCGGTCGTCGTCTTCTCGATCGCGCTCCTGAGGCTCACCGCGCGTGACGGCATCCGTGTTGCGTGCGGTTGCTTCGGACGTGCGTCGATCGACGTGCGGGTGGCGCTCACCCGGAACCTCGTGCTCGCCGCCACCGCCATCGTCTCGTGGTCGCTCGCCGGTCCCGATCCGCGGCTCACGTTTCCCGAGGCAGGCGACGCACTCCCTGCACTCCTCGTCGGCGGGGCGCTGACCGTCGCTGCGATCACGGCGTGGCGAACCACCGTGTGGGTGGCAAGGGGCAGGGCGTGAGCGGGCCGCGCTTCGTCCGAGCCGCCGCGCCGTTCGCGGCGGCGCTCGTCACGATCGTGTTGATGACCGTCGTCGCCGGCGCGCATGACACCGACTTCCTGGATCCGGACGACGCTCGAGGCAAGCTCGATGTGAAACAGGTCCGTCTGGCACATGCGCCGGGTCCGCCGACCTGGACGATCGTCACGTTCGGTGAGTGGACCACTCCGCGGATGTGGGACCGCGGCTACTTGATGGTCCTGCTCGACACCCAAAGCGGGGTGGCTCCCGAGTTCTACCTGCTGGTTCGCTCCACGGGCACCGCGCTCCAGGGATCCCTCTGGCGAGCTCGCTCCTTCGGACCCGACTCCTACCTCGGCGCGGTCAAGACGAGGCGACCCTCTCGCCAGAGTGCATCGGTCCAGGTCAGCCTGAAGCGCCTGTCGTTCGGTGCGAATCGCTCGTTCTATCGGTGGTGGGTCCAGACGGTGTACACGAGCCGCGTGTGCCCTCGCACGTGTCACGACCGAGCTCCCAACGGGGGAACGGTGCTTCAGTGGAGGCCGGGGATGTCCCCCACACCTCCATCTCCGTCTCCATCCCCATCCCCATCCGAGTCCCCGTCCGAGTCCCCGTCGCCCTGAACGCCCCCTACGGAGGAGTCAGAGCGCCCTGCGAAGGGCGGCAACCGGTTCACGGTGGCCTCCGGCCGCTACCCAGATCCTGGTTGCGTTCGCGTAGCTGGAAGCGATTGTCAGAGTTCGAGGGTCATGGACGTCTTCGCCCCAACCGACCTGCGGTCGTCCGATCCGCCCATGCACCAGGAGCAGTCGTCGTAGCCCATGTCTGACCGGGCTTCCTCCAGGGAGTCGTACCAGAGCCGGTTCTCGCTCGAGATCCGGCCGAGGTGACAGTTGGGGTGCTCATGGTAGGCGTCATGGATGTGGGCACTGAGCGTGTTGCCCAGGTAGCGCCTGATCTCCACCACCATCTGCTCTCCAGGTAGGACGACAGCGTGCTCTCCCGGGTATTGCCGTCGGGCGGTAGTTGGGTTCACGTGGGCTCGCATGGCGAGTCTCTCTGCCCCGCGTGAGCCGGTCGCTAGAATCGATCAACGGGGACGTAGCTCAGCTGGTAGAGCACCTGCTTTGCAAGCAGGGGGTCGGCGGTTCGAGTCCGCTCGTCTCCACCGAACGATGGCCTGGTCAGCGGGCATCTTGATCGTCCGAGGGGCCGCCAGCATCGCCGTCAGTCCTGCCGCGTACCATCGCCGGATGCACGTCTCGCTGCGACCGCTCGTTGACGCCGATCTCGATGCGATCTACGAGCAGATGAAGGATCCGGAGTCGGTCCGGATGGCCGCCTTCACCGCCGAAGACCCGACCGATCGTCACGCTTTCCTTGCCCACATGTCGCGCATACGTGAGGATCCGAGCGCCGTGCAGCACGTCATCGAAGCCGACGGAACGTTCGCCGGGACCATCGGCTCCTTCAAGATCGACGACCGGACCGAGGTGACCTATTGGATCGATCGGGCGCTCTGGGGCAGAGGTATCGCCAGCGCCGCGCTCCAGGGCCTCCTCTCCATAACCACTGAACGCCCTGTGTTCGCCCGCGCAGCCTCGGACAATGCCGCATCGCTGCGGGTTCTCGAAAAGGCCGGGTTCCGACGCATCGGCGTCGATCGCGGCTTCGCTCGCGGTCGCGGAGAGGAGATCGAGGAGACGATCCTGCGTCTCGACTGAGAGCAGAGGTGGAGCGCCATGGCCAAGCTGATCTACGTAACGAACGTGTCCCTCGACGGCTACATCGAGGACGAGCACGGCAGCTTCGACTGGACCCCGCCCGAGGACGACTTCTTCGCGTTCATCACCGACCTCGTGCGCCCCGTCGGCACGTACCTGTATGGCCGGCGCCTGTACGACCTGATGGCCGTGTGGGAGACCGACCCCGCCCTGGCCGCCCAGTCGGAACTCCGGGCCGACTTCGCCAACGTCTGGCAGGCAGCGGACAAGGTCGTTTACTCCACGACCTTGGACGCTGTGTCGACCGCCAAGACCCGGCTCGAGCACGACTTCGACCCCGCCTCGGTACGCGAGATGAAGGCATCGGCCACCGGTGATCTCACCGTGGGAGGCGCGCACCTCGCGGCGCAGGCTTTCAAGGTCGGGCTGGTCGATGAGTGCCACCTGTTCATCCATCCTGTCCTCCTCGGCGGAGGGAAGCCCGCGCTGCCGAGCGGCACACGCGCCGAGCTCGAGCTGCTGGACGATCGCCGACTCAGCAAGGGTGTCGTGTACCTCCGCTACCGCATCCCGACCTGAGCGTCCACGCGTCTCGGATGCGGTGACTTCCAAGGCTCAGTCTCCTTCCGCGGAGAACTACTGGTTCACAAGGGGATGCTCGGGAACCTTCGCGTGTGGTCCTCAAGGTTCCCCCAAGACCCCCGAGTCCCTTTGTAGGAACACTTTCTGGAGACCACAGGGATCCAGCGGTTCCGAGAGGTCAGGAGGGCAGCATGCTCCCTGCACGGAACCTACGAACTGCGTACACGTTCAGAAGGCTGGCCGCGCCCCTCGCCGTCGCCCTCGCGATAGCTGCGTTCAGCCTCAAGCCTCTGATCGCGGATGCGGCTGAGTTGCCCGTCGATCTTCGAACGGCCGATAGCTTCGCGGTGCTCGCTGGCCAAGGGGTGACCAACACGCTCACAGGCTTCACCATCATCGACGGGGATCTGGGGACACATCCGAACGCGTCTGTGACGAATTTCCCACCGGGGGTCGTGAACGGGGAGATGCACCAGGCGGACGCTGAAGCACTCCAAGCCCAAACCGATCTGACCACCGCATACGACGACGCAGCAAGCCGCGTCGTGACCCAGACCATCGGCGTGGAGCTCGGCGGGAAGACCCTGACACCGGGTGTCTACGACTCCGAGGCGGGATACTTCGAGATCACGGGGATCCTCACTCTCGATTCGACCGGTGATCCAGATGGAGTCTTCATCTTCAAGATGGCATCGACGCTCGTCACCGCGTCGGGCAGCAGCATGATCCTCCTCGGTGGCGCCCGGCAATGCACGGTCTTCTGGCAGGTCGGCAGTTCCGCGACGCTCGCGACCAACTCCGCCATCACGGGAAACATCCTGGCATTGACATCAATCCAGGCTCAGACGTCCGCCGAAGTGGACGGCCGGCTGCTGGCCCGGAACGCCTCGGTCACGTTGGACCCGAGCGCGACGCCTCGGTCAACGTCGGACGACGCGCACGGTCAGACGTCCGAGCGACCGAGTCGCGCGGTCCAGCTCCGAGCCCGAGTCCGAGCCCGAGTCCGAGTCCGAGTCCCGAGTCCGAGTCCGAGTCCGAGTCCGAGTCCCGAGTCCGAGCCCGAGTCCGAGTCCGAGCCCGAGTCCGAGTCCGAGCCCGAGCCCGAGCCCGAGCCCGAGCCCGAGCCCGAGCCCGAGTCCGAGCCCGAGCCCGAGCCCGAGTCCGAGCCCGAGCCCGAGCCCGAGTGCCAGCGCCAGTCCCAGCACGCCGCCCCTCCCGATCAGCGGGCCGGGACAGCACACCACGCGGCTCGTGAGGGTACCGGGGCACTTCCCGTCGCCACCTCGGAGGCAGGTCACGTTCATCCCGCCGGGTGGTCCGCAGACAGGTGAGGGCTCCATCGCAGACTCACGGGACCGCGGCTGTTCGCCTTCGGTGGCATGTTGCTCACCGCCGCGGCGGGGACGTTCGCGATCCGCCGCCGCGGGATGCGAGTCGCAGACACAGGTCAGAAACCCAAGAAGGAACGCTGATGTCCGGAGGCCGGAGAAGCCTCCTCGCCGCGATCGGGATCTTCCTCGCACTCAGCGGGACGGCGTTGATCGCGGTCGCGATGTCGACCCAGGAGCCACCGCCGCAGCCGACCGTTGCGGCCGCCGGTTTCGTCGATCCGCCACGGATAAGTCCCTCACGCGGCCCGAGAGCGGTCGTCGAGACGGTGCTCCCTCGGTCGAAGCCCGTCGCGATCGACATCCCGTCGATCGGTGTCCACTCGTCGCTCCTGTCCCTCGGGTTGAACGCCGACGGCACCGTCCAGGTACCGTCGGGAACGTCATACGACGAGGCCGGCTGGTACCGGTTCTCGCCCACGCCTGGATCCCTCGGTCCCGCCGTCATCCTCGGACACGTCTCGGGAGCCGGGCATGCGTCGGTGTTCTTCCGCCTGGGGGATCTCCGCCCCGGGAACCGGGTGAGGGTGACGCGCCGGGACGGATCGATCGCGGCGTTCGAGGTCACGGGGGTCCGGCGCTTCCCGAAGGATCATTTCCCGACCCAGCTCGTGTACGGCAACACGAACCAAGCGGCGCTCCGCCTGATCACGTGCGGAGGATCCTTCGACTTCTCGACGGGTCACTACGTCGACAACGTCGTCGTGTTCGCCACCCTCGTCGATCGCGTCTCTGGACGCGCCCTGGGGTGACGCGTGGACGTGATCAGGACCGGATGTCGGCCCAGGATCCCGACCACGCTCGAAAGCGTTCTCTTGCAAGCATGAGGTATCCCCCGTTCGGGGGTCAGGAAGCATCCCCCGCTGCGGCGCTCAGGTCGGCGTTCGGCCCTGCCGAAGGAAGAGATGTTGAGCAGGGACGGCCTCTCCAGCCGTCCCCCGAGGAGGAATGGTGTCCAAGAGGCAACTCTCCGTCGGCCGGCCGCTCGTGTGGGTCGGCATCGCCGTGCTGTCGGCGGGCCTCGCCGTGGGCGCATGGTTCCTGAAGTCCAGCGGGATCGAAGCCGGGGTGAAGGGGGCGAACAGGGTCGCTGCGTCCACCGTCAAGAAGGACCTCGCTCCGTCGTTGACGGCGTCCGAGGTCCAGGAGCCGATGTCGGAGGAGGCATCCGACGAGCTCCAGCGGGTCGTGCAGGCTCGCATCCTTGACGACAACCCTGGCATCCGGACCATCCGGATCTGGACGGCGAGCGGGACGCTCATCTACTCCTCCGCCGGAGAGCGGACCGGCACGCATGGAGGCGATGATCAAGGGATCCGCCTCGCCACCACCGACGAGGGGAAGACGACCTCGATCGTGCCCGCCAGTGAGCTGGGGGACCTCGACGTCTACACGCCGCTCCGGATCGGCGGGGGTCGTGAGCCGGTGGCAGCCGTCGAAGTTGTTCAGTCGTATGGGCCGATCTTCCAGGCCGCCGGCCAGCCGTGGAACCTCGTGCAGTCGATCGCCGGCGGCCTCGCCGCGATCTCCCTCGTGATGACAGTCGTCTCGCTCGCGTTCCTCCGAGCCGGACGCTTCGGCAAGCGGGAAGGGATGGGTTTCGCCCGTCCCGGCGCCTCGGCGGATGACGAGAAGCTGCGCCGGACGATCGGCGCGAAGGATGAGCAGCTCGCACAGCTCCGCGACCAGCTCCGCGAGCAGGAGATCGAAACCGTCGAGCGGATGCGCGAGCTCGAGATGCAGCTCCGGGAAGCCTCGGCCAGGGCGATCGAGGCCGAGGCACGATCCGGCGACGCGGCCGGACTCTCGGAAGCCGCGCAGGAAGCGAACCGTCGTGCCCAGGAGCTCTTGGATCGAGCGGTCCGGGCCGAGAGCGAGCTGACCTCGGTCCGCGAGAAGTTGACGGAAGCACCCACCGCTGATTCGAAGGAGACCGATCATCGCGTACAGGTTCTCGAGGAGCAGCTCCGAACGGTCGAGGAGGAGCGCGACCGGGCCACGGCAGACCTGCGGACGCTCGAAGCGACGGCCCGTGACACCGAAGCGCGTGCCGACGAATTGGCTCAGCGCGCTGAGGAGCTGAAGAACTCGATGACCACGCCGGGCCAGGGCGATTCCGAGGCGACCGAGGAGCTTCGTCGGACCGTCGAAGAGATGAAGGTGGCGCTCGCCGCTTCGGAACGCGCGCGTGAGGAAGCAGAGTCAGTCGCGAGGGAGGCGTCGACCGCCCTCGCGTCGGCCGACACCACGATCGCGAGCTTGCAGGGCGAGCGCGAGCTGCTCATGGGCGACGTGGAGACGGACAAGGGCGAGGCTGCGGTACGGCTCGTGCAGGCAGAGGCTCGTGTCACGGAGCTGGAGCGGGGTCTCGTGGAAGCGCGGGACCGGACCAGCGAGCTCGGCCGGGAACGGGACGAGGCCGTGGCGCGGGCGGCCGGCCTCGAGGTTCGGTTCGAGGAGGCCTCGACCAAGGCACAGGAGGCCGACGCGCGATCCCAGTCGCTCGAAGCCCGGATCCAGGACATGGCGAAGAACGCCGGCAGCGCGACCGAGGGGCTGAAGCAGCGCCTCGGTGAGCTGGAGACCAGGACCGCCGACGCGGAGAGCCAGCGCAACGCCTTGCTGGCGCGCGCGGCGGAAGCGGAGGCTTCGGCGAAGGAATTCCAGGTGCTCGTGGCGGCCGCTGAGGCGCGCGAGGCCGAGCTGCAAGAGCGGTTGGATCTGACGGACGGCGAGGCCGCGCGTTCACACGCCAGCCTTGATGATGCGCGCCGCGAACTGGAAGTGACCCGCGACCACCTGGAGGCTGCGAAGCGAGAGGCCGCGCAGGCGGCAACGGAGATCGAGTCTCGCGAGGCCGAGATCCGCGCGGACGCGGAAGCGCGCGCCGAAGCGCGCGAAGCGGTCGTGCGGGTCGAGGCGGATGCTCGCGAAGCCGCCGCGCTCGCAGAGGCGGAGTCGCGGGTGGCCGCCTCGCGTGGCGACGCGGATGCTCGCGTTGCCGCCGCGCTCGCCGAAGCGGAGTCGCTGGTGGCCGCAGCGCGAGCCGAAGCGGAGTCCCGCGAGGCCGTGGCGCGTGCCGATCTCGAGGCGCAAGTGAACGCGGTTCGCGAACAGGTCGAGGCCGGCGCGTCCGCCGCTCGGGTCGAGCTCGAGGCGCAGGCCAGCGCGGCTCGCAAGGAGCTGGAGGATGCGAAGGCCGGATGGGTGACGCTCGAGGCGGCGGTGCGAACGCTCGAGACGGAGAAGACCGAGCGCGACCAGACGATCGAGACGCTGGAGTCGACGTTGGGCGAGCATCGCGGCGTGCTGGAGGAAGCGCGCGCGCGGTTGATCGCAGCGGAGGAGCGGGCGTCCGACCTCGAGCTCCGGCTCACAGACGGATCGGGCCAGATCACCGGGCTCCAGTCCGAACTCGCCGAGGCGAACGAGCGGGCAGCTCGGGCGGAATCGCAAGCCAAGGAGCGGGACGAAGCCGTCACGAGGGTCCAGGAAGAGCTTTCCTCGGTGCGGGATCAGATGCTGCTGAAGGAGACCGCTTCCGCCGTCGCCACCGAAGAGCTGGAGGCGTTGAAGACCGCGATCGAGGGCCACGAGTCCCAGACCCGGCAGCGGGAAGCGGAGCTGCACGGAGTTCGTCAGGAGCTCGAGGCGACCAGGTTGGAACTCGGGGCGGTTCGGGAGGAGATCTCCCAGCGCGAGCAGCTCGTCTCGGCAGGTGCCGAGGAGCTGGAAGCGCTCCGGGCCGCGGAAGCGCAGCACGCCCAGACCCTCCTGAAGAAGGAAGAGGATCTGCGCCAAGTCGTCGAGCTGCTCGACGCGGCCCGCAACGAGCTCGAGTCGAGAAGCCAGGACGCCAACACGCGCTTCCAGGACGCCGAGGCCCGGGTCGCCGAAGCTCAAGCGAAGGCCGGCGAGGCTCAGGCACGGATCGCGGACGCGGAGGAGCGCATCGCCGAACGCGAGGCGACGGCCGCGCGCCTGCAGCAGGAGCTTTCCGAGCTCAAGCAGGACCTCAGCCTGCGAGAGGCAGGCTTCGCTTCGAACCAGGGCGAGATCGAGTCGCTGAAGCAGCAGCTCGTGGCGCTGGAAGCAGAGCGCGACGCCCGGCAGACGGACGAGGCCTCTCGGGTGAGCGCGCTGGAGACCGAGCTGTCCGAGCACAAGAACGTGTTGCAGGAGGCTCGCGACAGGCTCGCGACTGCCGAGTCCAAGGCGACGGATCTCGAAGCTCGCCTCGAAGCGGCCACGTCGAGCCAGGGCGAGGCGCTGAAGACGACCGAGGCACAGCTTCAGGCCAAGCAGCAGGAGCTCACCGAGAAGCTCGAAGAGATCCGTGCGAAGGATGAGCAACTCAGCGCGACACGTGAGGAGCTGGAGTCCGCACGCAGCGATCTGGCGGCGACGTCGACGGACCGAGAGACGCTCGATTCGCAGCTCCGCGGGGAGCTCGAGACGGCTCGTGCGGAGGTTTCGTCGCGTGAGGAGGAGCTGCAGTCGCTCCGCCAGCGAGTGACGGAGCACGCCGAGATGCTCTCGGCTCGCGAGGGTGCCGCCGCTGATGTGACCGAGAAGATCGCCGCGCTCGAGAGCGAGCTTGCCGCCGCTGCCCGGCGGACCTCGGAGCTGGAATCGAGCCTCGCCGCGGCCCGGCAAGCGACCGAGCTCGCCGAGGAGACAGCCAGGCAGGCGACCGAGCGCGCGGATCAGGCGGCGCATCGGCCGAACGAATTCCCGAGCGACGGAACTCCGAACGCCGGAGCGACGGACGACGCTGCCGTCGCCGAGCTCCGGGCGGAGATCCTTCAGCTCCAAACCCGTTTGGAGCAGACGGAGTTGCGCGCTCGTCACGCGTACGCGGAGGCGGAGAACGCGCAGGCGGAGTTGCGGTTCGCTCGCGAGCGTGGCGATGCACCGGAGACCTCTGTCGACAACGGCCGCCTCCGCACGGAACTCGCCGCCGCCTTGGAACGAGCCCAAGCGGCCGAGCAGAAGAGCGCAGCACTCCGCGCCGAGCTCCTCCTCGCGAAGGAGGGTGGGGACTCCGACGTCGAGGCCGACGCCGAGAACGGCCACGTCGATCCGGAAGAGGAAGGGGTCAGCCTCCGGACGCGGTTGAGCCGAGCAGTCGAGAGCAAGCGCTCTACCAGCGACGACGACACGCATCAGTGGCGCTGAGCGACCCGACGTTAGGCTTGAAGACGTGCGCCGAATCATCCTGATCCTCCTCGGAGTGACGTTCCTGGTGGCCTTCGCGCACGTTGCTCCCGCCGGGGCGGCGGGCCGTCTCGGGTACACGGCCACGATCAGGCCGCTGCCCCATGGTGTGAGGGCGTGGATGAACGGCGTCTCCTGGCGTCCCGGGTGCCCGGTGCACCTCCGTGCGCTTCGGCTGGTGACCCTCCGTTACTGGGGCTTCGATCGCCAGGCGCACCGGGGGAGATTGGTCGTCCATCGAGACGTGGCCGAGAAGGTTGTCGGCATCTTCCGTCGTCTCTACCAGGCGTCCTTCCCCATCCGGCAGATGCGGCTGGTCGACTACTACGGAGCGGACGATCGCACGTCGATGGAGCACGACAACACGTCGGCGTTCAACTGTCGATGGCGCGCGGGTCAGCCGGGGGTTTGGTCACAGCACGCCTACGGTCGGGCGATCGACGTGAACCCCGTGGAGAACCCGTACGTGTGGAGCGGCGGGGTCTCTCCTTGGAACGGCGCTCCGTTCGTGGACCGGTCGCATCGACGACGCGGCATGATCTTCCACGGCGATGCGGTGTGGCGGGTCTTCCGGGATCGGAGCTGGGAGTGGGGCGGGGACTGGACCTCCGTCAAGGACTACCAGCACTTCTCGCGCAACGGACGTTGAGCTGGACATCTCGCCGCAGGCGCGGCTCGGCGCCGCCGATATCAATCGCAGGCGAGTGTGAGTAGGTAGTACGGGTCGACCGCGCCGCCGTCCCACGGGTGCCACTCGAAGTGGTCATGAGAGGCGGTCGAGTCCCCTGTGGCGCCGACGTACCCGATGATCGCGCCCGCTTCGACCCATCCGAGGTCGCCGTAGCCGATCAGGTGTGCGTTGAAGACGTAGCCGCGGTCACCACGGACGCGGACCTGGTAGCCACCGAGCGGTGAGAAGGACGCCCACGCATACCCGTCGAATGGAGCACGGATCGGCGTCCACGTGGGCGCCACGATGTCGTTGCCCATGTGGACGTGCGGCTCGACGCCTTCCACGTTGACGATCTCGCCGAAGTCGTTGTGGATGTAGTGGGGGCCGTCGACCGGACACACCTGGAAGATCCCCCAGGAATACAGCCAGGCCTCGAGCTCATCCTGAAGCGCTGCAAGTGACGCGAGACGCCGGGTCGTCCTCGAGCTGAACCGGTGCTTCGCGCGACGGGCATCCCGGAGGATCGCCTGGGTCGCGAGGCCCGGGCGGGCGTCGGAGTCGCGTTCCGCGACGGCGACCGCCCGACGGAGCTCACGCGAGTGGGTACGAGCGTGCCTGCGGAGCACCTTGATCTCGTGTTCGATCCGACGCTCGGCTCGGGTCTTGTCGCCGACCTCCGAGGCCGAGGTGGGGGCCGCCGCACCGATGAGCAGGGTGAGCGCCATCGCCGCGACGGCACCCGCAGTGAAGCGACCTCGGAACCCCCTCAACGATCCACCCCCCGGTGTGTTTGCCGCCAGGGTTTCCCTATCGGCCCCAGGGGTTCGTCGCTTGAGCGATGGTGTCCTTCAGCCGCGCCGGTTGCCCACCGCTCGGGGGAAAGCGCAATATTGCGGGTCCATGGATCCGGCCACACGTCCCTCGAGCGCCAGTCGGGTGCTCATCCTGCTCGTGGTACTTGCGGGTGCCCTCCTGGCGTTGTCCATCGTCCAGCGGGACAGAGCACTCGAGAAGGAGTACGAGGACGCTCAGGTGCGAGCAGAGCTTTACGCGGCAACGGTTTTCCGCAGTACCCTCGGACCGCTGGACGTCGCCACGCCGCTCGAGGGCAACCGTCGGGACTCGCTGCTCGCCGAGGTAAAGGCCTTCGTGCTCGTCGACCCGAAGGTCGCTCGGGTCCGACTGTGGAGTCCCGACGGCACGTTGCTCTTCTCGACCGATCCGGCCGACAACCCTGGCGAGACGAGCCAGGATCCCTCGATCGCGACGGCAGCCGGCGGCGCCGTGCAGAGCCGCCTGGCGACGGAACCGATCTCTTCCGTGGAGGGCGATCGCCGAGCCACGCCGCTGTTCCAGACCTTCGTCCCGCTTCGGGTCCGAGGCTCGGCCAACGTGGTCGGGGCGGTCGAGGTCGAGCAGTCCGCCGCCGCTCTCGAGAAGCGTGCCGACGATCCGTGGTGGCTCGTCCAGGCGGGCGCCTCGGGGGCGACGGTCCTGCTCGCGCTGATGGCGTTCATCGCGGTCGCCCGGGGGATGCGACGGGCGCCCTCGCGCCGAGACAGGACGAAGGACGATCGACCCTCTCGGAAGAAGCGCCCAGAGGCGGGATGGGATGACGGGGGATCCGATCTGCAGGATCGGCTGGAGCGCGCGACCGCAAGGGCGAAGGAGGCCGAGGCGGCCGCCCAGTCGTTCGCCGCGAGCCTCCAGCAGGTCTCGAACCGTCTCGAGGCCGTTGAAGGCCAGTCTTCGGACGAACGGGTCGCGGAACTCAAGGAGTCCCTCCGCCGCTCGGAGGCCGAGCGCGCGATGTTGCGGGCCGGCCGTCCGGAGACGCTCGTGGAAGCGGAGGTGCGTGAGCTTCGCGCGAAGCTGCGCGACTCGCAGGCGCTCGCGAAGGCCGCCGAAGCGCTCGTGGCGGGCGGAGGCGACCTCTCGGCGGTTCAGGAGCAGCTCTCCACCGCGGCACGCCAGGTGGACGGGGCGGTCGAACGCGCGAAGATCGCAGAGGGACGGGCGGACGCCGCGGAGGATCGCGCTCGCGCCACCGGGGATCTGGCGACCGCCGCGGAGCAACGGATCGACCTGCTCGAGATCAAGCTCCAGGAGATCGCCGCGGGTGTCGGGGCCGCAGACGGGCCTGAGCTCGTCGAGGTGCAGCGTCAGCTCGACGAGGCGCGTCAGCGGGCCGACGAGATGGCCAGGCGAGCGACAGAGGCGGAGAGCCGTCTCGCGGTGGCCGGATCGCTCGACGGCCCGGCCGAGGAGCTGCTCCAGAACCTCGAGATCCGCGTGGTCGCCGCCGAAGCGCGGGCGGTGGAGGCGGAGTCGCGGCTCCGCTCCTTCGAGGAAGAGGCCGCCGAGGGCGGAAGCCGATTCCGGCAGCGGCTCGGGCTCTCCGCGGCCGGTCGGAAGCTCGCGGCACCGACGCCCGTCGAGCGGGAGACGCTCCCCGATATGGATCTGCGGAGCGGGATCGCCCGAGGTCTCCGTGGGCCGCTCACTCGTGCGGCCGGGCTCACGCTCTCGCTCCAAGGGACGATCGAGTCGGGCGAGGGCAGGGCCGCACTGCGGCAACTCTCGTCGTCATTGCGTCGCGTGGACCAGCTCGCCGCCGATCTCCACCACGTGCACCGGATCATCGACGGGAGCTTGCCGCTGAACCTTCGGCGTACGGATCTCGCCGCGCTCACCGCGGAGATCCTGGACGATCCCGTCACCCTGGAGGAGCGGCTCATCCGTCTGGACGCCGACAGCGTCCACGCGCGCGTGGATCCGGCCCGCGTCAGGCAGATCGTCGAGGGCATGTTGGATGCTGCACGGGAACGAACGCGTGCGGGCGCCGCGATCGTCGTGCGCGTCCGCGAGACGGATGCGGGGGCACGCGTGTCCGTCGAAGACGACAACCGTATCCCGGCCACGATCGGCGCGGAGATGAGCCTGGCGGTCCGCCTGGCCGAGCTGCACGGGACCGAGATCACGGTCGACGGTTCGTCCTACCGCGTCGTCTTCCCGAAGGACGAGGGTCCGTAGGTCCGGATCAGACGGCGAGCGCGTCCACCGCGTAGGTCTCCCGGAGCCGGAGATCCACGATGCGAGCGGGGAGGATCCGGCGGGGACGCATGCCGTTCGCCTCCGCCACGCCGAGGTGGTGCACGCACATCGGCACCAGCAGGTCCCGCGCGTACCAGGAGACGACATCGGGTGTGGACGCCGCCGCGCTCTCCTGCCAGAAGCAGAACTGGCAGATCAGGCGGAGTCGCTGGGGGTAGGCGAACCTCGCTCGATAGCCGTGCTCGTGCTCGATGACGCGTCCCCAGAGCGCCACCCGTCCGAGCACCGCCGGGCATCGCGTGCGCCTGAGGAAATCGATCTCCCGGGTGGCGTGGAGCCCGCAGCTGCAGTCGGCGTTGGGAGCCTCGTGTGACCAGGCCAGTCGGCAGGTCGCCTGTGCGACCTCACGGGGACGCCACGCTCTGGACCCCGCCGTCACGGGGCGCAACAGGAGTCCCTCGCCGTCCCTCCGGCCCGTGAGCGTCCACGAGCGCCAGGCCAAGATCGGCTCGGTCTGGACTTCGGTGGGGAGGCCGCGGACGACGGAGACGGCGGGTCTCATCGTGGGGACATCTCTCGTGCCGGCTCGGGAGCTGGCTCAGGTGCGGTCGCCGGCTCAGGTACGGGTGCCGGCAGGGGGTCGACCGAGGGTTCCAGGATGGGCGCGGGCTCGGGCACCGGCAGCGATGCCGGTTCGATCTCGATCACCCGCTTGGGAAGGCCGATGTCCACGGCTGTCCTCTCCCGGTGGAGTCCGCTCCCGGTGAGCTCCACCCGGCTCGGTCGTGAGCGTACCCCGACGGGGCTCCTCCGCGCGAGGGCCTTTCGGGCTACCTCTAGGCCGGCGCCAAGCGGTAGATCGCCCCGAAATCGCTGAAGTAGATCCGTCCATTGGGTGCGACCTCGAGCGAGAGCACGGGCCCCGGCCGATCCAACACGAGCAGTGGCCCGGCGTCGAATCCGGTGCGCCCCGCGTTCAGGTCGAACCTGCGGATGATCCCGTCGTTCACCGCTCCGACGAGGAGATCTCCGTCGAAGCCGGCTCCCAGACCACAGGCGTCGCAGAAGGCGAGGCCCGTCAAGCCGACGGTGCTGACGAAGGTGTACTTCGGCAAGATCCTCGGGGTCGGTCCGCTGTTGTTCGTGTTCGGGCAGCTCTCGCTCGGGCCCCACCCGTGGTTGCCGCCTCTCACGATGCGGTTGATCTCGTCGTTGCAGCTCGGCCCGTTCTCCGATTCCCAGAGCCGACCGTTCTGTGGGTCGAACGCGAACCCGATCGAGTTGCGGATCCCGTAGGCCCAGATCCGTTTCCCGGAGGGGTTGTTCGCGGGCACCGAGCCGTCGGCGTTCAGGCGGAGGATCTTGCCGCGCAGGTTGCCCGTTCGATCCTGGGAGTTCGCGGAGACGGCGTTGTCGCCGATCACGACGTAGAGCCTCTTGTCGGGTCCGAACAGGATCCGGCCGCCGTTGTGGTTGCTGGCGGGGCCGGCGGCGACCGACAGGAGCTTCCGGACTCCCACCCGGCCGTTCTGCACCCTGATCCGCAACACCTGATTGCGGAGACCGACGGAGGTGTTCCTCGTCACGAAGACGTAGACGAACGGCTGGGTCGGCCAGCCCGGATGCACCGCGACGCCGAGCGCCCCTCGTTCACCGTCGAAGTTCACGTTCGAGACCCGGTGGACACGGTGATCGATGCCGGTCTGCAGGTTGCGGAAGCGCAGCCACCCCGTATTCCGCTCCAGGTAGACGAGCCGTCCCGTGGGCGTGAACGTGAAGCCCACGGGGCTCGCGAGGTTCTTCGCGACGCGAACCGCCCTGACGCCCGGGGCCGCGATCGCGGGCACGGGCGTCGTCCCCACGAGACCTGTGACCAGCAGCGGCACCAAGGCCGCACCGATCCCCATCCTCCGCATGTCGTCCGCTCCTTCCGCTGCGAGTATCGGCGCCGTGGCGACGGCGCCTCCCTCCATGTTCGGCGTGCCGGCTCTCCGGTCCGAAGACCCTCGATTCCTCCGGGGCCGGGGTCGCTACCTCGAGAACATCGAGATCCCGGGTTCCCTCCACGCGGCGTTCGTTCGCTCCATCATGCCGCACGCGAGGATCGGTGCGGTCGATGTGGCTGCTGCCAGCACCTCTCCGGGGGTCGCGGGAGTCTACGCCGCAACCGACCTCAACCTCGCGCCGCTTCCGCCTTCCGGGACGGTCGAGGGTGATGTGGACGGGGAGGTGGAGGGCCTGTTCGGTCGTGACCCTCTTGCCCGCGATGTCGTCCGGTTCGTGGGCGAGATCGTCGCGGTCGTCGTCGCCGAGTCGGCCGGGCAGGCCGTCGACGCCGCGGAGCTGGTGGTGGTCGAGTACGAGGAGCTGCCGGTCGTGGTGAACGTCGAGGCGGCCGTGGCGGAAGGGGCGCCGCTCCTGTGGCCGGCGTTCGGCACGAACGTCGCTCACACCTTCGGCGCCGATTCCGACGAGGACCCTCTCGAGGGCGCGGAGGTCGTGGTGCGAGGCCGCTTCGTGAACCAGCGGGTCGCGCCCGCGCCGATGGAGACGAACGGGATCGCGGTGGTTCCCGCCGCCGACGGCTCGTTCACGGTATGGGTCTCGACCCAGATCCCGTTCGACGTCCGCGACGACCTCGCGGAGACGATCGGGGTCGGGCGCGATCGCGTGCGCGCGATCGCGCCCGACGTGGGCGGCGCCTTCGGGGCAAAGATGCAGATCTACGCCGAGTACCACGCCGTGGCGGCGATCGCGGCTCGGCTCGGCAGGCCCGTGCGATGGCAGGAGACACGCTCGGAGTCGATGGTCTCGCTCACCCACGGCCGGGCGCAGGTCCAGACGGTGGCGCTCGGTGCCCGTCGAGACGGCACGTTGGTGGGGCTGCGGGCAGAGATCCTCGCCGACATGGGGGCGTATCCGATCGGCGCGTTCATGCCCGGCACGACGCAGGAGATGCTCTGCGGTGTCTACCGGATCCCGCGCGTCGTGAGCAGCGGCCGCAGCGTGGTCACGAACTCGACACCGGTCGCTCCCTACCGCGGTGCCGGACGGCCGGAAGCCACCGCGCTGATCGAGCGGGCGATGGACATGCTCGCGACCGAGCTCGGGGTGGACCCGGTCGAGCTTCGACGGAGGAACCTCATCCACCCCGACGAGTTCCCTCACACGACCGCCACGGGCGTCACCTACGACACGGGCGACTACGAGAAGCCCTTGGACGAAGCGCTTCGCCTGGCCGGTTACGAGGCGCTGCGTGCCGAGCAGCAAGAACGACGGGCGCGCCGCGACGAGGTCTGTCTCGGCATCGGGGTCGCGACCTACGTGGAGATCACGGCGTTCGGAGGCCGCGAGTACGCGGCCGTCGAGATGGGCGACGACGGGCGCGCGACGGTGTCCGTCGGAACGACGCCCGCCGGGCACGGGCACGAGACCGCGTTCGCGCAGCTCGCCTCGGTGTCGCTCGGGATCCCGTTCGAAGACGTGACCGTCGTGCACTCGGACACAGGCCTCGTCGCGCGGGGTGAGGGCACGTGGGGCTCGCGCTCGCTGCAGATCGGCGGCTCCTCGGTCTTCGAGCAGGCCGAAGCGGTCGTGGAGAAGGGTCGCGAAGTCGCGGCCGCGCTGCTGGAGGTGGATGCGGCGGACATCGAACGCGTCGAGGGCGGGTTCGCGGTCGTCGGCGCGCCCGATCGCAGCGTCGGGTGGGCCGAGGTCGCCGGCGGAAGCGACGGGGGTGCGCTCCGCGCGGAGGGTCGCTTCCGCCAGCGCGGCTCGACGTTCCCGTTCGGGGCTCACGTGGCGGTCGTGGAGGTGGACACCGTGACGGGTGCCGTCCGGATGCTCCGTCACATCGCCGTCGACGACTGCGGCCGCATCCTGAACCCGGCGCTGGTTCAAGGGCAGCAGCACGGCGGGCTCGCTCAGGGGATCGCGCAAGCCCTGTTCGAAGAGGTGCGCTACGACGAGAGTGGGAACCCGGTGACGTCGACGCTCGCGACGTATCAGATGCCGAGCGCGGCCGATCTGCCGTCCTTCGAGACCTCGAACACGGAGACGCCGACGGACCTGAACCCGTTGGGCGCGAAAGGGATCGGGGAGTCGGCGACGATCGGCTCAACCCCTGCGGTGCAGAACGCCGTGGTCGATGCGTTGTCACACCTGGGCGTGCGCCATATCGACCTGCCGCTCACGCCCGAGAACGTGTGGCGAGCCATCCGCGCGACCGACGGGGATCGTCGCCCGCCGGATGTGTCATCTGACGATGGATGACCTCGTCTTTTCCCTCGCGGGTCTCGTGTCCGACATCCTCGCCGGGCTCGAAGGCAGAGGGTCCCGCATCGAGTTCAAGGGCCCGAGCCTGTACGAGTTCATCGATGACCTCATCCGAACGTTCCGCGGCTCCGGCGTCGAGCGGATCGACGACCACACGCTCGCGCTCCGAGATGCGGTGATGGTCTTCGAGCTGATCGAAGAGGCGCCGGAGCATGTGACGGGGACATCGCTCGAGGAGCTCGAACGGCGTGGCGTTCACGTCGCCGTTTCGGGCGGTCCGGGTTCCGCCATGATCTCCTTCAACGGCACGGGCGACGATGGTGCAACGTTCGAGGGTCGGATCGTTCCCTCGCGTGCGTGGGCCTTCCTGGTCTCATCCTCCGACGAAGATGCGGCCGCCGAACTGGTTCGGATGGTGGATGAACGCCTCAGGACCCTTGATCAGCCAGACGGCTGAGCCGAGAGATGGCAAGGATCGGTTAGTTCGAGCAGGCGTTCGCCCTGGCGAGCTGACAGCGACTCTCGATATCGTGCGCTCGTGGCGACGGTCATCCCGATCAGCGACCGGCGAGCGCGGCTCGCGCTGCGTCCTCGCGGTGCTCGGTGTCCCCTCGCTCGGGATCACGGTTCCCGCCGCGATCTGGCTGGGGGTCGGCGCGGTTCGCCAGCAACGGCTCTCGAGCGGAGGAGAGCCGGCGATGGGGTTCATCGCGCTCGTGCTCGCCGGACTGGACGTCATGATGCTGAATTCGGTCCTCCTGAAGACCTTCGACATCATCGATCCGCGACTGGCGTGGACCGGCATCGGATGGGGCCTGGCGCTCGCGACGGCGGCCGGGATCTGTACGGCCGCCATCCTGCGTATCCACCCGGAACGGTGGGGCGCCCTCCTGTTCGCGAGAGCCGGGCTGATCGGCGCGATGGTCGGTGGCACCGCTCTGTTCGTGCAACTCATCGCCGTCATCGACTGAGCCGGCCGCTGCTACGGTTGGGCACATGACGACGCGCTGGGAACGCCGATTCCGCGCGCCCATGATCACCCACCCCGACTGGTCCCCCGCTGCCCCGAGACGGCTCGCCTACGAGTCGACCGAGAGTGGCATCTGGCAGCTGCACGTGGTGGATCTCGATGCCGGCGTACGCCGAAGGGTGACCGATCACCCGGTCGGCGTGATCTCGGGCGCCTGGTCGCCCGACGGTGCCGACATCTGCTGGTGGCAGGACGAAACCGGTGACGAGTCCGGCCGCTGGTACACACAGCCCTTCGAGGGAGGCGAGCCCCGGCTCCTGTTCCCGGAGCTCGACCCCGGCTGGAACGAGGGCATCGCGTGGGTGCCGGGGATGCTCGCCGTCTCGATCAGCGGTCACGACGGGTTCGCGATCTACGTGAGCGAGGACGGCGGGGCCAGCGTGAAGGAGGTCGCGCGGAGCACGGAGCACATGAGGGTGGCCGGGAGACCGGGCGGCTATAACCGCGGTGGCCTGTCCGCGGACGGGACGCTGCTCTGCCTGCAGCACGCCGAGCACGGTGACGAGATGCACGAGGCGCTCCGCGTGATCGATCCCAGGACGGGGGCGACGGTCGCCGACCTGGTCGATGACGACAAGCAGCTCCTGTCCTCGGCGTGGTCTCCCGTCGTCGGCGACCGTCGCCTGGCCGTGGTGCACGAGCGGAACGGGATCCCGCAGCCCGCCCTCTGGGATCCGATCACGGGCGAGGTGGCGGACGTCTCCACGGGCCTCGAGGGAGAGGTCTCCGTGGCGGACTGGTGGCCGGATGCGGGCGCGCTGCTCCTCTCGCAGCTGCACGACGGCCGGCATCGGCTCCATCGCCTCGATCTCGACACCAACGAGCTGTGGCCGGTCGAGCACCCCGAGGGCCAGGTCGAGTGGGCGCAGGTGCGTCCGGATGGCTCGGTCTGGTTGCGGCACGCGAGTGGCGCGTCCCCGCAGCGGATCCTCGACGACGCCGGCAGGGAGGTGCTGCCTCTGGAGGGCGAACCGGCGCCGTACGGCCGGCCGTACCGATCGTTCCGGTTCGACAACCGGCACGGCGACTCGGTCCAGGGATTCATCGTGGCCCCCGAGGGCGCGGGTCCCTGGCCGATCCTGATCCGCCCCCACGGCGGGCCGACCTGGCTCGACGAGGACCGCTGGAACCCCGAGGTCCAGTCCTACGTGGACGCGGGGTTCGCGGTCGCCGCCGTGAACTACCGGGGATCGACGGGTCGCGGGGCCGAGTGGCGCGACGCGCTGATCGGCGACATCGGCGGCCCCGAGCTCGAGGACCTCAACGATGCGCTCGACCACCTGATCGCCGAGGGCATCGCGGACCCCGACCGTGCCGTCGTCGGCGGCTGGTCATGGGGCGGGTACCTGACGCTGATGATGCTCGGCAAGCATCCCGAGCGGAACTGGCGATGCGGGATCGCCGGGATCCCCGTCGGCGACTACGAGCTTTCCTACGAGGACATGTCGCCGCTGTTCCAGGCCTACGATCGGGCCCTCCTCGGCGGCCGTCCGGACGAGGTTCCCGACCTGATGGCCGAACGCAACCCCATCAACTCAGCCGACGACGTCGAGGCGCCGGTGCTGTTCCTGATCGGCGAGCACGACTCTCGATGCCCGCTCCGCCAGGCGATGGCATACGTGGACCGGCTGGCTGCTCGAGGACACCCCCACGCGCTCTATCTCTTCTCGACGGGCCACGGCTCACACGACATCGACGAGGAGATCCGCCAGCAGCGGGTGATCCTCGACTTCCTGGCCGAGCACGTTCCGGGGGTGGCGGTCCCTCAGGACTGAGTCGCTATCGTGGGTCCATGCCCATGTGGATCGTCGTCCCCGTCGCGCTGCTCGGCGCGTTCGTGATCTGGCGGGTGGGGATCGCGACGCTTCGTTCCCTCACGATGACGAGCCCGCCGGGCTCCGCCTCCGACGAGCCGGCGCCCGCCGCGCCCGAGGACGTGGACGACCTCGGGGTCTACCTCGTCTGCGGCGAGTGCGGCACGGAGCTCAAGGTGTCGCGTCTGGGTGAGCTCCAGATCCCCCGGCACTGTGGCGAGAAGATGCAGGTCGTGCGGCGTCCGGAGCCCGCCTGAGGGCAGGTCTTCCACCGATTCCCACAGCCTTCCCCCTTCGTTTCCACGAGGTTTTCCACAACGGCGTGAAAGAAACGTGAAGATCGCACTGCGCTGGAGGGGCTTTGTCCACGTTGTGGAAACCGGCTGTGGAAGATCACACGGCTGTGATTCCGCCTCCCGACGGCTTACTTCCAGAAGGTGAGTCCGACGAAGCCGACCCCGATGATGCCCAGGCCGGTCCAGAGCACGCCGTTGGTCGCGAAATCGCCCCGGAGGTAGTTCCACACGACCACGACGACACCCAAGCCGATCACGCCGAGCACGAGCGGCCCGTACCAGCGAGGGCTTGCCTTCGAACGCTTCTTGCGCTGCGGCTCGATCTGGTAGCGCTGGGTGGTTCGCTTCTTCCGGGAGCGGGATTCCGGCATGGCGCAGATGGTACCCGCGCCCTGGGTCAGCCGGGCACGATGGTGAGTCGCTCCGTGGAGGCGACCTCGACGGCGGCCCTGGTGAACGGGAGCGGACGGAGCGCTCCGGCCGTCCACATGTCGGTCTGGTCGTTCCAGTGCGGAGAAGCCGGGTTGCCCGACTGACCCGTGGGGAGGATGCCCATGCTGTCGTCGAGGTTCGAGAGGTCGTACACCGCCCGCCAAGAAGGGACGACGTAGACGTCGAAGGGGGCGTCGCCCTCGAAGCCGGCGTTGTTGACGGTCTGTTCGTCGCCGCCGAGCGACAGTTCGGCGGCGACGAACAGCGGCTCGAGCCCGGGCATGCGGCCGAGCGGATGGACGAAACGCGCCCGATGGATGTCACCCCACCGCCATGTCGCCGGGTCGGAGCCCATGAGGTCGACGCATCGGTCCCAGGCGCCGGCGAGGGCGTCGTCGAGCTGTTCCTGCGAGAGGACGCCCTCGTCGAGGAGCTGGGGGAGCGCGCGGCACCGGAACAGCTCGCGGTCGGTCAGGTACTCGGCCACCAGGGCCTCGTCGTCGCCGACGGCACGGCGCGCGAGCTCATCTACGAAGACCTCCCACAGCGCGGCGGCCGCCGAGTCGGCGGCGAGGTCGTGTTCCCAGGCTTGGAAGATCTCTGTGGCCCGCGCATCGCTGAGGGAGATCCGGGGAAGGAGCGCGCGCGCGGCGAGCGACACGGTGTCGGACTGGATGACCCGGCATGTGTCCACCGTGTGATCGCTCCGAGCCTCGAGCAGCTCGGTGATCCGTGCGGCGCGGTCGGGCGCGTGGAAATCGATGCCGATCAGGTGTGGGTAGTCGTCGGCATGGATCCGATCGTTCGCCGTCACGAGGAATCCCCGGCCCGGGTCCACCGAGGACGGGAGCTCCTCGAAGGGGACGAAGCCTTGCCACTCGTGCTCCCCGTTCCAGCCGGGTACGGGGACCGTCCCGTCACCGGTGGGACGGATCGGGTGGAGCCCCGTGCACTGATAGCCGATCGTCCCGTCGACATCGGCATAGACGAGGTTCTGGCCGGGGCACTCGAGCGCGCGAGCGGCTTGGCGGAACTCTTCGAAGCTCCCGACGTTGGCGACGTCGATCAACGCCGACGGGCGGATGCTGTGCTCGGCGCCGACCCACCGGAGGGCGTAGGAGGCGTCGAGAAGTCGCTTCGTGGGGCGGAGACGGCCCGTCAGATACGAGTCGAGCAGCGGCCCGTGCCGGGTCGCGCGGACCTCGTGCACGACCGGCTCCTCGCTTCCCCGGACCCGGATCTCCTCGAGGTGCGTCGTGAGCGGTTCCCACGAGTCCTCGTACCGGGCGGCCGTGCGCTCGTCGTTCAGGCGTTCGAGGTAGAGGTCCTGGACGTCCCCGCCGACGTTGGTCGCGCCCCACGCATGGTGGGCCGTGGTGCCGAGCACGATGCCGGGCGCGAACGGCGCCGCGACGCCGCGAGCCTCGTAGCCGGGGGCGCGGAGGTGGAACTCGACCCAGGCGCCCGGCTGCTGGACGAGCAGGTGCGGGTCGTTCGCGAGGAGTGGTTTGCCGGTCGCAGTCCTGTCGCCGGCGATCGCCCACTCGTTCGAGCCCTGGCCGCGAGGCGGGCGGGGCAGCTCTTCGAGCAGATCGCGCGCGAGGCGGCCGGCCGCCGGCGCCGTCGGGTGACCGCTGAGCGGGGGGAGGAGGCGGCCGGCCGCCTCCTGACCGAGCTCCGCGGCCAGATGCACGCGGAGGAGCTCGAGGTCCCAGTTCCCGGAGAGCCCCCACGAGAACATCGCCCAGCACGCCGCCCACGAGGCGTCGTCGTCCGGGAGTTCGGGCGACGCGTCGAGCAGGACGTACTCGACGGGCGGGGCGGGCATCGCGTCGATCCATGCGTGGATCCCTTCCCGGAAGCGCGCGATCATCGCCCGTGAGGTGTCGTCCCATCCGGCGGCGATCGCGACGCCGGCGCGGTTGATGCCGATCGTTCGGGTGAAGCGATCGTCGTCGAGGGTGAGCTCGCCGAAGAGCTCGGAGAGCCGCCCGTTCGCCTGCTTCAATGCCATGTCGATCTGGAAGAGGCGTTCGCCCGCGGTGACGAGCCCTTGCGCGAACCAGAGGTCCTCGAGCGAGTCGGCCGAGAGGTAGGCGACGCCGAAGCGGTCGCGGAGCACCTCGACGGGAGCCTGCAGGCCGCGCACGGTGAGCTCGCCATCCACCGGGAACGCAGAAGCGGCCGCACTGGCCCGGAGACCGTCGAGGAAGTCGGGCATGCGATCGGCAGCCTAGGGCGTGCTCAGCCCACCCGCACGTTGCCGAGCCAGCTCTCGTACAGGCGCGCGTACGTGCCTCCGGCCGCCACGAGCTCCTCGTGCGTGCCCGTCTCGACGAGCCGGCCCGCGTCGAACACGAACACGCGGTCCGCACCCTCCGCGGTGGACAACCGGTGCGCCACCGTGATCGTCGTCCTTCCTTCGGACAGCCGGCGCAGCGCCTCCGAGATCCGCCGCTCGGTCGCCGGGTCGACCGCGGATGTCGCCTCGTCCAGGATCAGCAGGCCCGGGTCCGCGATCTGCGCGCGGGCGAGCGCCACGAGCTGACGCTCTCCGACGGACAGCGCCTCCCCCCGCTCGCCCACCGGGGTGTCCAGCCCTCTCGGGAGTCCCGACACCCAGCCGCCGAGCCCGAGCTCCTCGAAGGCGGTCTCCACGTCGCGGTCGGTCGCGCCGTCGCGGCCGGCTCGGACGTTCTCCCGAACGGTCGTGCCGAACAGGAACCCGTCCTGCGGCACCATCCGCAACGAACGATGACGAGACGCTGCCGAGATCTCCCGGAGATCGACGCCGTCGATCTCGATCCGGCCGGCCGCCGGGTCCGCGAGACGCGACACGAGCTTCACGAACGTGGTCTTGCCGCAGCCGGTCTCGCCGACGATCGCCACGTGTTCGCCGGCCGCGACGTCCAGCGAGATGCCGTGCAGGACCGGGCCGCCCTCGCGGTAGGAGTACTCCACGCCCGTGGCCGCGACCGAGAGCGCCCCGCTCGGGAGGTCCACGCCGGGCACCGGCTCCACGATCTCGACCGGGAAGATCCAGGACCGCCAGGACCTTCCGCCATCCCGCGATCGCCGTCTGGGTCTCGCTGTAGATCTCCGGCAGGTCCGTGAACACGTGTAGGAAGTTGTCGGCGAGGAACAGGAACGCCGTCACCCGGCCGAACGTGAGTCCCCATTCCGGGCCGAAGCCCGCGCCGAGGACGACCACCATGGAGACTGCGAGCGCGTAGAAGACCGTGGAGAGCGGGAACAGCGTCGCCGACCGGAAGTGCGCGATCACCTCGGCTCGGTACCGGCGGTCGATAGCGCCGCGCACGCGGCCGAACGTCCGCTCATCGAGCCCGTACGCGCGCACGACCGCCGCTCCCATGACGGACTCGGACACCTCCGAGAGCATCTCGCCCACGCGCGTCCGGGCCGTGTCGAACGCGGCCGAGAGACGGTTCTGGAGCGACCACACGACGAGGATCAGCGGCACGACCAGCGCCACGATCGCGAGCGACAGTTGCCACGAGTACACGAGCATCAGCGCGAGCGAGGCGACGACCTGGAAGCCCGCCCAGATCCACGCGATCCCACCCCACTCCATGAACTGCTGCATCGCGTCGACGTCGGCCGTCACTCGGGCGACGAACACCCCGCGCTTCTCGTCGGACTGCTCGGCGATCGACAGGCGATGGATGTGCGCGAACGTTCGAACCCGCAGACCCATCATCGCGCCCTCCGCGGCTCGAACCAGCCGCCGGCCGGCGGCGCGTGCCGCCACGAAGGTCAGCACGACGAGGGCGAAGGCCGCCGCGCAGATGCTTCCCACGAACACCGGGCGGAACCCGCCGTCGAAGCCGCGGTCGAAGACGAGCTGGATCAGCACCGGCGTGGTGAGATTCGCGACCACGACGCCGAGCGAGATGATCACCGTGAACAGGAGCCCCGCGCGGAGCTCCTCGCTCTCGCGGATCCCCCGGCGGAGAACCGCGAAGGAGCTGCGGAGCTCTTCTGGGACCTCGAAGTCGTCGTCGCGAACGGCGGTTTCGGCGCTCATCGTTCGCCCCGCTCGTAGGCGCGGATGATCGCCGCATAACCGGGCGCCTTCGCCATCAGCTCGTCGTGGGAGCCCGTGGCTGCGACGCGCCCTCCCTCGAGGAAGATGACGCGATCGGCAAGCCGGATCGTCGACAGCCGGTAGGCGATCACGACCAGGGTCGTGCGCAGCTCCTCGCGGAGGGCCGCGAGGATCTGCGCCTCCACCGACGGGTCCACCGACGAGGTGGCGTCGTCCAGGATCAGCACGCGGGGCTCGCGCACGATGGCGCGCGCCAGCGCGACGCGCTGGCGCTCGCCGCCCGAAAGCGTGTGCCCGCGCTCACCGACGACCGTGTCGAAGCCGTCGGGAAGCGTCCGTACGAAGCGGTCGACCGCCGCGATCCTCGCGGCGCGTTCGACCGCCTCGGCGTCCGCCTCGGAGTCCAGGGCGATGTTCTCCCCGATCGTCGTGGAGAACAGGAAGCTCTCCTGGAACACGATCGAGACCGCGCGCCGGAGCGAGTCGGGATCCGCGTGCCGGAGGTCGATGTCGCCGATCCGCACCGTGCCGGACTCGGGGTCGGCCAGCCGCACGAGCAGCTGGGCGAGCGTGGACTTGCCGCCACCCGGTCTGCCCGACGATCGCCACGGACTCCTGCGGCTCGATCCGGAGGGACACGCCGTGCAGGACGCGCGTGCCGTCGAAGGTGTGGCGGACATCCTCGGTCGCGAGGCCGAGCGGCCCGTCGGGGAGCGGCACCGGGTCCTCCGCCGGCAGCACCGTCACCGGCTCGCGGAAGACCTCCTCGAGCCGGTCGTAGCCGACGACCGCGCGCGGCAGCTCGGCCAGGATCCAGCCGATGAACCGCATCGGCCAGGCGAGGAGGTTGAACAGGGCCACGAACCCGATCAGCTCGCCGAGGGTGATGGCTCCCGACCGAGACCCGCCACGAACCCACCACCAACAGCAGCGCGGCCGCGAGCGCGGGGAGCGCGTCCAGCGCCGCCTCGAACGTCGCCCGGATGAACCCGGCCTCGATCCGATCGTCTCGAAGGGCCATCGCCTTGACCGTCAGGCGCTCGATCTCCGCCCGCTCGCGTCCGAGCGTCTTCACGACGAGCGCGCCGTCGATCGACTCGTGGGCGACGGCGGACACCTCGCCGATCCGCTCCTGCGCCCGGCGGGCCGGTCCCTCCATCCGCCGCGCGAAGCTCTGGTTCATGAGCGCGAGGGTCGGGAACAGGACGAGCGCCACCATCGCCACGAAGATGTCCGCCGCGAGCAGCTGGATCAGGGCCAGGACGACCAGGACGATCACGCCGGTGGCGAACGGGACGGGCCAGAAGACGTCCACGGCCGCCTTCACGTCGGCCTCCATGTGCGCCAGGAGCTCGCCGGTGGGCGTCTCCCGGTGATACGCGAGCGCGAGCTCGCCGGTAGCGCTCCGCGATCCTCGTCCGGAGGGTGGCCATGACCCGCTCGCCGGCGACGCCGCTGAAGAAGCGGCGCGTACCAGATCCCGAGCGCCCGTAGGCAGCCGAACGCCATCAGCGCGGCGACGGAGAGCCAGATCTCGCGCGAGGAAACCCCTCCCTCGAACGCCGGGCGGAGCACGTCGTCCGTCGCGCGGCCGAGCGCGGTCGTGAGCGCGATCGACCCGAACGCGAACAGGACCGCGCCGGCGACGGAGATCAGGAACGGCCTCGGATGCATCCGGATGTACAGCACGATCAGGCGCAGGCCGCGCCCGAAGAGTCCCGGCGGCGCCTCCTGCGTCGTGGTCTGCGCGCTCACGGCCATCACCCTATGATGCGCACCATGACCGACCACCGTCCGTGGTTCCGGACCTGGCGCGCCGGCGTCCCGAAGACCGTGGCCCCGTTCCCCCACCAGAGCGTCTTCAACCTGCTCGTCGATTCCGCGGCCGGGTTCCCGGACTCGACGGCCATCGCGTTCCTCGGCAAGCACCTGAACTACCGCCAGCTCCTGCACGAGGTCGAGCGCTTCAGCGCCGTCCTCGCGGGCCTCGGCGTCAAGCCGGGCGATCGCGTCGGCCTCCTCCTCCCGAACTCACCCCAGTACGTGATCGCGTGGTACGCGTGCCAGCGGCTCAACGCGATCGCGGTGGGCAACAACCCGCTGTACACGCAGCGCGAGCTCGCCCACCAGATCAAGGACCACTCGCCGAGCGTGATGGTCGTCCTCGACCAGCTCTATCCGGCCTGGGCGGCCGTCCAGCACGAGGTGCAGGTCCGCGAGGTGATCGTCACCAAGCTCACCGACTACATGAAGTTCCCGCTGAACCTGCTCGCGCCCATCAAGTTCAAGAAGGACGCGAAGCACGAGGGCAAGCCCTGGCCACCGGTGCCGGCCGACGCGCAGGTGCGCTGGTGGAAGCAGAGCATGAGCAGCCGCGGGCGCGGCGCCTCCGGTCGCCGAGGTGGACGCCGAGCACGATCCGGCGACGTTCGTCTACACGGGCGGGACGACCGGTCTCTCGAAGGGAGCGATGCTCTCGCACTTCAACATCTCCTCGAACATCCGGCAGGTCGCGCCCTGCATCACGTTCTTCGAGCGAGGCAAGGACGGGGTGATGTGCATCCTGCCGTTCTTCCATTCGTTCGGACTGGTGGCGATGAACTTCGGGATCTCGCAGGCGGGCAAGCTCGTTCTGCTGCCGCGGTTCGAGGTCCACATGGCGCTGAAGCAGCTCGACAAGGAGAAGCCGTCGTTCTTCCCGGGCGTGCCACGACTGTTCGTCGCGCTGAACGAGGCGCCGGAGACGGCGAAGTACGACCTGAAATCGGTGAAGGCGTGCATCTCCGGCGCGGCGCCGCTGCCGCGGGCGGTCGCCGAGAAGTTCCATCAGGTGACCGGCGGGGCGAGCCTCGTCGAGGGCTACGGGCTCACGGAGACGTCGCCGGTGACGCACGTGAACCCGTTCGACGAGCCGAAGCACGGGACGATCGGCCTGCCCATCCCCGACACGGATTGCCGGATCGTCTCGCTCGACGATCCCGACAGCGAAGTTCCGAAAGGAGAGCGGGGCGAGCTCTGCATCAAGGGGCCGCAGGTGATGCTCGGCTACTGGAACAAGCCCGAGGCGACCGCGGAGATGATCCGGGGCGACTGGCTGCATACCGGCGACATCGCGATCATGGACGACGAGGGGTTCTTCCAGATCGTCGACCGGATGAAGGACATGATCATCGTCTCCGGCTTCAACGTGTACCCGACCGAGGTCGAGGCCGTGATCTACCGTCATCCGAAGGTGCTGAAAGCGTGCGTCGTCGGTTTGCCCGACGACACGACGGGTGAGCGGGTCAAGGCCTACGTCGTGGCGAAGGAGGGCGAGGCCCTCACCGGCGAGGAGCTCGAGGCCTGGGCTCGCGATCCGGCGCAGGGGCTCACCGGGTACCGCGTTCCGAAGGAGTGGGAGTTCCGCGACGAGCTCCCGGAGACGTTGATCGGCAAGGTGCTGCGACGGGTCCTCCAGGAGGAGGAGCGCAAGAAGGCGGCGGCCCTTCCATAGGGTCGTCGTGCCGGCCGGCCGCTAGCCTCATCGGTATGGACGTGCATCTCTTCCGCGACGCCGGGCTCGGCAACGGCTCGTACCTGATCGAGGTAGGTCCCGGCCGTGCGGTGCTGATCGATCCCGACCGTCGGGTCCGACGGTACGTGGATGCGGCGAAGGACCGAGGCCTGGAGATCGTCGGGGTCCTCGACACCCATCTGCACGCGGATTTCGTGTCGGGAGCCCAGGATCTCCGAGCCGAGACCGGTGCGGAGCTGTACGAGCCGGCGGAAGCGGGGGTGTCGTTCCCGCATACGCCGGTCGCGTCGGGCGAGCGATTCGAGCTGGATGACATCGAGGTCGAGGTCCTGTCCACGCCTGGTCACTCGCCTGAGCACCTCTCGTACGTGTTCCGTCGTGAGGGTGACCCGGTCCCCGTGCTGTTCAGCGGCGGCGCGCTGATCGTGGGCGGCGCGGCGCGGAGCGATCTCGCGGGGCCGGAGCTCACCGAACACCTCACGCAGCACGAGTTCGAGACACTTCAGCGCGCGTTCTCCGAGTTGCCCGACGAGACCGTGCTGAACCCGACGCACGGCGGCGGATCGTTCTGTTCGGCCGGCAGCGGGAAGCAGCACACGTCGACGCTCGGCGAGGAGCGGATGACGAACCCGCTGCTCTCGATGGGCGAGCAGGAGTTCCTGACGAAGTGGCCGGCGTCGTTCCCTCGCACACCGGCGTACTTCTCTCGCATGCGAGAGATCAACTGGTCGGGACCCCGGCTCCGGACGGACATCGAGATGCCGCGGCCGCTCACGCCGGAGGCGTTCGCGGCCGCGGCATCTCAGGAGGGTTCGATCGTCGTCGACATCCGGGACCCCGCGTCGTACGCCGAGGCGCACGGGCAGGGCGCGCTCGCGATCCCGTTCCGGGACGCCTTCCCGACCTGGCTCGGGTGGCTCGTTCCCGCCGACGCGCGCTTGCTCTTCGTGCTCGGCGACACGGCGCTCGACGACGTGGTCGACGCGAGCCTCCTGGTCGGGCTGGAGCGCTTCGAGGGCTACCTCGACGGGGGGATGGACGCGTGGCGCGAGGCCGGCCTGCCCGTCCGCTCCCTGCCCGCGATCGGCTCCGACGACGTGGTCTCGTGGATGGAGAAGGGGGCCCAGCCGATCGACGTGCGGGAACCGGACGAGCTCGAGCTCGGAGGCGTCGCGGGCGCCGTGTCGGTGCCGCTCGGAGACCTGCCGCAGCACGTCGGGGTGCTCCCGGCCGGTCGTCCGCTGCTCGTGTATTGCGCGTCCGGGATGCGCTCGACCACCGCGGCGTCGCTCCTTGAGCGGGCCGGCGTCGGCCCGGTGGTGAACCTCAGGGGCGGGTACGGCGCGTGGCAGGAAGCCGGCCGCGACTGACTTCCTCGCCGGGCCACGACTCCTCCGAACTCGGTGCGATCCCCAGGGCCGCAACCTCGCCGACGACGAGCGTCGCCGGGGGGCCGACGCTGGCCGCTTCGGCGAGGATCGGAAGATCCGCGAGCGTTCCGACCACCGACCGCTGCTCGGGTGTCCACGCCCATTGCACGATCGCGGCGGGCTCGTCCGAAGGACGACCGGCCGCGATCAGCTCGGCACAGGTCTGCGCGAGCCGACCCGCGGCCATCAGCACGACCAGGGTGTCGGCGCCGGCGACCCGCGAGAGATCGACCTCGTCATCGTGCGCCGTCGATCCCGTGACGACCGCGAAGGAACGTGCCATGCCTCGATGCGTGACGGGGATGCCCGCGGCGGCCGGTGCCGCCACCGCAGCCGACACGCCGGGTACGACCTCACATGGGATGCCCGCGGCGGCGCACGCCGCCACCTCCTCTCCGCCCCGCCCGAAGACGAACGGATCCCCACCCTTCAGTCGCACGACGGTCGCGCCGCCAACCGCTCGGTCGACCAACAGCCGTTCGATCTCGCGCTGGGGCACGGCAGCCCGGCCCGGCTCCTTGCCGACGTAGATCCGCTCGGCTTCGGGCGGCACGAGGTCGAGCAGCGCGGGCGCGACGAGCCGGTCGTAGACGACGACATCCGCGGCCGCGAGCTCCCGCGCGCCGCGGACCGTGATCAGCTCCGGGTCGCCCGGGCCGGCGCCGACGAGCACGCACTCGGCCCGTCACGAGGCCTTCACCTCGCCGAGCAACCGCTCGCGAAGGCGCGTCCGGAGCTCCTCGCCGCGACCCTCGCGGACCAGCTCGGCCGCTTCGTCGAGATCGAGGGCGTCATGCCAACGCTGCGCTCGCTCCGCGAAGTCGGGAAGCGCAGGAAGCGTCTCTCGGCGAACCTCACCCACGACACGCAGGACTTCCGCCCACTCGGCGCCGAACTCGTGCTGGAGTCGCTCCCGGACGAGCCTGGCGATGGTCGGCGACATCCCGCCGGTGCCGATCGCGAGCACGAGGTCGCCGCGCCGGACGACGGCGGGAGCGGCCCAGTCGCACTGAGGGATATCGTCAATCACATTGACGAGTACGCCGCGCGACCGCGCCTCCCGGGCGATCGCGGCGCGCGTGGCGGCGTCGTCGGACGAGGCGACGGCGAGGAACGCTCCGTCCAGGTCACCGGGCCGCCACGCGCGCCGCTCGGTCCGCACGCCGGCCACACCGTCGAACCGATCGTCGAGGCTCGGCTCCACCACCAGCACGTCATCAGCGCCCGCCGCGAGCAACCCCTCGACCTTGCCCTCGCGGATCGCCTGGGCGCCGATCACGACGCATCGCCGGCCCGCGAGCTCGAGCATCACCGGGTAGCCGAAGCTCATCCCGCCGCCCCTTCGCGCTCGCGATCCTCTCGCTCACGATCAGACGCGGATCCCAGCAGCCCCACCGAGCAGTGGATCCCGCACTCCTTGTCGGTCTCCTGCTCCCACCACCAGCGGCCGGCTCGCTCGGACTCGCCGGGGACGACCGCCCGCGTGCACGGCGCGCACCCGATCGACGTGTAGCCCTGGTCGAACAGCGAGTGGTACGGGACCTCGTGCTCGCGCACGTAGTCCCACACGCGCTCCAGCGTCCAGTCCGCGACCGGGTTGAGCTTCACGATGCCGCCGTGATCGCGGTCCAGCTCCACCTTCGCGATGTTCTTCCTGCTGCGCCACTGCTCCCGGCGCAGGCCCGCGACCCAGGCGTCGAGCGTCGCGAGCTTCCGCTTCAGCGGTTCGACCTTGCGAACCTCGCAGCAGCGCAGGCGCAGGTCGACGCTCCCGTACATCAGGTTCGGGCCGTGCTCGGTCACCATCGCCGCCGCGGCGTCCGTCTCCGGGTACTCGAACTCCACCGCGATCCCGTATCGCTCGCGCACCCGCTCGAACAGCTCGTACGTCTCGGCCGGGAGGCGGCCGGTGTCCAGCGTGAAGACGCGCACGTCGGGGTTCAGCCGCCACGCCATGTCGACGAGCACCATCCCGTCGACACCGCCGGCGGCGCTGATCGCGAGGCGGGGATGGAAGCGTTCGAGCGCCCACGCGAGCAGATCCTCGGCCGCCGCGTCCTCGAACCGCTCGGCCGCGTGTCGCACCCAGACCTCTTCCTCCTCGAAGACCGGGAGGACGGGCTGGTGGATCGGCTGGACGGGATCGCGATCGGCCATCACGAACCACCTCCGACGGCGACGAGCTGCAGCTCGAACGTGCGCTCGCAGACCTCGCACCGCCAGCCCGACGGGTCGGCGGGCCGCAGCTCCTGCTCGCCGCAGAACGGGCAGTAGAACGGGACGGCGCGCGGCGTCACGGAGCTCATCGGCCCGCCTCCGGCGTCGCGAACGCGGTGAGCTCGGCATCGTCCAAGCCCCGGACGAACTCCGTGAAGCTCGGCTCCTCCTGGCCTCGGCGTGCGCGGTAGCGGCTTCACCAGCGTCTCGACGTAGTCGGCGGCGTCCTCGGCGAAGACCCGAACGCCCTTCACCTTCCGCCCGAAGGACTCGCCGTCGCCCATGCCGCCCCCGAGGTGCACCAGGAACGCGTCCGACTTCGTGCCGTCGGGCCGCAGTGCCAGCGCCGACATCAGGCCGATGTCCGCCACCTGGAAGCGCGCGCAGGAGTTCGGGCAGCCGTTCACGTGGATCCGGATCTCCTCGTCCAGACCCGGAAGGCGCTTGTCGAGCTCCTCGGCGAGCCAGCGAGCCCGGCCCTTCGTCTCGCCGATCGCGAGCTTGCAGAACTCGATGCCGGTGCAGGCCATCACGCCCTTGCGGAACGGGCTCGGCATGGTGGGGAGGTCCAGCGCGTCCAGGGATGCGGTGAGCTCGGCAACCGCATCCTGTTCCACGTCGACGATCACGAACTTCTGTCGGGCGGTCGTCCGGATCTTCCCGCTCCCGAATCGATCTGCGAGGTCCGCCACAAGCCGGAGCTGGTGGCCGCTCAATCGTCCCGCCCTCGGTGCGAACCCCACGAACGCCCGGCCGTCGAGCTGCGGATGCACCCCGACGTGGTCGCGCACCTGCATCGGCGCGGGCGGCGGCGCGGGTCCGTCGGGGAGCGGCTCGTCGAGGAACTCCTTCTCGAGGATCCGCCGGAACTCCTCGGCGCCCCAGTCCTTGATCAGGAACTTGAGCCGCGCCTGGTTGCGCGAGCGGCGGTAGCCGTACTCGCGGAAGAGGCTCGTGACCGCAGCCCACGTCTCGGCCGCCCGTTCCGGCTCGACGAACGCCTCGAGCCGCTGCGCGAACATCGGGTTCGTCGAGAGACCGCCCCCGACCCAGAGGTCGAACCCGGGCCCGAGCTCCGGGTGCTCGACGCCCACGAGCGAGATGTCGTTGATCTCGGGATCGGTGCATCGCGCGACGCAGCCACTGATCGAGGACTTGTACTTGCGCGGCAGGTTCGAGAACTCCGTCGTCCCGACGAACCGATCACGGATCTCGGCGATCACCGGCGTCGCGTCGAGGATCTCGTCGGCCGCGATCGCCGGCGAGGGGGCACCCGAGGATCACGCGCGGCGTGTCCCCGCACGCCTCGGCGGTCGTGAGACCTGTGGATTCGAGGCGCTCCCAGATCGCCGGGACGTCCTCGATCCGGATCCAGTGCAGCTGGACGTTCTGGCGATCCGTGACGTCGGCGAGGTCGCGGCCGAACGTCTCGCTCGCCCACGCGATCGCGCGGAGCTGATCGGAGGTGAGCCGCCCGCCGTCGATCCGGATCCGCATCATGAAGAACTCGTCCTCGAGCTCCTCCGGCTCGGCGCTCCCCGTCCGCTCGCCGGGGACGCCCTGCTTCCGCTGCGTGTACAGGCCCCACCAGCGCATCCGGTTGCGGAGGTCCTGCTTGCCGATCGAGCGGAACCCGCCGGGCGCGAAGATCCGCTCGATCCGCTCACGGACCTCGAGCGGCTCGGCCTCCTTCTTGATCTGCTCGGCCCCGTTCAGGGGCTCGTGGTAGCCGAGCGCCCACTGGCCCTGTCCACGAGGGCGGGGGATCTTGCGTTCGGTGAGTGCCATCGACGATGCCTTCCGGAGATGGAAACGGCCGCCTCGCGGCGGCCGGCAGGTGGATCGGATGTCGGAGCGCTACGGCCGCGTGAGGGGTTCGAGGCCGGTATCGGCCTCGGTGGTCACCTCGGGACAGCAGCAGAGGCGGTCGGGGATCATCGCCGCGACTTGCCCTGCCGTTCGCGTCCGGATCATCAGGTCGAATCCCATCTGGAAGGTCGGAGTTGCAGGTGCAAGAACCTATCGGCGGCCACCCCGCTCCGTCAAGCAGTGGAGACGAAGGAGGCCCGGCTGTTTGAGTGGGAAGTGTCGGTCCGCCATTTGACGGGATATAGGGGTGGGCGGAACCGTAACGCGCGGCGAGTGGCGAAGTGGGCCGACACGAGACACGAACTGTCGCCCATCGGACCGCTGTTCAATGAGCGATCAACCGCCCAGCTTGTTCGTCGGATCGCCTTCGCTGCGGGCGGTTTGTGGACAGCCGGCCTCGACTCCGGGCTAGACGAAACGGAAATGAACGAGGACGATTCGTCAGCTGCATCAGCGCGCCTCCTCAGCGAAGCGACTTGAACGCAGCGCGCATCTCTTCCGAGAAGAGCTCCGGTTCCTCCCAGGCGGCGAAATGGCCGCCCTTGTCGACCTTGTTGAAGTAGATGTCGACGTTGGGGTATGCCCGCTCCACCCAGCTGCGCGGGGTCCGCCAAATCTCCCCGGGGAACGTGGTAAAGCCGACCGGGATCGAGACCGGCGTGGACAGCCTGGCCGACCGCACGAACATTCTCTTGAGCTTCCTCCCAGTAGGAGCGTGCAGCTGAAGCCCCGGTGCCTGTCAACCAATACAGCGTGATGTTGTCGACAATGTGTTCTCGGGTTAGACCTCCCGAGGGTTCGCCGTCGACAAAGGCGCGGGCGATCTTTTCGTAGCTGTCCGTATCGTGATCGATGATCCAGGCTGCCAGGGCGATGGGTGAATCCATCAGGGCATAGCCGATCGTCTCCGGGCGCGTAGCCTGCTCCACGAAGTATCCAGTGCCGGTCCCTTGGAATTCGTCGAGCTGGTCGAGCGCGGCACGCTCTTCTTCGGAGGGTGGCGACGCGCTCAGGGCATTTGCGTCGCCCAGCGCTGGCGTCAGCAGATTGGTGTGGATGCCGAGCAAACCGTCGAGTGACAGGCGACCCATCGCGTCGGTGACCTGGGAGCCCACGTCGCCACCCTGCGCAACGACCGGGTGTAACCAAGGCGCCGCATGAGCTCGTGCCAGGCTCGTCCGATCCGGATGGGGCCCCAGCCGACCTCGGTCGGCTCGTCGAAGAAGCCGTAGCAGGGAGACGGCAGCACGAGGTGGAAGGCGTCCTCTACGTTGCCACCGTGCGCGGTCGGGTCGTGAGTGGGCCGATGATTTCGAGCAGCTCGATGATCGAGCCCGGCCAGCCGTGCGTCATGACCAACGGCAACGCGTTCGCGTGGGGCGACTTCACGTGGATGAAGTGGATGTTCAGCCCGTCGAGCTCGGTCTCGAACTGCGGCAGCGCGTTTAGTCGCGCCTCGCACTTGCGCCAGTCGTACTCGGTCGTCCAGAAGCGGGCGAGCGCCCGCGCCGCCGCCAACTGCACACCCTGCGAGCGATCGGCGACGAGTTCCTTGGTCGGCCAACGAGTCGCATCGATCCGACGGCGAAGGTCGTCGATAGCCCCCTGATCGAACTCGACTGCGAACGGCTTGACGGTCGTGTCGCCGATGATAGTGACGGGATCGATCGAAGCAGTGTCCTTCTCCATCCCTCGCTCCTCCTCAGACCAAATCAGCCAGCAACCGGGGCCCCGGCTGTTGTCCGCAATTCTCCGCGCGCCGGTCCCGAGGCGCAAACCGGCCGACTACTCAGCTAGCCCGGTCGGGGAGCGTTACGGTTCCGCCCACCCCTATATCCCGTCCGCCATTTGACGGGATAGGAGATAGGGCGACGGCGAACGCCGCCCCCCTTCGACCTGCCCGTCCTCTGGCAGACTGCCGGAATGCAAGGGCGAGGAACGATGGGTTGGCCATTTCCGTTGCTAGGACGCGCTTGGACAGAGTGCCGTGATTTCGAAGCTGCCGTGTTTCGAGAGCATGCGGAGGGAAAGTACCTGCTGGCGATTATCGACAGCGTCATTGCGAGCGGTGTCTCCGATCAACTTGCCGTCACGACATCGATGCACGACCATGTGATCGCGCCGCACCCGGTACCTGAGCCACCGATCGACGTTCTCATCGTGCGAGCCCCGGGCTCCTTGCACCCCCCGAAGCAGGGCTCGGTCTTGATCGAATACCTGGCCGTCTCGGGACAGACACATCGATTGACCGGCCGAGTACTGAAGCGGTGGGACTCTTCTGGCGGTTCGTCCAGGAGAAGTTCGGAGTCTCCCGTCGATGAAGAAGCATGGAATCCCGTACCGCTGCATCGTCTGCGGGTTCGAGTTCGAAAGGAAGGATCTGCCGATCGCGCAGCAGCGGTTCCGAGTACCAAACCGCGTCCGGTGGGGCGAGCAGGAGGCGTGGGTGTGCTGGATGCACCGCAAGGAAGTCGCCGTCTGCTCCAGACTGGCCTAACGGGCTACGGACCCTGAGTCCGGCCAGACCCACACCCTGCGGGTGGGGGAGGTTGCGGGGTTCTATTCCAACGCCTCCAAACGAACGTCGCCCCCTTTCTCGTCGATGCCTAGTGTCACTGGAAGCGACTAAGTTCATCGCTCATGGCCGTTGACGGCATGTACGAGTTCCAGCTTGCTTTCACTCAGATTGAATGTCCGAATTGCCGCGCCATTCGTGCGGCAGCCATCATGTGTCCGTCTTGCGGAGTCGAGGCTGAGTCTGACCCCTTGGTCGAACGAAGGACTCAGCTCGTCCGCGCTGCAAGGGCATCCATTGAAGCTGGCCGCAGTGAGGAGGGCCCTGAGCCGCTAACTCTCGAGCATGCATGGGAGCCTCAGAGTCGTCTGCTCGATGAATTGATGATCGGCATCCAAGCCGCCGCTCGCGATGAAGTCGGAGCCGAAGAGAAGTTGGTTCGGACCTGCACCGCCCTCGGTCGCTTCGAGAAGAGATTGCAAGAGACTGCCGCACTTCGTCCATGGCTGGCTGCCTGGCGGACTGTTGAGACCGCCTTTAAGGGCCTACTTGACGTGTCAGAAGCGTATCTCGGTTCGCTAGCTAACCCCGACCCAGAGTCCGCCCTTGCCGACGGCGAAAGAGCACAGCAGGCCCTCGACGAAGCTGCGTCAGAACTAGATGACTTCAACGAGCGCGCTGCGCGACTAAACACTATTGAGGAGGAGGGGACGGGCGATCCCGTGGACAACACCGCCCTCATTGCCAGACTTGCCTACGCTCGGGCTGGAGCCAACGATCCACGGGAGGCTGACGCGGGAGGCGCTCAACTCTTCGGCAGAATCGACTCATCGGTCGAATGCCCTCAGGGGTTTGGCTTGTCATTGGCTATGTCGGACATCACCGCTGAAAACATCATGGATGCCGATCGCTTTTGGCGGGTAGCTCGGACAACGTACGAGAACCTCAAGGGAAGCGCTCTACTTATTCAACTCGCTGAAGACGACGAGTGGCGACGAGACATGGAAGACGCCATGAATGAGCTGAACGATGCCGGTGTTGAACCGCGAGGATGTTTCCGATCCCCAATGCACGAGTCCAGGTCAGAGCTGTCTTGAGTCTTGGGATGAGTCTGACGGAGATCACGGCCAAGCCGCTGCTCGCAACCATGTTGGCTTGTCGCAGGCCTGAGGCATACGAACGGAACAGGCGCAAGGACATCGGGGCTCTCCTCACTGAGATCCAGCAGGCTGGTCTTCAGGACTTAACCTACGGCCTAGATCGTGCGATTCGGGATGCAGACGCGCATGGGCTCTACCGCGTCCACGATGGTCTCATCTCGTTTGAGTCTCGGCGACGCGAGTACGACCAGCTCACGGAGGACCAGCTAGGCGACCGCGTCATCGGGGCTCTGGAGTCAGTGAGCGCCATCATGACGGGGCTCAACGCAGCATTGCTCGTTGGTGGTGTGGATAGCTCCAGAGTTCCCACTGCCCAGTTGGATGCCGAGGAGCAGATGGCTGTGATGCTGGGGGCAAATGGCGTTCGTACAACCCATGTTGAGCTGGGGCGTCATACAACCATCCATGGCAGCGGACCTGACCCGACACTTCCGTTGGTGATTCCTTCGGCCGTGCTGCCATTCCTGCCCATTGAGTGCGAGACGATCACTGTCGTCCTAGATACACCGACTGGAGGAATCACGATCGTTGCGGAAGCTACTTCTCTACGAAGATGGGCGGCCGCCGAAGGCGACCTAGACAAGCAGTTTGCACTTGTGGAAGCGATGCGGCGAGGAGCCGTCGACGAATCCTCCTTGATCTCAAGCCAGCAGCTCAGGAGGTGGATATCAGCAACAGCCCGCGACGCCTTGGCGGGTCCGCCCGCTGAGGCCCTTTCTACTCTGAGAGCCATTAGAGACCTCGCTCAACGGACTAACGAGATCGAGGGAACAGAGGCCATGACTCGCTTGATGCGTGTTGTTCGGGAAGAGATTCAGGGGCTCGGTTCAGGCGATGCCGTGCTTGAGGAGCTAGCCGTCATCTCACGATGGGCCGAAGGTGACTAGCCATAGCAACTAGCGCTCAAGCGTCCCACAGCTTCACGTAAGGACTCCCAATACATCGGGTGCGGACGCGTTCTCCCCGCCAGATCCCCGTGCCCGACGACCAGGATGCGTACCACGCCTTGATGCAGGAGTGGCTCGCGATCCATCGCCCGGAGAGCGTCGACTAGGGTCTCAAGCGTCAAGCACGCCGAGACTCCCGGATTTGCACCGCACTGCCCCGCCCGGTTTCTCAGTCGAAGGTTCCTGGCGTCGTCCTGCTCTTCCCTCGGCCTCGCCACTCTCTCCTGGTTCAACACCAACCTAACGATGTTGACGGAAGAAACCCTGGAAGATGAATTGGGCGGTGCAACCGGTGTCTCCCGCGTCCGCGACATGCAGCAACGATTTCGCGGCGACCCCCTACACCTTTTGGCTTGCTGTGGCCCCTTTCCTGATGGTGGAGCAGGATGCGTACGTGACGGCGGCTGACCTCGAGGGACTTGAACAGGTCTACTGGGAGCACTCAGCAAGACATTGGCGCGCTCGTCGCGACACGGCTGATCGGGAGATCGGCGGATGACGCACGTGCAGAGGCGATCGAGGCGATCGGCCGGGGTAGCGCTCTGCGCCACCGGAACGATGGGTCTGGACCGCGGCGTTTCGGATCGCGGCAGGTGAACTGAAGACTCGGGGCCGACGAGCCAGCAGTCACGAGCCGCCTGCTTCAGCCGAGGCCAGTGAGGCCCCGAGCTCGTCGAAGCTCTCACGAGACTTCCACCGAAGCAGCGAGCCGTACTCGTTCTCCACTACTACGGCGACTACAAGTCGCGCGAGATCGCGCAGATCGTTCGGGCCGACCGCTGCGACCGTGCGTGTGCATCTCAGCGCGGGCCGCAAGCGGCTCAGAGCCCTCTTGGAGGTTGTTGATGATTGAACTGAAGAAGCGCTTCGGCTCTCGCGACGCTCTGGAGTTCCCCCACCCAGAGAGGCCTCCGACAGAGCCGAACCCCGCCCAACAAGGTCCCCCGGTACACGAACATCTCGCGATACTAGTGTTGCTCTAAGCGCAGCTCGTCGCGGCAGCGGGGCTCCGTCGAGGATGGAGGCGTTCCAGAGGGACAGAGGCACCTCAGAAGGCCCACCACCCTGGTATTTATCGCGATCATCGAGAGTCGGCAACGGAAGGGACCGTTCCCAGAGACGGCTGAGGTCGTCCTCGTGAACCCGATCACGGGTGAGTCCACCCAGATCACGCACGCAGCGAAGCGCGGGTGGATCGTCAGCTCGGTTGCGTGGTCGCCCGATGGTGACGACTCGCCTACGTGATGGGCGATCAGTCTCAGAACCTGGCCCTGGCCGGAACGTGGGACCTGTACGTGGCCGATGCAGATGGTTCACACCAGCTGCAGCTCAGCGTCGGCGAGAACATCGGTGGGATCGAATGGAATTCCCAGGGCGATTGGATCGCCGCCGTTCACGATCAAGGGCGTGGGGTGCTGAAGTTCGATCCGGAGCACGGTTTGGCCGGAGTGCTCGCCGAAGAGCAGGCAGGTCCCTATCTCTCCTTCTCGCTCTCGCCCGACGGAGGCCGGCTCCTCTATCAGTCGGAGGTGGGCAATGGCGACCCCACGGATTCTCTCGTCCTCGACTCGGCTCAGGCGAGCGAACGCGGTTGACCACAGGCGGAGGGAGTGGCACGCCGGCCTGGTCGCCTGATGGGTCGATGATCGCGTACTCCCTTGCCGAGGAGATCGTCGTCATGCCGGCAGCAGGTGGTCCGGTGCGCCATGTCACGCGGTGCCGTCCGCCCGACTGCGAGGGCGACCAGGGCCCGAGCTGGTCACCCGACGGGTCGCAACTCGCGTTCGTGAGACAGGAAGACGGTGGGGCAACCTTCCAGACGTTTGTCGTCGACGTCGACGGGTCGAACCGGCATCGGCTCACGTCCGGCCCGCTCGATCACGCGTCGCCCGCTTCGCGACCTTCTCGCGATTCGCGGAAGCGGCGGGCCCCTGTTCTTCCCAACGGATCCGCATGAGCAGGGGGCTGAGATGGATGCGCTCTACCGAGGACCGCTCTTCGTTCGGAAGGGATGCGTGCTGATAGGTCGTCCAGGGGACTACTCGGTGGCCATCTGGCCGAAGGATTTCACTGCCGACCATGACGAAGCCGGGCGACTCGTTGTTCGCGATCAACGGGGGGACGTGGTTGCGATCGAAGGCGAGGCTTTCGAGATGGGCGGCGGGTACGTCGCAGAGTTCCGCCCTGAATCGATGGTAGAACCTCGAGACGACCAGATCAGCACGGTGGAACGGTCGCTCGGGTATTCGTTTCCCGAGCGGTGTTTGGATGGTGAGGTGTACGGGGTCTGGAGTGTCGGAGAAAACCCACCTCCTTGCCTGAGCCACGTAAGGGACCGACCGCGCTCGGCAAGTCGTCCTAAAAGGGCCGGAGGATCGGAGGGGACGATGAACGAGGATGAGCTGATCGGGCTCCTCCGTGAACGACAGAACAACGGCAGGACCGGCTATCTCACCTTCGGCGATCTGGTGGCGATGGTGCCCCGCGGATCAGATGGATGAATGGCGAGCCGTGCTTGCCAAGGCCAGGGCTGCCGATGCCGCGCGGAACGCGAAGGAGGACAGCGACTAGCGCCCGACGAGGACAGAAGTTGCCGACTACGCGGAGAGGGCTGTCACGGCAGTTCGCTCCTCGAGGGTGAGTCCGCGGAGCGGGGGTCGGACGTCGGCGTGCAGCAGGACGCCCCGATCGGTCAGCACCTGCTTCAGCGCCGCCTGGAACGGGATCCCCTCGAGCCCCTCGCGAAGCTCGGTCACGCGGAGGTGGGCCTCGGGGCTGTGATCGTGCACGAGCGAGGCGACGACCTCGGGCCACGCCGACGCGAGCCCGGAGACCGCGCCGACCGCCCCCCGCTCCATCCCAGCGCGCACGAGAGGCTCGGAGCCGATGAACACGTCCATGCCGTCGATGAGGTACGGCTCGATCGCGTCGAACGGCGTGTCGCTCACCTTCAGCCCGACGACGTTCGTCTGCTCGCGCCTGAGTTGCTCGATGACGTCCACCGGGATCGCGTAGCCGCTGCGGGCGGCGAACTCGTAGAGGTAGAACGGCAACGGGTCGCACGCGTCGGCTGCGGAGCGCATGTGGTCGAAGAGCTCCCGCGAGCCGAGTGGGAAATACGGCGGCGCGATCACCGCGACGGCATCCGCGCCGATCTCTCGTGCGTGAGCGGAAAGCGCGACGGTGTCCCGCGTGGATTGCGCTCCCGCGTGGATCGCGATCTGGAATCCGTCGGGCCTGACGGCAAGGAAGGCTTCGGCGACACGCCGGCGTTCGTCGACCGACAGAAGGACCCCCTCGCCGGTGGTGCCACAGGCGAGGATGCCGTCGACGCCACCGTTCGCGAGGAAGCCAACCAGTGGTTCGAAGCCGTCCGGGTCGAGTGACCGACCCCCGTCCTTCAGCGGCGTCACCGCCGCAGCGATCGCTCCATGGAGACGATGGGGCATCGAGGCAGTCTAGGTTCGGGACTCAGCGGCGGGCGAACAGGTTACGGACTGCGAGCCACAGGTTCTTGCCCGGGTGCTCCGCCAGACGCCGCATGAACCACGGGTACCAGTGGGTTCCGTAGCTGATCAGCACACGGACGCGGAAGCCCTCGCCGGCGAGACGGCGTTGGTCGGCGACGCGGATCCCGTAGAGCATCTGGATCTCGAAGGCGTCGCGACCGAAACCGGCGGCGGCCGCCCGTCGCTCGATCTCCGTGAGCAATGGGACGTCGTGCGAGGCGAGGGCCAGGCGGCCGCCGCCGGACCACCGGAGGAACTCGAGCGCCAGCTTCTCGAAGGTCGCGCGGATCTTGCGGCGATCCCGGATGACGAGGTCGCGGGGTTCTCGGTAGGCGCCTTTCACCAGCCGGACCGATGCGCCGGCCGCGAGCAGGTCCGCGACGTCCTGGGGCGTTCGATGGAGGTACGCCTGGATGCAGATGCCCACGTTCTCGAACTCCTCGCGGAGCCTGCGATAGATCGCGACGGTCGGATCGACGTAAGGAACGGACTCCATGTCGAGGAACAGGTGCTTGCCGAGGCCGGCGGAGCGCTCGGCCAATCGGCGCAGCCTCAGGAACGTCTGCTCCGGGTCGAGGTCCAGGCCGAGATGCGTCGGCTTGACCGAGATCTCGATGTCGATGCCTCTCTCCTCGATCAGGTCCAGCAACCTGAGGTAGTGCTCCGCGACGGCGTCGGCGTCGGCTGCGTTCTCGACGTTCTCCCCAAGGTATGTGAACGTGGCGGGGATACCCTCTGCCGCAAGTCGTTCGGCGGCTTCGAGCGCCTCCTCAATCGTCTCGCCGGGCATGAATCGCGCGACCATCGCGCGGACGAACCGATATCGCGGGAGATGCGTGGCGAGCCATCGGTTGCGCGCCGCGAGGAGGATCGCATCGCGCGCCGGGTTCACGAGAGGATGGCCTCGATCTCGCGAGCCGAGCGGAGGCCGGTTTCGATCGCCCCGTCCATGTAGGAGCCCCAGCCCTGGGCGAAGTCGCCCCCGGCGAACGCGACTCGGCCCTCCCGTCGCTCGAGCTCCGGGATCCACCGGAGCGACCGACCCGGGCCGTACGACGCCCACGTTTCCCCCGCAAGGGGATCGCGGACCCAGTCGTGGCCGCCCACCTCTTCCACGCGAGCACCGGGGATCAACTCTTCGATGGCTCGCGCCACCGGCTCGGGATCGTCCGGGGACAGCAGCGCCGCCGAGGGACCGAACCCCACGACGACCGTCCCCCCGTCCGGCGTGGGCGCGACCGTCTCGACGAACGACAAGGGGAAGCGATCCGGCGCCACGGCGAACGTCGACGGGGAGCCGGGGGCGATCTTGGCCCACACCTTGACGCCGAGGCTCACGAGCCCTTCCTCCGCGGCCTCGCGTTTCCGTTCCGAGAGCGCCGGGTCGAAGCGGATGGCGCCGAGCGCATTGACGGGGAGTGCGACGATCGCCGCGGAGGCGGCGAGCTCTCCGTCCGTCGTGCCCACGGTCACTCCCGTCTCGTCCTGCTCGATCCCCTCGACCAGCGTGCTGAGGCGCACATCCGCGCGTAGATCGCGGTGCATCGCGTCGACCAGCGAGGCGGTTCCTCCCTCGAGCGTCCATCGGCCATTCGTATCCAGGACCATCTGCCCGACGAAGCCGGCGAGGGCGAACGTCTTGGCGATGCCCAGGTAGCCCACGTGGTCGTTCGGCGCCGAGCTCAGCCCGGCGCAGAGCCCATCCAGGAGGTCCCGGCTCTTTGGATCGAGGTCGAGGGCGGCGATGCGCTCGGCGGTGGAGACGCGATCCGCCTCCGCGGCGGCCGCACTTTGGGGGATCGACATCGGTTCGGCGAGGTAGGCCTCGGTCCCCGCACAGAGCCGCTCGACGGCGTCGTTGAGGTCGAGGATCGCCTTCTCGTCGAGCTCCTCGATCCCGTCGTCTCGCCGCAGGAGTGCGCGGTCGGTTTCGGGGAGCTCGACGATGCCCAGGCCGTAGCGGGTGACCTCCGCCCACAGGTGCGGCTGGGTCCAATGGACGAAGGCGCCGCCCATCTCGACGTCGACGCCGGCGAACGACGAGACCCATGCCCGTCCTCCCAGCCGGTCACGTGCTTCGAGGAGGAGCACATTCCGGCCGCGACGGCCGAGCTCTCGAGCCGCGGTGAGGCCAGCGAGCCCCCCACCCACGACCGCGACATCAACCGCTGGCCCCATCGACGACCTCCTACTGCCGGCCGTCGATGATATGCGTCGACTCGGAGGGGTGTTCAGAACTGCTGCTGTTCGGTGGAGCCCTCCAGCGCCGTCGTCGACGAGATGCCGCCGGAGATCACGCGAGAGATGAGGTCGAAGTAGCCGGTCCCGACCTCCTGTTGGTGCCGGGTCGCTGTGTAGCCGTCGGGTTCGAGACCCATCTCCCGCTGCTGGAGTCGGACGTACGCGGTCATCCCCTCATCGGCATAGCCGTGAGCGAGTTCGAACATCGACGCGTTCAGCGCGTGGAAGCCTGCCAACGTGACGAACTGGAAGCGATAGCCCATCGCGGCAAGCTCCTTCCGGAACCGAGCGATCTCCTCGTCGTCGAGGTGCTGCTTCCAGTTGAACGAGGGCGAGCAGTTGTACGCGAGCATCGTCTCCGGGAACCGGTCGAGGATCGCCTCGGCGAAGACGCGAGCCTCCTCGAGATCGGGCGTGGAGGTCTCGCACCAGAGCATGTCGGCGTAGGGCGCGTAGGCGAGCCCGCGTGCGACCGCCGCGTCCATCCCGTCACGCACGCGGAAGAATCCCTCGGGGGTCCGCTCGCCGGTGAGGAAGCGGCGATCGCGCTCGTCGACGTCGGAGGTGAGGAGCGTGGCCGACAGCGCATCGGTCCGCGCGATGATGACGGTGGGCACGTCGTCGACATCGGCAGCCAGGCGCGCGGCGGTGAGCGTCCGTTCGAACTGCTCGGTCGGCACCAGCACCTTGCCGCCCAAGTGGCCGCACTTCTTCTCGGACGCGAGCTGGTCCTCGAAGTGCACGCCGGCCGCGCCCGCCTCGATCATCGAGCCCATGAGCTCGAACGCATTCAGGTGCCCGCCGAACCCGGCCTCGGCATCCGCGACGATCGGCGCGAGCCACTCGCGGTCGTGCTCGCCCGTCGACCACGCGATCTGGTCGGCCCGTCGCAGCGCGGCGTTGATCCTCCGCACGACGGTCGGCACCGAGTTGGCGGGATACAGCGATTGGTCGGGGTAGGTCTGGCCGGCGAGGTTCGCGTCCGCAGCGACCTGCCAGCCGGAGAGGTAGATGGCCTGGAGCCCCGCCTTGATGCACTCCACGGCCTGGCCACCGGTGAGGCAGCCGAGAGCGGCCACGTGCTCCTCGGTGTGGAGGAGGTCCCAGAGCCGCTCCGCGCCGTGACGAGCGAGCGTGTGTTCCTGGCGGAGGGAGCCGCGGAGACGGATCACGTCCTCCGCGGCGTAGGGGCGCTTGATCCCCGCCCACCGGGGGTCACGCGCCCACCGCTCCTGTAGCTCTTCCGCTTCTCGGTCGATCCGCTCTCGAACGTCCATCTCAACCTCCCGGCATCCGTTGCCCTGGAAAAGGAAACGACCTCTCGTCGAGAGGTCGATCGGCGCGCGCCGCGGTCCGCGGTCAGGCGCGCCGCTAGGAGCGGGGTACTCGGGAACGAGAGTTGAACGGCCGTTCAAACATGCTTGGCAGATGGTTCCACATCTCGGTGGATCGAGTCAACCCCTGTTGCACTGCAAGAGCTTTTGAGAGGGTCAAGGAACGATCTTGGAGATGGGCATCTCCAGGATGTCGGTGGCGCCGGCCGCTTTCAGGTCCGGTATCAGCTTGTTCACGCCCCGCTTGTCCACGACGGCCTCGATCGCGAAGCCGCCCTCCGAGAGCGGGGACACCGTCGGCGCCTTCATGGACGGCACGACCGCGAGGACCGGCTGGAGCCGGTCCTCGCTCACGTTGAGCTTGATCAGCACCCGGCCCTCCGCTCGCAGGGCTCCGAGCAGCAAGGTCTGGACGTCCTCCATCGCCGCCTTCCTCGCCTCATCGCGCATCGCTTCGCGATTCGCGATGAGGACGGGCTCGGATGCGAGGAGCGTCTCGATGATCTTCATCCCGTGGGCGCGGAGCGTGTTGCCCGTCTCGGTGATGTCCACGATCGCATCGACGATCTCGGGGACCTTCGCCTCCGTGGCGCCGTAGGACCAGAAGACCTTCACGGGGATCCCGAGCTCGTCGAAGTACCGCTCGGTGAGTTTCAGGAACTCGGTGGAGATCCGGGTGCCGGGTGGGATCTCCTTCGCGCTGTCCGCGGGATGCTCGTTCGGCACGGCGAGCACCACCTGCGTGCCGTGCCCGGTTCCCGAACGAGCGTAGGAGAGCGTCGTCAGCACCTCGACGTCCGCTTCCGTCTCGGCGATCCAGTCCTGGCCGGTGATCCCCATGTCGAACAGCCCGTCCTGCACGTAGAGGGGGATCTCCTGGGGACGAAGGATCGAGACGCGCTCGATGCGATCGTCGTCGACGGTGCCGTGGTAGTCGCGGCCGGAGCCGCGGCGCACGCGGAGGTCCGCGGCCTCGAACAGGCGGAGCGTCTGCTCCTCGAGGGAGCCTTTGGGGATGACGAGCTTCAGCATGTCGACCTCGCGGTCCGGGATCCGCACGGAGTGTACGTGCCGATGGTGTGGGCGCCGGACCGTGCCCAGGGGGTACTGTTCCGCGCCATGGAGGCGACCACACCTCGCGCCGACGGCTTCGCGATGCCCGCCGAGTTCGACGCCCATCAGGCAACGTGGATGTCGTGGCCGACGCGCGAGTCGCTCTGGCACGGCCGGCTCGACGAGGCGCGGGACGACTGGGCGGCGACCGCCCGGGCGGTGGCGGCGTTCGAGCCCCTCGTGATGGTCTGCGCCGAAGGAGAAGCTGCCGACGTGCGGCGGCGCTGCGGCGCGGGCGTGGAAGCCCTCGAGCTGCCGATCGACGACTCGTGGCTCCGCGACAACGGGCCGATCTTCGTTCGGAACGAACGGGGTGAGGTCGCCCTCGTGCATTTCGGGTTCAACTCGTGGGGGGAGAAGTACCTGCCGTACGACGAGGACGCGCGACTCCCGGAGCTGCTCGCCTCGCACTTCGGGATCCGACGCTACCGGGCGCCGTTCGTCCTCGAGGGCGGCTCGTTCTTCGTCGACGGTGAGGGCACGCTGCTGACGACGGAACAGTGTCTCCTGAATCCGAACCGGAACCCGACGTTGACCCGAGAGGAGATCGAGGAGGGCCTCCGCTCCTACCTCGGCGTCGACGTGGTGATCTGGCTGCCGCACGGCCTCGTCGAAGACCGCGACACGGACGGGCACATCGACGGGCTCGCGCAGTACCTGCGTCCTGGTGCCGTGATGCTCGCGATCGCCGCCGGCAGCGACGATCCCAACGCCGCTCGGTTTGAGGAGGATCGGCGGACGCTGATCGCGGCGAAGGATGCGAAGGGTCGCCCCCTGGAGGTGCTCGACGGTCCCGTGAACTCGTGGGCGACCGTCGAAGGCATCGGACCGGTCGTGATCCCGTACATGAACCACTACCTCGCGAACGGCGCCGTGATCGTCCCGATCGGCGGGAGCCCCGAGGACGATCCGGCGCTCGAGCTGCTCGCGAAGGCGTATCCGGACCGTGAGATCGTCGGCGTGCCAGGCGCGATCGTCTCGTTCGGCGGGGGCGGGCCGCACTGCATCACACAGCAGGTGCCCGCGGGAACGTTCGTCAGCTGACCGAGCGATGGAAGCAGGATCGTTCGCCCGTGTGGCAGGCGGGCCCCTCCTGGTGCACCCGGGCGAGGAGCACGTCGCCGTCGCAGTCGGCCCGTAGCTCCTCCCAGTGCTGGACGTGTCCCGAGGTGTCGCCCTTGCGCCAATGTTCCTGCCGGGATCGGCTCCAATAGACCATCCGGCCTTCGGCGATCGTCCGTTCGAGCGCCGCGCGGTTCGACCAGGCGAACATCAAGACATCGCCGTTCTCAGCATCCTGGACGATCACGGGGATCAGCCCTCGGTCGTCGAACGTGAGGGCGTCGAGGTCGACCCGCTGCATCTACAACCTCACCGGGATCCCTCGAGCCGCGAGGTGTTCCTTGACCTCGCGGATCGTGAGGTCTCCGTCGTGCCAGCGCGAGGCGGCGAGCACCGCGTCGGCGTGGCCGTCGGTGAGCGCGTCCGCGAAGTGCGCCGGCACGCCGGCGCCACCGGACGCGATCACCGGCACCGCGACGGCACCGGCGATCGCCCGCAGCAGATCGAGGTCGTAGCCCTCGCCGGTGCCGTCGCGATCCATCGACGTGACCAGGACTTCCCCGGCGCCGTGCCGGGTCGTGGCGTCGGTCGCCCACTCGACGGCGTCCCACCCGGTCCCGGTGTGGCCCGCATCGACGTGGACCTCCCACCCGGTGTCGCGCCGCTTCGCGTCGATCGCGACGACCATGCACTGCGTGCCGAACCGGTCGGCGCAGCGAGCGACCAGGGACGGGTCGCGCACGGCGGCGCTGTTCACGCTCACCTTGTCCGCTCCGGCCTGCAGGAGCGCCTGCACGTCGTCATCGGTACGCACGCCGCCTCCGACGGTCAGGGGGATGAAGACCTCCTCCGCCGTCCGGGAGATCACGTCGAGGGTGGCGGCGCGGTCCTCGAGCGTCGCCGTGATGTCGAGGAACACCAGCTCGTCGGCGCCCTCCCGGTCGTAGTGTGCCGCCAGCTCGACGGGGTCGCCCGCGTCACGGAGCTGCTGGAACCGCACCCCCTTCACCACCCGGCCGGCGTCGACGTCGAGGCACGGGATCACCCGCTTGGCGAGCAACGGCGCGTCACCCCCTCGTCACCTGCGACAGCTTCAGCGTCTTCTCGTACAGGGCCTTACCGGTGACCGCCGCCTCGCAGCCCACGTCTCGGAGCGCCCACACGTCTTCGGCGTTCCGCACGCCGCCGGACGCGATCACGGGCCGGTCGGTGAGCTTGAAGACCTGCCGGTAGAGGGTGAGGTCGGGCCCGTCGAGGGTGCCGTCGCGAGCGATCGCGGTGACGAGGTATCGCGGCGACCCCGCGTCGTTCAATCCGGAGAGCGCGGGCTCGAGCTCCGGTCCTTCCTCGCGCCATCCGTCGATCATGAGGTGGCCGCCGCGGACGTCCACGGCGACGACCACACGCTCGGCGAACTCCTCCACCGCGCGCGCCACGAACGAGGCGTCCGCGGCCGCCGCCGTGCCCAGGATCGCGCGTGCCGCGCCGTCTTCGAACACGGCGGCCGCCGCTTCGAGCGAACGGATACCCCCGCCGACCTGGACGGGCACCACGACCGCCCGGCAGATGTCCCTGATCGCCTCCCGGTTGTCGCCTTCCCCGAGGGCGGCATCCAGGTCGATCACGTGGAGCCTTCGGGCACCCTGCTCCTGGAACCGCTGCGCGACCTCGACGGGATCGTTCGCGTACGCCGTCTCCTCGCGGGGATCGCCGCGGCGCAGCCGGACCGCCCGGCCGCCCCGGAGATCGATCGCCGGGATCACGATCATCCGGAGACCGCCTTCACGAAGTTCGCGTAGATCGCGAGTCCGGCCTCGCCCGACTTCTCGGGGTGGAACTGGGTCGCGAACACGTTGTCGCGCGATGCGACGGCGGCGAACCGCCGACCGTGCTCGGTCACTCCCACCGTGTCCTCGCTCGCGTCCGGCGCGTACGAATGCACGAAGTAGAACCGCGTACCGTCGAGGATCCCCTGTACGTACGGGTGGGTCCGCCGCCAGGTGACATCGTTCCATCCGATGTGCGGCACCCTGACGTCGTCGGGGAGCCGGCGGGATCTGCCGGGAAGGATCCCGAGACCGACCTCAGGATCCTCTTCACTCCCCTCGAAGAGCACCTGCATGCCCACACAGACTCCGAACACCGGCTTGCCGGTTCCGACACACGCGGCGATCGCCTGGTCGAGGCCCTGTTCGCGGATCGCGCGCACGCAGTGCCCGAAATGGCCGACGCCCGGGATCACGAGCGCATCCGCCGCCGCGACCCGTTGGGGGTCGCCCGTCACGACGGGCTCGCCGCCCGCGTGCGCGAGCGCGCGGGACACCGAGTGGAGGTTCCCACTGCCGTAGTCGAGCACGGCGATCTCGGCCACGGTTCCTACAGCGTTCCCTTCGTGCTCGGGACGCCGCCGCGGCCGGTCGGCGCGCACGCGTCGCCAAGGGCTTTCGCGAGCGCCTTGAACTCCGCTTCGACGACATGGTGGGGTGACCGTCCCGATCGAAGGCGCACGTGCACCGTGAGGTCGGCCGCCTGCGCGAACGCGCGCACGAAGTCCTCGACGAGTCCTGTGTCGAACGTGCCGATCGTCTCGGCCGGCACGTCGACCTCGTGGAGGACGAAGTTCCTCCCCGAGAGATCCAGCGCGACTTCCACCGCCGCCTCGTCCAGCGGCACGGTGATCGAGGCGAACCGACGGATCCCCGCCTTGTCGCCGAGCGCCTCGGCGAGCGCTTGACCGAGCGCGAGCCCGACGTCCTCGACGGTGTGGTGGCCGTCCACGTCGAGGTCGCCTTTGCTCGTGACCGACAGATCCCAGCCGGCGTGCTTCCCGAGCTGCTCGAGCATGTGGTCGAAGAACGGCACGCCCGTATCCGCTTCGGACGTCCCCTGCCCATCGAGCGTCAACTCGACGGAGACGTCGGTTTCCTTCGTGGTGCGCGAGACCTTCGACGATCGTGGCATCGCTACCTCAGCACCTCCTCGACCGCCTTGAGGAACAGGTCGACCTCGTGCGTCGTTCCGGCCGTCACGCGGAGTCCGTTCGGCACGACGTCGGTCAGATCGCGGACGAGCACTCCCCGGTCCAGCAGGCCCTGCCAGAGCGCCTTGGCATCGCCCGGTGGCTGGAACAGGACGAAGTTCGCCTCCGAGGGGAAGACCGTGGCCCCGTCGATCTCGGAGAGGGCCCGGACGATCCGATCCCGCTCCGCCCGGATCGCGTCGAGGCCCGCCGCGGCCTCGTCCTCGTGCCGGAGCGCCGTGAGTCCGGCCGCCTGGGTGAGTGCGCTCAGGTGATACGGGAGCCGGACGCGCTGGAGATCCTCGACGACCTCCGGAGACGCCAGCGCGTATCCGATGCGCGCCCCGGCGAGCGCGAAGGCCTTCGAGAACGTCCGTACCACGGCGACGTTCGGGTGCTCGGCGACGAGGGGCAGTGCCGTCTCACCACCGAACTCCACGTACGCCTCGTCGACGATCACGAGCCCGGACGACGCCGACGCCAGCGAACGGATCGTGCCCAGTGTCTGCGTGTTGCCGGTCGGATTGTTCGGCGAGCAGACGAATACGACGTCGGCGCCCGATGCGCCGGCCCACGCGACGGCGCTTCCGTCGATCTCGAAGGGCGGGTCCAACAGTCGTTCGACGATCTCCGTTTGCGTGAGCCAGCAGAGCCGTCGGTGCAGCAGGTAGGTGGGTTCGAAGAGCGCAGCGTTCCGGCCGGAACCCCCGTACGCCATCAGCAGCTGTGTCAGGATCTCGTTCGAACCGTTCGCCGTCCACACGCCGTCGACCCCGTGTCCCGTACGGTCGGCGAGGGCCTCGCGGAGGGCACGCATCTCCCCATCTGGGTAGCGGTTCAGCGGCAGCTCGCGCACGGCGGCGGCCAGGTCGTCCGAGAAGCCCTCGGGCAAAGGCAGCGGGCACTCGTTCGTGTTCAGACGAGCGGCGACCTCGAGCTGCGGTGAGTCATACGGCCCGACCTTGCGGAGGCCGGGCCGGGGGCTGGCGGGAGTGTTCACGCCCGATCCCTCCTGGCCTCCACCGCCTTCGCGTGACCGACCAGTCCTTCCGCGTTCGCGATCGCGGCCGCGGCGCCGGCGTGCCGCGCCGCGGCCGGCCCCGTCATCCGCACGACCGATCGCACGGTCACGTAGTCCGAGGCGCGCAGCCCGGAGGAGAAGCGCGCCGTGCCCGACGTCGGCAGGACGTGGTTCGACGCGACGCCGTAGTCGCCGAAGGGGACCGCGCTCCATTCGCCGAGGAAGATCGCGCCGGCGATCGAGACCGTCTCCAGGAAGGCCTCGGGGTCGGCGAGCAGTATCAGGAGGTGCTCGGGCGCGAGCTCGTCCACGATCTCCGCGGCGTGGACGAGGTCGCGAACGAGGACGCCGCGCGAACCGGAGAGCGCCTCGTCGACGATCTCGCGGCGCCCGGCTTCCGCGACCGCTTGCTCGAGGGCCGAGCCGACCTTCGCGATCACGGGCTCGTCGGGCGTGATGAGGTACGTCCGCGCCTTCGGGTCGTGCTCCGCCTGCGCGATGAGATCGAGCGCCACCAGCTCCGGGTCGACGTCGCCGTCGGTGACGATCGCCAGCTCGCTCGGGCCGGCGAGCGCGTCGATCCCCACCATCCCGCAGAGCTGCCGCTTCGCCTCCGTGACGTACGCGTTGCCGGGTCCGACGATCCGGTCGACCTGCGGTATCGATTCGGTCCCGTAGGCCATCGCTGCGATCGCTTGCGCGCCACCGGTTTTCGCGACGTAGGTGGTCCCGGCTCGTTTCGCTGCGTACAGGACCGCGGGATGGATCGTGCCATCGGCGCGCGGCGGGGTGCACAGGACGATCTCCGGCACGCCGGCGACCACGGCGGGGACCACGGTCATGCAGACCGAGGACGGATAGACGGCGCGTCCGCCAGGCACGTAGCACCCGACGGCCCGGATGGGGCGGACGATCTCCCCGTACCGAACGCCGTCGCGTTCGTCCCACCACTCGGTGGGCAGCTGGCGTGCGTGCAGATCGCGCATCCGCTCGATCAGGGCATCGAGCGCTCTCTTCAGATCGTCGGGCGTCTCGTGCTCCGCCACCGCGAACTCCTCGCGGCGAACCAACAACCCGGTATCCGAGAGATCGGCATCGTCGAACCGTTGGGCGAGCTCGATCAGCACCTCGTCGCCCTCGACGAAGACGCGTTGCAGGATCGACTGCACCGTTTCGAACACGGTGGGGTCGATCTCGGGCCTGATGGCCTCGAGCCGCTCCCCCCGCTCGCGCAGGTCCAAGAGCTCGAGCACGTCAGGACCCTTCGGTCGCGTCGGCGCGATGATGAACCGCCCGCGCCGGGCGGCGGTCTCGGATCAGGAGCAACCAACCACTGACGCCGACCGCGAGCGAAGATGCGATCAGCATGCCCAGCGCGAGCAAGAGGGCGGTTTCCCGGTCCATGAGAGTCGGAAGGTTACCGGAACCCGCAACGCCGTCGACCGGCTCAGTTCTTCGCGCCGGCCTGTCGCTTCGCTTCCGTGCGGCGTTCGGCCTCGAGGCGTTCGAGGTCCACGTCCTCGTAGCTCATGTAGCCGAACGCTCCGCCGATCGAGGGGTGGACGTCGGAGATCAGCCGGTGCATCGCTTGGGCCACGCGACGGTACGTCGGGTGTCCCTGAGGCTGCGACCGGAGCTCCGTCAGATGCATCGCCTCGCGCGCCGTCATCTGCATCACGAAGCGGATCCGGAACGCCATCGGCACCGCGTATTGAGCCGCGTCGTTCGAAGCCCGCGTCGAGGAGCGTTCGCTCCATCGCTCGCCCCGCGTCCATCACGCGATCCCACCGATCGCGCTGTCCGGCCTCGTCGATCTCGGCCGAGGTCTCGAGCCCGTGTGAGCTCGTCAGGCGCTGCCACTCGATCGTCAGCGGACGGTGGCGCTGCAGGTCTCGGAACGCCCCGTAGTCGCAGAGCACGTCGAAGCGGTACTGGGTGCGTTCCCAGGCACGTCCGGGCTTGTGGCGCCGGTTGGACCGGTCCCCGATGCTCGCCCGAAGCAGCTCATCGCGCTCGTCCGCCGACATGTCGCGGACGAGGCGAAGGAGCTGATCGTCGGGCAGATCGGTGCTCGCGTACAGGACCGCGGCCGCGACCTTCACCTCGCCCTCGGGGTCGAAGTCCACGAGGGTGACCTCGTCCCGCGGCTCGGGCGTCGCGTCGCCGGCGAGCTTCGCCGCCAGCTCCTCGACGCCCTCCCGCGCCCCCCGCCAGTAACGCGCCCACGCGACGCCTCGGTCCTCCACGTCCACCCGCTTCAGGAACGCGGGGATCACCTTCCGAAGCTCCTCCAGCATCAGGGCGCCGTACTCGCGCATCTCCGCCAGTGGGTGCACGGACAGCCGCATCAGCAGCTGCTCGTAGGACTGCGCCGTCGCGTAGATGCCGACGTTGGATCGGGTCGCAGCGGGCAGGCACACGCGAAGCGTGTCGCACGTCTTGGCGGTGATCGTCGAGCGGTAGACGAAGTCGGAGTCGTTCGCGCCCTGCGGGAACCGGCGCTCGTACCACGCGTACATCGGCTCGAACATCTCGCCGTAGAGGCCGAAGACCTCGTCGAGGTACTCGCGGTAGCGCGGCTCGAGGCCCGTGTCTTGCAGCTCCGGCGGGACGGTCGCACGCCAGCGCCCGCCGGGCATGTCGTCGTAGCGCATGTACCGCGTCGACTGCTCGAGGTACGCGGCCAGTCGTCCCCACTCGAGGGCTTTCGCCAGCAGTTGCGAGGCCTGCTCGCACGCGAGGTGCACACCCCCGAGCTGCGCCACGGAGTCGTCCCCGTACTCGAGGAACACCCGGTCGTAGAGCTTCTCCGCTCGGTCGACCCCGACGCTCGTCATCTGGCCGCTCTCGTCCACGTCCTCGGCGAACTCGTCCAGGAACAGCCGCCGCAACGACTTCGTCGTGCGCGAGTAGCGCGCGAACAGCGCCCCCTTCACGACCTCCGGCAGATCCACCAGCGCGAAAACGGGGCCGTCGAGGTTGGTGAAGTGCCGCGCGAGAACCCCACGCTGATCATCGGTGAATCCTTCGGTCGCATACCAGAGCGTCACGGCGACGGTGAGGTCGAAGGCGACGGTGATGGCGAGGGCAGCGCGCCCTGATGGAGCACGACCAGCGTGTCGGGCGGCACCGCGGACCCGGCTGAGACGTCCTGTTGGGCGACACGGACCGAGTTCGGGCATTCCGGTCGTGGCGCCACGGAGTCGCCCAGCTCCACTCGCAGGCCGAGCCCTTCGAGCTCGGCCTTCGCGCCCGCGTAGGTCCGGCAGGTCACGTCGGGGACGATGATGACGGAGCGCCCGGCCGAGACGACGACGTCCACGGGAGTGTTCTTCGGCACCTGCTCGCCGGCACCGGGCGACTGACTGATGATCTGCCCCTCCGGCACCTCCTCGTCGTTCTGCTCAACGACGTCTCCCAGGACGAGGTCCACCGCTTCCAGCTGCGCTCGTGCGTCCTCCACCGTTGCCCCTTCGAGCGAAGGGACGTCCACCCGTTTGGGCGGCACCGAGAAGGTGAGGTCGACCGTGCTGCCGGGTTTCACCTGCCGGTCGGGGAGCGGGTCCTGTTCGAGGACCTGCCCCGGGGGAACCCGATCCGTCGGGCGCTTCTTGGTTTCCCCGAGGACGAGACCCGCGTCGTCCAGCTTCTGCTCGGCCTCCGCCCTGGTGAGACCGATGAGGCTGGGCACCGGGACGAGCTCTCCGTCGCCGCCGTCGGTGAGCATCGTGACGACCAGGTACCCGCCGGCGGCGAGCAAGGCGATGATCAAGATCGCGAGCAGGGCTCCGATCCACGCTTTCCGCGAGCCTCCCGGCTCATCCTGCTGGGGCGGGAGCACCGAGGTGGGCTGGGGCCGGGAGATGACCTGTGTCGCCTCTCCGGCCGCCGGCAACAGCGGGGTCGCCATCACCTGGCCGCCGGTCCGGGCGCGCTCCAGATCGTCGGCGAATTCCTGCCCCGTCTGGTAGCGGTTCGCGGGATTCTTCGACAGAGCGCGCATCACGACGGCGTCCAGCTCGGGTGGTACGTCGGGGTTGACCGACGACGGCGGTTCGGGCGTGGCGTTCACCTGCTTGTACGCGATCGCCATCGGGGAGTCGCCGGTGAACGGCGGCCGGCCGGTCAGCATCTCGTACAGGACGACGCCCAGGGCATAGATGTCGGTCCGGGCGTCCACCGACTGGCCCTGCGCTTGCTCCGGCGAAAGGTAGGAAGCGGTGCCGAGGACGGCGGAGGTTTGCGGCGCGGTCTCGGGCCCGCTGATCAACCTGGCGATGCCGAAGTCCATCACCAACACCTTGCCGTCACGCGTGACCATGACGTTCGCCGGCTTGATGTCCCGGTGGATCACGCCCTCCGCATGTGCGGCGGCGAGCGCCTCCGCGATCTCCTTCGCGACCTGCGCCGCCTTCATCGGCGGGATCGTCTTCCCGGACGCCAGGTAATCGGCGAGGGTCCGCCCCTCGATGAACTGCATCACGATGTACGGCGTCTCGCCGTCGGTGCCCGAGTCGTAGACGGAAACGATCCCGTGGTGGTTCAGCCGGGCGGCCGCCTGGGCTTCCCGGCGGAAGCGGTCGACGAAGCTCGCGTCCCGCGCGAACTGCGGCAAGAGCGTCTTGATCGCGACCGTACGGTTGAGGGTGCGGTCGTGGCCGCGCCAGACCTCGGCCATACCGCCGACGCCGATCCGGCCTTGCACCTCGTACCGATCGCCGAAGATCTGATCCATCCCGCTCCTGGTTTCCCCTTCCCTACCGGAGGTATGCCTCGATCACCGCACGCACGATGGGGGCTGCGACCTGGCCTCCGGTGGCTTCGCTGCCCAGGTTCCCGCCGTCGAGGACGATAACCGAGACCGCGATCCGCGGGGCCTGAGCGGGGGCGAAGGCGGTGAACCAGGCGTTCGGCGCGCGACCCTCGCCGTTCGTTGCGGTGCCGGTCTTCCCGGCGACCTGGATGCCGGGGATCGCGGCACGGTAGCCGCTGCCGTTGTTCACGACCGCGATCATCATCTGGGTGAGGGCGGCTGCCGTGCTTCCGGTGATCGCGCGCCGGACGGTGCGCACTCCGAACTCTCGCGCGACCCGGCCCTGCGAGTCACGAACCTCGGAGACGATCCTCGGCTGCGGCATCTCGCCGCCGTTCGCGACGGCGGAGGCCATCAAGGCCATCTGCAGCGGGTTCACGAGGTCGTTGTCCAGCCCGATCGCGGAGAACGCAAGGAGCGGATCGTTCCGTTCGAAGTACTCGGGCTCCGGGAACCTTCCGCTCTGGAAGGGGAGCTCGAAGTCGATGAGTTGCCGGTCGCACGTGGTCCGCTCCGGTGGGAGGGTGCCGCAGAGACCGTAGGCGCGCGCCTGCGCGGCGAGTCGTTCGGCTCCCACTCGGAGTCCGACCTCCGCGAACGTCACGTTGCACGACTCCTCGAACGCCTCGATCATCGTGATCTGCGACGAACCGCCGTTGCAGTGGTCGTCGCCGAAGTTCTGAAGCTGCTCGTTCGTGAGCGGCAGCGTGAGCCGGTGCGGGTTCGGCCACGGGCTCTGCGGACCGAATCCGTTCTCGAGTCCCGCCGACGCCGTCACGATCTTGAAACTCGAGCCGGGGAGGAAGAGTTCCTGGTGAGACAGAGCCAGGAGCGGCTTGTCCGGGTCGGCGTTCAGTCGCTTCCACGCCTGGCGCATGTCCGCGTCGCTCCCGCTCGAGAGCTCGCTGGGGTCGAACCCCGGGGTCGAGTAGAGGGCCAGGATGTCGCCCGTACGAGGGTCCATCGCCACCACGGCCCCTTCGTTGGCGCCCAGGGCGGTGCGTGCCACTTCCTGCAGGTTCGGATCGACGGTCACGAAGATGTTGCCGCCTCGCTTCTCCCGACCCAGGAAGAGGTCGGTGAACGTGGAGAGCGCGAGCTCCGGAGCCTCGCCCGACAGGTATGAGTTCATCGACTGTTCGAGTGCGGATCGGCCGTAGATCCTCGAGTAGAAGCCGGTGATGTATCCGTAGAGGTCTCCCTGCGGATACCGTCGTTCGTAGCGGTAGCGAGAGCCCTCGGGGGCCGGAACGCTCTCGGCGAGCACGAGCCCGTCGGCGGAGAGGATCTTCCCGCGCTGGACGTTGTATTCGGCGATCAGCTGGCGGCTGAAGTTCGCGGGGTTGTTCTTGATGTCGTCCGCCGCGAAGACCTGCACGTACGCGAGCTGTCCGAACAGGACCGTGAACAACAGCACGAGCGCGATCCCCAGCCGGCGGATGCGCCGTTCCATCTAGCCGGATCCCCGCCGTGCCGGTTGCCAGGGACCCGCGGAGATCCGGACCAGCAGCCCGATCATCACGAAGGTCGCGACCCGGCTGGAGCCGCCGTAGGACACCAGCGGGAGCGGAACGCCGGTGAGCGGGATGAGCCGGGTCACGCCGGCCGCGATCGTGAACGTCTGCAGCGCGATCGTCGTCGTGAGCCCGGTGGCGAGGAGCCGGCCGAAGGCGTCCTCCCGATCGAGGGCGATCCGCAGACCGCGTCCGATCAGGGCGACGAAGAGCAGGAGGATGGCGGCCGTGCCGAGCATCCCGAGCTCTTCTCCGAACGCGGAGAGGATGAAGTCGCTGGCCGGGTACGGGATGAGGTCAGGCGATCCTCGCCCGAGGCCGGTGCCGACGAGGCCGCCGGACGCGAGGGCGAACCAACTCTGCGCGAGCTGTCCGTAGCCGACGTCGTGCACCGTGGCCGGCTCGAGGGCGTGCAGCCAGTAGGCGACGCGGTTCTGTACGTGCGGGAGGAACAGGTACCCCATCACCCCTCCCGCCGCGAACAGGAGACCACCCGTCAGCAGGTACGCCACACGACCGCTCGCGACCCAGATCATCACGACGAAGACGCCGAAGAAGAGCATCGATGCGCCCAGGTCTCGTTCGAGGAACAGGACCGCGAGCGAGGCTCCCCATGCGAGGAGCAGCGGTCCGAGGTCCTTCGCGCGGGGGAGTCCGAGTCGTCCGACGCCGGCCTCGAGCAGCTCTCGTTTCGCCGAGAGGTAGGAGGCGAGGAAGATGACGATGAGGATCTTGCCGAACTCGGCCGGCTGGAACGCGAGGGGACCGAGGTGCGCCCACAAGCGCGCGCCGTTCACCTCGAATCCGACGCCCGGGACCACCGGCAGGAGCAGGAGGATCAGGCCGAGGAGCCCGATCGTGTAGGTGTAGCCGTCCAGCTGGCGGTCATCCCGAACGAGCACGAGGGTGAGGACGAACGCGGCCAATCCGATCAGGAGCCAGATCGCCTGAGCGTCCGCGAACCGGGCGGGGAGCAGGCGGTAGATCATGGCGAGGCCGAGGCCGCCGAGCATCCCGGCGATCGGGAGCAGTACCGGGTCCGCGCGCGGCGCGGTCCACCGCACGGCACCCCACGCAAGGAGGTAGGCGCCCCCGAGCGCGAGGCCGTACACGACGATGTCGCGCGGCACGCGTCCGCGGAGCCCGAGCCCGACCATCGCGTACGCCGCGACCGACACGAGGAGCGCCACGAGCACCAACAAGAGCCCGGTTCGCGGCCGTACCGAGCGTGCGGCGACGGCACTCACGGGCCGCTCCCGGCGGGCCGGCATCTTGGCGGCCGCCCTCCGGGCCTGCGACGCAGGTCTCCGCCATCTATCGGACTGCGCCGGACGCCCCATCCTGACGATCGCTGAACGGGATGCCCTCGTCGAACTGCGGGTACGTGTCCTCGAGCTCGCGGACCTCACTGGCGGGAACGTTCCTTCGTGCACCTCCACGGGGTGACCGAGGTCGTAGCCGAGGACCGTGAGAGGGATGCCCTGGTAGATAGCCGACGCTCCCAGCGGCGGGGCGCGACGTACCACTGACGGTCCAACCACCAGCGGACACCGAACAACGCCACGATCAGGACCAGGAGCATGACGCCGGCGCGGAGCGCCCAGCGCGAAAGTGTCCGTCCGGACGGTGCGGCGACGCGCCTGGCACCGCCGCGCGGCCTCGCCCTCCTCGCCGATCGCGTCCAGCACGACGACGGTGATGTTGTCGATGCCGCCCGCCCGGTTCGCGGCCTTCACCAGCCGGTCGGCCGCTTGTTGTGGTCTGGTCGCTGTTCTCGAGGATCGCCTGGATCTGATCCTCCGTCACCATGCCGGTGAGACCATCGCTGCACAGCAGGAGGCGATCGCCGTCGACCAGCGCGATCGAGTCCTCATCGACCTCGACCTCTTCGTCGGTGCCGAGCGCACGCGTGAGGACGTTCTTGTGCGGGTGCACCTCTGCCTCGGCGTCGGTGATCTCGCCCGACTTCACCATCCGAGCGACGAGCGTGTGGTCCGTGGTGAGCTGCTGAAGGGAGCCGTCACGGAGAAGGTATGCGCGCGAGTCGCCGACGTGAGCGATGAGGGCACTCGCCCCGTCGATCTGAGCCGCCGTGAGCGTCGTCCCCATCCCGGAGAGACGTTCGTCCTCGACGGAGCGGTCCCAGACGGCGCGGTTCGCGCGACGGACGTGGTCGGCGAGCGACCCCCGGCCCTCGGTCGCGAGGCCTTCCATCGCTTCCAGCGCCACCTGGGACGCCACCTGTCCGCCCCGGTGACCTCCCATCCCGTCCGCCACCACGTACAGGGGCGGGCTCACCAGGACCGAGTCCTCGTTCCGCTCCCGGACGCGGCCGATGTCGGTCGCGGATCCGACCTCGATCTTCACCGGCGCAGCTCCATCAGCGTCTGGCCCACGCGAACCTTGTCGCCGGGCTGGAGCATCGCGGGTGCGGCCAGCTTCTGCTCGTTCACGAACGTCCCGTTGGTGGAGCCGAGGTCCTCGACGAACCACGAGTTGTTCTTCGCGAAGAGACGCGCGTGCTGCTGGGAGGTGTAGGTGTCGTCCAGGCGGAGCTCGCATTCGGGCGCGCGTCCGACGGTCATGCTCGCGGACAGCTTCACCGTCCTCGGCTTCGCGTCCGATTGCCCTTGCACGAGGAGTGTCGAGGGGCCGGGGGGGAGCGTGGCCGCGGTGTCGCGGGGGCGTCGGCCGCCGCGTTCCGCGGCGGCCGACGCCTCCGCGACCGACAACCCACGAACGACCCAGCGCATCGATCGCCAGATGAAGAGGAACAGCAGGGCGAACAGGCCGTACTTGAGCGCCGACAAGGCGAAAGGCGTGATCGTGTCGGCGAGCACCACGATCCGCGACATCTACGCCCTCCGGAACTCGATCACGGTCGTTCCGATCGTGATCTTGTCTCCGTCGGCGAGCTCCCTCGATTGCACCGTCTTCCCGTTGAGCCGCGTCCCGTTGGTGGAACCCAGGTCGGTCAGCGTCCAGGCGCCGTCACGCAGCTTCAGCTGGGCGTGCTTGCGCGACGCGCCCTTGTCCTTGAGTACGACGTCGCAGTCGGCCAGCCGGCCGATCGTCACGGTGTCGGAGGCCAGGGCGACGGTGCGCTCGGCGCCATCTTCGTAGATCACGACCGACCCGCGCCCACCACCGATGCGCTCGTCGTCCTCGCCCTCGACCAGAGCGGCGACGCACGCGAGATCGCCCTTCTTCAGGTTCTCGTCGACCGAGAACTCGACCTCTGGTGGACCGACGAGTCCCCATCCACGTTCGGAAGCCGACTCTCGGATCACCCTCTTGAGTTCGGACACGATCGCCTCTTCGGCCTGCTCGTAGCGTGCGGCGTCCTCGGGCGACAGGGAGAGCTCGAATCGGTTCGGCGCCCAGACCTCAGAGACCCCGACGCTGCGGCCGGCCTCCATCTCTCGCATGATCAGCTTCGCGATCTCCACGGGTTGCACGCCGCTGCGGAAGGCCTTGGAGAACAGGCCTTCGACGAGTCCACCGAGGCGTCGTTCGAAATCGCGAAGGATCGGCACGTCGTTCCGATGAGCGCGTGGAGTGGAACGCGCTTCGAGACCTATCCTACCGCCGGGGTTCCTCGACTCGCCTCACCGGCGGTGGGTTCGGGGTCGACCTCCGACGAGCGGGCGTGCTCCCAGATCGGGCTCGCGAACCCGTACCGCTCGTCCGGAGGGAGATGACGCCAGTGCCACTCCTGCAGCTCCCAATAGGTCCGACGCGAGAACACCACGACCAGCACCGCGAGGAGGAAGCGCAGGGTGGCGTGCGGGGAGATCCGAACGAGACCGAGGGCGAGACCCGTCGTCGAGATGAAGGTCCAGGCGGTGAGTGCGGCGAAGCCGACCACCGTCAGGTGGCGCATGAGTCCGTCGAAGTCGACCTTGGCCCGGGCGCTCATCTCCGTTCCCGGGGCATCGGCAAGGCGTCGGCGAGAATGCATAGGTCGCCCGTCGGTAGTCGTGTCCGCCGCTCTCGGCGTCGGAACGGCCGACCGACCTACGGCCGGCCGGCCGAAGGGCCGCTGCTACGATGACGCGGCCCTTGGGCGAGTGGCGGAATTGGCAGACGCGCACGGTTCAGGTCCGTGTCCGGTAACCCGGGTGGGGGTTCAACTCCCCCCTCGCCCACCACCGCCTCCTGGTTGCTTCGACGCAGACGCCGGGCGAGCGGGCACGACCTGCGGCGTATACTCGGGCTCCCGCGAAACCCCACGTAGATGCCCACATCCTTGCTTATCGCCGCATTGAAGTTCTCGGGCTCCACCCTCACGCTGGTCTCGCTCGTGGCCATCGGGTTGTCGGTCGTGGCCGTGGCCTACGCGATCACGAACGCCGGGCGGGCCGGGGGCGCCGTTGGCGGACGGGTCCGCCTCGACGAGACGCTCCGCGGGATCCTCCAGGGTCAATCTCAGCAGGTGCAGCGCCTGGAGCGCGCCATCCGGGCGCTGCACGCGACCGACAAGAAGCAGCAGACGCAGATCGAGGGATCGGTGCGGAACGTGGCGTTGCTCCGATACGACGCCTTCGAGGACGTGGGCGGGCGGCTCTCGTTCTCGTGTGCTCTGCTCGACGATCAGGGCAACGGTGTCGTCCTCACGTCGATCAACGGGCGCCAAGAGACCAGGGTCTACGCGAAGCCCGTCTCGTCGGGGACCAGCTCGCACAACCTTTCGCTGGAAGAAGAGGAAGCGATCCGGCGGGCCTTGGGCGCACGACAGGCGGATGTGGAGACCGGATGATCCGACGACGGGAAGAGGGAGAAGGTCCGGGCCGCACTGGCGGCCGGGGCCACGACCGAACGGAGGCAGTCATGGCAGAAGAGGGCGACGTCACGATCGTCGGCGCAGGGGCGAGGCTGGAGGGCAACGTCATCTCTGCGGGGAACCTCAGGATCGACGGGCAGGTGAAAGGGCAGATCAACGCCGAGGGGGACGTGACGCTTTCTCCACAGAGCCAGGTCGAGGCGGATATCCGCGCGCAGAACGTCAGCATCGCCGGCCGCTTCAAGGGCTCGATCCAGGTGAAGGGCAAGGCCCACGTCGGTCGAGGTGGCCGGATCGACGGGAACATCACCTCGAAGACGCTCGTGGTCGAAGAAGGCGGGATCTTCCACGGGCAGAGCATCATGGACGGCTCCTCCCCGCCGGAAGGCGCTCGTCAGCAAGGCCCACCGCAGGCGACCGAGGAGAAGCGAGACGATCCGGAAGTGAAGGTGCCGTAGTTGCTCGACATCAAGCGGATCCGGGAGGATCCCGATCTCTTCCGGACCGCCCTCGCGAGGCGGAACCTCGCCGACGCGGTCGACCGGTTGCTGGAAGCCGACGAGCGGCGCCGATCGCTGACCGTCCGGGTCGAAGGGCTGCGAGCGGAGCAGAACCGCGTATCCAAGGCGATCGGCGCCGCGCTGGGCGATGAGAAGCAGAAGCTCATCGACGATGTGGCGAAGGTCTCCGCCGAGCTGAAGGAGCTCGAACCGCAGCTGGCGGAGGCGGAGGAGGAGCTGGCTCGCCTCCTCGCGGAGACCCCGAACGTGCCGCACGAGAGCGCGCCGAACGGGTTCACCGAGGAAGACGCCGTCGAGGTGAAGCGCGATCACGACGAGCCACCTGCCTTCGACTTCGAGCCGCGCGATCATGCGGAGCTCGGGGCGATGCTCGGGGTCCTGGACACCGATCGCGGCGCCCGGGCGTCGGGCTCGAGGTTCGTATACTTGATGGGCGATCTCGTCTTCGTTCAGTTCGCACTGATGCGCCACGCGATGGACGTCGTTCTCGAGAAGGGCTTCGCGCCGATGATCCCCCCGGTGCTGGTGCGCGAGGAAGCGATGTACGGGACCGGCTTCCTGCCGACGGATGCGGTGAACCTCTACACGACCCGCGAGGACGATCTCTATCTCGTGGGTACCTCGGAGGTGCCTCTGGCGGCGTTCCACCTGGGGGAGATCGTCGATGAGGGCGATCTGCCGATCCGCTACGCCGGGTACTCCACCTGTTTCCGGCGAGAGGCAGGCTCCTACGGCAAGGACCTCGGTGGGATGTTCCGCGTCCACCAGTTCGACAAGGTCGAGATGTTCGTGTTCTCCACGCCCGAGACATCGTGGGACGAGCACGAGCGCATCCTCGCGATCGAGGAGGAGATCTTCGGGAACCTCGAGATCCCCTACCGCGTGGTGAACATCGCGGCCGGCGACCTCGGCGGCTCGGCGGCGAAGAAGTACGACATCGAGGCGTGGCTCCCGGGCCAGGGCAGATACCGCGAGGTCACGTCATGCTCGAACACCACGGACTACCAGGCGCGGCGGATGCAGACACGGGTGCGGCGTCCAGATGGCGCCGTCGAGGTGCTCCACACGCTGAACGGAACGGCCACCGCGATCTCCCGAACGCTGATCGCGATCATGGAGAACCACCAGCGGGCGGATGGGAGCGTCGAGATCCCCGTGAAGCTTCACCCGTATCTCCCCGAGCACGCTCGGGTGCTCACGCCCAGGTCCGCTGCCTAGCGGCCCTTCGCGGCGGTGGGGTCGACGGCCGACTGCTCGGCCCGAGCATCGTCTCGCATCGCTCTCGGCATCTCGGTCTCGGCCCGAGAGGCCGTCACGTCGACCGTGACGCCCTGCCACACTTCCGGCACCACGCCGGGTGGTGAGGATCGTCGGCTCAGCGAATGGAGCCATCGGACCGTGCCGTCACGCCGCAGGACACGGTACGTGTCCTCCCAGAGTCCAGTCTCCTCGGAGAGGATGACCGTGGTCCTGGTGCGGGCTCGATCGTCGGGATGGACCATCCGCGGGAAATGCTTCCGCTCGACCATGAGCTCCTCGGGGGTGTAGCCCAAGATGTCGTACGCCTGCGGGCCGATGTACGTGTAACGCTCGAAGCCCGTCTCGGGGTCGATCTCCTCCGTCCATGGGATCGCAAGCGCTCCTTCGAGCGCGTCGCGCTGGCTCCGTTCGGACGATTCGAGGCGCGCTTTCGCCTCTTCATCCTCGGTCACATCGAGCAGGACGCCCTGGAACGTCCACGGCCTCCCGAGCGCGTCCCGCTCGAGCATCCCTCCGGTATCGAAGAGCCAGATGACCGTACCGTCCGAGCGGATCAGCCGATAGCGGAGCGACCAGGGGTCGCCGGTCCGCCTCAGGCGGTCCACCTTTCGAGCGATCCGGTCTCGGTCATCCGGATGCATCATCCGGTACCAGGCCGACTCCTGGAGCCAATCGCCCACCGGGTACCCGAGCTCGGCGACCTGGGGGCTGATGTACGACATTCGAGACGTGGGGGGGATGGAATCGTCGTCATAGACCAACTCGAACGAGTACACGACGACCGGACCTCGCTCGGTCAGTGTGCGGAAGCGGATCTCCGCTGCTTCCGCCTTCGACTCGGCGTCCTTCCGGGCAGTGATGTCGAGCATGACTCCCTGGAAGGTGGATGGGTCTCCGCTCTCTCCCCGCGAGATCAAGGAGGCGTGGTCCAGGACCCAGACCACCCTTCCGTCCTTCGCGAGGAAGCGGTACTCCATGAGGAACGATTCACCGGTCCGTCGGGTCCGCTCCAGGGCCTCGCCCACCTTCGCTTGATCGTGCGGGTGGATCCGCGCCGAGGCATCCCACTGATCCGGTGAGAACCCCAGCACGTCCTGGACGCGAGGACTCACGTATCCGAACGATCGGACCTCGGCGCCGGGATGCACCTCCCAGATGTAGGCGATGCCCGGCATGTTCTCGACGAGCCGTCGGTAGCGCTCCTCGACCTGCCGGAGCTCGTTCTCCATCCGACGGCGCTCGCCGATCTCGAGCGCCATCAGCTCGTTCGGTTCCTGCAGTTCGTTGGTCCGCTCGTCGACCCGTCGTTCGAGGTCTTCCTGATGGAGGAGCAGCATCTCCGTCGCGTCGTGCTCCGCCGTGATATCGATCATGACCCCATGCCAGGCCGGGGATCCACGGTCACGACCCCGGATCGAGGATCGCGCGATCGTGGACCCACACGACCCTGCCGTCGCTCGCGATCAAGCGATACTCCAGGTCCCAAGGCTCCCCCGTCTCGCTGTGCGTGTCGTGTTGAGCGAGAACGACCTCGCGGTCGTCGGCGTGAAGGAGCTCGATCCAGATGTCGGGCTGATCCAGCCACTCCGCTCGCGAGTAGCCGAGCACCTGCTCCACGTGCGGGCTCACGTAGAGGGTGCGGCGTTCGTCGTCGGGGTCCATCTCGTACACCACCGCCGGCACCCGTTCGACCAACGCTCGGTATCGGGACTCCGACTCGCGAACCTCTTCCTGGGAGCGCTTCTCCGCCGTCAGGTCCTCGACCACGCCCTGCCACGCAAGCCGGTGGCCAGACTCGCTGAGTACGAGGACGCTTGATTCGCGGATCCAGACCTCCTCCCGGTCCGGAGCCGGAGCAGCCGGTACTCCGCGTGGAACGGCGCCTTCGCTTCCACGACGTCCTCCCAACTCCGCCAGAACTCGTCCCGGTCATCAGGGTGGATCGAGCGGTACCAGAGTCTCGTGATCCTCCAGGAAGTCTTCGCCTGGGGGTGACCGAGGAGCTTTCTCGACGTTGGGACTGACGTAGACCGTCGACCTTGGAGCGTCGTCGGTGTCGACGAAGACGACCACGGGAAGTTGTTCCACGAGCTCGCGCGTCGCGTGATTCCGGGACGAGAAGGGGTCGAGCGGCGGCTCGAGGGGAGAGTCGTCCTCAGGGAGGTAAGGCATCTGGAGAGCCTACCCCGGGCTGCGGTGCCGGACTCCAGAGCTGACGTAACCTCCTTCCGGGAGGATGGCCGAGCGGACGAAGGCGACGGTCTTGAAAACCGTTAGCGGGGCAACTCGCTCGTGGGTTCGAATCCCACTCCTCCCGCAGGACCTCGCCCCAGCGAAGAAAGGTCAGTAGTTCTCCCTGGTCATCGTGCTCTCGGAGCTTCCGATGCTTGTGAGAGGGAGCCTGATGAGCAGATGAGCGCGTGAGCGAGCTGATCCGGCAGGAAGCCCGGGTGGCCGGCCTGCGTGACTTCCGCACGCCTTCCCTCGAGGCGGTCGAACGCCGCAGGTTGCAACTCTGGATCCTCACCGCGGTCCTGCTCGTCTCGATCTCGATGGGCGTCGTCTTCATCTCGACGTGGCAGACGAGCGCGACGCGCGTGTTCGCCGGCACGCCGGTGATGCGCATCGCGGTCGTGCTGCTGAGCATCGCGTTCTGTGTCTACGCGATCGAGAAGGAACGGCACCTCCGCAAGCTTTCGCGACTCTTGATCGACGAGCGCGTGTTGACCACCGCCCTGTCCAACCGTCTCCGCGAAGTGCAGCTGCTGCTCGAGGCGGGGAAGGCCATGAACGACGTGCTCGAGCTCTCCGTCGTGCTCAACACGATGCTCCGAAGCGTCGTGGAGCTTCTCGACAGCGACAGCGGATCGGTGATGTTGACGGAGGGAGCCGACCTCGTGGTCGCGGTGGCGCACGGGAACGAGCACGCCGACGGACGTAGGGTTCGGCTCGGAGAGGGGATCGCGGGGCACGTCGCCGAGACCAGAGAAGCGCTCCTCGTGCAGGGCAAGGTCGACTCGGGCGACTTCCCCGGCGTCGAACCTCACGAGATCCAGGTGCAGAGCGCGATCAGCGCGCCACTCGTCCACCGGGACGAGCTGCTCGGTGTGCTGAACGTGAACTCCACCGGCGGGAAGGTCTTCACCGAGTTCGATCTGCGCGCGGTCTCGCTCTTCGCGGAGCAAGCGGCCGCGGCGATCGCGAACGCTCGCCTCTACGAGGTGGAGCAGGCACAGGTCGAGGAGCTCACGCAGCTGAATCGCATGAAGGGCGAGTTCGTCGCGCTCGTGAGTCATGAGCTTCGGACGCCCATCGCGTCGATCATCGGAGCGGTCGCCTCTGCTCGGAAGCCCGAGATGGAGGAGCATCGCAGGGAGCTCGAAGACATCGTCGAGCTGGCTGCGTTGCGACTCGGGACGATGGTGGAGGATCTCTTGGTCGCCGCCGAGCTGGAGCGTGGGGAAGCGACGCGTCGCCTGGAGCCGGTCGACCTGACGAGGGTGGTCCGGGAAGTGGCCGCGGATCATGGCCTGCGCGATCAGGAGATCCAGGTCACGGTTCCCAACGCGGCCGTGGTGGTCTGCGATCGGGAGTACATCCACCGGATCCTCGACAACCTCGTGAACAACGCCTTCAAGTACGGGATCCCGCCGGTCCGGATCGAGCTGGCCGGTGAAGCCGAGTTCGTGTGGCTCTCGGTCCTGGACGCGGGACGTGGTGTCGCGGAAGCGGATCGAGACAAGGTCTTCGACCGCTTCCATCGCCTCGACACGATGAACGGACACGGTCTGGGTCTCGGTCTGTCGGTCGTCCAGGGGCTGGTCGAGGCGATCGGCGGCGTGATCCGAGCCGAGGAAGCACCGGGGGGCGGCGCGGCGTTCCGGATCAGGTTCCCGCGACCGGCTCGGACGATGTTGGAGGGTGCCCTGACCGACATGCGTGCCCCGGCAGTCTCGCTCGCATCGACGATCTCACGCTCCGTATCCTGAGGGTGTGACCGGAACCCCGACGAACGATCGTCTGCTGCGCGCGCTCAGGCGCGAGCCCGTCGACCGCACGCCCGTGTGGTTCATGCGCCAGGCCGGCCGATACCTCCCCGAGTATCGAGAGCTCCGGGGAGGCACGGACATCCTCGAGACATGCCGACGCCCCGAGCAGGTGGTCGAGCTCACGCTGCAACCACTCCGGCGTATGCCCCTCGACGCCGCGATCCTGTTCTCCGACATCATGGTGCCGCTCGCCGCGATCGGCGTGCCGGTCCGGATCGAGGCGGGACGAGGACCCACGCTGGACGAGCCGATCCGGGACGCCGCCGGCGTGGCGCGGCTCCGGGAACTGGATCCGGAAGCCGACGAGCCGCACGTGTCGGAGGCGATCAGGCTCCTCGTGAAAGAGCTCGAGGTGCCCCTGATCGGATTCTCCGGAGCGCCCTTCACGCTGGCGAGCTACCTCATCGAGGGAGGACCGAGCCGGAGCTTCGACCGGACGAAAGCGCTGATGTACGGGGAGACGGCCGTGTTCGAGCGCCTCCTCGAGGCGCTCGCCGACATCGTGGTGGCACATCTCCTTGCCCAGATCGATGCCGGCGTGCAGGCGGTACAGCTCTTCGACTCGTGGGTGGGGGTGCTGGATCGAGACGACTACCAGCGCTTCGTGTTCCCTCACACGGCGAGGGTGTTCGAGGGGATCGCCGGCACGGATGCGCCGGCGATCCACTTCGGGGTCGGTACCGGCCACCTGCTGGACCTGATGCGGGACGCGGGGGGCGACGCCTTCGGCGTCGACCACCGCGTCCCGCTCGATGACGCCTGGGCGACGATCGGCCACGATCGCGCGATCCAGGGGAACCTCGACCCGGCCGTCCTGCTGGGCCCCTGGGATCCCGTCGAGCGGAAGGCCCGCGACGTCCTCGCGCGCGCGGGCGACCGGGCGGGACACGTGTTCAACCTCGGCCACGGCGTGCTTCCCGACACGCCGGTCGAGCATCTCCAGCGGTTGGTGGACATGGTGCACTCGGAGACCGAGAGGCGCGGCCCGTGACCCCGCCGGTGGGCGTGCTCGTGATGGCGTACGGGACCGCGACCGGTCCGGATGACATCGAGCGCTACTACACGGACATCCGCGGTGGCCGCGCGCCAACGCCGGAGCACCTCGACGAGTTGCGGGATCGCTACGCGGCGATCGGAAACGTGTTCCCGCTCCTGGACACGACACGCGCCCAGGCGGCGGGACTCGTCGACCGGCTGAACGGCGACGGCGAGACGTATCGCGCGTACCTCGGGATGAAGCACTCGGCGCCGTCGATCTCGGAGGCGGTCGCTCGGATGCGCGACGACGGTATCGAGCGGGCGCTCGGCATCGTGATGGCGCCGCACTGGTCGGGCATGTCCGTCGAAACGTACGTCGACCGGGTGCGCGGAGCGATGGACGAGCAGAGCGGTGGACCCTCGTTCTCGTTCGTCCGTAGCTACCACGCCCACGCGTCGTTCGTGAAGTTCCTCGCCGGACGGGTGTCGGATGCGCTCGATGGGCTCGCTCCTGCCGACCGTTCCGGGGCGATGGTCCTGTTCACGGCGCACTCGCTTCCGACCCGCGTGATGGAGGACGGGTCGCTCCGCTGCAAGACGTGCGACTGCGCCCCGTCGTGCCGCTATCGCGACGGCCTCCAGGAGACGGCCGACCTCGTCGCCCGGACGATCGGGCTCGGGAGCTACGGGATCGCGTGGCAGAGCGCCGGCCGCACGGCCGATCCCTGGTGGGGACCGCCGGTCCAGGAGTCGATCCTGGAGGCCGCCGCGCTGGGTCATCGTGCCGTGGTCGTCTGCTCGGCCGGGTTCGTCGCGGATCACCTCGAGATCCTCTACGACCTCGACATCGAGGCGAAGACCGTCGCGGAGGGTGCCGGGATCCGGTTCGCGCGGACGACGATGCCGAACGCCGACCCCGAGTACCTGGACGTCCTGGCAGAGGTGGTGCGGGACCATCTCGCCGAGGCGCGGGGGGCGTGACGGAACGGGTCGCCGTCGTGGGAGGAGGTGTTGCCGGGCTCGCCACCGCGTTCCACCTCCAGCAGGCGGGTGCGGATCCCCTGGTGTTCGAACGGGACGACACCTACGGGGGAGTCGTGGCGCCTCCCGTCGAGGTCGGGGACCTGTCACTCGAACCGGGTCCGGACTCCCTGGCGGCGCGGAAGCCGTGGGGCGCCGACCTCTGTCGCCGCCTCGGGCTGAGGACGATCGCGGCGGGCGCGTCGGGTGCGTTCCTCTGGACGGACGCAGGGTTGGTGCCGACCCTCGCGGGCGCCGCGTTTGGGATCCCGGGCGACGTCGGCGACGTGCTCCGGTGGCCGGGTGTGTCGCCCCGTGGACGGATCCGGTGCACTCGCGGATCTCGTGAAACGGAGGCGCCGGGACGGCGTCGAGGAATCCCTCGGCGGGCTGCTCCGTCGCCGGCTCGGCGACGAGGCGACCGACCGAGCGATCGCGCCGCTGCTCGCGGGGCTGCACGCCGCCGACATCGACAGGATGTCGGCGGCGGCGACGTTCGCGGAGCTCGTGACGTGGGAGCGAACCCAGGGGAGCCTGATCCGTGGCGCGCAGGCCGCGCAGCGGTCTGCGCGCAACGCCGAGCCCGGTCCACTCTTCCTTCGGCCGCCGGGTGGGATGCGGCAGCTGGTCGACGCCCTCGCGGGAGCCCTCGGTGAGCGTGTCCGCCCCCGCGCCGAGGTCACGCACGTGGATGATCGTGACGTCCGGCTCGCCGACGGCTCGGAGCCGGTCGAGGCCGTCGTCCTCGCCTGCGGAGCCGACGCTGCATCCGCGCTTCTCGGCCAGGCGGCGCCCGGGGGTCTCTCGGCGATCCACTCCACCTCGACCGGTGTCGTGTTCCTCGTCTACGCGCCCGGGACCGCCGACGCGCTTCCCGACGGCACGGGGTTCGTCGTCCCGCGCGGCGAGGCGCCGATGACCGCCGCGACCTTCGTCTCACGGAAGTGGCCGGAGGAGCGGTTCGCCGACCGGGCGGTCGTGCGTTGCTACGTCGGCGGCGCCGGCGACGAGGACGTGCTGGACGCTCCGGACGAGGAGATCGTCGAAGCGTGCGCCCGGCACCTGAGCGCCGCCCTCGACCTCCCCGGGCCTTCGGCGTCGCGAGTCCACCGATGGTGGCGCGCGATGCCTCAGTACGAGATCGGGCACCTCGATCTCGTCCGCGGGATCCGCGAGGCGCTACCGCCCGGTATCTTCGTCGTGGGGAGCGCGTTCGACGGGGTTGGCGTGTCCGACCTCGCGCGCGCCGCCGAAGACACGGCCGCACAGGTGCTCTCGTACTTGGGAGCACCCCGGAAGGAGCCGGCATGACCGACACGATCTACGCCCTGTACCCGGTGTTCGCCGCGAGTCCCGAGCTGCGCGCCGAGCTCTTCGAGGACGACGCTCTCCGCAACGCCGCGGAGGAGATCGAGACCCTCTTCAAGGACTGGGCAGGCCGGGTGGACGTTCGCGGTTCGTACTCGACCGTCGGGTTCCGCGCCGACGCCGACCTCGTGCTCTGGCTGACCGCCGGCTCGGCGGAGGACCTCCAGCGGTTCCTCGTCGAGTTCCGGAGGACGCGGGCGGGTGACTTCCTGGATCCGGTCGTCTCGTTGATGGGGCTCGTGAAGCCCGCCGAGTTCACCCCCGATCACCAGCCGGCGTTCGTGCGAGGCGAGGCCCCTCGGACGTACCTCTGCGTCTACCCCTTCGTGCGTTCGCCGGAGTGGTATCTGCTTCCGTCGCAGGAGCGTGGAGAGCTGCTGGCCGAGCACGGCGTGCTCGGCCGTGAGTTCCCACAGGTCCTCGCCAACACGACGAGCGCCTTCGGCCTGGGGGACTGGGAATGGATCCTCGCCTTCGAGACCGACGAGCTGGATGCCCTCGTGGGCTGCATCCGAAGGCTCCGCGACTCGAAGACCCGTCTCTACACGAAGGTGGAGACCCCGTTCTTCACGGGGATCCGCAAGCCGATCGTGGATGCCCTCGACGATCTCCGTTGACGATTGACCGATAGCCGTCGCCCCGGCTACCGTCGGCGCACGATGCGTCGCACCGCTCTCGTCTGCGCGCTGACCGTGTTGGCGCTCGCACTCACGCTGGCGAGATCGATCGAGCCGCGCGCGCGAGCCGTCACCGCGTTCCCTCGCATCGCGGCGGTCGGCGACATCGCGTGCAAGAACCCGCCGGCGATGAACCGGAGCGTCTGCCAGTACGACGATGTGGCGGCCGCGATCGGGGCCGGCACCTACGACAAGGTGCTGCTCCTCGGAGACATCCAGTACGAGGCGGGCGTCTATCAGGATTTCGTCGAGAACTTCGACGTGTACTTCGGCGACCTCCTCCCGACCACGGCGCCCGCGCCCGGCAATCACGAGTACGGCGATCCCGGCGCGGCGGGGTACTTCCGCTACTTCGGTCCGCTCGCCCCTGCGAGCTTCTATTCCTTCGATCTCGGGGCGTGGCACATCGTGTCCCTCGATTCGACGATCTGCGGCACGGGGGGTCTCGCGTGCCTGGCCGGATCGGCTCAGCATTCGTGGCTGGCCGACGACCTCGAGAAGAGCGACGCCTTGTGCACGCTCGCGTTCTGGCATCACCCTCGATGGGATTGGCTCAAGTACCAGAACGCCGACTGGACCAACGACTTCGAGCTCTTGAGGTCGAAACCGCTCTGGGACCTCCTGTACGCGCACGATGCCGATCTCGTGCTCACCGGTCACAACCACAACTACTCGCGATGGAAGCCTGCGGATCCGCAAGGTCGTTTCGACCCCGACCGCGGTCTGACCCAGTTCGTCGTCGGTACCGGTGGCCGCAATCTCAACGACTTCGGGAACTTCCACACCCGACCGGAGATCTTCGCTCGCGGTCAGTCGAAGGCGTTCGGCTTCCTCGACCTCCGGTTGCGACCCGCGGGATGGAACTACCGGTGGATCTCAGCGGACGGCCAGCCGGCGTTCACCGACCAGGGGAGCGGTTCGTGCCATTGACTGCAGGTACGGTGCCTTCGTGCCGATGATGCCCTCATGAAGAAGCTCCTCGCCTCCCTCGCCGTCTCGAGTCTGCTCCTCGGTGCCTGCGCCAAGGAGCCCGCTCCCGATCCGGTCAACCCGCGGGACGCGGTGCTGAACTCGATGACGGCCGTCTACGAGGCCGGGACGCTTCACGAAGACTTCAAGATGTCCGTGTCGGGTGCGGGAGAGAGTCTCTCCTTCTCGGGCGAGGCGGACGTCGACAACGAACACAAGCGGGTCGACATGACGATGGACCTCGGGATGCTCGGCGGCGAGATGGAGATCCTGATGGACGACGGCGTGATGTACATGCGGTCGCCGGTCTTCCAGGATGCGGGCACGGACTGGGTCAGCATGGACCCCTCGAAGATGGATCCGGCCGCCGCCGGGCAGTTCGGCGGATTCGGGACCGGAACCACCGATCCGTCGGCCCTCGTCGGCTTGTTCGCGGGCGTGTTCGACGTGAAGGCTTCGGGGGAGCAAGAGATCAAGGGCGTGCCCACGACGCACTACGTGGGCACGATCGACTTGGAGAAGGTGCTCAAGGGGTTCGCGGACGTGGTAGGCAAGGAGGCGGACGCGGCGACCAAAGAGCAGCTCAAGGCGGCCGTGACGCAGTTCGAGTCCCTGGGTATCGACGAGAAGATCCCGTTCGAGATCTGGATCGACGCGGACGGGCTGCCGCGCCGACAGCGGATCACGATGGACTTCGGGAAGCTCGTCCCCGGCGCGGAGGACGCGAGCATGGAGATGACCGTCGACTTCTCCGACTTCGGGAAGCCCGTCCACATCACGATCCCGGACCCATCCGAGGTCACCGACATGACCGGAGCCCTCGGGGACGCCGGCTCCGGCTCAGGCGCCTACGGGTAGGAGCGCCCGCAGGTCCCGGATCACCCGATGCCCGTTGAGATCGGGCGTGCCGTCCCCTGACCGGTCGATCAGGAAGGTCTCGATCCCGAGAACGGCCGCGCCGTCGCAGTACGGCGGTTGATCGTCGACGAAGACGGATCGCTCGGGCGCGACGTCACCGAGCCGGCGTAGGGCTTCCCGATAGATCCCGGGGTCCGGTTTGTGGATCCCCACTTCGAACGACAGAAGGACCTCGTCGAACTCTTCGTCGAGTCCCAGCCGGTCGACGATCGGCCGCGTCGAATGCGAGCAGTTGCTGATCAGCGCGGTCCTGGTGCCCCGCGCCCGAAGCTCTCGAACGACCGGAAGAGAATCCTCGTAGAGCTCGACACCCGTCTCGGTGAACGCGCGCTCCATGTCCAGGAGCCTCGCGACCAGCGCGGGATCCGGGTCGACCCCGGCTGCCTCGACGATCGCGGTCATGTCTCCCCGGGCGCTCTCGTACGTGCCGACGCCCCTCGCCGCTCTGGTCAGCTCGTACGCGCGGAAGAGATCCGCCTTGTTGACGCCGAGCTCGGCGGTGATGCGGTCGGAGAGCTGCCCCCAGTGGGTGCGGGCGATCGTGTCGTAGAGATCCAGCAGAACGGCATCCACGCGACAAGGATAGGGCCGGAGCTCACTCGGCCCACAGGCCGGCGAGGAATGCGTCGACGTCCGCCGCAGCGGTGAAGGCTGCTCCGTCGTCCGGGACCGCCACGACCTGCGGCGCGATGACGTCGAAGTGTTCGAGGACCTCGTCCGGGAGGAATCGGGACCGCTGCGAATACGAATGCGGGTCCTCGAGTCCTCTCGGCCTGCGGTAGTAGCGCTGGGGATAGGTCACGTGGAGCGCGTCGCGCGCACGGGTGAGCGCCACGTAGAGCAGCCGCCGCTCTTCCTCGATCTCGTCGTCGTTTCCCGTCGACATGTCCGAGGGGATCATCCCGTCGGCCGCGTGGATGACGTGCACGACGTCCCACTCGAGGCCCTTCGCCGAATGGATCGTCGAGAGGATCAGGTAGTCCTCGTCCAGGTGGGGCGGGCCCGCGAGGTCGCCGGTCGACGAGGGTGGATCGAGCGTGAGATCGGCGAGGAACTGTCCTCGCGACCCGGCCTCGGAGGCGAGGAGCTCGAGCTGTTCGAGGTCGCGCACCCGCGATGCGGCCGCCTCGTACTTCCTCGCGATGACGGGCTCGAGGAACGTCCTGAGCCGGGCGAGCTGGCCGGCGGGCGGGAGCACGTCGGCGTCGAGACAGTCGTCGAGCGCCGCGCGAAGGTCGCGGATGCCTTGCGCCGCGCCCTTCGGCACGGCGATCGGCTCCTCGAGGAACCTTGCGAGCGGTGACGCCGCGTCCGCGGCGTCACCGCGACGCACTCCGAGCTCGTCCATGAGCCGCCGCGACGAGGCCGGGCCCATCCCGTCCAAGAGCTGCAGCACCCGGAACCAGCTGACCTCGTCGAAGGGGTTCTCCAGGATCCGCAGGCACGCGAGCGCGTCCTTCACGTGAGCGGCCTCCATGAACTTCAGGCCTCCGTACTTGATGAACGGGATGTTCCGGCGAGCGAGCTCGACCTCGAGGTGATCCGAGTGGTAGGCCGCGCGGAACAGGACCGCCTGCGCTTTCAGCGGGACGCCCTCCTCGCGATGTTCCAAGACCGCCCGGCAGACGGCGTCGCTCTGCTCGGCTTCATCGAGACACGCCCTCACGATCGGCCGTGAGTCGCCCGGCCGGGTCGGTTGAAGGGTCTTCTCGTGACGTTGCGGGCTGAGCGCGATCACCGCGTTCGATGCCGCCAGGATCGGCGGTGTCGACCGGTAGTTCCGTTCGAGCTTGATCAAGGCCGCGCCCGGGAACCGGTCGGGGAACTCGAGGATGTTCTTCACGGTCGCGGCGCGGAACCCGTAGATCGCCTGCGCGTCGTCGCCGACGACGGTGAGGTTCCTCGGGCCGGCTGCAGGCCGCATCCCTTCGAGGATGTCGGCCTGCAACGCGTTCGTGTCCTGGTACTCGTCGACGAGGATGTGCTCGAACATCGCGGCGAGCTGCTGAGAGGTTGCAGGTGAGGTGGCGAGCGCCTTCCAGAACAACAACAGGTCGTCGTAGTCGAGGACGTGCTGCTGCCGCTTGCGTTCCGTGTAGGCGCGGAAGATCTCCCGGATCCCCTCGGCCTCCTCGAGGCACCACGGGTAATGGCGCTTCAGGACGTCGGCGAGCCGTTCACCCGCGTTCACGGTCCGCGAGTAGATCGCCGCGAGCGTGTCCTTGCGAGGGAATCGGCGCTCGCGGGCTGAGTATCCGAGCTCGTCGCGGAGCAGGTTCATCACGTCGGCGCCGTCGGCCTGGTCGAGGACGGTGAAGTCGGGGGTGAGGCCGAGCGCGCGACCATGGAGGCGGAGGAGCCGATTCCCGATCGCGTGGAACGTGCCGCCCCAGACGCGGCCGGTGTCGCTCGTGCCCAGGCGCGCCGCTCGTGAGACCATCTCGCGAGCGGCGCGCCTGCTGAACGTGAGGAGCAGGATGCGCTCCGGGCGCGTCCCTCGTTCGATGAGGGACGCGACACGCGCCGCCAACGTCATGGTCTTCCCGCTCCCGGCCCCGGCGACGATCAGCAGCGGCCCCTCGCCATGGCGAACGGCCGCCTGCTGCTCCGGATTCAGCTCCTCGAACACGCGTTCGGAGGATAGTGCGCCGGGGTGACCGAATCGAGGACCCTTGTTCGCTCTCCCCTTCTCCGTCTTCGTGGGAGGATGCCCCTCATGTCGGAGGCGGAGATCCACGTCGAGGAGAACGGTCCGTACCAGGTGACCGGCCCGCTCCCGATCGCTCGCACTCGACAGGTGAAGACCGAGTTCGGCGAGCCCGTCGACTACGCGCCCTTCGAGCCGCTCGAGGCGGGAGAGTCCTACCGGCTCTGCCGGTGCGGCAAGAGCGCGAACAAGCCGTTCTGCGACGACAGTCACCTCGAGGAACCCCGCGTCGACGTCACGGAACGAGCGGATCACGGTCCTCGCGACGACAGGGCTGATGTCTTCCAATCGACGCATGACGGAGCAGTCATCAGCGACGACCTTTCGATCTGTACGAAGGCCGGCTACTGCAAGGACCGGTTCACGGGCGTCTGGCAGATGCTCGGGAACGCGGATCCTGCCGTCCGCGAACGCATGGGTCGGATGGTCGAGCTCTGCCCGTCGGGCCGGCTCGCGTGGGCCGACTCGGTCGACGCGCCGGATCACGAGCCGGAGTACGAGCCCGAGATCGGCGTGTTCAGGAACGGGCCGCTCTTCGTGCGCGGCGGTGTCCGAGTCGTGGGGGCGGACGGCGAGCCGTACGAGGTCCGGAACCGGCAGACCCTCTGCCGATGCGGCTATTCGCAGAACAAGCCGTTCTGCGACGGCTCACATTCCCGCGTCGGCTTCCGCGACGGCTGAGCCTTAGGCCCGAACGAGCCCCAGCTCTTCGAGGAGTCCGGGCGGGATCGCGTGGCAGTACGGCTCGTGCCCGTTGTTCAGGTAGTAGCGCTGGTGGTACTCCTCGGCCGGATAGAACGCGACGTGCGGACGGATCTCCGTCGCGATCGGCGTGGAGTAGCGGGCCTGCGCCCGATCGCGTGAGGCCTCGGCGGCCATCCGCTGCTCATCCGAGTGCGTGAGGACGATGCTCCGGTATTGCGACCCGCGATCCGGACCCTGGCGGTTCACCTGCGTCGGGTCGTGCATCGCCCAGAAGACCTCGAGCAGTTGGTCGAAGGAAACGACCTCGGGGTCGAACGTCACCTCGACGACCTCGGCGTGCCCGGTGGTGTCGCTGCAGACCTGTGCATACGTGGGGTTCTCGACGATCCCGCCGCTGTAGCCGGAGACGGCGTCGATCACACCGGGGACCCTGCGGAAGAGGTGCTCGACGCCCCAGAAGCAGCCGGCGCCGAAGGTTGCGGTCTCGGATGGCATGTCGTTCTTCCTTTCCGAAAGAGTCGGTCATCCCATAGTGCCAGCCTTCGGCCCTTCCGTTGCACCGTCCCATCCCGCAGAAGTCGTAGTTCGCCCGGGGAAGCTCGAAATGGTCCTCTTCGCCGATACTCCCGTACGCGCGAGTACCCGATATCAGGTAGAGCAAGGGGAGAGGCACCGAGGAGGAGAGCACATGCGACAGTGGGAGCTCATCGGTATCACCGACACGGTCGACTGGACGCCGCCTCGCCGTGAGGCCGCGCCCGCCGAGGACGAGGGGCACCTGCCGGCGGTCATGTGGACCACGGATGGATCGCTCCGTCTGAGAGGGGTCTCCTGGGCAGCCTCCCAGCACCTGGGGATCCACCCTCGATTCCTTGACGGGCGGGAGCTGCTCGATGCGTTCGGGATGGAAGGGGAGAACCTCCCGATCCTCGAAGCCCACGCGGCCGCGTTGACGGGGAAGACGGTCACGTTCAGCCTCCGAGGGGTCGAGGGGCGGATGTGGTGCCGCGTCGCGCCAACCCACGACGCGGGCGAGCACATCGTGGGGACGTTCTGCATCGCAACCGAGCCGGCGTCCGACGGCGACGAGCCGGTGGCCGCGCAGGAGACCACCCTCACGCTGGTGTGAGCTTCGGGGCGGTCAGCCCAAGAACCCGCTGGCCGCCCCGAGCACCATCTCGCGTTCTTCGTCCCCGAAGGCCGTGCAGAGCGTCCACAGCTCGTAGCCCGACGGCGGAAGGTACACGCCCCGTCCGAGCATGTGGTGGAAGAAGCGCGCGAACCGGTCATGGTCGGCCGCCTTCGCGTCGTCGAAGTTCCGGACCGGACCCTCCGCGAAGAACACGCTCAGGAGCGACCCGGCTCGGTTGATCGTCGCGTCGATCCCGTTCGTCTCGAACGCGAGCGCGAGGCCTGTCTGGAGATCCTCCGCCGTTGCTTCGAGCGCCGCGTACGGATCCCCGCTGTCGATCAGCTCGAGAGCGGCCAGGCCCGCCGCCACCGCGACCGGGTTCCCGCTGAGTGTGCCGGCCTGGTACACGGGCCCGACCGGAGCGAGCTGCTCCATCAGATCGCGCCGGCCGCCGAACGCAGCGCATGGGAACCCGCCGCCCATCACCTTGCCGAGAACGGTGAGGTCGGGCGTGATCCCGTAGCGCTCCTGGGCCCCGCCGCGCGCGATCCGGAATCCGGTGATCACTTCGTCGAAGATCAGGAGCGCGCCGTGGTCGTCGCAGAGGAGGCGGAGCCCTTCGAGGTACCCGTCTTCAGGTGGGATGACGCCCATGTTCGCGGGGACCGGCTCGACGATGAGCGCGGCGACCGTCCCTGCGTTCGCGTCGAAGAGAGACGCGATCTCGTCGAGGTCGTTGAACGGCGCGACCAGGGTGTCGCGCGCGGCGCCGGCGGTAACACCGGGCGTGCTCGGGATCCCGAAGGTCGCGAGCCCGCTGCCGGCGCCGCGCGCGAGCAACGCGTCGGAATGACCGTGGTAGCAACCCTCGAGCTTGATCAGGGTGTCCTTGCCGGTTGCGGCGCGAGCGAGCCGGATCGCGGACATCGCCGCCTCGGTTCCGGAGGAGACGAGCCGCACCTGTTCGACCGAGGGCACCATCGAGACGATCTTCTCCGCGAGCTGAACCTCCGCCTCGGTGGGGACGCCGAATGAGGTCCCTCGCGAGGCCGCCTCGATGGCAGCCTCGACGACCTCTTTCCGGGCGTGGCCGAACAGCAGCGCTCCCCACGACTGGCAGAGATCGACATACCGGGTGCCATCGGCGTCGTGGAGGTAGGCGCCGTCGCCGCGAACGGCGAATCGAGGTGTGCCCCCGACCGCACCGAACGCGCGGACCGGAGAGTTCACGCCCCCAGGGATCGTTCGCTTCGCTCGCTCGAACAGCTCCTCGGACCGGGTCACGGCCGGTCAGTCTATGGATGCCGGAGCTGTGGTTGGATGCGGGCCGTGACCGTCGGCCCCGAAGACATCAGCGCCGCCGCTGAGCGGATCGCCGGCCGGGTACGACGGACACCCGTCCTCGAGCTCGGAGAGATGAACGGCGCCTCGATCGTCGCGAAGCTCGAGCTGCTCCAGCACACCGGCTCGTTCAAGCCCCGCGGTGCGTTCAACAAGCTCCTGTCGAGCGACGTGCCGCCGGCCGGCGTGATCGCCGCTTCCGGCGGCAACTTCGGTCTCGCGGTCGCCTACGCTGCCCGGGAGACCGGCGTGCCCGCGGAGATCTTCATCCCGTCGAGCTCCCCGCAGACGAAGATCGATCGAGTGCGCTCGCATGGTGCCGCCGTCACGATCGTCGAGGGGTACTTCGCGGAGGCGAACGACGCGTTGGGAACGCGAGCGGCGGAGACCGGCGCGCTGCTGATGCACCCGTTCGACCAGCCCGAGGTGATCGCCGGTCAGGGGACGATCGGGATCGAGATCGAAGAACAGGTGCCCGACGTCGACACAGTGCTGATGGGAGTCGGCGGCGGAGGGCCCCTCGCGGGGATCGCGGCTTGGTGCGGGGACCGCGTCCGTGTGGTCGGCGTGGAACCGGAGGGCTGCGCGTCGATGACCGCGGCGCTCGCGGCCGGTCAACCCGTGACGGTCCCGGTGGGTGGGCTCGCCTCGGACTCGCTCGGCGCCGCACGGGTCGGCGCCAACACGTTTCCGATCGTCCGAGATCGCGTGGAGCGCATGGTCCTCGTCACGGAGGACCAGATCCGGGACGCACAACGGGCTCTGTGGGAAGACGTGCGCTTGATCGTCGAGCCGGGGGGTGCCGCGGCCTTCGCCGCGCTCCGGTCCGGCGTCTGTCCGGTGTCGCTCGGGGAGCGTGTGTGTGTCGTGCTGTCGGGTGGGAACTGCGATCCCGCGACGGTCACCCCATACCGTTCCTGAGGTGGCGCGAGTCAGAGGCCGTGGCGTCCGCTCAGCCGATACCACCGTTGGTATGGATCAGGGGTGAGGACATCCGCGTGCCCGGTACATACCGGAAAGGAGATGACCCGCGCGAGTCAAGGATCCTTCGCGTTCACCAGCTCCGCGAGCTTCGTCGTCGTGTTCCAGTTCCGGATCGTCATCTGCTGATAGATCGGCAGCCCCACGACCCGGTTCAAGCGGCTCGACGTCGCCCGGCTCGTCAGTCGCGAGAAGTACAGGACGCCATTGGCCGCCCAACCACGATCGACGCCCTCCTTCATCGACAGGCTCTTCAGGGCGGTCTTCGCCGTGAGCGGCGGCTTGAGGAAGATCACGTCGTAGCGGTACCGGTCAGGCTGCGTGCCGAACCCCTTCGGAGCGCGATCGACGACCGACCGCATCTGACTCCTGCTGCGGAGCACGAGGCTCGCTTCGTAGTGGGCGAACGCGGTTGAGATCATCCGCTCGATCTCACGGGTCAGCGCGGCCTGGCTCGATGTCGGCGTCGAGAACACGACGTTGCCGCTCTGGATGTAGGTCCGTACCTCGTCGAAACCGTGTTTCTCGAAGGCCGCTTTCAGCGCCGGCATCGGGATCGCGTTCTTGCCCCCGACGTTGATCCCGCGAAGGAGTGCGACGTAGCGCGCCATGTGGAGCGGCTCAGCCGCGGAGCCAGTCCGCGGCGTCCTTCGCGTGATAGGTAAGGATCAGGTCGGCGCCGGCGCGCCGGATCGACGTGAGCAGTTCCAACACCACGCGACGCTCGTCGAGCCAGCCGTTCGCGACCGCGGCTTTCACCATCGCGTACTCGCCGCTCACGTGATACGCAGCCATCGGGAAGCGGGTCTCGTCCTTCGCGCGCCGGATCACGTCGAGGTAGGGGAGCGCCGGCTTCACCATCACGATGTCGGCGCCTTCCTCGATGTCGGTCCGGATCTCGCGAAGCGCCTCGTCCAGGTTCGCGGGATCCTGCTGATAGCCGGTTCGATCGCCGAATCGCGGCGCGCCCTCCGCGGCCTCGCGGAACGGCCCGTAGAGCGCAGACGCGAACTTCGCCGCATACGCGATGATCCCGACGCCCTGATTGTCGCTCTCGTCGAGCGCCGTCCGGATCGCGCCCACCTGTCCGTCCATCATCCCGCTCGGCCCGACCAGATGGACGCCAGCGTTCGCCTGCGCGATGGCGATCCGCTGATAGAGCTCGACGGTGGCGTCGTTCTCGACCTCGCCGAGATCGTTCAGCACGCCGCAGTGGCCGTGGTCGGTGTACTCGTCGAGGCAGAGGTCGCCGATCACGACCGCCTCGTCACCGAACTCCGTTCGAAGCGCTGCGATCGCCTGCTGCCCGATCCCGTCGGCGTTCCATGCCTCGGAGCCTTCCGGATCCTTCCGCGCCGGGACGGCGAAGAGGATGAACGCCCGCACGCCCCGCTCCGCGATCTCGACGGCTTCCTTCCGAAGCGACTCCAGGGTGTGTTGCGACTGGCCCGGCATCGACCCGATCGGCGCCGGCTCGCTCAACTCTTCCTTGACGAACAAGGGCGCGATCAGGTCGTCCGGTCGAACGTCCGTCTCACGGATCAGCGAACGGAGCGCGGGCGTGCGGCGCATGCGCCTCGGCCTCGAATCAGGGAAGCTCACGGGCCAGAGCGTACCTCGACCGAAGAGACAGAAAGGGAGTCCGCGGATGGAGCCGAAGAAGCGATGGGACGGCTACGTGTCCTTCTCATACCTGGAGCCCGGAGTCGACTACAAGGAGTTCGAGCTCTCACCGCAGCTCGGTCGCGTGGAACCGTTCGTCTACCCGCTCTCCGACACGGACGGTGAGCGCGCCGAGCGGTTGCTCCGCGAGTGCGTCTGCATCTCGCTGCACGACCACTGCGGGATCACCCCGGTGGACATGTCGCAGAACGACGACTACGTGCGCGAGGGGCGCGAGTGGTACGGCTACGAGGGCCTCGCCGCGTCGGGTCTCGACGCGGTCTTCGAGAACTTCCTCGACGGCACGGCGACGATCACGTCGAAGGCGGGCTGGAAATGGACGGATGCGATCCACGACCTCGGGATGCATCTCGCCGACGTGGCGCACCAGTCGACGGTGGTGGTGGGGGGCACGGTGGGCGACATCGAGGAGGCACACCGGAGCGGCCGGATCGCGATGGTGCCCTGCATGGAGGGCGCGGCGATGATCGAGAACGAACTCGACCGGCTCGACGTCCTCTTCGGCCTCGGCGTCCGGATGTGCGGGATCGCGTATAGCGAGTCGAACCAGCTCGGCGGCGGCGTGAAGGATCCGGGTGACGGCGGCCTCACCCGCTTCGGCCTCGACGCCGTTCGCCGCATGAACCGGTTGGGGATGGCGATCGACCTCTCGCACACCGGCGACGAGACCGCCCGGCAGACGTGCGAGGTGAGCGAGCGGCCGGTGTTCCTCTCGCATTCGGGCGCGCGGGCGCTGTTCGCCGAGCGGAAGCTGAAGGCCGACGACCTGCTGAAGGCCGTGGCGGCGACCGGTGGCGTGATCGGGATCGAGGCCTCGCCGCACACGACGATCTCGCCGGAGCATCCGCAACACTCGCTCGAGTCCGTGATGGATCACTTCGAGTACTGCGTGGACGTGATGGGGATCGAGCATGTCGGGTTCGGCCCGGACACCTTCTTCGGCGATCACGTCGGACTGCACGTCCAGTACGCGGGCAACCTCGACACCGGCGAGGTCGGCGAGTTCGAACCGGTCGCGTACGTCGAGGGACTCGAGAACCCGTCCGAGTTCCCGAACGTGATCCGCTGGCTCGTCGCGCGCGGCTACTCGGACGAGCAGATCGCCAAGGTCGTCGGTGGGAACGCGCTCCGGGCGTTGCGCGAGGTCTGGGTCTAGGACCCACCAGAAGGGAGCGCCCGCTCGAGAGCCGCGACGATGCCCTCCAGCGTGTGCGGCTTCGCAACCGCGGCGGGGCGCAGACCCGCGGTGCGAGCTGCGGCAGCCGTGACGGGGCCGATGCAGACGACCTTGGGTGTCCCCTTCGCGGCGCCGAGCGCGTTGGTGAAGCCTCGGACCGTGGACGCGCTCGTGAACGTCACCGCATCGACGTCCCCTCGACGGAAGGCATCGCGGGCCTCGCGCGGGAGCGAGGTCGCGAAGACGGTTCGGTAGGCGTCGACGCGCACGGTCTCCCAGCCTTTCCTCTCGAGCGCGGCCTCGAGTCCCTCGGGCGCGATGTCGGCGCGGGCGCAGAGGACGCGGCCCGACCCGCGCGGGAACGCCCGAGCGAGGGTCGCGGTCGTGAAGGTCGTCGGCTGCAGGTCCGGATCCCGATGAGCCCAACGGCGGAAGGCGGCCGCCGTCCCCTCACCGATCACGGCGACCTTCGCTCGCACGTCGCGCGGTGATGCGAGTCGCTCACGCAGCACCTCGACGGTCGCGGCGCTGGTCAGGGTGATCCAGTCGAACCGCCCGGCGGCGAGCTCCTTCAGCGCCGCCGTGAGCGCCGCGGAGCGCGCGGGCATCAGACGGATCGTCGGCGCGACCAGGACGCGCGCTCCGCGGCGCTCGAGCTCCCGCACCAGCGGCGCGGCCTGCTCGGCCGGGCGCGTGACGAGGATCGTCCGCCCGGCGAGGGTTCGCTTCACCCCTGTAGCTCCGCCAGGATCCTGTCCGCGCCCTCGGCGCGCAGCCGTTGCGCGAGCGTCGATGCGGCGACGACCGGGTCCGTGCTCTCGACCGCCGTGCGGATGACCTTCGCGCCGTCGGCCGTGGCGACGAGCCCCACCATCCTGATCCGATCGCCCTTCACGGCCGCGAGCGCTCCGAGCGGAAGGTCGCATCCGCCCCCGAGGAGCTGCACGAGGGTCCGCTCGGCCTCGAGTGCCCGCCGCGAACCGAGATGGTCCATGACCGAGACGACCGCCCGCGTGGTCCGGTCGTCTTCGCGCACCTGTACGGCCAGACAGCCCTGCCCGGGTGCCGGCACCATCTCGTCGACGCGAAGACGGCGAGCGTGCGGTGGATCGACGCCGAGCCGCGCGAGCCCTGCCGCCGCGAGCACGAGTCCGTCCACCTCGCCTTCCGCCAGCTTCCGCAGCCTCGTGTCCACGTTCCCGCGGATCTCGGTGACGCCCATCCCCGGGAACCCGGCGAGGAGCTGCGCGCGGCGGCGGATGCTCGAGGTCCCCACCACCATCCCCGGCTGAAGCCTCTCGTCGCGCCCGATCAGGATGTCCAGGGGGTCCGCCCGCTTCGGCACGGCGCCGATCACGATGCCCTCCTCGTCATCGGAGGGCAGGTCCTTCGCGGAGTGCACCGCGATGTCCACCTCTCCCGTTCGAAGCGCCTCGACGATCCGGTCAACCCAGAGGCCCTTCATGCCCATCGGTGATTCGGCCGACGTCACCCCTTCGTCCCCGGACGTCGACATCGGGACGATCTCCGAGCGGAATGCGCTCGCGGAGAGCAGGGTCGCGATCTCCTCGGCCTGCGCGAGCGCGAGGGCCGAGCGTCGCGTCGCGATCCGGAGGGTGGTCACTCCCCGTCGAGAAGGGAAGGGTCGAGGCCGAGGAGCTCGGCGAGCAGCTTCGCGTGCGTCCGGCCGGAGCCGGGCTCCGATCGCTCCTTCAGCGCGACGATCGGATCGTGGAGAAGCTTCGCGACGATGCCACGTGCGAGCGCCTCCACGGCGGCGCGTTCGTCCGGCGTGAGGTCGTGCAACCGTCCCGCCTGGCGTTCGAGCTCGCCCTGCAGGACCGCGTCGCCGCGGCGACGGAGCGCGCGGATCAGCGGAGCCAGTTCGTCGCCGCGGCGACGGACGACGAACCGGCGGACCTCCTCCGACACGATCTCGCGGGCCCGCGCGATCGCGTCCTCCTCGGCAGCCGAACCGCGATCGCGCAGCGCGTCCACGTCGATCAGCGTCACGCCGGGGAGCGAGCCGGCGTCGGGCTCGATGTCGCGGGGCACGGCCATGTCGAGCAGGACGAGTGGTGCCGCCGAAGCCGGCCGTGCCGCTCGGACCACATCCGCGAACACCACTGGCCCCGTCGCGCCGGTCGCCGACACCACGAGGTCGGCGTCGCGAAGCACCGTCGGGAGCGCGTCCAGGTCGTCGTGATCGGCGTCGGTCCGTTCGGCGAGTGCACGCGCATGTGGCACCGAGCGGTTGAGGATCTGCATGGATCCGACGCCTCGCTGCCGGAGGTGCTTCACGGCGAGCGAGGCCATCGTGCCCGCGCCGATCACCACGACGGATCGACCGGCGAGACCTCCGAGCACCTCTTCAGCCAACGTCGCGCCGCGCCCGACGAACGCGTCGGGCGCGGCGCCGAGCGACGTCTCCTGACGGATCCGTCGCCCGGTGCGCGTCGCCGCATGGAACAGGCCTTTCAGCTGGGTGCCCGCGGCCTCTTCGTCGTCCGCGAGGCGAAGCGCCTCGCGAACCTGCGACTGGATCTGCGTCTCACCGAGGACCATCGAATCGAGCCCGCCGGCGACGGAGAAAAGATGCTCGATGGCGTCCCGCTCCCAATGGGCGTAGAGGCCGTCGGCCAGCTGTTCCTCCGCGACGCCGCGCGTCTCGATCAACAAGCGCTTGAGCGCCAGGAACCCGGCGTGATAGCTCGCCACCGATCCGTAGACCTCGACGCGATTGCAGGTCGAGAGCACGACGGCCTCATCGATCCCGTCCAGCTCACTGGCGTGCCGATACGCCTTCGCGAGGTCGCCATCGGTGAACGCGAGGCGCTCGAGCAAGTCGATCGGGGCGCGCCGGAAGGAGATCCCTAGGGCAAGGACGGCCATGACCGGGGAATCCTACTCAGCCGCGGTCGGGAATCGACCGGGATCGAACGGCTCCGGGTCGAACGGGGCGTCGACCCCCAGCAGCTGCGCCGCCACGAGCTGTCCCGTGCCGGCGCCGAGGATCACTCCCTCGGACCCGTGGCCGGCGGCGATCGACAGGCCTTCCGCGACCCGCCCGACCAAAGGACGCTCATCGGGCGTCAACGGACGGATCCCCCACCACGCGGAGCGGACCTCCGCGTCGGCGAGCGCCGGCACCATCCGGATCGCGCCACGGACGATCCTGGCGGGCACCTCCGGCTCCTCGGCCTCGGGCGTGATGACAGGCTGTCGCGACGAGCCCGCGATCAGCGAGCCGTCGGTCGCCGGATGGAGCAGCGTCGAGGTCGCCGCCGACACCTCCCCCAGTCCCCCTGCTCGGACCGCTCCGTCCTCCCAGCGCCCGGTCGCCTCCTCCCACCCCACGGACGCCACGAGGTGTCGCAGCAGCCCCGGAGTCGGATCGAGCCGCACCAGCCAACCTCGAGCTCCGGTGATCGGGAGCCGAGCACCGATCGGGTCGAGGAGGGCGGAAGACCACGGTCCTGCTGCCACGACGACTTCATCCGCTCCGATGCGGCCCTCGTCGGTCACGACTCCGACGACCCGATCGCGATCTTCGAGCAGGGCGCGCACCGGTAGGTGGTGCCGCACGGTCGCGCCTCGCTCCGCGGCCATCAGGGCGAGCGCCACGGTCAGCGCCGCCGGCGCGAGACGGTGACCGTGGTAGACCAGCCATCCGCCGAGTACCTGCGAGGAGATCGCCGGCTCCAGCCGCAACACGTCTTCAGCCGCCAACCGATCCACTCGCACCCCGGCCGCCCGGTACGGCTCGTGCTCTTGTTCGCCGATCTGCATCTCCTCTTCGTCGAGGGCGGCGGCGACGAGTCCGATGGGCTCTGGGTCGAGCCGGAACGGGACCGGGCTTGCATCGGCGATGTCGAGGTAGCGAGCCAGGCTGTTCTTCGCCATCGGCAGGAGCGCGGGGTCGACCGGAGTGAGCCACAGGCCGTTGTTGCGGCCCGACGCCCCGGCGGCGAGCTCTTCCCGTTCGAGGAGCGTCACCGACGCACCTCGCTCCACAAGCTCGAAGGCGCACGCCGCGCCGATGATCCCGCCACCCACCACCACGACGTCCGGCATGTCGGCCGGAGCCTAACGTCGGGCCTCTAGACTCGTTGCCGGAGACGTGGCTGAGTGGCCGAAAGCAGCCGCCTGCTAAGCGGTTAGGGGGGTAAAACTCCCTCGGAGGTTCGAATCCTCCCGTCTCCGCGGGCGCTTCTCCGGAGATACTGTTGCGCGCTGTGGCATCAAAACTCGCGCACCTTCCGTGCTGGATAGAGAGGGTTTGGGTGTCAGCGGTGGATTGATAACGCAACCCAGCCCCTCGATAATCGAAGTCGCGGGCCGTTCGGGCCCCGCCCGAGGGAGACCGTGGAACAGCGCAGATCGACGCCTTCGCCCGCGACGGGCGAGCCGATCTTCCAGGCGATGCTCGACGCCGCCCCGGACGCCATGATCGGTGTGAATAGCGACGGCATCATCGTCATGGCGAACGCACAGACCGAGATCGTTTTTGGCTATCACCCCGACCAGCTGCTCGGTGAACCGATCGAGGTGTTGGTGCCGGACGATGTGAAGGACCTGCACCCGACCCATCGGTCGGAGTACTTCCGTGAGCCGAGGACGCGTCCGATGGGTGCGGGTCTCGCGTTGTCAGGCCGTCGTGCGGACGGCACCGAGTTCCCCGCGGAGATCAGCCTGAGCTCGATCCGAACGGATGACGGACCCGTCTCGCTCGCCGCGATCAGAGACATCACGGACCGTGTCGCGGCGGAGGACGAGACCCGCGAGGCCAGGGAAGAGGCGGATCGCGCGAACCAGGCGAAGAGTGATTTCCTCTCGCGCGTCAGTCACGAGCTCCGGACGCCGCTGAACTCGATCCTCGGATTCGCACAGCTGCTCGAGATGGAGAGGCTTCCGCAGGGACAACATCGTTCGGTGCTGCAGATCCTGGAGGCCGGGGGACATCTGTTGGATCTCATCAACGAGATCCTCGAGATCGAGAAGATCGCCTCCGGCAGGATGACGCTCTCGCTGGAGCCGGTCCATGTCGGGCTGGTCCTCGACGAGGCTCTGAAACTGGTTCGCCCCATCGCGGATCAGGACGGCGTCCACTTGATCGATCCCCCCCGATGAGTTCGAGATCTCCGTGCAGGCGGACCGCCAACGCCTGAAGCAAGTGCTCCTGAACCTGCTCTCCAACGCTGTCAAGTTCAATCGCGTCGGCGGGGATGTGCGTGTCTCCGGCCAGGTGACCTCGAAGGGGTCCTTCCGGGTCACCGTGACGGATACGGGCCGTGGGATCGCGCCCGAGATGATGGGGAACCTCTTCACCCCCTTCTCGCGACTTGGCGCCGAGCGCAGAGGGATCGAGGGGACCGGATTGGGTCTGTCTCTCTCGAAGAGCCTCGTGGAGACGATGTCGGGTTCGATCGAGGCGGAGAGCGTTCTCGGCGAAGGGAGCTCGTTCCGGATCGAGCTCCCGATCGCCGAGAGCGCGGAGGTCGAATCCGACAGACACCAAGCGCCGCGCCGCCGGACACGGGCGACGTCGGATCCAAGACCATCCTGTACATCGAGGACAACCTCGCCAACCTTCAGCTCGTCGAGGGGATCCTCGCCTATCGGCCGGAGGTCGTCGTGCTGTCCGCGATGCAGGGGAGCATCGGGATGGAGCTCGCGCGCCGGCATCAGCCGGATCTGATCCTCCTCGACCTCCACCTCCCGGACATGTCGGGTGAAGAGGTGTTCGAACGTCTGAAGGCGGACAAGGCGACGAGCGCGATCCCGATCGTGATCGTCAGCGCCGACGCCAGCGCGGAAACACTCGGTCGTCTCCAGCAAGCGGGCGCGAGCTCGTTCATCACGAAGCCTCTGAACGTCGGGCACTTCCTGGAGACGATCGACGGGATGCTCGGTCAGGCTTGATCGACACGTAGGGCGTCTCGCACGGATTCGATGAACCTGGTCGCGAACGGGGACGAGTGCTGGTCGAGCCACACGAGTCCGTATTCCACGACGGGGACCGGGTCCTCGACCCTCCGATGTGCGAGGCCGGGGATCCTCAGGGCTGCTTCAGCCCCCAAGCTCGCTGGTTGGACTTCGTGGTCTCCGAGCTCGAGGGTCGGGGACACACGCCGCTGGGAAAGTTGATCGGTTTCTGGGAGGTGATGGGCGAGTGGGCAGAGGGAGAGCAGTTCCGCGGCTGCCCGTATCTCAACACCCTGGTGGAGATCCGCGATCCGGATCACCCCGCCTATTCGGAGGTCAGCTCGTACATCGACGAGGTCGGAGACGTATCTGTCACGCACCGCTCTCGAAGCCGGGATCCATGATGGGCCTGCGGTGGGACGGCAATTGCGCGTCCTGGCCATGGGACGTGGCTCGCGATCGTGTTCGAGGCCTCAACCCGTCCCGTGGTGACAGCCCGCGCCATGGCCGTGGCGCTTCTCGCCGCCCGGCTGGAGACCACACCGGACGATGTCGAGCGCAGGGCCTTCGGGCGCTAGATCCTCCGCGTGTAGGATTGAGGTTCGGCGCCCTTAGCTCAGTGGATCAGAGCGGCTGGCTACGGACCAGCAGGTCGGGGGTTCGAGTCCCTCAGGGCGCGCTTCCGAAGACAGGATCGTGAAGGATCGCTTCTAGTCGCGACTGAGTGCGTGTCGGTACGCAGGCGGCGCGTGGAGCCAGCAGACGGGAGAAGCGTTGTACGTGGAAAGGATCGTCTCGCATCCGATCTGTTCGCACATCCGTCCTCGAGCGGGACGGTCTGCCGCCTTCTTCCCGCGATCGGGCGGTCCGAACACTCGATCCTTGCGACTGACGCCCTCCACTCGGCCTCCCTGTTTCGTCGTGGATCATCGGATCCGAGGGGGCAGGGCGGGCGGGTGGTCTGCCGATGCCTCCGGTCGGTTGCCCGACGCGGCGGAGTTTCGATCGCTCGGGACCTCAACGATAGCACGGCGGCTCGACGGCCCGCTCGGTCGAGGAGCTGTGCACGCCCTGGAGAACCTCTGGTGAGCGCCGCCCCTCCGGTCGCGGCGGCCGCGTTCGCGCCGCTCGGTCTCCTCGAGCACAGGAGCGGTCGAGCGGTCGTCGGACGACCCACCGAGCTCGTCGCGATCGAGGACGGCATCGCCGGCGCCGAAGGAGGACGCCTGACGGCGGTGTCGGTCGAGGGCGAGCCGGGGATCGGGAAGACGCGTCTTCTCCTGGCGGCTCGGGAGATCGCGGTCGCCCGCGGGTTCCTCACCGTGGCGGTGGGGGCCGACGAGGAGCTTCGTGGCCCCTTCCTGCTGGCACGATCGATCGTCGGTGCTCCCGAAGTGGCCGAGGCGGTCGCCGGCACCGCCTCGGAGCCGGCGATCGTCGCGGCCACCCAGGCGCTGGGTGGCCGCGACGACCCAGCGTTCGCCGGGCTGTCCTCGGACCAACGGCTCCTCCGTTCGTTCGACCTCGCGACGATGGCGGTCCGGGCGCTCACCAGCGAGCGGCCGCTCGCGCTGCTGATCGACGACATGCAATGGTCGGACGAGGACAGCCTCCGTCTCCTCCGCTACGTCATCCGGACGGAAGGCGCGAGCCCGATCTTCCTGATGTTCTCGATCCGCCCCGAGGAGGTCGCCACGCTCACCGAGGCGGTCACGCTGCTCGCCGACATGGAGCGGATGCGCGTGATCCGGAGGCTGAAGCTCGCGCGCTTCTCGGTGCTCGAGACGTCGGAGTTCCTCCGCCAGGTGCTCGGCGGGCAGGTCGATGCCTCGACGGCTTCGACGATCCACGGCCAGGCGGAAGGTGTTCCCTTCATCGTGGAGGAGATCGGCCGGGCCTACCGCGAGGCGGGGATGCTGCAACAGATCGCGGATACCTGGACGTTGACGCGCAACGCCGAACGACTGGCGCCTTCTGCCGTGCGCACGTTGATCCAGCGCCGGGCGGCCCATCTTCCGATCGAGACCAAGACGGCGCTCGCCGAGGCAGCGCTCCTCGGTCGCCATTTCAGCTTGAAGGACCTTCGGGAGTTGCGGATCCGGATCGGGGAGGGTGGGCAGGAGGACGATCTGGTCGCGCTCGGCGACCTGATGGCGCCCGCCGCCGCGGCGGGGCTGCTCGTGGAGCAGCCCGAGGCCGCGCCGGCGGACTACAGCTTCCCCCACGAGCAGGTCCGCGAGTTCGCGGCAGACACGCTGGCGCCGGCTCGCCGGCGCGAGATCCACGGGGCGATCGTCCAGCTTCTCCTGACCGGCGAGCCGGTGCCGGAGACGCTGCCGCTCCTCGCACACCACGCGCGCGCGGCCGGTGACGCGGAGGTGTGCGTTCGTTTCTCGACCGAGGCGGCGTCCGCCGCACTCGCCGCCCACGCACCCGAGGAGGTCTTACGGGTCGTCGAGGTCGCGTTGCCGCAGGCGGCGACGCCGCAGGAGCGGCTCGGCCTGCTGACCGCGCGGGACGACGCCCTCGCGATGCTCAGGCGACCCGGCGATCGCTTGGAAGGACTCTCGGAGCTGGCCGCCCTGGCCGAGGCGCTCGGCGACCCTCACCTGGACCTGGATGTCACGCTCCGCCGCGCGGCCGCGCTTCGGCTCTCCCAGCAGGAGGACCGCGCGGCGGAGCTCGCGACCCGCGTGCGCGCGCTCGCGGTCGAGCGAGGCGATCGGGCCGCCGAGCTCGCCGCGTGCCTCGAGCTCGGCCAAGCGCTCCTCCACGCCGGGCTCGGCGAGGGGTTCACCCCGTCGGCGGCAGAGCACGACCTCGACGCCGCCGAGGAGACCTACCTCCGAGCGGCCGCGCTCGCCGAGGAGCTCGGTGACACCTCGATGCTGGCCGCCTCGACCCGTGAGCTGGGTGTGATCGATCTGGGTCGGATCCGCGAGTGGTTCGTGGATCGGCTCGCGCTGGGGGAGCACATCCCTGTCATGACGCGGGTTGCGGCCGGCGAGTCTCTGGAGGCCATCATGGAAGACCTGCCGATCGCGCCCTGGGTGCGATCGTCAGGCGAGCGCCTCCATCGGTCGCTCGAGCTCTACGAAGAGCTCGGCGACCGGCAGGGGACGATGGCCTCGATCATCGCGATGGCCTATCTGAGCTGGGCGCCCGACATCCACATCGGCTCCGACTCGGCCCGCCACATCGAAGAGATCCGGCGGCTCGCCTCGCAGCTCTCCTCGTTCACGAGCGAAAGCCAGCGGGCCTTCGCCGAGGTGCAGATGCTCTATGGCGTGCACGTATTCGCCCGGGCGAAGGTCATCCCCGATCTGGCCCTCTCGCGCGGGGCAGAGGCGTATGAGCGGGCTCACTCGCTCGGCGACCGGCAGCTCGAGTTCCTCTCCGCCGGCGGGACCGCGCTCTCCTACGTGCAGCTCGGCGATCCGGACGAGGCGGCGACGTGGCTCGATCGGGCAGCGGCCGTGGCCGCGGAGAGCCCGACTCCGTTCCGAGCGCGGCAGCTGGAGCAATGGCGTGGACTGTTGCACGCCGCTCGAGGAGACGTCGGCGGGATGCGTGAGCACCTCGAGCGTGCGGTGCGGATGGCCGCCGAGCAGGCCCTGCCCGCGGTCCGCTGCGAGGTGCTCGCCGCGCTCGCCCTGGCATCGGCGACCCTCGGCAGGGAACAGAAGGACGACGAGTTGCTCGCGCTGGCCGAACGCTCTGCCAAAGAGGCGAAGGAACTGCTCGGGCTGCTTCCCGGACACGCCCCCTGGGGAGCCAAGGCCGACGCGGCGCTCGCGACGGTCGCCCTCGCGCGGGAGGAACCCGAACGTGCCGTCGAAGTCCGCCCGCGCGGCGGTGGAGGCGCTCACCGCCGCGCGGCACGAAGACCTGGACCTCGAGGTGCTCCTGCCCGTCACCGCGGCCATCACATCGGGAGGCACCGACGAGGAGCGGACGAGCATCCTGTCCTATCTGCAGCTCCAGACGGCCGTGATCGCGAACCGGATCGTCGACGAAGGCATACGCACTCGATGGTTCCGGGGCCCTGTCGGAAGCGCACTCGCGAGCCTCGCCTCGGATCCAGACGTACTGACGCGACACGCGCAGGATGGATCCGTCGAAGGGCTCGACGACGAGGACGCGAAGCTCCTCAAGCTCGTCGTCGAGGGGCTCTCGAACGAGGAGATCGCCGACCGTCTCGACGTCGAAACCGGCGAGGTGGCGCGTCGCCTCGCGTCGACGTACGCGAAGATCGGTGCCTCCTCACGCGCCGACGCCACCGCGTTCGCCTTCCAGTCGAGGATGCTGTGACGGAGGGCGCCTAGATGCTTCGAGCGAGGGTCGATCGGCCCCGGTGCATCGGCGCAGGCAACTGCATCACGATCGCCCCGACGGCGTTCGACTGGCATCGCGGCGACTTCGGGAAGGCGGCCGTCGTCGACGCGGCGAGCGTCGACGAGGAGAAGCTCCGGGAAGCCGCGCTCGCCTGTCCGACGCAGGCGGTCATCCTCGAGGAGGTCGCGGAGCTGCTCCCGTGGCAGCTCCGCGGCCGCTCGCCCACACAGCGTGTCCAACGAACCTTCATGTTCACCGACATCGCCGGGTCCACGAACCTCCTCGAGGCGATGGGAGACGAGGCGTGGAATTCGCTCCTGTCCTGGCACGACAAGACCTTGCGCTCGTTGTTCGGCGCGAACCGAGGCGAGGAAGTGGTGGCGACGGGCGACGGATTCTTCGTCGCGTTCGAGTCGCCCGACGACGCCCTCGCGTGTGCGGCTGCGATCCAGCGGGATCTCGCCGCGCACCGCGCGGCCGCCGGGTTCGCGCCTCAGGTGCGGATCGGGGTGCACGCATCGGACGCGACGATGGTCGGCCGGAACTTCACGGGGAAGGGCGTGCATGAGGCCGCCCGGATCGGAGCCCTCGCCGAAGGCGGGCAGATCGTCGCGAGCGCCGGAACGGCCGCCGGTGGGCAGTTCCCGACGCGGGATGCGCGGACGGTGACGGTCAAGGGCATCTCCGATCCGATCGAGGTCGTCACCGTCGACTGGCAGTAGTCGCCGACCCACCCCCCCGGAGGCGTCCCCGCAGCCTCCTATGCTGCGGGGATCGTGAGCGGATCACCCTCCTCCTTCCGCGAGCGCGTGGCGATCCTCAAGCCGCTCGCGGTCCGCGACTTCGCGTTCCTGTGGACCGGGATGACGGTTTCGATGATCGGGGACGGGATCTACCTCGTCTCGATCGCCTGGCAGGTCCTCTCGATCGAGAACCGGCCGGGCGCGCTGGCCCTGGTAGGCATCGCGTGGTCGCTGCCTCAGGTCGTCCTCGTGATCGCGAGCGGGGCATTGTCCGACCGGCTCGAGCGGCGGCACCTGATGATCGCGGGCGACGCGATCCGTTTCGTCGCGATCGGGACGCTGGGTTTCCTCTCCGTCACGGATCAACTGCACTCGATCCCGATCATCCTCGGGCTGGTCACGGTGTACGGCGCCGGGCAGGCCGTCTTCCAGCCCGCGTTCTCGTCGATCACACCTGCGATCGTGCCCGCGGATCTGCTCGTGCAGGCCAACTCCCTCGCGCAGCTCGTCAGACCGTTCGCGATGACGCTCGTCGGTCCACTCGTGGGTGGCGTGTTGATCGCCTGGGTGAGCGTCGGGTTCGCGTTCCTCGTCGACGCTTCCACGTTCGCGTTCTCAGCGGTGATGATCCTTTCGATGCGGACGCGGCGGACGCCGAGGGACGCGCAGGAGGAGCAGGCATCGTTCTTCGGGGACGTGGTGGAGGGCTTGCGCTACGTGCGACAGCAGCGATGGCTCTTGATCGCGATGGTCGGGGCGACCGTGAGCCTGCTGGCGGTCTGGGGACCCTGGGAGACCCTCGTTCCCATCGTGGTCAAGAACGACCTGGGCGGGGAATCGTCATCGCTCGGCCTCGTCTTCGGGGCCGGCGGCGTCGGCGCGGTGATCGCGGCCGCCGTGTTCGGCCAACGAGGAAGCCTTCCGCGCAAGCCCGTCACCGCGATGTACCTCGCCTGGGCGCTCGGGATGTTCGGGACGGCCGGCTTCGGGTTCGTCACCGCTGTCTGGCAGGCGATGGCGGTCGCGTTCGTCACCGAGGGGTCGATCACCTATCTCGTCGTCGTCTGGGTGACCCTGGTGCAACGGCTCGTCCCCGACCGGCTCCTCGGACGGGTCTTCGCGCTCGATTGGATGATCTCGACGATGGGTGTGCCCCTCTCGTTCGCCATCACCGGGCCCACCGCCGAGGCGATCGGCCACGACGCGACGCTGATCTGGGCGGGCGCCCTCGGCGGGACCATCACCATCGCGTTCATGTTCGTCCAAGGCGCTCGAGGGCCGGAGCGGGACGGCTCCCTCGCGAGGGCGGAGCCATCAGCCGAGGCTGCGTAGACTCCCACCGTGGAGTACACGCACGTCGGCCGGCTCGGCCTGGTGGTCTCACGGCTCTGTCTCGGCACGATGAACTTCGGCCCCCATACGCCCGAGGACGAATCACACCGCATCATGGATGCGGCGATCGCCGAGGGGATCAACTTCTTCGACACGGCCAACGTGTACGGCCGCCATCTCGGCGTGGGCTCGACCGAGCGGATCATCGGTGACTGGTTCGAGAAGGGCGGCGGACGGCGGGAGAAGGTCGTCCTCGCCACCAAGGTCTACGGGCAGATGGCGGAGTGGCCGAACGAGTCGCGCCTGTCGAAGCTCGCGATCCGCCGCGCGTGCGAGGGCTCGCTGAAGCGTCTGCAGACGGATTACATCGACGTCTATCAGATGCACCACATCGACCGGAACGCGTGGTGGAACGAGATCTGGGAGGCGATGGACCAGCTGAAGAGCGAGGGCAAGATCCTCTACGTGGGATCGTCGAACTTCGCCGGCTGGCACATCGCGCGGGCGAACGAGATCGCCAGCAAGTGGCACACGGTGGGCCTCGCCACGGAGCAGTCCCTGTACAACCTGACCGAGCGCACGCTCGAGCTCGAGGTGATCCCTGCGGTCCAGGAGTACGGGATGGGCCTGATCGCCTGGAGCCCGCTCGCCGGCGGCTTGCTGGCGGGAGCGCTCAAGAAGGTCGACGAGGGTCGTCGCTCCTCCGAATACCTGCAGGACGAGATCGACAAGGACCGCGACCGGCTGGAGCGCTACGAGAAGGTGTGCGCCGACCTGGGCGCGAGGCCGGCGGATGTCGCGCTCGCGTGGCTCCTGCACCAGCCGGCGGTGACGGCCCCGATCATCGGGCCCAGGACCGAGGAGCAGCTCGAGGGCTCGTTCCGGGCGCTCGAGGTCCGCCTGGACGAAGACGTCTTGCGCAAGCTGGACGAGATCTTCCCCGGCCCCGGTGGACCGGCGCCCGAAGCGTACGCCTGGTAGCTAGGCGCCGAGGGCACGCTCGATCTCCTTCGCGGCCTCGACGACGGCGGGCGCGTAGCGCTTCGCCGAGATCCGCCCCACCCGCTGCTCGGGCCCCGACAGGGAAACGACCGCCAGCAGCGCCCCGTACGGTTCACGGACGGGCGCGCTGATCGATCCCACACCCGGTTCTCGCTCGCCAGCGCTCGACGCCCAACCCAGCCGCCGAGCCGTCGCGAGTTGACGCTCCAGGCGTTCACCCACCGGTGTCGCGGAGGTGAACCGGTCGGCGGTCGCGAGGAGCTCCGCGGTGAGCGGCGGAGGGCCGAACGCGAGGAACACCTTGCCCGCCGACCCCGCCGTGAGCGGCAGTTCGGCGCCGATCTCGACGATCGTCCGGAGCTCGCTTCGCGACTCCGCAACCGCGATACACACTCGCTTGTGGTGGTCGCGAACGAAGAGCTGCGCACTCTCTCCGGTCGCTCGCGCCAGGCGCTCGAGGACGGGCTGTGCGAGGTCTCGAAGCGGCAGCTCACGCATCGCCGTCGCCGCGAGGCCGAGAAGCCTCGGTCCCAGTCGGTAGCCCTGTCCGCCGATGTACGACACGAGACCGTGCGCTTCCATCGCCTTGAGCAACCGGTGAGCCGTCGGACGGGCGAGCCCCGTGAGACGAGCCACTTCCGTGTGACTGCGCGCTCCGCCTTCGACCACCGCCAGGATGGCCATGGCTCGATCGAGCACGCCCACTGGCGTCCTTGGGAGCTCCGCTGGTAGGGTCATGTCCAGATAATGGTACTGACGTCCACATAGTGGAACAAGCCCGAGGAGCAGCCGCCGGACATGTCCTCCGCACAGACGCTCGCCGAGCCGAAGACCTTGGCCGAAAAGGTCTGGGAACGCCACGTGGTGCATCGAGCGGCCGGCGAGCCGGACCTCCTCTACGTCGATCTCCATCTCGTCCATGAGGTGACCAGCCCGCAGGCGTTCGAAGCCCTCCGGCTCGCCGGCCGCGGCGTGCGTCGCCCCGACCTCACGGTCGCGACGATGGACCACAACGTCCCCACGACCGAAGGTCCCGTGACCGACGTGACGAGCGCGCGGCAGATGGATGCCCTCGCGAAGAACGCGAAGGAATTCGGCATCACGATCTACCCATGGGGATCGGCGGGCCAGGGCATCGTCCACGTGATCGGCCCGGAGATGGGTTACACGCAGCCGGGGCTCACCATCGTCTGCGGCGATTCACACACCTCCACCCACGGTGCGTTCGGCGCGCTCGCGTTCGGGATCGGCACCAGCGAGGTCGAACACGTCCTCGCGACCCAGACGCTCCCGCAGCAGGCGGCCAAGACGATGGCGATCACCGTGGAGGGCGATCTCCCGGCAGGGTGCAGCGCGAAGGACGTGATCCTGGGGATCATCAATCGCATCGGGACGGGCGGCGGCGTCGGGTACGTCCTCGAGTACCGAGGGTCCGCGATCCGCGCGCTGTCGATGGAAGGACGCATGACGATCTGCAACATGTCGATCGAGGCCGGCGCCCGGGCGGGGATGGTGGGCCCCGACGACACGACGTTCGCCTACCTCGAAGGGCGGCCGCACGCGCCCGCCGGCCCCGACTGGGAGCGCGCGCTCGATGACTGGCGCTCCCTGCCCTCCGACAACGGGGCGACCTTCGACGCCGAGATCACGATCGATGCCGCGGCGCTCCGGCCGTACGTCTCCTGGGGAACGAACCCGGCCCAGTCGGTCACGATCGACGACGTGGTGCCCGAGCCGGACTCGTTCGATGACGATGCCAAGGGCGAGGCCGCGCGCCGTGCGCTCTCGTACATGGCGCTCGAGCCCGGCACCCGGATCCGGGACATCCGGCCGGACACGATCTTCATCGGCTCGTGCACGAACTCGAGGATCGAGGATCTTCGCGTCGCCGCCGCGATCGTCGACGGTCGCAAGGTGGCCGAGGGGCTCCGGGCGCTGGTCGTTCCCGGTTCCGTCGCGGTGAAGCTGAAGGCGGAGCAAGAGGGTCTCGACCGCGTCTTCGTCGAGGCCGGCTTCGACTGGCGTGGCGCGGGCTGCTCGATGTGCCTCGGGATGAATCCCGACATCCTGCAGCCCGGCGAACGCAGCGCCTCGACCTCGAACCGGAACTTCGAGGGTCGCCAGGGCAAGGGTGGCCGAACGCACCTGGTGTCCCCGGCGGTGGCCGCCGCGACGGCGATCGCCGGCCGCTTCACGACTCCCGAGGATCTCTAGATGGAGCCGTTGACGCGCTTCGCGGGGACGGCCGTTCCGTTGGATCGCTCCGACGTCGACACCGATCAGATCGTGCCCGCGCAGTTCCTGAAGCGGATCGAGCGGACCGGATTCGGGCCGTTCCTCTTCCACGAGTGGCGGAAGGATCCGTCGTTCGTCCTGAACGATGAGCGTTACGCGGGCGCCACGATCCTCCTCGCCGGCGCCAACTTCGGCAGCGGATCCAGCCGGGAACACGCGCCGTGGGCGCTGGAGGACCACGGGTTCCGCGCCGTGATCGCCCCGAGCTTCGCCGACATCTTCCGGAACAACTGCTGCAAGATCGGCCTGCTCCCCGTCGAGTTGCCACAGGAGTCGGTCCGGGCGCTGATGGACGCGGTCCTCGACGACCCCACGACGTTGATCGAGGTCGACCTGGATGGACTGACCGTCACGGCGCCTTCGGTACAGGAGAGCTTCGCGTTCGATGATTTCCGGCGATGGTGCCTGCTGGAGGGCTTCGACGACATCGACCTGTCGTTGCGCCACGCCGATGAGATCACGTCCTACGAGGCGAACCGGCCGTCCTGGCTGCCGACGGCCTGAGCGGTACTAGTCGCTCGACCGGACCCGTCGCCGGATCGCCTCAGCGGTCTCGGCCGTGAGGGAGGCCAACGCCTCCGAGCGATGCGCGATGACGTGCTCGGGGTGTGTGAGCCGCGCGGCCTTCACGGGGAGTGCCGCGAGGTCTCGCTCGAAACGGGCGCGCATCTCCTCGATCGACGGCGCGGGTGCGAGGCGGCGCCCGGCCCGCATCACGGGCTCCAGCATCGGCTCGTGGTTCGGGCCGGGCGCCGCCTCGTCCCGGAGCGCGATGACATCCTCGGACGGACCGCGCCAGACCTGCTTGCGACCGGGGGCGCTGGCCTTCGCCGGCGAGAGCTTCAGCACGGGTCGTCCGTCGAACTCCGCGAGCTTGTAGACGACGTCGACGTACGGCGCATCGGCGGAGACGCCGAGCTGGGTCCCGATCCCGAACGCGTCGACCGGCGCACCCGCTCGAACCAGCTCCGCCACCTCGTGCTCGTCAAGCCCACCGCTCGCGAAGATCTTCGCCCGCCCGAGCCCCGCGTGGTCGAGGATCCGCCTGGCCTCGCGTGAGAGCCGGTCGAGGTCGCCCGAGTCGAGCCGGACGCCGACCTCCCCGGGAGGATCCACGTCCTCGATCACCTCGATCGCGTTCCGCACTCCGTTCAGGGTGTCGTAGGTGTCGACCAGGAAGGTCGTTCGGTGTGGATGGTCTTCCGCGAACGCCCGGAACGCCTCTCGCTCGTCGTCGAAGGCGGTGATGAAGGAGTGCGCCATCGTCCCGGTGACCCGGAGATCGAACTCGCTCGCGGCCTCGACGTTCGACGTCGCCTGGAAGCCGACGATCGCGCTCCCTCGGGCCGCGGCCCGCGCGGCCTCCACCCCGTGCGCCCGTCGGAACGCGAAGTCGACCAGGTCGCGTCCTTCCGCCGCGATCACGTAGCGGGCGGCCTTCGACGTGAGCGTCGTGTGGAGCGTCACCTGGTTCAACAGGACCGTTTCCACCAATTGGGCCTCGGCGATCGGTGCCGTGACCTCCAAGATCGGCTCCTTCGCGTGGACGATGCGCCCCTCCGGCACCGCCCACACCTCGCCCCGGAAGCGCACGTCACGGAATCCATCGATCGCCCGCTGATCGAACCCGATCCGGCTGAGGTAGGCGAGGTTCTCTTCATCGAAGGAGAACGACTCGAGGAACCGCAGGCAATCGTCCAGACCCGTCGCGACGAGGAAGCCCCGTTGCTTCGGCATGTCCCGCACGTAGAGGCTGAAGGTCGCCGGACCGTTCATCCCACGGCGCAGATAGCTCGCCGCCATGTTGAGTTCGTAGAGGTCGGTGCTCAGCCCGCCGGGCATGCGACGTAGGCTACAGGCGATGTCGCGCCGCTCCCGACGCCTGTTCGAATCGCTCGTGGCCGACGCGCTGGACGAGCTCCCCGGATGGGTGCAGGAGGCGATGGACAACGTCGCGGTGGTGGTCGAGGATCGCCCGCCTGCCGATGAGCCCGATCTGCTCGGTCTCTACGAGGGGATCGCCCAGACCGAACGCGAGAACTATGCGGGGGTCCTGCCGGATCGGATCACGCTCTTCCGCGCCACGATCGAAAGCGAGGCGGGCGATGACGATGAGGAGCTTCGGGCGGTCGTCGCCGAGACCGTCGTGCACGAGGTCGCCCACCATTTCGGGATCTCGGATGAACGCCTCGAAGGACTGGGATGGGATTGACGTCGGAGTACGCCATCGACGACGAGCAGGTGATGCAGCTCGCGTTGGAGGAGGCCCGGCGATGCCTCGATCACGGCGATGTGCCGATCGGTGCCGTCGTGACTCGCGAAGGTGAGGTCCTCGCGGTCGCCGGGAACGAGCGGGAGATGGCGAACGATCCGACGGCCCACGCGGAGATCCTCGCGCTGCGCGCCGCGGCCGCCGCCCTCGGGTCCTGGCACCTCGAGGGCTGCACGCTCATCGTCACCTTGGAGCCATGCGCGATGTGCGCCGGCGCCATCGTCCTCTCCCGGCTCGACCGGGTCGTGTTCGGGGCATCCGATCCCAAAGCGGGCTTCGCAGGATCGTTGGGGAACCTCGTGCAAGACCCGAGGCTGAACCACACCGTCATCCTGACCGACGGCGTGCTCGCCGAGGAGTGCGGGGACCTGTTGCGAACGTTCTTCCGGGAGCGGCGCTAGCGCGCCAGCCGCTCGCGGATCGCGTCGTCGATACGGAGGGCGACCTCCGGCATCTCGCGGCGCATCGCCGCGAACGAAGCGGGGCTCATCACGGCCAGGGTGGTCGGTGTCGTGGTCACGACCGACGCGGTCCGACGCCCGTGCTCGATCAGCGCGATCTCTCCGAAGAAGTCACCGGGGCCCAACGTGGCGAGACGCTTCCCATCGTGGAGAACCTCGACCTCACCGCCCACGATCACGAAGAACTCGTGGGGCAGTCGGCCCTGATCGAGGAGATGCTTGCCCGTCGGCAAGTCGATCGAGTCCGCCCACCGCGCGATCTTCTCGCGGTCCTTGTGCGACAGACCTGCGAACAGGGGCACACGTTCCAGACTCTTCGCATCCACGTTCGTGGATCCTCGCACGATCGATCCGGAACGTCGATCCGCCTCCGCTAGACTCGGCGACGGAGGCGTGCCGGAGCGGACGAACGGGACCGCCTCGAAAGCGGTTAGGGGCCTAATCCGCCCCTCGCGTGTTCGAATCACGCCGCCTCCGCCATCGGGCGGGCCCTTCGATGGGCCCGCCCCAGTCGGTACCCTCCGTAGGTGCCGAAGGGATCTCGCCCGCTCGTCGTGTTCGTTCTCTGCTCCGTCGCGCTGGCGCTCGCAGGCCCCGCCTCCGCAGGCATCCCACCCGGCCGGTACGCGATCGGAGACTCGGTGATGCTCGGGGCGAAGGACGAGCTGTCGGGTCGAGGGATCCGTGTGAACGCGGTCGTCTCACGTCAGTTCCGCGACGCGGTTCCGCTGGTCGAGCAGCTCAGGGCAGCCGGCAGGCTCCGGAGGAAGATCGTCATCCATCTGGGCAACAACGGGATCCTCATCCAGGCCGCCGACTGCAACCGGATCTCGGAGGTCGCGGGTGCTCACCGAACCGTGTACCTCGTGAACCTCAAGATCCCGCGTTCGTATCGGCGGATCCAGAACGGGCGACTGGCTGCCTGCGCGCAGCGACGTGCGAACATCCTGCTGATCGACTGGTTCCACTACAGCCGGAGCCACCCCTCATGGTTCGCGGCCGACGGCTATCACCTCACCGCAGCCGGTCAGACGAGGTTCGCGTCGCTCATCGCGACGAGAACGGCCTGATCGGCTCGCCAGGTCGCATCGGTAGACTCGTCTCGGTGGCCTGCCCGAGCGGCCGAAGGGACACGCCTGGAAAGCGTGTAGGGGGGTTGACTCCCTCGAGGGTTCGAATCCCTCGGCCACCGCTCCCACCGCTCACGTCGGTTCCCTCCAGCCCGGGCACGGCTCGCCGCCGACCGGTGACGGCACCGTGTCGAGTCCTTCGAGGCCGGCACGAACATCCCCGAAGTCCCCGTATGGGAGATAGGGGATCGCCTCGCGGCGGCAGTGCGCGGCGAGGCCGTCCTTCGCGAACGTCACGTCTGCGTATCGAGCGCCGAACCGGTCGCTGACCCCATCGCCCACGAACGCCACCGCTCCGTGGACATCACGCGCTCGCTCGACGGCTCGCTTCTTGCACGTGCCGCAGCCGACGCAGATGGGATGCGCTGCAGGAAAGTCGAGCCCACCACGCTGCCAGTCATTCGTGATGACGGGCAGATGAGCGAGTCCGGACGCTGCGAGCAGCGGCCGGACGTGGACGCCGAACCCGTCGGAAACGATGGTGAGCGGCACCCCTTCGGCCGCCACCCATGCCGCGAACGGCGCGAAGGTGGGATCGAGAGGACAGTGGTCGAGTGCGAATGCGATCAGGTCTCGGTCGCTGCCGCGGAGCAACGCGGCCTCCGCGACGAGCACGTCGCGGAGGCCGATCTCACCGGCGTCGAACGCCCGGTCGATCTCGGCGAGCGGACCGTTGCGCGAGGGGTCGGCGCCGAACCGTCTCCATCAGGTCCACGCCCACGTCGTGAAGGCACACGGTCCCGTCGAAGTCCACGATCACCGCGCCGACCGTCAGCATCCGGGCAGGGTAGCTGGGAGCATGCCCGGGTGGACCTCGCCGAACGGATCGTGGCCGCGAGCCTCGAAGGTGAACGCGTACGCGCCGACGTCGTCGAGGGCGGCGAGGTCGTCGAGGTCGATGGGCTCCTCGTCGCCTTCTCCAACCTCCCTGCGCCGGAGCTGAACGGGACGCGAGTGATCCGCGAGCCCGACGACGCGCCGGCCGCCCTGGACGCTGCCCGCGCGGTCTTCCGTTCCCGCGGTCATCCCTTCTTCGGTATCGAGATCGAGGTCGGCCGGCATCCCGCGATGGAGTCCGCGATCCGAGCAGCGGGACTCCGACGGGTCGAGCAGTGGCCGGCGATGGCGGTCTCCATCGCTCTCCTTCCCGACGAACAGGTTGGGGCGGGTGTGGAGATCCGGCACGTCCGCGAGGAACAGGAACTCGATGCGGTGCGCGCGGTCGAGGTCGCGGCGTTCGGGACGCCGGCGGAGATCGCGGAGCGGTTCGTGGGCCGGAAGATGCTCGAGGACCCACGCGTCCGGATGTTCACCGCATGGATCGACGGCGAGCCCGTGGGCGAGGCGTCTGCGTACCTGCTCCACGACACGGTCGGGATCTTCGGCGTGGGTGTCGTGGAGTCGGCCCGGCGCCGCGGGATCGGGGCGGCGCTCACCCTCCGGGCGGCGCGGGCGTTCGACGATCGGACGGATCTCGCGTGGCTGCAGCCGTCGGACATGGCCCGCCGGATGTACGAAGGCCAGGGGTTCCGTCGCGTGTCGGATTGGGAAGTCTGGGCCGCACGGCGCTGAACTTCAACAGAGGGAATGAACGGGGCGGGCGGCCCTTCGGGCCGCCCGCCCCAACGCCGCCGCGGTCGGCTACGCGGCGCCGTCGACGACGCGCCGGTCTCCGACCGGCTCGTCGAGCTGCACGACGACCTTCTTGATGAGCGCGATCTCGATGCAGGCGACGTCGCCGGCGCTCGCATCGTGTCCTTCGAAGAGCGTGACGGTGATCGCGCCGGGACCGTAGTCCACGTCGACGTGATCGAGGACGTAGCATGGCTCGACGCCGCTCCAGAAGAAGATCGTGAGTGTCTTGCCGTCGTCGCCGACGACGACCTTGTCGAAGGCGTGGGGGTAGAGATCGGACATCCCGGGCGTCGGCTCCACCCTCTGAGCACCATCGTAGGGGTCGGTCACCACCGGGTCGTCGTCACCGGGGCACGGGGTGTAGCTGACGGTCGCGTCCGGTCCGGTGCCGCTCACCTTCTCGCCGCACTCGCCGGGATCGACCACGACCGGGTTGTCGATCGTGTCGTTGCACCCGTCTGATCCGGGGGTTCCACTCACGCTGGCGTCGTCCGCCGCCGTCGGCGCCACGCAGATGCCCGCGACGCCGTTCCCACCACCGCCGGATCCGGGTTCGGACCCGGCGGGGCTCCCCGGCTGGGTGCTGGCACCGACGTACTGCGCGCCGGCGATGCCGGAGACCAGCAGCGCGGCGATCGAAAGGAACAATGCCATCCGTGCCCGTGTCGTGATCGCCATCGTGTCCTCCGTCGTGGGAAGGGAGCGGGCGGAAGGGCCACGCTCGTTCTGGCTGAACGGGGGTTGGACGCCCGGCCCCGGGGCGAGGTTCCCTCGCACGATGCATCATGCGCCAAGCGCTGGAGAAGGGAGGGAAGGATTGAGCACGATCTATCGGGTCACACCCGGGGAACGGGTGGAGGGCCAGCCGACACAGGGGATCCTGCGAGAGCAGGCCGTGCAGACCGATGGGATGTGGTCGGGCTTCGCGCGGACGGAACCCGGGATGGTCTCCGGCTGGCATCACCACGGCGAGTACGAAAGCTCGATCTACGTCCTGACCGGTTCTCTTCATATGGAGTTCGGTCCCGACGGCCAAGAGGCCTTCGACGCAGGTCCTGGAGACTTCGTCTTCGTCGGCAAGGGCGTCGTGCACCGCGAGAGCAATCCTTCGACCGAGCAGGGGACGATGGTGGTGGTGCGTGCAGGGCATGGCGAGCCGGTCACGAACGTCGAGGGGCCCGGATAGGCCGGAGATGGCGCGTCGGAGTGCCCACGTATACTCGCCTGCGTGACCGTGCTAGGCGGGGAGCTAGCGGTGCCCTGTACCCGCGATCCGCTTCAGCGGGGCTGAATCCCCGCCCGAGGCCCGCGAGGTCCGAAGCGCCCCGGTACGAAGCGTCGAAGGTCGGGTCCCACGCGACGCCGGAACGCGAACCGGGTCAGGTCCGGAAGGAAGCAGCCCTAAGCGTGAACCGGCGGGTGCCGTGGGCCAGCCCGGCTGGAGCTCCGCTGCCGGGTAGCGGTCGAGTCTCGCGGCGTCGACGGCGGGTGCACGGTCACACTTTTTCGCGAGACGGCCAAGGAGCGAGGTAGATGGCGGACGACAGGCAGCACCAGGCGCTCTACCGGCGATATCGGCCACAGACGCCGACCGAGGTCCTCGGTCAAGACCACGTCGTACGCGCGCTCACGGGCGCCATCCGGGACGGCCGCTTGCACCACGCATTCCTGTTCTGCGGGCCGCGGGGGACCGGCAAGACGTCCACCGCGAGGATCCTCGCCAAGATGGTCAATTGCGCCACCGGGCCGACGGCCGAGCCGTGCGGCGGGTGCGATCAGTGCGTCGCCATCCGCGAGGGCACGCATCTGGATGTGGTGGAGATCGACGCCGCGTCGCACGGCGGGGTCGAAGACGCGAGAGAGCTCCGCGAGAAGGCACCCACGGCTCCGGTGCAAGGCCGAGAGAAGGTCTACATCATCGACGAGGCCCAGCGCCTGTCCCGTGAGGCGTTCGACGCGCTGCTGAAGGTCTTCGAAGAGCCGCCGCCCGGCGTCCGCTTCGTTCTCGCCACGACCGAGCCGCACAAGATGCCGGCCACGATCGTCGGCCGCTGCCAGCGGTTCGATTTCCGCCGGCACACCATGGAGGGCCTCTCCGAGCTCCTGCAGAAGGTGGCGGCGTCCGAGGGTGTGACGCTGGACGACTCCGCCGCGCACGCGATCGCGCGACACGCCGAGGGGTCCGCGCGAGACGCGCTCTCGCTGCTGGATCAGGCCGGTGTGCTCGGCGGGCTGAAAGTGGACGATGCTGCGATCCAAGCGCTGCTCGGGGCGCCACGCGGCGAGGTGCAGGTGGAGCTTGCGGACGCGGTTGCCGTCGGCGACGCACGCAGCGCGTTCGAGATCGTCAATCGTCTGGTCCAAGACGGGCAGGACATCCGGAACGTGACCAACGAGACGCTCGGGCATTTCCGAGATCTGCTCCTCGTGAAGACGGCGCCGGGACAGGAGGACCTCCTGGACATCGCCGCGGACGCCTACGAAGGGCTGCGCATCCAGGCCGAGAAGTTCACGGCCTCCGAGTTGGCTCGGATCATCGAGCTGTTGTTGGCGGCCCAGAGCGACATGCGCTGGACGACGTCGCCGCGCCTCTCGTTGGAGCTCGCTCTCGTGCGGGCCACGATCCCCGAGACGGACCAGTCGCCCGCCGGAACGCTGGCACGGCTGGAGCGTCTCGAGAGGCTCGCCAATGTCGACCCAGCGAGCGTGGTGCCCGACGCCACAGCCCATGTCGCCGCCGGGGCCGCCCACGTCGGGGACCCAACGCCGGCCGCCGAGCACCCGGCGCCTCCCGCCGTGGCCGCCTCGGTCGGAGACCCAACGCCGGCAGACGTACCTCGGGAGACACCTTCGGCCCCGACGCCTCCGCCCTCCGGCGTCGAGGTCTCCTCCGAGGCGGCCCCGGCGGGCGTTCCCTCAGCAGCGATCGAGGCGCCGCATGCGGCGAGCGCGGACAGCGTCGACGTCACGATGCTCCGCCGTTCGTGGCCGTCGTTGCTCGATCACCTCAGCGAGGTCGGGCAGCCGGTCCTCCGGGCGCTCCTGGAAAGCGCCACGCCGGCGACGTTCGACGGAGAGACTCTCGAGCTCGCCTTCCCTCCTTCGTTCCGCAACAACCTGCGGCAGGTGGCGAGTCGCGCCGACAAGTTGCAGGCGGCCCTCGGGGACCTCTTCGGGATCCGTCCCAGGATCGAGAGCGTGACCCGCGAGGCGCACGCCGGCGCGACGGAGCCGGCCGCGACCGCGTTCGTCGAGGAGGCCGAGGAACCCACTGAAGAGGAAGCCCTGAAGCGTCTCAAGGACGTCTTGGGCGCCACGCCCGCCGACGAACCAGACGATCCCGAGGACTGATCCCGTGTACGAGGGTCCGATACAGGAGCTGATCGATGAGCTGGCGCGCCTGCCGGGCGTGGGTCCGAAGTCCGCGCAGCGCCTCGCGTTCTGGCTCGTGAAGGCGACCCCTGAGGACGCGAAGCGCCTGGCTGCCGCGGTCGTACAGGTGAAGGACCGGATCGCGTTCTGTCGCGAATGCGGGAACGTCGCGGAGGGAGATCTCTGCCGGGTCTGCCGCGACGAGTCTCGTGACCGCACGTTGCTCTGTGTCGTGGAGGAACCGAAGGACGCCGCCACGATCGAGAAGGCGGCCTTGCACAAGGGCCGCTATCATATCCTCGGTGGGGCGATCAGCCCGCTCGACGGCATCGGACCGGACGATCTGCGGGTACAGGAGCTGCTGGATCGCGTCGATCGCGATCACGTCACCGAGGTGATCCTCGCGACCAACCCCAACCTCGAGGGCAACGCCACCGCGATGTACGTGGCCGCGCTCTTGAAGCCGCTCGGGATCCGCGTGACGAGGCTCGCGAGCGGCCTTCCGGTCGGCGGCGATCTCGAGTACGCGGACGAGGTCACGCTTTCACAGGCCATCGAGGGCCGGCGCGAGATCTAGCCGTCAGGCGATCGCGCGGCGGCGCCGCACGAACCAGACGACGAACCACACGAGGGCACCGAGCACGGTGAGCGGGATCAGGTAGCCGAGTCCGACGATCACGGCGCCGACGATCCGAAGGAACCCCTGGACGCCGAGATCGACCGAGGAGCCCAGGTCGGGGTTGTCCACGTCGGTCTGTGTCGCCGCTTTCGGCGCGTTCTGCTCCTGGATCGAGACGCGAAGGGTCGACTCGGCGACCTGGTCGTTGATGAACCTGAGTTGCCCCTGGATCTGCTCGATGCGGAGCTGGACGTCGTCCAGCTGGCTCGCCATCCGCAGGATCTCCTCCGTCGTGGTGGCCTGTTGGAAAGGTCGGACAGCAGGGCTTTCCGTGCCAGCAGGATGCGCAGACGCGCCTGCTGTCGATGAACTCCGCCGTCACGTCGTCGCCCTGGATCTCCTGGAACCGCACGCGGGTGGCCAGGTCGCGGATGTCGCCGAGTGCTCGATCGAATCTCTTCGCCGGGATCCGTAGCACGAACGTCCCCGATCGATCGTTGTTCGTCGACGAGGAGAGGATGAAGCCGCCGTACTTCTCTGCGATGAACGTGAGGTTGCCGACCGCGTCACCGAACTTGTCGTCGGGAACGACGACGCCGATGCGCCCGTCGCGGACGATCTTCGAGAGATCCTGCTGCTGACGGCCACTGCGCAGTTCGAGCTCACCGCTATCGGGGGGACTGTCTTGTCGCCGGGGGTAGCGTCGGCGGCGCGATGGGTGCTCTTCGAACCTGGGGGGCGCCGAGGTGCTCTCCGCACTCCCCGGCGGCTTGGCGCGCACTGCCCGTCATCCGCGACTGCGTCTGCCAACGCGCCTGGCCTGATGGCCCCCTGAAAGAGCTTGGTCCGCCGCCGTCGGCGCTACTCATGAGCCCGCCCTGGGCGAGGAAACCGATCGCGCCGGCGACGACGAGGAACGCGGCGGCGACGCCGACGACCTTGGTCCATCCCCGACCGGTGTTCTTGCGGATGGCACCCTGGAGCGTCGCGCGCTCCATGCGCGCCGTCTCGCGGGCCGCCGCGTCCTTCAGGTCGGTCTCCAGCTGTTTGAGGTACTCGATCTGTGTGTTCATGACTCCTTCTCGGTCGCCGGTTGTAGGCCCTTCTCCTGCAGGACCAGAGCCAGCCGTCGCAGGCCTCGGCTCACCCGTTGTCGCGCGTTCTCCTCGGTGCACGAGAGCGCTCGAGCGACCTCGGCATACGAGCGCTGCTCGATCACTCGAAGGCGAAGCGCGTCGCGATGGTCCTCGCGAAGCGTCGCCAGGGCCTCCGCGATCGCGCCGCGGATCGGCGCGAAGTCGACGAGGTCCTCGATCCGCTCGAAATCCTCGGGTGGGAGGTCGCGCTCCGGCATCCCGAGACGACGACGCGCCGCTCGGTCCACCCGCCCGGACCGGAAGAACCGGCCGAGCTGGTGCCTCGCCACCCCGTAGATCCATGCCACGCCGTTCGCTCCCGTGTCTCGATAGGTCGTCCTCGATGCGAAGGCCTGCGCGAACGTCTCGGCGGTGAGCTCGGCCGCGGATTCGGGGTCGAGCGTTCGCCGGGCGAAGTAGCGGAGGAGATCCTCGGCGTGCCGCCGATACAGCTCGGTGAATACGCCGGGCTCGGCCGCCGACGCCGTGAGGAGCTCGCTATCGCTGCGCTGGTCCTCCACTCTGGCTCCGATATCGGTTCCGAGATTCGGTCGGAAGTGGACTCCACCCGTACCATGCCTCGGATCGAGCACGCTGTGACAGGGGGTAGACGCGGTTGACCGAAGACTCGTTCCCACGACAGAAGGCGCGAACGCGAGGGTTCACCCTCGGGGCGCCTCGCACGTTTCGCATCGCCGACGACGGATCGCGTGTGGCGTTCATCCGGTCGCGCTCCGGGAACGATCCCGAGGGTTGCCTGTGGATCCTCGATCTGGACTCCGGGGAGGAGCGTTCGATCTTCGACCCGGGGTCCGGCGAGGAGCACCTCACGCAGCAAGAACGGGATCGGCGCGAGCGGATGCGTGAGCAGCTCACCGGCGTCACGACCTACGACGCAGATCCGAAGCTCACGCTCGCGACGTTCGTCGTCGATGGGCGGGTGCACGTGGCGGATCTCGTGAAGGGTGGCGCCAGGCCGCTGGAAGGGTCTCCTGATGGCGCCTACGATGCGCGGCCCGACCCGACCGGACGCCGTGTGGCGTACATCGTCGATGGCGCACTCTACGTTCAGGATCTCTCGCCGGAGGGCGCGACCGGCGGGTCGGTCCGGGTGATCGCGAACGACGACGATCCCGACGTCCACTGGGGTGTGGCTGAGTTCGTCGCCTCCGAAGAGCTGGAGCGCTATCGCGGGTACTGGTGGTCGCCCCACGGCGAGAGGATCGTCGCCGCCCGCGTCGACGAGCGTCCGGTTCTCATCTGGTACATCTCGTCCCCGGTCGATCCGGACTCACCTCCACGCGCCGTTCGCTACCCGCAGGCGGGAACGGACAATGCGGAGGTGTCGCTCTCGGTGCTCGGGCTGGACGGGTCGCGCGTGGACATCGACTGGGATCGCGACGCGTTCCCGTACCTGATCAACGTGACGTGGAACGACCGATGTCCGCTCACGCTGCTGGTGATGTCACGGGATCAGAAGCGCTGGCTCGTGCTCGAGGTCGAGCCCGACTCGGGGAAGACCCAGGCGCTCTTCGAGGACTCGGCCGAGCACTGGCAGACGGTCGTGACCGGGGTGCCCGACCGGCTGCGGGACGGCCGGCTCGTGTTCATCGACGAGTCGGAGGACACGCGCCGGATCACCATCGATGGCGAACCCGTGACCCCACCGGGACTCCAGGTCGCCACCGTGCTCGACGTCGGGGACGACGTCCTCTTCTCGGCGAACGAGGATCCCACGGAGCTGCACGTGTGGCGCGGCGCGGGCGGCGAGGTGCTCGAACGCGTCACCTCCGAGCCCGGCGTGCACCTCGCCGCCCGCGCCGGTGACGTCACGGTCATCGTCTCGGAGCTGCTGGATCCGTCGCTCCGGCGAGTACGCGTCCTCCGAGCCGGCGACCAGGTCGCGGAGATCCGTTCACTCGCCGAGACACCCGTGATCGAAGCTCGGCCCACGTTCGGCATCGTCGGCGAACGAGACATCCGGCTGGCGATGTTCACCCCCGGAGGCGCCGAGCCAGATGGTCCGCTCCCCGTGATCGTCGATCCGTACGGAGGTCCGCACTACTCTCGGGTGACCAAGGCGCATCGAGCGCTCCTCGAGCCGCAGTGGCTGGCGGATCAGGGCTTCGCGGTCCTGGTCGCCGACGGTCGTGGCACTCCCGGACGTGGTGTCGGTTGGGAGCACGCGATCTACCGAGATCTCGCCCGCCCCGTGCTGGAGGATCAGGTCGACGCTCTCCATGCGGCGGCCGAGCGCTTCGGATTCCTCGACCTGGACAAGGTGGGCATCCGCGGATGGTCGTTCGGTGGCTACCTCGCGGCGATGGCGGTCCTTCGACGGCCGGACGTCTTCCATGTCGCGGTGGCCGGTGCGCCGGACGCGGAGCAGGTGCTCTACGACACGGCCTACACCGAGCGGTACCTCGGGCTCCCGCAGGAGGAGCCGGAGGTCTATCGCGCGAACTCGCTGATCGGCGACGCACCCAACCTCGTGAGACCTCTTCTCCTGATCCACGGCCTCGCCGATGACAACGTCTTCGTTGCGAACACGCTCCGGCTCTCGAGAGCGCTCACGGAGGCAGGCCGTCTCCACTCCGTGGTGCCGCTGTCGGGTGTCACCCACATGACGACGAAGGAGTCGGTGGCGGAAAACCTGTTGCTGCTCCAGGTGCGGTTCCTTCGTCAGGCCCTCGGCCTGGGCGACCCGTTCGACGTCTGACCGGTCGGCCCCGAGCGCGCTGCTACGCTCGGCTCGACATGCCCATCATCGTGCAGAAATACGGTGGCACATCCGTCGACGGCGTCGATCGGCTCCGGGTCGTCGCCGACCGGGTCGTCCGCGCACGCGATGCCGGCAACGACGTGATCGTGGTGGTCTCGGCGATGGGCCAGACCACCGATGACCTTGCTCGGATGGCGAAGGACATCGCGCCGGACCCCGACCCGCGCGAGATGGACATGTTGCTCACGGCGGGAGAGCGGATCGCGATGGCGCTCCTGGGGATCGCGATCAACGAGCGAGGATGCCGTGCGGCGAGCTACACGGGATCGCAGGCCGGCATCATCACCGACACCGCGCACGGACAGGCGAGGATCATCGAGATCCGGCCCAAGCGGATCCTCGAGGCCTTGGACGCCGGCAACGTCGTGATCATCGCGGGCTTCCAAGGGCTTTCCTCCGCCTACGAGATCACGACGCTCGGGCGCGGCGGATCGGACCTGACCGCGGTCGCGATGGCGGCGGCCGTCGGCGCCGAGGTCTGCGAGATCTACACGGACGTCGGTGGCGTGATGACCGCGGATCCTCGGCTGGTGCCGGCCGCCAGACTGATCGAACGGATCGGTTACGACGACATGCTGGAGTTGGCCGCAGCCGGAGCCAAGGTGCTTCAGTCACGTTCCGTGGAGCTCGCCCGGCGGAGCGGCCTCCGGTTGCACGTGCGTTCCTCCTTCGACGACGAGGCACCCGGTACGTGGGTGCAGGAGGTTGACGATCAGATGGAAGACGTCCTGATCTCGGGGATCGCGCTCGAAACCGATGAGGCCAAGGTGACCTTCGACGGTGTGCCCGACAAGCCCGGCGTCGCTGCGATGCTGTTCAAGGCGGTCGCGAGTGCTGGCGTGAGCGTCGACATGATCGTGCAGAACGTCTCGCACGAGGGGGCCACCGACCTCTCCTTCACCGCGCCGATCGCCGACGTCGCGAGCCTCGAAGCTGCCGTCGGCGGGATCGCACAACAGGTGGGCGCTCGGACCTGGTCGGTCGACGACGGAGTCGCCAAGATCTCGCTCGTGGGAGCCGGGATGAAGAGTCAGCCCGGCGTCGCCGCGGACATGTTCGATGCCCTGGCTGCCGAAGGGATCAACATCGAGATGATCTCCACCTCCCCCATCCGGATCTCTTGCGTCATAAGGAAAGCGGACGCGGACCGGGCACTCGGGGTGGTCCACGCGCGTTTCGGGCTGGACGTTCCGGCCGAGATGGCCGATAAATAGAAGGTATGGATCCCTACCCCGCGTTGCCGCCGCCACCTCCAGGTGGCGAACCGGAGATCGAGGAAGCCGCGCCCGAAGCCCCGACGCGATCCGCGGGGAAGGCGGTCGCCGTCGTCGCCGGACTCCTGATCGCTCTTGCGGGGGTGGTGGCGGCGGGGATCTGGTGGCTCGGCGGGCCGGGAGTATGTGACCAGAGCACCGTGGAGTCGTCTCGCTTCGGCTACTGCGTCGCTGCGCCGGGTTGGGAGCTCACGAACGAAGCGACGCAGTCCACCCTTCCCTATGACGAACTCATCAAGCCGGCGGACGCGTCCACGATGCGGATCATGGCGATCCAGCTCCAGACCGGCCAGGGTTTGAACGAGGTGGTGCAGGCAGCGCGTGACGTCGCCTCGCAAGATGGCGTGGAAGTCGGCGACATCGTCCAGCGGCGGATCGCGGGCGTGCCGGCCGCCCAGTGGGACTTCGTCCTCGACGGGGGGCAGGTCGAGCAGCACGTCCGCGAGATCGTTTTCGTGCGTGGCGACGCCGCGTGGCGTGTGCAGCTCCAGGCCGATTCAGACGGTTTCGACACCCGGCTCGCAGAGTTCGAAACCATCCTGCGCACCTGGACGTTCCGTTAGCCCTGAACGGTCCGAGACGTCCCGCCGGGTAGGGTGAGCCCATGGGTTTGAAGGTCGCCGTCGTGGGCGCGACCGGTGCGGTGGGCACCGAGATGCTACGCATCCTGGAGTCGCGCGCGTTCCCGGTCGACGAGCTGGTAGCCCTGGCCTCGGCTCGATCCGCAGGACGAGTGATCACGTTCGAAGATCGCGACATCCCGGTGCGGGAATTGTCGCTGGATACCCTTCGCGGAGTCGATCTCTCCCTCTCGGCTGCCGGCGCGTCGGTGGCACGGAGTTTCGTGCGCGACGCGGCGGCGGCCGGGTCCGTCTGCATCGACAAGTCTTCCGCCTTCCGGATGGAACCGGACGTGCCACTCGTCGTTCCCGAGGTGAATCCGGAAGCTCTGGAGGGATCTCCGCGGATCATCGCCGTGCCGAACTGCACCACCATCGTCGCGATGATGGCGCTCGCTCCACTGCATCGCGCGGCCGGTCTCCGCTCGCTGGTGCTGTCGTCGTATCAGGCCGTGTCGGGCGCCGGACGGGACGGGACGCGCGAGCTCGCAGAGCAGATCGAGAAGCTGCACGATCAGATCGAGGAGCTCGGGCATCCCGACATCGACTCACTTCCCGCCGGGGACGTCTTCGGCAAGACGATGGCGTTCAACGTGTTGCCGAAGATCGACGCGTTCGCCGATGAGGGCTCCACCGGGGAGGAGATCAAGACGGTTCAGGAGTCGAGGAAGATCCTCGGCATCGAGGACCTCGACGTGGCGGCCACGTGCGTGCGCGTCCCCGTGCCGGTCGGTCACTCGGTCTCCCTGCTCGCGCGTTTCTCGCGCGCGATCGCGCCCGACGAGGCGCGCGCACTGCTTCAGGAGGCGCCGGGTGTGGAGGTCCGTGACGATCCCGCGAACGGCGTCTACCCGTCGCCGCTCGAGGCCGCGGGGCGCGATGAGGTGCTGGTCGGGCGCATCCGGCGAGCGCCGGGTCACGATGATTCGCTGCTGCTGTTCGCGTGCGGCGACAACCTCCGGAAGGGCGCCGCCCTCAACGGGATCCAGATCGCGGAACGGCTGTTCTCCACGAGCACCGCTCCGCTTCGACTCCCACGCCCGCAGTAGCCGATCCTGCCAGCGGTCTCAGATGGACGGAACGGGCTGCGGATCGCGCTTCCGGCGCTTGTCCTCGTACATCCCTTCGTCGGCCGCATCGATCAACTCCTCGAGCGTCACGGAGCGCCCCGGGGGGATCGCGGAGAGGCCGATCGAGAGTGACATTTGGAAGTCTCGCCCGGGTCGCTCGATTGTGGGCCGCGGTCGTCTCGCGGAGCCGCTCGAGCGCGCGGTGGGGATGAAGCTCGGGGTCGCCCACGAGGAGTACACAGAACTCGTCGCCGCCGAGGCGCCCCGCCAGATCCGACGTGCGGATCGTCTCGCGGATCACGTCGGCCGCCTCTTTGAGCAACTGGTCGCCCATCGAATGGCCGAGCTCGTCGTTCACTTTCTTCAAGCCGTCTACGTCGACGAACAGCAGGGCGACGGCGGCCCGGGTCCGGGCCGAGACCAGGAGTTGATGCTCTCCGAGCGAGAAGAAGCCGCGCCGGTTGGCGAGACCGGTGAGCTCGTCCACCGTGGCGAGCTGACGGAGCTCCTCCTGGAGCTGGGAGAGGTGGGATCCGGTCCGGACCAGCGCCCGGGAGAGCAAGCCGAGCTCGTCGCGAGAGGAGTCCGGGTCGTCGAGCGGCATGCCTTCGTCGAGCCGCTTCGCGTTCCTCCGCATCTTGTCGACCCGTCTCACCATGCCCGCCGTGAAGCCGATCATGAGGATCATGGCGACGGCGACGGCCGCAGGCATCGCGAGCACCTGCACCAGGAAGGAACGCCTGAGGGCCACGTCGCGTGCCGCGACCCGCTCGGCAGCGAGCTCATCGACAGTCACCCGCATCTGCTCGGTCAGTCCACGCAGCGCGTCGGTGATGGTCTGCCCGTGAAGCAGAGATGTCGCGAGCCGAGCCTGGTTGTCCAAGGATCCTCCGGTTCCGGCGCGAAGGCTCACTTCGAACGTCGCCACGCGCTCGTCGACGAGCTCCTGGAGCCGCTCGAGCCGCTCGCCCTGGAGCCCTCCGCCCACAAGGAGATCGAGCTTCCCCAGGTCACGCTGAAAGTCGATCACCGCGCTCTCGTAGGCTGCCCGCATCCCCTCCCGCTCGGTCAGCAGGAATCCTCGGACGCCCGACTCGGCGACCCCCAGGTCATCTTGGATCTCGGCGAGCAGCTGCCTCACCGTGTTCGTGTGGTCGACCTCGGTGTTGGTTCTTGTCGTCGCCCTCTGCGCGGACACCGCGTATCCGACGGCGAAAACCAAGACGACCACTGGGATCGTCGACATCGCAAGCATCTTCGAGCGGAGCACCGTTGATTCTCCTGTAGGAAACCGACGTTCATGCTTTCGACGCCGGGAGAGGACCTCTTGAGCACGGGGGTTGTCTACCGACCGGTAGAGGCCGATAATCTGCCGGATGGTAGAGAAGGGGACGGGGCGCCGGTCGAAGGCCGGTCGTTCGATCGTCGATCGGCTGGCCGGCAAGCGCATCTTCCTCACGGGCGTGACCGGCTTCCTCGGCCAGGTCGTCCTCGAGCGCCTCCTGGCCGATTTCCCCGAAACGAGGATCGTGTTGCTCGTCCGGTCCCAGACGGGCGCCTCCTCCGTGGAGCGGGTCCACTACCTGACGCGGAAGCCGTCCTTCGACGCGCTGCGTACGACCCTCGGATCCGACGATGCGCTCCTGCGACTCCTGGACGAACGCGTCGAGGTCGTCGACGGCGACTTCTCTCGCGGGCAGCCGGAGCTCCCTGGCGACATCGACGTCACGATCCATTCGGCAGCCACCGTCGCCTTCGATCCGCCGATCGACGAAGGCTTCCAGACGAACCTGCTGGGCGCGATGAACCTGTACCGTGGCGTCCTCGGCGGCGGATCGCGACCCGCGCTCGTCCACGTCTCCACCGCGTACGTGGCCGGCGTGCAGAAGGGCGTGATCCCCGAGCGCACCCTGGATCACCGCGTCGATTGGCGACTCGAGGCCGACCTCGCCCTCCAGTCGCGACGCGACGTCGAGGCGTCGTCCCGGAAGCCGGAGTTGCTCCAACGTTTCCTTTCGGACGCCGCCAAGGAGCACTCCCGTGCCGGTCCCACGACGGTCGCCGACGATGCCGAGCAGCGCCGCAAGGAGTGGATGACCAAGCGGCTCGTCGAGTACGGGAGACAACGCGCCCGCTCGCTCGGCTGGCCGGACGTCTACACGTTCACCAAAGCGATGGGTGAGCGCGCGGTGGAGGAACTCGCCGCCGAGGAGAGCCTGTCCTTGTCGATCGTCCGACCGTCCATCATCGAGTCCGCGTTGCTCCACCCCTCGCCGGGATGGATCGACGGATTCAAGATGGCCGACCCGATCATCCGGTCCTACGGCCTGGGGCAGATCCCCGAGTTCCCCGGCATCCCGGAAGGGATCGTGGACATCATCCCGGTGGACTTCGTCGTGAATGCGATCCTCGCCGTGGCGGCGACCCCGCCACCCCCCGGCCGGCCGGCTCACTACCACGTCTCTTCCGGCGACCGGAACCCCCTGCAGTTCCACCAGCTGTACACGCTCGTCCGGGAGTATTTCGAGGCCCACCCGCTCCCGGAGCGAGGTCGAGGCGAGCACAAGGTTCCCGAATGGACCTTCCCCGGAAACGTCACCGTCGAGAAGATGCTTCGCCGAGCCGAGCAGCTCACCGACATCGCGGAGACCGTCGTCACGCACCTGCCCAAGTCCAAGGCCATGCGCGACGCCGTGGGCAGGGTGGACCGCGACAAGGCGCGGGTCGACTTCGTGAAGCGCTACTCCGATCTCTACGGTGCCTACACGGAGGCCGAGGTGATCTACACCGACGACGTGGCGATGGCCCTCTACGGGAGCCTGAGCGCGGAGGACCGTGCCCGGTTCCCCTTCGACGCCGCCGCGATCGACTGGAAGTACTACCTCCAGGACGTCCACTCCCCGGCGGTGACGCAGTCGCTCCGCGAGCTCGCTCGGAAGGATCGAGCCCGTCCCACGGTCAAGATCCGGGAGCGCGAGGAGCCGGTGCTGGCCGTGTTCGACATGGAGGGCACGATCATCTCCTCGAACGTCGTCGAGTCCTACGTCTGGGCGAGGATGGCCGACCTCGAGCCCGACGAGTGGCCTGGTGAGCTGGTCGGCGTCTTCGGCCGGATCCCGCGGTACCTGGCGATCGACCGACGGGATCGAGGCGACTTCCTGCGAACGTTCTTCCGCCGGTACGAGGGCGCCTCCGTGGAGGGCCTCGACCGACTGATCGATCGGCACGTGGGGGAGTTCATGCTCGAGAAGGCGAGTCCAGGGGCGATCCGCCGGATCCGGGAGCACCGAGCGGCCGGACACCGGACGCTGTTGCTCACCGCCGCCGCGAACGCGTTCCTCCGGCCCCTCGATCCGCTGTTCGACGTGGTGATCGGCGCCGACCTCCAGGTGGACGACGAAGGCCGGTATACGGGCTTCATGTCCAGCCCGCCGCTCGTCGGCGAGGCGCGAGCGGCGTGGCTTCGCCGCTACGCATCGACGGAAGGTGTCGACCTGAAGCTGTCCTATGCCTACGCGGATTCCTACTCCGACCTGCCGTTGCTCCGTGCGGTCGGGAATCCCGTGGCGGTGTCGCCGGATTCCCACCTGTACCGCTTCGCGCGCCGGCGGCGCTGGCCGATCGAGGAGTGGGGGATGTCGAAGGGCATGCCGCGCGTCCGATTCCCGAAGCCGGCGAGGAGGTAGGGAGCCGATGGCGCTGGCGCTCGAGTTCTATCGTTCCGCGCCGAAGTACCTCGGGGCGCGGACGCTCGGCTCGAAGGCACCCGGGCTACTGACCGGTGGGCTCGCTCCGCTCAGGCTCGTGACCCAGAAGGACCCGGAACCGAAGCGCGAGGGGTGGGCGCGCGTCAAGCCCCGGCTCTCCGGGATCTGTGGGAGCGACCTCTCCACGATCTCGGGGAGGTCGTCGTTCTACTTCTCGCCGCTCGTCTCACTGCCGTTCGTGCCCGGCCACGAGGTCGTCGGCGAGCTCCTCGATGACGTCGGCGACCTCGTGGCCGGGCAACGGGTCGTGATCTCGAGCGTCCTCGGTTGCGCGGCACGGGGCGAGGAGCCTCCGTGTGAGCATTGCGCTTCGGGTCAGGTCGGCCGTTGCGACCGGGTGACGGTGGGACATCTGAAGCCCGGGCTCCAGACCGGCTATTGCACCGAGACCGGGGGCGGATGGAGCCGACTGATGCTCGCCCATCGGTCACAGCTGTGGCCGGTCCCCGACGGGATGAGCGATCAGACCGCGGTCCTCATCGAGCCGTTCGCCTGCGCGATCCACGCGGCCTTCCGCGCCGAGATCCCTGCGGGGGGAACCGTGCACATCGTCGGCGCCGGCACGGTCGGCATCCTCACGTTGATCGCGATCAAGGCTCTCACGAAAGCCGATCACGTCGTCGTGGCAGCGAAGCACCAGCGTCAGCGCGCCGCCGCGACGATGGCCGGCGCCGACGACGTCGTGCGTCCGGAGCATGCCGTGAAGGCGGTTCGCCGGACCGATCACGCGGTGAAGCTCACCCCGGAGCGCGGGATGGACTTCCTCCTCGGGGGAGTCGACGTGGCGATCGAGTGCACGGGGTCGAGCAGCGCGCTCGACCTTGCGCTGAGGACGACGAAGGCAGGGGGCCGTGTCGTCGTCTCGGGCATCCCGGGCGGTGGCGCCGATCTCACCCCGTTGTGGTTCCGCGAGCTCGAGCTCGCGGGTGCCTACACGTCGGGCGTCGAGGACCTCGGGAAGGGCGTCACGCGCCCGACGTTCGAGATCGCGATGGATCTCGCTTCGAACCTGCCCATGCTCGAGCAACTCGTGGGCGCGACCTACCCCCTCGACCGCTGGCGCGAGGCACTCGATCACGCGATGGCAGCCGGCACGCTCGGTACCTTCAAAGTGGCGTTCGCGCCGCAGGCCTAGGAAACACGAACGAGGACAGGAGAGACGAACACATGCCCAGACCCGGATTCGTGTTGGAGGTGGATGAACGGACGCCCCCGCTCCTGATCCATGAGGGCGAGGGCTTCCGCATGCAGAAGTTCCCGCTCGGCACCCGGGTCGTGTACCCACCGGATGCCCTCCCTGGGATCCGAGACGTCAACGCGGCGATCCGCCACGCCCTGCTCAACCCCACGGGAGACTCGCAGCCGCTTCCGGACCTGCTCAAGGCCGGGATGAAGCTGACGATCGCGGTGGACGACATCTCGATCCCCTTGCCGCCGATGACGCGCCCCGATATCCGTCAGCGGATCCTCGAGCAGGTGATCGAGCTGGCGGCGCGCAGCGGGGTCGAGGACGTGCAGATCGTGGTCGCGACCGCCCTTCACCGGCGGATGACCGCCGACGAGATCCGCCGGATGGTCGGGGAGCGGGTCTTCCGTTCGTTCTGGCCCAAGGACCTCTACAACTTCGACGGCGAGGACAAGGACGCGCTGACGCTCATCGGGACCACCGACGAGCACGAGGACGTCGAGATCTCCAAGCGCGCCGCGGAGTCGGACCTTCTCGTCTACATCAACGTCAACCTGGTCGCGATGGACGGGGGGCACAAGTCGGTCGCGATCGGCCTCGCCGGATACCGCTCGCTCCGACATCACCACAACGTCGAGACGATGATGCACTCGCGGTCCTACATGGACCCGAGGCCCGGGCATAGTGCGATCGCCGACTCCGCCACCCGGATGGGCCGGTTGATCGCCGCCAACGGACTCAAGATCTTCCAGATCGAGACCACCTTGAACGCGGAGACGTTCCCGAAGAACCTCGGCTTCCTGAACAAGCGAGAGTGGGAGTGGTCCGCGTACGACCAGGGGCTCATGATGGCGGCCCGGAAGGCGAATCAGATGGCGCCACCGCGGATGCGCCGAGAGTTCTACAAGCGGGTCGAGGCTCCCTACAAGCTCACGGGGGTCAGCGCGGGCGAGGTGGAGGCCGTCCACGACCGGACCCTCGAGAACCTGCACCGGCAACAGCTGGTCGAGGTCCGGGGACAGTCCGACGTGCTCGTGCTCGGACTTCCCTACATCAGCCCCTACAACGTCAACTCGATCATGAACCCGATCCTGGTCCACTGCCTCGGGCTCGGCTACCTCTTCAACATGTACCGGAACATGCCGCTGGTGAAGCCGGGCGGCGTCGTGATCATGTACCACCCGGTTCCGTGGGAGTTCCATCAGATCCATCACCCCTCGTACATCGACTTCTTCGAAGAGGTGCTGGCGGAGACCACCGACCCGTCCACGATCGAATCGAAGTACGAAGAGCGATATGCGACCGACCCCTGGTACACGCACCTGTACCGGACGTCGCACGCGTACCACGGCGTGCATCCCTTCTACATGTGGTACTGGGGAGCGCACGGGCGCGACCACGCCGGCGACGTGATCTTCGTCGGCGGAGAGCCGAAGTCCGTCGCGCGCCTCGGGTATCGCGCCGCCGGATCGTTCCGCGACGCATTGGAGATGGCGAAGGACACCGTCGGGTCCTCCCCGACGATCACGTACTTCCACGCCCCGCCGATCATGATCGCCGACGTGGTGTGAGGAGAGCGGGATGAGCATGAAGAGCGAACTGAAGGCGATGGCGGAAGGGTTCCGATGGGGCCGGCGTCCGCTGGTCCCTCGCTCGGCGGAAGAACACACCGAGCCGAAGGTCGACCGCGTCTTCCCCTCCGATTGGGCCCGCACCGACGCGGGAGTCGCAGCCCGGCAGGTCCTGTTGAAAGGGGCGATGCACCCCATCGTTCGGAACGAGCTCACCCTCCGCGTGTTCGGGCGAGACAACCTCGAAGGCGTCGACCCACCGCTGATCTTCTATTCGAACCACTCGAGCCATCTCGACGCGACCCTGATCATGTGCACCCTGCCCGATGCGTGGCAGGCCAAGACGGGAGTGGGGGCGGCGCGCGACTACTTCTTCGACGTCTGGTGGCGCCAGGCGTTCACCGCGCTCGTCTACGGTGCGTTCCCTATCGACCGAACCCGCGGCGCGAAGGGGGCCGTCGACAAGGCTCGCGAGCTCCTCTCCGAGGGGTGGAGCATCGTCGTCTTCCCCGAGGGGACGCGCTCGGCCGACGGCCATCTGCAGCGGTTCCGGCACGGCGCCGCCCGGCTCGCGCTGGAGACGGGGGCCGGCCTCGCGCCCATCGCGATCGTCGGTGCGTTCCAGGCGATGCCGAAGGGCCGGTTCTGGCCACGTTCCGGGCGACCTCCCGTCACGGTCCGCTACGGAGAGCCCTTCTGGCCGCACGAGGGAGAGACCCATCAGGACCTGTCTCGGCGCATGACGCAGGCGGTGACCCAGCTCTTCCACGAGGAACGAACGACCTGGTGGGAAGCGCTCCATCGAGCCAACCAAGGCGAAACCCCGTCGCTCGTCGGCCCACAGGGGCCCGACTGGCTCCGGCGGTGGGAGGGTTCGCGGCCCCTCGGTCGCAAGGGTCCCGCGAAGGTCTGGGAGTAAGCCGGGTGCCGAGGACCGGCGGCGAGGAACGGCGTTCGACCCTCATCGAGGAGGCCATCCGGCAGTTCGGTCGCGAGGGCTTCGGGGGCGCGAGTCTCGACGATATCGCCGGTGCCGTCGGCGTCCGGAAGCAGACGCTCCTGTACTACTTCCAGAACAAGGACGCGTTGCTCGAGGCGTGTCTCCAGGCGGCGGGGATCAGGCTGGCGGAAGTGATCGGGCAGGCGCTCGAAGGCAAGGAGGGGTACTGGGAACGTGCCGAAGCCGTCATCCACTCGGTGTTCGACCTCGCCGCGGAGTGGCCGGAATTCCCCATGTTCATCAGGGAAGCGGGTCGACTGGGTCCGCTCGCGTTCGAGCGGTTCGCCGACGTGCTCGACCCGCTCAGACGTCGCGCGGTCGACTTCCTGCGGTCCGGGATGGACGACGGTCAGGTCCGGAAGCAAGACCCCACGATGCTCCTGTTCACGCTGTACACGGCGGTCGTCGGATCCCTCACTGAGGCGAGCGTCCTCAACGCCGTCGTGGGCGCCGACAAGAGCCGGGCGTCACTCCGGCGACGCGAGAAGGAGGTGGTCGCGTTCGTTCGCGCGGCTCTGGAGCCGGTGGGGGATCGCTAGTTCGGGACGATCAACGCCGGGTAGGGAAACGTCGCTCACGCCAGTGCCCAGAAAGGTCCCGTGAGCCCGATCCCGTCGAAGATCGCCTGTGCCTCCTCCGGCGTCTTCCGTCGCCAGTCCGGTGAGAGACGATCCCCGAACCATCGCGTCGCGAGCTGCCATCCCTGCTGGGGCGTGAGGGTCGAGCCGATCTCGGTCCGCCGTTCCTCGGTCCACCTCGTCACGTGCTCTTCCGACCGGAAGAGGAGCATGCTCGCTCAGGTGGAACCGATGTCGTCCCACCAGCGCGCGGCCGGCACGGCGAAATGGATGACGCCGCCTGCGGACGGTTCGAGCGCCCCGTCTCGGATGTCGAGCGAGAGCGGCTCGGAGCAGTCGGGGCAGTAGGTTCGGATGCGCGCGTCGGCGTGCAAGCACGCGGGGATCCCGAGTGCGTCCCAGACGCAATTGCCGAAGTAGCGACGGTCGGCGACCTCGACCTCGAAGGGTGTCGGGATCGCCGAGAACGGGTTCGCCATCCAGATGTAGGGCGTCCCCGGGGCGAGGACGAGGACGTGGCCCTCCGAGAGCCGTCGAAGGGAGGCCTCGACATCCCGGGCGGCGATCCCGAGCTCGACCGCCATCTCGGGCGCCGTGGGAGGTCGTCCGTCCTCCACGATCCTCCGGTACACGGTAAGGCGGACGTCCCGGTCGAGGGTCGAGGCGTCGCCGGAAGAGGCGACCATGCGGTCCTAGGAGTAGAACTCGACGACGAGGCGCTCTTCCAGGGTCACCGGGAGCGGGATCTCGTCGCGTTCCGGGATCCGCGTGAACGAGCCCTTGATCTCGTCCTTGTTGCGGTAGAGGTAGGCCGGCGGATCGGGCGTGATCTGGATCGCTTCACGCACCAAGATGAAGTTCCGCGCCTTCTCGGTGAGGCCGATCTCCTGGCCCGGCTTCACCTGCGCGCTCGGAACGTCGATCCGCTTGCCGTCGATGAGCACGTGGCCGTGGGACACGAGCTGCCGGGCCTGGTGGATCGTGAGAGCGAACCCCAGACGTAGGATCACCGCATCGATCCGGGTCTCCAGCTGCTTGAGCAGCTCCTCGCCGGTCACGCCCATCGAACGGTGCGCGCGCTCGTAGTACTTGCGCATCTGCCGCTCGCCCACCGCGTAGATCGCCCGCATCTTCTGCTTCTCCACCAGCCGGGTCTGATACTCCGAGATCCGCTTGCGGCCTCGGCCGTGCATGCCGGGTGGGTAGGGCCGCTTGTTGGCAGGACAATTGGGGCGCCCACATAAGGGGGCGCCCACACGTCTGCACATGCGGTGCTTGGGTCCGATCTTGTCCATCGAGGCCAGCCAGGCTACCAGAGGCCCTCGGCGGGAATCGTGTCGATAGGCTTCGAACCCGTGGATGACCTGCGGGAACGGGTGGTGGGGTGCGTTCTCGGGCTGGCGCTCGGGGACGCGCTCGGGGCGCCGTTCGAGTTCCGTCGGCGCAGCGAGATCCCCGATCCGCTGCCGGCGTTCGAGAAGAGCTGGATGGGGCTCGCGCCCGGTCAGTGGACCGACGACACCGCGATGGCGCGCAACCTCTGCCGCTCGCTCACGGAGCGCGGTCGGCTGGACACGGACGACGTGCTGCAGCGGCACCTGGACTGGTTGGCCACCGATCCGCCGGATGTCGGGACCCTCACGCGACGCGTGCTCGGGGGCATCCGGGACGGAGTCCCGGATGCGGCGGAGCGATACGTGTCGGAACGAGGGCCGGAGGTCTCGGCCGGGAACGGCTCCGTGATGTACTGCGCGCCGCTCGGAGCTTTCCGAGCGGCGCGCGCGGAGCTGCTCGTCGAGGATGCGCCTGCGCTCTCCGCGATCACGCACTGGGACGAGCGTTGCCGCACCGCGTGCCTGGCCGTGACGCTCGCGGTCGCGGCGCTGGTGCGGGGAGAGGCGCATCGGGAGGCGGTCGAGAGAGCGGTGGGGACCGTGATCGACCGGGAGGGAGGAGAGGAGCTCGAGTACCTCGTGGCGGAGGCGGGGCGAGCGAGACCCCTCGATGGTCCCGACATGGGCTTCACGCTGTTCACCGCCGGGATCGGGCTCCAGGCGGCGGCCGAGGGCATGCCCCTCGATGAAGGCTTGCGGTACGTCGTGGCGCTCGGTGGCGACACCGACACGAACGCGGCCGTGACGGGTGGGTTGCTCGGCGCCCTTCACGGCCGGGCAGCGCTCCCGGGCGCCTGGCTGGAGAAGTTGGTGGATCGCCGGGCGATCGAAGCGGAAGCCGAGGCGCTGGCTGGCGCGGCGACCGCCTAGGAGGCGGTCGCCGCGCCCACCCCCGGCACGTACTCGTCGCCGATCCTGCGCACGACGTCGATGGCTTCGAGATCGGACATCACCCTGATGGCATCGCCGATCGACAAGCCGAACCGGCCGGCGACCTCGTCGAGGGTCCACACCGCGGAGGGATCCGAGAAGACCTTCGCGATCGCATCTCCGCTGCCGTCGTTCGGGCGCATCGGCATCCTCCTCGGTCGTAGTGTCTTTCGGACTCCCGACGGTCACCAGGGGTTCCCGGCAACCTTCCCGAGTTCTTCATCCGTCGTTCATCGATGCCTTGGAGCAGTTGGCGTGTGACTGGCGTAACGCGAGGGAGGGAACGCGATACGGTCGGGGAACCGAGCGAGCCGGGAGGTCGCAGCATGGCGGAGACTCTGGTCTACGGCGCGAGCTGGTGCCCCGATTGCCGACGCGCGAAGAAGTTCCTGGCGGATCAGCGCGTGGGCTACGAGTGGCACGACATCGAGAGCGAGCCGGAGGGCGCGAAGGTGGTTCGGGATCGGAACGACGGGAAGAACATCATCCCCACGGTCATCTTCCCCGATGGCACGCATCTCTCCGAGCCCTCGAACGAGGAGCTGGCGGAGAAGCTCGGCCTCCAACGACAGGCGATGCAGCACGTCTACGACCTGATCATCGTGGGTGGCGGGCCGACCGGTCTGACGACCGCGATCTATGCGGCGCGCGAGAACCTCGAGACGCTGATCATCGATTCGAAGGGCCTTGGCGGTCAGGCGGGGGTGACGGAGCGACTCGACAACTACCCCGGGTTCCCCGAGGGGATCGCCGGAGCCGAGCTCGCCGACCGCTTCGTCAAGCAGGCCGAGCGGTACGGGGTCGAGATGCTGCAGGCCGTATCCGTCACGAGCATCTCGGCGGACTCGGGCATGACCGCCGACGGCGACGAGCTCGATATCGCGACCGCGACCGGTGACCATTACCACGCACGAGCGGCGCTGGTCGCGACCGGATCTTCTTACCGGCGAACGAACGCCGAGGGTGAGGACGACCTGATCGGCGCGGGGGTCCATTTCTGCGCGACCTGCGACGGCCCCTTCTACAAGGGCTCGGACGAGCTGATGGTGATCGGCGGCGGCAACTCCGGCCTCGAGGAGGGCGTCTTCCTGACCCAGTTCACGGACAAGGTCACGATCGTTGAGCGAGGCGACCGGCTGCGCGGGTCGAGGATCCTCCAGGACAAGGTCCTCGACCACCCGAGGATGGAGGTGGAACTGCGACACGGCGTGAAGGAGTTCCGCAAGAAAGAGGACGGTTCCGGCAAGCTCGGGGCCGTCGTGATCGAGGATCTCGAGTCGGGGGAGATCGAGGAGCACCACCCCGCCGGCGTGTTCGTCTTCATCGGCCTCGATCCGAACACCGACTTCCTGAAGGGGATCGTCGAGCTGGATGAGCGGGGGTTCGTTGCCGCCGACCCCACCTTCATGAGCTCGATGCCGGGGGTCTTCGCCGCCGGCGACGTGCGGGGTGGGTCGACGAAACAGCTCGCGTCGGCGGTGGGCGAGGGCGCGGCGGCGGCGATCCAGATCCGCGGCTATCTCGACCGGCTCGAGCAGCGCCGGACGGCGTAGGAGATGATGCGAGGGATGGACGAGGGCGAACACGCGCCGATGGATCCACCGATGGAGGCGAAGGAGATCTTCGAGCTGATCGTGAAAGCCGACGAGAAGCTCAAGTACGCGACCGCTGAGAAGAGCGACGCCCGTCGCCGCCAGGCGACCGATCTCCTGACGCAGGCGCTCGACGCGGCCCGGGCGATCGGGAACGACGCACTGGTGCAGCAGGCCGAGCTCCGCCTGTCAGACCTGGCCTAGATCGTTCTCCAGTCGCGGAACGCCGCCAGCAGGATGACCTTCTGCTCATCCGGGACTTGCTCCTCCGTGAGCGTCCCGGTCGCTCGGATCGTCGCCTCCATCTGAGCCATGTAGCGGGTGCAGCCGTCGCAGGCGGCGAGGTGCGACTCGAACCGGCGGCGCTGGCGGCCACGAAGCGTCCCCTCGAGGTAGCCGGTGATCAACTCCACCAACTCCTTGCAGGTCAGATCGCGTCCCATCATGTCGCCTCGCTCGAGAGGTATCGCTCCAGGGCGCCGCGAACCTTCGCCCGCGCACGATGCAATAGCACCCGTTGGTTGGTCTCGGTGAGGTCGAGTGCGTTACGGACCTCCTCGGATGTCCATCCGAGCGCGTCTCGGAGTCGGATCACCTCTGCTTGCATCGGGGGGAGCGTCGCGATCGTGCGGTTGATGACATCGAGAGTCTCGTGACCGAGCAGCCGGTCCTCCGGGATGCCGGACCAGTCGTCCGGCAGCGTCGACCACCCGCCCCGCGACGAACCCTCCGGCGAGTCGAATCGGCTCGGATCGACGGCGGGGGCGTCGAGGTCGTCGCCGGCGAGCGAGGCGAAGGGCAGACTCCGGCCCTCGCGTTGCCCGCGCGTCTTCGCGATGTTCGTGAGGATCCGGAAGATCCAGGTTCGCAGGGACGAGCGGCCTTCGAAGCTGTGGAGCCCACGGAGAACACCCAGCCACGTCTCCTGCACCACCTCTTCGGCCACGGCCGTCGTCGAGACGTACATCCGAGCGACACGAAGCATGGCCGGCTGGAGCTGGTCCACCAGAGTCATGAACGCGCTCTCCTCGCCGGCTCGGAGTCGTTCGACGAGGGCAAGATCCGCGGAAGAGGGAGTCGGTTCGGTCACGACTTCGGAGCCTACCGGCGGCGGGAAACCGAAGGGCTACCCGGGGCGGGCAGCGCCGACCGGGTTGTCATAGCCGTACATCGATTGGACCTGCACCTGACCGCCGGGCCCCGGGTGGCGCGCATGCACGATCTGCCCGCCGCCGATGTAGAGCGCCACGTGGCTGATGGGGCTGTAGTAGAAGATCAGGTCACCGGCCTCGACGCTTGCGAGCGGCACGTGCGGCAACGACGAGTACTGCGCTGCCGACGAGTGGGGGATAGAGACGCCGGCCTGCGCCCAGGCCCACGAGGTGAGGCCCGAGCAGTCGAAGCCGACGCTCGGGTCGGCGGAGCCCCAGACGTATTGCGTTCCCTGCACGGAGAGTGCGGCGCCGACCGCGATCTGCGCTGCCGAGGCGTTCACCGGTGGGATGTAGCCGCCCGTGTCGCCCGGGGTGTCGGATGGGGGCGCCTCTTGGGAGGCGTCCTCCCGAGCCTGCGCGAGCGCCGCTCGCTGCGCCTCCACGTAGGCCAGGTACTCCTGGCGATCCTTGTTCAGCTGCGTATAGAGGGACGCCTGTTCGTCGATCATCGAGTCGAGCCGATCCAGCTGGCCCTTGATGGACGTGACCTGCCGCTGCCGCTCGGCGAGCGTGTCGGCGAACCTCGAGGCCGCCCACTCCGCCTCCTGCCGGGCGTTCGTCGCCTGTCGGGCGATCTCGGCGTCGCCCTCGGCGACGGCACCCATGAACACGAGCTTGTCCGAGAACTCGGCGATGCTTTCCGCGCCCAGGAGTCCATCGACCTGCGATCCGGTCCCGACGTAGGCCTGCACCGCCCGTTCCGCGAGGCGATCCTCGGCGGCGCGAGCTTTCCGTTCGGCCCCTTGTCGTTGACTCCGCGCCTCGGCGAGCTTCCGCTCGATGAGGGAGAGTTGGTACTTCGCGTCGTTGTACTGCTCGGCCATCGATTCGAACTCGTGCTCCAGATGGGCGAGCTTCTGCTGAGCCGCCTCGACCTCCTTCGCGGATGGTGCCGCCAGGGAGGACAGGCTGAGGGCGGACAGGACGACGGGGAGCGCGAAGACCACAGCTACGACGAGCCGTGTCGTCCTCGTTCGCGTCCTGGTCATGTGCTCCTTTGTCCGAGCAATACGAAGGCTCCGTCTCCGGAGCCGTTGCCCGAGGCTATCGATGCTCTGGGGGGTCGTCAAACCCATGCCGTTGTCTCTCGAGGAAATGTGAGAGGCGGGCCGTGCTCGGCCCGCCTCTCACATATCGGTGTCGGGACGGCGGGACTTGAACCCGCGACCTCAGCGTCCCGAACGCTGCGCGCTACCAAACTGCGCCACGTCCCGCGCTGAGCAGTCTAGCGCGTGGTCCGCGGGCGCAGCTCCAAGAAGGTCGCCTCCGGTCTGCACCAGAATCGGAAGGGGGCGTACTTGCTGGTGCCCAACCCTCGAGATGTATGGAGCACGGCGGCGCCCATGCGGATGAGCCCAGAGGCGAGCTTCGGCGGCATCGAGCAATTGGTCACCAGTGCGCCGACGAACGGCAGGCGAACCTGCCCCCCGTGGGTGTGGCCGGCGACGATCAATCCGTAGCCGAGGGCGGCCGCCTCGGGTGCGGAATCCGGGGAGTGCATGACCGCCAACCCGAACCGTTCCTCGGCCGTGCGCGGTGCGACGCGGAGATCGTGCCGGCGGATGTGGGCGTCATCCAGGCCCAGCAGCTCGATATCGAGGCCATCGAGCGACACGTCTCGGCGGACGTTCGTCAGCTCCTCCCAACCGTCGGCGGCCAGGGCGCGGACGAGCACGGGGGCACGCCCTCGACGGGCTCGTCGCCTCTTCCGACCCTTCCAGAAGTACGCGAGGTAGTTCAGCGGCTTCGGGATGAAGTAGTCGTTGGAGCCGAGGACGAACCACGACGCGAGGCTCCCGCGGACCGACCGAACCCCCTCGACGGCCGCCTCGATCGCCTCCGGCTCCGCCAGGAAGTCCCCGGTCACGATCGTGACATCCGGGGTCGGCAACGCCGCGAGGAACCGAGACTTCCGGGGATCGTGACGCACGAAATGCAGGTCGGAGAGGTGCAGGACGACGAGGGGCCGCGCGGCGGCCGCCGGTAGGATGTCGAGACGATGCCGGAGCACCCGGTATCGGAACCGTTCGATGAAGATCCCGTAGAGGACGCAGCCGACGCCGAGCACGGCGATCGTCACGATCACGGGAAGCACGGGGGGAGTGTAGTGAGCGATCCGACGCTGAAGGAGCGGCTCGCCGATGAGATGAAGGACGCGCTACGAGCGGGCGAGAAGGTCCGCCTCGGCGCGCTGCGGATGCTCTCCGCCGCCGTGACGAACAGAGAGAAGGAGCTGCGTCACGAGCTGTCCGACGACGAGATCCGCGAAGTCGCGGCGAAGGAGACGAAGAAGCGGACCGAGTCGATCGAAGCGTTCGAAGGCGCCGGCCGCCTCGAGCTGGCCGAGAAGGAACGAGCGGAGCAGGGCGCCATCTCGAGCTACGCGCCGGCGCAGCTGAGCGAGGAAGCGATCGACGCGCTCCTCGAAGAGGCCTTCGCCGCCACCGGAGCGACCTCGGAGAAGGAGTTCGGGGCGGTCATGGGGTTCGTCATGGGAAAGGCGAAAGGTCGCGTCGACGGCAGGACGGTGCAGGAGAAGGTTCGCGCCCGGCTGCGAGGGTCGGCCGGCTAGCCGCCGCCTCCGCCACCTCCGCCGCCGCCGCTCCCCCCGCCGTTCCCCCCGCCGTCAGCCCCTCCGCCCTTCGCCGTGCCGATGAAGATCGTGACGGTGTCACCCTGCACCACGAGGCTCTGACTGCGCGGGTCTTGGGTCGATGACGAAACCGATCTTCTTCGGATCGCCCGCTTCGACCCGCACGGTGTTCACGACCAATCCCAATGCCTCGAGGGCGTTCTTCGCGTCGAAGCCACGCATCCCGACGACCCGTGGCATCGGCACCTGCGCCGGTTCCCCCGTCGAGATCTGGACCGTCACGAGCGTGCCGAGGGCGGTCACGGATCCTCCGCCGGGTGACTGGCTGAACGCACGTCCCTTCCTGCTCAGGGAGTCCGCCATCTGGATGGATGCACGGAACCCGGCCTCCGACAGCGTCGTGATCGCTTCCTTCTTGGTCATCCCGATCACGCTGGGCACCGGACCCTCCGGTGGCTTCGGTGGCTCGGGGAATCCGACCGACGGGAGGCCCTGCATGACCCTCGACATGTAGGCCACCCAGATCGGCGCGGCGACGGTGCCGCCGAAGACGTGTCCCATCGAGTAGGGATTCCCGGGGGAGCCCACCCACACGACGGTCGTGAACTGCTTCGTGTAGCCACCGAACCACACGTTCGTGTTCTCCTGGGCCGTCCCCGTCTTGCCGGCGACCGGCCAGTCCGCCCACGCGCCGAAGGCGCTCGCGGCCGTTCCGGAGACCGGCACGGCCTCGAGCATCTTCGTGATGAGATGCGCGTCGCCCGCCTTGAGGACCGGGCTACACGTGCGCTCGTGCTTCAGCAGCACCTTGCCGTCGCGTTCGATCGACTGAACCGTGTAGGGGTCGCAGTGCCTGCCGTCGTTCGCGATCGTCTGATAGCCCGTGGCCATGTCGATCGGGGAGATGGCCACGGAGCCGGTCGCGAGGGATGCCACCTCCGGGAATCCCTCGGTCCGTCGATCCATCCCGATCATCTGCTCGGTGATGTTCGCGACGACCTTCGGCGTGACATCGAAGATGAGCTGGGCGAACACGACGTTGATCGAGTCTTCGGTCGCGGTCCACAGGTCGACGATGCCGTGGCCCGTGCCCTCGGCGTTCTCCACGCAGTGGTCCTCGTCGTCCCAGAGCGGGGAGCACCATGGTGAAGAGCTCGAGTACGTCTGCGTCGGCGGGATGCCCCGTTCGAACGCACCCGCGAGGACGAAGGGCTTGAACGCGGACCCGGGCTGATGACCGGTGGTCGCGAGGTCGAGCTTGTCTTCGCGGTAATTCCTCCCGGAGAGGATCACCTTCACGGCGCCCGATCGGTTGTCGATCGTCACGATCGAGACGTCGGGAGGGGGCGATCCGGCCGGAGGGTAGATGGACACCCTGAGGGGCTGTCGAGCAGCCTCTTCGGCCCACTGCTGCCATTTCGGCTCGAGCGTCGTGTGGATCTTGAGGCCACCCTCGAAGAGGGCTCGCTGCCGCGCCTTCTCCGTGCGGCCGAGCGCGTCGAACTCCCCGGATCCGTTCTCTACGATCTGGTCGGTGAGGTACTTCACGAAGAACGGAGGATGGCGGCGATGGAGCTTGCCCGCGTTCTCGGGCAACTTCAGCGGTTTCGCCTTGAGGCGGTCGTTGCGTGCCTCCGAGATCCATCGCAGCCCCTCCATCCGGTTGAGGACGTCGTTCCGGCGGAGCAGCATCTTCTTGGGCCGGTCGAGCGGGTCGTACGTACTCCGGCGCCCGGACCATGCCGGCGAGCGTGGCTCCCTCGAGCAGCGTGAGTCGACGTGCGGGCTTCCGGAAGTAGAGCTGCGACGCCGTCCCGAACCCGTAGACGCCGTTGCCCATGTAGACCTGGTTCAGGTAGAGCTCGAAGATCTCTGCCTTCGTGTACTCCTGCTCCACGCGGATGGCGAGGGCGAGCTCCTGCAGCTTTCCCTCGACACTCTGGTCGAATCGATTCAGTCCGAGGGTGCTGCCGACGAGTTGCTGCGTGATCGTCGAGCCGCCCTGAACGACCTCTCCCGCTCTGCGTTCTGGATCAGCGCTCGGATCAAGGAGGACCAGTCCAGCGCGCCGTGCTCGAAGAAGTCGGAATCCTCGATCGCGAGCACCGCCCGGCGGGCTTCCGGGGAGATCGCGTTCAGCGGGACGATCTCACGATTGTCGAGGTAGACGCGGCGTGAGAACGGAGCCATCCGCCGCGTAGATCGTCGAGCGTTCGGGGAAGCTCGGGATCCTCGTGAAGTCCGCCCCCATCGCATCGAGGCGCGAGCGGATCTCGTTCACCCCGAACCCGGCGGCGGCGAACGGGGGGGCCAAGACCGCCGCGGTGAGGATCGAGGTCGCGAGGATCACCGGGATGAGGAGGAGGATCGCGATCGGCTTGAACGAGATCCGGTCGTGGACGGATCGGGGGTCGCGTGGCAGGCGGGGGCCTGCACGGCCCCCCGGTGGCGGAGGTCCCGCCGGGCGGCGACCGGTGTCCACGCTCATGGGGTCACACCAGGATACGCCCCATCTCCTGTCTGCCCGCTCGGTACGATGCGCCCTCCATGCGTCTCGCCCAACGTTCGTCGCTCCTCGTCGCCACGATCCTCTCGATCGGGGTCGCCGGTCCACTGGCAGGAGAGGCCGCGGCGCAATCGGTCACGAGGGTGCACGTGATCGAGGTCGATGGCCCGATCGATCGACCGCTCCGGGCCTACCTGGAGGAACGGCTCGCGGACGCAGAGCGAGCGGGCGCGATCGTGGTCCTGGAGCTCGACACTCCCGGAGCGCTCGGCCAGGACGGGGTCATCCTGGCCGAGCGTGTCGCCCACCTGGAGGTGCCCGTGCTCGCATGGGTGGGTCCGGTGCCGGCGAAGGCGAGTGGCGCCGGCCTCCTGTTGATGCTCGCCTCCTCGCTCGCGGCCGTCTCGCCCGGCTCGCAGACGGGCCCGCTCCTGCCTGTGGACGTTCTTCGACCCGACGTAGAGGTCCGCGGACTGCGGGAACGGGTCGACGCATGGCTCGCGGCGCGAGGGCGAGAAGTTGATATCGGTGCCGCCGACCGTCCGCTCAGCGCCCAGCAGGCGTTGGACGCCCGGATCGCCGAAGCAGCCGCGTACACCGTTCCGGCGCTGTTACGCGAGGTTGATGGCATGACCGTCCGGACGCCCGCCGGCGAGATGGAGTTGCGGACGCGGGTCGCAACGACGCAAGCGGAGGCGAGCGAGCGAACCGTCGAGATCCTCTTCGAAGAGCCCGGATTGATCACTCGCGTGCTCCATGCGGTCGCCACCCCTTCGATGGTCTACTTCCTCCTCATCCTCGGGCTGGCGGCGATCGCCTTCGAGCTCACGCAGCCCGGGTTCGGGTTCGCCGGGTTCAGCGGCGTCGCCTTCGTGGCGTTGGCCGTCTACGGGCTGACGGTGGCGATCCCTTTCTGGCCGGGGTTCGTGCTGCTTCTCGTGGGGATCGGGCTGCTCATGGTGGACGTGCGACTCCGGAGCCTGTCGTGGCCCACATGGGCGGGGCTGGTCGCGTTCGGCGCCGGATCGGTGCTGACGTGGAACGGCGTCGATCCCTCGATCCGCATCAGCCCGTGGCTGATCGGCGGGGCGATCCTTGCGAGCTTCCTGTATTACGGGTTCGCTCTCACCGTTGCGATCCAGTCGCGCGACCGGATCGTCGGAGCCCAGCGCGGGCTCATCGGCCTGGTCGGGGAGGCGAGGGGGCGGTTGGCTCCGGAGGGGGCGGTCCTCGTGAAGGGAGCGCTCTGGCGCGGACGAACGAACGGCGCTCCGATCGAAGTGGGCACGCCGATACGTGTCCGGAGCGTCGAGGGGCTGATCCTGCAGGTCGAGGCCGAACCTGCGCTTCCTGCGGAACAGTCTGGCGCGTAATCCTTTCAAGGGTTCTTGAGTTTCTGTGAAGGCCGGACCTCTTGGCCGGCGGCGGAATCCTGAGCCCGTCTTCCTGCGAACAACCAGATAGGTATGTCGTTCGACGACGGGTTGCCCGGATGGCAGCGACTCGCCGCCTGCCGCGGCGAGGATTCCGCGTACTACTTCGCGCCGAGTTACTTCGAGAAGCGACGGGAGAAGCTCGCCCGGGAGGCGGTCGCGAAGCGGATCTGCGCCGTCTGCCCCGTTCGCCAGCTCTGTCTCGACTACGCGCTGGGGACCCGGGAGGGCCACGGAGTGTGGGGAGGACTCAACGAGACCGAGCGCCGAGCGATCCTCAAGCGGCAGGCCCTCGAAGCCAGCTGACGCTCGGCCGACCGCGAAGTCCTCGTCTTCGGTCTTCGTGGTCTGAGAGGATGCGGCCCGTGAACGACGCGGACATCCTCCGTCGGCTCGACGAGCTCGGTCTCGAGCTGCCTCCGGTTCCCGAGCCCGTCGCCAGCTACGTGCCCGTCACCCAGGCAGGGGTGCTGGCATTCGTTGCGGGACAGGTGCCCATGGTGGACGGTCAGCTGCTGCATCCGGGCAGACTGGGCAACCAGGTCTCTGTCGAGAGGGGGCAGGAGGCGGCCGCGCGCGCGGCCCTCCAGGCGTTGTCGGCGCTTCGGCACCACCTCGGGGGGAGCCTCGATGGGCTCGTGCGGGTCCTGCAGCTCACCGTGTTCGTCGCGGCCGACGCGGAGTTCGTCGAACACCCCCGTGTCGCGAACGGAGCGAGCGATGCGTTGATCGCGGTGCTCGGACCCGACGGACGGCATGCGAGGGCGGCCATCGGGGTGGCGTCGCTGCCTCTCGGGGCGAGCATCGAGATCACGATGACGGCCGAGGTCTCCGGGTAGGACGCGACCGCCGACCGGGAACGATGGACCGGAGGGATCGGACCGGGGATCAGGGATCGGACGGAACGGACCGCGGGTAACGCAGGTCGCCCTCCCGGCGCGTCACGCCCCGTTGGTCGAACCACTCCAGGATCGGCAAGGCGTACTTCCGGCTGGTCTCGAGGGCCTCTCGGAACGCACTCACCGTGATGCCGGCGCTGCCGGCTGCATCGACGACGGCCTGGGCCCGCTCGATGAGCGCAGGGATGAACACGAGATCGGGGGCGACGCGCACGACGAGGCCGGCCCTGGCGGCCGCGTCGATCGCGTCGCGACCGATGCCCTGAGACACGAGCTCCTTGACGGTCGGTGGCTGCGCGGGCTCGGAGCCGATCGCCTCGACCAGACGCTGGATCATCGGGTCGCTCTCCCGGTCGGCGGGTCGATGTGAGGGGTTCGCGACCGAGGTGCTCGTGCGCTCGAGGCGTCCGTCTGCGGCGAGCCGATCGAGAACGGCCTCGACGAGTCGGGCCTCCGGGGGTCCGGTGAAGGGTCGCAGCGCGGCGGCGAGCACACGACGAGCCGACGCCAGCGGCTCCCCTTCCTCCAAGGGATGCGCCTGGTGGAACGCATCGACATGGGCGGTGAGCGCGGTGCCGACCGACTCGAGCAACCCGTCTCGCAGCAACCACTCGCCCGCCTGAGGGACGCCGGCGGTCGAGCCCGTGAGCGCGAGCGCATCCGATGCACGGACGGCGCCTCGCTCGTCCGCGAGGATCGCCGGAAGGTCCTCACGAGTTGCCGCGGCGCGCCGGGCAAGTCGGTCTTGCGGAGAGGGTCCGGCGCGCCGCGGTGGCGCCGGATCCAGGACCGAGCCACCCCCGAGCGTCTCCTGGCGGCCGGACTCGCGAAGGACGAAGCGATCGAAAACGTCCAGCACCAACGGGTGAGTCGTCGTGATCCGGACGAAGGCTTCCTGTCCCGCCTCGAGACGGGAGCGACCGAAGATCCGGAGCCTGGCATCGGTTTGCGCAGCGCCGGCGTGGACCCTGAACGCGCCCCGCGAGGTGATCGGGTGTGGAAGATCCCGGACCGGGCGGAGAACACCGTCGAAGACGGTCGTCGGCTTCCAGGCGCCCGGCGCGCCCATCACGTCGCCTCGCGCGAGGTCTTGCTTGCCGGTGCCCACGAGATTCGCGGCGACGCGTGTCACCGGCTCCGCGAAGTCCTCGCTTCGCTTGTGCGTCTGCAGCGAACGGATCCGGGCCGTCGTCCCGCGTGGGTAGAGCTCCACCTCGTCACCGACGGCGAGGCGGTCGCCGTCGAGCGTACCGGTGACGACGGTCCCCGCCCCGGCGATCGTGAACACGCGGTCGACGAACAATCGCGCTCGCTCCTCGGTGGGAGCCGGGGCGCTCGCGAGCAGCTCGTCGAGCGCCGTCCGAAGGTCGTCGAGGCCTTCACCCGTCTCGGCCGAGACGCGGACGACGCGGGCTGCCGTCAGGGCGGTGCCTTCGAGTCGCTCTCGGATCTCTTCCTCCACGAGGTCGAGGGTGTCCTCGTCGACGAGGTCGCGCTTCGTGAGCGCGACGACGCCCCCCGCCACACCCAGGACGTCCAGGATCGCGAGATGCTCCTCCGACTGCTGACGCCATCCCTCGTTCGCGGCGACCACGAACAGCACCAGTCGGACAGGTCCGACGCCGGCGAGCATGTTGGCGATGAATCGCTCGTGGCCCGGCACGTCCACGAAGCCGACCTCGCGCCCGGAGGGAAGCTCACACCAGGCATACCCAAGGTCGATCGTGAGTCCCCGCCGCTTCTCCTCCTCCCAACGATCCGGATCCATCCCGGTGAGGCGTACGATCAGCGAGGACTTGCCGTGGTCGACGTGGCCGGCGGTGGCCACGACGCGGAGCTCGTTCATCTACGCGTCGACGTCGTGGTGCGCGTCCGTTCCGCTCGGATCCTGCTGGCGATCGTCACCGTGCAGGGCGTGTCCGTGTTCCTCGTCGCCTTCGAGCGCGTAGTGCACGGCCCGTGCGAGATGCGGGATCTGCGCATCCGTCAACGTCCGGCAGTCCAGGAGGATGAACCGATCCTCGATCCGCGAGAACGCCGCCGGCGTGCCGGTGCGCAGTCGGGCGGCGAAGGCGGGTGCATCCGGAACCTGGATCCGAACGCCCCACGAGGGCAGGCTGGTCCCCGGCATCGAGCCGCCACCGACGGAGGACTCGCAACGGACGACCCGCGCCCCTTCGAGTTCCCCGCCGATCGTCTCGGAAAGGACATGCGCGCGGGCCCTGATCGTGTCGGGGGCATCCCGGAGCATCCGGTAGACGGGGATCTCCGCCTCCCGCCCGGCGGCGATGATCGCGAGCACCTGTTCGAGTGCCGCCATCTGGATCCGGCCGATGCGAACGGCCCGGGCGATCGGGTGGCGGCGCAACCGGTCCAAGAGGTCCGCTCGCCCGACAAGGATGCCGGCCTGAGGCCCGCCGAGCAGCTTGTCGGCCGAGAAGGTGACAAGATCGGCTCCTTCGGCGAGCGCGTCCGAGACGCTGGGCTCGTCGGCGGGATGACCGTGGCCGTGGTGCAGGAGCCCGGAGCCGACGTCGAACAGGAAGGGCACGCCGTGCTTGCGGGCGAGAGCGGCAAGATCGGCCGTCGAGGGCGCCGCCGTGAATCCGACCAGGCGGTAGTTCGACGGATGCACCTTGAGGATCAGACCCGTCTTGTCCCCGATCGCCGCCCGGTAGTCGCCGACCCTGGTCCGGTTCGTGGTGCCGACCTCGGCGAGCCGAGCTCCCGACGCCGCGAGGATGTCGGGGATCCGGAACTCCCCACCGATCTCGATCAGCTCGCCGCGAGAGACGAGGACCTGTTTCCCCTTGGCGAGGGCGGCCATCCCCAGCAGGAGTGCCGCGGCGCAATTGTTGACGATCATGGCCGCGTCCGCGCCCGTGAGCGCGGTGAGAAGTGTCTCGGCGTGGCGGCCGCGCTTGCCGCGACGCCCGGACTCCCGGTCCACCTCGATGTCGGTATAGGAGCGGGCGGCGCGCGCCGCTGCCCGAGCCGCGCGCTCGGGCAGCGGCGCGCGCCCGAGGTTCGTGTGCAGGATGACACCGGTGGCATTGATCACCGGCACCATCCCCTGCGCCGCATGGGAGGCGCGCCCGAGCGCCCTGGCCAGGAGGATCTCTTCCGGCGGGGGATCCTCGCCCCCCGCCGCAGCCGATCGCACTTCCGCGAGCACCTCTTCGAGCGTCCGCTTCAGGAGCGGCCGCCCGAGCGACTTCGCGGCCCTCCGCGCGGGATCGGAACGCAGGAGCGCATCCACCGAGGGAACTTTCCGGCGGAGGTCGACGGCCATGGTTCGGGCAGCCTATCGCCTCGATCGAGGTCCTCCGTCGATCGTCATGGTCTCGCGGCCGCTCCGCTAGGATGACGCGCGGATGGACATCCGCGAGCGGGCTGCGTTCGAAAGTTCCCAGGTCACCTCCATGATCCGGGGCGGTGGACTCGACGTCGAGGTCCTTCCCAGCGGGGATTTCTCCACCGAGGAGATGATCCTCAACATCGGACCGCAGCATCCGTCGACCCACGGGGTTCTCCGGGTCATCCTGGAGCTCGACGGCGAGGTGATCACGAAGGCCGAGCCCGTGATCGGATACATGCACCGCGCCGCAGAGAAGCTGGCCGAGTATCGCGACGCGCGCCAGGTCCTCGTCCTGATGAACCGGCACGACTGGATCAGCGCGTTCAACAACGAGCTCGGGTGGACGATCGCCGTCGAGCGACTCGCCGGGATCGAGGTGCCCGAGCGCGCCCAGTGGATCCGGACGATGTTCGCCGAGTGGAACCGGATCCTGAACCACTTGATGTTCAGCGGCTCCTATCCTCTGGAGCTCGGCGCGATGACCCCGATCTTCTACGCGTTCCGGGAGCGCGAGATGATCCAGGATCTGATGGAGTCCGCCACCGGTGCGCGGATGCACCATTCCTACTGCCGGGTCGGGGGATTGAAGGACGACCTTCCCGCGGGCTTCCTGAAGCGCTCTGCGAGAGTGCTCGCCGAGACGAGGAAGCGCATCGGCGAATTCGAAACCCTGATCATGGGCAACGAGATCATCTACGCCCGGACACGAGACGTCGGACTCCTTCCGGTCGACATGGCGGTCGCGTACGGGACCTCCGGCCCGGTGCTCCAGGCGAGCGGCGTGGCGATGGATCCTCGGAAGGACGAGCCCTACGAGAAGTACGGGGAGGTCGAGTTCGAGGTGCCGGTGGGCCTGAAGGGCGACTGCTACGACCGCCTCTGGGTCCTGATCGAGCGGATGAAGCAGTCCTGCAACATCATCGAGCAGTGCATGGACCGCCTTCCGCCGGGCGAGTTCCGAGCGGCCAAGCTCCCGAAGACCCTGAAGCTGGACGGTGAGATCTACGTCCGAACCGAGAACCCTCTCGGGCTGATGGGGTACTACGTCGTCGGGGACGGCAAGAAGGAGCCCTATCGGCTGAAGATGAGGACGGCGTCGTTCTCCAACGTCAGCGTGATCCCGGCGATGCTTCCGGGGACGCTCGTGCCCGATCTGATCGCCATCCTCGGATCGATCTTCTTCGTGGTCGGCGACGTCGACCGATAGTCGCCCGGGGGCGCTCAACCTCCGTCGCCTTCCGGCCGATACCACTTCGGGGATGAATACCGAGCAGGTTGGCTCTTTCCGCACCCGCATCGCGGATGACGGATCGCTCGAGGTCTGGGCGCGAGGCTGGCGCCTGGAGTCGCAGCTCTACGCCCTGGTCCCGATGGGTCTCGCACTGATGTTCCTCATCGCTCCCATGTCGACACCCATGCGTGCGGTGGGCGCCATCGTCATGCTCGCCGCCACGTTCGTCGTCTTCCGCGCTACGAAGCCGGGGCTCTTGCTCGATCAGGAGGCCGTGTCCATCGTCAGCGTCGTGCGAACGCAACGGTTCGGTTGGGAACTGGTCGGCGGCTTCATGGGCGAGCGGAGTCATGACGAGGCGCGCATCCTCCTGATCCTCGAAGACGACCGGCACGTCCCGCTCCCCGGGACCCTTGATCCCGCGGAGCTCGATCCCTACGGAGACGAAGGGCAGGAACTCTCTGCCGCGGACCAGTTGAATCAACTCAAGGAGCGCGCCATGGCGGGAGGACTCCCGAAGCCGGCGGTTCCCGTCTTCCACGCTCCCGACCCGCTGACGGATCACCCCACGCGGAAGGAGCTACGAAGCGAGCGGAAGGCCGTGCGCACCGCGTTGAAGGCCGTCCGTCTCACGCCGGAGGGCACGCCCGAACCGATCTCTGCACCGCACGCCCCCGACCCACTGCCCGATGATGCGACACGGAAAGAGCAGCGGAGTGAGCGGAAGGCGTTGCGCGCCGCACTGAAAGCAGTCCGCCTCACACCGGAAGGCACGGTCGTGCAGGATGACGCACAGCGCGCCGAACCGACCGAGACACGCCGATCGGGTCGGCGATCCCGCCGAGATCCCGCCCCCGAGCTCGTGGAGGTGCCGATCGCCGCCCCTGAGGCCCCGGTCGGCCCGCCCGCGAGAACCAGATCGGAACCGCCGCCGCTCAACTCGAACTACCCCACGCCGGTGTACATCCCACAGGCCGAGTACGCGCAGATGCTCCGCGACCAGAAGGCGGCCGAGAAGGCCGCGGTTGCGGCCGCCGCAGAGCTCCGTCGGCTCGCCGAGGTCGAGGAACTCGACGAGCTCGCCGCGAAGGAAGAGTTCTCGGACTGGACCTCGTAGCGATCTAGGTCTGCCGGTTGAACCAGGCCCCTCCCGGCCCTGAGTAGCTGAAGCCCTCGCTCCACACACCGATGGTCTTGCCGGCGCTCGTGATGGCGATCTCCCCGTAGTCGCCGTAGAACTCCTGGAACCCGGCGGCCGTCTTGTAGGCGGCACCCGATGTCGCATCGGAGATGTTCACCGGCGCGGTCCAGCTCACGCCACCGTCGGCGGAACTCCGGTACCAGATGTTCCAGGCGTCGTGATTCCCTCCGTTCGTCTGCGCGTACCAGACACGCACGTCCCCGGCGAGACGAGACTCCACCGTTGGCGCGGTGGACTGCTCGCTTGCCACCGACAGGGTCGTGCGAGCCGACCACGTCAAGCCGCCGTTGGTGGATCGCTTCGAGAAGATCAGCTGCTTGCCTCCCGGCGTCGTCGCACCGTCGTAGACCATCACGAGGTTGCCCGACGCGTCGGCGGACACGCCGCTGTGGCCGATGTAGAAGTCCGAGGAGCATCCGGCGGCCACGCACGACTCGCCGATCTCCACGGAGTCCACGAGGACGTTCTGCCAAGAGGCCCCTTGGTTGGAGGAGACGAACACCCTGTGCTCCACCTGGACCCGAGGGGGTCGACCCCTGTCCGCCGTAGAGGATGCTGCTCTCCGAGAACACCACCGTCCCGTTCGGCAGGACGTCGGCGTCGTACGCGAAGAAGTACCTGGGTCCGTCGACGAGCTTCGTCTGGGTCCAGGTCGCACCACCGTCGTGGGACTGGGCGACCCACGGGTCGCCGGCGTTCGGACCGTTCCACGAGATATACACATGCACGCCGTCGTTGCTCATCGCGAGGACCGGCTTGTCGTTCCACGAGACCTGGCCGTACGTCTTGACCGGGGTCGACCACGTTTGCCCGTGGTTCGTCGACTTCGTGAAGACCACGTTGAAGCCGTTCATGTAGACGGCGTAGACCTGGCCGGTGTTGGGGACGACCTCGATGATCGGGTCGAACTGGCCCGAGCCCTTGCACGCGCACAGGGGTGCGCCCTGGGTCCAGGTGGCACCTCCGTCCGAGGAGATCTCGAGTGCCATCCATGGCGTGGGGCAGTTGCCCGAGCAAGGCTTCGGCGCGTACCGGGTCGAGAGCATGTAGACGAACGGCGCATTGGGGTCTGCCGCGATCGCCGGCTCCCAGTCGTCGGTGCTCACGTTCATGAGCTGCTCGCCGGCCCAGCCGGGCGCGGCGGCGAGCACGACCTGCTCGCGCCGTCCGAACTTCCCTTCGGCTTTCGCCTCACGCAGGGCGTCGAGTCGCATGTCCGTCGTGAGCCGCTGCTCGAGCCGTTCCTCGACCCCGCCGGGGGCACGTCCCAGGCCCTCGTTGCCGGTAGGCGCCTTCGCCGCCAACGACACGAACGTCGCCAGGACGACCAACGCGAACACCGTGATCACTCCGGACATGATCCTCGACTGCATGACCTTCGCCTCCCAACGGCCGGATCGACCGGCACGGTCCTCGGAGCCAACGGGACCGAATCGTAGACCGGTGCGGTGGGCACGCGCCACCCCGGAACCGGGTGCCTCGCGGGTACCCTCCTGCGGTGGATCGGCGCCCGCGGGACCGGTTGCGATCGGAGGCCCTTCCCCTGATCGCGCCTTCGCTCGTCCTGGCGCTGTTCCTGGCTCCCCTCCTCCTCGCGATCCTCGGCTCGTTACGGCCCCCGGGCACCGCGCCACCGACGTCGATCGAGCTCTGGCCCTCGGGCGCCGGAGCCCGGAACTACCGAGACGTGCTGGAAAGGCCGGTGCTCCATCGAGAGCTCGTCAACTCGCTCCTCGTCGCGGCGATCGCCGTGCCGGTCGGCACGCTGGTCGCGTCGTGCGCAGGGTTCGCGATCGCGCGGCTGCCGCGTCGCGCTGCACTCCTGCTGCTCGGCGTCACGGTGGTCGCGGTCGCGATCCCCGCGAGCACCGTGTTCGTCGGGCGGCTCGTGGTGTTCCGTCTCCTCGGCGTGACGGACACGCCGATGCCACTGATCGCACCGGCGTTCATCGGCGTCACGCCGCTGCTGGTCCTGCTCTTCGCATGGAGCTACCACACGGTTCCTCGCGAGATCTACGATCTCGCGACGGAGGCCGGGCTCGGGCCGTTCGGGACGTGGTGGCACGTCGTGGTTCCGTTCCGGAAAGGCGCCGTCGCTGTCGCCGTCGCCGTCGCGTTCGTGGTCTCGTGGGGGAACCTGTCCGACCCGTTGCTGTACATCTACGACGAGCGTTGGTTCACGTTGCCTTTGGGTCTCGTCTCGCTCGCCCAGTTGCCGCCCACCGATCAAGGCCTGATGCTTGCCGCCGCGGTGGTTGCGATCGTGCCTGCGGTGGTCACCGCGTTCATCGTGCAACGTCATCTCTTCGAACGGAGGGTGTGATGCGGAAGGGGAACGGTTGGTGGTTCGGAGCGTGGACGCTGTTGCTGGTGGCCAGCGTCGCATGCCAGGGAAAGCCCTCCGGCCAGGCCACACGGATCACGGTGATGGTCTCCGGTGACGCCGAGGAGATCGAGGCGTACCGTGCCGTCGTCGCCGGGTTCAACGAGGCGCAGGACGACGTGGAGGCGAACCTGATCCCGTTCGCCGAGCGCGACGATCTGATCTTGCGGCTGTCCACGTCGATCGCGGGGGGACAGCCGCCCGACCTCTTCTTGATGAACTACCGGTTCTACGGTCAGTTCGCCGCGAAGGGAGCGCTCGAGCCGGTCGCTCCGTATCTCCAGGACTCCGAGGCGTTCTCCGAGGGTGACTTCTTCGACACGGCGCTGACGCCCTTCCGGTGGGACGGGGAACAGGTGTGTCTGCCGCAGAACGTCTCGAGCCTCGTCGTGTACTACAACGCCGATCTGTTCCAGGACGCGGGTATCGACCTCCCGCAGGATGGCTGGGCGTGGGAGGAAATGGTTGCGTCGGCGAAGACGCTCACCCGCGGAGATGGGGATGGACCCGTCGACACGCACGGCCTCGGCGTGGATCCCGAGATCATCCGCGTCGCACCATTCATCTGGTCCAACGGAGGGCGGCTGGTCGACGACGAGGCGTCGCCGACCCGGTTCGCCCTGGACGGGGAAGCGGTCGCCGCGCTCGACCGATTCTTCGACCTCCGGACCGCCGGCGTCACCCCCACGGACGAGGAGGCGGAGGCCGAGGACTTCGTGAGCCGGTTCCTGAACGGTCGTCTCGGCATGCTGATGGAGTCGCGGCGCGTGGTCCCCACGCTCCGGACGATCACCGACTTCGAGTGGGACGTGGTCGGTGTGCCGACGCTCGGTACGCCCGCCTCGGTCCTGCACTCCGACGCGTACTGCATGACGGAGGGGTCGGACGCCAAGGACGAGGCGTGGCGGTTCATGGAGTTCGCACTGGGGCCCGAGGGGCAGGGGATCGCATCGGAGGCCGGCCGGACGGTGCCGTCGCTGCGGTCGGTGGCGGAGAGCTCCTCCTTCCTCGACCCGGACGCGCCTCCCGCGAACGCGCAGGCGTTTCTCGACCAGATCCCGTTCCTCCGATCCGTCCCCAACATCTCGACCTGGCCGGAGATCGAGGACGCGGCGAACGGGTTGCTCGAGGAGGCGTACTACGGCGGAGGATCGGGTCTCGAGGTCGCGGTGGAACTCGAGACCCAGACCCGCGACCTGTTCGCCCGCGCAGAGGTCTGATGGACACCGGTGATCGCCGGGTCCTGTGGCTCATGGCGACGCCGTTCCTCGTGGGCGTGATCGCGCTCGTCCTGTTGCCGGCGTTCGGATCGCTCGCCATGTCGTTCTACGAATGGGACCTGGTGCGGCGCCCGCGCTTCGTCGGCTTGGCCAACGTGCGGGAGCTGATCGGCGACCCCGTCTTCCGGATCTCCCTTCGGAACTCGCTGCTCTACGCGGCCGCCGCCGTGCCGATCCGGCTCCTCGGAGCGCTCGGGATCGCGCTGGTGCTCCACCGGCGCGGCCGGCTGCAAGCGGCCGGCCGCGTCGCGGTCCTGATCCCGAGCGTGATGCCGGACGCCGCGTACGCGTTGGTCTGGCTGTGGATCCTCAACCCCGTGTACGGGCCGCTCAACCTCGCTCTCGGGACTACCGGCCTGCCGACGCCGTCGTGGCTCACGCAGGGGACACCCGCCCGGTGGGCCGTGGTCATCATGGGCGCGTTCCAGCTCGGCGAGGGTGCCCTGATCGCGCTCATCGCCCGAAGCCACGTGCCCCAGGAGCTACACGAGATCGCGGCGATCAACGGGGCGGGGCGGTGGAGCCGGTTCGCCCGTGTCACCCTCCCGATCATGGCCCCGGCGTTGCTGTTGATCGTGGCGCGCGACACGATCCTCAGCCTGCAGGCGACGTTCGCGCCCGCGCTGATCGTGACCGAAGGTGGGCCGCCTCCGTACGCGACGACCTACCTCCCCCTGTTCGTCTTCCGGAACGCGTTCGAGTACCTCCGCTACGGGTACGCGTCGGCGGCCACGGCCGTGATGCTGATCCTCACCGCCTCGATCCTGTGGCTGCAGTACCGCGCCGTCATGTGGTGGCGAGGTCGACTCGGATACCCTGCTTGAGGTCGTTCACATCCAGGGCGGCGCGTGGAGTCCAGGGGTCGCGAGGAGGAGCCAGCGGAGCCGACCGAGCGCCGACGGGTCGACCAACAGGGTCGCGCGACTCCGTCCGCTCCACGCTCTCACCGCGTCGACCCCTTCCCGGCGGTCGAGGAGATCGGCTTGCAAGCGCAGCTGTTCGTGAACCCATCGGTCGAAGCCGAGCGCGGTGAGCGCGTGGCGCTGCGTCACGCTGGGGAAGGCGATCAGGCCATGCTTCTCCGCGTGTGCCCCGATGAGCTCGAAGTCGAGTCCGGAAGTGATGTCGGTCATGCCGGGCCGGTTCAGGAGGTCCTCGACCGGCCGGTGCTCGCGATAGCCGTGCGGTGGCCCGCCCGGCTCGCCCACCCCGCCGTAGTCGATCAGGAGCGCGTAGCCCGGGTGGGCGAGCCGGGCAGCGATCTCCTCGATGGATGCGAGCGCTCCCTCGGGAAGCACGGTTTCCTCTCCGTCTCCGAGGGCGACGTCGTCGCCCGACGACGGTTCGCCGAGGTGTTCGATGAGTCGGTTCCCATCGAGCCCGACCATGACCTCCTTCGTCCCCGAGGCCGTGCCTCGGAGACGGCGGAACGGGAGGTTGTCCATCAGCTCGTTCGCGAGGATCAGCTGCGGAGACGCCTCCAGGCGCTCCGCGACCTGGATCCCGTCGATCGCATCGAGCGCCCGGCGAGCGCCTGGACTCGTCTCGACCGCCGTGTAGGCAACGTCCAGGTCCCGGAGGTGGTCGACGAGCTGTCGAGCCAGCGTGCCGTCGCCCGCTCCGACCTCCGTCACGCGGAAGGGGCGGGGTTCGCCGAGCCGGCCGTGCAGATCCACGATGGCGAGTCCGAGCAGCTCGGCGAACACGGGGTGGACGTGCGGGCTCGTCACGAAATGACCGTCGGGACCGATCGGTGGCTGTTCGAAGAAGCCTCCCGAGCCGTAGAGCGCGAGCTCCATGTATTCGGCGAAGGTGATGGGGCCGCGTTCCCGGATCGCGCTCGCGATGGCGTCGCGCACGTCCACGAGCTCCAGGGTACGGGCTCCTGGGTAGCATCGAACCCGTGAGTGAGGTCATCCGCCAGGCGGCATCCGTGATCGGGGTTCGCGATGGCTCGGATGGACCGGAGGTCCTGGTCATCGAACGAACGCTCGATCACCGGTTCCTGCCCGGGTATGTCGCCTTCCCGGGAGGGGCCGTCGACCCTGCCGACTCGAGCCTGGCAAAGCGCTGGTTCGGCGACGCGAACGAGGCCTCGCGCGCGGCCGCGATCCGCGAGCTGGTCGAAGAGGTGGGGCTGGCGGTGACGTCGGAGGCGATCGTCGATGTCGACCGCGATCGCCCTCTGGCGCGGATCCACGACGCCCCTCCTCCCATCGCACGACTCCCCGAGGTCGCCAGGTGGATCGCGCCCGAGCAGGTGCCGGTTCGCTTCGACGCTCGCTACTACGCGGCGCGGATGGACGAGGCGGCGGATCCCGTGGCGGACGGCGTCGAGGCGGCGAAGGCCTGGTGGGCGTCGCCGCGCTCGCTGATGTCGGCGTGGGAGTCCGAGGAGGTCCTGTTCTACTGGCCCACCCACTTCACGATGAGCGCGCTCGCGGACTGTCGCGACGCGGAAGAGGTGCTCCGGCTACAGATCTCTACCCGTGAACCCGACGACGACGAGCTCGGTCGGCTGCCCCGCTCGGTCTTCTCTCAAGACTGATGATCCCGGTCAGGAGAGTGCTCGCTCCGAACCCCGGCGTGTACACGCTGGAGGGTACGAACACGTGGATCGTCGGGAGCGAGCCGTCGATCGTGATCGATCCCGGACCCGACATGCCCCAGCATCTGACCGGTGTCGCACTTGAGGCCGGCCGGGTGGGCGCCGTCCTGGTCACTCACGACCATCCGGACCACGCGCCCGGTGCGGCCCCCTTCGCCGAGCTCGTGGGCGCACCCCTGTATGCCTACCGGCTGCCCGGGGCGGAGGCCCTCCGCACCGGCCAGCGCGTGCGCGCCGGCGCCCTCGACATCACCGCGGTTCACACGCCCGGACACACCTCGGATCACCTGGCGTTCTTCGAGCCCGACAGCGGCGCCCTGTTCACAGGCGATGCGGTGATGGGCCGAGGCACCAGCTTCATCGATCCTCCGGACGGGGAGCTCGTCTCGTACCTCCGATCGCTCAAGCGTATGGCGGAGCTCGGCGCGAGAACGATCTATCCGGGCCACGGGCCGGTCGTACTCCGGGCGCGAGACAAGCTCATCGAGTACCTCGCGCATCGTGATGAGCGGGAGACGCAGGTGTTGGCGGCACTCGCGGACGGACCGCGCACGATCGCGGAGATGGTCGAGGTGATCTACGCCGACCATCCGAAGGCGGTGCGACCGTTGGCTGCACGTTCGGTCCTTGCACACCTGTTGAAGCTCGTCGATGAGGGGCGGGCTGAACGCATCGGCAAGGCGGACGACGGTCCGTGGGTCGCTTCCACGCCGAGGACGTGTCAGCGCTGCGGCCGGACGGTCAAGGGCAAGGCCCGGTACTGCAGCTCATGCTCCCTCGCGATGCTCCAGGCCGAGGGGTAGGAGCACCTTCCCGTCGGGTGCGTCGGCCGGGCGGATCACGTAGCGTCCGCGCCTCCTCTCCACGCGTCCGGCCGCCGCGAGCTCGGCCAACGCCCGATTGACGCTCTCCCTGGTGGCACCCGTCAATCCGGCGAGGTGCTCCTGCGTGAGGGGCAGCTCCAGACAGCGCCCTCCCGGAACCGGCCGGCCGAATCGATCGGCGAGGTCGTCCAGCCTGGCGGCGAGGCGATCCCCGATCCGGATCCCAGGCGACCGAGCAAGCGAGCCATGCCGCACGGCGCGAGCGCCGGGCGAGGCCGTCGCGGAGGGCGATCGGCCCGGCCGGGAAGAGTCCGCTCGTCACGAGCGCCCGAACCGATGCGTCCGCCGTCCAGGCGACAGGACCTCCTACGAGGTCACCCGGCCCCAGGACGTCGAGCGCCAGCCGATGCCCTTCGGGGTCGACCAGCTCCATCAAGAGCGCCCCGTATCGAACCACCCACGCATCGGGATAGGGCTCGCCCTGGGCGATGACCTCCCGCTCGGGGTGGACATCGAACACGAGGGGGAGTGGGTCCTTGGCCATGGTCACCACGCCACCACTCCTTCGTGTCGGCGACCCTAACGACGGTCGCCGACACGCGCGGGCGGCGAACCCGTTAGGCTTGCTGCGCTGCGTTCCCGAGGAGGTCACGTTGGCGAAGGCCAAGCTCGATGCCATCATCGCGGCGGTGCCGCTGTTCGAGTCCCTTTCCAAGCGGCATCTGAAGAAGATCGCGGGACTGACGTCAACCGTCGAATTCAACGCGGGGGACACGGTCATCCAAGAAGGCGAGCCGGGAGACTCGTTCTTCGTCGCGGTTTCCGGGCAAGCCAAGGTCGTGTCCGGCGGCAGGACGCTCCACCGTTTGATCCCCGGGGATCACTTCGGCGAGATCTCACTGCTCGACGGGCGCCCGCGATCGGCATCGGTGGTCGCCGAGACTCCGCTGTCGCTCCTTCGGCTCACGCGAGCCTCGTTCCTCCGCCTGGTCAAAGAGGACGCCGATCTCGCGCGCGCGCTCCTCGCATCGTTGGCGAGGATGGTCCGCCGGGTCGACCGTTCACTCGCCCGTTGAGCCCGCTCCGGGTCGAGTTCCATCCGCTTCAGGAACCCACCGAGCCTGCGCCTCCGCAGGCTCCGCCCGGCCCGCCCCCACCTCCCCCGCCCCCGCCACCCGCGGTCGCGTCGGCGACGTGGCTGGGGGGCCGAGCCGTCGTGGAGGCGGACGATCCGGAGCTCAAGGCATCGATCGAACGGGCGTTCCGCCCGATCCCGGTCGTCGTCGACGATCCATCGCTGCGATACCCCGGGACGAGCGGTGAGTCGGTCCTGCAACCCGGTGACCTCGGATGGTTCCGGGCCGTCGCGCAGATCCGCGTTCCTGCCGAGACGGGCCTGGTCGCGCGGTCCGTTCCCGGCGTGACCGTCGGCGGCTACGACCCTGCTGCGAACTACCGCCGGTTCCCGGAACAGATCGAACGTCTCGTGTCCCACGCGGCGGACTGAGGGTTCACTCCTCCTGCGCCGTCCACGCGCGGCCGGCCTCGCAGAACGACAGGAAGTCGCAGTGGTGGCACCATTGGCCGGGGATCGGATCGAACGCTCCCGCGCCGATCGACCGGAGCGACTCCGCGACACGGGCCCGCACCTCGTCAGGATCGCCCATCGGATGGGAGACCTCCTCCCCACCGGCCAGGTACAGGTAGGTGAGCGTGAGGTCCTCGGCGCGCTTCCCCCAGACCTCGATGCTCGCGAGGCCGTAGAGCTCGAGCTGGAGTCCCGCGAGTGGGTCGTCCGCTGACGGACGTCGTCCGGTCTTCCAATCGACGATCTCCCACGGCGCCTCGACCGACTCGCCGAACACCGCGTCGATCCGTCCCGACACGGCGAACCCTTCCATCCGGAGGAGGAATGCACGTTCCGCGAACAGCGGGACCTTCCCCGCGAATCGGCTGGCGAGGAACGCCTGCCGCAGCCGATCGACCTTGCCCGGCTTATCCGCCAGCTCTTCGGAGGTGAGGTCGGGAGAGTCGTCGAGCTCGAGGAGTTGCCCCTGTCCCGATGAGCGCCGCTCGATCCAGCGATGGATCTCGGTGCCGATCCGCGCGGCAGGTCCGGAGAAGCGTGGAAGCGGCCGCACCGACGTCCAGTAGAACCGCTTCGGGCAGCGGGCATAGTCGATGACGCCACCGACGGAGACGGACTGCGGGGGGGCGACCTCGCGACCTGTGCCCTCCGCCTCCTCGCGTTCTCTCAGATGCAGCGCCAGCCCGCGGCGATCCGCCGAGAGCCGATCCAATGCCTCCCGTTGCTCCTCATCGAGTGGGTCCAGGAGCGACTCCTGCACGCCGCCGTCGTCGCTCGCGACGACCGCGGCGTGTCGCCACCCCTCCGGGAACACGGCATCCGATCCTGCGGGAAGCGCAGGACCGGGCCAGTCTCGAACGAACCGTTCGCGGTAGCCCAGGATCGGGTTGTTCTCCTCGTCGATGTCGGCGCCCGGATCCCACGTCGCGTGCTTGGTCTCCATGACCCAGTCCTTGAGCTCGCGGAGGAACGGCCCGGCTTCCTTGGCGCGAAGGTTCTCCGCGTACCAGTGGGCGCCGGTGACGTGCAGGGTCCGGCGGGCGCGGGTCATGGCGACGTACGCGGTCCGCCGTTCCTCGTACTCCTCCTGCTTCTTCAGGTCTTTCTTGAACGCCGACAGGTTGCCGTCGTAGCGAGGGAGGTACGAGGCGTCGCCTCGGAGCTCGAAGTCCATCGACTTGCCGCGCTCGGCCGGATTGTGCTGGATCGTCGTGTTGGGCAGGAGGCCGTTCGCGAGACCCGGCACGAAGACGTGATCGAACTCGAGCCCCTTCGCGACGTGGATCGTCATCACCTTGACCGAGTCCTCCTCCGAGGGTTGGACCGGCGACCATTCCTGCTTGTCGAGGTTCTCGACGGCGTCGACGTACTCGAGGAACGCGCGCAGCGTGAGCTCGCCCTGGACGGGCGAGAACGCGTGGACCTCGTCGAGGAACGCCGCGAGGTTGCGCCGCGCCGTCGCGGCCGACGCCACGTCCAGATGTGCGTCGAGCTCGGTGAGTATCCCGGTCCGCCGGATGATCTCGCCGAGGAACTCACCGACCGGGCGGCGCGCTTCGACTCGGAGTGCCGCCAGTTCCTGGCGGCACTCCTCGAGGCGTGCCCGCCCCTCCTCCGAGATCCCCTCGACCTCCTCGAGGTGTTCCAGCGCCTCCGCGAAGAGGAAGGGGGTGGCTTCGCCCTCGGCTTCGTCCTCCTCGCGGAGGGCATAGCTCTTGTTCTTGGCCAGCGAAGCCACCAGCGCCAGGTCCTTGAAGCCGACCCGGTACCGGGGTCCCAGGAGGATCCTGCCGAGCGCGACGCTGGCCAACGGGTCCAGCGTCGCGCGCGCGTACGCGAGCACTTCGACCACCTCGGGCATCTTGAGCAACCCGGCGAGCCCGAGGATCTCCGCCGGCACCCCTCGCTCCTTGAAGGCCTGCTGCAGGGAAAGGAACAGTCGCGAGGTGCGACACAACACGGCGCAGTCCGACCAGGCCGCGCCGGCTTCGTGCAGCGCGACGATGCGATCCGCGACCCACGCGGCCTCTTTCACCTCGTCCGAGATGCGGGCCACGTGGACCTCCCCGGTCCCGTTCTCCTCCCAGGGGACGAGTCGCTTGTCCGGGTCGGGACGCTGCTGCGCGGGGAGCTCACCGATCAGGACGTCCGCGGCCTCCAGGATCCGAGCGCCCGAGCGGAAGTTCGTGTAGAGAGGAAGCTTGGTCGCCTCGGTACCGTCGGCCTTCCGGAACTGATTCGGGAACTCGAGCAGGTTGAACAACGATGCCCCGCGCCACGCATAGATGTTCTGATCCGGATCACCGACTGCCGTCACCGGGTGTCCGTCGCCGAAGACACCCGCCATCAGCCGGGCCTGTGCCACGTTGGTGTCCTGGTACTCGTCGAGGAGCACCGCGGCGAAGCGATCGCGATACTGGCGCGCGACCTCAGGGTGCTGCTCGACGATGTTGAGCGCGAGCTCGATCTGATCGCCGAAGTCGATCACGCCGAGCTCCCGCTTGAGCTCTCGGAAGACGGCGCATGCCCTCGCCAGTTCGATGCGCTCTCTCGCGGAGCCATACGCGCGATCGGAGCGATGATCCTTGAGCTCCTCGAGCCGGTGTTCGTTGAACTCGACGATCTCGTCGGGGGATCGGAAGTGATTGGCTGCCTGATCGTCGAGGGTCAGGATCCGATCGACGACTCCTGGGAGCCGTTGGGCTTCGACGACCTCGAAGGTCATCCGATCGAGGACCCGAGCGCAGAGCTCGACCCGCTGTGCCGGTGTCAGGACCCTCTGGTTGGGCTCGATCCCGATCAACACGCCGTGACGATCGAGGAGCTGGGCCGCGAACCCGTGGTAGTTGGTGATCTCGGGCTCCTCGCCGTCGGGGAGATCGAGACCGGCCAGCGCGCGGCGGACCCGCTGCTGCAGGTTCTCCGTGGCCTTGTTGGTGAACGTCAGGCAGAGCACGTTGCCGGGGAGGACGCCCTGATGATCCGCGGGGAGCCGTCCCAGCGCCACGAGCGCGAGATAGACCACGCGCGCCGCCATGACGGAGGTCTTCCCCGACCCGGCGCCTGCGACCAGCACGTACGGCTCGAGGGGCCACGTGATCGCGCGCCACTGCTCCTCCGTGGGAGCCCGCCCGCCGAGGACGTCGAGGATCTCCTGCGGATACGTCGTGGTCGCGCTCATGTCGGGCTCTTCACGGAGATCGCAAGGTCGCCGACATCGAACAGCGGCCGGCCTTCGGGGAAGAGCGGGCAGAGCGACTGGAACTCGCAGAAGAAGCAATTGGCCTGGTAATTGGGTCGGTATGAGCCCGTCTCGTTGAGGCGTCCGAGCTCACCGACGAGGCCGGAAAGCTTCTCTCGCATCGCGTTCTGGTAGGCCTCTTCGCGATCGGTCGTGCCGACCGTCCACTCCCTCGTCTCGAGCTCGCCGGTGCGCCAGTGGCCCTTGAGATAGGAGAGCTCGACGCCGGAGACCGGCTGGAATTCCTCCAGCTCCGCGGACTCGAGGACGGCCAGGTAGTAGATCCCGAGCTGGAGGCTCTCGTTGGCCTTCGGCGCGCGATCGGGGTTGCCCGTCTTGTAGTCCGTGATGCGGCTACCGGGTGAATCCCGCGGGGTCGGGACCGATGCGGTCGATGTATCCGACGATCTTCGCGTCGTCGTAGTCGAATTCGAATCCGCGCTCGGTGGCCGAGGCCGGGTGTGCGCCATAGCGCTCGAACCAGTTGGGGAGCATCCGACCTTTCGCGAGCGCGCGCCATGCTTCGGACACGGCCTTCGCGGGGAATTCCTGCGGGCGCCATCGCCGGTCGACTTCGGCGGCGAGCGCTTCGAGCGTCCGTGCGACCTCCCCCTTCTCGCAGTCTTCGATGATCCGATGGACGAGCGATCCGACCCAGGCCTGGTATCCGACGGGCCGCCCGAGTCCGAGCTCAGAGCCGAGGACGAACTGGAGCTCGCAGTTGTCCAGCACGTCGAGCTTGGAGTAGGACGCGCGGAGGTGTTCATGCAACGGACGTCCCGTCTCCGTCCAGTCGCGTTGGAACCACCAGCGCCGCGGATCCACGCCGAGGGTGACGAGCCCGTCCAGCGCCGCGAGTCGCTCGGCCGCGGGAACCGCCTGGTCCGCGAGCGTCCTTCGCCACACGGCCGCGGCCTCGCGGACGGAGATCGGCTCGGCGAGCCCCGGGTCCGGTACGGGAGACCACTTGACCCCCAGCTCCTCGACGAACCGGGATCCGGTCGATGCCTCGTCGGCATGCGCGCGGCTGGCCATGAGGACGACGCGCTCCCGGGCACGACCCAGCACCATCCGGAACAACCGCCGCTCGTCCTCCAGCCGGGCGCGGTTGCGGTCCGACTGGGAAACGAGACGGTCGAGCGCATCGAGGTCGAACATCGGCTCGGGCCGGGACAGGCTCGGGAAGTTGCCTTCCACGGTGCCGACGAAGATCACGGTGTGGAACTCACGGCCCGCGGCTCCGTGGGCCGTGAGGACCTGCACGGCGTCGGCTTCTCGGCGTTCCCACGCCGAGAAGCCCGGGCCGCGTTCCCCGGCGTCCACCGACGCGAGGAACGCCTCGACCGACGGATCGGCGGCTGAGCCCGCTTCCGCCACCGCGCTCGAGAAGGCGACGACGGAGTCGAGCTCGCGCCGCGACTCGACGGAGGCGTCGCCTCCGTCGACCAGGCGGCGCGAGCACGGCAGCTCGCGCCACAGGATGGCGAACGTGTCGAGGACCGAGCGGTCCGCCGCTTCCGCGGCACGATCGAGGACGCCTCGTACTTGCTCCACCTGTTCGGCTTCCTGCGCGGTCAAGCCGTCGGTGAACTCGAGTGCTCTCCCCACGGAGCCGGTCCGAGCGTGCGCGACGCGCAGGAGGCCGCGTGCCGCAGCGGGTGACAACCTGACCAGATCCGACGTCAGCACCGATTCGATGAGGCCGTTCCGCTCGTCCTCCTTCGCTGCGAGGAATCGCAGTGCGAGGACGAACGGCCTCGTCGCGGGTTCCTGGGCGAGTGAGACGCCGGTCTCGGGGGCCGTCCTGGGCACACGTGTGTCGTCGAGCGCGCGGAGCAGGCCTCCCACATGGGCACCTTGGCGTCGGACGACCACGGCCAGGTCTCCCCAGGCGACGCCGTCGTCCACATGGAGTCGGCGCAGCTCGCGCGCGATGGCCGCGTACTCCTCCGATGTGTGGGACGCGCTCCACGCGTCGATGCGGATCGCCTGGGGAGCTCGGTGCGGGGTGCTCAGCTCGATATGCACCGCCCCCTGGAACACCTCGGTGAACCGAAGCGACGGCACGGCCGTCGTGCCCTGGAACGAGAACACGTGGGCCTCGGGATCGGCGGCGACCACCAGATCGTGCACACGGAGCGACGACACCAGCGCCTCCTGCGCGAACGTCGCATCGTGGTAGTCGTCCACGAGCAGGTGGTCGAGGAGCGGAGCACCCGACGCCGCTGCCGTCTCGGCCCGGCCGATCAGGGCCGCGAAGTCCACGCGCCGGTCGGCATCCAAGACGTCGAGATACGTCCGATAGAAGGTCGCGAGCTCGTGCCAACCGGTGAGCCCCCGAGCGTCCGCCCTCGACCCGATCTCCTCCGGGGTGAGACGAGCCTCCTGCGCTCGAAGCAGGAACTGACGGATCTGATCGGCGAACCCACGGAGGGTGAGGAGGTGCCCGTATGCGGGCCACTCCGCCGGATCTTGCCCCTGGAGCAGATCCTGCACGAGCGCGAACTGGTCGGCGGCCGACAGCACCTCGGGAGGTTCGGCGTATCCGAGGGCGGAGAAGCGTTCGCGAAGGATCAGATGCCCCAGGCCGTGGAAGGTCAAGACCTGAAGACTGGAAAGCGACGAGGGCAGCCGCGCGATGAGCGCGTCGCGCGCGGTCTGCCGCGCGCGACGCGACCCCACCACGAGCGCCACCCGTTCGGGGTCCGCCCCGCTCTCTACGAGCCGCGCGAACCGTTCGCGAAGGACGGAGGACTTCCCGGTGCCTGCGGCACCGGTAACAAGGAGTGCGCCGTCCCCATGTGCGAGGACGGCCTCTTGCCGGGCATCGGGGGACAAGGGGGGGTTCACGGACCGGATGCTACCCCCAGTCGCCGACACCCCCGAGGTCGGGCCGAGGCGGGACATTCCCCGCCTCGTCGGACACGGGCTGCCCCAGGATCCGCCGCTGATACCACCGGTCGATGTCCTTCGTCGTCAGGCGGCCGAGCAGGCGCTCGCCCTCCAGGACGAGCGCCTGCCCGCTCCCGGCGATCGATTCGAGGGCCCGATCGAGCGGCAGATCCGGCGGTACGGATCGTGCCTGCTCGAGCGGGGTCATGGCCTCTCGGACACCTCTCGTGGGGTCGCTCCCACCGATCCTCGCCGCCGTCGAGAAGGAGAGCGAGCCGATCACGCGTGCATATCCGTCGAGGACCGGGAACTCCGTCGAACGATCCGCACGCAGATGGGTTTCCAGGGCGTGAAGCAGGGTCGCGTCGGCGGAGATCGGCGCCGGGGGAGGGCTCATCGCCTCCGAGACCCGTCCGCCGGACAGGGCTTCGAGCACGGGGACCTGTTTGGTCACCTGCAGGCCTTGGCTGATCAACATCCATCCGATGAAGGCGAAGACGAGCCAGTCGCCGTTCTGCTCCCTCAGGTGCTGCAATCCCACGAGCCCGAGGGCGGCGCCGACGGCGACACCTCCCCACCCCGCGATCCGGAGAGCGACGAAACGGTTCCGCGTGATCCCCCAGACCACCGCCAGCAACATCCGCCCACCGTCGAGGGGGAACCCGGGGAGCGCGTTGAGTCCGGCGAAGAGAAGGCTGAGGGACGCGAGGTTGTCGAGGATCGCCGAGAGCACGCCATCGGTTGCCACGGCAGCGAGCCAGAACCCGCCCCCGAGAGCAAGCGTGGTCAGGGGACCTGCCGCCGAGATCAGGAACGAAGCGAGCGGTCCCCGTTCGGTCGAATGGGTCTCTGTGTAGCCACCCCAGAAGACGAGGGTGATGCCGCGCACCGACAGGTGAAAGGCGCGCGCCGTCGCTGCGTGCGCCAGCTCGTGCAGGACGATGCTCCCGTAGAACAGCGCGGCGTTGGCGAAGGACCAGGCGACCGCCTGTTGCTCGGTGAGGGCGTGTGTACTCGCCAAGCCTCGGTATGTGGCGAAGACAACGAAAGCAGCGAAGAAGAGCCACGGGACCGTGACGTAGATCGGGATCCCGCCGATCGTGACCAGTTTCCAGCGCTTCTCCACGTTCGGGAGCCTACCGAGCGACTGCGCTACTCCGGCAGGTCCAGATGGAGCATCGCCCCGAGATCCCTCGCGTTGCGCACCGCGAAGTCGCGGTAGCAGTTGTTCATCAAGATGTGCGTCTCGCGCGTCTCTTCCGCGAGACCCTCGATCTTCGGCACCCACTCCTGCAGCTCGTTCTTCTCGTAGTCGTACCGGAAGCGTTCGCTGGCGCTCTCGCTCTTCGTCTGCCACGCCTTCGGATCCCGTCCATGGAAGCGCACCATCGCAACGTCGTCCGCGGTCGCCGCGGCGATCGGCGGCATCGAGGAATCGAATCCCTGGGGCATATCCACGCAGACCAGCGGCAGGTTCCGTTCCTTCAGGAAGGAGAGCGTCTCCTCGACATTGCGTTCCTCGAGCCAGGACTTGTGCCGGAACTCCACCGCGATCCGGTAGTCGGGCAAGCGCTCGACGGCCTCCTCGATGTAGGCCTTGTTCTTCCGCGAGATCGTGAAGTACTGCGGGAACTGGAACAGGATCGCTCCGAGTTTCCCGGCGGAATGCAGTGGATAGAGCGCGAGGCGGAACCGCTCCCAAACCTCCTCGACCGCTTCGTCCGGGAGCTTGTCTCGGTAGAGACGTCGCTTCTCGAGGAGTTCCTTCGGGAGCTCCTCCCTGATGTCGCCGTAGAGGGATTCGGGCTTCGTCGGGTGGTTCGTGAGAAGCGAGTACGCCTTGATGTTGAAGGTGAAGTCGGAAGGAGTGCGCTCGATCCAGAGCTCGGCGTTCCGCTCGGACGGAGGGAAGTAGTAGGTCGAGTCCACCTCGACCAGCGGGAACTTCGAGGCGTAGAACTTCAGTCGCCCCTCGGCGGTCTTGGTCCCGGGCGGGTAGAAGTTGCCGTCCTTGATCAGCGTGGGATCGGTCCAAGAGGAGGTGCCGATCAGGATCGAACCCGGACTCACGAAGGCGTGCCTTCCCCTCCGCCTTCCTCCTCCGCCTTCTTTCGGAGGATCGCATCCTTCGCCTGGTTCGCCTTCTCCTTGGCGATCCTGAGCAGGCGCTGAGCCCAGACGTATTCGGTACCGAGGATGGCGAGGCCGGCGAGGATCACGACGATGCCCGGACCGGGAAGGATGAGCATGGCGACGCCGGCAAGGAGCACGGCGAAGCCGGCGATCGTGACGGCAACCCTCTTCCCGTTGCGGCCTACGAAGCGGGCCAAGATCTTGAACGGGACGAAGGTCGGGTGGTCATGCCATCGACGGGCCAGCTCCGGTCGCGTCGTCTCTATCTCTTCGACGAGCTCTGAGGCATCGACCTCCTGGGGTTCGTCCCCCCAGACCTCGTCTCGGAAGGGGGATCGGCGCCTCTTCGGGTCCTCTTCGGGTTCAGCCTTCATGTCGGATCGAGTCTCGCACGGCGAGCCGACTCTGACTCACGGGGAAGTTTTGTCAGTCCTATTGCTCGGTGTCCAGCGGATGGGCTACAACATCGAGCGTTCACTGGCCGCGGTAGCCGGGAGACCGCAATAGCCCTCGGGAGGAGGGGGAAGATGTCGGTCTCGATCCGTCACAAGAGGCGGAACCTCGATGCAGGGACTCACGAGCCACCACTGGCCAAGGTCTTTCTTTGGACCGTTAGCCTCCTAACTGCGATTGTGGCTGCCCCAGGTGCTTTGCGTCTCGCAGGTAATGATGCCGAGCTCCTTCAGCTGGCGTTGTGGGCTGGCACCGTGGCGTCCGTCGATCTTGTTCCGGTTCGCGTGTGGGGTTCCGTGAGCGTCAGCATGTCCTTTCCTGTGACCTTGGCGGCCGGCATGATCTTTCTTCCAACCGAAGCGGCATTAGTCGCGTTCATTGGCTCCTTCGATCCGCGAGAACTGAGGGGCAGCGTTTCATTGGCGAAGTCGATATTCAATCGGAGCCAAGTGGCGGCAAGCGTTATGGCCGGATCTGCGCTCTTCCACATGTTGGATGGCGCGATTCTCGATTGGCCCAGCGTCATTCTTCCTGGGACAGCTGCACTTCTAGTGGACGCCGGCAGCAACTTCATACTTGTAGCTTCCGCCGTCTCGATCGAGGATCGATTGACGCCGAGGGGGGTCTTGCTGAGGATGTTCGGCGCGTCGCCCTCGCATTACCTTGCCGGCTACCTGCTTCTTGGTCTCCTTGCTCTGCCACTTGCTGCCGCAGTTGCCGTTGGAGGAGTGTGGGCGCTCCTGTTGTTCCTCGCCCCCCTTGTCCTCGCCCGGGAGATGTTCCGTCAGACTCAGCAGGTCCTCAACGCAACCGAGCGCCTTCGTCAAAAGGATGTCGCGCTACGCGGTGCCGCGGGAGAGATGGCGCGTGAACGGAAGGATGAACGGCTTGCTCTTGCCGGTGAGCTGCACGATGAGGTTCTTCCGTCTCTCTTCAAGGTTCACTTAATGGGGCAGGTTCTCAAGCAAGACCTAGCCGCCGGAAGGCTGTTGGAGCTGGATGACGATCTCCCTGAGCTTCTCCTCGCAACCGACGCCGCGCAGCGAGCGATCCGAGATCTCTTGGGCGATCTTCGTCGGTCACCGCTTGGAGCTGCCGGGCTGATTCCTACTGTTCGCATGTTGGTCGACCAGCTATCAGCCGCGGGGGCACCTCCCGTCACGATCGATGAAGAAGAGTTCGAGAGTTCTCCTCTTGCTCAGTTGCTCGCATACCAGGTGATTCGCGAGGCTCTCCACAACGCTGCGAAGCATGCCCAGGCTTCACGAATCGACGTGCGACTTTGGGGGGACGAAACCATGGTTCGCGTTAGCGTCACGGATGATGGATCTGGGTTCGACTGGTTCGGGGTAGATGGCAACAGACATTTCGGTCTGCAGATAATGAAGGAAAGGATTGAGGCGGCCGGCGGGGCGATGCTTATCGATTCGAGACTGGGGTTGGGCACTACGGTGGCGGCAAGCGTTCCTAGGAATTCGTAGTTCGCAACTGGAAGGGGGACCCTCTTCAGGGCCCCCCTTGGTTCAATCTCTGATGTTCGGTCTGTCTAGCCGCGCCAGTGGGCGCCGCCGGCCAGAGCGACAGCCAGCAGAGAGCCGAGCGCGATTGCGATCCGTCGCACGACCTTCATGCCGATCCCCCTCTCGTGTCACGGGCCCAACAAGGCAGTCCCGCTTATGACCTATCCAGACCCCCCATTTGGGGGACTCCAGAAGTGAATATCGATGGCAAACGGGGGATAGGCAAGGACGCCGATGCAGCTACGAAGGATGCTGTAGGGGTCATGTACGACGCATGCTGTAGGGGTCTTTTCGGCTGAACTTTGGGCTGCTTGCGCTTCTGGCTCTGACCGCCAAGATTGACGTCCATGAAGGCGAATCCGGCAAAGGTAGATCGACGCAAGGTAATCGCCTTCGAACTCCTTGTAGCCGTTCCCACCCTCGTGGGAGGAGGAATCCTCATTGCCCACGGCCCCATTGCGTTCCACCGTTACTGGGGCGAGCTCATCTTCTGGGCAGCTCTCATCGGATTGGTGGAGTTACTCCCAGTTCCAGCCTGGCGGGGGCTGACAATCAGTGTCGGCTTTCCTCTTCTGATGGTCGTGGCGTTCCTCTACGAGCCAGCCGCGGCAGCGGCCGTGGCTTTCGTCGGTGCGTCGGATCCCAGAGAGTTCAGACGTGAAGTGACGCTCCTCCGGGCGTTGTTCAATCGATGCCAGGTCGCTCTTTCGGTTCTTGCGGCGAGCGCCTTCTTCCACGGACTAACGGGCTTCGGTAGGGAAACGGCCACCGGACCATGGGCGGTCCTTTTGCTCGCGGCCGCAGGAGCTTCTTTGGTTGACTACGCAGTGAATAGCGGGCTCGTTGCCACATTCGTCAGTCTTCGAACGGGTGTGCCCATCCGGCAGGTGGCCAAGGAACTGCGAATTGGGCGCCTGAGTGAATTCCTGTTGAGCTACTTCGGACTCGGTCTGGTTGGGTTGAGTCTGGCAATCTTGTACAACAGTGTTGATGTGTGGGCGCTGCCAGCCATCCTTGCTCCGCTGCTGTTTGCGCGACAGATGTTCTTCCGATCGCAGGCGCTCGAGGAAGCTCACAAGGAACTTCAGGATCGCGAGCAGGTACTCCGTTCGCTCTCGAACGCGATGGCCGAGGAACGAGCCGACGAACGACTCCAGATCGCGGGGTACCTGCATGACGACCTCGCCCAGGTGCTGTTCCGACTTTCCATCCAGGTCGACGTTGCGCGCAAGCTGCTGGAGAAGGGTCAGACGGAGGACGTGGCTACGCAGCTCGACAAGATCCGTATTTCGAAGCAAGAGACGTCGGACCGGATCCGCGCGCTCATCCGGGACCTGCACCGATCACCACTCGGTGCGAAGGGACTCGCGGAAGCTCTCGAGTCGTTCACCGAGGAGGTCGGCCGCGATTCCTCCATCCGTTTCCATCGCGACGTCGAGGACATCGAACTCCCCGCTCCGATCGCGTTGCTCGTGTACCACATCGCCCGCGAGGGCATGATGAACGCCCTGAAACACGCCCAACCACGAGACGTGTGGGTCGCGGTCCGCGAGGAAGACGACGACATCGTGCTCAGCCTGAAGGACAACGGGGTTGGCTTCGACACCGAAGCCCCCGGCCCAGAAGGTCACTTCGGCATGGCGATGATGCGTGAACGCGCGCAGGTCGGTGGCGGTCGCTTCGAGGTCGAAAGCGCACCCGGAGAGGGAGCGACGATCACGGTTCGGTTCCCGAAATCTCTCCTCCAGTCGGAGCCTTCGCTTGAGGCGTCAGACGGGAGAAGCGGCGGTCCGGCGGAAGGTGCTTCCCCCGATATCCCGGGAACAGTTGAGCCGGCGGCCGGCGATTCTCGCCCGACCGTCCGAGCATGATCATGACGACGAGGACCGCGACGCCCGCGTAGAGGAGCACATCGCCGATCGAGATCACGGCGCCGACGGGCGGCGGGATCCCGATCACGTCCGCGAGCGCCGTCAACGTGTCGCCGGGACCCATGAGGTGGTGTTTCGCGGTGCCCGCGCCGATGAGACCCTCGGCGCCGGCACCCGCCGTTTCGAGGGCACTGGTGCCTACGGGCATCCCGCCGTTCACACCGATCACGAGGATGTTCAGCACCAATCCGGCCATCACGAGCCACGATGCCGGGAGCCGGCGGTTGACCCCTGCGAACGCGAGCAAGAGCCCGTAGGAGCCGACGAGGGCTGCCCAGCCCGCCTGCTTGCCGATGCCGCTCGTGAGTGAGATCCCCTGGAGTGCGAGGCCGGCAAGGGCGATCCCCCACCAGTGCACCCTGAGACGGTCGAACGGTCGGAGGCTGCCGCCGGCGATGAACCCGACGCAGACGGCCAAGCCGATCACGATGAGGACCAACATCACGTGGGGAAGTCTCCGACTCGGCGGCTGATCCGACAGCATCGTTCCACGGCCCCCGGCGGGAGTCCAGCCTGGAGGTGGCGCTACCCTTGTCGCGTGCGGAGCGACGAGGGGTACTTCGGACCGAAGAGCGTCTCCTGGCAGGTCCACCGAGAGGTCACCGTGCTCTTCGGGGGTGCGAGGGCGATGCTCATGCAGGCGGCGCACCCACTGGTGGTCGCCGGTGCGAACCAGACCGGGATGTACGAACGCAACCCTTGGAAGCGGCTCCAACGAACCCTGGTGCTGCAGTACGCACTCACCTTCGGCACGAAGGCCGAGGCACATGCTGCGGCCGAACGCATCAACGAGGTGCACGAGCGGATCAACGGCGTCGACCGCGTGACCGGACGGCCGTACGACGCCCTGGACCCTGAGTTGCTGCTGTGGGTACATGCGTGCCTCGTCGAGAGTGCCCTCCGGTTCGAACGACTGACGGTCGGGGCCCTCGACTCGGCGGGTCGCCAGCGTTTCCATGAGGAGCAGATGCTTTCGGCCGAACTGGTGCGACTTCCCCGGGAACGGATCCCGCCGACGGTGGCGGCGCTCGAGGCATACGTCGCGGACACCGCCCGATCGGGAGAGCTTTTCGTGACGGACGCTGCGCGGGATGTCGCGCACCTGTTCTTCGATCCCCCACGTGATGCCCAATGGCGGCCGGTGCTCAAGGCGGTCGCGCGACTCGCGTTCGGGACGCTTCCACCCGATCTGCGCGAGGGGTACGGCTTCCCGTTCGGCCCGACAAGACGGACTCAGGTACGGGCGGCGTTCGCTGCGCTCCGCACGATGCGGCCGCTCCTTCCACCGAAGTACCGGTTCATCGCGCCGTATCAGCAGTGGCGTCGGCGAGAGCGAGGGCAGGAAGGCGATGGCGCGATCGAGAGCGCTCGCCGTTCGCTCGGGATCCGCCTGTGATGGCACACTCCTGATCGTGGCGATCGAGGGGCTGCTTCTGGACATCGACGGCGTGCTCGCCGTTTCGTGGGAGGCGTTGCCCGGGGCCGTGGATGCGTTGCGTCGCCTCCGGGAAGGCGGCGTGCCGTTCCGCATGATCACGAACACGACGACGAAGACGCGCGCCGATCTCGCCGCCACGCTCAGGGACGCCGGGTTCGATGTCGCGGACGAGGAGATCGTGACGGCCGTCGTCGCCACGGCCGCCTACCTCCGGGATGCACATCCCGGAGCGAAGGTCTTCGTGCTTTCGGACGGAAACGCGACCGAGGATCTCGCCGGGATCGAGCTCGCAGCCGTCGAGGACGCCGACGTGGTCGTCATCGGCGGCGCTTGCGATGACTTCACCTACGAGACGATGAACAAGATCTTCCGTCGCCTGATGGACGGCGCCTCTCTCGTCGGCATGCACAGGAACCTCTTCTGGAAGACGAGCGAAGGTTGGGAATTGGACGGGGGCGCCTACATCGCCGGGCTCGAGGAAGCTGCGAACACGAAGGCGATCATCTGCGGGAAACCGGAGAAGGCGTACTTCGACGCGGCGCTGGCGATGCTCGGAGTGCACGCCGACCGTGCGGCGATGGTGGGAGACGACATCGTGAACGACATCTTGGGGGCTCAGGCCGCGGGGCTGACGGGGATCTTGGTGCGCACCGGGAAGTATCGAGATGGCGACGAGGATCACCCCGACGGCCGTCCTGATCACGTCCTGCCCTCCTTCGCGGACGTCCCCGCGTTCCTGGGGTGGGCGTAGGCAGGCTCGGCGGCGATGGCGCCCGATCCGAACCGCTTCGCGCAACGGCTGTTCGCCGGCATCGCCCCGCAGTACGAGCGCACGGGGGCGCTGCTGTCGTTCGGTCAGGATGGGCGATGGAGACGTTTCCTCGTGTCGAAGACGAACGCGGTTCCGGGATCGTGGACCCTCGACGTCGCCGCCGGCACGCAGCTCGTCTCTCGTGAGCTGGCCGCGCGCAAGAACGTCCGCGTCGTCGCGTTGGATCAGAGCGAGCCGATGCTGCGAGCGGGGGGCGTCCCGAACCGGCTTGCCGGTCTCGAGGACCGCATCCTTCCCGTCCTCGGGCGGGCCGAGCGCCTCCCGTTCGAAGACGGCTCGTTCGACGCGGTGACCTTCACCTACCTCTTGCGATACGTCGAAGACCCCGCCGGCACCGTGGGTGAGCTCGCGCGGGTGCTCCGCCCCGGAGGCTCGATCGCGATGCTCGAGTTCCACGTTCCGGACGCGCTCCCGGCTCGGGCGGGATGGTGGATGCACACCAGGTTGGTGATGCCGATCCTCGGGACGGCCGTGTCGCCCGCGTGGGCGCGCACCTCCTCCTTCCTCGGGCCGAACGTGTCGCGCTTCGTCGCCGCACATCCGCTGGCGGAGTGGGTGCGTTGGTTCCAGCGTGCAGGCGTAGAGCACGTCCGGACGCGGACGTTCCTGTTCGGCTCCGCCGTCGTGGCTCTGGGGGGTGAAGGGCAGATGAGCGAGAGCCGGCCCGCGTTCTACGCGCTCGCACCCGGCGGGTGGCGGGACTGGTGGACGCTCCTGCATCCGCCGTACACGTTGTGGCACCTCTCGTATGTCGCGATCGGTGCGGCGACCGCGGCCGAGGTGGACCTCTATCGCCTGGGGATGAGCCTGCTCGGGTTCTTCCTGGGAGTGGGTCTTGCGGCACACGCCTTGGACGAGCTTCGAGGCCGACCCTTGGGGACCTCGATCTCCGACCGGGTGCTTCAGGGCCTCGCGATCGTCTCGCTGGCAGGCGCCGCTGCCGTGGGGGTCGTCGGGATCGTGCAAGTCTCGGCGTGGCTCGCGGTGTTCATCGTCGCCGGCGCGTTCCTCGTCGTCGCCTACAACCTCGAGCTCCTGGGCGGCATGTTCCATTCCGACCTGTGGTTCGCGGTCGCGTGGGGCGGATTCCCCGCGCTGACCGGAGCGTTCGCGCAGGAGGGGAGGCTGGAGGCCGCGGCCGTTCTCATCGCCGGCGCCTGCGTCGCGATCAGCGCGGCTCAGCGTGTCCTGTCGACTCCCGTCCGCCGGCTCCGTCGCAGGGTCGTGACCGTCGAGGGGACGATGACGCTGCACGACGGCACGACGGAGCCGATCGGGGCAGAGATCATCAGGTCGGCGCCGGAGGCCGCGCTGAAGCTTCTGGCCCTCGCGATGCCTCTCCTCGCGACGGCGCTCGTGATCTCGAGGCTCTAGCAGGAGCGTCTCCGTGCCGGGTCCGTAGTATCCGCGCCGTGTCTGCGCTGCATCGCGTGATCGGGTTCGCGGTCGTCGCCATCTTCGCGCTCGGGTGGATCTGGGGACTGGGGGCGAAGATCGCGCGACGCCAGCCCGGGGACGCCTTCTGGACCTGGCTCACGGTGGCGCAAGTCACCGCGGGCGCGCAGGCGCTCCTCGGCACGATCCTGCTCCTGATGGGCCGTCGGCTCGAAGCGGAAGGAGTCTTCGGGGGCACCCTCCACTACATCTACGGCTACCTGCCTCTGCTGCTCTTCGTGTTCGCACACGTGGTTGCGAGGGAGGGCACTGCGCGCGCGATCGGCATCGATCGGCCGATCCAGCGCTGGGTGCCGTTCGCGTGGGTTTCCTTCATCAGCTTCGGGCTCACGCTCAGGGCGTTGATGACCGGGCTGGGTCTGTAGCGGCGCACCCCCGCAGCTGCGAGATGATGACGTCGATGCGCGGATGGCAGAAGGCGTTCCTGTGGACCGGGATCCTGCTGCTGTGCGCCGGGGTCGGCGCGTTCATCGCGTCGCGGACGAACCCGTTCCCACCTGGGGTTCGGGATCCCGTTGCCCTTCCGAGCGAGAGCCCGAGCCCGTCGACGGTCGACCTCGTCCGTTGGTCGCTCACGATGGCCAGCCGGACCACGCACACGTATCACGTGGGGGGATCGTGCAGGAGCGACTGGCATCTCGAAGGCGAGATCGAGTTGACCGAGTCGGGTCGCGTCGACGGACGCGGCGTCGCGCGGCTCCAGCCCGGCGCGAAGTGCGACTTCCCATCCGCGCAGGTCCAGGCCCGGCGGGTCGTGGTCGCGATCGTCGGCATCCGCGACGGCGACGAGCTCGACCTCCGGTTCCAGGACGCAGGCAGGAAACCGGCGGGATCGCAAGACCTCGGTGGATTCCTGAAGACGCTGGAAACACTCCGCTTCTCGATCCCGGAGCGAGCGGGCGCCGCAGCCAGCAAGCCGAAGCGGATCGAGGATCCCGAGGGCGAGGTCTACGCGTCCGTCACGACGATCCGGCTCGGCCGCTAGCGGCCGAGCCGGATCGTCGCGAGCTCCTGGTTCGGTGGCCCCGTGCTCCACAGTCCCTCTCGCTCCTCGAGTCGGGAGCCGAGCGCGTCGGCGAGCTCACCGTCACGGTTCGGGGGGAGGCAGAGACGCCGTCGCATGAGTGCGACCGCGTCGTCTTTCCGTTCGAAGCCCCCCGCGGCCGGAGGCCTCACCCAGCGCTCGATCACCGGGTCGAGGCCCAGCTCCGTGAGCGCGTCGAGAGCATCCTGTGCGGTCGGCCCCTCGGGGCGTTGCAGGTCGTGGAATCGGAGCCAGAGGTCATTCATCCAATCGGAGCGGGTGGCGGTCGGTGAGCTCGAAGACGACCCGACTTCGGGCGACGGCGGCGAGGCTCCGCGCGAACGGCTCGAGGTTCGCCACGTTGTAGAGCACGTGTCCGACGACCGCCACGTCGGCCGGGTCGACCCGATCGGCGACGTCGGGCCATCGTCCCGGAACCACTTCGGCGTCGACGCCGGCCGCGCGGGCGTTCGACAAGAAGCCCTCGAGCATGTCCTCCTGCGAATCGACACCGACCAGAACGCCCGCGCGCCCGGCGAGGGGGAGAGAGGTGGCGCCTCCTCCACACCCGACGTCGAGCACGCGTCCTCCGTCGGGGAGTCCCTCGAGCGCTCTCACGGTCGTCGGCGTGGGATCCGCTGCGACGGTCGCATGCCGACCTCTCATCCGGAAGAGCTCCGTCGGGAAACCGTACGGGGACTCGGGAGCAGCGGAGATGATCTCGGCCGGGATCGCCCAGCGCTCGAGTTGCTCCCGCCATCGATCGATCGCCGTCACGTCTCAGGCAGGATGTCGTCGGTGTGCTGTCCGAGGAGTGGAGGCGCATGCCGCGTGTCGAGGACCGTGCCGTCGAACCGGATGGGATTGCGAACGAGACGGAGCGTCGTCCCCCGTCCAGGGTCGAGCACCGACTCGATGAGTGCAGCTCCCTCGGGCGAGGCGAAGACCTCGTCCATCGACCGGATGAGGGCGCAGGGCACGGCTGCACCTTCGAGCGCGTGGATCCACTCTGCCGCGGTCTTGGACGCGAACGCCTCATCGAGGAGATCGATCAGGTCCTCGCGGTGGCGCACTCGCTCCTCGTTCGTGACGAAGCGACGATCGTCGGCCCACTCGGGGTGTCCCAGGACCTCGCACGTTCGGCCGAAGAGCCGGTCGTTCCCCGCTGCGAGGATGAACGGCCGGTCCGACGCCTGGAACGCCTGATACGGGCAGATGTTGGGGTGGGCGGTTCCCATCGGCCCGGCGACGATCCCGCCGATCAGGAGGTTGGCAGCCTGGTTCACCATCGCTGCCGCGCTCGCGTCGAAGAGCGACACGCTCACGTGTCGTCCCCGACCGGTTCGCTCTCGCTCGTGGAGAGCGGCGAGGATGCCGATCGCCGCGTGCAGTCCCGTGATCACGTCGAGAAGGGCGACTCCGACTTTGACCGGCCGGCCGTTCGGTTCGCCGGTGACGCTCATGAGTCCCGACAGCGCCTGGACCATGATGTCGTAGCCGGGGCGACCGGCCGCGCCGGGCACCTCCTCGTTGAACGCCGTGAGCGAGCAGGTGATCAGTCCTGGTGTTCCTCGACGGAGGTCTTCCAGGGCAAGCCCGAGCTCGGCCATGAGGCCCGGCCGGAAGTTCTCGATCAAGACATCGGAGCGGGTGGCGAGGCGGCGGATCGCGTCGATCCCCTCCGGGCTCTTGAGGTCGACCGAGACCGAGCGCTTGTTCCGGTTGAGCGACAGGAAGTAGGCGGCGTCGTCTCCTACGAAGGGCGGTCCCCAGTGGCGGGTGTCGTCACCATCCCCGGGACGTTCGATCTTGACCACGTCGGCGCCCAGGTCGCCCAAGATCTGGGTGGCGAGCGGTCCCGCGAGCACCCTCGAGAGATCCAGGATCTGAAGGCCGGACAGAGGGAGGCGGTCCACCGGGCGGAGACTACTCGCCTCATCCGGTGGGCTCATCAGGGTGTGCTTCCGCACAACTGGCGCATCGCACTCACAATCGGAGAGAATCCGTCTGTGAACGAGCAGAGCCTCGAGCGCGTCAATGCATTCCTCGCCGCTGTCGCGGATCGCACTGAGCAGGGCGCACTACTGGAAGCTACGCCTGCGGAGCTTGGCAGGGAATTGGGCTTCCCCGATCCATTGTCGATCGCTCGTGCAGTGCGGGCCCTTGTCGCGAGGCGCCGATTGGAGCCCGCGGGTGGCTCCTACCGTCTCCTGGACGGCTCGCCCGTCGCCGAAGGGGAGCGAGAGACGATCGACCGCAAAGGCAGGCGCTCCCGCACGCAGCAGGAGGACACCGGCGCGGCTCGTCGTGGTGGTCTCGCGTACTCGGACCTCGGCCGAGCGACGGTGGATCGGCTCGTTGAGCTGGGCCAGGAGGTCTCCCAGCTCCGCGCCCAGCTGAAGACATCGCGGGAAGAAGCCCGTCAGAACAGGGAGATGCGGGTGGAGGCCGAGCGGCGCGCGCGGACACTCGCCGAGCGTGCCCGTGAACTGGAACACCGTGTCGATATGGCCGAGTCCAACCTCCGGACCCTCCTCGCGTCCGCGCGCGCCACGGGCATGCATCCGGACCAACGGCTCCCCGACTCCGAGATGGAGGCGATCCTCGGTGTCTTGAAGGGCAACGGGGATCAACCTTCGGAGGAGGAGACCTCGCAGTCGGAGCCTATGGGCCGACCTGCCGAGGAGTTTCGCTCGCCGACGGGTCATGCTGCTGAGGAGGCGTGACCGAGCCTCGCCGCAGCGACGCTTCGTAACAGGCGGCCAAGTGGCCGGCGGAGAGCTCCTCCAGTCCGAGATCTTCCCCCCGACATCTCTCTTCGATGCCGAGGCTCGCCGCCTCCCCCGACGCGACGACCGGGCACCGCGGGTGGAACCGGCACCCGGCCGGCACGCGAGTCGGGTCGGGCGGCTCCCCTTGCAGGATCGGTCGGTCGATCCCGCCTGCCTCGGGGACCACGTCGAGCAAGGCTTTCGTGTACGGGTGCCGCGGCCGCAACAACACTTCCTCGGCCGGGCCGATCTCCACGATCCTTCCGAGATACATGACCGCGACGCGGTCTGCCACGGTCCAGGCAAGACCGAGGTCGTGCGTCACGATCAGGATCGACAGCTGCAGCGAATCGCGCAGCCCCAGGAGCAGTTGCAGGATCTCACCGCGCACGGACGCATCCAGGTTGGACACGGGTTCGTCCGCCACGATCACACTCGGATCGAGCACGAGCGCTCCCGCGATCACGACTCGCTGGCGCTGCCCTCCCGAGAGCTCGTGCGGGTAGAGCAAGTAGAAGCGCTCGGGTGGGCGCATGCCGGCCCGCGAGAGCGCTCGCGCGACCAACTCCTCCTCGCCCTCGCCGTTCGGCCCCTCGTGGATCTTGTGGATCCGCAATCCCTCGGCGACGCTCTCATAGATCGTCTGCCTCGGGTTCAAGGACGCGGTCGGGTCCTGGAACACCATCTGGACCACCCGGCGGTAGGACTGGAGCTTCCTTCCGAGAGGTTTCCCTCGGAAGGAGATCTGGCCGCCGTTCGGCCGGATGAGTCCCATGATCGCGCGGGCGGTCGTCGTCTTCCCGCACCCGGACTCGCCCGCCAGAGCGAGCACCTCACCTTCGTGGAGGGTGAGATCCACGCCGTCAACCGCGGTCGCAACGGCCGCCTTCTTCTTCGCGAGCCCACCGAGGAGGGATGTACGACCGGAGAAGCTCACCTCGAGACCACGGACCTCGATGACAGGATCGCCTGTGACCGGGCCGGCTCGCTCCGTCGTCGTGTCGCTCACTCCCGCGACTCCGAAAGGACGGGCGCTCCCGAGACGTGAACGCACGCGGCGCGACGGTCTTCCCCGGCCGCCCACAGCTCCGCGTCGACGGTCGGACACACGGCCACCGCTTCCGGACACCTGGGATGGAATGGGCAGCCACTCGGGATGTGCTGGGGGTCCGGCGGGTCGCCACCCAGGCCCGCCGGCTTGCCTCGGAAGCGCGAGTCCCCGATCGCCGGGAACGCTCCCGCGAGCGCCTTCGTGTAGGGATGGGCGGGATCGTGGAACACGGCTTCGGCGGGTCCTTGCTCGACGATCCGGCCCGCGTACATGATCGCGATCTCATCGGCGACCTCGACGAGCACCGACAGGTCGTGCGTGATGAAGAGCATCGCGAGTCCGAGTTCTCTCTGGAGACCCTTCAACAATTGGAGCACTTGCGCCTGAACCATCACGTCCAATGCGGTCGTTGGCTCATCTGCGATCACGAGCGACGGGTTGCACGCCAGAGCCATCGCGATCATCACCCTCTGCTTCTGCCCCCCGGAGAGCTCGTGGGGGTAATCGTCGATGCGGCGAGCGGGTAGGCCGACCTCCTCCAACAGCTCCGCCGTTCGTACTCGAGCTTCGCGGTCGCCGGCCAGTTTGTGGACCGTGATGGCCTCGACGACCTGATCACCGATGCGCCGCACAGGATTGAGAGCGTGAAGTGCTCCTTGGAAGATGATCGAGGCGCCGGTCCAGCGGAGTGCCCGCAATTGTCCGGGCTTGAGGGACAGTACGTCTTGGCCATCGAGGAGGATGCTTCCTTCGATCTTCGTCTTCGGTGCGTGGAGGCGAAGGATCGCGCCCGCGATCGTGGATTTCCCGCAGCCCGACTCTCCCGCGAGTCCGAGGACCTCACCTTTCCGGATCTCGAGCTCGACACCCCGCACGGCAGGAACGTCGCCGCCCTTGGTCCGGTAGGTCACACGGAGATCGCGCACCGATAGGACACTCAAGGTTTCATCGCTCCCGGATCTTCGGGTTGAGGACCTCGTCGAGGGCATAGCCGCACATCGTGAACGCGAGCGTGACCAGACAGATGCAGACTCCCGGCGGGATCAGCCACCACCAGAGGCCGGCAGAGAGCGCGCCGGCGTCGAACGCGTCGAAGATGACTCCACCCCACGAGATGCTGCTGGGGTCACCCAGCCCGAGCAGAGAGAGCGTCGTCTCGGCCAGGATCGACAGCGCCACCGTGAGCACCGTATTGGCGAAGATCACCGGCATCACATTGGGCAGGATGTGCCGGCTGATGAGATGCCAGTTGCTGGCTCCGAGCGCGCGAGCCCGTTCCACGTACGGCCGCTCCTTCACCGACAGGGTGTCCGCTCGTACCAATCGTGCGGTCCCCGCCCACGACGTCAGGCCGATCACCAAGATCGTGTTGAAGAGGGACCGCCCGAGGATCGATGCCAGGACGATCGCGAGGGGGATCCATGGGATCACGAGGAACCAGTTCGTGAGTGCGTTCATCAGGGTGTCGGTCTTTCCCCCGGAATAGCCACCGACGATGCCGACGGCCGCGCCGACGGTCATCGTCATGATGGTGGCGGCGAATCCGACGATGAGGGAGATCCGCGAACCGTAGATCACGAGATCGAGGACCGACCTCCCGAAGTCGTCGGTACCGAGCGGGAACTCCGCCGACGGCTCTAGGAAAGGGGCTCCCGGAGGGTCGGATACGCCGATGTCCGTTCGTGCGACAAGCAGGGGCGCAGCGAGTGCGAGGAGGATGAAGGTCACGAGGAGGATCAACCCGACCATCCCCATACTGCTGTGCCGATAGACACGCCAGAATCCCGCCAAGGCCCGCCGTCTGCGCAGCGACTTGATCTTCTTCGGATCACGCGGAGCTGGCGGAGGGGCAACTTCCGTTCCGACGGTGAGATCGTCCGGCTGATGCGGCGTGGTGATCACGTCACGCCTCCTTCACGCGCGGATCCAGGTAGCCGTACAGGATGTCGGCGAGGAGGTTGAAGAAGATCACCGCGGCGCTCCCGATGAGGAAGATCGCCTGGATCACGGGGAAGTCCTCTTGGTCGATCGCTCCGTACGTCAGCTGACCGAGCCCCGGGTATGAGAACACCTGCTCGATCAGCACGGCGCCTCCGAGGATGAAGCCCACGCTGTAGAACGCGAGCGTGAATGTCGGCAGCAGTGCGTTCGGCACTGCGTGTCGCCGTCGAACATCCTTGTCCCGCACGCCCTTGGCGCGTGCCGTTTGCACGAAATCCTCGCCCATCACCTCGAGCAGCGACGAGCGCATGATGATCGCGAACTCGCCCAGGTAACCGAGAGTCAGCGTCAGGCAGGGGAGGAAGAGGTGTTTCGAGAGGTCGACGAGATGGGCGAATCCGGTCAATTCGTCAGTGGACTCGATACCACCTGAAGGGAACCACCCTAGCGTTCCGGCGAACGTGATCAGCAGGATCATGCCCAGCCACCCCTCGGGCATCGAGTAGAGCGTGAGCGAGCCGAGAAGCGAACCCGTATCGAACGCGCTGCCACGGCGCCATGCGCCTTTGATGCCGATCAGGATGCCGATCGCCGCCGAAAGGAGAGTCGAGATCCCGACGAGGAGCAGGGTCGGTCCCATCTTCTCCCGTATCTCCTGGATGACGGGACGCCCGGACGCGAACGAGTAGCCGAACTCGCCCCGCAGGGTATCGCCGAGATAGTTGACGAATTGAGCCGGCAAGGGATCGTCGATCCCGAACTCCTCGCGGAGCGCTTGTTGCTCCTGCGGGTCGAGGTGGAGCGAGCCGCCCCGCGTCAGCAACTTGACCGGGTCGCCGATGGCGCGGAAGAGAACGAAGTTGAACGCCAGCACGAAGGTCAGGGTGGCGAGCGCGTGCAGCACCTTGCGAAGGAGGTATCGACGCGACCCCACCCCGGCCTCCGAACGGTTCCCGCCGACCCCTAGGCCTCGTCCTCCTCATTTCGGCGACGTCCGATCGCGACGAAGGCCACGACCGCGATCACGACGATCGCCCCGATCGCGATCAGCAGTCCTGTCGAGATGCCCCCTTCATCGGCGACGGGACCATTCGCCCCACCAGCCACGACCGGCTTCAGCAGCATGTACGAATCGACCCGCCACCCGAACAGGAACGCGCCGCCGTTGGTTGGGGTGGGCACGTATCCCTCGAGCGTGTCGGTGCGGTACGCGTGGATCAGCTCGGGATAGACGAGCGCGATCTCCGGGATCTCTTCGTAGTGGATGCGCTCGAATTCCTGCACGAGTTGCTGCCGCTCGTCGCGGTCGAACGTCTTCCTCTGCTCGTCGTAGAGCTTGTCGAGCTCGGGGTTGCTATAGCACCCGTCACTCCACCCGAGGCACTGGCTCGAGATGTAGACGGACATGTTGAAGTCGGGATCCGGGTCGCCGCCCCAGCTCCAGATGTAGGCGTCGAACGTGCCGTTCTCCCACTCGACATAGGCCTTGGGTTCGCTCACCGGGCGCAGGTCGAACTTGATCCCGATCTGGTCCATCCAGCCGGCCATCAGCTCTCCGGTCTTCACCGACCCACGGGAGTTCGTGATCGTGAGGATGTCGAGCGCGAGCGGGTCCCCGGTCTTCGGATCGATCCGGACGCCGTCGGGTGTTCGTTCGGTGTACCCCGCGTCGTCGAGGATCTGGTTCGCTTCGTCGAGGTTGAAGTCGTACTCCTCGTCGGCGGGGATATCCAGATGCCAGAACGCCTTATCGGGCGAGATGAAGGTATCCGCCGGCTGGGCCGCACCCTGGAAGACCACCTGGGCGATCTGCTCCTTGTCGATCGCATGGGCGATCGCCAGCCGGACGGCGTGATCGTGGAGCGCGGGGTTGTTCGTCTCCTGCGTCTCAGGCGGCGTGCCGTACACGGGCATGTGGGCCTTCGCCTGCCCACCGAAATTGAAGGCGAGGTTCGTGTGGTAGTCGGCGGCCTCCTCGTTGAGCGCGATGTTCTTCTCACCTTCGAGGCTATTCGCGAGCGTGGGCGGGATGTCGTATGCGTAGTCGATGTCGCCCGACTTGAGGGCCTGCACCATCGCCTCGTCATTGCCGTACACGTGATAGACGACCTCGTCGATCGTGGGCGTTCCGAAGATCGCGCTCGGACGGGCTTCCATCCGCCAGAACTGATCGCTCTTCCATTCGGTCAACTGGAACGGGCCCGAGCCAACCGCCGGGATGTCTTCGAAAGCTCGGATCTCCTTCGCGGGCCTCCCGTCGAGCTTTCCCCAGATGTGCTCGGGGATGATCGGGATGTACGGCGGCACCGTCGGCGCCAGGGTCGGCTCCTCGGATTTCCACACGAGGGTGTAGTCGTCCGGGGTCTCGAACGTGGGGTTGTAGGGGAGGTAGTCGGAGAAGGTGGACAGGCCGTTGTCGAGGATGAATCGGTACGTGAAGGCGATGTCTTTCGCGGTCAGCTGTTCCCCGTCATGCCATTTCACGTCGTCGCGGATGGGACACGTCCATGTCATGTAATCCGTGCTCGGCTCACAGCCGGACGTGAGCTCCGCCACCGGGGAAAGGTCCTTGGCCGAGAAGCCGTAGAGCATGTTGTAGTTGAGGAGCATCATCTCGTACTCCGACGTGCAACATGCCTTGAACGGGTTGGACGAGACCATGTCGCTGGTCGTCCCTACGTTCAGTGTGATCTTCTCGTCCGAAGCGGCCGATTGCCCGAACGCCGCTCCGGCCAGCCCGATCATGACCGCGGTGGCCACCCCGAGCGCGAGCGAGGCTCGTCGCATTCCCCTCATCGCTGCCCCCTTCCGAAGGTCTTCCTTAGTCCTACGCACGCGTTTCCGACTCGGTTGGGCCGCCCCCTCGCCCGAAGGGCGACGGGGGCTCGGCCCGCCCACGCTCGACCCATGTTGAACGTCGGGTCAGTCGAGAGGGTCTGTATAGCATCGGTGGCCCGAGAGCGCTAGGCAGGGCATGGTCTGTTCGGGTCAAGTCGGCTCGCTCGGGGGGAGCCGATGGCCCCCGATGTGAGGGGTCCGGCTTGTTCCGCATCAGCCCATTCTGCTTAGCTCCTAGGCGATGCGGGTTCTCTTGGCCGATGCCATCGACCCTTCCACCGTGGGCGTGCTGACCGACCGCGGCCACGACTGTGTCTCGGATCCGAAGCTCACGGCCGACGACCTTCCGGATCGGATCGCCGGCTTCGAGGCGCTCGTCGTGAGGAGCACGAAAGTGACAGCCGCCACGATCCAGGCGGCAGACGCGCTCGAGCTGATCGTGCGGGCAGGGGCGGGCACGAACACGATCGACGTGGACGCGGCATCCGAGGTCGGGATCTACGTGACGAACGTCCCGGGCCGCAACGCGATCGCGGTGGCTGAGCTCACGATGGGGCTGCTCCTCGCGATCGACCGGCGGATCGCCGACAACGTGGCCGACCTCCGGACCGGCTCTTGGAACAAGACCTCCTACTCCGAAGCCGACGGCCTCTTCGGGAAGGTGATGGGCATCGTCGGCCTCGGGGAGATCGGGTTCGCGGTCGCCGAACGCGCCTCCGCGTTCGGCCTCGACGTGCGGGCGATCCGCAAGGATCGGGATGAGGCGACCGAGGAGCGCATCAGATCGCTCGGCATCGAGCTCGTGGACTCGCTCGAGGAGCTGGTGGCGACGGCCGACATCGTCTCGATCCATGTCCCCGCGACGCCGGACACGGACTCGATGTTCGACGCTCGGATGCTCGGCCGGATGAAGGAGGGTGCGATCCTCCTCAACACGTCCCGGGGGGACATCGTGGACGAGGCCGCCCTCCTGGATGCGCTCGAGACCCGCGCGCTTCGCGCGGGTCTCGATGTCTACCCGGACGAACCCGGCTCGGGCGCCACCGATTGGTCCTCGAAGCTCGCCCAACATCCCAACGTCGTGGGGACGCATCACATCGGGGCGTCGACCGCGCAGGCGCAGAAGGCGGTCGCGGAGGGGGTCGTCGAGGTCGTCGATGCGTTCGTCCGAGGCGAGATCCTCAACTGTGTGAACCTCGCGCCCACCCGGCTCGGTACCCACACCCTCCACGTTCGCCACTTCGATCGCGTCGGGGTACTGGCGGGTGTGTTCGACATCCTGAGGCGTCGCGAGCTGAACGTCGAGCAGATGGAGAACCGCGTGTTCGAGGGTCGGAACGCCGCGGTGGCGACGATCGACGTCGTCGGTGACGTCGGCCCGGATCTGATCGCCGCCCTCGAGGGGCTCGACCACGTGATCCACGTCTCGGCCGTGCCGACGGACCGAGGTGGGTCGTGAGGGTCCACAACTTCTGCGCCGGTCCGTGCACGCTCCCGCTCGCCGTGTTGGAGGAGGTCCAGTCCGAGTTGCTGGACTTCCGCGGCGCCGGCATGTCGGTGATCGAGATGAGTCATCGGAGCCCGGAGTACGAGGCCGTCCACGAAGAGACGCTTTCTCTGTTCCGCGAGAACTACGCGGTGCCCGACGACTTCTCGATCCTGTTCCTGCAGGGGGGCGCGACGCTGCAGTTCGCCATCGTGCCGATGAACCTGCTCCGCGAAGGGGCTCGCGCGGGGTACGTGCGGTCGGGGACATGGGGAAAGGGCGCGCTGAAGGATGCGGCAGCGTGGGGAGAGGCGTATGCCGCTTGGGACGGGGAGCCGTTCTCGTTCGTCCGGATGCCCTCGGCGGACGAGCTGCAGATCGAGCCGGGGACGAGATACCTCCACGTCACGTCCAACGAGACGATCGAGGGGATCCGGATGGCGACGTTCCCGGATGTCGAGGTACCTCTGGTCGGAGATATGTCGTCGGACTACCTGAGCCGGCCGATCCCGTGGGAACGGTTCGACCTCGTGTACGGCGGGGCGCAGAAGAACCTCGGGCCGGCAGGCCTCGCGGTTGTCGTGGTGAAGACCTCGCTGCTGGAGGGGATGAACCAGAACCTCCCGAGCTACCTGCGTCTCGAAGCCCACGCCGGCAAGAACAGCCTGATGAACACCCCGCCGATGTTCGCGATCTACGTGACCGGGAAGGTGCTCCGATGGATGCTCGACCAGGGTGGGGTTGCGGCGATGGAGGAGCGCGCGGCTCGACGCTCGGGAGCCGTGTACTCGGCGATCGAGGCGAGCGACGGTTTCTATCGCTCGCCGGTCGAGCCCGCCGACCGCTCGCACATGAACGTGGTGTACCGAACGCCGTCGGAGGATCTGGACTCAGCGTTCCTCAAGGGAGCTGAGCAGGAGGGCCTGGTCAACCTGAAGGGACACCGGAGCGTCGGGGGGATCCGGGCGAGCATCTACAACGCGATGACCGACGAAGGCGTGGATGCGCTCGTCGGGTTCATGGCGGCGTTCCGGGATGCGAACGGATGAGCACGCTCGATCCCTTCCCCGCCCGGATCGTTCGGGCCGAGTGGGCAGAGCACGTCGTTTCCCCGATGCACGACGCGCTCTCGCGGGAAGAACGGGCCGCGATCCTCGCCGAACGCCCGTATTCGTGGTTGCACGTGTCGCGGACGCCGGACGACGCGGTCAACGGTCAGGAAGTGGATCCCGAGGCGCTCGACGAGGAGAACGCGGCTGCCCTGGATCGATTGCTCGACGCGGGGCTCTTCGAGGAGTTCCCGGAGCCCGCTCTCTACGTGTACCGGTTGCGATCCGACGATCACGAGCAGACAGGGATCGTGGGCGAGGTGCCACCCCAGGCGTTCGTCGACGGCAGGGTCCTCGGGCATGAAGGGGTGCAGCCCGAGCGCGTCGACGCGCTCGGGCTGCACCTCGCGCGTCTTGGTGCTCGGTCCACCCTCGTCGCGCTGATGTTCCGCGCGGACGACGACATCCGGAAGATCGTCGACTCGACCACCGACGGAGCTCCGCTCCGGCGGTTCGGGACCGGCGATCTCGAACAGACCGTCTGGCGGATCGACGACGCCGAGTCCATCGAGCGGATCCGGGAGCGTCTCGATCACCAGCCGCTGTACATCACCGACGGACACCATCGTGCGATGGCATCGGTGGAGCTGTGGGAAGCGGCCGGCAGGCCTGAGGGCGCCGGCGTTCCCGCGGTCCTGTTCCCAGAGGACGCTCTCAGGATGCTGGCGTTCCACCGGCGGGTCGTGGGCCCGCTTCCGATGACCGTCGACGACTTGCTCTCCCGACTCCGCGAGCGGCTGACGGTGAAGGAGGGGAAGACCCAGCCGATCGAACGTGGGGTGTTCGGGCTCTACGTCGGCGGCCGCTGGTACCGACTGACGCCCGAACGAGGAGAGACGACGGTGGGGGTGGAGTCGCTCGACGTCTCGAGACTCCACCGGGAGGTCCTGGAGCCGATCTTCGGGTTCGGGGAGTCCGGCGACCCGAACCTCGAGTTCGTGTCGGATGCGGTTCCCATCGACGAGCTCACTCGAAGAGTGGACGAAGACGGCGGGGCCGCGTTCACGCTGATGCCACCGACGTTCGATCAGTTCGTGGAGGTGGCCGACCGCCACGAGCAGATGCCGGCGAAAGCGACGTACTTCGACCCGAAGCCGCAATCAGGTCTGTTCTTGAGGCTCGAGGAGGAAGAGCGGATCAGCGAGGGTTCGTCCGTCACGCACTGACGGCGGCTCGAGCCTCGATCGCTCGGATGAATCCGGACTTCTCGTCCGTGTAGGTGTACGGGTCGCGCGGATGCCGGTCGGCGAGGTCACGTTTCAAGCGCTCGTACGCGGCAGCATCATCTGGGTGGCTCCGAAGCCAGTCGCGGAAGGCGAGATGGCGCCGCTCCCACTCGCTGCCTTGGCCACACACATGGATGTGGAACGATCGCTGGCCGTCGTCCTCCCGGCTGAAGAACTCGTGCTCGTCCGTCCACGGGTCCAGCGCCCACCGATAGCCGAGATGCTCGAGCGCCTCCACGTAGGCAGCCCTCGGCGCCATCGCTCGAACCGAGACCTGGATGTCCACGACGGGCTTGGCCGCGAGACCCGGCACGGCGGTCGAACCGACGTGTTCCACGCGGACGACCTGATCCCCGAGCGCCTCCTCGATCCGGGCCGATTCGGTCTCGAAGCGACCCGGCCAGCCAGGGTCGTACGGCACGATCCCGAATGCCCGAGATCGTCCCTCCCGCTCGCCCGGCTTCGCTCGGGCGCCGCGGACCCGAGCGAGAAGAGAGAGCGCATCGAAGAGGGACTGCTGGGCGGGATCGCGTTCGGCGGTCTCTTCCGGGTGCCATTGCACCCCGACCATCCACGTGGCCAACGTGTCCTGTTGGTCCGGCACGATCCGTTCGATGGCTTCGATCAAGCCGTCCTCCGTCCAACCGGTCGCTTCGAGGCCGTCACCCAGTCGGTCGATGCCCTGATGATGGTGTGAGGCGGCAGCGAGCGAGCCGGCCTTGGTGACCGCGGCGAGGCGACTCCCAGCCTTCGGCGTGACGTCGTGGATCGTCAGGGTCCCCTCGAGGGGAACCCCGTGCTGGATCAGGTCGGGGAGATCGGGGAGGTGCTCGTGCAGCGTGCCGCCGAACGCGACGTTCATCACCTGCAACCCTCGACAGATGCAGAGGGTGGGCAGCGCGAGTCGATCCGCGGTGCGGAGAAGCTCGATCTCGAACTCGTCCCTGTCCGGCTCGATCCCGTAGAGGTGTTCGCTCGACCCGCCGCCGTACCTCGCGGGGTCGATGTCGCCACCACCGACCAGGAGGATGCCGTCGAAGGGTTCGAGGATCTGCTCGGGGGTGCCTTCTTCTCCGGGCGCGAGTATCGCGGTCCGGGCGCCGGCTCGACGGAGCGCGTCGAGGTACAGGCTCGGGACGCCGTACCCGCCCTCCGGCCACCGGGCGACGCGGTCGCCTCCCAGGTGGTACGCCACCACGGCGATGAGGGGTCGGTAGCGATCCTCGGCCACGACGTCGAGTGTAACGACGGGCCTTCGCGCCCTAGGCGCCCGCGGCCAGGTTCGTGAAGCGCTCGAACACCTCGCGGCCTCGGCTCTCGTGCGCGGCCATGAACCGCTCCGCCTCCAGGCGGACCTCCTCCGGGCTCTTGCCCCACTCCGATCGAAGATCGCCGAACTTCGTGAACTCCTGGAGCCAGAACTCGAGCTCGGATCGGTTCACCTCGCAATGGAACTGCGTGCCCCAGGCGAGCTCTCCCACGCGGAACGCCTGATTGGGAACCCGATCGCCCGTGGCCAGCAACGTCGCTCCCTCGGGGAGATCGAATGCGTCCCCGTGCCATTGGAATGCGAGGTCGCTGTCGGAGAGGTGCGAGAAGAGAAGATCGTGGGCCGCGTCGCCGGTCGGATGGATCGGCTCGAAGCCGATCTCGCGGGCCGGTCCCTCGCCGACCCTCGCGTCCAACGCCCAGGCGAGGAGCTGCCCGCCGAAGCAGACGCCGAGGAAGGGGATCCGGCGTTCGACGGCCTCGCGGATCAGGTCGGCGGTCTCTTTGATGAACGGCTGCTCGTCGGCGTGCCCGACGTTGAACGTGGAGCCGAAGACGACAACCCCGCCGATGCCGTCGAGCTCCGGTCTCGGGTCGGCGCCGTCGAGCGCGTTCCACACAGCGACCGTCCCGCCCGCGCTCTCCACGGCCGCGGGCGCGACCCCGAACGTCTCCGACGCATCGCAGCGGACGAACAGGATCACGGTCATGGAGGCGATTCTAGCCGCGCCTTCCGTCGGCCCGGTCGCGTGGGATGGTCTGCTCTGGCACACTTCGGGCGCAGCCATCCGAGGACGAGCACGAACGAGGAGGCGCGGATGACGGGCAAGGCGATGCGACTGAAGCGCGTGATCGACCCGGCGGGGGTGTCGGTGATCTGCGCGCTGGACCACGGGATGACGTCACCCACGTTCCTGGAACCGTTGGCGGACATCACGACCCGGGCGGCGGAGACCGTGGCCGGCGGAGCGAACGTCATCATGATGAGCAAGGGCATGATCCGGATCGCCGAGCCGGCGTTCTCACCGACGACGTCTTTGGCGTTGCTCCTCTCCGCCTCGGCGAGTCCCGACGGCGACCGGCCCGAGATCGTGCAGATCGCGGAGGTCGAGGAGGCACTCGTTCTCGGGGCCGACGCGGTGGTCCTGTTCACCGCCCTCGGTGGAGATACCGAGTCCTCGATGATCGAGATCCTCGCCGGCGTGGGGCGCGAGTGCGGCGCGCTGGGGATGCCGTTCATCGCGGAGGCGGAGTTCCCGACGACGTACGCGAGCGTCGAAGCGCTGAAGGATCAGTACGGCTTCGAGTACCTGCGGCGCAACGTTCGACTCTGCGCGGAGCTCGGCGCGGACATCGTGAAGACGAACTGGCCGGGCGACGCAGACGCGTTCGCCAAGTTGGTCGAAGCGACCAACGGGCTTCCGGTGGTGCTCGCCGGCGGCTCCCGCCTCGAGGACGCGGAGCTGCTCACGCGGATGGAGCAGGCGGTCGCGGCGGGCGCGATCGGCTGCTCCGTCGGGCGGAACATCTTCATGCACCGCTCGCCGGAAGCGATCACGCGCGCGCTCGCGCGCGTGATCCGCGAGAAGTGGAGCGCCGACAAGGCTCTGTCGGCGCTCCAGGAAGAGCTCGCCGGCTGATGCGCGCGGCGTTCATGACCGGCGTCAACGCGGTCGAGGTCCGGGAGGACGCCGAGGAGCCATCGCTCGACCCGCGCGGAGCCATCTTGCGGGTCGAGGCCTGCGGCATCTGCGGGACCGACGCGCGGACGTTCTTCAACGGGGACCCCAAGGCGCCCGTGCCCTGGCAGCTCGGCCACGAGCCCGTCGGCGTCTTGGAGGAAGTGGGTGCTGAGGCTGATCTGCCCTCCGGTGTCGCGAAAGGCGACCGGGTCTTCCTCGGCTCGATCCTCACGTGCGGCGAGTGCCGGTGGTGCATGGAAGGCTTCCAGAACCTCTGCGAAGACCATCTGCTCTACGGGTACGACCCCTTCCCCGGGGCATACGCCGAGCGGGCGGGCGTGCCGCCGATCGCGACGAAGAACCTGATCCCGCTCCCGCCGGAGCTGCCGAGCGATCTCGCGACGGTCGCCGATCCGTTCGCGTGCGCGCTGAATGGGATCGAACAGCTGGACATCAGACTCGGCGACACCGTGGTGATCCTGGGCACCGGGCCGATCGGGTGCTGGCAGGCCGTGATGGCGCGAGACCGGGGTGCCTCGAAGGTGTTCATGTCGGACGTCTCCGCCGAACGCCTCGAGATCGCTCTCGATGCGATCGGGCAGGCGGTCGACGACGCCTGGGTCGCCGGCGAGGACAACGGTGTCTCGGAGGTCCTGTCGCGGACCGGAGGTGTCGGCGCCGAGCGCATCAGCGTCGCTGCGCCGGCGAAGCCGGCGCAGCAAGCGGCGCTCGAGATGGCGGCCAAGCGCGCGAAGGTCGTCTACTTCGCGGGCTTGCCGAAGCACGACCCCGTGAGCCCACTCGACATGAACCAGCTCCACTACAAGGAGCTGTCGGTGCTGGGCGCCTACGGCGCGACGCATCGCCAATACCGGATCACGATGGACTACCTCGACCGCAAACAGGAAGAGCTCGCGAAGGTCGTCACCCACCGTTGGCCGCTCGAGAAGATCGCCGAGGCGTTCGAGACGATCCGCGCCGGCACCGGCTTGAAGATGGTGGTCATGCCATGACGGCAGGGATGAGGCTCCCGTGACCGGTCCATACGTGATCGGCTGCGACGTCGGTAGTCAGGGGACGAACGCCGCGCTGTATTCGGCGGACGGCGAGCTCGTCGCCTCCGCGTACGAGGCCTACGACCTCTCGTTCCCGCACCCGGGGTGGGCAGAACAGGACCCGGATCTGTGGACGGCGGCCATGGAGACGGCATGCCGGCGGCTGGTCGCCGAGTGCCCGGACGGGCCCTCGGCGATCCGAGGGCTCTCGTTCGGATCCCAGCTCGACGGGATGGTGGTGTGCGACGCGGAGGGCCGCCGCCTGCGGCCCGCCCTCATCTGGATGGATCGCAGGGCGGAAGCGCAGGCGGCGGCCCTCGCCCTGCGGATCTCGCCGCAGGAGTTCTACCGGGCGGTGGGTGCGAACCTCGACTCGTCCCACGCGGTGTTCAAGGCGCTGTGGGTCCGCGATGAGGAGCCCGACATCTGGAAAGAGGTCTCGCTCCTCATGTCGCCGGGTTCGTACGTCCTCCGTCATGCGACCGGTGTGGTTGCGGTCGATCCCTCGAACGCGTCGTCCCTGGCCCTCCTCGACCCTCGGACGAAGGAGTGGTCGCCCGAGGCGCTGGACGCGACGGGGATCGATCCGTCGATGCTTCCCGAGCTGGGCGACGCAACGAAGGCGGTCGGCACAGTGACCGCGACCTTCGCCGAGGCGAGCGGTCTCTCTCCGGAGACCGTCGTCGCGATCGGATGTGGCGACGAGATGGCGGCCACGCTCGGCGCCGGTGTCTTCGAGCCGGGTGAGGTGTGCGACGTGGTGGGGACCGCCGAGCCCGTGTGCGCGGCGAGTGCCGAGCCGCGGGAGGATCCGACGATGCTCGTCGAGTGCCATCCCCACGCCGATCCGGACGCCTGGTTGCTCGAGAACCCGGGGTTCGTCTCGGGCGGCAATCTGCGCTGGTGGCGAGACCAGTTCGCGGTCGAGGAGCGACGGAACGAGGAGAAAGGGCTGGGTGACGCGTACGACCAGCTGAGCGAAGAGGCCTCACAGATCCCTGCGGGGAGTGACGGGGTGATCTTCCTCCCGGCGATGCAGGGGGCGATGGCTCCTGAATGGAACGGGGCGGCGCGGGGCGTTTTCTACGGGCTCACGCTCGCGCACACGCGAGACCACATGACGCGGGCGATCCTCGAGGGGAGCGCCTTCGCACTCCGCGACATCCTCGAGGCGATGAAGGCCTCCGGGCTCGGCGTCCGCCGTCTGACGATCGTCGGCGGCGGCGCGAAAGGTCCGCTCTGGCGCCAGATCAAGGCCGACGTCACCGGTCTCCCGGTGCGTGTCCCGGAGAGCGTGGAGACCACCGCCACGGGAGCCGCGATCCTCGCCGCCGTCGGCGCGGGCGTTCACAGCGGCGTCGCCGATGCGGTGAAGGCGTTCGTGTCCTTCCGCCCCGACGAGCACGAGCCCGATCCTTCCGCCCGCGAGGCCTACGACGAGGCCTACCGCCGGTATCGCGAGCTCTATTTCGCGCTCGTGCCGATCTTCGGGAGCGGGTCGTAGCGGCCCAGCGCTAGGAGCTATCCAGCTCTCTCTGGATGCGGTGGCGGAGCTCGGTCAAGGAATCGAGCGCATGGTGAAGAGCGGACCGCACCCCCGCCGGAGCATGGTCCAGCAGTCCCTCGAGCTCTCGCGAGACGTCGTCCAGCCGCCGCTTCGACCGGCGGAGGGCTTGCCGTGATTCCGTCGTGGGGTTCTTACGGAACTCCTCGGACGCCTGCCTGGCGTCGTCGGCGGCATCCATCGCGTGGGCGGCGGCCTCCCGCAGCGGTCCCTCGGCCTGTCCGGCGAGGTCCTCAAGAGCATCGCCCGCGTCACGCAGAGCCTTCTCGGTGTCCTTGCCGAGCTGGCGCAGGTCCCCTTCGCTGCATCCCGCGAGGAGCGCGGCCACGACCGTCACCGCGATGAGACCGGTCTTCTTCACGCGCAAGCCTTACCCGACTGCCGAGCCGTTCACCCCTCAGCCTCGTTCGAAGTAGCGGATCAGCTCCCAGTCGGTGACGGTCTGGTTGTCGAAGATGATCTGCTCCTGGCGGGCCATGTTCACGAGGTGACCGAATGCGAAATCTCCGAACGCCTCTCGCATGACCTCAGAGCGTTCCATCTCGGCGATCGCCTCATGGAGGGAGGAGGGCACCCGTTCGGCGTCCTTGGATTCGTATGCGTTCCCTTCGAAGAGCGGAGGGCATTCGATCTCGTTCTGGATCCCGTGCAGGCCGGCCGCGATGGTCGCCGCATAGCCGAGATAGGGATTGACATCACCGCCGGGCAGTCGCGATTCCACACGATTGCCCTGATGCTCACCGACCACGCGGAACCCGCACGTCCGGTTGTCGTGGCTCCACAGGATAGCCGTGGGGGCCCACGATCCGAGCTGATAGCGCTTGTAGGAGTTCACGAACGGCGCGTACATCCACGCCATCTCCCGTGAGGTCGACATCAACCCGCCGAGCATGTGCTTGAAGGTCGGGCTCATGTGGTTCGGATCGTCGTCGTCCCACATCAGCGACTCGGATCCGTCCTCGTTCCACACGCTCGAGTGCATGTGACAGGAGGAGCCGGCCTCGTCCATGGTCCACTTCGCCATGAACGTGATCGCGGCGCCATTCAGGGCGGCGATCTCCTTCGTCCCGTGCTTGTAGAGCGCGTGGTAGTCGGCGGTCGAGAGCGCGTCCGCGTAGGTGACGTTGATCTCGTGTTGGCCCCGACCGAACTCGCCCTTCGAGAACTCGATCGGGATACCCGCGGCGAGCATCCCGTTCCTGATCTGGCGGATCAGCCACTCGTCCTTGGTGGTCGCGAGCATGTGGTAGTCCATGATGTACGGCGATGAGGGCTGAAGTCCCTGGTAGCGCTTCGCGGCGGCCTCTTCGTACGACTCCTTGAAGAGATAGAACTCGAGCTCGGACCCTGTCTTGAACGTGTAGCCGGCCGCCTTCGCTCGCTCCATCTGTCGGCGGAGGATCGTTCGCGGCGCCACCTCGACCAGCTCGCTCGTGTGTTCGTCTGCGACGTCACAGATCACCATCGCCGTCTTCTCGAGCCATGGCACGAGTCGCATCGTCGCCATGTCCGGGATCATCTTGAAGTCGCCGTAGCCGGTCTCCCAGCTCGCGTATTCGAAACCGGGCAGCGGCTCCATCTCCATGTCGATCGCGATGAGGTACAGGCACGCGTGCAGGCCCTCTTCGCCCATGACTTCCTCGAGGAAGAAGTGGGGGAGGATCCGCTTCCCCACGAACCGCCCCTGGAAGTCCGTGAACATGCACAGGACGGTGTCGATCTCGCCGGCGTCGGCGAGCTCTTCGAGCTGCTTCGCGTCGATCATGCCCTGCGGCTGCATCGTTCCTCCCTCGGGCCGGGACGGTGAGCGCGGCGGCCGTTCCCGGCCGCCGCGCTCGGAACCGCTTCGTTCGTGGTACTAGCTCTCCGGGGGAGGAGGCGGTGGCGATGCCGACAGGCGGTACCTCCGCCGCTCCTCCGCCGTCGGAGGATGGCCTCCTGTGCAGCGGCGCTCGTTTCGTACGTGGCCTGCGGTACGCCTTGCTCGCCCTGGGTGAGCGCGAACTCCTCCTCCGGCGAGAGCACCAGTCGGTTCCGGCCGGCGACCGCGAAGTACAGCACGCCGAGCACGTAGTAGATCGCGACGCCGTAGACACCCGGTCGATATCCCTCGTTGAGGAAGATGGAGATCAGGGCGGTAGCGGCCAGAAGGCCTGCCACGACCGCTCCGGGGACCCCCAACTTGCTGATGTATGGCCGCTCGATGTTCGGCAGGTTCCGCCGCAGCAGGACGAACGACACCATCTGCAGGATGTACGAGATCACGGCGGCGAACACCGCCATGTTGAGCAGCGCCGCCACGATCTGCGCACCCAGCTCGGCTTCCTGGAGGATGAACACGAGCACTGCCACGGCGTAGCCGACGACCGCTCCGGCGATCAGCGCCACGTGAGGCGTCCTCCGCTCACCGTGCGTGATGGAGAGGAACGAGGGGAAGTATCCCGCTCGTGACAATGAGTACGTGTTCCGTCCGTAGGCGTAGATGATCGTGAAGAAGCTCGCGATCAGGCCGATCATGAAGAGGATGCCTAGGAGGTACGCGACCTTCTCGCCCGAGAAGACCGCCTTGAAGCCGTCGAGGAGCGGGAAGCCGAGACGCACCGTAGAGCGAAGCCCCGCCGGGCAGCCCGGTGTTGATGAACAGCGTCAACACGGCCGCGATCACCAGCGTGTGCATCGCGAGCACAGAGCCTCTGGGGACGTCCCGCCGGGGATCCATCGACTCCTCCGCGGCCAAGGGAACCTCTTCGATCGCAAGGAAGAACCAGATCGCGAACGGGAGCGCCTTGAAGATGCCGCCGATCCCGAACGGGAATAACGGCCCGCCGCCTCCCTTGAGGAAGTCTTCGCCAGCGACTCCGTCCTTGGGCAGGTTCGTCCACAAGCTCGGATCGAACTTCCCGGACACGAGCGCAGCGATGAAGAAGAACGCCAGGACGGCGAGGGAGAGGACCGTGATCGCGACAGTGAACTTCATCGTCGCCTCGATCCCAACGATGTTGATCCAGACGAAGATCACGTAGAAGACCGCCCACCAGAACGGAAGGCTGTTCCACCAGGCGATGCCGACGATATCGCCCGCCGCGTCGAACCGGCCGCCAGCCTCGAACAGGCCGACCACGATCTGCTGCATCAGTAGGCCCATCGCGCCCACGACCACCGCCGGCGTGATGACGTACTCCATGTTCTCGGCGAGACCGGTGAGGAACCCTCCCCAGGGACCCATCGCCGAGCGTGCGAAGGAATACGCTCCGCCCGTGTGAGGGAGGGCGGGGGACATCTCGGCGATCGAGTACACGAGGCCGTAGTACATGATCGCCATGACCACGCCGGCGACCAGCAAGCCCCCGAACCCCCCGGTTCCGAGGCCGAAGTTCCATCCGTAGTACTCGCCGGAGATCACGGCCCCGACGCCGAGCGCCCAGAGGGACGTCACGCCGGCATGGCGACGGAGACCCCGCTTGTCGAAGTAGTCCTCGCCCACCTCCCGATAGGTGACGGAGCCAAGCTTCCGTTCGGACATCGTCATCCTCCCTGGAGCCTGGACCCGCCCGCGGCTCCGGCGGTATCGAGCCACACCGCGGATTTGCTGTCAAACCATGGAGCGCAGGGGTCAACGAGCGGGCGAGCGCCGGAGCGCGATCACGGCGAAGACCAGTGTGAGGAGCGCCAGCGTCGTGAGGAACGGCAGGTCGATGGAATCGGTGACGAGGTCGAGGAGCAGCCCAGCCACGAAGGCGTACGCGAGTGTGCGGGCATGCACATGGATCCCCGCCCAGCGCATCAAGAGGATCAGCGTCACGACCAACACAAGGGGTGCGATGTCCCAGCCACCCTCGATGGTGGGTCCCGGCCCGCCGACGGCAAGCAGTCTCGGGAACTCGAGCATCGGTTCAGTCCTCGGGTGTGACGTACGCGGCGGTGATCCCGCCGTCCACGATCAACGACGTGCCCGTCATATAGCTCGAGTCATCACTCGCGAGGAAGAGTGCTGCCTTGGCGAGCTCTTCCGCCTGGCCGAGCCGGCCCATCGGGATGTGGACGAACCGCCGCTGGCGGCGGGCGGGATCGGAGAGCAGCTCCGTGAGCAGCGGCGTGTCGATGGGCCCGGGGCAGAGGGCGTTGCAACGGATCCCCTGCCGCGCGTACTCCACCGCCATCTCGCGCGTCATCGCGAGGACGGCCCCTTTCGAGGCGGTATAGGCGGTCTGCGAGGTCGCGGCGCCCATCCAGGCGACGAACGAGGCCACGTTGATCACGGAGCCGCCGCCCGAATCGATCATGGCGGGGATCCCGTACTTGCACCCGTGCGCGACGCCCTTCACGTTGATCCCGAGGGTCGTGTCCCAGATCGACTCGTCCGTCGAGTGGACCGACCCGTCGTCGGCCAACATCACGCCGGCATTGTTGTAGAGGACCGTGAGGCCGCCGTACGAGCTGACCGCGGCAGCCACCATGGCTTTCGCGTCCGATTCACTGGACACGTCGGCGTGCACGTAGGTCGCCTCGCCTCCGCCGCCGCGGATCTTCTCGGCGACCTGCTCACCGGCGTCGTCGACGACGTCGGTGAGCACGACCTTGGCCCCTTCAGAGGCGAAGAGTTCCGATGCGACCATCCCCATGCCGCTCGCGCCGCCAGTGATCAGCGCCACCTTGCCGTCAAGCCGCCCCATCGCTCCTCTTCCTCCCCTTCCGGATGCGGGCGAAGGATAGCCCGCGCACGACGGCCGTATCGCCGCGCGAATGGGCTCGGGACCGCTTCAGTAGACTCGAGCACATGCCTGAACTCCCTGACGAGATCAAAGCCCGCCCGAAGCGCAAGCCCGGACAGGAGCCGACCGCGTCACTCACCCTCGAGGCCTACCAGCGGCTCAAGGCCGAGCTCGAGGAGCTGGTGAACGTCGGACGCGAGCGGATGTCGGAGCGCCTCAAGGTGGCACGCGAGCACGGCGACATCCGGGAGAACGCCGAGTACGACGCGGCCAAGGATGCTCAAGGCTTGATGGAATCGCAGATCCGGCGGCTGAAGGAGGCGCTCCGCGATCCGGAGATCATCGAAGCCCCGGTCGCCGCGGACAAGGTCGTGCCCCACATGCTCGTCACGGTCCGTTCCCTCGACGATGACGACGAGGAAACGTACCTCTTGGCAGAGCACGGCGAGGAGAAGGCGCCCGGTGCTCGGACCGTGACCACGTCGTCTCCGTTGGGCCGCGTCTTGGTCGGAGCGTCCAAGGACCAGGAGATCGTGGTGAAGGCCCCAGGCGGTAGCTTCAAGTACATCGTCGTCGGCTTCGAGCCATTCGTGGGTTGATGAGCGCGAGCTGATGGGTCGGCGCTCGGCCACCGGGCATCGCTCGAGACCGCATGCCGAACGCGAGATCCCGAAGGTTCGCGACCTCCCGAAACCTCGGAAGAACCGCTCGGCTGCGGGGGGCGCGATCCAATGGCTATTCCAATGGCCGTATCGAGCCATCCTCGCGTTCCTGATCTGGACGCGGGTCCGGCCCCTCCATCTCACCCTGCTGGCGTTGGCTCTGAACGTCCTCACGGGGGCGCTCATCATCGCGGGGGAGTGGTTCGCCGCGGGATGGGCGTTGCTGGCGGCGGGCCTCTGCGACGTCTTCGACGGGTCGGTCGCGAGACACTACGGGCAGCAGAAGCGATCGGGCGCCTTCATGGATTCGGTGTTCGACCGCATCTCGGACGCGATCTTGTTCGCCTGCCTGTTCTGGGCATTGGCGGACGACGGCAGGCGGCTCGACGCCGCGCTCGCCCTGTTCACGCTCGTGGTCAGCCTGTCGGTGAGCCACATCCGAGCGGAGGCCGAAGCCGTCGGCGTGCAACTCACCGAGGGTTTCTTCCAACGGCTCGAGCGGTTCATCGCGCTGCTCATCGGGCTGGTCGTCCCCGGCGCGATGACCCCGATCCTCGTGATCTTGGCGGTGCTCGGAGCCGTGACCGCGCTTCAACGCGGCTGGTCGGCGCTGGTGCGGGCGTAAAGCGTGGATTTCATCCGCGTCGGGTCGATCGCGGAGATCCCCGAGGGAGAGATCCGCGCGTTCGATCTGCCCGCGGGCCGCGTGGCCATCGTGCACGTGGAGGCGCGGTTGTTCGCGTTCGCCGACGAGTGCACGCACGCGGGGTGCGCTCTCTCCGAGGGGGCGTTCGACGACCGCGAGTCGACCGTCGAATGCCCGTGCCATGGGAGCGTTTTCGACGTCGAGACGGGCGAGCCGGTCGAAGGACCGGCACAGGATCCCGTGGCCGTCCACCAGGCGCGCCTGGTGGACGGCTGGGTCGAGGTCGCCTCGCAGCCGGTCCCCTAGGACCAGCTGCTCCGGACTGGCTCCGTCACGGCGGTGCGAGTAGGCTCGCCCCTTCCGGCGAACGAGGAGGCTTCCCCGATGAGCGACGCGCCCACGCGGTTCGATCTCCCCCAGGACCGGCTACCCACCGCCTGGCTGAACATCATGCCGTCGATCGCGCAGGCCGGGATGCAGCCGCTTCCGCCCCTGCACCCCGGCACGCACGAGCCGGTCACCCCGGATCTGCTCGCTCCCTTGTTCCCGGAGGCGCTGATCCTTCAGGAGGTCTCGACCGACCCTTGGATCGACATCCCCGGCGGGGTGCTCGACATCTACCGGCTCTGGCGGCCATCCCCGTTGCACCGGGCCGTGCGACTCGAGAAGGCGCTCCAAACGACGGCGCGGATCTACTTCAAATACGAAGGTGTCTCGCCCGCGGGTAGTCACAAGCCCAACACGGCGATCGCGCAGGCCTACTACAACAAGGAAGCGGGCACCAAGCGCCTCGCCACCGAGACCGGTGCCGGCCAATGGGGCTCGGCCTTGGCGATGGCGGCGAAGTTCTTCGGCATCGACTGCCAGGTGTTCATGGTCAAGGCGTCATACGACCAGAAGCCATACCGGCGCTACTTCATGGAGTTGTTCGGCGCCGAGGTGGTGCCGTCGCCGTCGCCCACCACGCAGGCCGGCAAGGCGATCCTCGACGCCGATCCCGAGTCGACCGGTTCGCTCGGCATCGCGATCAGCGAGGCGGTCGAGGTGGCCGCCACCTCGGGAGGAGCGATCAAGTATTCGCTTGGCTCCGTGTTGAACCATGTGCTGCTGCATCAGACCGTGATCGGTCTCGAGGCGAAGGCGCAGATGGAACTCGCGGGCGAGCTGCCGGACGTCGTGATCGGGTGCGTCGGCGGCGGTTCCAACTACGCCGGCCTGGCCTACCCGTTCATGGTGGATCGCCTGTCGGGCTCCACTCCTGACATGCGGTTCCTGGCGACCGAGCCGGCCGCGTGCCCGACGCTCACCAAGGGCCGTTTCGCGTACGACTTCGCCGACACCGGTCAGATGACTCCGCTGATGCCGATGTACACGCTCGGGCACACCTTCGTGCCCGCACCTGTGCACGCCGGAGGCCTTCGGTACCACGGCGACGCCCCGTCCCTCTCACTCCTCGTCAAGCACGGCCACATGGAGGCTTCGGCCTATCCGCAGAACTCGGTGTTCGACGCCGCCCTGCAGTTCGCACACACGGAGGGGATCGTGCCGGCGCCCGAGTCGGCTCACGCCGTCCGGGGTGCGATCGACGAGGCGATCGCCGCTCGCGACGCGGGCGAGGAGCGTGTGATCCTCTTCGGCCTCTCCGGCCACGGCGCGTTCGACATGAAGGCGTACGACGACTACCTGAACGGTCGTCTCCCCGAGGTCGAGTACCGGCAGGAAGACGTCGTGGCGGCGATGGCGCAGGTGCCAGAGGTGCCCATCGCCGGGAAGGACGGCGCTTCCTAGATCGCCGTCTGGAAGGTCCTCGGCGAAAGACCGAACTCCTCGACGGCGAGCTTCGCGATCTCTCGCGCCAAGATCGTGTAGCCGACCGCGTTGAAGTGAAGGCCGTCGCCCTCGCGGATGAGGATCACGCGTCTTCCCTCACGGAAGTACGCGGTATACCCGGCCCGCGGCTCGCGGAACCGCTCCCATGCGTCGAAATAGGCGACGTCGTTGGAGATGCTCGCGGCGAATTCGAAGATCTCGTTCTCGCGCCTCGAATGCTCCCGGAGCCGGAAGTCTGCGGAGATGGGCAGTCCGGCCCACACGACCTTGGCTCCTTTCGAGGTCGCGATCCGCATCATCCTGAGCACCCGCTCTCGGTAGGCAGGCGGCCATCCGGAGGTCCCGATCTGCGCCTCGCGGTCGCCGTGAACCGTTTGCAGGGACTGATGGTCGTTCTCCCCCAGCATCACGATCACGAGGTCGGGGTCGAACCTTTCGACGATCCGGCGCATCGTGTACGGCCAGTTGAAGTAGTCGGGCCTCGCGAGGCCCGTGGAGATCCGGCCCTGAGGCGAAACCCTGACGAGCCGGGGCAGGAAGACACGCTCGGCGAAGTACCCGAGACCGGCAGCGAGAGAGTCCCCGACGATCGCGACGCGGAGCTTCCGATCGGTTGTCGGCGCTCGGATGGAATCGGCCTCGGCCGTCGCACCGTCGCCGCCGCCGTTCCCCCCGTTGTCGTGGGGATCGTCCTCTTCCTGCGGCGTGAGCGGGATGTCTTCTGGGGGTGGGACGAACGCGCCCCCCGGTCTCCCTTGATCCCTTCCCACCACGCGCTCGATGGAGCCCGCCAGCTCGTTCAGCCCGATCCAATCGGTCACGGCGGCGATCGGTCTCAGGAAAGCGAGCGACACCGTGCGTCGTGCCCCGAGCGGGGACGCCTCTGCCGCTCGCTTCATGGTGGGCGCGTAGAGCACCGTCCAGACGAGGAGGGAGACCAGGATCACGACGAGCACGCGTCCGGCCGGCATGAGCCGTCGCCCGTAGAGCACCGTCGCCGGGTTCTCCTCCGATCCCCCGTCGTGCGCTCGCGGCTGGCTCATCCGGTCTGGGTTATCAGAATTGGAAGTAGATGAACGGGGCCACGCCGGACGGGCCGAGGATCACGATCACGAGAAGTGCGAGCGCGAAGACGATCCCGAGGGGCGCGGGCTTCAGTCGAGAGAGCCCCGACTGCAGCCATAGACCGAAGCCTCGAGGCCAGAACTGCATCGCGAGCATGCCGGCGATCGTGACGACGACGAGCGGTGTCAGGGACTCGCTCGGTGTCCCCCACCCCGTGATCAGACGACCCAGCAGGGAGAACGCGGTCTCCATCGAGTCGGCGCGGAAGAAGACCCATCCCACGCAGACCAGCGCGAACGTCGCCGCGCGCTGGCGCATGAAGTCGAGCCGTCGCTTCCCGGACTCCATGGCCTTCGTGTCCGCCTCGGCGTGTCGCGCACGCCATTGGTGCGCCGCGAGGAGGCTTCCGTGATACGCCCCCCAGAACACGAACGTCCACGCGGCGCCGTGCCAGAGGCCTCCCAGGATCATCGTGATCATGACGTTCACGTAGGTACGCCGTTCGCCTCGCCGGTTCCCACCGAGGGGGATGTAGAGGTAGTCCCGAAGCCACCGGGAAAGCGTCATATGCCACCGACGCCAGAAGTCCTGGATTGAGCGGGCGGCGTAGGGCCGGTCGAAGTTCCTCGGGAACTGGAAGCCGAGCAGCTTGGCGACGCCGATCGCGATGTCGGTGTATCCGCTGAAGTCGGCGTAGATCACGATCGCGTAGCCCAGGATCCCGAAGAGGGCATCGGGGGCGCTTCGCTGAGCCGGATCGCCGAACACCGGATCCACGATCTGGGCCGCGAGGTAGCTCGAGACCACCACCTTCTTGAACAGACCGCCGAGGATCAGCCAGGCCGCGCCGGCGACGTCGACGTGCCGCTCGTCTCGACGCTCCCGCAGCTGGGGGATCAGCTCGTTCGGCCGCACGATCGGGCCGGCGACGAGATGCGGGAAGAAGGAGAGGTACAAGAAGGCGTCGGTCCAGCTCGCGACCTCGAAGTCACCGCGGTAGACGTCGACCACGTACGCGATCGCCATGAAGGTGAAGAACGAGATGCCCACGGGGAGGACCACCTGGATCAAGGGGATCGACGACTCGAGGCCCAACGAACCGAGCACGTTCGTCACGTTGACCGCGAGGAACCCGTAGTACTTGAAGAAGGCGAGAGGCAGGAGGAGCGCGGTGACCGCGATCCCGTTCACGACGAGCCTCGCCCGAGGCGACCGGGTCCGGGCGACCGCGATGGCACCCGTCTGCGCGAGGAGGCTCACGCCGACCAGGAGGAAGACGAAGCGCCAGTTCCACCACGCATAGAAGACGTAGCTCGCCCCGATCATGAACCACTTCCACGCGCGGGACTGGTGGTTCAGCAGCCAGTGGCCCACGAAGACCAGGACGAAGAAGATCGCGAAGTCCACCGTGGGGAAGAGCATCGGAGACGGATGCTAGCCGAGGTCAGAGAGGGAACTCAGTCGCGTCCTCGGGCCGGTCTGCCGTATCCGCGACGGCAGGTGCCTCCTCCGATGCCTTCGACCGGGACAGGGCTCCGATGTAGACGCCCGCGAGGACGAACGGCGACCCGAGCAGGAGCGAAGAGGTGACCTCCTCGCCCAGCAAGAGCGCGCCCCCGATCACGGAGACGATCGGGAACAGGACGAACTGGTAGCTCGCGCCGGTGGCGGTCCATCGTTGGATCACATACACGACGAGCATGAACAGGAACGGGGAAGCGATCGCCAGGTAGACGATGGCCGCCCACACGCTCGGGCTCTCCGGAGCACTCCATGACTCGCCCGCGATCGAGGACAGCAGCAGGAGGAGCACCGCGCCCACCGACATGCCGATCGCGTTCGTCACGACCGGGTGCGCCGACGGAAGCAGCTTCAGGACGATGCCCGACTCCGATGCCGCCGCCGCCGCGACCACGACCGCGAGCACCGAGACGAGGGAGACGTCGCCGGCGAGGGCGCCGGAGGACATGATCGCGATCCCCGTCAGGGCCACCACCGCGCCGACGACGCCGCGGAGCCGCAGCCGTTCCAGCCGATGGGCAGCGGCGAACATGACCGTCAGCAGCGGGACCGCGGCCATGATCGTGCCGCCGAGGCCCGCGGGGACTTCTTGCGATCCCCAGTAGAAGAAGGCGTACGCGATCAGGAAGCTGAGGATGCCGTAGACGAAGGCGCCTCCCAGAGCTCGACCCTGCGGGAGCGGGTACCGCCCGCGGGCAACCAGCGCCCAGAGGATCAGCGAGGCCCCGAGGAACCTGATCCCGGCTCCCCAGAACGGGTCCAGCTCGCGGTTGCTGAACCGGACGGCCACGATGTTCGAGCCGGCGAGGATCACGACGCCCGCGAAGGCCATCAGGATCCGCTTGTCGATGACGCCGCCGTTCATCGGCGGATGATAGGTCCCGGATGTGGGGCGGATGTAGCCTGTGGCCCCACCGAACCGGCCACACCAACTACAGGAGGACCGATGTCACGCGATATCGACTGGCACGTGTTCGACAAGGCCGCCGACGTCACCGCCTCGGCGGTGCGAGGTGCGATGGGCTCTCAGGGAAGTCAACCTGCGTCCTACGTCGCCGACGTGTTCCGCGAGATCTACTCGGCGTTACGAGAGGTGACGGACGAGATGCCGTCGAAGGATCAGAACACCGGGTTCTGAGCGCGTGGATCTCGCACAGCTTCGCTCGGTGGTCCTCGAGTGGTATCGCCCGCGGCGCTACGCGTACGCGTGGCGCCGCGGGCGGCGTAGTCCCTATCGCACCCTGGTCTCGGAGGTGATGCTCCAGCAGACCCAGGCAGTTCGGGTCGAGCCCATCTTCGAAGCCTTCATCGCCCGGTTCCCCGACGTCGGCGCGCTCGCCGACGCCTCGCGCGCCGACGTCCTCCGTGCCTGGGCGGGTCTCGGGTACAACCGCCGCGGGGTTGCCCTCCACGAGGCCGCACGCGTCATCGCTCACGAACACGGCGGCCGGGTGCCGAAGGACGGGGATGCTCTCCGCCGTCTTCCCGGCGTCGGCCCGTACACCGCCGCCGCCGTGGCGTCGATCGGCTACGACGAGCCCGTCGCGGCGGTCGACACCAACGTCCGGAGGATCACCGCGCGAGCGATCCACGGAGTCGAGTGGGACGAGGTGGCGTCCGATCGGCTCGCTCGCGACGCGCAGGCCTGGCTCGACCCATCGGCCCCGGGGGACTGGAACCAAGCGCTGATGGATCTCGGGCGCGTCTTCTGCCGGCCGGCGCCGCGTTGCGGAGACTGCCCCCTCGCGTCCCACTGCCGGTTCCGTGTCGCCGGCCGGACGCCGAGACCGTCCGGCCGGCGGCAGTCACCGTTCGAAGGGAGCACTCGCCAGGTGCGCGGCTCTGTGGTGGAGGCCCTCCGCACACAGCGCTCGGCGAGCGCCGAGGCGCTCGCCGAGCGCACGGGCCATCCCGCCCGCGCGATCGTCGCCGCGGCGGATTCGCTCGTTCGTGACGGGATCCTCGAGCGGACCCGTTCCGGCCGGCTGCGCCTCGCCGTTCGTTGACGGCACCGTAAGCATCTGCTTACATCCGCGCATGGAGGCTGCTCTGAAAGCGATCGCCGAGCCTCGCCGCCGCCAGATCTTGCGCCTGGTCTGGGATGCGGAGCGCTCCGCGGGCGACATCGCCTCCCACTTCGACGTCAGTCGGCCCGCGATCTCGCAGCACCTCACCGTCTTACGAACGGCCGGGCTCGTGACCGACCGGCGGGACGGCGCCCGGCGTCTGTATCGGGCCAACCGTGAAGCGCTCGCGGAGCTGCAGGCCTCGCTCGAAGCCTTCTGGAGCGGCAGCCTGGCGACCCTGAAGGAAGAAGTGGAAGCCGAGGAAGGGAGACGACGTGGCCGCGGGAACGCTCACCGTCAACGCTGAGATCCGGATCGAGGCGCCGCCGGACGCGGTGTTCCCGTTCCTCACCGACCCGGAGAAGATCGTGAGGTGGAAGGGGGTGGACGCCACGGTGGAGGCATCTCCCGGCGGGGTGTACCGCGTGAATGTGACCGGCACGAACCATGCAGTGGGGGAGTACGTGGAGATCGATCCTCCTCGGCGCGTGGTGTTCACCTGGGGGTGGGAGGGGGACGAACAGCTGCCGCCCGGCTCCTCGACCGTCACGATCGAGTTGATCCCCGACGGCGACGCGACGATCGTGCGGCTGACGCACTCGGGGTTGCCCGAGGGCGCCGACGCGGCGCAGCTCGCGGGTTGGGAGCACTTCCTCCCGCGTCTCGCCACGGTCGCGAGCGGCGGCGATCCCGGACCCGACCCCTGGGTGCAACGAGCGGACGGCCAAGAACCGAGCTAGCGCGCCGCCGGTTGACGACCGCTCCCTGAGCTCGATACCGTACGCCCATCATGCGAATGGGAATGGTTCTCACTCCCGCTTCGGGAACCGATGTCCTGGCGAGCCGAGATGGGCGCTGAGACCGCGCCCCACGTCGCGGCACGCGCGCCTCGGGGTGCCGAGGTGCTGGTTCGTGCCGCCGGCCTCTCGTTCGGTTATGCGCACGAGGCGGTTCTCCGAGACGTCACGCTCGAGGTCCGCGCCGGCGAGTTCGTGGCGTTGGTGGGCCCGAACGGGTCGGGGAAATCAACCCTCCTCAAGGTCTTGTTGGGGGCACTCGAGCCGCAGTCCGGCCGGGTGGAGCTGCTGGGCCGCACACCGGGAGATGTGCGGGACCGATGGCGAGTGGGCTACGTCCCCCAGCGACCCTCGTTGCTCTCCGAAGTGCCGGCGACGGTGGAGGAGATCGTGGCCGCCGGAAGGCTTCGCCGTCGCGGATGGTGGCGGGGCCTCACGACATCCGATCACGCGGCGGTGGGACACGCGATCGAGTCCGTCGGGCTCGCCGACCTCTCATCGCGACCGCTCAACGAGCTCTCGATCGGGCAGCAACAGCGCGCGTTCATCGCGAGGGCGTTCGCCGGCGAACCGGAGCTGCTGGTCCTGGACGAGCCGATCGCGGGGGTGGACGCCGAGTCCCAACGCCGCTTCCGTGACTCGCTCGTCCACCTCATCCGCCAGCACGGCGCCGGCGTGTTGCTCGTGTCCCACGAACTCGCCGCCGTGGCCGACGTGATCGACCGGGTCGTCGTGCTCAAGGGTCGGGTCGTGTTCGATGGCAGTCCCTCGGAGCTCGCCGCGCGCGGCGTGTCCCTCGGCGTCCACCGCGAGGATCTGCCGCTCTGGCTCGAGGACCTCCGTTGATCATCGCACTTCCGATCCCGTATCCGTTCGAAACCGCCGAGGCACAGCGGGCGCTGATCGCGTGTCTCACCGTCGGAGTGTTCGCGCCGATGATCGGGGCCTTCCTGGTGCAGAAGCGGATGTCTCTCGTAGGCGACGGCATCGCTCACGTGGCGTTCGCCGGCGTCGGTGCGGGCCTGCTCCTCCGTGTCTGGCCGGTGTGGACCGCTCTCGCGTTCGCGATGATCGGAGCCATCGGCGTGGAGATGCTCCGTCTCAAGCGGAAGGCCGCCGGAGACCTCGCGCTGGCGCTCTTCTTCTACGTCGGCATCGCGTTGGGGGCGGTGTTCGCGAGCAGGGCCGGGAACGCCGACCTCGAAACGCTGTCGTTCCTGTTCGGGGACCCGTACGCCGTGACCTGGGCTGAGGTCGTCACGATCGGCGCGCTGGGGGTGGCCGTCGTCGCGTGGATGCGCCTCGCCGGCCGCGCATTGTTCGCCGTCGTCACCGACGAGGACTGGTCGCGGGTCGCGGGCCTTCCGGTCGGGCCGCTGAGCGTCGCTCTTGCCGCGCTCACGGCGGGCGTCATCATCGCCGGGATGCGGGTCGTCGGGGTCCTGCTGATCGCAGCGATGATGGTATTGCCGGTCGCGTCGGCGCAGCTGATCGCACGCTCGTTCAGGGGGACGTTGCGGCTCGCCGTGGCGATCGGAGCAGTGTCGTCGCTCGTCGGGCTCATACTCGCGCGGCCACTCGATCTCGCGCCCGGCGGCTCGATCGTGTTCGTCGCGGCGGCGTTCTTCGCGACGGTCGCCCTCGCGAAGCGCACGGCACCGCGTGCCCTCCAGCAGGAGGCCCACTGATGGAGATCCATCAGCAGGCGGCGTCGAGGTTGGCGACCTCCGGTCAGCGATACACGCGAACCCGCCGACGACTCGTGGACATCCTGTCGAGAGCCGGGATGCCGCTCGCACTTCCCGACATCGTCCGAGGCCGGAAGAACCTGCCGCAGAGCTCCGCGTATCGGAACCTCGCCGAGCTGGAATCGGTTGGGCTCGTGCGCAGGGTTGCCTCCGAGGACGGCTTCGGCCGGTACGAGCTCGCCGAGGAGCTGACGGGTCACCACCACCACCTCATGTGCTCTCGGTGCGGTCGCGTACAGGATCTCCACATCCCCACGGCGTTGGAGCGCCAGCTCGATCGGACGCTCGACGCGCTCGCCAGAGAAGCCCGGTTCGCGAGCGTCAGCCACCGCCTCGACCTGATCGGTCTGTGCCGGGACTGCGCGGGCGCCTGACCGAAAGCATCCGACCTCGTCATCTATCCTGAGGTGCTGACGCAGCCGGCGGGCTGCGTCCAACGGGAGGATCGTGACGCTCACCCAGACATCACAGGCCGACGAGCATGCCGTGCCGCCTCCTTCGGCGCGTCCGAGCCGCCTCGGCTCGTGGTGGGTGATCGTCGGCTTCGCACTGGTCCTTCTGCTGGTGCTCGGATGGCGGTTCATCGCCGACCCTTCCTTGTCGGCGCCGACCCGGGACCCCGCCTGGTACACGTGGCGCGCCAGCGTCATCCTCGAGGACGATCCGGGATCGATCGCGGGTGGATGGGGTCCCGACAACCTCTTCTCCGGCGGATACCGCGTGGCGGTGCCGTTGGCCGGCGCGCTGTTGCAGCGCGTCGCGGGGATCAGCAACTACAGCTTCAGCGCCTTCCTGATGCTCGGGATCCCCATCCTCACGGGTCTCGCGCTCGGCGCGGGGGCGTTCCGCAGCAGGCGAGACCCGCTCGTGGTCATCCTCACGATGCTCGCGACGGCCGGCCTGTTCCTCACCACGCCATACGTCGGTTACCTCGACAACATCACCGTCCTGTTCCTGCTCTGTTTGATCGTCGCGTTCGCGGATGCGGCCCAGACCTCGTGGGGAGCTCGGGTCGCGATCTTCCTGGTGGGGATGGCGGCAGCGTTCACGCATCCGACGACCTGTGTCCTGTTCGGCGTGTCGCTCCTCGCCGTCTTCGGCACGCATCTCGTCACCAGCCGGTTCCGGCTCGGCTCTGCGATGCGATCCGACGGACCGCTCCTGCTGTCCACCGGCTTCGGGATGGTCACGGGACTCGCGCTCTGGGTCGTCGGGATCTGGGGTCCCGGTGGTCCCGAGCTGCTGAAGGATGCAGCGCTCCCACCCCCGTACACGGCCGAGTTCTTCCGACAACGGCTCGTCGAGTGGGTCACTTCGATGGAACCGCTCGTCACATTCCCGCTGATCCTGGTCGCGATCGTCTCGACGATCGTCGTGGCGAAAAGGACTCGCACGCCCGCGGGGCAGTACGAGCAGGTCTCGATCTGGTGGATGCTCCCGTTCGCGGGTGTCCTCACGTTCTTGCTGGGACAGCAGATCCCCTACTACCGCTTCATGAACGCGACCGCCGCGCCGATGGCGCTCGTGGGACTCGGCTCGTTCGTGGCGGTGCGGTGGCTGTACCGCGGAGAGGGGTTGCGGAGGGTCGCGGGCGCGTTGGGTGCGCTGGCCGTCGTCGGTGCACTCGCGTGGGGGTTCATCGACCCTGCGATGAACCGGTGGGCCCAACAAGACAACCAGTGGGCGCCGCAGAGCGTGCGGACCTCACTGGCGGCCGCACGCGAGGTGGTCGTGAGCGCCGGCGAACGGCCGAGCATCTTGATCGTGAACTACGGGAACCTCGACGACGGGACGGGCTCCAACACGACGTACGGGTGGGCGAAGACATACACGAACGTCTTCCGGACGGGGTTGCCCGGCAGCTTCGCGAAGTATCAGGTCACCTACGTCGGCACCGTGGAGGATTTCCGCAGAGGTATCCCGTCCGACGGACCGAGCGAGAACTATCGGGAGACGTCCGAGAGTCATCAGAGGGAGCTGCGGCGTCGTCTGGCTACCTACGAAGAGCCGCCCGTCGTCTTCCTGATCGGCGAGTACTACGCGGGGAGGTGCAACGGCGTCCCCCAGTCGAAGTGCACCGCGGATGTGGAACAGGCATCGCTGGACCGAGCGACGGCCGATGCGATCGAGATCGGCCCCGGCACCTACATACTGACCGGCGAGGATCTCTACGAGCCGCCCGCCGAGGTGGTCGAGCGGGCGCGCGCGGCCGCTGAGGCGGCCGCGGCGCGCTTCGCCGACCCGGCGGGACCGCTCGACAACCTCCCGCACCAGGCGCGCGTGCTCGCCGGCTTGTTCGTCCTTGCGATCCTGCCGGGGCTCCTCGCCGCGCCGTTCTTCGGCTTGAAGGACACGCCCAGCCGGATCGCGCTCATCCCCGGCACCTCGATCGTGATGTCGCTGCTGTCCGGGATCGTGGTGCTGGGTGTGTGGCGAGGATCGCTCACCGAGGTCAAGGCGTGGACGGTGGTCGCGATCGCCGTGGGGGCGGGAGCCGCTCTGCGCTTCGGACGCGCGACGATCCTCCGCGCGCTCGACCGCTTCGGCGGGTTCTTCAACCGCCTGTTCTCGCAGTTCTCGAACCGTGACTTCGCGACCCTGATGAGCGTGCAGTTCCTGACCCAGGCCGGGCAGGGCGTGATCCAGGGCGCGATCGGGAAGTCGATCGCGTTCGGGGGGCAGAAGGGGTTCGACGTGCAGAACGTCCCGTCCGCCGACTACCTCCTCCAGGTGATCCTGCTGCTCTACGTCCCCTACACGTTGCTGTCGCCGTTCATCGGGGTCGTCATCGACCGGTTCGAGCGGCGCCGGATCGTGTGGTGGGCGAACGTGTTCACGGCGGCGGTCGTGGGGGCGGTGGCGCTCGCGTTCCTGCTCCCGCTGGGCGAGGGCACCACCGAGGGGAACGCGGGCGCCACCGCCGCGCTCGTCCTCGGGCTCCTCGCGGCCCAGGCGGTGATCCGCGTGACGCTGGCCGTGAAATCGGCCGCGATCCCCGATGTGCTCTCGGGCCGCGACCTGCTCCAGGGCAACGCCCTCTCGCAGGCCGGCGGCGCCCTCTTCCAGATCGTGGGGATCGCGTTCGCCCTCGCGGCCGGCGGCTTCCTCCCCGCGTGGCTCGTCGTGATCGGCGGTGCGCTCGTCCTCGCGATCGGCGCATTGGTGGCGACCCGACTCCGGCACGTCGAGGCCCGCCCCCACGTCACCACGTTCGCCGACGAGGCCCGCCGGGTGATCGGCACGATCGTCGGTGGTATCAGAGAGGTGGCGTCCCGTCCGGCGGCCGCGGTCGGGCTCGTCGGCTTCCAGATGCTCCGCTATCAGTTCTGGGGGTTCGGCCTCTTCGTCTTCGCGCTCTATGCGAAGAACCTCGTCGAAGGTGGCTCGGAGAGCCAGGTCCCCACGCTGATCTCGGGCGGCGTGGGCCTGATCGGGGGTGTGCTCGGCCTGTTCGTGGCGCAAGCCTGGAAGGATCGGATCCCGCCCGTCCGGTTGCTGCTCGTGTCGATGACGCTCCTCGGCGCGGCGACCGTGGTGTTCGGCGGCCTCGTCTCGGTCGCAGGCTTCGCCGGCATGCTGTTCGTCGGCTTCTTCGCCTTCTTCGTCGGGAAGATCTCCGCGGACACCATCGTGCAGCAGGCGATGCCGGACGATTTCCGGGGCCGCGCGTTCGCGCTGTTCGACATCGCCTACAACCTCGGATTCATCGTCCCGGCGTTGATCCTGTCGATCGTATGGGTGGAGAAAGACCCGGGTCGGACGCGTGTGATCCTGATCGCGTCCGGCGCCGTGTTCCTCGTCCTGACCGCCCTGATCGCGGCATGGGCGCGACGGATCCGCGAGGGGTTCGCTCCTCAGGACGACCTGATCGAAGCCTGACAGGCTGTGGAGCCATGCCGGAGGTCCGCAACGGTGACGTCACGCTGCATGTCGAGGTCGACGGGGCCGGCGAGCCGGTCACGATCCTCGCCCACGGTCTGACGAACTCGTGCCGTGAGCTGGCGCCGTTCACGCCGTCGTTGACCGGCACCGCGGTGCGGTTCTGCTTCCGGGGACACGGCCACTCGAGCGCCCCGGACCACGGCTATCGGTTCGAAGACCTCGCGTCAGACCTCGACGCCGTTGCGCGCGCCTACGGCGCGCGCAACGCCGTCGGCACGTCGATGGGGGCCGGCGCGATCATGTCCCTGCTGGAACACGATCCGACTCGTTTCGAGCGGATCGTGATGTTGCTGCCCGCTTCGCTCGACCTGCCGTTGACCAACCCGGAGCGGTTCGACGGGATCGCCGACCTCCTCGAGTCGTATCCGAAGGGCGAGGCGATCGAGCGGATCCTGGAGATGAGCCGCGAGCGCTACGAAGGGGCGCCGTGGCTCCGAGAGCTGGACCTGCTGCTGTGGGAGGACATGAACCCCGTGGGGGTGGCTCGAGCGATCCGCGAGGTCGTGCGCGACGTCTCGATCTCGGATCGGGAGCTCCTCCGGAAGGTCGATGCGCCGGTCCTGCTGATCTGCCGGGAAGGCGACTCGATCCACCCTGCCGCCCTTGGCCGGATCCTGCACGAGCTGTTCGCGAACTCGGAGCTGGTGACGCTCGGATCGGAGGAGGAGTTGATCGCGTCGATCCCGATGTTGGTCGAGCGCGTTCGTTCGTTCCTGGAGGGAGCATGAGCGAGGGTCCGGCCGACGACCGCAGGGCCCGGACCCCCCGTCAGGAGCTATTGGGGTCCACCCTCTCGGCACTGATGGCACTGCAGTTCGCCGCCGTCGTGATGTTCGGCAAGGAGGTGGCGGCGGGCGAGCTCCCGTTCCCGATGCTCTCGCTCCGGTTCGCAGGACAGTCGGTGCTGCTCTTCATCGTCCTTCTTCTGCTCCGCAAGCCCTTGGTCCCGGCGCCGGGGGAGCGGCTCCCGCTGATCCTCGCGGCGACCATCGGCTACGGAACGGAGGCGGCGTTGTTCTTCTCCGCTCTGAACCACGGGAAGGCAGGCGCGGTCACGCTGCTCTTCTACCTGTATCCGGTCTGGGTCATGCTCGCCACGATCGCGCTGGACCGGCGACCGCCGGGCTGGCGGCTGTTCCTGGCTCTCCTCCTCGCGCTGGGAGGGAGCGCGGTCGTGATCGTCGGCGGCGGCGAGGTCGAGGTGGCCCCGATGGGGATCCTCCTCGCGCTCGCCACATCGCTCGTGTACACGGCGTACCTGATCACGGCCGACCGGACGATCCGAAGGACCGACCCGGTGACGGCCGCAGCCTGGCTCGGCGCCGGTGCCGCGACCTCGAACGTCATCTTCGCGCTCGCGTTCGGCGCTCGCGATCTCCCCGTCGCCTCGTCGTGGCCCTTCTTGGCGGGCATGGCAGTGTTCTCGGCCGGAGCATTCGCCGCGATGCTCGGCGGGCTCCAGCTCGTCGGCGCCGTTCGGAACGCGATCATCGGCGTGATGGAGCCGCTCGGCGTCGCCTTGCTCGCGGCCTTCTTCCTCGACGAGCGGATCACCGCTCCCACGGCGATCGGCGGCACGCTGATCCTCGGCGGGGCGATCCTCGCCACCCTCGTCCGCACCACCCGAGTCCGCGAACCCGACGTCTAGTACCTTCGGAGCTGTGACCGAACAGCTCTTCGCCGAAGACGCGTATCTGACCAGTTGCGAGGCCACCGTCGTCGACGTGCGCGACGAGGGCGTGATCCTCGACAGGACGGTGTTCTACGCCCGCGGCGGCGGCCAGCCGGGAGACACCGGCACCCTTCGATGGGAGAGCGGGCTGGCTCGCGTCACGGACACCGTGAAGAGCGGGGGCGACATCGTCCATCAGGTGGAGGGCGACGCGCCGCTCGTCGGTCACTCCGTCACCGCGGAGATCGACTGGGGGCGTCGTCACCGACTGATGCGAACGCACACCGCGTTGCACTCGCTCTCCGGTGTGATCTTCCGCGACTACGGGGCGAAGGTGACCGGCGGGAACATGGACGACACCGGTTCCGCTCGGATGGACTTCGAGCTCGACGAGATGAGTCAGGAGCTCGGCAAAGAGGTCGAGGCGAAGCTCAACGAGGAGCTCAACAAGAACCGGCCGGTGCACGTGACCTTCCTTCCGCGTGCCGAAGCGCTCGCCGATCCGGACCTGATCCGCACGAAGGTGAGCCTGATCCCCGAATCCGTCGACCCGATCCGCGTGGTCGACATCGAAGGGATCGACAAACAGGCGGACGGCGGGACGCACGTGAAGGCGACCGGTGAAGTCGGGCACGTCACCGTCGTCAAGACGGAGTCGAAGGGCAAGGCCTTCAAGCGGATGCGGATCCAGCTCGAGGACTGATCAGCCTCCGAACACAACTCCCAACGCCAGGAAGACGAGGTAGGCAGCGACACCACCCGCCGTGAGCATCAATCGAAGCTGCGCAGGGATCGTCGACCGCCCGAACGCGAAGTAGAGCAACGGCCCGACGAACGGCACGACGAGCACGACACCCATCCACCTCGCTCGGTCCGGTATCGAGTCGGCCTCGCGCCGGATCAGGTCCCACATCGCGATCGCCACCCAGGACGCGTAGAGAACGAACGGCAGGATGTAGCCGTAGAGCCCGAGGAGCAAGGTCCACCAAGTGCTGGCGATGAGCGGGACTCCCATGAGGGTGACCTCCTGGCCGATCTGGAGTCCGCGAGCGGGGCGGATGTCTGCGACGTCGCGGATGCGGTAGAGCTCGGGGACGGCCTCCTGCGGGATCGCAGGGTTGGGGGGCGCCGTAATGGGGTCGTCCGGCATGTCGGGGAGGTTCGCCGGAGGATCGCGGCTGCTCGCGCCAGTCTCCGTGCGGGAATCTGCCGTCGAGCGAATCGATGAACCGAGAGAGCACGTTCGCCGTCGGCGCCATGCTGCCGCCACCACCTGGGAAGGGTCGAGGGCCCTCGCAGGGGAACAGGAGCTCGATCGCGGCAGGCTGGCTGGTCGCGGAGCCGTTGCTCTCGAAGCAGTCACCGCCGGATGACGGTGCGGCGAGCGCCAGGTCGGCTCGGCCGCTCCTGCGAACGAGGTTGCTCCGGACCTCGTTCCCGCCCGACGGCCAGAAGTTGGTGTCGACGATCGGGATCGTCGCGATGCCGTACGTCGCCTGGTCCTCCACGAGGTTCCCGACGATCCTGTCGCCACGCCCGCCGGCCACGACGATGCCCATGCCGAAGGGGACGTACTCGTACTCCTTCGCGTCGACCGTGGTGGAGTTGTTGTGATGGACATGGTTGCCGGCGATCACGACTCCTTCTTGTGGCGCGAACGGCTCGGAGTCGAGCGTGTTCGGGACGATCCCCGCCAGGTTCTCGCGCCACTCGCTGTTGACGATCGCGAGGTTCCCTCCGGCGTTCGTCCCCGAGTACCCGAGGGCGTTGTGTTCGGCGAGCACGTCGGTGATCACCGCATCGCACGGGTTGCAGGCGCCGATGTAGAAGCCGGCGTCGGGCGAGCCGCTCGCATACGAATGATCGAACTGCCCCCATCGCGATCCGAACGCGTAGATCCCGTAGTCGCCGTTCGTATGCGCCGTGAGATAGGAGCCTCGATACCCGAGCACCTCCGACCAGTAGAAGCCGTTCAGGAGGAAGTGGCGCGCCGTGAGGTTCTCGACGGCGACGCCGTCCGCCTCGATCACGTGGATCCCGTTCGCCAGCTCGAAGTCGCCTTCGAGGATCGTGTCGTTGCGGTCCATGCCCCGGATCGTCAGGTACGGGGTGGTGACGACCACCGCTTCGCGGTACACGCCGGCGGCGATCAGGACGAGCCCTCCGGGCTCGGCTCGATCGACGCCCTCCTGGATCGTGGGAGCGTCCCGGGGAACCCGCACCGTTCCCGCCGGGCCGGGTGGGATCGGATCGGGTCCCGGCGCGCCGCCGCCCGGGAGCGGTGAGTCCCCCACGACCACCGTGCCCGCCATCCCGGCGCCGGGTCTCCCGTGATACCGACAGAAGAAGGAGTAGACGCCGGCTGCCTCGAACGCATGGGCGAACTCGGCACCGGGCGCGAGGTTCCCTGAACTCCATGACCCGTCATCCGCCTCGACGGTATGCGGGGAGCGACCGTCCATCGTCCACTCGACCGTCTGGCCGGGTGGGATCCGAACGATCTCGGGCGTGAACACGTTGTCGATGGCGGAGACCGATCCCCGGTAGGCGCTTCCCTCCGTCGGTTCCTGCGCTTGCGCCTGCACGCCGGGCACCGCGAGCAGAGCGGCGAGCGCGACGGCGGTCGCGAGGCGACGCATCGCGCCGGACCCTAGCATGGCCCCATGCCTGCAGAGCGATTGACGGGACTCGACGCGAGCTTCCTCTACCTCGAGAAGCCCGGCGTGCACATGCATGTCGCCGGGTTGTCGATCTTCGGGCCGCGCGAGGACGGTTCATCCCTCACCTACGACGACGTGGAACGCGTCGTGGAGGCGCGGCTCCGGTTGGCGCCACGGCTCCGGCGGAAGTTGCTCGCGGTGCCCGCCAACCTCTCGAGGCCTGTCTGGGTCGACGACGATCGTTTCGACCTCGACTTCCATCTGCGACGTTCCTCGGTGCCGTCGCCCGGCGGGCGTTTCGAGCTCGAACGTTCAGTGGGTCGAGTCCTTTCTCGTCCTCTCGACCGCACGAAGCCTCTGTGGGAGCTCTACGTGTTCGAGGATCTCGCGGAGGACCGGACGGCGGTCCTGTTGAAGCTCCATCACGCGATGGCGGACGGGATCGCCGGGATGATGATCGCCTCGGCGTTGTTCGACCTCGCTCCGGACGCACCACTCGGAGCGCCCGAGGAGGCGTGGTCGCCCGAGCCGGCGCCTCCCGTGCAGGATCTGATCCGCGACGCGATGGAGGAGGTGGTCCTGCACCCGCTCCAGGGCCTCACCCATGTGGCGCGCCAGCCCCGCATCCTCGCCGAGACCGCCGCTGCCACCGCCGACGCCCTTCGCACCGTCGCGGGCATGGGCACGCCTCCTCGTGGACCGTTCGACGGGAAGGTCGGTCCCAACCGCCGCTTCGCGACCGCCGAGCGGCCCTTCGAGGTGTTCCGGGCGATCAAGCACGAGCTCGGTGGGACCGTGAACGACGTCGTGTTGACGGCGGTCGCCGGGGGCGTTCACGCGTTGCTGGAGGACCGAGGGGAGCCGACGAAAGGAAGGACGCTGAGGGCGATGGTCCCGGTGTCGGTGCGGTCGCCGGGCGACAGCGGCGACATCGGGAACCGGGTCGCACCCGTGTTCGTGGACGTGCCGGTGGGGAAGATGGCGTCGCGGACGCGCCTGCGGCGCGTCCGCGACGCCACCGGCAGGATCAAGGATTCCGGGATGGCGGTGGGTGCAGACACGATCATCGGGCTCGGCGCCTACGCGCCGCCGGCGCTTCACGCGACGGCGGCGCGCCTGATCGCGCAGGCGCGCTGGTGCAATTTGGTCGTCTCCAACATCCCGGCGCCTCAGGTGCCGCTCTACCTCGCCGGCGCACCGCTGGAGGCGAGCTACCCCGCGATGAACCTGAAAGAGGACTGCGGGCTCTCGGTCGCCTGTACATCGGCGGCCGGAACGATGGCCTTCGGGCTCACGGCAGACTGGGATAGCGTTCCCGACATCGACGTCCTCGCCAGGGGCATCGAGTCCGCGATCGACGACCTCGCGAGAGCCGCAGGCTCCTAGTCGAGCACGTCGGCGAACCAGTCCGCGACCTCGGCGAGCCACCGTCCGGGAGCCTCCATCTGCGGGATGTGACCCAGGTCCCGGAAGAATCTCCCTCGCCACGCGGGATGCCGCGCCAGCTCCGCCTCCGCGAATGCCACGGGAACCAGCCGGTCCCGACGTCCGTGCAACAGCAGGACCGGGCAGGCGATGTTGTCGAGCGCCCGACGTGCCGTCTCGGGGCGGCGCCCAAGCCGCAACATCGAGCGAGCCGCCTGGAGGAAGGCTCTCGCAACGTCCGGATCGTCCCTGCGTTTTCGGGCGAGGTCGACCAGGAGCCGAACGACGTCTTCGGGGATGGTCGCGGGATCGGCAGCGAGGACCCGGAGGCTCAGTCCCACGGTTTGCTCGGGATCCATCTGGTGAAGGCGCCAGGAGACGAATCGCTCACCGAGCCCCGGCGTCGCGTACACCCCGAACGAAGCCAAGATCAGTGGATGCGGCGTCGCACCGAACCTCCACGGGAACACGCTGTTCGTGAGGACGATCCCTGCCACCGAGGAGGGTTCGACCGCGGCCTGGAGGATCGAAAGCGCTCCCCCCATCGAGCTTCCGGCCAGCACGACCCGGTCGGCGCTCACCGATCCGATGAACCGTGACACGGTTCGGCGCTGATCCATCAGGCCGGCGCCTCGGCCGGCCAAGGGAGACGCTCCGAACCCCGGGAGATCGATCGCGAACACGTGCCCGAGCCCGGCGAGCCCCTCGGCAACCTGAACCCAGGAGAGATGGGAGGCGCCGAGTCCGTGAACGAGCACGAAGGCCGTGTCGTTCGGTCCCTCCCACTCCCGGTACGCGACCGGGCCCTCGAGATCGACCGTTCGGAGCTCGGGGAGGTCCATCATCGAAGCGTAGTGCCCTGCGATGATTCGCCTGTGGACGCCCCCGGCGATCTTCGGCTGCTGCTCGTCTCCAGGCACCCCTTGATCCTGGCAAGGGTGGACGACGAGGCCCGATTCATGCGCTACCTCAGGGAGGCAGCCGGGGGCGACTTCCCTCTCTGGACGTGGTCGTCCACGCGCGGCCTCTCGCGCGACGGGCTCGGCGTGCAGACGAACACGCAGCTGGCCGCCCACGCGATGAGCTTCATCGCGGAGATCCCGGGTCCGGGGGTGTTCGTGTTCCAGGACGCCGAACCGGTGCTCGAGGAACACACGAGCGTCCGCGCGATCAAGGAACGAGCGCTCGAGGCGAAGCCGGAGCAGACCGTCGTCCTGACGGGATCGACGATCTCGGTTCCCGACGAGCTGAAGGGGCTGGCGCTGCTCTGGAAGCTCGAGCCCCCGTCGGACGCGGAGGTGCAGCGACTCGTTGCCGAGACGATCGAAGAGCTCCGCGTTCGTCAGATCGCGACGGTCGATCTGCCGTCAGAACGGATCCGGGAGCTGGAGGAAAGCCTTCGCGGCCTCTCGCTGTTGGAGGGGCATCGACTCATCCTCCGAGCGGCGCTCGAGGATGGGCGACTGGATTCGGAGGACCTCCCGCACGTACGGGAAGCGAAGGCGGGTCTCCTCGCCGAGGACGGGATCCTCTCCCTCGTGCCGACGGAGGAGGGCGGTCTCGATCGCGTCGGGGGGCTGGATCACCTCAAGGAGTGGCTCGCCGTGCGAGGCCGCGGATTCACTCCGGCAGCACGGGAATACGGGCTGGACGCGCCCAGGGGAGTGCTCCTGATCGGCGTGCCGGGCTGCGGGAAGTCGCTGGTCGCAAAGACGCTGGCGCGATCCTGGGGGATGCCCCTCGTGTCGCTGGACCCGGCGGCGATCTTCGGATCGTTCGTCGGAGAGTCCGAAGAGCGCCTCCGGCGCACGCTCCGGGCGATCGAGTCGATGTCTCCAGTCGTCGTCTGGGTCGACGAGATCGAGAAAGGGTTCGCGGCGTCCGCGTCGGCGAGGGACGGCGGCGTGGGGCAGCGGGTGTTGGGGGGCTTCCTCAGCTGGCTGCAGGAGCGGAGCGGTCAGGTGTTCCTCGTCGCCACGTGCAACGACGTCGAGAGCCTGCCGCCCGAGCTCCTCCGGCGGGGGCGGTTCGACGAGACCTTCTTCGTCGACCTTCCCGGCCCGGTGGAGCGCGATGCGATCCTGCGCCTGCATCTCGAGCGCCGCCATCGCGATCCGTCGTCGTTCGACGTCGCAGGACTCGTGAGCAGAACGGAGGGGTTCTCCGGCGCGGAGTTGGAAGGGGTGATCGTCGGAGCCCTCTACCGAGCGTTCGCCGCCGAGAAGGAGCTCGACGACGGGTTCCTCCGAGAGGAGGCGGACCACACCGCTCCCCTCTCCCGCACCAGGGCCGAGGACATCGTCCGTCTGCGAGCCTGGAGCGAGGGCCGGGCGGTCCCCGCCGGAACGGGTTCCCCGGCAACGGGCTAGATCCCGGGCAGCCAGTCTCAGTCGAAGCGAGCGAGGTTGGCTTGCAGAGCCTGTTGATCGAGCAGGCTCTTGCGAGCGCGAAGCTCCAGATAGAGGGCCGCGATGACAGCCGTGCTCATCGGTGTGGTGATCGCGTTCAGGAGGGCTTGGATCACCGCCCGGGGTATCGCATCTCCGACCACCGGGCTCGGGAAGGCCTCTCCGACGATGATCGAAGGCACGAGGATGATCGCGATCGCGACGAGCAGGAGGAGGAACAGGGTGCCCGATGCGGTTCCCCACGCCCCCCTGGAGAGACGCCAGGCTCCTGCGATCGCGCGCGTCCCGCGAGCGTCCTCTCCCACGAACACGTGCGTCACGGTGGCGAGCCTCGGACCAGCCCACAGCAGCAGACCGAGGGGTATCAAGGCGACGAGCGCACTCGACCCCATCGCCTCGGCGATCGCGATGAGCAGGAGAACGACGGGGATGAGGCAGATGCCCAGGAGCACGAAGATCCAGAGGACCGAGTGCACACCTCGGATCGTCCTTCCGATGATCGCGCGCACGGCAGTCGGCTCCGAGAAGGTAGCTCGGAGGGCGCTCCGGGTGAGCACCACGATCTCCCAGGGACCGAGGAACAGCGCCAGCACGAGGGAGAGGATGACCGCGAGCGGGGTGGGATCGGGACGGGAGAGGTGTGGCTCTCCGACCCAGACTTGGACGCCGAACGTCCCCGTCCAGGGGTCGACCGAAGCGATGAGCACGGTCACCACGCCTGTCATCGCGAGCGTCACGAGGAACCACACGAACCAGTTCTCGGCCCAGATCCGGAGGCCCGCTCCGACGATGGCAACTGCTCCCATCCTTCCGGGATCCACGTCGCGCCACGTGGCGGGCGGGGGTGCATCTCGGCTCAGGTCGGGCCGAGGAGGAACGGGCGGCAGCTCGGCGTCCATCGGCTCCGGAACGCTAGGGGATGCCCAAAGGGTCGGCAAGGTCCGACCCGGCGATTGACCAGTGGTCATGACTACGTCGAAAGTCGGAATTCCGTGAGGGGTGTTTGTTGTTCTTCATTCGGGGTATGCACGCCAAGGATGACGTGGAATCCGTGCGCGGCAGTCTTTTTTCACAAGACCGCCACATGGGTTCGGCTTTACAGAGACGGAAGAGGCCCCTACCATGGGAACGAGCGACCGGGCGGACAACTAGTTAAGTTTGCCTACGTGGTCGCGCGGTCGAACAACTGAGAGCCCGGGTGAGGCCGCCGCGGGGCGGGCCTGGACCCGGGGAGGAGCGTGATACGAATTGCCTGAGCCGGCGCGTCCCCTAGGGACCGACGACGCTGATGACCTGCGCCTCTACCTCGAGGCGGCGGCTCGAGAGCCGCTGCTCACCAAGGAGGAAGAGGTCGAGCTCGCCATGACGATCGAGGCGGGCAAGGAGGCGGAGGACCGCCTCCGTGCCGGCCGTCTCCGGTCGGAGAAGAGCATCGCGAAGGCCCGCCGCGACATCCGGACGGCGGAGGCCGCGCGTCAGCGTTTCATCATGGCGAACCTCCGACTGGTCGTGTCGGTGGCACGGAAGTACCAGGGTCAGGGGCTTCCTCTCCTCGACCTTATCCAGGAGGGAAACATCGGCCTCATGCGTGCCGTCGAGCTGTTCGACTGGCGCCGGGGCTTCAAGTTCTCCACCTACGCGACGTGGTGGATCCGCCAGGGCATCACCAGGGCGATCGCCGACCGTTCGCGATCGATCCGGCTGCCGGTCCACATCCACGACCGACTGCGGAAGCTGAACCGCACGCGATTCCAGTTCGCGCAGTCGATGGGACGCGAGCCCTCTCGTGAGGAGCTGGCGAAGGCTCTCGACACCACGGTCGACGAGATCGACGACCTGACGGAGATGGGCCGGCGCGAGCCGCTCTCCCTGCAGTCGCCGGTGGGCGAGGACACCGAGCTGGGCGACCTGATCGAGGAGATCGATTCCGAGGCAGGGTTCGCCGAGGTCGAGGACCAGCTGCTCCGCGAGGAGATCGGCGGTGCCGTCGACAAGGTGCTCGACGAGCGTGAGCGTCACGTCGTGGCACTCCGGTACGGGCTCGAGAACGGGCAGCCTCTGTCGCTGCGGGAGACCGGCAAGGTGCTCGGACTCTCGGGTGAGCGGGTTCGCCTGATCGAGCGCGAGGCGCTGCGGAAGCTCCGCGACTCGAACCTGATCACGGGCGTGGCGCTGGGCGGCTGAGAGCCGCTCAGCGACCAACTGGTACCGAGGCGGGCTCCCTCCGGGAGCCCGCCTTTCGTTCCCGTCTAGATGGGCGCCGCTTCGCGCTTGACCTGGATCTGGTTGCTCACGTCGGTCACGCCACGGGTGTCCCAGGCATCGTCTCCGGCGGCGCGCTTGGCGACCGTGGTCGTCGCGGTGCCGGTCAAGATCACGACACCCTTCTTCACGTCGACCTCGATGTCGTACTGGTCTTCGTACGGGCCGGTTCGGATCTGGTCGAGGAGATCCTGCTTGATGTCGCCGTCCGATCGTTCGTCGCTCGACTCGTCCGCGTACCACTCGTAGTAGTAGCGATTCTCCGGGTAGGCCCAGGGACTTTTCATCTCTACCTCCGTCGTCGTGTGTGGGTACCCGCGATGTCCGAGACCTAATCCGGCGGCGGATCGCCCGCCAGCATCCGAGCCTCCGCGAGCTGTCGCTCCAAAGCCTCTCGCACCTGGTTCAGGAACACATCGACGTCCTCCTCGGTCGACGCATCGCCCGTGGGCTTGATCGGTTCGCCGAAGGCGAGGCCGAGTCGTGGGCGCAGCGGCGGGTCCCAATGGCGGCCGGACTTCGACCATCGACGGTGCGTGCCCCAGATCCCGACCGGGATCACGGGGGCGCCGGTCGGCATGGCGATGCGCGCGATCCCGCTTCGGATGCGTTGGAGCTCTCCCGGCTTCGGGTTCACGGCGCCCTCCGGCGCGATCGCCGCGACCGCGCCGCGTCGGATCGTCGCGATCGCCTCGTCGAGAGCGCCCGCATCGTTCCGTCCGCGGCGGATGGGGATCTGGCGGTAGCTGCGGAGGATCCATCCGGTGACGGGCACATCGAACACCTCGGCGGCGACGAGGAAACGCACCATCCGTCGACGTCGCCACGCGACTTCGGCGGCGAGGCACGGCCCGTCGAGCACGCTGATGTGATCGAACGCCAAGATCGCCGGCCCCGCGAGGGGAACGTGGTGGATGCCCGTCACGCGAACCCGGAACAGCGCCCGTTCGATCGCCACCACGAGGGGGACGCCGAGCCGCCACCAGACGTTCAGATCGCCGTGAGCGGCATCCGGTGCGTCGACGGGCTCGGTCATGCGTCGAACACCACGACGGAGCGGATCACCTCGCCGGCGAGCATGGCGCGGAACGCCTCCTCGAGATCATCGAGGCCGACTTCCCGGCTGACCATGCCGTCGAGGTCGAGTCGCCCGTCCAGCGCCCAACGGGCCATCTCGGGGAAGTCCTCCGAGGGGATCGGATCGCCACCGTCGGTGATGAGCAGTGACGTCTTCCGTGGGTAGGCGGCATGCTCGGTGCCGTTCCACGCCAGGGTGACCTCCGCAGGGATCGGCGGCACCCCGATCGCCACGGCAACTCCGGCGTAGTCGAGCATCGCCACCGCCTGGGACACCACCTCTGGAACGCCCGTGGCTTCGAATGCGAAGTCGACGCCGTCGCCCCCCGTGAGCTCGCGAACCGCCGCGACGGCGTCGACGGCGCGATGCATCGACCGTGTCCGTCGCCCCGAACCGACTCGCCCATTCCAGCTTCGGCGCGGCGATGTCGACTGCGATCGAGCGCTCGGCACCGGCGATCCTCGCGCCCTGCAGCGCCGCGAGGCCGATCCCGCCGAGGCCGATCACCGCGATGCGGGCGCCGGGCCACACTTTCGCCGTCTGGGTCGCCGCGCCGACGCCGGTGGAGACGCCGCATCCGAGCAAACATCCGCTCCGCAGCGGCAGTTCCGTCGGCATCGGGATCGCCTGCGCGGCATGCACGACGGTGTGCGTGGCGAGCGTTCCGAGCGAGAGCGTCCCCGCGAGCGGCGCGGCGTCGCGCGCCCGGCGGACGCGAGGAGGCTGCGTCCACGCATGTGAGCACCGGCGCGGGACGCCGCGCCGGCACGGACCGCACGACCCGCAGGGCACCGCCCAGGCCAGCACGACCGGATCGTCGACCGAGGGTGTCTCGACCCCGTCGCCGACCTCCTCGACGATGCCGGCTCCCTCGTGGCCGAGCAACATCGGGAAGGGTGCTCCCCAGTTCCCGTGTTCCATCGCCCACAGGTCCGAGTGGCAGACGCCGCTCGCCGCGATCCGGACGAGCACTTCGCCCGGACCCGGCGGGTCGATCTCGAGCTCTTCGATCCGGACGTCTCCCCCGGTCGCGTCGACCACGGCGCCCACCGACTTCCGCGACACGCGCTCTCCCTTCGGCTGCGAGCGGCTCATGCTAGCGTCGGCGTCGTCTATGGACGTCCAGAGCCTTCGCGACCGCACGCACGACCGCTATCCCGAGTTCCTGGAAACGCTCGAGGCCATGGTCAACGTCGACTGCGGTTCGTACTCGCCGGAGGGCGTGAACCGGATCGCCGACATGTGCGAGCGCCGGTTCGAAGACCACGGCTGGGAGGTCGAGCGACGCCCTCACGACGGTGATCCGAGGCTCGGCGATCTCCTGATCGGACGGCTCCGGGGGACCGGTGGACCGAACGTCTTGCTGGTCGGGCACATGGACACGGTCTTCGACGACGGGGCCGCGGCCGAGCGGCCATTCCGCGTCGAGGGCGACATCGCCCGCGGACCAGGCGTGTCGGACATGAAGGCGGGTCTCCTGGCGGGGTTCTTCGCGACGCACGTCCTGCAGGACGTGGGGTTCGAGGGCTTCGGGACGATCACCTACGTCTGCAACCCCGACGAGGAGATCGGCTCGCCCTACTCCGGTCCCATCATCCGGGAGCTCGCCCCGGAGCACGATGCTGCGCTGGTGCTGGAGGGTGCCCGGGCGAACGGCGACATCGTCTCGGCGCGGAAGGGGATCACGGACTTCACGATCAAGATCGCGGGTCGAGCCGCGCACGCGGGCGTGGAGCCCGAGAAGGGACGAAACGCCGTCCTGCAGGCAGCTCACACGATCCTCGCCCTGGAGGGATTGAACGGACGTTGGCCGGGCGTCACGTCGAACGTCGGGGTGGTGAGAGGTGGCACACGTTCCAACGTCGTCGCCGAACGATGCGAGCTTCAGGTCGATCTCCGTTCGCCGGAGCTCGCGACGTTGGAGGAGGCCGAGGCCGAGGTGGAGCGGATCTGCGCCGACGTCACCGTCCCAGACGTGAGCATCACGATCGATGTGCACGGCTGGCATCGCCCGATGGAGAAGGGCGACGGTGCGCGGCGCCTCGTCGAGATCGCCGTCGGCGCGGCCGGAGAGCTCGGGTTCGAGCTGCGGGACGCCGCCACCGGGGGTGCCTCGGACGCCAACACGACGAGCTCCGCGGGGACGCCGACCATCGACGGCCTCGGCCCCGTCGGTGGCGACGATCACGGGCCCGCCGAATGGGTGGACCTCACGAGCGTCGTTCCTCGAACCGCGTTGCTCGCCGCGATCATCTCGCGGGTGTGACCCGATGACGGGATGGCCGAGCCAGGAGCTGCACCCTGAGGCCTACCGGGCGCTGGTCGAGGGTGCGCCGGCGATCCTCTACATCGACCGGCCGGATGAGATGTCGACCAATCTGTACACGAGCCCTCAGGTCGTCGACCTCCTGGGATACAGCGTCGAGGAGTGGATGCGCGACGCCGAACTGTGGTTCCGTGCCCTCCACCCGGAGGATCGGGAGCGCGCGGTCGAAGAGCACCGAGCCTCGAATGCCGGAGGGCAGCGCTTCCTGTCCGAGTATCGGATCCTTTCGAAAGACGGCCGGGAGGTGTGGATCCGCGACGAGGCGGTGCCGGTGAAGGCGGAGGACGGGACCGTCCTCTACTGGCGAGGGGTGATGGTCGACATCACCGCTCAGAAGCAGGCTGAGGAGCAGCTCCGTACGAGCCTCGAGGAGGTGCGGCGGATGGCGGCGCAGCGGCGCGACCTGGCGCAGCTGCTCGAGACCGCCCAGGAGGAGGAGCGCCGGAGGATCGCCGCCGACATCCACGACGACCCGATCCAGGTGATGAGCGCCGTGGACATGCGTCTTCAGCTCATGCTCGATCGTCCCGAGCGCGTGGAGGCTCACGAGCTCGGCGAGCTGGCGGAGGAGCTGCGTTCCGCGATCGACCGACTCAGGAACCTCCTCTTCGAGCTGCGACCGGTGGCGCTCGACCTCGAAGGGCTCGCCCCGGCGATCGAGATGTATCTCGAACACGCAGCGAAGGAGACGGGGTGGACGTGGGAGTTGGCAGACGCGCTCGATGAAGAGCCCGTCCCCGAGGCGCGGGTCGCTTTCTATCGGATCGCCCAGGAAGCAGTCGGGAACGCACGGAAGCACGCGAACGCCACGCACGTCGAGGTCCGGTTGTCGTCCACGGACGGGGGTTTGCTCCTTCGGATCGTCGATAACGGCGACGGGTTCGATCCGTCGGAGACGCCGCTCCCGGGTCACCTCGGCCTGGCGACCATCACCGAACGGGCCGAGCTCGCGGGCGGTTGGTGCCGCGTCAACAGCCGACCGGGTGAAGGGTCGATCATCGAGTGCTGGATGCCGCTCGGCGCGACCGTCGGGGGTGCGGTCTAGCTCGGTGGTGGCGGGGGTGCCGGCACCGGGATCATATGCGCGTGGGAGATCGGCGTACGGCGCGAGCCCTTGTCACGGATCCGGCACTCGATACGACGCACACCCTTCGTCCTCTCCGCGATCGAGGCGACGAGATCGTGGAGGTCGGGAGGGAGGTACCCCTCGAGGATCGCCGTCCCGTCTTCGACGCGAACCGAGAGCGAAGGAACGCCTCGGGTCAGAGGATCCTTCGCGAGCGTCGTTCGGAGGCGGGCCTCTGCCACCACGTCATCTCGGTTCGCCGTTGACGGAGGAACAGCTCGCCAAGCGAAGCCGAGCCACCGTCCCAGCTCTCGCCGGTTCTTCCATGCCCAGATCCCGGCGGTGGCCCGTCCGATCGGAAGCAATCTCCACAACCCAGCCATCGTCCGTACTCGCTCCTTCCCAGGGCTACTCGTCCCGTACCCTCGATACGTGAGCTCCGAACCCATATGCACGATGTTTCGCATGGTGGCGTCCCGGGTAGCGGCGAAGTAACGGCCGATCGCATCGGACGGCCGTTGATCCCAGGGAGGTGGACGATGTTGGACATGTGGACATATCGCACCACGGTGGTGCTCGAACCCGCCGTCGATCTCACCGGTTTCAAGGTGGAAGCGAATGACGGGAGCATCGGGAAGGTCGACGAGTCGACCGCCGATGCTGGCAAGAGCCACATCGTGGTGGACACCGGTCCGTGGATCTTCGGCCGGAAGGTCATCCTGCCGGCCCAGACCATCGAGAGGATCGACCTCGACAATCGGGTCGTCTACGTCGACCGGACGAAGGAAGAGATCAAGAACGCGCCCGAGTTCGACCCCGAGCGTGGGATCGACCCCATGTACCAGGATGAACTTGGTGGGTACTACGGGCGGTACTACAGCTAGTCGGCAGTGACGCGGGTGGACCCGGAGGGCCGAGGGCCCTCCGGGTCCAGCCGTGTCTTGCGCCCGTTCAGGCGGGTGAGCCCTCGAGGGCTCGCGTCGCCCAAAGCATCACGTCGTCGGCCTCGAAGGGGACGGGAGCGGCGGGCGGCGTCCAGCCGACCTTCGCGAACATCCGCTGGTAGGCGGCGTGGAAGGGGAAGATCAGCGTCTGCACGAACGCCGTCGACAGACGGCGGTTCGACGTGAGCGCCTTCGCTCTGAGCTTCGTGATACGCGAGGAACCGGCGGGGGTCCAGCTGTAGCCGCCGATCTCGAAGCCGGCGGCGCGGACCTTCTCGAACAACACGTCCGGCTCATCACGGCGAACGTGCCCGCACGCATCGTCCAGAGGCGACCACATGGACGCGTGAACCGGGGTCGACAGGATCAGCACGCCCCCGGATCGGCTGACCCGGGCCATCTCATCGAGGAGGCCGGTGTCACCCTCGACATGCTCGAGGACCTCGAAGGCGAGCACGGCATCGAAAGACCCGTCCGGGAACGGGAGCGCTCCCCCTGCGGGCACGGTGCGGCCTCCTCGTGCGGAGAGCCGGTTGAGGGCGTGGGCCGAGGCATCGATGAAGGTGGACGTCGCGACCGGAGCGGTGGGTCGGAGGCCGGGTCCGATCTCGAGGACCGAACCTCCCCCCACCCGCGGCGCGAGCCAGTTCCAGATGTGGGGTCGGACCTGCACGACGCGTCGAGACCCGCTCCAGTGGTCCGCGTGATCGGTGTCCGCCCGAGGTGGTCCGCCCCGCTCCTCGGGTGTCTCGACCTCTCGCACCGGCCCTCCGTGGTCGTCGAAGCGGGGAGCATACCGGGCGGTCGCGTCCGCGCGAGACACGGCCCAACGCCTCCGGACGACGTTGTCGGTCTCTGTGGCGGAGGCGGACGGGAATCGAACCCGCCAGAGAGCTCGTCGCCCTCTCGTCGGTTTTGAAGACCGCGGGGCCCACCAGGAACCCAGACGCCTCCACGACCGAGGATAGCGGCGCCGGCTCCGAGGGCCGATGTGTACAGTCGCCCCCGTGACGGAACCGGCGGCGCGGAAGCAACGACACATCGCGTTGATCCTGGCGAAGGACCTCGCGGCGAACCTCGCGACCCCGATGCTCCTGGTCGACGAGGACGGAAGTCTCGTGTTCTTCAACGAGCCGGCGGAGCGCATCCTCGGGCGGCCGTATGCAGAGGCCCAGATGAGCTCGGCCGAGCTCGCGAAGACCTTCAAGCCGGTGGACGAGGCAGGTGAGCGGATCCCGCTCGAGGAGCTCCCGCTCGCGCAGGCGTTCCGGAGCGGGATCCCCAGTCATGGGCACCTGCGGATCGAGGCCATCGACGGGAGCACGCACGATCTCGAGGTCGTCGCCATTCCGCTGCTCGCGCAGACGGACCAACCGATCGGTGGGCTCGCGGTGTTCTGGGAGCGAGTCGAGGGAGTCTGACGTGCGCGCCAGGTTCTGGGGCTCGCGCGGCTCACTCGCGACGCCGGGCCCCGACACCGTTCGCTACGGGGGAAACACGTCGTGCGTCGAGGTGCGGCCGGATGACGACGGCCTCGTGATCCTCGACTCCGGGACCGGCATCCGTGCCCTGGGGGCGGCGCTCGACGGGACGGCTCCGAAGCGGATCGACATCCTGCTCAGCCATCTCCATCTCGATCATCTCGAGGGGCTCGGGTTCTTCGCGCCACTCTGGGATCCCGGCACCGAGCTCCACATCTGGGGACCGCAGTCGCCGACGCGCTCCCTGTCCGATCGGATCTCGCAGTACCTCTCGCCGCCGCTGTTCCCGGTGCGGCTGGCGGAGGTGCCGGCGCGCGTCCACCTCCACGACGCTCCCGACGAGCCGTGGCTCCTCGGCTCGGCGAAGATCATCTCCCGCCCGATCATCCATCGAGGTCCGACCGTTGGCTACCGGATCGAGGACGGAGGACGCAGCCTCGCCTATCTCACCGATCACGAGCCGGCGCTCTCCGTCGATCTCTCGACGGTGGCACCCGAATGGGTCTCCGGGTTCGAGGTCGCCGCCGGGGCCGACGTGCTGATCCACGACTGCCAGTACACCGAGGAGGAGTATCCGGACCGAGCCGGGTTCGGACATTCCAGCACGAAGCACGTCGCCGACTTCGCCCGACTCGCGGGGGCTCGTCGTCTGCTGCTCTTCCATCACGATCCCAACCACGGCGACGACGAGCTGGAGTTGCTCTGCGATCGGGTCCGTGAGCTCTGGTCCGGCGGCGAGGTGGACCTCGCCCGCGAAGGCGAGGAGATCGACTTCGGCTGAGCGCGTCTGCGCGATCACTACTCAACGTCACGGGCTACCCGTACGATGGTTCTACCGATGGATGCAGCATTCTTCGACCTGGACAAGACCGTCATCTCGCGGTCGAGCACGCTCGCCCTTTCGCGACCGCTTTACCGGGCAGGGATGGTTTCGCGCGGCCAGCTCCTGCGCGGTGCCTACGCGCAGCTCGTCTATCTGCTCGTGGGTGCCGACGAGGGGAAGATGGAGCGACTCAAAGAAGGGATGCTCCAGCTCACCAAGGGCTGGGATCGGGCACAGGTCGAGCGGCTCGTCGAGGACGTGATCCTCGACGTGATCGATCCCTACGTCTACGCCGAAGCGCTCGACCTGATGGAGCTCCATCGTTCCGAGGGCAGGCGCATCTACATCGTGTCGTCCTCGCCCGAAGAGGTCGTGCGGCCGCTCGCGCGCCATTTCGGCGTCTCGGGGGTGATCGCCACGCGGGCGGCGGTCGGTGCGGACGGTCGCTACACGGGGGAACTCGAGTTCTACGCATACGGCGAAGGCAAGGCTGAGGCGGTGAGAGCCGTGGCGGAACGCACGGGGATCGACCTGGCGCGGTCGTTCGCATACACGGACTCGGCAACAGATCTGCCACTTCTGGAAGCGGTCGGGAACCCGGTGGCCGTGAATCCCGACAAGGAGCTCAGGAAGGCTGCGGAGGAGCACGGCTGGCCGATACGCGACTTCCATCAGCCCGTTCGATTGCGTACCCGGATCGCATCGGCCGTCCCCGGCCCCAAGGCCAGTGTCACGGCCGCTCTCGCGGCAGCCGGCATCGCGGCGGTGCTCGTGTGGGTGATCCTGCGGTCGCGCGCCGCCGGCCGCCGTGCCACTTCCACCTCGTGAGGTTCGCTCCGCTCGCGATCGCTTCCGTGGTCGTGCTCGCCGCATGCGACGGGGGCAACACGCAGGCCCTCCCGCCACTCGACCCGCCGCCGGTGGAGTCCAGCCAGGGCGACGGAGCCTGCTCGCAGACCGACGTGAACGGAGCCACCGTTGTGCGGTTCGAGTCGGATGGCTCGTGCCTGCCTGGGAACGTGATGATCCTGTATCGATGCTCGCAAGGAGCGGTTCCCGTCCTTCGGATCTCCTCCATCACGGGCCCTGCCCTCTTCCTGGGCGGGAGATTCGCGGTGACGGTGAGGACGCTGCCGGCGCACGTCCGCTTCGCCGGCTCCGGTCACGGAACCGAGGTCCTGATCGCCGATCCGCCCCTGCCGAACACGTCACCCGGAGAGTCCGTCTCAGTGAGCCCCTCGGCCGAAGGCAGCCCCGAGCCGGCTCCCGAACCCGAGCCGCTCGTCTATGTTCGCCACGACGGCTCGACGGAACGCTGGCTCCGTCTCGGGGGTCGTCGAGCGCTCAACGATCCTCCGATCGTCTGGATGATCGGTGATTCGATCCTCGACGGAGGACGCGACGCGATCGAGGCGGGGCTGTCCGATTGGAGCCTCACCTTCGATGCGGAGGTGGGGCGACCGTCGTCCACCGGGGTCGCGCTCGCGCAAGAGGCCGCCGTGCAGGATGCCGACGCCGTCGTGGTGGAGCTCGGCACGAACGACTCCTCGGCAGCGGCGTTCCGCGGTTCCCTGATCGAGACGATGAACACCCTTACGACCGTCCCGCTCGTGATCTGGCAGACGGCCAAGGGGCCCGAGGATGCGACGGAGATCCCGGCAGTCAACGAAACCATCCGAGAGGTCGTGCCGACCTATCCGAACGCGGCTATCGCCGACTGGGAAGCCTTCGCGCCCGAGGACGCCTTCCAGGAGGACGGTATCCATCCCGGCGAGGGTTTCGAGCAGTTGGAGTCCGAGCTCTTGCTTCCGATGCTATCCGCCTGGCGAGCGGCAACCTCGACGGAGGGTGCCACGTCGTGCGGACGGGAGGTCGTGCGCGCCACTTCGTGATCGCTCCCGAACGCGAGAGAGCGGGAGGAGCAGGTATCAGGCGTCTCGTCAGCATCGTGCTCGGGCCGCCGGACCTTACGTGGCCCGGGGGCCTGAGCATGCCTCCCGCGGCATGACTCGCGCGTGGGTTCTGCTCCCCCCGCAGCTACCTCTCGATAGCGTCTCGACCGTACACCTGCGGGACGAGGGTGCGCAAACGCCGATCAGGAACCCGACGCTGCCGGATGCTCGAGGAGGTCGGCGAGCCGCTCTGCCCGGTCGGCCGCCTCGAGAGGCATGCCCGAGGACACCGCTCGTGCGATCAGGAGGAGTTCCCGTTCGACGGTGGGCGCCATCCGGCGCGGGCGCATCCGGACGATCGAATCGAGCCGCCCGACCGCCCGCTCGAGGCGCTCCATCACGGTCAGCTCAGGGCTCCGCCGATCCCGGTACTCCGCCAGCAGGACGATCTCTCCCATGAGCCCATGATGAGGCCCCCCTCTGACACGTCTGGGAGGTGCCGGTTCTTGGGCCGGACTAGGCGACCCGGATCGAGTTCACCGGCGCGAGGCGCTCCCTGACGCTGAACCAGGACGCCCCCGCGTCCCCCGACCCGAACACGTCCCCGGAGGTGGCGCCGAAGTAAAGGCCCAGGCCGGATCCCTCGTCCTCGCGGTCGAACGCCTGCCGCAGGATCGTGAGGTAGGCCCCTTCTTGGGGGAGGCCGTCGTTCAGCGAGGTCCAGCTCTCCCCGGCGTCGCGTGTTCCGAACACACGGACCCGCCCGTCCACCGTGACGCGGTCGGTGTCAGCGACCAAGGGGATCACGAAGGCGGAGTCCGGGTCCGCGGGGTCGAGCACCATCGGGAAGCCGAAGTCCGAAGGGAGTCCTTCCGCGATCGAGTTCCACGTCTCGCCCGCGTCGTCGCTTCGGTATACGCCGCCGTGGAACTGCATGAAGAGTCGCTCGGGGCGCTGGCGTGCTCGGTGCATGTTGTGGACGCACAGGTCGATCGTGTCCCCCTGCGAGTCCTCCGGAACGTAGCGTGGCACGAGACCCGCGTTGCCGTGACGCCATGTCTCTCCGGCATCGTCGCTCAGCCAGACACCCACCGCCGAGATCCCGATCGCGAGCCGCTTCGGATCCCCCGGCCACGTCGCGATCGAATGCAGACAGAGGCCGCCTGCCCCCGGCTGCCACGAGCTACGGGTCGGCTGATCCCACATGGCTCGGTTCAGCTCCCACGTGAGACCGCCGTCGGTCGAGGCGAACAGCGCCGCGGGCGCGACTCCCGCGTACATGAGCCCGTCAGCTTCACCCGGGCGGATCGACCAGATCCGTTCGAGTGACCAATCGTCGCCTTCGGGGAACGCGAGACCGGTGGTCTGCTCCCAATCACCACCCGGATCGTCGGTGTACATCACTCGCGGCCCGTAGTGCCCGGACGTCACGGACGCGAAGTATCGCCCCGAGCGGGGATCCCGGATCGCGAACTCCACCACGTCACCGGGGAACGCGCGCGCGGAGACCTCGAACGGCTTCTCCGCCCCCGGGTCTCCCTCGAGCGTGAACAGGCCTTTCTTCGTACCCACCAACAGCTCGGTCATCTCGAACCTCCTGATATCGACGGGAGGACGTGCAGCGTCGCGTCCGGTGCGACGCGCGCGTCCTCCCTGACGCGTTCCCCATCTACGAAGACGTTCACGTGGCGCCGTACGCGCCCGTGCTCGTCCAGGACCCACCCGGTGATCTTCGGATACTCGCGTTCGAGCGTCCGAAGAACATCCCCGACCGACGCTCCGTCGATCGTGATCTCGCGGTTCCCGCCGGCGAGGTCCTTGAGCGGCGCCCGCAGCTTGACGATCGCCATGGTCCTGAGCCTATCCGGCGGCCGCGGCGAAGCGCTCGAGAGGCAACTGCCATCCGCCGTCGTGACCCTCACGCGCCTCCGCCGCCCGTGCGCCGAGCTTGTCCCATCCCCGATGCTCGAGCGACACGAGCGTCCCGTCTCCGTCCGGCACGAAGTGGATCTCGACCTCGGTCGGAGGTTCCGGCCTGTCGTTCGGCTTCCATGCGAGCACGATCCGGGCGGGAGGCTCGTAGGCGAGGACCTCTGCCCAGACCCCTTCGACACCCTCGGAAGTGACCTCGTAGAGACGACCACCGGCGCGAGGTTCGAAGACGACCCGCTCCACCTTGACGCCGTCGCCGTACTGCTCGTCGGCGGCTCGCGACAAGACCTCCACAGGCCACCATCGATCGATGTGCTCCGTGAAGAGTCGGAACGCCTCCTCTGCCGTTCGGTCGACATGAACGCGCTTGCGGACAGGTTCGAACGTCGCCTCCTCGATCGTCATCGCTGCTCCCTTCGGTGTCGAGCGGATGCGCGGCGACATCCCTTCAATGCTCGGACGATCTCTTCCCGGCGAGCACGTTGCAGTTCCCTGCTCACCTCCGGATGCACGGAACCGATCATCGCTTCCTCCTCCCTGTGCCCGAGGGCACCGACTCGACGTACTCCTTGAACGCGGCGAGTCGCCGATCCCACAACGCGCCGATCGCGCGCATCCAGGCCTCCGCCTCGGCGAAGGCCTGGGTGCGCAGCTCGTAGCGGGTCTCGCGGCCCGCGCGGATGCCGGCCGCGAGGCCGGCATCCTCGAGGGCCGCGAAGTGCTTGGCGATCGCCTGGCGCGTCACCGGGATCCGCTTCGCGAGCTCGGTCGCGGTGAGCGGGCCGTCCTTCGACAGCTCGTGCACGACCCGACGCCGAGTTGGGTCGGCGAGCGCCTCGAAGACCGCGCCGGCGGCGTCCTTCGTCACGCCGCCTCCAGGTACTCCTTGAGCTCCTGGAGCTCGTGCGCCCAGCCACCGTCGTTGTCGTGCCAGGCCGACTGGGCTGTCTCCTCGCGGGACCGAGGAGAACCCGGCTCTCGACGAGACGACTCGCGTAACGCCCTCGTCCGGCCTCGAGCGTGAACTCCACCGACGTCTCCGGGGGCTCGAATCCGGCCGGCCAGCCAGCGGAACAGGAAGCGGGACCGGGCGGCTCGACCGCATCGACCGCCGTTCGTCGCACTCGCCATCCCCCACTCGAACCGGTCGCGCCGCCCGGCCGCAGATCGACTTCGGCGCGATCTTCGTCCGGGAACCACCGAACGAGTTGGTTCGCCTCGGTGAGGGCTCGCCAAACCCGGCTCAAGGGGCGCCTCGACGACCAGCTCTCGTCTGACCTCGTCCGGGATCTCCATCTCATCCTCCTGCAACTGTTCGGTTGCGCGAATCTTACGCAACCTAAGAGTTGCATGTCAAGAGGGCCCGAGTGGGAACGAGGAGGATCTAAGTGTTGCCGAGGTGGTCGGGGAACCTCCACCACTCGAAATGGTGACCGTCGGGGATCAGGAAATCGCCACCCCAGTTGAAGCCCCAGCTCTCGAAGATCCGGACCATCTCGCGGTTCATCGTGGGTTTCGTCCCGTAGGGATTCTGTGGAGCGTTGATGTCGATCGCGGCGCCGTAGGCATGGAACGATGGCGGCGCCGTCGGGCTTCGCGACACCGTGCGAGAGGCCCAGCATCCCGAGTACACCTTGATCTCCGACATCAACCCCGCGTCGATGATGTCCTGCAGCGCCCCCTCAACCATCGGGATCAGCTTCCGGTGACAGGTGATCGTGCCCAGCAACGGCACGTCCGTCGTGACGATGTTCCTGTCGACCCACGCGGGGTCGATCGTCAGGTAAGCGGGGTCGGCCTGCGGCGTTGCAGCGAACTCGCCGAACGCCTGCTTCACGAGGATCGGCGGATTCACACCGCTCGCGACACGCACGAAGCGTGTGCCACCCGCGACGTCGACCCTGAGCGGATCCCCACCGACGAACGGCAGCAGCATCCGTTTCCAGGCCGGCCGGGCGAGGTCACGACGCGGCTGCGCGAGCAGGTAGCGCTCGTGGGTGATCCCGAGGCGGTGACCCACCCCGCGGTTGACGAGCACCTCGGCCCAGCCGACCGCGTCGTCGGGAACCACGGCACCGACCCGGACGGAGCCCGTCCGGAACGTGAGCGTTCCGCCGGGGCCGAGGCGACGGAGCCTCGCGCTGTGCTCGCCGAGCACCGCGCGCCCCGCGTTGAGTGTCCGAACGATCCGGTTCCGGATGCTGCTCCCGACGAAGGGTGCGTAATCGCTGCCTTGCACGGCGAACGCGTCGATCGGGAACGCCAACGGGCTCGACGGTTCGTCCACCACCTGGCCATCGGCGTCCTTCGTCTTGCGCAGCCACAAGGTGTCGCCGGCGACCACCACGGCTTCGTCGAGACTCGGGAGCCGCTCCATCTTCTGACGGAAGCTCGGATCGTCGAAGCCGCCCGGGACCCAGGCGAGGTAGTTGTCCGGCCCTACGTAGCCCGAGCCTTTCGTCGAGGGGAGAGAGGGGATCGGAGCCGCATCCCGGCCGGGCCACAGAAGGAACACCGCGGTGCCCACGTACATGGCGAGGACCAGCGCGACGATGCGTCGCCGAATGACGATCCGTTGCGGGGGCATCTCATCCAGGCTACTGCGGTCTCAGGAACGCATCCGCGAACCGCTGGGATCGTAGAACGGGCGAGGAGACAGGGTCGCCTTCACGATGCGACCGGCGAGGTCGACCTGCACGGTCGGTTCCCCGTCGGAGAAGACGGAGGATTCCATCATCGCCATGCCCGCGGCGGCGCCGAGCGTGTGGGCGTAGGCGCCCGACATCACCGCGCCGACGATCCGTCCGTCCGCGATCACCGATTCGCCGTGGATGAGGACGGGCTCGGGCTCGTCGAGCTTCAAGCTGACGAGGCGATGCCGGCGAGGCGTCTCACTCGCCACACGTGCCGCCTCGACCCCCACGAATCGCTCGTCCAGCTTGACGACGTGTCCCAGGCCCGCCGTGTACGGATCGTCGGTCGGGCCGACGTCGTGCCCGACGTGCACGAATCCCTTCTCGATCCGGAGGGAATCCAGCGCCTGGTAGCCGGCGTGCCGGAGCCCCAGGTCGGCGCCCGCATCCACGATCGCGTCGTAGACGTGCACCGCGAACTCCGACGGGACGTACAACTCCCAGCCGAGCTCACCGACGAACGATGCCCGGATGGCGAGCGCCGGTGCGTTCCGGACGTGGATCTGCTTCGAGGTGAAGAAGGGGAAGCCGTCGTTCGAGAGATCGTCGGAGGTGAGGCGGGACAGCAGCTCCCGGCTTCGCGGTCCCATCACGGCGAGCGTCGCGGAAGCGCTCGTCACGTCGGCGATCGACACGGACATGCCCAGGCCATGCGAGCGGAGCCACTCGAACGTTCGGTGTTGCGTGGCGGTCGGCGTGATCACGAGGAATCGATCCTCGGCGAGGCGCGTCACCGTCCCGTCGTTCTCGATGCCGCCGCGCCGGTTCAGGAGCAGCGTGTAGACGACCTTCCCCTCAGGGACGTCGACATCGTTCGTGCAAACGTGCTGCATCAGTCTGAGCGAGTCCGCCCCCGCCACCTCTGTCTTCGCGAAGGAGGTCAGATCGAACAGCGCCACTGCCTCGCGCGCCGCAGAATGCTCCTCGGCCGCGTAGGGGAACCAGTTCTGTCGCCCGAACGAGTACTCGTCGATCGGCTCCACGCCCGGAGGCGCGAACCAGTTCGCACGCTCCCACTGTGCGAGCTCGCCGAAGCACGCCCCGGCGGCTTGGAGGCGGTCGTAGAGAGGTGAACGCCGGATGTCGCGAGCGGTCGTCGCCTGGAAGCCCGGCCAGTGCATCGCGTACAGGCGTCCGAGCGCTTCCTTCGTGCGCTCGTGGAGGTAGCGGGGGTTCGACTGGGTCCTCGCGAAGCGGCGGACGTCGACCTCGGAGGCGTCGAAGGTGGGCGCGCCCTCGCGGATCCATTCCGCGAGGGCGCGTCCCGCGCCCGGCGCGTAGATGATCCCCTGGGAGTTGAAGCCGGCGGCGACGTAGAGGTTCCGGATCTCCGCGGCCTCCCCGAGACAGAAGTGGGAATCGGGGGTGAAGGACTCGGGCGCGCGCAGGAATCGCGTGAAGTTCGCATCCTTGAGTGCGGGGATGCGCCGTTCCGCGTTCGCGCGGACCGGCGCGAAGTGCTCCCAGTCGGGGCCGAACTCGCCGAACGCCCAGTCCTGGGGGATCGAGCCGGTCGGGCGAGGCCGCCCGTCCGGCTCGAACGCACCGATCATCAGCCCGCCCGCATGGTGTCGTGCGTAGAAGTAGCCATCGAGGCCGCGCATCAGAGGCAACAGGTCGTGGACGCCCTCGATCGGGTCGGTGGAGACGTGGACGTGCTCGGCCGCGTAAAGCGCCACCGGAACGCCCACGGTCGCGGCGAGGTCACGGGTCCACAGACCGCACGCCAGGACGACGGTGTCCGCCTCCACGTCACCACGATCGGTGCGCACGCCATGGACGGCTCGTTCGTTGGTGAGGATCTCGGTCAAGGAGACGCCCTCGCGGATCGTCACGCCGCGATCGTGTGCGCCCTTGGCCAGAGCGAGCGCCGCGTGGCCGGGGTTCACGGTGCCGTCGCCAGGCTGATGGAGCGCGCCGACCAGCTCGTCGGATGAGGCGAGCGGCCAGACCTCGGGCACCTCCGAGGGTTCCAAGAGACGGGCCTCGGTCCCATGGTGACGAGCGATCGCGGCTGTATATCGGAGCTCCTGGAGCCGGTCTTCGGTCTCAGCCAGCGTGAGCGAGCCGGTCGGCCGGAAATGGACGTCGACGCCGGTCTCGTCCTCGAGCTCCCGGTAGAGGTCGACCCCATAGTTCGCGAGCTCGGTCATCGGGTGCGAGCCACGCACACGGGCGACGAGCCCTGCCGCATGCCACGAGGTGCCGGATGCGATCCTCGCTCGTTCGAGGAGCAGAACGTCGGAGATGCCTATCCCCGCGAGGTGGTAGGCGATGGATGACCCTGCGACGCCGCCGCCGATCACGACAACCTGTGCACGATCGGGCAATGGCCCGCTGGCCGCTTGAGGAGCGAACGACGTCGCCGTGAGCGTGTCGTCAAGCATCCGCTCCGTCATGGGCACAGAAGGATACGGCGCCGAAGGTGGTGTCCCTTCGAAGGGTCAGGGGACTGCGGAGAAGGGGAAGGACTAGCTGGCGCGATCGAGCTCGCGGGCTGCCTTCGCTGCCTCGTGCTCGGCTTTGCGGTCTGCCTTGGCGGCGTCACGCTCTGCCTTGGCGGCGTCACGCTCTGCCTTGCGCTCTTCCTTGGCCTCGTCGCGCAGCTCCTTGCGCTCCAGGTTCGCCGAGAGGTGCTCGAGGGCGTTCACCAACCCGTCGTTGTCGTTCCGCATGCAATTCCACAGGACGTGGGAGATCGCGTTCTCGAGTCCCTTGAGTTCGTCGCCGGGCTCGGGCTTGCCTTCGGGGGCTTCCTCACCCTCCATGCCGGCGGCCGTCATGCACTCGTCGATCCGCTCCTGCGTGGGCTCGAGGGCGGCCTCTTCGTCGCCCTCTTCTGCGACGTCGTCGGCCGGCTCTTCCGTTTCGTCCGTGTCGTCGGCTTCGTCCGCGTCCTCGCACTCCTCAGGCTCGTCGCTCTCGTCGCCTTCTTCTGACTCGTCAGCTTCGGACTCGTCGGACTCGCCTTCATCGCCCTCGACGGGCTCTTCGCCCTCGACCGGGCTCCTCGCCCTCGACGGGCTCCTCGCCCTCGACGGTGTCGCCATCTTCAGCGGTGCCGCCAACCGGCACGCAGGTCGTCGGTTCGTCCTTGGGTTCGTCAAGGGCGTCACCGGCGAGTGCGAACCCGGCTGACATGAGCGCTACGACCAGGCCAACAACGGCCACAAGACGGAAACGCTCACCCTTCCTCATGTCCTCAGTATCGGCCTATCAGCCCCCGTGTCTGTATAGGTCTTTCGCACGAGGCCTCAGCACCGTTGGATCCGTCTCGACGGGGTCCCCTCAGGAGATCGTGATGCGGCCGTCTTCGTCGATGGGGAAGCTCGGGTTGTGGGCGACCTCCCACGGGTGCCCGTCCGGGTCGGCGAAGTAGCCGGAGTACCCGCCCCAGTCGGTTGCTTCCGCTGGCTTCAGGACCCGCGCTCCCGCACCCTGGGCTGCCTCGAACGCCGCATCGACGGCGGCCTCGCTCTCCACGTTGATCGCCAGGGTGATGCCGCCGAACTCCGCGGTCGGTTCCGAGCGGAGCCCCGCATCCCTCGCGAGCGATTCGCGGTCGAACAGGCCCAGATAGGAGTCCGCCGTCCGGAACCAGCAGATCTCGTCGCCGACGGTTCCCGCGACCTCCCACCCGAGCGCCTCGTAGAACGCCTTCGACCTCGCGACGTCGTCGACGCCGAGGGTCACGATGCTGATCCGTGCGGGAACACTCACGTAGGCCTCCTTGATCCACTCGGGACGCTACAACGCGCTCTCGACACCTCACCCTCCGTAGAGTGAACCTGGATGCCCGCCGTCCGACTGAGCCCCAGGCTTCGTGTGATGTGGAAGGTGCACCGGTTCCTCCTGCGTGCGAGCCGCGGTCGCATCGGGTCGCGCCTCGGCAACCTGAAGGTGCTGCTGCTCGAGACGACGGGTCACAAGAGCGGCCAGCCTCGGTCCGTCGGCCTGTCCCACCTCGAACAGGACGGTCGCTTCTTCGTCGTCGCGTCCTACGCCGGCGAGGACCGCGATCCGGCGTGGGCGAAGAACCTCCGCGCGCAGCCGAAGGCGACGGTCACCGTCGCCGGGCGGTCGTTTCCGGTCGTCGCACGACAGCTCGAGGGCGAGGAGCGGGAGGCGATGTTCGGCCGGTTCGTGGAGGCGGACGCCGCCTACGGCGAGTACGTCGAGCGAACCTCCCGGGAGATCCCGGTCTTCGAGCTCCGCCCGGAAGGTTCCTGACGCGTGCCATCCATCACCGACGTGGAGGGGATCCGGGTCGGCCACTGGTCGGACGAATCGGCGCTCACGGGGTGCACCGTCGTCCTGCCGCCGAAGGGCACGGTGGCCTCCTGTGAGGTGAGCGGCGGTGCGCCCGGCACGCGCGGCACGGACATGCTTCAGCCGGGCACGTTGCTCGAGGAAGCGCACGCGATCGTGCTGACGGGCGGGAGCGCGTTCGGCCTGGCTACCGCGGGTGGCGTCGAGCGATACCTCGAGGAGCGGGGGATCGGCTCGGAGATCGGACCCGTCATCGTGCCGTCCGTCGCGGCGGCCGTGATCTTCGACCTCGGTGTGGGCGACCCGACGCGCCGCCCGGGAAGCGAGGAGGGATACGCGGCGTGCGTCGCGGCATCGACCGACGTACCGGAGGGGAGGGTCGGCGCGGGGACGGGAGCGACCGTGGCGAAGCTGTGGGGACCGACACGCGGGGTCCCTGGCGGGCTCGGGACGTGGGCGGTTCAGGACGGCGATCTCGTGGTGGGCGCGCTGTTCGTCGTCAATGCCGTCGGGGAGATCGTGGACGAGGACGGATCGGTGCTGGCAGGCCCTCGATTGGAGCCAGGCGAACGGCGCGAGGACCTCATCGAATGGATGCGCGCAGGCAACACGACGATCGGCGTGGTCGCGACGAACGCTGATCCTTGTCGAAGCCGGATGCGCGCCGACTGGCCGAGGCAGCGAACGACGCCGTGGAGGGGGCGGTTCGCCCGGCGCACACGCTCTTCGACGGCGACGCGGTGTTCACGCTCGCCACCAAGCAGGTGAACGCTACCTACGTGGATGTTGAGGCTTTGGTCGAGGACGCGGTGACGACGGCCGTGCGTCGCGCCGTCCGCCGATAGCACCTCATGCGACGGGGAGCCTTCCGAAGCACGCCCCTCAGGCTTCGGCGCGTGCGGTTTCGACCCTGCGGTAGTTGAGGTCGAAGTCGGTCTCGTAGTTGGTGCCGTCTTCAGCGATCTCCCAGCGTCCGGTGATCGTGTTCCCGTCGTCGCTGAAGGTTCCCGTGTAGCGCTGGGAGAACGGCTCGCCCTCCCGCCAGAGCTTCCATTCGCCGTTGCCGATGCTCATCTCGTAGACGCGGCAGACGCCGCGATCGTCGGAGTACAGCTGGAAGTACGTCCCGTTCGCCGCGTCACACCCGATGATCGAGACGTTGTCGGGCGCCTCGGGAAGCTCGACCGTGCCGCGTTCGACCAGATGTGCGCCCGAGGCGTGCCACTCGAAGGTGACTCTTCCGCCGCCCTGCCACTCCTCTCCGTTGGGCCACTTCGCCTCCATGGTCCAGTCGCCGACCAGGGGCTCGAGCTCGCGGAGCGCGTGTTCCGCCGTTGGTTGGTCCATCGATGCGCACCTCCTCCAGTCGTCTAGGCCGCGGGGCCGTGCAGCAGCGTCTCGCCGTCGACGTTCATCTCAGGGGGACATGAGCTCATCGTCCCGGATCGGATCGAGGCGCGCGGTCCATGAGGCAGGCCGAATCGTAGCCCCGTCACGGGTGCGCGTGCCAGAGGTGCATCACGGCATAGGAACGCCACGGGCGCCACCGCTCGGCCCGATGCAGGAGCTCCTTCGGTGTGGCGGGGAGTCCGAGGGCTTCGAACCCCTTGCGCACGCCGAGGTCGCCAGCGATGAAGGCGTCCGGGTCCCGGAGGGCTCGCATCGCGACATAGGCGAGCGTCCACGGTCCGATCCCTCGAACCTCACCCAGGATGTGCAGTGTCTCGTTGATCGGAGCATCGCCGGAAAGGTCCAGCGACCCTTGGGTCAGGAGTTCCGCGACCCGCCGGATGGCCTCCGCACGGGCTCGGGGCATCTCGAACGCTTCGAGAGGAAGGTCGGCGACCTGCGCCGGGGTGGGGAACAGATGGCTGATCGTGCCGATCGGCTGATCGAGCGGAGTGCCGTAGCGGGTTGCGAACCTCCCGAGCGAGGTTCGGGCTCCCGAGACCGAGACCTGCTGCCCGAAGATCGCCCGAAGCACGAGCTCGAAGCTGTCGACGCTGCCCGGCACGCGGATGCCCGGGATCCGGCGAACGGATCGAGCGAGCTTCGGGTCGCGGCTGAGCGCGGCGTCGATCTCGATGGGATCGGCTTCGAGGTCGAACATCCGTTTCGCGGCGTGCACGAGCTCGGTCGTGTCGGACGCAGGACCTTCCGACATCTCGAGGGTGACGTGATCTCCCACCGGGTCGGACGTCAGCGCGATGATCGCTGGCCCGCCGCCCACCGTCCGGAGGCTGCGACGGTAGGTGCCGCCTCGTACTTCCTCGACGCCCGGCAGGGCACGCGACCTGAGGAACGCCATCAGCGTGTCCGCTGCGAACGGCGGCCGATAGGGGAGACGAAGCGGGTGTTCTCTTGGCGCGTCCTCCACGAAGGAGGGTAGAGCGGAAGCGGGCCGAGCTCGTCGGACTCCGCGCCTGGATGTCGGCGGCGATGGCTACCGTTCGGACACGCTCCCCTCACCTCCCTCGCGACGCAGGGAGGACGCCGTGGATCAGGTAGCGAGGGTCGTGCTGGCGCTCGAGGCGCCGGAAGTGGCCGAGGAGGTCATGCATTTCCTGGATCGGAGCGGACGTGCCCGGGTGGTGGCGACCGCGGGTGATGACCGGCAACTGGCGGAGGCGATCAGGCAGCTCGAACCGGACGCGGTCGTCGCCGAGCCGACGCTGCTCGGCAGCCGGTCGGGCGCGGGTGTGGTCTTGGCGCTCGATACGCGGGAGTCGGTGACGTCGCTCCGAGCGGCGATCGAGGCGGGCGCGTCGGGCTATTTCCTATGGCCCAAGGAACGCGAGGATCTGTTGAGTGCTGCCGCGGCCGCCGTTCGTCGTGCCCGCGAGACGGCGAGGCGAGGCACGGTGGTGGCCGTGCACGGCGGCCGCGGCGGCGTGGGGGTGACGTTCGTCGCGACGCACCTCGCCGCGGCGTTCGCACGCCGCGGCTCGGCCATCCTGATCGACGCCGATCCCGTGTTCGGCGACGTCGCGCAGGCGCTCGGCGCGCCTGCGGGCGACGACGCCGAACCCGTCCACACGTTCGCAGACGCCGCGTCCCTCGGTGAGGATCTCGGCCCAGAGCAACTCAAAGGAGCGTTGTGGCGGCATGCGAGCGAGGTCGACGTCCTCCTTCCGCCGGCGCCCGAGGAAGCGGCGCGTCTCGGGGCAGAGGAGCTGCGGCTCGTGATGGACGCGGCTGCTCAGAGCGCCGATGTCGTCGTCGTCCATCTGCCTCGAGCCCTCAGCCCCCTGACGATCGGCGGCGCGGAGTACGCAGCGTCGGTTGCTCGAGATCGTCACGCTCGACGTCGTGTCATTCCGAGCCACCTCCCGCGCGATGGAGGCCTTCTCGCCGCTCCACCTCGAGGGTCGCGTTGCGTTCGTCGTGAACAAGGCGTCCAGGAGCGAGGTCACCCCGGACGATGTTCGAAGGGTCTTCGGCGAGCCGGCACTCGCCGTGCTGCCGCAAGACCGTGCGGTGCGGTCGGCGCAAGAGCGAGGGCGCCTGCTGCCGGCTCGAGGAAGGATGGCTCGTCGTTTCGATCGTCTCGCGGTCGCGTTGACGGAGGGTGACGTCCAAGAGTTGGCGTCTTGACCGGGCTACGCTTCGCCGGTGGACGAACGGGTGTTGTTGGTCGAAGACGATCCTTCCATCCGCGAGATGGCAGCGCTCGGACTCGCCAACGCGGGGTTCCGGGTGAGCTCGTGCGCGGATGGGCGCGAGGGTCTCGAGCGCCTCCGGCATGACACGTTCGACCTCGCGGTGCTCGATGTGATGCTGCCGTCTCTCGACGGGTTCGAGATCACGCGCGAGGTGCGGAAGGACAACCGGATCCCGATCGTGATGCTGACCGCTCGAGCCGACGCGACCGACGTGGTCGTCGGTCTGGAGCTCGGCGCCGACGACTACGTGACGAAGCCCTTCGACATGCCGGTCCTCGTGGCGCGATGCAGGTCGGTTCTTCGCCGAGCGGCGGCGGACCCGGCCGATCCCGTTCTGCGCGTGGGCGACCTCGAGGTTGATGTGGCCGGGTTCGTGGCGCGGAAAGACGGACGAGACCTTGCCCTCACGGCGACGGAGTTCCGCCTTCTCGCCGAGCTGTCGCGACGGCCGGGCCAGGTCCTCACCCGAGAGGTGCTCCTCGCCCGGGTCTGGGACTACGAGCACCTCGGGGATTCGCGACTGGTCGACGTGGCCGTCCAACGGCTGCGCGCCAAGATCGAGGACGACCCCACCCGGCCGAGGAGGATCTCGACGGTTCGTGGGGTCGGCTACCGGCTCGAGCGAGGCTGAGGGTCGTGGCCGGAAGCCCGGTCTCTCCGCGCCGGCTCGTCGTCATCGTCGTGCTTGTCGCGGCCGCGGTCGGCGCGGCCCTTGCGACGGTCGTCTTCGAGCTGGTCCGTGACGCGCGTCTGCGCGACTCCCTCGAGCGTGCCCGGGCCGAGGCCGTGTTCGACCTGCGGCTTGCCGGCCCGCTCCTCGAGGGATCAACCAACCTCCCGCAGGCCGTCGCGACGTTCCAGGAAGAGCGCGGGATCCACGCGATCCTGATCAAGGACGGACAGACCGTCGACACCGACCCAACAGGTCGGGATCACGATCCCACCCGCTCTCCGCGATCTCGCGGCGCGAGGGCAGCTCGGCTTCGACCGTGTTGATGTCGGCGGCGCCCCCACCCTGATCGTCGGCGGTCCCACGCCCGATCGCGAGGCGGAGCTCTATTTCGCTTTCTCGGAAAGCAGGATCGAGGACGACCTCCGGCAGCTCGGCACCACGCTCGCCATCGGCTGGGCCGCGATCGTCGCGATCGCGTTCGCGCTCGCTCGCGTCGCAGCCGGCCGCATCGCATCACTCGCCGAGGCGGAAGCCTGGGGCAGGCGCTTCACCTCCGATGTCTCGCACGAGCTCCGAACGCCGGTCGCTGCGCTCGTGTCGGAGGCGGCGGTCCTGGAGGAGCATCTGGATGGGATGCCGCCCGAGGCACGCCGAGCGGCCGAGCTCCTCGTCGGCGACGTCGCGCGCATGCGCAAGCTGGTCGAAGACCTCACGGATCTTGCCTCGATGGATGCCGGCCGTGAAGAGGTCCGCGTCGAGTCGTTCGACCTCGGAGCGCTGATCGAGGGGACCGTTCGCAGCCGCGGATGGGACGGACGGATCACGATCCGATCCGACCTGGTCGAGGTAGCCACGGACCGATCTCGGGTCGATCGGATCGCGGCCAACCTGATCGGCAACGCGATCGAGCACGGAGGCGGTGATGTCGAGGTTCGGGTCGGCCGGGACCAAGAGGGGCCGTTCGTCGAGGTCATCGACGCCGGCCGCGGGATCGCACCCGAGCATCTCCCGCACGTCTTCGATCGCTTCTACCGAGCAGATGCGGCACGCTCGGGGCTCGGCACCGGTCTCGGGCTGGCGATCGCGCGCGAGAACGCACGACTGTTGGGCGGCGAGATCGAGGTCACGAGCGAGCCAGGCACCGGCTCGCGCTTCACGCTTCGTCTGCCGCAGGACCCTCCTGTTGCCGAACCGTGACCTCCGTAGGGTTCCCGTGTTGCGTGGGGCCCCGAGCATGGGTCGTGTCCCCACACGGAGGAGGCAACACATGAAGCGCTTGATCGCGATGGCGGCAAGCCTGGCCGCGCTCACCACCGCCTGCGCCGAGAGCGGCGCCCGGCCGCTCGGTCCCGCACCCGGCAACGGATCGGTATCAGCCTCATCGTCCCCCGGCGGATCCCCGACGACGTCGCTCAGCGAGTCACCCGATCCGACGAGATCGATGACCTACGAGCTCTGGTTCACCTACGACGGGTCCTTGTTCGTGACACATCGGACCGAGCCGTTCACGCCTAGGGGTCGGCGCCGGGCACTCGAGGCGCTGTTCGACGGGCCGACCGACGCAGAGCGCCACGCGGATGTGTCGACCTCGATCAACCCGGGTACGCGTCTCCTCGACCTGACGATCGACGACGGTGTCGCCACGGTGGATCTGGATACCACGTTCACCGCGGAGGAGACGTTGGCGAGTGTCGTCGACAGCCTCGCACAGGTCGTCTACACGCTCACCCAGTTCGATTCGGTGAAGGGTGTCGTGTTCGAGGTCGAAGGCAGTCCGCTCTTCGAGTATTTCGGCAGCCACGAGGTGGATGGCCTCCAACGACGGGCGGACTTCGCCGATCAGCTGCCGTTCATCCTGGTCGAGAGTCCTGGGATCGGCGAGCGCGTCTCGAGTCCGGTGACGATCGCGGGCACAGCGAACGTGTTCGAGGCGGTCGTGTCGATCGCGATCCTTGACGAGCATGGACGCACCGTTGCCTCCACGTTCACGATGGCGACCTGCGGGACCGGGTGCCGCGGTTCGTACGCCACCGATGTCCGGTACCATGTAAGTACTCGTCAGCCGGGAACGATCCGCGTCTACGAGGTAAGCGCGAAGGACGGCTCACCGCTCCATGTTGTGGAGATTCCGGTGACTTTGACGCCGTGACGCGTAAGGGTTCTGTCCCGATGGGTATCTCTTCGTCAGGACCGGAAGTTCCGACCGATCAGAGACGAGGAGTTCATCGAGATGAAGATCGCCATCATCGCGCCGCCATGGGTCCCCGTGCCCCCGCCTGCCTACGGCGGGACCGAGGCCGTCCTCGACACACTTGCCCGAGGTTTGCAGGACACGGGCCACGAGATCCTCTTGTATTCGACCGGTGATAGCACCTGCGAGGTGCCCGGAGCGTTCACGTTCGAGAATGCGCTCGGGACCGTCTCGACAGGTTCCGCATCGGAGCTCTGCCACGTCGTCGAAGCCTATGAGCGGCTTCGCGAGTGGGGACCGGACATGATCCACGATCACACGTTGATCGGACCGGTGTACGCCGAGCGGTTCGGCATGCCGGTCGTCACGACGAACCATGGTCCGTTCAACGGGGAGCTCGGCCCGCTATACCGGGTGATCGCGCGTACCGTGCCGCTCATCGCCATCTCGCATCACCACGCCGACTCCGCGCACGGCACACCGATCGCGGCGGTGATCCATCATGGCATCGACGCTGATGCCCATCCGATGGGCGGGGGCGGGGGCGGCTACGCCCTGTTCCTCGGCCGGATGAGTCCCGACAAGGGTGTGCACACGGCGGCCCAGGTGGCCCGAGACGCAGGGATGCCGCTCCGCATCGCGGCCAAGATGCGGGAGCCCGCCGAGCGCGCGTACTTCCGCGAGCAGGTCGAGCCGCTCCTGGGGAACGGGATCGAGTACGTGGGCGAGGTCGCCGGGCCCGCCAAGCTCGAGCTGCTGCGCGACGCGGTCTGCCTCCTGAATCCGATCGACTGGGACGAGCCCTTCGGGATGGTGATGATCGAGGCGATGGCCTGCGGGACCCCGATCGTTGCGACGCCGCGCGGCTCCACGCCCGAGCTGATCGACGAGGGTGTGACCGGGTTCGTCCGAGGCTCGTTCGACGGGCTGGTCGGAGCCGTCGCGAAAGCCGGCTCGCTCGACCGGACGCGCGTACGGGAGGTCGCTGAGGATCGCTTCTCGGCCGAGCGTATGGTCGCCCGGCATCTCCAGCTGTACGGTCGCGTGATCGCCGACCATAGCCCCCGTCGCGCTGCCTGAGGTTTCGTGAGGCCTCCGCCCGACCTCGCCGACGCTCGGTGGGGCGGCGTCGTCCGCGACGTCGAGCCGGACGCCTTCGACGAGAGCCAGCCGGTTCCCGCGACCACCGTGACGCTCGTCGAAGGGGCGAGCTTCACGATCTGTGGTCCGGACGGGGGGATCGACGGGGGCGGTGTGGCCGGCCTGTTCGTCGGCGACACGCGGATCTGCTCGCGGATGGTCCTCTGGATCGATGGGGGCGGCGTCGAGCCGCTCTCCCTCGCCACGCGCTCGCCCTCATCCGCTTCATTCGTCGGCCGCACCTTCGACAAGAAGCTCCTCGTGTTCCGCGACCTCTGGGTCGGACAGGGGATGCGGCTCGATCTGCGGGTCCGCAACCTCGCCCGTGAGTCACGTCACGCAACCATCCGGATCGTCTTCGAAGCCGACATGGCCGAGCTGTTCGCGGTCAAGAAGGGCGTGGCTCTCCCGGTGCAGACGCCGTGTGAGGCCGACGGGAGCGAGCTCCGGTTCCCGGGCGACGGGAGGCGTCGGGGACTCATCGTCCACGCGCCGGAGGGTGCACAGACGGAGGATGCCGGCGCGATCGCGTGGCAGGTCGAGATCGCCCCCAGAGAGACATGGGAAGCATGCGTCGAGCTCCGGGCACTGCGTGGTGGTGAGGAGGTCGTCCCCACCCACCCCTGCGGCCAACCGTCCGATCCGGTGCCCACGAGCAGCGGGCGCGCTGGATGGCGAAGCGAACTGCCGGATCTCGCTTCCGACGTTCCCGGCCTCCCTCGCGCGTTCGTCCGGACCGGCGAGGATCTGGATGCGCTGCGACTCGTCGATCCGGAGCATCCCGAGGACCTGCTCGTCGCGGCGGGAGCTCCCTGGTACATGACGCTGTTCGGTCGGGACTCGATCCTGACGTCCTGGATGGCGTTGCTGCTCGATCCGAACCTGGCGTTGGGCACCGCACGCAGCCTCGCCCGCATGCAAGGCGTCCGCGACGTGCCGGAGACCGACGAGCAGCCGGGGAGGATCCTGCACGAGGTGCGGTTCTCGCGAGGCCCGTCACTCGCCCTCGCCGACGGCGACATCTATTACGGGTCGACGGATGCCACGCCGTTGTTCGTGATGCTCGTTCATGAGCTGTGGCGATGGGGCGCGCCGATCGAGGAGATCCATGCGCTCCGACCTGCCGTCGAGGCGGCGCTCGCATGGCTGGAGGGTCCCGGCGATGTCGACGGCGACGGCTATGTCGAATACGTACCTGCGGGGCCCGGATCGCTCGGGAACCAGGGATGGAAGGACTCCCACGACGCGGTGAGCTTCGCCGACGGGAGACTCGCGGAGCCCCCGATCGCGATGGCGGAAGTGCAGGCGTACACGTACGCGGCGTGGCGGGCCGCCGCCGCGCTCGCAGCAGCCGACGGGGACGAGGGAGCGGCGGCGGCCCGGAACGGCCGAGCCGACGACCTGCAGGCTCGCTTCGAACAGGACTTCTGGCTCCCGGACCGGCAGGCGTTCGCGCTCGCGCTCGACCGCGAGAAGCGCCCCGTCGACGCGATCGCCTCCAACATGGGCCATTGCCTGTGGGCCGGGATCGTGGCCGACCCCGACAAGGCAGCTGCCGTCGCCCGATGGCTGGTGTCGCCGGAGCTGTTCACCGGGTGGGGGGTTCGCACGCTTGCCACCTCGATGGCTCGCTTCAGCCCGCTCAGCTACCACAACGGCTCGGTCTGGCCGCACGACACGGCGATCTGCGTGGCCGGACTCCGCCGCTACGGGTTCATCGAGGAGGCCTACCGCATCGCGAGCGGCCTCCTCCCCGCCGCAGAGATCCTCGATGGACGCCTGCCGGAGCTCTTCGCCGGCCTGACGAGCGACGAGATGCCGGTGCCGGTGCGCTATCCGACCTCGTGCTCGCCGCAAGCCTGGGCGTCGGCCGCCCCCTTGCTTGTGGTCCGGGCCTTGCTCGGGCTCGAGCCCGACGTCCCGGACGGGCGGATCGAGCTCGATCCGGTGCTGCCCCAGGGCGCTACCAGTCTGAGCGTTGCCGACCTGCCGCTCGCCGGGACGCGGGTCACGATCGAGGTCGACCGTGACGCCGTCGCGGTACGGGGGTTGCCGCCCGGGCTCGCGTTGATCCGACGCGCACCGTAGCCGCCCGACGAACCGGGCACCCCTCTGACCTGCAGAGTTGACTGGATGTGATAACAGGAGCAGGGTTCGAGATAAGGATGTGGTCGTCGGAGCGAAGGCTGGCCGACCTCTCCTTGGAGAGCCCGGAAGCCCTCGCATGACCGAGGGGGTTGCATCATGAAGCACGCCACCAGAGCCCTGCTCGTTTGTCTGTGCACCGCCTTGATCTCGCCGGGTGTAGCCGCGAGTCGATCCCAAGCGATGCACTCTGATCCTCTCGTGTCGAGTGGGAATGCGGTCGTCGTCTGGAACGCGAATGCGGGCAAGGCGGCTGTGGCGACGGGCATATCTCCCGGGGGCAACCCGTTCCACGAGTCAAGGCTCTACGCCACGATGCACATCGCGATCCACGATGCGCTGAACGCGATCGACCGGCGCTACCGGCCCTACATCGAAGGTCTTCACGCGGAACGAGGCGCGAATCCCAGGGCCGCGGTGGCAGCCGCCGCCCGCGATGTGCTGGTCACGCTCCTCGCGCAACTCCCCCTCGTCCCGCAGGCAGGGATCGACTTGGCTGTCGGCGGTGTCGAGGCGGACTACGCGGCGGCCCTCAGCTCCATCCCGAACGGTTCGGGCAAGGCGAGAGGGATCGCCGTGGGACAGGCGGCCGCTGCCGCTGCCCTCGCCGCGCGAGCCGCGGACGGCTCCGACCAGAACATGGTGGACACCGGCTATATCGAGGGAACGGATTCGGGCGAGTACCGATTCACGCCTCCCTTCAACTTCGCGTTCGCGACGGGATGGGGAGACGTGACCCCGTGGGTGCTGAGAGACAGCGAACAATTCCGTCCCGGACCGCCCGACCCCGTCACCTCGAACGCGTACACGGCGGACTTCAATGAGGTCAAGCGGCTCGGCGGCGACGACATCACGACGCCCAGCGCTCGTACGGCCGAGCAAACGGAGATCGCTCTCTTCTGGGTGGAGAGCTCCCCGCTGATGTGGAATCGCATCGCGAGGACGGTCTCCACGCAGAGAGGCATCGGGCTCTGGAAGGCCGCGCGCGTGTTCGGGCTCCTCAACATGGCACTCGCGGACGGATACGTCGGCACCATCGACACCAAGTACCACTACAACTACTGGCGACCGATCACCGCGATCCAGAATGCGGGCACCGATGGCAATCCGAACACCAGCGGCGACCCGACGTGGGCTCCGTTGGTGACGACGCCTCCCATCCCGGACTATGACTCCGGACACAGTGTCGAAGGCGGTGTGGGAGGGCAGGTCCTGAGGCGCCTCTTCGGGAGCGAGGTCGGCTTCTGGGCATGCAGCATGACGCTGCCTGCCGGGAGCACGTGCGTCGATCCGTCGCCGGTGTTCCGCCGGTTCTCGAGCTTCTTCCAAGCGATGCGCGAGAACGGGAGGTCGCGCATCCTCGTGGGATTCCACTTCAGGAAGGCCGTCGAAGAAGGGATCGAACACGGTCGCAAGATCGGGAACCGCGCGGTCGACCGGTTCCTCCAGCGCGTGGACTGAGGGCGCCGTACGGCCATCGAGCCGAATCGGCTCCTGCCGTCGACGATCGGAGAGGCGCAGGTGACCGGCTGAAGCTGCGCGTTCACCCCTCCCCCAACCCTTCGCGTAACTGACCGGACCCGTTCTTCGGATCAACCGGCTCCCGAATCCCCCGAGGCTGACCCGGAACCCCCCGGCTTGGGGATAGCTCCATGTCGGACCTCCGCGCTACGGTGTGCTTCGTTCGAACGGCGAGCCTCCTCCGCCGGACGACACCCCTCAACCCCCTCGTGTTGGTGCGCGCTTCCCCGCGAGTGTTCGGAGGAAACGGATGAACCATGGAGGGCGAGTCTCGCTCGTGTTCGCCGCGGGATGAGCACGGATCCCCTCGCCAGAGTGCGACGCGAGCTTCGTGCGCAGCTCCGTGAGCGAGTGGACGCGCGCGGACTCTCGGCCGCCCCGCGCACGGAACGGCGCCTGCGTGTGCGTGAAGAGGCGCTGACCCTGATGCGCGAGAGCGGGGCGTTGCTTCCGCAGCGAGACCTCGCGCGCGTGGTCAACGAGGTTTCCGACGAGGTCGTCGGGTTCGGACCGATCGAGTTCCTGCTGAAGGATCCCGACGTGACCGAAGTGATGGTCAATGGACCTGACGACGTGTACGTGGAGCGGGAGGGGCGGATCGAAAGGGTGGAGGACCGGCTGTTTGAGGGGGAGGAGTCGGTTCTGCATCTGATCGAGCGCATCGTGGGTCCCCTGGGCCTTCGGGTCGACCAGGCGTCACCTTGGGTGGACGCGCGACTTCCGGGGGAAGCAGGGTTCACGCGATCGTTCCGCCCCTTTCGCTCCGCGGCCCGGTGCTCACGATCCGTACCTTCGCTCCCGTGCCGCTGACCGGCGAGGACATCGTGCGCCAGGGCAGCATCGGGCCGCGAGGCATCCGGTTCCTCTCATCGTGCGTGCGCGGACGTGCGAATCTGGTGGTGAGCGGCGGAGCCGGCAGCGGCAAGACGACCCTCCTCGGCATCCTGTCGGCGTTCATCCCCGATGACGAACGACTGATCACGATCGAGGATGCAGCCGAACTTCGCTTGAACAGATCTCACGTCGTGGCTCTCGAGGCCCGACCGCCCAACGTCGAGGGGCGAGGACAAGTCACCGTTCGGGACCTGGTGAGGAACGCCCTTCGGATGCGCCCCGACCGGATCATCGTGGGCGAGGTGCGCGGTGGTGAGGCGCTGGACATGCTCCAGGCGATGAACACCGGGCACGACGGCTCCCTTTCGACGGCCCATGCGAACTCGTGCAGGCATCTGCTGTGGCGACTGGAAACGATGGCGATGATGTCCGACGTCGAGCTGCCCGCCGCGCACATCCGGAACCAGGTGGCCTCGGCGATCGACGTCGTGGTGCAGCTCGCCCGTCTCCGCGGCGGCCGCCGGGTCGTGTGGGAGATCGCGGCGGTCGAAGGCACGCATCGCGGAGAGCCTGTCGTGTCACCTCTCTACCGATTCCGAGGAAGTGACGGAGACGATGGCGCATTCGAGGCAACCGGATCGGTGCCGCGGGTTGCCGACGTCCTTGCCGATCGCGGCGAGGACGTCGGTGACTGGCTCTTCGAAGAAGGTCCAGACCGATGATCGGGCTTGCCTCCGGCCTGCTGGCGATCGCCGGACTCTTCGCGGGGCGCGCGGTCGCGATCGCGCATGCCGATGTGGTGGCGACGAGGTTGGGGGTCGAGCGGCACGAGCCGCCGGCTCTCTCGCCGTCATGGAACCTCGTATGGCCGCCGATCCTCCTCATCGCCTCTGTGGCGACCGGGCCGGTGGTCGCCCTCGGTGGTCTCGCAGGCGCCGCTTCGATCCGCCACCTCGTTCGCCGACGCCGGCGCACGAGGGAGCGCCATCGCGCCGCCGAACAGATCGCCGATGCGGTCGGCGCGCTGTCCGCGGGACTCAGGGCAGGTCTGTCTCTCTCGCAGTCGTTCGCGTACGCGCGAGACGAAGCCAACGAGCCGCTCAGGAGCGACCTCGCGGGAATGGTCGGCAAGATCGACGTTGGCACGCCCGTCGGAGAAGCGCTCTCCGACTGGGCGGACGCGCAAGGCTCCGAGGACGCACTCTTGATCGTGGGTGTCTTGGATCTTCATCGTCGCAGTGGCGGCGATCTTCCGACCGTGCTCGACAGTCTCGCGGGGACGTTGCGGGAGCGCCGTGCGGCTTTCCGCGACGTGCGCGCCCTCACGGCCCAAGCCCGTCTGTCGGGCGTGATCCTCGGGATGCTTCCGATCGGGTTCTTCGGCTTCCTCCTGCTGACCTCCCGACGGGAGATGCTCCAGGCGATCGCCACTCCGCTCGGAGGAACGGCGCTGGGCATCGGCCTTGGGCTGGAGCTGTTGGCATTCCTGTGGATCCGCCACTTGCTGGAGGTCCGGTGATCGAGCCACTGGTCGCGGAGTCCCTCACCGCGGTCGCCGTCGGTTGCGGGGCCGCCGGTGTCGCGCTCGCCGTGCCCAAGCGACAGATCTCTCGGAGGTGGACCCGGCGTGTTGACGCCCGACACCTGCGGGTCGCGGCCAGTGTGGCGATCGGGGCGATGGTGCCCGGCCCGAAGCTGCTGACGGTACCGTTGGCTGTTCTCCTCGGCGATCGGGTCCAACGGTTCGGAGTCGCGCGAACCGACGCCCGCCGCCGTCGCGCGATGGACGCCGAGATCCCCCAACTGCTCGATCTGCTCGCCGCGGGATCCGCTGCGGGGCTTTCGGCCGTGGTCGGGCTTCAGCGATCCGTGTCGGTCCTGCGAGGTCCCCTCGGTTCGGAGTTGAGGGCATCCCTCGATGCCGTGGACCTCGGCGCTCGCTGGCGGGAGGAGCTCGCGACGGTTACCGAGCGTCTCGCGCTCCCTGACCTCCGACGGGCGGTCGCCGTGCTGACGCGAACGGAGACGCTCGGTAGCTCGCTCACGGAGGCGACGCGGGAGCTTGCCGCCGACGTTCGGGGATCCCGGCGGGCCGCCGTCGCGGAACGAGCTCGTGCCGCGCCCGTGAAGATGCTCTTCCCACTGGTCTTCCTGGTCCTCCCCGCATTCCTCCTCCTCACGGTGGTCCCGGTCCTGCTGACCACCGTGCAGTCCATCCGCTGAGAGGAGGTGAACCGATGCTCTTCCTGTACGCCCTGTTCCTGCGCACCGTCGACACCCTCCGGCTCCGGAGAGAGGAAGGTCAGACGACCGCCGAGTACGCGCTCGTGATCCTCGCCGCGGCTGCCGTTGCCGTGGTTCTGATCGCGTGGGCTCGTTCGTCCGGCAAGCTGCCGGCGTTCTTCGACGGCGTGATCGACAGCGTGATCGGCGATGCGAACGCGGCCTGACATCTCTCGGTCCGAACGAGGCACGGCGGCGGTCGAATTCGCTCTTGTGCTGCCGCTTGTGTTGGTGGTGGCGCTCGCGCTCGTGCAGACGGGGCTGCTCGTCCGCGATCGGTTGCTCGTGGAGGCGGCGGCGCGCGCTGGCGCGCGCGCCGCCGCCGTCCAGGAGGATCCTGCGTCGATCCGATCGGCTGCTCTGGCCGCCGCGCCGTCGCTCGACGAAGGCGCCGTCGATCTCGCCGTCACCCGTGACGGCACTCGAGGAGAGCCGGTGACCGTGTCGCTGCGATACGTGGCCTCGATCCGCGTGCCGTTCGTCGACTGGCTGTTCGGCGATTCGGTCGGGATGACGACCACCACCGCGGCTCGGCAGGAATTCGGATGAGACCCGGGCCTCGGGTCAGAGATGAACGGGGGAGCGTCTCCGTCGTGGTAGCCGCCGCCGTCGGGATGGCGCTCGTCGTGACGATGGGTGCCGCCGATGTCGGTCGGGCGCTGATCGCGCGATCGCGCGCCGAGGCCGCGGCCGATCTCGCCGCCCTCGCCGCCGCACAGGAGCTGGCCTTCCCTTCGGGTGTCGATCCGGAAGGGTTCGCCGCGGACTACGCCGTCCGGAACGGCGCCCGGCTCTTGTCCTGCTCTTGCGCCGAGGGGACGTCCGAGGCGATCGTCCGGGTAGCGGTTCGTGTCGGAGGGTTCCTCCTGCCACTGGCCGATCGCGACGTCATCGGGACCGCTCGTGCAGTCGTCGATCTGCCTGAGTAGCGGCTATTCGAGCTCGCGCCGGCGCGGATCTCGCGCGACCGGTGGACGGTACTCGGGCTCGCCCCGGAGGACCAGGAATTCCACCGCGGCCCAGATCATCTTCGAGCGCGGATAGAACCAGAGCGGCACCCCGATCAGCACCACGGCGCTCATGATCAGCAACGGCACGACCGGCACGTCGGGGACCGTGAGCACCACCCCAACGATCAGGGCGACGAGCCAGAGGCCGATCGCCACGGCGTAGTTGAGCGTCATCGCCCCGAGGAAGCCGCCCTCCTCCCTTGCGAACCGGAGCTCGCAACGAGGGCAGGCCCTCTTGGGTTGGAACCAGCTCACGAAGGTGTCCCGTTCGCCGCACCGAGGGCAGCGCTTCCGGAAGCCCCGCAGGAGCGCCTTGGTCGCGCTCACCTCGGGGAACAGAGGAGTGGACGCGGAGCCAGGAACCGGTTCCAGCGACGAGTAGGGGTCGGAACCCATCCTCCCAGCGTAGCCCTGGGCGGTCAGTGCTTGTGCGCGTGCTTCGGCTTGGAGTGTTGCGACGTGACGGCTACTCCGAGGCCCTGCCCGCGCGCCGGTGTGAGACCAAGCTTCGAGGGGGGGCCGCCGTGCGGGTTGTGCTCGGCGCTCTTCCCTGGCATGGCCTTGGCGGCGCTCTTCTTGCCGTCGCCGTCGTGATCGCCGTCGCCGTCGTGATCGCCGTCGCCGTCGTGATCGCCGTCGTGATCGCCGTCGTGATCGCCGTCGCCGTCGTGATCGCCGTCGCCGTCGTGATCGCCGTCGCCGTGGTGGTCGCCGTCGTGGTCGCCGTCGTGGTCGTGATCTCCGTGCGTGGTCGCCGTCGTGGTCGCCGTCGCCATCGTGATCGCCGTCGTGATCGCCGTCGCCACCGTGGCCGCCGCCACCGTTGCCACCACCGCCGTTGCCGCCACCGCCGTTGCCGCCACCACCGCCGCCACCGCCACCTTGCCACCACCGCCGTTGCCACCGCCGCCGTTGCCGCCGTTCCCACCGCCACCGCCAGCCGCCGTCAACGCCCGTGCCGCCGTCACCGCCCGTGCCGCCGTCGCCCGGGTTGGTGACCGGCACGTCGGAGCCACCGGTGGTCGGCCCCGCGAGGGGGCCACCGCCGAGGCCCCTGTCCGTTCCGCCGTTCGTCCCCTCGGGACCGGCCGGCTCATCGACCACCGGAACGGGGTTGTAGCCGGATCCTCCGAGCGAGCCGTCGCCGAACGGGCCCTGGGAGCCGGATCCGGGCCGGACGAGGCCGGGGATCCCGGGAGGAACGAAACCCCCACCGCGGACCACCGAGGTCGGGACCCTGCCTCCGCCGAGTGCGAGGGCCAGGACGAGTGCGCTCACGGCTGCTGCGCCACTCAGAGCGAGCGTCCCGAGCCGGCGGTTCCACTCCGAGCGCTCCACGACCGGCTCGTCGACCGAGCCAGCATCGGATGTGTCTCCTCCGCCGATGTCGAGCACCGGTTCGAGCTCGGATCCTGCGCCTGGCAAGACGATGAGCGGCGCGGGGATCCCATCCTTCCGCTCGGGATCGGTCCGCTTGGACCGCCGGCCGCTCGGGTGAAGTCGCTTCCCGCGTTTCTGCAGGCTGGTCACGCTGGGGCGCTTGGTCGCCGCGGCACCGGCACCGGCAGCAGCGCCGGCGAGGAGCAGCTTGTCCCGCAGCGTGGCGGGGTCTTTTCGGACCTTGTCGATCCAGTCGGGCCGGTCGAAGGCGGTGAGTCCCGCGGCCACGCCCATGACGTGCTCGACGGCCGGTCCGAGGTCTCGGAGGATCTTCGCGGGCTCGACCCTCGCGTCACCGCCGATCGGGACGACGAACGAGGGCCATACCAGCACGACCTTGGCCTGAGGGTGGACCTCGTGAACCATCGAGACGGCCGTGACCCCGATGCCGTCGTCGAGGACGACCACGTCTGGTCGCTGCGCCTCGATCGCGCCCGAAAGGTCGGCTGAACTCCTGGCCTCACCGACCACATCGAAGCCTTCACCCTCGAGTACGAAGCGAAGAAGCCCTCGTTGCGCCGTTCGACCCTCGCCGACGACGATGCGTATCCGTCGTGCCATGTTCCTCCCCAGATGCCCGGCCGAGCGTACCCCACGGAGCTCAGTCTGGCCTCATCCGTATGGAGGTATTCACGCCGAAAGGCGTAGGACGGCCGGGCCACTCCCGTCCATCCGGCCGGGCCTACGGTTCCGCCGGCCGGGCCGGTCGACCTGACACAATGGAGCGGTCAGCCCCGGAAGGCCGCGAACGCCAGTGTCGGACACGATCGAACAGACAGCGCCCGCCGCTTCCGAGCTCCATCCCAAGATCGAGGAGATGCTGGCTCGGATCGGGCGGGAGGCGCCGGAACGGGCCGAAGCCCTCCAGGTCTTCGCCCGAGCGCTCCTGCGCCGGTTGGCCGACGATGACCTCGAAGAGATCACCTCCGACGAGCTGTACGCGCTGGCGACCTCCGCCTTCGAGTTCGCGGACGGCCGAGGCCTCGAGGCCTCGGCCGTCCGCGTCTTCAACGCCGACCCGGACACCCACGGTTATCGCTGCCTCGGAACCGTTATCGAGGTGGCCACCGACGACTCGCCGTTCCTCGTCGACTCGATCTCGGAAGAGATCACGGCGAGAGGTCTCACGATCAAGCGCCTGCTCCACCCGGTGATCGGCACGGTTCGCGATGAAGACGGCCGTCTCACCCGGGTGATGTCCGGGCGGGAGGCCGAGCATCGAGAGTCCTTCATGCACTTCGAGGTCGACCGACCCCTCGCCGACGAGGTGAATGCAGATCTCGAGGCTCGGGTGCGTCGCATCCTCCGGGACGTGTCGCTCGTCGTCCGTGACTTCGATCCGATGCAGGATCGGGTGCGGCACATGATGGAGTTGGCGCGTGCCGCCCAGGTCCGCTACTCACCCGAGGTCGTCGAGGAGGTCGCCAAGTTCCTCGACTGGCTCCTCCAGCTGAACTTCGTCCTCCTCGGCTATCGCGAGTACGAGCTCCTGGAGACCGAGAAAGGTCGCGCGATCCAGGCGGTCCCCGGCAGCGGCCTGGGGATCCTCTCCGACGTCGACGCCTCGACGTTCTCGAAGTTGACCCTGCTCTCGTCGCTCTCTCCAGACATCCGCGATCGGATCGAGGACGGCGAGCTGTTGATCTATTCGAAGACCCAGGCGTACTCGACGGTGCATCGGCGAGCGCGCATGGACTACATCGGCGTGCGCAAGGTTGACCCCGACGGCTCGATCGTCGGCGAGGCCCGACTGATCGGACTGTTCACGAGCAAGGCCTACATGGAGCCGGCCGCGAAGACGCCGCTCCTGCATCACAAGCTCGAGCAGCTGATCGCCGCCGAGGACCTCATCCCTGGTTCGCACGACTACAAAGCGGTCGTCGCGCTGTTCGAGTCGTTCCCCAAGGACGAGCTCTTCCAGGCCTCCGCCGAAGAGATCCGCCGCCTCGTCGTCGGGTTGCTGCAGCTCGAGAAGCACGGCGGCATCCGGGTGCTCATCCGCCGCGACCTGTACGGGCGGAACGTCTCGGTCGTCGTCGCGCTACCCCGAGACCGGTTCAATGCCGATCTCCGCAAGCGCTTGCAGGCCTTGTTCCTGGAACGTTTCCACGGGACGACGATCGACTATCACCTCTCCCTCGGGGAAACGGAGTCGGCCCGGATCTTCTTCACGATCCACGTCGCCCCCGGCGTGCCGATCCCCGACGTCCGCTACGAGGAGCTCGAACAAGAAGTCGAGCGGCTGGCGCGCACGTGGGAAGACGACCTGCTCGAGGCGTTGACGGAGCGCGTCGGCGCCGGACGAGCGGTCGCGCTGATGGACGAGTACGCGCCTCGCTTCCCGGACTACTACAAGTCCTACGACGACTGGGACCTGGTCGTCGACGACGTCTTGATGCTCGAACGGCTGGAAGCCACCACGGAGGGTTTCCTCGTCGGTCTCGGGAACGAATCGAAGGGCGAGCGTCTGACGCGCGTGAAGCTCTACAAGACCGGCGGCAAGGTGGATCTCTCCGAGTTCATGCCGATCCTCGACGCGCTCGGGCTTCGCGTCGTCGAAGAGGTGCCGACCGCGATGGAAGGAGAGGGTCGCGTCTACATCCACGACTTCGGGGTGCTCGACTCTCGCGGCGCCGTCCTGGAGCTCGGCGAGGCGGCCGAGCGCGTCACCGACATGATCGCAGCGGTCTGGCGTGGGCAGTGCGACTCGGACTCGCTGAACCGTCTGGTCACGCTGACCTCGCTCACGTGGTGGGAGATCAGGATCCTCCGCGCGCTCCGCAACTACCGGATGCGGGTCTCGGCTCGCTACACCGAGAACTACCGGAACGACGCGATGGCCGCCTATCCTCAGATCTCGGAGCGCTTGGTCAGGATGTTCGAAGCCAGGTTCGATCCTGTCCGCGCGGTATCGGACGAAGCCATCGACGAGATCCGGCAGGCGATCCACCAAGATCTCCGCGGCGTTTCTTCCCTCGACCAGGACAACATCCTTCGGCATCTCCTCGGGACGATCGAGGCCATCGTGCGGACGAACGTCTACATGCCGGACCGTCCGGCCCTGAGCTTCAAGCTCCAATCCGAGCGTGTCCCCGAGATGCCGAAGCCCACACCGCTCTTCGAGGTGTGGGTGTACTCGACGGAGATGGAAGCGATCCACCTCCGGGCGGGGATGGTCTCCAGGGGTGGGATCAGGTGGTCGGATCGACGAGAGGACTTCCGGACCGAGGTGCTCGGTCTGATGAAAGCCCAGAAGGTGAAGAACGCCGTCATCGTGCCCGACGGATCCAAGGGCGGATTCGTTCTCAAGCGGCAGTCGGTCGCGCCGGAACTGGTGAAGGCGGAGGTGGCCAAGCAGTACGTCACCTTCATGGAGGGCTTGCTCGACATCACCGACAACCTGGTGAAGGGCGAGGTCGTGCACCCGGAAGGGGTACGCGTGATGGACGGCCCCGATCCGTACCTCGTCGTGGCGGCCGACAAGGGGACCGCCGCGCTCTCCGACACGGCGAACGACGTGAGCCAGCGGTACGGCTTCTGGCTCGGCGACGCCTTCGCGTCGGGAGGCTCCCATGGCTACGACCACAAGGCTCTCGGCATCACGGCGCGGGGCGTCTGGGAGTCGGTGAGGAGGCACTTCCGCGAGCTGGGTCTCGATCCCGCGACGAACCCGTTCACGGTCGTTGGGATCGGAGACATGTCCGGAGACGTGTTCGGCAACGGCATGCTCTACACGCGGAGGCTCCGGCTGCTCGCCGCCTTCGATCATCGGCACGTCTTCCTCGATCCCGACCCCGATCCCGTCACGTCGTTCGCGGAGCGGAAGCGCCTGTTCGAGCTGCCCGGCTCGTCGTGGGCCGACTACGACCGCTCGATCCTCTCCGAAGGGGCCGACGTGATCGACCGGGCAGCCAAATGGGTGACGCTCTCGCCGCAGGTGCGGGCGGCGTTCGCGATCCCCGATGACGCGCCCAAGGAGATGACGCCGGCGGACGTGATCCGGTGGGTGCTGCAGGCTCCCGTCGATCTGCTCTGGAACGGCGGGATCGGCACGTACGTGAAGGCCACGAACGAGGGCCACACCGAGGTCGGCGATCGAGCGAACGACCCGGTGCGGATCAATGGCAGCCAGGTGCGGGCTCGCGTCGTTGGGGAGGGCGGCAACCTGGGGTTCACGCAGCGGGGCAGGATCGAGTACGCGCTCACGGGCGGACGGATCAACTCCGACTTCATCGACAACTCGGCGGGCGTCGACACCTCCGACCGGGAAGTGAACCTGAAGATCCTTCTGGGCCTCGCGATCGAGCGGGGGGAGCTCACCACGGACGACCGGAACCTTCTCTTGGAGGCATGCACGGACGACGTGGTCCGCCGGGTGCTCTACGACAACTACCTCCAAGCCCAGGTCCTGTCTCAGGAGTTCGCGGTCGCGGCCGAACGGAACGAGGCGTGCGAGGATCTGATGCTCCAACTCGAAGCCGAGGGCGAGCTGGATCGGGCCGTCGAATTCCTGCCGACGTCGGAAGAGATGGCGGAGCGGCGAGGTCGCGGCGAGGGGCTCACTCGGCCGGAGATCGCGCTCCTCGTGGCCTACTCGAAGCGTTCGATCAAGCGTGACCTGCTGGATGCCGACCTTCCCGATTCGCAGTACCTCGAGCAGGATCTCGTCCGGTACTTCCCGGAGAAGATCGTCGAGGGATTCCGACCACTGCTCGGGGAGCACCCGCTCCGCCGTGAGCTGATCGCGACGATCGTGTCGAACGATGTCGTGAACTCGCAGGGGGTCACGTTCGTCTCGCGACTCGTTGCGGAGACCGGGGCGACCCCCGCGGAGGTCGTACGGGCGTTCAGGATCGCCCGCGACGCGATCGACGCAGTATCGCGATGGGACGACATCGAGGCCCTCGACGGCAAGATCGACCCCGGGATCCAGAACGAGCTGATGACGGCGGTGGACCGGCTCGTGGAATCGACCGCCCGGTGGTACCTCGTCCGCGCCCCCGACCTCCGGCTGGGCGATGCCGTGGAGCAGACGAGATCCGCCTTCGCGGAGCTGTCTTCCGTGATCGAGCAGATAGGTCCAGAAGCGTGGCGCGAGCAGCGAGAGCGTGAGGCCGAACGACTGATCGCCGAGGGCGTGCCCGACGAGCTTGCCAGGCGGCACGCGTTCCAGGACGAGCTGGTGCACGGGCCGGACATCATCTCGGTGTCACGGGCGACGGGGCGCCCGGTGCTCGAGGTCGCCCGCGGCTTCTTCCTCCTCGGCGAGCGGCTCGCCATCGACTGGTTGGAGCAGCGACTGGCGGAGCAGCCGGCGAAGACGCGCTGGCAACGATGGGCGCTGCATTCGATGGAGGACGACCTGTACACGATCCGCCGTCAGATCATCGAGACCATCCTCGAGCACGCGGGAGGCCGGCCCATCGACGAGGCCGTCGAGGCGTTCCTGGAGGATCGCAGCGCCGCCTACGGCAGGGTGCATCGGTTCATGCGTTCGCTGGCGATGGAAGGGGTGACCGATCTCTCACAGCTCACGGTCGCTCTCCGTCAGCTCCGCTCGCTCGTTTCCTGAAGGTCACCCGCCGTAGAAGATCGTCGTCACCCAGACCGCGCCACGCGCCCTCACGACGCCGATCCCGATCCGCCGGTAGCGGGTGTTGAGGATGTTGGCGCGGTGCCCGGAGCTGTGCATCCAGAGGGTTCGCACACGGGTCAACAAGCCCGCCATCCCGACGTTCTCTCCCCACGTCGACGGTCGATAGACGCGGACCGCGTCGTAGAGATTGCCCGTGTGGAAGATGTTGTTCTGACTCGCCATCGCCTTCGAATGGAGCCACGCGCGGTGAGAGACCGTGACGTTCAGCCGGAAGGTCGGACGCCCGTACGCCTGCCGGGTGTGGTTCAGGAGGTGAAGCACCTTGTTCCTCCGGGCGAGGTCGTCGGCGTGAGCTGTAGACGACATCCCCGCAAGGAGCACGGCGACGACCACCACGAGGAGTGGGAGTCTCCGATAGGTCATCGGCTGAGGACGAGGCTACCCACCGACTCGTCATCTCGAACCCGATGTGTGACATCTTCACGACATTTCGACGGGTGTCACGGCGTCGCAAATCCTTTACGAGGTATCTCTGCAGCGCAACCCTTCCGGCGCTCAGGTCCCGGCTGCGCACGCGCAGCCGGGACCGCAGCCCGTCGTCGCGGGCCGTGGGGTCTGTTCGACCGTTTTCCTTGTTGTGACTGCGAACACTGACAGTGATCGCACAGTGTTTGCATGACCTCCAGGGCATCGGATCGCGGCATCGGCGTCGGCGATCGTGCGACGCGATTCGAAGGTCGCGCCGCACGATCGACACCGGTACTCGTAGGTCGGCACCGCGATCAGTCCGAGGCCGGCGGAGCCGGCGGCTCGTCTTCGGGCGGGATGGCGGCGCCCGGTGCTTCAGGGGGAAATGGTGCAGTCTCGATAGGTGTCGCGGGCGCTGTGGGCGGCGGTGGAGGATCGATCGGTGCCACGGGTTCGATCGGACCCCCGGGCATGGCGGGAGGATCCGCCTCGACCGGCATCATCGTTCCGTCGTCCGTCCAGCCGGCCGGTGCGGGCTTCTTGCGGTGCGTGAGCATGAAGGCGATCGCGCCCAGGACGAGGGCGCCCACCGCGATCAGCAGGATCATCAGCAGCGGTGAGTTCGCGGAGGGGATCGCGCTCGCCACCGCGTCGACCCTGGTGTTCTCGCCGAACTTGGGCTCCCACGTCACCGTGTTGCCGTCGATCGCGCCGGTCGCCGACTTCACCTCACCGGGGAACTTGATCGAGATCTTGAACTCGAAGCTTTCCAGGAACTGCTGGGGGACCTCGGTCCCGGTGAATTCGGGGCCACTCATATCGAACGCGCCGGTGACACGGAACTCGTCACCCACCCGCACGATGTTCAGCTCGTCGCCCGAGCCTCCACCCGCGCCCGACAGCGAGTTGTTCCCGGTGAATTCCGCGAGCGGCACCTCGTCGAACGTGATCGTTTTCCCGACGAACCCGTCCTCCTCGTAGCTGTCGATCGTGGCGTTGGCGGGGAGATCGGACAGATCCATGTCCTTGAACAGCTGATCCGCGGATTGCCCGCTGAGCTCGAGAAGACTCTCGTCGACGGCGATGATCGCGGTCCCCGAGACGGTGTTTTCGGGGGTCACGTCGATGTTCATGTTGACCCTGAAGCATCCCGCGAGCAATAGCGCCAGGGCTCCCATGCCCAGGAACCGCCCCAGCCTCCGTGCGTTCATCCCATCCTCCTCGGACTTCAAGTCACGCGGAGCCTACCGCCGGCCTGCTCCAGGGTCGAGAGCGCGTGGTTGAACCAGCGTTGGTGAGCGGCCGTGGGAGTCGAAAATGCGGGTCGGAGGGTCCGGGAAGGGGGTGGGTTCCCCGTGACCCTCCGACTCCACACATCTGAGGACGGGGTCTCGGCCGGAGGGGCCGAGACGCCGCTGCGCCGTCTTTACCCTCGGTCCGCCGTCCTAAACGCCCGATCTGGAAAAAATCGGCCGATGAAGATCCCGTGAAGAGGTGCGGTCGCCTCTCGCACATGGAGGAGTTGCGGGATCAGCCTGCTATGCGTCGTCGTCGACCACGTTCACGGCCGCTTCGAGGAGTGCCGCGAGCGCTCTTCGAGCCCGTTCACCGTCTTCCAGCTGCTCGGCCCATCCCATGGCACCGGCGAGATCGCCGAGAGCCATCCTGGTCCGCAACCCCTCTGCTCGAGCACCCTGGGCCTTCGCCACTTCGAGGCTCCGGTCGAACAACGATCGTGCTCGGCGCCGACGTCCGGCGAGAGCGGCCAGGTGGGCGCGCTCGCGTAGGACATGCGGGAGATCGTTGCGGTAGAAGCGCGCTCGGCGCCCTGCCTGCCGGGCGACGAGCCTCGCGCGGCGGAGGAGGGCCGCGCGAGCGCGTCGATCGACGTCGGGGGTGGTCTCTGCTGCCCGGCGCAAGGCCGTCAGGAGCCATGGCCGAACCGGGCTGACGCCCGCATTCTTCATGCCGGCCAGCCGGAAGAGACGCTGGCTCTCATCGAACGCCGCGATCGCCGCCGATGCGTCGCCCGTACCAAGGAGGCGAACGCCTTCTGCTTGCATGACGCTCGCCAGCGTGAGCGGGTCCTCGCTCGATCGCTCGCGCTCCATGCGGATCAGGTCCTCCGGGACCTGGCCGCCCGTGGCCTTGGCCCAGCCCTCCAACCCGATCCCCCGGGCCTGGGCGTCGCCGATCTCGAGTCCGGCCTTCCTCGCGACCCGACTCATCTCCGCGGCGCCCCGTAGATCGCCGAGCCGGTACAGGGCCATCGCGATCTGAAGGCGGCAGTTGTTGATCTCCCACTGGTCGCCCGTCGCTTCAAGGAGCTCAAGTGCTTCACGCATCCGCTCCAAGGACCGATCGAAGTCCGAAGCCGCGTAGAGACCTGCCCCCCAGAAATGAAGGGATTGTCCCTGACCCCATCGGTCGCCGACCTGGACCCGGATCGCGTGCGAGCGCTGTGCGAACCGAACACCTCGACGGTGCCACGGCAAGAGCATCATCGCCGGTGCATGCTCGGAATAGGCTTGCGCGAGTTCGGGCGTCGGGGGATAGCGTTCGGCCAGATTCAGGGACCGGAGATGCGTCCAAAGCGTCGGGACCTTCCCTCGCTCGAACCACCATGCGTACCCGAGTCGCCCGTGGAACCTGGACGCCAGCAGGTCGGTGCGTGCTTCCTCGGATGGCCGCCGTCCCACGAAGACCCGTGGGAAGACGGAGTGAGCGGTCTGCACCAAGACCTCCCAGGCGAGGAGCGGAGCGACGACCGCCCGGCTGGTCGGCACGCGCCGATCGATCATCTGAAGGGCCTCCCGGATCGCGGCGGCCGCGGTCCGGGCGTCGCCACGCTTGAAGGCGAGCTCGCCGAGCTTCCCGAGGATCGTCGCTGCCTGCAAGCCATCGGGCACCAACCCGCGAGCTTCCTCCAACCATTCGGCCGCTTCCTCATACGAGCCGCGGAGCATGAGCACCTCCCCGAGGTCCTCCGCGACGCGCGCCCGAGTCTCGACGTCTCCATCCGGGATGCCGCGCGCGGCGATGCGGTACATCATCTCGGCGCTTTCGAGCGCCTGACGTTCCCGCGCCAAGGCCGCAGCGACCATGGCCTGTGGCAGCGCTCGCTCCGGGGCTCCTCCCTCGTCGAAGTGGAACGCGAGGTCGAAGATGTCGCCGGGCCGATGTCGCTCGATGAGCTCCGCCGCCGCGAGGTGCAGCGACCGGCGCTCCGTTCCGGTCAACCGTTCCAGGGCACCTTCGCGGACCTTGTCATGCACGAAGGAGAACTGATCGCGACGTTCGGTTGGCCAGATCAGACCGGCTCGCCGTGCCTCCTCCACGATCGCGCCCGAGCGTTCGGGTTGCACCGAGGCCAGTTCCGCGGCCTCGGCGACGGAGGCATGGTGGCCCAGGACAGCGCCTGCGGAGAGGAACCCGAGGGTCTCCTCCGCGAGGCGGCCGAGCCGATGAAGCACGACCATGGCCGCCTCGCCCGACGACGTCAGCTCGGCGAGCGTCTGGGGGTCGACCTGCCACCCTCGATGGCCCGGCCGAAGCGCACCGGATTCGACCATCGCTCGGACGATCGAAGTGAGGACGAACGGTCGACCGCCGGAGACGCGCTTGATGACCGCGTGCGCGTCGTCGGGGATCTGACCGATCATCGACGTCACGAGGTCGCGCGTGGCCGTAGCGTCGAATGGACGGAGCTCCACGGTGCTCGCGTTCGGCCAGCCCGACACCGGATGGCCTTCACCGATCTCCTCATGGCGGAGCGCCGCCACCACGCTCACGTAGCCACCGGGCCGGTCTGCCGCCCATCGGCCGACGACCTTGAGCGAGAGTTCGTCTGCCCATTGGCAGTCGTCCAGGAGAAGGATCGCGGGACGGCCGTCCCATCCAAGGGCCTCGAACAGAGCCTTCAGCGCGTCCAGGATCCGGCTTTCCACCGATCGACTCGCCCCCTCCTGTTCGGCGATGGCGAGGAGCTCCGTCAGCGAGGGGAGGACCGTCCTCAGTTCGGGTCCCCACCGGCCCGTGGTCTGGGCGAGGTGCTCAGCGTAGATCGGGTCGGCCGCCGCCGCCTCGAGGAGGGACGAGGCGAGCCCGTCAAGCAATCCGAATGGTCGAGGTGCCTCGAGCTCTCGAGCCTCGGCACGCAGGATGAGATCCCCATGTTGCGCTGATCGGTCTGCGATCTCGTCCAGGATGCGGCTCTTGCCGTTCCCGGACAACGCCTCGAGCCGGATGAGTCTTCCGTGCCCCTGCCTCGCGTCGGCGAGCAAGTCGTCCAGCTCGCCGAGTTCGTACGTTCGGCCGACGAGCCCCGCATCGGTCGGCGTCGTCCGTTCGTCGTGCATCCCCACGACGAGAGGGGGGTCCGTTTCACCGAGCTGAAGGCGCCGCTCCGTTTCGAGGAGATCGCTAAGGGCAGCGGCGGCGGAGGTGTAGCGTTCTCGCGGGTCTGACCGCAGGAGCCGATCGAGGATCTCGTCCAGGACCCGCGGCGCGGACACCCCGTGCGCCCGGACGCTGGTTGGCGAGCCGAACAGCTGCGATCGGAGAAGCGCACCCGCGTCCTCGGCGGCGTGCAGCGGCGTCCCGGTCAGGCATCCGTACAGGACGGCGCCGAGAGAGTAGAGGTCCGATGTCAGGCCCACCGGCCCCCTGGAGTCGCCCGATTCCTCCGGTGAGCGGTACCAAGCGAGATCCTCCGTCGCGGAACCCCGTTCTTCGACCCTGCCTGGCTCGCTCGCGCTCGGATCCACCAGCCACGCGCGACCCGTCGCCGGATCGAGGATCACGTTCGCGGGTTTCACTGCTCCGTGCACGAGCCCGAGATGGTGGATCGCGTCGAGCGCCCGGAGGGAGTCGATCGCGACGGTGAGAGACGTTCCGAGCGGGAGCCGTCCGTTGTTGATCATGCCGTCCAGCGGGGTGCCTTCGATGAACGGGCGGATCATCCGTGTCCTGGCGCCTTCGCGTTCCACCCCCCAGGGCAGCACCAACCGGGTCCAAACCGAGCGCTTGAGATCCGCGGGCGGGAACGCGCGGACCGGCAGGTGCAGTTCCTTGATGACCCATGTCCCCCCCGACTCGGTATCTCGACCGAGGAGGGTCACCGCCTGGTCCCGGCGTGAGAGCACCCTTTCGACGTCAATCCTCTCGGTGGAGGGCGCTCCCTTCGATCCGTGCCCGGCCATGGTCAGTCCTCGGGCGGCTCTACGAGCTCCCGCTCGCGCGCCGACATGATCGAGCGCAGCTGGCCCGCGATCTCGGGCATCTCCTCCTCGATCACCTGAAGATCATCCGCGCTCACGGTGACCGCCCGGATGGGCGACGTGACCCGGACGGTCGCCATCCGACGCTGGAAGCGCAAGAGCGCGATCTCGCCGACCACGTCGCCCGGACCGATCGTGCCCACGGTCTGGCCGTCCTTCGTGACCTCTGCCGTGCCCTCCTCGATCACGAACATCTCGTACGGGATCGACCCCTGTTCGAAGAGCACTTGCCCTTCGGATGCCTCCGTCTCACCGACGTGGTGCGCGATCGTGGAGAGGTCGTGATGATCCAGTTCCCCGAAGAGAGGAAGCCGTCGCAGTCGTTCGACATCCACGGTCACGACGAGATCCTGCTCCGGGGCAGGAATCTTCCCTGCCCCTCCTTCCCGTGGAACTCACCGTTCTCGACCAGGACGTTCCCTCGCTGCATCACGATCTGCGGTAGCCCATGCACCGTTCGCCCTTCATAGCAGGAGTAGTCGACGTTCATGTGGTGTGTCTCGGCCGAGATCGTGCGTTCGTGATCCGGGTCGAAGACGACGATGTCCGCGTCGAACCCGGGGGCGACCGCTCCCTTCCGCGGATACAAGCCGAACATCTTGGCGGGCGCCGTCGCGACGATCTCCACGAAGCGGTTGAGGCCGATCCGGCCGTCGACGACGCCCTGGTAGAGCAGCGTGAAGCGGTCCTCGACCGACGGGAGGCCGTTCGGGATCTTGGAGAAGTCGTCCTTGCCCAGGTCCTTCTGTCCCCGGTAGTTGAAGGGCGCGTGATCGGTGGAGACGACCTGGAGGTCATCCGCCACCAGCCCCTTCCAGAGCTCGTCTTGATGGTCGGCCGTGCGGAGCGGCGGCGAGCACACGAACTTCGCGCCCTCGAAGCCGGGCCGAGCCATGTCGTCGATCGAGAGATACAGGTATTGCGGACACGTCTCCGCGTAGGCCGCGACGCCCCGATCCCGCGCGTCGCGGACCGCGTCGAGCGCGTCCCGCGACGACAGATGGACGATGTACGCGGGCGCGCCGGCAAGCTCGGCCATCTTGAACACCCGGTGGACCGCTTCGCCCTCCATGACGGGCGGACGCGTCAAGCCGTGATTCACCGGATCCGTCTTGCCCTGCTGGAGGTACTGCCGGATCAAGACGTCGATGGGGCCGCCGTTCTCGGCGTGCATCATGATCAGCGCGCCCGAGTCGGCGGCGCGCTGCATCGCCTGGAAGATCGCCGCGTCGTCCAGCATGAACACGCCCGGGTATGCCATGAAGAGCTTGAACGAGGTGACCCCTTCACCGACGAGGGTGTCCATCTCCTTGAGTACCTGGTCGTTGACCTCCCGGACGATCATGTGGAAGCCGTAGTCGATCTGCGACTTCTGCGCCTTCTCGTGCCACCGATCCAGCCCGGTGCGCAGGCTCTCGCCGTAGTCCTGCAGGGCGAAGTCGACGATCGTGGTGGTGCCGCCGAAGGCTGCGGCACGCGTGCCCGTGGCGAAGTCGTCCGAGCAGAAGCTCCCACCGAAGGGCAGGTCCATGTGGGTGTGAACGTCGATCGCTCCGGGCATGACGTATCGGCCGGTGGCGTCGATCGTCCGATCCGCCTCGACGGCCATCCCGTTCCCGATCGCCGCCACCTTCTCCCCATCGACGAGGACGTCGGCCGCGACCGTCTCGGTCGCCGTGACGACCGTGCCTCCCTGGATCAGTGTCTTCACGGACTCGGGTCCTCCTCTCCCACTAGGGGAGCAGCTGGGTGAGCTCGCCGTAGAGCTCCGGGCGTCGATCGCGTAGGAACTGCCAGGTGTTGCGGACATCACGGATCATCTCGAGATCCAGGTCGTGCACGAGCACCTCGTCCTCGGAATCCGACGCCTGTGCCACGATCTGTCCGCGCGGGTCGCAGAAGTACGACGATCCGTAGAACTTCGCGCTCGAGAGCGGCTCCTCGACCCCCACGCGGTTGATGGCGGCGATCCAGTAGCCGTTCGCGACCGCCGTCGCCGGTTGCTCGAGCTCCCAGAGGTACTTCGAGAGCGACTCGACCGTCGCCGAGGGGTTGAAGACCAGTTCCGCTCCCTTGAGCCCGAGCGCGCGGCCGATCTCGGGGAAGTGGCGGTCGTAGCAGATGATGAGGCCGATCCTGCCGACGGACGTGTCGAAGACCGGGTACCCGAGGTTGCCGGGCTTGAAGTAGAACTTCTCCCAGAAGCACGGTCCGACGTGCGGGATATGCGTCTTCCGGTACTTCCCGACGACGGTCCCGTCCCGCTCGATCACGACGGCCGAGTTGTAGTACACGCCGGTCTGCGCTTCCTCGAACCACGGGACGATCAGGACCATGTGGTGGGTCTTCGCGACCTCGCGCATCCGTGTGACGAGCGGGCCGTCCTCGGGTTCGGCGGTCGCGTACCACTTCGGGTCCTGCTCGGCGCAGAAGTACGGGCCGTGGAAGATCTCCTGCAGGCACGTCACCTCGGCGCCGTCGGCCGCCGCCTTCGCGATCAGCTCGACGTGCTTGTCCACCGCCTCGTCCTTGGACATGTTCGCATGCGCTTGGATCACCGCCGCCCTGACCGTCGTCATCGTCCGTGCACCTCCGCTCTCGTTGAAGGCGTTCCCGAGGAGCGGAACACCGGCAGCACGTCCCTCCCGAAACCCTCGATGGTTCCGGCTGGCCCTGGATCTTCCTGCATGGAGTAGATGTTGAACTGCGTCACGCCGAGCGCCTCGAGCTCGCGGAGCTTCGCGATGCACTGGTCCACGTTGCCGAGCACACAGAATCGGTCCACGACCTCGTCGGTCACGAACGCTGCATGCTCGGCGCCGGTCCTGCCGTGCTCGGCGTAGTCGTAATGGTCGCGCGCTTCGATGAAGTCGGTGAGCTCCTGTGGGAGATCCGCGTCCGCGTACCGCTTCACCAGATCGACGACGTGGTTCGACACCAGCGCGGGGAACCAGCGGACCTGATCGCGCGCCTTCGCCGTGTCCTCGGAGAGGTAGGCGGGCGCGGCGACCTGGATCTGGATGTCCTCGAAGGCGCGTCCGGCTTCCTCCGCACCTTCGCGGACATATCCGAGCGACCATTCCAGGATGAACGGGTCGGCGAGCTGCATGATCAGGCCGTCGGCCACTCGGCCGCAGGCTCGGAGCGCTTTCGGTCCGTAGGCCGCTACCCAGATCGGGAGGCGGTGGCCTTCGCTCCACTTGAGCTGGAGCGGCGTGCCCTCGTAGTCGACCTCCCTGCCCTCGGCCAGGTCCTTGATGAACCGGCAGGCATGCTCCATCTGCTCAACGGTGACCGGCTTCTGACCGATCACGCGCCGAGCGCTGTCTCCGCGACCCATCCCGATGTCCATCCGGCCCCCCGAGACCTCCTGGAGGGTTGCCATCGCGCTCGCGGTCACGGTCAAGTCTCGAGTCGCCGGGTTGGTCACGCACGGTCCCAGCCGAACCCGGCCGGTGCCGGCGGCGACCAACGCGAACGTCGTGTAGAACTCCTGCCACAGCACGTGGGAGTCCCACGCCCACACGGAATCGAACCCGTGCGCCTCGGCGAGCTTCGCCCATTCGACGGTTCTCGATACCGGCGGGTCGAGCATGAACGTGACGCCGAAGGAGAGCACCCTGGTCGCTGCCTTTCTCGTTCCTCGGTCGTTCCGGCCGGTTGCCCGGCTAGGCGCATCGTAGGGGCGTTGCCACCGGGCGAGCAATCGATGCTCACGCGGGGTCGAGACGGGTTCGCGCGCAGGGCCTTCGCATGCCAGACTCGTCCGGATGACGGTGCAGGGCTCGCTTGCTGCCGATCCGGACACCTCGTCCGACGGTCTGTTCGAGGCGGTCCAGGGTCACCTCGACCAAGCGGCCGACCGGATCGGCTTGGACGACGGCGCACGGAAGGTCCTTTCGACCCACCGGCGCGAGGTGGCCGTCTCGGTCCGGGTCTCCCGGGATGACGGCTCGTTCGACGTGTATCCCGGGTGGCGGATCCAACACAACGGCGCCAGAGGTCCGTTCAAGGGAGGCCTCCGTTTCCACCAGAACGCATCCCGCGACGAGTTCCGCTGCTTCTCGGCGCTGATGACGTGGAAGACAGCACTCCTGGACGTTCCGTTCGGCGGCGCCAAGGGCGGTGTGAAGGTCGACCCGAAGACCCTCTCCGTCAGCGAGCTCGAGCGGCTCTGTCGTTCCTACTTCTCAGCCATCGAGATGATGGTCGGTCCGTACCGCGACATCCCGGCCCCCGATGTCAACACCGGTCCCCGGGAGATGGCGTGGATGTACGACGAGTACTCGAGGTCGCGAGGCGATTCCCCTGCGGTGATCACCGGGAAACCGGTCGGGCTCGGCGGTTCGCTCGGCCGGGACGCCGCGACCGGACGCGGTGCGCTCTTCGCGCTCGATCGCATCGCTCGGTCCAGGCGCTGGACCCGTGAACACATCCGAGTCGCGGTCGAGGGTTTCGGCAACGCCGGCGCCTGGTTCTCGCAGCTCGCCCATCAGATGGGCTATCGGGTCGTGGCGGTCTCCGACTCACGAGGAGCGGTCGTGAACCCCGAGGGGCTCATCCCGCACGACGTGCTCGCGCACAAGCAGGAGACCGGAAGCGTCACGGGGTTCAAGCAGGCGGACTCGATCGACGGCGACGACCTGATCGGAGTGGAGTGCGAGGTGCTGGCTCCTGCCGCGCTCGAACGTTCGATCAGAAGCAACAACGCCGAACGGGTGCGCGCGAACCTGGTCCTCGAACTCGCGAACCACCCCACCACACCGGACGGCGATCTGCTCCTGCATGACCGCGGCGTATGGGTCGTTCCCGACATCCTCGGTAGCGCCGGCGGCGTCACCGTGAGCTACCTGGAATGGGTGCAGAACCTCCAGCGTGAGCGGTGGAGTGAGGAGCGAGTCAACGGACGGCTCAAGGAGTTGATGGAGTCGGCGACCGACCTCGTCCTCGAACGCGCGGATGAGGGCGGGATCCCTCATCGGATGGCGGCCTACGAGATCGCGATCGAGCGGGTGGCGGAGGCGGGCCGTGCCCGCGGCTGGCACTAGCTGCGACTTCAGCCCTTGGTGCCCGTCAACGTGACGCCCTCGATGAAGGCCCGCTGCGCGAGGAAGAACAGGATGATCACCGGCATCACGAACAGCACCGCTGCGGCCATCGTGAGGTTCCATTCCACGTGGTACTGACTCCGGAACTCCGACAGGGCGAGCGAGAGCGTCCATCTGTCCGGGTCCTGGATCAGGAAGAGGAGTGGTGAGAAGAAGTCGTTCCATGAGTACAGGAACTGGAACAGGGCGACGGCGGCGATCGCCGGCTTCGCGAGCGGCACGATCACCCGGGTCAGGATCTGGAACTCGCTCGCACCGTCGACCCGAGCGGCATCGGAGAGCTCCGACGGGATGGTCAGGAAGAACTGCCGGAGCAGGAAGATCGTGAACGCGTCGCCGAAGAACAGCGGCACGATCAACGGCTTCATCGTGCCGATCCATCCGAAGCGCACGAACAGGATGTAGAGCGGGACGATCGTGACCTGGACCGGCAGCATGATCGTGGAGAGGACGACCAGGAACGAGGCGTTCCGGCCGCGCCACCGCATCCTGGAAAGGGCGTACGCGACCGGGATGCACGAGACGACGACGCCGACGGTCGCCAGGGTCGAGATCGTGACCGTGTTCAGGGTGTAGCGGAGCAGGGGGATGCGGTCGAACACGTCGAGGAAGTTGCCCCACCGGAACGGGTGCGGCCAGAAGTCGGGCGTCTTGGCCTGGCCGTCGGTCATCAGCGCGGTCAGCACGATGAACGCCATCGGCAGGAGGAACATGATGCTCACCGCGATCAGGGCCGCGTGGTTCCCCACCTCGGTCAGGAATCGGCGACGTCGGACGGCAGGAGGGATCGGCCGCCGCGTCCGGGCGGCGGCGGCGGAGACCGGGCGAGCGGTCGTCGCGGTGGCTATCGGAACCCTCCCTGGTAGTGGACCCACCGTCGCGACGTCCTGATGATCACGATCGTGCAGGCCATGATGATCAGGAAGAGGATCCAGGCCATCGCCGAGGCATAGCCCATCTGGAAGTGGGCGAACCCCTTGATGTACAGGTGCAGCGAATAGAAGAGCGTCGACTCCTCGGGCCCGCCGATGTTCGACGCCGCGCCACCCGTCGGCTGGCCGGACACCGCGAAGCTCGCGATGTAGGCCTGCGTGAAGTACTGGAACCCGGCGATCACCCCGATCAGGACCGAGAAGAACATCACGGGGGAGACCATCGGCAGGGTGATGTAGCGGAACCGTTGCCACGCGCCGGCGCCCTCGATCTCGGCCGCCTCGTAGAGCTGCCGAGGGACATCCAGGAGGCCGGCGAGGAAGATCATCATCGTCTGGCCGACGCCCCACAGGCTGAGGAAGACGAGGCCCCACTTCGACCAGAAGGCGCTGAAGAACCACAGGGGCGGATTGTCGACGCCGAGCGTCTTGAGCCCCTGGTTGATCGGCCCGAACGTGGGGTTGAACAGGTAGACGAATCCCAGCGCCGCCGCGACCGGCGGCACCATGGTGGGCAGGAAGAGGAACGTCCGGTAGTAGCGGGACCCTCGCTTCGGTCGCGTGAGCAGCCAGGCGAGCGAGAGTGAGGTCACGATCTGCAGGGGAACACCCACCGCGATGATCCACACCGTGTTCCGCATCGCCTGCCAGAACATCGGATCCTTGGTGAACATGAACCGGTAGTTCTGGAGGCCCACCCACGTGGGGTCCTCGAGAAGGTCGTAGTTGGTGAACGAGTAATAGAGGCTCGCGATCATCGGATACGCGATGAAGACCGCGAATCCGATCACCGCCGGGAGCATGAACAAGGAGACCGTGGCGTAGTGGCGCCCGCGGCGCCGCGCCGGCCGTCTCTTCGAGACGGGCCGGCGCGCCGCCGCCGTCAATGTGCCGGCGATCGCTCCTCCTTCGCGATCAACCGCCCGCCTGCGCGAGCTGGTCGTCGATCTGTTTCGCGACGTCCGCGAGACCGGTTTCGAGGTCGGTGATCCGACCAGACTGCCACTTCGCCGCGAAGCTCGACAGGAGGTCCTGATCCGCGGAGCCGAGCACCGACATGTCCTTGTAATGGGAGTTCGGGTTCGAGAACACATCGAGGAACGTGTCGAACTGCTCCGGCAACGACAGGTCCGGTGACTCGAGCGAGTCGAAGGTGGTCGGCACATTGCCGATCGCGTTCGCGGCTTCGACGAGACTCCCGGTGTTGGTCGCCATGAACTTCACGAGCAGCCATGCCTCGGCTTCATGCGCCGATCCGCGGGGGATCCCGATGATCGTCCCGCCGACGCGGCCGATCCCGTAGAGATCCTCCCTGCCGTCCGGGACCGGCGAGGGCGCCGTCCCGTAGTTCAGCTCGGGCGTGCCGTTCTTGATGAACGCCGTCCGCCACTCGCCGTCCAGTGCCATCGCGATGCGGCCGAGCTGGAAGTCCTGGCTCGCCTCTCCCCATTCGTCGCCCTGGCCGGCGACGAACTTCTTCAGGTTGTCGACGCCGTAGAAGTCGACGAGGTCCTTCTGCCAACGGAACATGGCGGCCCAGTCCGGGTCCGTCCCCATCGCGGCCGTCCCGTCGTCGTTGTACCAGTCGGCGTCCCAGGCGATCGAGTGATTCAGCGGATCTCCGTTGACGTAGTAGTTCCCGAACCACGGCACGAACCCCGCGACCTTGATCGACCCGTCCGGGTTGAACTCGGTGAGATCCTTCGCCATCGCTGTCAGCTCGGAATACGTCTTGGGTGGCTCGGAGTACCCCTTGGCCTCCAGGAGATCCTTGTTGTAGTAGAGACCGACCGCGTCGGTGAGGAACGGGAAGGCGCAGCGCTTCCCGCCGAAGCCGGTGTAGCGCTCGACCGACGGTGGGAACACGGCGGAGATATCCATACCGTCCTGCTCGATGTACGGCGTCAGGTCCTGCCAGGCACCCGTGTCACAGAAGGCGGCGAGGTCGTCCAACGCCCACGACATCGTGGCGTCGGGCGGCGTACCGGCCCTGATCGCGGCCAGCACCTTCGCGTCGTCCTCGACCCCGGTCGTCACCTTGATCGTGATCCAGGGGTACTCGGCTTCGAAGGCGTCGAACGTCGCCTGGACGCCCGCCACCTCGTGATCCGCGCTGAAGGGGATCCACATCTCCAGCGTGACCGGGTCGTGTTCCGCGTTGGGGTCGACGGACGGTGGCGGCTCGTCGGTGCCCCCACCCGCGGTGCAGGCTGCGGCGAACAACGCGAACGATGCCGCCACCGCCATCAGCGCGACGCGACGTTTCATCCCACTCTCCCTTCCCTCGTGGCCTTCGCACTCGAGCTCTCGCCCGAGCGGGCGACGGCGCCTGCACGACACCTGTTCCCGTTCATCTCCTGTTCCCGTGACCTCCTGCCTCTGCTCCTCGCGCGAACAACAGCGTTTGCGCCGACTGCAGCGCCGTCGCCACCGCCCCGTGGAGGCTGGCCTCCTCGCCGAGAACGGATACGTCGATCCGCGGACGGAACGGCGAGATGCTGGCGAGCTCGCTCTCGACGCGCTCGAGAAGCAAGTCACCGTTGCTGCCGATCCCCCCGCCGAGCACGACGAGCTCGGGGTCGATGACCGGGACGATGGCGGCGATCGCCAACGCGATCCGACCGGCTTCGAGCTCGACCACACGCTGGGCGACGGGATCTCCTCGCCTCGCCGCCGCGAACACACGCTTCGCCGAAAGTGGTCCTTCCATGCCCAGATCTCGGGCCGCCGCGACCACGCCGGTGGCGCCGGCCGCGGCGTCGAGTGCGCCGAGGCGACGCGACACCGGGTCGCGTGGATCCTCGGTCGCGAGGGGGAGATAGCCCACCTCGCCGGCTGCGCCCGCGTGTCCCCGGAAGAGCTCTCCGTTGAGCACGAGGCCCGCGCCGACCCCGGTCCCCACGTGGAGGTACGCGAAATTGGCGACGTTCTTCCCGAGCCCTCGCCACTGCTCGCCGAGGGCGGCGAGGTTGACGTCGTTCTCGAAGGCGATCTTGGTTCCCAGCTCCTCCTGCACGGATTCGACGAGCCCGGTCCTGCCCCATCCGGGGAGCGCATACGCGAGCTCCACGGTGCCCTTGGCGGGGTGGAAGACACCGGGGCTCCCGACGGTCGCGAAGGTCACCTGTTTCCACCGGATGTGCGCCTCCGCGGCGAGGCCGTGCGCGATCTGGCCGATCTGCGAGATCAGCGCGCGCTGGCTCTTCACCATCGTGCGTTCGTCACGCCTGGCGACGATGTCGCCGGAGAGGTTCGCGATCGCCGCCCGCACCCAGGCGCGACCGATATCGATGCCGACCACCCAGCCGGCGCGCGGGTTCAGCTCGTAGAGGATCGCGGCCGGTCCACGCTTGCCGCTCGCTCTCCCGGCCTCCCGGACCAGACCTGCCTCGAGCAGCGTGGCGAGCGCTTGCGACACCGTGGGCTTGGAGAGGTCGCTGTCGCGGGCGATCTGGGCCCTCGAGACGGGGCCCATCCGCCGCACGAACTCGAGCACGGAACGCTCGTTGATGGCACGCAGGAGGCTCGGTGTCCCGCCGGCGAACGTCTCGTCGAGGCTCGTCGCTCCCCCCTCCCGCGCCCTGGAGCCGCGTGTGTGACTTCGTACTCTCAGGAAAGTTTCCTAACTATTGGGCGGGATGCTACGCTCGCCGCCCGCACCACGTCAAGAGAGTCGGATGATGCATCCGCGTCGAGAGCGAGGAGGTCGCGGTGGCCGGATGGGATGCCTCCGCCAGGCTCCTCGGTATCGTCCGGTATCGAGCCGCCGGGGACGTCGACGGCGCGCTCGGAGCGCTGGTGCGCGGAGGGATCGACGTCGTCGAGGTGACACTGGACACCCCAGGGTCGCTGGACGCGGTGGAGCGAGGACGCCGTTCCGGGTGGACGATCGGCGTCGGCACGGCTCTCGAGCCCGACCACGTCGACCGGAGCGTCGACGCGGGAGCCGCGTTCGTGGTGAGTCCCGGCGTGGTGCCCGGCGTGGTCGAGCGAGCACACGAGCTGGGCGTCGACATCGTGCCGGGGGCGTTCACCCCGACCGAGGTCATCCGCGCTCATGCGATGGGGGTGTCCGCCGTCAAGCTGTTCCCGGCCTCGCTCGGGGGTCCCGGGTACGTGCGTGCCCTCCTCGGACCGCTCGCCGGAGTGCCGCTCGTCCCGACGGGCGGCATCGCGATCCATGAGGTGAACGGCTACCTCGACGCCGGTGCCGCGTGCGTCGGGCTCGGCGGTGCGCTCGCCGGCGAGAGACCCCCCGCGAACGACGCGGAGCTCGACGCGATCACCGAGCGGGCCGCGGCCGCGGTCGCCGTGATCGCGGACCGGCCGTGACCGACACCCCCGATGTGATCGCGATCGGCGAGACGATGTTCTCGCTGGTGGCTCTGGACGGGTCGCTCGACGAAGCGGCCACCTTCCGCGCGACCCACGGCGGTGCCGAGAGCAACACGTGCGTGGCGCTCACACGACTGGGCACGAGCGCCGCGTGGGTGAGTCGCCTGGGCACGGATCCTCCAGGGGACCGGATCATGGCCGCGCTCGGGGCTGAACGGGTGGGGCTGTCGTGGGTGAAGAGGGATCCCGGCCGGCCGACCGGGCTCATGCTCCGCGACACGGTCGGCACGGTGCGGTACTACCGGACCGGCTCGGCGGCCAGCGCCCTCTCGCCCGTCGATCTCGTGGGAGTCCCGGTCGAAGACGCTCGTGCGGTCATCGCCACGGGCATCACCCCACTGCTCGGTCCAGATCCGGGACGAGCCATCCATGAGCTGTTCCGCCGTGCCCGCGGGATGCGTGTCCTCGATCTGAACCTTCGCCGGGGCCTGTGGGGCTCCGATCGCACCGTCGCCTTGATCGAGCCTCTGCTCGGTTCGTGCGATCTCGTCCTCGGCGGCATCGACGAGTTCCGTGCGTTCGAGGATGCACCGACGATCCAGGAGTTGGCTCGAGCCTTCGCGCAGCGTGGACCTCGCGAGATCGTCGTGAAAGGGGGGAGGTCGGGCGCCGGCGCGCTCGATCCCGAGGGTATTTGGCACGAGATCGCGCCGGCGCCCGTCGAGGACATGGACCCGGTCGGCGCGGGCGACGCATTCGACGGTGGGTATCTCCACGCCCGCCTGCACGACGCGGACGTGCCGGAGGCGCTCCTCGAGGGAGCCCGGTGCGGCGCCGCGGTGGCCGCGACCGTCGGGGACGCGGACGGCGTGCCGCGAGCGTGACATCAGTCATGATCTTGAAAGGCTCTTCGAGAACGCGAGAGAGAGGGGGCCCGCTGCTTGGAAGGTGACGGTGGTGTACGCGCTCGCGTGCACGTTCTGGCAGATCCACCACCACACCGATGACGTGACCCGCCAGCTCGACCGCGCCGAGCGCGTCCTCGATCGGTTCGAGACCTAGGAAGCGGCGGCCGTGGCCGAACGCGCAGGGACGCACGTGAGTAGCGACGTTCTCGGTTGACCTCGGTCAGAAGTACGTGGCGACGGCGTCGATGACGCGGTCGTCGTCGTCGAGCACGGGGATCACTCGCCACTTGTCGAGCGCGGTGCAGGGATGGGAAAGGCCGCACCCGACCAGGTCGCCGGGTTCGATCGAGACCTCTGCCGGGATCCGGCAGTAGGCGTGCTGGTCGTTCAGCCGCTCGACGACCAGGTCACCCGCGACGTCGAGACGTTCTCCGGACCGGCGCCGGAGCGTGAACGGCGTGGGAAGGTCCTGGTCGAACGGCACGTCCCGCCGCCCGAACCCGAGGATCGCGACCTCCGGCTCGGGACGAGAGAGCACGGCGCCCCACGCCTCGATCGCCGGGTGGAAACGGTGCCCCGGCTCGAGGTGGGCGAACGGCGACATGCGTTCGTTCATCCCCGCGTCGTGAGCGACGTAGCTCCCCGAGCGGAGAAGGACGCGGTCGGCGACGCCGCCGGACGGCCCGAGACGTTCCACGACGAGATCGAAGAACGCGCTGCCTCCCGCACTCACCCACCCTTCGTCGGTCTCCACGAGGCCGTCGGTACGAAGGCGGGAGGTGAGCTCCCCGAGTCGGTCGAGGAAGACGCCGACCTCCTCGAGGCAGGCCGGTGTGCGGTCGTGGCAGATCGTCCCTTCGTAGCCCGTCGCACCCGCCAGGACGAGTTGGGGCGTCTTCGTCACCAGGCGAGCGACCTCGAGCGCGTGGTCTTCCGTGCGGGATCCGGTGCGCCCGCCGGGATGGCCGAGCTCGACGAGGACGGGGAGCGGGCGGGGCACTCCTTCGATCCCTACCGCGAGCAGCTCCACGCCGCGCGGCGAATCCACCGAGCACACGATGTCGACACCGGAGTCACGGAGTTGTACCGCGATCCATCCCACCGCGGTTCCGTCGGTCACCTCGTTCGCGATCAGGATGCGTGGCACGCCGGCGGCGACCATCACCCTGGCTTGCCCGACCGTCGCGGCCGTGATGCCCCACGCGCCGGCGTCGAGCTGGCGCCGCCAGAGCTGCGGCGCCATCGTGGTCTTCCCGTGCGGCGCCAGCTCGACGCCGTGGTCGAGGCAGTACTCGGCCATCAGGGCGACGTTGTGAGCGAGCGCTGACTCCCGCAGCACAAGGACGGGTGGGAGGAGATCTTCGAGTGACCATCCCTGTTCCGCGACCTCGGCGAGCGGTATCGGTTCGTCGACGGTAGGGAAGCCCTTCGTGGTCGCGTCCACCCGAGCGTCGCGTGACGCGTCGAGCGTGCGCGCCCGCCCGGCTGGGGGATCGGCGCTCATCCGCGCGGCGAGATGCGCGGGAGAAAGGGGCGGTTGACCTCGAGCAGCGCATCCAGCAAGGGGGCGGCCCCGGCGTAGTCGCCAACGAGCGGGTTGGCGATCAGGGCCTTGAGAGCCACGGTCCGGTCGCCGGTCTTCGCGGCTTCGATGGCGAGGCGCTCGTAGGCCTTCGCGTGCTGGACGATGCCGAGCATCTCCGGCGCGAGCGGGGCCGTCGGCTCCGGGTGCGCGCCGTCGCGATCGATGCGCGCGGGGATCTCCACGATGTCGTCGTCGGGGAGGTTGGGGATCGCGCCGGCGTTCCGGACGTTCACGACCTGGACGTCCCCGGTGCCCGCGTACAGCGACGCCACGAGGGCGGCGGCGGCTTCCGAGTAGAAGGCGCCGCCTCGCTCCTCCAGGAGCTTCGGCTTCTCGTCGAGGGCCGGATCGCGGTAGAGCTCCAGGAGGCCCGCCTCGATCTCCATCACCTCCTCCGCCCTGCTCCGATGGGTGCGCTGATGCTCCACTACCTCCGAGGGGAAGTAGTAGTAGTGCAGGTACGGGCTCGGGATCGCGTCGAGCATCCGGACGAGCTCCGGCGGGAACTCATCAGCACCGGGATACGAGGCGGGGTCCTCGACGATGTCCGCCATCCGATCTTCTCCGTCCACGAAGACGGACCGTTCCCAGGTCAGGTGGTTCAGGCCCACGTGGTCGAGGGTGACCCGGTCGTGCTCGACCCCGAACCGTTCCGCCAGCCGCCGTTGGAGCGAGATCGCGACGTTGCAGAGCCCGATCGCCCGATGGCCGTCGTCCAGGAGCGCTTGCGTCACGAGGCCGGTGGGGTTGGTGAAGTCGACGAACCACGCGCCGGGAGCGCCACGCCGCGCCGTCTCCTCGGCCAGCTCGAGGACGACCGGCACGGTGCGGAGCGCCTTCGCGAATCCTCCCGCGCCGGTGGTCTCCTGGCCGATGAAACCGAATCGGCCGGGGATCGTCTCGTCGGACAGACGAGCGGTCTGGCCTCCGACCCGGAGCTGCACGATCACGAAGTGCGCGCCCTCCAGAGCCTCGTCCCGGCGATCGGTGAGGACGAGCCGACCGGCCCATCCGACGCGACGGAGCATCCGGTCCGCCAGGGCACCGACGATCTCCAGGCGCTCGGGATCGGGATCGAGCAGGACGAGCTCGTCCACCGGGAGCCGGTCGGCGCGAGTCACCAGGCCTTCCACGAGCTCCGGCGTGTACGTGCTCCCCCCGCCGGCAACGGACACCTTCACACCCACGGCACGGCATCGTACACTGCGGCCGTGAAATCGTTAGGAAAGTTTCCTGACTCTTTCTCCGCCGAGATCGCCGGACAGCCCGAGGCGCTCCGGCGGGCCGCGGCGGGCCTCGGTGACCAGCGGGAGCAGCTTCGAAAGCTGGCCGGCCTCCTCACGAACGGCTCCGTGATCCTCACCGGGATGGGCGGCTCCTATGCCGCCTGCTACCCGCTCGCTGCCGACCTCGCCGAGGCCGGTCTCACGGCCATCACGCTCGGGTCCGCGGAGCTCCTCCACTTCCGCGCAGGGATCCTCGGCCCGTCGACGCCGGTGATCGCGGTGAGCCAGTCGGGCGAGAGCGCGGAGATCGTCCATCTCGCGGAGTCGCTTCGGCGACGTGAGGATGCCCCCTCGATCGTGGCCGTGACGAACGGGACGGACAACACCCTGGCTCGGACGGCGGACCTGGTGCTCGACACCCGGGCGGGCGAGGAGACGGGGCCCTCGACGGCGACGTTCGGCGGTGCGCTCGTCGTGCTCGCGGGGATCGGCAAGGTGTTGCGAGGGACCACACCCGACGCCGCGTTCGAGGCGCTGTCGGGAGAGGCGGAACGGGCGGCCGCTTCGATCGAGCGGCTCCTCGCGAACGAGACCCTCGGTGATGACGTCCTGGCGTGGCTCGGGCCGCGCGAGGACGTCGTGGTGCTCGGCCGCGGCCCGGCACGGGCCGCGGCCGAGATGGCCGCTCTCACCTTGAAGGAGGCGGTCGGCTTGCCCGCGGAGGCGCTCGAGACCGCACAGTTCCGGCACGGACCACTCGAGCTCGCCGGTCCGAACCTGGCGGCGATCGTGATCGCGACCGAACCCGAAACGGAGTCACTGGACGGGTCGCTCGCACACGAGCTCCGCGAGGCCGGCGTCGCCGTGCTCGAGATCACCCGCGGGGAAGGGTCGTTCGGCATCGGCGCGATCGATCGCTCGATCGCTCCGGCCGTCTCGATCGTGCCGATCCAGCTCCTCGCCCACCGGCTCGCGATCGCCCACGGCCGTGAACCCGGTCTCTACGTCCATGCGGCGAAGGTGACGATCCGTGAGTGACGGCCGTGAGTGAGTCTCGACCGAGGGTCGCGTTGACGTTCGACGCCGAGCATCCCGACCGTCCCGGCGCGAGCGCAGGGACGGTCGACCGCATCCTCTCGACACTTCGAGCGGCGGAAGCGCCCGCGACGTTCTTCGTCCAGGGACGCTGGTCACAGGCGGAGCCGACATCGGCTCGCCGGATCGCCGATGACGGCCACCTGATCGGCAACCACTCTCACTACCATTCGCGCATGACCCTGCTCTCCGATCGCGGGATCCGCACGGACGTGGAGGAAGCGGACGCGGCCGTGTCCGAAGCAACAGGCGGGCAGACCAGACCCTGGTTCCGATGCCCGTTCGGCGACGGGCACGACGATCCTCGGATCCTGGGCCTGCTCCGCGATCTCGGCTACCGGAACGTCCATTGGCACGTGGTGCTGGAGGACTGGGAGCCGTGGCGAGCCGCCGAAGACATCGCACGGGAAGCGATCGACGGCGCCGGACGCCACGGGGATGGAGCGGTGATCCTGCTCCACACGTGGCCGGACAAGACGGCGGATGCACTTCCGACGATCGTCGACGGTCTCCGAACGGCGGGGTGCGACCTGGTTCGACTCGACGCGCTTCCCGAGGACGGCCTCCCATGAAGCGGCCCGCACTGCTCGCGGTGGATGCCGGCGGCTCGAAGATCGACGCCGTGTTGCTCCGGCGGGACGGCAACGTTCTGGGCGCAGCACGCCGGAGAGGGCTGGATCACGACGGGACCGGCCGGGAGAGCTTCCTCGAACGGGTCGCCGACGCGGTGGTCGCGGCATCCCGGGATGCGGGGTTCGAGCCCGATCACCAGCCGGTGGCGGAGCTCGGGATGTATTGCGTTGCCGGTGCCGACCTGCCGGCAGATGACCGTCGGATCGCACGGTGGTTCCGTCGGCGCGGCCTCACGGAAAGCGATGTGGTTCGCAACGACACGTTCGCCGTCCTCCGCGCCGGCACAGAGCGGACGTGGGGCGTCGCCGTGGTATGCGGATACGGGACCAACTGTTCGGCGGTCGCGCCCAACGGCCGCACGTTCCGATTCCCGGCGTTCGGGGAGCTGTCGGGGGACTGGGGCGGGGGCCACGACATCGGGAGCGCCGCTCTTTGGCATTCGGTGCGGGCCGAAGACGGGCGGGGCGAGGCGACGACGCTTCGAACGCTCGTCCCACGGCACTTCGGCTTCACCCGCCCGAAGCAGCTGACCGAGGCGATGTACTTCGATCGGATCGCGGAGCGACGCGTGGTCGAGCTCACACCGATCGTCTTCCGAGCGGCGGCGGCCGACGATGCCGTCGCGCGTTCGATCGTCGATCGGCAGGCGGACGAGATCGTGCGCATGGCGGGGGTCGCCGTGCGGCGCCTCCGGATGACGCGGCTCGACGTGGACATCGTCCTCGGCGGCGGGATCTTCTCCTCCGGGGACGAGGACTTCCTGGGCAGGATCGGCCGAGGACTGGCCGAGGTGGCCCGGCAGGCTCGGGTGCGGGTGCTCGACGTACCTCCGGTGGTGGGGGCGGCCCTGTTGGGCCTCGACACGATCGGGGCTCGGCCCGACGCCCAGCGCCGGGCGCGTACCGCACTCGTGAACACGCGGCTCGGCACACGTTCACAACGCGAGAGAGGATGACGGGATGGCGAAGATCGTCTTCGAGGGAGTGACCAAGGAGTTCGGCGACGAGGTCATCGCCGTGGACGATCTCTCGCTCGAGATCGAGGACGGCGAGTTCATGGTCCTGGTGGGACCGTCCGGCTGCGGGAAGTCCACGATCCTGCGCATGCTCGCCGGGCTCGAGGAAGTCACCGCCGGGGAGATCTGGATCGACGGCAAGCAGGTCACCGACCTTTCTCCCAAGGAGCGGGACATCGCGATGGTGTTCCAGAACTACGCCTTGTATCCGCACATGACGGTCGAGGAGAACATCGCGTTCGGCCTGAAACTCCGCCACGTGGCGAAGGACGAGCGCGGGCGGAAGGCTCGAGAAGTGGCGCAGGTGCTCGCGATCGAGCACCTCCTCGAGCGGAAGCCGGCGGCGCTCTCGGGCGGTCAGCGGCAGCGCGTGGCGATGGGGCGGGCGATGATCCGCGAACCCGTTGCCTTCCTGATGGACGAGCCGCTCTCCAACCTGGACGCCAAGCTTCGGGTTCAGATGCGGGCGGAGCTCGCTCGTCTGCACGAGCGACTTCGGACCACCACCGTGTACGTCACCCACGACCAGGTGGAGGCGATGACACTCGGGGATCGTGTGGCCGTGCTGCGCGACGGTCTCCTCCAACAGGTCGATACGCCTCAGCGCCTGTTCGCTCGACCCGTGAATCTGTTCGTCGCCGCGTTCGTCGGGTCGCCGCCGATGAACCTGGTCGAAGGGACGGTCGAGGGCGGCGCGGTCTCCTTCGCGGGCTTCCGGCTTCCCCTCGGCGAGCGAACGAACCTGTCGGGCGACGAGGGACGGACACGTGATCGTCGGCATCCGGCCGTCCGATCTCGAGGATGCGGATGTGTGGGCCACGAGCGATGCGACGATCCTCGAAGTCGAGGTCGACATCACCGAGGAGCTCGGCTCCGAGGTGAACGTGTTGTTCACGGTCGACGCCCCTCCCGTGACGTCCGAGGAAGCGCTCGCGGCAGCGAGCGACGAAGGGGCGGAGGACATCCTCCCTCTGATCACGGAGCGGGCGCAGTTCTGCGCGAGGGTCGACGCACGGACGCGTGCCAAGCCGGGCGAACGGGTGCGGCTGGCGGTGGATCCCAGCCGGTTGCACTTCTTCGAGCCGGACACAGGGCTGGCCATCTCCAGCGAACGCACGGTTCCCGCGACGGCCTGACCCGATTACGTATCCGGGACGAGGCTCGAAGCGGGAGCCCCGGTCGTCTCCGGAGCTGCGGTCGCCCGCGCGTGGCGGAACGCGAACGCCCATGCGATCAGGTTGGCCGGATACACGAGGTACCCGATGCGGGCGGCCGGGGCGACCGCGCACGCGAAGAGGAAGGCGCCCCCGGCGCGCGTGCATGCCTGAGCCATCGAGCTTCCCCGTCCGGAGAGCAGCAGGAGAGCCACCACGCCGAGGATCAGCAGAACCAAGAGCACGGTGATGACCCCGCGCTGGGACGGGAACAGATCGAGGAGCAAAGAGCCGACGGTCGGCGTGTCGGCCGGGCTCGGGCCATGGCCGGCGCCGAGTGGGAACAGGACCGTGTCTTCGACGAACGCCCGCACGTCCCAGAGCGCGAAGGGAAGGGTGAGCCCCAGGCCGACGAGACCGGTCGTCACGAGGAACCGACGCCGCCCACGCCGATCGGATACCGCGAGCGCGAGGAAGGGCAGGATGAGCAGCGAGGTCTGTTTCGTCGCGAGCGCCAACCCTCCCAAGAGCCCCGCGCCCCTCGCTTCACCCCGCTCCGCGAGCACGGCGGTCGCGAGGAGCAGCGCGAGCACGGGGATATCGACACCGCCGGTCGCGAGGAGCAGGGCTCCCGTGGGGAGGGCGAACAGAACCTGGAAGGTTCGGAGTCGTCCTTGGGCGCGGGTGTGCATCCGGAGCAGGCTCGCGAGCGCCACCGAGAGGGAGAAGATCGTGAACCAGACGCGAGCATCCGCCCAGGGAGCATGTCCCGCCAACGCCCGAGGGATGCCGAACACGAGCATGAAGGGCATGTAGGGGAAGTGCACTCGCGTGGCAAGCGGTCGGTCTGAGAGCGGACCGGCGAGATACTCCTTCGCGTACGGATCGCGTCCGTCGAACATCGCGTCGGCTCCCTCTTCGACGATGATCACTTCGGACTGCGCATGGTCGCCCGGGTCGCCTTCTGCGCGAAGGTGCGCCGCGATGACGAGCGGCACCACGGCCGTCGCTGCGAAGACGGCGACGGCGAGGAGGGCGCGGGATCGCTCATCGTGACCCGCGCGACGGTGTCGCAGCGACGCGGTGACCGCCACCGCGGTCGCACCGAGGTATCCCCACAGAGCGGTGTGCCCCCATGTGCGCTGCAAGGGGATCCCGGCGGCGCCCGCCGCGATGGCGGCGAACGACGCGGACAACCCGTAGAGCGAAGCGTCGAGCAGCCATCGCTTGCCCGAGGGACTGAGGGTTCTCACGACCCGGAATGTAGGGCTGAACCGGCCGAAACCCAAGAGGAAGGGTGCTCGTCCGAGTGGGCAACATCGTTCATCGCGTTGCCGGCCAACGTCCGAGTCTCGGGGTCGAGCGCGGTCGTGCGATGATGGCCGACCGTCCGACGGGGGGGCAGATGGGCTCGAAGGTCATCGCGGTCGACGTGGGTGGCACGTTCATCGATGTCGTTTCGATCGATCGCGAGACGGGCGAGGTCTCGGTCGACAAGCAACCTGCGACGCCTGATCGGCTCGCAGCCGAGCTGTTGACCGCGCTCGAGCGGCTACCCGGGACGGCTGCCGAGATCGAACGCTTCCTTCATGGATCGACGGTGGCGATCAACGCCCTCCTGCAGCGGAAGGGCGCGACGGTCGGGCTCATCACGACCCGAGGGTTCCGCGACGTCCTCGAGCTGGCGCGAGGCAACCGCCCCTTCATCTATGACTGGGTCTGGGTGCCGCCCGAGCCGCTCGTTCCTCGCGGCCTTCGCCGCGAGGTCACCGAGCGGCTCGGGCCACGGGGAGAGGAGATCGCGCCGCTCGACCTCGCGGGCCTCGCCCGCGAGGTCGACGCCCTCGTCGCCGAAGGCGTCGAGGCGATCGCCGTGTGCTTCCTGCACGCCTACGCGAACCCGAAGCACGAACGGGAGGCGGCGGAGGCGATCGCGCGTCGGCATCCGGATCTCTCGGTGACCCTGTCGTCGGCGATCGCGGCCGAATGGCACGAGTACGAGCGGACGTCGACCGCGGTGATCAACGCCTACGTCCAGCCGCTGTTCGAGACGTACCTGGGAACCCTCCGCGAGCGACTCGCGGCTGCCGGCATGGGGGCTGCGATCGGCGTGATGCAGTCGAACGGCGGCGTGATGGGCCCGGATCGGGCGCTCGAGCTGCCGGTGCGGACCCTCTCTTCCGGGCCTGCCGGCGGCGTGATCGGAGTCGCCGCGCTCGCTGGTCGGCTCGGGCATCCCGACGCGATCTGCACCGACGTGGGAGGCACGACCTACGACGTGGCGATCATCGAGGGTGGTCGTGTCCAGGAGCGCACCGAGACCGAGATCGCCGGGCTGCCCGTGCTCGCCCCGACCGTGGATGTGGCCTCGATCGGTGCGGGCGGTGGCTCGGTCGCGTGGATCGACGAGATGCGTTCCCTCCGCGTCGGGCCGAAGAGCGCCGGCGCGAGACCGGGCCCCGCCTGCTTCGGCTTCGGCGGCCAGGAGCCGACCGTCACCGACTGCCATCTGATCCTCGGACGACTGGATCCCGGGCGTTTCCTGGGCTCGAGGATGCACCTCGACGTGGAGGCGGCGGAACGGGCCATCGCCGACCGGGTCGCGACACCCCTCGCGATGCGCCTCGATGAGGCTGCAGAAGGTGTGCTGCGGATCGTCGAGACCTCGATGGCCAACGCGATCCACTCGATGACGGTGGAGCGTGGGATCGATCCCCGAGCGTTCGCCCTCTACGCCTACGGCGGTGGCGGAGGGCTGTTCGCCGCCGCCACCGCCACCGAGCTCGACATCGACACGATCGTCGTGCCTCGCGAGCCGGCCACCTTCTCCGCGTGGGGCATCCTTGCGTCGGAGTACCGGGAGGACGTCTCGACGACGCGGGTCCTCCGTCTCGACGACGACGCCATGCGAAGTTCGGTCGCCGAGCTCGGCTCGCTCGGCGCCGAGGTCGTGGAACGGCTGAAGCACCTCGGGTTCGCGGGCGAACGGGTCGAGGTCGAACGTCGCGCGGACCTCCGCTTCGAGGGGCAGGAGCACACCGTCACGGTCGACCTGGACGCGGGGTGGGGGTCGGGCGACGTCGCGGCGCTCCGCGCCGCGTTCGTCGCCCGACACCGCCGCCTCTACGGGCATGGCGATCCCGAGGCCGTCGTCGAGCTGGTCACCGTCCGCTGTCGCGGGATCGTTCCCGCCGAGGAACCTCGATGGCCTCCCTGGACGGTCACGTCGAACGCCTCGCCGAGAGCCGAGCGACCCGTGTTCTTCCGGGAGGCGGGCGCAACGGTGTCCACGGCGATCTACGACCGCGACTCGCTCGCCGTGGATCAGCCGGTCATCGGCCCCGCCATCGTCGAGGAGTGGACCTCGACGACGCTCGTCCCGCCCGGCTGGATCGCGCGGACGGAGCCGCTGGGCAACCTGGTGCTGGCGCGAACGGCCGACTCATGACGGCGACCGACCCCGTCACGATCGAAGTGATCAGGGGCGGCTTGACGGCGGCCGCTCTCGAGATGAATCGCACCCTGGTCCGAACCGCGCACAATCCGCTCCTCTACGAAGTGCAGGACTTCGGCCTCGGGATCGTCGGTGCCGACGGGCGTCTGTGGGCAGAGGCACCAGGGATCGCCGGGTTCATCAGCGCGCTCTCCGACACCATCCGGTCCGGGATCGAGACCCACGGCCCCGACGGATTCCTCGAGGGCGACGTGCTGATCGTGAACGACCCCTTCCTGACCGGCACCCACATCTCCGATACGTCGGTGTATGCACCCGTCTTCCACGACGGCGCTCTGATCGCGTTCGCCATCGTGACCGCTCACTGGGCCGACATCGGAGGGAAGAGTCCCGGCGGGTGGGCGCCCGACACGACCGACGTCTACCAGGAAGGCATCTGCTTCACCCATCAGCGGTTGGTACGCGCCGGCGAGGCGAACGACGAGCTGATGCGCTTCATCGAGACCAACGTCCGCGTGCCGGACCTGGTGCGCGGCGATCTGGCCGCGCAGATGGCGTCGTGCCGACGCGGGATCGAGCGCGTCCAACACCTCTGCGATCGCTACGGGGCGGGAACGGTCATCGACGCGATCGATGGGATCATCGAGCGGACCGGCGCCGCCATGCGGACGCGGATCGCCGAGCTGCCGGACGGCCGATACGAGGCGAGCGTGGAGCTCGACCACGACGGCGTCGATCGCACGAAGCGCCAGCGGGTCGCGGTGCAGATCGAGATCGCCGGCGAGATCTTGCGCGTGACGTTCGACGGAACGAGTCCCACCGCCGTCGGTCCGATCAACGATCCGGGTGCACGATGCGACGTTCGCTGTGCGCTGAAGGGTCTGCTCGCCCCGTACGACGTCGGGAACGAAGGGCACGTGACGGCCTTCGACTTCGATGTGGAGCCCGGCCTGCTGGTGAGTCCCGAGCGGCCCGCGCCGGTCGATTCCTACGGGTATGTGGGCGTGGCGTTGATCGAGCTCGTGATCCGTGCGCTGGCGCCCATCCTTCCGGATCGCGCGCCCGCCGGGGGCTATCAGATCTTCGGCGTCGACCTCTACCGGGTCGATGCTCGTGACGGCGAGCCCTTCGTGTTCACGGACGTTCACCCCGGTGGGGCGGGCGCGCGGCCGGATCACGACGGTCCCGCGCTGATCTTCGTCGGAGACGGAGATACCAGGAACACCCCCGTCGAGGTGATCGAGACCCGCTACCCGCTCCGGATGGAACGACACGAGCTGTTGCCCGAGTTCGGAGGCTCCGGCCGCCGCCGGGGCGGGGCCGGCGTCGCTCGCGACTTCCGGATCCTGGAGCCCGGGATCCAGATGCAGTACACGGTGGAGAACACATGTGACCCCTTGGCCAAGGGTCTCGCCGGGGGTGAGGACGGTGCGCCGGGCGTCCTCGTGGTGAACCCCGGCACCGAGCGGGAGGTCGTGATGACCGACCGCGTCACCGCGTACGGCCCGATCGAGGTTGGGGATCTCCTCAGCGTTCGGTCGGGCGGCGGCGGAGGGTTCGGTCGACCGGACGAGGAGGCGACCTAGTCCGGTCGCGGGATCAGGCTCACCGTCGCTCTTGTTGTCCCTCGGACCCGTGGTTCCTCTGCGAAGATTCCGTCGAGTACGACGGGGAGATCGGGTCCGCATGGAGATCACGGCGAAGCGCACGGCCTTCTTCCCGCGCGAGCGGGTAGAGCTCACCGCGGTCTCCGACGATCCCAGCGGTGTCCGGTGGTCGGTCGGCGGGATCCCTGCCTCGAGAACGGGCCCGCGCTTCCGAGCGAGATTCCCGCAAGGCGGCACGTACACGGTCGAAGCCCGATCGAACGAAGAGGTCGCGCAGATCGAGATCACGGTGTGCCCCGTGGACGAGTGGCTCGCGCGGGCACAGGGATTCTTCGGACCCTCACTCGACCTCAGCCAGGTGAAGGTGACCGCGAGTCCGTGGGTGTGGGGACGCCGAGGGTCCGCCTGGACTTGCAACAGGGTCGTTCGGTTCAGGCGACCGGTCCGAGCCGAAGATCTTCCGTCCGAAGCCACACTGATCCACGAGCTGGCGCACGTATGGGAACACCGAGCCGGCCAGGCACAGGTCCTCTCCGGTCTCTTCGAACAGGTGCGATCGCGGTTCGGACGTGACCCCTACGACTTCGGCGGTCCGGACGGTCTCCGCGACGCGAACGTCCTCACTCGGTTCACGAAGGAGGGTCAGGCTCAGATCGTCACCGAGCTCTGGAAAGCGCAGGAGGGGTATCGAACCGATCGCAAGAAGGTGCCGCTGACGACTCCGGGGTACGTGGATGACCTGCGTCGTCTGGTTCAGGGCGCCGGGATCGGCACGTCGGATCCCATCCGGCGAACGTTCGCCGGTGTGCTTGATTCCGGGACGGCCACGCTCGTGAACCTCATCCTCACGATGTTCGAGTGAGGGCGGCGTCTCCGAAGGGGCGATGGCGCATGGGCCATTCCCACGTCCCGTTCACCAACGCGGGGATCGGCCCCGGCCGACCGAGCAAGAATCCCTGTCCGGTCCCGACGTCGAGCGCACGGAGGGTCTCGAGTTCCGCTTCGGTCTCGATGCCTTCGGCGACGACTTCCATCCCGACCTCGTCGGCGAACGATGTCAGACGTGTGATGAGGCCGCTCTTCGTCGTGTCGGAGTCGACCCCGGCGACGAGGCTCCGGTCGAACTTCAGGAGATCCGGCGAGAGCTCGACGAGATGCCCGAGCCCGGAGAACCCCTTGCCCACGTCGTCGACCGCCAGTCGGGCCCCCAGCGTGCGGAGATCGGCCAGCCACTCGCTCATCTCCGCGTAGTCAACGACCGGCGTCCGCTCGGTGAGCTCCAGCACGACCCGCGACGCGGGGATCGCCTGCAGCATCTCGAGCAGGCGAGGTTCGCAGAGCGTTTCGGTCGACACGTTTACGGAGAGATAGACGTCTTCCGGGATCTCATCCAAGTGCTCGAGTGCCCGAGAGGCGGCTGCGAGCTCAAGCTGCGTGAGCAACCCTTGCCTCGCCGCTTCGACGAACCACGTTTCGGGGGATCGCCGAGGTCTCGTCATGAACCGGGTCAGGGCTTCCACCCCGCGGATCGCGCCGTGGTCGAGCTCGACGATGGGCTGGAACACGGTCTCGAGCAGATCACCATGGATCGCTTCCTCGATCCGTTCCCTGGAGACGGGGGCTCGCTCGGATCTCGGTTCGACCTGACGCGATTGGTGTTCGGTCAAGCGCTCCGCCACCTCGCCGAGGCGATCGACCGAGATGCTGGATCGCCCGTCGGCGGATCGATGGATCGCACGCAGAACCTCATCCCCAGATTGATCCTTCCCGACGTATCCCACGGCGCCCGCGCGGACCATCGAGACGACCGTTCTCGGGTCGGTGCTCGCCGACAATGCGACGATCTGGGTCTCGGGGGAGCGCAGGCGGATCTCTCGGGCGGCTCGGCTGCCTCCGCCACCGGGCATCCTCACGTCGAGGAGGGCCACGTCGGGGAGATGGAGCTCGGCGAGGTCGATCGCCTCGCCCGCGTCTTTCGCGGTTCCGACCAGGTCGATCAACGGGTCCGTCGAAACGAGCTGCGTCATCGCTTCGATGACCTGGCCCTCATCGTCTGCAAGCATCAGTCGGATGCGTCCCACCGTCATGCCTCCCCGCTCCGCCGTCCGCCCGAGTGTGCGACCCCTCGTTCCGGGGACGGGACCGCCGATCGGTCGGGGAGGGGGACGACCTCGGCGACCATCCCCCCGACATCCTCGATCGCGAGCCGAGATGGATCCGACTCATCCGGCAGCCACACGTCGAGCGTGGTTCCTTGGCCCGGCAGGCTCCAGAGCGTCGTCCAGCCGCCTGCCATCTCGGCCCGCTCGCGGATCGCGGCCACGCCCAGGTGGCCGGGCGCCGCGACGACCGCGTCCTGGGGCTTGAACCCGACACCGTCGTCGACGATCTGCATCAACGTGCCGCCGTCTCGACGGTCCAGTGTGACGCGAACCTGTCTCGCCTTCGCATGCTTGCGGGCATTCGCGAACGCTTCCTGGGCGATCCGATAGAGGATGAGCGAGGTGCGGACCGACGGCTCCTCGTCCATCTCGTCGTCCTCGATCGACCAATCGAACGACGAGTTCGAGTTCTCCAACAGGTAGGTGAGCGCCGATCCGAGCCCTTCTTCCTCCAGGGTGGGCGGACTCAGGTCGAAGAGCAACGTGCGCATGCTCTTGATCGTCAGCTTCATGACCTCGAGGGACTCGTCCACGTCGGAGAGGTCGGGATGTCGTCTCCGGAGCATCTCGAGCCGCATCTTCAGAGCGACCATCTTCTGCACGGGGTCGTCGTGGATGTCGTGGGCGATCCGGGTGCGCTCTTCCTCCGCGACTCGCACGACGTGCTCCAGGAGCCGCTGCCGTTGCTCGTCGATCTCTTCGAGGTTCCCGATGACGTGTCGCAGCTCCTCGGTTCGCTCGGAGACCTTGGCCTCGAGCTCCTCGTTGTGTGCTCGAAGCTGAAGCTCGAGCCCTTGGATGGTTCGGAGCTGTGATTCACGCTGCTCCGTGAGCCACGCGTTGTGCAGTGCGAGGGCCGCATGCTCGGCGAACTGCTCGACCATCGCGATCACCCATCGACGGATGGTCGGATGGCCATTCCCCCGTTCGACGACGACGGCTCCGAGTCCCTGTCGCCGCCCGCGAAGCAAAGGGACCACGAGCACGTTCCTGGCGTCCGGGAGGAGCGATGCGAGTCGAGGATCTGTGTCGGGGTCGATGGCATGCAAGAGCTGGCTCGCGCGCTCCTCCCAGGCTCGCGACACCGACCGGTCGATCCCGACCGCGATGTCGGTGGGAGACTCGATCCCGGTCCACGCGAGGAGGTCGAGGTCATCTTGCGGGGAGCCGAGGACCACTCCTCGCTCGAATCCGAAGGTCGAAGACAGCTCTTCGAGAAGCACACGGGGGATGTCCGCGGCCTCGGGGTCGGTGTCCACGCGAGCCACCATCGCGGAGAGCCGCGAGAGGTCGTGCTTCTGTCTACGGAGTTGGCGCTCGCTCGCGGCCGCGAAGAGCGCGGTGCCGAGAGCGAACACCCACAACCCGGCGATGGTGAGTGTTGCCGCGTCCTCCACGTTCGCCTCGATGCCCGCCGCCATCCGTCCGTGCAGGACGCCCGATCGAGCGGCCTCGATCACCAGGAGCAACAGCAGCGTGTGCCACAAGGCGAGCTTCAGGCCGGTCCGGTAGGAACAGAGCAGAGTCACGCCCACGACGTGGACGTACGGCATGAGTTGGATCGCCTCCGAGGTCCCCCTTGTCTGAGCGATCACGATGGCCAGGTAGAGGCCGTCCACCAGCAGGGACCCCTGCAGCACCGGCACCGCGGTTCGTCCGCCTCCGCGGACGATCGCGGCGACGAGGACCGAGAGAGCGAGGAATGCCGCGGTCGCGGTCGAGACCGCGACCGTCGCCTCGCTATCGGATGCCAGAACGATGAACGTCACCATGCCCGCGAGCCCGAGGCGAAGGCCGGATAGGTAGCGCGAGCGCTCGGTGATCGAGAGCAGCTCGGCCGGGTCAGCCGACAGACCTCGATGCGCGGCTCGAAGGATCACACGAACTCCACGATGTCGGACTCCACGGGCGCGAGCGCGAGCCGCGGATCGTTCCGATCGAAGCGATCCTGGATCGCGACGAACCCGACGGCGAGTCCGAAGAGCGTGAGGACGATCGCCAAACTGCGTGCGACGCCCTCGAGGACGGTGTCGGACCGATCCCGGGATGTGGTGGCGTGGCCGCGTACGAGCGACGGTGCCGGTTCCGCCGGTGCCGGCCCAGAGCCGATCGAGGCATGCGGGCCGCGGCCGCCGGGGATGCGTCCGTTGAGTGTCCCTCCGTGTGGAGGAGCTTGGTGCGAGGTTCCCCGAGATCCTCGGCCGGGCGGATGATGGGTCCCACCGTGGCCACCTCCCCCGATGGGATCGGGCGGGTCGACCCCGACGCCATCGAGGAGATCCTTCACGCGATCGAGCACGTCACCCGTCACCACGTCGACCGCATCGGTGACCGGGGCGACCGTGTCGTGCACGACGTGCTGGCCCGTGCCGACGGCCTCTTCCCCGAGGCAAACGAGGTCCTGCGGCGGACAGGCCGCGTGGGCGAACGAGACGCTCGCGGCAGCGATCGCCAGGGTGGACAGTGGGACCACGGTCGATCGTCGGATCCACCTCATCGCGAGGCACCACCTCCGTGGGTTGAGGTGCTCGACGGAGCAACGTCTCTCGGCTCATCATCGGCATCGGGGCTCCATCGCTTGACCCCCGCTGAGCCCCACATCCCGCGCTCATGGCTCAGCTCCGAGAGCGGAACCGGTTCCCCCACGATCGGTCCCTGGACCAGCTCGACGCCGAGGTTCCGAAGCTCATGCAGCTGCTCCTCGGAGACCACTCCAGGAGCGATCAACCTGGCTCCCACGTCCGATGCACAGGCGACCAGGGCGGCGACGATGGAGTGGCTCGAGAAGCTTCGGCCCAAGGATCGAACCAGCGTTTCGTCCAGGCGTGCCAGTTCCGGCGAAAGCAAGGTGAGGTGTCGAAGGCCGGCGAAACCCGGTCCGACTTCTCTCGCGGCGATCCGGATCCCTCGTCCACGAAGCGTCGCAAGGATCCCGCTCGGACCGGCCGCCCCGAGCACCGACGCGTCGACCGGAGCGAGCGGCGAGAGTCCCAACACGACCCGATCGCCGATCGGCCGGCGGATCGCTCGACGGAACCGTCCCTCGGTCAGGGTCGACGGGGTGACCTCGAACTCGAGGAAGAGGTCGTCCGGGATCGCAGGCAAACCCAGGAGGCCGGCTCGGAAGGCTGCCATCTCCATGTCGAGAAGCAGGTCGGCCGCTTCCGCGTCGGCGAGCCACGTGTCGTACGAACGATGAGGGAGGGTCGCCACGCGCGGCCGGGCCTCGAAGCCGACCACACGTCCGGCTGCGAGGTCCTCGATCGGTTCGAACTCGACGGTGATCGCGCGGTCAAGGATGGCCTTGGCCACGGCCGTGCTCTGCTGCGTTCGCCGGGGGAGGAGCGGGGAGATCAAGGTGAGCTGCGGTGGTTGTTCCGCCGCCGCGTAGTTCGCGTCGATGGTTCGATGGATCGTCCTCAGGATCTTGTCCGTCGAATCGCCCTTCGGGACGTAGGCGCTCGCCCCGGCGCTGATCATGCCGATCACCGTGTCCGAGTCCTCGTGAGCGGAGAGGGCGACCACCTTCGTCGGCGCGCACCGCCTGCTGATCTCCCGCGCCGCCCGCAGCCCACCACCCCCGGGCATCCGAACGTCGAGCAGGACGATATCGGGGCGCTCGCGCGCGGCCATCTCGATCGCGTCCTCCGCGTTGTGGGCAGCGCCGACGAAGTGGAGCGACGGATCGGATCCGATGAGGGAGCGGAGGACGTCTACGACGGTCTCTTCGTCGTCGGCGACCATAACTCGGATCGGGGTCGTCTCTTCAGCCTGTCCCGTCGGGCCTGCAGCTGCGCTCACGTGCGGCTCCTTCCTTCCTCCGAGGCCTCGCTGGCCTCGTTCTCGGGGCTCAAGGGCGGCGCCCGTGTATACCCAGAACCAGGTATCGGCAGCCACGTGAGCTGGGAGGATGGCTCCTTCGCATCAATCGTCTTGGCCCGGCCTGACTAGGGGGAGTCGACGTATCAACCGTCGTTCGCCCAGCCGACGATCCGGGCATCGGGCGGGGGCCGAACGGCCGTCTCGTCCGCGCCCGGCCTCGACGCTCGTGATATCCATCCGCCATGACCGACGTCCGGTACGACGTCGAGGCCCTCCGCCTCGAGCGACTGGAGAGGCTGCAGTCGGCGATGCGAACACACGGCGTCGACGTCTGCGTCCTTTCCAACGAGCCGAACGTGCGCTACGCGACGGGTGTCACCGCGATGCCGGTCTACTCGATGAGCACGTTCGTTCGCTGCGCCGTTGTGCCACAGGAGGGAACGCCGATCCTGTTCGAGCATGCGAACTCGATGCATCGCTCGGCTCTCCGCACGCCCGATGTCCGGCCGATGCGCGCATGGGAGTTCTACGACGATCCCCAGGCGGAGGCGGACCGATGGGCGGACGAAACCTTGGCCGCGATCGGAGAGCTGGGCGCCCCCAGCCAGGCCATCGCCGTCGACCGCCTGGGCGCGCCGGCGTACCTCGCGCTCGCCAGCCGCGGTGCGTCGATCCGAGACTCTGCTCCGGTCACGCAGGAAGCGCGCCGTATCAAGACCCCTCAGGAGCTCGCATTGCTCGATGTGAACGCGGCGATGGTGATGGACATGCTCGCCGCGTTCGAAGCCGCGATCTCGCCGGGGATCAGTGAGCGTGAGCTGCTGGCGGTGTTGTCCGACGTGATGGTCCGTGGTGGAGGCGAATACCTGGCAACGACGACGGTCTGTAGCGGGCCCAACACGAACCCATGGAGAGCGGAGGTCACCGACAGGCGCCTGGAGACCGGCGATCTGGTCTATGTGGATACCGACACCGTCGGGATCGAGGGGATGTTCTTCTGCGTGTCGCGGACCCTCCCCGTGGGAAAGGCGACTCCGCTGCCGGAGCAGCGCGACGTCTACCGCGTTTCGTACGACTGGCTGCAGGCGATGGAGGCGCTCCTCCGGCCCGGCGTCAGCTGCGGGGAGCTGGCCTCGCTCGCTCCGCCGATCCCGGAACGCTTCCTCGCGCAGCGGTACGAGTGCATGGTCCACGGGATCGGATTGGAGGAGGAGAACCCCAGCGTGTGCCACCCGCAGGACCGTCAGTCGAACCCCGACACGCTGATCGAGGAAGACATGGCGCTCGTCGTCGAGCTCTACGCGGGCGAAGTCGGTTCACGACACGGCGTGAAGCTGGGCGACCAGGTCGTCGTCACATCGGATGGATGCCGTGTGCTCTGTCCCTTCGCCTTCTCCGATCTGCTCCTTTCGTAGACCCAGGGGATATGTCGGCGAGGTGGTTCGCTCGTATGAGTGAACCCGCCTCGAGCCGAGCTGCTCGAACTCGCAAGGTCGAACATCCTTGAACTGAGCCGCGCGAGCCGGCGGCGTATCGTTGCCGCATGGAGCCGGTACTCGGTGTGGAGGGCGGCGGCTCCCATTGCCACGCGGTCCTCGCCGACACCTCCGGTCGAGTCCTTGGGATCGGTGCGAACAAGGATCCGGCGAACTGGGATGACGTGGGGATCGAAGCGGCCGCGGGGGCGATCCGTTCCTGCGTCCGGGAGGCTCTCAACGCCGCCGGGCTGACGCCCGGCGGCGTGGGAGCCTCCGTGTTCGCGCTCGCGGGAGTGGACTTCCCGATGGACGAGGAGCTCTTGGCCGGCATCCCGTCGGCGATCGGGCTCGCGGGTCCCTGCCGGATCGCGAACGATGCTTTCGCTGCGCTCCGCGCCGGCACCGAGGTGCCACACGGGGTGGTCGTGGTCGCGGGAACCGGATCGGTCGTCGCCGGCCGGAACGCTTCTGGCGAGGAGTTCCGCACGCTGGGGATGGGCCCGCTGCTCGGCGACTCGGGCAGCGCCTCCGAGGTCTCGGAGGCGGCGGTGACCGCGGTCGCCAACGCGTACACGGGGCGAGGGCCTCAGACGGAGCTCACGGAGCTCTTGTGCGAGCGATCCGGCGTGGCGTCCGTGATCGTGTTCCTCGAGGCGGCGAGCCGCCTTCGCATCGACACCACGGTGTTCAGTCCCGAGGTGGTCCGCGCGGCCGAGCAGGGCGACGGAGTAGCCAGGTCGATCCTCGTCGAGGCCGGTCGAGCGTTGGGCGGTTCGGCGGCACATGTCGTTCGATGTCTCGGGATGGAGGGGGATCCTTTCGACCTCGTGCTCGCGGGCGGCATGTTCCGAGCGGACACTCGACATCTGGTTGACGCCCTCGATGGGGTCGTTCGTCAGGTCGCTCAGGAAGTTCGACTCCAACCGCTCCGGGATCCGCCGGTCCTCGGTGCCGCTCTCCTCGCGGTCGACATGACCGGCGAGGGGCAAGCGCCCGGACTGCGGGCGTCGCTGGCCGAAGGGGTCACCGCCGCCCTGGGCCACCTCTGACGGACCGGGAGTCGGCAGAGGTAGGCTCGCCATCTGATCACGAAGGCGCCATTCGGCGGCAGCGGCCACGAGAGCACCCGAACCATCTTCGGTGCGGCGGCGCTCAGCCACGTTTCACACGCGGACGCTGAGCGGACGCTGGAGCTGCTCCTCGAGCATGGTGTCAATCACATCGACACCGCCGCGTCGTACGGTGACTCCGAGCTGCGGATCGCGTCATGGCTCAAGCGGCACCCGGGGACGTTCTTCGTCGCCACCAAGACGGACGCGCGCGACTACAAGGGCGCGAAGGAGGAGCTCCACCGCTCGCTCGAGCGCCTGGGCGTCGACCACGTCGACCTGCTGCAGCTGCACAACCTGGTCGACGTCATCGAGTGGGAATCCGCACTTCGCGAGGATGGCGCGCTCGAAGCGGCTGTCGAGGCACGCGAGGAAGGGCTCGTTCGCTTCATCGGAGTCACAGGGCATGGACTCTCGATCCCAGCCATGCATCGGCGGTCGCTCGAACGTTTCCCGTTCGACTCCGTACTCCTCCCGTACAACTTCCGCCAGATGCAGGACGACCGGTACGCGGCGGAGTTCGAGGAACTCGCTGCGATCTGCGGTGGGAGAGGTGTCGCCGTCCAGACGATCAAGTCGATCGCGCTGGCACCCTGGGACGGTCGTCCGCAGACGGCGTCGACCTGGTACGAGCCACTCACCGATCCCGCGGACATCAGCCTCGCGGTGGACTGGGTGCTCGGCCGTGAGGGCATATTCCTCAACACCGTGGGCGACGTGAAGCTCTTGCCTCACGTCCTGGCGGCTGCCGAGGAGCTCGCCGGCGAGCGCCCGAGCGACGAACGCATGAACGAGCTCGTGCAGCGTCACTCACTGAAGCCGCTCTTCGTCTAGCGAACGTTCGGGAGCGCGCGTCGATCAGTGGTGGAAGACGGCGCCGGAGCCGACCGCCGCCACCGCCATGTGTTCTTGGATCGAGACGAACGCATCTACCACGCGGGGATCGAACTGATCGCCACGCTGTTGCGCGATCTCTTCGATCGCCCGCTCCAGCGGCCACGCCTCCTTGTACGGACGCGCGTGCGTGAGCGCATCGAAGACGTCGGCGACGGTCGTGATCCGTCCCGTGAGGGGGATCTCCTCCGCGACCGCGCCCCCATAGCCCCGACCATCCCACCGCTCGTGGTGGGACCACGCGATCTCTTCCGCCATCCTCATGAGGGGCGATCGGCTTCCCGAAAGGATCTTCGCCCCGATCACCGTGTGGGTCTTCACGACGTCGAACTCCTCGACCGTGAGCTTCCGCGGTGCGAGCAAGATGGCGTCCGGGACGCCGATCTTCCCCACGTCGTGGAGCCCGGCCGCTCGCTCAAGCAATTGCACGACGTCGGGTGCGAGTCCCAGTTCCTCTGCCAGCAGCGCCGCCATCCGTCCAACCCGTCTGGTGTGCTGTCCCGTGTCGTCATCCCGATACTCGGCCGCGAGCGCCAGCCGCTCGAACGTCTCGATGTGGGATTCCTCGAGTTCGCGGGTCCTTTCGAAGACCCGATCTTCGAGCGACGCGTTCTTCGCTCGCAGCTCGAGGGTCAGGGATCGGAGGTCCAGCATGTTCGCGATGCGGAGGAGCACCTCGTCCAGATCGAACGGCTTCGTCAAGAAGTCGGTGGCGCCGGCGGCGAGGGCCCGTCGTTTGGTTTCCTTCGTGGCGTCGGCCGTCAATACCAAGACGGGAAGGCCGGGCTCTGAAGACGCTGCCGCTCCGAGACGGAGGAGCTCGAGGATCTCGAAGCCGTCGAGACCCGGCATCTTGAGATCGAGGAGCAGCAGGTCCGGCCGGAGCTCGGCGACCAACCCGAGCACCGTTCGGGGGTCGGTCGTCGACTGGACGTTGCGATATCCGGCCTTCTGGAGGAGGCGCTCGAGGACCAGGATGTTCGCGCGCTCGTCGTCGACCATGAGGATCGGGGCGTCCGCAAGATCTTCGCGGGCCCTGATGTGATGCCCGTTGTTCTCTACGTCGCCGTCGAAGGGTTGGGTCGCCGTCATCAGGGCCGTCCTGTGAGGCTGCTCCGGGATGCGGGGACCGGATCACCGCAGTACTCGTCGACGATCCTCAAGAGGCGATCGACATCGAACGGTTTGGTGATGAAGTCAGACGCGCCCGCATCGACGAGCCGGGAGCGCTGCCCACTGATCGCGTCGGCCGAGATCACGACGATCGGGACCTCCGCCGTCGCCGGATCCGCATGGAGGCGAGCGAGCACTTCCTCACCTTGCATGTCCGGGAGGTTCAGATCGAGGAGGATCAGGTCGGGGCGGTGATCGCGGGCCAGGCTGACGCCGAGGCTGCCTTGCATCGCGGATACCAGCGTGATGCCAGGCCTCCGTGCGAGGACCCGCTCCATGAGCTTCAGGTTCGACAGGTTGTCCTCGACGTAGAGCACCGTCCGAGCGTTGGCGGTGACGGCCGTCTCGGCGATCTCGTCGAACGAAGGGAAGCGGTCGCCGTTCGCGTGCGCTGCATCGTCTGCGGAGGCGAGTTCTACCGAGAACGAGCTTCCACGCCCGGACTCGGTCGCCACCGAGATGGTCCCGCCCATGGCTTCCACGAGAGGTCTCGTCAGCGCGAGTCCCAGGCCGGTCCCTTCGATGCCCGTTTCCTCCGCGCCCAGGCGGTCGAACGGCGCGAAGAGTCGCTCGATGCGCTCGACGGGGATCCCTCGGCCGGTGTCGGTGACGTCGATCCTGATCCGGTTACCCACGCTGGTGTGATCGATGGACACGCGGACCGTGCCGTGCTGTCGGTTGTACTTGACGCCGTTGGAGATGAGGTTGAGGAGCACCTGCTTGAGGCGCTGACGATCCGCCACGACGTGGACGGAAGGATCCGATGGGTCGAGCGGGTCCATCGACAGGGTCACGCCCTCTTTCCGGGCCTGGGGCTGGAGCAAGGAGATGGACTCCTCCACCACCTGCACGGCGTCGACAGGTTCCAGAGACAGGCGCAACCTCCCCGCCTCGATCCGAGCGATGTCCAGCACCTCGTCGATCAGCTCCAGGAGGTGCGTGCCCGCCTTCAGGATCTCCTTCGTCGCCTCCTCCTGCTCGGGCGTCTGATGGTCCATCCCCAGCAGTTGCGCGAAGCCCAGGACGGCGTTCATCGGCGTTCGGAGCTCGTGGCTCATCCGGGACAGGAACTCGCTCTTGGCTCGGTTCGCTCGATCGGCGGCTTGACGAGCGGATTCGCGCTCGACCTCCGACCGCTTGCGCTCGCTGACATCCCGGGCGATCGTCGACGCGCCGACGATGCGGCCATCGGCGTCCTTGATGGGAGAGACCGTGAGAGCGACATCGATCGTTTGGCCGTCCTTGGTGCGTCGGATCGTCTCGTACTGCTCGATGCTCTGTCCCGAGGCGACCCGTTCCAGGATCGTCGGATCGTCGTCGCGGTCGAGGGGTGCCAGGATCGACGTTGGGTGCCCGATCGCCTCGTCCGGGCGATACCCGTAGATCCGCTCGGCCGCGCGATTCCAGCTCGTGATGGTCCCGTCGAGCGTCTTCGAGATGATCGCGTCGTCGGAGAACTCCACGATCGCGGCGAGCCTCTGCTGACTCGCGAGCAGCTCATTCCGCGCCAGAGCGAGATCGGCTTGAGCGGCGAGGCCCTTCAGTTCTGAGAGCTCGTCCTCACCGAAGAACGGCGTGAGCGGGCTCGTGACGACCACGAGCCGCCCCGTGCGGAGTGGGACGCTCACGACCGCCCCGTTGAGCGCCTCGATCGCCTGATGATCGGAAGGTTCGTCGGGCCCGGGAGCGCCCTCACCGTCGAGACCGTCTCTCGCGACGATCGCTCCGTCGGAATCCTCGAGGATCGCGAGCGCGGCGCCCACGAGTTTGCGTGCGTGAGGAAGGAGCGTTCGCGCGACTTCGGCCGTCGTCGTCGCTTCCATCAGCGAGAGCCCGGCCTGACGGAGTGCTGCCTCTTCCCGCTGGCGCCACATCACCCGAACGATCCGGGGAGGCGCGAAGCCGATGAGCATGAGCGGCGCAGCCGCGAGCACGAGCAGTTGCACCAGGACCTCGGTGATGCCGTTGCCGGAGAACTCGCCTCCGACCACGAGAGCCAGCGCGAGGCCGGTTGCTCCGAGACTCAAGGTCCGCATCCGGCGGCGTGCGACCGTCGGTTGGCCTTTGCCGGCACGCCAGAGTCGCACGGCGACGACCGCCGACAAGAACACCCACTGGACGAGCAGCGCCGCGAGGTAGCCCTCGAGCCAGAGGGGCGTCGGCGCGTCCTGCGCCGGGAACGGCGGCAGGAAGAAGGCGGCGATCACGACAGATGCGGTCAGCGCGGTTCCCACCACGTCGACCCAGGCGATCCGCCTGATCAGGGACGTGGTGAACCGATACAGGAAGTAGGGGAACAGGACCAGCGTCCCGAGGAGCGCCTTGGTCGCCCATCGGAGGGCTTGGTTGGTGGACTCCTCGGGCAGGAACTGGCCCGCCACCACGACGGCGGCCAGGACGCCGAACGTCGCGACGAGCCACGCGCTCGCGTGCCCCGGCCGTCGACGCCAGTTGATGAGTGCCACCAGGAAGAGCCCGGTGTAGACCACCAGTTGGAGGATCTGCAGCGCCTTCAGGAGCTCAGACGATCCGTCCACGTCACTGCCCTTCTCCCGCGCGTGGGTCTCCGGGTTGTCCCTTCGCACTACCTACGGCGCAGAACCTTCGAACCTGTAGGTATTGCTCGAACTGGTGTCAGAAGCCCTTCTACTCAGGGGGCCGAGCGGATCAAAGGTCTGAGGCGGCTTCCGCATGAAGTGCCCCGAACTCCTTGCCGAGCTCGGCTCGGAGAGCGTGCATGCGCTCGGTCTCGTAGAGGCGGGCGTTCGCGATCGCACCCGCCGCCTGCTCGGCGAACAAGGAAGCTGCCTGAAGGTCATAGACCGTATAGCGCCGGTCGGAGCTCGCGTTCACGTTGAGCACGCCGAAGAGCTTGTCGCGACTGACGAGTGGCACGCTGAGAGCGCTCACCACCTGTTGCTCGCGCGGCGTGAGGCCGGGGAACTGCGACGGATCGGCTTGCCCCTCGATCAGGAGGGCCTCTCGCGTCGCGGCGACCCGACCCGCGATCCCCGAACCGACGCGCACCCTCATCCCGACCGCGACGTCGTTCCCGTGCGCGAGGACGGCGACCAGATCGTCGGATGTCTCCAGCAGCATGACCGACCCGCTCTCTCCGGAGAGAAGGTCCATCGCGCTGCGCAGGATCGTCTCGAGAACGGCCGGCAGCTCCAGGACGGAGTTCATCGCCTTGCCGGCCTCGAGGAGCAGCGACATCTCGTGGAGCCTGTTCGTGAGGGCGGTGGTGAGCACTCGCTGGTCGGTGAGCAGGCGCGCGAGGCGGTGGAGGTGGAGCTCCTTCTCGATCGCGTACACACCGAAGCCGATCGCGAGGAGCACGACGCCGATCCGCAGGGCGGTCGGCGTGACGATGGCTTCCCCGCCCGGACGCCATGTCGACACCAGCGCGATGCCGACCGATACGGCAAGCAGGATGAAGACGGTGAGGGCCCAGAGCTGGAGGCGCCTTCGCTCGATGGACTCGAGCGAAGGCGTCGAGACCCCTCGGAGCCCGACGACCCGGGCTTCACGCTTGATCTCTTCGACCGACGTATCGGTCGTGTCCACGCCGGGTCTCTCTTTCACCCTCCTTCTATCGGCGGACTCACGCGAAAGGCTGAATGGTCGAGCCGCTGGGGAAGGCGATCCATCCATCTGGCCTGCCGGCTACCCGACGATGGTCTTCGTCTCGCAGCTTCGGGTTCGATCGCCGCGATCGATGTAGCAGGTGTCCTTCCCCGGGCCGCCGAACGCCCGATCGTTGCCGGCCACGCCGTCCGCCAGCACGATCGTGTCGGCGCCGCGGCCGCCTTTCACCAGGTCCTTCCCCTCGTTCCCCTCGAGGTTGTCGCCACCCTTGCCACCCAACACCACGTCGTTCTGTGGCCCTGCCTCGACGATGTCGTTGCCGCCGAGGGCGCAGATCCTGCTGGCACCTGCGGTGTCGATCAGGTGATCGTCGCCGGAGGTGCCTCTCAACGTGCAACGTGCTCTCGCTGGTGCCGACGGCGCCGCGAAGAACATCGTCGTGGCAAGCAGCATGCCCGCGATAGAGAGCCTGATGATGCGGGGGCGCTGAAGCATCGGTTCACTCCTCTCCTTTTGACTGGTTCGTACCTGAATCAGGGTATGCCAGGGCGCTGAGCTGGGGGAATGGGCACTTCACATCAATCCTCCTGGCACCGTCTGACCACCGCTGGTCTTCGAGTCACCGAGGGCAGGACGGCCGACATCGACACGCATGGGGCGGAGGCCGACGGGCTCCGGGCCGGGACCAGGCTCGGGAACCCGGACCCGCTTCAAGGGACGTCACATGGTGATCGAGCGATCCTAGATCCTGAGCCTGAGTCGCTCACGTCGGATCGAGCTCGATGTCGACGCGGCGTTGGGTCCGCTGCAAGACTCCCGGCCGTGCGCAAAGTCACGATCATCGGGGCGGGGAGCGTCGAGTTCACCAGGAGCATCCTTGCGGATCTCTGTGCTTACGAGGAGCTCCACGGATCGCTGGAGATCGCGCTCCACGACATCGACCCGGAGCGCCTCGGGTACGCGCAGCGCGCCGCCGCCCAGCTCGTCGAACGATCCGGCGCCGGCTACCCGGTCTCCGCGCACGAGGCGCGGGCAACCGCCTTCGACGGCGCCGCGTACCTCATCAACGAGATCCAGGTGGGTGGGTATCGCGCGACCCTGACGGACTTCGAGGTCCCGAAGAAGTACGGGTTGCGGCAGACGATCGCCGACACGATCGGGATCGGCGGCATCATGCGCGGGCTCCGCACGATCCCCGTGATGATCGAGATGGCGAACGAGATGACCGAGCGTTGCCCCGACGGACTCCTCCTCAACTACACGAACCCGATGGCGATGGTGCCCTGGGGGATCTGGGCGGGCTCGCGCCTTCCTGCGGCGAACGTCATCGGCGTGTGCCACAGCGTCCGCGACACCCACGCGTTCCTCGCGCGGACGGTCGGTCTGCCCCCCGAGCGGATCGAGTTCCGAACCGCCGGCCTCAATCACCAGTGCTTCGTGTACGTGTTCCGTGACCGCGAGACGAGCGAGGACCTGTACCCCCTGCTCCGGCAGGTCGTGGAGGCCGACCCCGAAGGCCTCGGCCGACGTGTCCGCGTCGAGCTCTTCAAGCGGTTCGGGTACTTCCCGACCGAGTCGTCCGAGCACAGCGCCGAATACGTGCCCTGGTTCCTGCCCCATGACGACCAGATCGCTCGATATCGGATCGAGGTGGACGAGTACCTCCGTCGTTCCGACGAGAACCTCGCCGAGTGGGAGCAGGTCAAGCGCGCGCTCGACGCCGGCGAGGACCTCGAGGTGGAGCGGAACGACGAGCTCGCGAGCCAGTTCATCCGGTCGCTGGAGACCGGCGTCGAGGTGGAGCTCTACGGGAACGTCCGCAACGAGGGTCTCATCGATGGGCTCCCCGAGGACGCATGCGTCGAGGTGCCGGTGATCGCCGACGCGAACGGCGTCAGACCGACGACGATCGGCGCTGTGCCACCCCAGTGTCTGGCGCTGAATCGAACGTTCCTGAACGTCGTGGAGCTGACCGTTCGGGCGGCGCTCGAGGGCTCGCGCGAGCTCGTCTACCAGGCGGCGCTCCTCGATCCGAACACCGGCGCCACGCTCGGCGTCGATCGGATCGTCGACATGGTCGACGATCTGATCGACGCGCACGGTGACCTGATCCCCGAGGCGATCAGGCGGAGCTAGCCGCTCGAGGACCGGTCACGCCACCGTCACCGAGACGCCGGCATCCGTGAGCTCGCGGATCGCGCTCGCCCCCGCATCGTCGTCGGTGATGAGCTCGTCGATCACGCCCACGGGACAGATCTGGGCGAACGCGACTCGCCCGAGCTTGGAGCTGTCCGTGACCACGACGACATGACGGGCGCGATCGATCAGGGCGCGATTCGTGTGGGCCTCGACCTCATGATGGGTGGTCAGGCCGGCGTCGACGGTGATCCCGTCGACGCCGACGAACGCCACGTCGAGGTTGAGCCCTTCGAGGGCTTGCTCCGCGACCGGCCCGACGAGCTCGTAGGACTCGGGGCGTGCGGTGCCTCCCGTCACCACGAGCTTCAGGTCCCCCCGGATCGCCAGCTCTCCCGCGATGTTGAGCGCGTTCGTCACGACCGTGATGCCGTGCCGGTCCAGGATGGATCGAGCGACCTCGGTGGTGGTGGTCCCTCCCGTGAGCCCGACGACGGCTCCATCGGAGACGCGCGTCGCGGCCTCCGCCGCGATCCGATGCTTCTGCGTCTGATGGCGCGCCGCCTTGTATCGGAGCGGGAGCTCGTAGAGGACGTCGTTCCCGATCGCGCCGCCGTGCGTGCGTGTGAGCATCCGCTGGCCCTCGAGCAGATGGAGGTCGCGTCGGACCGTGGCCGCGGAGACGCCCAGTCGACCTGCCAGGCCGCTCACGTCCAGGGCACCCCCCGTGGCGAGCATCTCGAGGATCGACGACAGTCGCTCCGCCTGGTGCATGACGAGCCGAGCATACCTCCCGTCGATGCTCGTTTCCGTTCGGGCTCAGCTTGACCGTGTGAGCGTTTCTGGTCTAGTTTCGCGCGAGTGAGCGAAATCGCGCACGAGATCGCCAGTCAGCCCACGTGCTGGGCACGGGCTGCCGAGCTGGCACTCGCGATCCGTGCGGAGCTTCCGCAGCCCGGCGACCGGGTCGCGGTCATCGGCTGCGGCACCTCCTTCTATATGGGTCGTGCGGCTGCCGCGCTGCGAGAAGCGCACGGAAGCGGCGAAACCGACGCCTTCCCCGCCTCGGAGTTCCCGGACGCCCGCCGCTACGATCGGATCGTCGCGATCAGCCGGAGCGGCACCACCACCGAGGTGGTCCAACTCCTCGAGCGGCTCGACGGCGTGCCGCGGGCCGTCGTGACGGCCGACGCCGGCTCGCCGGCGGCCGAGCTCGCGGAGACCGCGATCGTCCTCGATTTCGCCGACGAACGCTCGATCGTGCAGACACGCTTCGCGACGTCCGCGCTGGCGATGTTCCGTGCTCACCTCGGGGAGGATCTCGATCGGACGATCGAGGACGGCGAGCGTGCCGTCACCCAACCACTGGAGCTCGATCCCACCCAGTTCGCGCACGTCGTGTTCCTGGGTCACGGCTGGACGGTCGGGATCGCCGAGGAGGCGGCGCTCAAGCTGCGAGAGGCGTCGCAGACGTACAGCGAGGCATACCCCGCGATGGAGTATCGACATGGACCGATCAGCCTGGCCGACGCCCGGTCGCTCGTGTGGATCATCGGATCCCCAGACCCATCGGTCGCCGACGACGTCCGTTCCACCGGCGCGACGGTTCGCGTGGCGAGCCACGACCCGATGGCCGAGCTGGTACTGGTCCACCGGATGGCGGTCGCGATCGCAGAGGCCAAGGGTCTCGACGCGGATCACCCTCCCCATCTCTCACGTTCGGTCCTCCTGCCATGACCCGTTCCCGATCTCCGTTCGTGCCCGTCTCTGATCCCCCGACCTGGAGGTGTTCTTCGTGAGGAAGCGGCTGCTCGTTGTCCTCGTTGTGTTCGGCCTGGCGGCCTCGGCGTGCACTGGCGGCGGTGACGATGGAACGCCGAGCGAGTCGCCCTCCGGACCCGTCACGCTGACCTTCTGGCACGGCTACTCGGATGCCGAGGAGGATTCGCTGAACGCCCTGCTCGACGAATGGAACGCGGCCAACCCCGACATCCAGGTCGAGCCGTTGTTCGTCAACAACGACAAGGCCCTCCAGAAGCTCACGGTGGCGCTCCAGGGAGGGGAGCCGCCCGACATCACGTATCAGTACGGCTCGTCCTTGCCGCAGTTGGCGGCCGCGCCAGGTCTCGTCGACCTCACGGAGTGGGTGCAGGAACCGGACGTGAACTGGGAGGACTTCATCCCGGGCGCACGATCCGCGGCGACCTTCGACGGAAAGGTTCTCGGCCTCCCCGCGCTGATCGACGATCTGGCGATCGTCTACAACAAGACGTTGTTCGATGAAGCCGGGCTCGAGTATCCGACCGATCAGTGGACGTGGGACGACCTGCGCGCCGCGGCGAAGGCGCTGACGGACCAGGCGGGCAAGCGATTCGGGTTCGCCTACCCGATGGACGCCTCCGAGGACTCCGTGTGGCACTACGACCCGCTCCTCTGGCAGCTGGGGGGTTCGATCCTCAACGAGGACGAGTCGCAGGCGGCGTTCAACTCGCCAGAAGGAGTCCAAGCGCTCGAGGTCCTGACCGGGATGGCGGTGGACGACAAGTCGGTCTTCCTCGACATCCAGAACTCCGCGTACACCGACATCTTCAACAGCGGCAGGATCGGGATGTTGATGACCGGTCCGTGGGACCTCTCGAGCTTCCCGGATGTCGACTACGGCGTGGAGATCCTGCCGGGGTTCGACGGTGATCATCAGACGATCGCGGGTCCGGACATGTGGTCCGTGTTCGACAACGGCGGAGGGCGGGAACAGGCCGCTCTCGAATTCCTCAACTGGCTCACCGCTCCCGAGCAGGTCAAGAAGGAGGCGCTGGCGACCGGTCATCTCCCGATCCGCCTCTCGGTGGCGGAGGATCCGGCGTTCCTCGAGGACTTCGGAGCCGCGTTCCCGGGCGTGGACGTGTTCGCGGAGAATCTGACGAACGTGGTGCAGGCTCGGCCGGTGCTCGCCGCCTATCCGGCCGTCTCCGAGGCGATGGGTCTCGCGATCGTCTCGGCGATGCTCGGAGAGAGCGAGCCTCAGGCAGCTCTCGACGAAGCTGCCGCGCAGTCCAACGACGCTCTCGCCCTCGGGGCCGGATAGGCTTCGATCAGGCGCTCGGGGATGGTGGCCGGCGGCGAGTGACGGAGGATCGTTGACGCGGGTCCGTCGATTCTTGGTCTCGGATCACCTCGCCGGCTGGACCTTCATCCTGCCGTCCGTGGTTCTGATCGGACTCTTCGGACTCGTCCCGATCGTGTGGGGACTGATCCTCTCGTTCCAGAAGGCGGGCCTGATCTCGCCCGATCGCGAATGGGTCGGGTTCGAGAACTACGCCCGGATCGTGAGCGACCCGAAGGCGAGGCAGGCAGCGGTCAACACGATCTATTACACGATGCTGTTCGTCCCCGCGTCGATCCTGCTGGCGTTGTTCGTCGCGCATGCGCTGAACCGCAAGATCGCCCTGATCCGCTTCTACCGCCTCGCGGTGTTCATCCCGGTCGTCACCTCCACCATCGCGACCGGGATCATGTTCCTCTGGCTCCTCGACAAGAACTTCGGGCTGGCCAACTGGCTGCTCGACATGATCGGAGTCGGGCCGTTCGGCTTCTTCGAGGATCCGGACCAGGCGATGGGCGCCCTCGTCCTGATGACCGTCTGGGGCTGGCTGGGGTTCGACACGATCATCTACCTCGCCGCCCTACAGGGTGTTCCCGCAAGAGCTGATCGAGGCCGCCGCGATCGACGGCGCGAGCCGGTGGAGCTCGTTCTGGCGCATCACCTGGCCGATGCTCGGGCCCGCCACGCTCCTCCTGGTGGTGTGGTCCACGATCAGCGCGCTCCAGCTCTTCGACGAGGTGTTCTTCGTCACGAAGGGAGGGCCGCTCGGTCGCACCTCGGTCGTCGTCTTCTACGTCTACCGGCTCGCGTTCGAGCAGGGCCTCGGGGGCCTGTCGCTCGCCGGGTACGCGGCGGCGATCGCGTACGTGCTGTTCCTCGTGATCCTCGTCCTCACGTTGGCGCAGTTCTGGCTCGGCCGGCGCGTCATCCACTATCAGTCATGAGTTCGACCATCACCCCCGCGAAGGCCGCTCCCGTGCCGCTCGATCCGACCCGGCTCGCCGGCGAGACCGGCATGGTCGAGCCCCCTCGGCGTCGCTTCCTCCCGTTCGATCCGTGGCACCTGTTCCTCGCACCGCTCGCCGTCGTGATGCTGCTGCCGTTGGTGTGGATGGTCGTCACCTCGCTCGAGACCCTCGCCCAGACGCGGCACTTCCCTCCGATCCTGTGGCCCGGAACCCTGCAGTTCGGCAACTACTCCGACGCGATCCGTCGGTCGGAATTCGGGACGTGGTTCTGGAACACGACCGTCGTGACGGTCACGATCGTCCTGAGCAACCTCATCTTCTGCTCGCTCGCCGCCTACGCGTTCGCGAGGATCCGCTTCCTCGGCCGCAGCGTCATCTACTTCGTGCTGCTCGCCACGCTGATGGTGCCGCTGCAGGTCGTGCTCATCCCCACGTTCCTGATCGTGAAGGATCTCGGTCTCATCGATCACCTGGGGGCGCTGATCGTGCCGAACCTCGTGAGCGTCTTCGGGATCTTCATGCTCACGCAGTTCTTCCGCACCTTGCCCATCGAGCTCGAGGAGGCCGCCCGGATCGACGGCGCGTCCCGGCTCACCATCTTGCTGCGCATCGTCGTTCCCTTGTCGCTGCCGGCGCTCGCGACGCTCGCGGTGATCCAGTTCATGTGGACCTGGAACGACTTCCTCTGGCCGCTCGTCACGATCCTCACCAACCAGGACGCGTTCACGCTGCAACTCGGGCTGGCGACCTTCCAGGGCGCGCACCAGACCACCTGGCACCTGCTCGCTGCCGCGAACATCATGTCGATGCTGCCGATACTCGCGTTGTTCCTGGTGGCACAGCGCTCCTTCGTGCGGGGGATCGCGACCCAGGGACTGAAGGGATAGCGGCATGGCTCGGGTCGCGTTCGAGGACGTGACGAAGGTCTACCCCGGCGCCGTCGTCGCGGTGCAAGGGCTGTCGCTCGAGGCCGCGGACGGCGAGTTCCTGATCCTGGTCGGGCCATCGGGGTGCGGGAAGACGACGGCGCTGCGCATGGTCGCCGGGCTCGAGCGGATCAGCGACGGGACGATCTCGATCGGCGACCGCGTCGTGAACGACGTTCCGCCGAAGGATCGAGACATCGCCATGGTGTTCCAGAACTACGCGCTCTATCCGCACATGACGGTGGAGAGGAACCTCGCGTTCGGCCTGCGACAACGGAAGACGTCACGAGAAGATGTCCGACGGCGTGTCGACGAGGTGAGCCGGATGCTCGGTCTCGAGGACCACCTCAAGAGGCGCCCCGGGCAGCTCTCCGGCGGGCAACGACAACGCGTCGCGATGGGGCGGGCCCTCGTGCGCGAGCCGGACGTCTTCCTCCTGGACGAGCCGCTCTCCAACCTCGACGCGAAGCTCCGCGTCCAGATGCGATCCGAGTTGAAACGGCTGCAAGCTCGGCTCGGCGTCACGACGATCTACGTGACCCACGACCAGGTCGAGGCGATCACGCTGGGGGAGCGGATCGCCGTGCTCTCCGACGGCGTCCTGCAGCAGATCGGCCGACCGCAGGACGTCTACGACGATCCCGACAACGTGTTCGTGGCGAGCTTCATCGGATCCCCGCCGATGAACCTGCTGAAGGGGAGGGCGACGAGCGGGCGGGTCTCCGTGGGGGACCTGGAGTTCGACCACGCGCACGCGCCGAACGGGGAGGTACTGGTGGGGATCCGCCCCGAGGGTCTCCGTCCGGTCGGACGCGATCACCCTGGGCCCGGCTTCGAGTTCCGTGTCGAGGTGGTCGAGCCGCTCGGTGACGAGGTCCTCGTGCACGGCAGCGTGGCGGCGCACGCCGCGGGCACGGGGATCGACGCCGAGGACGCGAAGCTCCTGGCGGATCCCGACACCGATCGGGGAACCGTCACCGTCCGTCTCCCGCCGGAGGAGCACCCGACGGCCGGAACGCGTCTCCACGTCGCGCCCGTGCCGGGTGCCATCCGCCTGTTCGACGCGGTGAGCGGTCTCGCGATCCGGCGGGCCTGACGCCGATCAGTCGCTGGTGAGGTCCGCGTGCGCGAGGGCTTCGTCGATCGTCGGCTGGGCGTCCACGCCGCCGAGCCCTCGCGTGGAGAGGCCCCCGCACGCGTTCGCGATCGCGAGCGCCCTCTCGAGTGGGTCGCCGGCGAGCCACGAGACGAGGAATCCGGCATCGAAGCTGTCGCCGGCGCCGGTCGTGTCGACCGCGTCGACGGCCGGCGCCGGAGCACGGAGGACCTCCTCGCCTCGGGAGGCGACGGCGCCGTCCGGGCCGGCCTTCGCGACGACGAGGCCCGCGGAGGCGGCCAGGACGATCACCGCCTCATCCACCGAGGCCGTCCCCGCGATGTGGACGGCCTCGGTCGCGTTCGGCAGGAACACGTCGGTGTGCGAGAGGAGTCCTCGCACGCCGCCGTCCCACCGTTCCGACGGGTCCCAGTTGGGATCGACGGAGGTGGTGGCGCCGTTCGCGCGGACCCGCTCGAAGAGCGCCGGGAGATCCGGCGCCAGGCGCTCTCTGGAGGAAGTACGAAGCGACGTGGACGTGCGAGGCGGCTGCGAGGAGCTCGGGGTCGATGGATCCCGCGCGAAGGTCTCCGATCGTTCCCTCGTGGGTCAAGATCGCGCGATCGTCGGGGCGCGCGAGCACGACGGTGACCCCCGTCGAGCGATCGGGTTCGACGACGAGCCCTTTCACGTCCACGCCCCGGCGGTCGAGCTCGTCGCGCATGAAGCGACCGAAGAGGTCGTCGCCGACGACACCGCAGAAGGCAACGCGGAGTCCGAGGCGAGCGGCGCCGCACGCCACGATCGCCCCGGAGCCGCCGACCGTCAGATGGGCGCCGTCCAGGAGTCGCTCCCTCTGCCCGAACGCAGGCTCGACGTCCCCCGTCAGCACGAGGTCGGGGTTCGCGTCGCCGAGGATCAGGAGGTCGACGTGATCAGGCACGGTGCGCGGCCGCGGATCCGTCGACGTCCACGAAGTGGCGGTAGTTCGCGGCGATCCGAGTCACGGCTCCCTCTTCATCCGCGTCTTCGCCTGCGAAGAAGGCGCGGAGCGGATCCCACCAGATCGTCCGACCGATCGCCCAGCCGACCACGCCTTTGACGCCGGCACCGGCACGGAGCCAGCGTTCCACGGCCGCGGCGTCCTCGCCGCGGCCGAGGACGATGCATCCGACCCGGTCGCGGCCGCCGCTACGAGCGGCGGCCACGACCCGCTCGTACTCCGCGGGTTGTTCGAACCCCTCGAGCTTCCACAGGTTCGGCTCGACCCCCGCCTCTTGCATCTCCGCGATCCCTCGAACCGTCAGGTCCGCTCGAACCTCCCGGTCGAAGCGTCCACGATCCCCGTCGACCGCGGCGAGTCGGGAAGGGGAGGGCGGGACGAGGAGCTCCAGCATGAAGCCTCTCTCCGTCTTCCGGCAGTGGTCGGAGACTTCGCGGAGGGCCGCTCGCTGCCGGGCGTTGACGGCGGGATCCCCTTCGGGGTCGTACCGGACGAGAGCCTTCGCCCACGTCGGCTCGATCTCGTCCAGCAGGTCCGGCCACCGCGGACTCTCGAAGCCGAACTCCTCGCGTCCGCTGTCTTCCACGGGGATCGCGAACCGGATCCCCGCGCTCCGCGCTTCGCCGAGCACCTGGTCCCCGTACGTGACGTCGATGAGCACGGCCGCCGACCCGTGCCCCACTCCCTCATCGCGGGCGCGGAGGAATCCGCTCCAGATCAGCCGCTTGGCGTGGCGGGCGCGCTCGACGTCCTCTCGCGACGGTTCGCCGGCCACGCCGAAGAACGAGGCCATGAGGGATCGGCGATGGTCGAACGCGAGCACATGCAGGCGGTCCGTCACGCCCGCGATGGTACCGACGTGGGAGGAATCCCTGGCGTCCATCCGGCGTTCCAGGATGGGCGGACTTGGAAGGCCGGCGGGCGGTCCTCCGGTTCCATGCAAGGGGTTCGCCGGTCCACGTCTGATCGTGGAGTTGAGAAGAGGAGGGGCGAGCCGGTGGTTCGATGTGTCACCTGCGGGACCGTGCTGCATCCGGAGCGGGCTGAGAAATACGACTACTGCACGAAGGCCGACTGTCAGGCGAAGAACGCGCGGAGCCTGACGATCGCATCGGTGGGCGTCAACAAGGCTGCCGATCAGTACGTCATCCTGGACGAACGTACCCAGAGGGAGATGGCCGGCGGTCGCTTTCAAGACCCGCGACGCGCCACCTCCATCTCCCACGCACGGCCTCGGCCACGCGGGCGGGGAAGCCAGAAGGCCGCCACGCCGGCCGGGGTCATCCATGGTTCCGAGCAACCGGCGGAATCGTGGACGGAAGCACAGCGGAACCTCGCCCTCGCGCTCCACATGACCGGGAAGAAGACGCTGGAAGAGATCGCAGAGCGGCTGAAGCTGCGGCCGGACACCGTCGCGAAGATGATCGTGGCAGCGAAGCGCAGGTGGAGGCGGTAGGGCCCCTTCTCCGGACGTCGCGAAGACCCGGAAAGTGAGAAACCGCCGGAACCCGAGGGCTCCAGCGGTCTCTCACGAACAAGGTACGCCAGCGGGGCGGTCCGCGTCAAATCCGATCATCGGGGCAGGTCATGGGGCTCGTTTGTCGCGCGCGTCGGCGCGGACCATGATGTGCGCCACCAGGAAGGGGCGAGATGGCGGCGGGCACGAAGGCAGCGGCACCGACGTTCATCCGCCCCGACGGTAGGGAGAAAGTCACCGGGGCGGGCCGCTACACGGCCGACCTCACGACCACCGGCATGGCGCACGCCGCGTTCCGCTACGCCGACCATCCTCACGCCAGGATCCTCCGCATCGACACCTCCAAGGCCCGCGCGCTGCCCAACGTGGTCGCGGTGGTCACGCAGGAGGACCTCCCGGACGTCCGCTTCGGAGGGCTCGTGCAGGACCGGACGCTGTTCGCGAAGGACGTCGTGCGCTTCGAGGGTGAGATCGTGGCCGGGGTGGCCGCCCTCACCGAGGCCGCCGCGGTCGAGGCGGCCCGCCTGATCGAGGTGGACTACGAGCCGCTCCCGGCCCTGACGGACTTCGTCGCCGCGATGGAGCCCGACGCTCCGCTCGTTCACGCCGACTGGGCCTCGTACGAGCGCGACGAGCAGATGATCGCCGACCGCAACACGATCTCCTACACCACGATCGTCAAGGGCGACGCGGACGCCGCGATGGCCGAGGCCGACGTCGTCGTGAAGAGCCGCTACGAGTCCGATGCCTCGCAGGGCGTGCCGATCGAGCCGCGCGCTGTGCTCGCCGAGTGGCGGGGCGACGAGGTCACGATCTGGTCCTCGACGCAGGTTCCCTACGCCGCACGCTCCGGGGTCGCGCAGACCCTGCAGATCCCGGAAGCGAACGTCCGGGTGGTCGTCCCGCTCCTGGGCGGTGGGTTCGGAGCGAAGTGCGATCTGCATTTCGAGGCGCAGGTGGCCGCGCTCGCGCGCGCGGCGAGACGTCCGGTGCGGCTGGTCTTCTCCCGCGAGGAGGAATTCCGGGCGATCGCGCAGCGCCGCGAGGGGATCGTGATGGAGTTCGAGACCGGCGCGATGCGGGATGGGCGTCTGGTCGCGCGCCGGGCGCGGCTCGTGCTCGATAAGGGCGCGTACTGCGGCGAGGGCGGGTTCCTCGGCCAGATGGCCGCGATGCACGCGTGCGGTCCCTACGTGATCGGCGCGGTCTTCGTGGAGTCGTTCCTCAACTACTCGAACCGGCAACCCTCGGGTTCCGTGCGGGCTCCCACCGCCCCGCAAGTGTGCTGGGGGCTCGAGCAGCACATGGACGAGGTGGCGCACGAGCTCGGTATCGACCCCGTGGAGCTCCGCCGGCGGACCTTGATCGAGGGAGGCGCGGAGGGACCGACGCGCCAGATCTTCGACGAGATCGGCGTGAAGCAGACCCTCGAGCGAGCCGTCGAGATGATCGGCTACGGGCGCGAGCTCCCGGATGACGAGGCGATCGGCGTCGCCGTGGGCTGGTGGCCCTCGGGGCCGGCCCCTTCCGGCGCCTACATCCACCTGAACGGCGACGGCAGCGGCACGATCGTCACCGGCGCCCAGGAGAACGGCAGCGGAGCCGTCATGGCGATGCCGGCGTTCGTCGCCGAGGAGCTCGGCATGGACCCGGAGAACTTCAGGCTCCTGTACCAAGACACCGCGGCGGCGAACTGGGACATGGGCTCGTGCGGTTCGCAGACCACGTTCAATTCGGGACGGGCGATCCTCGCCGCGGCGGCCGATGTGCGGGACCAGCTCCTGGATGCGGCGGCCGCCGAGCTCGAGGCCGACCGCGAGGACCTCGAGCTCGCCGATGGCCACGTGCGCGTGAAGGGCTCGCCCGACCGGTCCGTCTCGATCGCGGATCTGGCCGGCGCCGGCACGATCCACGGGAAAGGGTCGGGCGAGGTCCCCGAGGTCCCTGCGGGCGACACGGGTGGCTGCGTGGGACGTCTCGGGAGCGAGACGTTCGCCGCTCCACAGCTGATCACGCAGGCGGCCCACGTGAAGGTCGATCGCGAGACCGGCGTGGTCCGCGTCCTCAAGGTGGCCGCGGCGCACGATTCCGGGATGATCCTCAACCGGATGGGTGCCGACGGCCAGGTGACGGGTGGCGTCGTGATGGGCGTGGGCTTGGCGCTGTCCGAAGGCACGCAGTTCGACGGCGAGGGCCGGCAGCGGAACCCGCACTTGCTCGACTACAAGCTCATCACTTGCTCCGATGCTCCCGAGATCGAGGTCGACTGGGTGCAGATCCCGACGAAGAACGCGGGTCCGCGCGGTTCCAAGGGCGTGGGCGAGCCCCCACAGGTTCCGACCGCGGGCGCGATCGCGAACGCGATCGCGAAGGTGGTGGGCACCCACGTCCGCCACCTGCCGATGACGCCCGAGCGGGTCTGGGGCGCCGCGTCCGAAGAGGTCGACGGTTGACGAGGGCATTCACGTCCGCGATCACGTTGGAGGATGCGCTGGCAGCGCTCGACTCGGGAGCCCGGCCGGTAGCCGGCGGAACGGATCTGGTGGTCGGAGCGCGGCAGGGGAAGGCATCGCTTCCCGACGCGATCGTGGCGATCGATCGGATCGAGGCTCTCGGAGGCATCGCCGTCGACGACGGGCTCCGGATGGGAGCTCTGGCCACGCACGAGGAGATCGTCGCGAACGCGGCGATCCGCGAGCGGTTCACCGCGCTCGCCGACGCCTCGGCGATCGTCGGCTCGCACGCCACCCGCGCGCACGGCACGATCGGCGGCAACGTGATGAACGCCTCGCCGGCGATGGATACGGGCGGGCCACTGCTCTGCTTCGACGCGTCGGCGGTGCTGCGATCCGAGAGCGGGGAGCGGGTCGTTCCGCTCGACGAGCTGTGGACCGGACCGGGCACGACCGCTGCTGACCCGGGGGAGCTGCTGGTTCGGATCGACGTCCCGGCGCTCCCGACGATGACGGGTTCCGCCTATGTCCGGCTCGAGTACCGACGCCAGATGGAGATCGCGATCGTCGGCGTGACCGCCCTCGTCACCGTGGAGGCCGGTTCGATCACCGACGCGCGCGTGGCCATCACCGCACTCGCACCCACGATCCGCCGCGTCTCCGAGGCGGAAGCGGCCCTCGTCGGGTCCGACGCCGGGGACGAGCCGGTCGCCGCGGCCGCTCGGGCCGCGGCCGCCGGCTCGTCGCCGATCAGCGATGTCCGTGGATCGGCCGGGTACCGGTCGGCGATGGCCGAGGTGATCGCTCGCCGCGCGATCGTCGCGGCGCTGGCCCGAGCCCGAGGCGAGCACGTTCGGATCCCGGCCAGCGCCGCGACGATCCCAGAGACCCCAGGAGCGACCCGTTGAAGGTTCCCGCCGTCTTGCACGTGAACGGCACCCCGCACGCGGTGGAGCTCGATCCCCACATGAGCCTGCTCGATGCCGTCCGCGACGTGATCGGCCTGACGGGCTCCAAGGAAGGATGCGACGACTCCGAATGCGGGGCCTGCATGATGCTCCTGGACGGCAAGCCGGTGAACTCGTGCAGCTACCTGGCCATGCAGGCGGACGGGCGTGAGGTCACGACCGTGGAGGGTCTCGCCACAGGCGATGAGCTCGTCCCCCTGCAGCGCGCATTCCTGGAGCAGGGCGGTGTGCAATGCGGTTTCTGCACTCCGGGGATGCTGATCTCTGCGACCGCGCTCCTGCGCGCGAACCCCGATCCATCCGAAGACGACGTGCGTATCGCGCTCTCAGGGAACCTGTGTCGGTGCACCGGCTACGACGGGATCGTTCGCGCCGTCCGCAACGTGGCCCGGGCCGAAGAGCCCGTCTGAGTTCGATCGACCACGGGACCACCTTCGACGGAACCGTGATCTCGAACTAGGAGGCTCCTGAGGCCAGCTCATGACGAAGGGTGTCTGCGGACAGGCTCTCGCTGCGCGCTCGGAGATCGAGGTACAGGAGGACCGAGACGAGGGACGCGAACGGAACCGTCAGGATCTGCGCGATGGCGGTGAAGATCCATCGCACCGCCCAGTTGTCGCCGCCGATCGCCCCGATGATGCCGGAGATGATCCCGACGATCAACGCCGCGACCACGATCACGCCGAACGCGTGCCAGAAGTTCCCTTTCACGAGATTCCACGATCGACCCATCGCCTCCGTGCCACGCCGGCCCTCGACGATCAGCACCGGGATCGATACGGAGAGGAACACGAGGAAGATGATCCCCGGGATCACGAGCAGGATGAATCCGACGGCGACGACCAGGCCGACCAGGATCGACACGAGGATCACGCTCCACAACCGCTTCAACCCGTATCGGTAGCTCGCCTCCACATCGACCGGATCACCGATCGTCGCCTGCGCGGCGGCACGCAGGATGGCGGCCTGCAGCACCGCCGAGATGAGGACCGCGATCAAGGCGCCGATCGCCCCCGCCAGGAGGGCGACACCGAGGCCACGCCCGGCGTAGTCGAACACCACCTCGCCTCCTATGTTGGTCACCTTGACCTTGTCGGGGGCGAACACGACGCCCGAGAACACGGCGCTGATGAGCGACAGCGGGACGACCACGACCGCGACGATCAGGATGAGCTGCGACGCGTTCGCTTTGTAGATGTTGAAGGCTGCAGTGAGGATCTCGCCGAGCCTCTTCGGTGGGATGCCGCCCTGGGGGCCGCTCATCATGGGCGGCGGTGGAGGGGGAGGCGTCGGCCCGCCGGGGATATCGCTCATCTCGGATCCTTTCCGGACGTAGGAGGGGAGCGTAGCGCTTCCCGGACAGGTCTGCGTTCGCGTGTGGCCGGGCGTGCGTGCTCAGCGAAGGCCGCGGGAGCCGCTAGGCTCGCTCCGGTGGTCGACTGGACGACGATCGCGGCGCTTGCGACGGCGGGTGGAACGCTCGTCCTGGCGATCGCGACCTTCGCCGCCGTCCGTTCCGCGAACCGCTCAGCCCGGCTGACCGAGTACTCGATGAAGATCGGGATCCGGCCGCTGCTCATGCCCTCACGGCTCGAGGATGTCTCCCAGAAGATCATGTGGGGAGACGAACACTGGGCGCTGCTGAAGGGTTCCGAGGCACATGTCGAGATCGCCGATCAGAACGTGTACCTGGCGATGTCGCTCCGCAACGCGGGTTCGGGGATCGGCGTGATCCAGGGATGGCACCTGGGGCTGCACGAACTGCTGGCGGAGCATCCTCACGCGGAGCCCGACGAGTTCCGCCCGCAGACGCGTGATCTGTACCTCCCCGGGGGAGACGTCGGCTTCTGGCAAGCAGCGATCCGCGACCCCGACGATCCGGAGTACGCCGCGCTCGTCGAGGCCGTGAAGGCGCCACGCGTGTTCGGGATCGAGTTGCTCTACACCGACCACGAGGGCAGCCAGCGCACGATCACGTTCTTCGTCCTCGCGCCCCGCGGTGACGACAAGTGGCTGTGCTCCGAGGCCCGACACTGGAACCTCGACCGCCCCGACCCTCGGTGATCCGGAGTGTCCCGGATCGCACCGACCTTCCTCAGAGTTTCGTCTACCTGCGCCTCCGAACCACGAGGACGATGACGACGATGATGACGATGAGAACGAGCGATCCGCCCGTCAGCAGATTGTCGTCCCCGGAATTGCCTGCGTCTTCGCATGCCGCGAGGAGCGCCGCGATCGGTGCGAGTGTCAGGAGCCTCTTCATGCCTTCCTCCTTGTGAGCGAGAGCTTGCCCCTGGCGCTATACCCGTGCGCCCCTGTTGGCACACCCCATCGAGGCAAGGGGCGACATCGCTCGCCTCGACTCGGTATCTCACCGTTGCGGCGACCTCCGTCTCAGGGCTGCAAGGGTGGCCCCGTACACGGCATGCGCCGCGATCATCACGACCGTGCCACGCCTGCCCGGATGCTGGTCGGGAGGGAGGATGTTCATCGCCGGGATCCATCCTCGGTAGCTCGCCCCCCATATCCCGAGCCCGAACGCGACTCCGGTCGATAGGGCGGCGGCGTTCGGCGCCGCCTGCCCCAGCAGGGCGAACAGAGCGCCGCCGGCGGCGCCGAACGCGAAGTGGCTCGCGACCGCGAGCGAGTGGACGACCTCGACCGACTTCTCCTCCAGGAGCTCGGACCGCCCCAGAGCCTCCTCGGTCAGGGCCTCGGGAGGTTGCTCCTTCATCCACCCGAGCCGCTGACCGGCGAGCATGACCGCCGACATCGGCACGGTCGCGATCGCGCCCCACGCAGCCCCGCGGGACGCCCGGGTCAACAACGTGTTCACGGAGGGCAGCTACCCGGGGCCTTCTAGGCGCAAACGGACCGGTCGGTGTTGCTCGGTCGTTTGTTCGTCGCCGGCGCCGGGTAGAACGTAGCTCGGCGAGACAAGCACCTTGCCAACGAAGATCAAGCCCGCGGGTCATCGGCTAATGTCCCGCGCATGAGAGGCCCGGGCGACGCCTGGGCCTCTCTCTTTCTCGGCCTCGATCTCGTCGTGGAGTCGCCGTCTGGTGAGACAGTGGAAGCGGCACGCGGAGTTCGTCAGGGTGTGTCGGCGGCACGTTCGAGAGAGGAAACACATGGCCAACAAGGACAAGGGCGGCGCGAAAGACAAGAAGGCGGCGAGCAAGACACTCAAGGAGAAGCGCGAAGCCAAGAGAGCGAAGGGCAAGGGCACGGACAGGTCCTCCTCTTCGGGGCGGTAGTCCGTGGCATCGGACGAGCACTCCGACGGCCCGAAGCCCCCTCCGCCGAAGCCCCCTCCCGAGGCGGTCGCTCGCCGCCCTGAGTGCCCGTCGTGCGGATCCGCGCACACGCAGCCGTTCACGCACGCGGGACCCGGCGCGCGCGTGAACATGAAGTGCATCGACTGCGGCCACCTGTTCAGAGATCGGACCACCCGACGATAGGACGTGCTGTGGAACGGGTATCGCTAGCCTGACGCGACGATGGCGAGGATCTCGTCCGCGTAGCGTTCGAGCTTGGCGGGTCCCACACCTGAAACCGCCGCGAGGTCTGCCCAGTCCTTGCATCTGCGCTCGGCGATCTCTTGGAGTGTCCGGTCGTGGAACACGACGTATGCGGGCACACCGTCGGCCTGCGCCCGCTTGCGGCGCCATTCCCTCAGCCGCTCGAACGTTGGTCCTCCGTGTCCCACCGTGACGGCCGCCCGCGGAGCCGATGACCTTCCGGGCTGGGCCGCGGGCACGAGGTCCATCTCGTCGAGGAACGGGCTGGGCCGTGAGCGACCGTCCACGGGCCACGTGAGGAAGAGGTACCGGCGAGCTCGCGTGATCCCGACATAGAGCAGCCGCCGTTCTTCCTGGGGGTTTGCTTTTGCACGCCCCGCACGGAACGGCAGCTCCCCGTCGACGAGGCGCGGAAGGAACACGGCATCGAACTCCAGTCCCTTCGCGCGGTGATAGGTGAGCAGGTTCACGCCACGACCGCTGTGCTCGGTGGAGAAGCGATGGGTCAGCTCGATCAGGAATGCCGCGTGATCGCCACCGGGCTGGGCACTCTCGAACTCCGACGCGAGAGACCGCATGCGCGCGAGGTCGGACTGGCGCGTGACTTCCTCGTCGGCATCGGGCGACGCCTCGGGGTCGTATCCGAGCTCGTCGGTGATGGCTGCGACCGAATCGGCCACCGAGGCGCCGACGCGTGCCCGCTTCAGCCGCTGCAGGACTCCGCGAGGTCCGGGTCGCCGCAGGAAGCCTCCGTCGCGAACCTGATACGGGACGCCGGCGAAGGCGAAGGCCTCCTCGAACGGTTCGGACCGTGCGTTGATCCGGTACAGCACCGCGATCTCCTCGAGCGGTACGCCCTCATCGTCATGAAGTCGCCGCACTGCCTCGACGACGGCCGCGACCTCGGCTTCCTCGTTGGGTTCGGCACGCGCGACCGGTGGTGGGCCCGAGGGTCTGTTGGAACGAAGGGTCTTCCGTATCCCACCGAGGCGAGGCGCGAGGCGATTCGCGAGGTCGAGGATCTCCGGTGTGGAGCGGTAGTTCTCCTCGAGACGGACGACCGTTGCGTCTGGGAACCGTCGTGTGAAATCCAGCAGGTGTTCGGGCGACGCGCCGGTGAACCCGTAGATCGTCTGGTAGTCGTCGCCCACCACGCACAGGTCGTCGCGCGGGCCGAGCCACCGATCGAGCAACGCCGCCTGCAGCGGGTTCACGTCCTGGAACTCATCCACGGTGAACGCGGAGAAGCGCGATCGCACAGCCTGGGCGGCATCCGGGTGCTCGTCGAAGAGTCGGAGGGCGAGTCCGAGCATGTCCTCGAAGTCCAGCCGGCCCATCGCGTGCTTGCGACGCTCGTACCCGTCGTAGATCCGCAGCATCAGCTCCGCGGGGATCGGCGGGTCGTGCTCGTCGAGCTCGGCGAGGTATCGAGCCGGCGAGATCATCCGGTTCTTGGCCCATTCGATCTCGGTGGCGAGCTCACGCCGCGGCAGGAACTTGTGAGGCGGCGGCAGGGCGTTCGCGAGCGAGGCGATCAGCGGGGCCTTGCGGTCCAACACCTCAGGAAGGGGTTCGCCCGTGTGCAGGGACCACAGGCGCGACAGCTGTGACAGGGCGGCCGAGTGGAACGTGCGCGCCTCAACCCCTTCGACGTCGAGCGCCTGGAGGCGCCGCTTCAGCTCGCCGGCGGCCTTGTCCGTGAAGGTGACCGCGAGGATCTGGGACGCGTCGAACGCACCGCCCCGAACCTGGCAGGCGATGCGATGCGTGATCGTGGTGGTCTTGCCCGTCCCCGCGCCGGCGAGGATCGCGACGGGACCGCGCAGCGCGAGGGCGGCTTCACGCTGGGAATCGTTCAGTCCGGTGAGGACGCTCTCGAGGTCGGGCACCTCATCGGACCCTAGCATCGGTCCCCGGACGGCCGATCAGATGCGGACCTTCGATCTCTCTGCCCCTGCCGGGCGTGTCGCGTCATACTGTTGCGCGTGTCGCAACGGGAGACTGCTCGCGAGCTGATCGCCCAGGAAGATCGGCTCTGGGCGGAGCTCCACGAGCTCGTCGACTCCCTGCCGAAAGACAAGGTCGAGGAGCCCGGTTACTTCGCCGAGGGGTGGTCCGCGAAAGATCTCGTCGCCCACATCGGCAGCTGGGCCGCCGAAGCCGGCGTCGTCCTGGAGAGGATCCGGTCCCACACGTTCCGCCCCGAGGAGATCGACGTCGACGCCATGAACCAGGCGTTCTACGACTCGATGCACGACGTCGGATTTCGGGACGTGCGCGCTCAGGCGATCATCGCGCGCAACCGGATGATGCGGGCGTGGATCTCACTCCCCGAAAGCTCGACCGAGGCCGATCGGTGGATCAGCAAGGCAGGTCCGGAGCACTACGCGGAACATCTGCCGCGGCTTCGGGAATGGGTCGACGAACTCGGCGCGAAACGAGATCCGTAGCGTGGGGAAGAAGGAGGGACACCCGCACTTCGTGCGGGTGTCTCTCGCGGGGCGCCGCTGACTTCGTGGTGGTGTGTGACTAGTTGAGCTGTGCGTTCACCATGTTGACGAGTGATGCCTGGTTCCAGGTGTTCCAAAAGTCCGAATGCAGCGAACAGCCGTTGCCGGTGCAGGGCGACATCATGTCGGAAGAGAGGCGGCACTTTGCGATGATGCAGTTGCTCACATCGAACCGGACGTTGACCTTCACGTGCGGCAGCTGGACGGGAAATGCAGCCGGGCATCCCACGCTCGCCGAGATCGGGTACGCGACATGGCTCCGATGATCTGCGGAGTCCTTCACGATGTTCCCCAGGGCGTCCCGCTTCCCGCAGTTCGGAAAGATGACGGTCGCGCGCACATATGTATGACCCGGCGTTTGCTTCGAGCAATCGATCAGAGCCGACCGGGTCAACGCGTTCCCGTCGCAGTTGAATCCCCACACGCCCGCCGTCGGCGCGCCGGCGATCATCCGGAAGTCGGGTGGGAACGGTGTGACGATCCGTGACTCGATGGGCCGATCGCGGTAGTACACGGTCATCCGCCGTGCGGGGATCCGCTGACCGGCCGAGTTGAGGAGCGTTGGGATCCAGTAGGCCGCCGTGTCACCCGCGAGGGGACACGTCGTCGGCTTGCCGAGCATCGACGCATAGGTCGACGAGGCGTTCGTGCTGGTGTTCCCGAAGAACTCGTGCATGTGAGCGGCGCCACGCTGACCGGGGAACACGATCGGGTCATCCGGCGCGAAGTGCGATGCACCGCACTCGATCTTGACGGATGAAGCTCGGACGGGAGCCGCTCCGAATGTGACGAGCGCCACCGAGGTGATGATCAAGAGGGTTCTCCGCACGTCCTTCCTCCTTCCGGCACGCCAAAGCAGCGGCCTGATCGTCGGTCGGGTCGTGGGCGGGATCCCATGTCGTACGCATGCCAGGGCAGATGGGATCCACCACTTGAGCCGGGGGTATGAAGCGTTGGATGGAAGCACTCGCGATGATCGAACGCAAGTCGGCTGGTTAGGGGGTCAACCGAGGGAACTACAGACAGGGGATGTGTGATCAACCGTTGGAGCGCGCCTCGGGTGTGCCGTGTTGTCCGAACACGATCGGCTTGTCGATCCGAGGCCGATTCAGCCGAATGTCTCTTTCGCCCGCGTCGGCCTGGATGGTATCTATGAGGGGTTGGTTTTCGCTCTGATTCGCGTCTGTCCGCGGACCCACCGAGGTCTGCCGCAGACGATCCTGACAAGGAGGATGGCTCGATGAGGGATCATGCCGGTGCTTCACGTTCTGCGCTGAAGCGGTTGTCGTGGGGAGGGCTCGTGCTTGCGCTCATCGCGCTGTTCGGGCTTCCCACCGCGGCGTTCGCAGCCGCGACCACGGTCGCGGTTGCCGCGGACACCGTGACGGTCACGGGGGACGCGACGGTCAATCAGGTGAGTCTCAACGACACGACCCAGTACGTCTTCGTCGATGACACGACCGCAGGAGAGACGCCCGGTTCGGGCTGCGAGACCGACCCAGTTGTCACCACCAGAGTTCGGTGCTCCAAGCAAGGTGGAGTCGTGACAAAGATCGATGTGTCCCTCTTCGGGGAAAACGACATCCTGACCTCCACGGGCCTGGATATGCCCTTGAGCGTTTCCGGTGGAGATGGGAACGACGACCTCACAGGGGGATCACAGAACGACACCCTGAACGGCGACGCCGGCGACGACACCCTCGACGGTAGGGGTCTCAACGACATCCTGAACGGCGGCGCCGACATCGACACCGCCGACTACGACGGCGCCGTCAATCTGAACGTCTCGCTGGACGGCGTCGCCAACGACGGGGCCGCAGGCGAGAACGACAACGTCGATACGGAGAACGTCACGGGCGCGACCGGTAACGACATCCTCACCGGCGACGCGAACGTGAACAGGCTCAAGGGTGACCTTGGAAATGACACGCTGGATGGTGGCGGCGGCGCCGACACGCTGAACGGTGACGGCGACAACGACGTCCTCGTGGGCGGAGCAGCTGGCGACATCCTGAGCGGCGGCCTCGGGACCAGCGATACGGTCGACTACTCGGCAGCCGCCGGGCCCGTGACCGTGACGATCGGGGCCGGCGCCGATGACGGCGAGCTCGGTGAGGCCGACGACGTGAAGGCCACCGTCGAGAACGTCACCGGAGGACCGGGCGACGACATGATCACGGGATCGAGCGCCGCGAACCGCCTGAGCGGCGGTGTGGATCCCGATCCCACGGCGAACGATGGCGACACGGGCGACGACACGTTGATCGGTGGTGTCGGCAACGACACGCTGAACGGCTTCGACGGTGATGACGATCTCTTCGGCGAGGACGGTGCGGATACCTTGAACGGCGGACTCGGAGCCGACGTGCTGGACGGTGGCCTCGGCGCGGACGACAGGGTCAGCTACGCGGGCCGAACCAGCGGGGTGGTGGTCAACCAGAACCGCGCCGGTGGCGACGGACAGGGCGGAGCCGCCGAAGGCGACGACGTTCGTGCGAGCGTGGAACGGCTCACGGGCACCGCGTTCGCCGACATCCTGGTAGGAGGGCAACTCGTTCCCAGCATCCTTTCCGGGGGCAGCGGGAACGACGTCCTGAACGGAGGGAACAGCGGCGCCGACCTCGTCAACGGCGGGGCCGGGAACGACAGGATCAACGACAACGGCGGCCGTGACAGCGTCATCGGTTCCCTCGGAAGGGACACGTTCCATACGAGTGACAAGGCGAGGGACGTCATCAACTGCGGGAAAGGGGTCGATAGGTCCTCGGATCGCGACCGGATCGATGTTCGGAACGCGAGCTGCGAATAAGAACTCCTTCGAGGACGATCGGCGTTCCGGGGCCACCTGAGATCCGAGCTATGCCCCGCAGCGGGACGCGACGGTGCGTCGCGAGGAGGTACCGGTGAGCAGGATCGTGTTCCATGGTGGGAGGGTCTTCGACGGGACGGGCGCCCCACTCGCGGACGCAGACGTGGTCATCGAGGATGGCCGGATCGCCGATGTCGGATCAGGCCTCGATGGGGATGATGGCATCGACTGCTCGGGCAAAGCGCTGCTGCCGGGTCTGTTCGACACCCACGTGCACATGGTCTCCCGGTACGAGGACTTCGACGAGGTCCGCGTGATGCACGAGCCCTTCAGCACGCCGTTCTACCGCGTCTCGGAGAACATGCGGCGGACGCTTGCGTGCGGGATCACCACCGTGCGCGATGCTGCTGGTGCGGACGCGGGGATGCGCCTCGCGATCGATGAGGGGTCGCTCGTCGGTCCTCGGATGCAGATCAGCGTCACCATGCTGTCGATGACGGGAGGCCACAACGATCCATGGCTCCCGAGTGGCGCGACGGGGATGTGGGGGCAGACATATCCGGGGATGCCGAGCGGCGTGTGTGACGGTGTTGAAGGCGTGGCCGCGAAGGTGCGCGAGGTCGTTCGGGCAGGCGCCGATGTGATCAAGATCGCGTCCTCCGGCGGGTTCCTCTCGCCTTCGGACGATCCGAGGCAGCCCAACTTCTCCCAGGCAGAGGTCGAATCGATCGTTCAGACCGCGGCGGATCTCGGTCGGTCGGTCATGTCGCATGCACACGGAGCAGAGGGGATCAAGCGGGCCGTCCGCGCCGGCGTTCGCTCGATCGATCACGGCACGTTCATCGATGACGAAGGTATCGAGCTGATGCTCGAGCACGGGACTTGGTTGGTGCCAACCCTCACCGCGGGAGACACAACTGAAGCGATCGCCGAGAACCCGCAGGTATCCGAGGCTGTCCGAGAGAAGATGCGCGCGCTCGGACGTCCTGAACTCGAGGCGTTCAGCCGCGCGGCGAAGGCCGGCGTGAGGATCGCGATGGGTACCGACTGTCCGGTGGCGCCACACGGTACGAATCTGCGGGAGCTCGAACTGATGGCCTCGAACGGCTTCACCCCCGAGCAGGCGCTCACCGCCGCGACGTCGAGCGCGGCAGAGCTGATGGGTTTGGAAGACACGCTCGGGACGCTCGCTCCCGGCAACATCGCCGATGTCGTCGTGGTGCAGGGCGATCCGTTCGACTTCGGGACCCTTGCCGGGCGCATCGAGCAGGTCTGGAAGGACGGCGCCCGAGTCAGCTGACCGAGAGTCGCCGGGGGTCTACCGTCTTTGGAGAGCCAGCCTGGCGCCGAGCAGCAGGAGCACACCACCGGTGACCGTTTCGACGACGGTCCTGACTCGCGGGCGGCCGACGAATGGGCCGACGGCGTGAAGCGCGAGCGTGTAGATCGTGAGCCAGATCACCCCCATGGCGATGAAGAGTCCTGAGAGCAGCAGGAGGCGCCATGTGAACCCCGACCCCGGATCGATGAACTGCGGCAAGAGCGAAAGGAAGAACACCGCGACCTTCGGATTGAGGACGTTGGTCAGTACGCCCTGCCGATAGGCAGCCCACAGATCGGTGGCCTTCTCCGCTTCACGGAACGACGTGTTGCGACCGGCGCCGATGATCGTTCGGATCCCGAGGAAGATCAGGTATGCGGCTCCCGCGATCTTCACGACGGTGAACGCCTGAGACGACGCGAGCAGTACGGCCGACAGCCCAAGGGCAGCCGCCGTCGCGTGTACGAGCAAGCCTGTACACGTCCCTGCCGAGGTGGCGAGCCCGGAGATGCGACCGCCCGCGAACGTGTTCCGGGCGACGAGGGCCATGTCGGGTCCAGGCGTCACGACCACGAGCGTCGCGACCGCGAGGAACCCTGCGATGTCCACGATCTCAGGGCAACGCCACTCGAACGAGAGGCGATCGAGTCACTGGCACGCGACCGACCCACGGTCCCGGAAGACCGGATCGGTGGGCAGTCCGACCCAGGCGTAGTCGTAGCTATCGTCGTGCAGCGTCATCCGCAACACGCCGAACGACTTGTTCTGCACGGCGAGCAGGTTCCCGGGCCTTGGCTTCTTCCCCAGCGGGTACAGGGACCGCCCGCCCGTGCCGACCGTGAACTGCCGGATGCCATCTGCCGCGCGCTGGCCGTCGGCGTGCTGAGGAGCCCACCGGTGATAGATGTGGTTGTGACCGTTGAGCATCACGTCCACTCCCTCGCGGTCCAGCAATCGCCACACGTCGAGATACATCGCGTTCTCCGACCCGCCGTTCGGTCGCGGATCGTCGGGGTCGACGAACTTCTGCCAGGTACGCCAATCGAACACCGGGTGGTGCTGGAAGGCGAGAGTGCACATGGCGTCGTTCCCGGCCAGATCTGCGGCCAGCCAGTCGTACTGGGGCGTGCCCGGCCCGCAGCCGGGATCGTCACGGCAGATATCGGAGTTCAGCGATACGACATGCCACGCGCCGATGTCGAACGAGTAGTACCCCTCGGGGCCGTGCGCGGCCGCGCCCCAGTAGTCGAAGTAGCCCTGAGCGCCCTCCGTTCCGTATTCGTGGTTGCCGGGAGCCGGCATCGTGATCGAGTTGAGGTGGCCGAACTGCTTGTCGTAGACGCGAAGGAACTCCTCGAGCTTCCCGTTGTTGTACTGGAGGTCACCGAGAGCGAAGAACCGATCGGGCGCGATCTGGGTGATCAAGGCCGCGACCTCGTCGGAGCGGCATGCGCCCTCCCCGTCGCTCTGGGAGAAGGACTGGCACGCGATGTCGCCGACGGCGGCGATCACCGGGTCGCCCGGCGTGACGGCAGCCGCGGGCGTGAGAGGCGACGATGCGGCGGCGGTCAGGAGCAGCGCGGCAGCGACGGTCAGCGCGGAACCACGGATCCGAGGGGACATGGTTTCCTCCGGGGGGGTCGGTCGTCGCGAGAGTGAACCACGGCGCCGGTCTACGTGTCGATGCGCTTATCCGCTGGAGGCTTCGGGACTAGGGTCCGGTTCATGACGTCCCAGCGGGATCCGGCCGAGCCTGACCGGTCTGCCCTCATCCAGATACGAGGGCCACGCCTTCTCCTGAGGGCGCTCCGCCCGGCGGAGATCGAGGAGGAGTGGCGCGCCATGGTCGACGCCGACCCGATGACGATCGCGGTCGTTCCGGATGAGGCTAGCTTCAAGTCACGCCTGCAGCGTTCCGGGCGGTTGGATCAAGGCTGGCTCGACCTCGCGATCGACCTCGATGGCGAGTCCATCGGGCGCATCCAGACATTCGTTCCCTCGGGGCGACCGCTCCCGCCGAACGTGTTCGAGGTCGGGATCGGTCTTCGCGAGGACGCCCGAGGGAAGCGTTACGGCCGAGAAGCCCTTGCGCTGCTCACCGATTGGCTCTTCGAGCACGCGGGAGCCGAGCGCGTCGAGGCACCCACCGATCCCGACAACGTGCCGATGCGAACCGTTTTCGAGCGGCTCGGATGGGAGCTCGTCGGAACGCTGAACGAGTTCGACCGCGATTGGGTGATGTATGCGATCAGCCGACCGGTCTGGGACACACGCAGCATCAGCCGAGATGCGGTCACGTGACGAAAAAGTCGAAGCCCGTTCAGGCGGGGGGTCAGACCGGTCGAGGGAAGGGTGCGAGCACCTTCAGCTTCGCGCCCCACCCGCCGACCGCATCGAGCGCATCGGCGATCGACAGGGTCGAGGGGAGCCCAGCCGCAAGATAAGGATCCGGCCTCCCGAAGGCGGTCCGGTCTTGCGGGGCTTCGTAGGTCAGCGTCCAGTCACGCGAGCCGTTGAAGCCCACGAGGGCACCGTAGACCGCCAGCCCTTTCAGGATCGCCTTCTGGTACGTCGGGATGTCCAGCGCCTCCACCTCGGCGACCGTCATGTCCACGAACACGACATTGCCCATCGACAGCCGTGTCGTCGGGTCGTTGATCGGGTCGCACGTCACGCCCTTCGTCCCCGACAGGTCGTAGGGAGCGACGCTGTGACCCGACAGGCACCTGGCGTGCATCCCCACCGTGTGCCGGACGAACCCTGCGGCGAGTTCCTCCGGCCGGATCGGCTCCAAGCCGGTGGGCGGCTCCTTGATGTCCGGAACCCTGGTCCATCCGTTTCGAGTCGATACGAACGCCCCGCGTGGATGACCCGAGCGGTGTCGTCCACCAACGACCGCTGGAAGTGGTACGTGAACCCGTCTGTTTGCTCGACCAACCGGAACACACCGTCCGACCCGCTCGAGGTCTGGACACCGACCGGGCAGTGCACGAAGAGCCCGTTGAGTTCATGCGCGAACGGAGCGGTCGTCCCCGAGATGACGATCTCGTACACGGGATCCTGCGGCCGCGCGAAGTAGAACGGGAACCCCCACGTCGATCGCACGTGCGCCGTGATGTCCCTGGGAGGCCCATCGGACATGAGCGTCCGGATCATCACGGCGGAGTTCGGGTCCACACTCGACTTGTCCAACGGCGTGTTCCACACGCTCGTCTCGGCGAACATGTGCCAGTCGAGTCCGGGCCAGTTGTCGATGCTGTACAGGCCTTGGGTCGGGGAGGACGTCGGGCTCGGGATCAAGCTCGGCGTCGTGCTCGCGTTCGGACGACGTCGATCCAGCCCGCTCCATCGACGTAGCGCCAGGTAGACGCCCCCGACCGCCAAAGCACTCAGGACCACCCTTCGAGACACGCGTCTAGGCTGGCTGCCCAGGTCTCACTCCTCGGACTTCGCCAGGACGTCACAGAAGACGAACCCCGCTCGCCTCACGACGTCACCGACCTCGACGCGGATGGGGCGCGGAAAGATCGGCCCCTCGAAGACAAGCGTGTGGAACTCGCCGTTTTCGCCGCACGGGTCCACGCCTTCCGGTAGATCTCGAAGGAGCGACTCGTCGAAGTAGCGGCCTACGAAGGAGGCATCCATCCGTCGAGGGTCGACGCAGGTCAGGATCGCACGGAAACCGTCCTTGATGAACGAACGGGCGAGATCTGCCGTGTCCTCGCCCCAGAGCGGAAAGACTCCCCGCTTGCCAGCCGTCGCAAGTTGCGATTCACGGTAGGCGCGGACGTCCTCAAGGAACAGGTCACCGAAGGCAACGTGGAGCACGTCCGCGATCCGAGGGTCGTCGAGCGCCTCGCTCATCCGTCGTTGGTACAGCGCGTCCGGGCAGTCCGGCGGGATCGGCACCCGAACCACCGGCACGCCGATCTCAGATGCTTGCCGTGTGAGGATGCTTTCCCGGATCGCGTGCATGCTGATCCGGTCGTAGCCTTCGGTCATCGTCGTCAGCAGCGCGCGAACGTCGAACGCCGGATCCTGGCGAAGTCTCCACAAGGCGAGCGCGGAATCCTTGCCGCCGCTCCAAGACATGACAACTGGAAGTCGGGGATCCTGCAGCAACGGTCTTGCGCTCACGTTCCGACTGGCGCGATCAGACCCCATCGGCCATCTTCTCAGCTAGATGGTGCCCCCGGCAGGAATCGAACCTGCGACACACGGTTTAGGAAACCGTTGCTCTATCCACTGAGCTACGAGGGCCGAGGGCGGGCGGGCTATGTAGAAAAGCTGGTCGAGGACCTGGTTGAGAAGCTCCCTAGGCCTCCGCGCATGGTCCGAGTACAGCCTAGCGGCGGCGGAGCTGGGCAGGAGAGGCGTCGGTCGGGCGATGGAGGCCAGTGGCCGCGGTTTGGTCGCCCGGGTGGCGGGAGGGTGGAGAGCCTACGCGGCGATCGTGTCGGGAGGCGGTGGTACACCACCCCTGCCCCCGCCGCGTCGATTCACCAGGTGCAGAGTGAGGGGGAGCGTTGTCGACTGAGTTGGTACCGGATGCATCGTGCGGGATGATGCAGCCGTGTCCGACGCGACATCAGCCACGGCGACCTTTCTGTTCACGGACATTGAAGGTTCGACGCAGCTTCTCAGTTCGCATCGCCGCGAGTACGCCAACATCCTCGCCGATCACCATCGCCTCATTCGGGAAACGTTCGGCGTCTACGGCGGCAGGGAGATCGACAACCAGGGCGACTCGTTCTTTGTCGCCTTTGCACGTGCGAAGGACGCCGTCCTCGCGGCCGCCGCGTGCCAAAAAGCGCTCGCAGCCCACTCGTGGCCGGGAGGAGCATCCGTCAAGGTGCGTATGGGCATCCTTACAGGGGAGGCAGAACTGACGGTCGATCGATACGTCGGCTTGTCGGTTCATCGCGCGGCGAGGATCGGCGCTGTCGGGCATGGGGGGCAGGTGCTCGTCTCGCACACGACCGCGGGTCTCCTCGAGGATGACGAAGAGGATCTACCGGGGATCACGTTCAGGGATCTCGGTGAGTACCGACTGAAGGACATCTCGCGGCCTGTTCGGCTCTACCAGCTCGACATCGACGGCCTTCCTACCTCCTTTCCGCCCCTCGCGGTCCCCGCCCCTCCGAAACGGAAGGGCCGCAGATGGACAGCCGTTGTCGCTGCAGCGCTGTTCCTTGTTGGTGCGGGCGTCACTCGGGGTTGCGCTGACGAACCGCGAGGAAGCGCCGCCTCAGGTGGTGGTGCCGAACAGCCTCGTCCGGATCGACCCGACCACGTTCGAGCCAACGGATGTCGTGCCGATCGGCGCCGCACCGGACCGAGTCGTGACCGCCGGCGGCTTCGTTTGGGTCACGCACTACGTTCTGCGGATATCGACTCCGGCGCCCTCCGCGATGCAGGCGATCGGACGCTCACGCGGATCGACCCATCGACGGACAAGGCCGTGGTCGTCGGAGGCGGACTAGCGCCGTGCGGGCTGGCCGCCGACCCATCCGGCGACGTCTGGGTCGCGAACTGCTATCCACGCGGCGCGGGGCCTAGTGCGAACGTCGTGCGAATCGACGCGGCGACGCTCAACTTCGAAGCAACATGGCCGGTCCCTGGCGGCGAGGGTTTCTACCGGGGCCTTGCGTACGGCGGCGGCTCGCTCTGGATCACTGAAGTCGGCGGGGCAGATCGTCCACCCGAGCAACACATAGTCACGCAGGTCGATCCAGCGACGGGCAAGCAGCGCTCGATCGACCTTGCCGATTTCGGGAACGACCTCGCGTGGTCGGAGGGTTACGGTGACCTGTGGGTGAGCAACTTCTTCACCGGACGCCTCACGCGCATCCATCCAGCGACCGAAACCGTGGAAACGATCGACACCGCTGCTGCCAATCCAGCCTTCCTCGTGGTCGAGGGCGACGTCGTTTGGGTGGGCGACTGGGGTGGGCCCAGAGTTGGGCGCCACTCGGCGGTCGGATCAGGCGACTCTTCCCTCGTATCCCTGCCGGTGCACAACCCAACCGCAGGCGTCTGGGACATCGCAGCGGGCTTGGGTGCGATCTGGGCAACGACGCCCCGAGACGGCACCCTGTGGCGGATCGACCCGAAAAGCAACGATGTGACTCGCATAACGATGCCGTTCTTGCCAACAGGGGTCAGCGTCACTCCGGAGGGCATATGGGTCACCGTGCGCGCTAAGTGACTGCGACTCCCCGGTGGGACGCTAACGTCGCACGCGGACGAGGCGCCCGTCGCTGAACATCCCGTCCGTCACGAATACCTTCCCGCCACGGGCGACGACGACACCGCCAGGTTGTGACAGCCGACCGACTGCGAGCCGCGTCCGTTCATCACCCTTGACCTTCAGAAGCACGGCCGGAGGGAACTCGCCGGTCTCGAATCCCGCTTCGAACGCGAGCGCTCCGTCCGCGGCGAGCTGGTACACGTAGAGCGTCGAGTTCTGCAGGTTGAACGCGATGTCGTTGATCGACGTGAACCGCCCTTCGATGGATGAGCAGCCGGCGGTCGGAGTGTTCGCCGAGCACAGCACCCCGTCGGCGTTCGGATCGATCCGCCAGATCCGGGAGGTCCGGGGACGGAACGGGAAGCCTTTGAGCTCGCCCACGTAGACCCAACCGTCGGGGCCGATCGTCACAGTGGTGGGCACGGCCTCGGCGTCGATCCTCGGCGGGAAGTCCTCCTCGGGTGGGAGGTGGCTCGTCGAGATGCTCTCGACATCGAAGCGGGCCATGGTCGTGGCATCACCCTCGGCCGTGACGCGGAGCAGGTCGTTGCCGGCAGCATCGGCGACCAGCGCATCGCCCGTGGGGAGGATGCCCAGTCCGTAGGGATTGGATTCGGTGGGTGCGCCTTCCTGGTCGAAGGGATCCGGGTCGGTCGCCTGGTAGGCGGCGATATCCAGGACAGGTTCGATCTCCCCGGCGGGTGCCTGCCGGTAGAGCACCCGGTCACCACCGATGGCCCATCCCGAGCCATCGGGCGCCTCAGCGACGTCCATCACGTTCACTGGATCGGTGATCTCGATGGTCTGGCCGCGGTCGGGACCCCTCAGCAGATAGATCAGCACTGGCCCCGGCGGGCCGAAAGCTCCTTGCCCTACGAGCAGGTTGCCATCGGAAGCGAGCGCCAAGCCCTTGGGCGACGACAATCCCGATAGCAACACCCTGATCCGTGGCCGCGCCCAGGCCGCCGTGGGCGCGATCAGCGATACGAGCAGGAGGACCGAACAGGTGATGGTGCCGAGCGCCACGATCCGACGAGTCCTTCGCACAGCTGATTCCCCCTCAGTTTCCGTAAGCCGATCAGGGGAGTCTGCCAGTGAGGAGTTCTCCCGGTCAAATCTGATCCGATCCACGCTGGCACATGTGGCCGGTGACATCGCCGCTCGCGGTCAAGGGCGCGCGACGTCCATCCATCACGCGTCCTGTTGAGTTTCCCGGGGTCATAAGTACGGCGCTCCATCCAGACGTACCAGACGGCGAGTGCCGCGAGCGTCCCCACCAGGCCGCCAACGTAGGCCCACGTCAGCGGGCGGCTCGTATCGAACTCCTCCCACGCCCTCGCGACGGCGATCAGGAGCAACACGAGCCCGAGCGCCAGCGTCTCCACGACCGCCTTCGTCGCGGACCAGCGACCGTCCGCCGCGATCGCGAGCCAGGCGACGCCCGGCAGCGCGACGAACGCGGCGACGGTGCGAGCGGTGAGCGGCGTGAGCGTCCACGGCCACACACCGATCGCGCTCGACGGGAAGAGGAACAGCCAGGCGGCGATCGCCAGCATCACCACGCCCGATGCGATGAGTGCCGCAACCACCGCCTTCGGGAACGGCGGGTCACTCGTGTCCGGGACGCCGGGGTCGTTGCGCCTGTTCCACGCCCAGACCGCAGGCACGGCGACGGGCGTCACGATGTAGACCCAGAGCCAGAGCCGGAACACGCCCGTGCCGTGATGGAACTTGTCCCAGTGCAGGAGCGTCGCCGCGAGGAGCATCCAGGTGAACAAGGTGGTGGGGAGGAAACCGAGCCCGACCGCGTGCCACCGTCGTCCTGCGGCCACCCTCGTCCAGAAGAGAGCCGCCGAGCCGTAGCCGGCGCCCATCAGCATGGCGGTCATCGTCGGCTCCACCGTCCAGGCGAACCGCCGGTCCGTTTGCTCCGGCCAGAGGTACAGCACGACCCACGCCGTCACGAGGATCGCGGTGACGACCACGGCGAGCACACGGGTGAACGGCAGGATCCGATCGTCGCGCAGAGAAGGAGGGCTAGTCGTGGCGTTCTTCGAGGCCGACATCGAGTGGCTCGAGATCGGGGATGTCGAGGGGCCCTTCCCTCCTCAGTGGAACGCGCTCCTGTCGAGCGTCGGCCTGTCGAGCGTCGGCCTGTCGAGCGTCGGGTGGGGGTTCGGCGTCCTCGTCGCCGACCTCCGGGGCCTCGGCGTCATCCGTGTCGGCCGCTGCGGCCTCTTCGATCGGGATCGAGAGATCCTCCGCCATCGCGATGAGTTTCGCGCGCATCCCTTCGAGCTGAGAGGCGAGGCTCCTCCGGCGTTCGCCGAGGGCCGAGAACACGCGATCGGCTTCCGTCGTCGCTCGCTCGACAAGATCCGCGACCTCCTGGCGGCCCTCCTCGGCGTGCGCCTGCGCGTCGACCCTGATCCGGTCGGCTTCGCTCCTCGCCTGGTCGAGGGCTCGCTTCGCTTCCGCTTTCGCGTTCTCGAGCATCTTCTCGGCCTCTTGATCCGCCGTCTCGATCAGTCCGGCGAAGCGCTTCGACAGCGCCTCGTACGGGTCCTCGGCCGGCGGCGCGGGGGGAGATGCGGTGGCCTGGTCTGTCGTCAGCTCGCCCCTGGAGGCAGCCGAACTCAGCTCGAGACGCACCTGATTGAGCTCTTGCTCCAGCAGCTCGATCTGGTCCGCGACGGAGGCGAGATAGGCGCGTACCTGCTCGGGGTCGTAGCCGCGCCGAACGGTGGCGAACTCTCGTCTGCGGATCTGCTCGGCACTCGGCGGCGGCGGCAGCAGCATGTCGTCACTGGTGGACATAGGGGAACCTCCCGGGTCGCGGGCAACGGTAGCACCTTCGCGGATGGCGCGCGTCCCGCTCGCGTTCGCCCGCTTCGGCGGCGAAGATACGCGCCATGGATCCCGCCCTCGAACGTCTCGAAGGACCCACCGCCGAGCTCTTGCTCGATGTCCGGACGCCCGCAGAGCTGACGTTCTCGCCCGACGGATCCAGGCTCGCGTTCGCGTTGCATGCCACGGTCGCCGACGTGGGATCGTTCGTGCCGAGCGACCTGTACGTCGCCGAGGTCGAGGCGGGCGAGCGGCCCCTACGGCTCACGAGTGGCGCGTGGAGCGACCGGACGCCCGCATGGTCGGACGACGGCTCGCGCCTGGCGTTCCTCTCGGATCGGATCACCCCGGGGCACCAGCTCCCCTACACGATCTCCGCCGACGGAGGCGAGCCCACGCTCGCCGCCACGCTGGTGGGATCCGCAGAGAGTGTCGCTTGGTCAGCTGACGGCGCCCGACTGTTGGTACTCGCGGCCGATCCCGGCTCGTACGGACTCGACTGGAGCGCCCGAGCCGTCAACGGCGCGACGCCGGCGTCGGATCCGCTGGTGCGCAGGCCCGGAGATGCCAGACGGCGTCTCTTCCTGATCGACCTCGCGTCGAGCGACGTCGCCGAGGTCGGTCCGCCCGACCTGAGCGTGTGGGAGGTCGATTGGGACGGTGACGCGACCGTCGTCGCGATCGTGTCCCGCGATCATTCCGGATCGGGTTGGTACCAGGGGGTGGTCGCACAACTGGATCTCGAAGCGCGCACGGCCCGCACCGTGTACGAACCGACGTGGCAGATGGAGGGTCTGGCGCTCTCACCGGACGCAGGTCGCGCCGTGGTCGTCGAGGGGTACGCGAGCGACCACGGACTGCTCGCCGGCAACCTCGTCCTCATCGACCTCGCGACCGGCGCGGCGACCGACCCATGGCCGGATCTGCAGACCGTGGGTCTGGCGTCATGGTGCGACGACGCGTCGCTCTGGTACGCGAGCACCGAGGGAACCGGGAACGCCTGCGGCAGAGTCTGGTTGGACGGTCGGCGGGAGGAGCGGTGGCGGGACGATGCATTCATCGGCGACGCCGTGACCACACCCTCCTGCGCGATCACCGAGGACGCCGCTACCGTGTGGACCACGCACCAAGCACACGGACTACCGCCGGAGCTCGCGCGTTTCGATCACGCCGCGGGCCGGTGGGCGCGGATGACGAGCTTCAACGACCACATCGTGGATGGGCGGGTGTTCCCCGACGTGCGCACGATCCGGTGGACCGGCGAGGACGGCGTCGAGATCGAAGGTCTGCTCATGACGCCCCACGGAGCGGTTGGACCGCTGCCGATGATCGTGTGCGTGCACGGCGGACCCACGTGGAACTGGGGCGCATACTTCTCTGACTCGGAGCCCAATGCGGTGTTGCTCGCGTCGGCGGGGTACGCGTGTCTGCTCCCGAACCCCCGAGGGAGCATCGGGCGCGGACACGCGTTCGCGCAGGGCGTGATCGGCGACGGCGGGGGCATCGACTACCGGGACATCATGGCCGGCGTCGATCACTGTGTCGCCGAGGGTTTCGCGAACCCTGATCGGCTCGGCATCTCGGGGTTGTCGTACGGCGGCTACATGGCGGGCTGGGCTGTTGGCCAGACGGATCGCTTCGGCGCCGCTGTCGCGATGTCCGTCGTGTCGAACTACGTGTCGTTCCACCTGACCTCGGAGGTGTGGTGGTACGACCACGCGATCTTGGAGGGTGAGTGGAACGACCCGACCAGCCAATACGTGGAGCGCTCGCCGGTCACGTTCGCCCACCGGTGCACGACACCGACGCTCATCATCCAGGGCGCCGAGGATCGGTGCACCCCACTCGGGCAGGGCGAGGAGCTCTACCGGGCGATCGCGGCTTCCGGCGCCGAGGTCGAGCTCGTCATCTACCCCCGTGAGGGACACGTGCCTGTGGAGCGGGCGCACGCGCTCGACGCGATCCGGCGGACGCAGGAATGGTTCGATCGACACCTTCGCCCCCAGCTATTGCCGCGGTGAAGGGTGCCGGCAACTTGTTCGGCTCGATCCCGAACGACGATCCGACCTACGACCCCGATCTCGCCGCCGAAGGCCGAGCGCGAGGGTGGAGAGGCTAGCGGACGCCGCGATCTGCGCAGCTCACTCTTCTCGCAGGATCTCCGTCGGCTTGAGACGGCGAAGGATCTCGGTGGCGGCCAGACCGGAGACGAGGGTCGCCGTCAGCACAAGGATCGAGAGCATCGCGATGTGTCCGGCAGGGAAGGTCAGCGCGGGGTCGAGGACGAACAACGCTCGCAGGACATGCACCAACAGGAACGCGATCCCCGAGCCCACGAGGAGCCCGGCTGCCAGCCCGCAGACCGCCACCAGCGCTGCCTCGGCGAGGACCAAGGCGTGCAGCTCCCACATCCCCAGGCCCTGTGCTCGGAGGGTGACGTACTCCCTGCGACGCTGCAGCATCAGGCCGAAGATGAACATCGCGATCGCCGCGGCGCTCATCAGCAACACGTAGAGGGAGTCCAAGGCAACCAAGCCGTTCACGTTCACCGCGGTCAGGCTCGACTGGTCCTTGTCCAAGGTCGTCTCCGTGGAGTCGATATGGAAGGGGACGTCCTTGCCCGGGCCGGAGCGGAGCGCAGCGATCGCCCGGGCCAGACCCGTAGCGCTGCGGTCGATGACCTCGGCGAGGAAGAGGTCGATCCGCTGCAGTCCGGTCGCCTCCTCGTATCGGCTTCGGTTCACGACGAGATTCGCGCCCTCGGGGAAACCCGGGAAACGATCGAACACCCCGACCACACGGAAGCTCTCTTGGGTCTCTCGGCGCGTCCCGAGGGCGAGGATGACCGTGACCCTGTCGCCCGTCTCGACCGAAAGGTCATCCGCCGTCTCTGCGTCCACCAAGAGCCCTTGCGGGTCGGCCCCGAGCGCCGCCAACGTGCCGGCGGCCGATCGATCGACGAAGAGCGAGTCCGGCAAGGGTGCGACGTTCGCGAAGCTCGCAGGATCGATCGCCGCGAGGTTCTTCCGGCGCTGGTTATGGGGCCCGATCAGCACCGAGTTCTCGAGCCTGAACACCACCGGGCTCACGGCAGACACACCAGGGACCGTGAGCTCCGAGGTGTCGCTCGAGCGATGAAGATCGTTGCTCAAGGCGCTCGGGGTGATGCGGAGGTCCGAGCCCACGACGAATCTGGAGTCGGCCGTCTTCGCAGCTTCATAGGTGGCGGCGAAGATGGCCAGGCTCATCCCGAACGCCACGACCAGTCCAAGGCCGATGGTCCCCGTGGCGAGGGCCCAGGACCTCCGCCGGAGGCTGCGGCTCAGGATCCCCCTGAGGACCGGGCCGAACCGGTGGGATGAGGGTGCCGGCAGACGCGCCGCGATCGCGAGGAGCGATCGCACGGAGAGCAGCAAGCCCCCGACCCAGGCGAACAGGGGCGCCACGACGAGCCGGGATGGGAGGGTGATCGCCAGGCCTGAGTACACCGACCCAGGCAGGGGATCGAGGGCGCCGGTTCGGACGGCGATCACCTCGGCGACGCCTGCGGTCGCGAGCAGGGCGAGGTCGAGCCGGAGGCGCCTCCAGTCAGGAACCTGCGCCACGTGCATCTCTCTGCGCTCCTGGGTGACTTCATGGCTCACCGAGCGTCGAGCCGGGATGTACAAGGCAAGGGCCGTGATCACCGACCCGACCCCCGCCGCGATGAGTCCGGAAACGACCAGGTCTCCCGGGACAGCTTCGAAGGATGTGGTCCATCCGAGGATCACGACCGCGGACGCCAGGCCGAGCGCGATCCCCAGGATGGAGCTGGTGCTCGCGAACGCCAGCGCCTTGTAGATCGCGATCTTTCGGAGGTGCCCTCGGTGGGCTCCACGGACCCGGAGGTTCGCCTGTTCACGGCGCTGTGCCACCGACAGGATGCTGCCCGCGTATGCCGCCAAGAAGGCGGCCATCAGGACGCCTGGGAGGCCGAGGAACAGAAACATCCGTTTGCCCACGGCCGCGTCGCCGCGGGCGACGGCCAGCGTGTTGGAGATGTTGTCGATCAGGTAGTCCTGCTCAGGGCCGATGCTGGCGATCGCTCGGGAGATCCGCGTCGTTTGATCGAGAGCCCTTCCCGGGGCTGACCGCAGCTGTGACCGGTCGACCAACACGTCCAACTCGAGCACCGGAAAGCTCTTGATGACGCTGCCGACAGAGGCTCGAGTCCTGTCGAACGCCGGGATGATCGTGTCCCGGAACGTCTCGGGAGTGACCACGACCGAGTCCGGCACGTACAGGAATTCCTCGAACTTGGCGGACTTCCGGCTGGAGAACAACGGCTGAGCGCGAGCCAGGTCGACCACGCCGCTCACCGGCAGGGAGAGCGGCATCCGGCGACCGGGGATGCGCAGCGCGAGCGTGACGCCGGGCTCCGCCGCGAGGGCGCGGGCTGCCTCGACGCTGAGAAGAGCCGAGGCGGGCCGGAAGCTTCCGGCCACGATCCGGATCGAGGGGTAGCGCGCCTGGTAGCTCCTGTCGAAGGCGAAGACGCGCACCGGGCGGGGGATGCGGGATGTGTCCGTTGCGAGTGACCCGGGCGGAAGGTCGACGAAGCCAAGACCATCCGCCGCCCCGACCCCAGGGATCATCGCCACCTCTCTCTCGAGCTCCTCGAGGGTCAGGACCGGCGGGAGGTTCGCGGGGGTCGGCTCCAGTTGTTCACGGCTGGAAACCACACCCCGGAGTGGAAGTGATCCGACATCGTCGACGGCTTGCACGTCCTTGACGGCGTACGAGATCTGCACGGTGGCGCCGGGCTCGAGCCTTCCGATGTTCAGGCCGAAGCCCGCCACCCCATGGGACAGCGGACTCTCTCCGCTGATGTCGGCGATCGGTTCGCCGTCCATGCTCGTGGTGCCGTTGACGTAGATGAGCTCCGGCGGCGGGACGTCGCCCACCACGACCTCGTTCGCGGACGCGACACCCTCATTGGTCAGCGTGAGAGTGATCGTGCCGCCCTGCCCGGGACTCAGCGGGGCAGACGCGGAGAGCTGTTCGGTCAGTCGGAGGCCACCGCTCGACGGCGAGGTGAGCACACGCTGGATGTCAAGGGTGAGGGGCGCGATGCGCCCGCTTCGTCATCGTTGCGCCCGAGCCGTCCATGAAGAACAACACACCGGAGAGCAGGCCGACTCCGAGCGTCACGCCGACCAACGAGGCGAGGGTCCGCCGAGGGTTGTGCAGCAGATCGCGCCAGGCGTACCTAAGCACGAGGGTGTCCGGGAACCTGCCGGCCGGCCTCGGAGTCGATTCGATGTGCCCGATCGGCGAGGCGTCCATCCAGCATCCCGACGGTTCGGTCCAGACGGCGGGCGACGTCCGGCTCGTCGGTGACGAGCACCAGCGTCGCGCCGGAGGCGCGCTGGGCGGCGATCAGCAGGTCCATGACCACGACCGCGCTCTCGGCGTCGAGCGAGCCGGTCGGTTCGTCCGCGACGATCAGGCTCGGCCGGTGGATCAGTGCTCGGGCAACCGCCACGCGCTGGCGCTGTCCCCTGAGAGCTGGTCGGGGAACTTGTCCGCTTCTTCCTCGAGCCCCAGCTCGGAGAGCAGCTCAACGGTCCGCGCGTTGCCGCCGGCGGGGTCGTTCAGAGAAAGACTGCAGGCTCACGTTCTCGGTGGCCGTCAGGAAGGGCAACAGACGTCCGACTGGAAGACCAGCCCGATCTCGTGCCGGCGCACGCGCGCTCGGCGCCACTCGGGAAGCGTCGAGATCTCTCGACCTCTGATCAACACGCGGCCCGCTGGTGGGAGCATCGAGGCCGCCGATCAGTCCGAGCACGGTCGATTTGCCGCAACCGCTCGGCCCGGTGATCGCGAGACTGGTCCCGGGCTGCACATCCAGGCTGATCCCGTCGACCGCCATGACAACCCCGGCGGCAGTCTCGTACCGCTTCGAGACGTCGTCCAGCTCGATGTGCGCTCCGGCGTTCACAGACCCCGCACCTCGCCCTCTTCCAGGACGAGGCGGTGCTCGGCCCGGGCAGCGAGCGCGCCATTGTGGGTCACGAACAGGACGGTCAGTCCTCGGCGCTGCCAGGCGTCGAAGATGACACCCATGACCTGCTCCGCCTTCGCGGAGTCGAGTTGGCCTGTCACCTCGTCGGCCAGCAGCAAGGTGGGGGTCGTTCGCCAGCGCCATCGCCACCGACACACGCTGAGCTTCCCCACCGGACATGCGGCGAGGGATGTGGTGAAGACGATGGCCCAGACCGAGCTGCGAGAGCAGGCCCTCTGCTCGCTCCCCGTCGCGCTCTCGGCCGCCCCAGCTCGATGGCGAGCTCGACGTTTTGCAGGGCGGTCAGGAACGGGATCAGGTTCCCGCTCTGGAGCACGACTCCGACTCGAAGGGCTCGGAGCCGTGCTCGCGCGACATCGTCGAGTCCAGTGATCTCGTCATCGTCGAAGTACACCCGGCCCGAGTCAGGCAACATCAAGCCTGCGACTACCGAGATCAGCGTGGACTTCCCGCTGCCCGACACACCGGTCGAAGGCTCGTCGATCTCCCCGCGGGGGAGGTCGCAGACTGACCTCGCGGAGGACCTGCCGATCGACCGAACCCTCCCTTACGTCTTCGAGACCGCCTCGAGCCGGACGAGCGGCGCTGCCTTCCGGGCCGCGGGGCCCCTTCGGCGATCGGATCGAAGATCGGCTGGTCGGGCCGCGTCGTCGCGGGCCCCTTCCTCAGAGGCCCCGCTTGGCGGGCCTGGACCCTCCGAACACGCTCGGCACGCGGTCGGCCGCATTCCGGTCCAATCTCAGGGTTTCGGCGCTGAGTTCAGCCAGCGCGCCGGGGCTGAGTTGCCGGATATTCACCAACTCCTCGGTCTCTTGCGCGGCGCCTGAGAGCGGCTCCGTGAGGATGCCTCCGACGCCGGGGGCCCAGTACTTGTTCTCGGTGCCCTCCTCCTGGATGACGACGACGTCCGTGTAGCACTTGAACGGGACGCAGGTCCTTTGGCCGGTCTTGAAGACCTGAGCGGTGGACTGCTCACCCCCGGAGATCTGCACCTGATAGTAGGGAGGGGTCCCCGTCTTGGGATCTGCCGGCAGGTAGAGACCGGGGACGGCTCCGTTCACCCCGGCGAGCCAGGCGTCCTCCGCGTTCAGGAACACCCCTCCCTCGTAGGCCTCCGTGTAAGAGCCCACGTACCAGACGTTCCCACCCACGTCCTCCGCCAGATAGTCGATCGCCTGCTCGCTGACCTGCCCGCCGTCGATGTCCTGATCCAGGACGAGAACCGCGTGAACCCCGTTGACTATCTTCGTGACGTCGGTGACCGTGGTGACGCGGATGTGCGGGAGACGTCGGCCGCCGACATACACGAAACCCCTCCTGACCGACTGGATCCCGGGCACCATCGGTACCCAGCGGTTCACGTCGGTCCCGGGATCGTCGAAGTTCTTCGGGTCGAACGACGTGGGATCTTCTTGGGCGGCGTCGGCGTCGGCGTCGTCGGTGCCGTCGTGGGGCTCGTGGTCACCGTCGTGGGGTTCGTGGTCGGCGTCTCCGTGGTCGGTGCCGCCTTCTCTTTCGTGCCGGCACACCCTGATGCGAGGGCGCACAGCACGAGCCCACCCACGATCCGACCTTGGACGATCCGATCACCGAGCATGCGGCCAGGCTAGCTGCGGGAATCTGACTATTCCCTTAAGGGTCGCCGAAAGGAGCGGCCGGCCGCACTCGCACCCAAGGATGCCGGGCCAAAGGTGTTCGACCTCACGCCTGCAGACCGGGATCCGCGTCCAGGCGTCGGACGCGAGATCGGTCGCACGTTCCCCTTGATACGCGCACGAGTCATCGACGGCCTTCAGGGACAGCGATGATCCATCGAGCCGCCACGTGTAGGTACCGCGGATGCGTGAGCAGTTCGGGTCGTTGAAAAGCGAGAGTCGGTTCCCTTCGACCTCGTAACTCCCGATGCCGCGGAAGCCCGACATCTGATGGTTCACGAAATACGCACCGTCGAAGAAGATCATCGTCAGGACGCCGGGGTCCCGAGCATAGGGAAGGCAACGCCGACACGGGAACGGGAGCGCGTTGCTCGCTCCTCCCAGGTCCTCGAGCGTGAGGATGAGCATGTACGTACCGTCGATCTCGGTCGGGACGGGCTCGGGGGTCGGCGTGAAGTAGGGATAGGGACGCAGGGCGATCGGCAGATCGTCGATGGTCCCGGCCTCCAGGATCTCGACGGGGGGACTCGGCGCGACCGAGGGCGTTGCCGCGGGGAGTGCGGCAGGCGTGCCGAGGTTCGAGATGAGCACGATCGTTGCGACGAGCAGCGACACGCCCGCCACCGCGTAGGGAGCGAGTCTGCTCGTCGGCCGTCGATCTCGAGCGGTCACCAGCGGTCGATGATAGGCGGCGTGCGCCCGTAGCATCATCGTCCGTGATGTCGACCCCGCGACCGATCGAGGCGGTCGTGTTCGACATGGACGGCGTCCTCGTCGACTCCGAACCGATCTGGCGCGCGGTCGAGCGAGAGGTGTTCGCCGGCGTCGGCATCGAGGTCACCGACGAAGACCTCTTCGAGACGATGGGCGTACGGGTCGCCGACGTCGTGGAGCGCTGGCACCGTCGTCATCCCTGGGACGAACCCAGCCGTGAGGAGATCGTGGAGACGATCGTCGAGCGGCGTCGCCGAGGCGATCCAGCGGGAGGGGGCATTCAATAAGGAGTCGATCCGGGCGATCGACTACGTCGACGGGCTCGGACTTCGGCTGGCCCTGGCGTCTTCGTCGCCCATGCGGTTGATCCGCGCGGTGCTTTCGCTCGGCGGGCTGGCCGATCGGTTCGAGGTCGTCCTCACCGCGGAGGACGAGGAACAGGGGAAGCCCGACCCAGCCGTGTACCGCTCCGCCGCCCTGGCTCTCCGGGTGGCCCCCGAGCGTTGCCTCGCCGTGGAGGACTCGATCAACGGGGTCCGATCGGCGAAGGCGGCCGGGATGGTGTGCGTCGCCGTCCCCGTGTCGGGCGTGACCGACGGCTTCGAGGAAGCCGATCTCGTGCTGGGCACCATCGCGGAGTTCGACGAGCGCGTCTGGACGGGCACCGGAACGATCCCGGCGCCGGCCACGCCGATGATCGCGGGCTAGCATCGGGCCTCATGCGTCGAGGAACGAGATGAACGAGGTTCCCACCGTCGCGCTCGCGAACGGGGTCGCCATGCCCGCACTCGGGCTCGGCACGTCGCCGATGGGCGACGACGAGACCGAGGCGACGGTCGCCGCGGCGATCGACGCCGGGTACCGGCTGATCGACACCGCCGAGAACTACGGCAACGAACGCGGCGTCGGACGCGGCATCCGAGCGAGCGGGATCGACCGGGACGAGGTGTTCGTCACGACGAAGTTCAACGAACGATGGCACGGCGTCGAGGAGGCGCAGCAGGCGTTCGCGAACAGCGCGGAGCGCCTCGGCCTCGATCGCATCGATCTGCTCCTGATCCATTGGCCCAACCCGAAGAGAGATCGGTACGTGGACGCATGGCGAGGGCTCATCAAGCTGCTCGAGGACGGGAGGGTCCGCGCGATCGGGGTCTCCAACTTCAAGCCCGCCCACCTCGACCGGCTGCTCGAGGAGACCGGCGTGGCCCCGCACGTGAACCAGGTGCAGCTCGACCCGAGGATCCCTCGGGCGGATGAGCGGAGCTACCACGCGGCCCACGGCATCGTCACGGAGAGCTGGTCGCCGATCGGCGCGGGCGGCGACCTGCTCGCCGACGCGACGATCGGCGACGTCGCGCGAGCGCACGGCAAGACCCCGGCTCAGGTCGTGCTCCGGTGGCACGTCCAGCTCGGGCTCATCCCGATCCCCAAGACCTCGAAGCCGGACCGTTTGGCCCAGAACATCGCGGTGTTCGACTTCGAGCTCTCTCGGGACGAGATGGACAGGCTCGCCACGCTCGATCGCCGCGGCCAGGGAGCGGTCGACTCCGACCGCTTCGGCCACTGATCCACGGCTACGATTCGTTCCATGCCTCGTTCCGTCTGGAGAGGGACCCTGAGCTTCGGGCTCGTGGCGATCCCCGTCTCGCTCTACCCTGCGACGGAAGCGAAGGACGTCCGCTTCCATCTCTTCGACCGTGAGGGCAGGCGGGTCCGGTATCGGCGCGTCGTCGAGTCCGGTCCGTCGTTCCGGGAGGCCGAGGAGGACGACGTCGTCTCCGAACCGACGGAGACGGACGATGCCGACGATGGCGAGCGTCCCGCCGAGGTGGAGGTTGCCTACGAGGACCTCGTCAGGGGCTACGAGGTCGAGCCGGAGGCGTATGTCTTCCTCGAGACCGAGGAGATCCAGCGGGTCCGATCGACACCGAGCCGCGTGATCGACCTCGAGGAGTTCGTCCGTCTCGAGGACATCGATCCGGTCTACTTCGAGAAGGCCTATCACGTGATACCGGCGCGCGGAGCGGAGAAGCCGTACGAGCTCCTGTTGCGAACGCTCAAGGAGAGCGGTCGCGTGGGGATCGGACGGTTCGTGCTGAGGACCAAGCCCCACCTCGTGGCGCTCCGCCCGATGGATCGAGTCCTCGCGCTCGAGACGCTCTACTTCGGCGACGAGGTCCGCGACGCCGGACCGCTGATGGGCCGTTTCGACCCCGGGTCCGTCTCCCAGCGGGAGATCGACATCTCCAAGCAGCTCGTCGAGGCCCTGGCCTCGGAGTGGGACCCGTCCCGATTCGCCGACGAGTACCGGGAAGAGCTTCTGCGGATGATCGCCGAGCGAACGCCCGAACACGTCGAGGAGCCGGACGAGGAGTCATCCGAGGACGCCGGTTCGCGCATCAAGGATCTGATGGAGACCCTTCGGCGAAGTGTCGAGGCTGCCAAAGCCAGCCCCAAGCCCAAAGGCGGGCAGCGCGCGGGCTAGCGTCTCGAGCCGCTCAGGCGGTCGCGGGTGAACGGCGGTATTCGAAGTGGTTCCCGTCGGGCACCACGAACGACCCTCCCCACAGGAACCCCCACCGCGCCAGCGTTTCGACCAGCCGCGGATCCTGATGCGGCGGTGCGCCGTAGTAGTTGCCGGCGAGGTTCATGTCGAACGCGATGCCCCAGGTGTGATGGGAGAGCATCGCCGTGGGATCGCGGCTGATGAACCGTGGCACGAAGCATCCGTTGAACGAGTCGATCAGATGGCCGAGGCCCGCCGAACGGAGCTCCTGCATGGCGCCTCTGAGCTGCGGAACGATCCCACGGTGACACGTCACCTGCCCGAGCAACGGGATCCGTGTCGTGACGAGATGCGTGCGCCTCCATTCGGGGTCGACCTCGATGTACCCGGGCTGGCCCTTGAGGGTCCTCGCGCCGAACTCGCCGAAGAGCGCCTTCAACAACACGGGAGGAAGGACGGCGTCGCCCGCTCGGAAGTACGGGGTCTCGCCGGGCGCGCGCACCTGGACGCGCCCGAAGACACCCAGCTCCCGCGGCAGCAACAGTTGGATCGTCCTGCGGAGCGATCTGGACGTCAGGCGGTGGCCATCGGCGGGCTGCAGGAGGACGTACCGGTCGCGCGCGATCCCGATCCGGCGGCCGGTCTCCTCGGAGACGAGGAGCTCGGCCGCCCCCACCAGCTCGTCGGGGAGCACCGCCGCGATCCGGACGCGGTGACCTTCCCCGAAGTCGAGGATCGCGCCCGGCCCGAGTCCGCGGACGGATGCGGAGGTCGATCCGAGGATCCCGTCACCGTTCTCGACTGCCGCGAGTGTGCTCCGATCCGCCGGCGGCAGGAACGGCGCGAACGTTCGAGGTTCGACCGCGGCCGCGTCGAGCGGGATCGCGTACGGGCGCGCGGGGTGGTCGACGAGCTCGCCCGCCGCGCTCCACGATCGCGCGAGCCACACGTTGTCTTCCGCGACGACGGTCATGCGTCCGATCGTGGGCAGGCGATGCACGCGTGCCGCGAAGCCCTCGGGGAGGCCTCGAGGCACCCAGGCGAGGAACGTCTCCGGCGAGGAGGGCCGCGCGAGGGGCAGAGGTGACTGGGTCCGGGGAACGGACGGGGTCGGGAGCGTCCGCGCTTGGATCCCGAGCGTGAGCACGGCGCCGCACACCACTCCGGCGATCGCGCCGGCGCCGAAGGTGAGTCCCCGTCCCATCGCTCCACCCCTCATCGACTCACCCCGGCGACGGCGCTCGCGATCTCGAGCAGGGCACGGAGTCCCAGCTCTCCCTGCAGCGAGTGGTACGCGCCGTGGTCGACCCATTCGAGCTGCGAGCGGTTCGGCGTCCAGCGCCCCTCGACGCCGGCGAACCTGATCCGCGATTGCGCGGAGGAGGACGGCGGAGGAAGCCCCGTATCTCGCTCGACGTGCAGGCTCAGCGGTTCTCCGGCCGCGTCCATGTCGGGCTGGCGCAGGTACAGGGTCACGCCCTCGATCGCGGATCCCACCTTCGAGAGCTCGGCGCTCGCGACGACGTAGCCTTCCGGCAGTCGTTCGGGGAGCGACGCCGGAAGGCCTGCCGTCGCGAGCGCCTCGGCCACGCCGATCCGCTCCACCTTCACTTTCGGCGACCCGAGCCGGCGCCAGGACGAGGGGAGCGCCTCCCCGCGGACGGGCAGCGACGCCGCGATCTCGAGCAGTCGCTCCCGGGGAAGGTTGGTCTCGAGGAAGAGGTCGGCCGTCGGCGCGTGGATCGCCAGACGCCGGCCGTATCCCTCGCCGGCGGGCTCGTAGTATGCGACGCCACCTTCTCGCAGGGGGACCTGCTGCGCGACGTCGTCCACCGGTCCGAACGGTCCCGGACCGTTCCAGTCACGTCGCTCGGCCACCTTCAGGTAGTCGAGTCCCGCCGCGTACACGAGGAGCGAGCTCGGTGTCACCGGTGCGGCGGCCGTCGGCAGGACGATCGAAACCAGCTCGAGGTCACCCGCGTCGCCGGGTATCGCCGGCGCGTACCCGATACGAGCCGGCAGGTCCTCGAGCCGGTGCGAGACGGGCGGAGGGGATCCCGGGATCCGGAAGAGGGACACGTCGGGCGGCTCTTCGGTCATGGACTCCAGCCGCACGTCCAGGATCGGTGCATCGGGCGACTCGACCGCCCGGCCGTACCGGAGCTCCCACTGGCGCCGTTCCGGGCTGCGGGAGGGGTAGACCACCATCCGAACCGGAAGCCAGGACGTCGCGTCGAGCCAGAGCAGCACCCGGTCCTGGTCGAAGAAGGGCCGCCATGTGCCGCCGATCCGCAGGAACGGGAACATCGGCGCCGCCCTCTCGAAGGACAGACCGAGGCGAACCGCATCTCGCCCGTCGATCCGCTCCCCGTCGAGCACCTGGAACCCCCGGGGCGACCCGAAGGTGGCGAGGGGAAGCACGAGGTCTGCCGGCAGCGGGGCGGCCGCGGAGTACTCCGAGAGACGAGTGGTGGTCGCGCGGGTCCGGGGGCAGACGCCTTCGGGAAGATCGCCGGGGCACCCCGAGGGTCCGGACGTGAACGACGACGTCACGTTCTCGATGAAGTGCAGGTCCGTCGGGGTCCAGGAGGACGACGGGTAGTTCGTGCGGTCGTCGATATCCAGGCGGAACCGCTGGGGAGAGAGGAACGCCACGTCCATCGCCAGCAGCCGTTCGGGGACCTCGGGGGAGAGCCCGAACTCGCGGATCGTGTAGGTGCCCTGGAACGCCTGGAGCGCGGGGGCGGCGTTGCGGACGCTCCGCACCACCGTCGCCGCCGCGATCGGCCGGTTGGCTCCCAGTTGCCACGGTCCTCCGACCACCAGGCTTCCCACGATCAGCCCGGCGATCGCGGCGGCGACGGCCGGCGCCAGGGTCATCGGGCGGCGGTGGCGCGCGCGCCTGGAGACGCGCCTGGAGACGCGCCGAGCGTCGATGACCGGCGCCAGAGACGACGGCCGGATCCGCTCCCGGGCCACCGCCGCCATGATCGGCTCGACGAGGTCGGGCACCGACTCGGCGGCGCGGATCCGCACGGACCTGCGGATCCGCGTCGATCGCCGGGCGAACGCTTGGCAGCGTGCACAGCCCTCGGCGTGGACCGCGGCGGCCTCGGCGTGCCGAACCCCTACCCGCTCGCCGTCCATCCTGGTGGAGAGGACGAGTTGCGTCTGCTCGCAGTTCACGTCGCCTCCTCCTCGTCCGCGATCGCGAGGCAGAGCGCCTGCCGAGCTCGGAACATCCTGCTCTTCACGGTCCCCACCGCGACCCCGAGGACGTCCGCCGTCTCCTGGTACGAGAGTCCGAACACCTCCACGAGGAGGAAGGCTTCGCGGTGTTCGGCGGACACCGATCGCAGAGCGGCCTCGAGCTCGGCGCGAGCCGTCGGATCGGCGACGCTTCGAGAGACGTACCGCTCGTCCAAGGGCGCATCCGACCGGCGTTGCCGACGCAGCCCGTCCATGGCGCAATTGCGGACGATGCTGAAGAGCCACGAGCCGAACTTCCTGTCGCCGCGGAACCCTTCGAGGAAGCGGAAGGCTCGGAGGAACGCCTCCTGCGTGACGTCCTCGGCGAGCTGGCGGTCGCGCGTGAGATGCCATGCGAAGCGGAACGCGTCGGCCTGGAACTCGCGAACCAGGTCCTCGAACGCGAGGAGGTCACCTCGACGCGCGCGTTGCACCGTGCGCGGATCGGGATCCCGCATCCGCTTCCTCTCAGCTCTGCCCGGCACGGCAGCGTCGGAGCCGGCGGCTTCCCGCGCGCCCGGCCGGGGATCCGGCGCCCACGATGCGCCTCTGTCCGCCCATCGGCAAGGAGACCGTGTTCGCGGGCGACGGGTTCCATGGGATCGGTCAGGGGGTCGCGACGTGAAGGATCGACTCGACCCCTCCGAACGAGAGCGTCGTCAACGCGTCGCCGGTGCCCGTGTCCAGGATGGCCACGCCGTCGCCGAGGGCGGCGTAGAGGCGGGCTCCGTCGTCAGACATGCCGAGCCCGATCACGTCTCCGGGAAGCGGCCAGCGTCCGAGCACCTGGAGCGTGTCGATGTCGATCCTGGAGACGGCCGACCCGCCCACCCCGACGTACAGCGTGTTGCCGTCCGCACTCATCCTGGCCGAGGTCCGGCCGTGCTCGAGCGATCCCAAGCCGATCCGCTCGGAACGGACGATCTCCATCGACCTGGTGTCCATCTCGGCGATGAGCCCCCTCATCGCGTCGACGATGTAGAGGAAGCGGCCGTCGGGAGAAGGCGCCATCGCCTGCGCCTTCGCAGGTTGTCCCCAGAGCGAGCGAGGAAGCCCGGCACAGTACGCCCATCCCTCTCGGAGGTTGAGCACATGCACGAAGCTCACCTCGCGATCGCCGTACGAGGCGTCCGCCCAGCCGTCGTGGAAGTGCTCCGCCGCTCTGTTCGTGTAGAGCGTGTAGAGCTGCTCGGAGGTCGGATCGAAGACCTGCGCGAGACGGATCCCGGGCATGCGTTCGGGAGGACTCTTGAAGCGGCCGAACACGGGATCCACCCTTCCGTTCCGGAGTCGGAGGAAGGTGACCCGATACTCGTGCGGCGCCTCTGCGGGCAGGTACTGGATGAGGAACAGGCGGGTGTCGTCGACCGAGAAGGCCTCGGGCTCGAAGTTCCCCCTCAGCTCATATCGGCGCGTGGCCGCTTCGCCCGTCGGGTCGGCGACCACGATCGTGGTGTGCGTGCGCGGCAGCGCGTATGAGGGATCGACTCCCACCGGAAGCGGCCGCATCAGCGCGACCGCTCGTCCGGAGAGTGATGCCGCCCGCACGTCCAGGTGACCCCGGAGGCGCGTCGTGGAGAGGACATCGCCGGAGGCGGAGTCTCGTGTCTCGAGGGTCGTCGATCCGTCGCGCCGCGTCGTCGAGTAGAGCCGTGACCCGTCCGGCGCAGCCAACTGGCCCTCGCCGGACGACAGCACCGAGCCCGAGGAAGATCCGACGATGACCGTTCCGTCCTGCGTGCCGAGGACGAGAACGTCCGTCGAGCGAGGATGCTGCCGGCGGCCCCTCTTGTTCGCGGACGTCCGCCCGGCCGGTGCACGCGGCCGTTGCCACCAGGAACGAGGTGAGGACGATCGTGCGGGCGCGCATCGCGGTGCCTCCTTCGGCGATCTCGTGAGAGATCTGGATGGACGACTCATCCCACGTACCGCGCGGTTGGGCCGGAAGTTCCAGCGACCCGGACGGAACCTTCGGAGTGGGGGTCCGGTCTAGCGCATGAGACGTGGTTGGAGACAGAGGAGGACGCTGATGCGCGGAAGGTGGAAGTTCCTCGTCACGGCGATCGCCGGCGCGTTCTTGCTATGGCGCCCACGGACGCGATCGCGAACGGCGGCTCGTACCTCGAGTTCGATCAGACGCATTATCTGCCGGGTGATGCGGGCGTGGCGACCACCTACGTGTCGGTGCCGCGGGGGAAGGTCGGCCTCTTCGATCGCGGACCGTTCTATCTCTTCGCGGTCCCGGAGGGGATGCTCAGGGAAGGCCGTCCGATCCCTGCCAGCGCGATACGAGTGGGGACCTTCACGGTCGAGAAGGAGAAGGGCTCCTCCTACGAGCTCCGTGCAGAGTTCACGGCTCCCGAGATCACCTCGGGCTCCTACTTCATGGGGCTCTGCGACGACCCCTGCACGACCGCGGGGTTCCGGGAGCCCTTGTTCGGGTCGATCTCGATCGTCGCCACGCGACGCGAGGGCGAGCTGCTCACGCAGCTCGGAACACTTCGAGGCAAGCTCTTCGGTGTGAAACTCGAGGCTCGTCGGGCCGAGCGCCGACTCGAGCGGGTTCGGGACGAGCTCGCGACCCAGCTGACGTTCGGCGCCTCGGAACGCGAGCGGATGTCCGCGCAGATCGACCAGCTCGAAACGAAGCTCGCCGCGGCTCAGGCGGCGGAGCCGTCTCGCCGAACCCCGTTCGATCCATGGGTGGTGGGAGCGATCCTGCTCGTGACCCTCGTCGCGGCCGCGCTCGCCTTCCGCCGGCGCCGGATGGTGCCCGTGATCACAGATCTCTGAGAACCCCGTCGCGCGGCAGCGTCCGGGAAGTGCATCATCGAGGGTGCATGGGTGGAACGGGCGGCCTCGCTCCCGGGCTCGATCTGCGCGACGCCCTTGTCGCGTGCGCGACGGTCGGTCACGGTCGGGTGACCTCCGCGATCGCGACGAACCTCCTCCGGCGCCTGCGCACCGAGATCGAACGCGGCCAGTTCCGCCCGTTCGGCGAGTCGTTCGGGGAGGTCCGCCAGCAGATCGACGGCTACGACGTCTCGGTTCCGGCGAGCGGGTTCCCACTCCTCACGGCCCTCTGTCTCGATCTTCGGGACGTGGTTCGTGCCCAGGGTCGGGACGTGCGCGGCCTCGCGAGCTGGGCTCCCAACGAGGTCGGCGTGACGCATTACGTCCCGGGCTCGATCGGGATCACGCCTCACAAGGACGGCAAGTGGTATCGGCGGATGGTGGTCGTCGTGACCGTCTATGGGCGTGCCCCGTTCGCGATCTGCGCTTCGCGCGATCCGCACGACATCGTGGAACGCTGGATCGCGGAGCCGGGTGACCTCGTCCTGATGCGCGGACCCGGCCTCGCGGGCGCTCGCGACGGCCGCCCGTTCCACCTGGTTGGGGGACCCCGCCGGGGTGAGCGCCTCTCGCTCGGCATCCGTATGTCGACGAGGTCTCTATCCAGCACATGACGGGACCGTTCTCATCCGTTCCTCATCAATCCGAGGGATGCTGAGCGCGTATGCGCGCGCTCGTGGTCGAAGACGGATCGAAGATGGCTGCCCTCCTTCGCCGAGGTCTGCAAGAGGAGGGGTTCGCGGTCGATGTCGCCGCCAACGGCGAGGACGGTTCGTGGCTCGGCGCCGAGAACGATTACGACGTGATCCTGCTCGACGTGAGGCTCCCCGATGTCGATGGGTTCGAGGTCTGCCGACGCCTGCGGGCGGGGGACCGGTGGGCCCCGATCCTCATGCTCACGGCCCGGGACGGCGTCGAGGACCGCGTGGCGGGCCTCGACGCCGGCGCCGACGACTACCTCACGAAGCCCTTCTCCTTCGATGAGCTCTTCGCGCGAGTGAGGGCGCTGCTCCGGCGGGGGCCGTCGGAGCGCCCTCCCGTCCTGGCGGTCGGCGACCTCCTGCTCGACCCTGCGACCCGCAGGGTCTGTCGAGGGGAACAGGAGGTGGATCTGACACCGAAGGAGTTCGGGCTCCTCGAACTCTTCCTCCGCCATCCCGGTGAGGTCCTCTCGCGGACCACGATCCTCGAGCACGTGTGGGATTTCGCCTACGAAGGCGACTCGAACGTGGTGGACGTCTACGTGCGCTACCTCAGGAAGAAGGTCGACCGACCGTTCGGACGGCGGTCGATCGAGACGGTGCGAGGCGTCGGGTATCGCCTCCGCGAGGAACCCGATGCGGCTGCCGATCCGAACTAGGCTGACACTCGTCTTCGCGGGGATGTCGCTGGTGGTGCTCGGCGTCGCCGGTGTGGCGTTGCTGATCGGGTTCCGGGCAGAGCTCGATCGAACGATCGACGAGGCACTCCGATCGCGCGCGGCAGCGATCCGTGCGGATCCGCTCGTCGGGATCTCTGCGATCCCCGAGGGAGACGAGGTCTTCGCGCAGCTCGTTCGGTCGGACGGAACCGTCGGATCGAGCGCCAACCTCCCCGCGGAGTCGCTGCTTCCGCCCAGCGTGCTCCGGTCCTTGGGCGGAGCCGCCTTCTTCGATCGAACGGTTCGAACGGTCGAGGAGCGTGTTGCGTCTCGGGTCTTCGCCGTCCCGTCTGGGGCCGGCACGTTCCTGGTGGTGGGCATGGATGTCGAGGACCAGGCGGAGGCGGTCGAGCGGCTGACCGTGTTGTTGGCGGTCGGCGGACCGATCGTCCTGCTTGCCCTCTCCGCGCTCGGATGGATCCTCGCTGGGGCGGCGCTTCGACCGGTCGAGGGGCTCCGGTCCGAAGCTGCCGCGATCTCGACGAGCGAGCCCACTCGGCGCCTGCCGGTGCCGGAGACGGGCGACGAGCTCCAGCGGCTCGCCGAGACGTTGAACGCCATGCTCGATCAGCTCCACGAGGCGCTCGACCGCGAGCGGCGATTCGTCGACGAGGCCAGCCACGAGCTGAGGACGCCGGTCGGGGTCCTCAAGGCCGAAGTCGATCTCGCGCTGAAGGGGTCGCGCAGCCGAGACGAGCTGGAAGCGGCGCTCAGGAGCATCGCGCAGGAGGCAGAACGGCTTCGCCGGCTGACGCAGGATCTCCTCGTGCTCGCTCGCTCGGATCGAGAACGCCTCCCCGTTCACCGCGCCGATGCCGACATCTCGAGCATCATCGGACGCGTTGCTGCCGAGTTCGAGGATCGCGCGAACGGGCAGGGGGTGCGTCTCCGGATATCCGGCTCGAACGTGCGGGCGCGTGTCGATGGCGACCGCGTCCGCCAGGCGACCGAGAACTTGGTCGACAACGCGCTTCGACACACCCCTCGAGGGGGTGAGGTCGAATTGCGAGCGGAGCGCGACGGCAGCCGGCTCCGGATCGTCGTCAGCGACTCCGGCTCGGGTTTCCCGGAGGATCTCCTGGACAGGGCTTTCGAGCCCTTCGCCCGCGCGGATGACGATCGGGAGGGGGATGGGGCTGGGCTCGGTCTCACGATCGTGCGGGCGGTCGCTGAGTCGCACGGCGGCTCGGCGACCGCCCGGAACCTCGACGGGGGAGGAGCATCGGTCGAGATCGACCTGCCGACCTGAAGGGCTCCGGCTCCTCGATGGTCCCAAGGTGGCGCCGCGACCCGACGTAGAGCGTCGGCGCGAGTCCTTCTACGTCGAACGGGTGGCAACGACCGTCCGGGCTGGGCGGTACGATGGTCTGGATGAGGCGAAAAGCGGTTCGGGTCTTGTTCCTTGGCGCGATCACGGGTTCTTTCCTGATCGCGGCACATCCGGCGATGGCGGCGATCGAGGGGCAACTGGTCCGTCAGAGCAGCACCGCGGCCTGGTCGAGGCCGAGTCCCGATCCGACAGGACTCACGTACATCGCGAAGAGTCGTCGCTTCCTGATCTCTGATGCGGAGGTCGATGAAGGCGCTCTCTGGCGCCAGAGGAACCTGTTCGTCGCCGGAAGGAAGGGTGGGCTCCTCGCGACCCGCAGGCTCACGAAAGCCACGATGGAGCCGGAGGGCATCGTCTGGTACGGACGCTCGAGGTCCCTCTTCGTTTCGGACGACGACCTGGATGCCATCTTCCGGTTCCAGCCGGGCCGTGACGGATTGATCGGAAGCGGCGATGACAAGGTGAAGAGGCTCCTCAACACGCGACGGTTCGGCTCGTTCGACCCCGAAGGGCTGGGATGGCATCCCAGGGCGAAGATGTTCATCTGGGTCGACGCGACCGACGGGAAGGTCTACAAGGTCCGGCGAGGTCGCGACCGTCGTTTCGGCACGAAGGACGACACGGTGGCGCGGTTCGGGACGTCGGGTATGGCTTCACCGACCCGGAGGGCGTGACGTGGGACAAGGCGACCAATCACCTCTTCCTGGTGAGCAGCCGGCAGAAGTTCGTCATCCAGACCACGATGGCGGGGGTGCTCGTTCGGAAGATCAACATGCCGTTCTGCGGCCGCGGGGTGCAATTTCTCCGACCTGGTCTTCGCTCCCGGCACCGACGGATCACCGAGACGCCTGTATCTCACGGACCGCGGCAGGGACAACGACGACTTCCCAGATCCAGCGGATTACAACGACGGCAAGCTCTACCAGGTGAGGTTCGTCACCGTCCCCTAAAGAGCGAAAAGGATCCAGCCGATCACGAACCCGCTGATCGCGACGACGGCGATCAGACCGAACCCGAGCAATCGGTCGAAGGCATCAGGGAGAAGACCCCGACGTCGGCACTCCTTCTCAAGCGCTTGCACCGAGTCGGACGGAAGGTCTCGCTCTTCATATCGCATCACGACGTACAGCGCGCGATCCGAGAGGTCGGAGGGATCGGGTGGCGGGGTCCTGCCCTCCCGAGCCTCCCACGCCGCCTCGTGGAACTCCAAGGCGCTCATGTCGGCCCTCACGATCAGGGCCTCAGCGTTCTTCGCCATCGCCAACCTCCGGTTCGGTGGAACCCACCGAATGCCATTGTTGTTCCCTGTCACGAGTTTCGGAAACGCATCCTGAAGGGACCCTGAACCCTGCCCGGGGGGTATTGACCTACCGCAGATGAAGGGGTCTTCTTCAGTCACGGGCTCAGGTCGAGGCGACAGGATCGCACGCGAGAGGGCATGAGAGGAGAGACGTGCGCGTTCTGGTTGTCGAGGATGAGAAGCGGCTCGCGGCCGGACTCAAGAAGGGGTTGGAGGCGGAGGGCTTCGCGGCAGACGTGGCGCTCACCGGCACCGACGGGCTCTGGATGGCGCGAGAGACACCGTACGACGCGATCGTGCTGGACATCATGCTGCCGGGGATGAACGGCTACCAGGTCTGCGCGACGCTTCGCGAAGAGGAGGTTTGGACGCCGATCTTGATGCTCACGGCCAAGGACGGCGAGTTCGACGAAGCGGAAGCGCTGGACACCGGCGCCGATGACTATGTGACCAAGCCGTTCTCATTCGTTGTGCTCCTCGCTCGGCTGCGGGCGCTCATGCGCCGCGGCGCGGGAGAGCGACCCGCCATCCTGGAGGCCGGGGATCTCGGGTTCGACCCGGGCGCTCGGCGAGCATGGAGAGGGGAGATCAAGGTCGACCTCACGGCGCGCGAGATGGCTCTTCTCGAGTTCCTCCTCCGGCGCAAGGGCGAGGTCGTGTCGAAGGCCGCGATCCTCGAGCACGTGTGGGACTACGACTTCGAAGGGGACCCCAACATCGTCGAGGTGTACATCCGACACCTCCGCAACAAGCTCGATCGACCGTTCGAGCGACGCGCGTTCGAGACCGTACGCGGTGTCGGCTACCGATTGGACGCCGATGGTGGATGAGGGAGCGCACCCACGCGAGGGGACGCCGATGCGTGAACGCATGAGCTCGATCCGTGTGCGTACGACCGCCGGGGCGGTGCTCGTCGCAGGCGTGAGCCTGGCATTGGCCGGCGATCACGATGGTCACGATCCTTCAGCGGTCGTTGCGAGAGAACGTGCGGTCGGCAGCGATGTTGCGGGCCCAGACGTTCGCCGATGAGCTGGCATCGGGCGTGAGCATCGACATCGTGATCGTCGATGATCCCGAGGCCGATCAAGGAGCTCATCCAGGTCCTCGACGCCGAGGGGAACGTGGTGCTGGCCAGCTCGAATCTCGCCGGCCGGGACGCCATCGCGCACCTGGCACCGGGCGAGACGCTCATCATCGGCCCGAGATCCCCGGAGGACATGGAGCCGTTCGACGAGTCGTTCCTGGTGGCGGCCAGTTCCTCTGTGACGTCCCGCGGGCGGCTCACGGTCCTCGTCGCGCGGAGCCTTGAGACGGTGGCGGACGCGAGCGACACGCTGAAGGCCGAGCTCGCGGTCGCGATGCCGCTGCTGCTCTTGGTGATCGGTGTCCTGACGTGGCGCGTCGTCGGACGGGCGCTGTCGCCCGTGGACGCGATCCGCGCGCAGGTCGAAGCGATCTCGAGCCGGGAGCTCCATCGTCGCGTGTCGGAACCTCCCGGGAGCGATGAGATCTCGCGGCTCGCGGCCACGATGAACCGCATGCTCGCGCGACTCCAGGCGGGCCGACTCCGTGAACGCCGATTCGTGTCGGACGCATCTCATGAGCTGCGCTCTCCGGTCGCCACGATCAGACAGCACGCCGAGGTCGCGATGGCTCATCCTGAACAGACCGACACCCGTGAGCTCGCGGAGATCGTGTTGGATGAGGATGCGAGACTCCAGCGGCTCGTCGAGGATCTCCTGCTCCTCACCAAGATCGATGAAGGCACGCTCGAGCGGGGAGCGGAGCCCGTCGACCTCGACGACCTCGTGTTCGAGGAGGCGAAGCGTCTTCGAGGCGCAACCGATCTGAGGATCGATGTCGCAGGTGTGTCGGCGGGTCGGGTCTCGGGTGACGGTGAACAGCTCGGGCGGTTGATCCGCAACCTGACCGACAATGCGGCTCGGCATACCCACACGACGATCGCTCTCTCTCTGTCCGAGCGGGATGGCGAGGTCGTGCTCCGCGTGGACGACGACGGTGCGGGGGTCGACGATGAGGAGCGAGAGCGGATCTTCGACCGGTTCGTCCGGCTCGACGAGGCCCGTGATCGGGATTCCGGTGGGAGCGGGCTCGGACTGGCGATCGTGCGAGAAGTCGCGGCGTTCCACGGAGGCACCGTCGACGTCGTCGACGGCGACCTCGGAGGAACCGCTTTCGAGGTGCGGTTCCCTCGTCACCCGGACTGACGATCCCCCGGGTTGGTTCAGCGGACGTTCAGCATCCAGGCTCTACCTTCCAGACGTGCGTACACAGGAGGCGGTATCCAGAACCCCCAACTCGGATGAGCTGCCCCGCAGATCTCCTCGGGCGCTCGCCGCATCCCTGATGACGAGCGACGAGGCCATCCGCGCCCTCTTCCCGAGGGCTGTCATCCTGCGGGCCGTGCGCGTGGCGGCCGATCCCGGCGTGGCCGGGGAACCGAGGCTCGCCGCTTCGTCCGCGATCGAGGGCAAGTGCCGGGCCTTCCTGGAGCAGTTGCGTTGGCCCGAAGGAGTGCGATGCCCCCGATGCGACGTCGGCAAGGGCATCTCTCGGATCGACAGTCGGGGTCAGTTCGAGTGTGGTGGCTGCGGCTATCAGTTCAGCGTTCGCGTCGGAACCGTCTTCCACGCTTCGCACTTGCCGCTGTGGAAGTGGTGCCTGGCCGTGTATCTCATCTCCGGATCGGTGGACGGGATCTCGGCGAACCAACTCACGCGGATGCTCGGCATCTCGTACAAGACGGCGTGGTACCTCAATCACCGGATCCGGGCCGCCATGAAAGGCGATGAGGCCCGAGCCGCTTCGGATGCTGACCGAAGGCGACGCGATCGCCAGGACGCGGCTCGGACACAAGGGGAAGCACCTCGACGCGTACCGAGCCGAGAAGGTCTTCCATGCGAAGAACCGGAGCAACCCGTACCTCTTCTGCGACCTGCTCTCGCGCCTCATCGGGGTCGAGGCGGTGCCCTACGCACAGTTGATCGACAGCGCCTGACTCACTCGAGGCCCGATCTGAACTGACCGTTCCGTACGATCGGATCAGATCACGATGTCATACAGGTCCTACGGTGCCGCCGGGATGGGGATCGCGCTCTGGGGCTTGCCGAAGCGCAAGTACAGCGCGGGCACGATGAACAGGTTGAGGAGCGTCGCGGTGATCAGGCCTCCGAAGATCACGATCGCCATCGGATGCTCGATCTCGTTCCCCGGGATCTGACCCGCGAAGATCAATGGGATCAGCACCAGGCCGGTCGTGAGCACGGTCATCATGATCGGAACGACGCGTTCGCGAGCCCCCTGGATCACGAGCTGTGGGCCGAACGGAACACCTTCGAAGCGCTCGAGGTGCTGATAGTGGCTGATCAGCATGATCCCGTTCCGCGCGACGATCCCGAGGACCGTGAAGAAGCCGACCAGGGATCCGAGGGAGATGATCCCCCCGCCGAGGTAGGCGGCGATCACCCCGCCGATCAACGCGATCGGCAAGGTGGCGAAGGAGAGGGCGGCCAGCCGCCAGCTCGCGAACGACGCCTGCAGGAGGAGGAAGACCCCGAGCGCCGCCACGATCGCGAAGAGCCGGAGACGTCCCGATGCAGCTTGGCGTTCCGCGTACTCACCCAGCAGTTCTGCGTGGTACCCGAGGGGCCATTCGACCTCGCCGAGTTGGCCCTCGAGTTCGTCGACCACGGATCCGAGGTCCCGATCGCGCACGTTCGCGCTGACATCGAGGCTTCGGAACAACCCCTCGTGATGGATGTCGTTGGGCGTCGGCGCGATCTTGATCGCGGCCACATCCTTGAGCCGCACGTACTCGCCGGACGGCGTGTCGATCAGGAGGTTCTCGATGTCGGTCAGGTTCTCGCGTGTCCCGGGCGTGCTCCAGACGTTGATGTCGTAGGTCTGTCCCTGCCGGAAGATGTCCCCGACCTCTTCTCCCATGATCAGGGTCGAGACGGACCGGCGAACGTCCCCCGGCTTCAGGCCGTACCCACGGGCTTGTTCCAGATCCACCTCGATCCGGATCTGTGGGATGTCCTCCACCGTGTCGACGAACGGGTCGACCACGCCCGGGATGCCTTCGAGGATGCCTTGGAGTTCCTGCCCCTTCTCCTGCAGGACGCCGAGATCGTCACCGAAGATCCGGATCACGATCGCGTCGCTGGAACCGGTCAGCACCTCTCTGATCCGTTCCTTGAGGTACGTCTGCACATCGCGATAGATGCCCGGATACGCGGCGACGGTGTCCTGGATCTCCTTCAGCGTGGCGTCGTAGTCCACCGAGGGATCGACGCTCACCCAGTTCTCACCGAAGTAGATCCCGTAGGGCTCGTCCGAGTTGAGCGCCTGCCCGATGTGGGAGCCGGCGTTCCGGACCCCGGGGATCTGGAGCAGCTCGCGGTTCACGAGCATCGTCGTTCGGACCTCTTCGGGCCTCGACACACCGGGTTTGCCCAGCCAGTGCATCAGGAAGTCCCGTTCCTTGAAGGAGGGCAGGAGGTCCTGTCCCAGGAGCGGAACGAGGGCCATCCCGATCATGGCGGTGACGCCCACCGCGACGTAGGACCGGCGCGGGCGGTAGATGATCTTCGAAAGGAGGAACTCGTATCCGCGTTGCAGCGGCGGGACGAGCGGCGAGACACGGTGCTGCAGCGACTTGCCGCTCCGGAAGAAGATCAGGCTCATCGCAGGAGTCACCGTGAGGGCGATCACCATCGACACGAGGAGCGCGAGCGCGTAGGCGCCCGCCAGCGGTCGGAAGAACGCGCCGGAGAGCCCCTCGAGCGTGAAGATCGGAACGACGGCCACGACCTCGATGAGCGTGGCGTAGACGATGGCGCTCCGAACTTCCAGCGAGGCCTCGAGGATCACACGAGCCGTGGACTTGGTCCCACCCTCCTGACGGTGCTCGCGGAGACGACGCACGACGTTCTCGATGTCGATGATCGCGTCGTCCACGATGTCTCCCAGGGCGATCACCAGCCCGGCCAGCACCATCGTGTTGATCGTGACATCCATCCATGCGAGGACGAGCCCGGCCCCGACGAGCGACAACGGGATCGCGGTCACGCTGATGAGGGCCGTCCGCCACTCGAAGAGGAACGCTCCGAGCATGAGCACCATCAGGAGCGCGCCGATGATCATCGCTTCGCTGAGGTTGTCGATCGCGTTGTCGATGAAGGTCGCGGGGCGGAAGATCGTGGGATCGAGCGTGATCCCCTGGAGAGCGGGTCGGAGGTCCGCGATCGCCGCGTCGAGGCCGGCCGTGACGTCGTTCGTGTTGGCCCACGGCAGCTTCTGCACGACGAGCAGCAGGCCCGGGCCGTCGTCGATCACGCCGTCGCCCATGAGCGGCGGTGTCGTGGTCACGACGTCGGCGACATCGTTGAGCTGGATCACCGTGCCGTCGCTCTTCACGATCGGGACCTGGGCGAGCTCCTTCGACGTGAGGATCGGGATCGCATGACGCACCTGGAGACGTTGCTGTGGGGTGTCCAGGAATCCTCCCCGGCCGATGAAGCCACCTTCGGAGAATCGGAGGAGACCGGAATCGACCGCGTCCGACGTGACGGTCATCACTTCCTCGAGCGTGAGGTCGTGCTTCCGGAGGAGCTCGGGGTCGACCTCGACCGAGGGCATCTTGATCCGTTCGCCCCAGATCAGGACGTTCGCGACGCCCGGGACGCGCAGCAGCTTGGCCCGGACCTTCCAGTACGCCGTCATCGACAGGTCGACGAGCGAGTACTCGTCCGACGTCATGCCGATCTTCATGACGCGGCTCGTCGCCGAGAGCGGCTGGATGATCACCGGGGGAGCCGCCCAGCGAGGGAGGGTCGGCGCGATGGTGGCGATCCGCTCGGCGACCAGCTGGCGCGCGGTCAGGAGGTCGGCGTCACGCGCGAAGATCATCTCGATCTGTGACAGCTGCTCGACGGACTTGGACCGGATCGTGTCCAGTTCCGGCACGCCGTTGAGGGCCTGCTCCATCGGGATCGTGATCAGGGACTCGACCTCGGTGCCCGAGAGTCCAAGGGCGAGCGTCTGGATCTCGACACGTGGCGGCGCGAACTCCGGGAACACGTCCACCGGCATGTGTTGGAGCTGCTGGACGCCGAAGAACATCAGCGCGCCGGCCACCGCCGCGATGATGAAGCGGAACTTCAGGCTCGACCCTACGATCCACCGCAACATCGCCGCGTCAGTCCTTTCCCGTGGGGTTGCTCATCAGATCCCGAACTCGGAGCCGATCAATTGGGGCACGCCGATCGAGGCGACTTCGGTCCCCGGGACCGGACCGTCACTCAGGAAGGCCGACCCCTCCTGATACCTGTCCACGACGACCTGCGCCCGGATGAAGACGAGCGTCTCCGGGTTCGTGTAGACCCACTCGTCTCCGTTCGCGTCCACCCACACGGCCGACTCGGGGACGACCGTCAGCTCGCCCCGGCTCGTCACGGGCGTCGTGTCGAGCCCGATCCGGCCGGCTGCATCCTCGGTGAGGGTGACCCGGGCCTCATCGGACCCCTCGATCTCCTGCACCTTCGCAGGCTCGTAGCCGCCTTCTTCCTCGGTGGCCACGTCGCGACAGCCGGACAGGAGGAAGAGAAGGGCGAGGGGTGCAAGCACGCCCAGACGACGCATCGATCCGATCCTCATGCTCAACTCCCCGAGACGGGCTCGACGTCGACGGCGGATTCCGGAAGGATGATCAGCTCGTCGGCCACGGTGTCTCGCGTGGCGACGAAGCCGTGCATGCGGTACAGGGCCGGCAGGACGAAGAGCACGAGCAGCGTGGAGGTGAGGACACCACCGAGCATCACGATCGCCATCGGTCGGGCGATCTCCAGTCCCGCCACGTCGCCCATCACGACCAGGGGCGCGAGTGCGACGATCGTGCCCAGGGCCGACACCATGGTCGGAAGCAGTCGGTCCCGCGTGCCTCGAAGAACGAGCTCGTCGCCGAAGGTCTCTGCCTCGTCACGCTCGAGGTACTGGTAATGCCTGACCATCTGGACGACCCCGCGGGCTGCGATGCCCAGAACCGCGAGCGAACCCACCAGCACCCCCAGGCCGATCGTCTCTCCGAGCACGAGTGCGAGGAGGACCCCACCCGAGAGCGCGGCCGCGAGGACGGCGAACGCCAAGATCGCGAGCCGCCAGCTCGTGAACGCGGCCTGCAGCAGGAGGAAGATCGCGAGGGCTGCCGTGAGTGCGACGGCCGGGAATCGAGACGAGGCATCGGTGTCCGAAGCGGTCCCGCGCAGTTCTGCGTGATGTTCCAGTGGGAACTCCACGCCGGCGAGTGCGGCCCGCACGTCGTCGATGACGGCGCCTGCGTCACGGCCCGCGATATCCCCGCTGACGTCGAGGTAGTTGGACACCGCCTCGTGACGGAGCACGGTCGGGTTCGCGGCGACGCGAACATCGGCGACCTCGCTCAGACGGACGTGGTCCCCGGAGGGTGTGTCGATCAGCAATCGCTCCACGTCCTCGGCCGACCGGCGGATGTCGGGAGAACCCCAGACGACCACGTCGAAGACCTTCTGCTCTTCGAACAGGTTGCCCACGGGCAGACCGGCCAGCAGGATCGCGGCTGAACGACGCACGTCACCGGGCTTCACCCCGAACCGTTGCGCCCGCTGGAGGTCGACCTCCACCTCGATCGTGGGCTCCGACGGCGGCGTCTCCACCACCGCACGCTCGATCCCTTGGATGGCGGAGAGCTTGCCCTGGATCTCCTCGGCCTTGTCCGCCAGGATCTCGCCACTCGCGCCGTACACGCGGACGACGACGTCCCGGTCGTTGCCCGACAGGATGTCCTCGATCCGTTGTTCCGGATACGTGGTCACACGGTGTGAGAGTTCCTCGTGGGAGGCGAGCACCTGCTCGATCGACTCCGTCGCCTGGTCGTGGTCGGCGGATCCGTCGAGGTTGAGCCAGATCTCACCGCTGTTCACGTTGACGATCTGATCCGAGTGGATCGCGCGACCGACGTGGGCGCTGACGCTTGCGACGCCGGGGATCGCCCCCAGTTCGTCGAGGACCTCGGCGGTGACGCTGTTCATCGCCGGGAGGGATGTCCCCGGCGCAGCGTCCCACTGCACGAGCAGGTCGTCCTCCTTGAGTCGGACGGAGGGGTCGCGATCGAGGAATGGGAACGTCGCCAGGCCCGCGATCAACGCGACCCCGATCGCCGCGTAGGACCACTGAGGGCGCCGGATCGCCTTCGTCACGGTCGATCCGTGGCGGGCGCCGATCCACCGAAGGACGGGTGACTCCCGCGGCTCGGAGGAACGGGGCAGAAGCATCAGGCCGAGGCCGGGTGTGAGGACCAGCGCGACGACCATCGAGGCAGCGATGGCGAGGAGGTAGGAGACGAGGACCGGAGGCAGGAACGAGCCCGCCTGGCCCTCAAGGAAGAATCCCGGCACGACCGCCGCGACCACGATGAACGTCGCGAAGAGCAGGGAGCTCCGGACGGCGAGCGAGGCTTCGAGCACCTTCCGCCACGCGGGCGTCCCGGCGCCGTCTCCGGTGCCCGCTCTCAGCCGCTCGGCGATCTGATGCACGTCCGTCACGGCGTCGTCGACGACGATCCCGATCGCCATCACCAGGCCGGCCATGAGCATCACGTTCAGCGTCACGTCTCGAACGAGCAGGATCGTGCCGGCGGTGACGACCGACGCGACGATCGCGACGACGGCGGTCAGGATCAACCGCGGTTCGACGAGCAGCAGGGCGAGGACGACGACGAGGAGGAGCCCGCCGATCGCGAGGGCGATGGCCACGTTCCTGGCGGCGTCCTCGACGTAGTTCGCCGGTCGGAACAACGACGTGTCGATCTCCATGCCGCCCAATCCCTGGCCGAGCGAGTCGAGTGCTTCCTCGACGCCCTCGGTGACCTCGACGGTGTTCGCGTCGGGGAATTTCTCCACGACGAGGAGCAAGCCGGTCTGGCCCGCGGGGAAGATCGCGTCGCCGATCAGGGGTTGGTGGTCCTCGACCAGCTCGGTCACGTCGCCCAGCCGAACGGGCCGACCATCCACGATCAGGGCTTCGCCCTCGTCGTTCTCGATCGGGATCTGTGCCAGGTCCTCGGCCGTCTTGATCGGGAGCTCGTGCCGGATCCCGAACCGTTGGTTCGGCGTGTCGATGAACCCGGCCGTCCCCGGTGTGGAGGCCTCGAGGAACGTCAGAGGCGAGAACCACAGGGAGTTACCCGTCGTGTTGACGATCTGCTGGAGCGTGACGTCCGCATCACGCAGGTGCTCGGGATCGACGAGGACCTGGAGCTGTCGATCCCGGAATCCCCAGATCGAGACGTTGGCGACTCCTTGCACGCCGAGCAGGCGTGGGGCGATGTTCCACTTCGCGAGCTCGGACATCTTGATGGGCGTGAGGGTCTCCGAAGACAATCGGACCGAGAGCACGCGACTCGTGGAGGAGTAGGGCTGGAGCATCTGTGGTGGCGCCGAGACACCGGGGAGCGCCACCGCGGCTTCGGACACCTTCTCCTGCACGACCTGGCGGGCATCGAGCAGCGCGGTCCCGGGCTCGAAGATCATCACGACGGACGACAGTCCCGGCAGTGACTGCGAGTGGATCTCGTCCATGAAGGCGATCCCGTTCAGCAGGTCCTGCTCGAGCGGCACCGTGATCAGCTGTTCGACCTCGGTCGCGGAAAGTCCGAGAGCCTCGGTCCGGACCTCAACCATCGTCGGACCGAACTCGGGGAGCTGGTCGACCGGGATATTGCCCACCTGCGTCACGCCGACGGCGATCAGACCGATGGCGAGTGCGACGATAAGACGCCGGAATTTCAGGCTCGACGCAACGATCCTCCGCATCATCGAAAGAACCCTCCCCTTCGTTGCAGCCGGGCTCTGCGACGGGCTCGTCGCCGGCCGCAACCCTTTTCCCGTGGATAGGGGTCGAATCCTATGGGGACCTGTACGAGGTATACATGCGCCGTCTGGCGTAGCGGCCGTACCTCACAGGGGATCTCGCCGGTACGTGGGTCGGACGGTCAGCCGACCTCGACGACGACCGTGTGATGGCCCGTTGCGCCGTCCGGGAACGGAGCGGCGCGACCGGCCGTCTGCGTCTCGCCCTCTCCGTCGGTTGCCCGCACCGCCAATGTGTGTGACCCGGGCGCCGCGTCCCACCGGTAGACCCATTGCCGCCACGTGTCGATGGTGTCAAGCACACCCAGCTCGGCCTCCTGCCAGTCACCGTCGTCGACGGCGACCTCGACACGTTCGATACCGCGGTGCTGCGCCCACGCCACGCCCGCCACGGCCACCCGGTCCGCTACGAGACGAGCGCCGTCGGCGGGCGTGTCGATCCTCGACTGCGTCTTGACCGGGGCTTCCTTCGCCCATCCCCGCTGGATCCAGTAGGCGTCGTAGGCATCGAGGGTGGTGAGCTCGAGCTCGACGAGCCACTTGGTCGCCGAGACGTAGCCGTAGAGACCGGGCACGACCATCCGGACCGGGAAGCCGTGCTCGAGGGGGAGCGGCTCCCCGTTCATCGAGACCGCGAGCATCGCGTCCCTGCCGTCCATCGCGACAGCGGTCGGGGTGCCGATCGTGAATCCGTCTGCCGAGCGGGAGACGATCTGCGATGCCTCGGCGTGGACGCCGGCCTCGCGAAGGAGGTCGGCGAGCGGCGCGCCGATCCAGCGCGCGTTGCCGACGTAGGGCCCGCCGACCTCGTTCGACACGCAGGCGAGGGTGACATCTCGCTCGATCATGGGACGGGCGAGGAGTTGGTCGAAGTCGAGCGTGATCTCGCGGTCGACCATGCCGTGCACCCGAAGCGTCCAGGTGGCCGCGTCGATCGAGGGCACGAACAACGCGGTGTCGACCCGGTAGAAATCGGCGTTCGGGGTGACGAACGGAGCCACGCCCGGCACGCCGAGGTCCGAGCCTTCCGGCGGCGGCGGAACGGGATCCGCGGGGACGGGGATCGTCGCGGTGGCCCTCGATGCCGCGGCGCTCGCGCGGCTCGTGAGCAGTCTGCCGAGACCCCCGGTGACCACCGCGATCCCGGCGGCTGCCACGCCGGTTCGGAGGAACCGGCGGCGGTCGTAGCCTCGGATCGTCGTCGAAGGCGCCGGCCCGGGATCGACGTGCGGCGGCGCTCCTGCAGGCGCCCCGGCGGCCGCTCGGAGCCATCCGAAGGCCACGACGCCCGCGGCGGCGCCCGCGATCGACGGGATCGCGTCCGCCAGATCGTTGGCCGGTCTGCCGACCGCGGCGGCCGCGCCGATCGCCCCGAGGATCACCGACCCCACGATGCCGAGGCGCGGCCGCCGCCCAGACGCGGCGCCCAACACCGCCACCACGACGATGAGCACGACCCCGATCCCGACCAGGAGTGCCACCTTGTCGTGTACGCCGAACGTCCGGATCGCGAAGGACTTCAGCCACTCCGGGGACGCGTCGACCGCCGCTCCTCCGACCGCGACGATCGGTGAGGAGCCCGGTCCGAAGAGGGCGGCGAGCAGCTCGGCGGTCCCGAGCGCGACCCCGGCCGCCAGCACCCCGATCGCAGCTCCCGTCGCCCGGGGGAGGTCGGACGCGGCGCGCTCCCTTCGCCTGGGGTCCACGTCGACCTGTGTGCTCATCGCGAGACGACGTTACGACGCTCGAAGCCGAGAGGGGGACTGTTCGCGCTGATGCATCCCGGATACGCTTCGCCGAACGACCCCCCACGGAGGTACGGATGTCTCGACGCCTCGTCGTTCTCCTCAGCGTCATCGGCCTCGCATCTCTCGCGATCCCGCCGGCCGCCGCCGCGACACCCGCCACCGTCAAGGTGATGACGCTCAACATCTTCTATGGAGGTGACGAGTGGAACCTGGACACGGGGCAGTGGTGCAGGCGTCCGGCGGGCTGCCCGGAGACCCTGAGGCACGTCCTCGCGACGATCGAGGCCGCCGACGCCGACATCGTCGGTCTGCAAGAAGGGACGGCGAACGAGTGTGTGCTGGCCGACATGCTCGGCTGGTTCTGCGAGCCCCGGCTCCAGTTGATCTCTCGCTTCCCATTGATCGATCCTCCCGGGGCGAACGGCGTCTATGCCCTCGCCGAGGTAACGCCCGGCCGGTTCGTCGCGATCTCCAACGTCCATCTCCCGTCCGACCCGTACGGGCCGTATTGGGTGCGCGACGGTGAGCCGCGTTCCGCCGTGTTGGCCCTCGAACGCTCGACCCGTCTGCCCGCGATCCAGCGGCAGCTCACCGTCCTTCCCGACCTGGCCGCGAGCGGCGTCCCTGTGTTCCTCACGGGCGATTTCAACTCCCCGTCGCATCTCGACTGGACCCCCGCGGTCGATGCGGTCCGCGAACAGGTCCGGTATCCGGTGGTGTGGCCCGTCTCCGAGGCCTTGGCCGACGCGGGTTTCCGTGACTCGTACCGAGAGGTGCATCCGGATCCCGTCGAGGTCCCGGGGTTCACGTGGACGCCGCCCGGGACCTTGGAGTCGGTGCCCGACGAGGTCTACGACCGGATCGACTGGGTCCTGGTGCAAGGTCCGGCCGAGACACTCGGGACCAAGCTGGTGGGCGAGCCCGGCGGGCCCGACGTCGACGTGGCGCACGATCCCTATCCGACAGACCATCGCGGCGTCGTGTCGACGTTCCGCGTCACGCCCGCCAACCCGGATCCGTTCGCAGCGGTCGCGTCGCGGCGCGTGTTCGTCGGACAGGATCTCACGGTGCACGTTCACGGGCCCGGCGCGCGCGTCGTGCTCGTCCCGGCCGGACACGGACCATCGGCTGCACTGGCGTCGCGATCGACCGGCGGGACGGATGAGGCCGATCTCTCGTTCTCCACCGGTGGTCTCGCGCCCGGCGCGCTCGATGCGCTCTTGCTCGATGCGGCAGGCACCGTCCTGTCCCGAAGTCCGTTCTGGCTCTACGCGGCCGGGACCCGACCGAGCCTCCGGACGATGAAAGCGGTCTACGCGGTCGGTGAGCCCATCCGCGTGCGGTGGCGGGCCGCGCCCGGGTACCGGTGGGACTGGATGGGCGTGTTCGCGCCCGGGCGCGGCCCGGCGCAGAACGCGGAGGACTGCAACGCGGGAACCTGCGGGAACGGGCACTACCTGATCTACCGGTACACGGAGACGCTGATCCAGGGCTCCGCCCTGATCGGACCCGCATCTTTCGACGGATATCGAAGCTGGCCGCTCAAGGTGGGCACATATGAGATCCGGCTCCTGATGGATGACGGGTATCGCCTCCTCGCGATCTCCAACTCGTTCAAGGTGGTGCACGCGGCCGGATAGCGCCCGAGGAGCCGATCGGGCGCCCGTCATCCGGCGCGCGAGTCACTGCCCGTTCGACCCCGGCTGACGTCCGGCGCGTTACCGTGTCTCGGAGATATGTCTCCCGTGCTCATCATCGTGCTGGTGGTGGTCGTCCTGATCGTCGTCACCTACCTGTTCGGCCTCAGTCCCGACCCGACCCGTGGGCGTCGACCGGCGCCCGGGATCCTCCGGCGGCGGTCCAAATGGCGGAAGGTCCTGCCCGTCCTCCCGCTGTTGGCCGCGGTCGGGTGCCTGGTCCTTGCCTTCACCGGTTTCTCGTTCAACGTCCAGGAGACGTCCCCGACGATCGTCCTCGTGATGGATGTCTCGGATTCGATGGACGCCTCCGACGTGGCGCCGAACCGACTCGCGGCGGCTGAAGCCGCCGCGAACGCGTTCCTCGATCAGCTTCCACCCGATTTCCGCGTCGGCTTGGCCACCTTCGCAGGGGGAGCCCGGTTGGCGGTCGCTCCGACCGAGGCACGAAGCGAAGTCGTGAACGCGCTCGGCGCACTCACCACGTCCCGCGGGACCGTGATCGGCGACGGTCTCTCGGTCGCGTTGGACACCATCGAGGACGTGCGCGAGGAAGGAGATGCCGTCGCGGTGCTCCTATCCGACGGCCGGGACACGGGAAGCGCGGTGCCGCCGCGGGAGGCGGCGGAGCGGGCGAGCGAGTTGGGGGTCCCCGTCTTCACGATCCTGCTGGGCCAGGTCACCGACGAGGGCGCGGGAGCGAACCTCGACGCGATGGAGGAGATCGCCACGACCAGCGGCGGCGAGAGCTTCACGGCCGAGACGGCCAACGAGCTCACCTCCCGCTTCGAGAACCTGGGATCCGAGCTCAACGTGAACCTGGACGTCGAGCCCTCGACGAAGCCGCTGGTGATCGCCGCCATCGCCCTCGCGGTGTTGGCCGGCCTGATGCTGATCATCCTGCCCCGCTGAGCCGGGCGGCACGACGAAGGCTCCCGGGCACGGTTTCCCACCCTCGCGTCTCGGGAATGGGTCCGACGGCGGAACAGCTCGTGACCCAGCGTGAGGAGGGCCGATGTCTGAGGGGATGATCGTGGCGGTCATCGTCGTCATCGGGCTCGGCATCGCCGCCGTCCTCGTCGCGACGATGGTTCGGGCGATCGTCCTGGAGCGTCGGTCAGCGGGGATATCCCGTCTCTGGGCCAACTTCGGACTCTCGATCTCGTTCCTCGCGCTCTTCCTTCTCAGCTGGATCGGGCAGGCGGTCGCCGAGTGGGGCACCTACGTCCAAGACGTCCGCGCCCACGGTGAAACGCCCGCGTTCGGCGGCTACATCGTCCAGTTCGGTCAGTCCACCCTGGAGAACTGGCAGTCGGAGTTCCTGCAACTCTTCTCGTTCGTCGTGTTCTCCGCGATCTTGATCCACCACGGGAGCGCGGAGTCGAAGGACGGGGAGGACCGGATCGAACAGGCCGTGAAGAGGATCGAGAGGCGGCTCGACGAGGCGGGGATCGGCTCGTCCGGCCCGTCATAGCCCGTGGCTCGGCACATGAGTGAGGTGACGCTCGATCGGTCCGCGATCTCGGATAGGAAGAGGCTGCCCGATCCACGCGGCGCCTTCAGCGAAGAGATGCTCGGTCTCCTCGCAGGAGGCGAGGTCGATACCCGACGATCCTCACCACCCGAGGATCCTCTGGGCGATGACGACCTGCATCTGGCGCTCTACCTCGCCTACGAGCTCCACTACCGAGGCCTCCCCACCGTGCGCGACGACCTCGAGTGGGACCCTCGGATCATCGTGGTCCGGCGCGAGCTCGAGTTGGCGTTCGAGGCCGGACTCCGACGCGCGATCGGGTATCCGGAGGTCGAGCCTGGGGACGTCGCCGAGGTTCTCCAAGGGATCGCCGCCGTGCCCGGCAAGGACTCGCTCCCGTCGTTCCTCGAACGCGAGGCGACTCTCGAGCAGTTCCGCGAATTCCTGACGCACCGTTCGGCCTATCAGCTGAAGGAGGCCGATCCCCATTCGTGGGTGATCCCGCGTCTGGAGGGCGCCGCCAAGACGATGGTGATGGAGATCCAGTACGACGAGTACGGGAGCGGCGACCCTTCGTGGATGCACGCCGAGCTGTTCCGCGAGACGATGATCGCAGCCGGACTCGACGGCTCGTACGGTGCCTACGTCGACCGGCTGCCGGGCATGACGCTCGCCACCGTGAACCTGATCTCCCTGTTCGGCCTCCATCGCCGCTGGCGTGGAGCGCTTGTCGGTCACCTCGCTGCGTTCGAGATGTCGTCGAGCCTTCCGAATCGGGCCTACGGGAACGGCTTCCGCCGATTGGGGTTCGACGCGGCCGCGACGCGCTTCTTCGACGAGCACGTCGAAGCCGATTCGGTGCACGAGGTGCTCGCGCGTGATCTGGCGGTCGAAGTGGCAACGCGGGAGCCCGCCCTCGCCGCCGACGTCGTCTTCGGGGCGAAGGCGCTGGCGCTCCTCGAGGATCGCTTCTCCGCGGCGCTCCTCGGAGCGTGGCGCACGGGAACGTCGGCGCTCTTCGAGGGAAACACCGCATCGTCGTGAGCGATCGCCTCTCCTACGTCCTGCCGATCCGGTCCCGGGGCGGGGACGGGGGAACCGAGGAGCTCACCGAGTACCTGGCGTGGCTCGCGGAGCGCGCCGACCTCGTCATCGTGGACGGGTCGGATCCGAGCTCCTTCCTGAGCCACCGCGACCGATGGGCACGATTCGCCACGCACGTTCCGCCGGCCGGAGATATCCAGTGCGCGAACGGGAAGGTGCACGGTGTGCTCACCGGGCTCCGGCTGGCCACACAAGAGGGCGTCGTCATCGCGGACGACGACGTCCGCTACGACGACGAGGGCCTCGCACGGATGGGTCGGCTCCTTGCCGAGGCGGACCTCGTTCGACCGCAGAACTATTTCGATCCCCTTCCTTGGCATGCCCGTTGGGACACCGCTCGGATGCTGCTGAACCGGGCGGTCGGCAGCGACTTCCCAGGAACCCTCGGGGTTCGCCGCTCCTTCCTTCGAGCGATCGGCGGGTACGACGGGGACGTCCTCTTCGAGAACCTCGAGCTGATCAGGACCGTCACCGCGGCCGGAGGGCGTGTCGTCGACGCGCCCTCACTCTTCATCCGACGGCGCCCGCCCACGTTCGCTCGATTCATCGAACAACGTCCTCGGCAGGCATACGACGACTGGGCGCAGCCGCTTCGGTTCGCTTCGTTCCTCGTCACCGGCCCGGCCGTCGCCGCGGCGATCGCGCGGCATCGGCCCCGCCTCCTCGTCCTCGGGGCCGCATCCGCGATCCTCGCCGCGGGTCTCGGACGACGCCGCGATCGCGGCCGCGAGGTCTTCGACCGGCTCTCGCCGCTGTTCGCTCCGCTCTGGCTCGTCGAGCGGGCGGCGCTGTCCTGGCTCGCGCTGACCCGAAGGGTCACGAGCAGGGGATGTCCCTATGCGGGCACGGTCATCCGCCGGGCGGCGAACCCGCCCCGGGTGCTGAGGCGGAGGCTCCGTTCACGGCTCTCGGGCTGAAGGGAACGATCTTGTGGGTGCCGTCGCAGAAGGGTTGCACGGCGGACCGCCCACAGCGGCAGAGCGCGTTGACCCGCCGCCTCGTGCACACCTCACGGCCGTCTTCGTCGACCAGGCGCAGCGGACCCCGCACGAGCAACGGACCCTCGGACGTCACGCGGACGACCGTGATCGCGTCCCTCCCTCTCACGGAGGAACGCTTCCGGTCGCGCTCAGCGAACATGGACCTCACGCTCGGCCCCTTGCTGATCCTCGAGGCAGAACCGGGTGGCCGGCCGAGCGGCCAGCCGCTTGGGGTCGATCGGCCTGCCACACGCCTCGCAGGTCCCGTAGCTGCCGTTCGCCAAGCGAGCAGACGCGTGCTCGACGTCGGCCAGCTGAGCGTCGAGGTCCTCGACGATCGAAAGATCTCGAGACCGCTCGAACAGCTCCGACCCAGCGTCGGCCATGTGCCCCCCCGCGCTCGGGTCACCCGATGACCCGTGCTCGGTCTCCTCGGTGGCCTCGGTCAGGTTCTCCTTCAGGTTGAGCAGACGCCTTCGTTCCTGCTCGAGGAGCTCTCGGTGTTCGTTCACGTCGGTCATGCGTCACTCCGATCCGGTCTCCACGCCCCGTCGTCATCCGCCCCTGTGCGGGTTCATCGCTCGCGTCGCGCGACGAAGGGGATGCGCGCGAGCACGAGCACCGACGGCGCCGATCACCGCCGTGACCCGGCCGCGAGCGGCCGGGTCACTCGTTGCGACGGCGATCCCGCTTAGTCGTCGTCGTGCGAATGCGTCGTCGTGTCGTCGTGATCGGTGTCCTCGACGGCCGTCGAGGACGCCACCAGCCGCGTGGTCGGGAAGAAGCCCCCGATCAGGGCCAAGACACCACCGGCGAGCACCAGCCACAGTCCGATGCCGACATCTTGGAGCGTGTCGAGCGAGCCGGAACGTCCGAGCTGGATCACGACGAGCGTGAACGCGACGAGCGCCACCGCGCCGGCGAACCGAGTGAGCCAGCCACCCTTGAACGCCAGAGCGAGGATGATGACGGCGCCGCAGATCGCCGTGACCAAACCGGCGGAGGAGAAGAACGCGGCAGTTCCCGCGTCGGTCTCCCAGTAGCTCTGCACGGCGAGCGCCGAGCCATCGGTGCCGCCGGCCCACTCGAGGAAGCTGCCGATCAGGAGGAGCACGGCCGCTCCCACGGAAAAGATCACGCGGACCGCGAGCCACGGCGAGGGCGCCTCGCTCATCGCCCTCGTCTCCGTCGAGGTCGCGTCCGCGTCGTGGTGCTGATGGATGGCACGCATTTCTCGGCCTCCTTCGCACGTCTGGCCGGCCTCGCTGGCCGGCCTTGTCTCGGGAGGGCTATACCCAGGGGGCCCGGAGCCCAATCACCCCCAAGAACGGTGCTTCCGAGTGCCTCTCAGGCAGGAACAGGAACGCGGATGAGCACGGTTTCGCCGATCTCCGCGTCGGGAAACAGGGCCCGGACGAGGTCGAAGCGCCCGGTCCAGCCCTCGAGGTCGGCGGGTGCCGCCTCGTTCGGCCGAACGTCTTCGGCGCGGAGCTCCAGCTCGGTGCCTCCGGATGAGAGCTCGAAGGTCACGAGGTCTCCGTCTCCCGCCTCCACGGCGCCGGAGAAGAGCTCCGAGGCGGCGAGGCGGAGATCATCCCGGACCGCATCCGGCACGTCGAAGCGCTCCATCACCGAGCCGACGAAGATCCGGACGATGAGCGCGAGCGCCGGATCTCTCGCGACGCGAAGACGGGAGGTCGGCATCGTGAGGGTCCGATCAGCCTTCCGGGATCTCGTCGGTACTCGTGTAGAGCGTGAGAACCCGATCGAGGCCGGTGAGATCCAGGAGCCGGCGGAGCCCCGAGCCCTCAGGGGCGGCGAGCGCGAGGTCCCCCCCTCGCTCACGGAGATGCTTCAGGCAGGCGACGATGGCGCCGAGTCCCGACGAGTCGATGAAGCCCAGCCCGCGGAAGTCCACGATCACTTTCGGGGGGTCGGTATCGCCGGCCGCCTCGAGGACGGACTCTCGGAAACTGGGAGCGGTGTAGAGATCGAGCTCTCCGCCGACATCGACCACCGCCCAGGTTCCATGCGTGCGTCGTTCGAGGGACAGGTCCAAGATCGCTTCCTCCTCGCGCCTCGGGGGTGCTCCGGACTCGCCGTTAGTATAGGTCGCCACCGTGACCGACCTCCCTACAGCCGTCTCCATCGACGTGCCCGCGATCCCCGGGTTCGTGCAGGTCATGCGCAACGTCGCCGCGGGGGTCGCCGCTCGTCTGGACATACCGATCGACCAGATCGAGGAGCTCCGTCTCGCGGTGACGGAGGCGGCTTCCCTGCTCTTGGACGAGGTGGACGCAACGTCGCTCCGGATGACGATCGGACGTGATGAGGAAACTCTGGACGTGAGGCTGAGTGCCGACGGGCACGCGGACCCGTGGCCGTCAGAGCGTGCGCTCGCGTCCTGGCCGTGGCTCGTAGTGAAGGGACTGACCGACGAGATCCGGGCGGAGCGACACGACGGCGAGGGTCCGTCGATCCGCTTCACCAAGCGTCTCGAGCGTGCACGTCGGTGAGCGGGGCGGCCGGACCCTCCCGACCCCAGGAGGAGATCACGGAACTCTTCCGGCGGCTGCCCGATCCTGCAGCGCGCGAAGAACTCGCCAAGGAGTTCCTGCCCCTCGCGGAATACTTCGCTCGCCGCTTCTCCGGAAGGGGCGAGCCCGTCGACGACCTCACGCAGACCGCGTCCCTCGGCCTGCTCAACGCGATCGATCGTTTCGATCCTGAACGCGGCGTTCCGTTCTCCACGTATGCCGCGGCCACGATCGTGGGCGAGCTGAAGCGCCATTTCCGAGACCGAGGGTGGGCGCTCCGAGTGCCCCGGAACGTTCAGGAGACCGCGATCTTGGTGAACCGAACCGTCTCGACCATGTGGCAGGATCTGGGCCGAGCTCCGACGGTGGCCGAGATCGCTTCTGCGGCGGACATCGGTGAGGACGACGTCCTCCAAGCGCTGGACGCGCTCCAGGCGTACACGACGGACTCGCTCGACGCGCCGACGGGCGACGCGACGTCGACCGCCGCGGAATCGATCGGGAGCGAGGACAGAAGCTTCGAGGTCTCCGAGGAATGGTTGAGCCTCGCGCCGGCGCTCCGCGATCTCTCGGAGCGAGAGCGGAAGATCTTGTACCTCCGCTTCTTCGAGGGGAGAACGCAGACCGAGATCGCCGATGAACTCGGGATCTCGCAGATGCACGTGTCTCGGCTCGTCTCGCAGTCCTTGGAGAAGCTCCGGGAGAAAACCGGGGGAGTGTGACACGGGAGCCGGACGGAGGGGGCCCGCGACCGGCTCCCGCCCCACGTCGTGCGGAAAGGCTTCCCTAGGAGGCCTCTCGGCGTGACTTGACGCGGCCCGGCGTGCCGACCTCCGGTCCGGGGTTCACTTCTTCGGTCGCGGTGGAGGCGGAGATCGCCGCCAGCGTCTCCCCGACCCCGCGCATCGAGGCCGATCCGAGCGCCACGTCGCCCAGGGAGAGCATCCCGACGAGGCGACCATCCTTCACGACAGGGAGTCGGCGGATGCCCTTCTGGGCCATCAGGGCACGGGCATCGCAGAGTTGCATGTCGGGCGATACCGTCTCGATACCGCGAGTGGTGGCCACGTCACCGAGACGGACCGATCTGGGATCCTTCCGTTCCGCGATGACGCGAAGAACGAGGTCGCGATCCGTCACCAATCCGATCAGACGATCCCCTTCGGTGACGGGAACGATGCCGATGTCGTTGGCAGCCATGAGACCCGCCGCATCTCCCGCATCCATGTCGGGCGACGCCGTCACGGGGTGTGCCGCCATCGCATGCCGGACGAGCATCATCAGACTGATCCTCCTTGTGGTACCTCTGATGGTGTGACACCACGTACGTTCCCGCGACCATCCCGCGCCAAACACGTTGATCACGGTGCGTAGCCGGCTATGCGAGGGGCCATGACCGATCCGAAGCCGAACGATCGGGACCAGACCTCCGGACCGGAACCTGACGAATCGCCGAAGGAACGGGTCGATCGGGAGCTGATCGAGCTCCTCAATGGTCTCCGTGTGATCCTGCCGGGCGTCCAGGTCCTCCTCGCCTTCCTGCTGACCGTCCCGTTCTCGAGCGGGTTCGGCAAGGCAACCTCGACCGAGCGGATCCTGTATTTCGTCACGGTGCTCCTCACCGTGGCGGCGACCGGTGCGCTGACGATGCCGGCTGCGTACCATCGGATCCGATTCCGCCAGGGAGACAAGGAGCGCATGCTTCACATCTCGAACGTCTTCGCGATCGTCGGGCTCGTGCTCCTCACCCTCGCGATGGCGAGCGTGGTCTTCCTCATCACGAACGTGCTCTATGGGATCGCTGCCGCGGTTCCGGTCGCTCTGGTGTGCCTGGCTGTGCTGGGGTTCTCCTGGTTCGCCGTGCCTCTGCTCTGGAGCGGGGACGACACCGATTGAGGTGGCGTGCCCCTGCGGAGGCACGGACCCGTACCGCCGTCCGGATCTAGCGGTCGTCGCCCTTCCGATCCTGGGCGCGGGAGAGGTCTGGCTCAACCTGCTCGTCGATCGCCGGTTCGGAGAGCGGTTCAGGCGTGTCCGAAGGCTCTTCCCCCGGATCCGGGGACTCCAAGCCTGCGAATGACCCGACCAGTGTGCCGTAGAGCAGACCGGCGATGACCCCGCCGAGCGCGGAGGCGATGACAGCGGCGGCACGCCCCTCGAACGCGAGCAGGCCGACGAGCAACCCAAGGGTGCCACCGATGACGACGCCCACCAAGAGTCCGATCGACAGTCGTCCTTTCAGCCGTGGTTCGAATCGACTGTCCGACGTCTGATGCTCATCCATGAGATGCGTCCCGAGAAGGGAAAAGCCGAGCTCGCCCGCTCGGAGGAGCGGGCGAGCTCGGACCGGTTCAGAAGATGCTGACGCCACCGGGGCCGACCAACAGCCCCACGATGATCAGCACGATCCCAGCCAGTACGCCGCCTCGAACGATGCTGACGATCCCCATGATCACCAGCACGACGGCGAGGATCCAGAGCAGGGTGGCAGCTCCACCCGTGAGTGCGAGGATGCCTGCCATTCGGTGACCTCCCTTCTTCTAGGTGAGCTTCGGGATCACGACCCAGACGATGAACGCCAGGATCGCGACCATGTCCAGTGCGACGATCGCCGCGTACCACCAGCGGTGGTGCGCCGACCGCGCGGACTCGTCGAGGAGGTCGTGATCCTCCGTCGCCGAGATCGGTTCACGACCGAATGCCGTGTCGTTGTAGATCTCCATCACGTCCCACATCGTTCCCGGCCGACCGACTCTGCAAACGCATCGATGGGAGACGCGCACGAACGGAGACGACATGAGAAGGGCGCGGGGCCGCTTCCGCGGCCCCGCGCCCTTCCGAGTCCGTCCGAGGTCAGGCCTTCTTCGGCGTGTCCGTCACGTCCACCGTGGTGCCGTTGCCGTTCGGCTTGGTCACCGAGCGGGCCCAGCCGGCGATCTGCTCGTAGCGAGCACGTCCCGCCTTCGCACCGAGGACGTAGGCCCCGCCCGCGAGGACGAGCCACTTCATGCGGCCGGGGCGGCGCCGGTTCTTGGAAAGCGCCGCGAGGGTCTCCTTGGAGCGGCCCTGTGCCTCGTCGAGGTCCACTCGGAGCTCGTCGACCGCCTCGCGCAGGTCGTCGTTCTCCTTGGACAGCTTCTCCACACGATGGTCGAGCCAGCGCTCCTTCACCATCGACTTCGCTTCCTTCACCGCTGTTGGCTGCTTCATATACAGGTCCCTCCTCCGGTCGAGCGGATATGGGCTCCTTACCCAACTGAGCCGAAGACAATCCTCCGCTACAGGCGCTTCGCCACGACCAGAGCCGCATCGTCGCGCAGCTCGCCGCGTGGCTCGAGCAGGATGCGTTCGACGGACTTGACGATCCCCGCGGCGTCCTCCGTGGCGGCTGCGATGAGAGCCGAGCGGAGCATGGATTCGCCTTCGTCGGGACGCTCGACCGACAGCTCTGTGACCCCATCCGTGAAGAGCGTGATGGCGTCCCCCTTCCCGAGCTCCGCACGAGTCTCGTGGAGCGAGACGTCGGCGAACAGACCGAGCAGAGAGCCCGGCTTGCCGACCGTTCCCAGGGAACCATCGGATCGCACCAGCAGCGGCGGCGGATGGCCACCCAGACAGGTGGTCACGGTGGCTCGTCCGTTCGAGAGCTCCAGCCTGGCCACACACACGGTGCAGAAGCGGTCCCCCATCAACTCGCTGTCGAGGAGGAAGCCGTTCAGGAGCTCCAGGACCTCGGGAAGGGGGCGCGAGTCGTTCTCGCGCGCGAGGCTGCGCAGAGCGATCCGGGTCATCCCCATGATCGCTGCCGCCTCGGGTCCCTTGCCACACACGTCGCCGATCGCGAGGTACCAGACGTCTCCGTCGCCGAAGACGTCGTAGAAGTCGCCGCCGACGTCGTCGCCGAACCGTGAAGGGCGATACATCGTCGCGATCTCGAATCCCGGGACGTTCGGCAGAGACATCGGAAGGAGCGCTCGCTCGAGCGCGGTCGCCATCCGGTCGCGCTGATCGAACGATCGGGTCCGTTCGATCGTGACCGCGAGCGAGTCCGCGATGCTCTGGAGGAAATCGGCATCGTCTTCTTCGAAGGCCCCGGCCTCCCGTGAGGAGGCGTGAAGGACGCCCGCGACGCGACCCCCCACGCGCACAGGGACGCCGACGTAGGAGCGTCGCTTCCTCAGGGCGCGGCTGATCACGTCTTCGGCAGTCAGCTCCGTGATGACGAGCGCCGTCCCGGTGGCGGCGATCCGCCCTGACGCGCCGGCGCCGAGCGGGATCACCGTGTCGCCGGCCTCTTCCTCTTCGACACCCACGCTCCCCTTGATCCGTAGTTCCTTGCCGTCGTCCGACACGAGGAGGAACGAGGCGCCGTGGGCCATGACCGCATCACGCACGACCGGCAAGACCCTCTCCACCAGCTCGTCGAGCCCGCTGGCCGCGTTCGCAGCGTCACTCACGGCCTGGAGCTTCCGCAGTCGATCTTCCGCGTGTTCGGCCGTCGCCCTCGCGCGACGTTCGTCTTCGCCCGAACGGATGCGGTGGAGCGCGATCGCCGCTTGATGCGCCATCGACAGCAGGAGGCCGCGTTCCTCCGGGGGGACCATGTGGTCGCGGTGGAATCCGAGGGTGAGCGCGCCGAGGACCTCGGATCCGAGAGCCACGGGCACACCCGCGAACCCCCCGAACCGCTCGTCTCCCTCGATCTTCTTCACGATCGGGAAGCGCGCGAGCAGCTCGCGACGAGTCTCGATGAAGATCGGTCGGCCGGTCTGCACGATCTCCGGTCCCGCGGCGGGGGTGTCGATGGGGTGACGCCGCCAGCCGGAGAAGAGCCCCTCGTCGGATATCGAGGCCGCGAGCACCCGCAGGGTGTTGGGGTCGTCGTCGGTGCGAACCGTGAGACCGGCGGCATCGGCTCCGAGCGCAGAGATCGCCGCGGTGATGGTTCCTTGTGCGACCTCTTCGGGTGTCATCGCCCGCGCGAGGACCTCCGTGATCCCTTGCAGCCGGTGGAGCCTATTGGCCGCGAGACGCTCTCGAGCCATCGCCTCGGTGCGGTCGACGTCGGATCGGCGGAGCCTCCCGGAGATCACGCCGGACCCCACGGCCGCGATGAGCCAGAGGAAGATCGCGAACTGAGCACCCGGTTCGTGGTCGGCGACGAGCGGCACGAAGATGAGACCGCCGACGAGGCTGACCAGTGCCCCTGCGATCGGGCCGCACACGATCGCCGTGGTGACCGAGAGAAGAGCCCCGAGTCCGCCGGGCACACCCTGATAGGCGCCCGGTGTCATCTCCGCGAACGGGAGCAGGACCGCGACCTGAGCGAGGACGAAGCCGGGGACCCACCGCGTGTTCCAGATCCACGGCGCGAGAGGCCCGGGCGTTCGAGGCCGCCGGGTGGACGGTGTCAGGTTCGAGTCCGGGCTCGTCGCGTCCATAGCGCTTCAGCCGTCCACATCGATCTCGAACCACACTTCGTTGCGGTCCTTCGTGATGACCCCCCACCGGTCGGCGATCCGATCCACGAGGTAGAGGCCCCATCCAGAGCTCTCGGAGGCGGTCGGCAACCGTGGCGCCGCGTCGAAGCCCCCACCGGGGTCGGAGACGACGACACGGACCCGTTCGGGTTCGACCTTCAGTCGGAGCTCCACCTGAGGGAAGCCTGCTTGCGAGGCGTGCCGAACCGCGTTGGTGACGAGCTCGCTCACGAGCAACGTGGCGTCTTCGAGCACCTTTCCTGAGACCGCACGGCGGAGCTCGTCGTTCACGACCGCCCGGGCCTGGGACGCTGCCTCAGGGATCAGCTCGAAGGTGGCCCGATGTTCCATCGCTCCCACATGGTCGTCTCCCAGCATCCGTTCCGGCAACCCGATGCCACGATCCCTTTCGCCATGCCGCGGATCTGATGTTCGATGGGGTCGAGAGTTCGCGCAGGTCCGTCGTGGATGGAGCGAACGCGATCAGGGGTAGAGATCTTTCGGCGACGATGCGCGCGGGTTACCGCCGGTGATTCCTGAGCGGCGTGACCCGCTCCATCGGGCGATGCGCCCAGCAGCTGAATCCGTCGTTGTATATCGAGAGGACGGTCCGACACCCGGGCTCCTCGCAGGTCCGCCCCTCTTCGAAGCGGGGGACCGGAGGCCCGTCCTGCACCGACTCCGTCCGAACGGATGCCGGGTCCACTTCGACGGACAGTTGCATCGGATCCTCCCTTGCCTGGTCGTTCGGGTCCTTCGATGGCGGGCTGATACCCGAGAGGCACCTCACCCCAAACGCATCTCGCGCAGGTGTGCCGTCGGCGTGAAGGGGGTAGGACGAGGCTGAGTGATGACGTGGGGAGGTTCGGCATGCCGCAGCAAGCGTGGAGCGACAAGCGTGAACGCCAGTACGAACACATCAAGGAGGGTCTGCTCGAGCAGGGACGTCCCGAAGGCAAAGCGGAGGAGATCGCGGCGCGAACCGTCAACAAGGAACGCGCCCGCTCGGGCGAGGCTCGGACGGCGAGTCGGGCCTCCGTCGAGGACATCTCGTCGGGACGCCGGGGTGGACTGCGGTCGCACAGCGGCCCCGGCGGACGGACCTATCGGCAGCTCTACGAGGAAGCGAAGGATCGAGGGATCGACGGACGGTCCAAGATGTCCAAGGCTCAGCTCGAGCGGGTTCTCGCCCGCCGCGGTTGACTGAACGTGTGGCCGAGATTCGGTCACCCGAGACGTGGAGGTGATCTTCGATGATCGCACCGACGTGGAACGTCCGGCGGGAGCCGGAGCCGGAGCCTCAGCCACCGCAACCGCCGGACCCCGCTCCGCCTGCGCCACCCCAACCCGTACCACAGCCGCCACCCGATCCATCGCCTCAACCCGTTCCGCAACCGCCGCCAGACCCGTCTCCGCCGCCTCCCACAGGACTCGCTGACTCCCCGGTCTGAGGCACCTGAGGGAGGGGTTTGCCGCCCAAGCCGTCTTGGGTACCGCATCTACGTGCTCCCCGAAATCGACCTTCGGCTCAGGCCGGACGTGAACTCGCCGGCCGAAGCACGTCGCAGCCTCGAGGCGCTGCGGCCTTCGTTGAACGACCTCTTGGTGGACGACGCTGTGCTCCTCGTGAGCGAGATCGTCTCCAACAGCGTCCGTCACGCGAGCCTGGACAAGAGCGATGCGATCCAGGTACGGGTCCGGGGATCGGATTCGATGCTCCACGTCGATGTGATCGATCCGGGCCCGGGGTTCGACCCCGAACGCGTGGAGCCGTCTGAGCGCGAAGGCGGGTGGGGGCTGCGTTTGCTCGACCGGCTCGCGACACGGTGGGGCGTCGAACGGAACGACGTGACCAAGGTCTGGTTCGAACTCACCGATCCTGTTTCCCCTCACTCTGCATCGGGTACGTGACAGACAACCGAGAGCAGGAGGTGCTCCCAATGGGCGAGAAGACCGACAAGGCCAAGGGTCACGTGAAGGAAGCCGTCGGCGACCTCACGGACAACGAGCGACTCGAACGCGAAGGGAAGCTCGATCAGGCCAGCGGTGCTGTGAAGGGCGGAGCAGAGGACGCCAAGGACAAGATCGGCGAAGGCGTCGACGAAGTGCGGGACAGGTTGCGCGACGACGACTAGTCGCCTTCGATCCTGGGTTCTCCAGGCGCGCCCCCGGTGAAAGCCGGGGGCGCGCCGTTGCTCTACGTCTCGATCCGGCGCAAAGCGTCCTGGACCGTAACGTCCGGTTCCGGCTTCGCCAAAGCGGGAACGAACAGGGTGGAGAGGCCCGCGACCGGAGCGGATGCGAGCAGCTTCACGGTGGATCGCTCGATCGTCGGACGTCCGACGGAGAAGGGCGTCGCCTCGTAGATGACGACCTCGTGATCGGCGCCGTAGAGCTCCTGGATCCGGTCTGCGAGGAGTGACAGACCCTTGCGATTGACCGTGTCCGTCGTCCGCGTCTCGCCGATCACACTGATCTGCCACAGCACGAGGGGCACCGATACGTCGAGTGCCCGGCGGTGCAGGAGGAAATCGGTCGCTTCGAAGAGCTGCAGCCCGTCACTGACCTGGATCGACGTCCAGATCGGCGAGCAAACAGTCGATCGCCGACACGGCCGGAACGAGTTCCGCAGGGTAGCCTTCGGCCCGCGCTCGCCGAACGGCCTCGTGGCATGAATCGTCGAGAACGGCAGGATGACCGTACGTCACCATGCACACGTTCCTGCCCTGTCGCACACGCTGGAGGACGCGCTCGACGAGCTCCTCATAGACCTCCCGCTGATCGCGGCCGGGACGGTAGATCCCGATCATGGATTCGGCAGACGCGTTCAGTTGGTGGATCCATGAGGTCGGTGCAAGCTCGGCCACGAGGTACAGGACGTCGTCGGCGCGCTCGATGTGTTTGCGCGTCTCCCGGGTCAGGTGGCCGGGTCGGATGCCCGTCCCCACGACGACGAGCGACCCATCGTCGCCGGCACGCGGGGAGGTCACCGATCAGTCGGTTCGGACGCTTCAGCCCATCCTGATGACATAGGCAACGTGCGTCTTCATCTCTTCCTTCAGCGCCGCCCGGATCTCCTGGTTGGTCCCGTCCCGGATCAGCGCTTGCTGGTCCGCGTCCAAACCGTAGGACTCCATCGCGGCCGCCGGATCGTCATCGAACAGGTCCGAGAGCTCCTCGTTGACCTCGAGCTCGTTCAGGAACTCGTGGATGAACCGCTTCTGGGCCATGCGTGGATCCACCCCCTTCACCACAGAGGATCGACGCTACGCCTGGTGCACACGCCGGTCAAACTCGAACGCGGGACCGTCTCGATCGCCGTGAAGTTCTGCCGTGGCGGTCGCCATACACTCCAGCCGTGGCCACCTGCACGATCTGCGGGGAGACCAACCCCGACTCGGCGAGGTACTGCTCGTCGTGCGGCGCCCAGCTCCGACCCGAACAGGATCGGCGTGAGGATCGGGAGGAGCGGCGGATCGTCACCGTCCTCTTCTGCGATCTGGTCGATTCCACGGCGCGCTTCCACCTTGCCGACCCGGAGGACGTGCGCGCGACCCTCGCAGCGTTCCTCCCGCGCGTCCAGAGGGAGATCGAGCGGTTCGGCGGCACCGTCGAGAAGTTCGTCGGTGACGCGGTCCTGGCCGTCTACGGCGTTCCGGCGGTGCACGAGGACGACGCGGAACGGGCCCTGTTCAGCGCCCTTCGGATCCTGCCGGTCGTCGAGGAGATGAACGAGGGGGCGGAGATCCCCGTGGCGGTGCGACTCGGCATCGAGACCGGGGAGGCGATCGTCGACCTCGGGGCCGGCACGACGCGACAGGGGATGGTGTTCGGCGACGTGGTCAACACGGCCGCGAGGATCCAGACCGCGGCGCCGGTCGGGGGGATCCTGGTCGGAGAGCGCACCTATCGGCTGACCAGCTCGGTGTTCGACTTCGAGTCGATGGGACCCGTTCGGGTGAAAGGGAAGGCAGATCCTCTTCCGGTATGGATCGCCAAGGGCGCGCGAAGCAGATTCGGCGCCGATCTCCGGCGGTCCATGTCGACGCCGTGGGTGGACCGCGACGACGAGCTGGAGCTGCTCAAGCGGACCTTCGCGCGCGCGGTCCGCGAGCCATCGGTACAGCTCGTCACGCTGATGGGCGAGCCGGGTGTGGGGAAGAGCCGTCTCGCGGCCGAGTTCTTCGCCTACGTCGACGACCTTCCGGAGACGACGTCCTGGCGGCAGGGCCGCTGTCTCCCGTACGGGGAAGGAGTGACCTTCTGGGGTCTCGGAGAGATCGTGAAGGCGCAGGCGGGGATCCTCGGCTCGGACGGAGCTCGGGAGGCGGGCGAGAAGCTGGCCGCCGCCGTGTCCGCCGTCGTGCAGGATCCGGCCGAGCAGGGCTGGGTCCACGCGCGTCTCGCACCTCTGATCGGCCTCGCCGACGCCAACCCCGAGGGGATCGAACGAGGGGAAGCGTTCAGCGCGTGGCGCCAGTTCGTCGAGGCGATCGCGTCCGTGCGGCCGCTCGTCCTGGTTCTCGAGGATGTGCACTGGGCGGACACAGCACTCCTGGCGTTCATCGAGCACGTGGTCGAGTGGTCCTCCGGTGTGCCGATCCTCGTGATCTGCACCGCGCGTCCGGAACTCTTCGACCGCGAGCCGGGATGGGGGGGCGGGAAACGCAACTGGAGCACGATCTCTCTCGCGCCGCTGGCCGACGGCGACACGCACGAGCTGATCTCTGCGCTCCTGCCCCAAGGGGCACCGCCGGACCTCGCGCAGATGGTGATCGACCGGGCGGGCGGCAACCCCCTGTTCGCCGAAGAGCTCAGTCGCATGCTCGGTGAACAAGAGCACCTCGGAGTCGAGATCTCTGGTGGTACCGAGCTGCCCCGTACTCCCGAGGGTCTCCACGCGATCATCGCCGCCCGACTCGACACCCTCTCGGCGGCGGAGCGATCGCTGATCCAGGACGCTTCGGTCGTCGGCAAGGTGTTCTGGGCAGGGGCACTTTCGTCGATGGGTGGTGTGGATCGCGAGTCGATCGACTCGGCCCTCCACCACCTCGCACGGAGGGAGATCGTGCGCCCGTCGAAGATCGCCTCGATCGAAGCCGAGGCGGAATTCTCGTTCTGGCACGGACTGATCCGCGATGTCGCGTACGGACAGATCCCGCGCCGCCGCCGCGCCGCGAAGCACGTCGCGGCGGCGGCGTGGATCGAGGGCATCGCCGGCGAGCGGGTCGCGGACCAGGCCGAGCTCCTCGCCCACCACTACGGCGAGGCCCTCGAACTGTCCAGGTCCGCCGGCGTGACGGACGAGATCGCCTCGCTCGAGGACACGACGCGTCGCTACTGGGTGCTCGCCGGGGAGCGAGCGATGAAGCTCGACGTGGCGAGAGCTGCCGAGTGCTTCGGCCGGGCTCTGTCCCTTGCGCCGTCGGAACATCCGGATCGCGCGAGCATCCTGTCGTGGATGGGGTCGGCGGCGTTCGACGCCGGCAGATATCGGGAGGCCGAGCGGATGTACGAACAGGCCCTGGCTCTGTTCCGCGAGGCCGGCGATCAGCTGTCGGTGGGGACCTGCCTGGATCGGCTCGCGACCGTGCTGTGGGAGGAGGGAGACGCCGCCGGCTGCCGAGCCCGACTGAACGATGCGCTGGAGATCCTCGAGAAGCTGCCACACGGCGCCGAGCTGGCCGATTCCTACGCGACGATGGCCTCGGAACGAACAGTGAGCGGTCACCTCGAGGAGGCGATCGACTGGGCAGAGCGATCGCTCGACCTGTCGTCGCGGGTCGGGGCCGAGCACCTCCGCCCTCGAGCCCTCAGCTACCGAGGGGTGGCGCGCTCCTATCGAGGAGATCTTGGCGGCATCGAGGACCTCGAAGATGCGCTGCGCATCGCCGAGGGCCTCGGGCTCGCCCGAGAGAGCGTGATGCCTCTGTTGATCCTCGCCGAGATCGCGTGGTCGACCCAGGGTCCGGTGAGCGCGATCGAGACCGCCGGCCGAGCCGAGCACCTCGCAGATCAGCGGGGTCTCGGTGAGATCGCGATCGCGAGCCGAACGACGCGGCTCGGCCCCCTCTTCGACCTCGGCCGCTGGGACGAGCTGCTCGACCTCGCCGGCGACGTGATCGCGTGGTCCGAGGGGACCGGAGCGGCATACGAGGCCGTCTCGGCCCAACCCTGGGCAGCACAGGTCCTCCAGCTCCGTGGGAGGCTCGATGAGGCGTCGGTCGCCGCCGCCCACTTCATGAAGCCGGCGCGTGAAGTCGGCGATCCCCAGGTCCTCATCCCGGCCGCCGTCGCCGCCGGATGGATCGCTCTCGCGGAGGGACGGACGGACGAGGCCGCCCACCTCATCGAGGAGGTGGATCGAGCTGCCGACGTCAGCGCTTGGTACCGAGAACACTTCCTCGCCGACCTGGTCCGTCTCTGCGCCGGCATCGGGAACCTCGCCGCGGCGGAGCGGCTCGTCGGACTGGCGAACGCGTTCACGGATCGGCATCGACTTGCGCTGGCGACCGCCCGAGCCGTGCTCCAGGAGGCGCAGGGTGAGATCGATCCCGCAGCGGAGACGTATCTCGAGGTCGCGCAGGGATGGACTTCCTACGGCCACGGCCTCGAGGCAGCCAAGGCATGGCTGGGGGCCGGGCGTTGCCTCGCCCCCGTTCAGGGGGCGGAGCCCGTTCCACACCTGATACGCGCGAAGGAGGCATTCGAACGGCTCGGTGCCGTCGGTCTCCTGGCGGACGCCGAGCACGAGCTCCGAGCCCTCGGGAAGCTGGACTGACGGCGCCGTCCGACCCGCACCGGAGGGCTTCGAGTCGATCGAGATCCTTTGAGCCGTGGTCAGGCGCCCGCTCGCTGGTGTGCGACCTCTCTCCGTAGAGTCTTCGGGCGTTCACGACCAGGAGGGAGCCACAGCTGGGGACCTACGACGCGATCGTGATCGGCGGAGGCCACAATGGGTTGACCGCCGCCTTCTATCTCGCCCGGGGAGGGCTCCGGACGTTGGTGCTGGAGCGGCGCGAGGTCCTCGGGGGCGCGTGCGTCACCGAGGAGATCGCGCCAGGATGTCGCGCCTCGACCACGTCCTACATCGCCTCGATGCTCCGGCCCGAGGTCATCCGCGACCTCCGCCTCGAGCGCCACGGTCTGCGCATGGTCCCGTGCGAGCCGGGACTGCAAGCCGCGTTCGAAGACGGGACGGTCGTGCCCTGGTGGTCCGATCACGAACGAGCGGTCAAGGAGTTCGCATCGAGCACCTCGGAGGCGGATGCAGCCTCGTTCGACCGGGTCCATCGGCGGCTGCACGCGCTCGCCCGCTATCTCCAGCCCTTCTTCCTCGAAGAGCCTCCCAACCTGTACGCGCGCGGATGGGCGAAGGTCCGTGAAGGGAGCCGCGCGTGGCGCCGGTTCCGGAAGATCAGCGGTGACGAGCTCGCGGATCTGGTGCGGTTCACGACGGGGTCGCTCGGCGAGTTCGTCGAACGGCACTTCGAGACCGACCGCATGCGAAGGATGTACCTCGCGAACAACGTCTACGGGATGCACGCGCCGCCGTACATGCCCGGCACGGCGATCGGGCTGCTCTTCCATCTGCTCTCCGGCGGTGCCGAGGGTGTCCAGGGCTTCTACGGCCACGTGATGGGGGGGATGGGGTCGATCACCCAGGCGATGGCGGCCGCGGTGCGCGAGGCAGGCGGCGAGCTCCGTGTCTCGTCGCCGGTCGCGCGCGTGGAGGTGCGAGAAGGTCGGGCCACCGGGGTCGTCCTGGAGAGTGGGGACGAGCTCGAGGCGAAGGTCGTGCTGTCCAACGCCGATCCCAAACGCACGTTCCTGGGGATGATCGAGCCCGGCGCGTTGCCGGCGGAGTTCCGCGACGACGTCTCCGCGATCAAGATGGCCGGGCCGTGCGCCAAGGTGAACTTCGTGCTGTCCGCGGAACCGGCGTGGAGAGGGATGCCGGCGGACGCCGATGCCAACCGCCGTTCGCTGGCGACGTTGGTGCCCACGCTCGAGGAGGCTCAGCGGATCTACGACCGCCATCGCCAGGGGGAGATCCCCGACGAACTGTGGGTCGACTGCGTGACCGCCTCGAACGTCGACGACACGCTGGCGCCACCCGGGGTGCACGTGATGACGGCGTTCGTGCAGTACGTGCCCTTCGAGTTGCGGCGAGGATCATGGGACGAACGCCGAGACGAGCTGTTGAAGAAGGTCGTGGCGAGGATCGATCGGTACGCGCCCGGCTTCTCCGGCTCGATCGAGACGGCGCAGGTGCTGACGCCGCTGGACCTCGAGCGGACCTACGGTCTGACGGAGGGGAACATCTTCCACGGTGACCTCAACATCGGGCAGCTGTTCTCGATGCGGCCGATGCCGGCATGGTCTCGGTATCGCACGCCGGTCGAGGGTCTCTACCTGTGCGGGGCGGGGGCGCACCCGGGCGGCGGCGTGACCGGCGCTCCCGGATACGGAGCCTCGCACGCGGCGCTTCGTGACCTCCGACGGGGGGCGGGGTCGGTGGCGCTGAAGGTGCCGTGCCCGAACTGCGGGTGGCGCCCGTCCACCGAGTTCACCTGGGGCGGGGAGCTGCGGCCGGTCGACGCAGCCGACGTGGAGGCTGACTTCGCACGGGTGTTCCTGCCGGGGAACACGGCGGGCCCACAGGACGAACGTTGGTTCCATCTGCTCGGCTGTCGGCGGTGGATCACGGTGACTCGCGACACGACGACGAACGAGGTCCGATAGGTGGGTGGAAGGCTGCGGCTCGGCCGGAAGCGGGTCACGGTCGAGGACGGCGACACGATCGCGTCGGCGCTGTATCGCTCGGGGATCCGGACGTTCTCGCGGTCCTTGAAGTACCACCGTCGGCGAGGGCTGTTCTGCGGAACGGGTGACTGCCCGAACTGCCTGCTGACGGTCGACGACGTCCCCGGTGTTCGCTCGTGCGTGACGCCGGCCCGGGACGGGATGCGCGTGCGCCGGGAAGGCGGGTGGCCATCGGTGGAACGAGACGTCCTGTCGATCCTCGATCGGCTGCATGTGCTGCTGCCGGTGGGCTTCTACTACAAGACGTTCATCCGGCCGCGCTGGATGTGGGCGGTCGCCGACCGAGTGATCCGCCGAACGGTCGGACTCGGCCGCTTGCCGGCCGGTCCGCCCGCGGGCGAGCACGTCGCGGCATCTCCATTGCGACGTGCTCGTGGTTGGGGGAGGCGAGGCGGGCCGGGCGGCCGCCGTCTCGGCGGCCGACCGGGGCGAGCGCACCGTCCTGTGTGACGAGGGTGAGGTGGCGGATCCGCCGGAAGGGGTGGAGATCCTCGCCCGCCACGCAGCGATCGGCGCCTACGAGGGGCCGATGGTGTCGCTCGCGTCCGCGGAAGGGCTGGTACAGGTCCATCCGAAGCGGGTCGTCGTGGCGACGGGCGGCACGGAGGTGCATCCGGTCTTCCCCGGGAACGACCTGCCCGGCGTGATGCTCGGGCGAGCTGCCGCGGGGCTCCTGACACGAGGTGTCAAGCCGGGTTCCCGTGCGGTGGTCGCGGTCGATCACGACGAAGGGATCGACCACCTGGAGGCGCTCCGGTCGAGCGGCCTGCACATCGCGGCGGTGGTCGCGCCCGGTTCGCTCGCGGACCGCGTCCCGGATGGCCTCAGGACGTTCGTCGGGGCGGAAGTGCTGCGGGCCGAGGGGAAGGAGCGCGTCCGGTTCGCGGTGCTCCGCGATGCCGAGGGCGTGACCCGCGGCATCGGGTGTGACGTCTTCGTGCTCTCGATGGGACGGTGGCCGCGGGACGACCTTCTCCGCATGTCCGGGGTGGGGGAGCAGGTCGAGGCGGTCGGCGATGCCGCGGATGCGGCATCGCCGACGGTGGCGGCCACGGCCGGATACGTCTGCTTGTGCGAGGACGTGTCGGTCACCGATCTCGAGCGCGCGTGGGCCGAGGGCTATCGTTCCTCGGAGCTCCTCAAGCGCTACACCACCGCGACCATGGGTCCCTGCCAGGGAGCGATGTGCGGTCGCCATCTGGCGGCGTTCGCGGCGGCGCGAGGCGCCGCCGCGAACGCCGCCGGCCGGACCACGGCTCGGCCGCTGGCGCGGCCGACGCCGCTGGAGATCCTCGCCGCTCCCGTCCACGAGGTCATCGAGAAGCGGACCTCGTTGCACGATCTGCACGTCGAGGCCGGAGCGCGGATCGGGTGGTCGGGCTCGTGGCTTCGGCCGTTCGCCTACGGCGACCCGGAGGAGGAGTACCGAGCCGTCCGGGAGCGAGTGTCCCTGATGGATGTGGGCACACTCGGCAAGTTCCTGATCGCGGGGCCCGATGCGAACGCGCTCCTCGAGGCTTCGTTCCCGACGAGGATCGACGATCTCGAACCGGGTCGTGCCCGGTACCTGCTCGCCCTCGACGAGGGTGGTTACGTCTTCGACGACGGGTTGCTGTGTTCGCTCGGCGAAGAGGGCTGGTACATCACGTCGACCTCCGGGGGCGCCGATCGGATGGAGGCCTGGTTGCGGGACCGCGCCGACCGGCTCGAGCTCCATGCCCACGTCGTCGACCTCACGGCGGAACGGGGGTCCATCCTGGTCGCGGGGCCGCTCGCACGCGAGCTCCTCTCCGGGCTGACCGACGATCCGGTCGATCGCGACGCCTTCCCGCACATGGGGGTGCGAGAGCTCACCGTGGCGGGCGTTCCCTGCGGCGCGATCCGCACGGGGTTCGTCGGGGAGGTCGCGTTCGAGCTGCATCATCCTCGTTCGCACGGTCCGGACCTGTGGCGTGCCCTCATGGAGGCGGGGACGCCTCTCGGCATCGTGCCTCACGGTCTCGATGCGCTGGAGGTCCTTCGATTGGAGAAGGGTCACGTCTACGTCGGTCAGGACACGCTGCCCGATGACACACCGGCCAAGCTCGGGCTCGGATGGGCCATCCATCCTGGCGAGCGCTTCGCGGGCGCTCGAGCGCTCGAGCGTCTGTCCGCACTCCCGCCGGAACGCAGGCTGGTGGGACTCGGATTCGAAGGGGGTGGTGCGGAGCTGCGTGGCGTTCCTCTTCGAGCGGGCGATCGGATCGTCGGCCGGGTCACCTCGGCGGCCCGCAGCCCGATCCTCGATCGCTCGATCGGCCTCGGCTGGATCCGGAGCGACGCGGAGGGGCGATTCCCCGACGAGCTTCGAGCCGGCCATATCCGTGCACACGTCGCCAAGACGCCGTTCTACGACCCCGCGGGGAAGCGGCTGGATGCCTGAGATCTGGAGCGTGTACGCGAACGAAGAGGCGTGCGACCTCGTGATGCGCGCACCGGGCGCGGGCCGGGTCGCGGCGGACGAGGTGATGGTTCGAGGGCCGGTCGCCGGGGACCTCCGCGCCGCGATCCACACGGTCGACCCCGACGCGCTGATCCGGGAGGCGACGGAGGGTTGGGTGGAGGTCGTGATCGACGGTGCCGACGCGCGCGACGTCTTCGCGAGCGTCTCGGAGCTGCGTCTCCCGGACGGGCCGGGCTACGTGCAGGGGGACGTCGCGCGCGTCGGCGCCCGCGTCTTCGTCGAGGACGAGGGGATCCGCGTGCTCGTCCCTTCCTCCTGGGCGACGCACGTCCGTCGACGCATCGACGACGCCGGCTCGAGCACATGACCGGGCTCTTCCGGCGCCGTGTCTATCTCCCGCACCGCGAGCTCCGGCGCTCCTACGACGTCGTCGTCGTCGGCGGAGGCGTGAACGGGCTGTCCCTCGCCTACCACCTCGCCGCCGAGCACGGGATCCGCGACGTCGCCGTGATCGAGCGCTCCTACATCGGGAGCGGGGGGAGCGGTCGCAACACGCAGGTGCTCCGGTCCAACTACAACACCCCCGAGACGGTGCCCCTCTACGCCGCGAGCCTCGCGAAGTACCGTCGGCTGTCCCAGGAGCTCGACTTCAACGTGCTCTTCACGAACCAGGGAGAGCTCGACCTCTGCCACACGGAAGATTCGTTGCAGGTCGAGCGCGAGAAGTCCGCGCTGAACCGCGCGCTCGGCGTGCGCACCGACATCCTCGGGCCCGACGAGATCCTGAAGGTGTGCCCGCTCGTGGATCTCAGCGGTGGCGGCGAGCTGCCCGTGCTGGGTGCGTCCTATCACCCAGCCGGTTCGTTCGCGCGACACGACTCCGTGGTCTGGGGGTACGCGCAGGCCGCCGCTCGCCGAGGCGTGGACGTGCATCAGGGGCTGGAGGTCACCGGCATGCGCATCGAGGGCGACCGTTGCATGGGCGTCGAGACCTCTCGGGGACCGGTCGAAGCGGGGCACGTCGTGAGCGCCGTCGCGGGATGGTCGTCCCACGTCGCGGCGATGGCGGGCGTCCGTCTGCCGATCGTGACCCACACGCTCCAGGCGTTCGTCACCGAGTCCTACCGACCGGTGCTCCGTGGTCTCGTCTCCTCGATGGATCTCATGATCTACGTCTCGCAGACGGCACGCGGGGAGCTGCTGGCCGGCGCCGAGATCGTTCCCTACAGCACCTACTCGACACGGTCGACCTTCGAGTTCCTCGCCGAGGCCGCCAAGCGATCGGTGATGATCCTGCCGTTCATGGCGAAGGCTCGCGCGATGCGTCAGTGGGGCGGCGTGTGTGACATGACCCCCGATTCCTCGCCGATCCTCGGTCCGACGCGCGTGGACGGGTTCAGCGTGATGGCCGGCATGGGCACCTGGGGATTCAAGGGGGCCCCCATCTTCGGTGCCACGATGGGCGAATACGTCGCGACCGGCCGGGTGCCCGAGCTCATCGCGCCCTTCGCGCTCGGCCGGTTCCGCGACGATCGCATGGTTCCGGATGCGGCCTCCGCGGGTACCCACTGAAGGGACAGCACCATGAAACAGCTCGAGCTCAGGCGGCACGCGAAGCGAGATCCGAGCAGCGACCGTCTCTCGCCGCAGGGACGCGCGCAGGCGGAGGACGTGGGCCGTGCCTCTCCCGCCGGCTACGACGCGGTGTTCGTCTCGCCCGCCGAACGAGCCGCCGAGACGGCCGCATGGATCATCAGGGGATCCGGACGGCAGCTGCCCGAGCACGGCGTCATCCCCGGCCTTGCGGGAAAGGACGAGACGCGCGGGAGTCCCGAGGGGATGGCCGCCGGCGTCCGTGCCCTCCTGGATGCCGTGCCCGAAGGTGGACTCGGCCTCGCCGTGGGGCACACACCGTTCGTCGAGCGTGCGATGAGTGGTCTCACCGGACGTCAACCCGCCCCGTTCGCCGAATTGGAAGGGATCCGCGTGACCGTGCACGCAGACGGCCGCCTCGACGTGGAGGAGATCAGGCTCTAGCTCGCGGCCCGCGTCACGTCGGCGACGTCGGCATCCAGGAGACGAACGAGGTCCGCGGGAGCGAGGTGGAGGTTGACCCCGTGGGCTCCGGCGCCGATCGCGACCACGTCGCGATCGGCGAGGGTCGCGTCGGCCACGACCGGCCAGGTCGTGGCCGAGGCGAACGGCGTGATCGCGCCCCGCTCGTAGCCGGTCGCCTCCTTCGCCTCCTCCTGGTCGGGAAGCGACAGCCGGCTGACGCCGAGGTGGGCTCGAAGGAGCGGCCAATCGATCTGCCGGCCGCCGGGGACGAGGACGAAGACGTAGTCGCCGGCGCCGCGCCGGACCACGATCGTGCGGATCAGCTGGCCTACTTCTATGCCCTGCAGTGCAGCGCTCTCCTCGGCGCTGCTCGGCCGTTCGGTGCGGACGACCCGGAACGACACGCCCGAGGTCGGCGACCTCACGGATCGCGGGCGTGTCCTCGGTCACGCGTCCCGCAGCTCCGCGTACGCGGGCCAGATCACGCGTTCCAGGAGCTCCAGCCGCTCATCGAACGGGATGAACGCGGATTTCATCGCGTTGGTCGTGAGCCGCCCGATCTGACCCCAGCCGATCTCGAACGCCTCGACCAGCTGGCTGAACTCCTGGGAGAGCGAGATCGCCGACATGAGCCGGTTGTCGGTGTTCACCGTGACCCGGAAGCGCAGGTCCATCAGGAGCCCGATCGGATGCTCCTCGATCGACTTCGCGGCGCCGGAGTGCACGTTGGAGGTCGGACAGAGCTCGAGGGGCACACGGCGATCGCGAACGAGATGCGCCACGCGTCCCAGCCGGACGTCCCCGCTCGCCGTGCGCTCGATGTCGTCGACGATCCGAACGCCGTGCCCCAGCCGCTCAGCACCGCAGAGCTGCAGGGCTTCCCAGATCGACGGGATCCCGAAGGCCTCGCCGGCGTGGATCGTGAGATGGAAGTTCTCCCGTCGAACGTGTTCGAAGGCGTCGAGGTGACGCGTGGGCGGGTATCCGGCCTCCGCACCCGCGATGTCGAACCCCACGACCCCTCGATCCCGCCATCGAACGGCGAGATCGGCGATCTCCAACGAGCGAGCCGCCGTCCTCATCGCCGTCAACAAGGTGCCGATGCGGATGCCGGTGCGCGACATCCCTTCGCGGAACCCCTCCTGCACGGCGTCGACGACCTCCTCGAGACCGAGTCCACGCTCGAGATGCTGTTCGGGCGCGTAGCGGACCTCGGCGTAGACGATGCCGTCGGCGGCGAGGTCCTCGGCGCACTCCCGCGCGACGCGCGTGAGTGCACCTCTCGTCTGCATCACACCGACGGTGTGCGCGAACGTCTCCAAGTAGAGCAGGAGGTCCTTCCGGTCGGCGCCTCGCGTCATCCACGCGCCGAGCTCATCGGGATCGTGCGTGGGGAGGTCTCCGTAGCCGGTCTCCTCGGCGAGTTCGACGATCGTTGACGGACGGAGTCCGCCATCCAGATGGTCGTGAAGGAGCACCTTGGGCGCTGCCCGGATATCGTCGAACGTGGGAGTCACGGCGCGCCCATCCTAGGGGCCGCGGGACTGCGGTTCGGGTCGATGCGGGTTCGGAAGAAGCGGAGCTAGGACGCCTTCGGATAGCTGTAGGTGATCTTCGCGGTGACGAGATGGCAGTTCCCCGACGCTCCGACGAGGTCCTCGTTCATCGTGAAGGAGGATTCGTGCTTCGTACGCGCGGCTCTTCGGATCGAGCGGGGACAGCCTGCGAGGTTGTCTCGCACGAAGCTGGCGTGCTCGATGCGTTCGACTCGATGCGAGGCCCCAGCGCCAGTACACGCTCACCCTCCCGCCCTGGCAGAGGATCTGAAGGCGGCTCTCGGCGGTCCGGAAGACGATGCAGCCGCCTCCGAGCACGAGAGGGGTGACGGGCCCCACGTGGTGATACGCGTTCGCCGTCTTCGACTTCGTCTTCGTTGCCCGGTAGGTGCGAGCGATCGCGACGTTGGTTCCTTTCGAGAGACGCGGGTGCCACGAGCCCGTCGTCGGCCCAGACCCGAACGAAGTAGTTGCCTTTGGCGAGGTTGTCGCCGTTGTCGTCCCTGCCGTCCCAATCCCAAGAGTGGTCACCAGCCGAGAGGTTGCCGAGGTCGTCGTTGCGAACGAGGACTCCGCAGCACTTCCCGGTCGTCTTCGGTCGATAGACCCGAGCCTGCGCGGCGGCATCCGCGGCGAGGGCGAACCTGACGTTCGTGGTGTCCTTGTATCCGTCATCGATCCACGGGAAGAACGGGCTCGGCGTCGCGGACACGATCGACACGAGGCGCGGTCGAAGGAAGAAGCTCTGCGCGTCCACAAGAGCCCCGCTCCGGTAGATGGCCACTTGGTACGTCTTCGGGTTGTTGACGGACAGCGCGGGCCAGTCGAAGGCCACGACCTTCGTCCCATCGGCGTCCTGAGCGTCGACGAAGGCGGGCTCCGTATGGACCGCGGTTCCGCCGGCAGGTCGGAGACGAAGGCTCGAAGGTCGCATCGACATCGGCAGGGTCGATGGTGAACGTGATCGTCGCCGGACCGCTGAATGGCGAATAGAACTCACCGCCACCGCCTGGGAACTCGATCAGGACTGTGTGGCTCGCCGCGGCAGGCGAAGCCGTCAGGAGGCCGGTACCGAGGGCCATCGCGATGCCCACCACGAGGAACCGTGTCCGCATCAGCATCCATCGGCATCTGAGTCCCGGATATCGAGCAACCGATGACCTAGGCCGCTGCGTCAGCCGGATGGCCGGTCCTGTTCGAATTCCGCCCGGACGCCGAGAAGCCGTACGGGACGGTCGATCTCGGGGAAGCGGGCGAGCGCGGCCCGGGCTCCCGCGGCGATCGCGTCGGGGTCGCTCGTCGCTTCGGGAAGCGGGGTTCCTCTCGTCTTCGTGATGAAGGGGACGAGGCGCAACTTCACGACGACACGAACGGCAGCACGTCCGTCCTTCCGGACGTCCTCCGAGGTCTCGAACGCCAACCGGTCGAGCTCCCGTTCGATCTCGCCCGCGGTCGCGAGGTCCCGCTGGAAGGTGCGTTCCCGGCTCACACCCCTCGGGATCCACGGGGCGTCGCTGACCTCGCTCGCGTCCTCACCCCGGGCGAGCCGCACGAGCCAGGGTCCGGTGCTCGGCCCGAACGCGACCGCGAGCTCGTCGAGGTCCGCCGCGGCGAGCTCGTCGACCGTGCCGATGCCGATCGCCGCCAACTTCCTCGCGGTCTTCGTGCCGATCCCCCAGAGCGAGTCCGTGCTCCGTGGGCCCATCCAGCCGGACCACCGGTCGGAGGTCAACGTGAAGACGCCCGCGGGCTTGCCCGCGTCGGTCGCGATCTTCGCCTGCAGCTTGTTGTCCCCGATGCCGATCGAGCACCAGAGCTCGGTGCGCTCGAACACTCGCTGTTGGATCTCCCGCGCGAGCGCTTCGGGTCGGTCGGTGTCGACCGCGATGAACGCCTCGTCCCACCCCATCTCCTGCACGACGAAACCGAACGAGCGGAGCGTGTCCATCACGCGACGCGACGCCTCCAAGTAGGTCGGCGCATCGACGGGCAGGAACACGGCGTCCGGGCATCGCTTGAGGGCGGTGCGCAACGGCATCCCGGATCCGACGCCGAACACGCGCGCTTCGTAGGACGCGGTGGAGACCACACCGCGTTTCGTCGGATCTCCGTCGCCTCCGACGATCACCGGTCGGCCGCGGAGCTCGGGGCGCCGGAGCATCTCGACGGCGGCGAGGAATTGGTCCAGATCGACGTGGAAGACGAACGATGACACAGGTCTCAGGCCGCGCTCGCGCTGTCGAGCGCGGCTTGGAGCCTCTGGACCGGCCCCCTCAGACCGTGCTCGTCCGCGAACGCTTTGAGGGCGGCGTCGTCCCGCGCGCCCGACCACACCGTGAGCGGTGCCACGGCGTTCACGGGAACGAGCCGCCGCATCGCGTCGAGGTAGTCGCTCGCCTCGAGGATCCTCGCGCGGAGGGCCGGCTTGCCCTTCAGCGGGCCCGGTCGGGGATGGACCTGCGCGGCGTCGGTGAGCAGGTCGTCGAGGGAATCGTAGGTGTTGATCAACGCCAGTGCCGTTTTCTCGCCGACGCCGCGCACGCCCGGAAGGGCGTCCGAAGGGTCTCCCCGCAGGATCGCGAACTCCGCGTATCGAGATGCCGGAACGCCGTACTTGGCCAGGACGCCCGCCTCGTCGTACTCGGCCAGCTCGGAAACGCCCCGTACGGTGAACAGCAGCTTCACGACGGGGTCGCGAACCACCTGGATCAAGTCGCGATCGCCCGAGACGATCTCGATCCGGTCGGTCTCGCCCGCCTCGACGCAGAACGCGCCGATCGCGTCCTCGGCCTCCCATCCCTCGGTCTCGGCCTGCAGCAAGCCGGTGAGGTCCAGCACGCTCCGGAGCAGGGCGAACTGTGTGGTGATCGCCTCGGGCTCCGGCGGCCGGTTGGCCTTGTAGCCCGGGTAGATGTCAGTCCGCTCGACGGGCCGCCAGTCGTGGTCGTAGACGTGGACGACCTCGTCCGGCCGCCGGCTCACGACGAGACGGGTGACCATGTCGAGATAGCCGTGGACGGCGTTCACCGGACTCCCGTCGGGCGCCTTCACAGAGTCCGGCATCGCGAAGAACGCCCGGTAGGTCAGGCTCGACACGTCGAGGAGGATCCGGTGTACCACGCCTTACATCCAACCCGGTACGCGTTGCGCTTGCCCGACCCAGCTGCGCATCTCCGGTCCCAGCGCCTCCTCGAGGGTCGTCACCTTGATGTACCGGCTCCGGTCGGTCGTTCCGAGCGGTGGGGGATCGTCGAAGTCCGCACCACCGAGGAACACGACGTTCACGGAGACGTCGTAGGGGACCACCTCGATGATCCAGCCGAGCTCCGGCAACCCGTAGTACGCCCTCTTCCATTTGATCGCGTAGCGGAGCTCCGGGTTCGCGTCGCGGATCGAGGCATCCAATGCCAGCACGATCGGCTGGAGATCCGGCATGACGCGGCGACGCATCCACTCCTCGACCTCGGCGTGGCTTCCCGATGGCACAGGCGGCTCTCGGGTCGTGATCGGCTTGCGTGCATCCTTCACTGAACGTTGCTCCTCACCGGCCAGAACTTCATCGATCGGCCGCCCACGACAGCTCACATCCGAGAGAAGTCTGTGGACCATGGCATTCACGTAGAGGGCGATCGACAGCCATCAATCACCCGTCGTTCCGTCGATGCGCTCCCTGAGCAGGTCCGCATGACCGTTATGACGAGCGTACTCCTCGACCATGTGCAGATAGATCCAGCGCAACGAGACGGGTTGGCCGTCGTCAGGTTCTGGTGAGATCTCGTCGAGGTCACGCCCCGTGACAGCCGCTCGAGCCCGATCGATGCTCGCCTGATACGCCGCCAGATCCTCCTCGGCGCGTCGCGGCTCGACCGCGTTGAAGCAGGCGTCGGGATCCTCGTCACTCGAGTACCACTCGCCGGATGGTTTCCCGTCGAAGTCGTGGAACCACCCCTCGACCTCCGTCAGGTGTCGCACCAAGCCGAGGAGCGACAGAGTGGAAGGAGGGCATGAGCGACTCGCGAGCTGTTCCGGCGCGAGTCCCGCACACTTCATGATCAGCGTGGCGCGGTGATAGTTCACCCAGGCATCGAGTGAGTCCCGTTCTCCCGAGACCTGTGGCGGATAGGTTCGATCAGGACTCGCCCATGTCGACATGCGCGAAATCCTAGTCCGGTCCCGTTCGGGTCACTGGCCACGTCAGCGAGCTCGAGACTCGGTGCCTGGTCGGTATGGCAGTCTTGGCGCACCCGACAGGAGAGAGGAGTCGACGGTGGACTGGTACCTGCCGCTGAAGCTCGTACATGTGATCTCGGCGATCGTGGCCGTCGGCACCAACGTGACCTACTTCGTGTGGCGGGCGGCGATGAAGGATCGTCGTGCGGCCGATCAGTCGTTCGCCCTCGACACGATCAAGAAGCTGGACTCGCGCCTGGCGAACCCCGCGTACGGGATCCTTCCCTTGACGGGGGTGATCATGATCCTCGTCTCAGACGGGCTGGCGTTCACGACGTTCTGGATCTTGCTCGCGATCGGCCTCTACATCCTGGTCGGCGTGTTCGCTGGTGCGCTGTTCGCGCCGTCGCTGCGGCGTCAGACCGAGCTCGTGACGACCGACGGATCGGGTTCTGCCGCCTACGAGGCAGCGGGTCGACGAACGCGAGTGACCGGTCTGCTCACGATGCTTCCCGTCGCCGGGATCCTCTACCTGATGGTGATGAGGCCCACCCCGTAGGCGCGTCAGATCCGGTCGCGCTTCTTGGGCGTCAGGCTCTTCCCGATGAGTCCGAACCCGACGCCTGCGAGCGTGACGAGACCGCCCACCAGCAGGACGACGATCAGGAGCACGGCGATCGCGCTGGGGCGACCATCGCCGATCCATTCCACGATCGCGTAGATCGAGAGCGCGATCCAGAGGAGGACCACGAGCACCCAGGCGAACAACGAGAACACGCCGAGCGCGCCGAGCGCGACGACCAGACCGGTGCCCGTGCCTTCGCGGAATCGCGCCATGTCGCGCAGCCTAGCGGTGGGCCGGTGCTAGCGTCGGCGGCGACATGGAGGCGTCTCGGGGACGGGTGGCCTGGCCTGCCGTCGCGGCGGCCCTGGCCGGCTTCCTGATCGAGGTTGTCGTCGCCGCGGTCCCCGGATCCCCGCTCCAACCGATCCTCGCGCCCGGCGCCGAGCCGGGCGGCCCGTTCGTCTGGATCGCGGAGACCATCGGGCTGGATCGACTGGGTGCGGCTCTGCCGGTCGTGTCCGTGTTGGGCGTGGCCGCGGGGACGCTCGGGTTCCTGGTGCTGCTGCGGGCCGCGTGGCGCGGAGAGATCTCGATGCGACTCGCGCTCGGGCTGTCCGTCGCCTTCCATCTCGCGATCGTGCTCTTGCCGCTCCTCATCTCGCGTGACGTCTACTCGTACATCGCCCACGGGCAGATCGTGTCCGTCCATCATGCGAATCCGTACGTGCAGACCCCGGCGGACTTCCCGAGCTACCTGACGCGCACGCTGGTCGGCCCCAAGTGGGTGGACACGCCGTCGGTCTACGGCCCTCTGTTCTCTCTCCTCGCGGGCCTGGTCACCCGGATCTCCAACCGGCTCGACGCGCTCGTGGACGCGTTCCGGCTGATCGCGATCGGAGCGAGCATGGCGACGACGTTCGTGATCGGCGCCGTGGCAAGTCGATTCCATCCTTCTCGCGCGGCCTTCGCCGTTGCGGCGTTCGGGTTGAACCCCGTCGTGCTGTTCCACTCCGCGGCGAGTGGCCACAACGACCTCCTCGTGGCGCTGGCGGTCGCGGTCGCGGCGTGGTGCGTCGTTCGCGATCGCACGTTCTGGGCGGTCGGGGTCCTCACGTGCGGAGCGCTGATCAAGGCGACGGCGTTCTTGCCGCTCCTGCTGCTCGTGGTCTGGGTGGCGTGGCGACGACCCCCTTCGGAGCGGTTCCGCGCGGGGGCGGCGCACGCGGGGGTGGCCCTCGCGATCGTCGTGCTCGTCGCGGCGCCCTTCTTCCAGCTGCACGATCCGACGCTCGGGATGCTCGAGCTCTCGGGTCACGAAGGATGGCTCGCACCATCGAGGTTCTTCCACCGGGTGCTGGATGCGATCAGCGGCGACACGTTGGGCGTGGTCGCACGCGTGGCGTTCATGCTCGCGCTCGTCACGGCCGTCGTCGTGGTCGTGCGGGCGGTGGCGCGAGCCGCGGTGTCGGGCGGGCCGCCCGCCGAGCTCCTCGGCGGCTGGGGCTGGTCGCTCCTCACCCTGACCCTGCTCGGCCCCGTCCTCCTCCCGTGGTACCTCGCGTGGACGTTGCCGCTGATCTGGATCCTTCCGCGGGCGCCTCGGGTTTCGTTGGTCGTCCTGTCCGTGGCCCTCTCGATGTCGCAATGGACGGCCGAGCCGCTCCGCTTCCCCGAGGCGTACGACCTCAACGTCCTGATCGGGCACTACGTGCTGACGCCCATCGTGATCGGTGTGCTCCTGTGGTTGGCCCTCGATCTACGCCGGCGCCTGGCGATCCCGCTTGCGCTTCATGACGAGGAAGAGCGCGAAGCCGCCGAGGCCCGCCAGGGCCGAGGCGGCGAGCGCGACGGGGAGCTCGGCGAGCCGTAGGCCGAGCCGGTCGAGCGCGACCGCCGTGAGGGTGAGCGCGGCGCCGCCGAACGCCGGCGCCGTCGCGATCGCGGTCACGAGATCGTCGAAGACCACCAGAGCGAACCCGATGCCGAGCACCGCGAGCAGAGCCAGCATCGAGAGCGTCGCGAAGACGATCGCCGGCGGGTTGGACGGCCGCCAGGAGAGTCGGCGCGGCTGATCCGTCCCTCGGAAGTGGATCATCTCGTCCCGGGATGCCCAGATCCCGTCGGTGAACTCGTGCAGACGAGGGTGATCCGCCGCGTCGGAGCCCCGGTAGAACTGGCGGAGCACGAGGACGAGACGGTCGGGGTCGTCCGGGATGCTCGCGAGCGTGTGCCTCGAGAGCGCCTCGTACTCTGGGTTCGCGCGCCTGGTCGGCTTCCCCGCGAAGAAGTCCGTGGCACGTCCGACGAAGACGTACAGGTCGCGTGCTCGCTCTGGTGCGGCCGCGGCACGAAGGATGTTCGCGGCCCGGGCCGCCAGGAACGAGGCGGTGTCGTCGTCGTCGTCGACGAGGACGACGATCGGCGTCCCCGCTTCGGTGACGGCTTCGGCGTAGATCATCGCCCAGGCGGTGCGAGCCACTTCTCGGGTCGTGACGAACGGGCGTTGCCGGCCCCATGCGAGGAGCGCTCCCACGATCATCCAGCCTGCGAGGACGACGACCAGAGCGCGTGCCAACCATGGGCGCGCGCCGAGCCGGCGATGTACCCACACGAGACCGAGCGCCGCGGCGATCGGGACTGCGAACCCGAAGGTGACCAGGCGGTCGGGGGGCAGCCATCCCGTCACGTAGCCGACCGGGATGCCGATCGCCATCACCACGAGCCACGAGATGAGGAACCGTAGGAGGAAGCCGTCCGCGGCCGTCGTGCCCGCCACGGCGAGCGGCACCGAGATCCATTGGACGTAACGCGCCGCCCGGAGCCGGAAGCGCTCTCGGTAGGCGTCGATCAGCTGTGCATCGAGACCCACCCGGCGGAGGTAGCCGTCCCTCGAGGTCTCCGCCTGGATCGGCCCGGCGCCTGCGGCCGTGGCGAGCAGGCCCGCGCCCGCGACGAGGCCGCCCGCGGTGACCGCAAGGGCGATGTCGCGGGCCTCGTCGCGGGCGCCCGCCCGCCACGCGAGTGCGGCGGCGCCCAACAGCACGACGATCGCGTGCACGAGGAACGGCGGGTGTGCGAGTCCTCCTCCTGCGAGGAGCAGCGCCGCGGCCCACCATGATCGCCGGTCTCCGGCCAGACACGCGGCCGCCGCCACGAAGGTCACCGCGAGCACCAGATTCCCGAGGTATCCGGCGACCAGATGGACGGAGAACACACCTGCGAGGAGCCCGGCCAGCAGCCACGCCTTCGAAGCGCGGCCGCCGGCGACTCGAACGAGTGCGGCGGCGGCCCCCCCGACGGCGACGCCGAGCGCCGAGGCGAGTCCCGCCGTCACGGCGGCCGCGCTCAGCGAGAGCGTCCCGCCGAGCGCCGCCGCGAGCGCCGGCGCGCCGGGCCGGCTCCCGACCGTCGACAGCCCCTCGCTCGCTCCGACCCGCGTCCACCAGAGGTAGACGGGCACATCCGGGCCGACGCCGAACCGGAACCCATCGACGACGTACGGCCACAGCAGCACGATGAGGAGGACGGCCGAGAGACCTCCGAGCCAGGTGAGGTCCCGGCGTTCGACCCCCATGGGCTAACGGGTGGCGGAGAAGACGCCCCGAGCGTCGACGGTCGTCACGCCCTCGACATCCGTGAGGAGGGTGCATGTGAAGACGCCGCCCATGTTGTCCGGCAGCGCCGGGGTGATCGTCACGCTGCACTCTCCGGCGATCGAGGAGAATGCCACCGGCCCATCCGGCCCGGGAACGGTGAACGACAGCGTGCGGTCGGAGCTGGTCTCCGCGCGACTCACGAACGACGTCCCCGAGAGGCGAAGGATCTGCGTGGCGGGTCCCTGCCACGTGATGTCCATCGGGGCCGGTGGAGGCGCCCAGACGGCAGGTATCGCGATCGACGCGAACGGCACGGTCATCGAGAGTTCGCCAGACAGGGAGAGAGTTGCTGCGCCGGTTGCCAATGGACTCGCCGGTCCGGGCGAGCTCGTCGGGGTGGGCGACACGGTGGGGGACGGCGAGTCGCCGGACGGTGGTGGCGAGACGCTCGGTCCGTGACCGATGCCGGTCTCACTGCACGCGGCGGCAAGCAACACCAGCAGGGCTCCGACCATCGAGGACCTCGGCCATCTCCCTCGCATCGCGCCGAGCCTACCCCACGCTCTTCGCTCGGTTCGGGACGTACGATCGACACGTGCCCGAGTCGGTGACCGCTCGTCCCCCGGGCTTCGTTCCCGCCTCGATCGCGGCCGGTGTGGCCTTCGCCTCGACCGCTGTCTATCTCATCCTCATCGTCTCCGAAGGGAACAACGATGTGTTGCCCGTCGCAGGATTCGCCGCTTTCTTCGGGGCCCTCGGCATGTGCGCGCTCATCGGTGGGATCCGACGTGGCCCGGATCGGGTGGTGTGGTTGGGCGCGGCCACGGGCGGGCTGATCGGCGTCGGCGTCATCGCGATCCTCTCGATCGGGCTCCTCTTCCTCATCGCCGGGCTCTGTGCGCTGATGGCATGGATGCGGGCAAGCGTTGGTGTCCCACGGCGGATGCAGGTGCTCGCGGCTTGTGCAGGCCTCGGCGTTCCGGTCGCCATGGCCGTCGTCGTGTTCGCCTGAGCTTCCGAGGACCGCTGTTAGCATCGCGACCATGCTGCCCCGCGAGCTCGTCGAGGAGGTCCTGAAGGCTGCCCGACGTCGCGGGGGATCCTTCTCCGAGCTCTTCGTCGAGGAGCGAACCTCGACGTCGATCCATCTGGACGACCGCAACATCGAGGAGCTGACGAGCGGGCTCGATCGCGGGGCGGGTGTCCGCGTCGCGCTCGGCACCTCCTACGGTTATGCGTTCTCGAACCGCCTCGACCGTGACTCGCTCCTCCAAGCCGCCGAGGCGGCGAGCGCCGCGTTGCAGGAAGGTGAGCCCGGCGCGGTCGTCGACCTTACCGTACGTCATGGGGGAGGGGTGAACCGGACGGACAGGCCGGCCGGTGAGTTCCCCGCGGCCGACAAGGTTGCCTGGCTCCGTGAGCTCGATGACGCCGCTCGAAGCCTGAGTCCCGAGGTCCTGCAGGTCGTCGGGATGTACGGCGATTCCCTCCAGAAGCGGTTGATCGCGACCTCCGACGGCCGCTGGGTCGAGGAGGACCGTCCGCGGATCCGACTCGTGACCCAGGTCGTCGCCGCGCGCGACGGGACGATCCAAACCGGGTTCTTCGGCCCCGCCGCGTGCGCGGGCGTCGAGCTCTTCGACCGATTCAGCGCGAAGGCGATCGGCGAGAAGGCGGCCCAGCGTGCCGTGACGATGCTCGACTCCGTCCCCGCGCCGGCCGGCGAGATGGCGGTCGTCCTCGCACCCGGGATGGGTGGTGTGCTCTTCCACGAGGCGGTCGGGCATCCGCTCGAGGCAGACGCTGTGGACAAGGAGGCGAGCGTCTACCGAGGACTCGTCGGGACGAAGTGTGCGAGCGAGGTCGTCAATGGGGTTGACGATGCGACGATCCCGAACGGTTGGGGGTCCTACGACTTCGATGACGAGGGTGAGCCGAGCCAGCGCACCGTGTTGTTCGAGGACGGCGTGCTCCACGGATTCCTCTACGACCGACTCCGAGCCGACAAGGAGGGCGTCGGCTCGACGGGCAACGGCCGGCGCGAGTCCTACGCGTCTCCGCCGATCCCGAGGATGACCAACACGAACATCCTCGACGGGGCCGAACGCGCCGACGCGATCATCGAGGGCACGGATTCGGGTGTGTTCGTCACGTCGCTCGGCGGTGGGCAGGTCAATCCGGCGAGCGGCGACTTCGTCTTCGGATGCTCGGAGGCGTTCAAGATCGAAGGCGGGAAGGTCACCACGCCGGTCCGCGGCGCCAACCTGATCGGACGCGCGATCCAGGTGATGTCCGCCGTGGACGCCGTCGCCGACGACTTCGACACGTGGGAAGGCGTGTGCGGGAAAGACGGGCAGCAGGCCCCGGTGGGGAGCGGCTCGCCGACCCTGCGGATCTCGCGGATCACGGTGGGAGGAACCGGTGCCTGATCTGGGCGATCTCTGCCGGGTCGCGGTCGAGGCCGCCGAGGCGGGCGAGGCCGTCGAGGCGTACGCTGAGGAATCGCGCCGAACCGAAGCGAAGGCGCTCCGGGGCGAGGTCGAGGGACTCGAGTTCTCCGAGTCCCGAGGCGTCGGCGTCCGGGTCATCCGTGAAGCCCGTCTGGGCTACGCGTGGGCCGCTGACCCGGACGCCGACGACATCCGCGAGATCGTCCGGCGAGCGCGGGAGAACTCCGCGCTCGCCGCCGCGGACGAGCACAACGTGCTCCCGGAACCGGCGTCGTGGACGCCGATCCCGGAGCTATTCCGGGAGGCATCGGCCGCTGTGCCGACCGAGGAGAAGACGCGGCTCGCCCTCGCGCTCGAAGCGCGGGCGATCTCGCGTGACCCTCGGGTCACCAAGATCGACGAGGCGCAGGTCGGCGACGCGGTCTCGCGGGTCGCGATCGCGTCGACGACCGGCGTGGCGGCAGAGTATCGGCGGACCGACGCGTGGTGCCTGGCCGTGACCCTCGCGGTCGAGGGGGACGAGACCCAAACGGGATTCTCGTACCGGATCGCGCGCGGACTCGATGAGCTCGACTGGGAGGCGGTCGCGGACGAGGCGGTGGAGCGGGGGGCGCGGATGCTCGGCGCCGCCAAGCCGGCGACCGCGCGCGTTCCCGTCGTCCTCGATCAGTTCGCCGCGATGTCGTTCCTCGGTGTGTTGGCGGGAGGGCTGTCCGCCGACGCGGTGCAGAAGGGCCGGTCCTTGTTCGCCGAGCTCGTCGGCGAGGGCGTCGGATCGGATCTGTTCACGCTCGTCGACGACGGCACGACCATCGAGGGACCCGGAGCCGCTCCGTTCGACGACGAAGGTGTGCCGAGCGGGCGCACGGAACTCTTCACGAAGGGCGTGCTCAACGGGTTCCTCCACAACGCGTACACGGCGCACAAGGGCGGGGCGGCATCGACCGGGAACGGCAAGCGCGGATATCGGTCGCCGCCGAGTGTGGGGACCTCGAACTTCTACCTGGATGCCGGCGAGACCTCACGAGATGAGCTGCTTCGCCGGGCGGAGGGCGGCGTGCTGATCCAGGATGTGAGCGGGGTGCACTCGGGCGCGAATCCGATCAGCGGGGAGTTCAGCGTCGGGGCGACGGGGCTGCGGATCTCCGGCGGCACACTCGGGGAGCCGCTCCGCGAGATGACGATCGCGTCGACCTTGCCGGAGATGCTCAAGGCCATCACGGGCGTCGGAGACGACCTGCGCTTCTTCTCCTCGGTGGGGACGCCGTCGGTGCTGATCGGCGAGATGACGCTGGCCGGCGTGTGATGAGCGACGGTCGCACGGCGGGTCGCATCCTGCTCGGCGTCCTCGGGGTCGCAGGGATCCTCCTGGGACTCTTCCTCCTCGCCGTTGCCTCGTTCGCGGACGGGAGCACGGGCGAGCGCGTCGTCACCATCGCGATCGCCGTGGGCTTCGTCGCCGTTGGGGGTTTCCTGCTGCGGTTCGCCCGTTCCCGCTAGATCTGGAAGAGTCCCCGAGCGGTCAGCGCGACGCCCGCAAGGGCGATGCAGCCGGCCGAGACGACGGGTGCGAGCCTCATCAGCCGTGCGGGCAGCCTTCCGGTCGCCATGTCACGGGCGCGGATCGCCACGGCGCCGACCGCGATGAGCGACGCCGCCAGACCGAGGCTGAAGGCGGCGATCAACACCAACCCGAGCCCGGTCCGGCCGATCGAGACCGAGCCCAACAGCACGACGAGCGCGCTCGGCGACGGCAAGATCCCGCCGGCGAACGCGAGCGCGATCAATCCGCGGCGGGAGAGCGGTCGTGCCGGATGCGGGTGCTCGTGTCCGTGCCGGCGCCGCTCCGAGAGCGCGTGGAGCCGCGAGACGAGGAGCACGGCGCCGAGGCCGAGAGCGACGAGGCCGGATGCCAGCCCGAGCCAGGGATAGACGCGCTCCGGCGCGAAGAGCCGTTCCGCCGAGAGCACGAGCAGGCCGAGGCCGAGCACCGATGCCGTGTGCATCACCGAGACGGCGCCGCCGACCGCTACCGCCTGTCGGAGCGTGCCGCCGCTCCCCACGAGGTACGCCCCGATCAGCGACTTGCCGTGGCCGGGACCGAGCGCGTGGACGGCGCCGACGGCGATCGCCGCCGCGATCATGAGCGCGACGAGTCCGGCGGAGAGATCCGGTCGAGAGGCGAGGCCGGCGAGGAGCCCTCCGCTCGCCTGCGTTGAGGTCCCACCCGCGAACGCATCGCGAAGGGGAGCGCCGCCCGGCTCGAACGCGATGGTCGCGGCGCGAACGTTCGAAGGCCGAACGTTCTTGGGATAGGACCTGAGTCGAAGACTGGGACTTGCGCTCGGGACGTCGGTTCGAACGATGGTGACGCCATCGCCGGCTGCCGTGACCTCGTGCCACCCGAGCCGGTCCGGATAGTTCGCGTCCTCGAACATCAGGGCGTGCGTCGCGCCGGGAGCCACGGCCGTCCCGAAGTCGCAGACGAGTCGAAGCGTCCGCAGTCCGGCCTGACCGACGGGAAGAGAAAGGTCCGAGGAGCGGATCGCCAGACGAGCGGGAGTTCCGTCGACGTTCAGGTGCAGTCCGCCCTCTACACCTGCGCAGGCGACGCCCCGGTACGCGGCGGTCTCCGCCGACGAGAGCGAGCCGTCGCCATCGGCGTCGATCGTCCGTCGCTCCTGGAACGTGGGGATCTCCGCCATGTCGACCGCGTAGTCGACGATCACCTCGCCGGCGCGGAGCACGAGCGAGGCCGAGGTGTTGATCGTGAAGTTGCCGAGCGGATGGGCCAGAGCGGTCGCCGGCGCCCCGAGGACTGCGAGGACCAGGAGCGGTAGGAGCAGAAGCCGCCGTCGACCGCTCATGTTTCGGCCCGCCTCCCCCGCCATTCATGCAGCGGCCGGTCCGCCGCATCCCGGCTCGATTCGCGGCGCCGGGCTCGTTGGATCACCCCTCGGATGCGGAAACGTGCTCAGCTAGACAGGTCACCCTTGAGGTGCAAGGATTCCCGCCGGCGATCACCGGGTGGGAGGCTCCTCCGAGAGATCGGAGCCCCCCGTGAGTGGATGGGAGGGTGTATGGCTGAGAAGGCCGACGATCAGATGATCTCCGAGAAGGTCGCGCCGGTTCTCGTCGCGAGGACGCTGGGGCCCTTCGACCTCGTCGTGATCTTCGTCGCGATCGTGTTGTTCATCAACAACGCGGCCGGCCTGCAGTTCGCGGGGCCGTCGGTCTTCATCTTCTGGATCGTCGCGTTCGCGACGTTCCTGATCACGGGGGCGTTCGTGACGGCGCAGCTCGGGCGGATGTTCCCCGAGGAGGGCTCGCTCTACGTCTGGACGCACAAGGTGCTCGGTCCGTTCTGGGGGTTCTTCGCGGGCTTCGTGGCATGGTGGCCCGGCCCGATCTCGCTGGTGTTCATCGGGATCCTGTTCGCGAACTTCCTGCAGCAGGCCGCCGTGTTCATCAAGCCGAGCTGTGAGTTCCCCTGTCTCTTCACCGAGAACTGGCAGATCGGCGTCGTCGTCCTGGTCGTGATCTGGTTCAGCGCGTCGATGTCCTACCTGAAGATGCGCGTCACGCAGAACTACGTGAACGTGCTGTTCTGGTTCTACGCGGCCGTGATCTTCCTGATCGGGTTCGCGGGGGTGTGGTGGCTCATCCAGGGCAACGGTGCCTCCACCGATTTCGGGACGGGATGGGACCCCTTCCAGGGTGAGACGCTCGCGCTCGGGCTCCCCGCCAACCTCACGTTCTTCTCGTTCGCGATCCTGGCGCTCCTGGGGATCGAAACGCCGTTGAACATGGGTGCCGAGGTGACCGGCGGTGAGAAGGCGATCCGCACCTTCCTGCTCTGGGGGTGCGCGATCGTGATAGCCGCGTACCTCTGGGCCACGTGGGGGAACATGGTCGTCATCCAGGCCGGCGGTGCGAACGGCACCACCGGTGGGGCCGAGACGGTCGGGCTCGCACTCGGGAGATGGACCGGCGCCGCGGTGTCGTTGGTGATGGCATGGGTGGTGCTGACCGTCGCCGTCGTCTACAACTACTCGTTCGGTCGGCTGCTGTTCGTGTCGGGGATGGAGAAGCGGCTGCCGCACCAGTTCGGCAAGGTCAACAAGAACAAGGTGCCGGCGAACGCGATCACCCTCCAGAGCGCGATCTCCACGATCCTCGCGGTCGTGATCTTCTTCGTGCTCGGATCCGGCGAGACGGACCCGTATCGGTACTTCTACGGGCTCTACGCCGGCGTGACGATCGTATGGTGCATCTCGACCGCGTTGTTGTTCCTCGACATCTTCTTCGCGAAGCGGGCCGAGCCGGAGCGCTTCGAGCGTGAGCGGCGGGTCCCGACCGGGTTCCTGTTCCTCTGCGGAGTGGTCGGGTTCATCGTCAACATCCTCGCGGTTCTCTTCATCTTCGTCGGCTCCTGGTACCCGATATCAGACTCCAACCCGACGGGTTGGGAGCTGGCGGATTGGAACGTCTTCATGATCGCCTTCACGGCCGTCTCGGTCATCTCGGGCATCGTGATCTGGTTCGTGTCGCAGTCCGCGAGACGCGGCAAGACCGACGAGCAGCTGATCGCCGAGGGACTCGCCGATCGGGAGATCCTCGAGGATTCGGCGCCGGCCTGATCGTCGCCTAGACGTCGGAAAGAGTGGTGAGGACCGCCGCCCCTGCCGGGGCGGCGGTCCTTCCTCACCCGTCGATGCCGTGCAGCCGGCGGCACGCGTCGGCGAGGACGAGGCCGCCGAGGCCTCGGGCGTCGCTGACCGAGACGTAGTCACGGTCGACGAACCTGCCGAGCACTCGCTCGAGCGCCGATCGAGCGAGAAGGGCGGACGCCCAGAACGCCTCCGGCTCTCCCGCCTCGTCCGAGCCGTAGAGGAGCTTGGCCGCCGGGACGGTCCCCACGAGCATCTCGAGCGCCCATTCGACCTGGCCCCAACCCCAGGGGATCAGCTCCGAGAGCTCGAGGTAGACGTTCGGCAGGACGGACGCGATGTAGGCGGCTTCTCGGATCCAGGGATAGCCCGAGTGGACGAGGACGACCGGCTGGTCCTGGACGTCGACGAGGAGCGGGAAGATCGACTTCGGACCCGCGTACGCGAGGTTGATGTCTGGGTCTCCACCGCCACAGTGGAAATGGAACGGCCGGTCGTGGGCCTTGGCCACCGCCAGGGCTCGGCGGATCAGGAAGTCGCGGACCGGCTTCGCGTGATCCCTCGTCTCTCCCCAGTCGTCGTCGCGCCAACGGTCGAACGCCTCCTTCGCCTCCGACGGGGACGGATCGCCGACGTCCAGACCCGTCCGGTAGGCGACGACCGACTTGTACGCGACACAGTTGGGGTCGGCGGCAGCATCGGTCGCCTCGCTCTCGACCCCCGAGACGAGATCGTCGAACGATCCATCGCGATGTTGGAGTATCCAGGGCTCCAGTCGAGTGACGCGATGCACCGTGGCGCCGATCGTCGCCGCGAACTCGTCCGCCGGGATGGGAGGCTGCGGATACCCCTCGTCCGAGAGGATGGCGACCACGCCGGCCGCGCCGAGCAGGCCCTTCGTGTAGCCGACGGGGTCCGCGTGGAGCGCCTCGTCCCTCGCGGCCGTGACGGCTTCCCGTGTCGGTTCGCACCCGAGATGCATGGCCAGCCACCGCCGCATCGCGATCGCGAACAGGGTGGAATCCGTGAACGCGTCGGCGACCGGCCAGAGCTCGTCGTGCATCTGCGACGACGACAGGAACGACTCGCCGAGGAACATCAACCGCGTGTCGAATCCCTCCGAGCGCTTCGCGAGGAGATCGTCGAGCCGGTACGGGTGCGTGTGCGCATCGACGATCTCGGCTCCCGACAGATCCACGTTCGTCATGACATCCCTTCCGCTCAGTAGCGCCAGCGATGCGCGCGGACGACGTCCTCGGGATCCTGCCCCTCGAACACGTCGCGTTCCGCGCGCCTGGTGGCGAGGAACGAGTCGAACAGCACGTCGCCCATGGCCTCGCGGAGCATCGAGGACCTCTCGAGTTCGCCGATCGCGGCGCTCGAGCGACTCGGGCAGCTGGCGGATCCCCATCGAGCGGCGCTTCCGCGCCGGGATCGACGCTGGATCGTCCTGCACCGGCTCCGGCAACGACAGCTCGCGATCGAGCCCGTCGATCCCGGCGGCCACGATCGCGCCGAGGGCGAGGTAGGGGTTCGCGGCAGGGTCCATGGATTTGACCTCGAGGTTCGCGGCGTCCGGCCGGCTCCCGACCATCCCGGTCACGAAGCGGAGGGCCGCCTCGCGGTTCTCGCGTCCCCAGCACGCCCAGGGGCCGCTCCAGCGATGGGGTTGGAGTCGCTCGTAGCTCGGGACGGACGGCGCGGTGATCGCGGTGAGCGCCGGGAGCGCCTCGAGCACGCCCGCCGTGAACGCCTCGGCCTGGCGCGTCATGCCCTCGGGGCCGCGTCCCCCCTGGAACAGGTTCTTCCCCTTCCGATCCCACAGGCTCAGGTGCAGGTGGTTCCCGTTGCCGACTCGCCCGGCGAAGACGACCGGCGCGAACGATGCGACGTACCCGTGGTTGCGGGCGACGGCCCTGATCGTGTGGCGCACCACGAGGTGCGTGTCCGCCGCGGCGATCCCGACGCCATGCGGCACCGAAAGCTCGAGCTGCCCGGTCGAGTACTCCGGATGGAACTGCATCACGCCCGTGCCCTGCTCCTCGAAGGCGCGGATCAGCGCCGTCGCGAACGGCTCGACGTCGGCGAGCGCGATCGCGCCGTAGGCGGGCCCGGTGTGAGCCGGCGTCGGGTCCGCCTCGTCCGGGCCCGGCGTCGCGCGATGACCGAGGAAGAACTCGATCTCGTAGCCGCCGCGGAGCTCGAGCCCGTGGCCGGCGAGGCGCTCGAGCATCCGGCGGGCGAACGTACGCGGGCAGCCCGGATAGGGCTCGCCCTCCTGGTCGAGCTGGTCCACGGGTGCGAACGCCCATCCCGGGCTCGCGGCGAGGGCGACCGTCTGGGCCGGGTCCGGCATCAGCCGAGTGTCGCCGGTCGGCCCCCCGATGTGCGGCGAGGACGTGATCTGGTCGTCGACCTGGAAGACCGTGAAGACCGGCGACAGGCCGACCCCGAACTTCGCCGCGTCCTCGAACCGACGGAGCGGGATCGTCTTCACGAGGGTGACCCCGGAGTTGATCACGATGGCGAGCGCGACGGCCTCGACGCCGGAGGCGGCGAGGTCGCGCGCGGTCTCCTTCGCGGCCGTCCGGGTCGATCGGTGTCGCTCCGCCATCACGTCGCTCCTAGGTCCACACCGGACGTTCCCACAGTCGGAGCGGGGTGCCGATCCCGAGCTCCCGCGCGCGACGGACGACGCGCCAGGCCTCGGCGACGTCCTCGATGCCGACACCGACGGGCGACACGAAGATCCGCTGGTCCCGGGCGGTTCGCCCGGAGACGTTCCCGACCAGCAGATCGCCGAGCTGGACGACCTGCTCCCGGGCGACGACGCCGGCCGCAAGCGCTCGTGCGAACGGCCGCGAATGGTGCCCGGTCTCGTGCTCCCAGACGTCGGTGACCCAGACATCGCACGCGGCGATCAGCTCGAGGGTCGGATCCAGCGAGCTGATCGAGATGAACACCGAGCCCGGCTCGAGCCACTCCGGCGGCACGAACGGTGCGTCGGCCATCGTCGCCGCCACGACGACCGCCGAGCCTGCGCACGCCTCGGCGGGGTCGTCGACCGGCGCCAGTCGGAATCCCGCGCGACGTTCCCGCTCGCAGAACTCCGCGGCGCGGCCGGCCACCACGTCGTGGACGCGGACCTCCTCGAGCGCCAGCGTCCGTTCGAGGGCCATCAGCTGCGTGCGCGCCTGCACGCCCGCGCCGAGGAGCGTGGCGATGCTCGAGCCCGGGTTCGCCAGCGCCCGCGTCGCGATGCCGCCGATCGCGCCCGTCCGCATCGCGGAGACCACGGTCCCGTCGAGGACGGCGATCGGCAGTCCGGTCTCCCGGTCCGACAGCAGGACCACGCCGATCCCTCTGGGCAATCCTCGCGCCGCGTTGTCCGGAACGGACGGTATCCACTTCATCCCGACGACGTCGAGGTCGCCGCCGACGTACGCGGGCATCGCCATGACGCGCCCCAGCCGCTCGTCGGAGTCGAGATCGTCGCTCCACAGGATCGACGACTTCTTCGGCGCGATCGCCTCTCCCTTCGCGTGGAGCCGAAGCGCCTCCTCGACGATCGCGATCGTCCCGTCCATGTCGAGGCCGCCCGCGGCCACGACCTCTTCCTGCGAGAGGAACAGGAAGCTCGCCTCCCTCGTCGGGTTCAGAAGAGCTCCAGGTACTCGTTCCGCTCCCAATCCGACACGGAGTCCTGGAATCGGGAGAGCTCGTACCGGCGCATCGTCGAGTAGGCCGTCACGAAGTCCTCGCCGAAGAACTCCTTCGACGCCGGGTCCTGCTCGAGTGCGTCGAGTGATCCCTCGAGATCGAGCGGCAGCTTCTCGAAGGAGTCGTCTTCCTCGGCCGGGAGCCCCGGCTTCGACGGCTCGGGGACCGGCAGCTCGTCCTCGATCCCGCGGAGTCCGGCCTGGAGGAGCGCCGCGCCGACGAGGTACGGGTTGGAGAGGGCCGAGGGCGCCCGGTACTCGACGTGCTTGTTCGCCGGGCTGCCTCCTTTCACGCGGATGAGTGCCGACCGGTCCTCGAGGCCCCACGAGATGTTCGACGGGCTGAAGGTATGCGGCCGCCGCCGGCGCAGGCAGTTCACGGTGGGGGCGATCACGGCGTCGATCGTCCGGGCGTATCGCAGCTGGCCCGCGATGAAGGAGCGGCATGCGTCGGTCATCCCCTGAGGGTCGTCCGCGTCGCCGAACGCGTTCTCTCCGGAGTCGGCATGCAGCAGCGAGATGTGCGTATGGCATCCGCTGCCGGCCGAGTCGGCCCACGGCTTCGTCATGAACGTGGCGAGGTAGCCGTCCTGCTTCGCGATCTCCTTGACGCCGTTCTTGAACGTGAACGCGTTGTCCGGGCCGGCGAGACCGCGCCCGGGCGCGAAGTTGATCTCCCACTGCGATCCGGCGTACTCGCAGTTGGACGTGATGATGTCGACTCCCGCCTGTGGCATCTCGTCCAGGATCCGGCGGATGGTGGGGACGTAGTCGTTCCGGAGCGTGTTGAAGATGTGGTAGCCGGAGAAGAGCGGCTCGTGTGTGTCCCCGGTGAGCAGGTAGAACTCGAACTCCGAGCCCAACAGGGGCTCGAACCCCATCGAACGGGCCTTCTCCAATGCCCGGCGGAAGACGGCCCTGGGCGTCGCGGCGAGCGGTGTCCCGTCGTGCCACCGGGCGTCGCAGATGAGTCGCGCCGTCCGGTCGGCCCACGGAAGCACCGCAGCCGAGTCCGGGTCGGGGAACAACAACTGGTCCCCGTACCCGACTTCCTCGTGATACAGGGTGCCTCCGACGACGTCGGAGCGCGTATCGAGCACGCTCGTGCCTCCGTACATGTTGAGTCCACGCTCCGCGTAGTCGGAGGCATGGGCGATCGGGATCGTCTTCGATCGCGAGATGCCGTGCATGTCGGGGAGCTCGAACCGAACGAACCCGACGTCCTCCTTCTCCCAGCCCTTGAGGATGTCCTTCACGTCGGCCATCGATCGACCCTCCTTCGACTCAGGATCTCGCCCCCGACTCGGGGATGCCTCGGGGGCTGGGTTATACCGTGACGGCCGCTGGCCCGCAACGGATGGATGGTCGAGCCGGCTGCCCTTGCCGGGTCAGCGCGGGATCTCCCGGTGCCGTACCCTGTAACGCCGAGCGGGCGGGCGCATCGAAAGGAGAGCTTGGTTGGCTCAGACCCCTGTCGAGAGTCATCGCACGCACGTGCTGCCGCTCGAATTCGGTCGAGCGATGCCGGTCGTCGTTCGCGGCGAGGGCGTCTGGATCGAGGACGCCGAGGGCCGTCGGTACCTGGATGCGATGAGCGGCGGTTCCATGGCTTCCACCCTCGGGCACGGCCGGCGCGACATCATCGCCGCGGCCAGAGCGCAGGCGGAGACCCTCGCGTTCGTTCACAACGAGCGCCTCACCAACCCCGCCCAGGAGCAGCTCGCCGAAGAGTTGACCGCCGTGGCTCCGGAGGGGTTCACGCGCGCTCGCTTCACGGTGAGCGGCGCCGATGCCAACGAGATGGCGATCCAGATCGCCCGCAGCTATCACGTCGAGCGCGGAGAGACCGAACGGTGGCAGGTCATCTCACCGGCACAGGCGTATCACGGCCCCACGATGGAGACCCTCGCGCTGACCGGTCGTCCGGGGATGCACGGTCCGTTCGTGCCCTACTTGCCCCAACACCTGCATATCCCGCCGAGCACCTGGCGTTTCGACCCCTCCGGCGAGGCTGCCCTCGAGGCGCTCGACCAGGCACTCGAGGAGGCGGGCCCGGGCAACGTCTCCGCGTTCTTCTGCGAGGCGATCAGCGGGGCGGCGCTCCCCGGATACACCCCGCCTGTCCGCTTCTGGGAGGGACTGTCCGAGCGACGCGAGCGGCACGGCTTCCTCGTGTGCTTCGACGAGGTGGTGACGGGTGTCGGGCGGACAGGGCAGTGGTTCGCCGGCGCGGCGACGGCGTGCGCGCCCGACATCATCGCGACCGCGAAGGGGCTCGGGGCCGGCTACGCCGCGATCGGGGCGGTGCTCGTCCGCGAGCACGTCTACGAGGCGTTCGCCCAGGGCTCGCGGCGCTTCACCCTCGGCCACACGTGGGACGGCGCGCCGCTCGCCTGCGCTGTGGGCCTCGCGGTCCTCGAGGCGGTTCGGTCCGAAGGGTTGATCGAGCGGGTCCACGATCGCGGGGAGAGGCTCCGCGACGAGCTCGCCGACGCGCTTTCCGACATCCCGCTCGTCCGCGAGGTTCGGGGCCACGGCTACCTGCTGGGGGTCTCGTTCGTGGATCCGCGCGACGGCGAGTCGTTCCTCCCGCCCGACCTTCGGGTCGGCGGGAGGATCGACGCCGCCGCGTTCGATCGCGGGCTGATCGTCCTGTCGACGCAGCCGACGCGCGACGGGTATGCGGGTGACCAGACGCTGTTCGCGCCCGCGTTCACCGCGACCGACGACGAGCTCGGGGAGATGGTGAGCCGGTTCGCCGACGTGGTCACCGAGGTGGCGAAGGGCTTGGCGCCCGATCTCGAACGCTCGGAACCGGTGTCGTCGACGCCCGCGGGTGGGGTTCGATGAGTTCGGCCAGGACATCCGCTCGTCTCCGCGCCCTGATCCTCCAGCATGAGGAGCCCACCCCACCGGGCTACGTCACCGACTGGCTCGCGGGACACGACGCCGACGTCGAGACGTTCCGGATCGACATCGACGATCGCGAGGTCGATCCCACTGACTACGACCTGGTCGTCTCGCTCGGCTCGGAGTTCGCGGCCTTCGACGACACGAAGCCGTTCGTGCCCCGAGAGGCGACTCTGCTCCAGACCGCGGTGGATAGCGATGTGCCGGTGCTTGGCCTCTGCTTCGGGGGCCAGATGTTGGCCCGCGTGCTCGGCGGACGTGGGTTCCGGGGAGAGGTGTCCGAGATCGGCTGGCTCTCCGTGCGCAGCTCGGACCCGGAGCTCGTGCCCGAGGGTCCGTGGTTCCAGTGGCACTTCGACTCGTTCACGGTGCCTCCGGGCGCGACGGTGATCGCCGAGACCGACGTCGGCCCACAGGCGTTCGTCGCCGGGAGGAGCCTGGGTCTCCAGTTCCATCCCGAGGTGACGACGCAGATCATGGACGACTGGGTGCGCGAGTACCGCCATGAGCTGGATGCAGACGGCGTGGATCCCGACGCCCTTCTCGAGGAGACGAAGCGACTCGCGGACGAGAGCCGCGCGCGGGCACTGCAGCTCTTCGAACGCTTCCTCCATGACGTCGCGCAGCTCGACGTGCCTCATACCGACGACGCCGACCAGCAGGTGGGCTGAGCGCGTGACCCCGACCGGGATCGCCTCGAACGACACCCATGTCTTCCCGCGCTTCCTCGACCTCGACTATCCGAGCGTCGAGCGCGGCGACGGGGTCTGGCTCACCACCACCGACGGGCGTCGGATCCTGGACGCCTGCTCGGGCGGCGCGATGGTGGCATGTCTCGGGCACGGGGTTCCGGAGATCGTCGAAGCGGCCGCCGAGCAGGCCGACCGCATCTCGTACTTCTACAACCACCATTTCACGAGCGAACCGCAGGAGCGACTGGCCGATCGCCTGTTGGAGGTCGTGGCGCCCGGGATGGCGCGAGTGCGCCTCGTCTCCGGTGGATCGGAGGCGAACGAGACGGCCCTGCAGCTCGCTCGGCTGTATCACGTCGAGCGCGGCGACACCGCGCGCTGGCGCGTGATCTCGCAGGCGCAGTCGTACCACGGGTCGACGATGGGGACGCTCGCCCTGACCGGCAGGAGCGCGCTCAAGGAGACGTACGCCCCGTACCTGGCGTCGCACCTCCACATCCCGCCCTCGACGTGGCGATTCGACCCGACCGGCGAGGCGGCGCTGAAGGAGCTCGATCGGCGACTCGACGAGGCGGGTCCCGAGACGGTGTCCGCGTTCTTCTGCGAGCCGGTGAGCGCGGCCGCGCTTCCCGCCGCCGCGCCACCGGATCGATTCTGGAAGGGCCTCGCCGAGCGCCGGGACGAGCACGGGTTCCTGATCTGCTTCGACGAGGTCGTGAGCGGGATCGGTCGCGTGGGGACCTGGCTGGCGGCGGATCAGCTGCCGATCGAGCCCGACATCGTCGCCGATCGGGAAGGGTCTCGGCGCCGGCTACGCGCCGCTCGGAGCGGTGCTCTGTCGGGCCCACGTGTACGAGGCGATCGATCGTGGGTCGCGCGAGTTCGACCTCGGACACACATGGGACGGGGCGCCGCTGTCCTCGGCCGTCGGGCTGGCCGTGCTGGATCTCCTGGTCGAGCGCGGTCTGGTCAGCGGGTCCGCGACCGAGGCCCGGCTCTCCGTGACGAGCTCGAGGCCGCCCTCGCCGGATCCGAGATCGTGCGAGAGGTGCGGGGGAGAGGCTTCCTTCTCGGCGTCGAGCTCGTGGATCCACGGGACGGGGAGTCCTTCCTGCCGGTCGACCTCGACGTGGCGTCCCTCGTCGACGACACGGCTCTCGAGAACGGACTCCTCGTGACGTCGACCCACCCGCAGGTGGACGGTTTCGCCGGAGATCAGACGCTCCTCGCGCCGGCCTACGTGAGCGACCGACGACGAGCTCGCGGAGATCGTCGATCGCTTCCGATCCACCATCGGAGGCGGTGGAGCGTTCGATCAAGGATTCCCTTCCGGCTGTGAGCGAGGGATGAGCGACCGAAGGTGCCGGCGAGGAGTTCGTCCTCCTCGCGATCCCCGACATGAACGGCTCGCTCCGCGGCAAGGCGCTGCGCCCGGCCGCCTTCGAGGCCGCCGTGCAGCACGGGACCGTGATGACCGACCTGATCATCGGGCTCGACCCCGTCGACACGCCGATCACCGACTACGAGCGCTTCGGGATCCGAACCGGCGCGGCCGACCTGCTCCTGACCCCCGACGTGGACACCGTCCGCGAGCTCGCGTGGCGGCCTGGCTGGCGGATCTGCCTGGCGACGCCCACCTGGCCGGACGGCTCGCCGTGCGACTTCGCCTCCCGCGAGGTGTTCCGCGCGTCGTCGGCGACATGTCGTCGCTCGGCTACGAGCTGATGGCGGCGATCGAATACGAGGTGCGGATCTGGGACGAGCAAGGCGCGCCGCTCTCGAGCGGGATCAGCTACAGCCTGAACGAGATCGGCCACTACGACCGGTTCGTCGACGCGCTCGTCGGCGCCCTCCAGGCGTTGGACGTCGAGCTCTCCGCGGTGCACACGGAGGCCGGGCCGGGGCTCCTCGAGCTCAACCTGGCGCCCGGGCGCGGAATGGCCGCGGCCGACGGCGCCGTGCTCGCGAAGTTCGCCACGAAGCAGGTGGCGGCGTCGATGGGGCTCCGCGCGAGCTTCCTCGCGAAGACGGTGCCGGGCGAGGAGGGCTCGAGCGGACACGTCCACCTGTCGTGTTGGGACGGCGACACGAACGTCTTCGCCGGCGCGGCGGCGGACGATCCGCTTCCCGATCCGCTCGGCTCCGCGATCGCGGGCGTGCTGGAGCACCTGCCGGCGGCGTCGCTGTTGCTGAACCCCACGATCAACTCGTACAAGCGGCTCGTCCCGGGCTGGTTCGCGCCGATCAACGCGACCTGGGGATACGAGAATCGGTCGTGCGCCGTGCGCGCGATCCGCTCCGCACGCCCCGAGCTCTGGCGGTTCGAATGCAGGCGCCCTGGGGCCGATGCCAACCCCTACCTGGCCCTCGCCGCGATCGCCGCTTCGGCGGCCGACGGGATGCGGCGGAAGGCGAAGCCGCCCGAACCGATCGAGGGCGACGCCTACGCGCGGCCCGATCTACCGGAGCTGCCCGGCTCCCTCGAGGCGGCGATCGCGGCCTTCGGGGAGGACGAGAGCCTCCAGCGCGCGCTCGGCGTCGGGTTCTGCGACTACTACGCGACGTCGCGTGTCTGGGAGCTCAAGGCCTGGCGCGAGACGGTCACCGACTGGGAACGAGACCGCTACGACCGCTCGGTGTAGGAGCCCTCATTCCTCGCTGAAGTAGATGTTCTTCACCTCGGTGTAGAGCGCGGCCGCGTGCATCCCCATCTCGCGACCGATCCCGCTCTGCTTGTAGCCCCCGAACGGCGCCTCGGTGAACACACTGCTCGAGGAGTTCACGCTGAGGACGCCGGTGCGGATCGCCTTCGCGACGCGGATGGCGCGGCCCACATCGCGGGTCCAGACCGAGCCGGAGAGTCCGTAGGGCGTGTCGTTCGCGAGCCGGATCGCCTCCTCCTCGGTGTCGAACGGAAGGATCGACGCGACCGGGCCGAAGATCTCCTCCTGGGCCACCCGCCACGAGTTGTCCACGTCGGCCAACACGGCCGGCCGCATGTAGAAGCCGTCGCCATCCGGCACCTCGCCGCCGGTCACCAGCCGCGCGCCCTCTTCTTGACCGATCGCGAGATAGTCGAGCGAGGTCTGTCGCTGACCCTGGCTGATCAAGCGGGCCCATCTCGGTCGCCTCGTCCAGAGGCTCTCCCACGTTGATCGCCTCGGTCGCCTTCGAGAACCGCTCGACGTACTCGTCGTAGATCGCACGCTGCACGAACTGACGGGAGCGCGCGCAACAGTCCTGACCCGCGTTGTCGAAGACCGACCACAACGACTTCGGGATCGCGACGTCGAGGTCGGCATCGTCGAAGACGACGCTCGCGGACTTGCCGCCGAGCTCGAGAGAGACCCGCGTGATGTTGACGGCGGCCGCCTCCATCACCTGCTTCCCCACCTCGGTGGAGCCGGTGAAGCCGATCTTCGCGACGCGCGGATCCGTGATCAGCGCGGTGGCCGTCGTCGCGCCGGGGCCCGGGAGCACGCTCAATGTCCCCTCGGGGAGACCGGCCTCCATCAGGATGTCCGCGATCGCGAGGGCGGTGAGCGGCGTCTGCGACGCGGGCTTCAATACCGCCGTGTTCCCGCACGCGAGCGCCGGGGCGACCTTCCAGTTCGCGATCACCGCCGGGAAGTTCCACGGGCTGATCAGGACGCAGGGCCCGACGGGCTCCCGGAGCGTGACGTCGAGGCCGGGCGGGACGATCGGGATCGTCTCGCCGAAGATCTTGTTCGCCGCTCCGCCCCAGTACTCATAGGTGTTGGCGACGATGTCGATCTCGGCGCGGGCGCCGCCGATCGGCTTCCCGCCGTTCCGCGCCTCGAGCGTCGAGAGCTCCTCCTGCCGCTCGCGGATCAGGAACGATGCCTTCGTGAGGATGTGTCCCCGCTCCCGAGCACTCATGCGACGCCAGGGTCCCGTGTCGAAGGCCTCGACCGCGACGTCGACCGCTCGCCGAGCGTCCTCCGGCGACGCCTTCGAGACCTCCCAGGACGAGGTGCCGGTCGACGGCTCCACCACCTCGTTGGTCGCGCCGTCGGTCGCGGCCACTCGTTCTCCGCCCAGCACCAACAACTCGGTCATCTCAACCTCCGTCGCAGCCCGTCCACGATCAGGCGCCAAAGACTAGTGGAAGCCGCGGACAGCCTCTCCGCCCGGCGGCATTGGGGATCGGCCAGGGGCGCACCCAGCCTCCCGCATGTCCACCCCTGCTAGGAGTTTGTCGGGACCGCCAGTTCGTGACCGAGCATGCCCGCCAGACTCAACCGAGTCCTCTCCACGCCCGTCGCGAGCGGCAGCCAGGCCGCGGCCAGGATCGTGACGAGGACTGGGTAGGCGGCTTGAGGGAGGTCGAACTCGAATCCGTATGGCAAACCGGCTTCAATCGGATAGAAGGCCAAGGGAACGATTAGCAGGACGAGACTCCACCATGAACGCCTCAGGCCGAGCATCACTCCGAAAGTGGTTAGGGACAAGTGGATCGGGATCCAGGCACCCCAATGCAACGGATAACCGAGCAACCCCATCTCTCGGGCGCTCAAAAGGAGACCGAACCCGATCAAACACAGTATCGCCGCGACCAACGTGGCCCCAAGGCCTGGTCGACTTCGCGCGGGGGTGACCACGCTCGGCCCTGAACGGCCCACGACGACCGCTAGCGCTATCGCTGGCACGGCCACGAGGGTGAAGTCGATAGCCGTGCCCAGCCAAGGTGAGAAGAATGGGTAACTACAACCTGAGAAGAGAGCCGTGAAACTCCAGCCCGGACCAACGGCGTGGGGCAGAGCTGGGGGACTAAATGGCGTGCAGTCCGGTACACCGCCGAAGACCGCCGGCAGGGCCAATGCCATGGCAATAGGGAGAGCGAACGTGAACCGGCGACGAGCTCCGAGGATCAGGGCGGCCATGGCCAACGAAGCGCCGGAGAACCTGAGCACTGCGAGCGAAAGGTCGTAGCGGACAGCGGCCAGATCAGTTACCAGACGTGGATTGTTGCCCTCGAAGTAGGTGCGCCCCTCGACAGAGAGGTGCCATTGGATCAGGAGATAGATGGCCAAGGCGACAGCTGTAGTCAGGCCGACCAGCCCACGCCCCAGCAGCGCCTTCCGACCGATCCTGGTGCTCATCCGGAAAGTATCGGCATGGGGCGAGGGAACATGAACTGACCGAACCATCAGCCCGAAGAGACGGGCGACCCAATCTGACCTGAACTGTCGCAGCCTCGCCTACGCCGAACGAGACCGCGCGTCCGAGTTCCTGCACAACCTCGCCGACCGCCGCCCAACAGATCCGATGGAAGGCTGACTCCTACTCAACAGGCGGCCGGTGCGTGCGACGCCTCAGATGGTCGCGTCGCGGACGTTCGTGACGATCAGGATCACGACGAGCGCGGCTACGGCGACTCGGTAGCCGAGGAAGACCGTGAAGTCGTGTCGCTTCAGGTATCGCAGCAGCCCCCAGATCACGACGAAGCCGCTGATCGCCGAGGCGACCATCCCCGCGACGAACTCTCCCGCGTGGCCCTGCAGCCCGGTCTGCGCAAGGTCCACGGCCTTGTACGCGCCGGCGCCCGCGATGATCGGGAGCGAAAGGAGGAAGGAGAATCGCGCCGCCGACTCCCGATCCAGGCCCATGGCGCGCGCGGCGGTGATCGTCACACCTGAGCGGGACACGCCCGGCTGCAGCGCTAGGGCCTGGGCGGTGCCGAGCAGCAGGCCTGTCTTCGGACCGATGGAATCGAAGGGTCGATCGCTGCGGGCCCGCCGGTCGACGAACGACGAGTACGAGTCCGAACGCGACCAGCATCATGGCGATCAGCCACGGCGCTCCGAGCTTCTCCTGGATCACGTTCTCGAAGAGGGCGCCGGCGATCGCGCCGGGGATCGTGCCGACGAACAGCGCCCACGCGATCCGCTCATCGGGGGTCGTGAGGCGCCGGGCGCGGAGCGAGCGGAACCATGCCACCGCGTATCGGGAGACGTCCGCGCGGAAGTAGATGAGCGCGCCGATCAGGGTGCCCATGTGAAGCGCCACGTCGAAGGTCTTCTGGAGGTCGGCGTCGCCGATCGCCCCCCACCCGAAGATCCACGGGACCAGGATGAGGTGCCCCGAGCTCGAGACCGGCGCGAACTCCGTCGCCCCCTGCACGAGGCCGAGGACGATCGCCTGGAGGATGCTCACACGGTCCTTCCGTCGGAGGAACGGTCGGCCTGATGCTAGCCGTCGGCCGCCACCGGAACGGTGAACGTCTCTCCGGGTACGGAGTCCTCGGGTCCTCGCACCGCGATCGAGAGCGTCGCGAACGCCGACGCGAAGGCGAGACTCTCCGCGTCCGTCGGGCTGACGAGGAGCACCAGCCCCACGCCCCCCGACGTCGGGGCGGTGGTGGCTCCGAAGGAGCCGCCACCGCCTCCCCGGTCGACGGCGAGCACCTCGACCGCCTCACCCGCCACCTCCGTGTGGGCGCCGCCTCCTCCGAAGGTGGCGATCACGTCGACCAGGTCACCGGGCTTCACGCCCACCGCGCCCGCCACCGGCACCTGGATCGCTCGCATCCCCGGTGGGACGAGCGACGCGGTCGGTCCGGAGCCGGCCCCTGCGAGACGAAGCTGCGTGAGGATCTCGCCCGCGGCGATATCCGCCATGACGATCCTCCCCGCGGCCTGCGCGAGGTCGCGCATCGCGCCCGGCGGCGCGAAGCGCGACGGCACCGTGACGATCTCCAGCCCTTCTTCGGTGAGAACGGCACCTCGGGCGACATCCTCGGCCGCGGCCACCACGGCGATCGGCGGTCCGCCGTCCGGCCGGACCACATCCAGGCGTCGCGCGTACGCCCGCATCACCAGGGCCGCGGACAGCGCACAGGCGACGGAGATCGACACCAGGACGAACGACGATCGCGGCAGCTTCCGTCGGAACAACACGCGCGCGACCGTAGCTTCACCGCCCGGCGTTCGCCGTGACGCCCGTCACTCCACCGGACGCAGACCGCCCTTCTCGTCCTTGGGGCCGCCCAGCGGGATCGCCTTCATGCGGAACTCCTCCAGAGAGTCCTTGCCGACGATGGTCGCGATCGACTCTCGCATCCGGTCGGCCAGCGGTCCGGGATCCTCGACGGTGACGAAGCGGATCTCGACGGTGACGAGCTTCTCGCCGGCCATCAACCGTTCCCGGTGCCGGCGAGCGCCGTCGCGCACGGGCACGTCCGTTCCGCCGGCACCGCCGGGATGGCCGCGAAGAGGAGGTCTCGGAGCTTGTCGATGTTCTCGCCGAAGACCTTCAGGACCTCCTCGTGCGTGACCGGTGGGATGTCGTCCACGCCGACGTCGTAGTCGGTCACGAGCGCCACGCTTCCGTAACAGAGCTCGAGCTCGCGCGCGAGTATCGCCTCCGGGAACTGTGTCATCCCGATCACGTCGGCCCCGAGCTGCGCGAACATCCGCGACTCCGCCTTCGTCGAGAACCTCGGCCCCTCGATCACGACCATCGTGCCCCCGTCCCGGTGCTCGATCCCTCCCGACGCGGCGGTCTTCACCAGCGTCTCGCGGAGCGTGGGGCAGTACGGGTCGGCGAATGACACGTGGGTGGTCTGCGGGCCGTCGTAGAACGTGTTCGATCGAGACTTCGTGAAGTCGATCGCCTGGTCGCTGACGACGAGTGTTCGGGGCGGGATCTCCTTCCGGAGAGATCCCGCCGCGCACGGCCCGAACACCCGGGTCACGCCGAGGTCCTTCAGCGCCCACATGTTGGCTCGATACGGGACCTTGTGCGGCGGGAACCGATGATCCGTCCCGTGGCGGGGCAGGAAGGCGACTGTCCGGCCGCCCACCGAGCCGATCGTGATCGGTGCGGCGGGCGCCCCGAACGGCGTCTCCATCTCCACGGTCTCGGTGTGCTCGAGGAAGTCGTAGAAGCCGGAACCGCCGATCACGCCGATCTCCGCCCTGGGCTCTGTCACGACGCCGCCGGCTCCTTCTTCGAGGAATTCGACGACTTCTCTGAGGAACCGGTGGTCGAGGACTCTTTTGTGCCGGCTGACTTCTCGCCGGTCTTCTCCCCGGTCTTCTGGCCCGACTTCTCCCCCGACTTCTCGCCGGATCGCTCCCCGTCACCTTTCGCCTCGCCGGATCTCTTCGATTTCTGGCCGTGGTCGGTGGAGTAGAAGCCCGATCCCTTGAAGGAGATCGCCGGGGGCGCGAACACCTTCCGCAGGCTCCCGCCGCATTCGGGACACATCGTGAGTGGCTCGTCCAGCATCGACTGCACGATCTCGAAGGTGTGGCCGCAGTCGCGGCACGTGTACTCGTACGTGGGCATCTGAGCAGGGATTCTACCCGTGGCCCTGTTCCCGGCTGTCATCTCTTCCGCGACGCGAGTACGGTTGCCCGCGTGAAGGTGCACAACGCCGTCATCCCGGTCGCGGGCCTCGGCACGAGGTTCCTGCCCGCCACGAAGGCGACGCCGAAGGAGATGCTGCCGGTGGTCGACACGCCGGCGATCCAGCTCGTGGTCGAGGAGGCCGTCCGCGCGGGGATCACGGACATCTTGATGGTTACGGGCCGCGGGAAGCGCTCGATCGAAGATCACTTCGACCGGTCCTCCGAGCTGGAGCACTTCCTCGAAGCGAAGGGCAAGTTCGACGAGCTGAAGCAGGTCCGCGCGATCGCTGAGCTCGCGACCATCTTCTACACGCGCCAACGCGATCCACTCGGCTTGGGGCACGCGGTCGCGTGCGCCGAGTCGCATATCGGCGAGAAGCCGTTCGTCGTGATGCTCCCCGACGACCTCGTTCGGCCGAAGACGCCGCTGCTCGACCGGATGCTGAAGATCCATGAGCGATACGGGCGGAGCGTTCTCGCGGCGATCGAGGTCGCTCGAGAGGAGTCCTCTCTGTACGGGATGATCGAGCCCGAGCCGGTCGAGGAGGACCTGGTGCGGATCGTCTCCATCGTCGAGAAGCCAGCGCCCGACCGCTCCCCGTCCAACCTCGCGGCGGTCGGACGGTACGTCTTCACGCCGGAGATCTTCGACGCACTCCGCGAGACCCCGCCGGGGCACGGCGGCGAGATCCAGCTGACGGATGCGATCAACCTCCTGGCCCAGGACCAGGCCGTCTACGCCCTGAGCTTCGAGGGTCGCTTCGACGTCGGGAACAAGCTCGATTACCTGCGGGCGACGGTCGAGCTCGCGCTCGACCGTGACGACGTCGGTTCGGAGTTCAAGGCATACCTCGCCGAGCTCGCTCGCCGCGAGAAGCTCAGCTGAGGGTCGTCGGGCAGGGCCGCGCCTACACTGGCGCGATGGCGGCGCAGCCCCACGTTCACGACCACGATTCTCCGGAGGGGCTGGTCTCGGTCGAGGATGCGCGGAACCGCGTCCTTTCCCAGGTCCAACCGCTGGCGCCGCTCCAGCTGCCGTTGACCGATGCCTTCGGGTGCGTGGTGGCTCAGGACGTCTTGGCGACGCACGACCTGCCCGAGTTCGCCTCCTCGGCGATGGACGGGTTCGCCGCTCGCGCGTCCGATCTCGCCGGGGCGACGCCATCGCACCCGCGCGAGCTCAAGATCGTCGGACGAGCGTTGATCGGCCATGAGCCCGAGGGGACCGTCGGCGCCGGCGAGACGATGCACATCGCGACGGGCGCGCCGGTTCCCGCCGGCGCCGACGTCATCGTGCCGATCGAGAACGCGGACATCGAGGGGGAAGAACTCGTTCGGCTGCTGGACGGCCCCGCCCCGGGCGCGCATGTCCGGCCGCGCGGCGAAGACGTCCGTGAGGGCGACGTGCTGATCCCGGTCGGGAAGCGGCTCGGCGCTCCCGAGCTCGGGCTCCTCGCCAGCGCGGGGCAGTCCACGCCGCTCGTCCATCCGCGTCCACGTGTGGTGGTGCTCTCGACGGGAGACGAACTCGTGCCGCCGACCGAGACACCGGCGTTCGGGCAGGTCCGCGACGCCAACTCCTTCACGATCTTCGCGGCGCTTCGGGAGATGGGAGCGATGCCGGTGATGGCGGGCATCGTTCGCGACGACGTGGAGTCGCTTCGGGACACGATCTTCAACTTCGAGATCCAAGCCGACGCGTTCATCTCCTCCGGCGGAGTGTCGGTCGGGGAGCGCGATGTGGTGAAGGCCGCGTTCTTCCGGCGCGGCGATGTGGACTTCTACAAGGTGGCGATGCAGCCGGGCATGCCCCAGGGATTCGGGCACGTCGAGGGCAAGCCGTACTTCGGACTCCCGGGCAATCCTGTCAGCGTCTTCGTGAGCCTGGAGGTCTTCGTCCGCCCCGCGATCCTCAAGATGATGGGGCGGCGCCACCTGTTCCGGCCCGAAGTCACCGCGAGGTTGACCGATCAGGTCCGGGGGCCGCGCGGGAAGCTCCAGTTCGCCCGCGTCGAGGTCCGACACGAGAAGGACGGGTGGTCGGCGACGCCCACGGGATCTCGGGGCTCGAACCTGATCTCGACCGTGGCCCGAGCGAACGGCTTGGCGATGATCCCCGCGGGGACCGAGGCGGCTCCCGCGGGTTCGACCGTCCAGGTCATGTTGTTCCGCTCGTCGGAGGACTGACGTGATCGGCGGCGAAGGCTTCGAGCGTGCGCGGCTCCACGCGGAGCTGTCGGCCCGCATGGTGGAGGTCGGTACGAAAGAGGTCACCGAGCGCGAGGCCGAGGCCGAGTGCGTGGTGACGATGACGCCGGAAGCGTGCGCTCAGCTCGTGGCCGGAACGCCGAAGGGCGATCCGATCGAAGCGGCCCGCATCGCCGGACTCATGGGCGTGAAGCGAACACCCGACCTGCTGCCGTTCTGTCATCCGATCGCCGTCACGGGTGCGGAAGTACGCGTGGAGCCCGACGGGTCGACCGGCAAGATCCACGTGTGGACCCGTGTACGAGCGAGGGACCGAACCGGCGTCGAGATGGAGGCGTTGACCGCGGCGGCCGTCGCTGCACTCAGCCTGTACGACACGGCGAAGGCGTACGACCGGGCTGCGCGCATCGATGGATTGCGGTTGCTGGCGAAATCCGGAGGCAAGTCGGGCGACTACGCCGCTCCTTGATCCTCCGCGCTTCCGCGCTCACCATCGCGGTCTGCGAGAGCTCTTCGACGCGTGGTGAGGGATCTTCCCGATGCACACTGAGTCAACAGGTCCTCGAGTTCCGTGGCGTGGGCATGCACGGGCGCACCGCGCGAAAAGTTCTTCGGATCACATCGATGTGATTGAACGCCCCTACATGTGGTACTACCTTCCTATCCCAGCCTAGATGTTGTGTCGCACCGGGATCGACAGAGCGGAGGCTGGGCGCGTTGGAATGGCTACTCCTCGCGGCTCTCGGCGTCATGTGGGCCGCACTTCTGATACCTCTCTCCGCCAGGCGACGCTCGTTGACTGGCTCGGTCGAGGATTTCGAACGTAAGATGGAGTTCTTGGCGCACGCGGAAGTGAACGGCACCACAGGTCGCTGGATCGTGACTCCTCGAAAGGGGGCGCGTTTCATCGGCGACGTCCAAAGGCGGAAGGCACGGGTTCGTGACCGGCGCCGTCGCGTCCTCGTCTTCCTGATCGAGGCGATCGGTGTGACGCTCCTCATGGGACTCGTGCCGCCGCTCCGCATCTTCTGGAACGTGACCGTGGCCCTGGCGGTGCTACTCGGCGCCTACGTGTGGATGCTGATCTCGATCAAGCACCGCACGATGGCGGATCCGCGCGACGTCGCGCGGAACGCCCGCGTTCCGCGCGACCACGCGGCCGCCTTCGCCGCCCGCTACGTGATCGAGGGCCGGAACGGGCACCCGCGCGAGATGTTCAACGGCCTCGAGGGTCTCGGCGAGAGCGACCGCGTGCACGTCGTCGTTCGCCCCGCCTCCGATCTCGCCGGCTGACGCCGCGTGGATCTCTCCGAATCGGCCCAGGCCATCCAGAGCCGCCTCGACGCGAAGAACGCCGCCCGTGAACGCGCCCTGCCGGCCGCCCGCCGATCGATCCGAGCGAGCGCGAACGCGATCCGAGCGATCCACCGACTCGAGTTCGATGCGGCCAAGACACTGATCGCCGACTCCCGCGCGGCGCTGGACGAGGGACTCGCCGCCGTCGAGCGGCACGCGGACATCCGACACGCCGGCTATCTGCAGGATGCTCAGAAGGAGTACGCGGAGGCGAACCTCACGCTGGCGCTGGTCACCGGCCAAGACCTCCCGGGGCCGACGGACATCGATGTGGAGGACGCCGCGTACCTCGGCGGGATGTCCGACACGATCGGCGAAGGGCGGCGCCGGCTCCTCGACCTGCTGAGGCTGGGCGAGGTCGAGCAGGCCGAGCGTCTGTTGGAAGCGATGGAGGAGATGTACGGGGTTCTCGTCACGATGGACTATCCGGACGCGATCACGATGAACCTCCGACGGGCAACCGACGTGTCACGGTCGTTGATCGAGAAGACCCGGGGAGACCTCTCGATCTCCGTGGTGCAGAAGGACCTGCGCGACGCGCTCGATCGGCACGCCGCCGAGCTGCGTGGCACGTCCTCCTCCGGCGGCTGAAATCGCTCTGTTACGCTGCCCGATCCCGGGGGTGTAGCTCAGACCGGTAGAGCGCTGCCTTCGCACGGCAGAGGCCAGGGGTTCAAATCCCCTCACCTCCACCCTTGTCTTGGCCGGATCGCATCAGGGGATGCGTATGTCTCACGGATGGCCCGGAGCACCCCTCCGTCGGACGCTTTGAAGGAGATCGCGGCATCCGTCCGGGGCCTCTCGGCAGGCATGGCAAACGTCAAGGTCGTTGAACTAGGGGTTCCGGCAGTCAAGAATCGGCACGTCCGGAGCCGATAGCGGATGCAACACCCCGGAGGAGGGTCCTGATATGCGCTCTGAACGCATCAACTTCCTGGCCGTCGTGACTGCGGTGGCAGGGCTGACAGGTTTCATCGGTGTCTTCGCGAAATGGTTCAGCTACTCCTATGCGGTCAACGGCGGGGAGGTCACGATCTACCTCGATGGGACCTGGGACTCGACGGGCGCGATCGCGCTGGCCGGTGGTCTCGGGGCTCTGGCGTTCGGCTGCGCATACATCCTGCTGCAGGATGCCGCGATCCGCCGCATCGTCGCCTTGTTGATGGTGATCTCCAGCTTCGTGCTTCTCGTCTCCTCGACGGTCGGGTTCACGCGAGTGGCCGAAGCGGTCGGTCCTTCCCCGTTCCTGCCCGGCGCGGAGGGAGCAACGGAGTTCACCGCCACGGTTGCCATCGGCCTCGGCATCTCGTTCCTGAGCGGGATCCTCGCGACGGTCGCATGCGTCCTCCTGGTGGCCCGTCGTGAGGCGGGCCTCGAGGACGTGGACACCACCAGCACCACCCGGGCACCCGCCACCGTCTAACGATGTGAGGTCGCTCGCGTGCGGGTAGCCTTCCCGCCCGCATGGAGCGCACGACTTCCCAGCTGACGTGGTGGGGGCGGCCCGGACTGGAAGTCCGGGCCGGCCGCCTCGCGATCGCGGGCCGTGACGCGGAGTCGATCGCTCGCGAACACGGGACACCGCTCTACGCACACGACCTCGTCCGCGTGGAAGAGCAGGCTCGAGCCCTCCAGGGTGCCCTCGGACGAGCCGGCCTTCGGCACCGGGTCCGGCTCGCCCTGAAGGCTCAGCGCGAGCCGGCCTTCCTGGCCTTCCTGAGAGCTCTCGGGACTCCCGGGACTCCGGAGAGCGTCGGGATGGACGTGTGTTCGCCGGGGGAGATCCGATGGGCGTTCGACCACGGGTGGGAGCCCGCGGAGATCAGCTACACGGGGACGAACCTGTCCGCCCGGGACCTGGAGGCCGTCCTCGACGCCGGCGTCCACCTGAACGTCGACCTGCTGAGCCAGCTGGAGCGGGTCGGCCGGCGCGCGCCCGGTTCGACGGTCGGCATCCGCATCAACCCGAGGATCGGAGCCGCCTTCACGGGCGGGGGCCAGTCCTACGCCGGAGACCGGCCCACGAAGTTCGGGATCTATCCGGAGCGACTCGACGCGGCGCTCGACATCGCGCATCGGCACGACCTCACGATCGACACGGTGCACGTGCACGCGGGCTACCTCTATCTGACCGATGCACTGCCGGTCGTCGACGAGACGATGCGTCGAGTGGGTGCCGCCACGCGGATGCTCATCGACGCCGGTTGTCCGATCGTCGAGGTCAACACCGGTGGCGGTCTCGGCGTTCCCTTCCGGCCGGGCGACCAGCCCCTCGACCTCGATGCCTGGGCGGCCGTCCTCGCGGAGCACCTGGGGCCTCTCGACGTCCTCGTCGGGACCGAGCCCGGTGAGTTCCTCGCGAAAGAGTGCGCGGCGCATCTCGCCGAGGTGGTCAGCGTCGAGGATCGCGACGGGACCACGTTCGTGGGGCTGGACACCGGCTGGAACGTGATCAACGAGCACTTCGTGTATCGGATCCCGTTCCATCCGATCCTTTGCCGTGCGGCGGATGCCGAACCGGTGAGCAACGTCACCGTGGCCGGTCACATCAACGAGGGCAACGACCTCTTCGCCGAGGACCATCCGATGCCCGAGGTCGAAGAAGGAGACATCGTCGCCATCCCGAACGTCGGCTCGTACAACGCGTCGATGGCGTCGGTCCATTGCTTACGCCCCGAGCCGTCATCGGTCTTCTTCACCGACCGGACATGAGCGAGTCTGCCCGTCGCCGGACGGTGGTTCCGTTCGCAGCATGTCACCGAGGACATCGATCTGCTCGTCGAGGATCACCTCGACACGTTCTTCGAGTCGAACGTGTGGCACGTGCGCGGGACCGATCGCGATCTCGTGGTGGATACGGGCAACGGCATCGGCGATCTCCGCGAGGAGCTGGCCCCGCTCGTGGGCGATCGACCGGTGGTTGCCGTCGCCACGCACGATCATTTCGACCACATCGGAGGACTGCACGCGTTCGACGAGCGTTGGTGCCACGCGGACGATGCCGACGGGATCCGCGAACCCGACGGGCTGGCGTTGTTCCGCACGGACTTCCGGCCCGGTCTCGAGGACGAGATCCGCTGGTACGGCTACGAACCGCCCGAGCGTGTGATCACCGCGGTCCCTCGGGAAGACTTCGATGTCGCCGGCTGGCGGACGCCCACGACGGAGCCGACGCGGCTCCTCGGTGAGGGGGATGTCGTGGATCTGGGAAGTCGCGCCTTCGAGGTCCTGCACGTCCCCGGCCACACCGCCGGGTCGATCGCGCTGTGGGACCCCGCCGGGGGACTGCTGTTCACGGGCGACACGGCAGCGCTCGACGATCCGTTGCACGCGGAGGACGAGGATGCGTTCATCCTGTCGCTCGAGCGGCTCCGATCCCTCCCGGTGGAGCTCGTCTGCGCGGGCCATTCCCGACCGTTCGGTCCAGAGGAGCTCAGGGCTCTGATCGACGAACAGCTCGGCACGCGCGGGTAGCTCGAGGGCTTCGCGTTACTTGAAGCGCAGGGTGAACACCGCGTCGGCGCTCGACCAATCGTCGAGGCCGAGGCGTACGACGAGCGAGCGGCACGTGCCACGCCAGCCGGCCCCGGTACGCCACTGGAGCAGCAGGTGCCCGTGCTTGCTGAGATGGGACTTCACGTTCGCCGCCACGTCGGGTCCCGTTGTCTCATGCGTCGCGCAATCGACCGTCCGCATCAGCGGATACCCGTCCGAGAGCACCTGACCTCGGGCGTGTGAACCGAGCTCGAGGATGATCGGGATCGTTCGTCCGGCCTTGAAGCGGGACTGGTTCGTGATCGGTCCGCCGATGTCTTCGAACACGACGTACCCGTGGGCCGCGGTCGCCTCGTTGCCCGCGACATCGATGCCCGTGACCGTGAACACGTGCGAGCCGAGACCGTTCGGCACGGTGCCACCGTCCGGAACGGTGCCGTCGCAGGAGTCCAGGCCCGAGCCGCCCGGCTCGTCCACGCAGGAGTAGTCGGCGACCATCCTCTCGCCTTCGGTCAGGACCGAGCCCTCCCGCGGAGAGACGATGGTCACGACAGGGGCGGTGTCATCCGAGGGGGTCTCATCGGGAGGGGCCGAGAGGGTCAGCCTGCCCACCTGGTTGGTGCCGGGCGCGCTGAACCAGATCGCTCCGTCGGGCCCGCTCGCGATGCCGGTCGGCAAGGTTCCCTCACCGACCGGGATCTCCGTGATCTCTCCACCAGTGGTGATCCGCCCCACGGCGCCGGCGCTCCCTTCCGTGAACCACAGCGCTCCGTCGAGACCGACCGCGATCCCGTTGAGGCCGGCGTTGGCGGTCGGCACGGGGTATTCGGTGATCCCGCCGCCTGCGGTCATCCGGACGATCGTGTTCGAGGCGCGTGCGGTGAACCAGAGGGCACCGTCCGGACCCAGGGTGATCGACTGAGGACCTCGCGCAGGGGTTGGGAGAGAGATCTCGGTCATCACGCCGTTGACCGTGATCCGCCCGATCGCGTTGGCGTTGGTGAGCGTGAACCACAGGGCGCCGTCGGGCCCGGTCGTGATGCTGAGGGGTGCGGCGCGAGGCGTGGTCGTCGGCCACTCGGTGATCTCGCCGTCGAGGGTGATCCGTCCGATCGCGCTGACCCCTCGCTGGGCGAACCACAGGGCGCCGTCCGGACCGACCGTGATGCCGGTGGGCATCGACTGATCGCGCAGGAAGAACTCCAAGAGATCTCCGTCCGTGGTCAGCCGTCCGATGCGGTTCCCGTTGTGCTCGGTGAACCACATCGCTCCGTCCGGGCCCCGCACGATGTCGTAGGGACCGACGCCCGATTCCAGGGCGATCTGGGACTGCGAGCCGTCCGGTGCGACGCGCTCGATCTCCGCGGCGAAGCGGTTCGCCACCCAGGTCATCCCGTCGGGTCCGGCTGCGAGGCCCTGCGGGAACGAGTCCGTCGCCGGCAGGTCGAACCACGTGGGCTCGTTCGCCAACGCCGGCGGACCCGCGACGGCGAACAGGGACGCGAGGGCCACCAGAGTGGCAGCCGCCACGAGGGACGCGGGATGTCTACGCCGTACCACGTTCGAGGTATCGGCCGGGGGACCTCGTCCGCGCACCGGGCGAAGGTCGCTAGCATCCGCCGAACGGGGGAGGCCGAGAGTATGCTCCGCCGATGCCTTCGTCCGAGCCGCTCGTCGTGCTCGCAGGCCGCCTCGTGGATGTGGCGGCCGGCGACGTGCTCCGCGACCGGGCGCTCGTTCTCGACGGTGACCGGATCGCGGAGATCCTCCCGGCCTCCGAGGCTCCTCTCGGAGCTCGGACCATCGACATCTCGGAACGAACCGTCCTGCCGGGTCTGATCGACTGTCACGCCCACCTGATCGGGGAGATGGATTCGGGGCAGGGATACGCCTACCTCGTGAACCGATCCTCGGCGCAGGAAGCCCTCACCGGCGTGACGAACGCTCTCGCGACGCTGCTCGGAGGTGTGACCACCGTACGCGACGTGGGGACGTTCCACGCGTTCGTGGATCTCGCGCTCCGCGAGGCGATCGAGGACGGCAGGCTCGCCGGCCCCAGGATGATGTGCGCCGGCGCGTACGTGACCTGTCCGGGCGGCGGCGGCGACATCACCGGTCTCCCGCCCGAGGTCCCCGTGCCGAGTGAGCTGCGGATGGGGGTCTCCACCGGGCCCGAACAGGTACGAGCGAACGTCCGGCGCATCTTCGATGCCGGCGCCGACTTCATCAAGGTCCTGGCCACGGGCGCCGTCCTCACATCCGGAACCGATCCCGGCAAGCCGGAGCTGACCGAGGAGGAGATCCGAGCGGCGGTCGAGGAGGCCGAGGCGAGAGGAACGCACGTCGCCGCGCACGCGCACGGCGCGGAGGGCGCGAAGCGCGCCATCCGCGCCGGCGTCCGCTCGATCGAGCACGGCTGCTTGATCGACGACGAGACGATCGCCCTCATGGTCGAGCGGGGCACCTATCTCGTGTGCGACATGTTCGACGGCGACTGGATGATCCAGGAGGGGCCGCGACTCGGGTACTCGGACGAGGTCATGCAGAAGACGGAGATGACCAACGACGCACAGCGGGAGAACTTCGCGAAAGCCGTCAAGGCCGGCGTGAAGATCGCCTTCGGAACCGATGCGGGCATCTATCCCCACGGGATGAACGCGAAGAACCTTGCCTTCCACGTCCGCTTCGGTCAGACCCCGATGGAGGCGATCCAGAGCGCGACGCTGGTCTCGGCTGAGCTGATGGGCTGGGAGGACCGGGTCGGGTCCCTGCGACCCGGTCGCTTCGCCGACCTGATCGCCGTCGACGGCGATCCGTTGGACGACGTCACCGTGCTGGAAGACATCCCGTTCGTGATGAAGGGCGGCGAGGTCGTCAAGGGCTGATCGCGGTCTGCGATGATGCCGTGAGGAGCCGAGCAAGGAGCAGAACGATGCCCGAAGACCGCCCGATGTCCGCTTCCGAGATCATCGAGAAGTCGAAGCGCTTCACGCTCTATGACTGGCAGGCGCAGTCCAAGGCGTCGCCGATCGCGGTCGACCGGGCTGAAGGGGTCTACTTCTGGGACGTCGACGGCACCCGGTACCTCGACTTCAACTCGCAGCTCATGGGTGTGAACATCGGCCACGGCGACAAGCGGGTCGCCGAGGCGATCGCTCACCAAGCGGAGAAGCTCCCCTACATCTCGCCGTTCATGGCCTACGAGACGCGGGCCCGACTCGGCGAGAAGCTCGCGTCGCTCTGGCCGGGTGACCTCGAGAAGACCTTCTTCACCCTCGGCGGGGCGGAGGCGAACGAGAACGCGATCCGGATCGCGAAGGCGTTCACCGGCCGGCAGAAGATCCTGGCCCGATACCGCTCCTACCACGGGGCGACCTATGCCACGATCAACCTGACCGGCGACCCGCGGCGCTGGGCGAACGAGAACCCACCGATGCCCGGGATCGTCCACGTGCTGGATCCCTACCGTGGCACCGTGCGTGGAACCGAGGATGCAGCGACGGCGCTCGCCACGCTCGAGGAGACGATCGAGCTCGAGGGCCCCCAGACGATCGCCGCCTTCATCCTGGAAACGGTCACCGGCACGAACGGCATCCTGATCCCGCCGGACGGCTACCTCGAAGGTGTTCGCGAGCTCTGCGATCGTCACGGCATCTTGCTGATCGCCGACGAGATCATGTGCGGGTTCGGTCGCACCGGCGAATGGTTCGCGGTGAACCATTGGGGCGTCGTCCCTGATCTGATGACGGCCGCGAAGGGGCTCACGTCCTCCTACCTGCCGCTCGGCGCGGTCGCGATCAAGCCGGAGATCGCGTCACACTTCGAGGAGAACGTGTTCTACGGCGGGCTCACGTACAACTCACACCCGCTCTCGTGTGCGGCTGCGATCGCTGCCATCCGCGTGCTGGAGGAGGACGACCTCGTCGGCAACGCGAAACGACTCGATCCGTTGATGCGCCGTCACCACGAGGAGCTGATGGCGAAGCACCCGAGCGTCGGCCGGGTTCGCAATATCGGGCTTTTCGGGATCCTCGAGCTCGTGAAGAGTCGCGACACGATGGAGCCGCTCTCGCCCTACAACGTGGTGAACGAGACGATGCAGGCGGTGAACAAGGCGCTGCTCGAGCGAGGACTGTTCACGATGATCCGGTTCAACGGGATCATGACGAACCCGCCGCTCTGCATCTCCGAGGAGCAGCTGGAGGAAGGCTTCGCGATCGTCGACGAGGCCTTGGAACTGGCCGACCGGGCCGTCACCCAGTAACGGTCGCAACACACACGTTCCGCCGAGCGCCCCGATCCGCCCATTCGTTCGGGAGCCCTCGCCGAGCAGACCGTCACTTCTTCAGCAGCCTTGACAAGCGCCCCGCACTTTGTATCAATGTATCGATACGAAGATACGAAGTCGCGGAAGGAGCCCCAGGGATGTCTCTCAGTCTCGCTTGGATCCTGATCGGAGCACTGATCGTCGCCGTCGCTGCCGTCGGCTTCAGGGGCGCGAGGGACTCGCACGTCAAGAAGTGGGAGAAGACGTACGGCGTCACGCTCGATGGGGACGACGAGACGGTCGTGGAAAGGCGTCTCACGCACGTACGACGCGCTCGCACCCTGGGGGCGATCGTCGGATTCATCGGTGTCTCCATCCTTCGGCCCGGGAACGGCGGGGACGAACGCATCTGGCTGCAGCCGCTCTTCGGCGCCGGGGCCGGGTATCTCGCCGCAGCCGTTCTGACGGAGATCACGCTCCGGCCTCTCCTTCGACCGCCCATGGCCGGAGCGAGCCTCGTCCCCCGGACGTTCACCGCCTACTTGCCGCGGTACGCGGCCGTGGTCTTGGTGGCGATCCCGCTCCTCGCGGTCGGACTTATCACTCCGTATGCCTCGCTCTTCCGGCGCAGCCCGATCGCCGATCTTCCCTCCCTCGCGACCTTCGTCGCGGTTGCCTCGGGCATCGCGGCCATCTCGCTCGTCGCGGGCATCGGTGTGCTCGCAACCCTCAGACGGCCCCAGCCGTTCGCCGGTGCTCACCTCGTCGCTCTGGACGACGCGTTTCGTGCGGCGTCCCTCCATGCGCTCGTCGGCGCCGCGGTGACGCTAGAGCTGATGCTGCTCGTGTCTCTCTTCTCGTTCTTGCAGAACGCCGACGCGGTCGATGGAGCCGGCAGACTCAACGTTCTCTTGACCCTCGGCGCCCTCCTCTCATCCGCCATGGCGGTGGCGAGTTGGGTGATCCTCGGACACCCGCAGTCGTGGCACGTAGGCCGAGAGATCCCATCGAGGGACGGGCTGTGATCCTCAGGATCGACGAGACCTCACCGGTTCCCGCCTACGAGCAGCTCCGTTCCCAGGTTGCATCGATGGTCGTCGGCGGTGTGCTGCAGACCGGCCATCGGCTCCCAACGATCCGACAGTTGGCGAGGGACCTCGGTCTCGCCGGTGGCACCGTGGCGCGGGCATTCCGCGAGCTCGAGCGGGATGGTTGGATCGAAACGCGCGGGCGACACGGCACGTTCGTGAGAACCGTCCCGAAAGGTGCCGGGCGCGAGCGCGCGCGTGAACTTGAGGAGGCATCGATGTCCTTCACCCTGCGGGCACTTCAGGCGGGCGCAACCTCCGAGGAGGCGATCGCTGCCGTTCGTCTGGCGTGGAAGTCGATCGGTCGCTGATCGGGGTCAGGCCCGGGCAACACCGGCGCCGTCCGGTGCCCAACGCTCGGCCCATGTCGAGAGGCCGTCCATCACGGTGGCGAGGTCCCGACCACGGTCGGTCAGCCCGTACTCGATCAGCACGGGTGTCGAGGGGGTCACGCTCCGCGTGACGATGCCGGCGTCCTCGAGCTCACGGAGCCGCTCGGAGAGGAGCGTGTCCGAGATCTCGGGGATCGCATCCCGGAGCACCGAGTAGCGGCGCCCGCCGTCGAGCAGCACCCAGACGATCTGAGGCACCCAACGCTTCGCCACGAGCTGGGCGGCTCGCTGGAAGCTCTCGCACACGGTCCGCTCTTCGTCCATCTCCTGCCATCCTATCCGGAGTTTCCCAACTTTCCCAAGTAACAACGGAATACTGAGGAATCCTTCCAGGTTCTGGGTATCCGTGGGAAGAGGAGCCAAACGACCCGGAAGGGGGAGCTCAGATGGCTGAAGCCACGAGAGAGATCGCGGGGGTCGAACTGCCGCCCGCGGGGAAGTACGAGCTGGACGTGGCCCACACGTCCGTGGAGTTCGTTGCCCGGCACATGCTGACGAAGGTCAGGGGCCGGTTCACGGACTTCTCGGGATGGGTCGAGGTCGCGGAGCGTCCTGAGGACTCACAGGTGCACGTCGAGATCAAGACGAGCAGCATCCAGACCAACACCCAGCAGCGTGACGATCACCTGAAGAGCGACGACTTCTTGAACGTGGAGAAGTGGCCGGTCATGACGTTCGACAGCACCGCGATCCGTCACACGGGTGGGACGAGCTTCGAGCTCGACGGTGAGCTCACGATCCGTGACGTGACCCGTCCCGTGACGCTGACCGGCGAATACCTCGGGACGGCGACCAGCCCGTACGGCAAGACCGTGCTGGCGGCGTCGGCGAGGACCACCCTCGAGCGCGAGGACTGGAACGTGAGCTGGAACATGGTGCTCGAGACGGGCGGTTTCCTGGTCAGCAAGAAGGTGGATCTGGAGATCGAGGTCGAGGCCATCAAGGTCGGCTAAGCCGACCTGGAGGGCCTGCGTGGGGCGGCGGCGCGGCAGCGCCGCCGCCCCATCGCGTTTCATGACGGGACCGGAACCGGTCCCGTCGCCCCCGGTTCGTAGGAGATGAGCTCGAAGGCGCGGTCGTAGCGCACGACGACGTCCTCGGCGACCCAGAGCTCGCTGGTCCAGCCGCTCTCGAGCGCCGTGTAGCGCCACCGTTGGCTCTCGAATCGCCCGACCGGCGTCGCGACGAGGTCGGCTCCGAGGAGCTCATAGCGCTGTCGCACCAGGGTCGGCTCGAGGCTCACCGGCTCCAGGTACACGACGTCGATCTCGGCCGAGGAATCCAGGCGCATGCCGGTGATCGCGTTCATCGCGGGCGTCAGGTAGTCGAGATGCATGTCGGGGCCCCAGCCGATCTGGATCTCTTCGTCGTCCAGTCGGCCGATGAGCGAACCGTCGCCGGGCTCGAGGAGGATCCGATGCTCCCCGGTCTCGATCCGGGCGCGGACGATCCGCCATGCAGCGTCGACGACCACGTCCACGATCTCCCGATGAGGCATCGGCTCGTTCCGCTGGATCTCGGAGAAGTATCTCCAGCCGGCGGGACCGGGCGCGCACCGGAAGTCTTCCGTCCCGACCACGTCACCGGTCCGGCCGCGCACCGCGTACCGCCCGCTGGGCACGAGGTCAGACCTGTGGCTGGAGTCCGAGATCCCGCGCGATCACGAGTCGGAGGATCTCGCTCGTGCCCTCGCCGATCTCCAGCACTTTCGCGTCACGGTAGGCGCGGGCGACCGGGAACTCCTCCGTGTAGCCGTACCCGCCGTGGACCTGGATCGCCTCGCGGGCGACGTCGACCGCCGTCTCGCTGGCGCGGAGCTTCGCGATCGCGGCCTCCGTGGTGTAGGGCTGCCCCTGATCCTTCAGCCAGGCGGCTCGGTAGGTGAGGAGCCGCGCGGCGTCGATCGTCGCGCGCATGTCGGCGATCTTGAACGCGATCGCCTCGTACGCGCCGATCGGGCGGCCGAAGGCCTCCCGATCTTTCGCGTACGCGACGCTCGCGTCGAGGCAGCCCTGCGCGAGCCCGACCGAGAGGGACGCGATCGAGATCCGGCCGTCATCGAGCGCGGCGAGGCATTGCGCGAGGCCTTTCCCGCGCTCGCCCAGGAGGTGATCCTCCGGCACGCGGCACCCCTCGAAGGACAGCTCGTGCGTGTCGCTCGATCGCCATCCGAGCTTCCTATAGGGACGTCCCACCGAGAAGCCGGGCGTTTCGGCCGGCACGATGATCGTGGAGACGCCGTTCGTGCCACCCTCGTCGGTGCGGCACGCCACGACGACGAACCCGGTGATCGGCGTCCCACTGTTGGTGATGAAGGACTTCGACCCGTCGATCACCCAGTCCCCGCCGTTCAACTGGGCCTTCGTCCGGAGTGCGGCGGCGTCCGATCCGCTTCCCGGCTCCGTCAGCCCGAATCCGGCGAGCATCTCGCCGGCGGCGATCGGCGGGAGCCACCGCTGTCGCTGCGCATCGGTCCCGTACCGGGCGATCATGCCTCCGGCCAGTCCTGTGGCGACGGAGACGGTCACCGCGACGCTCGCGTCGGCTCGGCCCAGCTCCTCGATCACCAGCGCCCACGTGACGGCGTCGCCGCCGAGACCTCCGTAGTCCTCGGGGATCGGGACGCCGCAGATCCCCAGCTCGCCGAGCTTCTTCACGATGTCGAGGGGGAGCTCCTCGTGCTCGTCTCGCTCGCCGGCGCCCGGCGCGATCTCCTGCGTCGCGAACTCGCGGACGAGGTCGCGGACCTGTTGTTGCTCGGAGGAGAGCTCGAACTCCATCGGACGAGAGTACCGACTTCCGGTTATGGGTCCCCATGCGAGAGGATGTGTGCATGAGCGATGTCGTGACCGTCGATCCGCTGGAGGCGGGCCGCGAGGCGTACGCACGGCGTGCCTGGCCGGAGGCGTACCGGCTGCTGCTGGAGGCCGACGGCGAGGGCGGACTCGACCCGGAGGATCTCGAGGCGCTGGCCAAATCTGCCTGGTGGATCGGGCTCGCGACAGAATCGATCGCGGCGTTCGAGCGGGCGTACGCGCTCCACCTCGAGCGGGGGAACCGCTCGATGGCCGCGATGATGGCGCTCACGCTGCGCCGGGAGTACGGGGCGAAGATGGCCGGCTCGGTCGCCAAGGCGTGGCTGCACCGCGCCGAGCACCTCCTCGAGGGGGAGCCGGAGGCCGTCGCGCATGGCTACCTCGAGATCGCACATCGTGAGCTCGACTTCGACCGCGGGAACCTCGAGGGAGCACTCGCGCACCTGGATCGCGCGAAGGAGATCGCCTCGCGGCTGGACGACGCCGACCTGCCCGTCTGGGTCGCGATCAGCCGCGCGGAGGTGCTGGGGACGTCCGGAAAACTCGACGAAGCGTTCGGCTTGATGGAGGGGGCCGCGGCGGTCGCCGTGGGCGGCGAGCTGGGCCCGTTCACGACCGGCGCGGTGTTCTGCGCGGTGATGTCTGTCTGTCGGGAGACCGCCGACTACCGCCGCGGCAGGGAGTGGGCAGACGTATCGAAGCGCTGGTGTGAACGGCAGGACATCAGCGGCTTCCCGGGGATCTGCCGCGTCCATCGGGCCGAGTTCATGCGGCTCACCGGTGCCTGGGCCGACGCCGCCTCTGAGGCGGAGAAGGCATCCGACGAGCTGCAGCGCTTCCATCCCGCGATGGCGGGAGAGGCGTTCCACGAGTTGGGAGAGATCCGGCTCCGCATGGGCGACCTCGAGGGCGCGGAGGACGCCTTCGGGCAGGCCCAGGCGCTCGGATCGGAATCGCAACCGGGGAGGGCGCTCTTGCTCCAGGCGCGAGGTCGCACGGACGCCGCGGCAGCCTCGATCAAGGGCGGCCTCGAAGAGCTCACGTGGAACAAGCTCGCGAGGGCCCGGTTGCTCCCGGCGCAGGCGGAGATCGCCAAGGTGCTGGGCGACCTTCCGATGGCGGAAGCGGCCGCGGCGGAGCTCGCGGTGATCGCCGAGGAGTTCGGAACGGCGGCGATCAGGGCCGCCGCGGCGCAGGCCGCCGGTCTCGCCGCCCTCCTCCGGGAAGATGCGGCCGAGGCGACCGAGCGATTCCGCGACGCTCGGCGGCTTTGGCGCGAGATCGACGCGCCGTACGAAGCGGCGATCTCCACGGTGCTGCTCGCGGAGGCCCGATCGGCCGCGGGGGAGACGGAAGCGGCCACGCTCGAGCTCGAGGCGGCACGGGCCGCGTTCGAGCGGCTCGGCGCGACGCCCGACATGGCCCGGATGGATGCGCTGTTGGCCGGACCGGCGACCCCGTCGGGCTCGCGGGAGGTCCGCACGTTCATGTTCACCGACATCGTGGGATCCACCGCGTTGGTCGAGGCGATCGGGGACGAGGCCTGGCACGACCTCCTGCATTGGCACGACGAGGCGCTGCGACGTTGCTTGAAGGGGAACAAGGGCGAGGAGGTGCATCGCACTGGCGACGGCTTCTTCGTCGCTTTCCCGGATGCGCGGACGGCGCTCGCCTGCGCGGCGATGATCCAACGCACGCTGGCGGAGCATCGCCGTGCCCACGGCTTCGCCCCGCAGGTCCGCATCGGGGTCCACGCCGACCGAGGCGACGCGCGCGGCGGGGGACTATGAAGGGGCGGGGGTTCACGCCGCGGCGAGGATCGGAGCGCTCGCCGAGGGCGGCGAGGTCCTGGCCAGCGTCGAGACCGTCGAAGGCATCGATGAGCGTGGCATCGGGGAACTCTCGTGAGGTCACGCTGAAGGGACTCGCCGAAGCCCGTGCAGGTCGTCGCGGTGGACTGGCGTCGAGCCGACTAGCCCGGCACGGGCGCGAACCCTTCGACGTCGAAGATCGACCCGGTCCGCTCAGCCGCCAGGACCGCGCGAAGACGCATCCCGATCTGCCGGGTCACCCCCCAGATCGATCAGGCGGTGGAGGAAGACGGTGTCGGCGCCGTCCACCCGAACCAACCCGTAGAAGACCGGTTCATCGAGCGGTCCGTCGTCGACATCCACGCGGGCCACGGTCCACGACGTCAGCTCTCCCTCGGGACCACACTCGGCATCCGCGCCGAGCTCGGCGAGACAGCGCTCGCAGAAGATCCGCGCGGGCAGGTACGTGACGCCGCAGGAGTCGCAACGAGAGCCGAGGAACACCCCTCGGTCGCGGAGCGCTTCGAAGAATGCGGTGTTCCCTACGCCGGGTGTGTAGCGGAACGAGACGGAGAGCTCGCCGGGGATCTTCGTCGGGCTCATGCGGTCGACCCCAACGGCGCTTCGACGCCGGCCGTCGCGACGAGCTCGCGGCGGAGCTCCGATTCCAACGGCCGGAAATAGATGATGTCCAAGATCGTCCCCGCTCGGTCGCTCGCCGGCTTCCACACGGCCTCGACCTCCATCCCCGCGCGGACGTCGTCGGGCGCCACCTCGCCCAGGAGGTGAAGGAAGCCGCCCTCGCTGGTGCCGTCCAGCCGGATCACGGCCGGGATCTGCGGCACCTCGAGCGGTTGCATGTCCCAGGTGACGTGGCAGATCGAGAACGTCTCGACGCTTCCCGTCTGAGGGACCTCGGTCCAGCCGTCGGTCGGACGGAAGCAGCGTTCGCAGAACTTCCTCGGCGGGACCAGGGTGCGCCCGCAGGAGGTGCAGCTGGTCGCGAGGATCCGTTGCTCGCGCAGGCCCTCGAGGAACGTACCGATGGCCTCGCCCGTATCCCAGTCGTAGAGCGCGTCCAGTCGTTGCTCGACCGCGCCCGTGGCCGAACGGAACTCCTGCTCGGAGAGTGAGGTGGCCCGCGGGGCCAGCGGTGGTGACTCCGGCGGCGCCGACTGCGTCGCCGTCGTGAGCGGCCCGCCTTCATTGCCCATCACGACGACGGTGCCTACCTGCATCAGATCGCCCCACGCCTGCGCGACGCCGCGCTCGGGTGTGCCCGGGACCTGCCGGGCGCCGGCCTCGCCGCGGAGCTGCCAGAACAGCTCCGCGATCTTCATCAGGCCTGCCGCGGCGATCGGGTTCCCGACCCCGAGCAGCCCGCCGGAGGGGCAGCACGGGAGATCCCCGTCCCGGGCCGTGACCCCGGCCGCGGCAGCCTCCGGTGCCTTCCCGCGATCGAACAGCAGGAGTCCCTCGAGATGATGGAGCTCCTTGTAGTCGAACGGGTCGTACGGTTCGGCGACGTGGATCTCCTTGCGGGGTTCGTTCACGCCGGCCATCCCGTAGGCCATCCGCGCCGCGTTCTCGACGTATTCCGGGTAGGCGAGATCGCGGTTCGTCCAATACGTGCTGTCGAGGTTCCAGCCGACGCCCTGCACCCATACGGGACGGTCCGTGAGCTTGCGCGCCGCGTCCTCCGACGCCATCACGATCGCGACCGCGCCGTCGGAGATGGGGGAGACGTCGAGGCGCTGCACCGGCCAGGCGAGCGTCTCGCTCGCGAGGACGTCTTCCACCGTGATGTCCGCCTGACCCAGGAGCGCGGCCGGGTGGTCGGCCGCGTTGCGCTTGTTCTTGACCGCCACCTGGGCGATGTCCCGCTTGTCGAGGCCGTACGCCTGCATGTATCGCTGCATCTCCAGCGCGAAGATCCAGAGGAGGTTCGGACCGAGCGGTCGTTCGAGGATGTTGTCGAAGATCGTGAGGAAGGCGCCCTGCGGGTGCGGCTGGCAGGAGGACATCTTCTCCTCGGCCACACAGACGACCACGTCGGCAAGGCCGGAGGCGACCGTGTACCAGCCCTGGATCGCGGTGAACACGCCGCTGCCGCCGCCCACGTAGGTGCGCATGTACGGCTTGGCCCACGCGCCGGCGCCGTCGGCCAGGTAATCGCCCTTGCGATGGACGCCGTCGAAGGCGTCGGGCGCGCTGGTGAGGCAAACGGCATCGACGTCGGTCGAGCTTCAGCTCGCACGAGGCGAGCGCCTCCCGGGTCGCGATCCAGGAGAGCTCCTTGCCGGTCTCCTGGGCGCGGCGGACGAACCTCGACATCCCCGCACCGACGACGGCGACGCGCGGGCTCATCGTCGCAACACCGCGACCGCCGACGAGGTCGAAGGAACCCCCCGCCAGGACTGCGCGACGCCGATGTGAGCGTCGCCCTCGCGGAGCCGCTCGATGCAGGCGAGGGCACGGGCGAGACCGTTCGCCTCCCGGAGATGACCCTCGCCGAGCGCGCCGCCGCTCGGGTTGACGCGATCGGGATCGAGGCCTTCGAGCCCGAGCGCTTCCAGATGCTGCAACTGCTTGTACGCGTAGGTGTCGTCCACCTCCGCCACCTCGACGTCGGACGGCCCGATCCCCGCGCGGTCGTAGGCGGCACGAGCGGCCCGCTCGGCGGCCGCCGCCCGATCCCACTCGCGACTCTCGACCGAGGGAGCGTCCTGGCTCCAGCCGACGCCGTCGATGAAGACCGCGCCGGCCGGCGACTTCTCTTCGCTCGCGAGCACCAGGACGACGCACCCGTCCGCCGGGTCCGCGACCTGCTCTTTGGTGAGTGGGTCGAAGACGGGAGTCGGATCGACGGTGTTCGCGTACGAGGCGCGCGGGTTCGCACGCGCATGGGCGCGATTGCGAACCGCGACCTCCGCGCATTCGGCCTCCGACCGGCCGGACACGTGCAGCCAACGGCGCATCTCGAGGCCGGCGAGCACGGTCGCGGACACACCGAGCGGTCTGTTCAGGACCGGATCCATCGCGAAGCGATCGATCCGGCCCGTCGAGACGACGTCGCTCGCCTTGGAGTGGGACTCGACGGCGACGGTGGACGCGACCCCGCTCCGGATCAGCATCACCGCGGTCGCCACGCCGAAGAGTCCGTCCGAAGCCACGGTTTGCACTGGCCGTTGCACGGCGCCGAGCTGGTCCGGCACGTACTCATCGAAGATGCTCGTCCCCTCTTCGAGATCCTCCGAGCAACACACGAAGGAGTCGATCTCACTGCGGGGGTCGAGGGCGGCGTCGGCGTAGGCCAGCCGCGCCGCCTCGAACATCAGCTCCTTGTACGAGGTCCCCAAGGTCGTCGGGGCGAAGCCGGACCAGCCGACCCCGGCGACACCTACGCGCGGCACCATGGCTCCCATGTATATCGAAGGTGGCCCGACCCCGCATGTCCCTTTCGGCCGATGCAGCCACCGGGCGCGCGTATCGTGGGCGGCGTGACCGACATCATCTGGTCGCCCACCAGCGAGTACGTCGAGCGCGCCAACGTCACTCGCTTCATGCGCGCCCACGGGATCGAGACACCTCAGGAGCTCGTGGAGCGGTCCGTGGACGACGTCGCCTGGTTCTGGGACGCCGTGGTCCACGACCTGGACATCGAGTTCCTCGAGCCGTACCAACAGGTCCTCGACGTCTCGCGGGGCGTGGAATGGGCGACCTGGTTCGGCGGCGGACGCCTCAACCTCGCTCACCAATGCGTGGACCGCTGGGCGGTGGCGACGCCGGAAGCGCCGGCGGTCGTGTGGGAGGGGGAGGACGGCGCGGTCCGGACGTGGAGCTACGCCGACCTCCGTCGCGAGTGCGACCGGTTGGCGCGAGCGCTCCGCCGCCTCGGCGTCGAGGCGGGCGATGCCGTCGGGATCTTCCTGCCGATGCTTCCCGAGACCGTCGCCGCGGTGATGGCCTGCTCGAAGATCGGGGCGGTCTGGGTCCCGATCTTCAGCGGGTTCGGGCCGGAGGCGATCGCCGTCCGGCTGGCGGACGCCGGCGTGAAGGTGATCCTCACGGCGGACGCGTTCCTCCGCAAGGGGCGAGACGTCTCGATGGCCGAAACCGCGCGCGGCGCCCTCGCCCGCGTGGACTCGGTTCGCCACACGGTCGTGCTTCGCCACGCGGGCGAGGGCGCCGTCACCGGCGAGCACGACTGGGCGGATCTCGTCGCCGGCGAGTCGGACGATCCACTGCCATCCGAGCCGCTCGAGAGCGAGCACCCGCTGTTCATCGGCTACACGAGCGGCACGACCGGCCGTCCGAAGGGGGTCCTCCATGTCCACGGCGGGTTCCTCGTGAAGATCGCCTCGGAGGTCGCCTATCAAGTGGATCTGCGTCCGGGGGAGGTGCTCCATTGGGTGACCGACCTCGGCTGGATCATGGGGCCGTGGGAGATCGTGGGTGCCCTGGCCCTGGGATCGACCGTCTTCCTCACGGACGGAGCCCCGACCCATCCCGGCCCCGACCGCCTCTGGTCGCTCGTCCAGCGCCACGGCATCACGACCCTCGGCGTCTCGCCGACGCTGATCAGGGCGTTGATCCCGTCCGGGACCGACCACATCCGCCGGCACGATCTGTCCTCACTCCGGATCCTCGCCTCGACGGGTGAGCCGTGGAACCCCGATGCGTACTTGTGGTTGCACCGGGAGGTCGGCGGATCCCGGCTCCCGATCATCAACCTGAGCGGCGGCACGGAGGTGGGCGCCTGCTTCCTCTCGCCCCTTCCGATCAGCGAGTTGAAGCCGTGCACGCTTTGGGGTCCGGCCCTCGGCATGGACATCGACATCGTGGATGCCGAGGGCTCGTCGGTGGCAGCGGGCGAGGTGGGCGAGCTGGTGTGCCGCCAGCCGTGGCCTTCGATGACGCGCGGCATCTGGGGCGACCCCGATCGCTACCTCGATACGTACTGGAGTCGCTTCCCAGGTGTGTGGGTGCACGGCGACTGGGCGATGCGGGATGAGGATGGCTTCTGGTTCCTGCATGGCCGTTCGGACGACACGCTCTCCGTGGCGGGGAAACGTCTCGGGCCGGCCGAGGTGGAGAGCGCGCTCTCGTCTCATCCGGCGGTGGCGGAGTCGGCTGCGATCGGCGTGCCGCACGCCCTCAAGGGAGAAACCATCTGGTGCTTCGTGGTCCTGAAACCGGGCGCGAGCGCCGATCCGTGGTCTCGCCACGACGCTTCGGAACGTGGTCGCCGATCACCTGGGGCGCTCGTTCTTGCCGTCGAAGGTGGTGTTCGTTCCCGAGCTGCCCAAGACCCGGAGCGCGAAGATCGTCCGGCGGGCGATCCGCGCGGCCGCTTTGGGACAGGATCCCGGCGACCTCTCGAGCGTAGAAAATCCCGATGCGCTGGAGAGCATCCGAAGCGCCCTGGCGACCTAGATGGGTTCCTTTTCCGTGCTGCCCTTCCCATGAGTTCCTCTCAGGTTATCGCTTAAGAAGCGTTCCTGCTCAAGCTATCTCCAGTCCGATGGTTCACTTGCGACCGTCCGGGGAATATGCTTCTCGGGGAAACCCCGTAGTGCGCATACGTGAAACAACGTACGTAGTGGTCCGAGATCGCCGTGGCGGTTCCGAGAGGAGTCCGGGGGTGGATGAGCGAGTGGCAGCGGACATCGTCATCCCCGAGGTGGACGCCGCGGAGGAGGCGGCGGCATCAGAGGCACGTTTTCGCCTGCTCGTCGAACAGAGCCCTCTCGTCGTGTACACCCACGACGGGAGCCGCCCCCCTGCGATGACGTACGTCAGTCCGCAGGTGGAGCACATGCTCGGCATCGAGCCCGCTCGCTGGCTCGAGCAGCCCTTCCTCTGGGTCACGCGGATCCATCCCGACGATCGAGAAGACGTGCTGGCGCGGATCGACGAGGCATGTCTCGCGGACCGCCGGTTCACCTTGGAGTATCGCTACCGAACACGAGGACGACCACGACGTCTGGGTACGCGATGAGGCGACCCCTGTCCGCGACGACGATGGACGCGTCCTGTACTGGCAGGGGGCGCTCTCGGACATCAGCGACCGCAAGGCGACCGAGGAGGCCTTCAAGCAGAGCGAGCACCGAAGCCGGCTGATGATCGAGAGCGTCACTGGACCACGCCATCGTGATGCTCGGGCCCGACGGCACGATCCTGTCGTGGAACCCTGGCGCGGAACGCGTTTTCGGCTACACGGAGGCCGAGGCGCTCGGTCAGAACATCTCGATGTTCGCTCCCGATGAGCAGCGCTGGCGCGAAGACGAGAGCGCCGACCTCGCGTTCGCGATCGAGCACGGCCCGACCGAAGGTGAAGGTTGGCGTCTCCGGAAGGACGGGAGCCGCTTCTGGGCCCACTTCGTGACGACGCCCGTGCGAGACGAGCACCAAGGGCTCGTCGGACTCGCCCGGGTGACGAGGGACCTGACGGAGCGTCGCGAGTCCGCCCGGCTGATCACCCAACGCGCCCGACAGCAGGCAGCGGTCGCGGAGCTCGGGATGCGGGCCCTGGCGCACGCCCGAGCCGAACCGCTCCTCGACGAGGCGACGCACATCGTGGCGCGGACGCTGGATCTGCCGCTGTCGGCGCTGTTCCTCGTGACCGACGAGAGCGACCCGCTCGAATCGGCGTCGATGCGCCTCGCGTACGGCACCGGATGGGCCTCAGGACTCGTCGGCTCGCTCGAGATCCCCCCCGACCCCGGGAGCCTGCTCTGGTACTCCCTCGTGGACGGAAGCCCGGTCGTCGTGGCGGAGGCCGCGGCTCAGGTCCGTCGCTCGCTCCCGACGCTGCTCACGGACCACGGGGTCGTTGCCTGCGCTTCCCTCGCGCTCCGCGTCGGCGCTCGACCGATCGGGGTGCTACTGGCCGCCTCGCCCCGTCCGATCCCGTTCCGGGACAGCGAGATCTACTTCCTCCAGGAGATCACCAACGTCGTCGGCTCCTTCCTGGAACGCACCCGAGCAGAGGACATGCTGAAGACCCTCGACACCGACCGCTCGCGACTGCTCGGGCGAGTCCTCTCCAGCCAAGAGGAGGAGCGCGCCCACGTCTCGCGGGAGCTTCACGACGATCTCGCTCAAACGCTCGCGGGGATCACGCTGTTCGCCGCGTCACTCGGAAGCTCGACGGCAGGCAAGGAGAAGGAGACGTCGGAGCGGATCGGCGAGATGGCGCAGGACGCCGCGGACGCCGTTCGGCGCTTGATCGGCGATCTCCGCCCTCTCGAGCTCGAGGACGGATTGGCGCATGCGACGGAGCGACTCGCCGACATCGCCGGCTCACGGCGTGGGGTTCCGATCCAGGTCCAGTTCGAAGGCGCGCCTCAGCGCCTACCCGATGACGTGGAGGTCGCCGTCTACCGGATCGTCCAGGAAGGGCTCAACAACATCGGCAAGCACGCCGCGGAGGCTCGGGCCGTGGTCGCCCTTCGCTTCCGTCCGAGGTACCTCGAGATCGAGATCCGCGACGAGGGGCCCGGATTCGAGGTGGATGAGATCGCATCCGCCGGAGGAGAGCACGTCGGGCTCCTGGGGATGAACGAACGCGCCACCCTGATCGGCGCCCGGCTGGAGTTGGACTCCGCACCAGGCAAGGGCACGACCGTGAAGCTCCGGGTCCCGATCGCGGCCGCAGCCGAGGAGCGACAGAGCGCATGACGGCCGTCCTCACGACCGCGATGTTGGTGGACGACCATGCCGTGGTCCGAGCGGGGATCCGTCTGCTGCTCGATGCGGAGCCGGGCATGTCCGTCGTGGCCGAGGCTTCCTCGGCCGAAGAGGCGCTTCAGATCTCCCTCGAGCAGGACCCGGACCTGATCGTCACGGACCTGTCCATGGAAGGGCTCCGAGGCGCCGCCGTGATCGAAGCCTTCGCGGAACGGTTCCCGAAGGCGCGGATCCTGGTGCTCTCGATGGTCGACAGCCCTTCCGACGTGCGTCGTGCGATCGACGCGGGAGCGAGGGGCTACATGCTGAAGGGGGCGGCCGCCGCCGAGCTACCGGACGCGATCGCTCGCATCATGAAGGGCGAGCGCTACGTACAGCCGGCCCTGGGCGCGATGCTCGCGGGCAAGACCGTCACCTCGCCGACCCACGCCGATCCGATCGCCGTGCTCACCGACCGAGAGCGGGAGGTGCTCGACCTCCTGGTGCTCGGACACACGAACGTCGAGATCGCCTCGCTCCTGTTCCTCTCGCCGAGGACGGTCGAGACACACCGAGCCAGCATCCAGCGCAAGCTCGGCGTGAAGAGCCGAGCCGATCTCGTGCGGTTCGCCTTCGGCAGGGGAGGTCCGGCTGCGAAGACCGCTCGATCCGACGGCGGGAGGGCTTCTCGGTGAGTGCGCGGATCGAGGACGACCTCGGGAACGAGCGGCTCGAGCGGCTCTTGGCAGGCGCCGGCCACCAGCTCCGGACGCCGCTGAACTCGGTGCTGGGGTTCACCGAGATCCTCCTCATGGGGCTTCCCGGACCGCTGAACGAGGAGCAGCGTCGGCAGCTCCGGAACGTCCGCTCCGGCGCGCGCCTCCTGGAGACCACGATCGACAACCTGTTGGACCTCGTTCGTATCGAATCGGGGACGCTGAAAGTGCGGCTCGAGCTGGTCGACGTCGGGTCGGTCGTGAGCGAGGTCTGCTCGAACATCCAGCAGTTCGCCGATGAGAAGGGGCTGACCCTCGAGGTGGACATCCCGGCGGGCATGACCTGGTGCACGAATCGGCGAGCGCTCGGGCGGATCCTGGTGAACCTGACGAGCAACGCGCTCTCGTTCACCGATGTCGGAGGGGTGCGGATCGACGGCGTTCCGGGCGACGGGGTGGGCTCTGCTCGGGTGGACATCGTGGACACCGGGATCGGTCTGCCGGACGTGGAGCATGAGCGGGTGTTCGAACCGTTCGAACGAGGGTCGGCTCGCGGCGAGGACGGTCGCGGAGGTGCCGGCCTCGGACTCCACGTCAGCCGCCGGCTCGCGGATCTGCTCGGCGCCGACATCGCGGTCGACAGCGTGCCCGGACGGGGGAGCACCTTCAGCCTCGTCCTCCCGAGGAGGGATCGATAGTGGCGCAGGTCCTGGTCGTGGACGACACGGACCACGCGCTCGATCTCCTCGGGTATCTCCTGCGTGACCGCGGTCACGTCGCCCTGTTCGCCCGCAACGGTGAGGAGGCGGTGGCCTCGGCGTTGAAGATGAGGCCCGACCTGATCCTCATGGACCTTCACATGCCGCTGATGGATGGCTACGAGGCGCTCGCCGCGATCCGGGGATCCGCTCGGAACGGGACCTGTCCGATCCTCGCGCTCACCGCGTTCGGCGAGGTGGGCGAACGGGAGAAGGCGCACGCAGCCGGCTTCGACGGGTACTTCTCCAAGCCGATCACGCCGGAGACCTTCATGGACCAGCTGGAGGCGTTCCTCGGCGGCGACGACCGGCGGGGCGCGCCGTAGGCGGCCCCGCCGGTCCGGTCGTGCGATCCTCGGCCCGCCAACGCGAACCGCCACCTACACTCCCGAGATGCGCGCCGCCGTCTGCCAGATGCGCTCCGGGGATGATGTTCCCGCGAACCTCGCCGCGGCGCGGGTGCTCCTCGCAGAGGCGGCCGACGCCGGCGCCGACATCGCGATGCTTCCCGAGTTCTTCGCGTACCTCGGACCGGACTCCCGCATCCCCGAGGTAGCGGAGACGCTTCCGGGGGGAACGGCCTCCGAGATGTTGTCCACCCTGGCCCGTGAGCGGCAGATGTGGATCCTCGGCGGGAGCATCCACGAGCGCGACGGGGATCGGCTCTACAACACCGCCCCGCTCTTCGATCGGACGGGAGAGCTCGTCGCGACGTATCGGAAGATCCATCTCTTCGATGTCGACCTCGACGGTCAGCCTCCCTTCCGCGAGTCCGCGACGTTCACCCCGGGCACGGAGCTCGTCACCCATCCGATCGAAGACGTGCGGATCGGTCTGTCCATCTGTTACGACCTCCGGTTCCCGGAGCTGTTCCGTGGACTGATGGCCCTCGGCGCCGAACTGTTCGCGGTTCCCGCACAGTTCCAGCATCAGACGGGCGTCGCGCACTGGGAGGTCCTGCTCCGGGCGCGCGCGATCGAGAATCAATGCTTCGTGGCCGCGGCGGCGCAATGGGGGGAGTTCGGATCGCCGGAGGAGTCTCGACGCTCGTACGGTCACTCGATGATCGTCGGGCCGTGGGGGGAGGTCCTGGTCGATGCGCCGGCGGAAGGATCTGGGATGTGGTTCGCGGACCTGGACATGGCGGAGCTCCGGCGCGTCCGGAAGGTCCTCCCGGCTCTCGAGCATCGGCGGCTGGGACTCATCTGCTGATGCGTCGGGAGGTCGCCGGCGGCTACGAGGTCGACGACGATCGCGGCCGCGTGGACATCGACATGGTCTACCGGTACCTGTCCGAGGAGGCGTACTGGGTACCCGGCCGCGATCGAGCCACCATCGAACGTCTCGTCCGGGAGTCGACGAGGGTGATCGGCGTCTACTTCGGCGATCGGCAGGTCGGGTTCGCCCGTGTGATCTCGGACGGCACGAGCGTTGCCTGGCTCGGCGACGTGTTCGTGCTGACGGAGCATCGAGGCAAAGGACTCGGCGAGGAGCTGGTGCGGGAATCCGTCGAGTTTCCCGACCACCGAGACGTGCAGTGGTACCTCAACACGCGCGACGCGCATGCCCTCTACGCGAAGTTCGGATTCGAGGCGGCCAGCGACCGGACGATGGTCCGACCGCCGCGACGCTGATCACTCGAGATCCTCCGGTCGGTCGACGTCGGGAGGCGCCCGGAAGGGGACCACGACCTCCTCGACCCAATCGGGGTGTGAGGCGATGAGCGCCCGGGCCCCGATGTCGCCGTGCAGGTGCCCGGCCTCTGCGTGAACCTCTCGTGAGAGCAGTGCCGGGCCCGGGCCGTCTGCGTAGGCGATCCTCACGACGCGGCTCCGCGAACGCTCGAACGCGTCGATCAGCGCACGAACCTCGGCATCGGTGACGCCGGGCTGGTCGGCGAGGAGGACCACCGCGCCCTCGGTGTCGTCGGCAAGCGCGTGAAGACCCGCCGCCAACGACGAGGACTGACCGGACGCGTGGTCAGGATTCCGGACGAAGCGGCCCTGCGGAGGCAGCCGGAGCGCTCGTTCGACCGCATCCGCGTCGTGGCCGGTGACCACGACGAGCTCGCCGACCCCGGCCGACGCCAACGCATCGACGGCATGCTGCGCGAGCGGTTTGCCGTGGTGATCCGCGAGTTGCTTCGTGCCGCCGAACCGGGTGCCGGAGCCGGCGGCCAAGACGATGCCGGAGATCACGTTCCGGTTCGCCGTCCGAAGAGCCGAGAGAAGAAGCGCACGATCGTGGCCCACAGGGCACGGAGGCCGAGGCCGAACCCCCCGACGGCCCGCGGAGCCACCCTTGGCGCCGGTTCGGCCTTCCCGTCGCTCGTCTCGAGCGGGGCAGCAGCGGCCACGGGCGCAGGCGGCGTTTCGTCGTTCAGCTTCGACTCCAGACAATCGGCGAACTGCCTCGTGAGCAGCTTCGAGACCTCCGGTAGCAGCCCACGTGACATCTGCGCGGCGGCGCCGGTGATCGTGATGTCGGAGCGGATGTGGACCGTCGTCCCGTCGGTGCCGGCGGGCTCGAGCCACGACTCGACCTTCGCGTTCGCCACTCCCTTGCCGCGTTGCTCGGTGCCCTTCGCGGAGAGCTTCGCGCGGTGCTCGATATCGTCCCGCTCCTCCATCACCACGGTGCCGCTGAACGCCATCTGCACCGGTCCGAACTTCACGTGCACCTTCCCCTTCCAGGTCCGCTCGTCGACGACGTCCGTCAGCTCGGCTCCGGGCATGCACGGAGCGATCCGCTCGACGTCATGGATGAACGCCCACAAGCGATCGACGGGCGTGTGGACCGTGAAGCTGTCCTCGATCAGCACGTCGGAGAGCGTACGCCGCTGGTCTAGGCTGCGCCCGTGGATCCAGACGACGGCAGTCCTTCCGGCGGACGATTCGAGGCCTTCGACGCGAACGAGCGATTCGTCGTGATCCGGGACGAGCAGGGCTATGGGATCTGGCGGCTCGACGACTTGGAAGAGGGCGGTCCGATCGAGCGCTTCCCCGACAACGACGAGGGGTACGAGCGTGCCGCGGTGCGATGGAGAGAGCTCACGAGGGCGGACCGTCGCGATAGCGATCGGTGGCTCCCGCGGATCAAGTGGGTCGTACTGGTCTCAGCGGTCGTGTGGGCGCTCTCTGGTGCTCTCTCGGGAGTCCTATTCTTCGAGGTGTCCAACCTCGACCAGCGGGGTCTCTTCGAAACGCTCGCCAGATGGGCTCAGATCGCCAACTTCGCGGCCCAACCCTTCACGATCGGAGGGGCTGCCGTGTACGTCGTGCTTTGGCTGGAAGGTCGGCGCGGCCGGTAGAACTCGGTTTCTCGTGCAAGGCATCCGGGTATCGTGGCCCTCGTGGACTTCCGAAAAGGGGCGAAGCTCGACCCCTCGCAGGTCGAGGATCGTCGAGGGATGCGCGGCATGCGCGGCGGCCGCGGCGTGGCCGTCGGCGGCGGCGCCGGAGCGGTCGGGATCATCATCGTCCTTCTGGTCACGCTGCTGGGCGGCGGCAACATCGATCTGGACGCCCTCCAGTCGCTCGATGGGGTCACCGCCGGAGGTCAACAGCAGCAAGGCGAGGTGCATAAGGAGTGCAAGTCGGGTGAGGATGCGGAGCAGAGCAAGACCTGTCGCCTGATCGGCACCGTGAACAGCATCCAGGCCTACTGGAGCCGGGTGGTCGACGGCTATCGTCCGGCGAACACCGTGTTCTTCTCGGACTCCACGGACACGGGCTGCGGTTTCGCGACCGCAGACGTCGGGCCGTTCTATTGCCCCCCCGACCAGAAGGTCTACGTGGACCTCGGTTTCTTCCAGGAACTGCAGGCTCGGTTCGGCGCGGAGGGCGGACCGTTCGCCGAGGCGTACGTGCTCGCGCATGAGTACGGGCACCACGTCCAGAACCTGCTCGGCACGCTGGACAAGGTCCGTGGCGACCAACAGGGACCCCAGAGTGCGGCCGTTCGCTCGGAGCTCCAGGCGGATTGTTTCGCCGGGGTCTGGGCGGCGAACGCGGTGAAGGGGGGATTCATCGCTTCGGTGAGCGAAGGCGAGATCGCACAAGCACTCGATGCGGCAGAGTCGGTGGGCGACGATCGCATCCAGAAAGAGATCCAAGGGCAGGTGAACCGGGAGACCTGGACGCACGGCTCTTCCGCGCAGCGACAGCAGTGGTTCCTCACCGGCTATCAGAGCGGCGACCCGAACGCCTGCGACACGTTCTCCGGCCGGATCTGAGGCTTCGGCCGGATCGGATCTACCGAGCTTCGGTGCCGGGCCGGGGCCGATCGTGGATCGGCCCCGGCCGGTCGCGCAGGAATCCCCCCGCCCTCCGGCGTTTGACGGCCACGATCTCCGCGACGATCGCCTGGGCGATCTCCTCCGGTCCCTCGCCGCCGAGGTCGAGCCCCGCCGGTCCGTGGATCCGTTCCCGTCCCGCCTCTCCGATCTCGATGCCCTCGTCGCGCAGCTCCATCAGCAAGCGCTCCGTCCGGGCGCCGGGGCCGAGCATCCCGATGTAGGCGGCCGGGGATCCGAGCAAGGAACGGACGTACTCCTTGTCTCGGAGGAAGTTGTGCGTCATCACGACGCAGAAGGTGCGCTCGTCGACGCTTGCCGCTTTCGCCGCGTCCCCCGGTTCATCGACCGCGACGAAGCCGGTCGCCTCGGGGAATCGCGCGTGCGTGAGGAACCCGGGACGATCGTCGACGACGGTCACGTGCCATCCGAGCACCGACGCCGCTCGGACGAGCGGGATCGCGTCGTGTCCCGCGCCGCACACGACGAGCCGGAGCGGCGGGTCCAGCACCTCGACGAACGCCCGGACGCCCTCCCCGAGCGCGCGCACCTCCGATCGCTCTTCACCGAGCAGCGCCCTCGCCGCCTCCACCGCGGACGCGTCCACGGTCGCGTCGCCCAGGGACCCATCGGACGTCCCGTCCGGCCGCACGACGAGACGTGCGCCAGGCTCGACGCCCGCGTGGGACGACTCGACGACCGTGACCACGCTGATGGGCCGCTCCTCCTCGAGCGCGGCCCGCAGTGCCCCGGCGACCGTGGCTGCTTGCTCCGCCGGCTCGATGAACACCTCGATCGCGCCGTTGCATCCGAGCCCCAGGCCCCAGACGGCGTCGTCGTCCGCCGTGAGATCCCATCCGGCGAGACGAGCCCGCCCCTCGTCCATCACCACTCGCGCCATGTCCGCGACATCGCCCTCGAGACAGCCGCCGGAGATGTTTCCGACCGGCGAGCCCTCCTCCGGAACCAGGAGCCGCGCCCCCGGCCGTCGGTAGGTCGAGCCTCGCACGGCGACGATCGTGGCCAGCGCCATGCGCTCGCCCTTCGCGGAGAGCGCCTCGATCGCGGCCAGGACGTCACCGATCTCGCTCACGCGTGGATGGTACGCCCGCGTCTCGCTCCTCAGGTTGGGCCATGCGTGACCGATAGTGTGGGGATGAACGATGGGTTCAACTTCGGCGAGCCCGCGAAGCGCCGCGCGCGCTCCAGCGGACCGACGCTGCAGCACGACCGGAGCACGTTCAACCCCAAACTTCTGTGGGTCGCGGCCGGCCTCGTCGTCGCCGGGGTGCTCGCCTTCGTCTTCCTCCGCGGCGCCGACGAGGCCGGCAAGCAGATCGCCGAGTCCGAGACCAACGCCGTCTCCCAGATCGACAAGGCCTACGACGCGGCGGCGCAGGGAACGATGGGTCGCGCGAGCGTGGTCGCTCTGAGCCTCTACGCCGAACGAGGAAGCTTCACCACCGATATCGCGACGCTCTCCGCCTTCGACCCCGGGCTCCAGTTCACCTCCGGTCCCTCGCAAGGTCCGACGACGGTCTCCTACGCGGTGAACGCCGGGAGCTTCGGCGCCGCGGTCCGCTCGGAATCCGGCACCTGCTGGTGGGCCAAGATCGGCGCGGACAGCGTCACCACCTACGGGAGTGGAACGCCCTGCACGGGGAGCGCCGCCCTGGCGGCCTCGGCCGCATCCTGGTAGCTCGACGTCCTCAGTATCACCGCGGAAGCCGTCGATAGAGCCGGGATGGACGACTCGTTCTCGTTCCGCAGCACGGTGCCGCTGCGTCGTGAGTTCGACCCGCTGGCGGTGAAGGCGGCGGTCTTCGGCATGCTGGTCGTGCTCGGGATCGGGCTCTTCGCCAACTGGGTCATCCGCAGCGAACGAGAGAGCTTCTCGCGTGCCGACCGGGGCTCCACCGCATCCGATGTCGACGCGGAGCCGCTCGACGGCTCGGCACTTGTCAGCAACACGGGCGAGGAAGCTGATGAGGCCACCGGGATCGCCCTCGACGCCGCGAGGGCCGCGTTCCGCGAGCATCGAACCTTCCTCGACGCCGGACCCGCGCAGCTGAGTGCCCTCCAGCCGGGCTACACCTTCGTCGACGGCCCCTCGACGACGTCGAGGATCGTCTCGGTCGCGTCCACGGCCGACACCTGGGCGGCGGCGGTCCACGGGCTGGACGGGATGTGCCATTGGATCCGAGCGACGAGGGCAGGCGACATCACCCGGGGCATGGGATCGGAGTGCACTGGCACGGCCGCGCTCACGGTCGTGGCTCCCCGGTAGGAAGTGCCGCCTTCGATTCGACCGCTCCCGGCCTCGGGTCTACACTCCGGCTGCTTGTCCGTCCCGAGCGAGCCAGACAAAGGGAGGCCCCCGTGACGCACGTCTCGGTCACCGTCAACGGGGCGATGCGAGAGGCCGATGTCGAGCCCCGCACGCTCCTCGTGTACTTCCTCCGGGAGACCCTCGGGCTCACGGGTACGAACGTCGGATGCGACACGTCCAGCTGCGGTGCCTGCACGGTGCTGCTGGACGGTGAATCGGTCAAGTCGTGCACCTTGTTGGCCGCGCAAGCGGACGGTCGCGAGCTCACCACGATCGAGGGACTGGCGGACGGCGATGAGCTCCACCCCCTCCAGGAATCGTTCCACCGGAACCACGGGCTCCAGTGCGGCTACTGCACGCCCGGGATGCTCATGGCCGCGGCGAGCTATCTGAAGGAGAACCCGAACCCCACCGAGGGAGACGTCCGATCGGCGCTCGAGGGAAACCTGTGCCGCTGCACGGGCTACCAGAACATCGTGAAGTCGATCCTCGACGCGGCCGGCTCCATGGCCGGCGCCGAGGCCTGAGGGGGACACCGTGGCGACGACGGAGACGTTCATCGGTCAGCCGGTCCTTCGGAAAGAGGACCCGGAGCTGATCACGGGCCAGGCGAGCTACATCGACAACTGGACGATGCCGGGGATGCTGTGGATGGCCTTGGCTCGCCCGCCGTACGTCCATGCGACGATCGACGGCGTCGACACGTCCGAGGCGGCGACGATGCCGGGTGTCGTGGGTGTGTTCACGGCCGGCGACCTCGATCTGGGCGCGTTGCCCTTCGTGTGGCCGATCACCGAGGACATCAAGGTGCCCGTGCACTACGCGCTGGCGTCGGACAAGGTCCGGTTCAACGGGGACGCGGTCGCGGTTGTCGTCGCGGAGACCCGTGAACAGGCGATCGACGCTGCCGAGGCGGTCGCGGTGACCGCGTCGGAGTTGCCCGCCGTCGTCGACTTGGAGGAGGCGGCGAAGGATGAGGTGATCCTCCACGACGATCTGGGAACGAACACCGTCGTCCACTGGAGTCACGGTGGGGCCGGCGACCAGTCGATCTTCGATTCGGCGCCCGTGATCGTCCAGGAGCGCTACGCGCAGCCTCGGCTGATCCCGAACGCGATCGAGCCACGAGGATGCCTCGCGTACGGCGTCCCGGCGATGGACGAGTGGACGCTCGTCTCCGCCACCCAGATCCCGCACATCGCCAAGGTGACGCTCTCAGGCGTCACGGGGATCCCGGAGCAGAAGCTGCGCGTGATCGCGCCGGACGTCGGCGGCGGGTTCGGCTCGAAGCTGAACGTCTACGCCGAGGAGGCGCTCGCGCTCGGGCTCGCACGGAAGCTCGGGCGGCCGGTCAAGTGGATCGAGGGCCGCCGGGAGAACTACGTGGCCACGACCCATGGACGCGGCGTGATCCACGACTGCACCATCGCCGGGACGGAGGACGGGAAGATCCTCGGGATGAAGTTCGTGGAGCTCGCGGACATGGGCGCGTACTACCAACTCCTCACGCCGGGGATCCCGGAGCTGGGCGGCTGGGTCTACATGGGTCCGTACGACCCGGAGGCGTACTGGTATGAGTTCACGGGGATCGTGACCAACACGACGCCGACCGACGCCTACCGGGGAGCCGGCCGGCCGGAGGCGACCTACGTGATCGAGCGGATCGTCGACTCGTTCGCCCGGAGGGTCGGCAAGGACCCGGCGGAGATCAGGCGCATGAACTTCAGGCCCGCGTTCGCGGAGGCGACCGCGGCCATCTCCGGGCTGAACGTCGACTCGGGGAACTACGAGCCGACATTGGACACGGCCCTCGGGGGCGTCGAGTACGACAAGCTCCGGGCGGAGCAGCGCGACCGCCGGGAGCGCGGCGACACCAAGCAGCTCGGGATCGGTCTGTCCACCTACATCGAGATGTGTGGCTTGGCGCCCTCGAACATCCTGGGGGCGCTCCGCTACGCGGCCGGCGGCTGGGACGGCGCCACGATCGAGTGCCTGCCGACCGGCAAGGTGTTGGTGAAGACCGGTACCTCGCCGCACGGTCAGGGGCACGAGACCACGTGGGCCCAGATCGTGGCGGACGGTCTCGGGGTGACGCCGGACGATATCGAGGTCCTCCACGGCGACACGCTGGTCACGCCGCTGGGCATGGACACCTACGGATCGAGGTCGGTGTCGGTCGGTGGTCCCGCACTCCATTTCGCGGTGGAGAAGATCAAGGCGAAAGCGCGGACGATCGCCGCGCACGAGCTCGAGGTCTCCGAGGACGACCTCGAATGGGGCGACGGTTCCTTCCACGTGGCCGGTGCTCCGGACAAGGCGAAGACGATCCCTGAGATCGCGTTCTCCGCGTGGCATGCGCACTCGCTCCCCGAGGGGACCGAGCCGCACCTCAATGCCACCGCGATCTACGACCCGCCGAACTTCACGTGGCCGGCCGGCGCGCACATCTGCGTCGTGGAGGTGGACACGGAGACCGGCGCGACCGAGATCGTGAAGTACGTCGCGGTGGACGACTGCGGCACGGTGATCAATCCCATGATCGTCGACGGTCAGATCCACGGCGGTGTGGCGCAGGGCGTCGCGGAGGCCTTGTACGAGGAGGCGATCTACGACGAATCCGGCAACCTGACCACGTCGACGATGACGCAGTACCTCGTCCCGACGGCGGTCGAGATTCCGGCGATCGAGACCGACGGCTCCCACCAGACCCCGTCGACCACGAACCCACTGGGCGTGAAGGGCATCGGTGAGGCCGGCACCATCGCGGCGCCGCCGGCCGTGATCAACGCCGTGATCGACGCCGTGAGTCACCTCGGTGTGACGGCGATCGAGAAGCCGGCATCGCCGGAGCGCGTCTGGCGAGCGATCCAGGACGCGAAGAGCCAGCAAGGGGGTGCGGCATGATCCCGGCGGCGTTCGAGTACGAGCGGGTCGACTCGGTCGAGGCGGCGATCGCGGCCCTGCAAGCCGACGACGGCGCGAAGCTCTTGGCGGGGGGTCACTCGCTCCTGCCGCAGATGAAGCTCCGATTCGTCATGCCGACGAAGCTGGTCGACATCGGACGGCTCCGCGACGTGTCCTACGTCCGGGAGGACGGCGACGCGGTCGCCATCGGGGCGCTCACCCGCTACCACGACCTGGAGGCGAGCGATGCGCTTCGGGAGTTCTGCCCCATCGTGGCCTCGGTCGCCGGCCAGGTCGGCGACCCGCAGGTCCGACACATGGGGACGATCGGCGGATCGGTGGCGCACGCCGACCCGGCCGGCGACATGCCCTCGGTGCTGCTCGCCCTCGGCGCGACGTTCGTGGCCACCGGATCCGGCGGCGCCCGAGAGATCGCGGCCGTCGACATGTTCCCGGGACTGTTCCAATCGGCCCTGGCGAACGACGAGGTGCTCACCGAGATCCGTGTGCCCAAGACGACGGGCGGGTGGAGCTATCAGAAGTTCACCCGGCGCTCTCAGGACTGGGCGGTCGTCGGTGTCGCTGCCGTGCGGATGAACGGCAGCGCGAACGTGTCGCTCACGAACATGGGCCTCACGCCGATGCGTGCCAGCGGCGTCGAAGAGGCGCTCGCGGGCGGGGCCGACCCGGCGACGGCCGCGGAGCGAGCCGACGAAGGGTCGGCCCCGCCCTCGGACTCGTTCGGCTCGGAGGAGTACCGCCGGGCGCTGTCCAAGGTGCTCGTCCGCCGAGCGCTGGAGGAGGCGCTCGCGTAGCACGCCCGCCGTCCCCTCCGTTTGGGGCCGACCGCGCCGCGGGTACCCCTCCTGCGTGGAAACGGTCCAGGGTGCGGTTCGGCGCGCCGACGACGTGCAGCGCAGGGAGCCGTTCCTGGCCTTCCCGCTGGCGGTTCTCAAGAGGTTCGGCGAGGACCGAGCCGGACAGCTCGCCGCGCTGATCGCGTACTACGGTTTCTTCTCGCTGTTCCCCTTGCTCCTCGCGTTCGTCACGCTTACGGCGATCCTCTTCAAGGAGTCGGACATGCAGGGTCGCCTCGTCGACGTCGCCTTGTCTCAGTTCCCAGTGATCGGCGACCAGTTGAAGGTCGAGTCTCTGCCGGACAAAGGCCTGGCCCTTGCCCTGGGGATCGGGGGTGCCCTGTGGGCAGGGCTCGCCGGGATCAAGGCGGCGCAGAACGCGATGGACCACGTCTGGGACGTCCCTATGAAGCGGCAGCCGAGCTTCCCGATCGCCCTGCTCCGCGCCGTGCTGATGCTGCTGACTCTCGGCGTCTTCGTGCTGTTCGCCAGCTTCCTCGGGGGTGTGGCTGCGGGTACGGAAGATGCCTCGATCGCCCTTCGCTTCGGGGGGATCGTCGGGAGCCTCGTCCTGAACGTCCTGATCTTCCTGGTGGCCTACCGGGTGCTCACCGTCGAGGACGTGAGCTGGCGGGATGTGTTCATCGGCGCCGTCTTCGCCGGGGTCGTCTGGACCGTCCTCCAGGCGCTCGGGGGGTTCGTGATCGGCCACAAGCTCGAATCCGCCCAGAAGACCTACGACGTGTTCGCGGTCGTGATCGGGCTCCTGACGTGGATCTACCTCGGCGCCCAGGTCACCTTGCTCGGCGCCGAGATGAATGTCGTCCGTGTGCGGCGCCTGTGGCCACGCGCCCTCGACCCCGCCAGACTGATGGAAGCAGACGAACGCGCGCTCCGCGACCACGCACGGGTCGAGGAGCGAAGGGAGGAGGAGACCGTGGAGGTTCAGTTCGGGAACGACGGAGGGGCGGGTGCGCCGCAGGCCGGTGCCCCGCCAGCGGGGACGGCTCCGCCGGTCGCGCCGGCATCCACCAACGGGGCCAGGGGCACGGGTCCGCTGCTCCGATCCATCGCCGCGGACATCTCGACGCTGGTGAGCAAGCAGATCGAGCTCGCGAAGCAAGAGATCGGCGAGATGGTCGGCGCCCGGGCCAAGGCCGTCGGGGTCTTCGGCGCCGCGGCCGTGTTGGGATTGTTCGTGATCGGCTTCCTCGGGATGGCCGGCGCCGAAGCACTCGACCTCGTCTTGCCTCGATGGGCGGCGATGCTGATCGTGGCGGGCGTGTTCGGCGTGCTCGCGGCCGTCGCGATCGTGCTCGCCCGCGGATGGCTTCGCTCGAGCGCCACCAAGCCCGAGCTCACCCAAGAGTCACTGAAGGAGGACGTCCGATGGGCGAAACAGCAGCTGAAACGATGAGGGAGATCGACGCGACCAGGAACCGACTGGACGGGGAGCTCCGGCAGCTCGAGGGCCGGTTGCCGGCCGCCGCGAAGGTGGCGAAACGGGCGGCCGGTGCGCTCGCGGGCGTGGGTTTCCTGGGGTTGGCGACGAGGTTCGCCCTCCGTCGACGAGGCAAGAAGGAAGGCGACCGCCGCGTCCGCGACCTGGAGAAGCGCCTCTCCAAGCTGGAGCACCGCCTGGACGACTGAGGACGCTAGGAAGCGCGGACTTCGGCGACAACTGCGGGTGCGCTTCGGTTGAGCGATCGAACCCAGACCCGGGTCATCGGGATGATCGCGAAGGCGAGCAGCGCAATGGCGATGTCCATCGAGGCATCCACCCACGCCGTCGGACCAGCCAAACCCTGACTCGCCGAGATCACGAAGGACGCTGGCACCTGAGCGCCCAGCGCCAGTGCGACGAGCACGAACGCCACAGCTCGATGCCACGAAGCCGACTGCGACAAGTGACCGAGCGCGAGCAACGCGAGTCCGACGGAGAGGGTCACATCCGGGCCGCTTTCGCCGACCCGCATCGCCAGCACGATCGCCACCGCGGCCACGAGGACCGTCGGGATCAAGCGGTCACGGGTCTTGTCCCCTTTTCGGCTTCGCGTGCGTGCTGCGAGCACGGCCAGGGGACCGAGGATCGTGGCGAGGTCTAGGAGCGATCCGGCGACAAGCCCGAATCGGCTCGAGACGATGCTCCAACCGACCCAGTCCGAGATAGGTGGTCCGAGAGCGACGAACAAGGTCGCCGGAACCCACCACCACCGAGTCACGCCATCGCGTAGGAGGATCGATCCGGTGGTGACGGCGCCTGCGTACGTCAAGGCGATCGGAACGGCGAGCCAGGCGGCGCTATGCCAGTTGGCCCCTGCATGGATCGTGAGCTCTGCCCACCGGACGCCGACGAAGAGAACCATTCCGAGGGCGAAGCATCGCGGGCACCAGGAGACTGACGCCAAGTCGCCCTTTCATCATGGTTGCGTTATCGGCGAACGACGGCGCGAGCCTAAGGTGGACCTAACCCGTTCCGCGCAAGGGACGCCTACGACCTTCGATCCCTCAACACGTTGCCCGATCGTTTACCTGAACGAAACACACCGGTCGTCGATTCGGCCCTCCTGATGGCTGATAACGAGCCATACAGGGCGACGGGGGGTTGGGATGGCGATCGACACCGGCGACACGGGGTGGGTGCTGGGGTCCGCGGCACTGGTGCTCTTCATGACGCCGGGTCTCGCCCTCTTCTACGGGGGGCTCGTCCGTTCGAAGAACGTGCTCGGCACGATGATGCACTCGGTCGCCGCGATCGCGATCGTCTCGGTCGTGTGGGTATTGGCCGGCTACACGCTCGCGTTCGGCCCCGACATCGGAGGGGTGATCGGCGGGCTCGCGCACATCGGCTTCCGAGGGGTTGGTGAGGCACCGCACGCGCTCGCGCCGACCGTGCCGCAGTCCGCGTTCGCGTCGTTCCAGATGATGTTCGCCGTCATCACGCCGGCGCTGATCGCGGGCGCGTTCGCGGAGCGGGTGCGCTTCGGCGGCTACGTCATGTTCGTCGCCCTGTGGTCCTTGATCGTGTACGCCCCGCTCGCGCACTGGGTCTGGGGTGGCGGCTTCCTGGGGGTCGACGGGATCGGCGCGCTGGACTTCGCGGGCGGGACCGTCGTCCACATCAGCGCGGGCGCCGCCGCGCTGGCCGCGGCTCTGTATGTGGGGCAACGTCGCGGGTATCCCCGAGGGAATTTCGCGCCGCACAACGTCCCGATGGTGGTCTTGGGCGCCGGGATCCTCTGGTTCGGCTGGTTCGGCTTCAACGCGGGAAGCGCGCTCGGAGCGAACGGGCTCGCGTCCTCGGCGTTCCTCGCCACGCATCTCGGCGCGGCGGGCGCGATGATCGGCTGGCTCGTCCCCGAGCGGTTGCGGCACGGGAAAGCGACCGCGGTCGGCGGGGCGACCGGCGCGGTGGCGGGCCTTGTCGCGATCACGCCGGCGGCCGGGTTCGTGGGACCGCTACCGGCGCTGCTGATCGGTCTGGCCGGGGGAGCGGTGTGCTTCGCCGCGGTGGAGTTGAAGTCGCGGCTCGACTACGACGACTCGCTCGACGCGGTGGGCGTGCACATGGTGGGAGGGCTGGTCGGCGCGTTGCTGACCGGTGTGTTCGCGAGCCTGGCGGTGAACCCTGCGGGTGCCGAGGGTGGATGGGCGCAGCTCGCTCGTCAAGGGGCGGCCGCCGGGATCACCTTGGCGTTCTCGTTCGGTGCCACCTGGATGATCCTGAAGCTGGTGGACCGGCTCGTCGGGTTCCGGCTTCCCGCGGAGGCGGAGGACTCGGGCGTCGATCTCGCCGAGCACGGAGAGTCTGCCTACACGTTCCGCGAGCACGGCCGTCAGGCGATCCCGCCGCTCGAGGGCATGACCGAGGAGGAGCTTGCGGAGATGCGGGAACGGCTCGTGCTGGAAGCCACCGCCCGCGTCCTCGAAGCGATCGATGCGCGGATGGAGGACGCCGATCGGCCAGATCTCACGGGTCGATCAGACTGACGATCTCCCAGGCCTCGACCGGCCGCAGCGCGCCCTTCACCGACAGCGCTCCGCGTTCCTCTGCCCGAACGCGATCCTTCACCAATGCATAGGTCCGGAACCCGCAGAGGATCGATCCGGGATCGGCAGCGGTCTGGAGCCGGGCGGCGACGTTGACGGCGAAGCCGACCGCCATGTAGGCGCGCATCACTTCGCTGCCGAACACCCCCACGGTGCAGTGCGCGGTGTTCACGCCGACGCGGATGTCCAGGTCCGCGGGTATCCCGCGTTCTCGCAGGGATACGGCCAGGTCGTGGCATCGACGCCGCATCTCCATCGCCGCCTGGACGGCGGCCCACGCCTGGTCCGCTTCGGCCATGGCGCGCGGGGCCCCGAAGACGGCCATCACCGCGTCCCCGATCAGGTTGTCGACCGATCCGCCACATGCGATCACGGCCGCCGTCATCTCCCTGAGGAACCCGTTCAAGACCTCCGCGAGCTCCTCGGGCTCCAGGCTCTCGGCGAGATCGGTGAAGCCGACCATGTCCGCGAACAGCACCGTGATCCTGCGACGTTCGAACGACTCATCCGACCTCAGGTGCCCTCCCAGGAGTCCCTCCGCCACCTGGGTGGGAAGGAACCGGGCCAGCTCCCCGGTGCGGACGAGCTCGGCCATCTGCTCGTCGACGCGAGCCTCCAGCCGTCGCCGCGTCTGCTCGAGCTCGGTGACGTCGTGGTAGATGATGTAGAAGCCGATCGGCTCGTCCTCGAGCAAGCACCCGGACGGCCACGATCTCCACGTCGACCAGCGAGCCATCCTTCCGCGACCGGCGGCCGATGCGGCGGAAGGAGTCGCCTCTCCAGGCCTCGCTGCTCCAGGCGGTCGCTTCGGCATGGATCTCGGGATCCTTCGCGATCAGGTCGTCGAGGTTCGCGCCGATCGCCTCGGCTGCGGTGTACCCGAACAGGCGCTCGGCCCCGGGGTTCCACAGGGTGATGTTCACGCCCTCGTCGACCATGATGATCGGCGGCCGGGCTCATCTCGACCAGGGACTCGAAGAACCGGCGTTGGCGAACCAGCTCGCCCACGTCCTCGAACATCGCGAACGCGCCGACGAGCCGGCCGTCGATCACGATGGGAACGGATCGGATCACCACGTCGACGAGTGAGCCGTCCTTCCTCGTGCGGCGCGTCACGAGATGGATAGGTTCGGCGAACACCCGTGCGCTGACCGACTCCGCCTCCGCGCGGATGGACTCGTGCTTGGAGACGAGCTCGTCGATGTGCCGCCCGATCGCCTCCTCGTGCCGATACCCGAACAGGCGCTCAGCGGCCGGATTCCAGGACATGACGATCAGCCCTGGATCGCAGGCGACGATCGCCGTCGGGCTGGCCTCGACGAGCGTCTCGTAGTACTGACGGGGGTCGATCGGTTGGCGCGGCGCCTCCGTTGCGGCCATCGACGCGAAGCGTAGAGCCTCGGACCGTCCTCGTGCTAGAACGCCCGATCGCCCGATCGTGAACGGCATCGTTGACGCGGGGCGATCCGCCCGGTTGCATGGGGGTCCCATGAACTCCATCGCAGCGAGTGACTTCAACAACTGGTTCTTCGCGCACGGGCTCAAGATCCTGATCATCATCGCCCTCGCCTTCGTGGTGACGCTCGTCGCCAGGGTCGTGGTGAACCGGTTCCGGAAGAAGCTCGAGGGGACGGCCAGCATCACGCAGGAGCTGAACCTTCAGCGGGCGACGACTCTGACGGGGGCCCTGTCGACCGCGCTGATCGTCGTGATCTGGGTGCTCGCGATCCTGATGGCGCTCGGCGAGTTCAACACCAATCTCGGACCGCTGCTCGCGAGCGCCGGCGTGGCGGGCGTCGCACTCGGATTCGGCGCGCAGAGCCTCGTGAAGGACACCCTCTCCGGCTTCTTCATCCTGCTGGAGAACCAGTTCGGCGTCGGCGACAACGTCGAGGTCCAGACCCCTTCGAACAAGGTCACGGGTCGGGTCGAGAGCCTGACACTTCGTGTGACCGCCCTCCGTGCGTTCGACGGCGCGCTGCACTTCGTCCCGAACGGGAACATCTTGGTGGCCAGCAACCGGTCGAAGGGCTGGGCTCGCGCGATCATCGACGTCCGGACCGCCTACGACGAGGACGTCGAGCACCTGCGGAGCGTTCTCGAGGAGCTGTTCGAGGAGCTGAAGGGCGACCGAACCCTCTCCGAATGGATCCATGAGGCGCCGAGCGTCTTAGGCGTCGAGCGGATGGGCCACGACGCGCTCGTGATGCGGGTGATCGCCGACACGCGGCCGTCGAAGGTGATGGACGTCGAACGCCTGCTTCGCGAACGCATCACCCGCCGCCTCGTCGAGCGAGGGATCAAGGTACCCGTCACGCCCGCGACGCCGGTTCCCCCAGCCGTCTAGCCGTCGGTCGTGACCACGACCGCTTCCCACGGGTCCAGCCGGACGGCGCCGTCCACCCGCTCGCCGGCTCGGCCGCGCGTCGTACCCAGCAGGATCTCTCCGGAGTCCATCGAGATCTCCGCCGGCTCCTCACCGTGGTTCACCGCGACGAGGGTCCGCGTCCCACGGCGCCAAGCCCAGACACCCTCGGGTGCCTCGAGCGGCTCGTAGGCGCCGGAGTGCAGATCCGCTCGCTCGCGTCGAAGCGCGATCAGATCGCGACAGAGGTGGAGCATCGAGTCCGGGTCCTCCCGTTGATCCGCGACGTTCCGGGCGGCTGCGTCGCCCATCGGGAGCCAGGGCTCGACGTCGGCCCTCGAGAACCCGCCGTCCCGTGTCCACTGCATCGGCGTTCGGCCCTTGTCCCGACCTGGGTCCTCCGGCCAGTGGCGGATGCCGACCGGGTCCTCGAGCCGGTCGCGGGGCACGTCGACGTTCCGCATCCCGATCTCGTCGCCGTAGTAGAGGAGCGGCGTGCCTCGCAGCGTGAGCAGCATGCAGAGGACGGCCCGCGTGCGTCGTTCATCGCCTTCGCACCATCGGCTCGCGAACCGGCCGGCGTCGTGGTTCGACCCGTTCCACAGGGGCCACGCGTCGGCGGGCAGGACCGCCTGGGTCCGTTCGACGATGTCGCGCATCTCCTCGCCTGGCGTCGAGAAGACGAACGGCACGTTGAGGGCGAGGTGGAGCTCGTCCTCGCCGGTGCCGTAGAAACGCGCCAGCGCGTCCAGATCCAGGACCCACGTCTCGCCGAGGAGAACGCCCCCGGAGGCGTCGGCGATCCCTCGCCATCGCCGGAGCACGTCGTGGGCCTCCGGCCGGTTCATGCTGAAGTCGGAGCGCAGTCCGTGGCGGCGGATGCTCGGATGATCCGTCTCGAGAGCCGGCGTGTCGTCCCGCAGGTCGCGGTCCTTCACGAGCGCGTGCGCGACGTCGATCCGGAAACCGGCGAGCCCTCGGTCGAGCCAGAACCGCACGATGTCGTCGAACGCGTCGGCCACCTCGGGGTTCCACCAGTTCAGGTCCGGCTGTTCGGGGAGGAAGTTGTGGAGGTAGTACTGGCCGGTCGCCTCGTCCCACGTCCAGGCCGGGCCGCCGAACGAGGATCGCCAGTTGTTGGGAGGGGAGCCGTCGGGCTTGCCGTCCGCCCAGACGTACCAGTCTCTGTGCTCGGCCGAACGGGAGGAGCGGGCATCCACGAACCATGCATGACGGTCGCTCGTGTGGTTCGGCACCAGATCGATCAGCACGCGGATCCCACGTTCGGCGGCCTTCGCCACCAATCGATCGAGATCCTCGATCGTGCCGAAGTCCGGATCGACGTCGGTGTAGTCCGCCACGTCGTATCCCCAGTCCGCATCAGGGGAGGGGTTGATCGGGCTCAGCCAGATGCCGTCGATGCCCAGCCACGACAGGTGGTCGAGATGCTCGATCACCCCTCGGAGGTCGCCGTGTCCGCTCCCCGTCGAGTCGGCGAAGGAGCGTGGGTAGATCTGATAGAGGACGCCGTCGCGCCACCAACGTGACGCGGCGACGTCCGGATCGGACGGCGGCATCCGAGCAGCCTAGCGAACGGCCGTTGGGCCAACGTGCCGGTTCCGGCTCGCATCGCACAGACTCTCTCGATGGCGACGGCCGGCGAGGATCCGCGGGCGATGCGTCGCGCGCGGGTCGGGGTGACCGCCGCGTTCGCGGCGCACGCCATGCTGTCGGGTCTCCTCGGGCCGTGGATCCCCCGCATCAAGGCGCAGGCGGGACTGGATGCTTCCGGGCTCGGCATCGCCCTGACGGGATTCGCGGTGGGGCTGCTGGCCGGGACCCGCGTGGCGGACCCGGCGATCCGACGCTGGGGCGGCCGTCGGGTGGTCCGCGGCGGCATCCCGGCGATGGGCGTGGGGTTCGCCCTGCTGCCGGTGGCGGGGAGCCTGGTGTCGCTCACGCTGCTCTTCCTCGCCATCGGCCTCTTGGCGGGCCTGATCGACGTGGCGATGAACATCGAGGCGGTCGCCGTCGAGCGACGGTTCGATCGCCGGGTGATGTCGGCGATCCACGGCACGTGGAGCGTGGCGCTGTTCGTGGGGGCCGCGCTCGCCTCCGCGGGGATCGCCGCCGGTCTGTCGATCGGGGTTCATCTCCCGATCTCGGCCGCGCTCGTCGTCGCGGTGAGCGGTGTGTTCCTTCGATGGCTGCCAGACGCAGGGGAACCTGCGGGGGAAGCGCGGACCGGGCGGCCGGACGATCCGAACGTCGGTCGGACCGGCCCGAGCTCGGTCCTCCTCCTGTGTCTGGTCGCCGCGGGATCGTTCCTGGTGGAGGGGATCGCGGTCGAATGGAGTGCCGTCTTCCTGCGTGAGTCGGTGGGCGCCGACCCGGGCGCGGCCGGCCTCGGCGTCGTGGCGTTCTCGGCCGGGATGGCGGCGTCGCGCTTCGTCGGAGATCGACTCGTGGCGCGGTTCGGACAATCGATCGTCGTTCGGATCGGGGCCTCGAGCGCGTTCGTGGCGCTCGGCGCGATGCTGATCGTCCCTGACGTGGTCCCGTCCATCGCCGCGCTCGGGATCGTCGGCCTGGGCCTCGGCCCGGTGGTTCCGCTCGCGTTCCGGACGGCCGGCCGGACCCCCCGCCCCGGTCACGCGAGCGCCCTGCCGCTCGTGGTGACGGCCGGCTATTCGGGCTCGATCGTCGGACCCCTGCTCGTGGGCTTCATCGCCGATCTGGCCAGCCTGCGGATCGCGTTCCTCGTGCCGGTCGTCGCCTGCGCCGTGTCGGCGTTGGTCGCGGGGGCGACCCGCGATCGCTGAAGCGAGACCGGTCAGATGACCGTGCCTTCGATCGTCACGTTCGCCCCCTCGGGAGCGGCCGCCACGACGTTCCCATCGAACTGCCGGCCGTCGACGAGCAGCGACGTGATCCGGCCCGTGATGCCTCGCTGCTTGTGGACCGAGATCCGATACGTCGCGCCCCGGAACCGGCGGACCGCCTCGTAGCCCTCCCAGTCGGTCGGCAGGCACGGGTCGATCCGCAGGCCGTCGTGCTCGGGCCGGATGCCGAGGATCCACTGGGTGATCGCGACGAAGTTCCACGCGGCGGAGCCGGTCAGCCAGGAGTTCTTCGCTTCTCCGTGTGTCGATGCCTCCTTGCCGGCGATCATCTGCGCGTAGACGTACGGCTCACACCGGTGCACCTCCGAGAGCACCTCTCGAGCCGAGGGGTTGATCCGAAGGTAGGTGTCGAACGCACGGTCGGCGTTGCCGACCATCGTCTCGGCGATCACGATCCACGGGTTCGTGTGGGTGAAGACCCCGCCGTTCTCCTTGTATCCCGGGGGATACGAGCTGATCTCGCCGAGCTCGACGTGGTAGCGGGAAAAGGCGGGGTCGAGCAGCACGAGTCCGTGCGGCGTCGCCAGCCGAGCCGCGACCGAGTCGAGTGCGCGCATGGCCGTCCCGTCGTCGAGCCCGATCCCCGCCATCACGCACATGCCCTGCGGCTCGATCCATATCTGGCCTTCCTCGTTCTCGGCGGAGCCGACGACATCCCCGAAGTAGTCGTACGCGCGGCGGAACCATTCGCCGTCCCAGCCGTGCTTCCCGACCGCCTCGATCATCCGCCCTCGGTGGGCGCGATCGCCCGCTGCGTCGTCGGGAAGACCGTGGAGGTCCGCCAACTGCGCGAGTTCCTCCGCGGCCAGCACGAATTGTCCGGCGATGAACACCGACTCCGCCACACCTCCCTCGCGCTGCGGAGCCGTCTGGAAGGACTCGCCGGGCTCCTCCGAGAACGCATTCAGGTTGAGGCAGTCGTTCCAGTCCGCCCGACCGATCAGCGGCAGCCCGTGCGGGCCGAGGCGATCGAGGGTGTAGCCGAGCGCCCGACGGAGGTGCTCGTAGAGCGGCGTCTCCGATCCCCCGTTCGTTGTCGTAGGGGACCGGCACGTCGAGGATCTCCCGGTCACCCGTCTCCTTGACGTAGGCCGCGACCGCGAGGATCAACCACAGCGGATCGTCGTTGAAGCCGGAGCCGATCGCGTCGTTCCCTCGCTTCGTGAGCGGCTGGTACTGGTGGTAGGCACCTCCCGTCGGGAGCTGTGTCGCGGCGAGGTCGAGGATCCTCTCGCGCGCGCGCTCGGGTGCCATGTGCACGAATCCGAGCAGGTCCTGGCTGGAGTCGCGGAAGCCGATGCCTCGGCCGATCCCCGTGTCGAAGAACGAGGCCGAGCGCGAAAGGCCGAGCGTCACCATGCACTGGTACGCGTTCCAGACGTTGACCATGCGATCGGTGTGATCGCTCGGCGTCGAGACCTGGAACGCCTCCAGGGTCTCCGCCCAATGCTCCCCCAGCCGGTCGAACGCGGCGTCGACCTCCTCGCCCCGGAGGTATCGCTCGATCACGGGGCGCACACCCCGCTTGTCGATCGTTCGGGAGCCGGGCGGCTCGAACTTCGCATCCGGCGCGTTCTCCCCGTATCCGAGGACGAAGACGACCTCTCGGGTTTCGCCGGGGCTCAGCTCAAGCTCGACGTGATGCGATCCGATCGGCGCCCATCCGTGCGCGATCGAATCTCCCGAACGGCCGATCTCGACGGCCGCCGGCCGATCCCACCCGCGGTAGGGACCGAGGAAGGTCTCGCGCTGCGTGTCGAAGCCGGCGAGCGTCTCCGAACAGGCGAAGTAGGCGAAATGGTTCCGGCGCTCCCGGTACTCGGTCGTGTGATAGATGACCCCATCCGTCACCTCGACCTCGCCGGTCGAGTAGTTCCGCTGAAGGTTGGTCTGGTCCTCCCATGCGTCCCAGAGACAGAACTCGACCGCGCTGAACAGCGAGAGCGTCGCGACCCCGTCGCGATGGTTGGTGATCCGCGTGCGCCAGATCTCGAGCGCGGCGCCCAACGGGACGAAGTAGAGGGTTTCGGCCTCGATCCCACCGCGCCGGGAGCCGATGATCGTGTAGCCCAGCCCGTGCCGGCAGCGGTACTCCTCGAGATCCGCTCGCACCGGTTGCCACGCCGGGGACCAGAGCTCGCCGCTCGCCCGATCGCGAAGGTAGAGGAAGCGGCCGCCGGTGTCGGCCGGCGCGTTGTTGTACCGGTACCGCGTCAGTCGTCGGAGCCGGGCATCCCGGTAGAAGGAGTACCCACCGGCGGTGTTCGAGATGATGCCGAAGAAGTCCTCGCTCCCCAGATAGTTGATCCAGGGCAACGGTGTGTCGGGGCGCGAGATGACGTACTCGCGAGCCTCATCGTCGAAGCGGCCGTACCGCGTCAATGGGTCTCCGCGGCCTGCCGTTCCTCCGCCTTGTCCGTTCGGCGTTCGACCAGATGATCCGCCACCCCGAGACAGGTGAAGGGGAGCGTCGGCGCGAGGAGCAGGGTGACATCGCCGGCGACTCGGATCATGAGGAAGACGTACACCGAGACCGCGAGGACCGCGATCGCCCGTGCCTTCCACCCTTCCGTGCGATCGGCCCGCAGAGCCGCGATCCCTCCGGCGCCCACCGCGGCGACCAGGCCGGTGACCGCGTCCGCCGCGATCGCCGAGACCGGGATCCCGACGACGATCGCGAGACCCATCGCCTTGACGACGGCCCCGGGCGCCCGGGGGTGCTCCGAGAGGAACGCCAAGACCACGAAGACGAATGGGATCAGCGCGAGTCCGAAAGCGATGAGCGGTCCCGCCGGCGGGGCGTCGGCGCTGTCCGAGGTGAGGGAGACGAGTCCGGCGAGCACCGACCAGTACGAGGGGACGAGGACGAGCGTCGCGATCATGATCGCGCGCCACTTCTTGCGGGGGGAGAGCGGGCCGACTCCGGCCGGTGGAGATCTCCGTCGCCGGATCACGCGCTCAGCCCTTGACGGCGCCGGCGGTGAGCCCCCGCACGAAGTACTTCTGGAGGGTGAAGAACACGACGAGCGGAAGCGTCATCGAGATGAATGCCGCCGCCGTGAGCAGGTGCCAGTTCTCACCCGTCGAGCCCACCAGGTTGGAGAGCGCGATCGTGAGCACTCGATTCTCCGAGGTGCCCCCGAGGAACACGTAGGCGACCAGGAGGTCGTTCCAAACCCAGAGGAATTGGAAGATCGCGAAGGCGGCAAGGGCGGGGACCGACAGCGGGATGATGAGCCGCCAGAAGATCGTGAAGTGATCGGCCCCGTCGATCTTCGCCGACTCGATGATCGACGAGGGTAGCGAGCCGATGTAGTTCCGGAGGAGATAGACCGCGAGCGGCAGACCGAACGCGGTATGCGCGAGCCACACGCCGAGGAACGTTCCGACCAGGTCGAGGTCCGGGAAGATGTATCGCCCGCCGATGATCGCGCCGTTGTTGTACAGGCGCAGGATCGGGATCAGGGCCATCTGCAGCGGGACCACCAGGAGCGCGACTACGGCGATGAACATCACGTACCGCCCGCGGAACTCCATCCAGGAGAAGGCGTACGCCGCGAAGGCGGCGATCGCGATCGGGATCACCGTGGCCGGGAGCGACACGGCGAGGCTGTTCAGGAACGCGTTCCCGAGTCCACCCGCGTCCAGAGCAAGGCTGTAGTTCTCGAACGTCCACTGTCCCGCCTTGAACGGGTTGGCGAACACCGTCCACCATCCCGTCTGGTTCACGAGCGCCTCCGGGCGGAACGACGTGATCAGCACGCCCAGCGTCGGGATCAGCCAGAGGATCACGACCGCAAGCACGGTGAGCCGGACGAACCACCCTGCCTTGCGTTCGTCGCCGACGGCGAGGCTCCGCGGTGCGTCCTCGGCCGGCGCCGGGGCCGGGGCAATGGGCTCCGCGACGCTCATCGGATCGCCTCCTCCTCCCGGAACCGACGGATGTTCACGATCATCACCGGGATGATCGCGATGAACAGGACCACGGCGATCGCCGCACCACGGCCGTCGTTGTTGCTGATGAAGAACCAGTCGATCATCCGTTCGGCGATGACCTCGGTGCCCCTCGTCTCCGGACTTCCCATCACGAAGACGATGTCGAAGACCTTCATCGCGTTGATGACCATGTACGTGGAGACCACCGCGATGGTGGGGAGGATGCTCGGGATCATGATGCGTCGGAACACCTGCAACTCGGACGCTCCGTCGATCCGCGCCGCCTCGATGATCTCGTCGGGGATCGACTTGATCGCCGCCGACAGGACCACCATCGCGAAGCCGGTCTGCATCCACACCATGATCACCATCAGGAGGAGGTTGTTCCACGGCTTGAAGTCGAGCCACGACACGGGGTCCTGGCCAAGTCCGAGCATGATCCCGTTCAGCAGTCCGATGTTCGATCCGAACCCCGCGGGCCGGAAGCTGTAGATCAGCTTCCAGGTGATCGAGGCGCCGGCGAACGAGATCGCCATCGGCAAGAAGATCATCGACTTGGCCACGGCCTCGCCTCGGCGGAGCCGGTCGGCGAGTGTCGCGAACGCGAGGCCGATGGAGACGCCGAAGAGCGGCACGATCACGATCCACCCGAACGTGTTGCGGATCGCGCGGAGCATGCTCTGGTCGGTGAAGACGAACTTGAAGTTGTCGAGGCCGACGAACGCCTCGCCACTCGAGTCCTTGAAGCTGACGAGGATCGTGTTGATCACGGGATAGATCAGGAACACGGTCAGGATGACCAGGGCGGGGCCGACGAACACGTAGGGCCGCACCCCTTCCCGATATCGAGCCGGCAGGAACTCCACCACGCGGTTCATGCCCCAGTAGAGGAAGAACACGCCTCCGACGCCGACGACGATCGCGACGCCGACGACCAGGAACCGGTTCGCCTCGGCGTCGCGGAGGAAGTCGAACGTCGCCCACAGGACGATGAACCCGACGATGGGGATGACGAGCGCGCTGATCAGCCGGAGGAGCGAGGCCAGGAGACCGTGTGCGCCCGCGGGCGGCTCCGGCTCGACGGCCAACTCGGCGCCGCCCGACCGCTCATCGCTCGATGTCTTCACTCACCCTCGCCCTCTCGGGACGCGGGCGGGAGCGGCCGATGTCGGCCGCTCCCGCCCGCTCCGTCGTCGGATCCAGGTCCGTCCTCGACTACGACGCGGGCCAGCTCGCTTCGATGTTGTCGAGATGGGTCTTCAGCGAGTCGGGTCCGTCCTGCATGTAGGACATCATCTCCGTCCAGAAGCTCCCGGATCCGACCTGGGGCGGCATCTGGTCGGAGGCGTCGAAGCCGGCGGCCCCGCCACCCTTGAGCGCCTCGGCCAGAACCTCCGATGCCGCGGCCAGGATCGGGTTGGGGTAGCAGTCCGGCGTCACGTTCACGTTCGGCGAGATCCGGGAGCTCCCCGGCTCCGAGCCCATGGCGCACTGCACGTCCTCCGCCATGAACCGCTCCAGGAAGTCCTTGACCTCCGGCCGGTTGGAGAACACCACGGCCAGCTCGCCGGCGAACAACGTTCCCTGCTGGTTCTGGCCGGGGAACGGGAACCAGTCGTAGTCCACGCCGGGCTCCGTGCCCTCGGGGAAGAAGGCGTTGATGAAGCTCGCCTGACGGTGGAGCCAGCACTTCGGCGGGCTGTCGAACATCGGAAGCGGTGCTTCCGCGAACGCGATGCTCGGCGTCTGGTCGGCACCGCCGAGGACGTAGCCGTCCCCGAACATCACTTCGCCGAACCGCTCTCCTGCATCCATGACCGCGGGGTCGTTGAACGGGATCTCGTGCGTGATCCACTTCGTGTACGTCTCCGTGCCGGCGGTGCCCAGCATGATGTCTTCCATCCAGTCCGTTGCCGGCCAGCCGGTGTCCCCGCCGGACTCGAATCCCACACACCACGGGGTACTTCCGTCTGCCACGATCTGGTCGGAGAGTGCGATCAATTCGTCCCATGTCGTCGGGACGGTGTAGCCGGCCTTGTCGAACTCGGCCTTCGGATACCAGATCATGCTCTTGTAGTTGATGTTGGTCGGGATGCCGTAGTGCTCACCCTCGAACTCGCCGAGCGAGAGGAAGTACTCGCCGAACGTGCTCTCGAGCTCATTCATGTCGAAGCCCATGTCCTCGAGAGAGATGGCGTTCCCGTCTTGGGCCTGCTGCACGACCGCCCCGGGCTGTGGGACGAGGACGACGTCGAGGGTTCCTCCCTCGGACCTGATCTGGATCTGCTGCGCGATGTCGTCGGCAACCTCGAACTCCGTCTTGTAGTCCACCTCCGGGGTGATCAGGTCGTCGGTGATCGACTGGAGAACCTTGTTCTCCGCCGGCTCCAATGCGTTCAGGACGTTGACGGTTCCCTTGTTCTCCTCTTGGTTCCCACCGCCGCCGTTCCCGTCGCCTGATTCCTTCGCCGAGCACGCCGCGGCGATCATCACGATCACCACGGGCAGTGCGAGCATCCGCAACTTCCGCATGAAGCGTCCCCTCCTCCTGTACCGAACCCCCGCCTGTCGTTCTTCCACCTATCAACTCCTACGACGAGGGAGAGCCGTCAGGCTCTCCGTCGTCGCCGTAGATCCCTCGACCGGTCTCCGGGTCGAAGAAGTGCAGTCGATGCACGTCCACGACGAGCTCGATCGTGTCTCCCTTCCGGACCTTCGTCCGGGGGTTGAGGCGGGCGAGGAACTCTGACTCGCCGGCCAGTGCGCCGCGCTCGGCGGCCTCCACCGCCTCTGCGCCCACGTCGTGGGCGAGCTCCTTCGCGTCCTCGGTCAGCACCACGGGCGCTTTGAGCATGAAGTGCACCAGCACGTCGGCTCCCAGCGCCTCCCGGAGGAACACGGACGACTCGATCCGATGGTCCGCCGGGGCATCCGTCATCATCTCGGCGTCCTCCATGTCCTCCGGGCGGATGCCGACGATCACCTGCTTACCTTCGTACGCCTTCAATTCCGGGCGGGACGCGAGCACGTCGTCGGGAACAGCCAGCCGGTACCCGCCGAACTCGAGGGTGAACGATCCGCTCGATCCAGCGAGGGTCGCCTCCACCATGTTCATCGCGGGAGACCCGATGAAGCCCGCGACGAAGAGGTTGCTCGGATGGTCGTAGAGGTGTTGGGGTGCATCGACCTGCTGAAGCACGCCCTTCCGTATGACGGCGACCCGGTCGCCCATCGTCATCGCCTCGACCTGATCGTGTGTGACGTAGAGCGTCGTCGTCGACAGATCGTGCTGGATCCGCGCGATCTCCGATCGCATCTGTACGCGGAGTTTCGCGTCGAGGTTGGAGAGTGGTTCGTCCATCAGGAACGCCTTCGGTTCTCTGACGATGGCGCGTCCCATCGCCACGCGCTGCCGCTGCCCTCCGGAGAGTGCCTTCGGCTTCCGCTCCAGGAACTCCTCGAGGCCGAGGATGCTCGCAGCCTTGCGGACCCGGCGGTCGATCTCGTCCTTGGCCAGTTTCCGAAGCTTGAGCCCGAAACCCATGTTGTCGTAGACCGTCATGTGGGGGTACAGCGCGTAGTTCTGGAACACCATCGCGATGTCCCGTTCCTTCGGGGGCACGGTGTTCACGACGCGATCGCCGATCGAGATCGTGCCGTCCGTGATCGACTCGAGTCCGGCGACCATCCGGAGGGCTGTCGTCTTCCCACATCCGGAGGGGCCGACCAGCACGATGAACTCTCCGTCTTTCACCTTCAGGTTCAGATCCGAGACGGCGCTCGGCCCGCCCTGGCCGTAGACCTTCGACACGTGGTCCAGCACGATCTCCGCCATCGCACCTTCTTTCGTCGGAGCCTGAGGCGACCATTCAACCCCACAACGCGCCTGTACGTCGAACCGGCGAAGCGGCCCTCGTGAGGTCCCGTAGCATGGGGCGCCATGGACGGGCGGTTCGCCTCGGTGGACGATCTTCAGGCGCAGCTCGGTGCGCACTCCTATCTGGCGGACCGAGGTCTCGCGACCGCGATCCACCTCGCCCTCTCGCTCGACAAGCCGCTGCTGCTCGAAGGCGAGGCCGGGGTCGGCAAGACCGAGGTGGCGAAGGTCCTGGCCGAGCTGCTCGGGCGTCAGCTCATCCGTCTTCAGTGCTACGAGGGGATCGACGCCTCGCAGGCCCTCTACGAGTGGAACTACGCCCGTCAGCTGCTGGCCGTCCGCGCGCTCGATGCGTCGGAGGCGGAGCGGCACGTCGACGATCTCTTCGGTCCCGAGTTCCTCGTAGAGCGTCCGTTGCTCGCGGCGATCCGGGCGGGCTCGGGCGCCGTGTTGCTCGTGGACGAGCTCGATCGCGCGGACGACGAGTTCGAGGCGTTCCTGCTCGAGATCCTCTCGGAGTTCGCCGTGACCATCCCCGAGGTGGGTCAGGTGGTGGCGGAGTCGCCGCCGGCGGTCGTGGTCACGTCGAACCGGACGAGGGAGCTCCACGACGCGCTGAAGCGGCGCTGCCTGTATCACTGGATCGACCACCCCGGGCTGGATCGCGAGGTGGAGATCGTCCGCGCTCGCGCGCCGCACGTCGGTGAGGCGCTCGCCCGCGACGTGGCGGAGGCGGTCGCCAAGTTGCGGTCGCTGGATCTCGCGAAGCTCCCCGGCGTGGCGGAGACGATCGACTGGGCCAACGCGCTCGCGTTCCTGGGCGCGGATCGACTGAGCTCCGGGCTGGCGCGCGACACGTTGGGGGCGGTCGTGAAGGACCACGAGGATCAGGAGCTGGTGGTTCCGCGCCTCGCCGAGGTCGTCGGCGACCGGGATGACTGAGCAAGCCCTCGCCGAGCCGCTCCAGCCGCTCGTCGCCTTCGGACGGGAGCTGCGAGCTCGAGGCCTTCCGGTCGGCACCGGCCGGATCCTCACGTTCGTCCGGGCGGTCGCCGCGCTGGGCCTGACCGATCGCCTCTCGCTCTACTGGGCCGGGCGGGTCTCGATGATCGGCCGGAAGGAAGATCTCCTCGCCTACGACCTCGCGTTCGAAGACTGGTACCGCACGCTCCGCTCGACCGAGGACCTGAAGATCGAGCTCGACCTGCCGACGCTCGCGCGTGAGGGCGTCGACTGGGGAGACCAGCCGGAGGATCTGGAGGTGCGGACCGGTCGGACCGCCGCCGAATGGCACGGACTGACCGAGGACGACGAGGCGCCCGAGTCCGGCGACGAGGCCGCGATCCGGATCGTCGCGAGTGCCGTCGAGGTCCTGCGCTCGAAGTCCTTCGCGGATCTGTCCGAGGACGAGCGGGAAGAGGTGGGGATGCTGATCCGGCAGCTGGCGATCGCCTTGCCGGAACAACGGATACGCAGGACGCGTCCGTCGTCGAAAGGGGCCAGGTTCGACGTCCGGCGGACGCTGCGGCGGTCGCTGCGGACGCGTGGGGAGCCGTTCGAGCGGTCGTGGCGCGACCGCCGCGTCCGTGGCCGTCCGCTCGTGCTGATCCTCGACGTGAGCGGCTCGATGTCGCCGTACGCCCGGGCGCTCGTGCAGTTCGGTTACGCCGCGATGGCGGCGGGTCGGCGCGTGGAGGTCTTCTGCTTCGGTACGCGGCTGACACGCGTCACGAGAACGCTTCGTACGAAGGACCCCGACCGAGCCCTCCACGAGATCGGCCGGACGGTGGCCGACTGGGAGGGTGGGACGCGGATCGGCGAGTCGTTGAAGTCTCTCTTGGACGGGTGGGGCCAGCGCGCGGCGCTTCGGGGCGCGGTCGTCGTGCTGTGCTCGGATGGGTTGGAGCGAGGAGATCCGGAGCTCCTCCGGTCGCAGATGGCTCGGCTGGGGCGTTTGGCGCACAAGGTGGTGTGGGTGAACCCGCTGAAGGGATCACCACGGTACGAACCACTGGCGCGTGGGATGGCGGCGGCGCTCCCTTCGGTCGACGTGTTCCTGTCGGGTCACAACCTCGAGAGCCTGTCGGAGCTCAGTCGCACCCTCGCCTAGCGGTTTCGTACTCTCACGATATGGCCATCGACGACGAGGTCATCCGAGCGTACGAAGAAGAGTTCGGACCCGAACCGGCTCCGCGCTCGAACCGCGGGTTCTGGATCGTCGCGGGGACGCTCCTGGTGAGCGGCGTGTTCCTCATCGTGGAGATCTTCGCGAATCGTCCGCTCGCGAACACGATCGGACACGCGCAAAGCACGCTGCGCCGGGCGGAGGCGGCCGCGAAGGCGGTCTACGATCGCACCGGTTCGTTCCAGGAGGCCGGCGCCGGCGGGTTGGGCGAGGACGTCACCGGCCTGTCCTTCCGCTCGGGAGATGGATCGTCGAACGGGCTGGACGACGTGAGCGTGTCCGCGTCCGACACCGTGTGGGCCGCGGCCGTCCAGGTTCGGCCGGGTGCGTGCTTCTACATCCGGCTCGGCGCCGGAGCCGACCCACGCTACGGCGCCGGGACGGAGTGCACCGGCGACGTCGCGCTCCTGGCTCGCGACCCTCGCTGGTAACTAGCTGCCGATCGGCTCTCGCGCGGTGAACACCGCGAACCTTCGAGTGGCTCGCAGGGATCCTTCGAAGTCGGGTACTCGATCTGCGAGATGTCTCATCGCGATCGTGGCCGCGAGATAGGAGCGAACCTCGTTCACGCTCGGGAACACCAGGGTGTGTTGTCCGACCTCCTGCGTCACCGTCGCGAAATGGCGACGAAGGTCTGTTCCGGCGGTGTCCGCATCGAATGGAAGTGTCGGCGGCGTGTACCCAACGAGATCCCAGAGTTCGGAGAATCGTCCGAGTTCGAAGGTGGTTGCGACGAACACACCATCTGCGACGAGAACACGTTCCACCTCGTTGAGGGCGAGATCGAGGTTCGGTATGTGGTACATGACCGCGTTCGCGATGACGAGGTCGAAGCGGTTGGCGCCGAACGGCAATGCCTGGCCGTCGGCGACCAACGCCCTGACGCCGCGTTCGAGAGCGAGCTGTGCCATCCGGAAGGACAGATCGATGGCGGTGACCTCGGCCCCGGTCTCGGCGATCCGCTCGGCGAGCTCGCCCCAGCCGCACCCGATCTCGAGGACGCGGCGCGGCGCTGCCCGACGGACGGCATCGAGAGCAGCCTCGTCGGAGCTGGGACCTTCTCGGAACTCGGACCAGGCTCGCCGACGGGCAACCAGCCGGGATTCGTCCTCGTACTCCCGGGCGACCACGGCGGGGTCGTTGAGCTCAGGCACGAGCAGCGTCGAGCAGCTCGATGGGGTGCACCACGTGGACGTCGGCGTCGAGCTGGCGCAGACCCGCGATCAGCTGCATGGTGCAGCCGGGGTTGCCGGAGGCGATCACGGCCGCACCCGTCGAGACGACCGCTTCGGCCTTCTCACGCATCAGCCTGCCGGACATCTCGGGCTCGGTGACGTTGTAGATCCCGGCGGCGCCGCAGCAGCGGTCGCCGTTCGGGATCTCGACGAGCTCGAGGTTCCCGATCGCGCCGAGCAGCTCCCGCGGTTGGTCGTGGATGCCCTGCGCCCGGAGTGCGTGGCAGGCATCGTGGTAGGCGACGCGGGTGAGCTCCGGGAGCGAGCCCGCGTCGCCGACGACGCCCTCATCGTGCAGGAACTCCATCACGTCGCGAACGGGAAGGTGGGCACCTTCGAGCAGATCGCCGTAGGCCTGCATGTGTGCCCCGCATCCCGCGGCGTTCACGACGACGTGATCCGCGGACGCGAACGCGGACGCGTTCGTCCGCGCGAGCTTCCGCGCCGTCCCGAGGTGGCCGTTGTGCGCCGCCAACGCGCCGCAACACGTCTGATCACGCGGCACGACCGCTCGCCAGCCGTTCTGCGCGAGCACACGGATCGTCGCGAGGCTCACCTGCCGGAACCACCGGTCCTGCACGCACCCGGTCAGGAGGGCGACCGTCCCGCGAGCCTCCCCGACCGGTTCGGTGATCTCGGGGAGTCGGCCCCGCGCGGCTCGTCCCCTGGGGACGAGCGCCCGGACCCGAGGCGGAAGGAGCGGCCGCGCCAGCGGGGCCAGGAACGCGGCGACGGAAGTCAGCCGTGGCGACGGCAGAACGACGTCGAGGCCGAGCCACCGAACGAACCTCGCGCGCCGCGAACGGAGTGGTTCGATCTGCGTCCGTGCTGCCTCCATCATCCGTCCGAACGGGACGTGCGACGGACAGACGTCTTCGCACGCACGACACACGAGGCACAGGTCCATGAACTCCGCGAACGTCTCGTCCGTGGCCGCGCGCCCCTCGTGGACGGCCCGCATGGCGGTGATCCGGCCGCGCGGCGACGCCGACTCTTCTCCGGTCAGGCGATAGGTGGGGCAATGCGGCAAACACAGACCACATGCGACGCAAGCGTTCAGGTCTGCCGTGGTCGGCGCGTCACCCGTGGCCCACCCCGGCTCCCAGTCAACCTCCGGTCCGATGAACCGGACGCCTTCGGGAAGGTCCGTGCCGAGCGGCTTCGTGTCCATCTCGGACCATCATCTCGCGACGGGCTCGACGTCGGGGACGTTGCGTTCCCGGTCGAACGGAAGCGCGACCGAGGGGTCGTCGCCGTCGATCTCTCGCGCCAAACGGTGGCCGTCGAAGATCGCTTCGGAGATCATCCGCGGGAGCCACGCAGTCGCCGATCCGGTAGACGGCTTCGATCCCCGACGCCTCGAGTGCCGCGGGGTCACCTACCAGCTCCTTGTACAACGCGTCGTCGGACACCTGCTGTGTGACGAGCACGAGCCCGTCGGCGTCGAGAGACCACGGCTCCTCGAACTCGTCTTCGCCGGAGACCAGCTCCGACTCGACGGAGAGCACCGTCACGCCGCGATGCATGGTCACGCCAAGCTCATGGAGGTGCTGACGGAGCATCGGGCCTTCGAGCGTCAGGTCGGAGATCGGCGACACGACCTCGAGCGACGTGGCGAGATGGACCTCCAGCCCTTCGCTCGCCAACAGCTCCGCGATCCCCGGCCCGACGAAGTACCCCTCGGCGTCGTAGACCACCACACGGCCACCGGGAGGCCGCTTCCCCTCCATCACCTGCTCCGGCGTGAGCACGTGGGGGAGTGACGCCGAGGCGCCCTCGATCGGCTCGTGCGTGGCCGACTGCAGCCCCTCGCCCGACCAGCTCGACCCGGTCGCCACGACGACGAGGTGCGCCCCGTAGTCGCGCACGTCCTCGGCCGAGAGGCGCCGCCCGGTGATGACCTCCACGTTCCGGAGCTTCGACAGCATCACCTTGCGGTGGTCGACGATCCGTCCCCAGTCGCCGAGCGTCGGGAGCCGGCGCACCCATCGCATCCGGCCGCCGATGTCCGATTCCGACTCGACCAGGTGTACGGCCTCGAACCCGCGCCGGCCGAGCGCGACGGCGCACTCCATGCCCGCGGGGCCCGCACCCACGACGAGAACGGCCTTCTCGGCGTTGGACGCTCGCTCGAAGCGCTCGGGGTGCCATCCGCGGCGGTGTTCCTCGCCCGCCGTTGCGTTCTGGATGCAGCCGAGGTGCCCGAACCCGTCGACCTTCATGATGCAGACGTTCGAACCGGTGCATTCGCGGATCTCGTCGGTGCGCCCCTCCTGGATCTTCTGCGGGAGGAACGGATCGGCGATCGACGGTCGAGCGGCGCCGACGAGGTCCCACGCGCCGCTGCGCACGATGGACGCCATGCGGTCGGGGCTCGTCAGACGTCCCACGCCGACGATCGGCTTGGCGGTCGCCTGGCGGATCCCGCCGGTCCATTCGAGCTGGTACCCCTCCGGGAAGTAGCGCGACGTGCCTGAGTCCTTGCTCCAGTAGGCGATCGAGCCGACGTTCACGTCCCAGAGGTCCACCAGGTCGTCAGCCAGGTTGACGAATTCGAGCGCTTCCTCGACGTGGATCCCGGCGGGTCCGAGCGCGTCGACGGCGATCCGTGTGGCGATGGCGCAGTCCGCGCCCACCGCGTCGCGAACGGCAGCGAGCGTTTCGATCCAGAACCGCGCCCGATCCTTCAGGGGCCCTCCGTATCCGTCGGTCCGCTTGTTGTAGAAGGGCGAGAGGAACTGCATCGGAAGGTACGCGTGGGCGCCGTACACGTACACGATGTCGAAACCGCAATCCCGCCCCCGGGTCGCGCCCTCCGCCCACTGGCGCTGCACCCTTTCGATGTCCGCGAGGTCCATCTCCTTGGGGACCACGTGGGGTTCGAGGTCGCTCGCGAGCTGGCTCGGGGCGACGGAGGGGAGCCTCGTCTGGTTGTTCGCGATGTGCGCCCCTCCGTGGTACAGCTCCAGCCCTGCGAGCGCACCGTGCCCGTGCGCGGCATCCGTCATCAAGCGAAGCGCCCGCATGTCGTCCTCGTCCCAGAATCGAGCCGCGATCAGCGGCGCCTCGTCGGACTCGGGGGAGAAGGGCGCGTACTCGGTGCAGACCGCGGCCCAGCCGCCCTCGGCCTTCACTCCGCGGTGAGCTGCCTGGGTCCAGGGCTTCTCGGTGCCGAACCCCGAGCAGTGGGGCACCTGGTAGAAGCGGTTCCGGAGCGTCTTCGGGCCGATCTGCACCGGTTCGAACAGGATCTCGTGGTTCGGGTCCACCGGTGCGCCTCGCCTCCCCGTGCCGGTTGTCCGCCGGACGGTAGCAACTCGAGCGCCCGTTCCGTGCCCGGCTCGTGAACTCGGGGTACGGTCGAGCGCGATGGCAGCCGTGATCGAGATCGAGGGGCTTCGCAAGGAGTACCGGCGGTTGCGCAAACCGCCGACGGTCGCTCTGGACGGACTGGACCTCGAGGTCTCCGAGGGCGGTGTCTTCGGGTTCCTCGGCCCCAACGGAGCCGGCAAGACGACGACGATCCGGTGCCTCCTCGGACTGGTCTCCGCCTCGGCCGGACGGGCCCGTCTCCTCGGCAACGAGGTACCGCACGGCCTCTCACGAGTGATCCAGCGCGTCGGCTCGATCGTGGAAGCGCCCATGCTCTTCCCGCGGTTCACGGGCAGACGCAACCTGGAGATCTTGGGGAGGATCGACGGCATCGCTCGCGATGCCGTCGATCAGGCGCTCGATCGCGTGGGCCTCACGGCCCGCGCGAACGACATGGTCCGGACCTATTCGCTGGGGATGAAGCAACGCCTCGGCATCGCCGCGGCGCTGCTCAAGGATCCCTCGCTGCTGATCCTCGATGAGCCCGCCAACGGCCTCGATCCCGCCGGGATCGTGGAGGTGCGCGACCTCCTGCGGAGCCTCGGCGCCGAGGGTCGGACCGTGTTCGTCTCGAGCCACATCCTCTCGGAGGTGCAACAGGTCGCCGATCGGGTCGCGATCCTCGCTCGAGGTCGCCTCGTCGCTGCCGGCTCCGTGCATGACGTGCTGGCCTCCGGTCGGGGTGCGCGGATCACCGTTCGCGTTCACGACCTGGAGGCGGGCCGACTCGCACTCGTCGATGCCGGGATCGCCGCGAGCATCGAGGGTGACGTGATCCGGGCGGCGGTTCCCGCCGGAGGAAGGAGAGCGCGTGGCGCGGGCGCTCGCGGCGAAAGGGATCTACCCGTCCCTTCTCCAGCCGGACGAAGGCAACCTGGAGCAAGCCTTCCTGGAGCTCACGGGCGACGATCATCAGGTGGGCGCGTGAGGCGTCTCCTCTCATCCGAGTTCCTCCGGTTCCGATCCCGCCGCTTGATCGTCGTGCTGCTCGGCGGAGCCCTCCGCGGAACGGCGGGTCGGTCGCGTGATCGCGGCCGGCGACTCGACGCCTCCGACCGATGCCGTGATCGCGGCGGCTCAAGCGGAGGCGCGGGATGAATTCGCGAAGTGTCTGGTTGCGCATGAGACTTCGGCGACGGGAACGTGGGAATGCCCATCGAGGATTACTGTCGCGAGAACGTTGCGGAACTCCACCCAATACATGCCGTCGCACCTCGCGCTCGTCGATCTCCCGGCAGATCCTCGAGGGCGATCTCCTCGATCACGAGCATCCTCGGGCTCGTGATCGGGGCGTCGTTCGTCGCCGTGTCCTGGCAGACCGGAACCATCAGCACGATCTTCACGTGGGAGCCTCGACGCCTCCGCTGGTTCGCTGCCCGGATCCTCGTCGAGCACGGTTGGAGTCTTCGTGCTGACCGCGATGATCGTGGTGTTCCTGTCGGTCGGGCTCGCCCTCGCCGCGATGCTGCGTGGTTCCACGGCGGGCTGACGGTGCGTGGGGGAGCGGGGTGCTGTCGACGTCGCTCAGGGTGTCGGTAACGCGGCGCGTCTCGGCTGTCATCGGTGGGGCGGTCGCGGCCGATCGGCCGCCATACCTCTGCCGCGCTCGGCGTGGTGTTCGTATGGACCGCGGTGCTCGAGGGGTTGGTGCGCGGGCTGCGACCGTCGATGGACACCCTGGCTCCTCGGCGACAATCTCGTCAGCTTCACGGCCTGGCAGACGACGGAGGTACCAGTTCGCCCGAGGGGTCATTCATGATCTCCCCCGGCCGCGGCGGTGTTCGTCATCGTCGGGCTACACAGCCGTCGTGCTCGCCTTCGGATTCATCTTCGTTCGCATTCGCGACGTGCAGTGATCCGGCCAGATCCGGTGAGTAGGTTTGAGCGTTCCAACGAACCGAGGGAGGGATCGCCGCATGCAGTTCCTGGTGATCGCGAATGACGGAACGGACGAGGGGGCGCTCGAGCGACGGCGACAGACGCGACCCGCGCACCTCACGGGGATCGGTCCGCTCGTCGAAAGCGGCAACGTGCTGGTGGGCGGGGCGATCCTTTCGAGCACCGGCGACATGGTCGGATCGATGCTCCTCGTCGAGTTCCCCGCCAGGGAAGACGTCGACGCCTGGCTCGCTCGCGATCCTTATGTCACGGATGGGGTCTGGCAAGAGGTCGAGGTGCGCCCGTTCCGCACCGCGGTGGGCGCCTGGCAGCCGGGGGCCGACTAGCCCGTCGCCCTGACCGCGAGGATCGCGATGTCGTCCCTCGGCTCACCGGATCCGTGGGTGAGCACGGCTCCCTCGATACGGTCGACGATCTCCGTGGCCGTTGCCCCGGCTGCAGCCTGCAGGACGGCCGCGAGCCCTTGCTCGCCGAACGCTCCATCGGCGCCTCGCTCCTCCGTGACGCCATCGGTGTACAGGACCAACGTGTCGCCCGCGGCGAGACGGAGCTCGTCTTCGACCAGTTCCGCGTCGTCGAACACCCCGAGGAGTGCTCCGGCCGCTCGGATCCACTGCAGGGAACCGTCGGCACGGAGGACCACCGGAGAAGGATGACCCGCCACCGAGATCCACACGACCACCTGATGGTCCTGAGGACGCAGGCGAGCGGCGACGGCGGTGCAGAATTGTTCCTCCGAGGTCTGCCTGCCGACGGCCGCGTTCACCGTGCCGAGGACCCTGGCAGGGGCGCGTTCGCGGATCGCGGCCGCGCGGATCGTGTGCCGGACCATGCCCATCAGCGCCGCGGCATCCGGGCCCTTGCCCACCACGTCGCCGAGCGCCACCGTCCACTCGCCGTCACCGATCTCGAACGCGTCGTAGAAGTCGCCGCCCACCTCGATGCCCTCGCCCGCGGGGCGGTACCGAGCCGCAAGATCGACGCCGTCGATCGCCGGGGGCTCCGGCGGCAGCAGGCTCTGCTGCAGCGTTCGGGCGATGTGGTCTCGGTCGCGGTAGAGGCGCGCGTTGTCGATCACGAGCGCGATACGCGCGGCGAGTGTCTCGGCGAGCGCGAGGTCGGCCGACGTGTACGTCCGGCCCGACTCAGCCCAGACCAACGTCATCGCCCCGAGCGTCCTGCCCCGAGCCGACAGCGGCACGATCAGCGCGGACCGGAGCTGGAGCTCCCGCACGAGGTTCTCGACCTTGGGGTCGTCGATCGCGGCGATCATCTCCTCCGTGATCTCGGGCACGACCTCGGTCCGGCCGGTCGTGATGACGTGCCCGATCCCCGTCGGGGACGAGAGGTCCGGAGGCCGCTGGCGCCGGAGTTCCTGCGCGATCGCCACCTTCTCGGGATCCACGTGCGCGACGGCGACGGATCGGATCGAGCCGTCCGATTCCAAGATCTCCACGGACGTCCAGTCGGCCAGCCGAGGCACGACCAGGTCGGCCACCGCCGCGAGGGTCTTGGTGTAGTCGAGCGACTCGGCGAGGAGGCCGCCTGCCCGAGCGAGGAGCGAGAGCCGCGCCTCGGCGAGGCGCCGGATCTCCTCCGAGCGACCACGCTCCAATGCCTGCGCCCCCTGTCGTGCGGCGCCGAGCATGAATCCGACATCCTCCTCGCTGAACTCGCGAGGCTCGTTGAAACTGAGCGTGAGGCCGCCGATCGCCCGGTCCCCGATGTCCAACGGGATCGAAGCCGCCGCCGCGGGCATCTGCTCCCGCTCGAGACCGGGGTACCGCGCGAGCCACTCCTCCCGAGAGCCCATGACGACCGGTACGTTCCTGATGACCGCGTCGCCGATCGGCGTCTTCGTGTCCAACGGGAAGCTCCGCCAGCGCTCGATCACCCCGTCTTCGTGTCCCCGCCAGGCCACGGTCTCCAGGGTCCCGCCGTCTTGAGAGCGAAGCACGACGGCGCCCCGAGATGCCTCGAACGCCGTCAGCGTCTGTTCGGCCAACGCCTCGGCGATCGCGGCGACGTCGGTCGTCTTCGACAGCGCTGCCGTGATCGCGTAGAGATGGGACATCTGCGTCGCCTTCCGGTTCGCGGAACGCTCGGCTTCCTTCTGGCCCGTGATGTCTCGGAACAGGTTGATCGCGTATCGGACGTTGCCCTGCGCGTCGAAGGTCGCGGTGGCCTTCACGAGAGACCAGAACTCGCGGTCGTCGCGCCGATCGCGGACCCGGAGCACGGCCTCGGCCTCCGGCACGCCGCCGAGCACCCGGCGGCCCGGCAGCTCATCGATCGGGAACGGCTCGCCGTCTTCCTTCAACATCTCCCAATGAGCGAGGCGCTCCCGGGGATCGGCGGCCATGAACTCGTCGACCGACCCGTACCCGGAGAGGCGCGCAGCCGCGAGGTTGGCGTAGACCAATGCTCCTCGGGCATCCTGGATCGTGATGCCGTCCGCGGCTCCGACGGTCACGAGCTCGAGGGTGTCTCGCGCCTCCTCGAGCGCCAGGGACAGCGCCGCTTCGTCGGTCCGGTCGATGTCGTCCACCCGCCACCTCCCTCCGCGAGGCGACACAAGGATATGGGTTCGGGCTGGGAACGGGTGCGCGATAGGGGCTCTTCGCTAGGCTCGGAGGGATGACGGAGGGGCGGCAGCGTCGATTCGGCCGGACGAGCGAAGAGGCGAACGAAGTCGAGGTTGACCTCCTCACCTACGGCGGTTACCTGAAGCTCCCCGAGCTCCTGTCGCTCCAGCAACTCCTCTCGGATCCCCCCGTTCACGACGAGCTCCTGTTCATCGTGGTCCACCAGACGTACGAGCTCTGGTTCAAGCAGCTGCTGTTCGAGCTGGAGTCGGTCCGCGATCGCCTCCTCCAAGGGGATACCGAGCGTGCGCGTCACTATCTGAAGCGGGTCCACGCGATCGAGCGCGTACTGATCGAGCACATCGAGGTTCTGGAGACGATGTCGCCGCAGGACTTCCTCGCATTCCGCGACCACCTCGCGCCGGCATCGGGATTCCAATCCGCCCAATTCCGCGAGCTCGAGTTCATCAGCGGGCTGAAGGACGAGCGGCTCCTGGGGGACCTCGCGGCCTCGCCGGAAGAGCGCGATCGCTTGGAACGGCGGATGGCGGAACCGACGCTCTGGGACGGCTTCTGCACGCTCATGGAGTCCAACGGATTTCCGATGCCGGCGGACGACGATGAGCGGCGGACCGCCTCGCTGGTGGCTATGGCACGAGAGCAACGGGAACTGTTCGCCGTCTCGGAGGCGATGCTCGACCATGACGAGAGCGTCGCTCGCTGGCGTTCGCTCCACGTCCTGATGGTCGAGCGCGAGATCGGAGCGAAACGAGGCACGGGCGGCTCGTCGGGCGTCGGGTACCTGCGGACCACCCTGGACAAGCGGTTCTTCCCGGAGCTCTGGGGACTCCGAGGCGATCTCTAGCGGACGGGTCCCTCGCCCGGAGGCAGACGGCGGTGTAGCGTCCGAACGTGGTGATGCGCTCGATCCGATCCGTGCTCGCGTTGGCGCTGCTGATGGGAGCGTGCACGCAGCCGCCGGCAGACGACGAAACGCCGTCGCCGTCCTTGGGACAGACGGATTCGCCCTCCGTCGTTCCCACCGGGGCTCGGCTGCCCGACGGGACGCCGCTTCCCGCGGGATGCACCGGCGGAGCCGGTGCATCCGAGACGGTCGCGTTCGTCGCCGACGGCCGCGCATGGGCGCTCAACCCGGACGACGGCGGCCTCGCGTGCCTCTTCCCGGTCGAGAGCGCCGGTCCCTTCGCCTGGGGCCCGCAGGGCGACCGAGTCCTGTTGAACGGGTTCGAGATCCGCGGTGTCGGCGCCGACGCCCCGGATCTGCCTGCGATCGATACCTCGGTGAGTGCCTTCGACTGGGGACATCCGCTCGGCCTCGCGGTCGTGTTCGCCGACGCGAAGGGCATCCCGAGGAAGCGCTACGTCGACGACGATCGCCTGATCCGGCTCGTGTCGTTGCCTCCGGGGAGGTACCTCGAGGTCGCCTATCACCCCAGTGGTCTCGCACTGGCGTTCGTGGTGCAAACGCCGGAGGAGCAGGAGATCTGGCTCTCGACCAACGAAGGCAAGGATCCTCAGCGTCTCGTCCACTCCCCGGAGACCGAGTTCACCTCGCTGGCCTTCTCGCCGAACGGGAGGATCCTGTGGTGGACGGCACAGCACGAGGGGGGCATCCCGGAGCTGCACTTCATGAAGCTGGAAGACCGGACCGGCTTCGGGACCGCGTGGCGTGGGCAGGATGGAACGGTGGCGAGTGGCCTGCGCCTCGCTCCCGTCGGACCGCTCCGGGCGGTGACCGAAGGTGAAGCATGCGAACAGCACAAGGCTCTCGTCCTGGCCGGGGGCGAGGCGCGGACCGCGATCCCGGACGAGACGCGACCCACCGAGGCACTGGGGTGGCTCGACCGAACGACGTTGCTGGTCGCGGCCGGCGGCTGCGGCGAGCCTCTCGACCTGTTCACGGTGGACGGTACCGGCCAAGACACGCCGGTCGCGCTGGTTCTCGACGTCGAGATCGCGGCGCCGCGGACACAGGTCACGAACCCGCCACGGACGGTGCCCGCACCGAGCGCCGAGGAGGAGCCGCCGCCCAACGGCGTCGGGTGATAGCGCCCGGGGCGGCCGGTCGGCCGCCGAGTGAGTCCCGCCTCTTCCGATCAGCCCGTGGCGTTCGCCGCGTCTTCGGAGGGCCACGACGTGGGTTGGGGATCGAGCAAGAACCGCGTCGTTGAACGATTTGACGGGGTCGCGAACGGGGCGTACACCGGCAACAGGGCGAGAGAAGGGGGCAATGGATGCCGACCGATCTGGGTGTGACCGTCGAGGACCGTCCCGGTGGGCTGGCGGACATCGGCGAGGCACTGGGGAACGCGGGGATCAACATCGAAGGGCTTTGCGGCATGGGACTGGGCGATCGCGGTGTGATCCACCTCCTGGTCGAAGACGGAGCCGCCGCTCGAGCGGCGCTCGAGGGTGCGGGCCTGACCGTCGAGAGCGAGTCGGAGGCGATCGTGAGCGAGATCCCGGGAGACGTGAGCACGCCCGGCACGCTCGGCAAGATGGCGCGTGCGGTGGCGGAGGCCGGCGTCAACATGCGGGCCGTGTATCTCGCGACGAACAACCGGGCCGTCGCCGTCACGGACGACAACGCGAAGGCGCTGGCTGCGCTCGGGATGTAGGGGAAGCAACGGTGGTGCGGAAGAGGTGATCGGATGGCAACGGATCTGACCGTGGTGCTGGACGACCGTGCCGGCCAGCTCGCCCATATGGGCGAGGCGTTGGGCGACGCCGGAGTCAACATCGAGGGGTTCTGCGCGACGACCGACGACGGAGTCGGGATCGTGCATGTGCTGGTCGAGAACGCGATGGTGGCGCAGAACGCGCTGATCCTGGCCGACATCAAGATCGAGGGGGAATCCGACGCCGTCGTGATCGACCTGACGGACGAGGAGGCGGGCCGGCCCGGCACGCTCGGCCGGGTGGCCGGCAGGGTCGCGAGCGCTGGGATCAACATCTCGGCCGCCTATCTCGCGACCCGCGATCGAGCGGTGCTCGTGACGAGCGACAACGAGAAGGCTCGGGAGGCGCTCCAGACCTAACGGTGCGTATCCGGGGGCGCCGCCCGATCCGAAAGGATCAGGCGCCACCCCCGGATCGCTCGGGAGACCGCTCCGCGCCCTGGAACTGCAACAGCATCAGCGAGTGCGCCACGAGGTTCAGGGCCTCGCGGCGCACGGCCCGGGTGTGACCGGGCCGTGCCGTGTTCAGGACCTCGTGCCACACACCGCTTCCTTCCAGTCGCGGCAGCGTGATCTTCTTCGAGCGCGAGCCGCCGTTCAGGAGCAGCAGGACCGTGTCGCCCCGGATCCGGCGGCCTCGCTCGTCGCGCTCGTCCGTCGCTCGTCCGGGGATCAACATCCCGAGGACGTGGTTCTTCGGATCCGACCAGTCTTCGTCGGTCATCTCGGCGCCGTCCTCGCGCACCCACATGACGTCCTTCTGGCGGCCGCCGTCGAGCATCCCGCTGAAGAACGAGCGCCGCCGCAGCACGGGGTTCGACCGGAAGATCTTCAAGGTCTCCCGCGTGAACTTGAGCATGTCGAGGTCGCGATGATCCCAGTCGAACCAGCTCAGCTCGTTGTCCTGGCAGTAGGCGTTGTTGTTGCCCTCCTGGGTCCGTCCGATCTCGTCGCCGCCGAGCAGCATCCGCACCCCTTGCGACAGGACGAGCGTGGCCATCAGGTTGCGCTTCATCCGTTGGCGGATCTCGACGATCTCCGGCTGGTCGGTCGGGCCCTCGACCCCCCAGTTGTGCGAGAAGTTCTCGTCGGTGCCGTCCTTGTTGTCGTCGCCGTTCAGCTCGTTGTGCTTCTCCGCGTACATCACGAGATCCTGCAGCGTGAAGCCGTCGTGGGCGGTCACGAAGTTGACCGAGGCGTAGGTGTTCCGGCCGCTCTCCTCGTACAGGTCGCTCGAGCCGGAGAGCCGGAAGGCGAGCTCCGAGAGCTGGCCGGGATCGCCTCGCCAGAACCGTCGGACGCAGTCTCGGTAGCGGCCGTTCCATTCGGCCCAGCCCACCGGGAAGTTGCCCACCTGGTACCCGCCGGGGCCGACGTCCCACGGCTCGGCGATCAGCTTCACCTGCGAGAGCACTGGGTCCTGCTGGATGATGTCGAAGAACGTTCCCAGTCGGTTCACCTCGTAGAGCTCACGGGCGAGAACGGGCGCCAGGTCGAAGCGGAAGCCGTCGACGTGCATCTCGAGGACCCAGTGCCGGAGGCTGTCCATGATCAGCTGGATCGCCCGCGGATGCAGCATGTTGAGGCTGTTGCCGGTGCCCGAGAAGTCGATGAAGTAGCGGGGATCCTCGCGTGAGAGCCGGTAGAAGGCCTTGTTGTCGATGCCCCGGAGCGACAGCGTCGGGCCGAGGTGGTTCCCCTCCGCCGTGTGGTTGTAGACGACGTCGAGGATCACCTCGATGCCGGCACGGTGCAGCGTCTTCACCATCGACTTGAACTCGTAGACCTGCTGGCCGACCGAGCGCGTCGCGTACGCGTGATGCGGGGCGAAGAACCCGATCGAGTTGTAGCCCCAGTAGTTCGAGAGACCGCGCTCGACGAGCACCCGGTCGTCGACGAACTGATGGACGGGCATGAGCTCGACCGCGGTGACGCCGAGCGACCGAAGGTGTTCGAGGACCGGATCGTGCGCGAGCGCCAGGTACGTGCCCCTGATCTCCGGCGGGATCGACGGATGGAGCTTGGTGAGTCCCTTCACGTGCGTCTCGTAGATCACGGTTCGGTTCCAGGGCGTCTCCGGTCGACGGTCCTCGCCCCAGGTGAAGGCGGGGTCGATCACCACGCACTTAGGCATCGAGCCGGCGCTGTCGCGTTCGTCGAACGAGAGGTCCTCGTCGGGATGGCCGATCTCGTATCCGTACACGGCGTCGTGCCACCGGACCGGCCCACTGACCGCCCTCGCGTACGGATCGAGGAGCATCTTGTTCGGATTGAACCGATGACCCTCGCGCGGTTCGTACGGCCCGTGGACGCGATAGCCGTAGAGGCGGCCGGGCCGGACGTCGGGGAGGTAGGCGTGCCACAGGAGGTCGGTCCGGTTGGTGAGCGGGATGCGCTCCGCCTCCACGGCGTCGTCCGGCCGCTCGTACAAGCAGAGGTCGACCCCCGTCGCGTGCTCGGAGAAGAGCGAGAAGTTCACTCCCTCGCCATCCCATGTGGCGCCCTGCGGGTACGGGTTCCCAGGCCAGACCCGGATCGTCACGAGGCCTGAACCCCTCCATGCCGGTCGGTGCCGGGCCGGAGGAACACGCAGGAAAGCGGCGGAAGCACGAGCTGCGCGCTGTACGAGCGCCCGTGCCAAGGGGACGACGCCGCCTCGACGCGCCCGAGATTCCCCATGCCGGACCCGCCGTAGATCTCGGCATCGCTGTTCAGGGCTTCGTGCCAGACACCGCCGTCCGGCAGCCCGATCCGGAACCGTTCGTGTGGCATCGGGGTGAGGTTGAGCGCCACCACGACCACGTCGCTCTCCGACGGTCCGCGCCGGAGGAAGCAGAGCGTGCCGCCCTCGGCATCCGACGCGTCGATCCATTCGAACCCGCCGGGGTCCGCGTCGAGGGCGTGCAGTGCGGGCTCGACGCGATGCATCGCGTTCAGATCCCGTACCCACCGCATGACGCCGCCGTGCCGAGGCTCTTCGAGCAGATGCCACTCGACGCTCGCGTCGTGGTCCCATTCGCTGGGTTGGCCGAGCTCATCGCCCATGAACAGGAGCTTCTTGCCGGCCAGCGCCCATTGGTAGCCGAACAGCAGGCGCAGGTTGGCGAACCGCTGCCAGGCGTCCCCGGGCATCTTGCCGAACAGCGAGCCCTTCCCGTGGACCACCTCGTCGTGCGAGAGCGGCAACACGAAGTTCTCGGAGTACGCGTACACCTGCCGGAAGGTGAGCTCGCCGTGGTGGTACCGGCGATGGATCGGTTCGCGTTGCAGGTACTGCAGCGTGTCGTGCATCCAGCCCATGTCCCACTTGAATCCGAAGCCGAGCCCATCCACGTCCGTCGGTCGGGAGACCATCGGCCAGGCGGTGGACTCCTCCGCGAAGGTCTGCGTGCCAGGATGCTCTCGATAGACGTCCTCGTTCAGCCGGCGAAGGAACGAGACGGCCTCGAGGTTCTCGCGGCCACCGTGCACGTTCGGCAGCCATTCGCCTGCCTTCCTCGAATAGTCGAGATAGAGCATCGACGCGACGGCGTCCACTCGGAGACCGTCCGCGTGGTAGGTGCGGAGCCAGTGATCGGCACTCGAGAGGAGGAAGCTCCTGACCTCGTTGCGCCCGTAGTTGAAGATCAACGTGTGCCAATCGGGGTGGTATCCACGGCGGGGATCCGCGTGCTCGTACAGATGCGTCCCGTCGAAATACGCCAGGCCGTGCTCGTCGGCGGGGAAGTGAGAAGGCACCCAGTCGAGGATCACACCGAGACCGCGTTGATGCAGATGGTCGATCAGGAACATCAGATCCTGCGGCGTCCCGAACCTGCCCGTCGGCGCGAAATATCCCGTCGTCTGGTAGCCCCACGAGCCGTAGAACGGATGCTCCATGATCGGAAGCAGCTCGATGTGGGTGAAGCCGAGGTCGAGTGCGTGGTCGGCGAGCTGCGGCGCGACGTCGCGATAGCCGAGCCAGCCCTCATCCGGTCCGCGTCGCCACGAGCCGAGGTGGACCTCGTAGATCGACATCGGCGCCGATAGCCCGTTCCGCTCCGCGCGCGTGGTGAGCCACTCCGTGTCGCCCCAGTCGTAGGTGAGATCCCACACGATCGAGCCGGTCTTGGGCGGTGTCTCCGCCCGGAACGCGAACGGGTCGGCCTTGTCGACACGGTAGCCGTCGTGGCGCGAACGGATGTGGAATTTGTAGGTCTGGCCTTCGTGCGCCCCTTCGATACGCCCCGACCAGATCCCGGAGGATGCGACGGGCTCGAGCGGAGCGGATCCCGTATCCCAGCCGTTGAAGTCGCCGATCACGGAAACGCGCTCGGCGTTCGGAGCCCAGACGGCGAACGACGTCCCGTCGGGGCGGACATGGGCACCCAGCTTCGAGGCGAGCCGGCCGTGCGTGCCCTCCGCGAAGAGGTAGAGGTCGTCCGCGGTCAGGTCCTGCGTGGTGACCTTGCTCACGGCTCGGTCGCCCCTCCGGTCGCTCCCGTCCGACGGCTCCGGTCGATCCGCTCGAGCGTCGAGGCGATGTCCGGGCGACGCTGGATCTCCTCGAGGGTCCACGGGTAGCGGCGACGCCAGTTCAGGCGTTCCGGTCCGGTCCCCGGCACGTTCTGCGGGTCGGCTTCGAGCAGGAGGTCTCCGAGCGAGGCCATCACGACCGCGGCCCGGCCGGCGGCGAGCCGCTCGAGCGACGCCTCCAACGATGCGCGCGGATCATCGCCGTCGGGGTCGGCGATGAGCCCGGGGAGCGACGCGGGGAGCGCTCCGCGCACCCCGCGACGCGCTTCGAGGATCTGTTCGGCCTGATCGTGATCGATCAGGCCGAGTTCCTCGCGGAGCGGGACGTCCGTCCCGCGCCAGAAGCCGGCCCAGGTCGGCATGTCGTGGGTGTTCAGAGCGGCGACGGACTCCGCGGGCGGCTCGGGGAGGCCGGCGGTGCCCGCCTCACGCTGCGCGACGTAGGTCCGCAGGAGACCGTGAGCCTTCATCGCCGGTCGAACGTACCCGGGCACCGTCCCGAGATCCTCGCCGACGACGACCGCCTGGGCTTCGTTCGCGGCGATCGACAACAACGCGTACCACTCCTGCGCACGGTAGCGGACGTAGACGCCGTCCTTGGCGGACGCCCCGCGTGGCACCCAGTAGAGGCGATGCAGCCCGATCACGTGATCGATGCGTGCGACCGCGGCATATCGGAACAGCGTGCGGAAGACCTCGTCGTGGTAGCGGTAGCCGGCCTCGCGTGTCCCGTGCGGATGTGGTGGGGGAGCCCCCCAGTCCTGTCCCTGCGACCAGAAGGCGTCCGGCGGGGCGCCGGCTGCGACCTCCGGCACGAACGAGTCTCGTTCGCGCCAGACGTCGTAGCCGGCGCCGTTGACCCCGATCGGGAGGTCGAGCATCAGGCCGCCGGCCGCGCTCGCGCGGCCGGCGGCCTCCGACAGTTGCTCGGCGGCCATCCACTGAACGAACAGGTGGTAGCGCGCCCGGTCGTCATCGAGCGCCGACCCGGAGAGAGAGCCCTCACGCTCGGTTCGTGGCCACGCGCCCCACCATGCCCCGCGCCGCTCCACCTCCGCGCGGAACCGCGCGTAGTCGGCGGCTCGCGGGTTCGCCGCGAACTCGCTCAAAGCGGCCGGTGGCGTGCCCGCGAAGGTCTGTTGCGCGAGGGGGTCGAGGACGCGCCGCTTCGCGGCGGCGACCGCCGGGTGGTCGGTGAGGTCGTTCTTGCGCAGGCGGGCGAGCTGTTCGCCGAAGGAGGGGTCGTCGAGCGCCTCGCGGGCCTCGGGGCATCCGTCGAGTCCGGGAGCGCGGGTCACGTCGATGTAGGTCTCGTTCCAGAAGAGTCGGCTGGACGGCGAGTACGGGCTCGGCTCGACCATCGGCTCGTCGAGGAACTGGGCGAACAGCGGAAGCGTCGCGGCCACCGACCCGCCGAGACCGTGGATCCATCCTCGGAACTTCGCCAGCTCGGAGAAGCTTCCGACCCCCCAGTCGTCCTCGGCACGGAGCGCGTAGAGGGGCGCGAAGACACCCCACCATCGCCCGTCCGGCTGCGGGCACGTGCGAGGCGCCGAGAGCACGAGGGCGTGGACCTGCCCGTCGGCGGTCTCGACCCACAGATGATGTCTCCCCACCGGCAGCCGGAGGCGGAGTTCGAGCCGCGCCGGCGCGAACCCGGCCTCGGTCGGACCGTCGACGATCGCGGCCCCCGTCTCCCACCGGGTCGGCTGATCGCCTTCGGGGGTGAGCGCGAACCGCATCTCCCTGCCTGTCTCCGAGCTCGGCACGTGCATCTGCACGTGGGGCAGCCGCCCGTCCCACGCGACGATCACGGGCTCGAGGGGGCGCCGGGCGAGCTCCTTCTTCCGAGCTCGCAGGGCGTCGGTCGCGTCGCCGAGCGACGCGACCGGCGCCCCCATCGCACGGAGCACGGCGATCGTGCTGTCGACCCCGGCCCAGACACGCTTCCCGAAGACGTTCTCGTAGCTCTCCTGCACGCCGTACAGACGGGCGAGCTCCTTCAGTGCCCGGCGGTCGTCGCTCACGGGCCCTCGTCCAGCAGGTCGAGCAGGCCGCGGACCGGCACGGGCAGCCAGTCCGGACGGTTGTCCAGCTCGTAGGCGATCTCGTAGACGGCCTTGTCGAGGAGCAGCGCGTGCAACATCCGGCGGATCTCCTCTTCCGTCTGCGGGAGCAGAGGGCTGTCGCCCGCGACCTCGAAGTAGTGATCCAGGAACGTGGCCGAGACCCAGTGACTCCAGGACCGCGCCCAGCCGGCCAAGGAGGCCCGCTCTTCGGGCGAGAGGTCCTCGACCCACGGCGACCGCAGCGAGGTGCGGGTGGCGTAGTCGAACGAGCGGAGCATCCCGGCCACGTCTCTCAGCGGCGAACGCTTGATCCTCCGCTCGCTGAGCGGTCTCGCGGGTTCGCCTTCGAAGTCGATGATGATGAAGTCCCGACCGGTCCACAGGACCTGGCCGAGGTGGTAGTCGCCGTGGACACGGATCCGTTGCCCGCTGATCTTGTCGCTCGTCAGGACCGTGTAACGAGCGAAGAGCTCGTCCTGGCGGGCGAGCAGCTCTTCGACGTCGGGTCCGACCTCGTGGTCGCCCAGGCGGCGGAGCGTGGTGACCGCCTGCGATCGCATCGACTGGTAGAGCGAGCGCTGGTTCATGCGCGTGATCGGCTCGGGCCTGAACACCGGGTCGTCGGGGCGCGAACCGAGCGCGAGGTGGAGCTGCGCCGTCCGGCGACCCAGCAGCCAGGCGGACCCCAGGAACGGTCCGATGAGGTCGTAGGTGAGCAGGGACGGGAGTTCCCCGACCATGTCCATGACGGAACCCTCCACGCGGGGGATCGGCTGGTCGGCCGGAAGCGCCAACGCCCGTTCGAACGACTCGCGGATCGCGTCGAGCGCGTACGCCCACGCGTCTCCCTCGTTCTGCACGTAGCCCTGGAGGATCGCGACCGTCGATCCGCCTCCTCCGTCGGGCAGCTCGATCGCGCCGGCGGTCGGCGCGGAATGCCGGAAGACGGTGCGATCGGTCAGGAAGCGGCCTACCTCGAGCTCCGGATTGATGCCCTCCTCGAGGCGGCGGAACAGCTTCAGGATCAGTCGATCGCCGAAGGTCACCGAGGTATTGCTCTGATCGCCCCAGCCGAACTGGGGCTCGAGCGGGCCCTGGCCACGCAGCCCCGCGAAGCCTTCGGCGCGCGTGCCGACGAGACGGCTGCGCTGCCCGCGGGCCACCCGCCTTCGCTCGATCATCTCGAGGAGCGCGATCGCGAGCGGGGCGTCCCGGAGCCCGTCCACCATCAGCCACGCCCCGTCCGGGGTCTCGACCCTCGCCACCACGTACTCGGGCCCGATGTCTTCGCCCTCCCGCTTGCCGGCGAGTGGAAGGGCGTACGTGGCGGGCTCGCCCTCGGTGAAGGTCACGTCGACGAGTGCGACCACCCCATGCGATCCATCCCCTTCGGCACCTCGGACGCGGATCGTGTCCGCGATCGTCACGGTCGAGATCCGCCTGCCCTTCGCGCCGAACCATCGCTGCCGGACGAGGAACCGAGGCAGGGATCGCTCCAACGCGCTCCTCGCCGGTTCGTCCAGCACCGCGTCCCACGTTCCCGACGACCTGAGCGTCGGCACGGGCGATGCCGAGATCTCTTCCTCTCGCTCGTCGGCCTGCAGGCGGAACCAGAAGTACCCGTAGGGTCCGAGCGTGATGAAGTACGGCAACTGTCCGATCCGAGGGAACTCGGTCGGCCCGAAGAGCTCGACCGGGATCTGGCCGTCGAACCGCGAGAGGTCCAGCTCCACGAACTGCGCGCTGCGTGAGAGGTTCGCGACCACCAGCGTGCGGTCATCACCGAACGTGCGGAGGAAGCTCACCACCTTGCGGTTCTCGGGGTAGAGGAACTCGATGTCGCCGCGTGAGAGCGAGGGTGAACGGCGCGCCGCTCCGATCAGGCGCCGCATCCACCAGAGCAGGGACGACGGGTTGTTCTGCTGCGCTTCGACGTTGACGGCAGACGGGTGATGCTCCGGATCGGCGACCAGGGGGAGGTACAGACGCTGTGGGTTGGCTCCGGAGAACCCCGCGTTGCGGTCCTGGTTCCACTGCATCGGCGTCCGAACGCCGTTGCGGTCGCCCAGGTAGATGTTGTCGCCCATCCCGATCTCGTCGCCGTAGTAGATGACGGGCGTTCCGGGGAGCGAGAAGAGGAGGGCGTTCATCAGCTCGATCCGGCGGCGGTCGTTGCCGAGCAGCGGCGCCAGACGCCGCCGGATCCCGAGGTTCACCCGCGCCTGGGGGTCCTCGGCGTACACCCGATACATGTAGTCGCGCTCCTCGTCGGTCACCATCTCGAGGGTCAGCTCGTCGTGGTTCCGCAGGAACGTCGCCCATTGGCCGCTCTCGGGGATCGGGGGCGTCTGATTCAAGATGTCGATCAGCGGGAACCGGTCCTCCATCCGGTTCGCCATGAACATCCGCGGCATCAACGGGAAATGGAACGCCATGTGGCAACGGTCACCGTTGCCGAAGTAGGCGACCGCGTCCTCCGGCCATTGGTTCGCTTCGGCCAGGAGCATCCGGTCCTCGAACTTCGAGTCGACGTGGCTGCGGAGGTCGGAAAGGAACTCGAGGGTCTCCGGGAGGTTCTCGCAGTTCGTTCCCTCGCGTTCGAACAGGTACGGGATCGCGTCGAGCCGCAGACCGTCCACGCCGAGGCCGAGCCAGAAGTCGACGACGTCGAACATCGCCGCTCGTACCCGCGGTTCGTCGAAGTTGAGGTCCGGTTGGTGTGAGTAGAAGCGATGCCAGTAGTACTGCCCGGCGATCGGGTCCCACGCCCAGTTCGACGACTCGAAGTCGCTGAAGATGACGCGAGCGTCGGGATATCCGTCCGGCGTGTCCGCCCAGACGTAGAAGTTGCGCTGCCACGAGCCCGGCTTGGCGTTGCGCGCGCGCTGGAACCACGGATGCTCCTCCGACGTGTGGTTCATCACCACCTCGGTGATCACCCGCAGGTCCCGCCGGTGTGCTTCGCGAAGGAGCGTCCGGAAGTCTCGCATCGTCCCGTAGGCGGGATGGATCGCCTTGTACGCCGCGATGTCGTAGCCGTCGTCGCGGAGCGGCGACGGGTAGAACGGGAGCAGCCAGACGGCCGTCGCGCCCAGGTCTCGGATGTGATCCAGTCGCCGAACGAGACCGGCCAGGTCGCCGACACCGTCCGCGTTGCTGTCCTGGTACGCCCGCACATGGAGCTCGTAGATGACGGCGTCCTTGTACCAGTAGGAGGCGGGCGCTCCGAGCGTCGCGACGCTCAGGGCCTGTCGCGCCGTCTCGGCCGGCGCCGTCTCCGCGCCGGCGCGGGCACGGGCCGTCACGGAGCCGCGCTCCCGACATGGTCGACCGCGAGCACGTGTCCCGGCTGATGCCCGGGGTGGAGCTCCACGAAGTTGCGAGCCCCGATCCAGGGGAAGGACTCGCCGGCGAGGAGGTCGCGGGCGATGAAGGTTGCATCCCAGGCCATCCCGAGCTCCGGCATGCGCAAGTCTACCCAGCCGGACTGAGGGTTGATCGGATCGAGGTTCACGATGACGACCACGGGGTCCGTCCCGTCGGGGAGCGTCTTGCTGTACGCGATCAGCTGTTCGTTGTCCACCGGATGGAACCGCAGCGTACGGTCGTGCTGCAAGGCGGGGTGCTCACGGCGGATCTGGTTCACGCGGGCGATCAGTTCCCGGATCCCGGTGGCCGCCGCCTTCCGGGAGCGCAGCTGGTACTTCTCGGAATCGCGATACTCCTCCGAGCCCGGCTCCCTCGGCTCGTGTTCCACGTGTTCGAACGGCGGCCCGTAGATCCCGTAGTTGGCGCCCAGGGTCGCCGCCAGGAGATACCGCAGCCGGAACGCCGGCGGCCCACCGTCTTGGAGCTGGTCGGTGAGGATGTCGGGGGTGTTGGGCCAGAGGTTCGGTCGCAGGAAGTCGCGAACCGGTCCTTGCGTGAGCTCGGTCAGGTAGTCGGTCAGCTCCTGCTTGGTCCGCCGCCACGTGAAGTACGTGTAGGACTGATCGAAGCCGATCTTGGCCAGGCGTTCCATCACGCGCGGGCGGGTGAACGCCTCCGACAGGAACAGGACGTCGGGATGGTCGCTCTTGACCTCCGCGAGCAGCCATTCCCAGAAGGCGAACGGCTTCGTGTGCGGGTTGTCGACGCGGAAGATCGGGACCTCCTTCTCGCACCAGAAGAGGACCACGCCGAGCAGCGCGTTCCAGAGCCCGTCGCGATCCTTCGTTTCGAAGTCGAGAGGGTAGATGTCCTCGTACCTCTTCGGCGGGTTCTCGGCGTAGCGGATCGTGCCGTCGGCGCGGTGCCGGAACCACTCGGGATGCTGCTGCACCCACGGATGGTCGGGAGAGCACTGGAAGGCGAGGTCGAGCGCGAGCTCCATGTCGTGCCGCTTCAGCTCGGCCAGGAGATGCCCGAGGTCGTCGAACGTGCCGAGCTCCGGGTGGATCGCCGTATGGCCGCCCTCCTCCGATCCGATCGCCCACGGACTCCCGGGATCGTCGGGGCCGGCCGCCGCAGCGTTGTTGGGACCCTTCCGGTTCGTCCGGCCGATCGGATGGATCGGCGGGAGGTACAGGACGTCGAAGCCGAGGTCCGCGATGTCCGGCACGAGTGCCGCGACATCGCGGAGCGTTCCGTGCCGCCCCTGCTTCGGAGAGACCGAGCGAGGGAAGAGCTCGTACCAGGCACCGTGGCGAGCGCGCTCCCGGGCGGCGACCAGGACGTACTCGGCGGAGGCCGCGGTGCCGCGGCGCCTGTCCGCGTGTCGTCCCATCAGCGCGTTCAGCTCACCGGACGTGGCGAGCGCGCCCGCCTTGGCAGGGTCGAGACGGCGGAGCCCCGCGGCGGCCGCCTTCAGGCGGTCGGCCTCGCCGGTGACGCCGGCGGCGCGTGCGCGCCGCGCGGCGTCGCCGACGAGCCCCGCCCCCTCCTTGAGCTCGACGGCGACGTCCTGGCCGGCAGCCAGCCGCTTCTCGAGCTCGGAGCGCCACGTCGCCCACGAGTCGATCCACCCCTCCACGCGGAAGCGATACGTTCCCTGCTCCTCGATGGGCACCTCGGACCGCCAGCGGTCGTTCCCCAAGGGAACCATCGGCGTCTCTTTGGGGTCGGCATCTTCGTGACGGACCATGACGCGAGCCGCCGGCAGGTCGTGGCCATCGGTGAACACGTCGGCTTCGAACGGCACGACGTCCCCGACGGAGGTCTTCGCGGGGAAGAGCCCGCCGTCCACGGCGGGCGACACGTGCTCGATCACGACCCTCGTCAGCTGCTTGCCCGTCTCGACCCCCTCCTCCACGTATACAGGTTCGGAGGCAGGTCGGCTGACGGTGGGAGGATGAAGTTCATGATCCGGTTCGTCTCCTCCGTGGTCGCGCTCGTCGTCGTGATGGCGGCATGCTCGCAGACGCCGGCCGCCGAACGCGCGGCGCCCGGGGCCGGGTCCGCGAGCCTGCCGCCACTCGTCGACTCCTCGATGCCCACCTCACCCGCTCCCGCCTCGGTGCCGGTGTTCCGGGGAGAGGTGTCGCGGATCGGGCCCGAGCTGCGCGACCGCCTGACCGGCCGGAACTGGACACCTGGATGCCCGGTGCCGCTCGAGGACCTGCGCCTCGTGGAGGTGAGCTACTGGAACTTCGACGGAGAGGTGAAGACGGGTCCGTTGGTCCTGCACGAGCGCGTCGCGTCGGACGTGCTCTGGGTCTTCCGGCGCCTCTTCCGCGCGCACTTCCCGATCGAAGAGATCAAGCTGGCCGCCAAGGACCGCCCGATCCGGCCCGAGGACTACTGGGACAAGAGTCGGCGGAGCGTGACGGCCTCGTTCAACTGTCGACTCGCGACCGGCAGCACCACCACCTTGTCCCAACACTCCTACGGGTGGGCGATCGACATCGATCCCCTGCAGAACCCCTATGTCCGCAACGACGGGACGGTGCTCCGCGCGGTCGCGTTGCCCTTCCGCAACCGGTCGCTCCACCGGAAAGGGATGATCCACGAGGGCGATGTGGTGGTCCGCTCGTTCGCCCGGATCGGCTGGGAGTGGGGCGGCCACTGGCACACCCTGAAGGACTACATGCACTTCTCGTTGACGGGGAGGTAGCGGCGGGTCGGGAGGCGAGGGTGCAGAGCCCTCTCGAGGCGCGTGCCGACGTCGTCGGGAGCCTGCTCCGTCCGCCCGAGCATCGATCCCGCGTATCGGGGTTCTACGAGAGGGGTTGGCCGGCCGATCGGTGGATCGAGCTCGGCACGGAGCTCGACAAGACGGCGGTGGGCATCTGGGGCGCCCGATAGCCGTGGGAGCCCGAGGGTCGAGCGATGGCAGTCAGGGGGCTGACAGCCGGAGGGCCGAAATCTGACCATTGAGTTGCACCGTTCAATCGGTTTACGGTTCCGGCAACGTCTGTAGGCCGTCGAGGGAGGCCGCCTCTGCGGTCGCCTCGAAAGGGAACGGTGATCCGATGAAGATCGCGCAACGGGACATCCCGACGGCGTCCCCGTCGCGCCCGAGTCACGGGGTCGCGAGATCCCGCGCAGAGGCCCTGTTCCGCGCCCGTGTGGCTCGGAGATCCGTCGGCGATGCCCTCCGGCGCACCCTCTCGGGGCCGGTCGGGCAGGACACGCTCATCGCGTCGCTCCTGACCACGGCTTCGCTCGTCGGCCTGCTGGTCCACCTGCACGTCGACCTCCCCGAGGGCGGGACGGACGTCTCGAGCGCCCAGCTCGACACACTGGGGATCGTCCTTGCGCTCCTGCAGACCGTTCCGCTCGTCTGGCGACGCGTGGCGCCGGTTCTGGTCCTCGTGGTCTGCAGCGTCGCCATGTTCTTGTTCTTCTTCCTCGGCTATCTGCCCTCGTTCGCCTCGTTCGGCTTCCTCCTGGCGTTGTACTCGGTCGCGGCACACCGTGATCGGAGCATCTCGATCCCGGCCGCCATCTGGAGCGCGTTCGTCGTGCTCATGATCTTGTACAGCTCACGGGAGCCGCTCGAACTGGACGCGATCTTCGCCGAAAGTCTGGTCGTCGGCGCGGTCTGGTTCATCGGCGACGGCCTGCGGACCCAGCGGAGTCACGTGTCGAACCTCGAGGATCGGGCGACCCGATTCGAGCGCGAACGCGAGGAAGCGGCACAGCAGGCGGTTGCGGAGGAGCGCCGTCTCATCGCCCGCGAGCTCCACGACATGGTCGCGCACAACGTCAGCGTGATCGTGGCACAGTCGACGGCCGCCCAGCGTGTGTTCGATTCCTCTCCCGAAGAAGGGCGGGTCGCGTTGCGCTCGATCGAGGGTTCGGGTCGAGAGGCGCTGGTGGAGATGCGCCGGCTGCTCGGACTTCTGAGGACGGCCGATGACCGGCCCGATGTGCGGGACCCGCAGCGGGGCCTGGACGACATCGAGACCCTCCTGTCGCAGGTTCGGGAGGCCGGACTTCACGTCCATCTCACGGTCGAGGGCACGCCGCGACCCCTGCCCGCCGGACTCGACCTCTCGGCGTTCCGTATCGTCCAAGAGGCGCTCACCAACGTCTTGAAGCACGCGGGCCCTGCGACCGCCACCGTGCGGATCCTCTACGAGCGGTCCCGCCTCCACCTGACGATCTCCGACGACGGCTCGAGTCCGGTCGAACGGGACCCGGGTCCGCTCCGGGCGCGATATGGACACCTCGGCATGCGAGAGCGCGTCGCCCTCTTCGGAGGCAGCTTGCGGGTCGGACCGCGGCTGGGTGACGGGTACGAGGTCGTCGTTTCGTTGCCGCTCGACGCGGACCCGACGTGACCATCCGAGTGCTGATCGCCGACGATCAACCGCTCATGCGAGCAGCGTTCGAGATGACGTTGCGTCCGGAAGAGGACATCGAAGTCGTCGGCGAGGCGGCAGACGGCCGCGAAGCGATCGAGCTGGCGCGCCGCCTGCATCCCGATGTGCTCCTGATGGACATCCGCATGCCCGAACTCGACGGCGTCGAAGCCACACGGATCCTGTCGAGCGAAGACGAAGCGATCAAGATCCTGATCCTCACGACGTTCGACATCGACGAGTACGTGGTCGAGGCGCTCGAGGCCGGCGCGAGCGGCTTCCTGCTGAAAGACATCCGCGCGGATGAGCTGATCCAGGCCATCCGGGTGGTGGCCGATGGCGAAACGCTCTTGGCCCCATCGGTGACCCGCCGCCTCCTGGAGACCTTCATCCGTCCTCGTCCGCCGGCGCCGGAACAGGCGCGTGAACTCGACGGGCTCACACCGACGGAGCGCAAGGTGCTCACCCTGATCGGCCAGGGATATTCGAACAGCGAGATCGCGGCGAGGCTCTTCGTCGCGGATACCACCGTGCGCACCCACGTGCGGCACATCTTCGAGAAGCTCGGGCTCCGCGACCGCGTGCAGGCGGTCGTGTTCGCTTACAGCACAGGGCTCGTCAGCCCGGCCGCCCGATGATGCGAATGCTGTAGCACCCCTCGTCTCCAGCGATGAGGAGTGTTCGTCGCGCGCGACGATGACCGCCGCCCCCTTCGTTCCTAATGTCCGCATAGACGATCTTGGGGGGAGGGTCCAGCACCATGATGCGGTGGATCATCGGATCGAGCCTGAAGGCGCGAGGGTTCATGCTCCTCCTCGCTGCGGCGATGCTCGTCCTGGGCATCGCGCAACTCCGGAACATGCCGAAGGACGTCTTGCCGGAGTTCAAACCCCCGACCGTCGAGGTCCAGACGGAAGCCTTGGGGCTCTCTGCGCTCGAAGTCGAAGAGTTGATCACGGTTCCTCTCGAACAGGATCTGCTCAACGGCGTGGCGTTCTTGCACACCATCCGCTCCGCCTCACTTCCGGGCCTCTCCTCGATCGAGATGGTCTTCGAGCCCGGCACGGACATCCTCGATGCTCGGCAGGTGGTGGAGGAGCGGCTCACACAAGCCCATGCGCTTCCCCAGGTGTCGAAGCCACCCCAGATGCTCCAGCCCGTCTCGTCGACGAGCCGCGTGATGATGGTCGGCCTGTCCTCGGACGACCTCTCCTTGATCGAGATGTCTTTGCTCGCTCGCTGGAACGTCCGGCCGCGCCTGATGGGTGTTCCCGGCGTCGCCAACGTCTCGGTGTTCGGTCAACGGGAACGACAGCTCCAGGTCCTGGTCGACCCCGAGCGCCTCCGTGCGCATGGTGTGTCGCTCCAGCAGATCATCGAGACGACCGCGAACGCGCAATTCGTGTCGAACCTGAGCTTCGTCGAGGCATCCACCCCGGGTACCGGAGGGATCATCGAGACGCCCACCCAGCGCCTCGGGATCCAGCACGCCGTTCCGTTCGCCTCGCCGGCCGATCTCGCGAAGGTCGTCGTCCAGGACACGGGGACCGGCGCTCCCCTCCGCCTCGGTGACGTCACGAACGTCGTCGAGGACCATCAACCGCTCATCGGCGACGCGGTGTTCTCCGATGGTCCTGGCTTGCTGCTGGTCATCGAGAAACTGCCCGGCGCGAACTCCCTGGACGTGACGCGCGGCGTCGAGAGGGCTCTGGATGATCTGCGCCCGGGCCTCTCGGGGATCACGATCGACACATCTCTCTTCCGACCCGGCACCTACATCGAGAGATCGAGCAACAACCTGATCACCCTGCTGGCGATCGGTGCGGTCCTCCTGGTGCTCGCCCTGGGTGCGTTCCTGTTCGCGTGGAGGAGCGCATTGGTCGCCGTCGCTGCGATCGAGTTGTCGTTGTTGGTCGCGATCCTCGTGTTGTCCTGGTCGCACGCGACGTTCAACTCGATGATCGTGGCCGGGTTGGTACTGGCGCTCGTCGTCGTGATCGACGAGGCCGTCACCGACACGGAGCACGTCGCCCGCCGCCTACGCGAGCGGCGGGAGGAGGGAACCGCGCCCGGATCCGTCGCACTCACCGTGCGGGACGCAGTGATCGAGATGCGCGGCGCCGGCCTCACCGCTTCGTTGATCTCGCTGGTCGTCTTCGTGCCCGTGTTCTTCACGCGCGGCGCCTTCGGCTCGTTCTTCCCCTCGATCGCGGTCTCCTACGGGGTGGCGGTGGTGGCGTCCCTGCTGGTCGCGCTCCTCGTGACGCCGGTGCTCGGACTGACGCTGCTCGCCAAGGCCCCGATCGAGTCACGCGAGTCACCGCTCGTCCGCCGGCTCCGGGCTCGCTACGAGCGAGGGTTGTCGCGAGTCGTCGGTTCGAAGGCCACGGCGTTCGTCCTGGTGGGCATCGTCTTGGTGGTCGGTCTCGCCACGATCCCGTTCCTCGGGCGGTCGTTCACCCCGGACTTCAAGGACACGGACCTCCTGGTCCGTCTCAGCGGCACGCCCGGTACGTCCCTGACCGAGATGGGACGGATCACGGCACTCATGAGCAGGGAGATAGGCGACATCCCTGGGGTTCTCAACGTCGGCGGACACGATGGTCGTGCGCTGTTGTCGGATCAGGTGGTCGGCACCGAGGGCAGCGAGCTGTGGATCACCATCGACCCTGATGCCGACTACGAGGCGACCAGGGCGTCGATCGACGAGGTCGTCCACGGCTACCCGGGCCTCCAGCGCGACGTGGTGACCTACCCCTCCGCACGGATCGAAGAGGTCTTGTCGGGCTCGGACGACCCGATCGCGGTTCGGGTCTTCGGTCAAGATCTGACGATCCTCCGCGGCAAGGCCGAAGAGGTGAAGCGGGTCCTCTCCGGGATCGAAGGGATCGAGGATCCCCGCGTCGCCGCCCAGTCCGATGAGCCGACGCTCGAGATCGAGGTCGACCTCGAAGCGGCGGAGCGCTACGAGATCGTGCCGGGCGACGTTCGGCGGGCCGCGGCAACCCTGCTCTCGGGGATCCAGGTCGGCAGTCTCTTCGACGAACAGAAGGTCTTCGACGTCGTCGTGTGGGGTACGCCGGAGGTTCGGCACGACCTCTCCAGCGTCGAGGATCTCTCGATCGATCTTCCCGCCGGCGGGCAGGTGCGGCTGGGTGATGTGGCGAACGTGCGGATCGGATCTTCTCCGACCGTCATCCGGCACGTGGACGTCTCCCGGAGCATCGACGTCACGGCATCGGTGTCGGGGCGCGATCTGAGCGCCGTCGCCGACGACGTGCGAGAGGGACTTCGCGGGGTCGAGTTCCCGATGGAGTATCACGCGACGGTCGTCGGGGACTTCGCCGCCGGCCAGGCGGAGGATCGTGAAGCGTTGGGCTTCGCCATCGGCGCCGCGATCGCCGTCCTCCTCTTGGTGCAGGCAGCCATCGGCAACTGGCGCCTGGCCGCCCTCGTGTTCTTGATGCTGCCCCTCAGCCTGGCCGGGGGCGCGGTCGGCGCGCTGCTCGACGGCCGCGTCATCTCGATCGGATCGATCGGCGGGTTCCTCGTCGTCCTTGGCCTCGCTGCCCGCCAAGCGGTCAACCAGATCCGGCATGCGCAGCACCTCGAGCGTCAGGAAGGCCAGTCGTTCGGCGACGCAGTCGTCCTGCGAGGCGCCGGCGAACGCTTCGCGCCGATCCTGACCTCGTTCTTCACGACGGCGCTCGTGTTCGCACCCTTCGCGATCGCAGGCAGGATCGCCGGTCTCGAGATCGTGCAGCCCATGGCCGCCGTGATCCTGGGCGGCCTCGTCTCGACCACGCTGCTCACGCTGTTCATCGTCCCGGCGCTTTACCGGCGCTTCGGGGCACACTCGGAACCCGACCTCTCCGTGGTGTTCGACGAACCGACGGTGGACCTGACCAGGCTCGAGGGTTCCGAGCTCACGACCTCATAGGAGGAGAAGAGATGTTGCACCGTCGCCGATGGATGACAGGGCTCTTGATCGCCGGTGTGCTCTTGTCGGCGTGTGCCTCGGTCGCCGAGGAAGAGGAGGCTCTGCACGAGCCGGCCACGCTCGAGCCGATCGAGGGGTCGGACGTGTCGCGCCTGACGTTGACCGAGGAGGCCGCGGTCCGGCTCGACATCGAGGTCGACCCGGTTCTCGGCTCAGGATCGGCGACGACGATCCCGTACGCGGCGGTGTTCTACACGGCGACCGGCGACACCTGGACGTACACGAACCCCGAGCCCCTCACGTTCGTCCGCGTGCCGATCGTCGTCGACCACATCCGCGGAGATGACGTGTTCCTCTCGGAGGGCCCACCTTCGGGTATGGACGTCGTCACGCAAGGGGCTGCGGAGTTGTACGGGACCGAGACCGGCGTCGAAGAGTGACCTCGAAGGGACCGCTTCGGCCATGATGCGCTGGATCGTCGCGTCGAGCATCAGACTCCGGTTCATCGTCGTGGCGATGGCGGCCGGCATGATGATCTACGGCTTCACCCAGCTGCAGAACACGCCGTTGGATGTGTTCCCGGAGTTCGCCCCGCCGCAGGTAGAGATCCAGACGATCAGCCTCGGACTCTCCTCGACCGACGTCGAGTCTCTCGTCACGGTGCCGCTCGAGGAGGCGCTCAACGGCGTGCCGGGACTCGAGACCATCCGATCGAGGTCGGTGTCGGATCTGTCGTCCATCCAGCTCCTCTTCAAGCCGGGGACCGACCTCCTCGAGGCGCGCCAGCTGGTCTCGGAGCGCGTCCGGATCGTCACGCCGAGTCTGCCGACGTGGGCGGCTCCTCCGGTGATGATGCCGCCGGTATCGGCCACTCGCCGCGTGATGCACGTTGGATTGTCGTCCGATTCCGTTTCCTTGATCGAGATGTCGACGACCGCCTACTGGAAGATCCGAGCTCGCCTGCTCCGCGTGCCCGGTGTGGCCAACGTCGCGATCTGGGGCGAACAGCTGCAACAGATGCACGTCCAGGTCATCCCGAAACGGCTCCGGCAGCTTCATGTGTCGCTCGACGAAGTCATGACGGCCACCGCGGACTCGCTCGACGCGGGTCTGCTGAAGTACTCGGACGGAGCGGTGATCGGCACCGGCGGGTCGATGGAGACTCCCAATCAACAGCTCGCGATCCGCCACATCCTCCCGATCATCTCGCCCGAGGACATGTCCCAGGTGGTCGTCAAGGAGCGCGCTGGGAAGACGATCGTGCTCGGCGACGTGACCAAGGTACTGGTCGACCACCAGCCGCTGGGAGGCGACGCCGTGGTCAACAACGGCCCGGGCCTCCTCCTCGTCGTCGAGAAGTTCCCGTGGGGAAATACCCTCGAGGTGACGCGCGGGGTCGAGGCGGCGCTCGACGAGATGCGACCCGGTCTGCCCGGGATCGAGATCGACTCGCAGATCTTCCGTGCCGGCAACTTCGTCGATGATGCCATCCAGAACCTCTCGCACTCCCTCCTGCTCGGCGTGTTGCTCATGATGCTGGTCCTGATCGTGTTCCTGTACGACTGGCGCAGCGCGTTGATCAGCGCGGTGACGATCCCGCTGTCGCTGACGGCGGCGGGGCTCGTGCTGCACCTGCGAGGGGTCACGATCAACACGATGATCCTGGCGGGGTTCGTGATCGCCTTGGGGGCGGTCGTCGACGATGCGATCGTCGACTGCGAGAACATCGTGCGGCGTCTGCGTATCCATCGCAAGATCAGCGACGATCGGTCGGTCGCGACGACGGCGAAGATCATCTTCGACGCGTCGCTGGAGGTCCGCGGCGCCGTGGTCTACGCCTCGATGATCGAGGCGTTGGCGTTGCTGCCGATCTTCTTCCTGCAGAGCCTGATCGGCTCCTTCTTCCGCCCGCTGGCGGCGGCGTATGCCCTGGCGGTCGCGGTCTCGACGCTGGTCGCGCTGATCGTCACGCCGGCGACGGCCATGATCCTGCTGCGCAAGGCGCCGCTCGAGCGTCGGGAGTCGCCGCTCGTCGGATGGCTGCAGAGGGGCTACGACCGGCTGCTGGCGCCCATCATCCGTAGTCCCCGACCGGCCTACGCCACCGTGGGGGCGATGATGGTGGCGGGTGCGGTCACGTTGCCACTCCTCGGGCAGTCACTGCTGCCCACCTTCCAAGAGCGCGACTTCTTGATGCACTGGATCTCCGCGCCCGGCACGTCGGTGGGGGAGGAGCGACGGATCGTCACCCAGGCCAGTCGCGAGCTCACGGCCATCCCGGGGGTCCGAAGCTTCGGCTCCCACATCGGGCAGGCGTTCCTTTCGGAGGAGATCGCCGGTGTCAACTTCGGCGAGAACTGGATCAGCGTCGACCCGTCGGCTCCGTTCGATGAGACCGTGGCCGCCATCGACGAGGTCGTCGAGGGCTATCCGGGGCTCTTCCGGAATCGAGAGACCTACCTGAACGAGCGGATCGACGAGGTCCTCGCGGGATCGAGCGATGCCATCGTCATCCGGATCTTCGGCGACGATCTGAAAGTCTTGCGTACCAAAGCGGATGAGGTGGGTGAGATCCTCGGGAAGATCGACGGTGTGGTCGAAGAGCACGTCGAGCTCCAGGCCGACATCCCCCAGATCAACATCGCGGTCGACCTCGTGAAAGCCGAGCGTCACGGGTTGAAACCCGGCGATATCCGCCGGGCGGCGGCAACGATGCTCGCGAGCGAAGAGGTCGGAGACATCTTCAGGGACGGCAAGGCATACGACGTGCACGTGTTCAGCACTCCTGCGTCACGCAACAGCGTGAACGACGTCGCCGAGATGCAGCTCGACACCCCCGATGGGAAGTTCGTGCAGCTCCAAGACGTGGCGGACGTCCGTCTCGTTCCGACCCCGAACGCCATCCAGCGTGAGTCCTACTCGAGAACCATCACGGTGGGAGCCAATGTGGAAGGCAGGGACCTCGGCTCCGTCGTGCAAGAGCTGCAGCAAGGTCTCGATCTGGTCGAGTTCCCCCTCGGGGTGCATGCCGAGGTGTTGGGTGAATTCGCGGAGCGGCAGGCAGCGCAGTCGCGCCTCTCTCTCTTCGCGGCGGTCGCCGTCATCGGGATCTTCCTGATCCTGCTCGCGTCGTTCGGGAGTTGGCGTCTGGCGACGCTCGCCTTCGTGACGCTGCCGATGGCACTGGTGGGCGGCGTGTTGGCGGCCTACGCCATCGGCGGCGGGATCATCTCGATCGGCTCGCTGGTCGGGTTCTTCACGGTCCTGGGGATCGTGGCTCGCAACGGGATCATGATGGTCAGCCATTACACGCATCTCGAGGTCCACGAAGGGATGACCTTCGGTCCGGAGCTCGTGGCGCGCGGTTCGCGGGAACGGCTCGCGCCGATCCTGATGACGGCGTTGACCACGGGGCTCGCGCTCGTCCCACTGGTGCTGGCGGGCAACCTGCCAGGGGAAGAGATCGAGTACCCGATGGGCATCGTCATCCTGGGCGGACTCGTGACGACGACGTTGCTCAACCTCTTCGTGCTTCCGTCGCTCTACCTGCGGTTCGGGAAGTCGCGCCGGTTCGGCGCGGGAGTTCCGATCACCACCCCTCCGATACCCGCATAACCAGCCAGGACTCCGGCTAGGGGATCGCGAGTCGGCTTCGACGAGCGCTCGGTCCGTACCATCCTGTGAGGTGATCGCTCGGCGAAGGTTCGGTCGGCGGGCGCGCACGCGGTGCGGTGTCGCGCTCACGGTGATGGCGATGCTTTCCGGCGCCGCCTGCGGCCGCGCCGGAACACAGTCGGATCCGACGAGCCCTTCCCCGAACGCCCCGCCTTCGACCACCGCCTCGTCATCACCGGCGTCCACGCTCGCCGGCGTCAGGATCCGTCTGGTGGAGGTCGCGACGCTCGAGCAGCCGCTCGCCATGGCCGTGCGATCCGGAGACCCCGCGCTCTACGTCGCGGAGAAGACGGGGAGGGTCGTCGCGGTTCGTGACGGCGGCGTGGATCCCGTGCCCGTTTTGGATCTCACGGATCAGGTTTCGCTCGGCGGCGAGCAGGGACTCCTGGGTCTGGCCTTCTCGCCGGACCGGGCGACATCTGTACGTGAACTACACCGACACGAACGGCGACACGCACGTCACGGGCTACGCGATGGGAGACCGGGAGGCGGATGCGGCCACGCGGCGAGACGTCCTGGTCGTCGACCAGCCATACGCCAATCACAACGGCGGCAACCTCGCGTTCGGCCCGGACGGGTACCTCTACATCGGGCTCGGGGACGGCGGGAGCGGCGGCGACCCCGAGGGAAACGGCCAGTCCCTCTCCACGCTGCTGGGCAAGATGCTTCGGATCGATCCGACGCCCTTCGGGGATTCCCCGTACCGGGTTCCCGCGGACAACCCGTTCGTCGGCCGCGCCGACGCACGACCGGAGATCTGGGCCTACGGCTTGCGCAACCCGTGGCGGTACTCGTTCGACCGAGCGACCGGCGACCTGTGGATCGGGGACGTTGGCCAGAGCGCGTGGGAGGAGGTGGACCTCCAGCCATCAGCCTCTGCGGGAGGAGAGAACTACGGTTGGAACCTGATGGAAGGAAATCACCCCTACGACGGCGGGGATCCGCCGGCGAACGCCGTCTCACCTGTCCACGAGTACTCGCACGACGACGGGGGCTGCGTCGTGACCGGTGGCTACGTGTATCGCGGCGAGATCCATCCCCGATCTGTCCGGCGCGTACGTCTTCGCCGACTTCTGTCTCGGCGAGCTCGAGGCCGTTCTGCTCGAGGAGGGCCGGGTGATCGATCGTCGGGCTCTCGGCCCCGCAGTTTCCAACCTCAGCTCGTTCGGAGAGGACGCCGGCGGTGAGCTCTACGCCTTGTCCCTGGATGGTGAGGTCTACCTACTGACGCGTGGATCGTGATGAAGGGCAGATCGCTGTTCGGATGGCTAGAGTGCCCCACGTCTGGGATGGATCGCTCGATCACTCAAGGAGGCAGGATGAAGCGCATCGTGCTTCTCGCGCTGACGGTGGTGCTGGTGGTGTTGCCGCTGAGGGCAGAGGCGCACCATCGACCGACCAGCTACTGCAGTTCCACCGGCGACATCTGCCAGAGCACGACGAAGGTGAACGGCATCCGTCGGCTTCGGATCACACTGTTCGCCAAGTACTTCGACCGGTACCGGCTCTGCGTCAGAGCTCCCGATGGCTCCAGGGAATGTCATGTCTTCGAGATCCGGGCATCGGGGTCGCACTTCGGCTCATCCGTCCGGTGGGGCGTCCACTTCCCGCACAAGGGCCCCGGTCCATACACGGTGTCATGGTGGACCGGTGGGCAGGTGGTGGGACGGGTGCTGGGGTTCCACAAGCGGGCCGCGGCCTAACGCACGGCGCGCCTGTACGCTCCGGGTCCGATGTCCGAGCGAGTCCGGCCCTCGAAGAAAGCCGTCTCGTTCACCGAGTCCGTGATCCGCGAGATGACGCGGCTCGCGATGGAGCACGACGCGATCAACCTCTCGCAAGGCTTTCCCGACTTCTCGGCTCCCGAGGAGATCAAGGAGGCCGCCCGCAAGGCGATCGCCGACGACATCAACCAGTACCCGATCACGTGGGGCGCCGAGGGATTCCGGGAGGCGATCGCCCGGAACTATCGCGAGCGGTACGGGATGACATGGGTCGAGGCAGGTCGCGACATCACCGTGACGTGCGGCTCGACCGAGGCGATGATCGCCGCGATGCTCGGGGTCCTCGACCCGGGTGACGAGGTCGTCGTCTTCGAGCCGTTCTACGAGAACTACGGCCCGGACACGATCATCTCGGGCGCCGTGCCGCGGATGGTGACCTTCCACGCGCCGGACTGGACGTTCGACGAACGCGAGCTCGCGGCCGCGTTCAACGAGCGCACGCGCGGGATCGTGATCAACACGCCGAACAACCCGACGGGCAAGGTGTTCTCCCGGGAGGAGCTCGATGTGATCGCGGGGCTCTGCCAGACGTGGGGCACCGTCGTGTTCACCGACGAGATCTACGAACACATCCTGTACGACGGCGCCGTCCATGTGCCGCCGGGAGCGGTGCCGGGACTCGAGGACCGAACGGTCACGATCAGCGCGTTGTCGAAGACCTACTCGGTGACCGGCTGGCGCGTGGGGTGGGTGGTGGCGCCGGCGCCGCTCTCCCGGGGCATCCGTTCCGTCCACGATTTCCTGACGGTCGCGGCGCCGGCACCACTGCAGGAGGCCGGCGAGACCGCCCTCGGTCTGCCGGAGGAGTACTACCGGCGGACGGCCGAAGAGTATCGGGAGCGCAGGGATCTCTGGATCGAGACACTTCGCGAAACCGGATTCGGCGTGGAGCCGCCCACGGGCGCGTACTACGTGATGGCCGACATCGCCGGGTTCGGCTTCCCCGACGACGTCCGATTCGCTCGCCATATGGTCGAGGACGTGGGCGTCGCGGTCGTGCCCGGCTCGTCGTTCTTCTCGCGACCGGAGCTCGGCGCTCACCTCGTCCGCTTCGCGTTCTGCAAGAAGCTCGAGACCTTGAAAGAAGCAGGCGAACGTCTCCGCTCGCTCCGGCCTCGTCTGGTTCGCTCGGTCGAGGCTCCGTAGCGTCAGCCGGCGCCGAACACCTTCCATACCGATCTGAATGCCGAACCCGGTATGAGCGAGGGCCCCTACAGGCCTCCCCAGAACCTGCCCGGAGCGAGGATCCCGGCCGGGTCGAACGCGGCCTTGAGCCGCCGGTGGACCTCGAGCGCGGGGACGGGCGCGTCGCCGAGGCCTCCGGGACCGCGGATCACCGGTGCGATGCCGCCGGCCTCGGCGACGCGCCCGCGGAGGCGCGGCGAGTCGCCCGTCCGCGTCCGGCGATCCCACCCACGCGATCCCGACTCCCATCAGCGCCCGCCAGTCGGTCTCTCCGTCGAGCACGGCCTCGAGCTTCGAAGGGGGGACGGCCACCTCGACCACGGTCGTCCCGGCGACCGCTTCGGAGCCGCGAACGCCTTCGGCTTCGAGGAGCTCCACGTTTCCGGCGGCGCTTCTGATCGCCGCCGTCTGCTCCTCGATCTCCTCCGGCCATCCTTCGAGCGCGACCTCGACCCGCTCGGGTGTCGCGACGACGGCGGAGGGAAGCGGGACCGCATCCAGCGATCTCCCTCCCGCGAGCAGTCCGCCGTCCGACGTCCTCACCACACGTCGTGCCTTCGGGAGCGGCCGGACCTTGACGGCGACCTGGACGATCGCCCCGAGCGTCCCGAGGGACCCCGTCGCGAGCCGGTGCACGTCGTAGCCCGCGACGCTCTTGACCGTCCGCGCGCCGCTTCGAACGAGCCTCCCATCACCCGTCACGAGCTCGACCTCGACGACGGTGTCGCGCAAGGCACCCATCCGGAGTCGACGAGGCGAGGACGACGCGGTGGCGATCGTCCCGCCGACGGTCGCGTCGTCGGTGGCATCGGCGGGCCATTCCTGCCCTCCTTCTGCGAGGACGCGTTGAAGGTCGCCGATCCGCATCCCTCCCTCGACGACGGCCAGCATCTCCGCGGGGTCGTAGGCGATCACGCGATCGAGACCCGACGTCGAGAGCTCCATATCGACCTCGCAAGGGTTGCCTTTGTCTCGGTGGGTCCGGCCGCCGACGATCGAGACACGCGTCCCGCTTTCGCTCGCCGCGAACAGTGCCTCGCGGACCTCTCCCTGCGATCCCGGCTCGATCAGATCCACGTGCCCTCCGGGATGGCGTGAGCGGCGTCGCCGCTCCCCGCCGCATCCGCCCCGGAAGCGGCCACGGCGAAGTCCCCGCATCGCGCGCCGTCGGGCAGCACCTTCTGCGGGTTCATCCGGCCGGACGGATCGAACGCGCTCCGCACGCATGCCTGCGCGGCGAGGTCGTCCTCCGTGAACACGAGCGGCATGAAGTCGCGCTTCTCCAGTCCGATCCCGTGCTCGCCGCTGAGCGAGCCGCCTGCGTCGACGCAGAGCCGGACGATCTCCTCCGACGATCGGAGCACGCGCTCCAGCACGCCGGGCTCGCTTCGGTCGAAGGACAGCAACGGATGCAGGTTGCCGTCGCCGGCGTGGAACACGTTGGTGACGGTGATGCCCTCGCGCCGGCAGATGGCGTAGACGCCGGTCAGGACCTCGACCAGTTTCGTGCGGGGCACCACGCAGTCGTGGAGGTGGTAGTGCGGCGCGATCTGGGCGATCGCGCCGAACGCCGACTTCCGGCCCTTCCAGAGCAGGGCGCGCTCTTCGGGCGACGCCGCCTCCCGGATCGAGCCGACGCCGTGCGCCCGCCCGGCTTCCTCGACCTCACGGGCCTCCGCGTCGACCCCCGACGCGATCCCGTCCACCTCGACCAGCAGCACGGCGGCCGCGTCGGTCGGGTAGCCCGCGTGCGCGAAGGCTTCGACCGCGCGCACGATCCCCTGATCCATCATCTCGAGCGCCGCGGGCACGACGCCTCCGGCGATGATCGCGGACACGGTCGCCGCGCAGTCCTCCACGGTCGCGAAGCCCATCAGCATCGTTCGGATCGCCGGCGGCTCCGGCGTGAGCCGCACGCACGCGGCCGTCACGAGCCCCACCGTCCCCTCCGAGCCGACGACCACTCCGCGAAGGTCGTACCCGGCGGCCTCCGGACCTTCGGAGCCGACCCGGGCCACGGTCCCGTCGGAGAGCACCACGTCGAGGGCCAGCACGTGGGCAGACGTGACGCCGTACGCGAGGCAGTGCGGTCCGCCCGCGTTCGTCGCCACGTTGCCGCCGATCGAGGACACCTGCTGCGAGGACGGGTCGGGCATGTACGTGAAGCCCGTCCCTCGCAGAGCCGCGCCCAGGTCGAGGTTGAACAGGCCCGGCTCCACCCACGCCAACCGATCCGCAGCCCGGATCTCCAGGATCCGATCCATCTTCGAGGTGACCACGACGAGGGCGTCGCCGATCGGGGTGGAGGCTCCGGTGAGTCCCGTGCCGCTCCCTCGGGGAACGACGCTCAGGTCGTGCGCGGCGGCCGTCCGGACACACGCCACGACGTGGTCCCTGGAGGTGGGGAAGACCACGAGGCCGGCGGAGCCTTCCACCATCGACGCGTCGCGGGCGTAGAGGCGGAGGGCGAGCGGATCCGAGAGAACGGCGTCGGCGCCCAACGTCTCCTCGAGGTCTCGCCGCGCCGCGTCCAGATCCGGCATCGAGGGCTAGGGTAGGCCGGGATGGCCACCTGGGCCGAGTTCGAACGCGCAGAGCCCGAGCTGGCGGCGTTCGGTCGCGACCGGTTGGACGGGACGGTGTGCTTCCAGGCCACGCTCCGACCCGACGGCTCGCCGCGCGTGCATCCCGTCGAGCCGTGGATCGCGGCGGGGCTCCTCCTCGTCCGGTTCCGCGCCCGGAGCCCGAAGGTCCGCGAGGTGGCGCGCGATGCTCGGTTCGCATTGCATTCGCCGATGGACAACCCGGACGGGATCGGCGGGGAGTTCCTGGTGAACGGGTGGATGGAACAGGTTTCGCCCGCGCATCCCGCCACGCGACGGTTCGCCGAGGAGTCCTCGGAGCCGCTCGCCTTCTACGCGCTCTCGGTCGACGAGGTCGTCGCGACCACCTACGAAGGACAGGATCTCGACCCCGTCTATCGCCGCTGGCGGAGCGATCAGGCGACGCGGCCCGGCGACCCGTCGGGAGCGGAGAACTCGTAGCCGGCAGCGGCCCACGCTTCCATGCCGCCCTCGACGTTGGTGGCGTCGAACCCGCGCGCCTGCAGCATCACGGAGGCGAGCTCGCTCCTGTTGCCGCTCCGGCAGATCACGGCGACGGGCTTCGCGAGATCGAGGACATCCGTGCCGACGCCCGCCATGACATCGTTCAGCGGGATGTGGAGTGCACCCTGGATGCGGCCCGCGTCCCACTCGTACTGCTCGCGGCAGTCGAGGAGCTGGATGTCACCCAGCGACTCGTGGACGCCTTCGACGGTGCTGAGATCTGCCATCGGCTCGATGCTAGCAGCGGCTCCATCGAACGCTTCAGGCGCCGAGCGCGTGTTCGAACGCCATGAAGGCGTCGCCGCCGAACAGCACGAAGCGGACCTCCTGTACCGCGGTATCCGCCTTCTTAACCGTCTCGATCGCCACGTGGCGCGGCCTCGTCCAGCGGATAGCCGTAGACGCCCGTGGAGATCGCCGGGAACGCGACCGTTCCGGCGCCGAGATCGTCGGCGACGCGGAGCGATTCGGTGTGACAGCTGGCAAGCAGGGCCGGGGGATCCTCGTCGTTCGCGTAGACCGGGCCGACGGTGTGGATCACCCATCGGGCATCCAGCGCGCCTCCCGTGGTCGCCACCGCTCGCCCGGTCGGAAGGCCCTCGGGCCATTCGGTTTCGCGGATCTTCCTGCACTCCTCGAGGATCGAGGGACCGCCGCGGCGATGGATCGCGCCGTCCACGCCACCGCCACCGAGCAAGGTCGAGTTCGCGGCGTTCACGATCGCGTCGACGTGCTGTTCGGTGATGTCGCCTTCCAGGAGAACGATCCGAGGCATGCCGCTATCGTAGGTCGATGATCGTCTGCCTCGCGGCGAACCCATCGGTCGATCGACTCTTCGAGGTCGAACGGCTCGTGAGGGGCGACATCCACCGGCCGTCGAGCTTCGTCCAGGTCGCGGGCGGCAAGGGATTGAACGTCGCACGGGCCGCGAAGGCGCTGGGCGCCGACGTGTGCGCCGTTGCGCTACTGCGCGGCCATACGGGCCGGTGGCTCCAGGAAGCCCTCGCCGCCGAGGGGGTCGCCGGGGAGTTCGTCTGGACGCACGGAGAGAACCGATCGTCGCTGTCGGTCGCCGACCGGGAGACGGCGGGGCTCACGGAGTTCTACGAGCACGGCGCCGTTGCTCCCGACGCCGCGTGGGTAGAGCTGATGCACGCGACGGTCTCGCGGATCGTCGAAGGTGACTGGCTCACGATCTCCGGGTCGATGCCGCGCGGCGCGCCCACCGACGGCTACGGCGACCTGATCGAGGAGGCGCGCCGCGCGGGCGTGCGCGTCGCCCTGGATGCCGATGGCGAACGGCTGAGCCTCGCACTGTCGGCTCGGCCCGATGTCGTCAAGGTGAACGTGGCCGAGGCGGGCGGCCTCCTCGGTGTGCCGACGGCGCGCCGCGACGACTCGCTCGCGGCGGCGTCGAAGATCCGAGACATGGCCGGGGGCGACGGGCATGCGGGGATCGTCACGCGCGGCTCGCAGGGTGTCGTGCTCGCTGCGCCCGACGGCACGCTGCTCGAGGGGATCCTGTACGTACGCGGTCGATATCCGGTCGGCAGCGGCGATTCGTTCCTCGCCGGACTCGTAACGGCCCTCGACCGCGGCGACGCGTGGGAGGACGCGCTGCGTCTGGCGCTCGGAGCGGGAGCGGCCAACGCGGAGCTTCCCGGTGCCGCGCGGATCGATCCCGCTCGAGCGGCCGCGTTGGCCGAGCAGGCCGACGTGCGCCCGCTGTAGATCTGTGAGCCAGGAAGGCGTCGATACACTGCCGCGATGAAAGGGAGGGCTGCTGCGGGCGTCTCGCCCGCGGCCGCCGTCCTCGGCTTGTTCCTCACGTTCGGCCTGATCGTCGCGTCGTTCTTCCCGTTCCTCTCCATCTATTTCGCCGATCGTGGCTTCGACCCGAGCCAGATCGGCTTCCTGCTCGGAGCGATGGCGGCCGTGCGGATCGTCGCGATGCCGATCTGGGGACACGTCGCCGACACGCGGATCGGTCGCCGACGGGCACTCCAGCTCGGGCTCGTGGGGATGGTCGTCTTCGCGATCGTCGCGTCGGTGCTCGATTCGCTCGTCGGCGTCGCGTTCGGAGCGGTCGGGATCGCATTGGCGATGGCGGCGTCTGGCCCGAACATCGACGCGCTGGCGCTCGTGCAGCTCGGCGAAGAGCGGATGGCGGATTACGGTCGGATCCGCGGATGGGAGAGCCTCTCGTACGCGGCTGGCTGCCTCGCGTTCGGATGGTTGCTCGACCTCTACGGAGTATCGCTCGCCCTTCCGCTGTACGCCGCAGCGGGCGCGCTGATGCTCGTGTGGACCACGATCGCGGTTCGACCGGACCGTCCGAAGGAGCCTCAACAGCACGGAAGGCTGGGCGCGGTCGGCGCGGTCTTCCGAACGGCGCCACGGATGTGGGGCTTCCTCGTCGCGACGCTGCTCGTGTGGACCGGTTTCAACGGTGCCTGGAACTTCGTCGGCCTGAAGATCAAGGAGCCGCTCCTGATCGGGGTCGGTACCGCGCTGGGCGGATTCACAGAGGTCGGCGTCATGCGCCTCTCCTCGCGCCTGCATCGGCGATTCGGTCTCCGCAGGGTGTACGCCCTCGGATGCGTGATCTACGCGACCGGTTTCCTGCTCTGGGGCCTGGTCGAGAGCCCCACGATCGTCTCGGTGCTCGCCGTCTTCGAGGGCGCCGGCTTCTCGCTCCTGTTCACGACCTCGATCCTCGTCGTCGGGAAGCTGCTGCCCTCCTCGTTGTATTCGACCGGGAACTCGATCGCCGCCATGGTCGGCTTCGGGATCGGCCCGATCATCGGCGCCGGGATCGGCGGGGTGGTCTACGGACGTCTCGGGTCGACGACCCTGTTCGTCGGCTCCTCCGTCATCGCCCTGCTCGCCGGCGTCGCCGCGATGATCGCGCTGCGTACCCCCCTGCTGGATCGGCCGCTGGATGAGCCGCTCCCGCCCGAGGACGTTGCGCCGGAGCCCGGACGGCTCTGACGCCTGCGGGCCTGCCCTGACCTGCACGCTTTGCAGCGGAGTGCTCCACCGTGACACGATGACCCCTTCGCCGGCCCCAACCGGGAGGTAGTTGCGATGACAGAGAAGAACGACACGAAGGACAACGCGAACGAGGGATCCGGCGACGAGGCCGTCTCCGCGTTCGTCGACAAGGCGAAGGAGGTCGCCGGCGCCGTCGCCGAGAAGGCCGAGCCCGTCGTCGAGAAGGCGAAGGAGGTTGCCGGCACCGTTGCCGAGAAGGCGGGCCCCGTCGTCGAGAAGGCCAAGGAGATGGCCGGCACCGTGGCCGAGAAGGCCGGTCCCGCGATGGAGAAGGCCAAGGAATCCGCCGGCGAGCTCGTCGACAAGGCGAAGGAGCTCCTCGGGAACAAGGACGACGATCAGAAGTGAGGGGGATCTGATGGTCAGCGCATACATCCTCATCCAGACCGAGGTCGGCAAAGCGGCGCAGGTGACGCAGCAGGTCCGTGGGATCGACGGCGTCGTCGCCGTCGACCCGGTCACCGGTCCTTACGACGTGGTGGCACGCGCGGAGGCCGACGACCTCGACGGGCTGGCCAAGGGAACCGTGATGCCGATGCAGGAGCTCGACGGCATCACACGTACGCTGACCTGTCCCGTCATCCAGCTGTGACCCGCGGGCGGATGCCCGCGACACGGTGACCGTCAAGATCCGTCGCGACGCCGAGATCTCCGACGTCGACGGCGGCTGGTTCCGGGCGCGCTGGCATTTCTCGTTCGACACCTACCACGACCCGGAGTACATGCAGTTCGGGACGCTCCGCGTCTTCAACGACGACCGGTTGGTGCCCGGCGCGACCTGGCCCATGCATCCGCACAAGGACATCGAGGGACTCACCTACGTGGTCGAGGGCTCCTTCCGTCACGAGGACGACGTCGGCGGGGCGCCGGGGCCGCTCCCCGCCGGTTCCGTGCAGCGGATGACGCTCGGTCGCGGCGCGTGGCACTCGGAGCAGAACGCGAGCGAGACGGAGCCGATGCGGTTCATCCAGATGTGGATCATGCCGGCCGAGCTCGGTCTGGAACCGGGCGTGGAGCAGAAGGTGTTCACGGAGCAGGATCGGACCGATCGCCTCCTGAAAGCGATCAGCGGCGACGACGGCGAGGCCGTGCTCGTGCACCAGGACGCGCACGTGTTCGTCTCTCGCTTGCACCCCGAAGTGGAGGTCGCACACGAGCTTGCCTCGGGTCGCGGCGTCTACCTCTATGTGATCGAAGGGGACGCCGACGTCGTCGGTGAGCGCATGAGGACGGGCGACGCTGCGGAGATCTGGGATGTGCCCTCGATCCCGATCCACGCGAACGGATCGAGCGAGCTCATCCTGGTCGACGTCGCGCTCTCGTGAGCATTGATTCTCTCCCCCTTGCCAGATAGCGTGCGGCGATGCGTATCCACGCAACATCCAGACTCGTCACGTTCGCGCTTCTCGCCCTCCTCGCGCTCGGGGGCTCCTCGCTCGCGGCGCCGATCCCCCGCGGAGGCGCGGGGGGAGAGAGTCCGTCTGCGGCTCCGGCGCGGGAGAAGACGCTCCCTGCTCCGGTTGCTCCTGCGATCCCGGATGCGCTGAGTCGCGCCCTGGCGCGTGGCCAGATCTCTGAGGAGCGCTATGTCCTCGAGCGTGCCGTTTCCCTGTTCGACCCGGCCCAGGTGCGGTCACGATTCGGCAACGTCTCGAGGCCGGATCCCCGATCCGCGACACTCGTGCTGCGGGATCTCGCTCTTCGGCTGGATCGGCTCTCGCCCGGAGAGCTGGAGGATGCGAGGAGGATCCTCGCCCGTCCGACCGACGGGGTGGCTGACCCGCTGGGCGATGGGTACACCGTCGCGGAGGAGGTCCCTCTCTGTTCCACCAACACCTGCGTGCACTACGTCGGATCGACCGATGATGCGCCGCCGCCCGACAACATGACCGGGGGCCCTGAGCCCGACTACGTCGCGACGGTATCCGCCGTCGTCGAGGAGGTCTGGACGGCGGAGGTCGGTACGCTCGGCTATCGAGCCCCGAAGTCGGACGCGACCTCAGACGAAAACGGAGGAAGCGGGCTGCTCGATGTGTACCTCGTGGACGTCGGTGCGGACGGCCTCTTCGGGTACTGCGCGAGCGACGATCCGAACCTCGATCCTTCATACCCGTACTGGGACATGTCGGGCTACTGCGTGCTGGACAACGACTACGAGATCACGCAGTTCGGGTACCCGGACCCGACGCTTCCGCTCAAGGTCACCGCGGCCCACGAGCTCTTCCACGCCGTCCAGTTCGCGTACGACTTCGGTGAGGACGGCTGGCTGATGGAGGGCACGGCGACCTGGATGGAGGAGCGGGTCTACGACGCGATCGACGACAATCGCCGGTACCTCGTCAGCAGTCCGCTGACCCATCCTCTGGTCCCGCTCGACCGGAGCACGGGGTCCGGTGTCTACGGAACGTGGATCTTCTGGCAGTTCCTCACGGAGTACCTGGGTGGCGCGGTGCCCGACGCGACCATCGTGCGCGCGGTCTGGAAACGAGCCGACGGGAGTTCGGTCGGTCAGGACATGTTCTCGACCCAGGCGTTGGCGTCCGCGGTGGGAGCCCGGACCGTCGGGGGGACGCGATGGCGCTTCCGCTGGGCGTTCGCGGACTTCGCGGTCTGGAACGCCCGTCCCGGGAAGTACTACGACGAAGGTGCGGCGTATCCAACGGCTGCGGTCGCCAGGACCACGACACTCACCAGGGCCGCCCCGGTGAGAACGGCGACCGCCAAGCTCGACCACCTGGCGAACCGTTTCGTGGTCGTTCGGAGAGGCCCCGGGCTGAAGGCGACCGCCAGGCTCCGGATCGTCGTGGACGGTCCGAACTACGGGACGGGGCCGGAGGCGAGCGTCGTCGTGATCCGGAAGTCCGGTGTCTCCACGTACAAGGTGGTTGACCTCAGCAGCGCGGGGAACGGGAAGGTCACGGTCGTGTTCGGCACCACCGTGGCGAGGGTCGTCGTGATCATGACCAACGCCAGCACGCGATACAGGAACTGCTATGCCGCGATCACCCCGTTCGCCTGTTTCGGGGGTGTGCCGGTAGACCAGAACCGCAGCTACACGTTCCGCGCAGCCGTCGTCTGATGCGTCCTCAGTCGGCGTCGGCGCTGACCGGGAACGGGAGCGCGATCGGGTCGTAGGACGACGACCGGCCTTCCTCGTCGAACCGATCCATCCCCCAGCCGGAGACGTCGGTCACGTCGGTGGTGCCGGCGAGCGCGAGGTCGGCCCCGATCTTCGCCACCCCGGGTCCCCACATCATGCCGTGGCCGACGGCGGTCGCCACGGTGACGCCGGGAAGCATCGCGCCTTCCCGAGTGAAGACCGGTCCCACGATGGGGAGGTGGTCGGGGCAGTACTCGATCGTCGCGGCCCACGCCTTCCGGATCCCGAGGTCTTTCGCGATCGGCACGTACCGGCGCATCCGCTCTTCCATCTCGTGGAGATACGGCCAGTCGACCTCGTGTGCCGGCCCGGGCGCTTCATCGGGGTTCGACATGCCGAACAGGAGCCCGCCCTCCTCCAAACGCCAGTAGAGCCCGATCGCGTTCTCGAAGACCATCGGCTGGCGTTCGACGTCGAAAGCCTCGTGCGGCTCGGTCACGGCAACCTGGTGACGGACCGCGCCGACGAAGAAGCGGGCACCCACAAGCTTCCCGACCGCCCGGAGCGTCGGACCGCCCGTGAGGAGCAGCCGTTCTGTCGCGATCGTGCCGTCGGGCGTCTCGACCCCGATCACGGTGCCGTCGTTCCGCGAGCGGACGCCGAGGAACGGCGTCCGCTCGAGGAGCTCCACGCCGGCGTCTTGCATCGCGAGCGAGTACGCGCGGACGTTCCGCGGCGGGTCGACGCACCCGTCGCCGGGTGCGTAGGTCGCGCCGCGGAACTCGGCCGGGTCGAGCGTCGGGTTCAGGCGCGCCGCCCCCGCCGCGTCGACGTACCGGACGTTCGCGAGACCGGCCGCGTGCTGCATCTCGACGCGTGCGACCGCCTCCTGCTCCTGCGAGGCGTCCGTCGCGAGGATCAGGTAGCCGAGCTCGCGGAAGCCGCTGTCGGTCCCGTAGCGCTCCTGCATCGAGCGGTAGAAGTCGATCGACCACATCCCGAGGGCGACCGTCTCCGGCGTTCCCCCTTGCGCCCGGACGATGCCGGCCGCGCGCGAGGACGCGCCCTGGCCGGCCTCGCCCTTCTCGAGGACCACGACGCGTTCCGCGCCGAGCTCCTTCGCGAAGACCGATGCCCACCCACCGATCGTGCCCGCGCCGACGACGACGAGATCGGCCGTGTCTCGCTTCGGCATCCGATCCTTCCCGTCGAGGAGGCCGAAGTCTAGGCGATGCGTACAGTTGGTTCCGATGCGATCGGTCACGGATGCTCTGCGAAGCGACGCGCCGGTCCCGCCGCCGCCCGGCACGCGAAGGATGCTCGTCGAAGAGATCCTCGTCGTCCTGTCGCTCTCGGTGTTGCGGCCCGCGGCGTTCGCGATCCTGTCGCTGCTCGAGGCGCCGATCTCCGGCGTCGTCGTCGCGGCCGCGGATCAGTCGACCGAGTTCACGCGACAGGTGCTCGGGTTCGTGTTCGCGCTGGCACCCGTGTTCCTCGTCGTGCATCTCATCCGCCGGAGCGGGGAGGGCGTGGCGGTCATCGGCCTCGCGCCGGATCGGCCCGCCCAGGACCTCGCGAGAGGGGTCGTCGTGGGCGCGTTCGTGGGTCTCGCGGGAGTGGGCATCTACCTCGCGGCCGTCGAGCTCGGCGTGAACCGGTTCGTCCTGCCGGTCCCGCCGCTCGGGCACTGGTGGACGATCCCCGCGCTGGTCCTCAACGCGGTCGAGGCAGGCCTCGTCGAGGAGGTGATCGTCCTCGGCTACGTCGTCACCAGGCTGCGGCAGCTGTCGTGGACACCCGTCCAGGCGATCGCGGCGAGCGCGCTCCTCCGAGGCTCGTACCACCTGTATCAGGGTTGGGGCGGCTTCGTCGGGAACCTCGCGATGGGAGCGCTCTTCGGGTTCCTGTTCCTGCGGTGGGGCAGGCGCACGTGGCCGTTCGTGGTCGCCCACGTGCTCCTCGACATCGGCGCCGGGGTCGGGTTCATCCTCTTCCGGGATCGCCTGCCGGGGTTCTGATCTGGCGTATCCGTTCGATCCAGGGCGGGTTGCGGTATGATGGGTGCCGGGACATGTCCACGGATGTGTTCCCACCAAGACCGATACCCCGGCACGCGAGCCGGGGTTTCGTGTTTCCGGCCCCCGCTTGGGACACGAAGCTCCTGCTCGCAGGTCGGGGTTTCGCGTGTCCGGAGTTCCTACTGCCAGCCGGGGAACCAGACGATGAGCTTGAAGCGCTCGTCGGAGACCGGCATCCAGGTGAGCACCGGCCAGAACCAGATGAACAGGGCGACGGCGCCCCCCACGATCGCCCACGCGACCGGCCGATAGGGATGCCAGACCGAGACCGCGGGTCTGCCCGTCTCCGGGTCGGTCGCCACCGTCCCCCCCGCCTCGCGAACGATCAGCCTGGCATCCGACAGGTCCCTGACCATGTACACGAGCGCCAGCACGAGGAACGGCGTGAACGGCGCCACGTAGAAGAAGAACTGCGGCCGCGACACCAGCACCCACGGCACGTACTGGAGCAGGACGGCCATCAGGACGAATCCGGGCACCCAGTCGCGCTTCCTCCACCAGGCGAACGCGAGGTACGGCAACGACCAGAAGCTCCCCCAGAACACCACCGGGTTGCCGATCGCCAGGAGATCTCGGATCCGCGGTCCGTCGTCCTGCCACGTCAGCGGCAGCGGACGCTTCATCCACAACCACGTCCATGGCCGCGAGTAGCCGTAGTGCGTCGGCGTGAGCGTCCCGGTGGCAGGATCGATCGCCTCGGTCTTCAGGACGAAGAGGTGGTACTTGGCGATGCGAAGCTGCTGGTCGAAGAACGCGCTGACGTTCCAATCGAAGTGATGGAGCCACGGCAGATAGGCAACGAGGTAGACGACCGTCGGGATGAGCGCGAAGGCGAGGACGAGTGCGAAGCTCTCCTGCGCGAGCGCCCGTGCGAACGCTCCAACGCGAGTGGTGTCGCCGCGACGCCGCCGCGACGTCTCCCATATCAGTGAGACCACGATCGCGGTGAGCATCCCCAGCCCACCCGACCACTTGACGGATACGGCCGCGCCGAACGCGATCCCGGCCGCGTATCGCCACGGACGCCAAAGGGGAGAAGGCACGTCGGCCTCGCCGTCGGCCTCGTCTGGGCCGGCGGGCGGCCCACGAGGCGTCCGCCGGTCGATCCATCGCCGATCGAGCACCAAGAAGAGGAAGCCCGCAACGATCCAGAGCTGGAGGTGGATGTCCAGGAGTGCCTGGCGGGACAAGACGACGCTCAGATGTTCCAGGGCCATCAGCAGTCCCGCGACGAAGGTCCAGAGCGCTCGCCCGAAGAGCAGCTGGGCGATCAACGCGACGCCCGTCACCGCCAGCGTCCCGGCGATCGCGGAGCCGATCCGCCACCCGAACGGTCTCATCCCGAACGCCTTGATCCCGAGCGCGATCGTCCATTTGCCGAGCGGTGGGTGGACGAACGAGCCCACGTCCCACTCCTGGTCGCGGAACAGGTGCTCGTTCGCCGAGTCGATCTTGCAGAGCCGATCGGAGCCGCCGACGAAGATGCACGCCGCCTTCGCGTAGTAGTTCTCGTCGAACACGAGCGTCGGCGGGCTCGACAGACCCCACAGCCGGACGACGGCGGCGATCGCCGTGACGGCGAGGACCGCCACCCAGGGACGGTTCAGCCGTTGCAGGAAAGGTGACTCGACGCGGTGGGCCACTCGGGTCAGCGTATCGAGAGAACCCGGTCGGGCTGCATTCAGCGGGGCCGGTCCTTGAGACGGTAGACGAACTGCAGGCCCTGGAACGCTTCGGTCACCGACGCGCTCTTGTTGTCCACGAGCCCCGCGTCGAGGCCGATCCGTTGCACGGTGTCGAAGTCGAGGTCGCTCGCGAGGCCCGACGCCTTCTTCGGCCAGGCGACCCAGAGCCGTCCGGCGGGCTCGAGCGCCGCCGCGAGCTTCGCGAATCGCGAACGCAGGTCTCGCTCCCGGGTCACGAACAGCAGGACGACGTCCATATCGGAGCCGAGGCGCCCGAGTCGCTCGACGCCCGTCGGCAGGGGACCGAGGACGGCGTCGAAGCCCTCAGGCGCGCCGGCGACGTGGACCCGCGCACCCTCTCGGATCCCCAGTTTCTTCGGGAGCGGGGTGCCGGAGTAGTCCTTGTGGGGCTGGGCCATCCGGACCATGGTAGGTGGAGGCGAACCTGGGACCATCGGCGTGTGGGCGGCGTCCTCTTCCTCGTCGGCACGCCGATCGGCAACCTCGGAGATCTCTCGGACCGGGCGCGCGAGACGCTGGCGTCGGTCGCGCTCGTCGCCGCGGAGGACACGCGGCGCACCGGCCGCCTCCTCCGAAACCTCGATCTCCGCAAGCCTCTCGTCTCGATGTTCGAGGGGAACGAGGACGATCGCGCCGTCGAGCTCATGGAACGCCTCGATGCCGGAGACGACGTCGCGGTCGTCACGGACGGGGGGATGCCGAGCATCTCCGATCCCGGCTACCGGGTGGTGCAGCTGGCGGTCGAGCGCGGCATCGACGTGCGCGTGGTCCCCGGCCCGTCGGCCGCGATCGCCGCCCTCGTCCTGTCGGGGCTCCCGACGGATCGGTTCGTGTTCGAGGGGTTCCTCCCGAGGCGTCCCGGCGATCGGGGCCGACGCTTGCAGGCGCTCCGGCACGATCCACGGACGATCGTGTTCTTCGAGTCGCCTCGAAGGGTGCACACGCTGCTCCGAGAGATCCTCACCACCCTCGGGAACAGACGCGTCGCGGTCTGCCGAGAGCTGACGAAGCTCCACGAGGAGGTCGTCCGGGGCGGCGCCGAGGAGGTCCTCGCCGAGCTCGACGAGCGAGCGCTCAAGGGAGAGGTCGCCGTCGTGGTCGATGGCGAGCACGACCCCGAGGCGCCCGATCCCGAGACGCTCCTCGCCGAGGTTCGGGTTCTCGTGGAGGGCGGTATGCGTACGCGCGACGCCGCTCGCGCCGTGGCGGAACGCCACGGCGCGAGCGCCAACGAGCTCTACCGGGCCGCGATCTCAGACGGCTGACGGCACACGAGCCGTTCGGTCCTTCCGCGACGGGTAGTGCCTTCCCTACACTCCCCGCATGTCCCAGGCTCCCCCGCCTCTCGACCTGCCGCCCCTCAACCTGCCCCCGCGCCCGGACCAAGGGAAGCGCTCCGCCCCGCTGTTCGCGGCGTTCGTGCTCTCGTTCCTCGTGGCGATCGTCCTCGGGGTGCTCGCCGTCCTGTCGCTCCTGAAGGACCCCGCCGACCTCAGGGATCTGGCTGCCGCGTCCAGCGCCACTCCGTCGCCGATCCCGGCCGCGACCGCCACGCCATCCCCGGCGCTGTCGCCGACCGCACCGACCTTCCGGCCCGATGTCGACGGCGCGTTCCGGTTCCTCGAACGGGTCGGTGGCGCCCCCGTCCGATGGAACCCGTGCGACCCGATCACCTATGCCGTCAACGCGGCCGGAGCCATCTCGCCCGTGCGGCCGGATCTGACGGAAGCTCTTCGCCGCGTGACCCGCGCGACCGGGATCGAGTTCCGGTCGGTCGGCACGACCAGCGAGACGTTCATCCGCGCGTACCAACGGATGCGCTACGAGGGCGTGGTTCGCAAGGCGGAGCTCATCTTGATCTGGGTCGATCACGACGGCTACACGAAGATCCTGCGGCTCCTTGGCGACCCCCGCCCGTCGATCGCGTTCGCCAAGACGATGGCCGGCCTGTTCGCTGACCAGGACCAGTACTTCGGGGGGATCATCGTGATGGACGCGGACGCGACCGCGACCCCCGGCTTCGGCTACCGATACGCCCACGGCTCGGTCCTGCTCCACGAGCTCGGGCACATCATGGGTCTCGATCACGTGAGGGACCCCGACCAGCTCATGTACTCGGGACGTCGCCCGAATTTCAGCGTGAGCGTCTTCGGTGCGGGCGACCTCGAGGGGCTTCGGCGACTCGGGGAGGACGCCGGCTGCCTGGATTGACCCCGGTACGATGACCGGCCATGGGCCGGGACGTCTTCTACCTCACCACGCCGATCTACTACCCGAACGACGTGCCCCACATCGGCCATGCCTACGACGCCGTGGCCGCGGACGTGCTCGCGCGTCATCATCGGCTCCGCGGGGAGGAGGTCTTCCACCTCACCGGGACCGACGAGCACGGCCTGAACATCCAGCGGAAGGCGACCGACGCCGGCGTCGACCCCCAGCGGTGGGTGGACGAGATGGAGCCGAAATGGCGGGAGGTCTGGAAGCGGCTGGACATCGCCTACGACGACTACATCCGGACGACCGAACCCCGCCACAAGGAAGCGGTAGTCAAGTTACTTGACCAAGTGCGTGGCAACGGCCGGGACGACATCTACCTGGACACCTACGAGGGCCTCTACTGCGTGTCCTGCGAGCTCTACTACACGGAGTCGGACCTCCTCGAGGGGCGTCTCTGCCCGATCCACGAGCGGCCGGTCGAGGTGATGAAGGAGCAGAACTACTTCTTCCGCCTCTCGGCCTACCGAGACCGGCTGCTCGAGCACTACGAGCAGCGACCATCCGCCGTGGAACCAGAGACGCGGCGGAACGAGGTCCTGTCCCTGATACGGGGAGGGCTCCAGGACTTCTCGATCAGCCGGACGAACTTCGACTGGGGGATCCCGCTGCCCTGGGATCCCGACCACGTCACGTACGTCTGGTTCGACGCCCTCACCAACTACATCACCGCCGCCGGCTACGGGTCCGACGAGGAGCGGTTCGCCCGGATGTGGCCCGCCGACATCCACATGATCGGCAAGGACATCCTGCGCCAGCACGCGATCTACTGGCCAGCGATGCTGATGGCCGCGGACATCGAGCCCCCGAAGCAGGTCTGGGCCCATGGGTACCTCACGGTGGGCGGGAAGAAGATGTCGAAGACGAACCTCACCGGGATCCACCCGTTCGAGCTCCTCGACCGGTTCGGTGTCGACTCCTACCGCTGGTATTTCCTGCGCGAGGTCCAGTTTGGCCAGGACGGTTCGTTCTCCCTCGAGTCGATGGTGGACCGGCACAACGCGGAGCTGTCGAACGGGATCGGGAACCTGGCCTCACGGGTCCTCGCCATGCTCCGCTCGTATTTCGACGGGGTCGTCCCCGAGGCGACGGTCGAGGGCGCGGAGTCCGACCTCCCGCAGGTGATCGCCGAAGCCGTACGGCGGTACGACGAGGAGATGCTCGCGGTGCGGCCTACGGCCGCGCTCGCGGCCGTCTACGACGTCGTCATCCGCGCCAACCGCTACATGGTCGAGCGGTCGCCCTGGACCCTGGCGAAGGACGCCGCGAGGCAGGGGGAGCTCGCCTCGATCCTCTACGCCTCCGCCGAGACCCTCCGCGCGCTCACGATCCTGATCTCCTGCGTCATGCCGAGCGCCGCCGGGCGTCTCTGGGAGCAGCTGGGCATCGAGGAAACCCTCGAGTCGCAGCGGCTCGCCCATGCGGGAGCTTGGGGTCGGATGGCGCCCGGGACGAGAACCACGAAGGGCGAGTCACTCTTCCCGCGGGTCGACGCGGACGACTAGGGCGGATCCGGCGGGCCTTCGTGTCGGCCTGATGTTTCACGTGAATCTCCTCGGATGCACCGGAAGTTGAGACCGCCTATCATCGCGCGCCGATGGGCGGACCGAACCCTGAACTCCCGGTACAGAGGGGGGTGGTGGACACACACTGCCACCTGTTCCTGGTGGACCGGGAACCTTCACTGGTGGTCGAGGCAGCCAAGGAGGCCGGCGTCGACCGGCTGATCTGCGTCGGCGTGGACCCCGCGACCTCTGCCAGGTCGCTCGAGATGGCCGATTCGATCGCCGGCGTCTTCGCGACGGCCGGGATGCATCCACACGACGCGCAGTTCTTCGACACGGCGGCGGGGGCCAGGATCGAGGAACTCCTCCACGATCCCCGAGTGGTGGCGGTCGGGGAGTGCGGCCTCGACTTCTACCGGATGCGATCGCCCGCCGAGGACCAGATCTCCACGCTGAAGGCGCATATCGCACTGTCCAACGAGTCGGGCAAGCCGATGGTGGTGCACGTCCGGGACGCGTGGCCCGATGTCCTTCGAGTCCTGGATGAGGGTTCGGCCGAACGCGTCGTGATCCACTGCTTCAGCGGTGACGCGACGATCGCCCGCGAGTGCGCGGAGCGCGGCTACTGGGTCAGCTTCGCGGGCAACGTGACCTATCCGAAGAACGAGCATCTCCGGCAGGCGGCCCGTGCGGTGGATATCGGCCGTCTCCTCGTCGAGACCGACTCACCGTTCCTCGCTCCGCAGAAGCTTCGCGGCCGCGACAACGAACCGGCGAACGTCCTGTTCACCATCTCCGAGGTCGCACGCGTGCGCGATGAGGACATGCGAACCGTCGCGGAGGCCACTTCGCGGAACGCGAACGACGCGTTCCCCGGGAATCTCGTAGCTCCGCCGCTCGAACAGCCGTTCGGTGCTCAAGGTTGCAGTGAGAGTTGAGGGTTTGTTAGCGTGCGGTCTCCACAACAGCTTCGAGACCGGGTGGCGGCTCACTCAGCGTCTCGAGGAACGGGACGACGGATGGATGGCGCTCGGATCACGGCTCGAAGGAACCCAACGGTTCCGTGTGTGATGTCGTCACCGAACCGTCGCTCGATCGATGTGGGGGTCTGGGTGGTGGACGGAGCGGTGAGGTTCGGTCGGAAGCGCACGAGCCTTGCCGCCGAGACTTCGGTTTCCGTCGGAGGCGTCGGGACATCCTCGGCTGAGTCCGTGCGGGTTCTCGCGTTCGGGGAAGGTGCGCGAGGGCTCGACCAACACGGATACGACCGGGGAGCTCCTCTCGGCCATGGGGATCGTGCCCGTCGCTGACGTCGTCCGCACACCATCCAGCGCCCCCCTTCACGTTCGGTCCCGGGCCATCGGCCCGGGACCGAACCGTTTCCTACCTCGCTACGCTCCGGCCGTGAGTCGCGAAGCACATACCTGGATCGCTCGGCGCGGGCGCGTTGCGTGCCCTCGCCGACCGGCACGGGATCCGGCCGAAGCGATCGCTCGGACAGCATTTCCTGATCGATCCGAATCTCGCTCGCGCGATCGCATCGGATGCCGGCGTGGGTCCTGGCGATCATGTCGTCGAGATCGGCGCCGGCCTCGGCTCGCTCACGCGAGCGCTCGCCGAAGCCGGTGCCGACGTACTCGCCGTCGAGGTGGATCCATCGCTCATCCCCGCACTCGAGGAATCGGTGGCGGGCTTGGATCGCGTCCGCGTCCTGCACACGGATGCGACGGATCGTGAGTGGCGGGATGAGCTCGGTGAGGACGAGTGGGTTCTCGCCGCCAACCTGCCCTACAACGTCGCGACCCACCTCGTGCTGGACACCCTGCGGCACGTGCCCCAGGTGGGCCGGCTCGTCGTCATGGTCCAGCGGGAGGTGGGGGAGCGCCTGATCGGCACGCCGGGCGAGAAGGCATATGGGATCCCCAGCGTGAGGATCGCCTACCGGGCCCAGGGGACGCTGGTGCGCCGCGTGCCGCCGTCCGTGTTCTGGCCCCGCCCCAAGGTGGAGTCGGTGATCGTCCGCCTCCAGCGCCTGGAGAGTCCGGCGGTCGATGTCGACGAGGAGCGCCTGTGGGCGGTGGTGGATGCAGGGTTCGCCGAGCGGCGGAAGACGATGCGGAACGCCCTCCGACGGCTCGGGGTCGACGGCGAGGCGGCGGACGCCCTTCTGGAGGCAGCCGGCGTCGACCCCTCGGCTCGAGCCGAGACACTCTCGCTCGAGGACTTCGCGCGGATCGCCGAGGCCCTTCCGTCTGTGGCGCATCCATCTGTGGCGCTCCCACCAGAGGGCCTCGCAACTTGAGGGCGCTTCCGAAATGACGGCGCTCCAGATGGCGGCGCACGCGAAGCTGAACGTCTTCCTGCGCGTGCTGGGGCGTCGCGACGACGGCTACCACGACGTCGAGACGCTGATCCTCCCGATCTCGCTCGCCGACGACGTGACGGTGGAGCCTGCCGACGAGCTGACGTTGTCGCTCGAAGGGCCCGCCGCCGAGCGGGTCCCCGCCGACGACACGAACCTCGCGCTCCGAGCCGCTCGCGCGTTGGCCGCCGAGGCCGGCGGCGCGCGACCACCCGGTGCCCGGATCTCCATCCACAAGCGCATCCCGGTCGCCGCCGGCCTCGGCGGCGGTTCGGCCGACGCCGCCGCGACCTTGCTGCTGCTCGATGAGCTCTGGGCCGTCGGCCGGGGTCGCGACGGCCTCGCTCGACTGGCGGGGGCGATCGGTTCCGATGTCCCGGCACTGCTCCTCGGCGAGCCCGCGTACGCCGAGGGCCGCGGTGAGCGGGTGTCGCCGGTACTCGTGCAATCGACGACGTGGGTCGTGAAGCCATTGACGTTCGCTGTGTCCTCGGCGGACGCCTACGCGTGGTGGGACGAGGGGGCGGCGACGGGACCCGACGCGGGAGCCCTGATCGCCGCGGCGGAGGCCGGCAACAACGCCCTCCTCGGGAGCGCCCTGTACAACGACCTCCAGGAGCCGGTCGCCGCCCGTCATCCGGAGATCTCGGACACGATCGAGGCGTTCATGGAGGCGGACGCGGAGGGTGCGGTCATGAGCGGCTCGGGACCAACGGTGGTCGCGCTGTGCCCGTTCGCGACGGCGCCGGACATCGCCCGGGCCGTCCCCGGCTCGATCGTGGTGGATGCCCCTCCCGAGCTTTCCAGGCCTGCCAGAATCGACGCCGATCCCTCCGGGGTGGTCTAACGGCAAGACACGGGCCTTTGGAGCCTGGTATGGAGGTTCGACTCCTCCCCCCGGAACGATGTACATGGGCGTCTCTGAGCCAGTAACCGCAGGTCACTTGCCTGTACTCCGAGCCGACCCAGTAGCGGGTGCTGGACGCAGATCAGCGGCGCACGTTCCGAGGGAACGCTTGCACCTCTCGGGTCCCTCTATTCATACTTCCCTCCACCTGGCGCTCCTGTGGTGCTCACGGTGAGGAGGATTTTCGGTGGGCGTCATGCCCAATACCCGTGAGGACTCGTCGTCCCCGGGCGCCGTGGTTCGCACGTTCCTGATCTCGGACATCCGCGGCTACTCAACGTTTACGCGTGAGCGCGGCGACGAGACCGCCGCGCGCCTGGCGATGAGGTTCGCCGATCTCGCCGTGGACGCGGTCGAGGCGCGGGGCGGGACGGTTCTCGGGCTCAGAGGCGACGAAGCCCTCGCGGTGTTCGATTCGACGCCTCAAGCGATCCGCGCCGCGCTCGAATTCCAGGAGGCGTGCCGCGAGGCCACGGACGAAGATTCCGAGCTTCCCCTGCCCGTCGGTATCGGGATCGATTGTGGTGCGGCCATCCCGGTGGAGGACGGCTACCGGGGCAAGGCGCTCAACATGGCCGCCAGGCTCTGCTCGAAGGCCGCCGCCGGCCAGGTCTTCGTCACCATGGATGTCGCGGAGTTGGCACGCGGACTCGAGGACGTGGCGTTCGAGTCGCGAGGGACCGCCGAACTCAAAGGATTCGATCAGCCGGTCGAACTGCTCGAGGTCCGCTCGACCATCGAGGCTCGCGTCGTCGGTCCCCAAGTGGCGCCGTCGAAGGCGCCGCTCCCACCGGAGCTCGACGACTTCGTGCCCCTCGCGGCCCGAGAACACGAACGGCGGTGGCTGCGAGGCACATGGCGGCAGGCCCGCCGCAGCCACGGACGGGTCGTGTTCGTCTCTGGGCCTGCGGGTATCGGGAAGACTCGGCTCGCGGCCGAACTCGCGGCTCACGTGCTGATGGGTGGCGGCGCAGTCCGCTATTCCGGTTCGGGTGGCGCGGGCGGTGCGGAGACACTCGCCGCCATCGCCGACGCTCGTAGGGCGACTGTGCCAACGCTGTACGTGCTGGACGAGTTGCATCTGTACGGGAAAGCAATCGTGGCGCTCGGCGAGTCGATCGAGATGATCGATTCCGGCCCCGTGCTCCTGCTCGGACTGCTCCGCGACGCCGAAGGACACCCTGCCCTCGCCGACCTCGTGGATCGCGTGGACCTGCGAGGCGACGGCCACCGCCGGCTCGGCCCGCTCGGCCTCGACGGCGTCGTCGAGATCGCCCGGTCGTACGTCGGCGATGTCGAGGAGCTGCCCGCCGAATCGATGCTTCGCGCGTCGAACGGCGTGCCGGCGCGCGTGCACGAGGTCGTGAACGAATGGGCGCGAGACGAAGCGAAGCACCGGCTCGCCGCGGCCGCGGAATGGCTCGCCGCCGGCAAGAGCAAGCAGGCGGAAGGACTCGACTTCGCCAACAACGTGATCGCCTTGAAGCTCGGCAGGATCTACGGGACTCCGAACACCGGCGGTCGCACGGACGCGTGCCCGTACAAGGGACTGGCGGCCTTCGAGGAATCGGACGCCCCCTACTTCTACGGCCGCGAACGGCTGGTCGGTGAGCTCGCCGCGCGGTCGGTGGGGATGGGGCTCCTCGGCGTGGTCGGACCATCCGGCAGCGGGAAGTCCTCGATGGTCATGGCCGGACTGCTTCCGTCGCTCGCCGCCGGCATCCTTCCCGGGAGCGAGCGGTGGGGCCGCGCGAGCCTCCGCCCCGGCGAACACCCCGTGGACGCCTTGGAGGCGGCTCTCACGTCGGACGGTCCCGGCGAGCGTCTCGTCTTGGTGGTGGATCAGTTCGAGGAAGTCTTCAGTACCAGCGCCGACGAATCGGAGCGTGCCGCCTTCATCGAACGGCTCGTCGAATTGGCGCGTGATCCTGAACGAGCCGTCGTGGTCGTGACGATCCGTGCCGACTACACCGGCCACTGCGCCCCGTACCCCGAGCTCGCCGAGCTGCTGGCGTCGAATCTGATGCTGATCGGACCGATGACGCCCGACGAGCTCCGCCGCTCGATCGAGCTGCCGGCCCGGCGGGTCGGCCTCCGAGTGGAGACGGCCCTGGTCGATGCGCTCGTGGACGAAGTGGCGGAGGAGCCGGGCGGGCTGCCCGTCCTCTCGACCGCGCTCGTCGAGCTGTGGCAAGGGCGCGACGGTGGGTGGCTGCGCCTTGAGGCCCACGAGCGCACCGGCGGTGTCCGGGGTGCCGTGGCGCGGCTCGCCGAGGCGTCCTTCGGAAAGCTCGAGGGCGAGGAACGAGAGGCGGCCCGTGCGCTCCTGCTCCGTCTCGTCGGGCGGGGCGAGGGCGACGCCGCCGTTCGCCGGCGCGTCCCAGTCTCGGAGTTCGACCAGACGCCCGCCGTCGAGTCGGTGCTGAACAGGTTCACGCGGGATCGCTTGCTGACTGCGGCCGACGGCACTGTGGAGGTGGCGCACGAAGCGCTGATCCGCGAGTGGCCGCGCCTTCGCGCCTGGCTTGAGGAGGACGTCCAGGGACGGGAGCTGCGCGCACACATCACGCAGGCCGCGAAGCAGTGGGACGAACGCGGGCGGGATCTCGCCGAGCTGTACCGTGGGACGCGACTGTCGATCACCCTCGATTGGGCCGCTCGACACGGGCGCGAGCTGAACGAGCTCGAGCGGGAGTTCCTGTCCAGGAGCCGAGAGGCGAGCGAGCAGGAGGCAGTGAAGCAACGAAGGACGAACCGCCGTCTGCGAGGGCTGCTCGTGGGAACAGCGATCTTCCTCGTGGTGGCGCTCCTCGCGGGAGCGTTGGCGCTCGTGCAGCGAGGTCGGGCTCGGGACGCGCAGACGGCGGCCGAAGTCCAGGCATTGCGGTCGGACGCCCAGCGTCTCGGCACGCTGGCGATGACCGAGACGGACCTGAGCCGCTCACTCCTGCTTGCGGTGGCCAGCGTGAAGTTGCAGGAACTTCCGGAGACCCGCGGTGCCCTTCTCGCTGTCCTGCAGAAGAACCCGGCGGCGTTCCGCGTCATCCGACCGTCTCGAACCGCGGTGTCCGCGCTGGCTGTCAGTCCCGATGGCCGGCTCCTGGCATCCGGCGATTCCGCGGGAGCGGTCCACATTCTCGACCTCCGGACGTGGAAGGCCCGCGGGCCGACGGTGCGACTCGACGCCTCTGTCTCCCTGCAGGGGATGACATTCTCACCGGACGGCCGCACGCTGGCCGTGGTCACGGCCACGGGAACGACGTCGAAGCTGAACCTGGTCGATGTGGCCACCAGGGGCGTTCGGATGATCGGATCCTGGCCTTCGCTCGTCCTCGAGGGCCCCCTGAGGTTGATGAGGGTAGCGTTCTCGCCAGACGGGAAACGGCTCGCCGCGGGAGTGGCCACAGATTCACCCGCCCCGGGCCCGGTGGCGACCGCGCGACTCCTCCTGCTGGATGCGGAGAGCGGACAGGTCGTGTGGGAGCGGGGCTACCCGGTGCGCCCCGGACAGCAGGAGGCAGAAGTCACCTTCACCCGCCGGGGAGTACTCGTGACGTCGGCGTCCCAGGGAGAGACGATCCTGTGGAACGCGACGACCGGCCGGATCTTGCGCCGATTCCCGATAGGTGGACCCTTGTCCCTCTCGCCCGACGGCCATCTCGTGGCCCTCGGCCAGAACAACGACAATCCCGCGGACCCCAGCGGTTCATTGGCGGTGCTGGATCTGCGCACCGGCGGGCACCGGTCGCTCGAGGCTCTGCCTGTCAACGCATGGATCACCGGCGTCGCGTTCACACCCGACGGAACGAGCATCCTCGGCCGCTCGTTCGACGGCGGGGTGCGGGTGTGGGATATCACCTCCGGCTCGATCGTCCACACCTTCACCGCCCAGGCCAGTGGAATGAACGTGGTCGTCGTCCCCTCAGGGCGCACGGCCCTCGCCGGGGGCGAGGACGGGAGCGTGGTGGCGTGGGACCTCTCCGGCAAGCAGCGCCTGGGCCGGACGGTCCGCTGGAACGCTCCGGCCATGGCGTGTCCCGTGGCGCCCTGCCAGGCGATCAACGGGCAGAGCACGCTCATGGCGACGGTCCAGGCCGACGGAACCATCGCGCTCGTCGACCTTCGATCCCTCCGGCCGATCGACACGCTGCCGGCCAGGAATGGATCGGCGACGTTCGCCCTCTCGTTCCTGCCCGATGGCCGAACGTTGGCCACGGGAGGAATCAACGGGAACGTCATCTTCTGGGACGTCCGGACGCGGTCCGTCGTGCGCACCCTCCATCTTTCCGACCCCGTGTGGCAGATATCGGTGAGCCCGGACGGCAAGCTCTTGGCCACCCAGACCCAAGGCCAGGAGGACTCCGATTCGACTGTCGAGGTGCGAGACCTCGCGACGGAACAGCTCCTGTACTCCCAGGGGGTTCGGTATGGGGCGGGCGGCTTGTACTTCAGCCCGGACGGCCGGGCCCTCGCCGCGCTGGGGTGCTGCCAGCCGGATTCCTCCATCGTGGTATGGGACGCTCGTTCCGGCGTGGAGCTGTTCACACCGCACGTGGATGGCCACGCCAACTCCATCGCCTTCTCGGCGGACGGCCGTGTCTTGGGAGCCGGAACGGGGGACGGGCAGGTGGTGTTGTGGGACTCCCGCGACGGCAAGCAGCTTGGACCGCCCATCCAGATGGCGACCGGCACCGTCTATACGATCGGGTTCTCGCCGGACGGCCGCCTGCTCGTGGCCGGCTCGAGTGACCAGACGACGACCCTGTTGGACCTCCGATCGCGTAAGCCTCTGGGGAATGCCTTCCCCAACGAACAGGCGGCGATCACGGTGCCGACGTTCGAGCCGAACGGCGACCTGTTCATCAACTACCTCTCGAGCGGCGAGGAATGGGCGATGGACTTGCGAACGTGGGAACGCTTCGCGTGCCAGGTCGCCGGGCGCGACCTCACCCGCGCCGAGTGGACCGACCTCCTACCCGGCCGCCCCTACCAGCACATCTGCCGCCAGTAGGCCCTGGAATGGCGCGCCAGGGGTGTGAGCAACAGGCTGACGAGCGACTGCCGCCGGTTCGAAGCTTGAGCTGTCTTCCCTGCTCAGATCGACGCACGGTCGCGGCGTCTTGGGCCCTGAGGCACGGTCCACGGTGGGGTCGTACAGCACAGGTCGTCACCGGCTGAGCGGCCCCCAGGAGACCCGGTAAGCGCTGGTAAGCCGCCGGAAGCCCCCTAAGCTCCCGGCACACGATTCGGAGCTTGTCAAGTTCGGAACGGGTCTGAACGGGAACCTTGACATGTGGGTCAGGGTGTGTCGTGAGCTTGCTCTTTCCTCCCCCCGGAACCCGCCTGCACACACAGGAACCGCGAGGCTCCACGTGTCGCGGCCGTATGGGACCATGACTCCGGTCTTCCCTTTGCCCCCGACTCACCACGAGACGCGAAGGACCCACGTGGGCACAGCCGCCAAACGCTCCACCCGATCGCTCGCCGCCGTGGTGCTCGCCGCGGGCAAGGGCGAGCGTCTGAAGTCGGGTATCCCGAAGGTCCTCCATCCGGTCTGCGGACGCCCACTCCTGTGGCACGCCCTCCAGGTGGTGCGCGCGGCCAAGCCGGCGCGGATCGTGGTCGTCGTCGGCCACGGGGCCGACGACGTCCGCGATGCCGTCGAGTCCTGGGGGCTGAAGCCCGCGCCCGTATTCGTCGAGCAGGCCGAGCAGCTCGGCACCGGGCACGCGGTACAGCTCGCAGAGCAGGCCGTCGGGAAGGTGGATGACGTACTCATCGCCAACGGCGACTTCGACCCGATCACGGTCTCCGACCTCAGGAAGCTCCTGGCTTCCCATCGCCGGACCGGGGCGGCCGTCACGTTGGGGTCCACCGTCCTCGAACGGCCCGGCGGTTACGGGCGGGTCGTCCGCGAGGGGTCGCGCGTGACCGACGTGATCGAGGGACGGGATGCTCCGCCCGCCGTTCGCAAGATCCACGAGGTCGCGACGAACTGGGTCGCGCTTCCGGCGGGACCTGCTCTACGCCACCCTGCCGCTCCTCGACCGCGACAACCGCCAGCGCGAGTACTACCTGAACCGAGCGATCTCGATCCTCCTCGACAAGGGCGAGCGGGTCGACGCCGTCCTCTGTGACACCGGTGGGATCCTCGGCGCCAACACACGGGCGGGGCTGGCGGCGCTGGAGTCGGTGATCCGCGGCCGTACGAACCAGACGCATATGGCCGCCGGCGTCGGCATGGTCGACCCGTCGGCGACGTACATCGACGTCGACGTGAAGATCGGACGGGACACCGTGATCTACCCGAACACCTTCGTGGAGAGTGACTCTCGGATCGGTTCGGGCTGCACGATCGGCCCCTCCACGGCGATCGCCGCCTCGCGCGTGGGCGACGCCTCCGTCGTGTGGTTCTCGGTCCTCGAGGACGCCAGGGTGGGCCGGGGATGCGAGGTCGGGCCCTTCGCGCGACTCCGGCCCGGTGCCGTCCTCGAGGACGGCGCGCAGATCGGGAACTTCGTCGAGGTCAAGGCCTCGAAGATCGGGAAGCGCTCGAAGGCGAAGCACCTGGCCTACCTCGGGAACGCGACGATCGGCGCCGGCGTGAACATCGGTGCGGGGACCGTCGTCGTGAACTACGACGGCTACGGGAAGCACCCCACCGTGATCGCGGACGGGGCGAGGATCGGGTCGGATACGATGCTGGTGGCGCCGCTGAAGATCGGCAAGGGCGCCGTGACGGGAGCGGGCTCGGTGATCACGAAGGACGTGCCTGCGGGCGCGCTGGGGGTCGAGCGGGCGGACCAGAAGAACGTCAAGGGCTACCGGAAGCGGACGGACGCGAAGCACGCTTCCAAGGGCAAGACCTAGGGGGCGACCGTGGAGATCATCACCAAGAAGCGGATGATGCTGTTCTCCGGCACGATCCATCCGGCCCTCGGGGCGGAGATCGCGGAGAACCTGGGGATCCCGGTGAGTCGCAGCGAGCTGCGGCGGTTCGCGTCGGGTGAGATCTACTTCCGGGCGGAGGAGAGCGTCCGCGGCGCCGATGTGTTCGTGGTGCAGTCGCACTACGAGCCCGTCAACGAGGCCCTGATGGAGCAGCTGATCATGATCGACGCGATGAAACGCGCATCCGCCAAGCGGATCAACGCCGTGATCCCGTTCTACGGGTACTCGCGGCAGGACCACAAGGCGCTCTCCCGCGAGCCGATCAGCGCCAAGCTCGTCGCCGATCTCCTCTCGACGGCCGGCGCGGACCGGGTGATCTCGGTCGACCTGCACTCGGGGCAGATCCAGGGGTACTTCGACTTCCCGTTCGACCACCTGACCGCGTTGCCGATCCTTTCCGCTTACTTCAAAGACGACCTCGGGCTCTACGGCGACAACCTGGTCGTGGTCGCCCCCGACGCCGGGCGGATCAAGACCTCGGAGAAGCTGCGCGAGCAACTCCACGCCGACCTGGCGTTCCTCTACAAGCGACGCTCGCGGAAGGAAGCCCACAAGATCGAAGAGATGGCGGTCGTCGGTGAGGTGCAGGGCCGGCCATGCGTGATCGTCGACGACATGATCGACACCGCCGCGACGATCTCGAAAGGCGTCCAGGTGCTCGCGGAGATGGGCGCGGGCCCGACCTTCGTCGGGGCGACCCACGGCCTGTTCAGCGGCAAGGCTCGCCAGCTCCTGGAGGAAGCCCCGATCGAGCAGGTCGTCGTCACCAACACGGTGCCGATCCCCGAAGAGCGGACGTTCGCCAAGCTCAAGGTGCTCTCGATCGCGCCGCTGATCGCGAACGGTCTTCGCGCCGTCTTCGAGGATTCGTCCGTCTCCGAGATCTTCGGCGGGGACAACCAGGTCTAGGCGACCGGGAGCCCTCGCGTCCGGAGGTCGTCGGGCGTTCGCGGGGAGAAGAGCCAATCACGGAACGAGGGGTCTGGCACGATCCGCGGTGTCTCCTCGAGCCCGGTGTTCGTGACGAGGTACCGACGCAAGCCCGCAGGAGCCAGCAGCTCGTCCAGTCGAGTGCCGTCGGCCTCCGCCAACACCTCGCAGAGGATGTCCGGGCGGAAGGTCTCGAGGAACATCTGGCCCGCTCCGAAGACGGCGTCCTCCGTCCCCTCGACGTCCACCTTCATGACCACCCGCGCCTCGGCGGGCAGGAGCGCGCCGATGGAATCGAGGGATCGGAAGCTGACGTCCTCGCCCTTCTCGAAGCGCATCCGGCTGGAGTAGAAGGAAGGGAGCGCCGAGCCTCCCTCGCCCGAGGGCACTCGCATCGTGGAACCGGGCTCGCCGAGGCCCTCTCGGTGCACGGCGACCCGTTCGGCGACGCCGTTGCGGCGCAGGTTGGCCTCCAGGGCGTCCGCCACCGCGGGCACGATCTCGAACGCGTGCGCATGAAGGCCGGGCGTGACCGCGGTCGTCGCGAGCGTGAAGAGGCCGGTGTAGGCGCCGACGTCGAGGAACTCGTCCGCCTCGCGCCCGAGCCTCGCCACGACGTCGAGGGCGAGTCGATCGTTCGGCTTCGGGCGTCGACCGTCACCCCAGAAGAGCTCCTTCGCGTTCTCGCACCGTGCCGGGTCGAGCATCACGAACATGGCGCCGTCGGCGTACCCGGTCACCTCTTCGAGACGAGCGGGAGCCGGCAAGCGTCCCGACCGGAGGGACGGCACGAAGCGCGCGACGAGCCTCAGGAACGCGTTCGGGAGGGCGAGGCTGAGGAAGCTCTTGATGTGGCGCTTCTGACCGAACCAGCTCTGGCGTCGGCGGTGAGCTTCCATCCGCCCATCCTGTCACCGGGCGGAGCGGTTGGTCAGTCCAGGCAATAGGTGGTGACGTGCGCGATCACGGGGTTGGTGTGGTCGAGCAGTCCGGCCTGTCTGGCGAACGCGTTCGCGTCTTCCTCGGTCTCGAAGTACACGCCGATGCCTTGCGGCGCGTCCGTCCCGAGCGCCTCCGCCGCACCCTGGTCGCACGCGAGGTCGCCCGGGAGCGCCTCGATGCCGAACTCCGTCGAGGAGCTGCGCGCTCACGTCGTCCGCCTCGCGAGATCCGGCGGGGCCGACCCACGGGTAGACGGCCCAGTAGTTCCCGCCGTGGACCGGGTCGACGGGTGCATCGGCTACGGCCGGTTCGCGCTGGCCCCACCCGTTCCCGTCTTCGAAGAGCACCGCCCCTTCGGCGTCGAGGTACTCGAGCGTGCCCGATCCCTCCGGCGGAAGCGCGATCGCGCAGACGTTCTACTCGGGGTCTGTCCAGCCGCTCGGCCCCATCTGGCACCGGGATTGCTGCGGTGGATCCGTGCCGTCGTCGCTCGCGAATCGGACATCCACGACCTCGGGAGGCACCGAGCCTGCGAACACGATCAGTTCGTCCGTGAGCCAGCCGTGGAGGCTGGGCTGCCGGCCGGCGAGCGATGTCTCGAGCTGTTTCGGGCACAAGGGGTGGTAGGGCTCTCCGATGGGCACGTCTGATGCATGCGGACTCGTCGGCGAACGCTCCGGTGAATCGTGCGCTCCAGCCTTGGCCCAGCAAGGAACCGGAGAGGCGAACGGCTTCTTCTCGCACTCTCCCGATCGACGTGGCGCCGTCGATCGTCTCGCCGTCCGGCCCGACGGCCACGGCCTCACCGTCGACGCCCGCCGTGCCCTCGATGAAGAACAGATCGAAGTCGAACGGCATGCTCGGCGGGAGAGGAACGATCGTTCCCGGCGATGACGACGGATGGATCGTCCTTGCTCCGGAACTCGACGGCTGCGGCTTGCTTGGTGATGGCGCCGAAGACCGGGTCCGTGGCCGCCCACTCGATCACGGCCGATGGAACCGTGAAATCGCTCAAGGCGGAGCTCCCGACCAGAGAGAACTTGACGTTCTCTTGTCGAGGGCCGTACCTCGAGGCGCCAGTCGTGACGGGCCTGGTTGACGCCACCGGCGATGACGTAGGCCGGTGTCGTCTGCTCCGGCGGCACGGGCTCCCATGTGTCGTCCACGGTCATCGACTCGTACGCCGCGAGCACGGTGGATCGATCTGCGTCGGTCACGTCGTCGCCGAAACCGACCCACGCGAAGAACGGCTCTCCGTTGACGGAGAAGGTCGCGTACCGACCCGCACCGCACGGGCCGCCGGCCGCTTCGGGCTCCTCGAGCCCCACGGGCCACGGGCCGATCGACGGGTCCTTCGCCCCGAAGATGGCGCGCTGGTAGTCGAGGCCGACGTAGAGGACGGCGGCATCCGCCGGTAGGTCCTGACCACACGAAACGGCGTCCAAGCCCATGTCGGCATTCGACAGCTGGAACATCGGAAGGCCCTGGGGAAGCGGTTCGAACTGGACCGACGGTTCGCTGCTCGTGCACACCGGCGACGGTTGTCCGGCACCCGGCGGAGCGGCCGTGCATTCACCCGAGGAACTCCCGGACCCGACCGCCATCTGCATCGAGAGCGGCCACTCGTTCACCAGGTACCAATCGGAGGGGCTGGTAACCGTGAACGCCTCGATCGTCGCGGTGCGCTCGAAGATGTCGTAGTCCCCGGTCGTGAACGGATCTTCCTCGCCACGAAGCACCGCGTTGAGCCCGGCCACGGAGCCGACGATCAACACGAGGACGATCGCGGCCGAGCCGAGGACGGTTCCCACCTGGCGGCGGCGGCCGCGCCGCAGGACCTCCTGGGGTGCGGACCCAGAGGTATCGAAGGTCGCCGTCGGTGCCTCGCCCGCCTTCTCGCGGAACAGCTCGCGGAGCTCGCGTTCGATATCCGTGGTCATGCGTCCTCACCCCTGATCCCTTCACGCAGCGCGGTCGTGGCCCGCGCCGTCAGTGACTTCACGGCGGCGACCGAACATCGCAGCGCGTTCGCCGTCTCTCGTTCCGACAGGTCCTCGTAGTAGCGAAGAACGAGGACCGCCCGCTGGCGCGGCGGCAACGTCAGCAGCCGGCGCCACATGTCCTCGCGCCCCGGGACGTCCGGCAAGCCGGACGTCCCGGGGCGACCCAGCCGCGCAGCTTCCTTCGACAGCCACTCCCGCTCGACCCGCAGCCGGCGGAGCCGGGACGTATGGAGGTTGACGATGGTGCGGCGCAGGTACGCGTCGAAGGCCTCGTGGGCCCGAAGGTGCCCGAACCGACCGACGCAGCGCACGAAGGCGTCGTGGACGAGATCCTCGGCCTGCGAACGGTCGCCGGTCAGCAGGAATCCCAATCGGTTGGCGGCCGGCACATGCCGAACGTAGAGGTCGGCCAGTTCGCCCTTGGGCTCTGTCACCGCCGTCCTTTCCTGCACTTCGGTCCCTGCGAGGGATCGCGCCATACCTTGAAGACGCACGAGACACCCGGAAGGTATCGTCGCGCGGGCGCTCAGCTCCGGCTCAGCCCGTCGCGTTCGGCTGCCTGAAGGCGTCGCCTTCGCAGTCCGTCCGCTGCGGAAGCACGACGGGATCCCGCGGCTTCTGGTCGAAATCGAACACGTAGCTGAGGTTGAACGCGTCCCGATCGCGGTGCGTGAGCTGGGACAGCCCCCAGTTGTCCTCGATGAAACGGAGGACGCTCGAGAACTCACCCAGCTGCGAGTCGATGTAGCCGGGCTTCGCGTAGGGACTGATCGTCAGCAGCGGTACGCGGAAGCCGAAGCCGAAATCATCCACCTGTGGCGGCGGCACGTGATCGTAGAAACCCCCGTAGTCGTCCCACGTGATGAAGATCGCGGTGTCCTTCCACATCGGGCTCCGCATGATCGAATCCACGATCTCGGTGGTCCAGTTCTCCCCGTGACAGAAGCTCCACTCGGGATGCTCGCTCAGCTCGTACCGTGGCGCGATCCACGTGACGGGCGCGAGCCGTCCGTCTTCGATGTCGGTGACGAAATGATCCACCGGGAAGATGTGCTCCTGCCACACCTTCGGCTGCATCCGTACGCGGCGGATCGCCGAGAACGCCGACCAGACGTAGCCACGCTGGTCGTTCCAAGCGGCGTAGTACGCCCACGGGATCCCGGCGCCGTCCAGCAGGTCGGCCTCGGTCTTGAAGTCGAAGCACGGGGGGACCTTCTCCACCTGGCCCTCGCTGTCGACGACCTCGACGTACGCCTCCTCGAGTGAGTCACAACCCCAGGCCTTGGCGAGCCCGGTGTCCTGTGTGAACAGCGTGACCCTCGCCTGATCCTGGTTCGGGTTGAAGTGGGTGCCCCCGGACTGCGCGGCGATCGTGAAGAGGTGGTTGGGGAACGATGGCCCCTGCGCCGACGCGAAGAAGTTGTCGGAGAGGGCGTACTCTTCCGCCCACCGCCAGTAGTTGGGCAGGTCCTCGCGACCTTGCATCTGGGTGTACGCGTAGAGGTCGCCGGGTTCGTTCTGAGCGAATCTGTTCATCCGCCCTTCGTTCCAGGACTCGATCGCACACTCGTAGCAGTGGGGGATGTCCTCCGGGAGACGGTCGAGCGCAGGCGTGAGCGGGCGACGTCGGTCACCGTCGAGCCCCTCGATGACGCCGTTCACCCCGGGGAAGCGGCCGAACATGTGATCCGTGGTTCGGTTCTCTTTGATGATGAAGACCACGTGCTTGATGGGCCAGCGCGTTCCGAACGTGGAGGCATCCACGCGCTCCGGTCTTCCCGGGGGGAGGAGATCGGGGGTTTCCCTGGCACGCGGTATGTCCTGACACGCCGCCGCGAGAAGGAGCATGCCCACCAGAGCGAAAGCGGCGCGGGCGAGTCGCATCGAGGGGAGGATGCTATGGGAGGAAGTTCATCGCAACCTGGACGGGAGCATCCAGCGGAGACAGTCGCGCCCGTGCCCGCTGGTAGGATGCCGCCCGCGATCAACTCGGGAAAAGGACCTCTGACCTGCCATGGAAGCAAGCCTCCGCGCCGAACCGCGCAACGAGAAGGGCAAGGGACCCGCGCGCCGTCTGCGCGCCACCGGACGCGTGCCCGCGACGCTCTACGGAGCCGGTGTCGAGCCCACGTCCATCCACGTGAGCGCCCTCGATCTCCTGCACGTCTTCCACGCGATGGGTCAGGCCAGCGTCCTGGTGGATCTGAAGCTCGACGGCCAGGAGTACCTCACGATCGCACGTGAGATCCAGCGCGACCTGATCCACAACCGCTTCATCCACGTCGACTTCATGGCGGTACGCCGCGACGAGAAGATCACCGTCAACATCGAGCTCCACGAGATCGGCGATTCCGTCGGCGTGCACGCGGGCGGGGTGATCGAACACCACCTGCGCGAGGTCGAGATCGAGAGCCTGCCGGCCAACGTCCCCCAGCGGATCGAATTCGACATCACCTCCTTGAAGATCGGTGACTCCCTTCGTGTCGGCGATCTCACCCCGCCCGAAGGCGTCGAGTTCCTGACCGATCCCGACACGATGGTGCTCGCCGTCGTGGAGCCCGCGATGATGGACACCGAGTTGGACCTCGCGGTGGCGGGCGAGGAGGCCCCCGAGGCCGAAGCCGCAGCCGAGGAGGAGGCCGGCGAGGGCGAGCTTCCGGAGGGCGAAGAGGGCGAAGCCGCCGAGGGCGAGGGTGGCGAAGGCGCCGGATCCGAGGAGGGAGCCGAAGGCGAGTCCAAGGCCCCCGAGGGGGACGGCGAGAGCTAGCCGATGGCCTGGCTCGTCGCCGGCCTCGGCAACCCCGGCGAACGCTACGCGAGGACCCGGCACAACGTCGGTCGGATGGTCGCCGAGGACCTCGCCGAGGAAGCCGGCGAGCGGTTCCGGAAGGTTCGCTTCCTGCCCGTCGAAACCGCGGAGATCCGGGTCGGTGACGAGCGGGTCATCCTCGCTCGATCCACCCGGTTCATGAACGAATCGGGTCCGTCGTATGCCTCCCTCGCCAAGAAGCAAGGGGTCGACCCCTCGCGGCTGATCGCCGTCCACGATGAGCTGGACATCCCGGCAGGCACGATCCGGGTGAAGCTCGGCGGCGGCAACAGCGGTCACAACGGGTTGCGCTCGCTCGATCAGGCGCTCCGAAGCCCCGACTACCTGCGGGTCCGAGTCGGTATCGGCCGCCCTCCGGGTCGAAAGGACCCGGCGGACTTCGTGCTCCAGCCCGTGGGCAGCCGCGACGAAGCCGACCTCGCGATCCTCGTCGGCCACGCGGCCGATGCCGTCCGTGCGCTGATCACGGACGGGCTGGAGCGCACCCAGGACCGGTTCAATCGCTCCACCCCCACCCCGTAGGCCCTGGGGGACGACCGCCTTCAGCCTCCCACGACCTGGGCCGATACAGAGTGCAAGCGCGATGTCTCCCTTGGCGAGGCGTGGTCTCTTCTTCGAGGCCGCCTCTCCTCCGCGCAGGACCGGCATCCATCGGAGCGACGAACCGGAGGTGATCGATTGGCGAGCGCGGATCGACGCGCCGTCCGTCCGCGTCGCCTCTCGTACGGGGCGGCGCTTCGCCGTGCGGGCGTTCGAGCTCCTGGTGGCGGTCCCGCTCCTCGCCTACCTCGCCTATGAGGTCTGGCACACGTCGCTCGGGTTCCTCGACTGGAAGATCTTGGTGTGGGCCGGGGCGATCGCGCTCGTGCATCTCATGCCCATGCCACGGAGGATGCCCTTCCCCTTCAGCCTGAGCTTCCCGCTGGAGCTCTCCATCGCCCTCCTGTATCCGGCGCCCGTCGCGGCGGTGCTCGCGTTCTCGGCGTCGATCGATCAGGAGGAGCTTCGCCGCGAGCATCCTCCGCTCACGGTCGTCTTCCGGCACGCGCAGCTCGCCCTGTCCGTGCTCGCGATGTCCACGATCTTCCACCGATTCACCGATCTCCACGACCGCTGGTTCGTGGTCGGCTCCGTGGTCCTCGCGACGGCCCTCATCGGCTACGCGATCAGCACCATGGTGACCGCGGAATGGCAGACACTCCGCTACCGCCACCGACTCGATCACGTCCTTCGCGCGATGCACGGGGGCGTCATGGCGGAGTTCCTGCTCTCCTACCTCGGCCTCGCGTTGTTCAGTCTGTTGGTGGCGACGACGACGCGCGAGATCGGCCTCTGGAGCATCGTCGTCTTCATCGCGCCGCTCGCCTTCGCGTGGCAGATGCTGCACAGGACGCATTCCCTCGAGCTCGCGACGGAGGAGCTCGCCCGCAAACAAGCGGAGAACGAGTACCAGGCGTTGCACGACAACCTCACCGACCTCCCCAACCGGCTGCTCTTCCAGCGGAGCCTCGTGAAGGCGATCGCGGAAGCCGAGAAGGTGGGCGGGAAGATCGGCGTGATGCTGATGGACCTCGATCACTTCAAGGAGATCAACGACGCGCTCGGTCACCACTTCGGCGACAAGCTCCTGGCGGCGATCGGGCCGCGGATCGCTCAGTCGCTGCGAGACGGTGACCTGATGGCACGGCTCGGCGGCGACGAGTTCGGTGTCCTTCTGGCGGACCTTCCCGACGACGAGACGGCCTCGATCGTCGCGGAGCGTGTCGTCGAAGGCCTGCGTCGGCCGATCCGTGTGGAGGAGCTCGATCTCGATGTCTCCGGCAGCGTGGGGGTCGCCCTGTACCCGACGCACACGGAGGATCCCGACATGCTGCTCCGTCATGCCGACGTCGCGATGTACGCGGCGAAGGAATCGGGCGTCGGCTTCGAGATCTACGACGAGGTGATCGACCGGTACAAGCCGGAGCTCCTGACCCTCGTGACGCAGGTGCGGCCTGCGATCGAGGACGGCCAGTTCCGGATGTATCTCCAGCCGAAGGTCCGGCTGTCGGACGGTCGTGTGGCCGGCGCCGAAGCGCTGATCCGCTGGGAGCATCCGACGCTGGGGCGACTGTCTCCCGCCGATTTCATCCCGATGGTCGAGAAGACCGTGCTGCTGAAGCCCCTGACCTATTGGGCGATCGAGGACGTCGTGCGCACCCTGAGGTCGTGGGGCGACTACGGCGTTCGCGTGCCGGTGGCCGTCAACCTGTCCCCGCGAAGCCTGCTCGATCAGAACCTGCCCGGCCTGGTGAGCGGTCTCCTCGAACGGTTCGACGTCTCGCCGTCGCTCCTCCGGCTCGAGCTGACCGAGAGCTTCCTCGTCGCGGACTCGGGACGATCCGACGCCGTCTTGAACGAGCTGGCTCGGCTCGGCGTGGGCTTGTCGATCGACGACTTCGGGACCGGGTTCTCTTCGCTCTCCTACCTGAAGCGACTGCCGATCGAGGAGCTCAAGATCGATCGCTCGTTCGTGTCGCACATGCTCGACCGGGTCGAGGACTTCACGATCGTCCGGGCCACCGTGGAGCTGGGCCGCAACCTCGGTCTCCGGGTCGTCGCCGAAGGCGTCGAGGACAGGGAGACGTTCGACCGACTCGGTGACTTCGGTTGCGACGAGGCGCAAGGCTTCTACATCGCGAAGCCGCTCGAACCCGACGCGTTCTGGACCTGGCTGTCGGCCCGGGAAGCCGAGTTCGACCTCGAGGCCGATCCGGCGCCGTCGGACCGCCCCCGCGGAAGGCTCCACGCCGTCTAGACTTCCTTCTTCGTTGCCCCGTCGCGATCGCGGACGGGGCTGTTCGCGTTGCAGCGTTCGCGATGGGGGAGGTGGGATGACGCTTCGGGAGGTGCTCGACACCCTCGTCATATCCGAGCCGTTCGAACGGCTCCTCCTGGAGCGTGCCCGGCCGATCGTCGCGAGGGCCGACGCCGGACAGGACTTCCTCCTGGCGGGACTCGCGGTCGCGCTCGACGCCCCCCTGATGGTGGTGAGCCCCGGCCCCAGGGAGGCGGAAGAGCTCGCCTCCGAGATCGGCGCCTACCTGGGGCCGGAGGGCGTCGCCCTGCTCCCGGCCTGGGACGCGTTGCCGTACGAGGGGATGGACCCGGCGCCCGAGGTCGCGGCCCGAAGGGCCGACGCCCTCGGGCGCCTCCGCCTCGCCAAGAGACCGTTCGTCCTCGTCGCTCCCTACCTCGCGGCGATGCAGGTGGTGCCGCCCACCCTGGGGACGGTCGCTGCCCTGCAGCTCGCGGCAGGCGTGGAGATCGCGCCGGACGTCCTCGCGGAGCGGCTCTCGGAGCTGGGCTATGTCCGGGTCGACGTCGTCGAGCATCGTGGGGAGTTCGCCGTCCGGGGAGGCGTCGTCGACGTGTTCCCCGGCATCGCTCGCCGGCCCGCTCGTCTCGAGTACTGGGGCGACGAGATCGAGCGCCTCCGCGAGTTCTCGCCGTCGACACAGCTCTCGACCAAACAGGTGGGCGCGATCGAGGTCTCACCGGTGCGAGAGCTCCTGCCCGACGACGAGCTCCGGTCGATCGCGGCGGACCGGGCCGTCCACATGCCGGATCGGTTCCGCGACGGGCTCCAACGTCTGGCCGACGGGCTTCGCTTCGAAGGGTCCGACACGCTCGCGCCCTTCCTCTTCGAGCACATGCCGACGCCGGCGGAGCTCCTGCCGCCCGGTTCCTGGATCGTGGTCACCCACGCCCAGCGCACCTTCCAACGAGCCGCGCAGACCCACGCGGAGGCCGAGGCGCTCGCCGAGGCGATCGTCTGGCCGGGCCCGAAGGTGCTCCCTCCGATCGAGGAAGCGATCGAGGGTCACGTACAACTGCGTCTGACCGAGTTCACCGAGGGACTCGATCTCGGCATCTCGGGCTGGGGAACCGCGGAGGGCAACCAGGTCGAGCTGGCGAGTCGTCTCGAGCGGGCCGCGGCCGACGGCACGAGGATCGTGCTCGTCGGCCGCGGCCACGGTTCGCTGCAGCGAGCCGCCGAGGTCCTCGGAGACCTTCCCGTCGAGCGGATCGAGGCCCCCCTCACGTCGGGGTTCCTCTTCGAGCCCGGCCGTCTCGCCGTCGTCACCGAGGAGGATCTGTTCGGCTCCCGCCGGCACACGCGGAGCGCACCGAGGTTCGCGAGCCGAGCCACGAGGTCCGTCGCGGAGGAGCTGGAACCCGGCGACTTCGCGGTTCACCGGATCCACGGCGTCGGTCGCTACGGGGGTGTGGTCCACCGTGAGCTGGCCGGGGCCGAGCGCGACTACCTGATCCTCGAGTACGCGAGCAACGACAAGCTGTACGTGCCGTCGGAGCAGGTCGGCATGGTGGCGAAGTATCTCGGCGGCGACGCACCCCGGCTCCACCGTCTCGGCAGCTCCGATTGGGCCCGCGCGACCGCGAGGGTCAAGCGCGCCGTCAAGGACATGGCGGGGGAGTTGGTTCGCCTGTACAGCGCCCGCATGGCGATCCCGGGACACGCGTTCGGCCCGGACACGCCATGGCAGCTGGAGCTGGAGGACGCGTTCCCCTACGAGGAGACCCGCGATCAAGTGACGGCGATCGACGAGGTCAAGGGGGACATGGAACGACCGGTGCCGATGGACAGGCTGATCTGCGGTGACGTCGGGTTCGGGAAGACCGAGATCGCGGTTCGCGCCGCCTTCAAAGCGGTGATGGACGGCAAGCAGGTCGCGGTCCTGGTGCCGACGACGCTGCTGGCGGAGCAGCACTTCGTCACGTTCGGCGAGCGGTTCGCGCCGTACCCGGTGAAGGTGGCGATGCTCTCCCGCTTCCTCTCACCAGCGCAGCAGAAGGACGTCGTCGCCGACGTCGCCGCGGGCCGAGTGGACGTCGTGATCGGCACGCACCGCCTGCTCGGCGCCGACGTCTCGTTCCGGGATCTCGGCCTGCTGGTCGTCGACGAGGAGCAGCGGTTCGGCGTGGCTCACAAGGAGCGCCTGAAGCGCTTCCGGGCGCACGTCGACGTCCTCACGATGACCGCGACGCCGATCCCCCGGACGCTCGAGATGGCGCTCACCGGCATCCGGCAGATGTCCACGGTCGACACGCCGCCCGAGGATCGGCAGCCCGTGCTCACCTACGTCGGCGGCTACGACGAGGGTCTCGCGCTGGGTGCGGTCCGGCGGGAGCTCCTCCGCGAAGGCCAGGTCTTCTGGGTCCACAATCGGGTCGCGACGATCGACAGGCAGGCCGCCTGGCTGCAACGACAGCTGCCCGAGGCCCGGATCGTCATGGCGCACGGGCAGATGGACGAGGACACGCTCGAACGGCAGATGGTCCGTTTCTGGGATCGCGACGCCGACGTCCTCGTCTGCACCACGATCATCGAGTCCGGACTCGACGTGCCGAACGCGAACACCCTGATCGTCGACCGGGCGGACAAGCTTGGGCTGGCGCAGCTCTACCAGCTCCGCGGGCGCGTGGGGCGGAGCAGCGACCGGGCGTTCGCGTACTTCTTCTTCCCGCCCGTCCGGGAGCTCACCGAGGAGGCGCACGAGCGCCTGGCGACGATCTCTCGTCACCAGGCGCTCGGGTCCGGTTTCCGGATCGCGCTCCGAGACCTCGAGATCCGCGGCGCCGGCAACCTCCTCGGCGCCGAGCAGCACGGCCACATCGCGGCCGTGGGCTTCGACGCCTACTGCCGCATCCTCCAGCAGTCGGTCGCCGAGCTCCAAGGTCAGCCGATCGAAGAAGAGAAGGAGCTCAGGATCGACCTTCCGGTCCGGGCGTTCGTGCCTCCGGGCTGGGTGGCGCAGGAATCTCTCCGCCTCGAGCTCTACCGCCGGATCTCGCTCGCCGCGGATCACGACGCCCTGGAGCGGATCCGCGAGGAGACGGTCGACCGGTACGGGGCACTGCCCACGGAGGTGGCGACCCTGTTCGCGGTCGCGTCGCTGCGCGTGACCTGCCGGCTGCTCGGGATCGAGGAGGTTTCGACCTATCGCGAGCAGGTCCGGCTCCGTCCGGTGGAGCTTCCGGAGGCCTTGCGGCTCGACGTCGCCGAGCGGGTGCCGGGGGCCACCTTCCACGAGGCAAAACGGACCCTGAACCTGGCGCCGGAGCGGGTCGTGAGCACGGAGCTGCCCGCGTGGGTGGAAGCGCGGCTCCGAGAAGCGCTCGGCGAGACCGTGTCCATCGCTCAAGAGGTCGGCCGGTAGACTCGTTCCTCTATGTCCGTTCCCCGTTCCGCACGCGTGCTCATCGTGCTCGTCGTCGCTCTCGCCTTGTCCGCCTGCGGCATGAGCAAGCCCGAGGTGGCGCGCGTCGGCGATCAGGACATCGAGGATGTGGACCTTCGACAGGCCGTCGCCTTGCAGCAGGTGCTGGCGGATCTCCAGGGAGCCCCCTGCGGGGGCGGGGCCGCAGCGGGCGAGAGCGAGGGCGCCGCGTGCAACCGGATCGCGCTCTCCGGCGAGCTCCTGTGGCTGGCGGTGACCGACTACGCCGATACGAACGGCCTCATCGCCGCCACGAAGGACATCGAGGGGGCCGTCTCAGGGCTCGAGACGCAGTTCGGAGCCGACGTGCTGAGCAGGGCACTCGGAGCGCACGACGTGACACGCGATGACCTCTTCGAGCTGGGCAGAAGGATCCTGACCATCAATGCGGTTCGGATCGCGATCGCAGAGGACCAGATCGGGACCGCGGAGCTTCGAGCCCAGTACGAACAACGCGCGCTCGAGTTCACGACCGTGCAGGCGGACCACATCCTCGTCGAGACGCAGGCCGAAGCGCGAAGCGTGTACCAGCGCGTGAAGGACACAACGGCAGCGGAGTTCGTCGCGGTCGCGCGCCGGGTTTCGATCGAGCCCGGCGCCAAAGACAGTGGTGGAGAGCTACCGAGCTCTCCCGCGGCGCAGTACGCACCCGAGTTCGCCAGCGCCGTCGTCGCACTCGAGCCTGGAGAGATCTCGCAACCCGTCCACACGCAGTTCGGATGGCACGTGATCTACCTCGTCGACAAGGAGGTCCAGCCGTTCGCGGAGGCGAAGGCGGGGCTGCTCGAACCGCTCGCGGACGACGAGTTCATGGCGTGGCTGAAGGATCGCGCGAAGCAGCTGGGCGTCGAGGTGAACCCGCGCTACGGGCGTTTCCAGCCGGAGACCTTCTCGGTGAGCGCCGTCAGGAGCACCGACCCGGAAGGCGATGCCGCCTCGCCCACGCCGTGACCGGCGATCGTCCGGATCCCACGCCGCACGTCCCGGCCGGCCCCGTTCCCTCATCCGAGCAAGGACGCCGTCTCCTCGACCTCGTGCGGGTCATGGCGCGCCTGCGCGGCCCCGGGGGATGCCCCTGGGACCGAGAGCAGACGCATCAGACGCTGGCGCACCCCTTGCTCGAGGAGACGCACGAGCTGCTCGAAGCGATCGATTCCGGCGATTCCGATGCGATCCGAGACGAGTTGGGCGATCTGCTGTTGCAGGTCGTGTTCCACGCGGAGATGGCCTCGGAGGACGGCCGTTGGGACGTCGACGACGTCGCTCGACGGCTCACCGAGAAGCTGATCCATCGCCACCCGCACGTCTTCGCAGACGTCGAGGTCTCCGGCGCCGAGGAGGTCCTCACCAACTGGGAGAAGCTCAAGGCGGAGGAAGGGTCTCCTCGCGGTGTGGAGGAGGGGATCCCCGCCACGCTGCCGGCGCTCGCGAGAGCGGACAAGGTGCAGCGACGAGCGGCCGGATGGGGCGTCGAGTGGCCGAGCTCGGAGGCCGCCGTGGCCGCGCTCCGAGAAGAGGTGGGCGCGCTCTCGCCCGTGATCGGATGACGTCGAGCGAGAGATCGGCGAGGTCCTGTTCGCCACCGTCGCGGCCGCACGGAAGCTCGGCGTCGACGCCGAGAGCGCCCTGCGGCGGACCACCCGCGGCTTCGCCGAACGGTACGAGCGCCTGTTGGCACTCGCGCAGGAGCGTGATCTCGCCTTGGAGTCGGTGACCGAGGACGAGGTCCGAGAGGTGTTCCGAGAAGCCCGCGACCGTTAGACGTCCGTTCGCGTGAACATCGCGAGCTGCCACACGCGGTGGTGCGCGGCGTGTACCTTGCGGAACCCGGCCGCGGCGATGGTCCGATCGACCGCGTCGAGATCATGGACGAACGCGCGGAAACCCTGGAACTTCCGATCCCGGAGTCGGTACCACGCGTTCCCGACGCCGATAGAGAAGCGATTGAACAGCGCGACGAGGCCCGTGTGGATCGGGGCCGTGTACGCATAGACATCGCCCGCCGCGCCGAGCGAGTTGGCGAGCAGCTGGTCGACGCTCGGATAGCAGCACAGCACCCGGTTCAGGGCGACCACGTCGTGACGAGGAAGCGGCTCGACGGCACCGTTGCCCACCGTGAAGGTGGCGCGATCCGCGAGCCCTCGCTCCTGGGCGAGGGATCGAGCATCCTCGATCGCTCCCGCGCCGAGGTCGATGCCGTCGGCGCTCGCGGCGCCGCGAGCGAGCGCCGCGAGCGCAAGGTCGCCCGTGCCGCAGCCGAGATCCAGCACCGTCTTGTCCTCGAGACCTTGGGCCTCGAGGGCGGCGAGCAGGTGCCGCGTGATCGGCGCCGCGGTTCCCTGCTTGCGCGCTCGTTTGGCGTTGTGCGACGCCCATTCGTCGAAGCAGCACGCCGGCGGTCGTTCGTCAGGTTCCACGCTGGCAGTGTGCGTCGCCGCTCTCGCGTCCGCAACCGATCGTCCGCCGCCGGCCACGAAATCCCGGGCGGCGGCTCTGCGTCGGCTACGATTCGGAGCCCATGTCTCTGATCGAGTCCGTCCGCGCCCGCGAGATCCTCGACTCCCGTGGGAACCCCACCATCGAGGTGGATGTGTGGCTGGACGACGGTGCGTTCGGGCGTGCGGCGGTGCCGTCGGGCGCCTCGACCGGCGAGCACGAGGCGCTCGAGCTCCGCGACGACGAACCCGGGCGCTTCGGTGGGAAGGGCGTTCTGAAGGCGGTTGCGAACGTCCACGACGCGATCGCCCCGGCGGTCGTGGGGATCGACGCATACGAGCAGCGAACGATCGACCGCGTGCTGCTGGAGCTCGACGGCTCGGACGACAAGTCGAACCTCGGCGCGAACGCGATCCTCGGTGTCTCCCTCGCCGCCGCGAAGGCCGCCGCCGATTCACAGGGACTGCCGCTCTGGCGCTCCCTCGGCGGGCCGAACGCCCACGTCCTGCCGACACCGATGCTGAACGTGATCAACGGCGGCGCCCATGCGGACAACGAGCTGGAGCTGCAGGAGTTCATGGTGATGCCGATCGGCGCCTCGTCGTTCTCGGAGGCGCTCCGATGGGGATCGGAGTGCTTCCATGCGCTCCAAGGACTTCTCCACGACAAGGGGCTGTCGACGGCGGTCGGTGACGAGGGCGGATTCGCGCCCCAGCTCGCGACCGGCGCCGAGGCGCTCGAGCTGCTCCTGCAGGCGATCGAGACGGCGGGCTTCGAGCCGGGCGGTGAGGTCGCCCTCGCGATGGATCCGGCGACCTCCGAGCTCGCGACCGAGGACGGTCGCTACCGCTTGGAGGGCGCCGACCGGACCGCGGACGACATGATCGCGTTCTGGTCGGGCCTCCTCGATCGCTTCCCGATCGTCTCGATCGAGGACCCGCTGGGGGAAGACGACTGGCAGGGCTGGACGAGGCTGGTCGAGGCGGTGGGCAGCCGAACCCAGATCGTCGGAGACGACCTGTTCGTCACGAACGTGGAGCGGTTGGAGCGCGGCATCCGCGAGCGCTGCGCCGATGCGATCCTGGTCAAGGTGAACCAGATCGGCACCCTCACCGAGACGCTCGACGCGATCGCGTTGGCGCAGCGGAGTCGCTTCGGCGTGGTCGTCTCGCATCGCAGCGGGGAGACCGAGGACACGACGATCGCCGATCTCGCGGTCGCCACGAACGCGGGGCAGATCAAGGCGGGCGCGCCGTCGCGAGGCGAACGCACCGCGAAGTTCAACCAGCTCCTCAGGATCGAAGAGCATCTCGGCGACGACGCTCGGTTCGCCGGCGCCGAGCTGCTGGGTGGAGGCGGCGGATAGCCCGTGCGCATGACGGCCACTTCCCCTGCCGTCCCGACCGGCACCATCCGGACTCGAGACACAGCCCCGCGCCGACGCCGTCGCGCGCGTTTGACGGCGCGTGCGACGATCCTGCTCGCCATCATGATCGGCGTGCTCGTCCTTTCGGTCGCGCCCGCGCGGATGTACTTCGAGCAGCAGGCGGAGCTTGCACGGTTCGAACACGAGGCCGCCGTCCTGCAGCGGAAGAACGACGCGCTCGCCGCACGCGCCGAGCAGCTGCGAGATCATGCGTTCATCGAGCGGCTCGCGCGGCAATGCCTGGGGATGGTGAAGCCGGGCGAGATCGCGTTCGTCGTGGTGCCGACCGAGGGTGCGCCCGCGCCACCGCCAGATTGCTGAATCGCTAGGCGGCGTTCCTCGGGTCGAACCTCACCTCGCCGGCCTCGGCGACCATCCGGTAGCCGATGCGGCGATACAGAGCGTTCGACGTCGGGTTGTCGAGGTCGGTGTAGAGGAAGCAGAGGGAGCGGCCGCCCCCGAGCAGCCACCGACTCTGCTCCGACACGAGTGTCGTGGCGTAGCCTCGTCCGCGAAGATCGGGCGGCGTGTACACGGGTCCGATGCGCATGCCGTTCGGTGTCGCTCCGCCGTAGCCCGACATCGACACCGGCCTGCCTCCGTCCTCCCAGAACCAGAGCCCCGCTTCGTCGGTGGCCGCGAGTCGCGACTCGACGAACCGGATCTGTCGCTCCGCCTCGTTGTCCTCCGGGAGCACCTCCTCCGCGAAGGCGACGATCCAGGGGATCACGAGATCGCGGTCCTCGGGAGTCACCGGGCGTGGATGACCGGGAGCCGCCGGGACGGGCAACACTTCCCGCAACGCATAGACACCGTGACGGAAGAGGCGCGTGGCATCCAGATCGTTCGCCGACGTCCACGCGCCGACGAAGGCCTCGAGCTCGGGGAGCGCCGCGATCACCCCCGGGAGTGACTGACCCTCCTGGAGCAGCCGATCGACGAGCGCGTCCAAGGCCTCGTCGTGGGAGGGTTGCGCCAGGACGAGGTTGAGGGGGTGGGTGCGGAGCGCAGCCCCGGTCACATCGTCTCCATCGGAGACGATCCAGAGGTCGAACGCCTCGTACAGATCCGGTCGCTGGATCAGGGTGGTGGACACCCCCAGGAGCAGGTTGTGACGGGCCTCTTCCCTCACGAGGTACGGGGTTGCGGCCTCTTGGAAGGCGAGGGGATCATCGAAACGTCGTACGAGCATCGCGCGACCGTAGCGCAGAGACGCGGCCCACGGATAGGCCAGAGAGAGGCCGGCGGTCACGAGACGGGGCATGACCTGCGGGTTCGCCCCAGGACCCCATTGACGCCTCGGACGGCTTCGCGCACACTGGCGCCTGTTGCGCGGAAGTCGCGCATCGCACGGGATCGCGCCTCGCGGCGCGCCGGATGAGTCGCGCCTCGCGGCGCGCAGGAAGAAAGGGCAGCTCTCATCGCAGAGATCGAAGTCGGCGCGGTGATCGACGGGACCGTCGCCCGCATCACCCCCTACGGGGCGTTCCTCCAGCTCGAAGACGGACGTCTGGGGCTGGTTCACATCTCCGAGGTCGATCGGAACTATGTGAAGGACGTCCACGATCACCTCCGCGAGGGGGATGTCGTCCAGGCGAAGGTCGTCGCCATCAAGGAGGACGGCAAGATCGATCTCTCGATCAAGGCGCTGCAGGACCCGGCACCTCCGCGAGCGCGCCGCGGGTCCGATCCCGAGTTCGAGCAGATGCTGAAGAAGTTCATGCGCCAGTCCGAGGAGCGGTTGGTCGACTACAAGCGCGCGGTCGAGCACAAGCGCAAGTAGTCCGTGAGCGACGAGCTCCGGGCGGCCGATCTCGAGGCGGTCCGTCAGCAACTGGGCCGAGAGCCGCTCATCCCGTTCTCCGTGGTCGCCCGCTGTTCGACCGGTCATCCGCTCGTGATCCGGAACAGGCCGATCGACGCCGGAGGGGAACCCGTTCCCGACCATCTACTGGCTCACCTGTCCCGACACCGTGAAGCGTCGTCTCGCGGCTTGAGTCCGAAGGATGGATCGCGAGCCTGAACAACCGGTACGACGTCGATCCGGAGTTCCGTGAAGCGGTCGATGAAGCGCACGGAGCGTATGCGGCCGAACGGGAGGAGATGCTCCTAGGCGCTGGGGGCGGGGGTGGCGTCGGCGGCACGCGGCGGAAGATCAAGTGCCTGCACGCGCACTATGCCTACCTGTTGTCGCGGAGGAGACGATTGGGTCGGCGCGTTGTCGACGAGGAGATCGACGACATCATCCCGGGGGACGGCCCGAGGGTCGCGTCGCCGCGATCGACCAAGGGACGAACTCGACGCGGCTCCTCGTCCTCGAGCCGCGCGAGGAGGACGTACCGCTGGAGATCGCTCGCGACATGCGTGATCACCCGGCTCGGAAAGGGCGTGGACCGCGACAGGTCGGCTCGATCCGGCCGTCGATCGATCGTGACCGTCAGGGCGGATCGCGCGGTTCAGTCGTCCGAGCTCGGGCGTTGAACGCCGAACGGATCAGGACTCGGTGCCACGTCAGCGCGGTGCGCGACTCCGAGAATCGTGACGAGTTCCTCCGACGGGTGCGCGACGTGACCGGCATCGACCCCGTTGTGATCGACGGGGAGAGGGAAGCCGCGCTCTCGTTCCTCGGAGGGACCGGGGGTCTGGATCCCGCCGACGGGCCCTTCCTCCTGATCGACATCGGCGGTGGGTCCACGGAGTTCGTGTTCGGACGGGTACCGACGATCGTGGAACACGCGATCTCCACGCAGATGGGGAGCGTCCGGCTCACCGAGCGCGTCCGGCATTCGGATCCACCGACCGAGGACGATCTCCGTGCCTTCGGAGCGTTGATCGAGGCGCACCTCGACGAGGTCGAGCGAGCGGTGCCCGCTCCGGACGCGCGCACGCTCGTAGCCGTGGCGGGCACCGCGACCACCCTCCAGGCCTGCGCGCTCGGGCTCGAGCGCTACGACCCGGATCTGATCCACCGATCGACCTTGACGCTCGAAGACGCCGAACGGACCCTGCGGGAGCTCGCCGCGATGACGAACGAGGAGCGAGCCGCGATCCCCGTCATGCCCAAGGGACGAGGCGACGTGATCGTCGCGGGGGCCAGGATCCTGGTGGATTCGATGCGGCGTTTCCGCTTCGACGTGGCGCTCGTGAGCGAGACCGACATCCTCGACGGGCTTGCACTCGAACTGCTGAACGTCCGGTAACCTCGACCGCCGATGTCCAAACGAAGCAGGGATCGCCAGCTCGCGAAGCTCGCCGCCAGGCGGCAGGCCGAGCGCGATGCAGCCGCACGCCGACGAAGCCTCATCGTCGGCATCGTGGTCGGCGTGCTCGGGCTGATCGTCGTGATCGTGGGTCTGAGCGTGCTGCTGGGCGATGGCACCGACGCCGCCTCATCGTCGGACAGTCCGTCGGTCAGTCCTTCGGGGACCCCGTCACCCTCCGCCGCGCCGGGCACGAAGACCGGGACGATCACGCCGACGGCAGCCACGGAGTCCGGGGAGGTGGCCTGCGGCGCAGAAACGCCCGCCAAGGCCGGGAAGCCGAAGCCGCAATTCGCCGGACCTCCGCCGATGAAGATCGACCAGAAAGCGACCTACACGGCCACGATGGTCACGTCGTGCGGCACGATCGTGATCGAGCTCGATGCGAAGCGCGCTCCCCAGACCGTGAACTCCTTCGTCTTCCTCGCGAAGCAGGGCTATTTCGACGGTCAGTACTTCCACCGCCTCGACACGTCGATCGACGTGATCCAGGGCGGGGATCCGTCCGGCACGGGCGGCGACGGCCCCGGATACGCGATCCCCGACGAGCTCACGGGGAAGTTGACCTATACGCCCGGCACGCTCGCGATGGCCAACGCGGGTGCCAACACGGGCGGCAGCCAGTTCTTCATCATCACGGGTCCCGAAGGCACCAACCTCGACGGGAACCCGAACTACACGATCTTCGGAAAAGTCGTCGAGGGGCTCGACGTCGCGAAGAAGATCCAGGCCTTGCCCATCCTGGACCCGAACGCAGCCGATCTCTCGGGTCAACGACCCAAACAAGCGGTCTATATCGACAAGGTCACGATCGCGAAGAGCGGCTGAGCGCGACTACCAGGAGCTGTTGTACGTCTGGGTGTCGGCCACGCCGCACGCGGGGTCCGTCGCGAACCTGGCGCCACCACCGTCGATCTCACGGAGGTAGAAGCAGGTCCCCGACTTGCTGAGGGCGGACATGTAGATCGCGTTGGGGATGGGATCGAGGTCGAGGTACACGATATCCGTGGCGAGCGGCGTGTCCCCGGCCAGGTACGTGATCGCCGCCTCGATCGCGGTCATCGTGGCCGGGTTCGTCGTGTACGTGACGTTGTCCGAGTAGTAGGCCTTCTCGGCGGCGAACGCGTTCCGGATGTCCGAATGCGCGGCTGCGTCCCACGCGCGGGTCCGGGCACCCAAGAAGGTGGGAAGCCCGATCGCGACGAGCACGCCGATGACCAAGACCACGACCATCAGCTCGATGAGGGTGAACCCGCGTTCGTCTCTCACCCGGCTTGTATCGGTCACCCGAAGTACCAACATGAGGCCCGGCTGCCCTACGGAGCGCTAGCATCGACTTAGCCCGGGTGTCGGAACAGGCAGACGACGGCGCCTTAAAAGCGCTTGCCCCGGAAGGGGCGTGTGGGTTCGAATCCCACCCCGGGCACGCTTTCAGACCTGGATCGAGCGGCTCTCGCGCCCGACATCCTCGATCAGGTCTGCGGCCACGCGCGTCCCCTCTTGATCCCGGATCCGTTCACCGAGCACGTCCAGGTTCGAACGGAGGGTCTCGTCGGCAAGGAGACCGTCAACGGCACCGATGAGATCGTCGTCCGAGAAGTCGTAGGTCGGGAGCCGGACTCCGTAGCCGAGTTCGTGCATCCGTTGCGCGTTGTCGTACTGGTCCCAGAACAACGGGAGCACCACCATCGGTTTGCCGAAGTGCAGCGCCTCGATGACCGTGTTGTTCCCTCCGTGGGTGATCACGAGGTCGACCTCGGAGATGATGCTCGTCTGCGGCACGCGAGCCTCCCCCCACATGTTGTCCGGGAGCTCGAACTCGTCGGCGCGCGGGCCCTTCGACACGACATAGCGGTGCCGGGTGCGCGAGAGCACGTCCACGAGCCGGCGCATCAGATCCACGTCCGCCGACCCGAGAGAGCCCAGGGACAGGTAGACGAGCGACCCATCGCCGTCGTCGCCGAGCGTGTCGGGCACCGACCACGACTCCTCGGTATCTCGCACGGACGATTCGAGACGGTGCCACGTCGGTGCCAGTGGGTTCGAGCGCAGGTAGTCGGCGGCGTCCGGGAAGACGGAGATGTTCAGGTGGTCCGACTCGTGGATGAACTCGAGGTCGGGCAAGGGCGGAGCCCCTTGCTCGAGCATCCACTCGTTGAAACCCGACCAAAGTTCGCGATGGGTTCTGTCGTACTCGGCTCTGAACTCGTCCCAGCCGGTGCGATCCTCGAGGGGATACCCACTGAACGTGGGCGGCAGGTCGGGGTCCTTCATCTCGAGCGGGTTGCAGCTCATGATGCGCACCCACGGCGCCCCGTGGCTGAGCAGCGCCGGGAAGCCGCTCACGTTGTCCTCGACGATCACGTCGGGCTGGGCTCTGGCGAGGATCTCCCGGAGCTGCGGTTCGCAGTACTTCGCCCCGTCGATCAGGTTCTCCCAGACCGGCCGGATGAAGGTGTCCAGCTGTTCGATCGTCGGTTTGCGGAACTCGGGAGCGGTCTCGGTGATGAAGTCGGTCCAGAACTGCCCGGCGTCCTGGTCACCGGTCGCCGGCGGCGCGAGGTCGACGAGGTCCTCCTCGAATCCGAGCGGCTCGAGCCGGCCCTTCCACGAGGCCTCCGCCGCGAAGACGATGCGGTGGCCTCGCCGTTCCAGGATCTTGCCGATCCCGATGCAGTTGTTCGTAGGCCCGTAGGCGCTCTCGGGCATGAAGACGATGGTGAGCGGCTCGGTCATGCGATCCGGTCCTCCGTATCCGAGTGGATATGCATATCACCCGGCCGGAGGTCGTGTTCCCTCTTGCCCTTCGGAATCAGCTCGGCGGGTCGAGGCACGAACCGTACTTGCGGTCGCAGAGCGCGACGGCGTCGAGCCCGAAGTTGGCCCCGCCGCCGGGGCGGGTCCCGCCGATGGTCGCTCCGTTCCACTGGAGGACCAGACAGTGTGCGCTGTTGTTGCCTCCCGGAGGTGCTGTTCCGCCGCAGTCGCTCGTGATCGTTTCGGTCGTGTAGTCGAACACGACCTTCGTGACCGGTCTCGTTCCCGTCCAGGTCAGGATGCCGTCGGCGGAGACGCTCCAGGTCTTCGGGCCCTGCTGTGTCACTTTGGCGCTGCCATCCACATACACGGCGTCATCTGGAACCCCAGAGGCGTCGGTGAGGACCATCCCGTTCGTGATACCCGAGCTGATCGTGAAGGGGTACGGACCGCTGGTCACCTTGCTCGCCATCCTCACATCCACGATCTCGAACTGAGCGAAGCCGATGATGTTGTACTTCGGGTCGGCTTCCGGTCTCCCCAGGAATGCAGGCTCACCATCAGCAGAAGTGGGTCCTGACGATGGGGAAGTCCCTCGATCTGGCCCTCCAAGTCTTCGATCGCCTTCCAGACGGGATTGTTGCCGAGGTTGCCTGAGTGGGAGCAGACCCATGTGGCGCTTGGGTAGTTGAGGCCCAGTGTTCCAACCGGGATGCTTCCGTCGATCCAGTCCTCCAGGAATCTCTTGTTGCTGTCGTTGCACTTGCCGGACCTGTCGACATCCCAACCGTCATCCACATCGAGGAATCCGAAGTCCCCTCCACCGACGCCTACATCGTTGTCTTCCCAGATGTAGCAAGTGGTCCCTGGTGCCACGTTCGGGACGTCGCACAAGCTCTGAAGGGGTCCCGCGTAGATGATCAGGGGGATGGGAGAAGCCGCCCCCGCGGGACCCCAATGCGCGGTCGCTTCGGTGGTGACCTGGCCACCATCCCCCGAGAATCCCAGGACCCCTGCGAAGAAGAGCGGGTATTCCCTCTCGTAGCTGACCCGCACGATACCGGCCTTGTTCTCGTGGCAGTTCTCGGTCTCGAAGATGGTCCTGGTGAGCGCCGTCCCAGCCTCGACGTTGAACTGCGCGAACTCGTCTGCTTTGGCCACCTCATCCTCATCGGGACCGATACAGGATTGCGCCGCGGCCAGCGCTGCCGCATCCGACGCATTGACCATGCCCCTGCGAGCCCAGAGGAGCCCGCCGACGTCCACGACCAGAACCATCATCCCGAAAAGGGCCACGAGGACCAGGACGAGGATCACGAGCGTGGCCCCATCCTCGCCACGCGGGTTCCGGGGGGAGATCACCGTACGCATTCCACTCGCGCCTTTCGAACTGCTCCGGAGGCCGATAGTCCTACAGCAGGTCCCCCGGCCGCATCCTACAAACGGACTAGTTGTGATGGGGACTTCCGTACCGCACCTCAGGACAGCGCCTATTGGTCGAGGCAGGTGCCGAAGGCCGTGTCGCAGAGCCGGATCACCGTGTTGTTGTCGCTTCCCGGCTGGTAGTTCGCGTCGAGGGTGGAACTCTGCCACTGCGTGATCACGCACATCGCGCTGCTATTGGCGGGGATCTGTCCGCACGGCCCGTTGTTCGGGTCGATCATCCAGTCGAAGGTCACCTTGGTGTCCTTCGGGAGACTTGTCCCCAGCCAGGTGATCGTCCGGGTCGACGGATCGTAGGTGTAGTGCACGCCGGGCGTGCAACACGCAGGGTCGTTGTTCTTGGCCTTCGTCAAGACCGGATCACCGGTGATCTGGTCGGGAGTGCTGCCCGGGCAACCCTGCCACCCGCTGGTCCCACTCGTGATCGTGTTCAGGTTCAGCGTCTGGCCGGTGGCCGTCCACGTGACGGGGCTGTTGTTCTTCGTCGCGCACGTGCCCACACCGCCCTCGGTCTCGTTGACGGAGAGGACGTCGACGATCTTCATGGACGCGAACCCGATGATGTCGTACTTGTCGATGTTCCCCGACTGGAAGACCATCCCCTGCTCGGGGGCGGCGGGAACCGGTCGGCCCGGCCCCTCCCAGTTGATCGGGAAGTCCCTGGTCTCGCCGATCAGGTCGTGAAGCGCGCCCCAGATCCGTGAGTTCGGACCGTTCTTCCCACCGACGCCCCTGATCCCGCTGTCGGTGCACACGTAGGTGGGGTCCATCCAGTTGATCGGCACACTCGCCGGGATTGACCCGTCGACCCATCCGGTGAGGGAGTCGGTCCCACCTGACTGCGACCCGCTGCAGTTGCCGTCGATCGGGACGTCCCAACCCGCCGCGTTGAGGCTGAGGAACGCGAAGTTGCCTCCGCCCAGCCGATCGTTGTCGTACCAGAACGCGCACTCTTGCTCGAAGAGTGGTGCCCCGCTCGGGGGCACCGGGCAACGGTCCGAGAGCAGGCTGCTGACGACGATCGGCACGGGGTTGTTGCTCCCCAGGCCCCAGCTCGCGGTCGCCTCGGTGGTCACCGGCTTGGTCGATTCGAACCCGATCGCCGGCGCGAAGAACAGCTCCTGCTCGCTCGTGTATTCGACGCTGACGTGACCCCACTGCGCGCCACAGGTCGTCATGCTGACGATGTTCGTGCCGCCCACCTCGAAGCCGGTGATCCGACCGTTCTCCCGCACCTGGTAGTCGGCGGCCGCCTCGGGCGCGGCGAATCGATCGTCGGCGCCACCGCGAGCGCACGTACGCCCCGCCGACATGGCCGCTGCGTCGGATCCGTTCACGAGCTCCCGGCGCCGCAGGTAGAGGCCGCCCGTGTCGACGGCGACCGCAACCATCGCGACGAACACGACGAGCATGAGCGCGACGATCACGGCGACCGCGCCGTCCTCGCGACGATGAACGGCGAAGGGCGTCAGACCTCGCATCGGAAGCTCGCCTTGATGACCGGGTTCAGGACGATGTCGGAGAGCAACGGGATCCGTACGAGGACCCCGCCGCCCGGCAGGTTGAGCGGTGTCATAGATCACCGTCACGTCCGAGCCGATGTTCTGGGGCGTGCAGCGGCCGCCCTGATTCGACTGCACTTGCACGTTGCTCGCCTGACCGCTGGGGATGGACCCGACGGACGCGGCCACCGTCTTCTGTCGCGTCTCCGACACCTGCGCGCCCACCGCCGCCATCCGTCCGCCCTCCCGAACGCCCGTACGGATGGATTGGACCTGGAGGAACGCGACCCCGAACTCGATGATCCCGAACAGGAAGATGGCCAGCACTGGGAAGAGCAAGGCCAGTTCGACCGCGGAGGCGCCTCCCTCTCTGCGGAGGCGCTTGCGCTTCGGAGGCTTGGGACGAGAACCTCTCGAGCTCAGAGACCCTCTTTCGCCGTCCCGGGCTTGCACGGGGATCCTCTGACGCATCGTTCGATCGTGCCTCTCTTTGCCACCCTGATCTTCCGGGGTGGGGGGAGGACGATAGTCGTACAGGGTATCCCCCGGCGCATCCCTCAAAAGGACTAGCTGCGGTAGGGAAAAGGAGGGAAATCGTGCTGGCAAAGGGACGTCCCTAGACTCCGCGACGTGTCCGATCGACGACGATCGCGTGACCTTGGAGCGAGGGTGGCATCCACGCGCCCGTCGGAGTTCCTGCCGGTCCGCCTCGCGGCGGACCGGCAGGAATCGCTCGGCGACCCGGCGCTGTTGGATGCCCTCGACCTGGGCCGCGGTCGCTGGGTCCTTGTGCTCGAGACCAAGCCCGGTCTGCTGACTTCTGCCGTCGTGGAGGAACTCGAGGGATTCCGCCGGGCCCGGACGGGGGACGGCGTCTCGGAAGGGCTGCTCGCGAAGACCGCGACTGGTGAGGGTCGGGGGAGCTTCACATTCCGGCGGCTGGGCACCATCGGACCTTGGAGGGGAGAGCGACCCATCGAGGTGGATCAGTCGAACGAGTCTGTCGTCGTCGGCGACACGGCCGTCGTGAAGCGCTTCGTCTTCACGACGGCCGGAAACGAGCGACCGAGGGTGCTCCCCGCCCATCTCGTGGCGGCGGGGTTCGAGGAGATGCCGGCTCCGCTGGGGAGCGCCGGGTGGCAGCACACGGACGGTGTGATGTCGCTCGCCTCGATCACGACCTACCTGCCCGATGCGCGGGACGGATGGGACTGGTACGTCGAGCTGCTCGAGCGATCCATCGAGGACGGCTCGTTCGATGCGGTCGAGCCGGCCGCCGCGCTCGGCGCGCTCACCGCTCGCCTCCATGCAGCGCTCGCGACGCCGACCGACGTGCTGCCGGCGCCGACCGCGACGGCAGGCGCAGACACCGTGGCGGGATGGCGTCGGAGCGCCGAAGCGGATCTCGAGTCCGCGCTCTCCTCGATCGACGGCGGCGAAGGGTCGCGCCTCCGGGAGCGCGCGGCGGCGATCCGCGAAGAGCTCGGCGAGCTGCGGAGTCCAGAGACGATCGCGATCCCGATCCACGGCGATCTCCACGTCGGACAGTTCCTCAGGTGGCGCGATGGGCTCGTGGTGTCGGACCTCGACGGGGACCCGCTCGGTCCCGGCACCTTGATGGGGTCCCCTGCCAAGGATGTGGCCTCCCTGGTGCAATCTCTCGATCACGTCGGCAGGATCGTGGAACGACGGCGAGGAATCGCGTTGACCGCGTGGATCCGGGACGTGTCCGATGCTTGCGCGGAGGCGTATCGCGGCGAGCTTGCCACACTCGACGCTTCCGCTCTGTTCGACGAGCAGCTGTTGCGTCCGCTTCGCGTCGCACAGGAGCTGCACGAGTTCGTCTACGCCGCCCGGTACTTGCCGACGTGGCGCTACGTCCCCGATCGCGCGCTCCCCGCCTTGCTCGAGGAACGCAGCACGTAGCCGCTGTTGCGGTTGACGGAGCGAGCGTCCGCCTGAGCGTCGCGAACCGGCGTGCGCTACCTTCCTGAGCACGATTCGGAGGCTTCGCGAGGAAGGAGGGCGGCCCCACCGTGACCACTCGCCAGGAGGCGATCGAAAGCCTCGAGCGTGGGCACGCGACGATCCGGCGACTCACGAAGCAGATCCCGCCCCACTGGATGGCGAGGCCCGGTGTCGGCGGTGGTGAGTGGTCACCCAAGGATCTTCTGGGTCACCTCTGCTTGTGGGAAGAGAAGGTGTTGGAAGCGCTCGCCGCGTGGGATCGGGGCGAGCGAGCGCCGATCGACCGCGAGATCTACGCCGGCTCGATCGCGGCGATCAATGCGGAAGGTGTTCGCTCGCGGTCCCGCCATACATTCGCGAGGGTGCTCAGGGACTGGGACAACGCGCACGGGGAACTGATCCGCGCACTCAGGACGATGACGGACGCCCGATGGGAGAACCCGGCGACGCCTCGGGGCCGGAAGTCGCTCGGGCATCGGGTTGGACAGCTCCTCATCGGACGGGATCCGTTCGGGCATGCAGAGGCACACGTGAAGGATCTGGAGGCATTCGTCGGATCGATCCCGGAAGCTGAGCGGTCGGAAGCCTAGCGAGCTAGGCGTGCACGATCACGGGCGTGCCGTATGCGAGCAGCGGCATCAGCCGTGCGAGCGTCGACTCCGAGACGCGGACGCACCCGGCGCTGACACTCCGTCCGATCGACGACGGGTTGTTGGTCCCGTGGATCGCGAGCTGGTTCCCGCCCGACCAGCCGGCGGGCAGTCGAGGCTGGATGCCGCTGATGCCGAACGCGAACGAGCCGAGTGCGCTGCCGGCACCGAAGGGCACGCGATCGGTGACGAAATACTCGCCGACCGGGGTCGGGGAGTACGAAGCGCCGGTCGGCGCCCGGGGCCCGGAACAAGATGTTGCCGAACTTCCGGACGATCACCATGTGCTGCGACAGGTCGACCTCGACCCGCACCCGGGTCGTGTCTCGGGAGAGACCGCTGAGTCGGATCCATCCTTCGCGCCGGGGCCACGTGTAGGGGAGCTCGACGCGCCCCCAGCGACCGTCCGCCGAGACGATCTCGACCCACGCCACGATCGGGATGCCGTAGTACTTGGACCCCGCCGGGACGACGCCGACCTGAGCGGCGTCCGCCCGGGGACGGGCGAAGGCGGGGAGCGTACGGGACACGTGCACGAGCACGTTGGTCCAGCGGGCGACGCGTTCCGCGGCACGTGCGATCCGCTGCGGGTCGGGACGGACACCGGATGCCGGCGGCGCGAAGCCGTGCGGACGCGCGCTCAGCACGGTCAATGGGGTGGTCTCGCGGGCGGAGGCATCGGATGCACCTGCCTGCGCCCCGACCATGTTGGCCGCCATCGGGGTGAGCAGCCCGACGGCGAGCGTGAGCACGATCGCGAGCTTCGAGAGGTGCTGGGGGAGCCGCATACCCACCTATCGGCGGCTCCGACGGAGTACCTAAGTCAGGGTAGTCGATTGCCCAGCGCGCTCCGCCGGCCGTAGGCTGGGAACGGTTGCGGGGAGAGGTTCTTCAGCCGGCGCCGCACTCGATCCCAGCGAGCCGGAAAGGGCCGACTCGAGAAAAGGAGCGATCGGATGGATGCGATACGCGAAACTGCTCGTGAGCTGGTTCCCCCCGGGAAGGGCATCCTGGCGGCCGACGAATCGAGCGGGACGATCGAGAAACGGTTCGATCAGATCGGCCTGGAATCCACGGAGGACAACCGTCGTGCCTATCGACAGCTGCTCTTCACGACTCCCGGCCTCGGCGAGCACATCTCGGGTGTGATCCTCTTCGACGAGACGATCCGCCAGTCCGCCGATGACGGGACGCGGCTGACCGAGGTGCTCGAGAAGGCCGGGGTGATCCCTGGGATCAAGGTCGACACCGGAGCGAAGCCGCTCGCGCTGTTCGAGGGCGAGACCGTGACGGAGGGCCTCGACGGCCTGCGCGAGCGACTGTCCGAGTACGGGGAGCTTGGCGCCCGTTTCGCGAAATGGCGCGCGACGTACTTCATCGGCGACGGCCGTCCCACCGACTTCGCGGTGCTCGCCAACGGACACGGGATGGCGCGCTACGCGGCTCTGTGTCAGGAAGCCGGCATCGTGCCGATCGTGGAACCGGAAGTCCTGATGGACGGCGATCACGACATCGCGGCGTGCGAGGGCGCGACCGGGCGCGCGTTGCACACTCTCTACGAGCAGATGTCCGAGCACCGCATCGATCTCGCGGGGACGTTGCTGAAGGTGAACATGGTCGTGCCGGGGAAGGGCGCCCCGACGCAGGTCGACGACGCCATGATCGCGGAGGCCACGCTGCGTACGCTCAAGGCGCACGTGCCCGAAGAGGTGCCGGGGATCGTCTTCCTCTCCGGCGGGATGACCGACGAGGAAGCCACGAGCAGGCTGAACGAGATCAACCGGCGGGGCGGCGGTCCGTGGGCGATCTCGTTCTCGTACGGACGTGCTCTGCAGGCCCAGCCGCTCAAGGCGTGGGGCGGAGACGCGAACAACGTCGAGGCGGCTCAGGCCGCTCTCGCGCACCGTGCACGGATGAACGGGCTCGCGCGCAACGGCGAGTGGTCGTCGGCGATGGAGGGCTCGGCCGCCTGAGCGCTTCGAGCCGCTAGGGTGCGTCGGATGAAGATCCTGGCGGTCGGCGGAACGCGATTCTTCGGGCGTGCCTTCGTGGAGGAAGCGGCGCGCCGTGCCCACGAGGTCTCGGTCTTCCACCGAGGCGAGTCGGAGCCGGCGGGCCTGCCGGACGTGGAACACCTCCACGGCGATCGGAAGGACGGGCTCGAGCTCCTCGCCGAGCGCACGTGGGACGCCGTCCTGGACACCTGCGCGTTCGTGCCGCGGGATGTCAGGGAGCTCGCGGAGGCGATCGGCGAGCGCGTCGCTCACTACACGCTCGTGTCGTCGCTCTCGGTCCACCCGGACGACCTCCCCGTGGGCGCGACGGAGGAGACTCCGACCTATGAGCCTCCGTTCCCCGACACCGAAGAGGTGACGGATGCGACGTATGGGCCCCTCAAGGTCGCCTGCGAGATCGAGGCGGCCTCCGTGTTCGCCGAGCGGCTCCTCGTGATCAGGCCCGGGTACATCGTCGGGCCGCACGATCCCACCGACCGGTTCACCTACTGGGTTCGGCGGGCGGCGGCCGGCGGCGAGATGCTCGCCTCGGGCCCACCGGGCGCGTCGATCCAGGGGATCGACGCGCGCGACCTCGGCACCTTCGTGCTGGATCGGATCGAGGCTGGCGACACGGACACCTACGGCGTCGTCGGTCCCGCGGAACCGGCCACGATGGCCGGCGTCCTCGAAGCCGCTCGATCCGCCGGTGGCGCCGACACCGACGTTCGTCTGGGCCGACCAGGACTGGGTGCTCGGGCTCGGCGATCGACACGAGACATGGTTCCCGATGTGGCATCCGCAGCTCCCCGGGTTCCACGCGTACGACGCGAGGAAGGCGACGGCGGCAGGGTTGCGACCACGTCCCTTCGAGGAGACGATCGCGGAGACGCTCGACTGGGATCGCCGGCGAGGGTTGCCCCCGCTCGAAGCTGGGATGACGCCGGAGACCGAAGGCGAGCTCTTGGCCGAGTGGCGCGCTCGCTCGGACTGAACGGCTACTGCAGGTCGCGCGGCGTCGTCCGCTCCCAGCGTCGCTGGGCGATCCGCTCGTCTCCCTCGAAGACCTCCAGCTCGATCCTGAGATGCCAGGTCTCGGGATCGGAGCGGAGCGTCGCCCGGGACTCGTTCCTCACGGAGACGTCGCCCCATCCGAGCTCCAATGAGGCGTTCGCCGTCGCCACGCAGTGCCCGGGCTCATGCGACCGAACGCGGATCTCTCCCCAGTAGTGGTCCGAGCTCTCGGCCAACCCCGCCAGTCCGCGGACGCCGCCGTGGTCGATCACGACGGCTCGTTCTCGCGTCAGCACGTCCTCCCGGATCTCCCAGACGACCCGCTCCGGGAGCGACCCCTCGGGGGCGCCGGGGACGAACTCGGGCGGTGGCAGGAGGGCTGGGCCATGCAGCACGGGAAGGATGAGGGTTGAGCCGGCGCGATCGATCTCGATCGCGCCGGCGAGGGGCGGTGGCCATGACGAAGGGAAGTCGCTTCCGGCGAGATCCAGCCGGATCGTGTGTCCCGGTTCGAACACGTAGGACGTCGCGTCGAGCTCGATGGTCACCGTGACGGGCTCGTCGACCGGTAGGGGCTCCGGGCGCTCGTGCGAGTCCCGATGTGTGAGGTTGAGGATCCCCCGTGTGACCATCGCGGAGCTCCCGTCGGGAGCGACGTCGCAGAGCTTGGCGGAGACGAAGGCCACCGGGACCGTCGCGGCGACCGAGAGCTCCACCCGTGGATGGCCCATGATCTCGGTCTCCTCGGTCACCGGCCAGTCGTAGACGAGGGAGAACGCCTCATCCGGACGTTGATCCCACGGCACGCCGAAGGGGAGCGTGCCGGCACACCAGATGGACCCGGTGACCCCCACGTCGCCTCTGATCTCGAGCGCGTCCATGTTGGCGGTCTCTCCCGTTGCGGTCCGGACAGACGCTGCCGCCGAGCCGAGCGGGCGCCGATCGTCGGCGAGCCGCGCCGGAGGCCAATCCGGCTCGGCTCGCCACTCGCCGTTGTACGTGTCGGAATCCGGTGCCGGGTCGGTCCATCGCCGAACGAAGATCGAGATCGGTGGCTCGACGTCGACGCTCGCGTCGCCCCCGAGCCACCGGTGCCACCAGTCGATCATCACCGGCACGTGGTCGATCCGCGGTCCCGGCATCGACAGCCGCGGACTCATGTGGCTCCATGGCCCGAAGAGGATCTTCTTCGGGCCCCGGAGCCGCTCGAACGCGCGGAACGCCATGTTGCGGTAGCCATCGGCGTGTCCCGCGATCACGAGGGTCGCGGCGTCGATCGAGTCGTAGTCGAAGAAGACCGAGCCGTGGCGCCAGAAGTCGTCCTCGTTCTGGTGCTCGAGCCACCCGAGCTCCCAGGGCTCGTTCGTCTCGATCCGGCGGAGCCACTCCTCGCGCCAGCCGTCCCCGTAGACCGACGGGACGGGCGGAAGCGCGAGCAGGGCGACCATGTACGCCGGGTAGTCGAGGAAATCGATCCCGCGACGCACGCCACCGCCGTAGTGGACGTCGTCGGTGTAGCGGCGGTCCGTCGCGTAGATCGGGATGATCGCCTTGAGCGCGGGGGGACGGAGCGCGGCCACCTGCAGCGAGTTGAACCCGGAGTAGGACGTGCCGTACATCCCCACGTTGCCGTTGGACCAGTCCTGGCTCGCCAGCCACTCGATCGTCGCCACGTGATCTCGCAGCTCTCGGGCCGTGTACTCGTCCTCGGGGACGCCTTCCGAGGAGCCGGTCCCGCGGACGTCGGCTCGGCAGACCGCGAGCGCGCCCTCGTCGCACAGGCGCCGGTAGATCGTCGTCGCATCGGAGAAGTCGTCCTTCCGGTACGGACGAGCTTCGAAGACCACCGGCCATGGCGGAGGCGCATCCGGGAAGTGGAGGGAGAGCGCGATCCTCACCCCGTCGTCCATCTCGAGGAACCGGTGCTCATCGGGCATCCGCGAACGGTACCTGCCGACCGCATCCGGGACATGACTCCCGGCCAGTGCGTTTGACGGATGTCGGCGTCACGCGGGAAGGTGGCGGTCCCCCGAAAGAAGGAGGTTGTGCATGCGAGCACGCTTCTGGAAGCGCGCCGCGATCCTCCCGGCGGCCGCGCTCGCGATCCTCGCGGCAGCACCGAACGCGTCGGCCGACCCGCCGTTCTTCACCTCGGAGCCGCTGATGATCACCCTCGCGGACCCGGCCACGTCGGATGCGCTCGCGATCATCAGCAGCGGCGATGAGCTCGGTGATTTCCTCTTCGAAGGGATCCCGGACGGGATCGGCGCGATGCCCGGTCCGGATGGCACCGTTGAGGTGTTCGTGAACCACGAACAGTCGCGGGTGCCATTCATGGGCCTCGCCGACTTCCAGTGGTCCTCTGTCTCCCACGTGACGCTTGACGGAGAAACCGCCGGCGTCGTGGACGGATCGGTGGCACTCCCGCAGGACGTCGCGTTCCATCGGTTCTGCTCGGCCACGATGGCCGGTCCGGCCGAGGGCCTCTCCTCGTACCTCTACTTGACTGGCGAGGAGACGAACGACCGGGTTCCGGTGCCCGTTGGGGCCCCCTACGGGGCCGACCCGGCCTACGCACCTGCAAACGACCGGCAGTCCGGCTACGCCGTCGTCCTCGATCCCGTCACCGGCGACTTCACCCAGGTTGCCGGGATGGGACGACACAACCACGAGAACGCGATGGTCCTTCCCGGTGCCTGGGACAAGATCGCCGTGATCTCCGGCGACGACACCTTCAACGCCCCTTCGTCGCAGCTGTACCTCTACCTGGCCGACGACGAGGATGCGATCTGGGCCGACCAGGGGAACCTCCTGGCCTTCCGAGTCACACACAAGAACGGTGTGCGGGTCGCCCCGGGGAACGCATTCAACGGCGCAAACGATTATGGCGATGTCGCGGCGGGCGACCATCTCCAGGGTCGCTTCATCCGGGTCCCGGCTGCGATCGCCCGAGGGACCACCGCCGTGCCGCCGCAGGACGCACTCGAGCGCTGGTCGAACCGCAACAACGTCTTCCAGTTCATCCGTGTAGAGGACACGGCGTACGACCCGGACGTCCCGTTGGGACAGAACCCGGTGATGTACCTCTCCGACACCGGCAGCAGCTCGGCCGTCCCCGATCCGACCACTGGTCGCCTCACGGCCGGGACCGGCGGCACGTTCGGAAGCGGCCGGATCTTCAAGATGACGTTCGCGAAGCACGACCCTCGTCGGGTCGTCGACTTCTCGATCCTTCTCGATGGGAACGCGGCGACCAACCCGCTCGCCCCCGCGCTGGCGATGAGGAATCCAGACAACCTCGGGATCAGCTCGGACTCCTTGATGATCCAGGAGGACATCAGCTCGGCCTTCGAGTCGCGGATCCTCCGATACGACCTGGACAGCGGCACGGTGTCCGTCGTCGGACGGGTCAACACGACCGGATGGGAGAGTAGCGGGATCGTGGACGCCTCGGACTTCTACGGCGACGGCGCTTGGCTGCTTAACGTTCAGGCGCACTCGATCTTCGTCGGCCCGACGGATACCACGACGACGCCCGGTGTGACGTACAAACGGGAAGGCGGGCAGCTGATCCTGCTCACGGTCGACGGCAGCTGATCAGCCTCGATCTTCGAGAACCGGCAGGATTTGCCCCGGCGTTCGCGCGGGGGTCATCATGCTGGCGGCTGCGAGAGGGGAGTACGGGATGAAACGGATGAGGATCAAGCTCTTGGTCGTCGTCGCGATCGTCGGCTTCGCGTTGCCGACGTTGGCAGGCAGCGGAGTCGTCGCGGCGGCCCCGGCACATCCGAACCGCGTGCTGATCGTCCTGTTCGATCAGATGCTGCCGGAGTACGCGAACCAGTTCGACATGCCGCACTTCCGGTCGTTGCGTGACGCGGGCACGAATTTCAAGAAGGCGTATCTCGGCTACATGGCGTCCGAGACCGTCATGGCCCACAACGTGATCACGTCGGGGCAGCTGCCCAAGCACATGGGGTGGACCGACGAGGCGTATCGGGACGCCGACAACCTCCTCGGCAAGGGCGCCGGCGCGATGCACATCACGGGCGACTTGTCCCTCGGGGACTTCGGCACCCTGATCACCCACGAGGGCTATCTCAAGCTCGCCGACTACCTTCACACCGCGCACCCGGGAACGAAGTTCATCGTGGTCGGCGAGAAGTCCTACGCGGTGGAGTCCGCGGTCGCACCGAACGGGGACATCGGCGTCCGGATGTCCGGTCGCTCCTCCAGCACGCTGGACACGTGCGGCACGATGCTCGGAGGCCGCTATCGGAAGCCGGATGGGAAGGATGTGCCGAGCTATCTCCTCGATGGCCCGCTCGCCGCACCGAACACGTGCGGGCGGTATTTCATCAACTCGGCCGACACGCTCAACTACGGCACGCGGACGGCGTTCCCGTCCTTCATCTATCCGGAGGACGGCAACCGATTCTTCCCCGGGACCGACGCGTCCGCCCTGGCGGGGCACACCGGCGGAGACGTGTGGGTGGCGGACGCCGCGATCGAGATGATGAACGAAGAGTCCTGGTCGGGGATGTTCGTGACGCTCGGGGCGATCGACAAGGCCGCGCACATGTGGGGGGCCCAGGCCGACGCCGCCAGCTTCACGGGTGACTGCGACGATCCCGATCCGGCGATCCGGGGCGCGAACCAGACGCACGTTCGGTGCGCGGCGGAGATCGCCGACGTCCAATTGGGCAAGCTCCTGGACGCGGTCTCCGCGCTGGACGCGAGCGACGGCGGGGAGACCTTGGTGGTGCTCACCGCCGACCATGGGGCCACGTATGGCGCGGGCACGAACTTCTTCGGGAGGAAGGAGCCCGTGGGTATCAGCAACGCCAACTGGTACTACGCGCCCAACGGTGTGTGGGACGCGGGCGTCTTCACCGATCCGGTCTCGCCGTGCCGGAACTCTCCCTGCATCACGAGCAACATCTACAGTCAGCCGTCGCCCGCCCTCCAGCCGTTGATCGACACGGGCAACGTGGAGTTCTCGTATCAGTCCACGGCGGTCGAGACGTGGTTGGTCGACCAGTCCGTCACCAAGAAGAAGGAAGGCGCGGTGGCGATGCTGAAGCTGCCCGGCGTGATCGCGTCGTACTGGCGCGACGGGGATCGATTCCGGCTCTTCGGGACCAAGGCGATGACTGGACCCGAGACGGCGTGGTGGAAGCAGCACGGCCAGGAGCTCGTGAACACCATGGCAGCGTCGAACGGTCCGGACCTGATCGGTCTGCTCCACGACAAGACGAGCTATGGGGTGTACGGCGACCACGGTGGGGCTCAGCAATCCGTCCAGAGGGTTCCGATGGTGTTCTGGTCGCCCAGCCACGCGTTCGCGAACAACACCGGCGCGCCGTTCAAGACGATCGACGTGATGCCGACGATCCTCGACGTGATGGGCATCCCGCAGACGGGAACCACCGACGGGATCGCGCGCCCGTTGAGCTAGGTCGAGATGGGGCCGGAGGCTCTGCCTTCGGCCCCCGTCCCGCCGGGATAGGGTGCCGCATGACGAAGGTCGGGCACGGACCGATGCTCGCGAAGCTCGAGTCCGAGATCCCGCGTGGTCCGGGTTGGACCTACGAGCCGAAGTGGGACGGGTTCCGCACGATCGTCACGGTTGGTGACGAGATCCGGCTCGACAGCCGCACGGACCGGCCGATGGTGCGCTTCTTCCCGGAGCTCGTCTCGCTGCTCGAGGAGCGACGCGACGGCCCGTTCGTCGCGGATGGGGAGATCGTCATGGTGCGCCCCGGGCGGCTCGCGTTCGACGAGTTGCAGCTCCGGCTCCACCCGGCCGAGTCGCGCGTCCGCAAGCTCGCCGCGGAGATCCCCGCCAGCCTGATCCTGTTCGACCTGTTGGAGGAGAACGGAGACAAGCTCGGGGCGAAGCCGCTCGCCGAGCGGCGCGATCGGCTCGCGGCGCTCTCCGAGCGTCTCCATGTCTCTCAGGCGGCGGAGCGTCTGGAGGACCTGGACCTCGGCCCGGATCTTCTGCTCACACCGTGGACCGACGATCTCGGCGTCGCGGAGCGCTGGTTCGCCGACGAGGCCGGGCTCGGCCAGGACGGGATCGTGGCGAAGCGTGACGACCAGCCGTACCTGCCGGGCGCCCGTGGGTGGGTGAAGGTGAAACATCGGAAGACCGCCGATTGCGTGGTCGGCGGGTATCGCGTCGCCAAGGGTGGCGAAGGGGTCGGCTCACTGCTCCTCGGTCTCTACGACGATGACGGCGGGCTGCATTACGTCGGGCACACGTCGTCGTTCCGGGCGAAGGAGCGGCGCGAGATCCAGGAGCTCCTCCGGCCGCTCGAGGAGGGCGCGGAGAGCTTCGGCGGCGGGCGAGAGCCCGGCGGACAGAGCCGGTGGTCGGCCGGCAAAGACACGGCGTGGGTCACGGTTCAACCGGTTCTCGTTTGCGAGGTGGCATTCGACCGGATCCAGTACGGCCGATTCCGGCATGCGGCGACGTTCCTGCGGTGGCGTCCCGATCGCGAGCCAAAGACCTGTACCTGGGCTCAGCTGGGGGAGTCGCCGCCCTCCTGGGAGGAAGGGGACTGATCCTTCGGCCACTCGATCCCTTCCCAGGGGTCGTAGTCCACCTCGAGGGCCTCCTGCTTCGGACGGTCGGGTTCCGGGACATTCCTCAGATTGACCCGGATCCGTGTCCACGTCGTACTTCGACCGCGCATCGAGTCGACCATGACGTCGGCGGGTTCCAAGTGAGGCGCAGCCTCGGGATGCCGAGCCTTCCATCGCTCGAGACCCTCCATCGCCTCCTGTTGAGTCTCGGCACGCGCGATCTCGATCAGGGGCATCCGGGTGCGGCGGCGCCCGGTCGGCCCGCTCCTCTTGCCGGGCGCCGGTGGCGGGACGGAGCCTTCTTCGGCCGGATCCTTCGCCTTGCCGCCCTTCCGACGCCGAGACGGCTGCGCGCGGACGGGCTCGCCCTCGGCCTTCGGGAAGTGCGGCGGATAGGGCGCCTCGCCTTGCCCCTCACGCTCCTGGCGCTCCGAAAGCTCGAACACCGGATCGAGCGTTCCGGGGTGGTTGTCGATCTCGGCTCCCGGATCGCCCACGCTCCGGAGCCGTTCGGGAACGGTGCGGAGCGTGAACGCCTCCGGTTCCACCTTCGGCACCTCGTCCCACGAGAGCGGTGTCGAGGCCCGCGCGTCCGGCACGGGCCGGACGCTGTACGCCGACGCCACCGTTCGGTCGCGCGCGTTCTGGTTGTAGTCGAGGAACACACCGTGGCGCTCCTCCTTCCACCATTTCGTGGTCGACATGTCGGGGACGCGGCGCTCGACCTCGCGCGCGAGGGCGAGCGCCGCCCGACGGACCTCGGTGAACGTCCACTCGGGACGGATCCGGGCATTGACGTGGATCCCCTTCTTGCCGCTCGTCTTGGGGAACCCGACGAGCCCGTGTTCTTCGAGGACCGCCTTCGTCACCATCGCGACCTCTCGAACCCACTCGAACGGGACCTCGGGCATCGGGTCGAGGTCGAAACGCAGCTCGTCCGGATGGTCGACGTCGCTCGATCGCACGGGCCATGGGTTGATCTCCAGACACCCGAGCGTCGCCGCCCACGCGAGGTGCGCTGCGTCGGCCATCACCGGCATGTTGGCCGTGCGGCCGCTCGGGAAGGTGATCAGCGCGGTCTCGACCCACGGGGGAGCGCCTTTCGGCAGTCGCTTCTGATAGAAGCCCTCGCCCCCGGCGCCGTCCGGGAACCGATGCAACGTCGTCGGGCGGTCACGGCATCCGACGAGGGCTGCCTCCGCGACTTCGACCCAGTACCGAACGAGATCGAGCTTCGAGATCGGGCCGCCGGGGGCCTCGGGGAAGTAGACCTTGTCCGGGTTCGTGACGCGGATCTCTCGCCCGTCGACTTCGAGCGTTTCCGACGCGGTCGCCATGGACCAACCGTACCCGTGAGGTCGTCGGTACGCTGGTCTCGTGGCGGACCTCATCGAAACCGAGCGTCTCCGGCTCCGTCCGTTCGCATCCGATCTGTCCGACCTGGACGCGCTCCACGAGATCCAGTCCGACCCGCATCACATGCGCTTCTATCCGCATCCATTCAGCCGCGAGGAGTCCCTCGCGTGGATCGAGAAGTTCCTCGAGCGCCAGGAACGGAACGGCTTCAGCCTGTGGGCGATCGAGGATCGCGAGACAGGGGAGTTCCTCGGCAACTGCGGCCCGGTCCCGCAGCTGGTCGACGGGATCGAGGAGATCGAGCTCGGGTGGTCGGTCACGCCACGCCGCGCGCGCCAGGGGATCGCGACCGAAGCGGCCGCGGCGTGGCGTGACCGGTGCCTCGGTCCGCTCGGCATGGATCACGTGATCGCGCTGGTCCGCCCCGAGAACGTTCCCTCACGCGGGGTCGCCGAGCGCATCGGCATGACCGTGTGGAAGGAGACGCAGCACGGGAGCCTGGGGTGGCTCCACCTCGTCTATCGGATCGACGAGAGTCGTCTCAGTCGCTGACCTCGATCCGGTCGATGACGACGTCGTCGATCGGACGATCCTGCGAACCGGTTGGGACACCGACGATCGCTTCCACCACCTCGTAGCCCTCGGTCACCTCGCCGAAGATGGTGTGGCGTCCGTCGAGCCAGGGCGTCGCGGCCACGGTGACGAAGAACTGCGAGCCGTTGGTTCCGGGCCCTGCATTGGCCATCGCGAGGAGGCCCGGCTTGTCGAAGCTCGGCCCGTCGGACGGGACTTCGTCCTCGAACTGATAGCCGGGCCCTCCCATGCCGGTTCCGGCGGGATCGCCGCCCTGCACCATGAACCCGGGGATCACGCGGTGGAAGATCGTGCCCGGGTAGAGCGCTGTCGACTTCTTCTGCCCATCACTCGGGTCTTTCCATTCCTTGGCGCCGGTCGCCAGGCCGACGAAGTTCTCGACGGTCTTGGGCGCGTGCTCCGGCATCAGCCGCACGGTGAAGGAACCCTTGTTCGTATGGATCGTCGCTGTAGTCACTGATCGTCCTTTCTCATCGCAGAGCTCGCGAGTCTAATCAACGTTCGGTCAGCAACCTCTCGTTGTGACCACTAGACCGTTTCGGTGAGGCAGCTCCGCATCCAATCGATCGTCCTCGCGATGCCCTCCCGCAGCCGAACTTGCGGTTCCCATCCGAGTCGCTCGCGTGCGAGCAGGGTGTCCGGCCGTCGCATCTCGGGATCGTCGACCGGACGCTGGGTGTACACGACGGGAGAGTCGCCGCCGGCCAGTTCTCTGATGAGCTCCGCGAGTTCGCCCATCGAGATCTCGTCCGTACTTCCGAGGTTGATCGGACCTTCGAGATCGGTGTTCACCATCCGCCAGATGCCTTCGATCAGGTCAGCCACGTAGCAGAGTGAGCGTGTCTGCGAGCCGTCGCCGTGGACGGTCATCGGTTCGCCGAGAAGCGCCTGATGGATGAAGGTCGGTACCGCTCGTCCGTCTCCATGACGCATCCTCGGCCCGTAGGTATTGAAGATCCTCGTGATCCGTACCTCCATCTCGTGGACCCGGTGGTACGCCATCGTGGCCGCCTCGGCGAACCGCTTCCCTTCGTCATACACGGAGCGCGGTCCGATCGGGTTCACGTTCCCCCAGTACGTCTCCGGCTGAGGGTGCACCTGTGGGTCGCCGTAGACCTCCGATGTGGACGCGAGGAAGAGGGCCGAACGCTTCGCTTCGGCCAAACGGAGGCAATGCAACGTGCCAAGGGCGCCGACCTCGAGCGTCTCGATCGGATGCATCAGGTAGTCGCGGGGGGAGGCGAGCGACGCGAGATGGAATACCCAATCCACGGGGCCGTCGACGTCCAATCCGCGCGAAACGTCTTCTTCCTGGATCGTCAGCCGACCGCTCGCGAGCGCGGCCGACTGGTTGGCGGTCGTCCCCGAGAGAAGGGAATCGACACACACGACCTCCCAATCCTCGGCGATGAGTCGGTCGCAGAGGTGGGAACCGACGAATCCGGCTCCTCCGGTGACCACGGCGCGCATCATCTTCCCCAGGCTAGCCTGCAGCGACGCCCTGCCCTCGCGGTGGGGGTGAGAAGACCTTCGTGAGCCGGTCCGGGTCTTCTCCGCGCTGCTCGATCCGCGAACGATCCACCTGACCGAGGAAACGCCCCGCTTCGGCGATGTACGGGATCTGCTCAGGATCGAGACCCATCAGTGAGGCACCGACCGCATCGGCGGCGACCGGATCGTCCGCGAAGACCAGAACTCCGGACTCCACGGGGACGCCGGAGATGGGTCCGTTGCCCTCCATCCCGACGATCCCGTCGATGATGGCGTAGGCGGGCCGCACGGCGGCCGCGATGTCGAGGATCGACGGCTCGATCCCCGCCCAGTGCAGGATGTTCTTCGGCCAGCCGTAGACTCTCCCCGGCAAGGTCCCGAAGAGGTTCTTGAGCGACAGAGTGACACCGGCCCAGTGGTGCGTCTTCATCTTCGGCATCGAGACCACCACGTCGGAGTCGAGCACCGGGGTCGGGAGCCACAGCTCGCCGAGGTCGGTGTAACGGGAACGCAAGACGACGCGACGGATGGCCGCGGTGTTCAGGTCGACGAATGCGGCATCCACTCCTGCGAGTGCGTCGGTCAGGCCGGAACGCGCCAGGACATCCTGGAGGTCGCGGCGGTGTCCCGGTCCCTCACCGACTCGGACGGAGCTCGCACCCAAACGCCGAAGCGCGAGGACGGATGCCGCGATCAGCCGCGGGTCCGTGTTGATCGCTGTGGTGGGGTCGAATTCAACGAGGTTCGGCTTCAGGAGGACGTTCGCCCCGCGGACGTCAGCTCCGATCGCGCGGAGTCCCTCGAGGACGATCGCCTCCAGCGGCCCGTCATAGCCAGTGGCGGTCAGGACCGCGACTCGCGCGTCCCCCGGGGGCGGGAACGCTGCTTCGTCCCAAGGCGTTGGCTGCCGGAGCAGTGCCCGAAGGCCGAGGCCCGCTGCGACCGCCACCGCGGAAGCGCCGGCGGCTCCCTTCAAGAACGTACGGCGATCCACCTCAGGGCTCATCCGTCACCGCCGCCAGTCCGCGGCCCGAGGCGAGGGCGGCCCAGGTGAGGGCGACACCGTCTCCCAGCAAGCCCGTTGTTGCGATGAGGCGTTCGAGCTCGATCCGGACGGCGTCTGCATCTGCACTCGCACCGTGAGTGCGGAACGCCGCGAGCGCCGTTGCCAGCGAGAGGCCGCCGGCGGATTCCTGTCGCCAGATCCGGCGCAACGTGCTCAGGCCGCGGGTCTCGAGGTCTCGATCCAGGCCGGACAGTCCGACAAGTGCGATCGCGGTCGTCTGGACGAACGGCGGCAGATCCTCGCCGAGGACCTCGCGGTTCCCGTAGTTCCATCCGCCTCCCACGGACTCTCGGTCGCGGAGAAGGTTCACGGCGTCCGCGATCCCTGCGGACGCCGGCCTCGCAACGCGCAACGCCCAGAGCGCTCGGGCGGTGGGCTCCACCCATGAGGCGGTCTCTCGCGCCCACCCCCAGCCGATCGCCGAGTCATCGATCGGGATCGCGTCCGTCGACTCGACGCGGGATGCCCGCGCGGACTCGAGGTAGTCGAGCGCGCGCTCGCGCTCGGCACCCGGGCCGAGCGCGAGTGCGCCCAAACCCGTGGCTGAATCGTTCACGTACGGTCCAACGTCGGTCGAGAAAGATCCGTCCTCACGCTGACGCTCCGCCAGCCACGTGCGTGCTCCGGCATCGCCCAAGGCCAGGGCGGCTAGCGCCGTGGGCTCAGGCTCGCTCGGCTGGCCTCTGCGCGGGGCGAATCCACCATCGGCGTTGCGCAGGCGAGCGACGAGGCTGGTGGCGTCAACTGGCATCTAAGGAACTATCGGCTCCTTCGACGAGGCCTTCATCCGGATGCGTCGATCCTCTCGTTCTGATGTCCGCCGCCGATCGGCCCGTGAATCGATGGGTAGGATGATATGTCCCTCGCAGCGGGCATCTCTTGGCGTCGGCCATCAAGTCCGCTCCGGGGACGCCGAAACATCCGTCGATGATCGGTGACGAAGGGTACGACGTGAAGCTCTCCGTGTTGATGCCCGTCTACAACGAGGCCCGAACGCTGCGGACGATTGTCAGGCGCGTCCTCGACGCCCCCGTTGACGGGGCTTTGGAGCTCGTCGCCGTAGATGACGGAAGTACCGATCGCTCGTTCGAGGTTCTCCAGGAGCTGGCATCGTCAGACGACCGCATCGTTGTCCTCCGTCATCCGGTCAATCGCGGAAAGGGGGCCGCCATCCGTACGGCCATCGCCCGCATGACCGGAGATGTCGCCGTGGTTCAGGACTCCGACTTGGAATATGACCCGGCAGAGTTCCCAAGACTATTGAAGCCGATCGTGGAGGACCGAGCCGACGCCGTCTTCGGCTCTCGTTTCGCCGCGAGCCCCGAGCGCAGGGTGCTCCTGTACTGGCACTCCCTCGGGAACAGGGTCCTCACTTGGATGACGAACATCCTCAACGACCTGAACCTCACGGACATGGAGACCTGCTACAAGGCGGTGCGGGCAGATGTACTCAAAGGTCTGCGGCTCGGGAGCGAACGGTTCGGGATCGAGCCGGAGCTCACCACCCGCCTGGCACAGTCCGGGGCCAGGATCTACGAAGTGCCCATCTCCTATCACGGCCGGACGTATGCCGAGGGGAAGAACATCGGTTGGCGTGATGGGGCTCAGGCAACGTGGCTGCTCTTCAAGTTCCGCTTCTTCGACACCAGGTTCACCGAGGACCATGGACGAGCCACCCTTGAGAGTCTGGGCACGTCCCCCCATATCTCCCAGTGGATGGTGGATCAGTTCGACGGAGCGTTGGGGGATCGGGTGCTGGAGGCAGGCTCTGGCACGGGTAACCTCACGCCGTTGCTGCTCGACCGGGAGCGAATCGTGGCCCTCGATGTCGACCCATCGTACGTGCGACGCCTTGACCACCGATACGGACACCTCGAGAACTTCACGGTGATCGAGGCCGATCTCGAGGATCCTGACGTCTTCGCGAAACTGGAGAGCGAGGAGCTCGACACCGTCCTCTGTGTCAACGTCCTGGAGCACCTGGATCGGCCGGACGTCGCCGTGCAGGGGTTCCATCGGATCCTCCAGCCGGGCGGCAGGGCCCTCATCCTCGTTCCGGCCCATGGCTCTCTCTACTCGGCTATGGACAGGGCCATCGAGCACCGCCAAAGGTATGAAGGCCCAGAGCTCCGCAAGCTGCTGGAAGATGCCGGATTCGAGATCGAACGGGTCTCGCAGTTCAATCGCCTTGGGGTCGTCGGCTGGTTCGTCAATCGATGGATCGGGAGGACGACGATCAGCCGCCCTCAAGTGTTTGCCTTCCGGCTCATGCTGCCGCTCGCCCGTGTGCTGGAAAGGGTTCGGAAGCTGCCCGGGCTCAGTTGGATCGCCGTCGCCCGGAAGAAGGCGTGACCGTCCGCAGAGATGCTCCCGTGTGGCTCGTCGGCGCGGCAGGCCTCGCGATCACCGCAGCATTCGCTCTCCGGCTCCTTCTTCCGAATGGGATGGATCCGTCAGTATTCCTCGCCCTTGGTAAGGATTCGGTCCAAACGAGCTATGCGCGCGGGCTGCTCGGTGACGTATGGACTCGACCCGGACTCGGGCACGACGGCAGGTTCTTCTTCATCCAGGCCAACGATCCGTGGCTGGTGGAGCCAGATTCGAATGCAGCTCTACTCGATCGGCCGGTCTATCGAAGTCAGCGGATGCTATTCCCGATGATCGCCGGTGGTTTCGGTCTCTTTCCCCCGAGTGCGATCGTCTGGTCGATGCTGATCACGAACGTGGTCGCGATGATGGTTGGGGCGATCTTTGCGGCAAGGTTGGCTCACGCGTGGGACATACCGATTTGGCTCGGGCTGTTGGTCCCTCTGAACGTCGGCTTGCTCTTCGAGTTCGAGATCGGTGGCGCCGGCATCCTCGCATACACGTGTTGCTTGGGTGCGTTATATGCACTCGTCACCGAGCGGACGTGGCTGGCGTCGATGATGTTCACTGCAGCGGCCCTCAGCCGAGAAGTCATGGTGGCATTTGCCGTCGGCGTGTTCGTCCTATGGTGGCTGGATCGTCGCACGCTACCGTGGCGCATCGTCCTCCTCCCGATCGCAGCCATGGCGGTTTGGCTCGCGTACCTCCTATACCGGTTGCGCGGAGTGACCGGTGTCGGAGACGCGCGAGGCGCCTTCACGATCCCTTTGATGGGGTTCCTCGAAGCATTCCGATGGTGGACACGATCCCCATGGCACCTATTCGTCAATCTCTCTCTCCTCTTCGTCGTCATCCTCTTTGTTCCCCTGGCTCTGCGAAGTCGCCTACCGATCGCATGGGGAGCTGTTCCATTCGTTGGGATCGCAACGCTTCTCTCCGCGGATGTTTGGGGTCAGACGTTCGATCTCTCACGCGCGCTTGTCCCAGTTTTCACCGCTGCTCCTTTCCTGCTTGTGTTCTCGGAACGCCAGGGATCACTTTCGTCTGCGGGTCGACCTGGAATGGAACGGTCGTGACTCCTGACGTCTCCAGAGATCAGGGTCCGGAGGCGGGACTCCCCAGGGACAGGAGCGCTTTGCTCGTCGGGGCGGCCGGACTCGCGATCAGCGTTGTGATCGCGCTCCGGGTCCTGATCCCGAACGGGATGGATCCGACGATCTTCATCGCCCTCGGGGAGGATGCGCCGATCCAGACCGAGTATGCGGTCCGTCTGCTCGGCGAGGTGACCACCCGGCATGACCTCGGCCACGACGGCAAGTACTTCTTCGTCCAGGCGAACGACCCTTGGTTCCTGGAGCCGCAGCAGCATGCCGTGGTCCTCGACAGGCCGGCCTATCGAGGGCAGCGGATGATGTTCCCGATGATCGCCGGTGGGTTCGGGCTGTTCCCGCCGGGTGTGGTCGTCTGGTCGATGCTTCTGACGAACTTGTTGGCGATGGGACTCGGGGCCTACTTGGCGGCCCGACTCGCCTTGCGTTGGGGTGGGTCTCCATGGCTGGGTCTCGCAGTGCCCTTGAACATCGGATTGATCTTCGAGCTCGACATCGGCGGAGCGGGGATCCTGGCGTACACGTGTTGCCTCGGCGCCGTCTATGCGCTTGCCACGGAACGGACACGATTAGCATCGGTCCTGTTCGCCGCCGCTGCCCTGAGCCGCGAAGTCATGGTGCTTTTCGCCGTTGGAGTGTTCGCCGTCTGGTGGTTGGAGGAGCGCCGGCTTCCATGGCGCATCGTGATCACACCTCTCCTCGCCGTGGCGGTCTGGTACGTGTACCTTCGGTTCCGGCTGATGGGCATCTCGGGTGTGGGCGGCGGTACCCCGAACTTCGCCCCGCCGTTCCTCGGGATCTTCGAGGCCTTCCGGTCGTGGGTCGGAGACCCTCTCGCTCTGGTCGTCAACGTGGTCCTTGTCTCGGTCGTCATCGCGGTCGTGCCCCTCGCTCTCCGAAGCCGCTTGGCTATCGCGTGGGGCGCCCTCCCGTTCGTCGCGTTGACGACCGTGCTCTCGGTCGAGGTGTTGCGCGAACCGTTCAACTTCTCTCGTGCGCTCGCCCCCGTCTTCACGGCCATCGCGTTCCTGGTATTCGTTCCGAGGCATCCTTCAACACATGCCGACTGGCTGGGACGACGGCGATGACGCGGGGTCATAATCGATCACAGAACGGTTCCCCGACGGCGGCTCACGAACCCAGTTCCGGCATCCGACGTCCGGGCGCTCGCGAGAGCCGCCGGGACTACCTCTCGGCCTCGCTCGTCGGCGCAGCTGGTCTCGCGATCGGCCTCACGATCGTCTTGCGAGTGCTGATACCAAACGGCATGGATCCGACCATATTCATCGCGCTCGGCGAAAAGGCGCCGATTCAGACCGCCTATGCACGGCGGGTCTTGGGCGACGTGCAGACCCGGCCCAATCTCGGACACGACGGCAAGTTCTTCTTCGCGCAGGCGAACGATCCTTGGTATCTCCAGCCCGAAGCGAACGCGGCAGTTCTCGACCGGCCGATCTATCGGGGTCAGCGGATGCTGTTTCCTATGATCGCTGGAGGATTCGGCCTCTTCCCCCCACGGGTTGTCGTTTGGTCCATGCTGGTCACGAATCTTCTCGCGCTCGCGATCGGAGCGTTGTTGGCAGCACGCCTCGCATCGTTTTGGAACGCGCCTGCGTGGCTGGGGCTCGCGGTGCCATTGAACATCGGTCTTCTCTACGAGATCGTGATCGGTGGAGCCGGGATTTTGGCGTACACATGTTGTCTCGGCGCCGTGTATGCGCTCATCACCGATCGAACATCGGCGGCGTCACTGTTGTTTGCGGCTGCTGCTCTGAGCCGCGAGGTCATGGTGGCGTTCGCCGTGGGGGTGTTCATCCTCTACCTGTACCAACATAGGGCCGTGTGGCGCATCGTGATCGTGCCGATCGCAGCGATGGCCATCTGGAATGCATACCTTCGATTTCGATTGGCGGGCGTGACCGGCCTTGGAGACGGTCTGAGCATCTTCGCAGCACCGTTCGTTGGGTTATGGCAAGCCTTCCGGTCGTGGGCTGCGGACCCGAGTCTTCTCGTCGTCAGCATCGCGATCCTTGCCGTCGTGGTCACCTTCACCATCCTTGCGTTGCGCAGCCGGCTACCGATCGCCTGGGGGGCTCTGCCGTTCGTTGCCCTGGCGACAACGCTGTCCGTACACGTGTGGCGTGAGCCCTTCGACCTCTCGCGGGCCCTGGCGCCAGTATTCACGGCGGCTCCTTTCCTGCTCGTGAGCGCCCGTGATCAGGCTGTTCAACGAGCCGGCCAGGGGACCTCGGAAGCCGCGTGACGGTTCATCAGACCGATCGGGCGTTCCTGATCGTCGGCGTGATCGGAACCGGTCATGTTGGGACCATCACGTGCCTCTCGCTCGCCGCGGTGGGACACAGGGTGATGGGATGCGACGCCGATCCAGGGAAGGTGGCGGCTCTGCTCGAAGGTCGCATGCCATTCCACGAACCGGCTGCTCAGGGATGGCTCAAGGAACAGCTCGCCGGCGGCCGTCTTGCGTTCACGACTGACTTGCCCGCGGCGGTAACGGGCGCCGATGTGGTGTTCATCTGCGTTGGCACGCCGGCGCGTGCCTCGGGAGAGGCCAACTTGGTCGCGGTCGAACAGGCGGTTCGAGGTGTTGCTGAAGCAGCCACCGGGCCCTTCGTCCTGGTGGAGAAGTCGACGGTGCCAGCGGGCACCGCGGCCCACCTCGAGAGGATCGTCGTGCGGGAGCGGCCGGATCTGGCGGGAGCCGTGGATGTGGTCTCCAACCCGGAATTCCTTCGGGAAGGACGGGCTCTCAACGACGCGCTGCACCCGGACCGGATCCTCGTGGGTGCTTCTTCACGGAGGGCTTTCGAGGTCATGCGCCGGCTCTACCGACCGTTCCTCGACGACGGAGTGCGACTGATCGAGACCGACATCACGAGCGCCGAGCTCGCCAAGCACGCCTCCAACGCGTTCCTCGCGCTCAAGATCTCCTTCGCCAACGCCCTGGCCCGACTCTGCGAGGCATCGGGCGCCGATATCGAAGCCGTGACTCGCGTGATGGGCGCGGATCCTCGGATCGGGCCCGAGTTCTTGGATGCGGGTCTCGGTTTCGGCGGCTACTGCCTGCCGAAGGACCTGGCCGCGTTCGAGCGCTTGTCTGACCGACTCGGTTATCCGTTCCCGATCCTCGCCGAAGTCGCGCGCATCAACGACGAGGCGATCCAAGCAGCGATGTCCAAGATCCGGGACGTGGTGTGGAACCTGGAAGGGAAGCGTGTCGCGCTGCTGGGCCTCGCGTTCAAGCCAGATACCGACGATGTCCGGTTCTCTCCTGCGCTCAGCCTGGCGCGGCATCTACTCAACGAAGGAGCGACTGTGGTCGGCTACGATCCCGTCGCAGGCGCCGCCTCCCGGGACGAGGTTCCCGAGCTGGAGCTCGCCGCGGATCCGTACGAAGCTGCGGAGGGCGCTTCCTGCGTCGTCGTATGCACTGCTTGGGGCGAGCTGCGCGAGCTCGATCTCGACGAGCTTGGGGAGCGCATGACAGCCAAGAACCTTGTCGACGGGCGGAACCTTCTGGACGGGGCGGCCGCGGTTGCGGCCGGGTTCACGTATCGAGCGATGGGACGTCCAGAAGCTTACGGCGGATCGCCCTAGAGGTGCGCTGCAGAGCTCCCCACCTGGTTTCAGACCTCCGCTAGTTGCTTCGCGAGGTCTTCGGGCCGTGTGACAGGTAGGAGGCAGGTGAAGCGCTTACAAACGTAAGCGGTTGGAAGGTGGTCGACCTGTGGACGGTCGCGGAGGAGCGCCACCTCCTCGGTCGTTTCCGGATCTCGTGGATCACCCACGGCGAGCACCGCGTTCGGAAGGAAGCGAGTCCGGACGACCTCATCCACGAGGGCGCGGGTGCGCTCGTCCTTGGGATCGCCGATGATCGCCACTTCTCGGGAAGGGCCGACGTAGAGATCGAGCGCGCAGAGAGCATGTCCGAAGGCCATCGGCGCCTTGCCCAAGACGTCGCGTACCAAGCGGATCGCCGAGATGCCGATCTTCTCCAGATCGCGGTCGCCGGAGAGAAGAGCCACGCGCTGGAGCACGTCGGCGGCGACCGAGTTCCCGGAGGGCACCGCGTTGTCGTAGAGCTCTTTCGGTCGAAGGACCAGTGGGTCGTCGTCCGATCCCGTCTGGAAGAACCCACCGCGCTCCGTGTCGAGGAACAGGTCCACCAGAGCGTCCAGAGATCGACCGCCTCGCGGAACCAGCTGACCGTTCCCGTGGTGGAGAAGAGTGTGAGACAGGCCGATGCGAGCAGCGCGTGGTCGTCGCTGAAGCCCGCCCGGCCGGCAACGCCGTCTCGCCAAGAGCGCAGGAGCCGGCCGTCCGCCCTGCGGAGGTTCTCCAGGACGAATCGCGCGCACACCTCGGCCGCCTCGATGAACCGGGATACCCCGAAGGCACGGCCGGCTTCGGCGAATGCCGTGATCGCCATCGCATTCCAGGCTGTCAGCACCTTGTCGTCCGTTCTCGGGCCGGACGCGGGACTCCCGCGCTTCGAAGAGTCTGTTTCGGGCCGTGGAAAGATCGAGGACACTCGGCTGGGAGTCGCGCCGGGGAGCCACAGCACGTTCGTGCCTTCCCAGTTCCCTTCCGGTGTGGCCCCGAAGGCATCGGCCAAGTCGTCGCCGATGAGGCCGACGAGCTCATCCCAGGACCACGTGAAGAACTTCCCCTCGATACCTTCGGAATCGGCATCCTGGACTCGAGAAGAAGCCGCCCTCTGGGTGACGCATCTCGCGCAGGAGATAGTCGAGGGTCTCGGTCGCGATACGCCGGTAACGGTCATCGCGGGTCAGCAGCCATGCCCGGACGTAGAGCTGCGCGAGCTGCGCGTTGTCGTAGAGCATCTTCTCGAAGTGAGGGACGTGCCAGGCTGCGTCGGTCGAGTAGCGTGCGAAGCCGCCGCCGAGTTGGTCGTAGATCCCGCCGGACGCCATCCGATCCAAGGTCGTCGTCGAGCATCTCGAGCGCGCCCGGCTTCCCGCGGACGGCCATCCGGAGGAGGAATTCCAGCGTCATCGGCTGCGGGAACTTCGGGGCTGCCCCGAAGCCACCCCACCGCTCGTCGAACGTCTTCTGGAGTTGCGCGAAGGCAACGCGCGCTGATCTCGTCCGTGAGGGGTTCCTGCGAGGCACTCATCGCCGCGGTCCTCGAGATCGCTTCTACGACCCGGCCGCCCTGTCGCTCGACGTCCTCGCGACGCTCCCTCCACGCGTCGGCGATCCCTCCAGCACCTGCCGGAACGAGGGCATGCCGTGCGCTGGATCCTTCGGGAAGTAGGTGCCGGCGAAGAAAGGTCGTCCGTCCGGCGTGAGGAACGCCGACAGAGGCCAGCCACCCTGCCCCGTCATCGATTGGACCGCGTCCATATAGATCCCGTCGAGGTCCGGCCGTTCCTCCCGATCCACCTTGATCGGCACGAAGTGCTCGTTCAGGAAGGCGGCAGTCTCCTCATCCTCGAACGACTCGCGTTCCATCACGTGGCACCAGTGGCAAGCGGCGTATCCGATCGAGAGGAAGATGGGACGCTCATCTGCTTTCGCCGCGGCGAGCGCCTCCTCACCCCACGGGAACCAGTCCACAGGGTTCTCCGCGTGCTGAAGGAGATATGGGCTCGTCTCCCGTGCCAGACGGTTCATCGCGTCAGTGTCCCGCAGTCGCCGGGGAACGGCTCATCTTCCGGGCCGGAAATGCCGATGTTCCCGGCAGGTCATGGATACGATCCGCATCCTCGTTGTCAGCGAAAGCCTCGGCCTCGCACAGGACCTGCTGCTCGCCCTTCGTCGGCGGACGGGGTTCCAGGTCTTCGGTCCGGTCCCCGAGGAGACATCGGCGCTCGAGCTGTTCGCTCAGGCGCAGGCCGACATCGTCGTCGTCAATATCGATCGACCCGATGGCCGAGGCGTCGGGATCGTTTCGGCGATCGCGAGCCGTGCTGATGTCCGCGTGATGGCCGCCACTCGGTATCCCGCTGGCTTGGACGTGGAGCTCGCTCTCGCCGCGGGCGCCTGTGGCGTTCTCCCCACCGATCGCGAGCCGACGAGCCTCATGAGCGCGTTCCGCCGGGCCGCCGCGGGCGAGCTCGTCCTTCCGGCAGACGACCGGCCTCCACTCATGGGCCAGCTCCAAGAGGCCCGTCTTAAGCGGGTCCGCCGGGATCTGCTGACAACGTTGACGGAGAGGGAACGCGAAGTCATCGCGGCGATGGCCAAAGGAGCCAGCACGACCGGCATCGCCTTGGAGCTCGGGATCAGCCCTGCAACGGTGCAGAGCCACGTCAAGAACATCTTGGGCAAGCTGGGAGTTCACTCGAAGGTGGAGGCCATCAGCGTGGCCTGGCGAGGCGGTCTCGCGCTCGACGCTCGCTCTGCGTGAGGGCTAGCCTCTCGCCATGGGCGACACCGTGAGAGCGGTTGTGGTCGCCGCCCATCGGACGGTCCGACGTGTGATCGAACTTGCGTGCGGCGACGCGGGTGTCACCGTCGTCGACAGCGCCGAAACCGCCGCCACCGCGACCGAGGCGTGTCGTGCGCACAGGCCGGAGCTACTGGTGCTGGATCTCGAGCTGCCCGATGCCGACGGCTTCCGCGTCTTGACCGACCTCGATGATCTTCGCCCGAAGGCGGTGCTGGTGCTCGCGGACCGGGCGGATGGAGATCTCGTTTTGCGGGCGCTGCGACTGGGCGCACGCGGGTACGTGACGAAAGCGGAAGGGCTTCGCGACCTCGCCACGACCATCGAACGTGTCGTGGCTGGTGAACGCGTGATGACCCCGGCGCTCGAGAAGGATGCGATGGGAGCACTGGGACGACTGGCGAAGCGTGCGAGGGAGGGCGCCGACGTAGAAGCCGGTCTCACGCCCAGGGAGCGGCAGGTGCTCGACCTCCTCGGCCAAGGACTGACGGTGGGTCAGATCGCGTCGAGGCTCGGCATCTCGCCGCGGACAGTC
>CAWBIH010000003.1:0-1438305 GCA_963788925.1 uncultured Actinomycetota bacterium
CCACAAGCGCCGCCTGTCGGCGCTCGGCCCCGGCGGCCTGTCGCGAGAGCGCGCGGGGTTCGAGGTCCGCGACGTGCACCCGTCGCACTACGGCCGGATGTGTCCGATCGAGACGCCGGAGGGCCCGAACATCGGCCTGATGGGATCGTTGTCCAGCTTCGGCAGGATCAACGAGTTCGGTTTCATCGAGACCCCGTACCGGCGGGTCGACAAGGGCAAGGTCACTGCGAAGATCGACTACCTCTCGGCCGACGAAGAGGACAAGCACGTCATCGCGCAGGCCAACGCTCGCCTCTCGGCCGACGGCACCTTCCAGGACACTCAGGTCTTGGTGCGCCGCAAGGGTGGTGAGGTGGACCAGGTCTCCCCCGACGAGATCGACTACATGGACGTCTCGCCGAAGCAGCTCGTCTCGGTCGCCGCCGCGTTGATCCCGTTCCTCGAGCACGACGACGCCAACCGCGCCCTGATGGGTGCCAACATGCAGCGCCAGGCGGTCCCGTTGCTCCGGGCCGAGGCTCCGCTGGTGGGCACCGGCGTCGAGTTCCGTGCCGCGGTCGATGCCGGCGACGTCGTGCTGGCCGACGAGGCGGGCACGGTCGAGGACGTCTCGGCGGTCGACATCGTGGTCAAAGAGAAGAACGGCAAGCTCCGCACCTACGACCTGATCAAGTTCCGGCGGACCAACCAGGGGACCAACTTCAACCAGAAGCCCGTCGTCGACATCGGCGAGAAGGTCGCCAAAGGTCAGGTCATCGCCGACGGCCCGTCGACGGACCAGGGCGAGATCGCCCTCGGGAAGAACCTCCTGGTTGCCTACATGCCGTGGGAGGGCCACAACTACGAGGACGCGATCATCATCTCGGAGCGACTCGTCAAGGACGACGTCCTCACCTCGATCCACATCGAGGAGCACGAGGTCGACGCCCGCGACACCAAGCTGGGAGCCGAGGAGATCACCCGAGACATCCCCAATGTCTCCGAGGAGATCCTCAAGGACCTCGATGAGCGAGGGATCGTCCGCATCGGCGCCGAGGTCAACCCCGGCGACTACCTCGTCGGCAAGGTCACGCCGAAGGGAGAGACGGAGCTCACCCCCGAGGAGCGGCTCCTCCGTGCGATCTTCGGGGAGAAGGCGCGCGAGGTCCGCGACACGTCGCTCAAGGTCCCGCACGGCGAGTCCGGCAAGGTGATCGGCGTCCGCGTGTTCAATCGCGATGACGGCGACGAACTGCCGCCGGGCGTGAACCAGCTCGTACGGGTGTACGTCGCGCAGAAGCGGAAGATCTCGGACGGTGACAAGCTCGCCGGCCGGCACGGCAACAAGGGCGTGATCTCCACGATCCTGCCCGAGGAAGACATGCCGTTCCTCGAGGACGGCACGCCGGTGGACATCATCCTGAACCCGCTCGGCGTCCCTTCGCGGATGAACCTGGGGCAGGTGCTCGAGGCCCACCTCGGCTACGCCGCGATGGTCGGATTCGACAAGGACGGCAGCGATCACACCGGGCCAGTCCATATCGCGACGCCCGTCTTCGACGGCGCCAAGGAGGACGAGATCCTCGCGGCGCTCCGCAGCTCGCACGCCAGCCAGGACGGGCAGAAGCTGGTGAACGACATCGGCAAGGCGCAGCTGTTCGACGGGCGGAACGGTCAGCCCTACGCCGAGCTGGTCACGGTCGGCGTGGCGTACATCCTGAAGTTGCTGCACCTCGTCGACGACAAGATCCACGCGCGATCCACCGGCCCCTACTCGATGATCACGCAGCAGCCGCTGGGCGGGAAGGCCCAGTTCGGCGGGCAGCGGTTCGGCGAGATGGAGGTGTGGGCGCTCGAGGCCTACGGCGCGGCGTACGCGCTGCAGGAGCTGCTCACGATCAAGTCGGACGACGTCTTGGGCCGGGTCAAGGTCTACGAGGCGATCGTGAAGGGCGAGAACATCCCCGAGCCGGGGATCCCCGAGTCCTTCAAGGTGCTGATCAAGGAGATGCAATCGCTCTCGCTGAACGTCGAGGTGCGCTCGGCGAGCGGCGATGAGATCGAGCTGCGGGAGACCGACGAAGACGTCTTCCGCGCAGCTGAGGAGCTGGGCATCGATCTCAGCCGGCGTGAGCCGGCCGGGGCGGACTTCGATTGAGGCGCGGACCCAGGGAGCGTGGGAATACGGGAACGTTGACCGTAGTGCGGGGACGGGTGCAGGCCCAGGTGCAGAAGGGGTCTGGGGGCTCAAGCAGCGAGCGCGACCAGCGCGAGCGTAGCCCCCGGGAGCAGAAGGAGGCGGAGGCCTAAGTGCTGGATGTGAACTACTTCGACGAGCTCCGGATCGGGCTGGCGACGGCCGACCAGATCCGTGCGTGGTCCAACGGCGAGGTCAAGAAGCCGGAGACGATCAACTACCGGACGTTGAAGCCGGAGAAGGACGGCCTGTTCTGCGAGCGGATCTTCGGACCGACGCGGGACTGGGAGTGCCACTGCGGCAAGTACAAGCGCGTCCGGTTCAAGGGGATCATCTGCGAGCGCTGCGGCGTCGAGATCACCCGTTCCAAGGTGCGGCGCGACCGCATGGGGCACATCGAGCTCGCCGCTCCCGTCACCCACATCTGGTACTTCAAGGGCGTCCCTTCGCGCCTCGGCTATCTGCTGGATATCGCGCCGAAGGACCTCGAGCGCATCATCTACTTCGCCGCCTACGTGGTGACCCGGATCGATGACGAGCGGCGCCACAAGGACCTGCCCGGCATCGAGGAGGAGATCGAAGGCGAGAAGCGCGAGATCGAGGCCGACCGGGACGATCAGGTCAAGCGCCGTCTCTCGGAGCTCGAAGACCGCCTGAAGGAGCTCGAGGGCGAGGGCGCCAAGGGTGCCCAGCTCTCGGCCGCCAAGCGCGAGGCACAGCGCGACGTCGAGCGGATCCATGAGGCCGCCGGTCGCGACGTCCAGCACCTGGACGACGTCGTATCGGCCTTCAAGAGCCTGAAGATCAAGCAGCTCGTCGCGGATGACGCCGTCTATCGGTCGCTCCGTGAGCGCTTCGCGGACTACTTCGACGGCGGCATGGGCGCCGAAGCCATCAAGCGGCTGCTCTCCGACTACGACGTCGTCGCCGAGGGCGAGACCCTCCGCGAGACGATCGAGAACGGGAAGGGAACCAAGCGCCTCAAGGCGATCAAGCGCCTGAAGGTCGCCTCCAACTTCGTGGAAGGACGCTCCAACCCGATGGGGATGGTGCTCGACGCGATCCCGGTCATCCCGCCCGATCTCCGTCCCATGGTCCAGCTCGACGGTGGCCGGTTCGCGACCTCGGACCTGAACGACCTGTATCGGCGCGTGATCAACCGGAACAACCGTCTCAAGCGGCTCCTCGACCTGCAGGCGCCGGAGATCATCGTGAACAACGAGAAGCGCATGCTCCAAGAGGCCGTCGACGCGCTGTTCGACAACGGCCGCAGGGGCCGCCCCGTCACGGGACCCGGCAACCGCCCGTTGAAGTCGCTCTCCGACATGCTGAAGGGCAAGCAGGGCCGTTTCCGGCAGAACCTGCTGGGCAAGCGGGTCGACTACTCGGGCCGCTCGGTGATCGTCGTCGGGCCGGAGCTCCGCCTGCACCAGTGCGGGTTGCCGAAGCAGATGGCGTTGGAGCTGTTCAAGCCCTTCGTGATGAAGCGGCTCGTCGACCAGAACCTCGCGCAGAACATCAAGAGCGCCAAGCGCATGGTCGAGCGCGCGCGACCCCAGGTGTGGGACGTGCTCGAGGAGGCCATCCGCGAGCACCCCGTCCTGCTGAACCGGGCCCCGACCCTGCACCGACTGGGGATCCAGGCGTTCGAGCCGGTCCTCGTCGAGGGCAAGGCCATCAAGATCCACCCGCTCGTCTGCGCGGCGTTCAACGCCGACTTCGACGGCGACCAGATGGCCGTGCACGTCCCGCTGTCCGCGGAGGCGCAGGCCGAAGCTCGCATCCTGATGCTGTCGACCAACAACATCCTGTCGCCGGCGCACGGTCGTCCGATCGCGACACCGTCGCAGGACATGGTGCTCGGGTTGTACTACCTGACCCTCACCCAGAACGAGGAGATGAAGGACGAGGACATCCCGACGTTCGGCTCGACCGCTGAAGCCTTGCTCGCGTACGACCGTGGCCACCCGCTCCACGATCCCGTGCGCGTGCGGCTGACGGGCAAGGCGCTCCCGGACGAGCTCCTGCCTGAGGGGTACGACCCCAAAGCCGCGGAGTGGGCGGACCGCACGCCGGTGATCCGTTCGACCATCGGACGGATCGTGTTCAACACGGCGTTCCCCGACGACTTCGAATACCGGAACGAGCCCGTCCTCAAGCCGGACGTGGCGCGGCTCGTCGACGAGATCGTCCACCGCTACGACCGGACACAGACCGAGATCGTTCTCGACAACCTCAAGAACCTCGGGTTCCACTACGCCACCAGGGCGGGTGTGACGATCGGCGTCGAGGACGTGACCACGCCCCCGGAGAAGCAGAAGATCCTGGACGAGCACGAGAAGCGCGCTCAGAAGGTGGAGCAGCAGTACCGCAAGGGCATCATCACGGACGACGAGCGACGTCAGGAGCTCATCGAGATCTGGACGCAGGCGACCGACGAGGTCAAAGACGCGATGGAGGCTCAGTTCACGAAGACCAACCCCATCTACATGATGGCGAACTCCGGCGCGCGCGGGAACATCATGCAGATCCGCCAGCTGGCGGGGATGCGAGGCCTCGTCGCGAACCCGAAGGGCGAGATCATCCCGCGTCCCATCAAATCGAACTTCCGCGAAGGCCTGTCCGTCCTCGAGTACTTCATCTCCACCCACGGCGCCCGGAAGGGTCTGGCCGACACCGCGCTGCGAACGGCGGACTCGGGCTACCTCACGCGGCGTCTCGTGGACGTGGCCCAGGAGGTCATCGTCCGCGAAGAGGACTGCGGCACGGATCGGTCGATCACGGCACTGGTGAACGTCATCAAGCCCGACGGGACCACCGTCAAGGCCGCGCACACGGATACGTCGGTGTTCGGGCGCGTCCTCGCCGAGGACGTGAAGGTGGACGGCAAGAAGATCGCCTCACGCGGCGCAGAGCTCTCCGACGAGCTCGCGGCGACGGTCATCGACTCCGGCGTGGAGACCGTGCGCGTTCGGTCCGTCATCACCTGCGAGGCCGACGTCGGTGTGTGCCAGGCGTGCTACGGGCGTTCGCTCGCCGCGGGCCGGTTGGTCGACATCGGCGAGGCGGTGGGCATCATCGCCGCCCAATCGATCGGCGAGCCGGGCACCCAGCTCACCATGCGAACCTTCCACACCGGCGGGATCGCCGGTGAGGACATCACGCACGGCCTGCCCCGCGTGGTCGAGCTGTTCGAGGCCCGCAACCCGAAGGGGATGGCGCAGATCACCGAGCTGTCCGGCGTGGTCAGCATCGAGGACGACGACGAGAAGCACGTTCGACGTATCCGCGTGACGGACGAGACCGGCGACATGGTGGAGTACCAGGTTTCGTTCCGTGCCCGCTTGACGGTCTCGGACGGGGACACCGTGGAGGTCGGCCAGCAGCTGACGGAGGGCTCGGTCAACCCTCACGAGAAGCTCCGGGTCGAGGGCGTCATGGCGCTGCAGCTCCACCTGGTGGAAGAGGTCCAGCAGGTCTATCGGTCGCAGGGTGTGACGATCCACGACAAGCACATCGAGCTGATCGGGCGCCAGATGCTCCGCAAGGTGCACATCATCGAGCCGGGCGACACGGACCTGCTTCCCGGGGATCTCGTCAATCGCCGGGTCTTCGAGGACACCAACCAGGAAGTCGTGGAGTCCGGCGGCGTGCCCGCCTCTGCCCGACCGGTCCTGCTCGGGATCACGAAGGCATCGCTCGCGACGGACTCGTGGCTGTCGGCCGCCTCCTTCCAGGAGACGACCCGTGTCCTCACGGACGCCGCGATCCAGAGCAAGGCGGACCCATTGCTGGGGCTCAAGGAGAACGTGATCATCGGGAAGCTGATCCCGGCGGGCACCGGCATGAGCCGATACCGCAACGTCGCGGTCAAGATCAAGCCAGAGGCGATCCCGGAGTACTGGTTGGCCCGGCAGCGGGAGCTGGCCGAGCTGGCCGAAGGGGGCAGCAGCGGAGAGCCCGCGCTGGTCGGCCTCACCCGCCAGCAGGCGGAAAGCATGCTCGGCGGCGTCTCACGAGCAGACGAGGAGTAGACGTACGGGTGTCGACCCGGTGAGGGCGGCGGTACTCTAGGGGACGCATCCGCTCAGGCCGGCCCTCACGCCGGGTGGCACCCGACGCGGTTGACATCTCGTGCTCACGACCAGTAGCTTTGTCGGTCGCGCCCGAGCATGGAGAACGTGATCGGGCGTCCGGCTCCGGTCGGAGCGACAAACCCCGACGGTGGTGGCGTTCGCGCTGCGCCCCAAGGGTTCCGGTCGGTGTCGTGGCCCGAGGTGGAGTACCTCGGTGAGTGAAAAGGGAAGAGTGCAGACGAGAGAACTATGCCTACCATCCAACAGCTCGTACGGAAGGGCCGTTCGCGCCCGAAGAAGAGGACGAAGAGCCCTGCGCTGAAGGGCTCCTCGCAGCGGCGTGGCGTCTGCACGCGCGTCTACACGATGACCCCGAAGAAGCCGAACTCAGCTCTTCGGAAGGTCGCCAGGGTCAGGTTGACCTCGGGGATCGAGGTGACCGTCTACATCCCGGGCGTGGGGCACAATCTCCAGGAGCACTCGATCGTCCTCGTCCGCGGCGGTCGCGTGCGCGACCTCCCGGGCGTCCGCTACAAGATCGTCCGGGGCACGCTCGACACCGCCGGCGTCCGCGACCGCCGGAAGGCGAGGTCCCGCTACGGCGCCAAGAAGGTTGGCGAGTAGTCATGCCGCGCAAGGGCCCTGCCGTACACAGAGGGATCACCCCCGACCCGGTCTATCAGAACCCGCTCGTGACGCAGCTCGTCAACAAGGTGCTGCTCCACGGCAAGAAGACGGTCGCCGAGCACATCGTGTACGAGGCGCTCGAGCAGATCAGCCAGAAGACCGCGAACGACCCGGTGATCACCCTGAAGCGCGCCGTCGAGAACGTGCGGCCGATGCTGGAGGTGAAGTCGCGCAGGGTGGGCGGCGCCTCCTACCAGGTACCGGTGGAGGTCAAGCCGACCCGCGGCACCACGCTCGCGCTTCGATGGTTGGTGAACTTCTCCCGGGCCCGCCGCGAGAACTCGATGGCCGAGCGACTGGTCGCGGAGATCATGGATGCCGCCAACGGCCAGGGCGCATCCGTGAAGCGGCGTGAGGACATGCACAAGATGGCCGAGGCCAACAAGGCGTTCGCGCACTACCGATGGTGATCGAAGAGCCACATCGGACCGGCCCTCGTGGGCCGGTTTCCCGTGTGGAGGGGACGAGTTGATGGCGGTCCCCGCGGAGAGGATGCAGGTGTCGACGACCGAACAGAAGGTCAAGGACGGTGGGAAGGGGCTCGCGATCCGCGAGTACCCCCTCGCTCGCACGCGCAACATCGGCATCATGGCGCACATCGACGCGGGCAAGACCACCACGACCGAGCGGATCCTCTATTACACGGGGAAGGCCTACAAGATCGGTGAGGTGCACGACGGCACGGCCCAGATGGACTGGATGGTCCAAGAGCGAGAGCGTGGCATCACCATCACCTCGGCGGCGACCACATGTCAGTGGAAGGGCCACTGGATCAACATCATCGACACCCCCGGCCACGTCGACTTCACGGTCGAGGTCGAGCGTTCGCTCCGAGTGCTGGATGGGGCGGTCGCGGTCTTCGACGCGGTGGCGGGGGTCGAGCCGCAGAGCGAAACCGTCTGGCGACAAGCCGATCGGTACGGGGTGCCGCGCATCTGCTTCATCAACAAGATGGATCGCACCGGGGCGAACTTCGAGCGCACCGTCGAGATGTTCGTTGACCGTCTGCAGGCGACCCCGCTCGTCTTGCAGCTCCCCTGGGGTACCGAGGCCGACTTCCACGGGGTGATCGACCTCGTCCAGATGAACGCCCACTACTGGGAGGGCGAGATGGGCGAGGAGTGGCACGACACGGACATCCCGGACGAGTACCGGGAAGCGGCCGAAGCGGCGCGCCATCGGCTGTTCGAGAAGCTCGCCGACCACGACGAGTCCGTCATGGAGAAGTTCGTGCACGAGGAGGAGCCGACGAACGAAGAGCTCCACCGTGCGATCCGCCGGGCGACGCTCGGCGGGCTGGGCGTGCCGGTCCTCGTCGGTTCGGCGTTCAAGAACAAGGGCGTCCAGCTGCTGCTCGATGCGATCGTCGCCTACCTCCCGTCGCCGGCCGAGGTCCTTCCGGTGGAGGGTCATCTCCCGAACAAAGAGGACGAGCACGTCGAGAGGAAGCCGGAGGACTCCGAGCCGTTCGCCGCGCTCGCGTTCAAGATCATGTCCGACGCCTACGTCGGGCGCCTCACCTATCTGCGGGTCTATTCCGGCGTGCTCCAAGCCGGCAGCCACGTCGCCAACGCGACGAAGGACCGGAAGGAGCGGATCGGGCGCATCCTGCAGATGCACGCCAATCACCGTGAGGACATGGCGGCCGCGTACACGGGCGACATCGTCGCCGTCGTGGGCTTGAAGCACACCACGACGGGCGACACGATCTGCGATCCGGACCACCAGGTGGTCCTCGAATCGATCAGCTTCCCCACGCCCGTCATCTCTGTCGCCGTGGAGCCCAAGACGAAGGCGGACCAAGACAAGCTGGGCTCAGGTCTCGCGAAGCTCGCGGACGAGGACCCGACGTTCGTCGTGAAGTTCGACGACGAGACCGGACAGACGGTGATCTCGGGGATGGGCGAGCTCCACCTCGACATCATCGTGGACCGTCTGAAGCGCGAGTTCTCCGTCGACGCCAACGTCGGGAAGCCGCAGGTCGCGTACCGGGAGACGATCCGCCGCGAGGTGCACAAGGTGGAGACCCGGTTCGTCCGGCAGACGGGCGGTCGCGGACAGTACGCGCATGTCGTGATCGACCTGGAGCCGACCGGCCCCGGGGGCGGCTACGAGTTCATCAACAAGATCGTCGGCGGCAAGATCCCCCGGGAGTACATCCCCGCGGTCGACCAGGGGATCCAGGAAGCGCTCGACAACGGCGTGCTGGCCGGCTACCCGATGGTGGACGTGCGGGCGATCCTGATGGACGGGACCTACCACGAGGTCGACTCGAGCGAGATGGCGTTCAAGATCGCCGGTTCGATGTCGCTGAAAGAGGCGGCTCGCAAGGCCGATCCCGCGCTGCTCGAGCCGGTCATGGAGTTCGAGGTGACCACGCCCGAGGACTTCATGGGCGAGGTCATGGGCGACGTGACGGCGCGTCGCGGCCGGATCGAGCACATCGACGACGCCGGGGGGCAGAAGGTGATCAGGGTGCTGGTGCCGCTTGCCGAGCTGTTCGGCTACGCGACCGACCTGCGCTCGCGGACCCAGGGCCGCGCCGCGCACAGCCCGATGCAGCTCCATGCCTACGCCGAGGTGCCGGTGCAGGTGTCGAAGGAGATCATCGCCCGGGTCTCGGGCGAGTAGGCCAGAAAGAGGAGAGCAGGTCATGGGGAAGAAGAAGTTCGAGCGCACGAAGCCGCACGTGAACATCGGAACGATGGGCCACATCGACCACGGCAAGACCACGCTCACGGCCGCCATCACGAAGCGGCAGGCCGAGAAGGGGATGGCCGAGTTCACGCCGTTCGACGAGATCGACAAGGCTCCGGAGGAGCGCGAGCGCGGCATCACGATCGCGATCGCCCACGTCGAATACGAGACGGAGAACCGGCATTACGCCCACGTCGACATGCCGGGCCACGCCGACTACGTGAAGAACATGATCACGGGCGCCGCCCAGGTCGACGGTGCCATCTTGGTGGTCTCGGCGGCCGACGGCCCCATGCCCCAGACGCGCGAGCACGTGCTGCTGGCGCGCCAGGTCGGCGTGCCTTCGATCGTGGTCGCGCTGAACAAGTGCGACATGGTCGACGATCCCGAGCTGCTCGACCTCGTCGAGCTCGAGGTGCGCGAGCTCCTGTCCTCCTACGAGTACCCGGGCGACGACGTCCCGGTCATCCAGATCTCCGCCCTGAAGGCGCTCGAGGGCGACGAGACGTGGATGGCGAAGGTGGACGAGCTCCTGGAGGCATGCGACAGCTTCATCCCGGAGCCCGTCCGCGATGTCGAGAAGCCGTTCCTGATGCCGATCGAAGACGTCTTCTCGATCACGGGCCGCGGCACGGTCGTGACCGGCCGCGTCGAGCAAGGAGTCCTCAAGAAGATGGAGGAGGTCGAGATCGTCGGATTGCGGGAGACCCGCAAGACGATCGCGACCGACCTCGAGATGTTCCGCAAGCTCCTGGATGAGATCACGGCCGGCGACAACGTCGGTGTGCTCCTCCGCGGCATCGACAAGGACGACGTGGAGCGGGGTCAGGTGCTCGCGAAGCCGGGGTCCATCACCCCTCACACCGAGTTCATGTCGAACGTGTACATCCTGTCCAAGGAGGAGGGCGGCCGACACACGCCGTTCTTCGACGGCTACAAGCCCCAGTTCTACTTCCGGACCACGGACGTCACCGGCGTGGCACACCTGCCCGAAGGGGTGGAGATGGTGATGCCCGGAGACAACGTGGAGATGCGAGTAGAGCTCGACAAGCCGATCGCGATGGAGGAGGGCCTCCGGTTCGCGATCCGCGAAGGCGGGCGCACCGTGGGAGCCGGACGTGTCACCAAGGTCCTGAAGTAGGGCCCAAGAACGCAACAAGAAGCACGAATAGTCGAGGACCGAGAGGCGAGGGGACGAGTCAGTGGCGGGACCGAAGATCCGGATCAAGCTCCGGGCGTACGACCACCGGATGCTGGACGTCGCGGCGCGTGACATCGTCGAGCACGTGACGCGTACCGGCGCGAAGGTCGTCGGACCCGTCCCTTTGCCGACCGAGCGATCGATCTACACGGTGATCCGCTCACCGCACAAGTACAAGGATTCGCGCGAGCACTTCCAGATGCTCACGCACAAGCGATTGATCGACATCGTGGACGCCACGTCCAAGACCGTGCAGGAGCTGCAGCGCCTGAACCTGTCGGCCGGGGTCGACATCGAGATCAAGTTGTAGGAGCGATGGCTGAGACGAAAGGCATCTTGGGCACGAAGCTGGGGATGACCCAGATCTTCGACGACACCCGCGCCGTGCCGGTCACGGTGATCAAGGCGGGGCCGTCCGTCGTGTCCCAGGTCAAGACGAAGGCGACGGATGGCTACGACGCCGTCCAGCTCTCGTTCGGCACCGTCCGGCCCCGAGACCTCACCAGGCCGATGAAGGGACACTTCGAGACGCACGACGCCACCCCGGGTCGCTACGTGGTCGAGCTTCGGACGGATGACGCCGGGAGCTACGAGCAGGGCCAGGAGATCACGGTCGATGTGTTCAGCCCGGGAGACCGGGTCGACGTCGTCGGGGTCTCCAAGGGTCACGGCACGAGTGGTGTCATGAAACGGCACGGGATGCACGGGCTCCGCGCCAGCCACGGCACGAAGCGCAAACATCGGGCGCCCGGGGCGATCGGTGCGTGCGCGACTCCGAGCCGGGTGTTCAAGGACATGCCGATGGCGGGTCAATACGGGAACGTGCGCGTGACCGTCCTGAACCTCGAGGTCGTGCAGGCGGACGCCGAACGCGGCCTCCTGCTCATCAAGGGCGCCGTTCCCGGGCCGAACGGAGGGCTCCTGATGGCTCGGTCGGCGGTCAAGGCTCCATCGGGCCAGGCTTCGGCAGGCACATCGTCGGGGAGTGGTACGTGATGGCTTCGATCGACATGCGCGACGTTGCAGGGAAGAAGACCGGGTCACGGGATCTTCCCGCAGAGATCTTCGAGTCGAAGGTGAGCGTGCCGCTGATGCACCAGGTGGTCGTGGCGGGCCTCGCCGGGATCCGCGCGGGCACGCACTCGACGAAGACGCGAGGCGAGGTCCGCGGCGGCGGGAGGAAGCCGTGGCGGCAGAAGGGCACCGGCCGGGCCCGCCAAGGCTCCATCCGGTCTCCCCAATGGGTGGGCGGCGGCGTGGCACATGGTCCGACACCCCGTGACCACACCCAGAAGATCAACAAGAAGATGCGACGAGGAGCCCTGCGCTCCGCTCTGACGGACGCACTGCAGAGCGGCAAGCTGGCCGTCGTCGATGAGCTCGACTGGGACGAGCCGAAGACGAAGCAGGCGGTCGGTGTGCTGGATTCGTTCGAGCTCGCGGGCCGGATCCTGCTGATCCTTCCGGTCCCCACCGAGTCCGGCGCCGTCGAGAAATCGTTCCGGAACCTGCCGAACGTGAAGATCGCCTACGCCGGCGGACTCGGGACCTACGACGTGCTTCTCGCAGACCGCGTGCTGTTCACCGGCGCCGCGATCGACCGTCTGATCCGCGCGCCCAAGGAACCGGCGTCGGAGACAGCGCCAAGGTCGGAGGAAGAGAACGCCGAAGAGACGTCGAGGAAGACGTCGAAGAAGGCGGCGCCGAAGACGACGCCGGCGAAGTCGGCAAGGAACGCGAAGGCGGTGGCGGAGTGAACAAGTCCCCTCGCGACGTGATCGTCCGCCCCGTCGTCTCGGAGAAGTCCTACGCGGGCATCGAGCACAACACGTACACGTTCCTCGTCGACCCGCGCGCGAACAAGACCGAGATCAAGGAGGCGGTCCAGACGATCTGGGACGTCCGGGTGCTCTCGGTGAACACGCTGAAGCGCCGGGGCAAGCTGAAGCGCCGCGGGTTCACTCGCGGTCGCCGTCCGGACGAGAAGCGCGCGGTCGTGACGCTCGCCCAGGGCGACAGCATCGAGATCTTCGAAGGTGGGGGGTCGTAGTCGTGGCCGTTCGCAAGTACAAGCCGACGACGCCCGGTCGACGCGGAGCGAGCGTCTCGTCCTTCGACGAGATCACGCGGTCGACGCCGGAGAAGTCGTTGCTGGCCAAGGGTCGGAAGAAGGCGGGCCGCAACGTGCACGGCCGGATCACCACCCGGCACCAGGGTGGCGGCACCAAGCGCCGGTACCGACGCGTCGACTTCCGTCGAAACAAGGACGGGATCCCGGCCAAGGTCGCCACGATCGAGTACGACCCGAACCGGAGCTCGCGGATCGCCTTGCTCCACTACGTCGACGGCGAGAAGCGATACATCCTGGCGCCGGACGGCGTTCGGGTCGGCGACATGCTGATGTCCGGCGATGGCGCGGAGATCCGGCCGGGGAACGCGCTGCCGCTTCGGAACATCCCGGTCGGCACGGTGGTGCATGCCGTCGAGCTGAAGCCCGGCGCCGGCGCCCAGATGGCGCGCTCGGCCGGCACCAGCGTCCAGCTGATGGCCAAAGAGGGAAAGCTGGCCACCCTGCGGCTGCCCTCGGGCGAGATGCGGACAGTGCCGTCCAGCTGCAAGGGCACGGTCGGGGTCGTGGGGAACGCGGAGCACGAGCTGATCTCCCTCGGCAAGGCAGGGCGCAATCGTTGGAAGGGCAAGCGTCCGTCGGTGCGAGGTGTCGCGATGAACCCGGTCGACCACCCGCTCGGCGGCGGAGAAGGCAAGGCTTCGGGTGGCCGCCATCCCACGTCGCCGTGGGGCAAGAAAGAGGGCCGCACGAGGAAGAAGAAGAAGGCGTCGAACTCGCAGATCATCCGGCGCCGTGGGAAGGGGCGTGGCTGATGGCGAGGTCCGTGAAGAAGGGCCCGTTCGTGGACGAGCATCTCATGGTCAAGATCGCCGCGATGAACGAGCGCGGCGAGAAGAAGGTCACCAAGACGTGGTCGCGGCGTTCCACGATCGTGCCCGACATGATCGGTCACACGATCGCGGTGCACGACGGCCGCAAGCACGTCCCCGTGTTCGTGTCGGAGGCGATGGTCGGGCACAAGCTCGGTGAGTTCGCGCCGACGCGCACGTTCCGCACCCACTCGAGGGATGAACGGAAGACGGGACCGCGATAGATGGAGGCTCGAGCCACGGTCAAATACGTTCGCACGTCGCCGCGCAAGATGCGGCGGGGGGTGGACCTCATCCGCGGTCAGCACGTGGAGGAGGCGAGACGCATCCTTCGCCTGTCGACCCTGGGGGCGTCTCGCGACCTCGAGAAGCTGGTGAACTCCGCGGTCGCGAACGCGGAGCAGCGGCCCGGAGTCATCGCGGAGAACCTGATGATCTCGAAGGCTTGGGTGGACGAGGGACCCACGTTGCGCCGTTATCGCCCGAGGGCGTACGGCCGCGCCAGCAGGGTCCGCAAGCGCACGTCGCATGTGACGGTCGTGGTGGAGACGATGGGAGACGAGGCGTAGTGGGACAGAAGATCCATCCATACGGGTTCCGGCTGGGGATCATCTATCCCTGGAAATCGAACTGGTACGCGAGCCGGCGCGACTACATCGAGGCGCTCCATGAGGACATCTGGATCCGCAGGCACATCCGATCCCGGCTGTCCCGCGCCGGTATCTCCTCGATCGATATCGAACGCAAGGGCGACCAGATCTGGGTGTATATCCGGACGGCTCGCCCGGGCATCGTGATCGGGCGCAAGGGCGCCGAAGTGGACCGTCTGCGCAAAGACGTCGAGCGCTATACGAAGAAGCGCGTGGACGTGAAGGTCGAGGACATGAACCAGGCCTCCAGCGAGGTACGGCCCGACACGGACGCCACGCTGCTGGCGCAGGGCGTCGCCGAACAGCTCGCCGGGCGGGTGGCCTTCCGCCGAGCGATGCGCCGCGCCGTGCAGACCGCGATGCGCGCCGGCGCGCTCGGCGTGCGCGTCGCATGCGCAGGGCGGCTGGGCGGCACCGACATGGGCCGCAAGGAGTGGTACCGAGAGGGGCGTGTGCCGCTGCACACCCTCCGCGCCAAGGTGGACTTCGGGACCGCCGCCGCCAAGACGACCTTCGGGGCGATCGGGGTGAAGGTCTGGGTCTACCACGGCGACGAGGTGCCACACCGCGAGCAGGAGACCGAACGCGCGTTGGCTCGCGCCCACGCGCGTGCCGAGAAGGGCGAGCGCGCCGCCGCCACGAAGCCGGGCGGCGCCCGCGCGGCAACCGCCACGAAGACCGAACCGGCGGTGCCCGTCGAGGCCGCGGTGCCCGTCGAGGCCGCGGTGCCCGTCGAGGCCGCGCTCGCCGCTCCCGTCGAGCCGGCCGCTGCTGCGGCGCCCGAAGTCGCGATGCCCATCGAAACGAAGGCCCCGTCGAAGCGGAAGACGGCGAAGTCGACGCCCAAGGCCGCCGAGACCCCGGCCGACACGTCCGCAGCCACGCCGGCCGAGGTGCCGGCAGAGACTCCGGCAGACGCGTCGGCCGCGCCCGCCGAGCCGGAAGGCGGTGAGGCTTGATGCTCGCGCCGAAGCGCGTGAAGCACCGCAAGCAACACCGTGGGCGCATGCGCGGCCTGGCGAAAGGACACACCGACATCCAGTCGGGCGACTACGCGATCGTCGCGATGGAGCCGGGGTGGATCACCAACCGTCAGATCGAGGCGGCTCGTGTCGCGATCACGAGGCACATCCGTCGTGGCGGGAAGGTGTGGATCACGATCTTCCCCGACAAACCCGTCACCAAGAAGCCGGCGGAGACCCGGATGGGATCGGGGAAAGGGAACCCGGAGGGCTGGGTCGCGGTCGTCAAGCCTGGCCGTGTCATGTTCGAGCTGGCCGGCGTGAACGAGTCCCTCGCCCGCGAGGCGATGGGTCGGGCCCAGCACAAGCTGCCGATCAAGACCAAGTTCATCACGAGGGTGGGGGAGTAGCCGATGCCGAGCAAGGCAGCCGCCGAGCTCCGTGAGCTGACCGATGACCAGCTCGTCGAGCGCGCCGAATCCGCGAAGGAGGAGCTGTTCAACCTGCGGTTCCAGCTCGCGACGGGGCAGCTCGACAACTCATCGGCGATCAAGAAGGTCCGCCACGAGATCGCCCGGATCGCCACGGTGATCCGGCAGCGCGACATCGAGGAGCGCCGGGCCGCGGTGCCCGCGACGGACGAAGCGCCAGGAATGGAGAGCGAAGAGTGAGCGCAGAGCAGGTGACGCAGGAGCGCGGCCGTCGCAAGGTGCGGACCGGCGTGGTGGTCTCCGACGGCATGGACAAGACCGTCGTGGTCCGGATCGACCGCTCCTTCCGGCATCCGCTGTACGACAAGACCGTGCGCCGCTCGAAGAAGCTCGCGGCGCACGACGAGGCCAACGAGGCGCACGTCGGCGACCGCGTCCGCGTCGTCGAGACGCGGCCGCTGTCGAAGACGAAGCGCTGGCGGCTCGTCGAGATCGTAGAGAAGGCGAAGTGATCCAGCAGGAGACCCGATGCCGCGTCGCGGACAACACAGGAGCGAAAGAGCTCCTGGTGATCCGCGTGCTCGGTGGGTCCGCTCGCCGCTATGCGAGCATCGGCGACACGGTCGTCGGGACGATCAAAGACGCTCTACCGGGCGGCGGGGTCAAGAAGGGCGAGGTCGTGAAGGCCGTCGTCGTGCGCACCTCCAAGGAGCGCCGGCGCCCGGACGGTTCCTACATCCGTTTCGACGACAACGCCGTGGTTCTCCTCACGCCCGATTCGCGGAACCCGCGAGGGACGCGGATCTTCGGACCGGTGGCCCGTGAGCTCCGTGACAAGCGGTATATGAAGATCGTTTCTCTTGCGCCGGAGGTGTTGTGAGGGTGGTGTTCTGAGGCGATGCCGGGAGTCGACATCAAGAAGGACGACAACGTCCGGGTGATCTCGGGCAAGGACCGAGGCCGGGAGGGCCGGGTCGTTCGCGTGTTGCCCAAAGAGGGCAGAGTGATGGTGGATGGTGTCGCGCTGGCCAAGAAGCACCAGCGCTCGAGCGGCAAGCGGGCTCGCGGCAGCTCGCAGCAGCTCCAACAGGGCGGGATCATCGACGCGGAGATGTTCGTGAACATCTCGAACGTGCAGGTCGTGTGCTCGGCCTGCGGCAAGCCCACCCGCATCGGTCATCGGATCGAGGGCGACCGGAAGGTTCGATTCTGTCGCAAGTGCGAGACGGAGATGTCATGAGCGCCAAGACGGACGACTACACGCCCCGCCTCCGCGTGCGGTATCGGGACGAGTTGGTCCCGGCACTCAAGGAGCAGCTGGGACTGATCAACAAGATGCAGGTGCCTCGCCTCGAGAAGGTCGTCGTCAACATGGGCGTCGGCGAGGCCGTCAAGGACGGTCGCCTCCTGGACGCCGCGCTCGAGGACCTGGCGACGATCACGGGCCAGAAGGCGGTCGTCACGAAGGCCCGCAAGTCGATCGCCGGCTTCAAGCTCCGCGAGGGGATGGCCATCGGCGCCAAGGTGACGCTCCGTGGCGCCTACATGTGGGAGTTCGTGGACCGGCTCGTCTCGTTGGCCCTTCCGCGGATCCGGGACTTCCGCGGTCTCAGTCCGAGGGCGTTCGACGGACACGGCAACTACACGCTCGGCGTGACCGAGCAGCTGATCTTCCCGGAGATCGACTACGACAAGGTGGTGAAGGTCACGGGCATGGACATCACGATCGTGACCACCGCGACGACCGATGACGAAGGACGAGCGCTCCTTTCCGCCCTGGGCTTCCCGTTCGCCCAGGTCGAGGCCGAAGAGAGCGAAAGAGCGAGCTGAGGGATCGACACATGGCGAAACTGGCACTCATCAACAAGCAGAAGAAGCAGCCGAAGTTCCGCGTGCGCGGCTACACCCGGTGCTTGCGGTGCGGCCGCGCGAGGGCGGTCTACCGCAAGTTCCTGCTCTGCCGGATCTGTTTCCGTGAGCTCGCACACCTGGGCGAGCTGCCGGGGGTGACCAAGGCATCATGGTGACGAAGACGGTGACGAAGTTCTCGTCGAACGTGAGCGATCCGGTCGCGGACCTGTTGACCAGGATCCGGAACGCCAACCTCGCCTACAAGGACGAGCTGGTGGCGCCCGTGTCCAAGCTCTCCGACTCGGTGCTCAAGATCCTGGACCAGGAGGGATACATCTCCGGCTACTCGCGGGAAGGCGAGGGTGTGCAGCAGGCCTTCCGGATCCGGTTGAAGTACGGCGTCAGGCGCCGCAGGGCGATCACGGGCCTGCGTCGGATCTCCAAGCCCGGGCGCCGGATCTACCGCGGTCGGGATGAGCTCCCGCGGGTCCAGGGAGGACTCGGCGTGGCGATCATCTCGACGTCGCACGGCGTGATGACGGACAAGGACGCTGCCCGGAACGGCTTCGGCGGCGAAGTGCTGGCCTACGTCTGGTGATGAACTCATGAGCAGGATCGGCAAGCAGCCAGTGGAGATCCCGGATGGGGTCGACGTGAAGGTCGACGAGGCGAACCTGGTGACCGTGCGCGGTCCCCGCGGCGAGCTCACGCAGAGCATGCACCCGACGATGCGCATCCTCACCGAGGCGGGAGTCGCGCGGGTGGAGCGCCCCGACGACATCGGGTTCAGTCGCAGTCTGCACGGGCTGACGAGATCGCTGCTCGCCAACATGGTCGAAGGGGTCACCAAGGGTTTCGAGAAGAGGCTGCAGATCGTCGGCGTCGGCTACCGCGCCGTCCTCAAGGGCAACGACATCGAGCTGCAGGTCGGGTATTCGCACCCCGTCTTGGTGCCGCAACCCGACGGCATCGAGTTCGAGGTCCCCGCGCCCACGCAGGTCGTGGTGCGGGGCAACGACAAGCAGCAGGTCGGCGAGGTCGCCGCCAACATCCGCAAGATCCGGAAGCCCGAGCCGTACAAGGGCAAGGGGATCCGCTACGAGAACGAGTACGTCCGCAAGAAAGCCGGGAAGGCAGCCAAGGGGGCGACGGCGTGATGGACGCGAAGACGAGACGGGTCGCGCGCGTCCGTCGTCACGCGCGGGTGCGCAAGAAAGTCGAAGGGACGGCGGAGCGGCCGCGGCTGGCCGTCTATCGCTCGAACCGGCACATCTACGCCCAGCTGATCGACGACCGCGCGGCCGCCACGCTCGCTGCGGCTTCCGACGCGGAGCTCGAGGTTTCGAAGGGCAAGACCGACCGCGCCAAGGCGGTCGGCAAGCTCATCGCCGACCGGGCGAAGGGTGCCGGGATCGAACGGGTCGTCTTCGACCGCGGCGGCCGAAGGTTCCACGGCCGCGTCGCCGCGGTCGCTGAGGGTGCGCGAGAGGGAGGACTGCAGATCTGATGTCGAGACGCTACGACGCGAGGGAACAGGAGAAGAGCCCGTACGAAGAGCGGGTCATCTTCATCAACCGGGTGGCGAAGGTCGTCAAGGGCGGCCGGCGCTTCTCGTTCGCCGCGCTGATCGTCGTGGGCGACGGCGCCGGCCGCGTCGGCGTCGGGTACGGCAAGGCCAAGGAGGTGCCGGCCGCCATCGCCAAGGGCGTGGAGCTTGCCCGACGGAAGATGTTCGAGGTTCCCATGATGGGGACCACCATCCCTCACGAGATCGTCGGGGAGGCCGGGGCCGGTCGCGTCCTGCTGAAGCCGGCCGCGCCGGGGACCGGCGTGATCGCCGGAGGTCCGGTGCGAGCGCTGGTCGAGGCGGCGGGGATCAAGGACATCCTGTCGAAGTCGATGGGCTCCTCGAACCAGATCAACATCGTGAAGGCGGCGATGGCGGGACTCAAGGCCCTGCGCAAGCCGCACGAGGTCGCCTTGATGCGGGATCGCGAGGACCACCAGGTGGCGCCCAAGCCGATGCTCGAGGCGGTCGCCGCCGCGGAAGCGCACGCCCAGGCGGCTCGCGCCGAAGCTCTGACGGAGGTCTACCGTGACAAAGCTTAAGGTGACGCAGACCCGCAGCGTGATCGACCGCCCGAAGGACCAGAAGGACACCGTCCGCCGGCTCGGGCTGCTGCGGATCCGTCACAGCGTGGTCAAAGAGGACCGGCCCGACATCCGCGGGATGCTCGCGAAGGTCCGCCACCTGGTGAGCGTGGAGGAGGTCGAGTAGATGAAGCTGCATCACCTCCGCCCCGCCAAGGGCGCCAAGAAGGCACGCACCCGCGTGGGTCGCGGGCGCGCGGGCACCCGTGGCAAGACCGCCGGGCGCGGTATGAAGGGCACGGGCGCCCGTGGAACGATCCGAGCCGGGTTCGAGGGCGGGCAGATGCCGTTGATCCGTCGGATCCCCAAGCTGAAGGGCTTCAAGAACCCGAACCGGGTCGAGTTCGCGCCGGTGAACGTCGAGATCTTGGCGAAGTACTTCGACGAGGACGTCACGCCGGAGGCGCTGTACCGGCACGGCCTCGCGCATAAGGGGGCGAAGATCAAGGTCCTCGCTCGCGGCGAGCTCGACAAGAGGCTGGTCGTGAAGGCCCACGCCTTCTCGAAGGCAGCGAAGCAGAAGATCGAGGCGGCCGGAGGGACCGCCGAAGTCCTCAGCTGAGCTACCCTTAGACGACCGTGCTCAAGGCGTTCCTGAACGCGTTCCGGGTCCCCGATCTTCGGGCGAAGATCCTCTTCACGCTGTTCGTCATCGCCGTCTTCCGGCTCGGCTCCTACGTGCCGGTCCCCGTGGTCGACATCGGGATCCTCCAGCGCGAGGCGGCCGCCGGGGGGTTCCTCAACGTGATCAACCTGTTCTCCGGGGGCGCGCTCACGCGCCTGTCGATCTTCTCGCTGGGGATCATGCCCTACATCACCAGCTCGATCATCATGCAGCTGATGACGGTCGTCATCCCCAAGCTCCAGCAATGGCAGGAGCAGGGGGAGACCGGGACCAAGAAGATCAACCAGTGGACGCGTTACGTGACCGTGGTCCTCGCGTTGCTGCAGTCGACCGGCCTCGTCTTCCTGTTCCACAACCCCGCCGCGTCGGGCTTCGCCGACGTGTTCCCGGCGGGCACGTTCTCAGGAGCGAACGTCGCCCTCATCGTCTTGATCATGACCGCCGGCACCGCCTTCATCATGTGGCTCGGCGAGCTCATCACGCAGCGGGGCGTGGGGAACGGGATGTCGATCCTGATCTTCACGAGCGTGATCTCGTCGTTGCCGGCCGAGGGCAACGCGATCCTCCAGCAGGGAGGGACGGGCAAGTTCATCGCGATCCTGCTGATCGGACTCGCGATCATCGTGGCGGTGATCTACGTGGACCAGGGACAGCGGCGTGTGCCGGTCCAGTACGCGAAACGGGTGGTCGGCCGGAAGATGACCTCCGGCGGCAGCACCTACCTTCCGTTGAAGGTGAACCAGGCCGGCGTGATCCCGATCATCTTCGCCTCGTCCGTGCTGTACTTCCCGGCGCTCCTCGCGAGCGTGTACCACGCCGAGTGGTTCCAGAGCTTCGTGACGAACCATCTGCAGAACCAGCGGAGCATCGTCTACATGGCGATCCTCGCGATGTTGATCATCTTCTTCTCGTACTTCTACACGGCGATCCAGTTCGACCCCACGCGCACGGCCGACAACCTTCGGAAGAACGGCGGCTTCATCCCCGGCATCAGACCGGGGCCTCCGACCGCCGACTACCTGAACCGGATCCTGATCAGGATCGGGCTTCCCGGGGCGATCTTCCTCGCCGTGATCGCGCTGATCCCGACGATCGTGCTGGCGTTCTGGAACATCCAGCAGTTCCCGTTCGGCGGCACCTCGATCCTGATCGCGGTGGGCGTCGCCCTCGAGACGATGAAGCAGATCGAATCCCAGCTGCTGATGCGTCACTACGAGGGCTTCCTCGGTTAGGCCATGCGGCTCGTGCTGCTCGGCCCGCCGGGCGCGGGGAAAGGGACGCAGGGGGTCCTCCTCGGAGAGCGCTACGGGATCCCGCAGATCTCCACGGGAGAGATCCTTCGGGATCACGTGGAGCGAGGGTCGAAGCTCGGGATCCGCGCGCGCTCGTACATGGACCGCGGCGAGTACGTCCCGGACGATGTCGTCGTCTCGATGGTGATGCACCGGTTGGCTGACCCCGACACGGACAAGGGTTTCATCCTCGACGGGTTCCCCCGGACCGTGGCCCAGGCCGAGGCGCTGGAACGGGCGCTCGAGGGAGCGGGGGAGCCGCTGACGGCCGTACTGAAGTTCTCGGTCGGCGGCGAACTGGCCGTGCGGCGGCTGGTCGGGCGCTACACGTGCCCCAACTGCGGGCGGACATACCACATGGAGTTCAAGCCGCCGGCCGAAGACGAGCTGTGCGACATCTGCGGTGCCACCCTCGAACGACGCGCCGATGACGACGAACTCACGGCCCGACGACGGCTGGCCGTCTATCGAGAGCAGGCGGCACCGCTCGAACGGTTCTACGCCGAGAGAGACCTGCTCCATCAGGTGGACTCCGAGGCGACTCCGGCCGAAGTGATCGAGCGCACCCTGAAGGTCCTGGAGGACTTCGAGTGATCATCCGGAAGTCGGCGGAAGAGATCGCCAAGATGCGGAAGGCCGGACGGATCGTGGCGGGCACGATCGACGCGGTCCTCGCGGCGGTCGAGCCAGGGCGGTCCACGCTGGACCTCGACCGCGTTGCGGAGCGTTTCATCCGGGAACAGGGAGCGATCCCTTCCTTCAAGGGGTATCGGGGAACGTACCCGGCCTCGATCTGCACCTCGATCGACGCAGAGATCGTCCACGGGATCCCGTCGGGGACGAGGAAGCTCAAGGAAGGGATGGTGCTCTCCCTGGATTTCGGTGCGATCTTGGAGGGATACCACGGCGACGCCGCGGTGACGGTGTTCGTGGGAGGACAGGCGCCCTCGGAGGAGGCCGCGAAGCTCGCGAAGGAGACGGAGCACGCGCTCTATGCGGCGATCGACGCGATCCGGGTGGGAGGGAGGCTCTCCGACATCGGCCACACCATCGAGTCCGTGGCCGATGCCGCTGGGCTCGGCGTGGTCCGTGAGTACGGCGGGCACGGGATCGGCAGGAGCATGCACGAGGAGCCGTTCATCCAGAACTGGGGACCGGCGGGGAGAGGGCTGGAGCTCCGGCCCGGCCTCACGATCGCGGTGGAGCCCATGTTCACGCTCGGAGGCGAGGAGAACCGGGTGCTCGCCGATGGGTGGACCGTGGTGACCACCGACGGCTCCCTGGCCGCTCACTTCGAGCACACGATCGCCATCACCGAGGACGGTCCCGAGATCCTGACCGTCCTGGGATAGCTCGCGATATGATCTGCAGCGCAGTCCTCGTAGACATTTCACAGCGGTCGCTCGTATACTGTTTCCTCGCCCCCTCTGGAGGCCGTGTTCGCATGTCCGGCCAGAAGGGGAGAACCCGTTCGAAGGAAACAGTGGGAGCGTGCCGAAAGACGACGTCATCGAGGTCGAGGGGACCGTTGTCGAGCCCCTCCCGAACGCTATGTTCCGGGTGGAGCTGGAGAACGGGCACAAGGTTCTGGCTCACATCTCGGGGAAGATGCGGATGCACTACATCCGGATCCTGCCCGGGGACCGGGTGAAGGTGGAGCTCTCGCCCTACGACCTCACGCGAGGCCGTGTGGTGTTCAGATTCAAATAGAAGCCAAAGAACTGGGATGGGAAGATGAAGGTCAGGCCGTCCGTGAAGAAGATGTGCGATCGGTGCCGGGTGATCCGGCGTCGCGGCGTCGTGATGGTCATCTGCTCGAATCCTCGGCACAAGCAGCGGCAAGGCTAGGAGGCCTCACTCATGGCACGGATCGCAGGCGTCGATCTACCCCGCGACAAGCGGCTCGACATCGCCCTTCGATACATCTACGGCATCGGTCCGACGCGGGCGTATCAGATCGTGGAAGGGTCCGGCGTCGAGGGAGGGACGAAGGTTCGTGACCTCTCCGAGGACGAGGTCCTCAAGATCCGTGCCTTCATCGACCAGAACCTGAAGGTCGAGGGAGACCTCCGGCGGGAGGTCGCCCAGGACATCAAGCGGAAGATCGAGATCGGCTGCTACCAGGGGATCCGGCATCGCCGGTCGCTCCCGGTCCGCGGCCAGCGCACGCACACGAACGCGCGCACCCGCAAGGGCCCGAAGAAGACGATCGCAGGCCGGAAGAAGACGCAGGCGAAGAAGTAGACACAGAGACCAACAGGGAGCGGAAAGGGATCGATGGCGAAGCCCAAGGCGAAGAAGGCACGGCGGCGGGAGAAGAAGAACGTCGTCCACGGCCAGGCGCACATCAAGTCGACGTTCAACAACACGATCGTCACGATCACGGATCTTCAGGGGAACACGCTCTCGTGGGCGAGCGCCGGAAACGTGGGCTTCAAGGGCTCCCGCAAGTCGACGCCGTTCGCCGCTCAGCTCGCCGCCGAGAAGGCCGCTCGCCAAGCCCAGGAGCACGGGCTCCAGAAGGTGGACGTCTACGTGAAGGGCCCCGGCTCGGGCCGCGAGACCGCGATCCGATCCCTCGCCGCCACTGGTCTCGAGATCTCTGGCATCTCAGACGTCACGCCGGTGCCGCACAACGGCTGCCGGCCACGCAAGCGCCGCCGCGTCTAGCGGCCGGCGAGTCCGGCGCCGAAGGGGTGTCGGAACGCACCACACGACGCGGGGTAGGAATGGCTGATCCCCCGCTGGAGGAGGAAGCAACGTGTTCATCGTCGCAAGACCGCAGATCTCTGAGAACGAGATCTCTCCCATCCGTTCCAAGTTCACGATCGAGCCGCTGGAGCCGGGATTCGGCTACACGGTCGGGAACTCGCTCCGTCGAACGCTGTTGTCGTCGATCCCCGGAGCCGCGATCTCGTCGGTCCGCATCGACGGTGTGCTGCACGAGTTCTCGATGATCCCCAAGGTCAACGAGGACGTCACCGACATCATCTTGAACCTGAAGGAGCTGGTCCTCCGATCCGACGTCGAGGAGCCCGCCACGGTCTACCTGAAGGCGAAGGGTCCGGCCGAGGTCACCGCCGGCGACATCGCGCCGCCTGCCGGCATCGAGATCCTCAACCCCGAGCTCCACGTCGCGACGCTCGGCAAGGGCGCATCGCTCGAGATGGAGCTGACGGTGGAGCGCGGCGTCGGGTACCGGATGGCGGACAAGAACAAGAAGCCGCGCGACCCGATCGGCGTGATCCCCGTCGACTCGATCTTCTCGCCGGTTCGCAAGGTCTCGTACGCGGTCGAGGACACCCGCGTCGAGCAGATGACGGACCGCGACCGTCTGATCCTCGACGTCGAGACCGACGGCTCGGTGACGCCGCGCGAGGCGCTCGCCTCGGCCGGTGGAACCCTGCTCGAGCTCGTTCAGCTCTTCTCGGACCTGGCCGAGGCCGCGAGCGTGTCCGTCGGTCCCGCCGAGGACGAGGATCAGCCGAGCGACTACGCGATCACGGTCGAGGACCTGAACCTCTCCGTCCGCTCCTACAACTGCCTGAAGCGCGAGGGCATCAACACCGTGGGCGACCTGGTGCAGAAGTCGGAATCCGAACTGATGGACATCCGCAACTTCGGTCAGAAGTCGATCGACGAGGTCAAGACCAAGCTCGAGGAGCTGGGTCTGGGCCTGCGGGAGGAGTAGGCGTCGTGCCGAAGCCGAAGAAGGGGCCTCGCCTGGGGTCGAACCCGGCCCATCAGAAGCTCCTGCTCGCGACGATGGCCGCGCAGCTGTTCGTGCATGAAGGCATCGAGACGACCGAGGCGAAGGCGAAGGCGCTTCGCCCGTTCGCCGAGAAGCTGATCACGTTCGCGAAGCGAGGGGACCTGGCGGCGCGCCGCCAGGTCCTCCGCGACATCACCGACCGCGACGTGGTGGCGAAGCTGTTCCACGAGATCGGGCCACGCTTCGAGGAGCGACAGGGCGGATACATCCGGATCCTGAAGCTCGGGCCACGCAAGGGCGACGGGGCTCCGATGGCGCGGATCGAGCTCGTGGAGCGCGAGGAGATCTAGAGGACTCGCTGCCGCTGTCGGGGGCGCGGCCATACTCCCGGCATGACCCGCACGATCCGGCTGACGCTCGCGTACGACGGGACGGGGTTCCGCGGCTGGGCCCGACAACGGGATCCGTCCATCCGAACCATCGAGGGCGTGGTCTCGGCGCACCTCGAGCGCGTCCTCCAAGAACCGGTGAAGCTGTCGGTGGCCGGGCGCACGGATGCGGGCGTCCATGCGAGAGGTCAGGTCGCGTCGTTCACCACCGCCTCCTCTGTGCGACCCGAGCAGCTCCAACGGGCCTTGAACGGAGTGCTCGCGCCCGAGCTGGTGGTGGTGGATGCCGCCTTCGCGCCCGAAGGGTTCGACGCGCGCTTCTCGGCGAGTGCGCGGGAGTACGTGTATCGGATCCACGAGGCTGCGCTTCCCGATCCGTTCACCGCGCGGTTCGTGTGGCATCGTCCGGGCGATCCTCGTCTCGGCCCCATGCGGGAGGCAGCTCGCCTCCTGGTCGGGGAGCACGACTTCGCGAGCTTCTGCCGCCCTCCGGGAGGGGGCCGCTCGACCGTCCGACATCTTCGGCGGCTCACCGTGGGTCGGCAGGGCGACGAGCTGTCGATCCGAGCCGTGGCGAACGCGTTCGTTCACCGCATGGTCCGGTCGCTGGTCGGGACGCTCGTCGCAGTGGGGGACGGAGAGCTCGAGGCCGCAGCGATGCCGGAGATCCTCGACGCTCGGGATCGAGAGGCGGCAGGGCGGCCCGCGCCGGCCGGCGGCCTCACCCTCGAACGGGTCTCTTATGCTCGACAGAGGAGTTCCGAGCTTTGACGCAGGCGCGTTTCCGCAGGTAGCATGGGCCGTCGGCCTCTCGGGCCGACATCTTTCCGATGAAGACCTACTCGCCCAAGCCTGAGCACATCGAACGCCGCTGGTACGTCATCGACGCCGGCGAGCAGGTCCTCGGGCGCGTTGCTTCGGAGGCCGCAGTGATCCTCCGTGGCAAGCACAAGCCGATCTTCGCCCCGCACATGGACGTCGGCGACCACCTCATCATCATCAACGCGGCCAAGGTGGTGCTCACCGGCGGCAAGGAGAAGAAGAAGGTCGCCTGGCGACACTCGGGCCACCCGGGCGGTATCACCGGCACCCTGTACGAGGACCTGCTCGCGAAGAAGCCGGCGTTCGCGGTCGAGAAGGCCGTTCGGGGGATGCTGCCGAAGAACCGACTCGGGCGGGCGATGATCAAGAAGCTCCACGTCGTCCCCGGTCCCGAGCATCACCACCAAGCCCAGAAGCCCGTGGACTGGGCGATCGGGACACGACCTGCATGGGAAGGCCTGCCCACTCCCGTGACGGCGCCGGCGAACGGGAAGAAGAAGACGTCGTCGAAGAAGGCTGCCCCCGAGGACTCGGACGTCGAGGCCACGAGCACGCCGACGCCAACCAAGAAGACGGCCGCGAAGAAGCCCGCCGCGACCAGTCGGAAGTCAACGACGGCGAGGAAGCCTGCCTCCGGGAAGACCACGGCACGGAAGACCACGGCCCGCCAAGGGACGCGAAAGACCGCGACGACCAAGAAGTCGACGGCCACCAAGAAGACCGCGGCCAAGAAGCCTGCCGCCAGGTCGACGACGAAGAAGAAGGAGACGTAGGGTGGCGACCGTGATGAAGCTCAAGACCGGACGGCGCAAGGAAGCGGTGGCACGTGTGCGCCTCCTGCCCGGCACCGGCGAGTTCCGTATCAACGATCGGCCGCTCGACGAGTACTTCCCCACGCGCGTTCACCGGATGGTCGCCCAGTCTCCGCTCCGCTCGATCGGACGCGACAAGGAGTTCGACGTCGTGGCCACGATCACCGGAGGTGGCGTCAACGGGCAGGCCGGCGCCTTGCGGCTCGGCATCGCTCGGGCGCTGCTCGAGCTCGACCCCGAGCTCCGAGCGCAGTTGAAGGCGGAGGGCTTCCTGAGACGCGACGCTCGAGAGAAGGAGCGGCGGAAGTACGGGCTGAAGAAGGCTCGGAAGGCGCCGCAGTACTCGAAGCGCTAGTTCCCCAGCGCCTCCGCGGCGAGATCCTCGCCCGCGTCGAGGGCGAGAGAGCCGTCTTCCGATGCGGCGATGAGCTCCTTGGCGCGATCGGATGAGCCGTCCGGCACGAACAGGATCACCGGTCCCATCCGATACGGACCCGAGCCCTCGCCTTTCGCGAGCACGTCGATCCCCTCCGCTTCGAGCAGTCCGCGGACGAGGAGTCCCCGGATCGGGTCGGCGGTCTCGTAGACACGGACGAGCTTCACCCATCCATCATCGGACGAGTGGGGCAAAGCGTCCACGAGACGTTCGCCCGGTCCACCATCCGCGGCTCGCCTCAGCATCCCCCGACCGGACTATCCTCCTTGAGATGGAGCGAACCACGATGTCCGATCCGCCCGAGGTCCTGTTCGTCTGTGTGCACAACGCGGGGCGGAGCCAGATGGCGGCCGCGCTGCTGGAGCAGCACGCGGCCGGCCGCGTACGGGTGAGGTCGGCCGGCTCGGAGCCGGCCGACCGTCTCAACCCCGCGGTGGTCCAGGCGATGGCGGAGGTCGGCATCGACATCTCGGCGGAGCGGCCGAAGCTCCTGAAAGAAGACGTCGTGCGAGACGCCCACGTCGTGATCACGATGGGCTGCGGTGACGCGTGCCCCGTCTTCCCCGGGATCCGCTACGAGGACTGGGAGCTCGCGGATCCCGCCGGGAAGCCTCTCGACGAGGTACGAGCGATCCGGGACGAGATCGATCGACGGGTCCTGGCACTGCTCGACGAGCTGACGGGTCAGCCAGAAAGCGCCGAGCGGAGCGAGGCGAGCGGCTCCGGCCGGACCTTGAAGTAGACCCACTTGCCGCGGCGTTCCCGGTCGAGGAGGCCGGCCTCGTGGAGCACCTTCAGGTGGTGGCTCACGGTTGGCTGCGAGAGGCCGACCGGGGTCGTCAGGTCGCAGCCGCATGCCTCGGAGCCCGGGCAGGAAGCGATCAGGCTCAGCAGGCGAAGTCTGGCGGGGTCGGCGAGGGCCTGGAGGGCGGTCGCCAAGGTCTCCGCGTCTCGCTCTCCCAACGGGGCGGACAGCAATGGGGCGCAGCAGCTGTCGATCTCCTGGATGAGCTTCATGCTCATCATATTGACAGACGTCGATACGTAAGGCAACATATCGACCGCCATCGATACGACATCTCCGACCAGGGATAGGGGGTGATCGCGCATGAACGACCCTTGCTGCCCGCCCGACTGCTGCCCGCCCGGCTGCTGCTAGGCGCTGCGGGCGACGGGACGCGGGGCCGCGAGGCCCCGCGTCCCGTCCCCCGCAGGTAGCATCACCTGCCCATGACGCGTCTCTTCGGGACCGACGGGGTCCGGGGTGTCGCCGGCTCCGAGCTCACCACGGAGCTCGCGCACGCCTTGGGCCGAGCGGCCGTGACAGTCCTCGCAGTCGAAGCCAAGCATCGTCCTGTGTTCCTGCTCGGCCGGGATCCTCGCGAATCCGGCACCTGGCTCGAGGATGCCCTCGTGGGCGGCATCCACGAGGCGGGGGGCGACGTGCTCCTGGCCGGGGTCGAACCCACCCCCGCCGTTGCGTTCCTGACCATCGATACCGGAGCCGATGCGGGCGTCGTCATCTCGGCGTCGCACAACCCACCCGAGTACAACGGCATCAAGTTCTTCGGGGCAGACGGGATGAAGCTGCCCGATGCCGTCGAGGACAAGATCGAGTCGACCCTCAGGGACCCGGTGCCGGCGCCTCTCATCGAGGGCTCGATCCAAGTGCTCAAGGGGGGTCGCGAGCGGTATCTGGCGCATCTCGTGAAGGCGGCCGGGGCCCGCCTCGACGGGATGACGATCGTCGTCGACTGCGCCAACGGAGCCGCGTCGAACCTCGCTCCCGGGCTGTACGAGCGCCTGGGGGCCACCGTCCATGCGATCCATGCCTCACCGAACGGGAAGAACATCAACGTCGACTGTGGGGCACTGCATCCAGAGGTCGCCGGCGCTGCGGTGCTCGAGCTCGGCGCGGACGCCGGCGTCTCCCACGACGGCGATGCGGACCGCGCGTTGTTCGTCGACCATCTCGGACGGGTGATCGATGGCGACCAGGTCCTGGCTGCGTGCGCGATCGCGATGAAAGAGGCGAGCACGCTGACGAACGACGCCGTGGTCACGACCGTCATGGCGAACCTCGGGTTCCATCGGTCGATGAGGGATGCGGGCATCACGGTCTCGGCCACGAAGGTGGGCGACCGATACGTCCTCGAGGAGATGCTCGAAGAGGGGGTGATGCTCGGCGGCGAGCAGTCCGGCCATCTGATCTTCCGGGACCACGCGACGACGGGGGACGGACTGCTGACGGCGGTTCGCTTCCTCTCGCTCGCGGCCGGCACGGGCCGGACGGTGGCCGAACTCGCCGACGTCATGCGGCGGTACCCCCAAGTGATGGAGAACGTCCAAGTGAGGAGCCTCGCGGAGCTCGACGAGGCCACCCCGGTCTGGGACGCGGTCAGGGCTGCGGAGGAAGAGCTCTCCGAGTCGGGGCGCGTGCTCGTGAGAGCCTCGGGCACCGAGCCGCTCGTCCGGGTCATGGTCGAGGCCGAGACGGAAGACGTCGCTCGCCGACACGCGGAGGCCATCGCCGGTGAGGTACGCAAGCACCTGGGCGCCTAGGGCGTGCCTCCGACGTCGGCGAGCGAGAGCGCGGAGCCGGGGTGGGACGCGACCGGCGCTTGGCACCTCCGGCGCGTCATGGCACCCTTTCGAACGTGACCAGCCGACCCACTGAGTCGCAGCACTTGAACGACCTCGCGCGGCTGCGCCGCGTCCGCGACCGGATCGACCGGGAGTACGCACAGCCGCTGGACGTCGAGGCGCTCGCCCGCGGCGCCCACATGTCGGCCGGGCACCTCAGCCGCCAGTTCCGGCTCGCGTACGGTGAGTCGCCGTACAGCTACCTGATGACGCGGCGCATCGAACGCGCGATGGCGCTGCTGCGCGGCGGGGACCTCAGCGTGACCGAGGTCTGTTTCGAGGTCGGCTGCTCGTCGCTGGGAACCTTCAGCACTCGCTTCACCGAGCTCGTCGGCATGCCGCCCAGCGCGTACCGGCGCGATGCGACGGGTGAGATGGCGGGGATCCCGCCGTGCGTCGCCAAACAGGTGACCAGACCGATCAGGAATCGAGAAGCATCGGCCGCCGCGCCGCAGCTAGTGTGACGGCCATGGACATCACGATCCACCAGGCCATGCTCCCGCACGACGATCCGGACGCATCGCTGGCCTTCTACCGGGACATCCTCGGCTTCGAGGTGCGCAACGACGTCGAATACGGAGGGATGCACTGGATCACGGTCGGTCCTCCGGGCCAGCCCGGCACGTCGATCGTCCTGTATCCGCCGGCCGCGACGCCAGGGATGACGGAGGACGAGCGCAGGACGATCGCCGAGATGATGGCGAAAGGAACCTTCGCCAGCATCAATCTGGCGACCCCCGACCTCGACGGCCTGTTCGAGCGGCTGCAGGCCGGCGACGCCGAGGTCGTCCAGGAGCCGATCGACCAGCCGTACGGTCTCCGCGACTGCGCGTTCCGCGATCCCGCCGGCAACCTGATCCGGATCCAAGAACTGCGCTGAGCCACCCGTTCCGAGACCGATCAGGAATCGAGAAGCACCTCTCACCCGGCCACACCTAGAGTGAGTCGAGAGGGGCAACGCGACGACGACGGAAGGAGCGAACGATGACCGGCTCATCCACCCAGGGAGCCAAGACCCTGCTGCACCCCGTCTCGGACGTGGAGAAGGCCAAAGCGGTGTACGCGGCCCTGCTCGGCACACCCCCGCAGACCGATGATCCCTACTACGTCGGTTTCGAGGCCGAAGGCCAGCACATCGGGCTGGTGCCGGGCGGCGGGCCGCAGGGGATGACCTCACCGGTCGCCTATTGGCACGTGCCGGACATCGAGGCGAAACTGGCCGAGGTGACCGCCGCCGGTGCCACCGTGAAAGATCCCGCGCGTGACGTCGGTGGAGGGCGCCTCGTTGCCACCGTCACCGACCCCGACGGCAACGTCCTCGGGCTGCTGCAGGACCGCTGAGATCGATCCGGTATCGAGCGGCGGCGGAGACCGACCGTTACGAAGGAGGCTTCATGATGGCTGAAGAAGAAGACGGCGAAGAAGACCACCGCGCACGAAGCTGGCTTCACGGCCGACGAGCGAGCTGCGATGAAGGCTCGCGCGCAAGAGCTGAAGGCGGAAGCGCGCGAGAACAAGAACAGGGCGGACGGGGAACGCGACGTGCTCGCGACGCGATCGCCGCGATGAAGGGGAAAGACCGCGCCATCGCCAAGCGACTCCACGAGATCATCACCGAGTCCGCGCCGGACCTCTGGCCGAAGACCTGGTACGGGATGCCCGCGTACGCCAAGGACGGCAAGGTCGTCTGCTTCTTCAAGAGCGCGGCCAAGTTCAAGTCGAGGTATGCGACCTTCGGTTTCGAAGAAGCGGCGAACATCGACGCAGGCACCATGTGGCCGACCTCCTTCGGGACTGACGGAGCTGACCGCCGCCGACGAGAAGAAGATCGCCGCGCTCGTGAAGAAGGCGGTGCGCTGAGCACCGTGGCCACGAGGACGGACAAGAGGCCGCCTGCCGCCGACGGCCACGACCTGATCCGCGTGCAGGGCGCGCGCGTGAACAACCTCAAGGATCTCAGCGTCGAGATCCCGAAGCGCCGGCTGACGGTGTTCACCGGCGTCTCCGGCTCGGGCAAGAGCTCGCTGGTGTTCGACACGATCGCCGCGGAGTCGCAGCGGCTGATCAACGAGACGTACAGCGCCTTCGTGCAGGGCTTCATGCCGACGCTCTCGCGGCCGGAGGTCGACGTCCTGGAAGGCCTGACGACGGCGATCATCGTGGACCAGGAGCGGATGGGCTCGAACCCCCGCTCCACCGTCGGCACCGCGACCGACGCCAGCGCGATGCTGCGCATCCTGTTCAGCAGGCTCGGAGAGCCACACATCGGCCCGCCCACCGCGTTCTCGTTCAACGTCCCCACGCGGACGGCGAGCGGTGCGATGACGGTCGACAAGGGGAAGGGCGAGCGGATCGTGGTCCGCAACGCCGTCTACCAGGGCGGCATGTGTCCGCGCTGCGAGGGGATGGGCTCCGTCACGGACTTCGATCTCTCTGCCGTGTACGACGACACCCGGTCCCTCAACGAGGGCGCGCTCACGATCCCCGGCTACAGCATGGACGGCTGGTACGGCCGCATCTTCCGGGGCTCCGGCTTCTTCGACCCGGACAAACCGATCCGCAAGTACACCAAGAAGGAACTGCACGACCTGCTCTACAAGGAGCCGACCAAGATCGTGGTCGACGGGATCAACCTGACGTACGAGGGGCTGATCCCGAGGATCCAGAAGTCGATGCTGTCCAAGGACGTCGACGCGATGCAGCCTCACATCCGTGCCTTCGTGGAGCGGGCGGTGACGTTCACGACCTGTCCCGAGTGCGACGGCACGCGACTCAGCAAGGAGGCCCGGTCCTCCAAGATCGGGGGGAAGAACATCGCCGACGTCTGCTCGTTGCAGATCAGCGATCTGGCCGACTGGGTCCGGGGGCTCGACGAGCCGTCGGTCGCCCCGCTGCTCACCGGGTTGCAACACCTCCTCGACGCGTTCGCGGAGATCGGGTTGGGATACCTCTCGCTCGACCGGCCGTCCGGCACGTTGTCCGGGGGAGAGGCACAACGCACCAGGATGATCCGCCACCTCGGCTCGTCGCTCACCGACGTCACCTACGTCTTCGACGAGCCCACGATCGGCATGCATCCCCATGACATCGAACGGATGAACGACCTGCTGCAACAACTCCGGGCCAAGGGAAACACCGTGCTCGTCGTGGAGCACAAGCCCGAGACGATCGCGATCGCCGACCACATCGTCGACCTCGGCCCCGGCGCCGGCACGGAGGGCGGCACCGTCTGCTTCGAGGGAACCGTCGAAGGGTTGCGGGGCAGCGACACCATCACCGGCCGCCATCTCGACGACCGGGCGGCCCTCAAGGGATCGGTGCGTTCGTCGTCCGGCACGCTCGAGATCCGCGACGCATCGACGAACAACCTCAAGAACGTGGACGTCGACATCCCGCTCGGCGTGGTCTGCGTGATCACGGGCGTCGCCGGTTCCGGCAAGAGCTCGTTGATCCACGGCTCGGTCGCCGCCCGCGACGGCGTGGTGGCGATCGACCAGGGCGCGATCCGAGGCTCCCGACGGAGCAACCCGGCGACGTACACGGGCCTTCTCGACCCGATCCGCAAGGCGTTCGCGAAGGCGAACGGTGTGAAGCCGGCGCTGTTCAGCTCCAACTCCGAAGGCGCCTGCCCCACCTGCAACGGCGCCGGGGTCATCTACACCGACCTGGGCGTCATGGCGACGGTCGAGTCCATCTGCGAGGAGTGCGAGGGGAAGCGGTTCCAAGCGTCGGTGCTGGAGTACACGCTGGGCGGGCGGAACATCGCCGAAGTGCTCGCGATGTCGGTGACCGAGGCCGAGGAGTTCTTCGACGCCGGCGAGGCACGCACGCCGGCCGCCCACAAGATCCTCGTCCGGTTCACCGACGTCGGGCTGGGATACCTCAGCCTCGGCCAGCAGCTCACCTCGTTGTCGGGCGGCGAGCGGCAGCGACTGAAGCTGGCTGCTCAGATCGGCGAGAAAGGTGACGTCTACGTCCTCGACGAGCCGACCTCCGGCCTCCATCTCGCCGACGTCGAGCAGCTGCTCGGCTTGCTCGACCGGCTCGTGGACTCAGGCAAGTCGGTCATCATCATCGAGCACCATCAGGCGGTCATGGCGCACGCCGACTGGATCATCGACCTCGGCCCCGGCGCCGGCCACGACGGCGGCCGGATCGTCTTCGAAGGCACACCCGCCGACCTCGTCGCCGCCCGCTCCACCCTCACCGGCGAGCACCTCGCAGCCTACGTCCGCACCTGACGTGGGCCGCCCGAGAAGGAGACACGTCCTGGGCGCGCGAGCATCTGGTCACCTCGCCCGTTTCCCGCAACGGCACCCCCCTGCTAGGCTCGTCGCCCCATGTGCGGCATCGTCGGCTACGTGGGGCCCGACGAGGCCCTTCCGATCGTCCTCGAAGGTCTCCGACGTCTGGAGTACCGCGGGTACGACTCGTCGGGCGTGGCCGTGCTCGATGGAAGCTTGACCGTCGTCAAGCGGGCGGGGAAGCTCGCAGAGCTGGTGGCCGCTCTCGACGTCGACGGTCACCCTGTCGGCACGGTTGCGATGGGCCACACGCGATGGGCGACCCACGGCGCGCCCACGGACCGCAACGCGCATCCTCACCTCGATTGCTCCGGGACCGTGTCCGTCATCCACAACGGGATCATCGAGAACTTCCAGCAGCTCCGAGGCCGCTTGGAGAAGGACGGGCACACGCTCACCTCTGAAACCGATACCGAGCTGGTTGCCCATCTGGTCGAGGAACGACTCCGCGAGGGGCAGTCGCTCGTGGAGGCCGTGCGGAGCACCGTCAAGGAGCTGGAGGGCGCCTACTCGCTCGTCGTGCTTTCCTCGGAGGAACCCGGGCTGCTGATCGGGGTGAAGGTCGCCTCGCCGCTCGTGGTCGGTGTCGGCGAGGGAGAGATGATCCTCGCCTCCGACATCCCCGCCGTGCTGGAACGTACGTCCACCGTGATCCCGGTGGACGAGGGTCGGATCGTCGAGGTCAGGGCCGACGGGGCAGTGTTCACGGACTTCGATGGGAACCCCGTGAGCCCCGATCCGATCACGGTCGACTGGGATGTGGCGCAGGCGGAGAAGGGCGGATTCGACACCTTCATGCTGAAGGAGATCCACGAGCAGCCCAGTGCGATCCGGGACACCCTCGTCGGGCGCGTGGACGAGAACCGGCGCCTCGTCCTGGACGACCTCCGGATCTCCGATGACGTCCTGCGCGAGGTCGACAAGGTGTTCGTGGTGGCCTGTGGCACGGCGTATCACTCCGGCCTCGTGGCGAAGTACGCGATCGAGCACTGGACCCGCCTGCCGGTCGAGATCGACATCGCGAGCGAGTTCCGCTACCGGGACCCGGTTCTCGGGCCCGGCACCCTCACCCTCGCGGTCTCGCAGTCGGGCGAGACGATCGACACGCTCGAGGCGGCACGTCATGCGCGCCGGCAGGGCTCGAGTCTCCTGGCAGTCACCAACACGGTCGGGTCGTCGTTGGCTCGCGAGGCCGACGGCGTGATCTACATGCACGCGGGACCCGAGATCGGCGTGGCGGCGACCAAGACGTTCGCGACCCAGATGGTGTCGCAGTACATCCTCGCGATGTACCTGGCGCAGGTTCGCGGCTCGATGTTCCCGGAAGAGATCGCCGAGGTGCTGACGCGGATGTCGGAGCTGCCCGCGCAGGTCCAGCAGGCGATCGACCTCGATGCTCAGGTGCAGGAGCTCGCCCAACGCTTCCAGGACTCTCACGATTGGCTCTTCATCGGGCGGCACACCGGTTTCCCGGCCGCGCTCGAAGGAGCGCTGAAGCTGAAGGAGATCAGCTACGTTCACGCGGAGGGGTACCCGGCCGGGGAGCTGAAGCACGGACCCATCGCGCTCGTGGAGGATGGCGTGCCCGTGGTGGCCGTCGCGACCAAGTGCCATGTCTATCCGAAGATGCTTTCGAATATCCAGGAGGTCCGGGCGCGCGGCGCCGAGGTGATCGCGGTCGCCACCGAAGGTGACGAGCAGATCCGCGGCGTCGCGCAACACGTCCTGGAGGTGCCCGAAACGCCGGAGCTGCTGTCGCCGGTGGTCGTGACCGTGCCGCTCCAGTTGCTGGCCTACCATGTGGCCCGCCTGCGAGGCTCCGACGTCGACCAGCCGCGCAACCTCGCGAAGAGCGTCACGGTCGAGTAGCGCCGGGGGCTCGTTGGTCTAGCCTGTCCCCCGTGGACATCGTCGGGCTCGGCGTCGACATCTGCGAGATCGCGCGGATGGAGCGCGCGATCTCGCGCCACCCCACGTTCCGAGATCGAGTCTTCACCCCGGAAGAGATCGCCTACTGCGACGGGAAGGCGCGTCCGGCGGAGTCGTACGCGGGCCGCTTCGCGGCCCGCGAAGCGACGATCAAGGCGCTCGGCGGCTACCGGGGACGACGATGGCAGGACATCAGCGTCACGAGGCATCCGTCCGGCGCACCCTCCATCCGGCTCGACGGCAACGCGAAGCGAAGGGCGGACGCGCTCGGCGTCACCGACGTGCTGATCACGTTCACCCACGAGAAGACGAGCGCGGTCGCGTTCGCGGTCGCCGTCCGATGAAGCCGGTCCTCACGCCGGACGAAGCCGCGACGCTCGATCGCGACACGCGATCGCGCGGCGTCCCGGCGGTGATCCTGATGGAGCGGGCCGGCCGCGCCGTCGCGCGGGCGGCCCGCGAGCTGGCGGGTGGTGCGTACGGTCGGAGAGCGGTCGTCGTCTGCGGGAAGGGCAACAACGGCGGAGATGGGCTGGTGGCGGCGCGGCAGCTGGCGCGCTGGGGGGTGCGCACCACCGTCGTTCTCCTGGAGGATCCGGGAGCCCTTCGGGAGCCGGCCGCCGTGAACGCGCGACGTCTGAGCGAGGTGCCGGGTATCCGCGTCCGGACCTTCCACCAGGGCGTGCTCAAGCGGGAGCTCGCTCGCTCGGATGTCGCCGTGGATGCGATCTTCGGCACCGGGTTCCGCGGCATGCCCGAGGACGACTGGGCTGGCGCGATCGCGAGCTTGAACGGGTCCGGCACGCCGATCGTCGCCGTCGATATCCCCTCCGGCGTGAACGGAGCGACGGGCGTGGTCGATGGAGAGGCAGTTCGGGCCGAGCTGACGGTCACGTTCGGTGCCGCCAAGATCGGCGCGGTCTTGATGCCGGGAGCCGAGCACGCGGGCGTCGTGCGGGTCGTCGACATCGGGTTCCCCGACGATCTCGTCGCCGCTCGAGCGTGGCTCACGGAGCCCTCGGACGTTGCGGGGTGGCTGCCGACCCGCGACGCGGACACACACAAGCGCGCCTCGGGCGTTCTCGTCGTGGTCGCGGGGTCACGCGGGATGACCGGCGCTGCTCGGTTGATCGCGCTGGCGGCGGGGAGGATCGGAACGGGACTGGTCACCGTGGCGGCTCCTGAAGGCGCGATCCCCCAGATCCAGGCGGGACTGACGGAACCCATCTTCCTTCCCTTGCCGGAGACGTCCGAAGGCACGGTGGCGGCGGAGGCCGTCGCGCCGCTGCTCGAGCGACTCGACTCGGCCGATGCGCTCGCGATGGGTCCGGGTCTGACGACGAACGAGGCGACGGTCGCGTTCGTCCGGGACACGGTGCGGCGCTCGCCCGTGCCTCTGGTCCTCGACGCAGACGGCCTGAACGCGTTCACCGGCGACGGCGTGGCGTTGCAGGACCGTCAAGCCGAGGCCGTCCTCACGCCGCACGTCGGCGAGTTCGCACGACTCACCGGCGTGAAGGCCCGGGACCTCGATGCCGATCGGCCCGCGCACGTCCGGGCGCTGGCCGAGCAGACGGGCGCCGTCACCCTCCTCAAGGGGAGTCGAACCGTGATCGCCCAGCCGGGCGGACGGTTGTTCATCAACGTCACCGGATCGCCGGCCCTCGCGACGGCCGGGACCGGCGACGTCCTCACCGGGATGATCGGCGGACTGCTCGCGCGCGGGACCCCACCGCCGGAGTCGGCCGCCGCGGCCGCCTATCTCCACGGGTTGGCGGGCGTCTTCGCGGGCAGGGACCTGGGCGAAGGAGCGCTCGCGAGCGACGTGCTGGGGCGGGTGCCCGAGGCGCTCGCCCATGTGGAGGGCGCGTGATCGAGGGATATCGCCCCACCTGGGTCGATGTCGATCTGGGCGCGATCCGCGAGAACGCGCGGATCCTGAAACCCGAGACCGCCGAGCTGATGGCGGTGGTGAAGGCCAACGGCTACGGCCACGGTGACGTCGAGGTGGCGCGGGCAGCGATCGACGCAGGCGCCTCATGGGCCGCGGTCGCGCTGGTCGAGGAAGGGCTGAAGCTTCGCGACGCGGGTATCGAGGCGCCGATCCTCGTCCTGACGGAATTCCCGGATGGATCCGAAGCGATCGCTCTCGCGCATCGGCTCACGCCCACCCTGTACTCCGACGCGGGCCTCGAGCGACTCTCGGCGGCCGCGCGCGGTTCCGTGCCGGTCCACGTGAAGATCGACACAGGGATGCATCGAGTCGGCGTGTGGCCCCCCGAGGAAGCTCCCGCGTTCGCCCGCCGCGTCCACGACGCGGGGCTCGAGGTCGAGGGCCTCTTCACGCACTTCGCCCGATCCGAAGAAGACGAGGTCACGACCAAGGAGCAGCTCGCTCGGTTCCTCGAGGCCGCCGATGCGGTCCGGTCCGCCGGCGTGTCACCGCGGCTGCTGCACGCGGCGAACTCCGGCGCCACGATCCTTCACCCCGAGTCCCATCTCGACCTGGTTCGACCCGGGATCGCGCTCTACGGCATCGAGCCCGCGCCCGGAGTGGGTGCTCATCTCGGCTTGCGGCCGGCGCTCACCTGGCGAAGCCAGGTGAGCGCCGTCAAGCGGCTGGCTGCCGGCGAAGCGATGTCCTACGGACACCGCTACCGGCTGGAACGGGATGCCTGGGTGGCCACGGTGCCGGTCGGCTACGCGGACGGCTACCCTCGGCAACTGACGAACATGGGAGACGTCCTGATCGGGGGGCGCCGGTGCCGTGTCGCCGGAACGGTCACGATGGATCAGCTGATCGTGGACTGCGGCGACGCGGAGGTTCGGGTCGGCGAGGAGGTCGTGCTGATCGGCAGCCAGGGCAACGAGACGGTGGAGGCCGACGCGCTCGGCCGGCTCTTCGGGACGATCGGGTACGAGATCGTGAGCAGGATCGGTGAACGGGTGCCGAGGCGATACCCATGACGAAACGACTGGCGACCACATCCACGAGGGTCGCGGTTGGCGCCGTCGCTGCGGCCGGTGCCGTCGCCGCCGGCCTCGCGGGGCAGGCGATCTGGCGCCGTCGGCGCCCGGCCGGCGGCGACGCGACGTGGGCCCCGCCGCCCGAGGACATCGGGCCGATCGAAGCGTTCGACGGGACGAAGCTCGCGGTGGGCGCGGCGGGCCCGACGGACGCGCCGCTCCTCCTCTTCTCCCACGGGTTCAGCCTCGACATGACGACGTGGCGGGAGCAGTGGACCGATCTCGGCGACGAGTTCCGATGCGTGGCCCTGGACCACCGGGCGCATGGGCGGAGCGAGATCCCTTCGACGGGGGACGTGACGTTGCGGTCGATGGGCCGTGACCTGGCGACCGTGCTGGATGTCGTGGCCCCGGACCGGCGCGCCGTGCTCATCGGCCATTCGATGGGCGCGATGGCGATCCTCGCGCTGGCCGAGCAACGACCGGACCTCTTCGGTGAGCGGATCGTCGGGGTGGCACTGCTCGGTGCGTCGGCCTCCGACCTGGTGCGAGGAGCGATGGGTGGCGTGACCGACCTCCTGCGGCCACGACTCGGTTCCGTCGCCGCGGCTGCCCGCCGCGTGGATCGCCTCCGCAAGGCGATCCTCGCGGGTCCCGGCGACGTCTCCGCGATCGTCGCTCGCGTGACGCAGTTCGCTCCGGAGGCGCCGGACGACGTCGTGAACCATGTACTGCACCTGGCCGAGCGCGCGTCGTCCCTCGTGTGGACGGATGGCTTCTCGGAGCTGATGCGGATGGATCTCCGACATGCCCTGCCGCGGGTCACCGTTCCGGCGCTCGTGGCCGTCGGAGATCAAGACCGGGTCACGCCGCCCGCCGTCGCGGTCGAACTCGCCGCGGCGCTCCCGGAGGGCCGTCTGTTCATCGTCGAGGGAGCGGGTCACATCGCGATGCTGGAGCGGCCCGAGCGGCTCAACCCGGAGCTGCGGTCTCTCGCACGAGAAGCGATGGGGCTCGGCAAGGGGAGCGGACGCAAGCGCCGGAAGGGGGCGGCGTGACCCGAACGCTGACGGAGGTCGCCGTCGAAGCGGCCGACTGTACGAAGTGCGGACTCGCGAACGGTCGCACACAGGTCGTCTTCGGCGTCGGGAACGCGGATGCCGACGTGATGTTCATCGGAGAGGCTCCGGGCTTCCACGAGGACAAGCAGGGTGAGCCGTTCGTCGGTGCCGCCGGCCAGCTCCTGACGAGGATGTTGGACGAGGTCCTGAGCGTGGCGCGCCACGACGTGTACATCGCGAACGTGATCAAGTGCAGGCCGCCGGGCAACCGCGACCCGCAGGAAGACGAGATCGAGTCCTGCACGCCGTGGCTCGTGGAGCAGGTCTCGCTGATCCAACCCCGGGTGATCGTCACGCTCGGCAACTTCGCCACGAAGTTCGTCCTGCAGACCGCGCAAGGCATCACGCGGATGCGCGGGCGAGCGTACCCCTGGCACGGCCGGACGGTGGTGCCCACCTTCCATCCCGCGGCGATCTTGCGCGGCGGCGGCGAGTCCTCGCGTCAGTTCCTCGATTTCCGCGACGATTTCGAACTGATCCGAGAAACCCTCAACACGCTGAACCAGGGGCCGGAGCCCGCCGCGCCCCCGGACCCCGTCATCGTGCCTGAGGCGGCCGAACCAGCGCCCGAGGAGCAGCTCGAGCTGTTCTGATCATGGTCATCGACATCGAGACGGAGACCGCCGACGAGACGCGCGCGGTGGGAGAGGCGCTCGCCTCGATGCTGCAGCCGCGCGACACGGTGGTGCTCACGGGCGACCTCGGAGCGGGGAAGACCACCCTGGTTCAGGGGATCGGGCGCGGCCTCGGGGTGGAGGATCACGTCGCCTCTCCGACGTTCACGCTCGTCCGTGAGTACACCGGCCGACTGGACATCGCCCACGTCGACGTCTACCGACTGGAGCGCGTCCAGGACGTCGTCGATCTGGCGCTGGACGAGCTCGGGGGCCCGGATCGGGTCCTCCTGATCGAGTGGGGGGACGCGGTCTCGGATCTCCTGCCGGAGGATCGACTCCGGGTGGAGCTCACGACGCGGCGAGCCGATACCGAGAGCCGTCGGATCGTGATGACGCCACAGGGCCGATCGTGGGGCGTCCGGTGGGAGCGCTTGGAGCAGCTCCTCGATACGTTCCGCAGCCCCGGCGGCGAACGCTCGCGCGATGAGGCGGCTCCGTGATCGTCGTCGGCATCGAGACCTCGACACCCCAGACCTCGGTGGCCATCGGGACCGAGCGTGAGATCCTCGGCTCGGTCTCCGTGGCCGGGAAGGCTCGGCAGGAATCGGTGACACCTGCCCTGGAACAGCTCTGCGACTGGACGGGGATCGAGCTGACGCAGGTCGGTGGGATCGCCGTCGGGATCGGCCCGGGCCTGTTCACCGGGCTCCGCGTGGGGATCGAGACCGCGAAGACCCTCGCGCAGGTCCTGGTGGTGCCGATCGTGGGGATCACCAGCCTCGACGCGCTCGCGTTCTCCGTCCGTCACACCCACAAGCTGATCGTCGCGGCGATCGACGGCCGGCGAGGCGAGGTGTTCTTCGCCGTGTACCGGGCGCTCCCCGGCGGCGTGGTCCGGGGGAGCGACTATTCGGTGGGGACGCCGGACCATCTCTCGGCCGAGCTCGAAACCTTGCCCGGAGAGATGCTTGCCGTCGGCGACGGTGCCATCCTGTACCGGACCCAGCTCGAGGAGCTGGGGAGCCGGGTCGAGTTCGCCTCGACGATCCGGGCTCACCCCGAGGCGGCTTCGTTGGTGGAGCTGGCGGTCCCGCGGTTCCTCCGGGAGGAGCACGACCGGCTCCACGACGTGGTGCCGATGTACCTGAGGAAGTCGGATGCGGAGATCGCGTGGGACAAGCGGGAGCGAGGCGCCGGCGCTTGAAGTGACGCGCATGCGCCGGCGCCATCTGCGTGGCGTGATGGCCATCGAGCGGCAGGTCTACGCGCGCCCGTGGAGCCCCAACCTCTTCGCGGCGGAGATCACCGATCCGAACAACCGCTGCTATCTGGTCGCGCGCGTGCACAAGGAGGTCGTCGGGTACGGCGGCCTCATCTGTTACGGCGACGAGGCTCACATCACCAACGTGGCCGTGGACCCGATGCACCAGGGTCACCGGATCGCGACCCGCCTGATGGCGGAGCTGATCCCGCAAGCGATCGAGATGGGCGCGCGGGCCGTGTCCCTCGAAGTCCGGGTGACGAACTGGGGCGCGCAGCGGATCTACGCGCGCTTCGGGTTCCGGCCGGTCGGTATCCGGCGCAACTACTACCAAGAGGTGAGCGAGGACGCGCTCATCATGTGGACCGACGACGTCAGGACCGAGGCCTATCGGCGGCGCCTGGACGAGATCGAGGAGACCCTGCCCGAGGGCGTGCGCCTCGCGTGATCACACTCGGCATCGAGACGTCTTGCGACGAGACCGCGGTGGCGGTCGTGGAGGATGGCTTCCACGTTCGGGCGAATCTGATCGCCCGCCAGGAGCATCTGCATGAGCGTTACGGGGGCGTCGTCCCCGAGGTCGCCGCTCGGGCGCACGTCGAGTCACTGAACCCGTTGTTGGAGCGAGCACTCGAGGAGGCCGGCGTCGGGTTCCGGAACATCGATGGCGTCGCCGTCACGGTCGGTCCCGGGCTCGTGGGGGCGCTCCTGGTCGGGATGGCGGCCGCGAAGGCGGTGTCCCTCGCGACCGGGGTCCCGCTGATCGGTGTGAATCATCTCGAGGGCCACGTATGGGCCAACTTCCTCGAACACGGCAAGCCGGACCCGCCGTACGTGGCCCTCGTGGTGTCGGGCGGCCACACGATGCTCGTGCACATGCCGGAGGTCCACCACCACGAGCTGCTCGGGCAGACCCTCGACGACGCGGCGGGGGAGGCGTTCGACAAGGTGGCGAGGCTCCTCGGCCTCGGGTTCCCCGGCGGTCCTGCCCTGGATGCGATGGCAACCGAGGGCGACCCCGATGCGATCCGGTTCCCGCGCGCGATGGAGGACTCGGGCGACCTCGACTTCTCGATGAGCGGCCTGAAGACCGCGGTGCTCCGATACGTGCGCGCAGAGCAGGACGGCGGCCGCGACGTCTCGTACCCGGACGTCGCCGCCTCGTTCCAAGAGGCGATCGTGGACGTGCAGGTCTCGAAGACCGTAACGGCGGCCAAGGACAAGCGGGTGGACACCGTTCTTCTGGGCGGCGGCGTGGTGGCGAACACCAGGCTGCGTCAGCGGATGACCGAGGCGGGCGAGCGGGAAGGACTTCGCGTGCTCTATCCGTCGCTCGACCTGTGCACCGACAACGCGGCGATGATCGCGACCGTCGGCGCCGCCAGGCTCGCTCGGGGGGAACGGTCCTCGCTGGACATCGCCGCAGACCCCAACCTAAGGTTGGCGCCGTGACGACCGTCCTGGTGACCGGGGGCGCCGGGTTCATCGGCTCGCAGCTCGCCGAGCGTCTCCTCGCCGAGGGCCATCGGGTGATCTCGGTCGATGACCTGTCGACGGGGAAGATCGCGAATCTCGTCGAGGCTCGCGGCTACGGCAAGGAGTTCTCGTTCTTCAACATGGACGTCCGGGCCGAGGGCCTCGCGTCGCAGTTCGAGCGTCACCGGCCGGAGGTCGTGTTCCATCTGGCGGCGCAGGCCGGCGTGCGGCCGTCGCTCACGGATCCGGTGCACGACGCGAGCGTGAACATCATGGGCCTGCTGAACGTGCTCGAGGCCTCCGTCCACATCGGCGCCCGCAAGGTCATCTACGCGGCGAGCGGTGGGACGATGTACGGAGAGCCCCGACGCCTTCCGACGAAGGAGACTGCGGCGCAAGGATCGCGGCCGCTCTCTCCCTACGGTGTGTCGAAGAAGGTGGCTCTCGACTACCTGTCGTACTTCCAGCGGTATCGGGGACTGGACTACACGGCGCTTGGACTCGCGAACGTCTACGGGCCCCGGCAGGATCCAACCGGCGAAGCCGGTGTGGTCGCGATCTTCGTGTCGAAGATGCTCACGGGTGAGGCGCCGACGATCTTCGGCGACGGGAACCAGACACGTGACTTCGTCTTCATCGACGACACGGTCCACGCGTTCGTGCAGGCGATGGACCGGGGGTCGGGGAAGCTGGTGAACATCGGCACGGGCTTGGAGACGAGCGTGAACCACATCTACAAGCTGTTGGCCGACCTCACCGGATTCGCCGGTGAGCCGGAGCACGGCCCCCAGCCGGCGGGGGAGCTTCGACGCATGGCGCTCGACATCTCTGCGGCGCCGTCGGCGATCGCCTGGAAGCCGTGGACCCACCTCGAGGACGGACTCGCCGAGACGGTCGCATACCTCAAGGGCGTCTGAGCACGCGGGGTCTCCGAGAGGACAGGTCCCGCCCGGCGTTGACCCTTCGGCGCTCGCGCGGCTATCCTGCTAGCACTCAGGCAGGGCGAGTGCTAACCGCAGCCCGCCGGGGACAGGCCCAGAAACAGGCCAGAACCAGGCCAGGAACAGAGGGGAGACTCAGGAATGGCGAAGGACTTCAAGCTCAAGCCGCTCGAGGACCGGATCATCGTGGAGCCGGCGGAGGCCGAGGAGACCACGGCCTCCGGGCTCGTGATCCCCGATACGGCGAAGGAGAAGCCGGTCATCGGCTCGGTCGTCGCGGTGGGGCCCGGGAAGTTCAACGAGAGCGGGGACGCCCGTGTCCCGGTCGACGTTGCCGTCGGCGACACCGTGATCTACTCGAAGTACGGCGGCACGGAGTGGAAGGGCAGCGACGGGACCGAGTACCAGATCCTCTCGGCACGCGACGTCCTCGCCGTCGTCGGGAAGTAGCACAGACTTCGTAGCGGGCGGGGCTCGCGGAACGCGAGCCCCGCCGGATCATCTTCGATGGAATCAGATGGAAGAGGAGGACACTCGTGGCTTCGAAGCTGCTGAAGTTCGGTGAGGAGGCGCGGCGCGGCCTTGAGGCCGGCGTCGACAAGCTCGCCGACACCGTCGCGATCACGCTCGGTCCCAAGGGCCAGAACGTGGTGCTCGACAAGAAGTGGGGCGCGCCCACGATCACGAACGACGGCGTGACGATCGCCAAGGAAGTCGAGCTCGAGGACCCGTGGGAGAACATGGGCGCTCAGCTCACGAAGGAGGTCGCCACCAAGACCAACGACGTTGCCGGTGACGGCACGACGACGGCGACCGTCCTCGCGCGCGCGATGGTGAAGGGCGGCATGCGCAACGTCGCAGCCGGCGCGAACCCGATGGCGCTCAAGCGCGGGATCGAGCGAGCGGTCGAGGCGGCCGTCGAGGCCATCAAGACGCAGGCGCGAGACGTGGAGGCCAAGGAGGAGATCGCGAGCGTCGCGTCCATCTCCGCCGGGGATCCCGAGATCGGCGGGACCATCGCCGACGCGCTGGACAAGGTGGGCAAGGACGGCGTGATCACCGTCGAGGAGTCGAACACCTTCGGTATCGAGCTCGAGTTCACCGAGGGGATGCAGTTCGACAAGGGCTACATCTCGCCGTACTTCATCACCGATCCGGACAGCCAGGAGACCGTTCTGGAGGATCCCTACATCCTGGTCGTCAACAAGAAGATCTCGAGCGTCCAGGAGCTCGTACCGGTCCTGGAGAAGGTGATGCAGGCCGGGAAGCCGCTCGTCATCATCGCCGAGGACGTGGAGGGCGAGGCGCTCGCCACGATCGTCGTGAACAAGATCCGCGGCACCTTCTCGTCCGTGGCCGTGAAGGCGCCTGGGTTCGGCGACCGACGAAAGGCGATGCTCCAGGACATCGCGATCCTCACGGGAGCGCAGGTGATCTCCGAGGAAGTCGGGCTGAAGCTCGAGAACGCCACGCTCGACCTGCTCGGACAGGCCCGCAAGGTCGTGGTGTCCAAGGACACGACGACGATCGTCGAGGGCGCAGCCTCCAAGGAGGACGTCCAGGGCCGGATCAACCAGATCAAGGCCGAGATCGAGAAGACGGACTCGGACTGGGACAAGGAGAAGCTGCAGGAGCGGCTGGCCAAGCTCGCGGGTGGCGTCGCGGTGATCAAGGTCGGCGCGGCCACCGAGGTCGAGCTCAAGGAGAAGAAGCACCGGATCGAGGATGCGGTGTCGGCCACGCGCGCAGCGGTCGAGGAGGGCATCGTGCCCGGCGGCGGGGTCACCCTGATCCGCGCGGAATCGGCGCTCGACAAGCTCGACCTGGAGGGCGACGAGGCGACCGGCGCGATGATCGTGCGTGACGCCCTCGCGGAGCCCGCCCGACGGATCGCTCAGAACGCCGGCTACGAGGGCTCGGTGATCGTGTCGCACATCCGTGAGGAGAGCGACGCCCGGGGTTTCGATGCCGCGACCGGCGAGTGGACCGACATGGTCAAGGCCGGGATCGTCGACCCCGCGAAGGTCACGCGGTCCGCGCTGCAGAACGCAGCGTCGATCGCCGCCCTCGTGCTGACGACGGAGAGCGCCGTGGTCGAGAAGCCGGAAGAGGAAGAGGAAACCGCGGCCGGTCACGGCCACATGCACTAGTTCCGCACAAGAGCGCGAGACGCGAGGGCGGGCCTGCGGCCCGTCCTCGCTGCGTTCCTGCGGCGAAGAACCGACCGGATGACCACATCGCCCGGTTGAACGACATCCGGTCCAGGGGATGACGTCTCGAGGCGCCGTCTAGAATCGGGGATCGTGGCGTTCGAGGAGCTGATCCGCGATTGGGATGGTGAGCACGTCATCGTCCATCACGACGAGTCGCCGTCCTGGATGTTCATCGGCGTGCACAGCACGGTCCTCGGCCCAGCCATGGGGGGGACACGGCTGAAGTCGTACGCGACGCCATCGGATGCCCTCGACGACGTCCTTCGACTCTCGAACGCGATGACCTGGAAGCATGCCGCGGCCGGCATGCCCTACGGCGGGGGCAAGGCGGTTCTCGCCGTCCCTGAGGTCCCGGCGCGTGGGACCTCGGAACGCCGCGCGCTCCTCCTCCGGTACGCGGACCTGGTCGAGTCCTTGCACGGCACCTACGTGACGGCCGCGGACATGAATACGGGCGAGGCGGACATGGACACCGTCGGCGAGCGAACGTCGCACGTCCTCGGGCGCTCCAAGGCGAACGGAGGGTCGGGAGACCCCGGGGCCGCGACAGCCAGGGGTGTGTTCCACGGGATCGAGGCGACCGTCAAGCGCGCGTTCGGATCAGGCGATCTCGGCGGCCGGTCGGTGCTCGTCCAGGGTCTCGGCTCGGTCGGGAGCAAGCTGGCCGAGCATCTCCACGACGCGGGTGCCACGCTCTTGCTCGCCGACCTGGATGCCGCGCGTGCGACGACCCTTGCCGACGAGCTGGGTGCCAAGGTGGTCGACGCCGACGACGTGATGAGTACGGAATGTGACGTGTTCTCGCCATGTGCCACGGGCAGGGTGGTGACGGAGGAGACGGTCCCACTCCTCCGGTGCCGCATCGTCGCCGGTGCTGCGAACAACCAGCTCGGCGTCGCGGAGGACGGCGAGCGCCTCCGCGACGCCGGCATCCTCTTCGCGCCCGACTTCGTCATCAACGCGGGCGGCGTGATCCACCTGGGCGGCTACGAGACACTGGGGTGGGACGACGCGACGATGGCCGAACGGCTGGAAGCGATCGGCGAGACGTTGCTCGAGATCTTCGAACGAGCCGACCGCGAGGGGATCTCGACGGCGGCCGCCGCCGACCGCATGGCTCGCGCCCGGGTCGCCGCCGCCGGCGGATGACCGACGTCAGCATCCGAGCGCTCGGCCCGGAGGACGCGGAAGCGTGCGACGGGATCGTCGGAAGCCTCCCGTATCACTTCGCCCATGAGCAGGGGAGGCGCGACTGTGCTGCCGCGGTCCGACGCGAGTCAGGCCTCGTCGCCATCCAGGACGACGAGGTGGTGGGTTTCCTCACCTACGTGCATCGATTCGACGCGGCGGCGGAGATCACCTGGATGGCGGTCCGCGCCGATCGGCGGCGCCGTGGGATCGGTCATACGTTGATCGACAGGCTGTCCGAGCGGCTCGCCGAGGAGGGGCGACGGGTCCTTCTGGTCCTCACGGTGTCGCCGAGCGACCCCGGCGCCGAACCGGAGGATGGCTATCAGTCCACGCGAGCCTTCTACCGCTCGACGGGGTTCGTGCTGGGACGCGACCTGCACGGGGAGTGGGATACGGACACGGCCGTCCTGATGGTGCGGCCCCTCGCCCCGTAGCGGCGTCCATCAGGCGAACGGCTTCTCCTGGCCGGTCCTCGCGAGGCCGACGACATACAGGCCGGTGAAGAGGGCGCTCGTCGCCCCGAACACCCACCAGGGCCACGCCGCCGATCCCTCCGGGAGCCCCACGACGGCGTGGATGATGACGATCACGGCGGTGAGGCCGTCGAAGATGACGAAGGCCCAACACCACCACCAGAGGTCGTCGAGCTTCCTGAGGATGAGGACGTGGAAGAGCGCGAGTGCGACGCCCGCCGTCCCGAAGAGGCGGATCCAGATGTCGTCACCCGTCGAGCCCTGGCTCAAGATCGTCTCGACGATCGTGCGCGGGATCACGACGAGCGGAGCCGAAAGCGCGAGCAGCAGCGCGGCGCCCGCGCTCAATGCACCGCGCAGCAGAGTCATGGAAGCGGCATCTCCGGAGGTGTCTGGGACGGCGTCTCGAGCGGGTTGGTAGCATACGAGAACCGTTGAGTCGCTCCGCGTTCCGACGCGCCCGGCTCCGGCTTCGACCCGCGAAGTAGCGAAGGGAAGCGGCCGAGGAACCAGCCAAGGAAGCAGCCAAGGAAGCAGGAGGACGACGTCGAAATGCAGCAAGGCCCCCGGGTGGCGGTCATCGGTCTGGACTGCGCCACCCCGCAGCTCCTGTTCGACGATCTCGCTTCGGAAGTCCCCAACATCTCGAAGCTCATGTCAGAAGGGATGCACGGCGACCTCGCCAGCATCACACCACCGATCACCGTCCCCGCTTGGGCATGCGCGATGACCGGCAAGACGCCGGGGGAGCTCGGCATCTACGGCTTCCGCAACCGGAAGGACACCAGCTACGACGGACTCTCGATCGTCCACTCGGGGTCGATCAAGGTGCCGGCCGTCTGGGACGCCCTCGGCGCCGCGGGGAAGTCGTCCCTGTTGATCGGCGTGCCCCCGAGCTTCCCGCCGCCCAAGGAGTTCTCCGGCTGGCGCGTGGGCTGCTTCCTGACTCCTCCGTCGGCCGAGCACTACGCCTATCCGAATGAGCTCGAAGTGGAGATCGCGGAAGAGCTCGGGGGCAAAGGCGAGTACATCTTCGACATCCCCAACTTCCGTCAGCAGGGGATGGAGTTCGTGCTCGACCAGGTCTTCAAGATGACCGAACGCCGCTTCAAGGTGGCGCGGCGGCTGCTCAAGAACAAGCCGTGGGACTTCTTCATGATGGTCGAGATGGGGATGGACCGGCTCCATCACGTGTTCTGGCACTATTTCGATCCGAAGCATCCGCTCCACAAGCCCGGCAACCCATTCGAGGACGCCTTCCAGCGGTACTACCGCTCCGTCGACGACGAGGTCGGTGCACTGCTGGACGTGCTCCCCGACGACGCGATCACGATCGTGATGAGCGACCATGGCGCCAGGCCGATGATGGGCGGCATCTGTTTCAACGATTGGCTCATCCAGAACGGCTACCTGACCCTGAAGGAACCGGCCTCACAGCCCACGCCGATCGCGGCTGCGCCGATCGACTGGGGTCGCACGATGGCGTGGGGCGATGGGGGGTACTACGGCCGGCTGTTCCTGAACGTCGCGGGACGAGAGCCCCAGGGCGTGATCGAGCCGTCCCAGTACGCAACGGTTCGTGACGAGCTGGCAGCGAAGCTCGAGTCGATGCCGGGGCCGGACGGTGAGCGGTTGGGAACCAAGGTGCTCAAGCCACAGGATGTCTACCCGGAGGTCCGGGGCGTGGCCCCGGACCTCCTCGTGTATTTCGGAGACCTCGCCTGGCGGTCGGTGGGGACGGTCGGGAACCCGAGCATCTACACGCTCGAGAACGACATCGGACCCGACGGCGCGAACCACGATCGCACCGGTGTGTTCGCGATGAAGGGAGCGCCCGACCAACCGAGCGGGAACGTGGAGGGACTCAAGCTGGTCGACGTGGGCCCGACGATCGTGTCGCTCTTCGGGATCGACGCCCTCGACGGCGACACGAGGAGCTTCGTGTGACGGCCTCCGAGCAGAAAGGGTTCACGGTCTGGTTCACGGGCCTGTCCGGTTCCGGGAAGTCGACGATCGCCGAGATGCTGTACCACGAGCTCAAGGCCCGTGACCTGAAGACGGAGATCCTGGACGGCGATGTGGTGCGGCAGAACCTGTCGAAGGGCCTTGGCTTCTCGAAGGAGGACCGGGACACCAACATCCTGCGGATCGGCTTCGTCGCCGACCTGCTGACCCGCAACGGCGTCGCGACGATCTGCTGCCCGATCTCGCCGTACAAGGCGGCCCGCGACGCGGTGCGCGCGCAGATCGGCGAGTTCGTCGAGGTCTACGTGTACGCGACGGTCGAGGAGATCGCCGCCAACCGCGACCCGAAGGGCCTCTACAAGAAGGCGCTTGCGGGTGAGATCACCGGTTTCACGGGGGTGGACGACCCCTACGAGGCGCCGGAAGATCCGGAACTGGTCGTGAACACGCTCGTCGAGACACCCGAGGAGTCCTTGCAGAACGTCATGGACACGCTCCATCAGCTCGGGCACATCGAGGACGCCAACCGCCTCGCAGTGGAGGATCGTGTCCACTCGGGACTGACCGATCTTCGCGTGACGGAGTCGGGTCACGTCGTGAAAGAGCACGAGCGCCCGAACGGCTAGAGTGCTCGCCGATGGACGCGCCTACCTCACCCGATCCGATCTCCGAACCGAAGGCGTACCAGGACCATCTGCTCTCCTTGCTGGGCCCGGACGACCCGAGCCAGCTGCAGAGTGGGACCCCGAACGCGTGGCGAGCGCTGGTCTCGACCGCGGGAGCGCCCGGGCACGCCCGCCCGGAACCGTCGGAGTGGTCCGCGATCGAATGTCTCGCGCACGCGGTGGACGCCGAGGTGGTCATGAGCGCTCGATACCGGTGGATCCTCTCGCACGACGAGCCGCCGCTGATCGGCTACGACCAGGATCTCTGGGTGGAGAGACTGCACGCCGAGCGACACGAGGACCCGGAGGAGCTCCTCCAGCTCTTCAGCGCACTTCGCTTCGCGAACGTCACGCTTTGGGACAGATCCTCCGAGGAGGATCGGGCCCGCGTCGGCATGCATGCCGAACGCGGGCCGGAGAGCTACGACCTCTGCTTCCGCATGCTGGCGGGACACGATCGGTTCCACCTCGCACAGGCCAAGCGTGCGCTCGAGGCGGTGTCCCAGAAGAGCTGAGCCAGCGCGTCGGGGACGGCTGGTACGCTGACCTCATGCAGCGGACCGACGCCCATCCGGGTCCCCGGATGGGCGTTTCGCGCTCTCTCAGGCTCTTTCGGGGGTGACCGGCGTGGAGTTCGAGATCGGTATCGGCAAGACGGCTCGGCGGGCCTACGGCTTCGACGAGGTCGCGATCGTGCCGTCCCGCAGGACGCGTGACCCCGACGACGTCGACATCAGCTGGGAGGTCGACGCGTACCGCTTCGGGCTTCCGATGATGGCATCGGCGATGGATGCGGGCGTCTCGCCGCAGACCGCGGTCTTGATCGGGCAGCTCGGGGGACTCGCGTGTCTCAACCTCGAGGGCCTCTGGACACGGTATGAGGATCCCGAGTCCATCTACGAAGAGATCGAAGGCCTGTCCGACGACAAGGCGACCCGCCGGATGCAGGAGCTCTACAGGGAGCCGGTGAAGCCGGAGCTGCTCGGTCGTCGGATCGAGGAGATCAAGGCCGGGGGCGTGGTGTCGTGCGCTTCGCTCACACCCCAGCGCGTCGAACGGTTCGCACCGATCGTGTTGGAGGCGGGACTCGACATCCTGGTGATCCAGGGGACGGTGGTCTCGGCCGAGCACGTCTCCACCCAGACCGAGCCGCTCAACCTCAAGGAGTTCATCGCCGGGTTCGATCTCCCGGTGATCGTCGGGGGATGTGCCTCGTACTCGACCGCGCTGCATCTCATGCGGACCGGCGCCGTCGGCGTGCTGGTCGGGGTCGGTCCCGGGAACGCCTGTACCACGAGGGGTGTGCTGGGTGTCGGTGTGCCCCAGGCGACCGCGATCGCGGACGCGGCCGCGGCTCGGCGCGAGCACCTCCACGAGACGGGCCGGTACTGTCACGTCATCGCGGACGGCGGGATGCGCACCGGCGGCGATATCGCGAAAGCGATCGCGTGCGGTGCCGACGCCGTGATGATCGGGTCGCCGCTCACCCGCGCGTACGAGGCGCCGGGCCGCGGCTACCACTGGGGGATGGCGACGTTCCACCCCACGCTGCCCCGGGGGGCTCGGGTCAAGACCCAGCAGGTCGCGTCCATGGAGGAGATCCTGGTGGGGCCGGCGCACGAGAACGACGGGACCTTCAACCTCTTCGGGGCGCTGGCCACGTCGATGGCCACGACGGGGTACGCCACGATCAAGGAATTCCAGAAGGCCGAGCTGGTGATCGCTCCTTCGATCAAGACCGAGGGCAAGAGCTACCAGGCGGCACAGCGGGTGGGGATGGGGCACTAGTTGACCGCGGGGTCGGGGGCGCCGAGATCAGGCACCGAGGACCCGCCCAGGCCGGTCCTGGTCGTCGACCTGGGAGCGCAATACGCACAGCTCATCGCGCGGCGCGTCCGGGAAGCCCACGTGTACTCCGAGATCGTCCCGCACGACATCAGCGCCTCGGACCTCGCGAAGCGGCGCCCCGCCGGGTTGATCCTGTCGGGTGGGCCGGCATCGGTCTACGAGGAGGGGGCGCCCACGCTCGACACCCGGCTTCTCGAGATGGGGATCCCCGTCCTGGGGATCTGCTACGGCCATCAGCTGATGGCGCAGGCACTCGGCGGGGAGGTCGCCGCGACGGGTCAGCGTGAGTACGGCGGGACGACGTTGTCGGTCGACCAGCCGGGCGGGATGTTGCTGGCCGACTTCGGCGCGGAGGAGCAGGTCTGGATGAGTCACGGCGACGCGGTGACGCGCGCGCCCGAGGGGTTCCGCGTGACCGCCCGCACGGAACAGATCCCGATCGCAGCGATGGAGGACCCGGAAAAGGCACTCTTCGCGGTGCAGTTCCATCCCGAGGTGTCGCATACACCTCGAGGACAGGACGTCTTGAAGCGGTTCCTCTACGAGGGCTGCGGCCTGCTGCCCGACTGGACCCCGATCAACATCGTCGAGGATGCGGTGGCCAGGATCCGGGCGCAGGTCGGCGACGCAGAGGTCCTGTGCGCGCTCTCCGGAGGGGTCGACTCCTCGGTGGCCGCGCTCCTCGTGCATCGCGCCGTCGGCGACCAGCTCACCTGCGTCTTCGTCGATCACGGGCTGAACCGGGAGGGGGAGCCGCAGCAGGTCGAGGAGACGTTCGGCCGCCACTTCGGCGTCCCGCTCGTCCACGTGAAGGCCGAGGACCGTTTCCTCGCGAGGCTCGCGGGCGTCACCGACCCCGAGCGCAAGCGTCGCGCGATCGGGGAGGAGTTCATCCGCGTCTTCGAGGAGGTCGCGCGCGAGCACCGAGGTGCCCGTTTCCTCGTCCAAGGAACGCTGTACCCCGACGTGATCGAGAGCGGATCGCGCACCGCAGCCAACATCAAGAGCCATCACAACGTCGGCGGCCTCCCCGAGGAGATGGAGCTCGAACTCGTCGAACCGCTGCGCGATCTGTTCAAGGACGAGGTCCGCCAGGTCGGCGCCGAGCTGGGTCTTCCCGAAGAGGTCGTGCAGCGACAACCGTTCCCCGGTCCCGGGCTCGCGGTGCGGATCGTGGGCGAGGTGACGGCCGAGAACCTCGACAAGGTCCGAGGCGCCGATCGCGTGGTGCGGGAGGAGATCCGCCGCGCCGGCCTCGAACGGGAGACCTGGCAGGCGTTCTGCGTCTTGCTCGCGGACACGAAGACCGTCGGCGTCATGGGCGACGGCCGGACCTATGAGAACCCGGTGGTGGTTCGCGTCGTGACGTCCGAGGACGCGATGACCGCGGATTGGGCCAGGCTCCCGTACGACGTGCTCGACCGGATCGCCTCGCGCGTCGTCCGGGAGGTGCCGGGCGTCAATCGGGTGGCGTACGACATCACGTCGAAGCCGCCCGGCACCATCGAATGGGAGTGAGCGCCTTCACGGGGAGGCCTTAGGGCACCCTTAGGAGCGGCTCCCGTAGCCTGGGGGCCATGACGATCGAGGGCAGGGTGCTCGCCGACCGCTACGCGGTCGGCGAGCTCCTCGGGCGCGGCGGCATGGCCGAGGTGTACCTGGCGACCGACCGGGTGTTGGACCGGCCGGTCGCCTTCAAGGTCCTCGGGGGCTGGCTCGCGAACGACGGCACCTTCGTGGAGCGATTCCGGCGCGAGGCGCTGGCGGCAGCGCGGATCTCCCACCCCAACCTCGTCGCCGTCTTCGACGCAGGCTCCGAAGACGGCGTGCACTACATCGTGATGGAGCACGTTCCCGGCGAGACGCTCGCCGACGTCCTTCGGAAGGAGGGCCGCCTCCACCCCAACCGAGCGTCCAGCATCGCGGCGAGCGTCGCGGATGCGCTCGGGGTCGCGCACGCCGCTCGGATCGTCCACCGCGACGTGAAGCCGGCGAACGTGATGCTGACGCCGGACGGCCGCACGAAGCTGATGGACCTCGGCATCGCTCGGAACATCGACGGCGAGAGCATCACGCACGCTTCGTCGATCCTCGGGACGGCGGGCTACGTCTCGCCCGAACAAGCTCGGGGTGATCCGGTGGACCATCGTTCGGACGTCTACTCCCTCGGGTGCGTCCTGTACGAGATGCTCACGGGCCGCCAGCCGTTCGAGGCTCAGGATCCGCTCGCCATGGCCTACAAGCATGTGCACGAGGCCCCGGTGCCCCCGACGTCTCTCGAGCCGTCGATCCCGCCCGCGCTGGAGGCGGTGACCCTGCGTGCGATGGAGAAGGAGCCTGGCTCGAGGTTCCAGAACGTCGAGGAGATGGCGTCCGCCCTCGACGACCGAACCGCGCCCGTGGCGCCGCTCACGACGACCACGCCGATGGCCCCCGTGCCGGCGACGGCCGCTCTGCCGAAGGCCCACCCGACACCCTTCCGCGGAGGGCGGATCGTGCGCGACGCCGTCGTCCGCTGGTTCCCCTCCTGCTCGGCCTCGCAGCGCTCGCCCTGCTCGGTGGCCTCGCGTACGCGCTCTTCGGGAACGACCCGCCGGCGGGTCGCGCAAGCCCGCCGCACTCACCGAGTCCTTCGGTATCCCCTTCGTCGTCCCCTTCCCGATCGCCCTCTCCGTCGCCGACCCCAGCTCCGGTCGACCCGGTCCAGGGAGCCGTCGCCGCCCTCCAGGCCGTCGTCGCGCAAGGGGTGAGCGACGGAACCATCAGCGACAAGGCGGCACGGGACATCCAGAAGGGTCTCGATGAGGCGCTCCACGAGTTCGCGGGAGGGGACACGGAGAAGGCGACCGAGAGATTGGGCGATCTCGAAGGGAAGGTCGACGAGCTCGTCGACCATGACGAGATCGCGCACTCCGAGGAGCAGAAGCTGGACAAGGCGATCGAAGATCTCGCCGCGCAGATGTTGGAAGCGTCGCCGTCCGAGGACTGAGGGATCACGCGCCCACTGGCCGGCTCACGAGCGTGGCCGTGATGATCAGCCGCTCACTGCTCGAGTACTTCGGATTGCACGTGGTGAGCACGAGGGTCGGTCTGCGCGTCTGTTCGAGCACTACGCCGGCTCCCGCTTCCGGCAAGACGAAGTTCCTGTCCACCTCGTAGGTGTAGGTCCCGTGTCTCGTGATGAGCTCGATCGTCGCGCCGGGGCGGACCCGATCGAGGTTCAGGAATGGATGCAGGTACGTCGTGCGGTGGCCGGCGATCCCCACCCGGCCCGTGCCGTCCCACGGATCGGCGGTGTCCGGGTAGTGCGCGGGGCCCTTCTTCAGCGTCTCCGTCCATCCGTACGAGCGATACGTGTCATCGTTCGGGCCCTGCACCACGATGAAGTCGATGTCGATCGAGGGGATCACGATGGCGGCGTAGGCCTCCCCGGGGAGATATCGCTCCTGCTGCCCGATCGGCGTCGGCCGCTGAACGAGCGGCTCGAGCTCGGTCCGGAGCTCATCTTGTGCTTGCGCCGTCTCGAGACCCGTTCCCCACAGGAGCCAGGCCGTGTAGCCGGCGAGTCCGGCCGCCGTCATGAGACAGCCGAAGCCGAAGGCTCGGATCGTGGCGCGGATCGGGGATCGATCCTTCATGCCGTCACGGTAACCGGCCGACCGGATACCGACATCTGCCGAAGGTCCAGGTCAGAGGCGTCTTGGCCGGTGTCGTCGCGGGCCCGCGCTAGCATCGTTGCGTGAGCGTCACATCCCCCCTCCTCGAGGGCCTCAACGACATCCAGCGAGAGGCGGTCCTTCGAACCGAGGGTCCCGTGCTGATCGTCGCCGGGGCGGGCTCCGGAAAGACCCGCGCCCTGACCCATCGGATCGCCTATCTGATCCGCGAATGCGGGGTGTCTCCCGGCGAGATCCTGGCGATCACCTTCACGAACAAGGCCTCCCGGGAGATGGCGGAACGGGTCGGGGAGCTCCTCGGGGGTCCGATCTCCCGGGGGATGTGGGTCCTGACGTTCCACTCGGCCTGCGTGCGGATCCTGCGGAAGGAGCACGCCCACCTGGGCGTGCCCTCGAACTTCACGATCTACGACGACGGCGATACCGAACGACTGATCGCCGGGATCTCACGCGACATGAACGTCGACCCCAAGCGCTTCCCGGCGAAAGCCGTTGCCTCCGCGATCGGCAAGGCCAAAGACCGCGTGATCGGTGCGACGGAGTTCGCCGGGATGGCCTCGAGCCTCTATGAGGAGACGGTCGCGGGGATCTACACGGAGTACGAGCGGCGGAAACGAGACGCGGGAGCGCTCGACTTCGATGACCTGATCAGCGAGACGGTCCGTCTCTTCCGCGATCATCCCGAGGTCCTGAAGCACTATCAGGAGCGATTCCGGTACATCCTGGTCGACGAGTATCAGGACACGAACCGCGCTCAGTACGAGCTGGTCAACATGCTCGCGGCCACGTATCGGAACGTCTGCGTCGTGGGCGATGCCGATCAGGGCGTCTACTCCTGGCGCGGGGCCACCATCCAGAACATCCTCGACTTCGAGCGCGACTATCCCGACGCGGCCGTGTTCTTGATGGAGCAGAACTACCGCTCGACGCAGAACATCCTCACGGTCGCGAACGCGCTTGATCGAGAACAACGTCCAGCGGAAGCCGAAGAACCTCTGGACCGAGGCGGGATCGGGCGATCCGGTCGTCCGGGTTCGAGCCAACGACGAGCACAGCGAGGCATACTTCGTCGCCCAGGAGGTCGAACGTCTCCGGAACGAAGAGGGGTTCCGCTACCGCGACGTCGCGATCTTCTACCGAACGAATGCGCAGTCGCGGGTGGTCGAGGACGTCCTGATGCGGGTCGGGATGCCGTACCGCGTCTTCGGTGGGGTTCGTTTCTACCAGCGGAAGGAGATCAAGGACGTCCTCGCGTATCTCCGGCTCCTCACCAATCCGCAGGACGTGATCTCGTTCCGGCGGGTCGTGAATACGCCCAAGCGGGGGATCGGCGATGCGACGGTGGCCGCGCTCGAGGCGTTCGCGAGGGACGAGGGCATCGACGTGATGGAGGCGTGCCGGCGGGTGGACGAGATCGCGTCGCTCGCCTCGCGGGCCAAGGGAGCGGTCGCGGGCTTCACATCCGTGATGAGGGCCGTGGCCGGTCACCTCGAGGACGGTGCCGGGCCGGCGCGGATGGTGGAGTTCGCGGCGCAGGAGTCGGGCTACCTCGCGGAGCTCGAGGAGGAGCGGACGGTCGAGGCGCAGGGGCGGATCGAGAACATCCAGGAGCTCTCCGGCGTGGCCGCGGAGCTGATCGCCCGTGACCCGGATGCCGGGCTCGACCAGTTCCTCGAGCAGGTGTCCCTGATCGGCGAGCAGGACAACTACGACGAAGAGGAGTCCTCGGTCACGCTGATGACGCTGCACATCGCCAAGGGCCTCGAGTTCCCGGCCGTGTTCATCGTCGGCCTCGAGGACGGGATCTTCCCGCACTACCGATCGATGACCGACTCCGCCGAACTCGAGGAGGAGCGCCGCTTGCTCTACGTCGGGATCACCCGGGCGCAGAAGCGCCTGTACCTGTGTCACGCGTGGGGCAGGACGTTGTTCGGGCAGACGAACTACAACCCGCCGTCCCGGTTCCTCAACGAGCTGCCGGCGAGCCTGCTGGACGTGCGGGAGGAGGGCGGCGGATCCGGTCGCGCCCGACCGGGTGTCCGCGACCCGTCCCGAGGAGGAAGAGCTCGCAGAACCGAGGGGGGGTACTCCGTCGTGGGGCTGCCCGGCAAGGACAAGGTCGAGGTGCCCTCGTCGGGATGGAGCCCGCCGCGGGTCCCCAAACGAGAGGTTCCCTCCGTCTCGGAGGGCGACACCGTCCTGCACGAACGCTGGGGGGAAGGGGTCGTCCTCACCGTGAAGGGTCATGGTGAGGACGCCGAGGCGACGATCGCCTTCTCGGACGGGGGCGAGAAGCGGCTCCTGCTCTCCTACGCCCCGCTCAAACGGGTCGGCTGAGACTCAATCCGGGAACGGGAGCATCCGGGTGCCACGCGTCGGATCCCACGCGATGACGGTCTTCGGTTCCGCGAACGTGATGAACCCCGCCGACTCGACGTCGATCGAGAACGCGTGGAAGTTCGGCTCGTCCGGCGCCCAATCGATGCGCTCCTTCACGGCATCGCGATAGGTCTGACGCAGCTCCGGATCCTGCACGTCGAGCGCTCGGGCGTAGATCTTCGCGTCGCCTTCGGTGCCCATCCGGTCCGTCGTGCAGGTGTGGAGGACGCATCGAGGGTCCCGGAGCAGATCGAGCGCCTTCCGACTCTGCCACATCATCCCGAGGATCAGATGCCCTGCGGCGAAGTCGAGCTCGCATGGGGTGATCCGGGGCGAACCATCCGCTCGGAGCGTCCCGAGCATGCAGAGTTCCTGCCCGCGGAACCGCGCCGCGGCATGGTCGGCGATCTGCGGACAGGCCCGCGCGAACTCGTCCCACTGCACGACCATAAGGGTAAGCGCTCACGCGGAGAGGTGTTCGAGGACGTTCCTCGTGATCAGCCGGACGTCCGCGTCGCCACCCTCGATCCCGTAGGTCCAGTCGGTGCAGCCGGCGTTGAAGACCGTGCCGCCGTTCGGGACCTCGAAGCAGCCGACCACCGCGTGGTTGTTCGCGATCCGATGAACCTCGTCCTTCCATCCCTCGCCGAAGAGGGCCATCGCCACGTGTTCGAGCTCCCCGGGCTCGTGCGCGTACCGGGAGGGCTGCTCGTCCTGCGACCAGAGCTTCGCGGGCGCCGTGGCGAGCACCTCCAGGGAGTCGGGAGCTCCGTCCATGTGCGTGGGAACCGGGAGCCCCTCCACCATCGAGAGCTCGCAGCCGTCCACCTCGTAGCCCACGATCGCGTCGGCGGACCCGAGCGAGTCGCCGTAGCGGAGGTCCGTGCCCTCGAACGCCCAGTGGTCGGGACGCCAGACCGTGTAGGCGCCCGACGCGCGCGGCACACCGAGTCCGTAGCGCGAGTAGCCGCCCCGGGAGAAGGAGAGGCCGGTGAGCGCGTGCTCGGGACGCCCGATCCTCCGGTCGGCCCACGCGCCCGTCAGGAAGCGTTGATCGGGCGTCCCGAGCACGGGGTCCTCGCTCGCGCGGTACTTGAAACCCGTCATCCCTCGTCTTCGAAACGAACCTGCCACCAACACGTGTTGCCGCTGAAGAAGGCCGCGTTCCCACCGGCGGCGAGGAACCCCTCCACGGTGTCGCGCATGCCCCACGACCAATACTCGTCGTGGCCGACCGAGAGGAAGAGCCGATGCCCGTCGAGGACCTCCGGGTGTTGTTCCAGGTCCTGGGAGACGGCGACGTCGATCGCGAAGTCCTCGCGTTCCGCCCAGGCGATGAACGGCCGTTCCCACGTCCACCATCCGGATCCGCCGCTCCAGGGAGACAAGCCCTTCTCCTCCGCCCACGCGAAGTATCCGAGCGCTTCCCGGTCGGGGACGGCCTGTGCCTTCCTCGCGGCCGGCTCCGGCTTGGTCAGGAAGCCCCGAGCCAACGGCCGTTCGAAGGACACCCGGGTCCCGCCCGTGTACAGGGACGGGCCGCCCCAATCGTTGTAGGCGTTGTAGGTGGCCGTGGACAGGACGAGCAGGATGGGCGAGACCCGGTGCTTCGGTCGGACGACGAAGAAGGCGTCCGCCCGCTCCTCTCCCGATGAGAGCGTCACCGAGTGGTAGCCGGACCGCCAGTCCTCGCCCACGGGGATCGTGAGCGTGATGGGCCACCGGCAGCCGTCGGCGGACGCGGTCGCCGGGATCGGATGCTCCGATCCCTCGACCGCGTCCGCCCGCCACACGACGTCGCGCCCGCCGCCCTCGCGCGCCACTTCGACGCCGAACGGGTTCGAGGTCGAAACGTGCAGGGCGACGTGCTCGCCGGGGAGAACGCTTTGGGGCCAGCAGTACCCGTCGAGCACCGGTCTACCGCGTCAGGATGAACAGGCCGGCGAGAAGGATCACGATGCCGGCGACCAGGGGCGCGATCACCCAGGGGAGTCCGAGCCTGCCACGGTAGGGACCGAGGGTGCCGACCTTCGTCGTCGGCTTCAGGCCGGGAGGACGGAACCGGACGCGTTTCCGGGCCACGGGCGCAGTATCGCAGGCACCGGCGTGGGTCCGGACCCAGGTGGGTCAGACCACGACCGCGCCGCCGTCCACGACGAGCTCCGTGCCCGTGACGTACGCGGCCTCGTCGCTCGCGAGGAACAGCGCCGCGTTCACGATGTCCCGTGCGGTCGCGAGCCGGCCCAGGGGGATCTCGGCGGTCGCGGCCTCGACCCATGCGGGGTCCGCGGTCCGCACCGTCTGCATCGGGGTGTCGGTGAACCCCGGGTGGATGCAGTTCGCCCGGATCCCGTGCGGCCCGAATTGCACGGCGAGGTTCCTGGTGAGCGAGATCACCGCACCCTTGCTGGCCGTGTAGGCGTCCTGCGGGATCGTGTCCCCGAGCAGCGCCGAGGTGGACCCGACGTTCACCACGGCCCCGCCGCCGCCGGCGATCAGGTGCGGGATCCCGTACTTGCAGACCCAGACCATCCCCTTGAGGTTGATCGCGAACACGCGATCCCAGACCTCCTCGTCGGTCTCGAGGACGGACACGTCGCGGTCGCGCCACAGGATGCCCGCGTTGTTGTACAGGACGTGGAGCGCGCCGAAGCGATCGACCGCGCCCTCGACCGCGTCGCGCACCTGGTCCGCGACCCCCACGTCGGCCACGAAGGAGGCGATCTCACCGTCGGTGGCGCGGACGGCCGCCTCCGTCCCTTCGAGCAGCTCCGCGTCGATGTCGACGGCCGCGACCCGTGCGCCCTCGGACGCGAAGACCGCGCAGGCCTCCCGTCCCATCCCGCTGCCGGCGCCCGTGATCAGCGCGACCTTGCCGTCGAGCCTCCCCGTCACGGCACGACACCGTACAGGTGCCACCGATCCGGGATGCCCTTCAGAACGTGCTCACCGCGGTCCTGGAAGACGAGACCGGACCCGGCGACGAGGTCCTTCACGGTCGAGGAGACGAGGACCTCCGAGGGGCCCGCCACCCCACCGACCCTGGCCCCGATGTTCACGGCGATCCCGCCGACCTTCCCGTCGATCGTCTCGACCTCGCCCGTGTGGACCCCGACGCGGACCTCGAGCTCGAGCGCCCGAACGGCCTCGACGATCGCATGGGCGCAGCGCACGGCGCGGGCGGGTCCGTCGAAGGTCGCGAAGAAGCCGTCTCCTGCGGTGTCGATCTCGACCCCGTGGTATCGCGCCAGGATCGCGCGGACCGTCGCGTGATGGTCTTCGACGGTCTCCCGCCATCGCCGGTCGCCGAGTTCGACCGCCTTCTCCGTCGATCCCACGATGTCCGTGAACAGGACCGATGCGAGCACCCGATCGAACGATTCCTCCTCATCCCTGACCGAGCCCAGGAATCGGCCGATCTCCTCGATCACCGCCGCCATGTCGCCGTCCCCCGGGAGGTGGTCAGCGCCGTCGAGCTCGACGAGCCGTGCGCCCGGGATGTGGCGAGCCATGTAGCGGCCTTCTTCGACGTGATACACGGCCTCGTCCCTTCGATGAAGGACGAGCGTCGGGGCCTGCACCGTGCGGAGGACGCGACGGACATCGGTCTCGCGCTCGAGCTGGTTGAGCGCCACTGCCATCCCCGGGCTGGCCGCTTGGCGGTAGTAGTTGGCCCAGAGCGCGATCGACTCCCGATCGAGGCGCGCCGTGGGGGCGAGCCAACGCACGAAGGATTCCACGAAGTCGGGTTGTCCCCAGCGCTCCTCGACCTCGCGATCGTGTTCCGCCCATTCCTCGACGCTCCAGGCCCACGGATACTCCTCGTCCTTCAGGCCGCACGCGAACGTCCCGAACAGGATGAGCGCCGCCGTGCGTTCCGGGTAGGTCGCCGCGAAGAAGATCGCAAGCGGTCCAGTCGCGTCCATGCCGAACAGCGCCGGTCGCTCGGAGCCCGCGGCCTCCATCACCGTCAGCGCGTCCGCGACCCGCGTCTCCAGCGGGGGAAGCCGATCGACCGTCAGCGGGTCTGAGAGGCCCGCCCCGCGAGGGTCGAAGCACACGACCCGAGCGATCGATCCGAGTGCACCGAGGAACGGACCGAAGGAGGGGAGCATCCAGATCAGCTCGATGTTCGAATAGGCCGGCGCGACCATCAGCACGTCGATCGGTCCGTTGCCGGCGACCCGGTACGCGATGTGCACGCCGTCGGAGGACCTGGCGTATCGGATGTCGGGCACGAGCACGTGCCTATCCTCTGCCGCTCCGGGCGCGCCGGGCAAGCTGACAGGGGGATCGTCGGTAGACTCGTCGCCATGGCCGAGAAGCTGCGGGTGATCGTCGCGAAGCCGGGTCTCGACGGGCACGATCGCGGCGCCAAGGTGGTGGCCCGGGCGCTCCGCGACGCCGGCTTCGAGGTGATCTACACGGGCCTCTTCCAGACGCCCGAGCAGATCGCCGAGGCCGCGATCCAGGAGGACGCGGATGCGGTCGGGCTCTCGTGCCACTCGGGCGCGCACATGACGCTGTTCCCCAAGGTGGTGAAGGAGCTCCGCGCGCGAGGGGCCGACGACGTCGTGGTCGTGGCCGGCGGCGTGATCCCCGCCGACGACATCCCCAAGCTGAAGGAGGCCGGGATCGAGGCGGTCTTCACGCCCGGAGCGAACACGGGTGACATCGCGACCTGGCTGCGCGATCGGTTGAGCGCGAAGGCCTGAGCGGGAGCCGAGTGGACCTCTACGAGCACATGGGCAAGGACCTGTTCCGCGCCCATGGCATCGAGACGCCCCGGGGCATCGTCGCCTTCAGTGCGGCGGACGCGGCGTCGGCCACGCGTGAGCTGGGCGGCCGCTCGGTGGTGAAGATCCAGGTGCAGGTGGGCGGCCGCGGCAAGGGCGGCGGCGTCGAGCTCTGCGACACGCCGGACGCCGCGGCCGCGGCGGCGGACCGGATGCTCGGCACCGACTTCAAGGGCTTCCCGGTGACGAGGGTCCTCGTGGAAGAGCTGCTGCCGATCGCGCAGGAGTTCTACACGTCGATGCTGCTCGACCGCTCTCGCGGCGACTACCTGGCGATGATGACGGCCGAGGGCGGGATGGATATCGAGGAGCTCGCCCGCAGCCGGCCGGAGGCACTTCGCCGGGTCCACATCGACCCGATGCTCGGGCTCCGCGCCTATCACGTGCGCGAGCTGATCGGGACGCTCCCGGTGGAGGCGTGGGAGGGAGCGGGCGACACCGTCCGGAAGATGTACGAGCTGCTCGTCGAACGGGACGCGACCCTGGTCGAGGTGAATCCGCTCGTCCTCCTGGAGGACGAGCGCGTCGTGGCCCTCGACGCGAAGGTGACGATCGACGACAACGGGCTCTGGAGACACCCGGACATCGCCGAGCTGGCGGAGCAGTTCCCGATCGACGAGGTCGAGGCCCGCGCGAAGGAGAAGGACCTGCAGTACGTGAAGCTCGACGGAGCCGTGGGCATCATCGGCAACGGCGCCGGCCTGGTGATGTCGACGCTCGATGTCGTGGCGCAGGCCGGGGCTCGCGCGGCCAACTTCCTCGACGTCGGCGGCGGCGCCTCTGCCGATCAGATGGCGACCTCGCTGGAGGTCGTTCTGTCCGACCCGGCCGTGAAGGTCGTGCTCGTGAACATCTTCGGGGGGATCACTCGCGGCGATCTGGTGGCCCACGGCATCCTGGAGGCGCTGGAGCGAGTCGAGGCTCGGGTCCCGATCGTCGTGCGCCTGGACGGGACCAACGCCGAGGACGGTCGTCGGATCCTCGCCGAGGCCGCCCACCCGAAGATCGTGCCCGCCGCGAACATGCTCGAGGCGGCCGAGGAAGCCGCCGACCTCGCGGGGGCCGCCACGTGAGCATCCTCGTCGACGAGCGGACGACCCTCGTCGTCCAGGGCATCACCGGGAACGAAGGCACGTTCCACACGCTCCGCAATCGCGACTACGGCACGAAGGTCGTGGCCGGCGTCACCCCGGGGAAGGGCGGGCAGGAGGTCGACGGGATCCCCGTGTTCGACACGGTCGCTCGGGCGGTCGCCGAGTCGGGTGCCGACACCTCGCTGATCTTCGTCCCGCCGCGCTTCGCGGCGGAGGCGATCCTGGAAGCGGCCGATGCGGGCGTGAGCCTGGTCGTGTGCATCACGGAGGGGATCCCCGTCCGCGACATGGCCAACGTCCACAGCTATCTCGAGGGCTCGAGGACGAAACTCGTCGGGCCGAACTGCCCCGGCGTCATCTCGCCGGGCGCGGCGAATGTCGGGATCATCCCCGGCGAGATCTGCGCCCCGGGCTCGGTCGGACTCGTGTCTCGGAGCGGCACGCTCGTGTACCAGATCGTCCACGAGCTGACGCAACGTGGCATCGGCCAGTCCACCTGCGTGGGCATGGGGGGCGATCCGGTGCATGGGATCGGGTTCGTCGAGGCACTCGGTCTCTTCCAGGCCGATGCGGAAACCGAGCTGATCGTGTTGACCGGAGAGATCGGCGGCGACGACGAGGAGCGAGCGGCGGCGTTCATCGCCGAGTCGGTGACGAAGCCGGTCGTCGGCTACATCGCGGGATTCGAGGCCCCGCCGGGCAAGCGCATGGGCCACGCCGGTGCGATCGTGACCGGATCGGCCGGCACGGCAGCGGCGAAGGCCGAGGCCCTCGAGGCCGTCGGCGCCGCCGTCGGGAAGAACCCGACCGACGTGGCCGACCTGGTCGCGGAGCGCCTGGGGTGACGGAGGACGCGCCCCCGGGCCGCCCGGGGGTGCTCACAGACGTCGGCAGGACCCTCGGCGTCGCCGCGTTCGGCGGAGCCGTCGCGTTCGCGGCATTGGTGGTGCTGGGTCAGGTGCTCGCTCTCGCGCAATACCTGTTGCTCGGGGGGTACGGCCTCTGGTCCTGGGTGAAGATCGGCCTGCTCACCGCCCTCCTGTCACTCCGGGCCGATGTGGTCGCGACGGTGCAGGGCCCTCCCGCCTTCCGGACCGCGACCCGATCGGAGACCATCCCTCTGCGGGTGGTTCCGATGGTGCTGACGATCGGGTTCCTCTGGCTCGCGGCTCGCGCCGGCCGCCGCGCTGCGCGAGCCATGCCGGGTCGGTCGCCTCTCGTCACGGCCGGGACGGCGGCGGCCGGTGCGGGCGTGCCGGTCGCGCTCTTCGCCGGGATCTGCGCGAGTCTCGTGACCCTCACCTTCCCCTCTCTCGGGGTCGACCTGCATGTCGAGGTGTGGAGTGCGGCGCTCTGGGCAGGCGTTCTGGCGGCGGCCGGCGCGGGGACGGGCGCCTACCTGGAACTGGCCGGTGGCCGGTCGTCCGCGGCCGCGCTTCGGGGAGGTCTCAGCGCGTACGGCTGGGCACTCGGGCTCGTCGCCGTCGGCGTGTTCGTGGTCGCGACGTTCGAGCCGAGCCTGACGCGGGCGTACGTCGACGGACTGACCGGGTTGGGGGCTCCCGGTCGTGCGCTCCTCGGTTTGCACCTCCTCGCGTTCCCGGCGCAGAGCGCCCTGTTGCTCGCGCCGGCGTCGGGGTCCTGTCTCGAGGTCATCGGAGACGGTCCGATACTCCATCTCTGCCCGTGGCAGCTCGCTGCATCGGGACCGGCGGGCCAGGGCTTCCTCCCCGAGCCTCTCGCGCTCACCCCGTCGCTCTGGCTCCTGAGCGCGGTGCCCCTCGTCGCGGCGATGTTGGGCGGCGGTCGAGCCGTGAGGGGAGTGGCCGTGGTGAGTCGGCGCGCCCTCGGTCTCGGGGTCGCCGCCGGTTGCACATTCGCACTGCTCACGGTCCTCGGAGCGTGGTTCGCCGCTCCACGGTTGTCCCCGATCCTCGTGACCAGCCAGATCTCCGTGCACCATGCATGGGCGAGGACCGCGGTCACGGCGTTGATCTGGGGAACGGCGGGTGGAGGTCTCGGTGCGTGGCTCTCGGCTCGGCGTTACGCGGAGCCCGAGTTCCCGAGGCCCACCTCGGCGTAATTCGACTCGATCGTCGTGAATCGACGCCACGCGGCGGCCCAACCGGCGTCATCCCTCGGGAATCGCTCGAGAGGCCGTGAGGGATCGGTGCGCAGCCAGATCCCGAAGAACGTGCGCCCGTAGCCCAGCAGGTAGTTCGATCCCGAATGCGTGTACTGCAGGACCTGATCGTCAGACGGGTCGGGGCCGGGAGCGACGTGTGGAGCGCCCTCCGATCCCGCCGGTGGTACGAGGGGCTGCTGACCGGCGGATCCGACCGGCTGATGGTTGGGCTCGAGGCTCACGAACCGGATCCATGCGGCCCGCCAGCCGTCGTCGGTCCGCGGGAACGTCTCCGCGGGGCCACCGGGAGACTGCCGGTCCCAGATGCCGAAGTTGTCCGCGTCGTACCCGAGGACGTAGCGGAAGCCCGAATGCGTGTACTGAACGGACGGCGATCCAGCCGGTGCACTCACCGACGCCGGCGTCGTCGGCGACGCGACCGGTGGCATGGCGGCGGAGGGCGTTTCCGTGATCATGCCCGTCGGCTCAGGCCGTTGCTGCATCGCGGTCTCGGCGTCGGTGCGGAGGTCGCTGAAGCAGTACCGGCATTTGATCGCGTCGTCTTGGATCTCCTCCGCGCAATAGGGGCACTTCTTCACGGTTGTCCTCTCGATCGTCGGACCGGTGATGAGGTTGAAAGGCTACCCCGAAACAGAAGGGGCGGGCCGCGTTCGCGGGCCCGCCCCTTCGGACGTACGTGCTGTCAGCTCACATGTCCGACGAGCCGGACGGCGGCATCCCCGCCGCTGGGTGGCGGCGCGCTGGGTGGCGGCGCGCTGGGTGGCGGCGCGCTGGGTGGCATGCCACCGCTCGGCGGTGGGCTGCTGGGAGGAGGCGTTCCGCCCCCCATCGTCCCGCCGGGGCTGCCCATCTCGAAGCCGCCGCTGGCCTGCACCTTCTGCCAGGCCCCGTAGCCGATCGCGACCAGCAGCACGAGGCCGACGAAGGCACCCCAGCCGGGCGAGTTCGTCAATGCGAGGATGAATTTCAAGAATCCGAAGGCAGCGACGCCGAGGCCGAGGAAGCCACTGAGCTTATCGGGCGACATCGTGCCCATGTTCATGCTCGCCATCGAGCCCGTCATCGAGAGCACCCCTACGACGATCAACGCGATCGCGAGCAGGCCCGCGAGGACGCCGAGGATGGAGCCGCTTCCCTGCCACATGTTGAAGTCGATGCCGCGGCCGATCAGATCCTCGAGTCCCCCGAAGTCGTACGACTGCCAGGGGGCGAAGCTATCGAGGAGGAGCAAGACGCTGGCTCCCGCCAGCAGCTTCTCCGCGGTCGACATCTTCGACATGTCGAAGCCGGACGAGCCTGAACCTTCCATCCACTGCTCCTTTCAGCCGCCGCGCACACGCGCGGCCGGGTGCTTCTCTACGGTATCCAAGAGGCGAGAGGTGCCCGAGTCAAACACCCTGCCCGGGACGGGATCCGATGACGAGGCCGGCGATCGCTCCGGCCACGGCGATCGTGCCACCGAGGGCCGCGACCCACGGACCCCACGAGGCGGCCTGGAAGGTCGGTGGGAAGGCGATCGCGAGGGCCGAGGCGACCGCGATCGCCGTGCCGCCTACGATCACGAGGATCGATCCGGCACGAGCCGGATGGCTCCGGAACCACCACGCCGCCGGGAGTAGCGCCGCGGCCGCCACGACGGCCACCATCGACCAACGGATGCTCGGGACCCACGCGCCGAAAAGCCGGTTGCCGGCGCCGGTCCTCGTCCACGGACCGACCGTGGCGAGCAGGGCCAGCGCGGCGCCCACGACCACCACCCACGACCCGGCGACGGCCCGGTCGGGCTCCGGCGGCGTCGTGATCGCCGGGTCGCCCAATTCGGTGGCGAGGCACTCGGGACCGAGCACGCGGCCTCGCACGGGGACCGCGCACGCGAGGCACACGGGCTCGTCGCAGGCGCTGCATCGGGCGATCGCGGTTCGGCTCGGATGATGGACGCAGCGCTCGTGGGCCGCCGCTTCGCGGCCGTCGGTCGCGGGCTGGGCGAGCCGATCGGGCGCCTCCTCGAGGGCGGGCGAGCCCGCGTCGTTCGCCCGCTCGGGGGTCCCGGGAGCCCGCTCCTCCGCTTTCACCCCGCTAGCGTACGGCCTGCGTGGACGGGGCCTCTGGTAGCGTGGCCACGTCCATGGGGGAGCGGATCGCGGTGCTCGTTTCCGGCTCCGGGACGAACCTGCAAGCTCTCCTCGATCACCCCGTTTGCGGCCCCCGGATCGCCCTCGTGCTCTCGGACCGCCCGGACGTCAAGGCGCTCGAACGGGGCGCGTCCGATGGCATCGAGTCCGCCGTCCTCGAGCCGAAGGACTTCGAAGACCGGAAGAGCTTCGACCGCGCCGTGGTGGACCTCCTCCGTGATCGCGGGATCGACGTCGTCGTGTCGGCCGGGTACATGCGCATGCTCGGCCCGGCGGTGCTCGAGGCATACGGAGGTCGCTGGCTGAACGTCCACCCGTCGCTCCTCCCGGCCTTCCCCGGCACGAGCGGCGTCGCCGACGCTCTCGCCTACGGAGTCCGGGTGACCGGCGTCACCGTGTTCTTCGTCGACGAGGGGATGGACACCGGCCCCGTCGTCATGCAGGAAGCCATCGAGGTACGCGAGGACGATGATTGGGATTCGCTGGAGGCTCGGGTACATGAGGTCGAGCATCGCCTCTTGCCGGCCGCGACCGCCGCCCTCGTCGAGGGGCGCATCCGCGTCGACGGCCGCAAGGTGACGATCGACGGAGGATCGATGTGACGGACGTCCGTGAGGTGCGACGAGCTCTGCTCGCGGTCTACGACAAGACGGGCGTGGTCGAGCTCGCCCGGGAACTCACCGGGATGGGTGTGTCGCTCGTGTCCTCGGGGGGGACCGCGGCGACCCTGCGCGAAGCCGGGCTGGAGGTCACCCCCGTCGAAGACGTGACGGGGTCCCCCGAGATGCTCGACGGCCGAGTGAAGACGCTGCACCCACGGATCCACGGCGGGTTGCTCGCCGACAAGCGCAAGCCCGAGCACCTTGCACAGCTGGCCGAACACGGGATCGAGTCGTTCGACCTCGTCGTCGTGAACCTGTACCCGTTCCGCGAGACCGTAGCCTCCGGAGCAGGGTCGGACGACGTGATCGAGAAGATCGACATCGGCGGACCGGCGATGGTCCGAGCCGCCGCGAAGAACTTCGAGTCCGTGGGCGTCGTCGTGGATCCGAGCCGATACACGGAGGTGCTCGAGGAGCTCCGCGGCCGCGGCGGGCTTTCGCGAGACACACGCCAGCGCCTCGCCGCGGCCGCGTTCGCCCACACGGCTGCCTATGACGCCGCGGTCGCTGGGTGGTTCGCCGAGCAGGTCCCCGGGTCGGGGATGCCCGGGTTCGTCGGGCTGACCCTCGAGAAGGTTGCCGACCTCCGTTACGGGGAGAACCCGCACCAGGGTGGCGCCCTGTATCGAGAGACGTCCGGTCGCGACCCCGCGACCGACGGGCCGCTCGGCGGGGCTCGCGTCCTCCAAGGTAAGGACATGTCGTTCAACAACTGGCTCGATGCGGAGGCGGCGTACTCGCTGGTCGCGGCCCTGCCGCCGACGGCCTGCGTGATCGTGAAGCACAACAACCCGTGCGGGGTGGCGGTCGCCGCTCAGCAGGACGAGGCGTACCGGCGCGCGTTCGACTGCGACACGGTCTCTGCCTTCGGAGGGATCGTCGCCTTCGACGCGACGTGTACGGCGGCCGCCGCGGAGGCGATGCGAGATGTCTTCACCGAAGTCGTGATCGCTCCGGGCTACGAGTCGGAAGCGCTCGCCGCGTTCGGTGAGCGTCAGAACCTCCGGGTGCTCGAGGCGCCACTGCTCGGGACGGGCGGTCTGGACATCCGGGCGATGCCGGGAGGAGCGCTCGTACAGGACCGCGACGTCGCCGGGGAGCGGCGCGAGGACTTCGAGGTCGTTTCCTCCCGGGAGCCGACCGAGGACGAGTGGCGCGATCTGCTCCTCGCCTGGACGATCGCCTGGCGCGTGAAGTCCAACACCATCGTGCTGGTGCGCGACGGCGCGACCGTCGGGATCGGCGCCGGGCAGATGTCGCGGGTGGACTCGTCGTGGATCGCGACACGGAAGGCGGGCGATCGCGCCAAGGGCGCTTCCCTCGCGTCGGACGCCTTCTTCCCGTTCCCCGACGCACTCGAGGTGGCGGCCGACGCGGGGGCCACGGCCGTGATCCATCCGGGAGGGTCGAAGGGCGACGACGCGGTGCTCCAGACAGCTGAGGAGCGAGGCATGGCGGTCGTGCTCACCGGCCGGCGGCACTTCCGTCACTGAGCTCCACGGAGCGTGGCGACCACCCGATACCATCCGGACCCGTGACCGCCCGCATCCTCGACGGAAGAGCCGTCGCCGCACAGATCCGCTCGGAGGTGTCCGATCGGGTCCGCGCCCTCGCCGACCACGGGATCACCCCCGGCCTGGCAGCCGTCCTGGTGGGAGACGATCAGGCCTCGCGTATCTACGTCGAGGCCAAGCACAAGGCGTGCGCGGACGTGGGGATCCACTCGGAGCAGGTCAATCTCCCCGGATACGTGACCGCAGGAGAGATGCTCGCCACGATCCGGCGCCTGAACCGCGATCCTGAGATCCACGGCATCATCGTCCAGCTCCCGCTGCCGGCACATCTGAACGAGCTGGAGGTGCAGCGGACCATGGCGCCGGAGAAGGACGTCGATGGCCTCCATCCCTGGAACGTCGGGATGGTCGTGCGCGGCGAAGCCACGTTCCAGCCGGCCACGCCGTACGGGATCGTCGAGCTGCTACTCCGGAGCGGCATCCCGCTCGAGGGTGCCGAGGTCGTCGTCGTGGGCTATGGAGACCTCGTCGGCGCGCCGCTCTCGATCATGCTGGCGCAGGATTCGATCCGGGGGAACGCGACCGTCACGATCACGCACGTGAAGACCGCCAACCTCACGACCCACACGCGGCGCGCGGACATCCTCGTCGCGGCCGCGGGCGTCCCGAGACTCATCACCGGCGACATGATCAAGCCAGGCGGCACGGTGATCGACGTGGGGGTTCATCGGATGGAGGAGGGGCTCGTCGGCGACGTGCACTTCGAGGAGGCCGTCGAGGTGGCGGGAGCCATCACACCGGTCCCCGGTGGGGTCGGACCGATGACGGTCGCGATGCTCCTCGTGAACACCGTGACGGCGGCCGAGCGACAGGCCTACGGAGCGTGAGCCAGCGGGGTGGCCGGCTGGCCGCGCTCCTGGACGCGGGCGAGTTCGTCATCACCAGCGAGGTCGTGCCCCCGCGCTCGGGAGACGGCGCGAAGGTTCGCGAGACCGCTCGGGGGCTCGTCGGCTACGTGGACGCCGTCAACGTCACCGACAACCCCTCGGCGTCGCCGCACATGTCCCCGCTCGCCGGGGCCCGCTTCGTCCACGAAGCGGGCGCCGAACCCACCCTCCAGCTCGTCTGCCGCGACCGCAATCGGCTGGCCATCACCGCCGACCTGCTGGGAGGCTGGGCGCTCGGCGCGCGGAACCTGCTCGTCCTCGGCGGCGACCCGATGCACGTCGGCGACCACCCGGATGCGAATGCGGTGTTCGACCTGGGGCCCAACGAGGTCGTCGCGCTCGCCCGGCGGATCCGCGACGAGGGCACCACGGGCGCAGGCGCTGAGATCACGGATCCACCGCGGTATCTGATCGGCGTCGCCGACGTGCCTCTGTCCGACCCCTACGATCCCGCGAAGCTGGAGGCGAAGCTCGATGCCGGTGGGGACGTCGTCTGGACGCAGATCGTCTACGACGTCGACCGACTGGCGGAATGGGCGGATCTCGTCCGGTCACGAGGTGTCTTCGAACGCGCCAAGGTGATCGTCGGCCTCGTTCCGCTGCGGAGCCTCAAGAACGCCCGGTTCTTGGACGGGCTCTTCGGCGTCCACGTCCCGCGAGCCGCTTTCGATGTCCTGGAGGCGGCGGGTGATGAGGCGGAACGAGCGGGGCTGGGGTTCACGTTGGACGTGGCGCAACGGATCCGCGCGATCGACGGCATCGCGGGACTGCACCTGTTGGGCATCGGTCGCGACGACCTCGTCCGCACGATCGTGGAGGACGCAGGTCTCTTCCCGCGCCCGACCGGCGTCGGACGATCCTAGGAGCGTTCCTCGAGCGGGACCCACGTCTGGTGCTCCGGTCCGATGTAGCGCGAGCCGGGGCGGATCACCTTGTTATCGGCGTATTGCTCGCGCACGTGGGCGGTCCAGCCCGCCATCCGCGCCGCGGCGAACACGGGCGTCATCAGGTCCGTCGGGATGCCGAGCACGTGGAAGACGGCCGCGGCGTAGAAGTCGACGTTGGCATAGAGAGCTTTCTGTTCGAACACGGCCTTCTCGATCGCCTCGGCGATCTCGTGGAGCTTCGGGTTTCCCGCCCGTTCGCACGCTTCCGCCGAGAGGCGTTTCAGGATCTTCGCCCGCGGGTCGTACGTCTTGTACACCGCGTGACCGAACCCGAAGATCTTCTCGTGCCGTTCGAGGCGGTCGCGCACGTACGCCTCCGCGTTCTCCGGCTTGCCGACCTCCTCGAAGCTCTTCATGGCCTCCTCGTTGGCGCCACCGTGCAGTGGCCCCTTGAGCGTGCCGATCGCCGCGGTGATCGCGGAGAACATGTCGGCGAGGGTCGACGCGACGATCCTCGCGGTGAACGTCGAGGCGTTCATCGTGTGATCCGCGTAGAGGATGAACGTGGTGTCGAGCACCCGGGCGTCTTCGGGGTCGGGCTCGGTCCCGTGCAGCATCCACAGGAAGTCGGCGGCGTGGGGGAGCGCCGGGTTCGGCGTCACCATCTCCATGCCGGTCCGCAGGCGGTGATACGTGGCGATCAGCGAGGCCGTCTTCGCGATCAGGCGCAGGGCCTTGCGCGCCTGCGCATCGGGTGACTCGTCCCACCCATCCGGATCGAAGGCCGACGCGGCCGAGACCGACGTCCGCAGCATCGACATGGGGGACGTCTGCTCGGCGAGGGTCCTCATCAGCTGCACCTGGAACGGGTGGAGGTCTCGCTCGCCCGCGAGCGTCGCGGCCACGCCCTCGAGCTCCGACGCGGTGGGGAGCTCGAGATGATGGAGGAGGTAGACGACCTCCTCGTACGTGGAATGCTCGGCCAGGTCCTGGATCTCGTAGCCGACGTAGGAAAGCGTCCCCTTCTCGCCGTCGATGTCGGAGAGCTGGGTGTCGGCCGCGATGACCTCTCGGAGCCCCTTGTCGGCCACGATCCTCCGTTCTCCGGTGACCCGGGTCCCTGCGAGCCTGCCAGGATAGTCGGCACCTCGTTCCGCTGACCCCGGGCCTGCGCCGAGCCCTCGGGACTCACCAACCATCCAGACGACAGGAGGCATCCTCTTGACCCACCGCGTCACGCTGATCCCGGGAGACGGGATCGGACCCGAGGTGGTGGAGGCCGCTCGCCTGGTCGTCATGGCCACGGGTGTCGAGGTGCACTGGGACGTTCAGGAGGTCGGCCTCCGAGCGTTCGAGCGGACGGGCGAGGTGCTGCCGGCACGAGCTCTCTCATCGATCCGGGAGAACGGCGTCGCTCTGAAGGGTCCGATCGAGACGCCCCCGGGAGCCGGCGTCGGCAGCGCCAACGTCGCGTTGCGTCAAGAGCTGGATCTCTTCGCGAACATCCGCCCCTGCCGGCACTATCCGGGTGTGCCGTCGGTCTACCGAGACGTCGACCTGTTGGTGGTCCGGGAGAACACCGAGGACGTCTACACGGGGGTCGAGTTCGAGGTGGGGACCGTCGAGGTGAAGGAGCTGATCGCCTTCATCGAGGAGACGACCGCGATTCGCATCCGCGAAGACAGCGGCATCTCGGTGAAGGCCATCTCTCGAGGCGGCAGCGAACGGATCGTCCGCTTCGCGTTCGAAGAGACGAGACGCCGCGGCCGGAAGCAGGTCACGGCGGCGCACAAGGCGAACATCATGAAGTTCTCCGACGGGCTGTTCCTCGATGAGGCGAGGCGGGTCGCGGCGCAGTACCCGGACATCACGTTCGACGACAGGATCATCGATGCCCTCTGCATGCAACTCGTCCAGTCCCCCGAGCGGTTCGATGTCCTGGTGTTGCCGAACCTCTACGGGGACATCGTTTCCGAGTTGGGCGCCGGGCTGATCGGGGGGACCGGCGTGGCGCCCGGTGGACATCTCGGAGACGAGGTCGCGGTGTTCGAGGCGACCCACGGGACCGCCCCCCGCCTCGCGGGGCGGGACCGTGCGAACCCGGTCGGGCTGATGCTCTCGGCGACCATGATGCTCCGGCACCTCGGGGAAGCGGAGGCCGGCGACCGCCTCGAAGAGGCGATCGCCGGCGTGCTGGCCGACGGTGTCGACGTGACGCCGGACCTGCGAGGGCCCGGCGACGCGCGCCCCTCGGTCGGGACGCGGCGGATGGCCGAAGCCGTGGCCGAGCGGCTTCGTGAGGCGCCTCGGTAGCATGACGATCTCACCCGGATCTCCGAGGAGTTGATGCATCCATGAAGGTCACCGTCGTCGGCAGCGGCTTCGTCGGACAGACGACCGCGATGCGGATCCTCGAGAAGGGTCTCGCAGAGGTGTGCCTGATCGACATCATCGAGGACAAGCCGCAGGGTCTCGCACTCGATCTCAAGCAGGCTGCGCCGATCGAGGGCTACGAGCCGTCGATCGTGGGCACGAACGACTATGCGGATACCGCGGGCTCCGACATCGTCGTGATCACGGCGGGATTCCCTCGTCAGCCGGGGATGAGCCGGATGGATCTGCTGGCGAAGAACGCCGCGATCCTCCGCGACGTGGTCGGCAACGTCGTTCCGGGTTCGCCCGGGGCCATCCTCGTCGTGGTGTCGAACCCTTTGGACGAGATGACCTACCTGGCCGCGGAAGCGTCCGGGTTCCCACGGGAGCGCGTGATGGGGATGGCCGGTGTGTTGGATTCCGCACGGCTCCGGTCATTCATCGCCGAGGAGCTCGGTGTCTCGCCCAACGTGGTGGAGGCGATCACGCTGGGCTCCCACGGGGATTCGATGGTGGCCCTGCCCAGGCATGCCACGGTGAACGGAACCCCGCTGCCCGAGCTCGTGGACGAGCCCACGTTGGAACGGCTGTTCCAGCGGACACGCGACGGCGGCGCGGAGATCGTCGCGCTGCTCAAGTCGGGATCCGCCTACTACGCCCCGAGCGCGTCGGTCGTGGCGATGGTGCGCGCGATCGTGCACGACACGAAGCAGGTCCTTCCGGTGTGTGCGTGGACCACGGGCCAGTATGGGATCTCCGACGTGTACGTCGGGGTACCGGCCCGTCTGGGAGCCAAGGGTGTGGAGGAGATCGTCGAGCTCGATCTGAACGACGAGGAGCTGGCGAAGCTTCGCGCGGCTGCCGAAGGCATCCGCGCGAAATGCGCGGATCTCGCTGGACTCTAGGTCCGCGGGGCGTCCCGCCGGGCGCGCACTAGCATGGCGGCATGGCGTCGTTCGCCGAACAGCTCCGAGAGTACGTCGGCAACTTCTTCACGAACTGGTCGGAGTCGGACCTCCCGGTCACTCGCAAGGTGGCGCTCACGGTGCGCAACCGAGCGAGATCGCTCTTGAACAAGGGGTGTTGCGGCCACCACGGCGAGCCCGGCTGCTGACGCCTGCCACCGGATCCCGGTCGGGATCCATCGCGGGGGACCGACTAGCGCGGAAGCGCCGCCGCAACCGCCGCCGCCACATCCATCGTGGATGAGGAGCCGCCGAGGTCGGGCGTACGCACCTCGCCTCCGGCGAGGACCGCGTCGACCGCGCGCTCGACGGCCGCCGCGCCGTCCAGCTCGCCGAGGTGGCGGAGCATCATCGCGCCGGAGAGGATCATCGCGATCGGGTTCGCGATGCCCCGGCCGGCGATGTCCGGGGCGCTCCCGTGCACCGGCTCGAACACCGCGTACTCCCATCCGATGTTCGCGCCGGGGATGAGCCCCAATCCACCGACGAGCCCCGCGCAGAGATCGGAGAGGATGTCGCCGTAGAGGTTGGGGAGGAGGAGCACGTCGAACCGATCCGGTTCACGGACCAGTCGGGCGGTCAGATGATCGATCTGCATGTCCTCGAAGTCGACCTCGGCTCGATCTTCCGTGTGCTCTCTCGCGGTCCTCAGGAAGAGGCCGTCCGACGTCGGCATGATGCTGGCCTTGTGACCGAGGGTGATCCTTCGGCGGTGGTTCGCCTTCGCATGTTCGAAGGCGAACCGCACGATCCGCCGTGTCCCCGCGACGGAGATGGGCTTCACCGTGACGCCCGCGTCCGGCCGGATCTCGAAGCCGGCCAGCTTCCGCAGCTCGTCTCGGAGGGCGTCGGCTTGGGGCGACCCCGCCGCGAACTCGACCCCCCGATAGAGGTCCTCGGTGTTCTCCCGGATCACGATGAGATCCACCTCCCCGTGTCGTGTCGGCACGCCGGGGAGGGATCTCGCGGGGCGCACCGCCGCGAACAGATCCAGCTCCTGTCGGAGCGCCACGTTGATGCTGCGGAACCCGGACCCCACCGGCGTCGTGATGGGTCCCTTGATCGCGACGCGCGACGCGCGGATCGAATCCAGCGTCTCCTCGGGCAGGAGCTCAGCGTGCTCCTCGAGGGCGGCCGTGCCCGCCAGTCGTTCGATCCATTCGATCCCTGAGACGGCGGCGTCGAGGACCGATCGTGCGGCGGCAGACACCTCCGGTCCGATGCCGTCGCCCGGGATCAGCGTGACACGGTGCCGTCCACCCACCGCGGCACCCTACCCGACGGTCTGAGGAGCCCGGCTACACGGAGGAGCACTCGTTGAGCAGCACTCGGTTGCGCTCCGTGATCGCGCGTGATCTGCCGAGCGCTTCCCACTGGGAGGCGATGCGGATCCGTACCTCGGCCACCTCATCCCGCCGCGTCTGGACGGCCCTCGAGACGAAGGACATCCAGAGATCCCGCCGGAGCCGGCTCATCGGGATCAACCCCGATCTCGGGATCGCGAGGTGGATCGCGATCCCTTGGGGGAGTGCGTCGACGTCCACGACGTCCGCCCGACATTCGCGTCGCAGACGCTGGGCCAATGAGATGGCCGGGTCGGAGCCCACGAGGGAGGCCATCTCCGGATTCATGCGCCCCTCGGGAGGTCGAGCTCGAACCACACCCAGGCGCCTTCCGCGCCGGAGACCAGCCCCCATCGATCGGCGATCCTGCTGAGGAGATGGGGACCCCAGCCGCGCGACGCGGGCTGCCGATGCTTCCGAAGCCCCCCCAGCACGGCGCCCGTCCCGGCATCGGTGATCTCGACCCGGATCGAGCGCGGTCCGGAGATCACCCTCACGGAGACGGTGCCGTCTCCGCTTGCGACAGAGGGACCCTCATCGGTCGTGAGCAGGCCGGAGATCAGCAGCATCGCCCGTTCCCGGAGGGGTTCGGTCTCGTCGGTGAGCACCCGACCGAACGCCTCCTGTGCGTCGACGTCGGCTGTCGGGCTCGCGGAGAGGGAAAACTCGTTGGGAGCGGGATCGATCATCGGTCTTTCACATAACGCCCGGAGGCGACAGTCGTCAAGCGTGGCTCAAGTCTCATCGGTGATGGTCTCATCACGTATCACCAGCACGACCCCGCCGGCCTCCTCACGGCTCGAACCGAGTCGTGAGCACGATACCCGGCACCGGATCGACCGCCCTCGTCGGTCGATCGCCTCGACGACCACGTCGGGTTCGTCGTTCCCCATGAGACGACCTCGGATCAGATCTCCGATCCGATCCACCGGGAGCCCGATGTCGAGATCCTGGAGGAGCTTGCCCTTGACCTCGTGCTCGGCGAGACCCCACATCTCCTCGCTCTCACCGTTCCAGACCCTGATACGGAGGTCGGGGCCGAGGACCACCACGGCGGCGTGAACGCTCGCCATGACCGCGTTCATGAAGCGATCGGTTTCGGCGACCTCCAGCGACCGCTCGCTCATCTCCTCGTTCATCGTCTCCAGCTCGTCGTTCGTCGACTGCAGCTCCTCGTTCGTCGTCTCGAGCTCCTCATTCGTCGACTGCAGCTCCTCGTTCGTCGTCTCGAGCTCCTCATTCGTCGACTGCAGCTCCTCGTTCGTCGTCTCGAGCTCCTCATTCGTCGACTGCAGCTCCTCCATCGCGATCGTCAGTTCTCTGTCCGAGCGCTCGACGTCGGATCGCAGCTGGTGGAAGTCCGTCACGTCCGTGAACGTGACGATCGTGCCGAGCCTCTCCTTCTCGCGCACGAGAGGCACGACCTGGATATCGAAGATGACCTCGCGGCCTCCCGGGCTCTTCGACGCTACGTCCGGGATCCCGACGACCTCCCCGCTCCGTTGCGACTGTTCGATGGCGGCCCGGAGATCGATCGGCCGATGCGCGAACTCGAACCGATCGAACCCCCTGCCGACATCCTCCGGGCGAAGGGACAGGACCTCTCGAGCCCGCCGGTTGACGTGCGAGAGCTTGCCGTCCTTGTCGAGCATGACCTGGGCCACCGGCCCGAGATCGAATGCCAAGCGCTCGTCGGTCGATGCCTCGTGCGCCCGCTCCTCGGGACCCGGTGGGTCTCGCCCCTCCTCGTTGTTCGCTTTGATGAACACGCGGCGCTTCATGTCCACCGGCGCGAATGAGCGCATCTTGCTGAAGAGCATCTCGGACTTCCCGAGGACCAGGAATCCTCCGTCGTTGAGGCTGAACGCGAGATTCGAGATCACGCGGGATTGCGTGTCCGAGTTCATGTACATGATCGTGTTCCGACACAGGATCAGGTCGGTGCGCGAGATGGGGGCGTCCTGAACCAGATCGTGCCGTCCGAAGATGATGGAGCGTCGAAGTTCGGGCGCGAACGCGAGGCCGTCGTGGTCGGTTCGGAAGTAGGTGCGCCGGAGCTCGTCGGGGACCGCCTCCATCGATCTCTCCCGATACCTGCCGTGCCGCGCCGTCGTGAGCGCCTCTTCATCCACATCGGTCGCGAAGATCTTCACTCGCTCTCGGAACGCCGTCGGGCCCAGCTGCTCGGACAGGAGCATCCCGGTCGAGTACGCCTCCTCTCCCGACGCGCTCCCCGCGCACCACACACGGATCGCGGCTCGCTCGTGTTTGGTCGACACGATGCGAGGGATCACCTCGCTCGCCAGGTGATCCCAGACCGCCTGGTCACGGAAGAACCCCGTGACGTTGATCATGATCGTGTTGAACAGCTCGGTGAACTCGTCGGGATCGGCCTGCAGATGGTCGAGGTAATGCTCGTAGCCGTCGATGTGCAGCGAGTTCATCCGTTTGCCGATCCGGCGCATCAGGCTCGGCCGTTTGTAGCCCGTGAAGTCGAATCCGCGTGCTTCCTTGATGTAGGTGAGGAGACCCTCGAATGCCGGATCGGTCTCGTCCGCCATCACGGCGCCGCCCTCAGATCTCTCCGGCGGAGATCAGCGACGCGAGCGCCGGCGCGATCTCCTCCAACGGCAGGACGAAGTCGATCGCTCCGGCCTCGATGGCGGCCTTCGGCATCCCGAAGAACTCGGCTGTGCGCTCGTCCTGTGCGATGGTCGTCCCGCCCATCTTCTTGACCGCCGTGAGGCCCATCGCGCCGTCGCTGCCGGTCCCGCTCAGCACGACGGCCAGGGAGCGTTCACGGAATCCGGCAGCCACCGATTCGAAGAGGAGGTCCGCCGACGGTCTGACGAAGTGGACGAGCTCGGTCTGTGTGAGGGACATCCTCCCGTCGCGATCGATGAGCAGGTGGTGGTTAGGAGGAGCGATGAACACGTGGCCGGGGGCGATCTTGTCGTCCTGGGCCGCCTCGGTCACGACGAGCGCCGTGCGGCGCCCGAGGATCTGGGCCATCAGACTCCGATGCCGAGGGTCGAGGTGCTGAACGACCACGATCGGCGCGGGGAAGCTCGCCTCCAGGCTGCCGAGAACGGTGCTCAGCGCCCCGAACCCGCCCGCCGACGCGGCGAGCGCTACCACGTCGTACGCCGAATCGGTCACGAGTGAGCGGGGAAGCGTTTCTTCGGCCACGGAACCAGTCTCTCACCGGCGCCCCGCTCGGGGTCCGCAGACCGCTCACACGCGGTCGAACAGGATGGCTCGCTTCACTTCCTGGATCGCCTTCGTGACCTCGATGCCTCGTGGGCAGGCCTCCGTGCAGTTGAAGGTCGTTCGGCAGCGGAACACGCCGGTCTTCTCGGAGAGGATCCCGAGCCGTTCGCGGGGGGCCCGATCGCGGGAATCGAAGATGAACCGGTGCGCGTTCACGATGGCCGCCGGGCCGATGTAGGCCTCGTCGGCCCAGAAGATCGGGCACGAGGTCGTGCAGGCGGCGCACAGGATGCACTTCGTGGTGTCGTCGTACCTCTCCCGTTCCTCCGGTGTCTGGACACGCTCTCGCTCGGTCTCCTCGTCGTTCACGAGGTAGGGGAGCACCGCTCGGTAGCCGTCGAAGAACGGCTCCATGTCGACGATGAGGTCTTTCAGGACGGCGAGGCCGCGGATCGGTTCGATCGTCACCTTGGGCGCCACGTCCTTGACCAGGACCTTGCATGCGAGGGCGTTGCGCCCGTTGATGACCATCGCGTCCGAGCCGCAGATACCGTGGGCGCACGAGCGGCGGAACGTGAGGGTCCCGTCGTGATGCCACTTCACCTCGTGCAGCGCCTCGACCAGTCGTTCGAAGGGGTCCACCTGGATCGTGAACTCGTCCCACCACGCCTCGTCGGAGACCTGGGGGTTGTACCGCCGGATCTTGAGCGTGAGCGTCGTCAGGTGGGTCGCCCCGACACGGCGATCGTCCGAGGTGTTCAGGATCTCGGCCGGCGTCGCCATCAGTACTTCCGTTCCATCGGGATGTAGGGACCCATCTTCACCGGCTTCGTGTCCAAGCGGATCGAGCCGTCGTCTTGCCGATACGCGAGTGAGTGCTTGAGCCAGTTCGCGTCGTCGCGCAGTGGATGGTCCTCGCGGTAGTGGGCGCCGCGGCTCTCGTCGCGGGCCTGCGCGGCCGCGACGAGCGTCGCGGCGCAGTCCAGCAGGAACCCAACTTCCACGGCCTCCATCAGGTCCGTGTTGTAGACGTTCCCCTTGTCGCCGATCGCGATCCGGTCGTACCGCTCCCGGAGCCCGCCGAGGATCTCGCTCATCTTCGCGAGACTTTCCTCGGTTCGGACGACGAACGCGAGATCGAACATCGAGTCCTGCAGCTCCGACCGGATGTCGGCGACGTTGTCACCGGTCTTCTGCGTCAGGATGCCGTCGAGCATGCCGAGCGTCCGCGCGGTGGCGTCCGGCGGCAGGTCGGGAAGGTCGGTCTCGGCACAGTGTCTCGTCATGTCGTCGCCGCCACGGCGCCCGAAGACGACGATGTCGAGCAGCGAATTGGTGCCGAGCCGGTTCGCTCCGTGGACGGAGACGCATGCACATTCCCCCGCTGCGTAGAGACCGGGCACCGGCGTCTCGTCGGAGCCCGTGACGACGCGTGCGTGCACGTCCGTCGGGATCCCTCCCATCGCGTAGTGGGCGGTCGGCTGGATCGGCACCGGCTCGCGCGTGGGTTCGACCTGGAGGTACACGCGAGCGAACTCGGTGATGTCCGGCAGCTTCTCCTCGAGCACCTTGGGGTCGAGGTGCGTGAGGTCGAGGTGGAGGTAGTCGCCTTTCGGCCCGATACCTCTTCCCTCCTTGATCTCCTGGTAGATCGAGCGCGACACGACGTCGCGCGGGGCCAGGTCCTTGATGGTCGGAGCGTAGCGCTCCATGAACCGCTCGCCGTCGCGGTTCCGCAGGATCGCGCCCTCGCCGCGCGCCCCCTCGGAGAGCAGCACGCCGAGCCGGTAGAGGCCGGTCGGATGGAACTGGAAGAACTCCATGTCCTCGAGGGGGATGCCGCGTCGGAACACGACCGAAGGTCCGTCGCCCGTGAGGGCGTGGGCGTTGGAGGAGACCCGGAACATCCGCCCGTAGCCGCCGGTCGCGAACAGGACCGATTTCGCTCGGAACACGTGGAGCTCACCGGTCGCAAGTTCGTACGCGACCACGCCCGCCGTGCGACCGTCATCCGTGCGCAACAGATCCAGGCAGTAGAACTCGTTGAAGAATCGGACGTCTCGTTTCACGCACTGCTGATAGAGCGTCTGGAGGATCATGTGCCCGGTGCGGTCGGCCGCGTAGCAGGCGCGCTTGACCGGCCGCTCGCCGTGCTCCGCGGTATGTCCTCCGAAACGCCGCTGGTCGATCAACCCGTCCGGCGTCCGATTGAACGGGAGGCCCCACCGCTCGAGCTCGTAGATCGAGGCGATCGCCTCTTCGGTGAGGAGCTGCGCGGCAGGTTGGTCGACCAGATAGTCGCCACCCTTGACCGTGTCGAAGGCGTGCCACTCGGGGTGATCCTCCTCGACGTTGCCGAGCGCCGCGCAGACGCCTCCCTGGGCCGCGCCGGTGTGCGAGCGAGTGGGGTACAGCTTCGAGATGACGGCCGTCTTGACCTGGCCGGAAGCTTCGATGGCGGCACGGAGCCCTGCCCCGCCGGCGCCGACGATCACGGCGTCGTACGTGTGGGTGATCGTCACGGCGTCGGCCACTTCGAGGGATCGAACGTGACGACGATGATGGTGCCGAGCGCCATCAGGGCGGCGCCCAAGACCGTGAAGAACGAGTTGATCGCGAGCCGCGCGCCGGCGGGGCGCACGTAGTCGAGGACGATCATCCGAAGTCCGTTCACGCCGTGCAGGAGCGCGAGGACCAGCATCAGCCAGTCCCAGGTCTTCCAGAACGGGCTTGCCCATCGGAGCTGGATGAACGCGAAGTTCACCCGATCGACCCCGTTGTCGTAGACGTGCATGATCAGCACGTGCCCGACGGCGAGGAACAGCAGGACGATGCCGGAGATGCGCATGAAGAGCCATGTCCAGAGCTCGAAGCCGCGGATCGGGCGGTCTCGGCCGGCGCCGGGAGGCTTCGCGTGCGGGAGTGGCGGATCGGGGCGAGCCTCGGTCGTCGTGGCCATCGAACTCAGCCCTCGAGGAGAAGCTCGATGATCGCCGAGCCCATGATCCATGTGATCGGGATCATCGAGCCGACGAACAGGAGGGCGGTGGCGATCCCCAGGAAGCGGATGTGCCTGGTGAGACCCGGGAAGAAGTCGATCAGCATGATCTTCACCCCGTTGAAGGAGTGATAGAGGACCGCGGCCACGAGTCCGAGCTCCAGCAGTCGGACGAAGGGGTTGTGGTAGACGGAGGCGACCCGGTTGTAGGCCTCGGGACCCCAGCCGACGACCGCGGTGTCCACGACGTGGGCGAACAGGAACAGGATGATCGCGACGCCGGTGATGCGGTGCAGGAGCCAGCTGTACTGGCCCTCGTGGCCCTTGTAGAGCGGGCCGAACTGACCCTTGCGGTTGGTCTCGATGCTCACCGGCCTCCAGCCTATCGCCGGCCCGTCCCTTCGAAGCGGTGCCGGGGTGTACTCACGCGATCCGGATGGCCACCATCACGCCGTCTCGGGTGGGGACGATCGTCGAGAGGTAGCGCTCGTCCTCCGCGACCAGCCGATTGTGCTCGAGGACGGCTTCGGTGTAGTGGGGGCGAGTGTCATCCGGGTCTTCCACCGCGACCCTGCCGTACCAGAGGACGTTGTCACAGACGTAGAGCCCACCGCGCCGGATCCGCTCGCTGGCGGCACGCCACGCGGCCGGATACCCGTCCTTGTCGATGTCGTTGAAGATCACATCGAACTCGTCCTCGAGCTTGCCGAGCTCGGTCACCGCATCACCGACATGGAACTGGACGCGATCGGCGAGCCCGGCCCGGCTCAGGTAGTCGGCGGCCTTGACCTCGTTCTCCGGATCTCCGTCGGTGAGATGCACCTCGCCGCTCGGCCCTGCGGCTCGAGCGTGCCAGTAGGCGGAGTATCCGAACCCCGAACCGAGCTCGAAGATCCGCTCCGCTTCGACGGAGCGGGCGAGCACCTCGAGCGTGACGCCGACGTTGCGCCCCACGACGGGGAAGCCTCGCTCCTCGGCGTGGGCCTCCATCTCGAGGAGAACCGGCTCGTCGAGACGACGGAGACGTTCCTCCATGTAGGCCTCGATCCGAGGGTCGACGGGATCCACGACGGCACCATATCGCGGGCCCGTAAGCTTCCGCCCGTGACCCAAGGCAGCCCTCGCACGACCGATTCGGGGATCGAAGTCCAACCGATCTACGAACCGCATCCCGACGACGCGGCCGCCGAGCGCGTCGGGGAACCCGGCTCGTTCCCGTTCACGCGGGGCCTCTACTCCGACATGTATCGGGGGCGTCTCTGGACGATGCGCCAGTACTCCGGCATGGGGAGCGCCGAGGAGACGAACCGGCGGTTCCGCTATCTCCTGGACCACGGGCAGACGGGCGTATCAGTCGCATTCGATCTGCCGACCCAGATGGGCCTCGACTCCGATCACCCGAGGGCGGAGGGAGAGGTGGGGAAGACCGGCGTCGCGATCGACTCGGTGGACGATATGGATCGTCTCTTCGAGGGGATCCCTCTCGATCAGGTCTCCACGTCGATGACGATCAACGCCACCGCGCCGATCCTGCTTCTGCTCTACGAGCTGGTCGCCGAGAAGCACGGCATCGAGGCGGCGAAGCTCTCGGGCACGGTCCAGAACGATCTGTTGAAGGAATACGCGGCGCGCGGAACGTACATCTACCCGCCGAAGGCGTCGATGCGCGTGATCACCGACCTGTTCGCCTACGCGGGCGAGCGCATCCCGCGGTGGAACACGATCTCGATCAGCGGCTACCACATGCGCGAGGCCGGCGCGACGGCCGCGCAGGAGATCGCGTTCACGCTCGCGAACGGGATCGCGTACGTCCAGGCGGCCGTCGACGCGGGCCTGGCCGTCGATGACTTCGCGCCTCGACTGTCGTTCTTCTTCGCGTGCCACATGCACTTCTTCGAAGAGATCGCGAAGTTCCGCGCCGCGCGTCGCATGTGGGCGACGATCATGCGCGACCGTTTCGAGGCGAAGGACCCCAGATCGCACACGCTCCGGTTCCACACGCAGACGGGGGGAGCGACGCTCACGGCTCAGCAGCCCGAGAACAACATCGTGCGGACGGCGCTCGAGGCGATGGCGGCCGTCCTCGGGGGCACCCAATCGCTGCACACGAACTCCTTCGACGAGGCGCTCGCGCTCCCGACCGAGCAGGCGGTGAAGGTGGCGCTCCGGACCCAACAGGTGCTCGGCTACGAGACCGGCGTCGCCGAGACGGTCGATCCGCTCGGCGGCTCGTACTACGTGGAGTCGCTCACCGACGAGTTGGAGCGCCTCGCGACCGACATCATCGAGAAGGTCGACTCGATGGGCGGTGCCGTCGCGGCGATCGAGGCCGGCTACTACCAGGACGAGATCCACGAAGCGGCCTTCCGGATCCAGCGAGGGATCGAGACCGACGAACGGATCGTGGTGGGCGTGAACCGATTCGTGGACGCGGTCGAGAAACCCGTGCAGCTCCAGGAGATCTCCGCGCAGGAGACGGCAAGGCAGTTGGAGCGTCTCGGCGAGCTCCGCGCCTCGCGTGATCAGGGCGCGGTGGACACGGCGCTCTCCGACGTGGAAGAGGCCGCGCGCGGCACCCGCAACCTCCTCCCGCCGATGCGAGAGGCGCTGGGTTTGCGCGCGACCCTGGGTGAGGTGTCCGACGCGCTCCGACGCGTGTTCGGCGAATACCGGCCCACGTACTAGCCACTAGGCTGCGCGAGATGGACGTCGCGGTGATCGGGGGGACGGGCGCCGAGGGCTTCGGGCTGGCCCTGCGACTCGCCCAGGCAGGGCATCAGGTGACGATCGGCTCGCGGGACGCGGGCCGGGGCGCCGAGTCCGCTTCGAAGGCATCCGAACTCGCGGGCTCGACGGTCGAGGGGACCGACAACGCGAGCGCGACCGCCACTCCTGGGGCCGACGGCGTCATCGCCGTCACGGTTCCGTACGCGGGCCAGGCGGAGATCTACCGCTCCATCAAGGACGCCGTCGCTCCCGGCGCAGTGGTCCTCGATGCCACGAGCCCGCTCGCGACCGCCGTCGGCGGCCGGCCGTGGCAGGTGCTTCGCCCCTGGCACGGCTCGGCCGCCGAGCAGGCCCAGGCGATCCTCGGCGACGGCCCTCGGGTCGTCGCCGGGTTCCACACGATCGCGGCCGAGGGCCTCCAGGCCCTCGACCGCGAGATCGACAGCGACGTCCTCCTGTGCGCCGACGACGCGGAGGCGAAGTCTCGCGTCGGCGCCTTGATCGAGGGGATCCCCGGCATGCGATGGGTGGACGGCGGCCGCCTCGAGATGGCTCGGGTCGCCGAGCCGCTCACGGCGCTCCTCGTATCGATCAATCGGACCTACAAGATCAAGGACTCCGGGTTCCGGATCGTCGGTCGCGACGCCTGGGGGCGTCCGGGCGGCTAGTCGATCACCGCGAGGACCTGGCCGGTCTCCACGACCTGGCCCGCGTGGATCGGGAGGTCGGTGACCTCTCCCTCACGGTTCGAAGGAACGTGGTTCTCCATCTTCATCGCTTCGAGGATGCAGATCACGTCGCCGGGCCGGACCTCCTGACCCTTCTCGACCAGCACCTTCACGATCGTGCCCTGCATGGGCGCCCGGATCTCGCCGTGCACGTGCTCGCCGTGGTGGGCGTCGGGAGCCATCGGAGGCCTCGGCGCCGGGTCTCGCCGCTCGTCGAAGATCCGCACCGGGATCCGGCGTCCGTCGACCTCGACGAGGATGTCCGCCGGCCTGTTGGGGGCCGGGCCCGAGGAGACGAAATCCGGATGGGCGGGAAGGTCGGCCTCGGCGAGCGCCCGCTCGAGCCAGGTCGTCGTGTGAGTTGCCGCGCGGAATTCCTTCGACTCGAGGATCCATCGGTGCACCGGGATCGTCGTCGGAACCCCTTGCACGACGAACTCGTCCAGCCCGCGGAGCATCCGTGTACGGGCCTCCTCCCGGTCGCGGCCGAACACGATCAGCTTCGCGAACATCGAGTCGTAGTCGCCCGTGATCTCACGTCCTTGCTCGATCCCTGAATCCACCCGGACGAACGGGCCGGCAGGCTCCCGGTATCGCGTCACCCGACCGGGACCCGGAAGGAAGTTCCTCCCCGGGTCCTCCGCATTGATCCGGCACTGGATCGAGGCGCCGTGAGGCGAGTGCTCCAACGAAAGCTTCTCGCCGAGAGCCACACGGATCTGGAGCGCGACCAGGTCGAGCCCGGTGACCATCTCGGTCACGGTGTGCTCCACCTGCAGCCGGGCGTTCATCTCGAGGAAGTAGAAGTCGCCGTCCTCATCCATCACGCACTCGACGGTGCCGGCGTTCACGTATCCCGATGCTTTCGCGAGCCCCACCGCCGCCTCGGCGAAGCGTTCGCGGATGCGATCGTCGAAGAGGGGAGAGGGCGTCTCTTCGATCAGCTTCTGATGGCGGCGCTGCACCGAGCAGTCGCGCTCACCCAGGAAGAACACGTTGCCGTGCGTATCGGCGAGGATCTGCGCCTCGACATGGCGCGCGCGATCGACGTAGCGCTCCAGGAAGACCTCGGGCCGACCGAAGTAGGAGGTCGCCTCGCGAGCGGCGCGCTTGAGGGACTCCTCGAGGTGGTCGGCGTCGCGCACGACGTGCATGCCCTTCCCGCCGCCACCGAACGCGGCTTTCACGACGAGGGGGAACCCGATCCGAGCGGCCTCCTTCTTCGCCTGCGCGAGGTCCACCGGCTCGCGGGTCCCGGGAACGATCGGCATCCCGGCGGCGTCCGCGACACGGCGCGCGGCAGCCTTGTCGCCCATCGTCTCGATCGCCTGTGCCGTGGGGCCGACGAACGCGAGGCCCGCTTCCTCGACCGCCTGGGCGAATTGCGCTCGCTCCGCGAGGAACCCGTACCCCGGGTGCACGAGCGTGGCCTTCGACTTGCGAGCGGCTTCCATGATCCGGTCGATCGCGAGATAGGAAGAGGACGCGAGCGCCGGACCGATCCGGAACGCCTCGTCGGCCATCTCGACGTGGAGGGCGTCACGATCCGCGTCTGAATAGACGGCGACCGTCGCGATGCCGAGGTCCCGACACGTCCGAGCGATCCGGATGGCGATCTCGCCGCGGTTGGCGATCAGGAGCTTCTGCTTCCGCGCCATCCTCGCCACGATATAGCGTCGGGGACGGTGGACAAGTGCTGAACGAGGATGCGCTGCAGCGCGCGTTGAGGGCGGCCGGGCTCACGGCACCGGTCCGATGGGACGAGGTGACGGAGTCGACCAACGCGACCGCGCTCGCGATGGCCGCAGAGGGAACGCCCGCGTGGACGCTCGTCGCCGCCGGGCATCAGACGGCCGGGCGCGGGAGGCGGGGACGCACGTGGCGGGACCGGTCGGGGTCGGCGCTGATGTTCAGCGTGGTGCTGAGGCCTCCCCAGGAGCCGGAAGGCGTCGGACTGATCTCCCTGGCCGCAGGAGCAGTCGATGGCGGAAGCGGCATCGGACCTCTCGGGCCTCGACATCCGATGCAAGTGGCCGAACGATCTGATGGCGGGCGAGTCGAAGGTCGGCGGCATCCTGGGCGAGGCCGAGATCACGGACGGACGGATCGGACACGTCGTCCTCGGGATCGGCGTGAATCTCGCTCCTCCGGAGGACGTTCCGGGTGCGGGCGGCATCGGGGACGTCGACGAGGAGGCGCTCCTGACGGGGTTCATCCAGCGGTTCCGGCCGATGATCGCGGGCTCGCCGGAGGCGATCCTGGACCGGTGGCGCGCCGTCTCCGCGACGCTCGGCCGGCGCGTGGAAGCGACCACGGTCGGCGGAGACACCGCGCGCGGTGTCGCGGTCGACCTCGACGAGACCGGCGGGTTGCTCATCGAGACCGGCGAGGACGTCGTCCGGGTCGCGTTCGGCGAGATCCATCATCTCGACGTCGATCAACGGTTGACGTGCAGGGCGTGAGCCGGCCGCGCTTGCAGGGGTCGGACCGGTCGCGCTAGGTTCCGGCCATGGCGTTCCCCACGAGGCTGCTCGTCGAAGGCGAGGAGCTCGTCTTCGACCTCCGGCCTCATTGGATCGCGCTGGTCATGCCGGCGATCGCGACCGTGGCCACGCTCGCGGTCATGATCGTTCTCTACGAAACCTTCGACGAGTCGGTGCTCGACATGGTCGTGGGCATCGCGGGCACGCTGTTCCTCTTGGCCTACCCGGTGCGCAAGCTGGTCGACTGGCTGACGTCGCATTTCGTCGTCACGAGCGACCGGATCATCCACCGGCGAGGCTTCATCGCGAAGTACTCGATGGAGGTGCCGCTCGAAGCGATCAACGACGTCCGCTTCGAGCAGGGGGTCGTCGATCGGGTGATCGGCGCCGGGACCTTGGTGGTGCAATCGGCATCGGAGGCAGGCCGTCAGGTGTTCGACCACATCCGCAAGCCCGAGGAGGTCCAGAAGACGATCTACCACCAGGGCGAGCTGAACCAGCAGCGGATGATGACGGGGAGCGCCGGGAGGTCGTCCCACTCGGCAGCTTCGGAGCTCGAGCGGCTCGCGGACCTGCGTGCTCGCGGCGTCCTCACGGAGGAGGAGTTCCAAGCGCAGAAGCGCAGGATCCTCGGCTGACATGCCGCCCGAGGGGCCTCTGCGGGGCATCGACCACGTGTACTACTGGACCCGCGACATGGATCGGGCCGTGAGCTTCTACGGGGAGGTCCTCGGGTTGCCCGTGGCGAATCGGGCGGGGAACGAGTGGGCGGAGTTCCAGGCCGGCCCGGTCCGGCTCGCGCTTCACGGGACCGAAGAGCGCTCCTTGCCGGCGAGCGGGACGGTCGTGTTCAGGGTGGACGACCTCGATGAGGCCAGATGGGCTCTGCAGCAACGAGGGGTCGTCTTCGACGGGCACGAGTCGGAGGTTCCGGGGTTCGCCCGATTCACCACGTTCCACGACCCCGACGGCAACCCCGTGCAACTCATCGAATATCTGCATTGACTCTCCTCGCGGCTTGAGGCGCGCGCCCGCAGGTTGCCTCCTCTCGAGTCGAGGATGGTTGCAACCGCACCGGGGACTTGGCAGGCTGTCCCAGCCGGTCCGCCCACCTTCCCTCGGGCCGGAGGCGTCCAATCCATGACCGAGACCGCTCGACACTTCCCCGGATCGACTCGTGCTGCCGTTGTCGCGGCACTCCTGGTCCTGGTGTCGGTCGCCACGACGGCTGCCGGCGCAGCCCCTCCCTCCGAAGAGGACGTCCAGCGCGCGAAGCATCGGCTCGAAGTGATCGAGGACGCCCTGGCGAACATCAGGAGCCAGCTCGCGGCGACCCAGCTGCAGCTGAACGCCGCCGCGGGGGAAGTCGAGCAGCAGGAGATCGCCCTGGAGAAGGTCACGACCGACCTCGTCCGGACCGAGGCGCAGCTCGATCGAGCGCGCGCACGCTACGACAAGATCCGGGCGCGGCTCAACGACCGTGCCGTCACGGCGTACATGACCGGGCCGGCATCCAGCATCGACTTCCTCCTGGACGCCCAGAACATCGCGGATCTCACGGACCGACTCGCCTACGTCGACGCGCTCGCGCAGTCGGACGCGGAGCTCTCCGTACAGGTCACGAACCGGAAGAACATCCTCGCCGCCACCGAGGCGCTGCTCGAGGAGCAACAGGCGTCGGAGCTTCGCCAGCTCGAGAAGGCACGTGATCAGAAGCGTCAGGTGGCCGACCTCTTCAGCGACCAACAGGCGTTGCTCGACGACCAGCAGCGACTGTTCACCGCCGCGGAGCGCACCTTCAAGGCGAGGAAGGCCGACCGGGCAGCATGGCTCGCGGAGCAGCAGCGGGCAGGTGGGCAAGCCATGGGCGGGCGGGTGTGGAACGGTGGCGATCTCCCCGAGCCCTTCAACGATGTTCTCGATGCGTGCCCGGTCGACCAGCCCCGAGCCTTCGGCGACGGCTTCGGCGCCCCGAGGTATGCGGGCGGATACCACCTCCACAAGGGAGTCGACATCGTGGCTCCCGCCGGGACCGCGATCATGGCTGCGTTCGACGGGTACTCCTATACGAGCTCGAACACGCTCGGGGGAAGCGTCGTGTTCGTGGTCGGGCAGTACGGGAAGGTCTACAACGCCCATCTCTCGAGATACTCCGCGAGCTCGAACGGCCGGGTCTCGGCGGGTGAGGTCATCGGCTACGTCGGCGACACGGGCGATGCCGCGGGACTCCCGCACGACCACTTCGAGTTCCATCCGAACTCGATGCCCAGTCCCGGCTCGTGGCCGAGTAGCTACTACGGCTACTCCACGATCGAGGACGCGATCAACCCGTATCCGCTGCTGGTCCAGGCCTGCGGCTAGCCTCGCCGCGTCTCCTATCCTGAGCAGGTGGAAGCCTCGAACATCCGGCGCGTCGGAGTGGTCGGCGCAGGCCTCATGGGCTCGGGCATCGTCGAGGTGTGCGCACGCGCCGGCCTCCGCGTCACGTTCGTGGAGGGATCGGACGAGCTGGTGGTTGCCGGCCGCGGCCGCGTCGAGCGGTCGATCGGGAAAGCGGTCGAGCGTGAGAAGCTCGACGCGGCCGCGGCCGAGGAAGCGCTCGGCCGGATCGACGCCGCGACCGACCTCGACGCCCTGGCCGACGTGGACCTCGTGATCGAGGCGGCGACCGAGGACCGGGAAGCGAAAGCGGCGATCTTCGCGCGGCTCGGAGAGCTCACTCGGCCGGAGGTCGTCCTCGCTTCCAACACGTCGTCGATCCCGATCCGCGAGCTCGGCGCTGCGAGCGGACGTCCCGACAAGGTCATCGGGATGCATTTCTTCAATCCGCCGCCCGTGATGGCCCTGCTCGAGCTCACGCCGTCGAAGAACACCGGCGAGGAGACGTTCGAGCTTGTCCGAGCGTTCGGGAGCGATGTCTTGGGCAAGACCTGCGTCCGATCGGGCGACGAGGCGGGCTTCATCGTGAACCGATTGTTGATCCCGTACCTCTTCGACGCGATCCGGCTCTACGAGGCGGGCTTCGCGTCCCGAGAGGACATCGATACGGCGATGCGCCTGGGGCTCGCGCATCCGATGGGACCGCTCACACTGGCCGACCTCATCGGGCTGGACACACTGCTCTCGATCGGCGAGGTGTTGCACGAGGCCTTCCCCGGCGAGTCGAGGTACGAGGCACCGAACCTGCTCCGCGAGCTGGTGGCCGAGGGCAAGCTGGGGAAGAAGTCCGGGGCCGGCTTCTACGACTCCTGAGACGCCTCCACGCACTCGCATCCCTCCGGGCCCACGGTCGCGCTGTGCGAGGTGCCGGGTTCGATGTCCAGCCGGTCGCCCGCGGTGAGTTCGATGTCGCCCTCGGCGGTGTGGAACACGATCGACCCGGAGAGGCAGAACAGCACCTTGTGGAACGTGTGGTCGTGCCTGCCGTAGCGGTCACCGGGTCCGTTCCCCCAGAACCGTGGAGCGGAACATCCCTCTGCTTCGAAGGCTGCCACGGCGCCGGCGCGCGTCGCGTTCCCCGACCGACGGGTCGCACCCACGCCTAGAACGCGATCCCCAGGATCGCCCGAGCGCGGTCCAGCTCCTCCACGGGCACGAGGATGGCCGCCTGAGCTGCCGGGGAGGCCCGTTCCGATTCGTCCGGGAGCTCGATCCGGACATCGATCCCTCCCTCGCGGAGTCGGTTCGCCTGGACGCCGACGTCGTTCAGCCGCGTCCAGGTGACGATGGCCATGTCGCTCGTCTCCCCGTCCTCATCTGGATCGACGGCGATGTCATCGACGAGGCTGATGTCGCCCGTGAACTCCACGAGGACAGCCTGCGCATCCATCAGGTTCGCCGCGTGCACGATGATCTCCGTCCCGCCGTCGCCCGACGTTTCCCCTCGCCGCGCGCCGATCTCCTCCTCGTCGAGTGCCGCGAGGAACGCATCGACGTCCTCCTCGACCATGGAGGTGAGGACGACCGGCTCGACCTCGAGGGCGAAACGGTCGAGCGATCCCGTCGCCGAACCCATGTCTCGCTCGATCACCTCGATGCGACCGCCTTCGGCTTCCTCCTGGGCCGGGGAGGGGCCCGCCACCAGCAGCGAACCGCAATCGACGCAGGTCGTCGACCAGGCTCCGTACTCGGCGAGGCAGTTCGGGCAATGGGTGTAGTCGGTGGCGGCGGTCAACGGACGTCGCCGCGGCCGTGGACCGGAGGCACGCCCTTGCGCGCGAACTCGACCCATTGCCCATGCCACGGCTCCCGCGCGAACCGCCTCACCTGGAGCGCGCCGAAGCCGGTGGCGTCGATCCGTCCCTGGAGCACCCATGCCGGTGGCTTGGGGTTCTCCGCGGAGAAGTAGCGCTCGAGGGCCATCAGGATGGCCCGATCCTCCTCGGGCGAGACCGCCTCCGGGATCTCGAAGCGGCGTTCGTTGTCCTTCCCGTTCATCACCGGCCGCCGTTCAGGTCTACAGGGGGATGTTCCCGTGCTTGCGCGCCGGGATGTTCTCGCGCTTCGTGGACAGCATCCGGAGCGCCTTGATCAATCGGGGTCTCGTCTCGGCGGGCTCGATCACGTCGTCGATGAACCCGCGCTCCGCGGCCGCGTACGGTGTCGAGAACTTGGCGCGGTACTCGCGGATCAGATCCTTCCGGCGAGCGTCGGGATCCGTCGCCTTCTCGATCTCCTTGCGGAAGACGACGTTGACCGCTCCCTCGGCGCCCATCACCGCGATCTCTGCGGTCGGCCAGGCGAAGGACACGTCGGCGCGGAGGTGCTTCGAGTTCATGACGAGGTACGCGCCGCCGTAGGCCTTCCGGGTGATCACCGTCATCCGCGGGACCGTCGCCTCCGCGAACGCATACAGCAGCTTCGCGCCGTGGCGGATGATCCCGCCGTATTCCTGCTCGGTTCCCGGGAGGAACCCCGGCACGTCGACGAAGGTGAGGATCGGGATGTTGAACGCGTCACAGAACCGCACGAAGCGCGACGCCTTCTCCGACGCGTCGATGTCGAGCGTCCCGGCGATCACCTTCGGTTGGTTGCCGACGATCCCGATCGTGCGCCCATCGAGGCGGGCGAAGCCGACGACGATGTTCATCGCCCAGAGCGGGAAGATCTCGAGGAAATCGCCGTCGTCGACGACCCGCCGGATCACCTCGTGCATGTCGTACGGCTCCTGCGGTCGGTCGGGGATGAGGTGCGTGAGGCCGTCGTCCACGCGATCGGGGTCGTCGGTGATCGCGTAGACCGGTGGATCCTCCAGGTTGTTCGAGGGCAGGTACGACAGGAGGTGCCGGACGCGGTTCAGGACGTCTTCGTCGTCCTCGCCGATCGACGAGGCGACGCCCGACTTCGCCGAGTGCGTCATCGCGCCGCCGAGCTCCTCGAAGGTGACCTCCTCGCCGGTCACCGTCTTGATCACGTCGGGACCGGTGATGAACATGTGCGAGGTCTCCTTCACCATGAACGTGAAGTCGGTGATCGCCGGGGAATAGACCGCGCCGCCGGCGCAGGGCCCCATGACCACGGAGATCTGGGGGATCACGCCGCTCGCTCGGACGTTGCGTTCGAAGATGAAGCCGTAGCCGGCGAGCGACGCGGCGCCCTCCTGGATCCTCGCCCCCCCGGAGTCGTTGATCTGGACGAACGGCGCGCCGGTGGAGATCGCGAGATCCATCACCTTGCACACCTTCTGCGCATGGACCTCGCCCATCGAGCCACCGAAGACCGTGAAGTCCTGCGACGCCACGAAGACCTTCCGACCGCCCACGGTCCCGTAGCCCGTCACGACGCCGTCACCCGGGGGGCGCTTGCGGTCCATCCCGAAATCGTGTGCCCGGTGTACCGCGAACGGGTCGGTCTCGACGAAGGAGCCCTTGTCCATCAGGAGCTGCACGCGTTCGCGCGCGGTCAGCTTCCCGCGGTCGTGTTGCTTGGCAGCGGCGTCCCTGCCTCCCGGGGTGAGCGCCGCCTTCCTGCGCTTGCGCAGCTCGTCGATCCGTTCCTCGACGGTGGTCGTCTTCGCGGTCTCGACGTCCTTATCGGTAGTCGCCATGCGCGGAGTCTATTCGCGGTGGGCACGATCGGGGCCGAAGGGCGTCGAGCCGCTCGGTACCGGCAGTTCGGCGCCTCGCCCGCTCAGCAGGGTTTCGGCGGCCAGCCGGCCTGACGCCAGGTGCCCACGTCGACGACCATCCGGATGGTCACGATCGCGTTCGTCCGCCCGTTCAGCGCCTGCGGGGAGAGCTCCCACGCGGGAAGCGTGTACTTCTGGTATCGCGACGGCCAGAAGTCTCGATCGTGTTGGTACAGCCCCCGATACCGGCCTGTCGGCTCCGAGGTCGCCGTGGGGGTCAATCCGCTCTCGCGCCTGGCGATGCAGACCGCTCGTGCGGCGCCGCCGGGGACGGGACCGAACGATTCAACGGCGCAGACGATCCGCCGCTTCGCGAAGTGTTGGATCGTTTCTCCGTCGAGCCGATGGAAGTCGCAGGGACCCGGAAGGTGGTGGGCGGACGCGGGCGTCCCCGCGAGGAGGACGCCGGCGATCAGCAGGAGGGTCACGACCGCGGGTCGGTTTCGCGTCAAGGCATCATCTCGTTGGGGAACGTACGGAACCGCCGATGGGGAGGTCCCGCTCGGCGGCTCTGCGCGGACAGTATCCGGCAGCGGGCGGCCGCGTCTACACGTCGACGCGGCCGCCCGTCCGCCAGTAGGCACCGGCCTGTCTGTCGAGGAACCCTTCATCGACGAGGTATCGGCGGAGCGACGCGTGGTCGTTGAAGAACGCTCCGACGATCGCGTTCACCTCGCGTTCGTCGTAGCGCCTCCCCGGCTCGAACTCCAGCGCGATCCGCTCGAGGACGATCCTTCGCTTCGCGGCCTTCGTCGGGATCTCGGTGACACGTCCGTCGCGGAAGAAGGCGCGGAGCACCGCCTCCTCGTCATCGTTCGCCGCCCCGAGCGCGATCCCCGCGTCTCGGGGCGGCCCGACCTGCTCGGCGGCCCACCGAAGCGTCTCTCGATCGAGCCGGTACGTCCGGTGATCGGGTTGCACGCGGGCGACGCCGGCGGCCGCGAGTCGAGTCAGGTGACGGCGCACGCGAGCGAGGGGCAGCTCGAGCGTCTCGGAGAGCGCCTTGGCTTCGGCGTCGCCTGCGGCCAAGGCTCCCGCGATCCGGAGACGCTCCGGATCCGCCAGCGCCCGAAGGATGTCGTCAGGATGCTCGGTCATGTCGGTTCCGTTCCTTACCATGATGCGATGCTCCTCACGGATCCGCAGCGCCGGACGCTCGATCGCCTGATCGGCACCGAGGAGCGGCCGGTCTTCGCCGCGGATCTCCGGCAGCGGCTGGTCGACAGGATCGAGAGCGCGGCGCGTGAGCTCGAGCTCGGGGAGCCGCTCTGGCTGGGGAAGGAGGCACTGAACCAGCTCGCCCGATGTGAGGGCAGGTTCGCCGCGCGCCTCGAACGAGAGGACCCGCCCTTCGAACATTCCCTCAACACGGCCGCCGGCGTGCTCGTGCACAAGGCCATCGAGGTCGACGTGGGCGCGCGAGACGGGATGGATCCCCACGCGATCGCGACCACGGCGGCCGAGCGGCTCACCGAACGGGAGGAGCGGTTCGCCGAGTTCTGGCGAGAGCAGACGGGCTCCGAGCAGGATGACCTTCTGATGGAGGTCGTCCGGAAAGTGACCCTGTTCCAGGGGTCGTTCCCTCCGCTCCGGGAGCTCCGCCGCGAGATGGCGCCGATCACGGAGCTGCCCGTCAAGGCGCAGCTCCTGGGCGGAGAGCTGACACTCTCGGGCAAGATCGACCTGGTCCTCGGCGTGCCGGATCGACTGGAGCCCAATCGAGCGACCCGGCTCGCCGTCGATCTGAAGACGGGCGGAGCATGGCCGGAGCACGCGGAAGACATGCGCTTCTACGCCCTCCTGATGACGCTTCGCTTCGGCGTCCCTCCTTATCGCGTCGCCTCGCTGTTCCTCGATTCAGGGGAGTGGCAGGCGGAAGAGGTTGCGGAGGAGACCCTCTTCCACGCGGCCGACCGTGTCGTGTCGGCCGCGAGGGCGGCCGGCGCTCTTCTCGGCGGCCGGGAACCGACTCTCACGCCCGGCTCTTGGTGTGCCTGGTGTCCGCGTGCGTTCGTCTGTCCGAGCGCCGAGCCGCGGCCCACCTAGTTGAGCGTCGGGTCCACCGGCATCGTGGCGAGGAGTCGGAAGTCGGGTCCCAAGCGCCCCACCGCCGCCGCCCAGAGGCCCTCAGGGTCTTGCGTGAACACGTCGGCGGGAAACGCCGCGGTCGCATGCCAGGAGTCTTCCGCCATCTCCGCCTCCAACTGCCCCGCGCTCCAGCCCGCATAGCCGGCGAAGACCCGGGCGCGTCGAAGACCACCGAGCGAGCCGGTATCGCTCTCCTCGGGGAGGAACCCGATCGACTCCAGGGCAAGGACTCCGGCGCGATCGGGGTCTTCGAAATCCGCGAGCACGACGGCCGCCTCTGGCTGCACCGGTCCGCCCCGGAAGAGCGACTCCCCGGGAGGCACCAGCGGGGAGAGCGGCGGGGCCGCCTCCTCCACCGTTGCCTCGAGAGGGTGGTTGAGGACGACACCCACGGCGCCTTCATCGTCGTGGTGGCCGATCAACACGACCTTCCGCCGGAAGTTGGGGTCCCACAGCCCGGATCCCGCGACGAGGAGCTGACCGCGAAGGCTGTCCATGACGACATCGTCTCAGGGATGCGCCCCGGGTCGCCTCTGGTTGCTAGGGTTCCGCCCCATCCCGTCGGAAGGGTGCCCATGGCGAAAGACCTGTTCGAGATCGGCGAGATCCCTCCCGTCGGCGAGGTACCGGCTCGGATGCATGCGCAGCTGGTGAGACCCGACCGCTTCGGGGAGCCGCGCGACGCGATCCGCGACGAGGTCATCGACGTGCCCGAGCTCGGTCCGAAGGACGCGCTCGTGATGGTGATGGCGGCCGGCGTGAACTTCAACAACGTGTGGGCGGCCCGCGGCGTTCCCATCGACGTGACGAAGACGCAGGCGCGATGGGGTGAACCCACGGATCTCCACATCGTCGGGTCCGACGCTTCGGGCGTCGTGTACGCGGTCGGGTCCGATGTCACCGACGTCGCCGTCGGAGACCACGTCGTCGTCCACGCGGGCCAATGGGATCCGGACGATCCGTGGGTCGCCGACGGGAACGATCCGGGACTCGCCGCGAGCTTCCGTGTGTGGGGCTACGACACGTGCTGGGGCTCGATGGCCCAGTTCACCAAGGTGCAGTCGCATCAGTGCCTCCCGAAGGCCGACTCGCTCACGTGGGAGGAGGCCGCCGCCCCGACCCTCACCGGTTCGACCGCGTACCGGATGCTGCACGGCTGGCCGCCGAACACGGTGAAGCCCAAGGATGTGGTGCTCGTGTGGGGCGGTGCGGGGGGTCTCGGCTCGCTCGCGATCCAGCTCGTCGAGCTCGCCGGTGGGCGCGCGGTCGCGGTGGTCTCCTCCGAGGAGAAGGGGGAGTACTGCAAGGAGCTGGGCGCGATCGGCTACGTCAACCGGAAGGACTTCTCCCATTGGGGCGTCCCGCCCGCGTGGGACTCGCCCGACTGGAAGCCGTGGTTCGACGGCGCGAAGGCGTTCGGGAAGGCGATCTGGGACGCGGTCGGGGAGAAGGCGAGCCCGCGGATCGTCTTCGAGCATCCGGGGCAGGACACGATCCCCACGTCGAACTTCGTGTGCGATCGCGGCGGCATGATCGTGATCTGCGCGGGCACGACCGGCTACGACACGATGATCGACGTGCGTTATCTCTGGTATCTGCAGAAGCGCTACCAGGGCTCCCACCTGTTCAACGACGACCAGGCGGCGGCGTTCAACGACCTGGTCAGGGATCGGAAGATCCGCACGACCCTCGGGCACGCCTATGGATACGAGGAGGCGGGTCTCGCGCATCAGCTGATGGCCGACGGGAAGCTCCCGGAGGGGAACGTCGCCGTGCTGATCAACGCGCCCGAACGCGGTCTCGTCGATCTGGGGTGACGTCGGACCCGGTCAGGGCAGCTGCACGAGCTCGACGAGGACGCCTTCCATGTCCTTCGGATGGACGAACGCGATCAGCGTGTCACGTGAGCCGCGTCGCGGGACTTCATCGATCGGTCTGATCCCCTCGTCCCGGAGCCCGGACAGCGCGGCCGCCACGTCATCGACGCGATAGGCGAGGTGATGTACGCCCGGCCCTCGTTTCGCGAGGAAGGACCCGACCGGCGTGTCCGGTCCGAGCGCTCCCAAGAGCTGGATGAACGACGTGCCGACGCCGAAGAGGACCTCTTCGACGCCTTGATCCACCACCCGTTCCCGGTGGGTCGGTTCCACGCCGAGCGTTCGCCGATAGCGCTCGACCGCGGCGTCGAGATCGCTCACCGCGATCCCGACATGGTCGATGTCGAGGATCACCGCTTCTTCCGGACGCCCGGCTGCATCGCCGCGACCAGGTCCTGAGCGGCGGCCACGTGGTACAGGGGAAGCGTCAACACTCGCGTGACGGCCGCGATCCCTTGAGCGCGAAGGTCGTCCTCGGGCTTCGCTCCGTCGAGATGGGGGGCTCGGAGGACGTAGAACTCCACGAGGTCGAGGAACTGAACCAACGACGGGGTGAGCCCCCCTCGCTCGTACGCGTAGATCGTCTGCCGGGAGGACGGCGCGCCGGTCACCGCCGCCGCCGCATCCACGGACCGATAGCCGGCGGCCTTCCGCAGCTCACGGAGCAGTCCTCCCACGACCCGTCGGTCCTCGGCGCTCTTGGGGGGCTGCTTCGTGCGTGCCACCGCCGCACGATATCGAACTCACCAGTCGATCTTCGGCCCAGATCGTCGACGCCGGAACGGCTTGGGGTGGACCTTCGGCCGGGGAGCCGTATCCCCCATTTGGGGCCGAAGGTCGGATTCACGGGGGACAGGGAAGGGTATAGCGTGCGAAATAACGTCAGAACCGCACCAGGGCCGCTTATCTCGGAGGATCGGGTGACACAGAGGAACCACAGCGCCGCGACGGCAGCCTTCCTCTCAGGCTCGACCACGCTTCGCGCGGGCCGCGCCGACGTGTTCCGCCAGCGCGATCGTACGAAGCGGAAGCGCCTCATCCGGGCGATCGTCATCGTGACGGCGCTGGACACCTACCTCTGGTGGCGGTACTCGAGCGGCCGGCCGCTTCGACTCCCCGCGATCCCGGAGAGCTTCCCGTGGGAGATCTACTTGCCGGCGATGCTCCTCATCGTCGCGATCGGGCTGATGGTCGCGATGCCACTCCTCTCGGGTCGTTCGCCGCACATCACGGTGTACCCGGAACAGGTCGAGGTCGGGCTGACCGACTTGAAGGGGCTCGATACGCAGGTCGACGAGGTGCTCCGCACGCTCGACGTGTTCCTCGGCTACGGGACCTTCCGGGACGAGCTCGGTGGCACGCCCCGGCGCGGCATCCTCTTCGAAGGTCCGCCGGGGACCGGGAAGACGTACCTGGCGAAGGCGATGGCCAAGCAGGCGGGCGTCCCCTTCCTGTTCATCTCGGCGACCGCGCTCCAATCGATGTGGTTCGGGATGACCGCGTACCGGATCCGATCGTTCTTCAAGGCTCTCCGCAAGGCGGCGCGCAAGGAAGGGGGCGCGATCGGCTTCATCGAGGAGATCGATGCGATCGCGCAGTCGCGTGACGGCATCAGCTCCTCGTCTCCGGATGGCATGGAGCGCTCGGTGAGCAGGTTCATGTCCTCGAGCACCGGCGGGATGGTGAACGAGCTCCTGATCCAGATGCAGTCGTTCGACCAACCTCGCCTGCGGACACGGATCCGCGGCAAGGTCCTCGGGTGGCTCAACGGCTATCTGCCGGCGAACTGGCAGTTCAAGATGCTCGCTTCGGAGTACCACAACATCCTGCTGATCGCCGCCACCAACCGGGCGGACTCGCTCGACACCGCGTTGATGCGACCGGGTCGCTTCGATCGGCGACTGTATTTCGACGTGCCGACGCAGAGCGAGCGGGAGGATCTGGTCGACTACTTCCTCGAGCGGAAGAAGCACCACGCGCAGCTGGACGATCCGGAGGTCCGGGTGCGCATCGCCCACGAGTGTTTCGCGTACACACCGGTCATGATCGAGCATCTCTTCGACGAGTCTCTCCTGGTGGCGCTCCGCGAGGGGCGCCGAGAGATGAACTTCGACGACGTGATGGAGGCGAAGTTCACCGAGGAGATCGGCCTGAAGCAGGCCGTCACGTACACGGACAACGACCGCCGTGCCGTCGCCGTGCATGAGTCGGGACATGCAACCGTCGCGCACTTCCTGGGGCAGAACCGCCGGCTCGAGGTGCTTTCGATCATCAAGCGTCGAGGATCGCTCGGCCTGCTCGCTCATGGCGACGAGGAGGAGCGATTCACGAGGAATCGGACCGAGATCGAATCCGGGATCGCGATCGCCCTCGGCGGGATGGCGGCCGAGGAGCTCGTTCTGGGGGAGTCGGGGACGGGACCCGCCAACGACCTGATGGTGGCGACGCAGCTGGCCGCGCAGATGGTCGGGTCCTTCGGGATGGCCGGCTCGCTGATCTCGTTCGACGCGGTATCACACGGTCCGATCGGCGGCGCGAACCTCGTCGCGAAGGTGTTGGCCGACGACCACGGCAAGCAGAGCGTGGAGGATATCCTCGCGGCGCAGAAAGAGCGTGTCCTGGAAGTGCTCGAGGAGAACAAGGACGTGCACGCAGCCCTCACGCAGGCGCTGGTGGATCGCGACGAGCTCGTCCGGGAGGAGATCCTCCAGGTCATCCAGGACGCGCTCGCGGCCCGGAGCTGAAGCGCGACCGATCCCCGGCTCATCGGAGCGGCCGCCGTACACTCGATCCGTGAGCCCGTCTACGCGTTCCGTGATCGTCGCCGGCGCCCGAACGCCAACGGGGAAGTTCCGGGGCGCGTTCTCGGGACTGAAGGCCGTCGAGCTGGGTGGGCACGCGATCCGGGCCGCCGTCGAGCGGGCCGGGATCGCGGGCGAACAGGTGGACTACGTGATCATGGGTCACGTCCTGCAGGCCGGCGCCGGACAGATCACGTCGCTCCAGGCATCGATCGGCGCCGGCCTGCCCAAGGACGTCCCGGCGATCACGATCAACAAGGTCTGTCTGTCCGGGATGTCGGCGATCGCGATGGCGGACCAGATGATCAGAGCCGGAGAGATCGAGGTCGCAGTCGCCGGCGGGATGGAGTCGATGACCAACGCCCCGTATGTGCTTCCCAAAGCTCGGGACGGCTCTCGGCTGGGCGACACCGAAATGATCGACTCGATGATCCACGACGGTCTGTGGTCGTCGTTCCTCGACCAGCACATGGGCGAGGGCACCGATGAGATCAGCGCGGAGCTCGGTCTCACCCGTGAGGAGCAGGACGCGTGGGCGGCGCGGTCGCATCAGCGAGCCCACGCCGCATGGGGATCCGGCCGCATGGCGGACGAGGTCGTGCCGGTCGAGGTACCGCAGGCGAAGGGCGCGTCCGTCAGCGTCGATCGCGACGAAGGGATCCGCCCGGACACGACGCCGGAGACGCTGGCGGGTCTGAGGCCCGCGTTCCGCGCGGACGGGACGATCACGGCGGGCAACGCCTCGCAGATCTCCGACGGCGCCTGCGCGGTCGTGGTGATGAGCGGCGAACGAGCGCAGGAGGTCGGCGTGACTCCGCTCGCCGAGATCGTGTCCTACGGCATGTCTGCGGACCGGTATCCCTCGTTGCACACGGTTCCTGCGATCGCCCTCGAGCGAGCTCTCAAGAAGTCGGGGCTGGCGGCGTCGGATCTCGGCCTCGTCGAGATCAATGAGGCGTTCGCCGCCGTCCCGATCCATTCCGCGAGGATGCTCGGCGTCGAGGATGACATCGTGAACGTCAACGGAGGAGCGGTCGCTCTCGGGCATCCGATCGGCGCTTCGGGGGCGAGGATCGTCCTGACGCTCATCATGGAGATGCGTCGGCGGGGCGTCGATCTCGGGGGCGCCGCGATCTGCGGCGGCGGCGGACAGGGCGACGCCCTCGTCCTTCGGAGGATGTAGGGCTACTTCGCCTTGCCCTGCGAGAGCTCGCGCAGCTCTCGGACGAGCGCCTGCTCGGCCTGTACCCAGTGGTTGGGTTCGTCTTTGACTGGCTCGGCCGCCTGATCCCCTTCGACGGGCTCGAGGGGAGGCGTGCCGCCGGGCCCACCGGCCGGCAGGAAGACCTGGAACGCGGCGCCACCGCCTTCGCGGGGGGCGACCTTGGCCCAGCCACCCTGCACCTCGGCGAGCCGCCGCACCATCGGACTGAGAGAGATCTCGGCGGACGATTCCGCATCTTCGACCACGATCAGGGCGCCACCCTTGTCGCGGATGAGGCGGACCGTGATCGTCTTGCCGTCGGGCGTGCGATCGCCGGCGCTCCGCAGCAACGCCTGGATGATCTGCTCGGTCCTCGTGCGATCGACGGCGATCGAGACCGGCTCGATCTCCACCCGCACGTCCTGCTCCGATTCGATCCCGGACTCGTCGAGCACACGCCTGATCAACGATTCGAGGTCGGTGTTGCGCAGCTCGAGGGAGACCGTGCCGGTGACGAGCGAGTCGATATCGGAGAGATCGCGGATCGTGTTGCCGAGCCGCCGGCCGTTGGCCGTGAGCTGCTGAACGAGCTGCGCCTGCTCCTTGGCGCCCTGCTTGTGCTTGAGGAGCTGGGCGACACCCATCATCCGGGAGATCGTCTTCTGCGCGTCCATCGACATCTCCTTGATGAACGGTGTCGCCGCGCTGAGTCCCTCGACGAGGACGGCGTCGTCCGCCTCGTGGTGCTCGTGCTTGACCGGCTGCAGCTCACGCATCTGCTCGGCCATCTGATGCTGTCGCAGCTGTGCCTCGAGCTCCTCGAGTCGCTCCGCATCGAGCGCGGACTGACGGTCCGACTCCCTGAGGCGCTCCTCGGCCGCCATCAGCTTCTCGCTCTGACCTGCGAGGCGCTCCTGCGTCGCCGTCAGCAGCTCGTCCATGTGCGCGCGGCCCTCGTCTTCGGCGACCTCGAGCGCGCGCCTCGATTCGATCTCCTGGAGGCGACGGTTCATCTCGGTGTTCGCCTGTGTCGCGGCCTCGAGTTCCTCGGCAAGTGCATCCGCGCGCTCGGTGGCACGACGAGCTTCGGTCTGTGTCCGAGAGTCCGAGCTCTGGAGCTTCTCTCGCTCGGCGCGCTCCTTCGCGAGCGAGGCTTCCGTCTCCTTCAGTGCGACACGGATCTCCGAGAGCTCGGTGACGAGCGCCTCCCGGTCCGTCTGGGCTCGCTGCACCTCCTCGGCCGCGCCGTCGAAGTCTCCCTGACGTTCCGACAAACCCTGTTGCAGCAGCTCGATACGGTCGTGAGCGGCCTGTAGCTCCGCGCGAGCGCTCTCGAGGTCGACGGCTCGCGCCTCCGACTCAGACCTGGCGGCCTCGAGGTCGGCGCCTGCGGCCGCCACGCGTGCGCTCGCTTCGTCTGCGCCCCGGGCAGCTGCGGCCACGCGGGCAGCGAACTCCTTCTCCATCTCGGCGAGAGCCGCGCGGTGTCGATCCTCCGCCTCCTCCACCTGCGCTTGGAAGTCCTCCCGGACCGAGCGGACCTGCTCCTCCAGCTCCGCTTCGCGCTCGACGAGCTCGGCCCGATGCGACGCGCGCATACTCTCGAGCTCGACCTTCGCGGAGCGGAGCTCGTCGGTGAGCTCTGCAGCGCGCTGCTCCTCGTTCCGGAGCGCCCGCAGCTCACCTCGCACGTCGTCGAGCTCGGTGCGGGCGCCACGGAGCTCGATCTGCATCGTGTCCATGGCGTCGCGCGCGTGGAGCGACTCGAGCTGAGCGGCGTCCAGCTCCTCCTGCAGCTCCCGCGATCGTTCCGCCTGTCGCTGGAGGGACTCCACTTCCTGGATCGTCATGGAGAGCTGTGTTTGTGCCCCTTCGAGCTCCGCCCGAAGGCCCATCGCCTCGGCTTCCGCCTGCTTCAGCTGTTCCCCCCCGGGACCCACGATCGTGTCCCGCCTCGCCAGCAACTCGCCGGCGATCCTGTCCCGCTCGGTGGTCACGCTGTGGAGCCGTTGCTCGAGGGATCGGGCTGCGGCCTCGGCCTTGACCGCGCGTTCCTCGAACTCCCGATCGTGCCCGACCGGCTGGTCGCGCATGGTCCGTTGCGTCGATTGCAGCTCGTCGAGGGTGGCGCGGTACTGGTCCTGCAGGAGCGTCAACCGCTGCTCGGCCTCCTGTGCGCGGCTCTCGGCGCGCCGGCGAGCCTCCGCCTCTTCCTTCATCCCCGGCTGTGGCGCTTCGATCCTTCTCGCCGACACCCCCGGCTGACGCCCGGGGATCACCGGAACGCGCATCCGCTGGGACTCCGCGGGATCCCTCGCGTCCGCTCGGAGCATCGGCGCGCCGGCGGCGAGCAGCACGAGGGCGAGTGCTCCCGCCAGGAAGAACATGTTGGTTCGCCATGGCCCGGCGGCGCCGGTGATGTCGTCCGCCGGGCGCGACATCTCGGCCGCGGCGATGTTGCCGACGCCGGACGGGAACCGAAGGCCGACCAGTACGGAAAGGGTGTCGTCGACGAGTCTGGCCTGAGGGTGCCCGTAGAACGCGCTCCTGATGCGTTGGCGCTCGCCGGCGAGCCGCTGGCCGATATTGCCGTCCTCCGTCGAGAACATGATCTCGCCGGACGCGGAGAACAACGTGACGGTCTCGAAGTCGCTGGGATCGACGACCACGTCGTCGATCGATCGCGCCAGCTCGCGGATACGTTCCTGTGTGGCAGGCCGCTGGAGGTCGTCGGGCCGGAAGACGAGGGTGAGGGAGCTGTCGGCGATGATCTGCGCCTGTTCGAGGGCTCGCTGTTCCGCCGTCGAACGAGCTCGAAGGCTCATCCAGAACGAACCCGCCACCCCGACGACGAGCAGCCCGATGAGGGCGACGTGAACCCGCCGAGCCAGGCCGTTCCCAGTCAACATGTGCGTAACGAGCCCCCTGTCCGGTCTCCCGGGCTCCTTATCGGCAGTGTCGCCGAGCAGGTTCAGTGCAAAGAGGGGGATTCCTCTTGGTCATTCGATAGGACGAAAGACCTAGGCACTTCGGTGGTGGCCGCTTCGACCGGGCCAGAGACATCTCAGGGTTCGATCAGCCTCTTGCCCGTGACTCGCCAGGCCGCGCCGCTCCACGCCAGCGTGGTCTCGCGCATCGCGCTCGGGCAGCAATGTGCGTCGCCCGGCCGGTACACCGATTCCGTCAGCACGAGCCCGGGCGACTGCGGCGGTCCCGGATCGATCCGCCCGTCGCAGACATCGCGTCGGTACGTCTGCTTCCGCCGAGCCAGATCGATCACGAGCCACCGGCCGCATGCTCCGGAGCCGCCGATCCCCTCGAAGACCAGGGCGTCGTCCGAATCGTCGCCCGTGACGTCGGTCGTCGAGATCTGGATGTCCTGTATCCCATCCTCCGCGTCGTGTCGCTCGACGAGACCCGCGCGCCAGTAGGGCGAGGAGTCGTGCCGGATCCAGAGCGCGAAGCCCCGCGCCAGGCGCGAGAAGTCGGATCCGGGCTCCGCCCACGCGACGAGCACGATCGATCCGTCGTCGACGAGGCCGAACCACTGGCCCGTCACGTCCGCACCCTTCGGGACCAGTTCCTCCGGCGGGAGCTCGGCGGGCCCCAGGTCTGGGGCGAACGTCCTCGGCATCTCCCCCTGCTCGGGCTCGCGGCTCAGGTGAGGGCTCCGGGGACGGTGACGGCTCGAGGGACGGGGAGAGGGTTTCGACCGGCGACGCCGACGTCGGGCTCGGTGGCGCCGGTGGTCGGCCGCCACACGCCCCGACCACGAGGACCAGGGTGACGATCGGTGTCCAACTCCGCATGGGCTCCCGATGCTATCGGCGCACCGGCGGCCGATCCGGGAGCCCTCGTAGGATGCCCACGTGTCCGATCGAGGCTCGCGTAGCGTCGCCCACTCGAAGGTGACCCTCACCCAGATGATGGAGGTCACGGACGCGAACGTCGCCGGCAACGTCCACGGTGGCGTGATCATGCGCCTCGTCGATACGGCGGCGGCTCTCGCGGCCATCAAGCATTCCGGCGGTGTTGCGCTCACGGTAGGGATCGACGAGATGACCTTCCTCGAACCCGTCCAGATCGGAGAGGTCGTCGTCCTGCGAGCGTCCGTCAACGACGTCGGGAGAACCTCGATGGAGTGCGGCGTGCGGGTGGAGGCCGAGGATCCGCTCACGGGCATCATCCGGCATGTGAACAGCGCGTACCTGGTCTTCGTTGCGGTCGACGAGAAGGGGAGGCCACGGCCGGTGCCCCCTTTGATCGCGGAATCCGAAGACGAACGCCGGCGGCAGCGAGAGGCGAAGCTTCGCCGGGAGCGCCGCATCGATCACAAGGACGCGATCGATGCGGCACGATCGGCGAAGCGAGCGCGGCCAGAGCCCGCGGAGCACTGAGCAGGGAGGTCGGGCGGGGTCGTTCTCGGTGCGTGGGAGTATGGACGTACGAGAGGCCAAGAGATCAGAGCCAAGGGACTCGGGAAGGATCGTTCGGATGACTTCGGAACTCGCCGGCGCCCGCACGCAACTGGAGACCGGGGACGGGCGCCTGGCTCTCTACTCGCTCCCTTGGCTCGCCGAGGCCGGGATCGGCGATGTGAGCCTCCTGCCCCACACCGTCAAGATCCTGCTCGAGAACCTGCTTCGGCGCGCCGGCAGCCGAGATGTGGCGGACGAGGACGTCCGCTCGCTCGCACGTTGGCCCCAGCCGGCCGCGGACATCGCGTTCATGCCGGGCCGTGTCCTGATGCAGGACTTCACCGGGGTGCCGGCGGTCGTCGACCTCGCTGCGATGCGGAGCGCCGTCGCCCGGGCCGCGGGGGATCCGGCTTCGGTGAACCCGCTCGTGCCCGTGGACCTGATCATCGATCACTCGGTCCAGGTCGATCTCTTCCGAACGCCGGAGGCGTACGAGGCCAACATCGAATGGGAGTACCGGCGCAACGGTGAGCGGTACGCGCTCCTCCGATGGGCTCAACAGGCGTTCGACGGGCTCCGCGTCGTTCCTCCGGGTGCCGGGATCTGCCACCAGGTGAACCTCGAGCACCTCGGGCAGGTCGTGAGCGTGCGCGACGGTGTGGCATTCCCCGACACGTTGATGGGGACCGACTCCCACACGACGATGATCAACGGTCTCGGAGTGCTTGGCTGGGGGGTCGGCGGCATCGAGGCCGAAGCGGCCATGCTGGGACAGCCGACGTTCCTTCCCCAGCCAGACGTCGTCGGCGTACAGGTGTCGGGCGGATTGCCGCCGGGCACGACCGCAACCGACCTGGTCCTCACCCTGACGCAGATGCTCCGTGCCCACGGGGTCGTCGGACGGTTCGTCGAGTTCTACGGAGCGGGCCTTTCGTCGCTCACGATCGCGGACCGGGCGACCCTGTCGAACATGTGCCCCGAATACGGAGCCACGTCGGCGTTCTTCCCCGTCGACGAGCGAACGCTCGAGTACCTTCGGTTCACGGGTCGAGGGGAGTTGATCGACCGGGTCGAGCGGTACACGAAGGCGCAGGGGTTGTTCCGGACCGACGCCGATCCGGCCCCCAGCTTCACCGAGATCCTGGAGTTGGATCTCACTCGGATCGAACCTTCGATGGCGGGTCCCCGGCGACCGCAGGACCGGGTCGCGCTCCCCAAGGTCTGGGAGTCGTTCGTCGACGCCTTCGCGCGGCACGCCGAACCCGACCCCAAGCCGACGGAGGTGGGTCGGTTCCTGAACGAGGGGGGGAACCCCGACTCGAGTGCCGACGAGAAGGAGTGGGCGGAGGAAGTGACCCCCAACGGACGGGACGTGGGACACGGTTCCGTCGTGATCGCGGCGATCACATCGTGCACCAACACATCCAACCCGTCCGTGATGGTCGCCGCCGGGCTGCTCGCCAAGCGGGCCGTCGACGCCGGCATGGAGTCGCAGCCTTGGGTCAAGACGTCGCTGGCGCCGGGTTCCCGGGTCGTCACGGACTACCTCGACCGAGCGGGGCTGACGCCCTACCTGGAGAAGCTCGGATTCAACCTCGTGGGATACGGCTGCACGACCTGCATCGGGAACTCCGGCCCGCTCCCGGACGACGTGGCGAAACTCATAGACGACGAGAAGCTGAACGTGGTCGCCGTCCTGTCCGGCAACCGGAACTTCGAAGGCCGCATACACCCACAGGTCCGGGCGAGCTATCTGGCCTCGCCACCGCTCGTGGTGGCGTACGCCCTCGCCGGGAGGATCAACTTCGACCCGACCACCGAGCCGCTCGGCGACGGCGCCGACGGCCCCGTGTTCCTCCGTGATCTTTGGCCGAGCCCGCAGGACGTCGCCGAGGTGATCGCGACCGCGGTGACCGAGGATCAATTCATCGAGCAATACAGCCGGATCTGGGAAGGCGACGATCGCTGGCGAGCGCTGCCGACGCCGACCGGGCCGGCGTACGAGTGGGATCCCGACTCCACCTATGTCCGCGAACCGCCCTTCTTCTCGGATCAGGTCGCCGGCCCGGTCGGTGACGCCGAGGTGGAGGGAGCGCGTGTCGACGGCGCCCGGATCCTGGTCAAGGTGGGCGACTCCATCACCACGGATCACATCTCGCCCGCGGGCGCGATCCGCCCCGATTCCCCCGCGGGTCGGTACCTCATCGAACACGGGGTCCAGCCACGCGAATTCAACTCCTACGGAGCGAGACGAGGGAACCACGAAGTGATGATGCGGGGCACGTTCGCGAACGTCCGGCTTCGCAACGAGCTCGCGCCGGGGACGGAGGGGTGGTGGACGACGCACCTTGCCAGCGGGGAAGTGATCAGCGTCTACGAGGCCGCCATGCGGTACCGCCAGGAGGGATCGCCCCTCGGCGTGCTCGCGGGCAAGGAGTACGGAAGCGGTTCGTCGCGGGACTGGGCTGCGAAAGGCCCCGCGCTTCTCGGCGTGAGGTTCGTGCTCGCCGAGTCGTTCGAGAGGATCCATCGTCAGAACCTCGTGGGGATGGGGATCTTGCCGTTGCAGTACGAGCCCGGTGAGTCGGCGGAGAGTCACCACCTGACGGGCCGGGAGACGTTCTCGGTCCGCGGTTTGGAGATCGGGATCGTGCCCGGACAGGACGCCATGCTCGAGGTCACGCGCGAAGACGGCACGTCAGAGGCGTTCCCGGTGAAGGTGCGGATCGATCAAGCGGCGGAGGTCGCGATCTTCGGCCACGGCGGCATCCTGCCGATGGTGCTTCGGGAAGCGCTCGCGAGTCGCTAGGGAGGCACCGCTCAGCGGTGGTGCAGACCAAGCTCCAGAGCGACGGCGCGCTGCACCCTTTCGATCACGCGGAACACTTCGCGAAGCGCCGGCCGCGACACCGGCCCGATGTTCCGAGGATCGATGTAGTCGTCGGGTTCTGCCCCGCGGAACGCGGCCTCCGTCTGATGCCGGAGACGGATCCCCCAAAGGAAGCGGAACGCCTCCTCGACGTCGGCCGCAAGGGCGGCGTCCAGACCATCGTCTTCTCGCAGTCTCCGGAGGCGTCCGATCGTGGACCGCTCGACGATCCCCCGACCGATGGTCAGCGCCCGGGCGACACCGGTCACGATCAGCAGGCCCCGATGCTTGATGTCGAGCGTCCCCGCATGCGACCCTCGGCGCTCGGTCACGAGCCGGTCGAACGCGCCAAGCGGCGGTCGAAGGTCGAGCGCACGGTGCGCGAGGCGGGCGGCGAACCCCGGATGGCGTGGCGCCTCGCGGACCACCTCGTCCAGGCGGCTCTCGGCATCGAGCGTGCCCGCCACCCGCCGGTAGTCGAACATGATCGATGCCTGGAAGCTTCCTTCGATGCCGAGATCGCTCATCCAGCCTCGGAAGGCCTGCACCCATTGATCCAACGGGCGTCGGAAGGGTCGCTCCGTCGCCATCACCTCCCCGCGACATCTCGGGATGCCGGCGGCCTCCAGGGCTGCCGTCACGCTCTTGGCCAGCGAGGCGAAGTACGGATCGACGTCCGGCCCGCCGGGCGCGTCGTACGCGATCGCGTGATCCTGATCCGAGTGCAGTCCCTGCTCGCGGCGCGCCTCGCTGCCGAGGGCCAGCCACGCCCACGGTACGGGTGCGCTGCCGAGGTCTTCCATCGACAGGTCCACGAATCGCCTCGTCAGCGAATCCGTCATGAGCGCCACGGCATACCCGATGTCCACCGGGTCGACGCCCGTCCGCACCATCGAACCGACGACGCGAGGGAGGTTGGACGCAACGGCGATCGCACCCGCCGTATCGCTCGCGTCTTCGATCGCCCGTTTGAGGAGGAACGGCGAGTCGCGGCCCAGCCCGATCAGGTCCGTGTCGGTGATGACACCGAGCACCTCTCCAGCCGGATCGATCACCGGGATGTGGTGGAAGCCGCCCTCGAGCATGGCGAGGACCGCTTCCCCCACCATGGCCGAACTGGGGATCGTCTTCGCACTCACCGTCATCACGTCGGAGATCGGTCCGGCGGGGTCACGACCGGGCGCGACCACCCTCCCTCGGAGGTCGCGGTCGGTGAAGATGCCGAGCCCCTCGCCGTGAGGGATCAGGACCGAGGAGATCCGCTCCCGAGCCATCAGGCCGGCCGCCTCCCTCACCGAGGTGGAGGGAGGACAGGTCACCGGAGGACGGCCCAGGAGGCTTTCCACCCGTATGAGTCTCGTCCGGTTGTCGAGCCCCTCGGCGCCGGATTCGGCGATCGCGTCGGGTGAGTCGGACCTCTCTTCGTCCGCCGTCACGGCGGAAGCCTACGCCCGACGCGGCGTCGAGGGTCGCGAAGTCGACCTTCAGGCGAGCTCGGCGGTGAAGACGGGGTCGGTGGTCGGCGCGGCGGGGCAATCGGTGGATTCGACCGTGACCGCCATCAGCTCGGCTGATGAGAGATCGGCGTCGAGGTGCGCGGCGACGGCTCCGTCGGTCGGGGTCATGCAGGCGGCGCGGACGGGGTTGCCGTTCTCGAACATCCACAGCTCGTAGACCTTGCCGGCCCCGGGATCCGAGAGACCCGTTCCCCACACGAGCGCATCACGCTCGCCGGGCGTGTAGGCCATCGCCAACTCGCCGGGGGTTCCTTCGAACGTCACGATCGTGCCGGGCACCTGGGTCCCACCATCCGGACGCGTGGCCAGTACGAATGCGAGGACGAGCGCGACCGCCGCCGCGACGCCGAAAGCCGCCTGCCATCGGCCGAGTCGAGCATCGCGGCGGCCCGAGAGCTCATCCGCCGGCGGCGCGGCCGCGGTCCGGTCCGGCCCCCGACCTTGGGCGAGGATGCGATCGGCCATGTCCTCGTCCACCGGGCGCGGATCGAGCGCGAGCGCCAGCATCCCGGCGACCTCGGCGTGTTCGGCATCGATCCGACGACACTCGGCGCAGTCACCGTGGGCCGCGAGCTCGCGCTCGAGGACCACGGCATCATCCTCGTCCAGGCCGCCCAGTGACCGGATCGCCAGCAGCTCGTCGATCAGTGTGTGGTCGAGGGTCATGGCGCGACCTCTCCGAGGTGGGCCCGCAGCCGGCGCATGGCGAGCAGCGTCCTGGATTTCACCGTGCCCAGCGGGAGCCCGGTCCGCTCGGCGATCTGCGATTGCGACATCCCGTCGAAGTACATCCGTTGGATCACGTCACGCTGCTCGTCGGGCAACCCCGCGAGAGCCTTCTGCACGAGGCGGCGCTCCCGGGGGAGATCGATGGCGGACAGGACGTCATCGGTCGGGTCCTCCGCGACCCTCGGCACCAGCGCCGCGGCCTGATCCGCGCGGCGGCGTTGGGCTTGCTCTCGTCTCACGGCGTCGACGGCGCGGTGATGGACGGTCCCCATCAACCACGAGCGAACGGAACCCCTGGCCGGGTCGAAGCGCTCCGGGGTCCGCCAGACGGCGAGGAACGCCTCCTGGACGATCTCCTCGGCGACCTGGGCCTGGCGGACCAGCCGGAAGGCGAGTGCGTGCGCCACGGGTGCGTATCGAGCGAAGAGCTCGCGGAACGCGCGCTCGTCCCCGGCGCCGACCCGCAGGAGCAGGGCGTCGTCCGGGGTCTCGGCCCGATCAGCAGAGCCCATCGGTTCGTCCCGCGTCCTTCCCAGCGTCATCACCGCGCTCGTGGGTACCGCCTTCCTGGAGATCCGATGATCGCGGGAGGTATTCGCAGGTCATCGAGTCTCGGATGCGTGTGGTCGCATCTCGGCTTCGGCGGTTCGAAGCAAGCCCTCCAGGGAGACGGGATCGGCCGGGTCGTAGATCGCGCTGCCGACCGACAGCGCCAGGGGCTGCGGCTCGGGCTTGTTCGCGTCGTGCACGGCGATCGCCTCGACGAGCCTCGAGAGGACGGCCACCTCGGAACCCTTCGCATCGCCGGAGAGCAGCACGCAGAACGTGTCGTCCGCGATGCGTGCGGGGAGATCGGAGTCGCGGATCGCGCTGAGGAGCACTTCGGCGGCTTCGATGGCGACCTGATCAGCCAACGCGGATGATGCGCCCGCGGTCCGTCGATCGTCGAAACGCACGAAGAGCAGTACGACCGATGTTCCGGCGCGGTTGGCCATGCGCAACTGGTGCTCGGCGATCGCGACGAAGCCGCGGAGATTGGGCAGGCGGGTCTTCTCGTCGATGGTCGCGAGCTCGCGGCGGAGCCGCCGTCGTTCGACCGCGTAACGGATGGCCCGCGGCAGCAGGCCGTCCGCGATGGAGCCCAGGACGAGGTGATCCTCCGCGCCGGCGTGCAACGCCACGGCTCCGTCCGCCTCGCGGTCGGAGGTCGTGAGGACGAGGACGGCGGCGGCGGGGGTTTTGAGTCGGAGCGTCTCGAGCGCCTCGAGAGGGCCGGGATCGTCGAGTGCGACGATCACGGCATCCTGTTCGGCTCCCGGACCGAGCGCAGCGAGGTCCGGGATCCGGGCGACCTCGAAATCGTCGCCTTCGAGCTCGGTGCCGAAATCATCGCCGGTTCCCACCAGCAGCACGCGTATCGGGTCGCCTCCCACGCTCTCCCCTCGCTCGAACGCGCCATCCTATCCCGCGAGTGGTCACGCTCCGGAGCCGGTGAGCTCCTCCAACAGCGAGTCGAACCGGGGGAGCGCGCTTCGATCGGAGTAGGTCTCTTCGAAGGCTCGCCGCGCGTTCTTCGACAACGCCGCAGCGAGCTCGGGGTGGGATCGGAGGCGGCGGATCGCTTCGACGAGGCCGGTGACGTCGCCCTGGCGCAGCGAGAACCCGCAGGCATACTCGGTGATCGCGTCGTCGACGTTGGTGCCCGTCGGGCCGGCGTAGAGGACCGGGACCCCCATCGCCAGGCTGCTGTTCATCTTCGAGGGGCTCATGATCCCCAGCGAACGGTCGTCGAGCGAGATGAGGGTGCAGCCGGCTCCCGCGAGGACGGCGGGCGTCTCACCTCTTGGAACGTAGTCCCGGAAATGCACGTTCTTGACGTTCCGGCGCCCGACCTCCGCGGCCAGCTCTGGGACGCGGGCACCGCCGCCGACGAACAGGAACGTCACCTTCTCATCGACCAGCTGGGCCGCCGCGTCCGCGATGAAAGCGATCGGGTGACCGAACCCGAGATTCCCCGGGTGAAGCACGATGAACCGGCCCGCGAGCTCGGGGTCCCGGTAGCCGTCCCAGACGCTGGAGCCATCCCGACGCGGGAACAGCGCCATCGGCTCCCATGTGGGGATCACCGACCCGCTCGGTTTCCCGTCCCGGGCGTATCCGGCCAGCACACGCCTCAGCATGGCTTCGTCCAGCGCCACGACGTGGTCGACGCGTCGGTAGAGCCATCGGTTCAGCGCTCGCAGCACACGAGATATCGGTCCGCCCGGCCGGATCTTCCGATAGGTCTCTGCGGCGTCGGGATACACGTCGAGCGACCACAGGATGATCCGGGCCCTCGGATGCAAGAGACGGTGCGCGATCGCTGCGAGCACGATGTAGGGCGGCGTCGTGAGACTCACGATGACGTCTTGACGGCCGAGCACGGCCATCCGGGCGACGGCTCCGATCAGGAAGGAGACGTAGTCGCCGAGGCGGCGGATCGTGTTCGCCTTCCCCAAGCCTGGCGTCCAGAGGCGGAGGACGCGCACCCCGGTCGTTCCGATCGCGTCGTCTCCTCTGGAGGCGGTCCCATCGGTCGGGGCGGAGCCTCCGAGATAGGCCCCCGTTCCGCACAGAACGGTGACGTCATCGCCGAGGGCGGCCCGGTGCTGGGCGAGCGACGCCGCGAGGTGCGCCGAGGGCGCGAGGTCAGGAGGGTAGAACAGGTTGAGGATCGACAGGCGCACCGAGTGCCTCCGGTGATAGGAAGGGCGCATCGGATCGAGACGTCTGGATGCGGTTGGCTAGAGTACCAATCGTGCCCGGACCCTTTGACCGCTTCGGTCGTTGATCGCAACGCAAGCAGGGCGGCTCCAGGTCGGGGTGAACCTCCTGTACCTCAAGCCCGGTGTGGTCGGTGGTTCCGAGGTCTACATCGAGCGGCTCCTGCGCGCGCTCGGCTCCGAGGCCGCGGAGGATGTGGAACTGACCCTGTTCGTCAACAGGCGGTTCCGCGACGCCCACCCGGATCTCGCTTCTCACCATGCCACGGTGATCGCACCGATATCCGGTGACTCGCCGCCGATCCGGATCGCGATCGAGTCGACATGGCTCGCCCTCGAGGCGTCCCGGCGTCCTCTCGATCTGGTGCATCATGTGGCGAACACCATCCCCCACGTGCGGACCCGGCCCGCCGTCGTCACGATCCACGACCTTCAGGCGATCGTGCGGCCACAGGATCTGGGGCGGCTCAAAGGCGCCTATCTCCGTCGGCGTCTTCGACCAGCGGCGCGCCGCGCACGAGTCGTCACCACGCCGAGCGAGTACACCCGCCGCCTGCTGATCGATCGCCTCGACCTCGACGAGGCCAAGGCGATCGTCGTCCCCGCACCGCTGTTCCCACGCGAGACGGTGACCGAAGCCGCTGGGGGCTCCGACGCCTATGGCATCGGGGGGCCGTTCTTCCTCTACGCCGCCATCACGCACCCCCACAAGAACCACCTCGTGCTGCTCCGCGCGTTCGCGCGCGTCGCGAGATCTCACCCGTCGGTGTCGCTCGTTCTCACCGGCGCCCGAGGCGCGGGTGAGGACGCGACGCTCGCCGAGGTGGGCCGCCTCGGTGTCCACGATCGGGTCCATCGCCTCGGCCGCATCCCTCGCGCGGATCTCGAGACGCTGTTCCGACGATCGGTCGCCCTCACGTTCCCGTCTCGTCACGAGGGATACGGCTTGCCCGTGGCCGAGGCGATGGTGCTCGGATGTCCGATCATCGCCTCGAACGCCACGGCCCTTCCTGAGGTCGTGGGGAACGCCGGGATCCTTCTCGACCCCGACGACGTCGACGGGTGGGCCGACGCGATGGAGCGCCTGCTCGAAGACGAGGGCTTCCGCAGTGAGCTGGTCGCCGCGGGGCGAGAGAGGGCGCGCTCTCTCTCGCCCGCGAACACCGCGAGCCGTTTGGTGGGCGCGTATCGGTTGGCGCTGGGATCCGACTAGGAGGTGATCTACGCGGCAGTCCCCGGGCACTCGCTCGGTGGGGCGCCGGAGGCACCCCCGGGAGGGACGGGGGCGTAGGACGGCGTGACGACGATCGCGACCTGCGTCGCCGCGAAGGTGCTCGGATTCGACCATTCGCAATCCCGGGAAATACGCGCTCACGACCTGTGCGTACACCTCGGCTCCCGGGCGGAAGACGATCGCGGGACCCTGCACGTCGGCCGGCGCTCGCTCATCGCCCCAGATGCCGGGTGAGACGTCGAACCCCGCGTCGGCGAGGATCCCCTCGACGCGGCTCGCCTTCCCCTCGGAGCTCGCATCGACGACGGCGACTCGCGTGTTCGCCTCGGAGGGCGGCGTGCTGATCAGCTGGGTGCCTGCATCGCCCAGCGGCTTCCCCTCACGGATCGCAGCGAAGATCCTCGAAGCGGATGGATCGACCTTCACCACCGATCGCGTGCCCTCCAGGCCCGCCACCCCGGGGACCGCGCGGAATTCGACCGCTCCCGTGTTCAGACCACGAAGCTGTCCGACGAGATACACGAGGTCGCTCGGGAGGAGTCCCTGATCGCGTCGGAGGTTCTGGAGGACGGGAGTCACCAGAGCCGGCGCCTTCACGACCACGCTGGGTCTCAACATCTGGTTCACGACCGCACGCAGGAACTGTTGCTGGCGCCCGATCCGCGAGAAGTCGGGGACGTGATCGCAAGGGAGGTGACGCGATCGCACGTAGGCGAGCGCCTGGGTTCCGTCCAGGCGCTGGCAGCCGGGTTCGATGTTGAGCCCGGAGTTGGGGTCCGCGATATGGCCGATGTCGCCGACGTAGAGCCGAGTCGGGTCCCCGTTCGCGTCGGTGCCCGTGAGCCATCCCGGTGTGTTCACGTTGTAGGCAGGGATGCACATGTCGACGCCGCCGAGCGTGTCCACGATCTTCCGGAAGCCGTCGAGGTCGACGTAGAGAGTGTGGTCGATAGGCAGTCGAGTGAGGTCGGAGACCGTCTGCGCCATCAGTTGTGGACCGCCGCCCTTGACACCCCCTTCGAACGCGGTGTTGATCCTGTCGAACCCCCGCCCAGGGATGTGGACCCATAGATCGCGCGGGAACGACAGCACGATCGCCTTCTGCAGACGCGGATCGGTATGCACGAGCATGATCGTGTCCGCTCGGGTCGTACCACCGATGTCCTCGTTGGTGCCGAACTCGTCCGGAAGGCCGGCGCGCGAATCGGATCCGAGCAGCAGGTAGTTGCACGCCGAGTCGGTACACGGCCCTGTCCGAGCCGGCACCGGCGAGCCCGAGGGCAGTACGACGTCGAAGGGGTGTGTCCCGACTCCACGGAGCTGGACCCAACGGACGGTGAGTCCGGCGGTCACGACCCCGACGAGCAGCGCCAGGGAGGCGGTCACCCCTACGAGGGCCCGCGCCAGGGTGCCGTGCCCGGAGATGCGTTCTGCCATCGGTCATCTCCAGACTAGCCGGTGCCTCCGGCCGCACCGTGGCGGCCCTGTGGCGTTCCTGTGTTCATGGTGAGCACGCTGCCCTCGGTGTTGGCAGCTCCGTCAGCGCGTCGAGGAAACCGTCGCCGGGAACTCCCGAACCCCTCCGGTGTAGCCTGTCCCGCGATGGAGGAGGATCGACCGCCCGAGCCTGCGGCGGGTGCCGGACCGTGGGAGGGAAGCACCCGTGAGCTCGCGAGCGCCCTGCGGGATCTCGTCGCGCGCCTGCGGACCGACCAAGTCCAAGGAGTGCCCGAGGGCGATCCGTTCCTCGATTCCCCTTCCTCCCTGAAGCGGCGACTCAAGGCGATCATCTTCCGCTCGACCCGACCCGCGACCCGACGGTACGACCGCCTGACCGCCGATCTCGCGACCGTGGCGGCCGACCTTGCCTCCCGCCTCGCTGAGGCCGAGGAGGAGACGAAGAAGGCCAGGGGCGACTACGAGCGACTCGAGCTCGCCCTCCGAGCGCTCACCCCCACCGGGACGACGTCGACGGAGAGCGCGGTGTGGTCCGAGATCCCGGACGAGTACTACTGGGCCTTCGAGCAGCGGATGCGGGGCAGTTCCGAGTCGGTGGAGGAGCGCCTGCATGGCTACGAGGACCTGGTCCTGCCGTTGCGGGACGCGACGAGGGCCGATGAAGGCGATCGCCCTCGGTGGGTCGACCTCGGTTGTGGCCAGGGAGAGTTCTGCATCCTCCTCCGCGAGTGGGGCTGGGATGCCGAAGGGGTCGACTCCTCGCCCGGTGCGGTGGACGCGTGCCGCGCGCACGGGATCGACGTGACGCTCGCGGACGTCCTCGCCTACCTCGAGGCCAGGCCCGACGACCCGGTCGGCGGCGTCAGTGCGATCCAGCTGATCGAACATCTCCCCAGGCGCGCGTGGGTGCATCTCTTCGAGGAGGTCCATCGGGCGTTGGGCCCCGGAGGGGCGTTCTTGCTCGAAACCATCAACGGCCAGAACCCGGACGCGATCGCCGACTATTTCGTCGCCGACGTGACACACACCTGGCCGGGGCACCCAGAGACCTTGAAGCTGATGGCCGAGCACGCGGGTTTCGCGAACGTCGAGGTTCGTTTCCTCCACGAGGATCACCGGGGGCGTGCCCAGGACGTGGCGATCTGGGCGGTCAAGGCGGCTTCGTGAGCGGCGAGGAGCGCACCGGTCCGAGCCCGGACGATATGGGCGTGCCTGGGGGCGCGGAGGCGAGCGAGTCGGGGGCCGACGGGACGACCGCGTCTCTGGCTCGCGAGGTCTACTGGGCGGGAGACGGGGTCTCACGGGTACCGGCCGACGTCGGCTCGCTCCGCGAACGGCTGGACGCCTTCGCGCATCAGATGCGCATCGAGGAGCGGCAGCTCGTGCCGATCGGCGAAACCGCGCTCGGATCGGCGGTGGGCTGGCGGCGAAGGACCAAGTCTCTCGTGTGGCGACTCACGCGGTTCTCGACGATGCGCTATGACCGACTTCTGGGCGACCTCGCCGAGATGAACGGCGAGCTCGCGCAACGTCTCCTGGAGACCGAGGAGGAAGTCGCACGCCTGCGTGAGGAGCTCGAAGGCCGCGGAGGAGATCCTCGATGAGGGTCGCGGTCCTCCATCCGCAGACCGCGTTCAGCCGCGGCGGTGCGGAGCTCCACGCGGAGTCCCTCGTGCGCGCCTTGCGCGACTCCGGCCACGAAGCCGAGCAGGTGACGATCGCCGGGAAGTGGTACCCGGCCACCGAGCTCGCGCACCAGATGGCGGTGTGGCGGAGCTTCGACATCACGGAGTCCAACGGTCTGAAGGTCGACGCGGTCATCGCGCTGAAGTTCCCCGCGTACCTGGCGCCGCACGAGCGCAAGATCGTGTGGCTGATCCACCAGCATCGTTCCGCCTACGAGCTCTGGGATCACCCCGAGTTCGCCGACCTCTCGAGGCAGGAGGAGGGCCCCACGGTCCGGAAGCTGGTGTGGAACTCCGACCGGCTCGGGCTCGGCGAGGCGAAGCGGATCTTCACGAACTCGGAGAACGTCGCCGGCCGCCTCTGGGATTCCCTTCGTCTGAAGGGCGAGGCGCTGTATCACCGTTCGCCGGCCACCGATGCGCTCCTCACTCGCGACCCCGAGGAGTTGGGGGACTACCTCTTCTATCCGAGCCGTCTCGAGATCTTGAAACGACAGTCCCTGGCGATCGATGCGATGCGGTACGTGAAGACGCCGGTCAAGCTCGTGCTCGTCGGGCGTGGCCCCGACGAGCGATCGCTCCGCTGGAGCATCCGCGCGCACGGGCTCGAGGACAAGGTCCGGCTCGAGATCGGAGTCTCGGACGAACGGCTGCAGGACCTCTACCGAGGCGCGCTCGGCGTGTTCTTCGGTCCCTACGACGAGGACTACGGCTACGTCACGATCGAGGCGTTCGCAGCCGCCCGGCCGGTCGTGACCCTCACCGACAGCGGTGGCCCACTCGAGTTCGTCCGCGATGCCGAGTCGGGACTCGTCACGACACCCGAGCCGAGGGCGATCGCCGAGGCGTTCGATCGGCTGTGGTCGGACCGGGAGGCGGCGCGGCGCTGGGGCCTCGAAGGGCACCGTCTCGTGCGCGAGACGGTGCCCGAATGGCCCGAGGTCGTCGCGCGGCTGCTCGCATGAATCCGCGGTTGCGCAGGATCGCCGGCAGGGTGGCGCGCCGCATCGGCCTGCGACCGCCGCTGCCCGGGAGGCGGCCGACGAACGGCCGCCTGGCCTTCGTCGGCCCCATGCCGCCGGCGGCCACCGGGATCGCGTCCTACGATCGCGCCGTCCTCGACGGCCTGGGTCGGATCGGCTTCCTGGAGCGACATCGCACCGACGTCCTGTGGCCGGTGAAGGCCCACCACCCGCGATCGATCCGTAGCTACGACCTCGGGATCTACCAGCTCGGGAACAACGCCGGGTTCCATCGGCTGATCTATCGGCTCGCCTTCGCGTCGCCCGGGCTCGTGGTGCTTCACGACCTCGCGCTCGACGGGCTCGTCAGGAAGCTCGAGATGGCGGGTGATCCTCTCGCGTTCGCCGCGACCCGTGAGGCCGCCGCTCTGCGGGGCCGCGTGACGGATCCCGACATCGCGCAGCACGAGCCTCTGCGGGTCGTGTGGTGCGCTGCCGTCGCGCGGGCCGCTCGCGGGATCGTGGTCCACTCGGAGTTCTGTAAGCGGTACCTCGAGACGGTCGGCGTTCGAACGCCGATCTTCACGGTGCCACATCCCGTGGTGGAGGACGAAGCGTCGATGCGTCGCGCGGAGCCGCGCGCGCGCGAGCTCCGGGCGACGCTCGAGGCCCGGGGGGCTCGCACCCTGGTGGTCGCGCCCGGAGACATCAACGAAGCCAAGTGCCTCCCGGCGCTCATCGAGGCCATCGCCACGTTGCCGCCCGACGTGCATGCCGTGGTCGTCGGGCGCCGCATCCCGGGCACCGACCTCGACGCCGTGATCGCCGACCACGCGGTCGGCGATCGCGTCACCGTGCACCACGACGTCTCCGACGACGACTTCCGCGCCTGGCTGGTGGCGGCCGACGTCGCGGTGGATCTCCGCTTCCCACACCGAGGAGAGGTCAGCGGGTCGCTTTCGATGGCGATGGTGGCCGGCGTCCCCACGATCGTCTCGGCCACGGGAACGTACCTCGACATCCCCCGAGAGCTCGTGGTCCGCGTCGCCTCGGGTCCTGCGGATCCCGTGGAGCTCGCTGTGCGGATCCGGGAGCTGCGGGACGATCCGGAGCGGCGCGCACGGATCGGAGAGGCCGCGCGCGCCCACATGGCCGCGCTCCGGGACTCGGATGCGACGGCGAGGGCGTACGAGCAGGCGATCGTCGCGACGCGCGACATCGTCCTCGATCCGGCCAGGGCCGTTCTCGCTCGATGGGCCGGGAACCTCGCCGCGGTCGGGGTGGACGAGACCCTCGTGAGCGAAGGCTACGGCGTCTCCTACGCACGCGCCCTCGAAAGCTTCCAACGATCGCCATGACCGCCGAACGGTGTGGCGCAACGCCCTTGCTACACTCGCGACCTCGCCCCTGACCAGGGCGTTCCCCGAGGCCGGGGCTCCTCACCGGTCGAGCGGCGCATCGAAAGGAGTCCGATCATCACCTCGATCCCCATCGAGCGAACCTCCGAGCCGCCTCGCCTCCACGTCGGGTCGCGGGTCCGAGAGCTTCTCGCGCATCGCGAGGTGTTGGTCAACATCGCCCGCAAAGAGCTGAAGGTGAAGTACACGGCGTCGGTCCTCGGCGCGGTCTGGTCCCTGCTGAACCCGGTCGTCTTCCTGGCCGTGTTCTCCTTCTTGGTCACCGTCCTCGGCAACCCGATCCCGGACTTCCCGGTCTTCTTGCTGTCGGGACTGCTCGCGTGGAGCTTCTTCTCGAACGCCCTCCAGGCCGGGTCGCGATCCGTGATCGACAACGCGAACCTCGTGAAGAAGATGGCGTTCCCGCGCGAGATCCTTCCACTTGCGTCCGTGGGCGTGGCGCTCTTCGACTTCGTGCTCCAGTCGGCCGTTCTCTTGCTCTTCATCGTGTTCTCAGGCCACGGGTTCCGTCTTCCGGACCTGCTGCTCTACCCCCTCGCGATCGCCGCGTTGATCGTGTTCACCACGGCGATCACGTTGTGGGTCTCGGCGATGAACGTCCGCTACCGCGACGTCGGTCATCTCATGAGCCTGGCGCTGTTGGTGTGGTTCTGGTTCACGCCGATCGTGTATCAAGGGTGGCTGGTCCAACAGAAGCTCGAGCAGGTCCAGATCCTCGGACTCGACGCGTGGGCGCTGTACCTCCTGAATCCCGTCGCAGTGATCGTGATCGGGTTCCAGCGAGGCCTCTACGCGGTCGTGCCGTCTCCCGGGGAGGATCCGATCCTTCCCGTCATGTCACTTCAGTGGGTCGCAGGCGTGTTGCTCGCGGTGCTCGGCGTCTCGCTTCTGCTCCTGCTGTTGTCGTGGCGCTCGTTCTTCCACCGCTCCGGTGACTTCGCGGAGGAGTTGTGACGACCGCCATCCAGATCGACGGGATCTCCAAGATGTTCCGGCTCTACCGGGAACGCCCGACGTCCCTCAAGCAACGCCTGCTGGTCTCGCGCTCCCGGTCCGAAGAGTTCTGGGCGCTCCGCGACGTCTCGTTCGATATCGCGGACGGATCCTCCCTCGGCTTGATCGGCCACAACGGTTCCGGGAAGACGACGCTGCTGAAGTGCATCGCGGGGATCCTGCGACCCACCGCCGGCATGATCAGGTATCGAGGGCGTCTCGCGGCGCTCTTGGAGCTCGGCGCGGGCTTCCACCCCGATCTCACCGGCCGGGAGAACGTGTACCTCAACGCCTCGTTCCTCGGCTTGTCGCGGCGGGAGACCGATCGGATCTACGACGACGTGGTGGCGTTCGCCGAGCTCGAGGACTTCATGGACAACCAGATGAAGTTCTACTCCTCGGGGATGTTGGTGCGGCTCGGGTTCGCGGTCGCCGTCCATGTGGACCCGGAGGTGCTGCTGATCGACGAGGTTCTGGCGGTGGGTGACGAATCGTTCCAACGACGTTGCCTCGATCGCGTGCGACGGTTCCAGTCGGAGGGCCGCACGATCGTGCTCGTGACCCATACGCTGGACGTGGTTCGAGAGGTCTGCGACGAGGCCGTGATGCTCGACCACGGCAGGGTGTACGCGGTCGGCACTCCGGACGACGTCGTGCGTACGCTCCGGCACCGGCTCCTCAGCGATGATCCACTCTTCGTGCCCGAGGAAGGAAGCCGTGAAGTGGAGATCTCGGGGGTGGCGATCGAATCCGACGGAGGTCTTCGGGACACCGTGCGGTCGGGCGAAGGACTCACGATCACGGTGGACCTGCGCGCGGACGTCGCAGTCCCTGATGCAGCGGTATCGTTCGCCGTGGTGTCGGCCTCTTCGAACCAAGCGGTGCTCGAGGGGAAGACGTCGCTCCTGGGCGTCAGCCTCGGCCCGGTCGACAGGAAGAAGCGGGTCCGCTTCCACATCCCGCCGGCACCGTGGGCGAGCGGAACGTACTTCGTGAGTGTCGGCCTCGATTCCCCGGACGGACGACTGTTCCATGTGCAGACGCAGCATTACCCCTTGACGGTGCCGGATGTGGATCACCTCGTGACGCCGCTCGCGGTCCGGCCGACCGTGGAGGTCGAAGACCTATGACCGAAGACCGATCCGACGTGACCGTTGACGGTCGCTCCGGGCCGCAACCTAGGGAGACGAGCCATGCCATGCTGATCGCACTCATCCTGTTCTCCGTCTCGCTCGCCGCCGTCGCGCAGCTCACCCTGAAACACGGGGTCGACCAGGCCACCGCCAGCTCGGGGACGTTGGGGCTCAGCTCGGAGTCCCTCCGAGACGTCGTGACGACGCCCACCGTGTGGGCCGGGCTCTTCCTGTTCGGTCTCTCGGCGGTCGTGTGGCTCGCCGTGCTGTCGAGGACGTCACTCTCGTTCGCGTACCCGTTCGCCTCGCTCACGTACGTGCTGATCCTCCTCGCCGACCGGTTCGTGCTCGACCAGGAGGTGCCGGCGTTGCGCTACGCGGGCGTGGTGTTCATCGTCGTCGGGATCATCCTGGTGGCGCAGACGCGTCACGCATGAGCCTCGACACTTCTCTCCCGCCCGTCCCCGCTCCACCGGGCCGAGGCCGTCGCGAGGGCCGCCGCCGACGAAGCTCATGAAGGCGGTCGTGCTCGTGGGCGGCGAGGGGACCAGGCTCCGGCCGCTCACCGAGACCGTGCCCAAGCCGCTGCTCCCGCTCGTCGATCGACCGATCCTCGATCACGTCCTCGACCATCTCGTCGCTCATGGCGTCCGTCAGGTGATCATGTCCTCGCCCTATCTCGAAGACACGTTCCACCCGTTCATCGAAGCGAGGGGGGGCGAGCCGGCGATCACGTGGGTCACGGAAGCGGAGCCGCTGGGTACGGGCGGAGCCATCGTGAGCGCGCTCGATCGGCTCGGCGACGAGTCGTTCTTCGCCCTGAACGGCGACATCCTCACCGACCTCGATCTGACCGAGATGCTCGCGAGCCATCGGCGCCGCGGCGCCGCGGCGACGATCGCATTGCAGCACGTCGAGGACGCGCGAGCCTTCGGACTCGTGGCCACGGATCCGTCAGAGCGCATCACCGAGTTCCGCGAGAAGCCGTCAGATCCGATCCCCGGCGACATCAACGCGGGGACGTACATCCTCGAGCCGTCGGCCATCCGCGGGTGGTCGCCGGGGACCTACATCTGGATCGAGGGAGAAGTCTTCCCAACCCTGATCGGTGAGGGCGTGCCCGTGTACGGCTTCCGAGCTCCGGCGTATTGGCGGGATCTCGGCACGCACGAGCAATACCTTGGTGCACACTTCGATCTCCTGGCCGGGAAGCTCCGAGGGAGAGCGTATGAAGCCCCGTGGATCGGGCGCGGAGCCAAGGTCGATCCCGGTGCGCGCCTCGGAAGATGGGTCGTCGTCGGGAACGACGGGGTGGTGGCTGCCCGAGCCGAGGTCGACGATTCGGTGCTCCTCCACGGGGCGGTGGTCGAGCGCGACGCGCGCGTCCTCGGATCGATCCTCGGCCCGAGGGCCCGGATCGGAGCCGGAGCGATCCTCGTCGACTGCGTGCTCGGCGAGGGCGCGAGCGTTCCCGACGGTGCTTCCCTGGAGCACGCCCGTGTGCCGCCCGGTGCCGTCACGGGATCCTCCTGAGGAGATCGTTCCCTGTGCGTCGCTTGGTAGCGGTCGAGCTGCTCGGTGAGGTGTTCCTCGCTGCCGCGATCTCGCATCGCCTCTAAGGTGCCCGGATGAGAGTCGCGTTCGACACGGGCGCCGCGCGGGAGCAGCCCACCGGGATCACGCGATACGTTCGTGAACTCGCTCGGGCTCTCCCGAGCCGAGGCGTCGAACTGCACGGTTACGTGGTGTCCTTCACGGCGAAGGATGTCGACGCGGATATCCGGCACGTGCGCTTCCCCGCGCGAGCACTGGATATCGGGTGGAGATGGCTCTCGCGCCCGGTGATCGAGAGCTTGGTCGGACCCGTCGACCTCGTACACGGAACCAACTTCGTGCTTCCCCCTGCTCGTGAAGCGAAAGGGGTGGTCACGGTGCACGACCTCGCCTTCGCGCGAAGCGATGGAGGAGTGCGAAATCGGAGGCTCCGCGCCATGACCCCATGGTCCGTCCGGCGGGCCGACGCGATCATCGTTCCCAGCCGGGTGGTCGCGGAAGAGGTCATGGAGCGCTACGGCGTCCCCCGGGAACGGGTCTCGGTCACGCCGGAAGGGGTCTCGAGTCGGTTCTTCGACGCATCACCGCTCCCTCCCGCACGTCTCGCGGCTCTCGGGATCTCCTCTCCCTTCGTCGCGGCCGTCGGGACCATCCAGCCGCGCAAGAACCTCAACCGGCTGATCGAAGCCTGGCGTCGGGCGGCCGCGGAGCTGAGGGGCTGGACGCTCGCCCTGATCGGCCCCGCTGGGTGGGGGAACCAACCGCCGACCATGCCGGGAGTGATCCGGACCGGATGGCTCCCCGACGACCTGCTCCCGCACGTGCTCGCAAGCGCATCCTTCTTCTGCTACCCGTCTCTGTACGAGGGGTTCGGACTCCCACCGCTGGAAGCGATGGCGGCCGGAACCCCGGTGCTCGTAGGGAACTACGGTGCCGCCCGCGAATGGCTCGATGGCGCGGCCGTGTTCGTCGACCGAGAGGACGTGGACTCGATCGCAGATGGGCTGATACGGATCGCGGGCGATCACGACCTCCGCCAGCGGATCGCCGCCGCGGGCAGCGAACGTGCTCGATCGTTCACGTGGGAACGAACAGCGGAGGCCACCGTGGGCGTCTACGACGCCGTGCTGGAGGGATAGGCCGGGATGTCCGAAGCAGCCCGTCCTCCGCACGTGCTTCTGTTGTCGACGCACACCGAAAGGGTCGGGGGGATCGAACGCGTGACGCGTGTGCTCGCGCGGGCACTCGTCGACCTCTGCGGTCGCGGACGAGTGGGATTGCTGTCCGTGTGGCAGATCTCCGACGACGCACCATCGCCGATCCTGTACCGGGGCCGGGGGACGGCAGGGGGTCGCGTGGGCCTGCGATCGAAGCTCGGCTTCCTGCTCGCGACACTGAAGCACGCTCGCCGTTGGCGGGACGACGCCCTGGTGATCGCTTGCCACCCCCACCTCGGATCCGTCGCGTTGGTGACTCGACGATTGACCGGAACCCCGTTCGCGATCTGGTGTCACGGCGAGGAGGTCTGGGGTCATCTGAGGAGCACCGTGCGCAGGGCTCTTCGAGCAGCGGACATCGTCTTCGCACCGAGTGCGTTCACGGCTCGACGCGTGGAGATGACGGCCGGCCTCGTGCCCGGATCGGTGATCGTGCTTCCGCACTGCTTGCCTCCCGAGCTCGCTCCGCTTCTCCAGCTGACGCGGCCGCGAGCGCCGAAGCAGGTGCTCGCCGTTGCCCGTCTCGTGGCCGAACACTCGTACAAGGGGATCGACAAGCTCATCGCAGGATGGCCCCGCGTCCTCGCGCAGGTCCGGGACGCCCACCTGGTGATCGCGGGAGATGGTTCCGACCGTCCGAGGCTTGCAGCCCTCGCGCTCGCGACCGGAGTCGAGCGATCGGTGACGTTCGTCGGAGGCGTCGGAGACGCCGACCTCGAGCGGCTCTATTCGGGATCCGCCGTGTTCGCGCTTCCCTCGCGGACGTCGGTCGACCCGCCTCAGGGAGAAGGGTTCGGACTCGTCTACATCGAAGCCGGAGCCGCAGGTTTGGCGGTGGTCGCCGAGCGCGCGGGGGCCATCCCCGAGGTCGTTGCCGACGGCGAGAGTGGCCTTCTCATCGAGCCCGACGATGTCGCCGGGCTGTCGGATGCTCTGACGAGATTGCTCCGAGACCCCGAGTTGGCCGAGCGCCTCGGCGCGGAAGGCCGTCGTCGCGCGTCGACCATGTTCAGCTACGAGCGCTTCCGTGATGGCGTCAGGGACCTGCTGTTGCGTCGGCTTCATCCTTCACCTTGAGGAGGCGAGGTCGCCTCCACGACCTTGTCCAAACCCTCGGAGAGGTGACCCGTCGAGCCGGGCAACACCAGGTCAGCAGTGGTACGGACCCGAGATTCAACCCTCTGGAGTTCGTGGCCGATTGTGTAGGGTGTCCAACTCGACCTTGGGGCCCCTGATGTTTCGACGTGTTCGCCTTCTCCTCACCACAGTCGTGCTCGTCGCTGCGCTCCTGGGCGGATCAGTCGCGAACGCCGCCGACACCTTCCGGTTCCACGGCTCCGGCTACGGCCACGGCATCGGGATGTCCCAATGGGGCGCATACGGTCTGGCGAACCAGGGCTGGTCGTATCGACACATCCTGACCCACTTCTACTCGAGGACCCGGGTGGTTCGATCGTCGACGCTGCCCAAGAGGGTTCGCGTGGGGCTCACCAGCGGGCGCTCGACGATCCACCTCAAGGCGAAGAACGGTCCTGTGCGTCTGTGGCTCGACGGTCCCGGCGTCACACCCGTCGGGAAGATCCCCTGGGAGCAGACCTGGACGGTGTCGGCCGCGCGGAACTTGCAGATGTACGCGATCCGCGATCAGACCGGCGCGCTGGTGGGGGGCACCCGGTGGGGGGGTCCGGCTCGCCCGCTGTTCGCGACGTTCTCCGACACAGGCGCGCGCGTATTCGTGCCCGAGGCGGACGATGTGTGGCACCAAGGGTTCACGTACGCCTACGGGTTCCTCGAGTTCGATCTGTTCGGCTGTGCGACCCGATGTGTCGAACGGCTGACGATCGAGCTGCCGTTCGAGCGATACCTGCGAGGGCTGGGTGAGATGCCGAGCAGCTGGCCGGCTGCGGCGCTGCAAGCGCAGGCGGTCGGCGCGCGGACGTACGCGACCTACAAGATCCGGCGGAACGGTCTGCGCGGCGACTGTGACTGTCATCTCGTCGACGGTGCGGGCGATCAGGTCTACGTGGGCTGGAGCAAGGAGATCGGGATCGACGGGAACCGTTGGGTGTCGGCCGTGACGACCACCGGCGGCGAGATCGTGACCTACAACGGCTCCACCATCCAGGCGTTCTACGCGGCATCGGACGGCGGCTACTCCGAGAACGTCGAGGACGTGTGGCACGGTGGGAACCCCGCCTACGCGATCCCCTATCTTCGAGGAGTCTGCGACCCGGGCGAGTACACCTCGGCGAATCCGTGGACGGACTGGATGAGGAGCTTCACCGCCTCGAGCGTGTCCTCGCGCCTGGGCCCCTACACGGGCGGGATCGGGACGATCACTCGATTCACCAACGTCCGGCGAGGGGTGTCGGGCCGGATCGTGAGCGCGATCGCCCGGGGGACCGGGGGATCCGCCTCCGTCGCCGGCAGCGAGCTCAGGAATGCGCTGGGGCTTCCGGACGGCCGGGTCTGGATCAACACCGACCGCAACATCGTGGGTGCGGTCCGTGGGAAATACGACGCTCTGATGTGCCGACCGGGTCTGCCGCGATCCACGATGCTCGCCGTCAACCACGGATCCCGTCAGCTCTTCCAACGAGGCGGTATCTACCGCAACGGTCAGGTCGACCTGACCGTCTGGCTCAGGGGTGCGATCCACAACGAGTACCTCGGAGCCGGCGGGGCGTCCGGCCGCCTCGGCCTGCCCGTATCCAACGTCTCCCACGCCGCTCGGACGTACGCGCCGGGAGCGTGCTTGTCGTGTCGTCGAGTCGTGCTCGAACGCGGTCGGATCTACTTCAAGTCAGGCCTCGGCGCCCACGCCCTGTGGGGTCCGGTGCTCGGCGCCTACCTCGGTCGTGGCGGAGCGCAGGGAGCACTCGGATACCCGAGGACGCGCGTGCGCACGGTCAACGGCGCGGCACGGGCGTCGTTCGAGCACGGGACGATCGCGTGTTCGAACGGGTCGTGCCACGTACAGGTCAGCTGATCGCTAGCACGGCGACGCGCCGTTCTCCGGTGCGTTCCCGGTGCACTCGAAGGCGGTCACGAAACCGTTCACGATCGTGGCGGCATCCGAGGCGCTGAGTCCCTCACCCGACTGGCTCGCCGGACACGATTGACGACGATTCCACGCGGTGAGCGTGAGCGCCGTCTCCGGGGTCAGGGTGGGATAGGGAGCGAGGAAGGTGGCCGTATCGCCCCGCGCGATGTTCGCGAGCCGATCGATCACGTCTTGCGGGAGCCCGTCGGCCCCGGGGAGGTAATAGATGAACACGGCGCCGTGCTCGAGCGAGTGCACCGCTCTCGTCTCCGGCGGTTGGGTGTCGTACACCTTCGGCGCGTTCGGCAGCGGCGATGGGTCGTGGTATCCGGAGGTGGCAGGCCTGTCCTTGTAGTCGTAGGCCTGCCCCGACGATAGGTGCAGGGCGGACGGGGCGCTCGCGGCGGGCTGCTCGACCGTGGTGCAGCCGGCCGCTTCGGCCGCAAGGATCGCGGGGCGAGGGATGTCGTTCGGGCCCTGGAAGCTCCGGAAGAGCGTGATCGCCGCCACGGCAGCGGCGGCGATCCCGAAGGACGTGAACGTGCGGCGGATCGACGCCGCGCGTCGCGCGCGGCGTCGCTCCGCCTCCCGCAACCGCCGCGCCTCATCCTTGCGCTCACGACGCTCGACGTTCGCGCCTCCGCGCGCCGCCCCTCCGCGCGTCGTTTCCTGCCGTCCGGGCGCCTGGGAGGGGGTCGGTGGTCGCTGGCGCGGCCGCTTCTTCTTCTTGGCCATCAGATCGCGGCACCCGCCTCGGGCGCCTCGCCCTTGTAGGTCCGGCCGCTCGCGGTGGGGAAGCTGTATTGGGACGTGAAGTCGTACACGACGGCCAGGTCCACGCTCGCGCAGGTACGAAGGCGGTGCCACGCGACGAGGGCCATCTGGGTGCCGTCCGGCAGGATCCCCGCCGAGTCGCCCGGGAAGTCGTACGGGGCCACGATCACGCGATCTTGACCCACCGCGGCATCCTGGAGACGGCGGTCGTAGAACTCGATCAACCGCGCCACCTCGTTCGCCGGCGCGGCGGGGTCGTACCAAACCACCGTGGCGCCGTGTTCGAGGGAATGGATGGATCGGTACAGCTCGGACAGGGTGAGCGAGTCGTAGACCCCTGCGGGAAGAGGCACGTCCGCATGCGGGCCGGAGGTGGGCGGTGTGGTGGGGTACACGGAGAGGGGCGGACCGGAGATGTTCCCGCCACCGATGTGGACCCGGTCCTGCTCAGCGGGGTCGAACGGAGGGGTCGTCGTCACGTCTCCGCAGCCCGCGCCGTCGGCAGCCTTCACCGCCCGCTGGAGGAGCTGTTGAGGGTCCGGGAGATCGCCGCTCCCCGAGGGCAGCAGCGTGGCGGCGACGATGGCCGCGAGGATCACCACAGCGCCCACCGCGATGCCCAGGTTCCGAGAGCGCCGCTTCGAAGCCAGTCGGCGCTGGATCTCCTCACGCTCGCGCCGCGCCTGGTCTTTTCGCTCTGCCTTCGTCAGGCGCCGGTCTTGATCCGGCCTTCCTGGGGCGTCGTTGCTCAACTGCGCTCCTCCATCACGGGTCGCGGAAGCTTACCGGCCACTGCGCTGTCGCCGGGGAGCGCGCCTCGTCTTGCCGGGCTCGCGGGAGCGGCTTATCCTGCTCGCGCCTTCCCCCGGGTGTACGACCGGCCGCTCGGCCGAGAGAGGGAGGGCGCGTGTCAGACACCAAGCACGACAGGCTGGTGAGGGTGCCGACGGCAGGGGGCAGTGGCGGTCTCGACCGGTTCTTCAAGATCTCGGAGCGAGGTTCCGACGTCCGGACCGAGATCCTCGCCGGCATCACGACCTGGCTCACGATGGCGTACATCCTGTTCCTGAACCCGCAGATCCTCGGTGCCGTGGCGGACTCGTCCGGCACGACCCTCGGGTTCCCGCAGGTGCTGACGGTCACGGCTCTCGTCGCGGGCGTCGCGACGCTGGCGATGGGCCTCTGGGCGAACTACCCCTTCGCGATCGCCTCAGGCCTCGGGCTGAACGCCTTCGTCGCGTTCACGCTCGTCGCCGGGAACGGCCTGACGTGGCCGGAGGCGATGGGTGTGATCGTCGTCGAGGGACTCGTGATCACGCTGCTCGTCCTCACAGGGTTCCGGAACGCGGTCCTCAACGCGATCCCGATGGACCTGAAGCGGGCGATCGCGATCGGGATCGGTCTCTTCCTGACGATCATCGGACTGGTCAACGCGGGGATCGTGGTCCGCGCGGAGACCGCGGTCCCTCCCCTCGGGATCACGACGAACTTCACCTCGCTCCGGATGCTGGCGTTCGCCATCGGGCTGGCCCTCTGCTCGATCCTCGTCGTACGCAAAGTCCGTGGGGGTCTCCTGATCGGCATCATCGGGACGACGATCGTTGCGGCGATCATCAACGGGGTCTGGGGGCACAACTCGATCTGGGACGCCGTCGGACCGGGGATCGCCCAGGTTCCCGATTCCGTGACCGGAACGCCGGACTTCGGCCTCCTGGGGAACTTCTCGTTCGGATTCTTCTCCACGCTGGGTGTCGTGGCAGCGATCGTTCCGGTGTTCGCGGTCATGCTGTCGGACTTCTTCGACACCATGGGGACGGCGGTCGCGCTCGGTGAGGAGGCGGGACTGCTCGACGAGGAGGGGAAGCTGCCGGGCATGAACCGAGTGCTCCTCGTCGACTCGCTCGCAGCGGCGGCGGGTGGCGCCGCGAGCGCGTCGTCCAACACCACGTTCATCGAATCCGCCTCCGGCATCAGCGAGGGCGGACGCACCGGGCTCGCGTCGGTCGTGACCGGCGCGTTGTTCCTCCTGTGCGTCTTCCTGTCGCCGCTGGCGGGAGTGATCCCGCCAGAGGCCACCGCACCGGTCCTGATCATCGTCGGGTACTTCATGATGCGTGGGATCGGCGAGATCGATTGGCGGGATCCCGCGATCGGGATCCCGGCGCTGCTGACGATCGGGTTGATGCCGTTCACCTACTCGATCACGAACGGGGTCGGGGCCGGCTTCATCGCCTACACGGCGATCAGGGTGATGCAGGGCAAGTTCCGCGACGTGCATCCTTTGATGTACGTCGTGACGGCCGGCTTCCTCTTCTACTTCCTGCGAGGCGTGCTGGCCTAGTCGCGCCAGCCGAGCCGGTCGGTCGGATCCGGAGGGCGGGGCCGCGAGGCCCCGCCCTCCGGTTCGGGGCCCACTGCCACGACGGCCATCGGACGCCAGCCCTCGGGGAGGTCGAGAGCCGCTCCTGCGAGATCAGCATCGAGCGGGGCCTCCGGGTCCCACGCCCAGCCGATCCCCTGTGCGCGCAGCGCGACGGTCAGCCGCCCGATCGCGGCACCGGCGCGGAGTGACACGGCCTCGATCGACTCATCCGGCGTCCGCAGGCAGGGGACGACAGCCGCCGTCGCGGCGGCGAGGGCTGGTCGCTGCGTCTGATGCGAGGCTGCGCGCAGCCGCCGCAGCCCTACGCTCGACGTCACGACCGCGAGGAGCGGGGCGACTCCGCGGGAGGCCGCGCGGACGGCCTCTTCGAGCGACCCAGCCGCAAGCTCGCCGATCCCGAACCGCTCGGCAGGCCGCGCTGCCGAGACGGCGACGAGCGCGGACTCCCGGAACAGGTCGTCCTCGGGGCGGCGCACCAGCGTGCTCGCGGGTCCCGGCGGCGCGTCACCGGTCGACCCGTCCAGCCCGCGCACGAGCGCCGCCGGGACCCGCGCGCGTTTCGTCATCACGAGGCCGCTCGCGGCCGCCACCGCGTCGGCGAACGCGACCAACGTCGTCTCCAGCTCCTTGCCGCGATCGTCGGTGGTGCCACGCAGATCCACCAGCGCCGGAAGGCCCGCGCAGCCGATCGCGACGTCGACGACGCCCTCGCGCCACGGTCGACCGAACGTGTCGGTGACCACCACCCCGAGGCGTGAGAGGCCGAGACGGGCCGACAGCTCCTTCTGGAGCCGCTCGGCGCTCGCGTCGGGATCCTCGGGGAGCAACGTGAGGAACCCCTCTCGCACGTTCGAGGCATCGACACCCGCATTCGCGCAGACGAAGCCGTGCCGGGTTCGCGTGATCACGAGGTCGCCGCGGCGCGCGACGACATCCACCGACTCTCGATCCACCCACGCCGCACGGTCTTCCTCCGGGACCATGCGCCCCTCGGCCTTGGAGACGACCTTCTGCGTGATCGCCACGATGTCGCCGTCGCGCGCGGCGTTCGCCGCGAGCGACGGCTCCAGGAGTGCCGCGAGGTCGTCGCCGGGCTCGACCTCCGGCACGCCCTCCAGGGGGATCAGCTCGATCGTCATCACAGCGCCGCGAGCGCCGCGCGGGCCAGTCGCTCCGAGACCTCGTCATCGCGCATCACCGTGTCGGTGACGACCACTCGGGCGCCCACTTCGTCGAGCACGCGACCCGAGAGCCGCGCGTCGGCTTCGTCGATCACCCAGACGTCCAAGAGATCCTCGTAGGCCTTCGCGGCACCCGCCGCGGAGACCTCCAGGCCGACGACGGGCATCAGCCGGTCCGCCATCCCCGCCAGGGGCCGCCCGCCGACGATCGGTGAGATCCCGACGACCGGCTTCTCGGCCACGGCATCCCTGAGGCCCACGATGGCGAGGATGGGGCCGATCGACACGACAGGGTTGGAGGGGCAGATCACGATCGCGTCCGCCTGCTCGATCGCTGCCATCACGCCCGGCGCCGGCGAGGCGGCGCTCACCCCTTCGAATCGGATCGCCTTGACGTCGTCACGGGCGCCGCGCCGGACCCAGTATTCCTGGAAATGCAGGTCCATCTCTCGGCCCGAAGAGACGACGTCGAGCCGCGTCTCGACCCGCTCATCGCTCATCGGCAGGATCGTGGAGGCGATCCCGAAGCGGGACGCGACCCGCGCGGTCACCTCGGAAAGCGTCAGTCCGTCGGCCAGCGACCTCGTTCGGAACAGGTGGGTGGCCAGGTCGAGGTCCCCCAGCCCGAACCAGGCGGCCTCGGGATCGAAGCGCCGGAGTTCCTCGTTCGCCCGGAAGGTCTCGTCGCGCCGCCCCCAGCCGCGCTCGCGGTCGAAGGCGTCGCCGAGCCAATAGGTCACGGAGTCGAGATCCGGGCACACCCGGAGGCCGTGGACATCCAGATCGTCGCCCGTGTTGACCACGGCGGCGACATCGGCGGGGGGTACGGCGCGAACGAGACCACGCAGGAACTTGCCCGCGCCGACACCTCCGGCGAGTGCCACGACTTTCATAGAAGCAGAGCGTAGTAGCCTCCGGTCGTGGCGGCCGTCTCGACTCACGCTCTGCGGCGGGCGCTCGCGCGCGCCGAACAGGGCAAGGCCCTGTCCGAGGACGAGGCGGCGGCGCTGATGGGCGCGAGAGGCGGCGATCTCCAGCGGCTGCAGTCGGTGGCCGCGCACCTGCGCGATCTCGGCACGGGCGATCGGATCACGTATTCGCGCAAGGTCTTCATCCCCCTGACGATGCTCTGTCGCGACCATTGCCATTACTGCACGTTCGCCAAGCCGCCGGCGCGGCTGGAAGCGCCGTTCATGACGCCGGAGGAAGTGATCGTCATCGCTCGCGCCGGCCGCGCACGGGCGTGCAAAGAGGCGCTCTTCACCCTCGGCGACCGGCCGGAGGAACGCTACGAGGTGGCTCGCGAGTGGCTCACCTCGCGCGGATTCGCGTCGACGCTCGAATACGTGCGCGCGACCGCCATCAGCGTGATCGAGGAAACCGGCCTCCTCCCGCACCTGAACCCGGGCGTGATGAGCTACGAGGAGCTCGCGCGCCTGAAGCAGGTGAGCGCGTCGATGGGTCTGATGCTGGAGACGTCCTCGGACCGGCTCTCGTCGAAGGGAGGGCCGCATTTCGGATCCCCGGACAAGCATCCGGCGGTGAGGCTCCGGACGATCGAGGATGCCGGCCGGCTCGCGATCCCGTTCACCACGGGCATCCTCGTGGGGATCGGTGAGGACGCACACGAGCGGGCTGCCTCGGTCTTCGCCATCCGCGAGCTGCACCGTCGATACGGGCACATCCAGGAAGTGATCGTGCAGAACTTCCGCGCGAAGCCGGGAACGGCGATGGCGCGATCACCCGAGCCGGAGGAGGAGGAGTTCCTCGCCGCGGTCGCGACGACACGTGTCGTGATGGGCCCGCACGTGAGCGTGCAGGCGCCGCCCAACCTCTCCGACGCGGTCCAGCAGCAGCGACTGCTCGACGCGGGGATCAGCGATTGGGGTGGCGTCTCACCGCTCACCCCCGATCACGTGAACCCCGAACGGCCGTGGCCGGCGATCGAGTCGCTCGCGGCCACGACCGCCTCGCGCGGCAAGACCCTGCGCGAGCGACTGACCATCTATCCGCGGTTCGCGGGAAGCCCCGATCCCTACCTGGCGGGGAAGATGCGTGCGCCCGTCGCGGCCCTGCTGGGCGAGGACGGCCTCGCGATCGACGGAGCGATGCCGGACCCGGCGAGCTGGCAGGATCCCGATGTCACCTGGAAGCCTCGGACGATCGATCTCACGTTCGCCAAGGGGTCCGAGGCCGGCCTTCGCGAGGACGCCACCGCCGTGTACGGGGAGATCCCCGCGGAAGACGCCGTCACCCGGGCATGGGCTACTCGAGACGTCGTGCCCGAGCGCCTCGGCACAGAGATCCGGGAAGCGCTGCGGCTGGCCGAGCGACACCGCCCGATCTCGGATGACCAGGCCTTGGCGCTGTTCCAGGCGGAGGGCGCAGACCTCGACGCCCTCCGCAGGGTCGCCGACGGCCTCCGAGAGGAGGCCGTCGGCGACGTCGTCACCTACGTGATCAACCGGAACATCAACTTCACGAACGTGTGCTACGTCGGATGTCGCTTCTGCGCGTTCGCGCAGCGGGAGGTCGATCCGGAGGCGTACACGCTCACCCTCGAGGAGGTGGCCGACCGAGCGGAGGAGGCGTGGGCGGAAGGAGCGAGCGAGGTGTGCATGCAGGGTGGGATCCACCCGGATCTGCCCGGTTCCTTCTATCTCGATCTCCTCGATGCGGTGAAGGCGCGGGTCCCCGGGATCCACGTACACGCCTTCAGTCCGATGGAGGTCTTGAACGGCGCCACGAAGATGGGGGTGTCCTTCCGGGAGTTCCTCACGGCGTGCAAGGAACACGGGCTGGGAACGATCCCGGGGACCGCCGCCGAGATCCTCGACGACGAGGTCAGATGGTTGCTGACGAAAGGCAAGCTCCCCGCCGATACGTGGGAGGAGATCGTGCGAACCGCCCACGACGTCGGGATCCGAAGCTCTTCCACGATCATGTTCGGACACGTGGATGCCCCGCCGCACTGGGTCGCTCACCTGCGCCGGCTCGTCCGGATCCAGCAGGATACGGGTGGGTTCACGGAGTTCGTGCCGCTGCCGTTCATCCATCGGAACGCGCCGATCTACCTGGCAGGCCACGCGAGACCGGGCCCTTCCTTCGAAGACAGCGTTCGCATGCACGCGGTTGCCCGGATCCTGCTCGACGGAGTTATCCACAACGTGCAGGTGTCCTGGGTGAAACTCGGCGTCGACGCGTGCACGGCGATCCTCCAGTCCGGGGCGAACGACTTCGGAGGCACGTTGATGGAGGAGACGATCAGCCGGATGGCTGGTGCAGGATGGGGGATCAAGATGATGCCGGAGGAGTTCGACGACGCGATCCGCGCGATCGGCAGAACACCCGGCGTGCGCACGACGACGTACGACCGGATCGAGACCGAAGCCGTCCGCTGAGGCGGAACACGTCAGGTCACCTGACGGTAATGGTCATCCCGATTGACGACAGAGTTTCTTCCCCGAAAGGGTTGCACTCGCGCTTCCACTTGGGGACGATTACATCTGATGAGGGTCGGGGCAGAGAATCACCTGAAATTCCCTCTTGCCAGGGAGGCGGTTCTTCCCTCAGAATCACATGTATGTGATTTGGGGGGGAGAGCGACATGCATCACTACATCCCATGGCAGGAACGGGCGAGGTGTCGAGATCACGACCCTGAGGTCTTCTTCCCCGAGAAGGGGGGATCGTCCAGGGAGGCCAAACGCATCTGCTCGGAGTGCCCCGTTCGGATCGAGTGCCTCAACTACGCGCTTCGTCGCGATGAGCGGTACGGCGTGTGGGGCGGGATGAGCGAACGGGAACGACGGCGCCTCAAACGGATGGCGTCGTAGGTCAGGATCCTTCGTTATCCACGGAGGAAAGGGGGACGGGAATGGCAGCACGCAAGACAGCCGCAAGGAAGAGGACTGCCAAGAAGACGGCAGCCCGCAAGCCGGCCAGGAGGAAGACCGCCGCCAAGAAGACGGCAGCCCGCAAGCCGGCTCGCAGGAAGAGCACGGCCAAGAAGTCGGCAGCCCGCAAGCCGGCTCGCAGGAAGAGCACGGCCAAGAAGTCGGCCCGCAAGCCGGCTCGCAGGAAGAGCACGGCCAAGAAGTCGGCAGCCCGCAAGCCGGCTCGGAGGAAGAAGACAGCAGCCCGCAAGCCGGCTCGCAGGAAGAGCACGGCCAAGAAGTCGGCCGCTCGCAAGCCGGCTCGGAGGAAGAAGACCGCCGCTCGCAAGCCGGCCCGCAAGAAGGCCACGGCTCGCAAGCCGGCTCGGAGGAAGAGCGCAGCCAAGAAGCGCTGAGCTGAGCTCATCGCATCAAGAAGGGGGGCGGAGACGCCCCCCTTTTCCATTTCCGGGTAGGTCCGCTGCTAGGCTCCCCGCCGCGCCCAGGCGCTCTACCGGATGACCTCGCCCGCCACCGCAGCCGTCGCGTCGACCGGCACGTCCACTCCCAGCGTGCTCGCGTTGATCGTCGTCGGCCCGGGAGTCTCGACGTCGCTCCGCGATTGCCTGCTCTCGATCGCGCATCAGTCGTATCCACGCGTCGGCGTCCTCGCCGTCGATGACGGAGCGGACGCGGATGCTCGAGAGATGCTCCTCCGTTCACTCGGTTCGCGCCGGGTCCAGAGCAACGCGGAGCGGCTCGGATCCGCTCGTTCGGTTCGTGCGGCGCTCGATCGCCCGGTTGCGAAGGCCGCGGACTTCGTGCTGATCGTCGATCCACACGCGGTGCTCGACAAGGATGCGGTCGGTCGACTCGTGGAGGCCGCGATCGGGATCGGCGTCGAGGACGTCGGGATCGTCGGAGCCAAGATCGTCGATCGTGACCACCCTCGATCGCTGCGGGACATCGGCCGGTCGTCGGATCGTTTCGGCCATCCCGCGTCCCCGTTGCAACCCGGCGAGATCGACCAAGGACAGTTCGATCGCGTCCTCGAAGTGCTGTGCGTGTCGTCGGCTGCGATGTTGATCGCCCGTGAAGCTCTGGAGCGAACAGACCTGTTCGACGAGCGACTCGATCACGAACACTCGGATCTGGATTTCTGCTGGCGCGCGCGCGTCGCGGGCTACCGGATCTTGATGACACCCCTCGCTCGCGTCCTCCTCGCCGGAGGAACGGGCGAGGGTGATGCGGCCGGATCGGCTGCATCGCGCGGTCCGCGGTACGAGGAGGATCGCTCGGCCATCACCGCGATGCTCAAGAACTATTCCCTGCTGTCACTGCTGTGGGTCGTGCCGGCCGCGCTGCTGCTCGGAACCGTTCGCTTCGTGTATCTCGTGCTCGGGAGACGATTCGAGGAAGCGTTCGACGTCGCGGCGGCGTGGGGATGGAACCTCGCCCATCTCCCGGGCACTCTCGTCCGGCGGCGCAGGGCGCAGAAGGCTCGACGGGTCCGCGACCGCGCCCTTCGGCGCTTCATGGAGTCCGCCGGGTTCCGCTCGCCACGCTGGTTCGCGACCGCCGAACGGATCCTGGAGGAGCAGCGCGCTATCGATGAAGCCGACGAAGGGGAGCCGATCCAACGGCGACTCCGTGACCGGACGGCCTCCCTGGTGGGTTCTCACCCGGTGATCGTCGCGTCGTTCCTCGCGGTGCTGGTCGGCGCGGTCGCCGTCCGGGAGCTCATCGGAGCCGGGTCGCTGGCCGGCGGGGCGCTGCCCGCGTTCCCCGATCGGGTGGGGAGCCTGTTCGCGGAACTGGCGTCGGCGGTGCGATCCACGCCTCTCGGAGGGCCGCTCGCGCCGAGTCCGGCGGTGGGTGCCCTTGGAGCCCTTTCCGTCGCCGCGCTCGGTGATCCGCACCTCGCCCAGAAGGCGATCTTGATCGCCGGGCCGCCCCTCGCCGCGATCCTGATGTACCGAGCCGCGGTTCGCCTGTCGGTCCGTCCGGGACCAGCCGTCCTGGCCGCCGCCGCGTACGGGCTCGGTTCGCTCACGCTCTGGGCGTTCTCCGAGGGCCGGCTGGGACTGCTGATCGCGCTCGCCGTCTTGCCGGCGACGATGGAGCGGGTCGAAGCCGCGTTCGCTCGCGAGGAGCCACCCGGCGGCAGACCGCGCTTCGTCGCAGGATCCGCCGTCACGTTCGCGGTCGGCATCGCGTCGTATCCGGGGATCCTGCTCGCGATCGCGGTCCTCGTCCTGGTCCGTGTCCTCACGGGTCCCGACCGCCGCCGCGGTCTCCTGCTGACCGCGGCGGCGGCCGTGGGCGCCGCGGTGCTGCTCTTCCCATTCGTCCCCACGCTGCTCGCCGACGGAGGCCGCGCGCTCTCTTCCCTCGTGGGAACGACGGAGCCGGATCGCCTGGCGAGGCTGTCCCTCGGGTCCGGTCCCGGGACGTGGCCGGTCGCGGCGTTCCTCCCGATCGGGGCGGTCCTGGGATTCGGACTCGTCCGAGGAGAACTCCGTGGTCCGGCAGCGCGGGCGGCGGTCGCCGCAGGCGCCGGCCTCATCCTCTCGTGGCTCGCGGCGGCCAACTACCTTCCCCTTCCGCTCGCGAACCCACCGGCATTCGCGATCCTGGCGGCCGTGTCGATGGCGAGCCTGATCGGGTTCGGGCTCACGTCGTTCACCGGATCGCTCCGGTTCGAATCCTTCGGGCTCCGGCAGGTCGGGGGAGGCGTGCTGACGCTCATCCTGGGTGCGGGACTCCTTCTGCAGTCGCTGGCCGCCATGGCGGGAACGTGGGGCGTCGGCCGCCCGGAGGAGCGGATCCCTCCCGCGTGGGCGGTCGTCAGCGGCGCCTCGAGCGGATCGTTCCGCGTCCTGTGGCTCACCGGAGATCGTGGCGACGGGCTCCCGCCGCCGGCCGGAGACCCCCAGCGGCGTCTGGAAGCCGGCGAGGCGACCATCCGCTACGCGCTGACGGACCGGCAGGGGGCGAGCGTGCTGGACACGGGACGACCCCTGTCCGGCCCCGGTCCGGAGCACCTCGAGCGAGCGCTCGGAGAGATCCTGGGAGCGACCACTCGACACGGAGGTGCTCTCCTTTCTCCGTTCGGGATCCGCTTCGTGGTCGCGGAGCGGGGCGTTCTCCCCGACGCCGCGCGAGAGGCGCTCGATGCACAGCTGGATGTGAACCTCCTGCCCGCGACCGGCTTCACGATCTACCGGAACGCTTCGGCCGTCCCGCCCGCGGCGATCCTCGAGACCGGGCCCGGCGACCGAGAGATCATGGGCGTCGGCGACCCCTCCACGATCTCGATGTGGCGGCCCGTTCCCGCCGCGGCGCTCGAGCGAGTCCCCGGAGGTTGGAACGGCCCGGCGCTCTCGGGAACCGTCTTCCTCTCCCTCGAATACGACGCTCAGTGGACGCTTTCGGGAGTCTCCGCCGAACCGGCCGTGGCCTTCGGCTGGGCGACGAGCTTCCAAGCTCCGGGTGAACCCGTTCAGGTCAGGCATGAAGGCGGGCTTCCGGCGCGGATCCAGGTGGTCCTGCTGACGTTGCTCTGGCTCACCGCGCTCTGGGTCACGAGGAAGCCGGTCGCTCGATGAGCGTCCACCGCGTGCGGCCTGATCGAGGGCAGGCTCTGTTCGCGCTGGCGTCGGTCGTCTTCCTCGTGGGGGCGATGGCGTGGCTCGATCGGACCGGTCCGCGGGCACCAGCACCGCTCGCGCCGGACGCGCCGGGCGCGGCGGCGTCGGGAGCCTGGTTCTGTCCGCACGGCGGCCGATCGGAGCTCTCGGTGGCGCTGTATCTCGCGAACCCCGGCTCGGCGACGGTCAGGGCAAGGGTCACGAAGCTCGGCTCGGGCCCGGCGGGATCATCGGAGAGTTACGACGTACCGGCGGGGAGCACACTGCGGATCGACCAGGTTCCCGAGGATCGGGGCTCCGCTACCTACGTCGAGTACTTCGGCGGATGGATCGGCGCCGCATGGGTCGCCTTCACCGACGAAGGCGTCGCCGCCGAACCGTGCGCGGCGGATGCGGCCCGGCGTTGGTTCCTCGCCGACGGGACGACGCAGCTCGGTGAGGATGCATATGTGATCGTGGCCAACCCGTTCGCAGTCTCCGCAGTGCTGAACGTCGTCCTCTACACGTCGGATGGAGCCCCGATCCGGAATTCCGATTGGACCGACCTCGTGATCCCCGCACGCCGGAGCACGGCCTTGCATCTGAACACGATGTCCAAGGGAGAGCCGGTGGTCGGTGTGGCGCTCGAAGTGTCGGTGGGCCGCGTCGCCGCGGCATCGCTCGGGGTGAGCGACCGGACCAAGGTCAGGAGCGTGCTGGGCGAGACCGAGCCGACGACCGAGGTGACGTTCCCGCTGATGCAGGGATCCGGTCAGGCCGAGCTCTTGGTCCTGTCCACCGGGGGGGAATCGATCCGCTTCGGTGCCACCGCATTGAGCGAGGGTCAGCCCAGCCCCGCGGGGGGATTGACGGAGCAAGAGCACGGTCCGGCCGCCGCCCGCGCGTACGCGATCCCGGTGGAACCGGGGCCGGCCGCGATCCGCCTCTTCACCCTGGAAGACGCCCGAGTCGTCGGAGCTCTGCGCGTCCGTGGACCGGGCGAGGACCTCGGCGCCACGGGAGGAGCGGTCGCCGCGTCCGACGCCTGGCTGGTCTTGCCGGCGGTCTCGCGCGCCCTTTCCACCCGTGCCGTCCTGGTGAACGACGGCGACGCGGACGTCGTGGCGACCGTCCGGCTCCTCCCTCACGAGGGCGGCACGGCGGCCGCCCCCGTGACCGTTCACGTTCCGGCCCACTCGGCGGCCGCCGTGCCGCCGGACTTCTGGGCGTCGGACTCCGGCGCGGCGCTGCTGGTCCGCTCAGAGGGTGGTCCCCTCGTCGCGCTCGCCGCATCCACTTCGGGGCGCGCCGGCGCGTTCGCCCTGAGTATGGGAGTGCCGCTTCCGCCCGGGCCGTCGGCTTCGTTGGGGGAGGGGGTTGCGCCCTGACGTATCATCTTTGCCCCGGACGTGGTTCCGGATCCGATCGTTGATCGCCCCATGGCCAGAGGACGTCACGAGATACGCGTAGGCCACACGCGATGGCCGCTGATCGTCGGACTTGCAGCCGGCGTGCTCGTCCTCGCCCTGAGCGGAGCGGCGTACGCCGCCTACCGCTACGAGCAGGCGAACGCCGGCCGGATCCTTCCCGGCACCACGGTGGGCGGCGTGGACGTCTCGGAGATGACCCGACGCGAAGCCGTCGCGGCGGTGTGGGCTCGGGCCCGGTTGGATCTCGACCGGGAGATCGTCGTCTTCGTCGAGGGCGAGCGCTTCACCACGACGGCGAGACACCTCGGCCGCCGCGCCTCGGTCGGCCAGGCCGTCGACGAAGCGATGGAAGGTTCGGAGCGGCTCGGTTGGGTCGAACGCGCGTGGCGGAGACTCCGGGACGACCCACTCCACGTCGACATCGAGCTCTCGTTCGGGGGCGATCGCGGCGTGCACCGCTTCGTTCGGCGGACCGCTCGCGAGGTCTCGGTCGACCCGCGCGATGCGTCCATCGGTATCGGGAAGGACGGAGGGCTTGCCTTCCGTCGATCCAAGCCGGGGGCGGCGCTCGATGCTCGTCGCGCCGAGCGCCGTTTGACGAAGGCGCTCGCCGACGGCTCTTCGATCGTTCGGCTGTCCGTGCACCCCGTGGCGCCCAAGATCGACGAACGGACCATCGCACCCACGATCGTCGTGCACGTGGACACCAACCGCCTCGATCTCTACGAGGGGTTCCAGGTCACGCATAGCTGGGACGTCGCCACGGCGAAACCCGGGTGGACCACGCCGGTCGGCGAATGGTCGCTCTATCAGAAGCGGGAGAACCCCACCTGGTACAACCCGGCGCTGGACAGCTGGGGCGCGGGTCTGCCGGCGGTCGTCCCCGGTGGTCCCGGCAACCCGATGGGCACGCGGGCGCTCTACATCACGGCGCCCGGCCTGATCAGGATCCATGGGACGACGTCTCCCGACTCGATCGGTCGCTACGCTTCGCACGGCTGCATCCGGATGCACAACGAGCAGGTCGAGGAGCTCTACGATCTCGTGCCCGTCGGGGCGAAGGTCATCATCATGGGGTCCCGGCCCTCGTGGGCGTCGGAGGGAGATTTCCCGGACACGCCCGACGGCTCGGATACCGTTGCCTGACCTTGGCGCCTGACCTGCCTGACCTTCGGCGCCTGAACCTCCCCGAGGTGCTTGCATCCGGCCCGGCCGCGCATACCCTGCAGCTCATGCGACGCTGCGCACGCATGAGCTGCACCGCAGGAGCCCGTGGCCACGATCGCGCTCCGCTACGCCGATCGCCAGATCCTTGTGGGAGAGCTCCGGCCCGAACGGGATCCTCGGCTGCTCGATCTGTGCGCCCGGCATCTCGCGGCGATGACCCCGCCCGTAGGGTGGCTGGTGGATGATGCCCGGCTGGCGGACCTCGCGCCCGGCCGCCACTGACTAGCCATTTCAGGCCAGACCTCACGACTTTCGGCGACCGTCCGCGCTTGCCCGGGGGAGCGAAGAATGACTCCCGGGTGTCTGAGGTCCGGGCGGGTCACCCTGTTACGGTCCGAGCATCGGAACGGAGCATGTCAGCGTGTCAGATGGAGCGTGGATGATGTCGAAGACCAACAGCTGCCCCGAGTGCCATCAAGGTGACGTGATCTCGATCTCGATGAACGTGAGCGGCCGCGACCTTTCCTTCTCGACGTGCCACGCCTGCGAGGCGAAATGGTGGCACCGAGACGGAGAGCAGATCGTGCTCGCGGACGTCATCGACACCGTCGTCGCGACCTAGCCTGACGCCCGCCGCAGCCTCTCCGTAGGATGGCGGCGGTGGACCTCTCCCGCGTCTTCAAGGCATATGACGTTCGGGGTGTGGTCCCCGACGAACTGGATGCGAGCCTCGTACGGCTGATCGGTGCCGCGTTCGCAACCTGGAGCGGCGCATCGGAGATCCTGCTGGGACGCGATTGCCGGCTGTCCTCGCCGGAGCTCGCAGCGGCGCTGATCGAAGGGGCCACATCGCTGGGCGTCGACATCGTCGACCTCGGTCTCGCGTCGACCGACCTCCTGTACTTCGCGTCCGGCTCCTTGGACCGACCGGGGATCATGATCACTGCCAGCCACAACCCGAAGGAGTACAACGGGTTGAAGTTCTGCCTCGCCGGGGCGAAGCCCGTGGGGGAGGACTCGGGTCTCGGCGAGATCAGAACGCTCGTCGAGAAGGGTGACGAGATCCTCGGGACAGCACAGGGGTCCGTCCGGCAGCAGAACGTCCTGGACGCGTACGTAGATCACGTGTTGTCGTTCACCGACGTGGAGGTGATGCGTCCGCTCACCGTCGCCGTCGACACGGCGAACGGTATGGGCGGCCTCGTCGTACCGCCGGCGATGGGACGGTTGCCCGTCACGCTTCATCATCTGTACGCCGAGCTCGACGGCACGTTCCCGAACCATCCGGCCGATCCGATCGACCCCGCGAACCAGCGAGACCTGAAGCAGGTGGTCCTCGAGCACGGAGCGGACGCCGGCATGGCCTTCGACGGGGACGCGGACCGCGTGTTCCTTGTCGATGAACTCGCCGGGGACGTGAGCGGCTCTCTCCTCACGGCGCTCGTCGCCGCCGCGATGCTGGAGCGGGAGCCGGGCGCGAAGATCGTCTACAACCTGATCTGCTCCTGGACGGTTCCGGAGGTCATCCGGGAACGCGGCGGCATCCCGATCCGAGCGCGGGTGGGCCATTCGTTCATCAAGCAGGTGATGGCCGAGACGGGAGCCATCTTCGGTGGCGAGCATTCCGGCCACTACTACTTCCGGGACAACTACAACGCCGATTCCGGTCTGATCGCGGCCGTGATCACGCTCGGAGAGCTCTCGAGATCGGCGCAGACGTTGTCGCAGCTCCTCCAGCCGTACCGCCGATATCTCTCGTCCGGGGAGATCAACACCCGTGTGGACGATCCAGCCGCGAAGATCGAAGAGATCGCCGATGCGCTCCGCGACGGTCGCCAGGACCGGCTCGACGGACTGACGGTAGAGTTCGACGACTGGTGGTGCAACGTCCGAGCTTCCAACACCGAACCTCTGTTGCGGTTGAACGTCGAGGCGAAGACGCCGGAGCTCCTCGCCGCCAGGACCGAGGAGCTCCTCACGTTGATCAGGGGAGAGGCCCAGGAAGCCAAGCCGGAAGCCGAGGAAGAAGCCAAGGAAGAAGAGAGGGGCGGGTCGTGACGCTCGATGCGGAACTGCTGGAGATCCTCGTATGTCCGAACGATCGCGGGGACGTGGACTATCTGGAGGACGAACAGTTGATCGTGTGCCGCACCTGTGGGTACCGGTATCCGGTCCGTGACGGGATCCCCGTGATGTTGATCGACGAGGCCGAGAAGCCCGGGAGCACGAAGGGAACCGAGCCGGGCGCAGGATCCGGCGGGAAGCCCCGAGGGAAGCCCCAGGGGAATCCCCAAGGGAATCCCAGGAGCGAAAAGGGATGACCGTCGACCTGGACGACGCCAAGGCGGTTCGAGACCAGGACCCGGGCGGGATGGTGGCGGCCGTCGGGAACCTCGGCTCAGATTGCCGCGAGGGGTATTCGAACGGTGTGGGTGCCGGCGGTCTTCCCGACCTGGCCGACGTGCGCAGCGTGGTCTTCTGCGGGATGGGGGGTTCCGCGGTCGCCGGGGACGTGCTGCGATCGGTATTCCGCGACCGGCTCGGCGTGCCGGTCGAGGTGAACCGGTCGCCGGAGTTGCCTGCCCATGCGGGTCCGCACTCCCTCGTGGTCGTCTCGTCCTACTCGGGGAACACGTCAGAGACGCTCGGCGCGTTCCGTGAAGCGACCAAGCGAGGCTGCCGGGCGATCGTGGTCACCTCCGGCGGCACCATCGCCGACGAGGCGCACGGCGCCGGGGTGCCGGTCGTCGGGGTGCCTGGTGGCTTCCAACCTCGCGCCGCGATGGGCTGGCTCGCGTTCACGGCGCTCGGCGCGCTGGAAGCAGCCGGACTGCTGCCGCCGTTGGCCGAAGACGTTGCCGAGGCGGCCGGAGAAGTCGAGGCGCGGGCCGCGGTGTGTGGTCCCGCCTCGCTCACCGGCGAGAACCCCGCGAAGCGACTGGCGAAGGAGCTCGATGAGCGGATCCCGGTCGTCTGGGGCGCCGAGGGCATCGGGGCCACCGCCGCGGCCCGCTGGAAGACCCAGTTCAACGAGAACGGCAAGATGCCCGCCTGGTGGTCGTCGATGTCCGAGCTGGACCACAACGAGGTGGTCGGATGGACCGAGCCGTTCGGAGGTGCGCACGCGGTGATCGCGCTCCGCCACGAGGCCGAAGACCCCGAGATCGCGGCTCGATTCCCGCTCTCGCTTCAGATCGCTGCGGATGCGGGCGCCGATACCCACGAGGTCTGGGCGACGGGACGGAGCTCGCTCGCCCGGCTGATGTCGCTCATCGCCCTCGGAGACTTCACGAGCGCCTACGTCGCGATCCGGAAGGGCGTCGATCCGACTCCGGTCGACGTGATCCAGCGGCTGAAGGCCGCGCTCGTGTCGTGAGCGAGCAGCACGTTCCGTCTCCGGGGGACGGCGTCGAGGAGGCGATCGTGCGCGCGATCCGGGAGCGCACGGACATCCAACCCGTGGCGGGTGTCGTCCTCGGCTCCGGGCTGGGCGACGCGATCGCGGTCGCATGGGAGCGCGCCGGTTCGGGCAAACCATCGAGATCCCTACGGAGAGCTGCCGGGCTTCCCGCCGCCGACGGTGCCGGGGCACGCGGGCACACTCTGGCTGGGGACGATCGCCGACCGTCCCGTCGCGATCTTCCGGGGTCGCATCCACTTCTACGAGGGCCATCCGATGCCACTGGTGTCGATCACGACACGCGTGGCGCACGCCCTTGGGGCGCGGGCGATGGTGCTGTCGGCGGCGGTCGGCAGTCTCGATCCGTCGCTCACGGTTGGCTCGATGGTGGTCCTCCGCGATCACCTCAACCTGATGGGGACCAACCCGCTCGCCGGATGGCGCTATCCGGACGGCTCGCCAGCCTTCGTCGGCGTGGCCGGATTGTATGACGCCGACCTCTCCTCCGCGGCGCTCGGGATCCTGCAGGAGCACGAGGACGGCCGTGACGGAGGGCGTGTACGCCGCGGTGGCGGGTCCCGCCTACGAGACCCCCGCCGAGACGGAGATGCTCCGCCGGATGGGAGCCACGGTCGTCGGGATGTCCACGGTGCCGGAGGCGGTCGCGGCCCGGGCGTTGGGCATGCGCGTGCTCGGACTAAGCTTCGTCACGAACGCCGCGGGTGGCGCCGTCTCTCACGAGGAGGTCCTGCTCGCATCCAAGACCGCGGCGGAGGCGATCGGCCGAGTGGTGGCCGGGCTCGCCGACGCCTTCTGAGCGAGAGGAACCGAGTGGGATACGACATCAGGGACAACGGGCTCGCCAACCCGGGACGGGGGCGGATCGACTGGGCAGCCGGCGAGATGCCGGTGATCTCGCAGATCCGAGAGCGGTTCGAGAAGGAGAAGCCGCTGCAGGGTGTGCGCATCGCGGCCTGTCTTCACGTGACGACGGAAACGGCCAACCTCATGGAGACGCTGGCGGCGGGAGGCGCCGAGGTCGCGCTCTGCGCCTCCAACCCGCTCTCGACCCAGGATGACGTGGCCGCCGCGCTGGTCGAACAGAGCGGGATCGATGTCTACGCGATCAAAGGCGAGGACACCGACATGTTCTTCAAGCACATCAACGCGTGCCTCGACATCCGCCCGCACGTCACGATGGACGACGGCGCCGACATGGTGAGCGTCCTTCACAAGCAGCGGATCGATCAGATCACCGAGATCATGGGCGGCACCGAGGAGACCACGACCGGCGTGATCCGTCTCCGCGCGATGGCCTCCGACGGCGCCCTCAAGTACCCGATCGTCAGCGTGAACGATGCGGACACCAAGCATCTGTTCGACAATCGATTCGGCACGGGCCAGTCGACCATCGACGCCATCATGCGTGCGACCAACCGGTTGCTCGCCGGTCGAACCTTCGTGGTCTGCGGCTACGGGATGTGCGGACGCGGCGTGGCGTCCCGCGCTCGCGGGATGGGCGCGCACGTCATCGTCGTCGAGGTGGATCCGACGGCGGCCCTCGAGGCGGTGATGGAGGGCTTCCGCGTCATGCCCTTGCTCGAGGCCGCCCGGCTGGGCGATGTGTTCGTGACGGTGACCGGCGACAAGGGCGTGATCCGCAGCGAGCACATGGAGCGCATGAAGGACGGCGCGATCCTGGCCAACTCCGGGCACTTCGACGTGGAGATCGACAAGAACGCCCTTGCCGCGCTCTCGGAGGGGCGGGTCCGCCGTATCCGCGAGTTCGTCGACGAGCACACGCTCTCCGATGGTCGCCGCTTGAACCTGCTGGGCGAGGGGCGATTGGTGAACCTGTCGGCCGCCGAAGGCCACCCGGCCGCGGTGATGGACATGTCCTTCGCGGACCAGGCGCTCTGCGTCGAATGGCTCGTGAAGAACCACGGCGATCTCGAGGCGAAGGTGTATCCGGTCCCGACCGAGATCGACGAAGAGGTCGCTCGGTTGAAGCTGCGGGGGATGGGTGTGGACATCGACACGCTCACAGCCGAGCAGGAGTCCTACCTCGCCAGCTGGGAAGAGGGCACGTAGCCCTGCACGACGCCGTCAGCATCCGCGCGCACTTCGAGCGCTTCCCCGCATCGCTCAAGGGGTCGTTCGTCATGCGTGGGGCGGACGGGAACCCTCATCAGATCCGCCTCGACGACGCGCGCGCGGTCGAGCTGTCCGGGCGCGGGTCCGTCTCGATGGGCGTGCAACCGTCCACGCTCGAGGTCGCGCCCAACCGCGACCTGTTCGTCCCGTTCGAGTTCCCGGTCGCCGAGCTCGCGTCCGGATGGTACGGGGTCGAGTGCCAGGTGGCGATCGACGGTTCGCCGGGGACGGTGCGTCCCGAGGCGCGGTTCGTCGTGCCATGGTCCAGGGGCGCGACGAGGCGTGATCAGGTGGTCGTCGGGAAGTCGGTTCCCGTGGGGGGCGAGAAGGTGCGGCTCGACCAGCTCGTGTGCCACGTCGACACCTCGGAGCTCCGGTACGAGGGAACGGAGGCGACGATCACGCTCGCCGCCGACGGCTCTCGCGTCCCCACCCTCGAGACGACGTTCGACGCGGAGACCGGATCAGGTTCGGTCACCGCCTATCCGCTGCTGAAGGTCGATCACGTCCTGACCATCTCGATCAAAGGGGCGGCCGGCCCGATCGAGGTCTTGTTGCCCTGAGCCGTGTCGTCGGCAGGCGCTAGCGTGCCGACATGTTCGATCGGGCGATCGACATCGTGTTCCCACGGGCCTGCGCCGGATGCGGCGCGGGCCCGTGGCCGTTCTGCCGGACGTGTGCCGGGGAGCTCGTTCCGTTGGAGCCCCCGTGGTGTGGTCGGTGCGGACGACCCTCGCCCACCAACGTCGATCGATGCGGTGACTGCCCTCCGACGCCGATCGCGTCGGCGCGAGCCGCGTTCGCGTACCGGGGACCGGCTCGAGCCGCCGTCCACCGATTGAAGTTCTCCGGGTGGCGCGGGGTCGGTGAGGCGCTCGCGGGGGCTCTCGCGGCGCTCGGCCCGCCGCCGGCCGACGCCGTCACGTGGGTGCCGCTCGCGCGCCGGCGGCGGGCCGAGCGCGGTTTCGACCAGGCTCGTGTGCTCGCGCGGGCGCTCGCACGCGAGCTGGATCTTCCCGCGGGCGCCTTCGTCCGGCGGACGAAGGCGACCGCTCCACAAGCTCGACGGACGCGAGAGGAGCGATTGGAGTCGATGGCCGATGCGTTCGCACACATCCCCGGGAAGCCCGCGCCGGCTCGCCTGCTCCTGATCGACGACGTGCTCACCACGGGCGCGACCGCTTCGGCCTGCGCCGGAGCGCTCCTCGAGGCGGGTGCGCGCGAGATCCATCTCCTCACCGCCTGCCGGTCATTCACGGACCGGCCTCCGAGATCTCGCGGCTCGCGCCGTCCCTGAGGCCGCGCCTATACTCGAGCGTGCTCCCGTCCGGGTCTGTGGTTGCCCGGGGATCAACCCCGGTAGTCGATGCCAGCCGCGGGCGAAACGACCCACGTAAGGCGACCCTTGGTCGCCGAGCATGGAGCGGTTTAGAAGTAAGTCCTGCCCCAACCTCCGAAGGAGGCTCCGGGAGAGGGTGCGAGTCGGCGGTCCTATCGCAACGCACGGGCCGCAGGCGGACACCCCCGCAGGCGAGTGTGGGGTCAAAGACCAGGTCAGCCGGACGGGAGCACCTTCCTCCGGAGCGACGTGCCGAGGGTCGCAGATGGACCTGACCTTCACCGGCCGCGGCGTGACGGTTTCGGATGACATCCGCGAGCAGGCGGAGCACAAGCTCGCGCGCCTCGAGCGACTCGAGCCCCGCACGACGCGGATCGACCTCGAGTTCGTCGCGGAGCACCATCCGAGCCCCGACGGGCTGAAGATGGTCAAGGCCGCGCTGAAGATCCCGCGCAAGACCTTCCGCGCTCGTGCCGAAGCACATGAGGTGCGCACCGCGCTGGATGACGTCGCTGAGAAGCTGGAGCGTCAGATCCGAGATCACCACGGGAAGCGGCTCGGCCGCTCGCGCAAGCAAGTACGATTCCCGCGAGATCCGACCCCGCCTCCTGCCGATACGGACGAGTGAGATGACGTCGACGAGATGACAGCGGACGACAAGAGCACCAACGAGAAGCTCCGCGTCATGATCGTGGATGATCACGCCCTGTTCCGCCGGGGACTCGAGATGGTCCTGCAGGACGAGGACGACCTCATGATGGTCGGCGAGGCTTCCGACGGGGTGGAAGCGGTGGAGAAGGCGCAGGAGCTCATGCCCGATGTCGTCCTGATGGACGTGCGGATGCCGAAGCGCTCGGGTATCGAGGCCGCCGGGCATATCAAGGAGCTGCTCCCGCACGCGAAGATCCTGATGCTCACGATCTCCGACGACGAGGGAGACCTCTACGACGCGATCAAGGCCGGCGCCGCCGGCTACCTGCTGAAGGAGATCCCGATCGACGAGGTCGCCGACGCGATCCGAAGCGTCTGGGCGGGGCAGTCGCGCATCTCGCCGTCGATGGCGTCGAAGCTCCTCACCGAGTTCGCGGCGATCTCGAAGGAGGCGGACGAACGCCCCCAGATGCCGGCGCCCAAGCTCACCGACCGCGAGATGGAGGTCCTTCGCCTCGTCGCCCAGGGACTCAACAACCGTGACATCGCGAAACAGCTGTTCATCTCCGAGAACACGGTGAAGAACCACATCCGCAACATCCTCGAGAAGCTCCACCTGCACTCGCGTATGGAGGCTGTCGTCTACGCCGTGCGCGAGAAGATGATCGAGATCACGTGAACGTCCGCGAGCTCACCTGATGACCGACCCGACCATCGAGGCGGCCCGCGAGATCTTCGATGAATCGGTGGATCACCTCCGAGAGGCGATCGAGGGACTCTCGCCCGACGTCTTGGCGTGGCGGCCGGCAGGGGAGGACAGCAACCCGATCACGGTGCTCGCGGTCCACGGGATGCATAGCTCGAGGTGGTGGCTCACGATCGCTCGCGGTCTGCCGCTGCCGGAGCGCGACCGACCGTCCGAGTTCGTCGCGGAGAGTGCGAGCGACACCGCGCTGCTGTCCTTCGTGGACGCGATGGCCGCGGAATGCCGCGCCCGGCTGGATACCGCCGAAGCGTTCGACCCTGCTGCGATCCGTCCGCTCCCGGAGGGGGAACCGGTGTCGGCAGCCTGGGCCCTCCTGCACGCGCTCGAGCACTTCCGCGAACACGTCGCGCAAGCGCAGCTGACCCGCCAGCTGTCCCAACAGCGGGCCTGAGCGAACCTTCACCAGCCGTCGCGGTGGATCTGCTCCTCGAGCGGACGCCGTCGGTGCTTCGTCGACGATCCCGACGGCTTTTCGTCCTCGGCCCGGAGCCCCAGCCCGATGATCCCGATCGGTCGCAGATGGGCCGGGACGCCGAACCGATCCAGGAGCTCGCGCTCCCCGTAGGTGATGCCGAAGAACCATCCGCCGAGCCCTTCGTCCACCGCGGCGAGCAGCATCAGCATCGAGGCCATCGCCGCATCGATCTCCCAGAAGCGGACGGGCCAGTTCGCCTCCTCGTCCATCCCGAACTCGATCTTGTCGGGCTGCGCGTAGCGCTCGAGGTAGCGTGTGGGGTCCGGCAGGGGCAGGATCAGCACCGTCGGCCCGTGCGTGACGGTCTCCGCCTCCCAGCCGAACTCCGGATCACGTGTCGTCTCCCAGAACTCGGCGACCGTCTCGGGCGTGTCGAGCACGAGGAGTTCGAGCCCTTGCGAGAAGCCCGCTGACGGCGCGCGCCGTCCGACATCGATGATGCGGTCGATGACGTCGCGAGGGACCGGGCTCTGGTCGAAACGGCGCACCATCCGCCGGTGTCTCACCACCTCGCGGAACTCCATCGGCCGAGCGTAACGCCCGGCGACGGGGGTAGCCTGAGCGGGAGATGGAAGCCGCGCACGGCGCACAGACCGTTGCCCGCCTGCTCGTCGAGTGCCTCGAGAACGAGGGCGTCGAGTACATCTTCGGGCTGCCGGGCGAAGAGAACCTCCACGTGATCGATGCGATCGCGGACTCGTCGATCCGCTTCATCACGACGCGTGACGAACGCGGCGCGGCGTTCATGGCGGACACCTACGGCGCGCTCACGGGACATCCGGGCGTGTGCCTGGCCACGCTCGGCCCGGGCGCGATCAACCTGATGCTCGGGATCGCGAACGCCCACCTCGACTCGCATCCGCTCGTGGCCATCACCGCGCAGGCCGGGCTCCACCGGCTCTACAAGGAGTCCCACCAGGCCCTCGACCTCGTGGAACTGTTCCGCCCGATCACGAAGTGGGGCGGCATGATCACCGTCGACGAAGCGGTACCGGAGATGGTGCGCAAGGCGTTCAAGCAAGCGCGGACCGAGCGTCCCGGTGCGGCCTTCCTGATCCTGCCGGAAGACGTCGCCGAGCAGGAGACGAAGGGCGTGCCGCTGCGTGTCAACGTGCCGGTCGATCCGGCACCGGCGGAAGCGCAGGTCCGCCGGGCGGCGGAGGTCCTGGAAGCCGCGACGGCCCCGGTGGTCCTCGCGGGACCCGGTGTTGCTCGCGACGGCGCGATGGACGCGCTCGTCCGTTTCTCCGAGCGTCTGAACCTCCCCGTCGCCACCACGTTCCTCGGGAAGGGCGTCTTCCCCGACGACCATCCGAACGCGCTCGGCACGATCGGATTCATGGTGCGCGACTACGCGAACTTCGGCTTCGACCGGGCCGACGTCGTGGTGGCGGTCGGCTACGACCTCGTCGAGTACGCACCGGAGCGCTGGAACCCGGCGCGGGACAAGGCCATCATCCACATCCATCGCACGGTCGCCGAGGTCGACGAGGCCTACACGCTCGAGGTCGGGGTCCAGGGAGGGATCGGGGACTCCCTCGACGCGATCGCAGACGCGGCTCCCGGGAACCCTCACCGAGATCGCGAGCCTCCGGGTGAGCGCTACGTGCAGCGAGGAGCTGGAGTCGGGCGCGAGCGACGACGCCTTCCCCGTGAAGCCCCAGCGGATCGTGCACGACGTGCGGGAGGCGCTCGGTCGCGAGGACGTCGTCCTCTGCGACACCGGCGCCGTGAAGATCTGGATGGCGCGACTGTTCCCGACCTACGCACCGAACACGTGTCTCATCTCGAACGGCCTGGCGACGATGGCGTTCGCGCTTCCCGGCGCGTTCGCGGCCAAGCTCGTCCACCCCGAGCGCAAGGTGCTGGCGGCGATGGGCGACGGCGCCTTCCTCATGAGCGCCGCGGAGATCGAGACCGCGGTCCGGGAGAAGGTGCACTTCGTCATCCTGGTCTGGGTGGACGGCGGCTACGGGCTGATCGGTTGGAAGCAGGACATCCACTTCGGCCGAAGGGCCGCGGTCTCGTTCGGGAACCCGGATCTCGTCACGTTCGCGGAGAGCTTCGGGGCCAAGGGCTACGCGATCGCCGAGGCTTCGGAGCTGCTTCCCACACTCCGGAAGGCCCTCGACGACGACGCCGTGTCGATCATCGCGGTGCCGGTGGACTACGGGGAGAACGCGAGGCTCGTCGAGCGCCTGGGGGCCCTCACGGAGGCTCTGTGAGCTCCGGCGGGGCGGGACCGCGACGGGAGGTTCCACCCGCCGAACGCGATCGGCTCGTCCGCCGGAACACGGTCCTGCTCGCCTTCGCGCAGGGCTTCGTGCAAACCACCTTCCCGGTGATGCTGGTGATCGGCGGCCCCGCTGCATCCCGGCTCGCGGGACGCGACGGGGCCGCCGGCCTGCTGTGGGGCATCTACTTCCTGGCGGCGGCCGCGGGCGCCGCGCTCATCGGCCGGTGGATGGATCGCGTCGGCCGGCGCCCGGGCCTGATCCTGTCGTACCTCCTCGTGGGGGGCGCCGCAGGCGCTGCCGCCCTCTCGATCCGTGCGGGTTCGTTCGCGTGGCTCATGGCGAGCACGATCCCCTTCGGTGTGGCGCTCGGCGGTGCGAACCTGGGGCGCGGAGCCGTGGCCGACATGTACCCCGCGGAACGACGCGGTCGCGCGGTTGGCATCCTCCTCGCCGCCGGGACGATCGGAGCGGTGGGGAGTCCGCTGCTCGCGGCGATGATCGAGGAGGCAGCGGGGGAGGGGTCTTTCCTTCCCTGGATCGTGCCGGTCGCCGGGTCGATCGGAGCCCTCGTGTGCGCGCTCGCGGTGCGACCCGACCCCCGCGACCTGGCGGTCGTGGAGCCGGCTGTCGGGACGACCGGAGGGCGGACGTGGCGGGAGCTCCTGCGCGTGCCGACGTTCCGGACCGCCGTCCTCGCCGGGGCCGTGGGCCAGATGGCGATGGTGGGCGTGATGGGCATCACCCCCACGGCCCTCGATCATGCGCATCACGGCGGGACGACGATCTCACTGGTGATCAGCTCCCACATCGCCGGGATGTTCGCGTTCGCGCCGCTCATCGGCCGGTGGATGGACCGGGTGGGCCGTCGCGCCGCTCTCCTGGCGGGATGCGTTACGAGCATCGTCGGCGCCCTCGTGGCCGCGACCGAGGCGAACGCCTTCGTGATCGGGGTCGGGCTCGTCGCGATCGGGCTGGGATGGTCGGCCACGTTCCTCGGCGCGACGGCGGTGATCAGCGACATCACGGCGCCGAACGAGCGCGCCGGCGCGCTCGGGTTCACCGACCTCTTGATCAGCCTCACCTCGGCGGCGGCCGGGTTGACCGGCGGGATCGTGCTGGAAGCGGCAGGGTACGGTCCGCTCGCGATCGGCCTCGCCGCGCTGGTCGCCGGTGCCCTGGTCCTCGTGGCGCGACTTCGGGAGCCCGTCGGGATCCACCCCTGACATCGGGGCTCTGACGCGAGCGCCGGTAGAATCGAAGTCCCCACACACGAAAAGGATCTGCGTTGTCGTCCCTGATCGAGAAGTTCAGCAACGTCGGCGAAGGCCGGCGCCGCAAGGAGCTCGAGCAGATCGCCCAGCTCGTCAACACGTGGGAGCCCGAGACCGAGGAGCTCTCGGACGAGGAGCTGGCCCACAAGACGGTCGAGTTCCGGGAGCGCCTCGAGAACGGCGAGCCCCTCGACGACCTCCTCCCGGAGGCCTTCGCCGCCACCCGGGAGGCCGCGCGCCGCACGATCGGCCAGCGCCACTTCGACGTCCAGCTCATGGGAGGCGCCGCGCTGCACCGCGGGACCATCGCCGAGATGCGGACGGGAGAGGGCAAGACCCTCGTCTCGACCCTGCCCGGCTACCTGAACGCCCTCGAGGGCAAGGGTGTCCATCTCGTCACGGTCAACGACTACCTGGCCAAGCGCGACTCGGAGTGGATGGGCGGGATCTACCGGTTCCTCGGGCTCGACGTCGGGCTGATCCAGGCGCACATGAGCCCCGAGCAGCGGCGCCCCGCCTACGCCGCCGACATCACCTACGGGACCAACAACGAGTTCGGGTTCGACTACCTCCGCGACAACATGGCGATGCGCCTGGAGCACACGGTCCAGCGCGGCTACCACTTCGCGATCGTGGACGAGGTCGACTCGATCCTGATCGACGAGGCCAGGACTCCGCTGATCATCAGCGGCATGGTTCAGGACAGCGCCAAGTGGTACCAGACCTTCGCGCGGATCGCGCCGCAGCTGACACGCGACGAGCACTACGAGGTCGAGGAGGCGAAGTTCCAGGTCGCGGTGATGGAGGCGGGGGTCGCCAAGGTCGAACAGCTGCTGAACATCGACAACCTCTACGACCACGAGAACACGATGCTGGTCCACCACCTGCACAACGCGCTGCGCGCGAAGGAGCTGTACAAGCGCGACGTCGAGTACGTGGTCCAGAGCGGCGAGGTGAAGATCGTCGACGAGTTCACGGGCCGGGTGCTGGAGGGACGCCGGTATTCGGAGGGTCTTCACCAGGCGATCGAGGCGAAGGAGGGCGTCCGGGTCAAGGAAGAGAACCAGACGCTCGCGACGATCACGATCCAGAACTACTTCAAGATGTACGACAAGCTCGCGGGCATGACGGGAACGGCGAAGACGCAGCTCACGGAGTTCGAGGAGACCTACGAGATCGGCGTCACCGAGATCCCCACGAACCAGCCCATGATCCGCGAGGACCAACAGGACCTGATCTTCAAGAACGAAGACGCGAAGTGGAACTCCCTCATCGACGACATCATCGAGCGCAACGAGTCGGGGCAGCCGATCCTCGTGGGCACCGTGTCGATCGAGAAGTCCGAGAAGCTCTCGGGGTTGCTCAACCGCCGTGGCGTGCAGCATCACGTTCTGAACGCGAAGAACCACGAGAAGGAAGCGATGATCGTGGCGCAGGCCGGGCGCAAGGGCACGGTGACGGTCGCGACGAACATGGCGGGCCGAGGAGTCGACATCCTGCTCGGCGGCAACGCCGAGTTCCTCGCACGCCAGGAGATGGCGGCACGGGACTTCGACAACGACCGTTATCTGCTGTTCGAGATGGACGACGAGGAGCGCGCAGCCTACGAGGCCGAGTACGAGCCGATCCTCGCGAAATTCAAGGCGCAGACCGACGCCGAGCACGAAGAGGTCGTTGCGCTGGGAGGTCTGTACGTGCTGGGCACCGAGCGGCACGAGTCTCGACGGATCGACAACCAGCTCCGCGGGCGGTCGGGCCGTCAGGGTGATCCGGGCGCGTCGCTGTTCTACCTCTCGCTCGAGGACGACCTGATGCGGATGTTCGCTTCCGATCGCGTCGCCTCGATCATGGAGCGACTGAAGTGGCCGGAGGACGAGCCGATCGAGGCCAAGATGGTCACCCGCGCCGTCCAGAACGCCCAGGGACAGATCGAGGAGCTCAACTACGAGCGCCGCAAGAACGTCCTCAAGTACGACGAGGTCATGAACGGCCAGCGCACGGTGATCTACGGCGAGCGCCGGAAGATCCTCGAGGGCGAGGATCTGACGGAAGAGACCCTCGGGTTCATCCGAGACGTGGTCGAGGCCACGGTCGCGACCTACTGCCCGCCGGATGCGTTCGCGGAGGAGTGGGACAAGGAGGGACTGTTCACCGCCCTGTCGGAGGTCTACCCGGTCTCCCTGACCACACAGCAGGTGGACGAGATCGGCGACTCGGAGGCGCTGCAAGCAGCCTTCGTCGAGGACGCGCTGGCCGCGTACGCGGCGAAGGAGGAGGCGCTCGGCGAATCGATGATGCGGGAGCTCGAGCGAGTCGTCCTGCTCAACATCATCGACACGCGCTGGCGCGAGCACCTCTACGAGATGGACTACCTGCAGGAGGGCATCTACCTGCGCAGCTACGCGCAGAAGGACCCGATCACGGAGTACCGGCGCGAGGCGTTCGACATGTTCGAGGAGCTCACGTCCACGATCCAGACGGAGTTCGTGCGCTACATCTACCGCGTCGAGCTGGTCAACCCGGAGCAGCAGCAGCGGCGGGCCACCGGGCCGAAGGTGAACCGCGTCCGTGAGAGCCACGGGGATGAGGAAGAGGGGGCCGGGTCGGAGACGGTCCAGGAATCGAATCCGAACCAGGTCATCAGCGACAAGGTGCCTCGGAACGCGCCGTGCCCCTGCGGCAGCGGTCGGAAGTACAAGAAGTGCCACGGCGCCGTGGCGTAGCTCGCGGACCGAGGCCTGGGAACGGCGAAAGGGGCCGGCGCGTGGCGCCGGCCCCTTTCGTGTTCCTTCGCAGAGAGACCTACCTGCACTGCATGCAAGGCTCGCCGTTCACCATGATCGGGCGTGCCCCGGCCACGGGTGCGGCCTCCTCCTGCGGAGGGCTGTACTGGCGGTGCAGTGCCTCGTTCTGGCCGCCGATCGAATCCCATCCCGTCCCGTACGTCGCGCTCACGGAGTGCAGCGACGGCGTCACGTGGGAGATGCCGGCGATCACGGGGAGCGTCGCTCCCTGCTCACGGACCGCGGCGCTCGAGTTCTCCAGCACCGCGGGGTCGATCGAGGAGATCGCGTAGCCGCGGTTCCTGATCGCGACGCCTGAGTTCGTGAGATCGATGGTGGGCGCGACCGCGCCCTGCTCGCGAACGGCGGCGGTGGAGTTGGCGAACCGCTCGCTGTCCGAGACCGACGTCACGAACCTCGTCTGCCCTGCGTCCCCGAGCGCGGTCATCCCGATGGCCGCGGCGAGCGCGGCGACCACGAGGACGGCAACCGGCCAGATCGGCAGCTCGATGGTCCCTCTCCTGAGGGTTGCTCCCTGGGCGCTCATGGCTCCCCCCTTCTCCTCTGGTCCCCTCGAGGACCTTTGCCTGATGAGGCGACCCTACGGAGGAGGCTTCGTCCGGTCGGTGCCGGGGCGCACGGATCGATGGTGACGTTCGGCACCTCGATCCTGTGGAAACGGCGAGCGGCGGAAAAGGAGGCGACCGGCAGGGCCTTCGGCCCTGCCGGTCGCCGATGAGAGGGGGGTACCTCTCGTCTCTCAGGTCACGGGAGGCACTGCACGCAGGCCTCTCCGTTGACCACGATCGTCTGGTGCGCAGCAGCCGGCCCGTTCGCCTGCTGGGTGAGCGGGGGCACACGGTCCGACCGTTCGAACGACGGCCAGAACGCGAGCGCGATCACGGTGACGATCACGACCATCAGTACGCTCGCGACACGAGTCGCGTTCCATGCGAACCCGGGTCGGATGGCCTCGATGCTCGTGCTCACGGAACGGTCCTTTCGCGATGCGAACAGGGATCGAGCGTACGGAGGGAGCCAGGACGTGCGCGGTAGCCTGCAGCACCGTGTTGGTGTGATGTTCATCACGCGGATGCTCGCGACGAGGGGTTGTGGGTCGGAGCACTACAATCGGCACCATGAGCGATCACGCTGAGCGACTCCGCAAGCTCCGCCACCGTATCCTTGCTGCCAAGGAGTTCCTTTGACGTCGACGGCAAGCGGGCGCAGCTGGGTGAGCTGGAGCGACAGACGTCGGATCCGGCTCTGTGGGACGACCAGTCCCGCGCACAGGAACTGACCCAGCGTCTCGCTCGACTGAAGGACCGGGTCGATCGCTACGACCACCTCGAGAGCTCTCTCCAGAACCTCGAAGCGATGGACGAGCTGCTCGAGGACGAACGAGATCCGGAGCTCACGAAGGAGCTCGAGTCGGGCCTCGACCGTCTCGAGCAGGAGCTCGAGACGGTCGAGCTCGCCGCTCTGCTGGCGGGTCCGTACGACGATCACGACGCCATCGCCACCCTGCAGGCGGGCGCAGGGGGGACCGAGTCGCAGGACTGGGCGGACATGCTGCTCCGGATGTATGCCCGGTGGGCCGAGAAGCAGGGCTTCCGCATGGAGATCGACGAGATCCATCACGGCGAGGAGGCGGGCATCAAATCGGCGACGTTCATGCTCCATGGGCCGAACGCGTATGGGCTCCTGTCGGCCGAGCGCGGCGTTCACCGACTGGTCCGGATCAGCCCGTTCGACGCCCAGAAGCGGCGGCACACCTCGTTCGCGGCCCTCGATGTGATCCCGCTCCTCGACCAGTCCGAGGAGGAAGAGGTCGAGATCCCCGAGGAGGACCTACGGATCGACGTCTTCCGTTCCTCCGGCCCCGGCGGGCAGTCCGTCAACACGACGGACTCCGCCGTACGGATCACGCACCTGCCGTCGGGGATCGTCGTCGCGTGTCAGAACGAGCGTTCGCAGCTTCAGAACCGCGCCGTCGCCATGCGGATCCTGAAGGCCCGGCTGGCCGAGCTCGACCGTCGCCGGCGCGAGGAGGAGATGAACGAGCTCCGGGGAGAACGCAAGGCGGTTGACTTCGGATCACAGATCCGTTCGTACGTGCTCGCCCCGTACCAGATGGTGAAGGATCACCGGACCGAGGTCGAGGTGGGCGACCCTTCACGCGTTCTCGACGGCGATATCGACCGGTTCATCGAAGGCGAGCTCAGGCGGCGGGCGGCCGTGGGAGAGACCGCGTAGCGCGAACTAAGGCCGAGCGCCCAAGGGATCGCGACGAGAAACAGAACGACGCTCGAGCAGAAGCGCGATCAACGGCGCGGCGAGAAGGATCGACCAGATCGCGGCTCCGAGCGCCATCCCGAGCATCACCGCGTCGTCGTGGTAGGTGAGGAGAACCTCACGCGTGCTGGAGGGGAGCACGACACCTTGGAGGAATCCATCCACCGGCACGGTGTCGGCGACCCGTCCGTCTGCGACCGCGCGCCAACCCGCCTCGTACGCGTTCCTGATGGTCAGCACCCCGCCGCCGGGAGGATCCATACGGATCCGGATCTCCGTCGGCGAGTGGGCTTCGACGGTCGCGGCGACGGGGCGCTGATCGATGGGCGGTGTCACGCCGATCGATCGCTCAAGGATCGTGACCGTCGACGGGTCGAAACCGGGAGTGGTGATGAGGTCCAGCGCGTGCTGGATGTTCTCGGCGTATCTCACCTCTCCTCCGCTGGAGGTCGCCAGCGGTTGCGCGTCGTCGAGCTCCCAGAGCGAGTAGCCGCCTGCGTGCTCGACGATCTCGCCTCCCACGGGAGGCTCCAATCCCGTCGGGACGACCACGTACCGCAATCCCAGAAGGCGGACATCCTCGGCAGACGGCATGTTGAGCACCGACGCGTTGTAGAAGACCGAGAGTTCGTTGGTGGCGCGGATGTATCGCCAGTAGCGGGGGAGCTGCACGGGGTTGTAGCCCAGGGCGTCCGGGATCTCGAACAGTGACCCTCTCGTCGGTGCGAGCGCGGGCCAGTCGGCCGGCGACTTCATCCAGAGGTAGCCCTTCTCGAAGTAGGCCGCCGGTGGCGCCCACGTCAGGTAGCGACCGGGCTCGGCTCGGATGTGCTCAACGATGGGGGTCGCGGCGAGATAGGCCTTTTCGTCCAACGTCGGATACCGGAGGACCTGCGGTGAGAGGCTCGGATGGTCGCCGGTCTCCAAGCCCGTGAAGATCGTGCCGCCTTCGTAGGACTGCGCGTAGACGGCGCTCGCGAGCAGTTCGACGGTGAGGACACCGACGACCGCGGACGCCGAGGCCCATCGCCATCGCCGGGTGGCCATCCCGTAGAGCAGTGGGGCGGCCGCCACGAGGAACGCGGCGACCATCGCGAACCGGACGAGACTTCCTCCTGCCAGGACCGGCCAGGCGACGAACGTGAGCGCCGCGGCGCCGAGCCAGGCGAACGCCGCGCGCGGCGAGAGAGGGCGCTCGACCAGGCCCTGCAGGCCCGCTGCGACGAGGATCGGCAGCGCGAGCACCGCCACGTAGCGGAGCCGGCCCGGGTTGTGGAGGTAGACGTCGCCGAAGGGGATCCGGAGGACGAAGGCGCGGAACCAACCTGCCGTCACGAGGAGCGGGGAGGTCAATACGTAGGCGGCGAGGGCGAGCCCCCCGATCGCGACGACGAGCGTCCGGAGCCGGCGAGCGCGAGCCGCGAGGAGCGCGCAGGCGAGCGCCGCCGCGCCGGCGTAGGCGCCCGGCGCGGCGGCGAAGCCCAATGGCCACGCCGCCCACACCCCGTTCGACCCGAGCGGGTCGCCGACCTCGGACTGGCCCGTGTCTCCGAGGGCACCGTAGCCGCCGCGCAGGCTCGACTCGCCGAGGAAGTCGACATGTGGCAGGAGGATCGGAAGTGCTGCGAGCGGCAGGACGAGGAGGAACAGCGTCACCCACCCCGTGGCGGATCGACTCTCGGTGATCCCCGCCCGAGGATCGGCGACCGCGCCGGCCACGAGATAGATCGTCACGAACGCCGTCGCGATCACGAGACCGTGGCTCAGGTGCGCAGCCGCCACCTGCATCCAGGAGAAGGCGCCGAGCGCCAGCCACCCGGAACGACCGGACCATCCCTCCGCTCGCCGGTATCCCGACGCGGCGACCAGCAGGACGGCGGTCCATGCGAGCGCCCCCGCGAACGGCAACGAGATCGCGATCGTCGACGTCGACATCGTCATCGCCAGCACGAGACCGCCGGCCGCTGCCGCGGCTCTCCCGATGGTCTCTTTCCGGAGGAAGACGTACATCGCGAGACCCGCGAGCAGCGGGTTGAACACGATGAACAGCCGCAGCGCCGGACCTGGGGAGAACACCGAGAACAGCAGCATCGGAGGCGCGTACAGCCACCCGCTCTGCGGGTCGGCTGCGAAACGGTAGCCGGCCATCTCGAACGGGTTCCACAAAGGGATCCGTCCGGCGGCGACCGATTCGCCCAGGAAGGACCATCGAGGCAGCCAGAAGGTCAGGAGATCGGGATGCTGGTTCGTCAGCCCGCCGCCGAAGAGGAACCCGCGGAGAGCGAAGAGGACGGAGCCGGTGATCAGGACGGGGCCGAGCCAGAAGGCCATCCGCCGGGCCGCGCGCGGCGCGAGCCGGCTCGCGTCCGCGGCGTCCACGAGGGCCACACTACGGCACCTTCACCTATCTCGCGGAAGACCTCTGGTAGTGTGAGCCGTCCCCTTTCCAGCACCGTATTTCTCACGCCATGATCAGCCTTCAGCGCGTCACCAAGGTCTACCGGAACGGCGTCACCGCCCTCGAGGACGTCTCGGTCGAGATCGACAAGGGCGAGTTCGTCTTCGTCGTGGGCCCGTCCGGCTCCGGGAAGTCCACGATGATCCGCCTCCTTCTGAAGCAGGAAGAGGCGAGCCGTGGAGACGTGTTCGTTGCCGGCAAGCACCTTTCGAAGATCACGTCGTTCAAGGTTCCTCACTTGCGGCGGAACATCGGCACCGTCTTCCAGGACTACAAGCTCCTCCAGGACAAGACGGCTTTCGAGAACGTCTCGTTCGCGCTCGAGGTGATCGGCAAGCCCAAGCACGTGATCGACCAGCGCGTGCCGGAGATCCTCGAGTACGTCGGTTTGGGGGACAAGCTGAACGCCTATCCCGACGAGCTTTCCGGGGGCGAGCAGCAACGCGTCTCGATCGCGCGGGCATGCGTGAACCGGCCGCTCGTCCTCCTCGCCGACGAGCCCACGGGGAACCTGGACCCGAACACGTCCGTCGACATCATGCGGCTCCTCGACAAGGTGAATCGGATCGGCACGACGATCCTGATGGCGACGCACGATCAAGCGATCGTCGACGCGATGCGCAAGCGCGTGATCGAGTTGGACAAGGGGAAGGTCGTCCGAGACCAGTCCCGGGGTGTCTACAGCTGATGGCGCCGCGCGTGGAGTACTTCTTCCGTGAGACCGCCTCCGGGCTCCGGCGCAACGGCGTCGTTGCGTTCGCGGCGATGTCGACCGCGTTCATCGCTCTATTCCTGTTCGGGCTCTCCCTGCTGATCGCTCGGGAGTTCGAGCTGGTGACTCGGGTGCTGACCGGCAACGTGGAGGTGCAGGTCTATCTCACGGATCCGGTGAATGTGGGGAGCGTCGGGAGGCTGACGGACAAGCTGCAACAGGTGCCCGCCGTCGCCAGCGTCGAATACTGGGACAAGAAGAAGTCGTGCGAGGAGTTCGCGAGGCTCTTCGAGGGCCAGGATGTGTTCCTCGAGAACGTCAACTGCATGGAGATCATCCCAACCTCCTTGCGTGTGAAGTTATCCGAGGTCACCAACTTCGAGCAGATCACGGCGGCGCTCGGCTGCACCGTTGCGTTGGAGCCGGACGGGGATCAGCACCAGGAATGTACGGAACCTGGGGTTCGAAGCGTGGCCGACTACCAGAAGCTGCTGGATCGGCTCGATTCGCTCACGAGGGTGCTGTCGCTGGGCGTCTTCGGCATCGCGGTCATCATGCTCGTCTCCGCGATCGGGCTCGTGGCCAACACCCTGCGGATGGGGATGTTCGCGCGGCGGAAGGAGATCGGCATCATGCGCCTGGTGGGCGCGACGAACTGGCGTATCCGGGTACCGTTCCTCATCGAGGGGATGGTGGAGGCGCTGCTGGGCGCCGCCTCCGCGATCGCCGGCCTGTTCCTCGTCAAGGTCTTCGTCGTGGACCGCTTGCGCGGGACGGCGCCGTGGCTGCCGCTGATCAAGAACACCGACGTCGTCGCGGTGATGCCCTGGATCCTGCTGGCCGCCGCGCTCGTCGCGATCGTGGCGGGCACGATCGGCATGCGTCGCTTCCTCGACGTCTGAGGGCGAAGGCAGCCGCATGGCCCGCAAGGATCGAGAGGGCGAGAAGACCGTCGCCTCGAACCGAAAGGCGCGGCACGACTACTCGATCCTCGAGACGTTCGAAGCAGGCATCGCGCTGACCGGCGACGAGGTGAAGTCCCTGCGCGGGGGACGGGCGTCCCTCGCGGAGGCGTTCGCTCGTGTGCGGAACGGCGAGGCCTGGCTGGAAGGACTGCACATCCCCCCGTACGAACAGGGGGACAAGAAGTCGCACCTGCCGGTCAGACCGCGGAAGCTCCTGCTCCATCGCCAGGAGATCTCGAAGCTCGAGGACGCGCAGCAGCAGGACCGCCTCGCGCTCGTGCCGCTCCGCGTGTACTTCACTCACGGGCTCGCGAAGGTGGAGCTCGCCCTCGCCCGAGGCAGACGGAGCCACGAGAAGCGCCAGGCGATCGCGAAACGGGAGCACGAGCGCGAGATGCAGCGAGAGCTGGGTCGTCGCCGCTGATGTCGTACGGTCAGGCGATGTCTCCCACGCCACCGGATGCCGACGAGCTCGAGGCCGTCATCGCCTTCGTGGCGGACGAGGCCAGGAAGTACCTCGACGCGGTCGGTGACCGACCGGTGCGCGATCCCCAGGCGGAGGAAGCCGCGGCATCCTTCCGGGGAACGCTCCCCGAGGACGGCGTCGGCGCCGTGAGGGCCCTGCAGGAGTTGATCGAGGGCGGCGGCCGGATTGGTGCACTCGGCGGGGCCGAGGTTCTTCCACTTCGTCAACGGCGGGACGACGCCGGCGGCGCTCGGCGCGGACTGGCTCACATCGACGTGGGACCAGAACCCGGGCGCGTGGGTGGCCACGCCACTGGGCGGGCATCTCGAGTCCGTCGCGCTCGGCTGGTTGAAGGAGCTCTTCGGTCTGCCGCCGTCGTGGGGCGGGATCCTCACCACCGGCGCGACCATGGCGAATTTCACCGCGCTCGCGTGTGCCAGGCGATGGTGGGGGCTTCGCCACGGCGTGGACGTAGACGTGGACGGCCTGGGCGGCCTGCCGCCGATGCCCGTCTTCGGATCGGGCTACGTGCATCCGAGCGACACGAAGGCGCTCGCGATGCTCGGGCTGGGGCGGGATGCCGTGCGGAAGCTCACGGCGGACGGGGTCGGGCGCCTCGACCTCGCGGCACTCGAGCGCGAGCTCGAGGCCCTCGGCGGCGCGCCCGCCGTCGTGATCGCGAGCGCCGGTGAGGTGAACGCCGGCGACTTCGACCCGATCGTCGCGATGGCCGACCTCGCGGAGCGGTACGGCGCCTGGCTGCACGTCGACGGGGCGTTCGGTCTGTTCGCCGCGCTCTCGGATCGTTCCCGCGATCTCGTCGAGGGCGTGGAGCGCGCGGACTCGGTGATCGCCGACGGCCACAAGTGGTTGAACGTTCCCTACGATTGCGGCTTCGCGTTCGTGAAAGATGCGGCGCTGCAGGCCCCGATCTTCACGTCCGGCGCGGCGTATCTCCCCGACCCGCTCGGGCCGAAGCCGACGTGGGGGTTCCTCGGGCCCGAGATGTCGCGGCGGGCGAGGGCGTTCACGGTGTGGGCGACCCTTCGCGCATACGGGCGCAGTGGCTACCGGGCGATCGTCGAGAAGCACCTCGACCTGGCGCAGCACCTCGCGCGGCGGGTCGACGAGGAGCCGGACCTCGAACGGCTGGCGGACGTGCGTCTGAACATCGTGTGCTTCCGCTTCCACCCGAGAGGCATCCCGGACGATCGCCTGGACGAGCTGAATCGCCGGATCGGGGAGGAGGCGATCGTCGACGGGCGGGTCTTCTTCGGCATGACCGAGTACGACGGGAAGGTCGCCTTCCGGCCCGCGGCGGTGAACTGGCGGAACCGGCCCGAGGACGTGGACCTGATCGTCGACGTCGTGCTCGAGCTCGGGGCGAGGTTCAGGTGAGGCTTCACGACGCCGTATACTCGAATGACAACTACATACGGGGGTGTACTGGCTTCGAGCAGGGCGGTATACGCCTGGGAGAAGCGGGCCGAGATCTCCGGAGTCTCGTAAAACGCCGGAACCAACACAAGCGCCAACGAAGAGTACGCGCTCGCTGCCTAGTCATTAGGTAGCTGTCCGTCCGGGAGGGCCTGCGGCCCGGACAGGGCATCGCAAGCAGGCCTCACCGAGGAGGTTCCGTCCGGGGGCCTCCGAGGGACATCTCACCCGGGCTGGCCGAGGGCCCCTCCGCCGGTGGGAGGCCCGAGGCGAGATCTCTCCACCGGATGCGCCCGGAGAAGACCCAGACGGTCGCCCTGTCACGCGGGTTCGATTCCCGCCACCTCCACGATCGTGTTCTGCCGCACCGAAGGCCTCCTTTCCGGAGGCCTTCGTTCGTTAGGCTCGCAGTTTGCTTCCAAGCGCGAGGGGGACGGCCGTGATCGGTTGGGTCGGAGACATCGAACACCTGACGCTCGAGAACGAGACCTTCCGGACCGTGCTCTTCACCGGAGCGCACGCCCAGCTCACCGTGATGCGTCTCGCAGCCGGCGAGGACGTCGGCAAGGAGGTCCACCCGGATCGGGACCAGTTCATCCGGATCGAGGAGGGACAGGCCCGCGTCGAGTTCGGGCGGGACGAAGACGGGGTCGACGAGGCGCACGACCTCTCCGACGACTGGGCCGTCGTGATCCCCGCCGGCATCTGGCACAACGTGATCAACACGGGATCGGGTGAGCTCAAGCTCTACTCGCTCTACGCTCCGCCGGAACACCCCGATGGCACCGTCCATCGCACGAAAGCGGACGCCGAGGCGGCCGAGCACGCCGAGTGACCTCAGCGGAACCTCGGTCGATCTCGCTCCGGCGGGCGCGGCAAGTCGCGGTCGCAGCCCAGCTGCTCTCCTCACCTCGACCCCGATCGATCCTCGAGGTCGTCGAAGGTCTCGGTAGCGTGCAGATGGATCCCACCCGAAGGGTCGCGCGGACGGAGCACCTCGTCCTGTGGTCCCGGTTGGGGCGGAGGTTCCGGGTTGCCGAGCTGGAGCGCCTCCTGTGGACCGATCGCTCGCTGTTCGAGTATCGAGCGTTCATCCTGCCGACCTCGCAGTATGCGGTGCACCGACAGACGATGCGGCGGTACCCGAGTGGGACGGGCGGCCGGCGCGAGTACGTGCGGCGCTACCTCCGAGAGAACCAGTCGTTCCGTCGATACATCCTGGCTCGGTTGCGTGCCGAGGGCCCGCTTCAGACCCGAGCGTTCGAGGATCGCTCCGCCGTCGGTTGGCGCACGGGCGGATGGAACGACGACGGGAGGAACACCTCGATGATGCTCGAGGTGTTGTGGGCCAAGGGCGAGGTGATGATCGCGGGTCGCGCCGGGCAGGAGCGTGTGTGGGATCTCGCCGAGCGGCGCCTGCCGCTCGACGAGAGCCGGCTTGCGCCGGGCGAGGAAGCCCGCCGGCTACTGGAGACGCAGCTCCGAGCCCTCGGCATCGCCAGGCTCCCCGGATTCGGGAAGACCTTCGAGGGCAACCGTCCGCCCGGGTGGGAGCGTGCCCTGGCCTCGCTCGAGCGGGACGGGCGTGTGGTCAGGGTGCGCGTCGAAGGGCTCCCGGGGGAGCGATGGGCGCACGCAGACGTGCTGGACCGCTCGTTCCGGCCGAGGACCGTGCTCCTCTCGCCGTTCGATCGCTTGATCCACGACCGGGTTCGGTCGGAGGAGCTCTTCGGCTTCCGGTTCCGACTCGAGATCTACGTCCCGAAGGACAAACGGGAGTTCGGCTACTTCGTGATGCCCATCCTGCAAGGCGACCGAGTGGTGGGACGACTCGACCCCAACTTCGACAGAGCGGCGAACGTTCTCCGGATCGACGGGGTGTACGCGGAGCCAGACGCGCCACCGGACGCGTGGCCGGCGATCCACAAGCAGATCGACGAGCTCGCGGCGTGGCTCGGCGCCGAGGACGTCGTGCTGCCCGATCTTCCGTCCGTCTGGCGCTAGGGGATCAGCGAGAGCGCTTCGCCGGTCCGGATCGCGTGGAAAGCCTCTGCGGATGCGACGATCACCGGGAAGGCGACGCCGTAGAGCTCCGTCGCGACGAGGGCGCCGATCGTGATGATGTCGTCGGGTTCGCCGAGGACGATCCCGGCCGGGCCCTTCCCGGCCCGGATCGCCTCGGCGAGCACGGTCGCGCTCGAGGAGGACCCGCGTCCCGAAGGCATCACGAGGATCCGACCGGTGACGACCTCGCCGCGCTGCGGGTGTCCGGTCTCCACGATCTCGCCGGTCGACGGATCGAGCCCGCCCCAGAAGCTGAGCGGTTCGTCGAGGACGAGTGCCGGACCCGTCGCGTGGCCCTCGACGAGCCACCTCCCGTTCATCGGCCCTCCCAGAGGCCGCCGTCGCGGATCAGGACGCCGGCCGCCGACGACCGCACGCAGTCCTCGAGGCTGCCGAGGGCGACCTCCACGCCGAGGTTGCTCGGCGCGTACCACGCCCACTTGCCCGAGTCGGTCATGACGGGTGCAGCGATGTCCCGGAGCACCGGCGTGATGTAGGTGCACGTGTCGGTCACGATGGTGATGCCGGCCTCGGCGAGCTCGCCGGCGACGTCCCCGATCGCGTCGAGCTGCGCACGGCCGGTGTTGACATAGAACGGGATGCGCGGACGCGCTTCGGCGACGAGCCCCGCGAGCCGCCGGAGCTCGGCTTCGGACGCGTGTGGCGTCCCGACGCTGACGGCGCCGATCTCCGCCCCGACGGGAACGCGCGACAGCTCGTCGCGCGCCGCGCGGAGATCGGTGAGGGAGACGACCTCTTCGCGGGCACCCAACCCGGCCACGGCGTCCCACGTCGGCGCCTCCGGCGTCACGCCGATCGCGTGGAACAGCGCGACCGACCCGGAGCTCGCGGCCGCGGCGCCGATCGCCTTCAGCCGATCCTCCGAGAGTCCCGGCGGCAGGCCTTCGATCGCCGCGACCTCGTTCCCGACCCGTCGCCCGAGCACGTGCCCCAGGACCGGGTACACGAGATCGTGATCGAACAACCGGTCCGGCACGCCCTCGATGCGGAACCGCACGGTGGCGCGCCTTCCCTCATCGGTATGCAGGCCGTGATCCGGCACGCGCCCGGTGACCGCCGCGCAGATGTCGATGAAGTCGCCGTAGCGGTTCGTTCGCGCACCGAGTACCGAGTTCGCGAACACGATCGCGTTCGATTCGGCCCAGGCGACGTGCTCGCCGAACGCTGGCCGGAGGGGCAGCTGATACGGAGCGCAGGTCCAGGTCGGCCGGCATCCCATCGCGACGTAGGCGTCCATCAAGCGCTTCGCCCGGTCTCGGGTGGCGCCATCGAGACGAACGAGCTCCGGATGGAGCAGGTCGAGCGAACTGACGTTCAAGGTCGCGGGTACCGACAACGCGGCTCCGCCGGCGAGGAGCCGTTCCGCGAAGTCCAGCCCGGCCTGTCCGTGATACAGGCACGAGTCGATGTGGGCCTGGGTGATGTCCCGTAGGCGCGACGCTCGCGCGACCTCGGCCATCTTCACGACGAGCCGCATCGCGAGCGCCGCGGCCTCGCCGCGTTGGCCGGCCAGGACGGCGCGATCGCCCGGCTCGAGCTCCAGCTTCATCCGGCGACGGGCAGGGGGATGCCGGAGGGATCGGCCTCCGGGTAGATGCCGGAGCCCGAAGTCGGCCTCGAGGTCGCGGCCCCTGAGCGTGTCGAGGAAGGAGGTTGCGAACGCGGCGGCGAACTGTTGCCGGTCGAGCAGATCCTGCTCGACCACGCTCCTCGGCACATACGGCCCGATGTTCCGCCGATACGGGTAGTCGCGGAGGAACGAGGCCATGTCCTCGCGCGTCGCGCCGGCGTCCCACATCACGTCCGTGTGCAGGTACACCTCGGAGGGCACGACGTTCTGGACGAGGGCGAACAGGCCTCCGCCGAACTCGCGCTCCAGGTCGTCCCAGAGCTGGATCGGATCGAGACGGACGCCGCCGGCCGTGTCGGGGAGCGGGCATTGACCGTGATCGGCCGTGACGATCAGCGCGTACCGGTTGGCGTAGAGATCGTCCAGCTGCGCGACGAGTCGTCCGAGTTGCTCGTCGACGTCTCGGAGCGCGTCGCCGGTCATCGGGTCGAACATCCCGAAGACATGGCCGGTGTAATCGGGTGCCTTGTAATTGATGAACAGGAGTCCCGGCGCCTCGGACGAACCGACCGGCTCGTTCGCGAGGGTCGCCTCGATCACGTCGCCCTGGTACCGGATCACCGGAGTGCTGCAACAGTGCAGGTTCTTCGGTTTGGTCGGATCGAACTCGGGGTTGCGGTCCGGGTTGGGGACGTAGGCGTCGCGGTAGCTCGCGAAGTCGTCGAGCGACGGCATCACGGCCGGCAGCCGGTAGAGCTCTTCGTTCTGACTCCGCCAGTCCTGCGGATCGCCGCTCTCGTCCCAGTACATCGCGACGGGGCGCTGATCACCTTCACGGGAACGTCCCCCGCGCCCGAGCATCCCGAGGTGCCAGATCTGGTAACCGAGCTCGCCGACCCACGCCCGGTCGTCGGTGGCGTCGCTCCAGAGGTCGGCAAGCGTCGGGACCAGGATGTCGCCCGGATCCGCGTGTCCGAGCTCCCCGTAGGACTTCCGCGCCCGCTTGCCGTCACGGATGTTGTGTCCCGTGATGCCGTGGGTCCGCGGGAACGCGCCGGTGCCGATGGTGGCGTGCGCCGACGCCGTGACGGCGGGGAACGAGCCGTGGATCGCGTTGCGGTAGGTCGCGCCGCGGCTCATCAGCCGCTTCAGGTTGGGCCATGCGTCCGGGAACTCCTGGAGGACGTTCCACCCGCCGCCGTCGATCACGAAGGTCACGACGAGCTCCGGCCGTTCTGCCGGTCGCTCGATGCCGGGCAAGGGGCGCCCCTCGCGTTCGAGATCGAGGAAGTCGTCGAAGCCGATCAGCTCGGCGATGGTCGGAGCGACATCGGCGAGCGAGACGCGCTCATCGGAATCCATCGGCGTCACCGAAGCTCCGTAGACGACGAGCGGCACGCGTTCGAGGTACATCCAGACGCTCGCGTGGCTCGTCCTCGGGTCGCGTGGTACCAGCGACCGTGACTCCTGGGGGTAGTTCGCGCTGTTGTACGGAGCCGCGAGGAGTTGCAGATCGCCGCTTCGCGCCGGGTGGTAGGCGCGGGCGACCAGGTCCATGTACTCGGCGCCGAGGTCTCGCGCCATCGCCTCCTGGATCGGCCGCGGATCCGGGCGGGTCACACGCCGGATCGTCCGGCCGAGGGCGGCGCCGCCCGTCGCGGCGGCGGCCCCGAGCACCGCTGCGAGGGCGAGGAGCCGCCGCCGCGACGGGTCCGTGGGTGCGGACATCCGCTCGACCGACCAGGTGGCCAGGAGGGCCATGGCGAGGCACACGAGCCCGGTGATGACCCCGAGCAGGGCGCTACCGGCCAGCGCGACCGCGAGTCCCACGAGCCCTGCGACCAGCACGAGGGCGACCAGGATCGGGGTTCGGCGAGATGTCACGGGCCCAGTTTCTCGCACCGAGCGGGGGAGGCGGGGCTAGGCGCGTTTCCGATCGAGATCGAGGAACGGCATCGGCACCACCGTGGCCCCCACCTTCCCGCGCTCGCCCTCCACGGACCACTCGACCGAGAGGCGCGTACCGATCTTCGTGAGACCTTTGTCCACCGAGCCGAAGCCGACCATCTTCTTGATCGTCGGCCCCCATCCCACGGAGGTCGCGCGACCGACCTGCACACCGTCCTTGTGGACCGGGACCGGGGCCCGCTGCACCTGGGGCGAGATCTGCGGCGCCAGGTCGTGTCTCGCATACATCGCCTCGATCGCGGACCAATCGAGCTCCAGCCCCACCAGCCGCCGCTCGGGCCCGCCGGCGTCGAGCTCGGCGAGGAGCGCTCGCTTCCCCGTGAACTCGGCGGCCTTGTCGAACTTCACGAGGCGGCCGAGGCCGATCTCGAACGGGGAGTACTTGAGCTCCGGAGCGAACGCGTGCCGGGCGCTCGTGTACTCCGCTTCGATCAGGATCAGGCTGGCCTCGAGGCGGCAGATGTCCAACGCCTGGATCCCCGCCGGCCGGATGCCGTAGTCGGCCCCGACCTCGAAGAGGCGGTCCCACACGGCGAGCGCTCCCTCCACGGGGATCCAGAGCTCGTAGCCGAGGTCTCCGGTGTAGCCGGTCCGCGTGACGTCGACGTCGGATCCCTCGATGGTCGTCGGTCGACGCCGGAAGTAGCGGAGGTCGAACCAGTCCTGGCCGGTCGCCCGCTCGAGCACGTGCCTCGACAGGCGACCCTGCAGCGCGAGGCCGGCCGTTGCTTCGGAGATGTCATCGATCTGCACGTCCAGCCCCGTGGCGTTCATCGCGAACCACCGGTACGAGGGGTCGGCAGCCGTCACGCGGAAGTGGTTGTGATCCAGCCGCGTCACCGTCCCGTCGTCGATGACCTTGCCCTCCTCGTCGCACCACGGGGTGTAGATCACCTGGCCGACGGCCATCGCCGAGATGTCCCGGGTGACGACGCGGTCGAGGAGCGCGGCGGCGTCGGCGCCGCTCACCTCGTACTTGTAGAGCGGCGTCACGTCGATCACGGCCGCGGCCTCGCGGACCGCGTTGTACTCGATGTCGACGAAGTCCGCGAAGACCGCGGCCGCGTGGTAGCCCGACCATTCGCCCCAGGAGAGCTTGGTGTTCAGCTCCCGCTGTCGTTCGAAGAAGGCGGTGCCCACGCTCATCGGCGCCAAGGGTATCGCCGCCGGGTTCGCCGGGCCGCGGGTGCCTGACTACTGGTCAAACGGGCTTCGGTGCGATGAGAGGCGCACGGCTAGCATCGGCGGCCGTGCGCCTGCGGGCGTTCGGTAGCCTTCTTCGACCAACCAGACCATAGGGATGAGAGCGATGCCGCAGCGCTACGACGCGGTCGTGATCGGCGGAGGCCACAACGGGCTCGTCACGGCAGCGTATCTGGCCAAGGCCGGCAAGAAGGTCGTCGTCCTCGAGCGTCGACACCTGCTGGGCGGGGCCGCGGTCTCCGAGGAGATCGTGCCCGGCTATCGCTTCAGCGTCTTCTCCTACGTGGTCTCGCTGCTCCGCCCAGAGATCATCCGCGAGCTCGAGCTCCCCAAGCACGGCCTCGAGATCCTGCCTCTGGACGGGACGATCACGCCCTTGGACGACGACGCCCTCTGGCGTGTGAACGACCACGGACGTACGGTCCGCGAGCTCCGGCGCTGGTCGCTGAACGACGCCGAGGCATACGAGGAGTACGGACCACTGATGGCCGAGATGGCGAGGTTCATCAAGCCGATCCTTTCGATCGTGCCCCCGGATCCCGGGAACGTGTCGATCCGGGACTGGCTGCCGCTCACGCCGCTCGCGAAGACCTTCAAGGACTTGCCGAAGCGCCTGCAGACGACGTTCATCCAGCTGATGACGATGTCCGCGGCCGACTTCCTCGACCAGTGGTTCGAGACCGACCCGCTGAAGGCCACGATGAGCGCCTCCGGGATCATCGGGACCTTCCAGGGCCCACGGTCGCCGGGCACCGCGTACGTGTTGCTCCATCACTACATGGGCGAGATCGACGGCGCCTTCCGCGCGTGGGGCGTGCCGCGAGGTGGCACCGGAACCATCTCCGAGGCGATCGGGAACGCCGCGCTCGCCAACGGAGCGGAGATCCGGCTCGAGGCGCCGGTGGCGCGGATCGACGTGCGCGGCGATCGCGCTACCGGCGTGACCCTCGAGACCGGCGAGCAGATCGAAGCCGACATCGTGCTGTCCTCGCTGGATTCGCGCTGGACGTTCATCAAGCTGCTCGAGGACGGCGTCTTGGATCCCGCCTTCAAGGACGAGGTCCTCCGCTACAAGTACCGCGGCTCCAGCGGCAAGGTGAACCTCGCGCTGGACGGGCTCCCAGAGCTCGCGTGCAAGCCGGGCTCGGGAGAGTGGCTCCGTGGCGCGATCTCGTTCTCCCCGTCCCTCGATTACATGGAACGGGCCTACGACGACGCGAAGTACGGACGTCCCTCGCGGCGTCCCTACATCGACATGATCATCCCGACGCTCCTGGATCCCACGATGGCGCCGCCGGGCGGCCATGTGGTGAGCTGCTTCGTGCAGTACGCGCCGTACCGGCTCGCGGGGAACGACGTGTGGGACGACGCCGCTCGGGAGGCGTTCGGGCAGAACGTGATCGACACGCTCGAGGAGCGGTTCCCCACGATCCGCACGCACATCGTGGGATCGCAGTTCATCACGCCGAAGGACATCGAAGACATCACGGGACTGACGGAGGGGAACATCTTCCAAGGAGAGCTCTCGCTCGAGCAGCTGTTCTTCAACCGTCCCGTGCCCGGCTGGGCTCGGTACCGCACACCGATCCGCGATCTCTGGATGTGCGGATCGGCGACGCATCCCGGCGGCGGCATCATGGGCGCTCCCGGCCGGATCGCCGCCCTCGAGGTGCTGAAGGCGTGGAAGGGCGGCTGGGGACGCAGAGGACGGGCGGCGTAGGAGTGACCACGCGCTCAGACGTCGTCGTGATCGGCGCCGGCCACAACGGGCTGACCGCGGCGGCCTACCTCGCGAAAGACGGAAGTCACGTGACCGTCCTCGAGCGAGCCGATGAGGTGGGCGGGATCCTGCGCGGAGCCGAGATCGCGCCCGGGTTCACGGCTCCGGGCGTCGCGCACACCATCGGCCGGCTCCGCCACTCGATCGTCGAGGAGCTCGAGCTCTCCCGGCACGGGCTCGAACTGCTCACGCCCGCGGTGCGGCTGTTCGCGCCCCAGCTCGACGGATCGTCGGTGACCTTCTGGGGTGACGTCGCTCGGACCGCGGAGGAGCTCCGGGAGCGGAACCCGCTTGACGCGGAGGCGTTCGTCTCCTTCGACCGGAAGGTCCGAGCCGTGGCGTCGTTCCTCGCCTACGTCAACGTCGCGACACCGCCGGACATCAATGCTCCGACCATCGCGGACGCGATCTCGGGGCTCCGGATGGGCCGGGCGTTCCGGGGGCTCGGCGCGAAGCTCGGCCGCGAGGCGATCCGCGCGATGCCGATGGCCGTGGCCGATCTGGTCCAAGAGGTGTTCGAAGAGGAAGCGGTCCGTGGGCCGCTCTCCTCCCGTGGGGTGCTCTTCACGGCCTGCGGCCCGTGGTCGGCGGGCACCGCCGCCGTGTTCCTGAACGATTCGGCCGGCAACGACGGGGGAGCGGCGGGAACCGCCGTGTTCGCGCGCGGCGGTACGCAGGCGCTCGCGGCCGCGCTCGCGTCGGCCGCGCGCGCGGCCGGTGCCGAGATCCGGACGGGTGCCGACGTCTCGGAGATCCGGTCACGAGACGGGCGCGTGCTCGGCGTGACGCTCGCGGACGGCACGGAGATCGACGCCGACCTGGTCGTCTCGGCCGCGGACCCGAAGAGGACCCTCGCGCTCTGCGATCCGGTGGAGCTCGGGCCGACGATGATCTGGCGGGCGAACAACATCCGGCAGCCCGGAGCGACGGCGAAGGTGAACCTCGCCCTTTCGGGTCTTCCGGCCTTCCATGACGACCCCGAGCGTCTGCGAGGGCGGATCGTCATCGGTCCCTCGATCGACTACATCGAGAAGGCCTCGGACGCGAGGAAATACGGTCAACTCGCCGAGGAGCCGTGGATCGAGGCAACCATCCCGTCGCTCATGGACCCTTCCCTCGCGCCGGAAGGGCGGCACGTGATGAGCGCGATCGTCCAGGCCGCTCCCCGTGACCTTCGGGACGGCGACTGGTCGAGGGAGCGGGAGCGATTGGGCGACGTGACGGTGAAAACGATGGAGCGATTCGCACCCGGTCTGGGCGAACTTGTTGAAGCTCGCCAGGTCATCACGCCGGAGGACCTCGAGAACGACTACGGCCTCACCGGCGGGCACGTGCAGCATGCCGAGCCCGGCCTCGATCAGTTCTTCGCCTGGCGTCCGCTGAACGGCGAAGCTCGATATCGGTTCGTGCTGGACGGGCTGTATCTGGCCGGGTCGGGCGCCCATCCCGGCGGTGGCATCACCGGCGGCCCGGGGGCCAACGCCGCGCGGCAGATCCGCAAGGACCGGGGACGATCGGGCTGACCCTGTTCCGGGTAGGACAACGGGACACGCTTTCTCGTAGGGTTCGAGGGTCCCGTGGGGGTGACGAGCAAGGGGAGGTCGTTCCATGCGCAGACGATCCTTCGTCGCGGCGCTGGTTGCGATGCTCACGGTGGCCCTCGTCGGGTTCCTGCCGTCGGCATCAGCGCGCAGTCACGGACCGCTTCGCGAATACGTCGTGCTCTATGAAGCGGGGTCGTCCTTCGCCGAAGGACGGGCGGCCGTCGAGGCCGCGGGCGGGCAGGTCGTCGAGGAGATCGCCTCGATCGGCGTGGCCCGGGTCACCACGAGGAGCACCGGGTTCGTCATGGAGGCGACCGCCCAGCAGGCGATCGCTGGCGCCGCGCGGAACGAGGTGATCGGCTACTCGGATCCCGCGTTGCGGGAGAAGGTGGACGAGGTCGAAGCACTCGGGTCCGCGAGCCCAGCACGCCGCGCCACGGTGAGCGACGAGCCGGGGGCCGATCCGTTGGCCGACGTCCAGTGGGGCATGGACATGATCGATGCGACCGTACAGGGCTCGTACGCCGTACAGCCCGGAAGCCCGAAGGTGCGCGTCGGCATCATCGATACAGGGATCGACGCGACGCACCCCGATCTCAACGACAACGTCAACAGGTCTCTCAGCCGGAACTTCACGACCGACATCCCGTTGATCGACGGGCCGTGCGAAGAGGAACCCGACCATTCATGCTCCGACCCGGCAACGGTCGATGAGGGCGGCCACGGCACCCACGTTGCGGGGATCGTGGCGGCCGAGCTCAACGGGATGGGGGTCGCCGGCGTGGCGCCGGAGGTCACGCTCGTCAACCTCCGGGCGGGCCAGGACTCGGGATTCTTCTTCCTCTTCGAAACCTTGGCTGCCTACACCTACGCGGGGGACCACGGGATCGACGTCGTCAACATGAGCTTCTTCACGGACCCGTGGGAGTACAACTGCCGCAACAACCCGTTGGACTCGCCGGCGGCGCAGCGACAGCAGGCGACCGTCATCGATGCCTCGAACCGCGCCCTCCGGTACGCGTTCCGGCACGGTGTCTCGCTGCTCGCGGCCTCGGGGAACTCGCACACGGATCTGGACAACCCGACCTATGATGCGTTCAGCCCCGACTTCCCTCCGGGGACCGAGTACATCCGCGACAACATCACGAACGACTGCCTCGACATCCCGACCGAGGGAGCGCACGTGATGTCGATCAACGCGGTTGGCCCGAGCGGACGGAAGTCGTACTACTCCAACTACGGGTTCCAGGCCTCGACCGTGTCCGCGCCCGGCGGCGATCGCCGCGACTTCTTCGGTACACCGCGATACGACACGCCCGAGACGCGGATCCTCTCGACGTACCCCGCCAAGCTGGCGATGGAGGAGGGTCTGATCACCTCGAGGTTCCGATCGGCGGATCCGCTCGCGGTCGTTGACTGCGTCCGGAGGCCCAGGAACGAGAGGAACTGCGGCGTGTACGTGTACCTGCAGGGAACGTCGATGGCGTCGCCGCACGCCGCCGGCGTCGCGGCGCTGATCGTGAGCGAATACGGCACGGGGAGCGGAGCCGGCTTCGGTCTTCCGCCGAGGCAGGTGGAGCGGATCCTGCGCCGCACGGCGACGAACCACGCTTGCCCCTCGGTGAGTTCGGCCGTGCTCTATCCGGACCTGGTCGGACTGGACCCGAACGTACCGTTCGAGGATCAGGTCTGCGTGGGGACCGCCGACTACAACAGCTGGTACGGCGACGGGATCGTGAACGCGCTCGCCGCCGTGTCGTAGCGAAGCGAGCACCACATCGAGGCGGGCCGGGCGCGGAGCGCCCGGCCCGCCTCGATGCCCCGTATGGCACACTGCGCGCCATGTCGGAGTCCGACCGCCCGTTCCGGATCCCCGAGAGCACTCTGTTCGCCGCCGAGACCGACGAGTTCGATGAGTACGAGTGGACGGACCTGCCGTACTACGCGGATTGGCGCGGCTCCTTCCACAAGTTCCCGTGGGCGCTGGACGAAGACGCGGTGCGAGGGGCCGGCGCCGATGTCGCGATCGTCGGCGCTCCGTACGACGAGAGCGTCTCGGCCCGGCCGGGGGCGAGGATGGGTCCCAAGGCGATCCGGAGCGCTCCGTATCACTGGGGGAACCAGGACGCGTGGTCGATCCAGACCGAGGTGGAGCCCTTCGCCGCCATCACCGTCGTCGACGCGGGCGACGCGCCGGTCGTCCCGGGCCAGCCCGAACGCAGCCTCCGGGTGATCCACGAGAAGGTTCGGCGCGTCGCCCGCGGCGGTGCGATCCCCATCGTGCTGGGAGGCGACCACTCGATCACGTTCCCGTCGGCCGCGGCCGTCGCTCGCGTGCACGACCCTCGCACGATCGGCATCGTGCACTTCGACGCCCACGCGGACGCGGCGATGGACCAATGGGGCTCGCTGATCGGCCACGGGCAGCCGATGCGCCGATTGATCGACGAAGGCTGGGTCGCGGGTTCGAACTTCGTGCAGGTCGGTCTCCGGGGCTATTGGCCGGACAAGGACACGTTCGCCTGGATGCGTGAGCAGGGCTTCCGCTGGCACACGCAGGTGGAGCTCGAGGAGCGCGGTCTCGACCCGGTGATCGACGACGCGATCGCGGAGGCGCTCGAGGGCCCGGACCTGATCTACCTCTCGATCGACATCGATGTCGTCGATCCGGGGATGGCGCCCGGAACCGGCACGCCGGAATCGGGCGGGATGCTGGCTCGCGAGCTCCTGCGGTCGATCCGCCGGATCGCCGGCGCCGTCGACCTGGTCGGGATGGACGTGGTGGAGGTGGCGCCTCCCTACGACCACGCGGAGGTGACCTCGATGCTCGCTCTCCGATGCGTGATGGAGGCGATCAGCGCCCTCGCCGCCAAGAGGGGCTGAACGCGCGCGGCGCGGTACCCTCGGCGCATGTGCCGGAGCATCAAGAGACTGCGTGAACCCCATGGACAGGGGCATGCCACCGACGAGGAGATCCGGGAGGCCGCGCGCCAGTTCGTTCGCAAGGTGAGCGGATTCGGGACGCCCTCCTCGCGCCACGTCGAGGCATTCGAAGCGGCCGTCGACGAGGTGACCGACTCGTCGAGGCGTCTCCTCGAGACCATCGACGCCACGCTTCGGGGCTCGGCGTGACCGGATACCCGCTCGATCCGTCGCCCGAGGAGATGCGGGCGATGGGTGCGGCGGCGGTCGACTACGTGATCGACTTCGTCCACGGTCTCGCCGAGGCACCCGCGCAGAACGTCGAAGGGGCGCTCGAGGCGGCCCTGAAGCTGAAGGGCGCACCCCCGGAGGAGGGTGGCTCGTTCGAGGACGTCTTCGCGCAGTTCCGCGATGCAGCAGCCCGGGCGTACGAGACCTGCGGTCCCGGCTACCTCCCGTACGTGCCCGGCGGCGGCCTGTACGCCTCGGCCCTGGGGCAGTTCCTCGCGATGTCCGTCAACCGGTTCCCCAACCTCTGGGAGGTCGCCCCAGGGCTGGCGCAGATCGAGCAGAACGTGATCCGCTGGCTCTGTGACCTGTTCGGCTATCCGGAAGAGGCGCGGGGCATCCTCACCACCGGCGGGTCGATCGCGAACCTGTCGGCCGTCGTGACGGCGCGCCACACGAAACTCGGGGAAGACTTCGCGGACGGGACGTACTACATCAGCGAGCAGTCCCACGCGTCGGTGCCGAAGGCGGCCGCGATCGCCGGCATGCCGCGCCGTGCCATGCGGCTCGTGCCCGTGGACGCGGAGCTGCGGATGGACGCCGAGGCGCTCAAGTCGATGGTGGCAGAGGACCGCGCCGCCGGGCGACGGCCCTTCCTCGTCGTCCCGGCGGCGGGCACGACGAACACGGGCGCGATCGATCCGATGGACGCGGTGGCCGACGTCGCCGAAGCCGAGGACCTGTGGATGCACGTCGACGCCGCGTACGGTGGCTTCTTCCACCTCACCGAGCGGGGCCGGGAGCGTTTCCGGGGGATCGAGCGCGCCGACTCGATCACCCTCGATCCGCACAAGGGGATGTTCCTGCCGTACGGCACCGGCTCCCTCGTGGTCCGCGACGGCGCCGCGCTCCGCGACGCGCACTACGTCGGCGCCGAATACCTCCAGGACCGCGCGCCGGAGGCGGAGCTGCCCAACTGGAACGAGTACTCGCCGGAGCTGTCGAGGGACCATCGAGGGTTCCGCGTGTGGCTTCCGCTCGTCCTCCATGGCGTGAACGCCTTCCGGCAGGCCCTCGACGAGAAGCTCGACCTCGCCGGACACCTGTACGCCGCCCTGTCCCAGATCCCCGAGATCGAGCTCCCATGGGCGCCCCAGCTCTCCGTGGTCCCTTTCCGGCTCGCGGGGGCGACCGACGACGAGAACCGCGCCTTCCTCACCCGGATCAACGAACCCAAGCGCGTGTATCTCTCCAGCACGACGATCGAAGGACGCCACATCATCCGCGCGTGCATCGTGAGCCACCGCACGCACCGCGATCGGATCGACGAAGCGATCGAGATCATCCGCATGGCCGCGAAGGCCTGAGATGCCCGAGATGCCCGAGATCCAGGCGCTCGCCGAGCGGGTGCGCGACGCCGTCGGGGGAGCGACGCTCGACGGCTTCGACCTCCTGCAGTTCTCCTCGCTCAAGACCGTGACGCCACGGCCATCGGAGCTGGTGGGACGCCGGCTCGAGGACGTCGGGCGGCGAGGGAAGTACCTGGTCCTCGACTTCGAACGGGGCGACCGGATGCTCGTGCATCTCTCCCAAGGCGGCCGGCTCGACGTCGAGGCGCCGCCGAAGGCGACGAAGCCACGTGGCGCGGTCGCGCGACTCCGATTCTCCGAGGCGCCGTCTGTCCTGATCAAGGAGTTCGGGAAGGAGCGGAAGGCGGGCGTGTGGTCGCTAACGGCGGGGGACGAGGGCCCGCTGGCGGCGCTCGGACCCGAGGCGCTCTCGGAGGAGGCGGCGACGTTCTTCAAGGAGAGCGCCGACGCCCGCCGCGTGCACACGATCCTGCGGGACCAGAGGACGGTCGCCGGCGTCGGCCGCGGCTACTCGGACGACGCGCTGCACCACGCGAAGCTCTCGCCGTACGCGGTCCTCGGCAAGCTCGACGCCGGCGAGCGCGATCGGCTCGTCGAGGCGCTCCAGGCGATCCTCACCGACGCCCTCGAGGTGGAGCGGCGCCGCAGCGGGGGCCTCCCGACCAAGCTTGGCGACCACTTCACCGTTCACGGTCGCTGGGGCCAGCCGTGCCCCCGCTGCGGCGCCGACCTCCGCCGCGTCTCCTACGAGTCCCACGAGGTCACGTACTGTCCGGACTGCCAGACCGGTGGCAAGGTCCTCGCCGACCGGCGTCTGTCCCGCCTCATCCGGTAGCGTCCGGCCGCGTGAGCGACGACCAGGATCTTCCGGACGACGAGGACGACGAGCTCCCGCCGCCGGTGCCGCCGGAGGCGCGGCATCCCGGCCTCGTGGGGAGGCTCCGGCGGCACCGGATCGACCTCACGCCGCTGAAGGCCTCAGCCGACTTCCGACGGCTCTTCGTGGGACAAGCGCTCTCGGAGTTCGGCACGCAGATCACGTTCGTGGCGGTGCCGTTGCAGTTGTATCTGCAGACACACTCGACGGCGATGGTCGGACTCCTGGCGCTCTGCGAGACGCTCCCACTCGTCGTGCTTCCGGTCGTGGGCGGCGCGATCGCCGATGCGGTCGAGCGGCGTCGGTTCCTCATGATCGCGCAGGCGATCGCGGCGGCGCTCACGCTCATGCTCGCCGCGAACGCGTTCCTCCCGGAGCCACGTGTGTGGGTCCTCTTCGCGTTCTCGTTCCTATGGGCCTCGGCCTATTCGCTGTACTCGCCGGCGTTCCGCGCGTGGCCGGCGCGCCTCCTGTCGCCCGATCTCTACACCTCGGCCCTCGCGCTCGAGGTCGTCTACTACCAGTCGGCCGCGCTGGCCGGCCCCGCGCTCGCCGGCGTCCTGGCCGTGAAGCTCGGCTTCGAGTGGGTGTACCTGCTCGACACGGTCAGCTATCTGGCCGTCATCGTGGCCGTGGCGCGGATGCACCCGTCGCCGCCGACGGCTGAGCGCGCATCCGTCGGCTGGTCCACGATCGTCGAGGGTGTCCGGTTCCTGCGCGGGAAGCAGGTGCTTCAGGGCACGTTCTGGATCGACCTGAACGCGATGATCTTCGGCCTCCCGGTCGCCTTGTATCCGGCGTTCGTGATCGACGTCCTCGATGCGTCGCCGTCCCTGGTCGGCCTGTTGTACTCGGCGGAAGCGCTGGGGGCGCTCCTCGTGGCCCTGGTCAGCGGGCGGGCCAAGCACGTCCGGCGTCAGGGGCTGGTCACGCTCGTCGCGTGCGTGTGCTGGGGCGCCGGCATCGTGGGGTTCGGTCTGTCGCCGACGCTCTGGGTCGCCCTCGTGTTCCTGATGCTCGCGAGCGCTTCCGACATGGTCAGCGGCCTCTACCGCGACGCGATCCTGAAGACGGTCACCCCCGACGAGATGCGGGGGCGGCTCGAGGGGATCAGCCTCTCGGTGGTCGGGACCGGGCCGTCCCTCGGGAATGCCGAGGCCGGCTTCCTGGCCTCATTGACGAGTGTTCGGACCTCGATCGTGTCCGGGGGAGTCGCCTGCATCCTCGGCGCGGGGTTGCTCGCGCTGGTCCTTCCCCGGTACCGCCGCTACGACGCGGCCGACCCCTCCCCGTAGGACGGCCTCATCGCATCTTCCGGAACACCGGCGGACGGATCCGCTCGCCGCCGGCGCGATCGGATGACCAGAGTGCCGGCGGGGCCTCGGTGAGGCGCGCCAGCGCGAGCAGGACGGTGTCGTAGTTCACTCGCCAGCCCGCGAAGTCGCGCCACGCCTGCTCACGATCGGGCTTGAGGGCGACGCCGGACGCCTCGAGCCCCGAGACGAGGTTCTCCCACTCCTCCCGACGGATCGAGATCGGATCGTCGGGTCGTGGGTCCGGGTTGTAGGGGATCTGGAAGTAGTCGGCGATCCCTCGGAGACAGAGATACCCCGCCCGGATGCAGAACTCGGCCTCGACGTCGCGCGGGATGTTGACGGACGACAGGACGAGCGCCGCGCCGTCCAGCACGGCTCCGGCGGAGGTCACCCACGAATGGTCGGTGTGAGAGGAGCGGAAGAAGGCGATCGCGGGGTGGGACGTGTGGGTCTCCTCGACCTCGACGAACCAGCGCTGCCACTCCACCCAGACCTCGCGGATCTCCGGCATGCGCTCCAAACGCCAGTACCGCCAGATCATCTCCCTCGCCGAAGGCGGCGACCCTGCGCGGACCTCCAGCGCCGTGATGCCGACCTCGCGGCGGGAGTACGCGGAATAGATGCTGGGCAGGTAGGTGATGAGCAGGGCCAGCAGGAACAGGCCGATCGCCGCCTCCAGGAAGTCGAGCGCCAGGGCTGCGAGGTGTTGGGAATGTGCGAACCCGAGCGTGAAGAGCGACGATCCTGAGAGCTCGAACGCGGCCCGCCACCCGGTGTGCTCGGTTCCCCAGAAGATGAGTGTGAAGCCCGCGAGGACCAGGGCGAGCCACGCGGCCAGTGTCGCCATCAGGCCGAGCGGGGCATACGCGCCGAGGATCCGGTCCCTTCGGTCGAAGGTCATCGAGGGCCGGGTCACGAAGCGGAACACCCATCGGAGGATCAGGAACACCGAGCGCGTGATCCTGGACGCGGTGGCCCTTGGCAGGACCACCGTCTTGACCGCCGAGCCGATCGTGGCGATCACGATCGCCACGCCGGCGACCACGGCGAGGATCCGGAGCGCGAGCACGCCGAGATGGTAGGCGCCGAGCGGCTACTCGGCCGCGGCGGGTACGGGCTGCTCCCTCGCCGCTGCGGTGGCGTGGATCTCATCGGCGTGTGCCCGCCCCGGGATGAACCGGTTCGCCACGACCGCAGCCGTCAGCAGGACGAGCCCCGCGATCAGCAGCGCCAGGTGGAACCCGCTCATGTACGCCTCTTGGAAGGCCGCGGTGAATCCCCGGGTCTGCTCCGCCGAAAGTCCCAACGCGGCGAGCTCGCGCGGCGACACGAATCCGTGGGACGCCGCCTCCGCGATCGCGCTCGCTTGGGCTCTCTCGAGCCCCAGGCCTGCGAGCTTCGGCACGAGGACGGAACCCAGTCGGTCGAACAGCACCGTTCCCAGCAGCGCGATCCCGAGGACGCCGCCGACCTCGCGGCTGGTGTTGGTCATCGCCGAGCCGAGCCCCGCGCGCTGCGGACCGACCGCGCCCATCACGGCCGCCGTCATCGGCGCCATGGTCGCGCCCAGTCCGTGACCCATCAGCACGAACAGGATCCCGATGATCCAGAACGGCGTATCGGGTTGGATGAACGTGAGGCCGAGCAGACCCACGGATGCCACCGTGAGTCCGTACGTCATCGGGATCCTCGCCCCGAGCCGTTGGGCGACCTGTCCGGCCAGCGGGGCCGTCACGATGATCATCCCGGTCATCGGGAGGAACCGGAGGCCCGCCTGGAACGGTGTGTAGCCGCGGATCGCCTGCATGTACAGGGTCACGAAGAGGAAGATCGAGAACAGTCCGAGCGACACGGAGAACGCGACGGCGTTGCCCGCGCTGAACGCCGGGATGCGGAAGAACGACAGCGGCATCATCGCCTTCGGGCTCCGGTGTTCCCAGACGAGGAAGGCGGTGAGGAGCACCGCGGCGGCCACCAGCGACGCGACGATGAGCCCGTCGCTCCATCCACGCTGGTTCGCCTCGATCAGACCGTAGGTGAGGGAGAACAGGCCGGACGTGCCGAGGGCAAGGCCGGGCAGGTCGAGGTGACGCGTCTCCTCCGACACCGACTCGCGGACGGTCCGCCACGCGATCACGAAGGCGATCACCCCGATCGGCACGTTGATGAAGAACACGGTCTCCCAACCACCGTGCTCGACGATGTATCCACCGAGCGTGGGTCCGAGCGCGAGGGCGAGGCCGCTGACGCCCGCCCACAGCCCGATCGCCCTCGCCCGCTCCTCCGGCGGGAAGGTGACCGTGAGGATCGAGAGCGTGCCCGGCATCAACAGGGCAGCGCCCACGCCCTGGAGGGCCCGGAACATGATCAGCTGGCTGCCCGACCCGGACAGGCCGCACCCGAGCGAGGCAAGCGTGAAGATCGCCAGACCGGTGAGGAACATCTTCTTCCGTCCGTAGCGGTCGCCGAGGATCCCGCCCGTGAGCAGCAGGGATGCGAACGCGAGGACGTAGCCGTCGATGATCCACTGGAGGTCGGAGACGGTGGCGTTCAGTTTGCTGGTGATCGTGGGGAGGGCGATGTTGACGACGGTGTTGTCGAGCATCGCCATCGCCAGTGCGAAGCACATGGTGAGCAGGACGATGACCTTCTCGCGGGCGTTCTCACCCTTGAATCCCAGCGTGGGCATTTCCGCTTCCTCTCTGGTCGACCCCGTTCGCAACGCCCCGGGCGGCGGGTCTGTTCCCCTAGGTCAGCTTCGAGTACAGCCGGATCGAGAGCGGCATGAAGATCGCCAGAAGGACGGCGATCCAGACGGTTGAAAGGAGGATCAGCTCCTCGACCGAGCCGCCCATGTTCGGGAAGTCTCCGATCGCGAAGTACCTCGCGAGGTTCGCCCAGTGGGTGATCGGGTTGTTCCGGGCGACCACCTGCACCCACCGGTCCATGCCGTCGACGGGCACGAGCGCGGAGCTCATGAACACGAGCGGGAAGATCCCGGTGAACGCCGCCGCCTGCACAGCCTCCAACTTCTTGACCGAGAGAGCGATCGCGGCCATCACCCACGAGAACGTGAAGCTCACGGCCATCACGAGCACGATCATGGCGATCGCGCCGAGGAACCCGTTCTTGAACGAGAACCCGACGAGGTAGCCGATCCCGATCACGACGAGCAAGAGGATGAAGTTCTTGATCAGGTCCGAGGTGGCCCGGCCGGCCAGCATCGCCGGCCGCGCCATCGGGAGCGATCGGAAGCGATCGACGAGACCCGACTTGAGATCCTCCGCGATCCCGATGGCGGTCGTGGTCGCCCCGAAGATCGCGTTCTGCACGATGATCCCGGGCATCAGGAAGGTCACGTAGCCACCCGGGATATCGCCCATGCCCGCGATGTTGCCCGCGAACACGTACCGGAACAGCAGCACGAACATCACCGGCTGGACCAGCTCGAAGACGAGGACCGCCGGCACCCGCACGATCTGCAGCAGGTTCCGTCTCGCGACAACCAGGCTGTCGAAGAAGGACAGCATCGCGCGCGTCGTGAACGACGGGCGTTGGAGAGCGACGGCGCTCATCGGTCCCTCCTCCGCCGGCGCTTCTCGGGCTCCGGCTCCGGTTGCTCCGACTCCTCGATCGCAAGCTCTGCCGCGTGGCCGGTCAGCGACAGGAACACGTCGTCGAGGGTCGGCCGATGCAGGGCGATGTCCTCGATCGGGATATCGGCGTCGTCCAGCCGGCGGACCGTCTCGAGCAACACCGTCGGCCCCTCGGCGCCGACTGGGATCCGGATCAGCCGTGAGGCGTCGTCCGCGGACGGATCACCGGCGCCGAGTCCCCGGAGCGTTCCGACTGCTCGCATGAGGTGCTCCTGCGCGACGTGGAGCTCCAGGACCTCGCCACCGATCTTGTCCTTCAGCTCCTCCGAGGTCCCCTCCGCGATCACCGTCCCGAGGTCGATCACCGAGATGCGATCGCAGAGCTGATCGGCCTCTTCCAGGTACTGAGTGCACAGCAACAAGCGTGGTGCCCTCCTTCTGGAGATCCCGGATCAGCTCCCACAACACGAGGCGGCTTCGCGGATCGAGGCCGGTGGTGGGCTCGTCCATGAAGAGCACCTTGGGCTGACCGACGAGGCTCGCTCCCACGTCGAGGCGGCGTCGCATACCGCCCGAGTACGTCTTGGCGGTGCGATGCGCGGCCTCGGCGAGGTCGAAGCGCTCGAGGACGTTCTCGGCGCGCTTGCGAGCCTCGGCCGCGGAGAGGTGATACAGCCGGCCGACCATCTCGAGGTTCTCGAGGCCGGTCAGGTTCTCGTCGACCGCGGCGAACTGGCCGGCGAGGCCGATCACCGGCCGCAGGAGCACCGCGTCCCGAACCACGTCGAGGCCCGCGACCACGGCCTTCCCCTCATCGGGTTCGAGCAGGGTCGTGAGGATGCGGATCGTGGTGGTCTTCCCCGCCCCATTCGGCCCGAGCAGGCCGAAGACCGTTCCCTGCTCGACTGCCAGATCCACGCCCTTCACGGCCTGCACCTTGCCGAAGGACTTCTTCAGACCCTCGGTCCGGATGATCGCTTCCTCCATGGCGGCAGAGACTATCGGCGCACCCGGACATCGCCATCCGGGCAGGTGGGACGAGGGAGAGGGCAAGATGATGCAATCCCGTAATCCCTATTACGCCCCTGGAATATCATGGCTCACAGGCCTGTTCCTATGGGCGTGGAAAGGACTGAAGACATGAACGAGCTCGATATCCAGGCCCTGCCCCTGCTGCCACTGACCACCGGCGTCGTCCTGCCCGGGATGGTGGTGACCCTCACCATCGAGTCGGACGAGGCTCGGGCGGCGGTCGGCGCCACCTCCGAGGGTGATGACGCGCTCCTCCTGACCGTCCCCCGCGTGGACGGTCGGTACGCCCGGGTCGGTGTCGTGGCGAAGATCGAGGACGTCGGGCGCATGCGCAACGGCGTCGAGGCCGTGGTCATCCGCGGACTCAGGCGCGCAACCGTCGGCCTCGGTGTCCCCGGGACCGGAGAGGCGACCTGGGTGCAGCTCGAGCCCGCGGAAGAGCCGGTGAGCGATCGAGCTCACGAGCTCGCCAAGGAGTATCGCGGGGCCGTCGAGGCCATCACGGACGCTCGCGGCGTTCCGGCGGTCGCCGAGTTCCTCCGCGGCGTGACCGACCCTGGGCAGCTGGCGGACACCTCCGGGTATTCGCCCGACCTCTCCTTCGAGCAGAAGGTGGAGGTCCTCGAGACCCTCGACGTCCAGACGCGGCTCGAGAAAGTGGTCGCGTGGGCGAAGGAGACGCTTGCCGAGGTTCAGGTGAAGGAGCGGATCCGCGACGAGGTCGCGGGTAGCCTGGAGGAGCGGCAGCGGGAGATGCTGCTGCGCGAGCAGATGGCGGCGATCCGCAAGGAGCTCGGCGAGGACGGTACCGAAGACGTCCTCGAGGAGTACCGGACCAAGATCGCCGACGCCGGGATGCCGGAGGATGTCCGCGCGCAGGCCGATCGCGAGCTCGGCCGGCTCGAGCGGACGTCGGAGCAATCGCCGGAATACGGATGGATCCGGACCTACCTCGACTGGCTGCTGGACGTCCCGTGGTCGGCCAAGACCGACGACAACCTGGACATCGCCGAAGCCCGGACCGTGCTCGACGCCGATCACGAGGGTCTTCGCGACGTGAAGGATCGGATCCTCGAGTACCTCGCGGTCCGGAAGCTGCGGGCAGAGCGCGGCCTCACCGAGACCGGCGGTCGGGGCTCCGGAGCGATCCTCACCCTGGTGGGACCCCCCGGCGTCGGGAAGACGTCCCTCGGCGAGTCCGTGGCGCGCGCGCTGGGCCGGAAGTTCGTCCGCGTCTCGCTCGGCGGGGTGCACGACGAATCCGAGATCCGGGGCCACCGACGGACCTACGTCGGTGCGCTGCCGGGCCGGATCGTGCGCGCGTTGAAGGACGCGGGTACGAAGAACCCGGTGATGATGCTGGACGAGGTCGACAAGGTCGGCGCCGATTGGCGGGGGGACCCGTCGAGCGCGTTGCTCGAGGTCCTCGACCCGGCGCAGAACCACACGTTCCGCGACCACTACCTCGACGTGGACCTGGACCTATCCGAGGTGCTGTTCATCGCGACCGCGAACGTCGCCGAGACGATCGCGGGACCCCTCCTCGACCGGATGGAAGTGATCCGCATCGACGGGTACACCGAGGACGAGAAGGTCGCGATCGCCCGCCGGCACCTGCTGCCGCGCCAGGTCGAGCGCAACGGCCTCCGCCCCGAGGAGGTCGACGTCGCCGACGACGCCCTCCGAGGCGTCGTCGGGGACTACACCCGCGAGGCGGGGGTGCGGAACCTCGAGCGCGAGCTCGGGAAGATCATGCGGAAGGTGGCCACGAAGCTCACCGCCGGTGAGGTGGCCGCGCCCGTGCACCTCGAGGCGACCGACCTCCGCGCCTACCTCGGACGTCAGAAGTTCTTCTTCGAAGCGGCCGATCGCACGGCGGTCCCCGGCGTGGCGACGGGCCTCGCGGTGACCGGCACCGGAGGCGACGTGCTCTTCATCGAAGCGACGCGCGAGGACGTGTCCGAGGACGGCCTCACGCTCACCGGGCAGCTCGGCGACGTGATGAAGGAATCGGCGCGCATCGCGCTCTCGTACGTGCGCTCGCACGCGGCGGAGCTCGACATCCCGGCGGAGCGGCTTCGGGGCCGGTTCCACGTGCACGTGCCGGCCGGCGCCGTTCCCAAGGACGGACCCAGTGCGGGCGTCGCGATGACCACCGCGCTGGCCTCGTTGCTCACCGGGCGACCGGTTCGTGCGGAGGTGGGGATGACCGGCGAGGTCACGCTGCAGGGCCGGGTGCTCCCGATCGGCGGGGTGAAGCAGAAGGTGCTGGCCGCGCATCGGGCGGGTCTGAAGGAGGTCATCCTTCCTGCGCGCAACGAGGGCGATCTGGACGATGTCCCGGAGCAGGTGCGGGAGGAGATGACGTTCCACCTCGCCGAGGATGCCGCGGACGTGCTCACGATCGGCCTCGGTCCGGCCACGGTGGAGGTTGTGCAGCAGCCCCCCGCCGCATAGCCGAGGGAAGCTGTCTCCATCTTGCTCGGAGACCTTGCGTTCTCTTGCCAGGGCGTGGTTCGGCGGGAACCGCTCACGTAGCGTCGTCTCGCGATGACGTGTCCCGCACGGCCCCCGGCTGTCGATCGTCGTCTCCCTTGCGACCGTGTGCGCACTGATCGGAGCCTGCGGTGGCGAGGAGGAACCTGCGACACCCACGTCGACGCCGACCGCGACGCCGGCGGGACCTCCCCTCCTCGAGGTGATCGCGCGCGTGCCGGTGGGCGCCGAGCCGATCGGCATCGTCGAAGGGTTCGGCAGCATCTGGGTGGTGAACTCGGAGTTCGACAGCGGAGGCACCCCCAGCGTCTCCCGGATCGATCCGGCGAAAGCGTCCGTCGAGGCGACCATCCCGGTCGGCGCCGTGCCCCTTGAGGTTGCGGCCGCCTTCGACGCCGTCTGGGTCTCCAACTCCGAGGACGACACCATCACGCGGATCGACCCTGCCACGAACGAGGTGGCCGCGACGATCGCCGTCTGCGGCGCGCCGGAGGGGATGGCGGCCGACGAGGACGGACTCTGGGTGGTCTGCGAGGAAAGCGGCGAGGTCGTCCATGTCGATCCCGCTGCCAACCGCGCGGGGAAGCCGATCCAGGTTGGTCTGGAGCCACGGTTCGTGGCCGTGGCGTTCGACGGCGTGTGGGTCTCCAACTACCTCGATTCCACGATCACGCGGCTCGACCCGGCGACGGGTGAAGTGGTAGCCGAGATCGAGACGGAGTTCGGGCCGCAGGTCATGGCGGAGGCGGCGGGCGGCATCTGGGTCTCCTCGGTGGACGGTGACGCCGTCCAGCGGGTCGATCCGGCCACCAACGAGCCCGGCCCGCCGATCACCACCGAGGCGCTGCCGGACGGGCTCTTGGAGCACGCCGGGTCCCTGTGGATCGCCACCGACCTGGGACCGATCCTTCAGCGGCTGGATCCGTCCACGGGGGAGATCACCGGCACCTGGGTGGTGTCCGACCAGGGGGCCATCAACGCGAACCAGCTCTTCGTGGAGGCCGGCGGCGCGTTCTGGTTCCCGTTGCTCGACGGCGGGGAAGTGGTGAAGGTCACGATCCCTTCCTGAGGGCCGCTCTCCTGCGACCGCGGGCTCGGGTTCTCGGCCAAACCGGATCCGTTCCCTATCCTGGTCGCGGTGTCCTCAGGTCTCCAGCTGATCGATCTCCGTCGCCGGTTCGGCGACGTCGTGGCGTTGGACGGGGTGAGCTTCGACGTCGACGAGGGGTCCATGGTCGGATTCGTCGGCCCGAACGGTGCCGGCAAGACGACCGCGATGCGGATCGCCCTCGGGGTGCTCGAAGCCGACGGCGGCGAGGTCCGGTGGCGGGGCAAGGTCGTCGACGGCGTTGCTCGGCGCCGGTTCGGCTACATCCCCGAAGAGCGCGGTCTCTACCCGAAGATGCGCGTGCTCGAGCAGCTCGTGTATCTCGCGCGGCTGCACGGCGTCAGCCGGGCAGCCGCGCGCACGCGCGGCCCTCGCGATCCTCGAGATCCTCGGGCGTGGCCGACCCGGTCGAAGGACCGGGTCGAGAGCCTCTCGCTCGGGCAATCAGCAGCGTGTGCAGCTCGCCGCCGCGCTGGTGCACGAGCCGGACGTCCTCGTCCTGGACGAGCCGTTCTCGGGACTCGACCCCGTGGGGACCGATGTCCTCATCGAGGTCCTGGACCACGAACGGAGAACGAGGGGTGTGCCGATCGTGTTCTCGAGCCATCAACTGGAACTCGTGGAGCGTGTGTGTGACCGGATCGCGATGATCGTCGACGGCCGGATCGTCACGGAGGGGGCGATCGACGAGCTCCGGGCATCCAGGGCGCGGCGGCTCATCCGGGTGGAGGTCGTGGGCGCGCCGACGGATTGGTACGAGCTCCATCCCGGGCGTCCGGCGGGAGGGCGACGTGCCCGGCGGGGTGATCCTCGAGCTCGCGGACGGGATCGACGATCAGCGCGTGCTGGATCTCGCGCGCTCGGTCGGAGAGGTCCGGCATTTCAGCCTCGTTCGGCCCACGCTGGCCGAGCTCTTCCGCGAGGTGGTCGTCGTCGTGAGCGGCGAGCGCGCGGCGACGGACCGTGGCATGTGGCGCGTGGTGGCGGCCCGGGACTTCTGGGTGCGCCTCCGCGACAAGGGGTTCGTGATCTCCACGATGATCACCCTCACCGTGTTGTCGATCTTCATCCTGCTCAGGGCGTACACGGGAGGTCCGGAGTCGTTCGAGCTCGGGTACGTGGGAGACCGCTCGGTCGCCGACGGCGTCGCATCGCTCGCCGAGCGGGCCGGCGTGGAGGTCTCGGTGGTCGGGCTCGACGACGCAGACGAGGCGGACGTTGCCCTCCGAGACGGCCGCGTCGACGGGGTCCTGGTCGGCGGCGTCGACGACGTGCGCGCGGGGACGGCGACCCTCCGGGTGCTTCGCGGCCCGCCCGACCTGCTCGATCAGCTCGTGCAGGCTGCGGCGATCGGGCTGCGGATCGACGCCGCGCTGTCCGAGGCGGGCGTCGCCGACACCACCGTCCAACAGCTCAAGGACCAGCATCCGATCGACGCCTCACCGATCCTGCCTCCCGATCCGGACCGGGACTCGAAGGCAACGGTCGCGTTCGTGGCCGTCCTGCTGCTCTACGGTCAGCTCTTCGGGTACGGGATCTGGGTCGCCACGGGTGTGATCGAGGAGAAGAGCTCCCGCGTCGTCGAGGTGCTCTTGTCGGCGATCCGCGCCCGGCAGCTCATGGCGGGCAAGATCGCGGGGATCGGCGTGCTCGGCCTCGTGCAGCTGATCTTCATCGCCGCGTTCGCGATCGCTCTCGCCAGCGTGACCGGTGCGATCGACCTTCCCGCGAACTCGTTCTCGGCAGCGGCGCTCACGATCGGTTGGTTCGTCCTCGGGTTCGCCTTCTACGCGGCGATGTTCGCCGTCGCGGGAGCCCTCGTATCCCGCATGGAGGAGCTCCAGAACGCGATCGTGCCGATCAACCTGCTGGTGTTCGCCTCCTTCCTCATCTCGATCGGCGCGCTTCAGGATCCGGATTCGACGATCGCGAGGGTCGCGTCGCTCCTGCCGATCTCGTCCGCGCTCGCGATGCCCGTCCGCATGGTGCTCGGCTCCGCCACCCCGTGGGAGATCATCGCGTCCCTCGCGATCGTGGTCGGCTCGACCGCGCTGCTGATCCCGCTTGCCGGCCGGGTCTACGCGGGAGCGGTGCTGCGCACGGGCGCGAAGGTCAGGCTGCGCGACGCCTGGCGGGCGGCCGCGTAGATGGGCGGCGCTGGATGGACGCGGGAGAACCTCCGGCACGCGATCGCGATGCTCCGGTACGGCGCGAATCCCGCCGCCACCGTCTACGACTCGATCGGCCCCGACTTCTTCCTCGCGCTCGCGCCCGGGTGGTTGAACCTGGGGTTGTGGGAGGGGGACGGAGGTGATCCCGAGGAAGCGCCGGTCGCCGTCCGCAGGTTGGTCGAACGGATCGCGGCGGACCTCCCGGTCGGTGGTGACGTCCTCGACGTCGCCAACGGGCTCGCCGCTCAGGACCCGGTGATCGCGGAGGTCGCGCACCCTCGGTCGCTCACGGCGGTCAACATCACCTGGTCCCAGCTGGAGGCGGGGCGCGGGCGCCTGCGGGACGCAGGCGCCCGCGCCGTGTGCGCGGACGCGTGCCGCCTCCCGTTCGCCGACGACTCGTTCGACGGGTTGATCAGCGTGGAGGCCGCCTTCCATTTCTCCTCGCGTGAGCGGTTCTTCCGGGAGGCGTTCCGTGTCCTTCGACCCGGCGGCGTGCTGACGATGTCCGACGTGCCGACGATGCGTCGCCCTGGGGGCGTCCGGGAGGCGGTCGCGGCGGTCGCGATGCTGCGCGTGTGGGGTCTCCGCTCGGGCGCAGCGGCCTCCCCGGACATGATCGTTGCCACGGCCGAGACCGCCGGTTTCACCGATGTGGAGTCCGAGCTCGCCGGCGACCGCGTGATCGCGCCCGCCCTCCGTTTCGTCCGCGACCGCCTCGATGCGCGCGGCGACGGCGAGGGAAGATCCCTCGCGCTCGGCCGCGCGCATGATGCTCGATCAGGCCGACGTGCTCTGGGAACGGGGGTTGCTGGACTATCTCCTGCTCCGGGCTCGCAAGCCCGCCTGAGTCACCCCAGCTCGCGACGGAGCGCCTGCAGCGGGAGTTGTCCGAGCGCGAGGATGCGGTCGTGGAAGTCTTTGAGGTCGAACGCGTGCGCCTTCCTTCTCTTCCGCGCGACGCCGCGCCTCCTCGATCTCGATCATCCCGACCATGTAGGCGAGCGCCTGCGCCGGCAACGCGATGTAGCGGTCGACCTCGACCTCCGACTCGCCTCGAGGGGAGCCGCCGGCGACCAGTTTCTCGATCGCGTCCTCCCGGGACCACCCGAACGCGTGGATCCCCGTGTCGGTGATCAACCGAGCAGCGCGATGCGCCTGGGCCGCGAGCATCCCGAGTCGCTCCCAGTCATCGAGGTAGAGATCCATCTCATCGGCGAGCCGCTCGCTGTAGAGACCCCAACCCTCGGCGAACGAGGAGCCCGCCAGTAGCCCACCGAAGCGCCGGAGCGCCGGGCGATCGTCGAACTCCATCTCGAGCGCGATCTGGAAATGATGTCCGGGGTTCGCCTCGTGGTACGTGACCGAGGCGATCTGGTGGAGCGCCTTCCCCGGCAGGTCGTGCGTGTTGATGTAGTACGTGCCCGGCCGGGTGCCGTCCGCCGTGGGGGGCATGTAGAACGCGAGCGCCATGTCCGCGGCCCGGTAGGCCTCGATCTCCTTGACGCGGCAGTTCGCCTTGGGGAGCCGGCCGAACCACTGAGGAGCGATGTCCCAGCTCCGCCGCACTTGATCCTCGACGAGCCCGACCAGGTCCTCCGCCGACGTCGGGGTGTCCTTGCCCGACGCTTGCCGATCCGCGATCGCCGCTGCGGGATCGTCGTAGCCCAGGCGCGCGGCGACCTCGAACCGTTCCGCCTGGATCGCGTCCCACCGTTCGTTGCCGAGGTCGTGCACCTCTTTCGGGTCGAGGGGGAGTGTGGTCCACGAGCGGATCTCCGCGGCGTAGATCGCGTCGCCGCCCGGAAGGTCGGTGACCGCGTTGCTCTCCGCGGCGTTCGGGAGGTACTCGCGGAGCACGTCGAGGAAGCGGGCGAACGAGGGGGCAACGGCTTCGTTCCAGGCGGCGACGATCCGCTCACGTGCCGGCGCGTCGTCCTCCGCGACGGCGGCGAGCGGAGGCGCATCCTCCGCCGGCAACGCGACGATGCGCTCGATCTGCGCCACTGCCCGCTCCGCGACCGTGCGAGGTGACACCACGCCCGTCGCGATGCCCTCGCGGGTGATCTCGGCGCATGCCTCCAGGTACGCCGGGAAGGCGCGGAGCCTGTGCTCGTAGCGCTCGAGGTGCTCGGGGGTGTCCGTTCGCTGAACCGAGGCGATGTCTCCGAGGAGCACGCCGGGGCCGACGAAGTGGTTGACCACGTAGATCCGGTCGGTGCGAAGCTCGAGGGCTGCCAGTGCCTGGGTCGCGATGGCCTCGAGGATGTCCATGGTCGTGCGGAGCGTGATGTCCAGGGCCTCTCGATCGATCGTGGCGAGCTCGTCGAGCGCGGAGCGATTCCGGGACTCCGACAGTCCACGGCCTTCCTCGCCGATGTCGGGCAGGCGGTCGTCGTAGCGCTCGTCGCCGATCGCCGTGGCGAAGATCGGTTCCCGTTCGAGGAGCTCTTCCCAGAATCGGTCGGCGAGCGCGACGGCACGGCCTGCATCGTTCACGGTTGTTCAGCCCTCTCGGTCCGGAGTCACAGGAGGCCAAGCGTACTCGCGCCGTCCACCTGCAACGCCGCACCGGAGATGAAGCCCGCGTGTTGCGAGCAAAGGAACGCAACGACGCGTCCGAAGTCGGCCGGGTCCCCGAGCCGGCCGGTGAAGCCCAGGTCCGTGACTCGGTCGCGTCGCGTGGAGTCCGGGGCAGGCGAGGTTCAGGGTGATGCCTTCATCGATCAGGTCCTGCGCGGCGGTCTTCGCCCATCCCCAGAGGCCGGCGCGGGCAGTGTTCGAGGTGGCGAGGTCCGGGATGGGTTGCTTCACGGAGCTCGAGGTGATCAGGCAGATCCTGCCCCATCCGGCCGCCCTCATGTGCGGCACGGCTTCGCGCACGAGCCGGACCGACGTCAGGAGGTTCGCGTCGATCGCCGCCTGGAGCGTGGCGTCGTCCACCTCGAGCGCTCTTCCTTTCGGAGGTCCGCCGGCGTTCCCCACCAGGATGTCGAGCGCTCCGAACCGCTCGACGGTCGCCTCGACCAACCGTCGCGGGGCATCCGGCTCGGTCACGTCCGCGGGGAGCGCGAGCACGTCGCCGCCCAGGTCGGCCGCGGTCGCCCGAAGCGCTTCCGGGTCTCGCGAGTTGATGGCAACCGACGCGCCTTCGTCCACCAACGCCTTCGCCGATGCCCGTCCGAGCCCCTTCGACGCCGCCGTGACGAGCGCCACCTTGCCTGAGAGTCCGAGGTCCATGGTGTCCGATGCTACGCTCCGGCGCGGTGCCATCGGGAATCCCCCCCCACCCGACGCTTGCCTTCCTCGTGCTGGTGTCGATCGTGGCCGGGGGCTGCGCCGCCAAGACCCTGAACGCGGATCAGCTCGAACGACGCCTCGGGCGTCAGCTCTCGGAACGGCTCGGGGTCTCCGGGATCGAGGCGACCTGTCCGGACGACGTCGAGGTCTCGGAGGGAGCGACGTTCGTGTGCACCGCGCGCGCGCCCGGCGAAGACGTCGGGTTGCGGATCGTCGTCACGCAGCTCGACGACGACGGGAACGTGACCTGGGAGATCGCCGGCACCGCCGGGTAAGGTTGGCCGATGCTGCTCGAGGGCAAGAAGCTCCTGATCACCGGCGTGCTCACACCGCAGTCGATCGCCTTCTCGGCGGCGCAGGTCGCGCAGGAGCAGGGGGCAGAGATCGTCCTGACGAACTTCGGGCGGACCGTGAGCCTCACCGAGAAGGTCGCCAGGCGGCTCCCCGACCCTCCCGACGTTCTCGAGATGGACGTGAACGAGCCCGAGCAGATCGCCACCGTGCGCGCGGAGCTGGAGCGCCGCTGGGGACGGCTGGACGGGTTCCTGCACGCGGTCGCGTTCGCCCCCCAGGACGCGCTCGGCGGCAACTTCCTGCACACCCCGTGGGAGAGCGTGGCCACGGCGTTCAAGACCAGCGCGTTCTCGCTCGCGTCGCTCGCCACCGGCATGCTCCCGTTGATGGAGTCGAACGGCGGAGCGATCGTCTCGCTCGACTTCGACGCGAGGGTCGCGTGGCCGATCTACGACTGGATGGGCGTCGCGAAGGCCGGGCTCGAATCGATCACGCGGTACCTCGCGAGGGATCTCGGGCCGAAGAAGATCAGGGTGAACACCGTCTCGGCGGGCCCGATGAAGACGATGGCCGGCAAGGGCATCCCGGGCTTCGATCGGATCGCCGGGAGCTGGGCCGATCGGGCGCCGCTGGGGTGGGACACGACCGACCCCCGGCCGGTCGCCGGCGCGGTCGCGTTCCTTCTGTCGGACCTGTCGGCCGGCATCACCGGCGAGCTCCTCCACGTGGACGGCGGCTTCCACGCGATGGGAACCGAGCCCGGCATGCGGGCGGCGCCCGATGGCGACTGAGGTCGTCTCCTCGGGGGAGCGGCGTCTCACGAGCTTCAGCCACGGTGCCGGCTGCGGCTGCAAGCTCGGCCCCGACGATCTGCGGACGGTCCTGCAGGGCGTGACGCTTCCTCAGATGTCGGCGGACGTGCTCGTCGCCGCCGACACCGGAGACGATGCCGCGGTGTATCGCCTGCCGTCGGGGGAGGGCCTGATCGCGACGCTCGACTTCTTCACGCCGATCGTCGACGACCCGTACGACTGGGGCCGCATCGCCGCGACGAACGCGTTGTCCGATGTCTACGCGATGGGCGGCCGGCCGTTCCTCGCGCTCAACATCGTGAACTGGCCCGTGGACGACCTCCCGCTCGAGATGCTCGCCCGGGTGCTCCAGGGCGGGGTCGACGTCGCGACGGCGGAGGGTGTCGTCGTGGCCGGCGGCCATTCGATCACCGATCCGGAGCCGAAGTACGGCATGGTGGCGCTCGGCCTCGTGGATCCGGATGACGTGGTGCGGAACTCCACGGCGCCGACGGGCGCCGGGCTGTTCCTCACGAAGCCGCTCGGCCTCGGGATCGTCTCCACGGCGATCAAGCGGGGCCTGGCGGACGACGACCTCGTCGCGGCCGCGGTGGCACTGATGACGACGACGAACCGGGCGGCGGCCGAGGCGATGCGGAACGCGGTCGCCGAGGCGGCGACCGACGTCACCGGGTTCGGCCTGCTCGGCCACCTGCACCGGATGCTCGAGGCATCCGGTGCGGCGGCCGAGCTCGACGCCGGGGCGATCCACTTGATGGACCCCCGGGTCCTCGACCTCGCTCGGCGCGACGTGGTCCCCGGCGGGACGAAGCGGAACCTCGCGTCGGTCCGCGCGCACACCGACTTCGGCACCCTCCCCGAGCCCGAACAGATGATCCTTGCGGATGCCCAGACCTCGGGTGGCCTGCTGATCGCGGCCAAGCACAAGCCTTCGATGGAGGCCGCCTTGCGCGACCACGACGTGCCGTTCGCGAACATCGGCACGGTCGTGGCCGGCGAGCCGGGACGGATCACCGTCTCCGGCGCTCTCGGCGCATAGCAGGGAGGAGGAACCAGGCCCGCGCCCCGCCCGTTATCTTCCGGGAGGAGGCAACGTGGACGGGCCGAGAGAAGCACCCGGCGACTGGGCAGAGGACGATCCTGGGCTCCCGATCGAGTTCGGGCCGGCCTCGAACGCGGAGTACGACCCGGAACCGGTGCTCCCGCCGGTCCTCCGGGAGACGATCCGCCGCGCCCGCGCCGACGCCGAGCGGAACGCCCGCCGCCTCGGGATGAGTCGCCGGGAGTTCTTGCTCTCGGCCTGCGGCGCGGCGACCACGTTCCTCGCCCTGAACGCCTGCACGCGCGAGGAGCACCGCTCGAACCCGTCGGCGACCACGAGCGAGCCGGGCGGGTCCTACGAGATCCCGCCGAGCGCCTCGGTCGAGCCGCCGAGCGCGTACGAGGCGCTCGGCGGCGAAGAGTTCGTGTTCGACATCCAGGGTCACCTGCTCGAGTACCACCTCAACCCGGTCCTGAACGGTCAGAACTTCTGGCAGAGCTTCCCGCAGAAGGGCTGCGGCGAGGACGACCCTCGCGTGTGCTACTCCATCGAGCACTTCCTCGAGCTGATGTTCCTCCGGTCGGACACGAACATGCTGGTGCTGTCGTCGCTCCCGATCTTCCCCGAGGGCAGCCCGCTGTCGCCGGAGATCATGGATCTGACCCGCCAGACCGTCGAAGGACTCTGCCGGGACGAGCGGATCCTGCTCCACGCGCAAGCCCTCCCCAACGTCGGCACGCAGCGGGCTGCCCTCGATGCGATGGAGCACACGGCCGGTCGATACCCGGTCGCCGCGTGGAAGACGTTCACCCATTTCCCCGGCGCCTTCGAAGGCGATGGGAACGTGTGGTGGCTCGACGATCGCGATGGTGGTGACCTCGGCGAGCGGTTCATCCGAAAAGCCGTGGACCTCGGCATCCCGACGATCTGCACCCACAAGGGACTCTCCCTCGGCTCGCCGAACGCCTCGCCCGATGACATCGGCCCCGTCGCCAGGCGCCACCCCGATGTGAACTTCGTCGCGTACCACTCCGGCTTCGAGTCCGGGGTCACCGAGGGTCCCTACACGCCCCAGACCGCTCACCTCGGCGTGAACCGGCTGCTCGCCTCGATGGAGCGCGAGGGCATCGGACCGAACGAGAACGTGTACGCGGAGATCGGCTCGTCGTGGTGGTACCTGATGCGCTACCCGGATCAGGCGGCGCACTTCCTCGGCAAGCTGTTGAAGCACGTCGGCCAGGACAACGTCCTCTGGGGAACCGACTGTCTCTTCTACGGCTCGCCCCAACCATTGATCCAAGGGATGCGCACGTTCCAGATCTCCGAGGAGTTCCAGGCGAGGTACGGCTACCCGAAGCTCTCCAAGGAGCTCAAGGCGAAGATCCTGGGGCTGAACGGAGCTGCCCTGTACCACGTCGAGCCGAACACCTCGACCTGCGAGTTCACGCGCCGAGAGCTGGAGCAGATCCGCAGGACGCTGCCGGGGAGCAACCTCGCGCTCGGCCCGAGGACGACGGCGGCCGTCCAGGCGTTCCGGGACGACGATCGCGAGCTCTGGGCGACGACCGCGAACCTGCTGCGGTAGACGAGGTTCTATCCTGGAGCGATGCCCAGGCGCCGGATCCGGCTGACTGCGCCCGCTGAGGCACTCAGCTCGACGTTCCGGGACATCCGCGCCGAGATCGGGATCCCTGAGTCCTTCCGGCCCGAGGTGCTCGCCGAGGCCGAGTCGTCGTCGAGGTCCCCTCGACTTCCGGACGTCGACCGCACCGAGATCCCTCTCGTCACGCTCGACCCTCCCGAGTCGATGGACCTCGATCAAGCGTTCCATCTGAAGCGGAGGGGCGGTGGGTTCCGGCTCCACTACGCGATCGCCGACCCATCCGCGTTCGTCACACCGGGCGGAGCGATCGACCGGGAGGCGCACCGCAGGGCTGAGACCGCCTACAGCCCGGATGCACGGACGCCGTTGTACCCGCCGGCGATCTCCGAGGCGGCGGCCTCGCTGTTGCCCGATGGTCCGCGTCCGGCCGCCCTGTGGCGCGTCGACGTCGACGCGGACGGGCTCGCGGTGGACGTCCAGGTCGAGCGCGCGCTGGTCTCGAGCCGGGCGAAGCTCGGCTACGCGGAAACGCAGGCAGCGATCGACGGGGGGACCGCGGACCCCATGCTGGAGCTGCTGCCCGAGATCGGCTCGACCCTGCAGGAGGCGGAGCGCGCCAGGGGTGGGGCGAGCCTCGGTCTGCCCACACAGGAGGTCGTGCCGGGCGCCGGCGGCTTCGGCCTGGCCTTCACGATCGCCGTTGCCGGTCGAGGCGTGGAACGCGCAGCTCTCCCTGTTGACCGGCCGGGTCGCGGCCCGGATCATGCTGGACGGTCGCGTCGGCGTGATCCGGACGATGCCGCCGCCCGATCCGCACGACGTCGAGCGGCTGCGCCGGGTGGCGACCGGGCTCGGTGTGGACTGGCCGGAGGCCATGACCTATCCGGAGCTCTTGCACACGATCGACGCGAGCCGCTCGACGGCCCAGTCGGTCTTCCTCCAGGAAGCCGCGGTCTTGTTCCGCGCCGCCGCGTACACCGCGTTCGACGGGGAGCCACCTCCCGATGAGGAGCACGCCGCGATCGCTGCCCCCTACGCCCATTGCACCGCGCCGCTGCGGCGCCTGGTCGACCGTTACGTGAACGAGGTCTGCCTCGCTCTCGTCTCCGGGAGCGACGTGCCGCCGTGGGCGCGCGGGGCGCTCCCGGCGCTGCCCATCGAGATGGCGCTCGGTGGGGAGAAGACCGGCCGTCTCGAGCGGACGATCGTCGACGCCGTGGAGGCAGCCGTGCTCGCGCCCCTCGTGGGCCGCCAAGCGGACGCGGTGGTCGTCGACCTGTGGAAGCACGGCCGCGGCGAGGTCGCCCTGCGCGATCCCGCGGTGATCGGACCGTGCGACGACGTGCACGAGCTCGGGGCCCAGGTCCGGGTTCGCCTCGAGGAGGCCGATCTCGAACGCCGCGAGGTCCGCTTCGTCCGCGTGTAGATCAGGGCCGCGCCGACAGGTCTGCCGACGTGAGCTGGCCGCCCGTCGGGCCGCGGCCGCCCAGGGCGGCAGCGCCGCACCGAGCGGCCAGCCGCAGCGCCTCGGTCACCTCGAGACCTACTCCCAAACCGTACGTGAGTCCGGCGTGGAACGAATCGCCGGCTCCGTACGTGTCGATGATCGGGCCGAGGAGCGGGGCTGGTTCGAATCGACGTCGCTCGCCGTCAAACGCTGCGAACGATCCACCTTCCGCTCCCTCCGTCAGCACGACCAGGTCGGGCGGGGCGTGGGCCAGCACCTCGGGATCGTAGCGCTCGTGGACGTCGAAGGCGCTCCCGACCACTGCGTCGGCTCGCACGCCCGACGCGGCGAGGACGGCCAGATGCCGGGTCGACACCACCATCACCCTCGCAACGCGTGCTCGACGAAGCGCGTCCTCATCGCCGGCCGTCACGTAGACGGCGCCGGCGTCGTCCAGGTGGTCCCACGCGAGACCGTCGGAACCGCGCGCTTCCAGCCGGGGGCCCAGCGTGGTGATCGTGCGCTCGCCGTCGCCGTCGACGAGACACAGCGCCTCACGGGTGGGACCCGGCCTCTCCTCGCCGTGAACGTGGACCAGTGAGGCCGAGAGCTCTTCGCGCGCGCGACGACCCACGCCGTCCCCGCCGAGCGCCGTGAACAGCTCGGACGATCCCGCCAGCTTCGCGAGCTGGACGGCGGACACGGCGCCGCCGCCGCCGGCTCCCCACCAGGTCTCTGTCGCATGCGCGATCGCGCCGGCGGTGGGCACCCGGTCCACGCGCGCGAACGTGATCCATTCCACGTGTCCGACGACCGCGACCTTCATCCCGTGCGTATCGTCCCAGGCTGGCTACGCGCACGCACCGGCGGCCGGGAATATCCGACCTCGTTGGTAGGATTTGCAGGTGCAAGAGGGGTCCGCCTCCCGCGGACCCCGCCGGCAACCCGAAGAGGACATGGCTGAACTGGACGGCGTCTTCTACAAGGAGATCGTGGAGCAGGCGCTCCGCGAGTTCCCCAACGAGGCCTGCGGCTTGATCGCGGCCGAAGCGGGCGTGCCCGTCAAGGTCTTCGCGATGACCAACGTCGACGCGAGCCCCGCCACCTACCGCCTCGACGGGAAGGAACAGCTCACGGTCTTCGACGAGCTGGACGAGCGCGGCTGGGACCTGTGGGCGATCTATCACTCCCACACCCACTCGGAGGCCTATCCGTCGGAGACGGATCGGCGCCTGGCCTTCTACCCCGACTCTCGGTACCTGCTGCTCTCGGTCGCCGACCGCGAGCAGCCGGTCCTCCGGTCCTTCTTCATCCGCGACGGCGAGGTCACCGAAGAGGAGATGACGGTCACGTGAGCGACCGGAAGTTCACCGAGGAAGAGGTGCAGCGCTATTCCCGTCACATCATCCTGCCCAACGTCGGCGGGGCGGGGCAGCGCAAGCTGCTCGACTCGAGCGTCCTGATCATCGGCGCCGGGGGACTCGGGTCGCCGATCGCGATGTACCTGGCCGCCGCCGGCGTCGGGAAGATCGGCATCGTGGACTTCGACGAGGTCGACGTCTCCAATCTCCAGCGCCAGATCCTGCACACGAACGCCGACGTCGGCCGGTCGAAGGTCGAGTCCGCCCTCGAGCATCTGCGCGCGATCAACCCGACGATCGAGATCGTCGGCCATGACACCCTGCTCTTCTCGACGAACGTGTTCGAGGTGATGGAGCCCTACGACGTGATCGTCGACGGGACGGACAACTTCCCGGTCCGATACCTCGTGAACGACGCCACCCAGTTCATGGGCAAGCCGCTCGTGTACGGCTCGATCTACCAGTTCGAGGGACAGGCAACGGTCTTCATGCCCGGCCAGGAGACGCCCTGCTACCGGTGCCTCTTCCCGACGCCCCCGCCGCCGGGCACGGTGCCGTCGTGCGCCGAGGGCGGTGTGTTCGGCGTGCTGCCCGGGGTGATCGGCTCGATCCAGGCTACGGAGGCGATCAAGCTGCTGACCGGCGAGGGCGAGACGCTCGAAGGTCGGCTGCTCCTCTACGACGCCCTCGACATGAGCTTCCAGGAAGTGAAGATCCGCTGGGACGCCGATTGTCCGGTCTGCGGCAAGGAGCCGACCATCACCGAACTGATCGACTACGAGCAGTTCTGCGGCGTTCCCGCCCGACCCGAGTAAGGAGCATCCACGACATGCCCGTTCAGGTGAAGCTGCCCACGATCCTCCGCAAGCACGCCGGAGGAGAGCCCAAGGTGAGCGCCGAAGGAGCCACGCTCCGCGACGTCCTCGCCGACCTCGAGACGAAGTACCCGGGGATCACGAAGAACGTCGTGTCCGAGGACGGCGGACTCCACCGGTTCATCAACGTCTATCTGAACGACGAGGACGTGCGCTACCTCGGCTCGCTCGAGACCGAGGTCGGCGAGGGAGACACCGTCTCGATCCTTCCCGCCGTCGCCGGCGGATAGGGCCTGCCCGGGCTCGGTGTCGGTGTCGCTCCGGGCGACGGATCGCCACGGCTAGGCTTCGTCGATGCTGAGCGCCAACGTGCTGGTCATCGTGGGCGGCGCCGCCATGATCGTCGTCATCGTCATGGGGCGGGCGAATGGCACGTCCGGGCCGACGATCCTCGCTCGTTGTGCGTTGCTCGCCGCCATCGGTTCGATCTTGGCGCTCACCATCTTCCCGATCCCGGTCGAGGCACATGGGTGGAGGTTCCACCGGCTCTTCAGCAACATGCACTTCCTGCCCTTCGGCACGATCCGGGCGCAGCTCGCGTTCGGGCTCGCGTACTCGGAGGCACGACAGCTGATCGGGAACGTGGCGCTGTTCGTTCCTTTCGGGTTCCTCCTCCCTGCCGCGGTGCGGGCGTGTCGTCGGCTGTGGGTGACGCTCGTGGTGGCGGCAGGGCTGTCGGTCCTGATCGAGACCATGCAGGCGATCCTGCCCGAGCATGCGACGGACGTCGATGACGTGATCTTGAACACGACCGGAGCAGCCCTGGGCTACCTCGCGTTCTGGGTGAGCGCCTGGACGGCACGACAGCGGGCCGCACGAGACGAAGGAACGTCGCGAGAGCCGGCGCCCTCATCGGCCGGATGACGCACTGGGATAATCGCCGCGTGACGCGCCACGACGACATCCTTCAGGCGATCGGCAACACGCCGCTCGTCGGCTTACCGGCGATCTCCCCGAGCGGCGGCGTGCGTCTCTGGGCGAAGCTCGAGGGGAACAACCCCACCGGCTCGACGAAGGATCGCATCGCGCTCGCCATGGTCGAGGCCGCCGAGGCATCCGGTGAGCTCACGCCCGACAAGACGATCCTGGAGCCGACCTCGGGGAACACGGGGATCTCGCTCGCCATGGTCGCCAAGCGGAAGGGCTACCGCCTCACCGTCGTCCTGCCCGACAACGCCAGTGAGGAGCGGCTCGGTCTCCTCCGGCTGTTCGGCGCCGAGATCGTCTTCTCCGACGGCGACAGGGGGACGAACGGCTCGATCGAGGTGGCGCGCGCGCTCGCGGCGGACGACAGCTACTTCATGCCGTTCCAATACGGGAACCCGGCGAACCCGCGAGCCCATGAGGAAGGGACGGCGCGCGAGATCATCGCCGACCTCCCCGAGGTCACGCATTTCGTCGCGGGGATGGGGACCGGCGGCACCCTGACCGGGGTCGGCCGCGCGCTGCACGCACACGACCCGTCCGTCCAGGTCGTCGCCGCGGAGCCGGAGCTCGGCGATCTGGTGTACGGGCTCCGTTCGCTCGACGAAGGTTTCGTCCCGCCGATCTTCGATCCCGGCGAGGTGAACAGGAAGTTCCTCGTCAGCTCCGACGACGCTCTTCGCGCGACGCGAGAGCTGACCTCGAAAGAGGGGATCTTCGCCGGTATCTCGTCGGGGGCGGTCGTCCACGTGGCCCAGCGGATCGCGGCCGAGCTGAGCGAGGGGAACGTCGTCTGCCTCCTGGCCGACGGCGGTTGGAAGTATCTCTCCACGGACGCGTGGGCGGACGATCTCGCGACCGCGGAGAAGAAGGTCTCCGAGTCCCTGTGGTGGTGAGCGACGCGCGGCCGATCGGTGTGTTCGACTCGGGCGTCGGCGGACTCACGGTCGCTCGCGCGATCATCGACCTGTTGCCTCACGAACCGCTGATCTACGTCGGGGACTCCGCTCGGTTCCCCTACGGGTCCCAACCGGTCGAGCGGATCCGCCGGTACGCGCTCGAGATCGCGGAGTACCTCGTGCGGAGGGACGTGAAACTGCTCGTGATCGCCTGCAACTCCATCGAGGTCTCGGCGATCGGCGACATCGCGGTACGCGCCGACATCCCGGTCGTCGGGGTCGTGAACCCGGGATCGCGAGCCGCGATCAGAGCGACGCGCAACGGGATCGTCGGCGTGATCGGCACCGAAGCCACGATCGCGACGGGCGCCTACCAGCGAGCGATCGGTTCGGCCGTCACGCTTCATGCGGTCGCGTGCCCCGCGTTCGTGGACCACGTGGAGCGAGGGGATACCAGCTCCCCGGAGCTTCGCGGCGTCGCGCGCGGGTATCTTGAGCCACTCATGAACGCCGGGATCGACACCCTCGTGCTCGGCTGCACTCACTATCCGCTGCTCTCCGGGTTGCTCAAGCTCGAGCTCGGTCCGGATGTCCTGCTGGTCTCCTCGGCGGAGGAGACCGCGAAGGACGTGTACGGTGAGCTCGTGTCCCGAGAGCTGCTGGCGCCCACCGGAAGTAAGCCCGTGCACGAGTTCGTCACCACGGGCGATCCCGGCCAGTTCCAGCGTCTGGCGGAGGTGTTCCTCGGTCCTGAGGTTCGGGACCTCGGCGTCGAGCAAGTGACGCTGGAGGGCGCGTGGAGCTGACGGTCCTGGGCGCGCAGGGCACGTGGCCCGGCGCAGGCGGCGAGAACTGCGGCTATCTGCTGACCGATGACGGCTATCACCTGCAGATGGATGCCGGGACCGGCACCTTCGCCCGTCTCCAACAGGTGGTCGGGGTCGACGACGTCGGGGCGATGCTCATCACCCACGGCCACCCCGACCATTTCGTCGACATCATCCCGACGTTCTACGCGAGGCACTACGGGCGGCTGGGGCGTCCCGGGCTGCAGCTCTGGTCTCCCGGGGGTTTCACCGACCTCGCGGCGTCGCTCGTCTCGGAGAAGGGACGCAACGTGATGGCGGAGGCCTTCGATTTCCGCACCGCGGGCGCGGGCGAGGTCTTCGAGCTGGGTCCGTTCCGGATCACGCCCTTCGAGATGCAGCACATCGGCGTGTACTCACTCGGCTATCGGATCGAGGCGGGCGGGGTCGTGCTCGCGTACACCGGTGACACCGGACCGTGTGACGCGGCCGTCGCTCTGGGCCTCGATGCAGATCTGTTCCTGTGCGAGGCGACGTATCAGAACACCTCGAAGCTCTACCCGTTCCATCTGTCGGCAGCGCAGGCAGGCGAGGTCGCCACGGCGTCGGGAGCCGATCATCTGGTCCTCACGCACCTGACACCCGATCTCGACCAGCGGATCTCGATCAAGGAGGCGGCCGAGACCTTCACCGGGCCGATCGACATCGCGGTGCCGGGGATGGTCCTAGAGGTGGGTCGATGACTCGTCCCGACGGACGCGCGCCCGGGCAGCTGCGGCCGGTGACGTACGAGCTGGACTATCAGGAATGGGCCGCCGGATCGGTGCTGTTCTCGACGGGCAAGACCCGGGTGTTGTGCGCCGCCTCCATCTCGAGCGAAACGCCTCGATGGCTTCGAGGGACGGGCAAGGGGTGGGTGACCGGCGAGTATTCGATGCTGCCCGCATCGACCACGGAGCGCTCGCCGCGTGAGGTGAACCGTGGCCGCCCCGGAGGGCGGACCCAGGAGATCCAGCGATTGATCGGTCGCTCGCTTCGAGCGGTGACCGATCTCGGCAGGCTCGGGGAGCGGACGATCACGGTCGATTGCGACGTGCTGCAGGCCGACGCCGGCACTCGGACGGCGGCGATCACCGGTGGATACATCGCCCTCGCGCTCGCCCTGCGAGGGTTGTCGAGCGAAAGCCTCGTGCCCGAAGACATCCTGCTCGACACGGTGGCGGCGGTCTCGGTCGGAGTGATCGATGGGGAGGCTCGGCTGGATCTCTGTTACGAGGAGGACGCCGCCGCCGAGGTCGACTGCAACGTCGTCATGACGGGCTCCGGCACGCTGGTCGAGGTCCAGGGGACCGCCGAAGGCGCCCCGTTCGACCGGACGCAGCTCGACGAGCTGCTCGACCTGGCGTCGGCCGGCGTCGTCGAGTTGACGAAGGTCCAGCGGGACGCGATCGACCGCTGAGGTGGCGTTCCCGGCCCGGATCGCGATCGCGTCCCACAACGCGCACAAGCTCCGGGAGATCGGAAGGATCTGCGCCGAGTGGCCCGTCGAATGGCTGACGGTCGAGAACCACGAGGGCCCGTGGCCCGACGTGGAGGAGACCGGCAGCACCTACCTGGAGAACTCGCTGCTGAAGGCGCGGGCCGGGGCGGCCGCCCTGGGCGAGCCGGCGCTGGCCGACGACTCCGGGATCGAGGTGGACGCGCTCGGCGGCCGCCCCGGCCCGCGGTCCGCCCGGTTCGCCGGCGAGGACGCGACCGACCAGCAGAACCTCGACGAGCTCATCCGGGCGCTGAAAGGCGTGCCGGGGTCGGGTCGCACCGCCCGCTACCGGTGCGTGGCCGTGCTCGCGTTCCCCGACGGCCGGGAGCTCCACACCGAGGGGATCTGTGAGGGAACGCTCGTGGGGAAGCCGCGCGGGTCGGGCGGGTTCGGTTACGACCCGATCTTCGTGCCGGAGGGCTGGGACCGGACCATGGCGGAGCTCGCCGACGAGGAGAAAGACCGGATCAGCCACCGCGGAAGGGCCTTCAGAGCCCTCGGGGAGACCCTCGCGACGGGCTGATGCCGCGGGGCGGCAGATGGCCTCATATACCGAACTCAAGGTAAGGGGGTAGACCGCCGAAGCTTTCTTCGTGGCGGATAACAACCTGGCCGAGCGCCGCGTCCTGCGGCAAACCGAAGGTTTCTTCGACGGCAAATCCCCGGGTGTCACGCTCCTGCTCGGTGCCGCGTTCCTCGCCGTCGTGGCGGTGATGGACTACCTCCTCGGTCCCCGGCTGTCGGTGGCGCTCTTCTACCTGATGCCGATCGGCCTGGTGACGTGGAACCTCGGCCTGCGATGGGGCGCGACGACCGTCGCCCTCTCGACGATCGCCGCGCTCTGGAGCGACCTCCTCTATCCGCAGTACGACCTGCTTCCCTGGTGGAACGCGATCTTCCGTTTCGCTGCGTTCCTCGCGGTCGCGGTCCTGTTGGGCACCCTGCGACGCATCATCGCGGCGCAATGGGACCACCTGGATCGCGAAGCCGAAGTCACGACGGGACTCCGCGAGCTGAACGAGGTGAAGGACACGCTGTTGCACGCGGTCTCCCACGACCTCAAGGGCCCGCTCGCCGGGCATCCTCGGCTCGGTCCAGACGCTGCACCGCGCCGAGCAGATCGGCCTGACGGACGAAGAGCGCTCCACCATGCTCGACATGATCGAGCAGGGCGGCAAGAAGATGAATCGCTTGGTCGACGACCTGTTGGATCTCGACCGTCTCGACCGTGGCCACATCCAGCCCGAGCGGGCACCGACCGACGTGAGCGAGCTGGCTCGCCGGATCGCACGAGAGCTCCCCGGCATGGAGTCCCACCCCATCCGGGTCGAAGCCTCCCCGGTCCTCGTCGACGTGGACGCCGGCAAGGTCGAGCGCGTGATCGAGAACCTGCTCGTGAACGCTCGCCGGCACACCCCCGCGGGCACTCCGGTGCACATCCGCGTGCTCGGCAGGTCCAACGGCGTGGTTCTCGTGATCGAGGACGAAGGTCCGGGGATCCCGGACGAGCTCAAGGAGGTGCTCTTCGAGCCCTTCCGTCAGGGCGCGGGCGCCGGTGGCCGAGGCGTCGGTATCGGGCTCTCACTCGTCAAGAAGTTCTCCGAGCTTCACGGCGGCTCCGCACACGTGGAAGACGGGGAGCACGGTGGCGCCCGTTTCGTGATCACGCTCCCCGGCGACGTGACCGAGTTGCCCGCAGACGCCCGGCGGCTCCAAGCCGTCTAGCGGCAACGCGATCACGGTCGTCTCGCACGTCCCACGATCGTTTCCGTCGTGATCAGCAGGCCGTCGCGATCCATCCACGGCCCCGATGCACGCTCGAGGTCGGCGAAGACCCGTCTCCTCACCCACGCCGGCACGATCCTCAGCCTCGGAGCCCGAAGGGGCGAAGAACGTGCCTATCGAAGGGGATCGATCGGTCGTGCGGACGACATCGACCCGGATCTCATCGAATGCGGCTGCCGCGAGCACACCCCGCAAGATCGTCCGGCTCCGGCATACAGAACAGCCATCGAACCGCCGCGGCGCTCCGGACACCCGCGTGACGCTCGAGGGAGTCGGCGAGCTCGGCGAACAGCGGACTCCGTTCGATCGATCCTCGGACGGCGACCTCGATCTCGCCGTGCCGAACGAGGACGCGGCGCATCTCGTCGAGCGCTCGGCTTCGATCGGGCAGCAGCTGCAGCCCGCGCCGGCACGCCACGCGTGCGAAGGAGGCGTCGTCATACGGCAGCTCGACCCCTCGACCCCGCCCGGTCTCGGTCTCACCGGTCGGTCGCCGGACGGTGAGCCACGTGCGTATCTCCCTCGGGCGAACCTCGAAGTCGAGCTCGAGGCTGTCGTCGGCCGATGACACGTCTCCCGGCCGGCCATCGAGCTCCTCGACGCCGTACGGGGCCCGCGCATTCACGTCACCGGATCGAGCTCAGGCGATGCGCCGGAGATCGACGGAGCCCGGGAGGCGAGGTGGTTCGCGACGAAGGCGTGATCCCGGGACATGCCGGGGAGCACGTCGGACGAGAGCGAGTACTGGAACGCGAGTCCGATGAAGTACAGACCCGGTTCGGACCCGACGACGCCGCGATCGTGGATGGGCTCGCCATCGTCTCCCAGGATCGGCAGGTCGATCCATCCGAAGTCGGATCGGTACCCCGTGCACCAGATGACGTTCGCCACGTCCAGCACCCGGCCGTCCTCGAGCAGCGGCAGACCGTTCTGGATCCCGGCGACGCGGGGGACACGTTCGATGCCGGCGGCTGCGAGGTCCTTCGGCCTGATCCGGATCAACGGATCGCCGTGGGCGAAGAGCGTGGGCGCGAGCTTCCGACCGATCGGGGTCCCCCGCGTCAAGACACGATGACCGACGAACCGGAAGACCCGGAATCCGGGTCGTGAGAGCAGGCTCCCGTGGCGGACCGGGATGTGCCCGGACTCCTTCCCCGCGAGCAACGTGTGCCTCGTCGCGGACAGTTCCATCGAGATCTCGGCTCCCGAGTTGCCGACCCCCACGACGAGGACGTCACCGGGAGTCAGCTGGGATGGGCTCAGATAGTTCTTCGAGTGCAGCTGCGTGATGTCCGGACGGAGCTGGTCGGCGAAGCCGGGAACCTTGGGGTTCTGACAGGAGCCCGTCGCCACCACGACGTTGGTGGCCTCGAAACGGCCACGAGAGGAGGTGATCACGAAGCGACCTCCTTCCTTCTCGAGCCGTTCGACCTTCACGCCGGTGCGAACGGGGAGGTCGAAGCGCTCGACATAGGCCTCGAGGTAGTCGGCCATCTCGTCCTTGGTCGGGAACGACCAGTTCGATCCCGGGAACGGGAGACCCGGCAGCGAATCGAAGCGCGCGGGCGTGAAGAGACGAAGGGATTCCCAGCGGGTCCGCCAGGCATCTCCGACCCGCTCGCCGGCATCCAGGATCACGAACGGACGCCCTCGTTCCTTCAAGTAGTACGCGGTCGCAAGGCCCGCCTGCCCGCCGCCGATGATCGCGGTCTCGACACGTTCCGTTCTGTCCAGGACGTCCATCGCTCTCCCTCTCCTTCTCTTCGCGTCTCTTGGGGCTCGCTCGCCGCGACGCGATGAGGCGACGGTAGGCCGGGGCAGATCGGCGTTCATCGCCGGAACGAGCCAACTGTGGGACGAGGCGGCGTGGTGAGGGATCACCACGACGGTCGGCCGACCTCAGGCGGCCTTCTCAGGCCAGGTCGTGCTCGAACGCGAAGGCGGTGGCGGCCGACCGCGAGGAGACGTCGAGCTTCATGAACATGTTCTGGAGGTGACGGGCGACCGTGTGCTCGCTGATCACGAGCTCGGTGGCGATCTCCCGATTCGACTTGCCCGCCGCGACCAGCCGGAGCACTTCGGCCTGCCGCGCGGTCAGGCCGCCAGGGAGGCCGGCCGGCCCCGCGAGCAGCTCCTTCGCCGTTCGAGCATCGGTCACGGCCCCCAGCCGCTCGAAGGCAGCGACGGCAACCTGCAGTTCCGATGCGGCGTCCTCTTCGGCACCGTCCCTCCGGAGCGCGAGGGCGTACCGCGTGCGAGTCCCTGCGGCTTCGTACGGCATCCTGAGCTCCCGCCAGATCGAGATCGCGTGTCGCAGGCTGTCGAGCGCACCGGCGACGTCGTCCTCCGCGAGGCGGAGTGCGCCGCGCGCCGTCGCGGCGGTCGCGTCGAGGGCGGGTGTCGCATGCCCGGCCGCGATCGCATCCAGCTCCGCGCTCGCCGTGCGCGCCGTCTCGACGTCGCTCATGGCGAGCGCGACGTCGACCTGCGCTGCGAGCAAGCGAGCCCGGCGCATCCGGCTCCCCGTCTCGCCCGAGAGGGCGAGACGGAGCCCCGTCCGCGCGGCCTCCGCCTTGCCCTGGGCAAGGCGGAGGAGCGCCAACCCCGGCTGGGGATCGAACCCGATCTCGTGCGCGCGTGCGAACGACTCCTCGGCGCCCGCGAAGTTGCCCATCCGGCGCCGGATCTCCCCGGTTCCGTAGAAGGCCTGCGCGGCGGCGATCGGGTCGAAGCTCATCAGCTCGGTCGACGCGCGTGAGGCCTCGGCCTCCGCTTCCGGCCACGCCCCTCGAAGGGTCTCGACCTCCGCGCGGTTGATCCGGCAGATGCCCGGATACGGAGACTCCGGCGGAAGGCCTTCGCACCACGCCCTGGCGGCCTCGCTCCATTCGCCGGCACGCCGGAGATCCGCGAGCTCGAGACACGCCTCGATCACGTTGCAATAGACGACGCCGGTGAAGAAGGTGCTCAGCTCGCCGGCGACGACGGAGGTCATCGCCTCGTCCAACAGGGCCAGGCCTTCGGCGATCTCGCCGCGATCGATGAGGACGAGCCCCTCAGTGTGGATCCCGAGGGCCCACACGTCCCGGTCCTCGAATCGCAGGGCGATCGTGGCGGCTCGCTCCGCGAGAGCGATGGCGCCGTCCAGGTCCCCGCTGAACCGCGCCACCGTCCCTTCGAGCACGGCGAGGAACCCATGCTCGATGCACTCGGCTTGGTCCTGCAGGTGTCGCTGCGCGCGCATCAGCCAGCCCGCTCCGACGGCCGGCTCTTCCCGGAGGAAATGCTCGATGCTCAAGCGCCCGGCGTTGTACGCAGCTCTCGGCTCGTCGTTCGCGGCCGCGAAAGCCGCATAGGCCCGTTGCCGAGCGGCGACCGACTCGTCCTTCTTCGACAACCACCAGGCCGCCTCGGCGAGGGCCTCCAGGTCTTGCGGGGTGAGTTCGGAGGGGTCGGCGGCTACGAGCTCGCCGTAGGCCTCCGCCCACGCCTCCCGATGGACGGCGTCGCGGGCTCGTTCGATGCCGGCGATCCGCTCGGCCACGAGCTTCCTTCCTCGATGGTGATGTGACGGCGATAGCTTAGGCCCGCAGCTCCTGGCGGTTTCCCGAACGCCTCCGCGACGTCGGGAGGTACGCTTCCCGCCCCGAAGGAGCCGATGAGAGGTACGACCATGAGCGCGAGCCGGGACCTCCAGGACTGGCGATCCGATCTCATCAGGTCGATCGGTCTGGGGGTCGCCTACTACGTGGCGGCGCAACTCAGCCTCCGACTCGCGCTCGTCGGCGAGAACATCACTCCGCTCTGGCCTCCCACCGGGATCGCGCTCGTGGGGTTCCTCCTACGTGGTCGGCGACTCTGGCCGGGCGTGGCGATCGCGGCGTTCGTCGTGAACCTCCCGATCAGCGCGACGCCGGTGGCGGCCGCCGTGACCGCGGTCGGGAACACGCTCGCCCCGTTGGCGGCCGCCACCCTCCTGCTGCGAGTGGGCTTCCGGCCCCAGCTCGACCGTCTGCGCGACGCGCTGGCGATCGTGTTCCTCGCCGCGTTGGGAAGCACGCTCATCAGCGCCACCATCGGCGCGACGACGCTCGTCGTCTCCGATGCCATCACGCCGGAGCAGTTCCCCGGCGCCTGGTCCGTGTGGTGGGCGGGGGACGCGATGGGGATCCTCGTGGTCGCGCCGTTCCTCCTCACGCTGACGACGATCCGTGAACACCCGGTTCCACGTGGGTGGAAGGTCCTGGAAGCCATCGCGCTGCTGGGCATCCTCGTCGCCATCTCCTTCCTCAGCGTCGTCACGGATCTGCCGATCCTCTTCCTGGTGTTCCCGGTTCTCGGCTGGGCCGCGTGGCGCTTCCAACAACCCGGCGCAGCACCCGCAGCGCTCTTGGTTTCCCTCTTCGCCACGTGGGCCGCCGTGGAGGAGCGGGGACTCTTCCGGGGCGGGTCGTTGGCGGACGAGATGTTCAGCCTCCAGATGTTCAACGCCGCCGTCGCATTCACGTCGTTCTTCTTCGCGGCCGTCGTGAGCGAACGCCTCCGTTCGCGGCAGGCGCTCGAGGAGGCGGCGGCCGAGCTCGAGCAACGGGTCCGCGAGCGCACCACGGATCTCTCGACCGCGAACGAGCGGCTGGCGGAGGCGCAATCGCTCGCGCGACTCGGTTCGTGGGACTGGGACGTGGGATCGGGCGTCGTGAACTGGTCCCTCGAGATGTATCGGATCCACGGGCTTCGACGCGACGAACCCATCACGTTCGAGCGCGCGATCGAGTTCGCGGTGCGGGACGATCAGGTTCGCATCCAGGCGAACGTCGCACGCGCCCTCGAGGAACGCAGGGAGCTGATCCCCGACATCGAGTACCGGATCGTTCGCCCCGACGGCAGCACGAGGACGCTCTACGGGAAGGCGCGTGCGATCCGATCCACGGACGGATCGGTGCGGAGGATGGTCGGCACGGTCCAGGACGTCACCGAGCGCCGTGAGCTGGAGCGTGAGCATCGGATCGCCGAGATCCTCCAGCAAGCGCTGCTTCCCGAGCGCCTCCCGCAGCTCGTCGGCATCGGTCTCGCCTCCCGATACGTACCGGCCGAGGAGGGATCGGCGGCCGGCGGCGACTGGTACGACGTCATCGAGCTCTCCGACGGAGGCGTGGCGCTCGTGATCGGTGACGTCGCCGGCCACGGCACGGAGGCGGCGAGCGTGATGGGGCAGGTCCGCATGGCCGTGCGCGCTTTCAGCCTCGAAGGCCACGCCCCAAGGATGGTGGTCGGTCGGGTCCACGACCTGCTGCGGTCCCTGTACGAGGGGGAGCAGATGGTGACCATGCTCTACCTGGTCGTCGACCCGATGACATGGGAGGCGACGATGGTGAACGCCGGGCATCCACCGCCGTTGCTCCTCGATCCCAGGGGCGGCGCGACCTATCTCGAGAGCGCGACCGGTCTGCCGGTCGGGCTGAACTGGAGCCTGCCGTACGAGGAGTCGATCGCCTTGCTTCGACCGGGTGCGACGCTCGTGCTGTACACCGACGGCCTCATCGACCGGCGAGACGTCGAGGTCGGGGAAGGGCTGGAACGGCTCCTCGAAGCGGTGAGGGACGCGGCGGGGATGGACATCGATCGTCTGTGCGGGATGCTCCTCGAGACCTTGGTCCCGGCGGATGCCTCCGACGACGTGGCGATCCTCGCCGCCCGGCTCGACCCGGTGCAGGAACGACTCTCCCTGCGCATCCCGGCCGACCCGGCGAGGCTCCGGTCCGTGCGTCGGAACATCAGCCGGTGGCTGTCCGGTCACGGCGTGCCGAAGCCGGACGCGGAGGACATCATCCTCGCGAGCTCGGAGGCATGCGCGAACTCCATCGAGCACGCCTATGGGCCCGGCGAGGGATCGGTGGATATCGAGGCTGAGGTCGACGGAGGAGAGGTGACGATCGTCGTCCGGGATGCCGGCCGATGGAGGACGTCTCGCAATGGCGACCGCGGTCGAGGGTTGCCGCTCATGGAAGCCTGCATGGACACCTGCACGCTCACGCGGGGTGACGAAGGGACGGAGGTCAAGATGCAGCGGCGTGTCCCTCGGTCGCCCTCGGCATGAGCGACCTGGCCTCGTTCGCCGTTGTCAAGGCAGACGAGATCGTCGTCGGATTCCTGTCCGGTGAGATCGATCTCTCGAACGCGAAGGAGCTCGAAAGCCAGATCGAGAACGCGGTTCCCAACACGGCGCTGGGGATGGTGCTCGATCTTTCGGAGCTGAGGTACCTCGACAGCTCCGGGATCCGGCTGCTGCTCTCCCTGGCGGGAAGGCTCCGGTGGCGCGGACAGGAACTCGTCCTGGCCGCGCCACCGGAGTCTCGGTGCCGGCACGTGCTCTCGTTGGCGGGCATCGAGAGCACGGTTCTGCTCGAGGCCACCGTGGATGCGGCGCGTGCTCGGTTGCAGGATCCCTCGGCGTGAAGGTTGGCGAGAGGGGCTCGGGCCCTGCGATCACGCCCGAGTCCCTCTCTGTTTCCTGCGGTGTCGGTGCGACCGACTCCGTTCGTCCAAACCCGGGAGGTTGGGAGGCTTCACTTTGCGGGTCGTCGGGGGTCTTCCCGGCGCCTCCTCGGAAGTCGCAGGCCAACTCTTCCGCGGGGACTCCTACCCGTGGAGTCCGACTCAGAAACCTCGATGAGATGAGGTCGTATCGACCGGAAGTCGGATCTACCCGGTAGGTCCGCCCGCCATCGCGGCGTGCTCCTTCGCCCAATCCAGGGCGTAGTCCGCGACTTCCTCCCAGCCCGGCTGGCCGACCGTGAAGTGCGAGCGACCTTCGAACTCCTTGTAGTCGGTCACGGCCGAAGACTTGCGGTAGTGGTGCACGTTGGACTCGTTGACCGACGGAGGCATGATGTTGTCCTCACCACCCGCGATGAAGAGCAAGGGAGCGCGAGCGTCGTTCTTGAAGTCCACGTAGGTGTCCTGGTGGCCGGGCGTGAAGTTGGCCAGGACCCCGCCCCACACCCAGCTGCCGGGTGCGGGGATGTGGTAGCGCTCATACACCGCCAGGGAGTCTTCTTCGCTCAGCGTATTGGTGAATGCGTAGTGGAACTGCTCCGGGGTGAACCCGATGGCACGGTGGCGGTTCGCGGGATTCTTCAGCACCGGGAAGCTGGCTCTGATCTGCGAAGGCGGAACGACCTTGATGCCTTCGGCGGGGACGGAGTCGATCGCCACGCCTGCGGCGCCGAAGCCACGGTCCAGGAGGATCTGCGTGAGCGCGCCGCCGAAAGAGTGGCCCATGATGATCGGCTGCGTATCCAGCTCACCGATCAACGTCTCGAGGCTCTCGACGGTCGCGGGGATCGACAACGCCTCGATCGGCGACGGATCCTCACGCAGTGCCTCGACCTCGACCCCGAGCCCGGGATAGGCCGGGGCGAAGACCTTGTATCCGCGGTCCGTGTAATGCGCGATCCAGTGCTCCCAGCTCCGCGGCGTCATCCACAGTCCGTGGATCAAGATGATCGTGTCCGGGCTGTTCGGGTCCACCATGACGGTGCCTCCCTCCGGCGCGAAGGCGCTCACCGCCCCCGCGCCTCGCCTGACCTGTTCGACCACCCTACTCCGATGCTTTCGAGCGGTTCACGGCCGATACGCAGGTGCGCCCTTCGAGAGTCGCCAGCGCCCGGAGTCGTCCGGTCGCCGCGCGCATCAGGGCCTCAAGGGCTACCCTCGAGAGACTGCGACACAACAGGAGGAGTCGATGACGGTCGAGAAGCACGCTCACGTCGAATGGAACGGTGACCTCGAATCCGGGCAGGGCACCATCGATCGGGTCGGCAGCGGGGCCTTCGGGCCGCTCGCCGTCTCGTGGGCGGCCCGGACCGGCGACGAGGCCAGTCGGACGAGCCCCGAGGAGCTCATCGCGGCGGCGCATGCCTCCTGCTTCTCGATGGCGCTCTCCGGCGCCTTGGCCAAGCAGGACACACCCCCCGAGCGGCTGTCCGTTTCCGCGACGGTGACGTTCGTGCCGGGCACGGGCATCACGACGTCGGTGATCGACGTGGAGGGCGTCGTCCCGGGGATCGACGAAGCGACCTTCCAGAATGCTGCCGAGGGCGCGAAGGAAGGGTGCCCGGTTTCGAAGGCGCTGCACGGGAACGTGGAGCTCTCGGTCACGGCTCGACTCGCCGACTCTTGATCCTCGGGGTGTAAACGAACAGGCCCGCCTGGGCGTAGCAAGGGTAGATGGAGCTCAAGGTGGGAGTCGAAGAAGATCCGGTCGAGCTGAGGATGGATTTCGACCCCTTCTTCCATGCCCACTTCGAGAAGGTCGCGAGAGCCGGGGCGCTCGTCATCCGAGATGCCGCAGCGGGTCAGGATCTCGCGCAGGAGGCATTCACGCGACTGCTCGAACGGTGGGGAGACATGGTTTCGAACGACCACGCAAGGAATTTCGTCTACAAGGTGGCGATCAACTTGGCTCGATCACATCTGCGAAAGCACGGCCGAGTGTTCCTCTACGGGCTGCACAGGCCGGATCCTCCAAGAGGTACGAGCCCGATGGATTCCTCCGATGCGTGGTTCGGGATGATCGACGCGCTGGGTGCGCTGTCGCCGCGACAGCGTTCGTGTGTGGTGCTGGTCGACTACGCGGATATGGACTCGGCCGCGGCAGCCGGCATCCTCGGGATGTCGGCGGGGACCGTTCGCGTCCACCTGATGCGTGGGCGACGGGCTCTCCGAGAGGGTCTCGGCCTCGGTGAGACGGAGGATCAGTCGTGAGTCCCGATCAGCAGCTTCGCGAGCATCTCGAACGGGCAGCCGGCTACCTGCAGGTCGACTCCGATCGGCAGCTCGATCGGATCCACCACGCAGTCGAGCGACGTGGCAGAGGTCGCCGTACACGGGCTTTCGCGCTCGCGGCCGTGATCGGCGTCGTCGCTGTGGTCCTGGTCTGGCAGCTCCGCCTCGCGGAAGATCGACCGTTTCCGCCGGCAGGGGCTCCGACGGGCCGGATCCTGTATCTCGGCACACAAGGTAGCCACCGGGGCGTGTTCGACCTCAACGTCGTCACCGGGGACGTCACGGCGCTCTCGGAGCAGAACGCGTCCGTTCTGTGGGCTGCATGGTCTTCGGACGGGTCGCGGCTCGCGTACGTCCAGGAGGAACCTGGTCCGCGCTTCTCTCTCGTCGTCGCCGACGCGGACGGGAGCCACCCGGTGAGGATCGTCCAGGAGGCGGATACGGGGGCTGCCGGTCCGGATCTGATCGACGTGTCATGGTCGCCGGACGGGTCGATGATCGCGTACTCGGGCAGGGTCGTAGAACGAGGCGTGGCGAGGCGGACCATCCTGATCGTCAACGCTGATGGAACTGGGAAGCCCACGGCGGTCGAGGGCCTTTGGGTGTCCGCCTCATGGTCGCCCGACGGAACGCGACTCTTGGTGTTGGGCTTCCCCCACGCGGGGCACGAAGGCCAGTTCGACCTCTACACGATCCGACCCGATGGTTCGGACCCCGTGCAGCTGACCGATGACGCAGCCGTCGAGCACGAGCCCTCCTGGTCGCCGGACGGAGCCCGGATCGTGTTCGCCTCGGGCGAGGACGACTTCTCCCAGGACGTCTACGTGATGAACGCGGACGGATCGGACGTTCGCAAGCTCACGGACTGGGCGGGCCTCGATCTCCTCCCGGCCTGGGCGCCCGACGGCCAGTGGGTCGCCTTCGCGAGCGACCGCGACGCCACGCCGGCACAGCGGGAGAGCAACCGGTCCGGAGACGCGATATTCACCGGTCTCTCCCTCTACGTGATGCGCGCGGACGGATCGGACGTGAGCATGGTGCTCCACGGTGACGAGGTGCTCCCCGTCTCATGGCGAGGGTAGGGCGAGAGCGAGCAACGCTGGTCGTCGCCGGGCAGCTGGCTCCTCATCCGCCCATGGATGAGGTTCTACGATGTGTTGCCCCTGGATCCGGATGAGGCTGCATGGAAGCGGCACGAGGCGAGATCGTCGGTCGAGAGCGAGAGCTCGCCGCCCTTGCTCGCTTCGTTGAAGAGCTCTCCGCGCGGCCACGGGCTCGTGTCCTCGAAGGTGAGGCGGGGATCGGCAAGACAACCCTGTGGCGAGCGGGGCTGGAGGCAGCCGCGGGCGCCGGTCATCGTGTCTTGGTTTCTCGGCCCGGCGAACGGGAGACCAAGCTTGCGTACTCTGCGCTCGGGGATCTGATCGGGTCTGTTTTCGACGAGGCACTCGCCGACGCTCCGGGTCCGCAGCGCAAAGCGCTGGAGATCGCTCTTCTGAGAACAACTGCCAGCATCCGACCCGATCACCGAGCGATCGGGCTCGGCGTCCTGGAGGCGTTCCGGAAGCTGGCCGCCTCGTCGCCTTTGTTCATCGGAGTGGACGACGTCCAATGGCTGGATGGATCCTCGGCTCGGGCACTCTCCTTCGCGATCCGTCGGTTGGAAGGGTCTCCTGTGTCGATCCTCGGCACCCGGCGCTCGAATCCGGCTCTGAGGATCCCTTGGAGCTCGTGCGCGCGCTCTCGGATCAAGACACCCTTCGGATCAACGTCGGCCCCTTCGGCGTGAGGAGGTCGGCACGCATCCTTCGAGACCGGGTGAGTCGACCTTCGCGCCCCCCCTCGTGGCGCGCGTGTACGAGGCAGCGCGCGGGAATCCGTTGTTCTCGCTCGAGATAGCCCTTGCGCTCCACGATTCCGTGCCCGGCTGGGCCGACCGCTGCCTGTTCCGGGCGACATCCGTGACGTCCTGCGGGAGCGGATCGAGCGGTTGTCGGCGAACGCGCGAGATGTGGTCCTCACCGTTTCCGCGATGGCACGCCCTACGCTCCGCGCTCTTCGGATCGCGCACCCGAGACCATCGACGACGGAGAGCGGTCTGGCCGAAGCCGAGGAGGCTGGGATCCTCGCCGTCGAGGATGAGCAGATCGGTTTCGTTCATCCGTTGCTCGGCTCCACCGTCTACTGGTCGGCTCGTCGAGCTCGCAGGCGGGCGGTCCATGCTCGGCTCGCGGAGGTCGCCCCGGCCCGGAAGAACGTGCTCGGCACATCGCACTGATCGGCACCGATCCCGATCCGAGCGGGCGTCTGTCGTCCAAGAGGCAGCCGAACATGCGCGCGGGCGAGGAGCACCTCTCGCGGCCGCGGAACTGTGGGAGCTCTCGGCTGAGCTCACCCCACGAGATGACGAACCGCGGCTCTGCAGCCGCACGCGATCCGCGGCTCTCGAGCGATTCGATGCGGGTGACGTCGGCGGTGCCCGGGCGAGGCTGGAGACGCTGATCAGAGACTTCCTCCCGTCAGCAACAAGCGCTGACGCGGGTGGAGCTCGCGGTCAGGTCCTACAACGACGTGGATCGGGTGGACGATCTCCTCCGCGCCGCGCTCCAGGATGTCGGCGACGACGAGTTCTTCAAGTCGATCATCCACGCGAATCTCGCGTGGGTGGCGCTGTGTCGATTCGAGCCGGCGCGCGCGGCCGATCACGCCCGTGCGGCGATCAGGCTCGCAGAGCGAGTAACGGAGCAGATCGCGCTCCGTGTCGCGCTCGGCGTCCTCGGCGAGGCAGATCGTTGCTCGGGCTCGAGACGGAGCCGACGATGCGTCGGGCGTCCGCGATCGATGTGCACCTCGCTCCCGGAGAGACGGTGCATCCCGCGAGGATCCGCGGCGAGCCAGCTGCTCCGGGAAGGGAGGATCGAGGAGGCATGGCGATCGGCCCGGCAGGCGGATCGCCATCTCGTCGAAACAGGGCTCGAGCTCATGCGTCACGACACGCTGCCGCTGCTCAGCGAGGTGGAATGCGCGGCTGGGGACTGGGCCGCGGCCGCCCGTCACGCGGACGAGGGATACGACATCGTCGTCGATGCGGGCCTGGAGGAGATCCGCGATCAGATGCTGTACGCGAAGGCGCGCGTAGCCGCCCTCATGGGGCGCGCGGACGAGGCCCGAGGGGACGCAACCGAGGGGGTCTCCCTCGCTGCGGTCCAGGGGGAACCTTGGGCGGAGGTGGAGCATCGCAGCGTGCTGGGGTTCCTCGCGCTGTCGATGGGCGATCTCGTCGAGGCTGTTCGCGTCCTCGATCCCGCCGAAGCGGCTCTTGGCCGGCAGCAGGGTCGCCGAGCCGGGAGCGTTCCCGTTCATCCCCGACCTCGCCGAAGCCCTGGTGTCCCTCGGCCGGCTCGATCGCGCGAAGGAGATGGTGGATCGGCTGCAGGACCAGGGCACCGCCCTCGACCGGCCGCTCGCCCTGGCCACGGCGGCGAGATGCCGCGCGCTCATCGCGGCGGGTCTGGGCGATCCGCCAGGGTGCGCTGCTCGAGCTCGAGGGGGCGCTCGCAATCCACGAGCGCATCGCGATCCCGTTCGAATCCGCGCGCACGCGCCTGATCCATGGCGAGACGCTTCGGCGCATGAAGAGGAAGCGCGAGGCTCGAGACTCCCTCGAGCGGGCGCGGTCGCAGTTCGACTCCTCGGGGCGCCGCTGTGGAGGGCGCGAGCCGACGGCGCGCTGGCGAGGATCGGAGGCCGCACCGCCTCACCGACGGAGCTGAGCGAGACGGAGCGACACGTCGCCGACATCGTTGCCCTCGGCCTCACCAACAAGGAGACGGCCGAACGGCTCTTCATGAGCGTCAACACCGTGGAGTCGAACCTGCGTCGCATCTATCGCAAGCTCGGGATCAGGTCGCGCACGGAGCTCGCTCGACGGCACAGTTCGTCCGTTGTCCGACGACCGGCCACGTCTCAGCCCGACGATCAAACGTAGGGATTCTGTCGTTTCCTCCTTGATCGTCCCGACCTAGCCTTCGCCGCATCCTGACGATCAGGAGGACGTGATGGATCAGCTACGACGACGAACCGCGATCTGCCGGTCTGGATCGATGGTCTGGGGATCGGCACGATGGCGCTCGTCATGTTCCTCGTGGCATCGTGTTCGAAGGGAGAAGCGGGTCCGCTCGAACATCGGCCACCGACGGTGCGGGTTCGCTGTCGCCGAGCGTGAACGTCCTTGCCGAAGCGGACTGTCCTCACTACGACTGCCAGGGGCCGCTCGAGCCGGGCAGTACCACGCGAACTACTTCGATCCACGGTCTCCTTCGAATCGGCTCGCCCGGATGGACCTGGTTTACGGAGGCAGCTTCGTGATCGGCCCACCGCATAAATCGACCGAGGGCATCTACGACACGGACGGGATCTACTTCCTGCACGACCCGACCATCGCCTCTCAGAACTGTGAGGAGGTCTCGGAGCCCGGCGTCGGTCGCTCGGTGACGATCTCGTCGCGTGGCTCGAGACCGCGCCGGGCCTCGTGGTGAGCGAACCGACCCCGGTCACGGTCGGCGGGTTCGAGGGCATGCAGCTCGATATCGAGATCGATCCGGAGTGGAAGCGAACGTGCGTCTTCAGCAGGAAGCCCGCCGTGCCGCTACCTCTTCACGGGTCGGTCCCTCGGCGGGTACCACTGGGCGATCGTCCCCGACAGTCGTTGCGGTGGTTCGTCCTCGATTCCGAGGACGGGGTCGTCATCGTCGACCTCGAAGACAACCCGGCGGAACCTTCCGCACGACGAGCTTCTCCAGACCGGCGGCGAGATCGTGGATTCGTTCGCGTTCTCGTCGCCGTCCTGATCCCTGTCGCGGTTCCCTGATAAGTGGTGCGAGAGGGGGGATTCGAACCCCCACGCCCTTTCGGGCACCGGCTCCTAAGGCCGGCGCGTCTGCCGGGTTCCGCCACTCTCGCGCGAGCCAAGCGTAGACGCTCATGGACGGCGCGGCGTGCGCGCGACATCATGGACCCATGCCACGGCTCTTCCTCTCCCTGGCGCTGGTCGCAGCTGTGGCCTCGTGTTCGGGGGCGCCGCAGCCCCTGCTGATTGACCTCCGCAACCCGTTCCCGGCCCAGCCCCCCGGCCGACATCGAGGCGGCCAAGCTGCTCGCGGGGGGGGGCACCCTCGTGGCCGTCGCCCGAGAGGACGTGCTGAGCGTGCACGCGGCGCCGGGAACGGATCGCGCCTACATGAGCCTCGATGCCACGAATCCCTGGGGGCAGCGGCTCCGGCTCCTGGTGATCCGTGGCACGACCGACGACGCCGGGGACATCTGGCTGCGGATCCAACTCCCGATCTGGCCGAACGGTCAGGCGGGTTGGGTGGCGGCTTCGGACGTGCGGCTGGCCGAGACCGCCGAACGTCTCGTCATCGACCTCTCGGAGCGGAGGCTCGTGCGGCTCCGCGAAGGCAGACCTGTGGCACGGGTCCGCGTCGCGGTCGGCACCGCCGCGACGCCGACGCCCCCCGGCCGGTACTTCGTGTGGGCAAAGGTCGATACCGACCGTCCCTCGGGCCCCTACGGCAACTTCATCCTCGGTCTCTCGGGTTCTCCGATGCGATCGAGCCATGGTCGGAGTGGCCGGGCCAGCCTCGCCTCGCGATCCACGGGACCGACGACCCGAACGACACGGGTCAGGCCGTGAGCAAGGGCTGCGTTCGCGTCCTGAACGCGCTGCTGCCACGTCTCACCGACCTGCCGCTCGGTACTCCGGTCACGATCACGCCCTGACCTCGCGCCGCTCGTTGGTGAAGCTCACTCGCGGAATGTATCCGCTCCGGGTGAGCCAGGTCAGCGTCTCATCCTTGACGCAGATCGATGGAAGCTATCGTTCGGACCATGACGCTCTGCCCGAGCTGCGGCGCCGAGAATCCGGAGGGCGCGAGGTTCTGCAACGCCTGCGGGGAGCGACTCGAACCCACGTCCGCCTCCGGCCGAGAGGCTCCGTCGGGAGAACGTCGCGTGGTCACGATGCTGTTCTGCGACGTGCGTGGATCGACCGCGATGGCGGAACAACTCGACCCCGAAGACTGGACCGACGTGATGAACGAGGCCTACGCCCATCTCATCGAGCCGGTCGTTCGGCACGAGGGAACCGTCGCACGTTTGATGGGCGACGCGATCCTCGCGTTCTTCGGCGCCCCCACCGCCCACGAGGACGATCCGCAGCGCGCGGTGATGGCCGGCCTCGAGATCGTCACCTCGATCTCGGAACTCCGCGAGAAGCTCGCCCGCGAGCGAGGGCTCGACCTGAACGTCCGCGTCGGCATCAACACCGGCCCCGTCGTCGTGGGCGAGGTCGGCTCGGAGCTCAAGCAGGAGTACTCGGCGATGGGCGACGCCGTGAACGTCGCCGCCCGGATGGAGCAGACCGCCGAACCGGGCACCGTGCAGATCACCGAGGACACGTACCGCCTCGTCGCCGACCTGTTCGAGGTCGAGCCGCTGGGTGGCGTCGAGCTCAAGGGGAAACGCCGTCCGGTGGAGTCCTACCGCGTGCTCGGTCGCCTGGACGCCCCGTGGACCGTTCGCGCCTCCCGGCGGCTGGAGGCGCCCCTCGTCGGCCGTCGCGCGGAGATGGCGGCCATCCATGCCGCGCTGGAGCGAGTCCGCCAGGGTCGCGGGTCCGTCCTGTTGCTCACCGGCGACCCCGGGATCGGCAAGAGCCGTCTGGTCGAGGAGACCAACGCGATCTGGGCGGAGATGGAGCCGGGCGACGATCGCCGATGGGACTTCTGGCGATGTGTCCCCTACGACACGATGCAGCCGTACGCGCAATATCGCCGGCTGATCCGGGAGCGGGCGGGCGTCAAGGAGACGGATCCCGTCGAGACGGTGCGGACGAAGATCGCCGACTTGATGGAGACGGCCGCTTTGGAGGGGTGGGGACCGCGGAGCGAGCGGGTCGCTCGAGCGCTCCTCGGTGTGGAGATGGAGGACGAACCGCACCTGGAAGGCGAGGAGTTCCAACGTGCGGCGATCGAGCTCGTGGTCGGCTCGACGCTGGCGCAAAGGGGACGGCGACTGATCGTCTTCGAGGACCTCCATTGGTGCGACCATGCCTCGCTGGAGCTGGTCCGGGCGACCACCGAGCTCGTCGTGGATTCGCCGATCGTGGTCCTGGCGTCGTTCCGCCCCGATCGGGAGGTCGTCTCGTGGGAGTTCAAGCAGTGGGTGGAGACCGAGCTCTCTGAGCACGCGACGACCCTCGAGCTCGAGCCCCTTTCGGCGGCGCAGAGCGACGAGTTGATCGACACGTTCCTGCCGGTTCCCGGGATGACGGGCGCCGAGCGGCAGCAGATCCTGCAGAACACGGAGGGCAATCCGCTCTTCATGCAAGAGGTGGCCCGCGCCCTGATCGACGGCGGGATCGTCGAGCGCGGAGATGACGGCTGGCGGATGGCGGGGGACACGACCGAGATCGTGATCCCCGAGACGATCCAGAGCCTGATCACGGTCGGTCTCGACCGGTTGCCCGAGTCGGCCCGCCGTACGCTGCAGACCGCCGCCGTCATCGGCCGGACGTTCGAGGAAGAGCTGCTCGTCGCCGTCGTCGACCGCCCCGGGGTCCGTGACGATCTCCGTGAACTGGTCGGCCGCGATCTGATCCGGGTGACCATCGACGGGTCGCAGCCTGAGTTCACGTTCCGCCACGCGCTCACGCAGGAGGCGGCGTACGGCACGCTCCTCGCCAAGCACCGCCGGGCCGCGCACCGGCGGGTCGCGGAGGTCCTCGAGGAGACGGCGGGGGACCATCTCGAGGAGGTCGCGCCGCAGCTCGCCCTCCACTTCTCGGAGGCGGGCGAGGACGGATCGACCGTCACGTATGCGGCGATGGCCGGAGACACCGCGTCGCGCCTCTACGCGAACGCAGAAGCGGAGGCGCACTACCGCATGGGACTGGAGGCCGCGCGCCGCATCGGCGCTTCCTCGTCGCTCCTCCGGTCGATGTATGAGCGCCGAGGCAGCGCGCTGGAGCTGATCGGCCGGTACGACGACGCGATCGCGAACTACCAGGAGATGCACGCCGAAGCGGTGGCCAGAGAGGACGACGCCATGGAGCTTGCGGCGAACTCCACCATGGCGCTGCTGTATTCGACCGCAACACCGAAGTTCGACCCTCCGCTCGGGCGCCGGCTCTCCGAGGAGAACGTGCTGATGGCGCGCCGCATCGGGGATCGAGCCGCCGAGGCGAGGGCGCTGTGGAACATCGTCGTGGCCAACGTCTACGGCGGAGGGGACGCAGCCCGAGCGGTCGAGGCGGGCGAAGCGTCGCTCGCGATCGCCCGCGAGCTGGACGAGCGCGAACAGGTCGCGTTCACCCTGAACGACGTCTGCCGGGCGTACATGGCGAAGGGGGACTTCGCCACGGCCGCGCAGCGCCTCGCGGAAGCTCGGCTCCTGTGGGAGGAACTCGACAACCGTCCGATGCTCGGGGAGAACCTGACGGTCGGCAGCTCGATGCACATGTTCCACGGCGACTTCGCGGCCGCGCTCGCGGACGCGCGACAGGCCGCCGAGATCTCCGCGTCGATCGGGAACGCGTGGGGGGAGTCGCACGCGCTGCTCACGGTCTACCGGGTCGAGGTCGAGCTCGGGCAGCTCGGCGCGGCGATCGACACGGTCCAGCGGAGCATGGAGCTCGGCGAGCGCGGCGGGTTCGCGTACGCCGCGATCGCCACACGTGCCGACCTCGCCCGGGTCATCGCCTATCTGGGAGACGGCGAACGGGCCCTCGCGCTCGCGGATGAGGCGCTCGCGATCGCGCTCGAGCGGGTGCCGCCGGCGGCGTCGCTGGCGCACGTCGCCCGGGCAGATGCGCTCATCGCGCTCGGGAGGCTCCCAGAGGCGCACGCACCGCTCGACGAGGTCGACCTGGGCATGCTGCCGGAACCCGATCGGACCTTCCTCATGGGCGCGTCACGCACCATCCGATCCCGACTCGCGCTCGCCGAAGGCAACGTGGACGAGGCCGAGGCGATCGCCCGAGGGCTCGTCGCGGATCTCCAGACGAAAGGGGTGGTCGTTCTCAACGCGGAGGCTCTTCTCGCGCTGGCGCGAGCACACGTCGCTGCCCACCGGTTCGAGGAGGCCAGCGACGAAGTCGCTCAGTCGATCGAGCTGGCGGAGCGGCTCGGGGAGCGCCGGGTGCTCTGGGAGGCGCTGGCGGTGTCCGCGAATGAGCACGCTCGGATCGGCGCAGAGTCGACGGCGAGCGATCTCCGTCGCCGGGCGCGCGCGATCGTCGACGAGATCTCGGCCGGACTCTCCGATGCGGACCTTCGGCGTCGATTCCTCTTGCGCGAGGACGTCCGCGCTCTCGGAGACTCCATCCCTCATCGCCAACCGTGACGACCTCGTCTGAAGGGCTGCAGAGCGGACGAACTCGGCGAGGATGCTGGTGGGCCCCCGGGGATTCGAACCCCGAACCTGCGGATTAAGAGTCCGTTGCTCTGCCAGATTGAGCTAGAGGCCCGGCGGAGTGTAGCAACGACGGTCGCTTGCCCGGGGTCCCGGCGATGTTTGCGGGCTACGCGAACTGGGGATATGTCCGGCGACTGAACGCTGATGCCGCCATGGAGGCGGCTCGAACAGAAGGAGGCGTTCACATGAGTATGACACCGGAGCACGATCACGTTCACGAGGAGACCACGCCGGTGGTCCGCGATCCCGAAGGCGGAAGCGGACTCGTCGGGTACGCGGCCATCAAGTACGTCGCGATCGTGGCCATCGTCGTCGCGATCCTGGTCTTCCTCGCGGTGTATCTGATCCCGGCCCTGACGGACTAGCCGACAGGACCATCCAACGTAGAGAAGGAGCGAAGGGATGCTGGCGACCCTTGCTGTGCTGGCTCAGGCCAATGAGAACACCACCGACACGATCCTGTGGATCATCGCCGCCGTCCTCGTGATCGCGGGTATCGCCTCGATCATCCGCGGCGGAGTGATGTGGGGAATCATCCTGATCGTGGCCGGCCTCCTCGTCGGTCCGGGCGGTGTCAGTCTGTTCGACTGACCGCCCAGCCCAAAAGGAAAGCAGAGCGGCCGCGGCCCCGAAGGGGCCGCGGCCGCTCCATCTCTCAGGGTGACCGAGGGGACTTGAACCCCCAGCCTCCAGGACCACAACCTGGCGCTCTAACCAGTTGAGCTACGGCCACCACGTGCGGCACAAGCGTACCCGAACCCGCCTCAGGAGTTGCCTGAACACCCCCCTTCGGGCATCATTGAACGGCCGTTCAAACGAAATAGGTGGGGTGCATGGACGACGTGGCAGTGAAGGAGACGATCGAGTTCGACCTCGGCCTGATCGATCGCCTCATCGCGGACGAAGAGGCGACCCTCGAGCCCAAGCATCGTGCCTCGATCGAGTACCGGGACGTGGCCTCGCGACACGTGGCCGGGGGGGTGGCCTCATCCTGGCAAGCGTCGCCGCCGCACGCGATCTTCATCGATAGGGGAGCGGGCAGCCACATCTGGGACCTCGACGGGAACGAGTACGTCGACTACCACCTCGGGTACGGCGCGATGGTGATCGGGCACGCCCATCCCAAGGTCGTAGAAGCGATCGAGAAGCGGGCGCGCCTGGGGACACATTTCGCCCAGCCCACCGCGCAGCTCCACGAGATCGGCGAGAACGTATCGGCTCGGTTCGGGCTGCCGCTGTGGCGCTTCTGCAACTCCGGCACGGAGGCGACGCTCGAGGCCGTCCGGCTGATGCGCGCGAACACCGGCAGAGATCTGATCGTGAAGATCGAGGGGACGTATCACGGCCATCACGATTCGTTGATGTTCTCTGTGGCTCCGGATCCGGAGCTGATCGGCGCTCGTGAGCACCCGGTGACGGTGCCGCAGGCGATGGGCATCCCGCAATCCTTCGCAGACCTGGTGCGCGTCGTGCCGTTCAACGACCTCGCCGAGGCGGAGCGGGCATTCGCCGAGAACGAGGGCCGGATCGCCGGGATGATCGTGGAGCCCGCGATGATGAACTGCGGTGTGGTGCTCCCGCAGCCGGGGTATCTGCAGGGGTTGCTCGATCTCTGCCACCGGAACGGGGCCTACCTCGCCTTCGACGAGGTGAAGACCGGTGGGACGATCGCGTGGGGTGGCGCCGTAGAGGCCTTCGGCGTCCAGCCCGACATCGTGACGCTCGCGAAGGCGTTCGGCGGCGGTGTCCCGTGTGGGGCGATCGGCGCGACCGAGGAGCTCTTCGGCCCCGTCCTCCGCGGCGAGCACGACATCGCCGGGACGTTCAACGGGAACCCGCTCACGATGGCGGCGGCGAGGGCGACCTTGCTCGAGGTCCTGACACCGGATGCCTACGATCGTCTCCACGTGATCGACCGAGCTTTGAAGGACGGGATCCGCCCGATCATCGACCGCTACCGACTTCCCGCGTACGTGACGGGGATCGGTGCCAAGGGGTCGGTCACGTATTCCGCGACGGAGGTGCGCGAATACCGCGACACGATCGGGATCGACGAACGTGTCACCTACCTCGCGTGGCTCATGCAGCAGAACCGCGGGGTGTTCAAGTCACCGTGGGCCAAGATGGAGACCTGGACCCTCTCGATCGTGCACTCCGACCAGGACGTCCGGCGCTACGTCGACAACTTCGAAGCGTTCGCGGTCGCCGTTTCAGGCCGATCTGACTGACCAGAACTCCAAGCGATTCCTCGTCTCGTAGAGCGAGATCATCCCCGCGAGGGTCAGGAAGCACGACGCGAGGATCCAGAAGAGGAAACTCCCACCGGTAAGGGCCAGCAGCTTCCTGATGATGTCGGCGACAGATCTCGTCCACGAACTTGGGGCGTCTTCCTCGGTCGGCGTGTGGCACACGATGCCGACGAGCGCGATGCAGGACTCGTGACCCTGGTCACCGATGACCATTTCCGCTCGGCTTCTCTGCGCCAGCAGCACCAGGTTCTCTTGGAGGCCCCCCTGCGGCAGCCGGAGTGCCGATCGCCCGATCGCTGCTGTCTGCTGCGCTGAAGAGAATCGGAGAGGCGACGCAGACCCGGTCGTTGCCGACGACTGATCCGCCAAGCTGGCTTGGATCCCGGAGCCAAGGCTTCCGATGACTCCATCGACCGCCGCCATCGTGTTGCCGGCCGTTGCCGAGACGGTGGCGACGGCGCCGGATGTTGTGTTCGAAATGGTGTCGAGTGTGCCTGAGGCGGCGTTCACTACCGGATCTGCGGTGGTCGGGGTCGTGTCCACGAGCGCATCCGCGGTGCTCCAGGTCGTGGCCGCGACCGCGCCCAACGGTGCTCGATGTCGTGTCCGCGATCGCATCGGCGGTGCTCCAGGTCGTGTCCGCGACCGCATCCAAGGCGCTCGAACTCGTGTCCGCGATCGTATCGGCGGTGCTCCAGGTCGTTCCCGAGACCGCGTCCAACGTGCTCGATGTCGCGTCCGCGACCGCGTCCACGGTGCTCGAAGTGGTGTCCGCGATCGCATCGGCGGTGCTCCAGGTCGTGTCCGCGACCGCGTCCACGGCGCTCGAACTGGTGTCCGTGATCGCATCCGCGGTGCTCCAGGTCGTTCCCGAGACCGCGTCCACGGTGCTCGAAGTGGCGTCCGTGAGCGCATCGGCGGTGCTCCAGATCGTGTCCGAGACCGCGTCCAAGGCGATCGCCGTGTCCGAGACCGCATCCGCGGTGCTCCAGGTCGTCTCAGAAACGGTGTCGATGGTGTCGGAGGTCGTGTCCGCGACCGCATCCGCGGCGCCGGAGGTCGTGTCCGCGACCGGATCAGCGGTGTCGGAGGTCGTGTCCGCGACGGCATCCGCGGTGCTCGAGGTCGTGTCCGCGACCGCATCAGCGGTGTTCGAGGTCGTGTCCGCGACCGCATCAGCGGTGTCGGAGGTCGTGTCCGCGACCGCATCAGCGGTGCTCGAGGTCGTGTCCGCCACGGCATCAGCGGTGCCGAGGTCGTGTCCGCGACCGCATCAGCGGTGTTCGAGGTGCGTGTCCGCGACGGCATCAGCAGGTGCTCGAGGTCGTGTCCGCGACCGCATCAGCGGTGCTCGGAGGTCGTGTCCGCGACCGCATCAGCGGTGCTCGAGGTCGTGTCCGAAACGGTGTCGACAATGCTTGTCGTTGCGTCCGCAACGGCATCGACCGTGCCTGAGGTGGTTTCGGAGGCGGCATCGATCACTTGATCCGCGCTTGTATCCGCTGTCGTACTGACGGCATCACTCACCCCATCGGCTGCGAACGCCTGCACTGGGGAAATTCCAAGTGATACCACGGCCGCGAGCGCGCACAAGACGCACAAGCGGTGCGCTCGGATCGATGCCTTCGTCAGTGCCGGTCCGTATGCGAATGCTTCGTCCATACCGTGCCTCCCGACCGGTCGACCTTGCCCTTCGGCGCATACCCCCGATCGGACATTTCTAACCCAAAAGTTGTAGGTCGAATGACCCAGGTTGAGGGGTCAGGGAATGGATCTAGCGCCGGGTGATCCGGAACGAGTGGACGATCCTGGGGTCAAGCAGACCCGAGCTCGGCGCGATCCCTGACGACTGGTACAGCGCGACCGCCCCGGCGAGCGTGAGGCAGCACGCCAGGACGAACAAGGCGAGCGCGCTCATCCCCGTGAGCGCGAGCAGCTTCCTGATGATGTCGGCGACGGATCTGGTCCAAGAACCGCCGGTCCCTTCCATGGACTGACATGCGGTGCCGACCCCCGCGACGCAGGCTGCATGTCCCTCGTCACCGATCTGGTTGACGTCGGAGGCGCCGCTCGGGAGGCGAGGCGACCATCCGGCCATCGCCGACAGTTGGCCCGACTGCGGGGTGCTCGACGTCTCTGCGCTCCCGACGCCCGCGATGGCACCGGCGGCAGTCGCGCCGTTCACGGTCTCGAGGGTTCCTCCCGCCCCCGACGCGGTGCCGACGGCTCCCGAAGCTGTGTTCGAGACCGTGCCGGTTGCGCCGGAGGCCGTGTTCGAGACGGTGTCGACGGCCCCGGCAGCCGTGTTCGAGACCGTGTCGGTTGCGCCGGAGACCGTGTTCGAGACCGGGTCGGTCACGCCGGAGGCCGTGTTCGATACCGTGTTCGTCACGGTGTCGACCGGGTCTGATGTCGCGTTCGAAACCGTGTCCACGGGGTTCGGGACTGTGTTCGAGACCGTGTTCGTGATGGTGTCGACCGGATCGGTTGTCGTGCTCGTCACAGCAGCTGACGACGGGGGTCACGGCCGTGGTCACCGGTGCCGGATCGATCGGTGGGTCAAGTGCGAACGCCTGCGATGCCCATCCGACAGATACGACGACAACCGTCGCACACATGATCGAAAAGCGGTGCGCTCCGATCGATCCCTTCGCCATGACGCGCCCTCCCGACGGTCAACCCTGCCCTTACGACTCGAATACCCCCCCTCAGGCGTTCCTAACCCGATAAGTCCGTAGGCCGGATGGCCTTCCTCGGTCGGGGAAGGCGCTCCTAGGGAGCGATCGTGAACGAGTCGACCACTCCGAGGAGCGCATCCAGATCAAGGGGGTCCGTCTCGGCGGGGAAAAGGACCATGATGGCTCGGTTCTCGTCCGGACCTCTGATCGTGATGGCGAGGAAGCGGATCTGTGCACCGGTCTCGTCGCTGGCGATCCCACCGACGGCCATCGATAGGTAGCCCTGCGACGTCCGGTTGACCTCCGTCGCGATCGTCTGGGGAGAGCCAAAGGGGTTGCCGAGCTCCTCCACGACTCGATCGGAAGCGTCCTGAAGCGATCCGGGCGGCGCGCCATAGAACGAGATCTCGATCTGACCTTCGGGATCCGAAAGGACTGCCACGGTGCCGGAAGTCGAGACATCCCAATCGTTCGGATAGGAGAAGACGTAGCCGGAGACACTGTTCGTGTAGATGGAGAGATCCGAGGGAGGAGCCGGGGACGGAGCGTGTCCGGTTCGGAAGAGACACCGGTCGAAGGAGCGGGAGACGGGGAACGCGTATCCGAGCGGTCCGTGAAGTCGGGCGCAGACGCTCCGAGAGGGAGCAGGCCGATCACGGTGACCGCGAGCGCGGCCGAGAGGCCGACGGCCAACACCGTTCGTTCCCAGCGAGCCGCGACGTGGAAGACGAATCGGTACCAACGGATCAACACGAGTTCGATGAGCGGCTCGATCCGTTCGGTGAGGAGGTACCAACGGTGCCGCACCCGGAAGGCGAGCCCTTCGCGTTTGCGTTGGCGGGCGATCTTGTCCCAACGAACGGCGAGCCGCTCGCGTCTGCGCTCCATGCGATCGGCGAGGCGAGCGAGGCGGTGGGCGAGCCATCGTTCGCGCCTCAGCCGTCTGGACGAAAGACGCGACGCGGGACGTGCTTCGACCGGCCCCGGGGCGACACGAGGGAGGAGGTTCTTCTGTCTACCCACGGCGGTAAGGTCTTTCCACGTTTCTCCCGGTGTCGAAACACCCGATGGCATCGATGCCGCCGATGCTCGACACCGCCCCCCAGGTTCTCTGCGAAAGCGGTTTCGCGGCCATGATACGGGGAATCCACCTACTGACTTCCATCGTAGATGGGAGCGAGGCACGCGCCTCCGGAGACCCATCCCACCACCTATCCTCCGGATCATGGATGAGCGGGTTCGACTGGCCGACGGCCGGTCGCTGGAAGTTGTGGTGCAGGGCGCCGAGGAGGGGACCCTGCTCGTCTTCCACCACGGGAGCCCGGGGGCCGCTGAACCGTTCGAGCCCTTCCATCGCGCCGCGACCGATCGCGGCATCGTGCTGGCCTTCTACTCGCGCCCAGGGTTCGGGGAGTCCAGTCGGCACGAAGGGCGGATCGGTGGCGAGCGCGGCGGCGGATGCCGCCGCGCTCGCCGATCACCTCGGCCACGAGCGGTTCCTCACCGTCGGTTGGTCGGGCGGCGGCCCGCACGCGCTCGCCTGCGCCGCGCTGCTTCCCGATCGCGTGCGGGCCGCCGCCACGATCGCGGGCGTGGCTCCCTACGACGCCCAGGGTCTGGACTGGACGGCGGGGATGGGCGAGGACAACCAGATCGAATACCCGACGGCCGCTCGTGATCCAGACGAGCTGCTCGAATGGATGCAGCCGCATGCGCGAGGCGATGGCGAAGATCGAAGCGGACGAGCTCGTCGCCGAGATGCGTTCGCTGATCTCAGACGTCGACGCAGCGCAGATCACCGGGGAGTTCGGCGAGAACCTCGCGGCCTCCTTCCGATCGGCGTTCCGCCAGGGTCCCTGGGGTTGGTACGACGACGACCTCGCCTTCGTCGGCGACTGGGGCTTCGACCTGACCCAGATCCGCGTCCCCGTGTCGATCTGGCAAGGACGCCAAGACCTGATGGTGCCGATCACGCACGGCGAGTGGCTTGCCGCGCACATCCCAGGCGCCCGAGCGCACCTTCGGCCGGAGCACGGCCATCTCTCGCTCGTGGTGGGCGCGATCGGGGAGATCTTCGACGATCTGCTCGATGCCGCCGGGCTCGAGCGACGCCGCCTAGACTGACCGGCCTGCAGGGAGGGGAGACCATGGCAACGACGGAGTCGGTCGAGATCGACCTCGGGTGGGTCGAAGAGCTGACGAAGCGCGAGACCGAGGCGCTCGATCGGCGTCACGCTCGATCGCTCACCTATCGCGAGGAGGCGAAGCGGTTCCTTCCCGGCGGGGTCTCTTCGTCCTGGCAGTCGTGGCCGCCGCATCCGATCTACGTCCGCCGCGGCGAGGGCTCACACGTCTGGGACATCGACGGCAACGAGTACGTCGACCTGCACAACGGCTACGGCGTGATGGTGATGGGCCACGCCCATCCGAAAGTCGTCGAGGCCGTGCAGCGACGTGTCGCAGAGGGTACGCACTTCGCACAGCCCACGGAGGACGCGCTCCCGGTGGCCGAGAACCTCGCCGAACGCTACCGCCTCCCGCAATGGCGGTTCGGGAACTCCGGGACCGAGGCGACGCTGGACGCCTGTCGGATCTCTCGCGCCCTGACCGGCCGCAAGAAGATCTTGAAGATCGAGGGCACCTATCACGGTCACCACGACTCGCTGATGGTGAGCGTGTTCCCGGACGAGGACAAGGCGGGGCCGCGCGACCATCCGGTGGCGGTCCCGCAGACCCTCGGCCTGCCCGAGGAGTTCGTCGACCTCGTCGTGAACGTGCCGTTCAACGATCTCGAGGCGGCGACCAAGTCATTCGCCGACCACGCCGGCGAGTTCGCGTGCATGATCGTCGAGCCGGCGATGACGAACTGCGGGCTCGTCTTCCCCGACGCCGGCTACCTCGCGGGCCTGAAGGAGCTCTGCCGTGCGGACGGCGCGCTGTTCGTGTTCGACGAGGTGAAGACCGGCTTCACGCTGGCCTGGGGCGGCGCGATCGAGGCGTTCGGCGTCGTGCCCGACCTCGTGTGCCTGGCGAAGGCGCTCGGCGCGGGCCTTCCCTGCGGGGCGATCGGCGGCACCGAGGAAGCGATGGCCATGGTGATCAGCGGCGAGCTCGACCAGCAGGGCACCTTCAACGGGAACCCGCTCACGATGGCGGCCGCCAAGGCGAACCTGCTCGACGTGATGACACCGGATGCGTACGCGCGATTCGACGAGCTGAACACGATCCTCGCCAAGAGCGACGAGGTCTGCGCGAAGCACGGGCTGCCCGCGAACGTGAAGCTCCTCGGCGCGAAAGGCTCGGTCGAGTTCCGGCGCGAGCCCATCCACGAGTACCGCGACCTCTGGGACATCGACGACCGCGTGCCACAGCTCGCCTGGCTCTGGCAGCTGAACCGTGGCGTCTTCAAGTCGCCCGGCTCGAAGTGGGAGAGCTGGACGACTTCGATCGTCCACGCCGACGACGACGTCCAGCGATACGTCGACAACCTGGAGGAGTTCGCGGCCGCGGTCACGAACCCGCGCGCGTAGACTCGCCGTCGTGGACGAGCCGCAGGTCGGCGTGATCATGGGCTCCCGCTCCGATTGGGAGACGATGAAGCACTGCTGCGACACCCTCGAGGACCTCGGCGTGCGCTTCGAGACCAAGGTCGTCTCGGCACATCGCACGCCGGAGCTGATGGTGGAGTACGCGAAGTCCGCCGCCGATCGAGGCTTGCGTGTGATCGTCGCCGGCGCCGGCGGGGCCGCACACCTCCCGGGCATGACGGCGGCGAACACCCATCTCCCCGTGCTCGGTGTGCCGATCGAGTCGAAGGCGTTGAAAGGAATGGACTCACTGCTGTCGATCGTGCAGATGCCGGCCGGCGTGCCGGTCGGCTCGCTCGCGATCGGTGTGAGCGGGGCGGTGAACGCGGGCCTGCTCGCGGCGCAGATCGTGGCGCTCGAGGACGATCACGTCCGCGAGCAGCTCCTGAAGTTCCGGGAGGTTCAGACGGACAACGTGATCGCCCATCCCGATCCCGACGAGCGGTGACGCTCGTCGGGATCGTGGGCGGCGGCCAGCTCGGCATGATGCTGGCCGAAGCGGGAGCGCGGATCGGGATCGACTCCCTGACGCTGGACCCGGCGGCGGATTCACCCGCCTCGCGCGTCGCACCGGCGATCGTCGGTGACTACGACGACGAGACCGCTCTGGCCCAGCTGGCCGCCGCCGCCGATGTCGTGACGTATGAGTTCGAGAACGTGCCGGTCGCCTCCGCGCGGTTCCTCGCGGAGCGCGTCCGGGTGTTCCCGCCGCCCGAGTCCCTCGAGTTCGCGCAGGATCGGCTCCTCGAGAAGACGTTGTTCGAAGACGTGGGTCTGGCCGTGGCTCCCTTCTCTCCCGTGGCATCCAAGGAGGAGCTGTTCGAGGCGCTCGACGTGATCGGCGTGCCGAGCGTGTTGAAGACGCGTCGCCTCGGCTACGACGGGAAAGGACAGGTCCGGCTGGAGAGCGTGGACGAGGCGGAGGACGCGTGGCTGAGCGGTGGGAGAGGTGCCCTCGATCCTCGAGTCGCTCGTGCCCTTCGAACGAGAGCTATCGATCATCGGCGTGCGCGGCCGGGAAGGCGGGACGGCGTTCTACCCGCTCGTGGAGAACATCCATCGCGACGGGATCCTTCGCGTGTCGACGGCGCCGGCCCCGGATGTGACCCCGGTGCTCCAGGCGATGGCGGAGCGCCACGCGCTCGCGGTGATGGAGACGGCTCGGCCACGTCGGTGTCCTCGCGATCGAGCTGTTCGCGGTGGGGGAGGATCTGCTCGGCAACGAGATGGCGCCACGGGTGCACAACTCCGGTCACTGGACGATCGAGGGCGCGGCGACGTCGCAGTTCGAGAACCACCTGCGGGCGATCTGCGGGTTGGAGCTCGGGCCGACGTCCCTTTCGGCCTACAGCGCCATGGTGAACCTGATCGGCTCGACCCCGCCGGAAGGCTCCTTCGACCACGGCGGCGGCGTGCACCTTCACCTGTACGGCAAGGCATCTCGTCCAGGTCGGAAGCTCGGGCACATCACCGTCGTCGGTCCCGATCCAGATACCCGTGATCGGGTATTAGGGAGGGTCACCCAAACGGCCGACAACCACTGAGATGGCCTACCTCACGTGCCCCGATTGCCGGATGCCCTCCCCAGTGGAGGACGGGGCGATCTCCTATCGCTGCTTCTCCTGCGCGGCGGACATCAGGTTCGAGGCGTGTCACAAGTGCGAGTACCCGCAGGCCATCCCGTCGCGCTGGTTCGGCGCCTTCACGTGCGGGAAGTGCGATTCGAAGGTCGACATCCCTCGCCAGCGGCTCTACAGCACGTCCGTGAAAGCCCGTTTCGTGAAGGGCTACGGCCACACTTACCCGCGGTTCTAGCTTCCCGTCTGTGGCAGGCGCAACTCCACCCGGCGGCAGTTCCCACAAGCGAACACCTCGAGCGGGATCATGTCCTCCCCGAGCTCTGCCATCTCCCCGAAGAGGAGCTTCCAGCCGCCGGAAGTGCCCCCGGTCCGGAACGTCTCGACACCCATCGATGTGAGAGCACCCCCACAGCGCAGACACGTGTCACCGCTGCGGTCGGGTCCCTGCCCGGTCTGATCCATGGTCGATCCTGTTCTGGCAGATCCTGGCACTCCGCTACTTGCCGTTCCTTTCGCGGTTCTTCGGAGACGACTTTCGCTGCCTCTTTCGAGACGGTCATGACGGCGCTCGGTCACGGCCTCCGCCACGGCTTTCGTCGGCCGTCTTCGTCTCTCCCTTCGCCTTCTGCTCGTCGAGGATCTTCTTCAAGTTGCGTGGGCCTTCTTCCCGGTGTGACCGGTCTTCGCATTGAAGACGATCGGCGGAAGGTCGCGTCCGTCGAAGAACAACGTTGATGTTGTTCGGGTTCTCGACGATCTCCACCCGGAAACGCGCGGACCGCTTGCCGGCTTTCGTCTTCGTCTTCATGCGAGACCTCCTCTCGTGCTCAACCTAGTTTCCCTCGCGTGCTGGAGAACCTGAGCTAGGGCGCCATCTCGAACACGCTCGAACCGCTGGACGATCCGTTCTCCCGGAGGAGCTAGGCCACGATCACTCGAACGTGTTTGCCGACCATCTTCGAGCGGACGTTGATGCCGAGAGCTTGGGCTTCCTCCTCCAAGCGGCGCTGGAACTCCTTGAGATCGGTCACGTCGCGGACTTCTAAGCACGAGCCATTCGGCATCTCAGCCAGTGCATCGCGGAGAGGCTTGCCTTCCATCGTGTCCACCCTTCCCAGCGTCTGACCTGCAGCCTAGACCCAAGCGAACAACTCTGCGACTGGTCGGCGATGCGGTCCCGATCTGGCGCGCCGGGCAGGATTCGAACCTGCGACCTGAGGATTAGAAGTCCCCTGCTCTATCCCCTGAGCTACCGGCGCCGCACGGAAGCGTAGCGCGGAGGGAGCGAGTCCCAGGTCAGGACGCGATCCCGGCCTTCTCCCGCGCGATCTCCTGGAGCACGACGACGCTTGGAGTCTCGGTCTTCGGAGCGTCCCGGAGGAGCGCTCGCAGCAACCCGTACCGCGTGCCCCTGGTCCCTGCCCTCGACGAGTCGGTCAGCATCCTCACTCGGTCGAGGCGAACGACGTCCATCTCGCCACGCTGCTCGATCTCGATCGAGCCGATGTCCGACCAGTGTCTGATCGTCGCGACATCCACATCGACCAATCGAGCCGCTGCCTCGATGGTCACCGACGCGTTCTTGCCCAACGATCTCTCAAGTGCTTCCGACATCGTTCAACCATAGGGAGCGGGCGTCGCGTACGCATCGGGCTTCGGTTCATCCTTCGGTCCGGCGAATGCCAGCACATCGCGCGGGTAGGAGAGGCTCAGCAGGACGGGCGAAGTCCGATCACGCACGCCATGTTCTCCGCGACGACGTGGCCGGCGAGGATGACTCCGACGACCACGCTGATCGCGACAACCGCGATCGCCCAACCGTCGGCGCGCACCCTGATCCGGACCTCCCAGGCGTCTCCGTCTCGTTCGAGCCGGATCGGAAGGAGCCGGGACCCGGCGAGGATCAGCGCCACCACCGGTCCCCCCAGGATGACCACGGTCACGATCGCTGAGAGGCCGGGGAGGGCGAGCAAGGAGTCGAACCACGCCGCCGCTCCCTCGATGCCGACGCCGTGCTCGAGCACGTTGGCGGCGACGAAGAGGGTGCCCGGCGCGAGCAGCACGGTGGCGAGCGTGAGGACGAGCCATCGGGAAGACGGATGCTCGATCACGGTGCTCATGTCGCAAGCGTCGGCGTCGGGGGAGTCGGAAGCAAGTCTCATCATCGGAAGACCATGCCTTCTCCACGAAGAGTCAGCAGGTCCGCCGAGTGGAGCGGGTGACGGGAATCGAACCCGCACCACCAGCTTGGAAGGCTGGAGCTCTACCATTGAGCTACACCCGCGTCGTGCAGGGAAGCCTAACAACCCCGCTGGGATACTTCGCCGATGGATGTCGCGTTCCGGCTCGTCGACGCGTTCACGGAGACCCCGTTCCAGGGCAACCGTCTGTGCGTCGTGCCCGAGACGCCCGAGGGCTTCTCGACCGAGCAGATGAAGATGCTCGCCCTCGAGATCAACTTCTCCGAGACGACCTTCGTGACCGAGTCGCGGCCGGACGGGTACCGCATGCGGATCTTCACGCCGGACGCCGAGCTTCCCTTCGCCGGCCATCCCACGATCGGAACCGCCTACACGCTCGCGAGCGAGGGAAGGACGTCCACGCACACCGTCCAGACCACCGCGCTGGGGAACATCCCCGTCGAGGTCGACCTCGAGAAAGGCTTCGCGTGGATGACGCAGAAGCCGCCGGTGTTCGGACAGGAGTTCGGTGACCGCGGGGTCGTCGCGGAGGCGGCCGGGCTCGGCCCGGACGACCTCCACCCGGAACTGCCCATGCAGGTGATCACGACGGGGCTCGCGCCGCTGCTCGTGCCGATCCGCGACGAGGAGACGCTCCGCCGCGCCGAGCGGTACGAGCCGGCATGTCGGCGCGCGACCGTCGCGTCCGGTGGCGAATGCCTCTATCTGTTCGCCGTGCGCGGCGACGGGGACGTGCTGGCGAGGATGTTCGACGCGAGCCTCGGCGTCGGCGAGGATCCCGCCACCGGCTCGGCCGCCGGTCCGCTCGGCGTCTACCTCGCGTCCCGCGGCCTCGCCGGCATGCCGGGCGAAGCGGTGATCGCCCAGGGCGAGATGGTGGGACGTCCGAGCTTCCTGCACCTCGACGTTCGGCCGGAGGGCGATTCGTGGATGGTTCGGGTCGGCGGCGGTGTGCGGATCGTCGGCGAGGGTGTGTTCCGGCGTCTAGACAGCCATGCACATCAGGATCGGCTCGGTCACCGTGTCCGTGTCGCCCTGATCCACCTTGACGGTGAGCTGTTCGCTGATCCCGGGTTCGAAGGGCGCCGAGCTCGTGTAGACCGACGTGTCGTTCAAGAAGGTCGCGCGCCCGGCGCCCGCCGCCACGCTGCACTCCACCATGGCCGCCCGGTTCCCCAGGTTCGTGACCGCGAAGCTGAAGCACGCAGGGGTTCCCTCGCCGATCGGGCACTCCACACCCTCCGGGGCGCCGACGTCGAAGCGAGGAGGTTTGTCGCCGCGGAGCTGGAGAGCGACCAGGATCGCGAAGGCAGCGATCGCGACGAGCAGCATGATGGAAAGGAGGTAGCTGAGGAGGTTCCGCGTCCCCGGCCGCGATCGCATGAGACCACCGTACCCGGACGTAGAATCCCCGCACAAGCGGGGCGTAGCGCAGCCTGGCAGCGCACGTGCTTTGGGAGCACGAGGTCGCGGGTTCGAATCCCGCCGCCCCGACCGTTACCGGTTCGGCCCTCTCCCGTGCTTCGTCATGATCTCCACGAGCCGATCGTGCGGGAGCGCGTGCGCGGTGATGCCGTCGCGGCCGACCATGGTCTCGGCCGCGACGAGCGCGTTCAGGATCGCTTCCTCGGTGGCCTCGATCGCGCCCCAGAACAGGGGCGTGATCGAGGCGTCGGGGACCATGTCGACGGTCAGCGGTGCCCTCCGGGTTGGCGGTCTTGTAGCTCTTCATCCGGCCGGCGTTCGCGGTGGAGAACGCGAAGAAGATGTCGCCGCTCGAGTTGCCGCCCCCGCCGCCCACCCGGGCGACCCCGAGGCCGGCGCGCTGGGCGAGACGCTCGAGCTGGTGGGGTAGCAGAGGTGCATCGGTCGCGACCACGACGATGATCGAGCCCTCACCCGCGCGGCCGACCGCTTCCTCCTCGTCCCACCCAGACGGCAGCTCGCTCGTCGGGATCTCCTCGCCGACGTGCACGCCGTCCACCATGAGACGTTCGCGGTCGCCGTAGTTCGCCTGGACGAGCGCGCCGACGGTCCACCGGTCTTCGACGAGGCGCGATGCGGTCCCCGTCCCTCCCTTGAAATCGTGGCAGATCATCCCCGTGCCGCCTCCCACGCCGCCCTCCGGCACCGGGCCACTCGTCGCCGAATCCAGGGCGGCGAAGAGGTGCTCGGGACGCACGTGCATCCCGTTGATGTCGTTCAGGGCTCCGTCGTAGGTCTCACCGACCACCGGAAGACTCCAGAACGCCGGGCCTTTCCCTCGATCTCGCACCTCGTAGGCCACGAGCGCGTCGCGGACCACGCCGACGCTGTGGGTGTTCGTGATCGCGACCGGCGTCGTGAGACAGCCGGACTCGCGCACCCACTCCAGCCCGGTCATCTCTCCGTTGCCGTTCAGCGTGTGACAACCGGCGAACACCGGCTCGGCTCCGATACCCGGGTGAGGGACGATCGCCGTGACGCCGGTGCGGATCGGACCCTTCCCGACTTGAAGAGGCCCGTCCCCGTCGATCAACGTCGTGATCCCGACGGTCACGCCGCCGACGTCGGTGATCGCGTTGAGCGGCCCCGGTGGAAAGAGGCCGACGCGGAGTCCCAGGTCGCGGAAGCGCGTCATCGCGCGAACCCTACAGGAGGGCTCTCGCGAGGGCGGTGACCGTCGCGGCGACGACCACGACCACCAGCGGCGGTGCCTTGAAACCCACCGCCACGCCGGCGGCCGCCACGCCGAGCGCGCGCTCGTCGAGGACGAGCGCACGCTCCCCACCGAACGTGCTGATCGCCACCAGGGCGGCGAGGAGCGCGGGCGCGAGGAGGCCGATCACTCGGCCGAGGCGTGGGGGGAGTGGCTTGCCGCCCAGCAGCACCGGTCCCGCTCCCTTGATCGCGATCGTCGCGACCCCGACGAGCACCACCGTCCACCACCCGATGCTCATGCTCGTCGCCACCCGACGAGGCACGCGACGCCGGCGGCGATGATCGGCACGCCCGCGGGCGCCAGGGGGGTGAGCGCCAGCGCGATCGCCGCGCCCAGCAACGCGGCGGTCTTCGCATTCGGTCGGTCCAGGTTCGGCATCAGGAGGGCGAGGAACAACGCCGGGAACGCGGCGTCCAGCCCGAGCCGGGCGGGGTCGCCGATCAGATCGCCGAAGAGCACACCCGCGGCCGTGCCGCCGACCCAAGCCGCGTAGAGCACGAGGCCTCCGCCGACGATGATCTTGGGATCGTGGCCGCCGCGGCCGTCCGCCGAGAGGGCCCACGTCTCGTCGACGACGAGCTGGGCGCGAAGGAACCGTGACCACCACGGCCCGGTGAGGGACGGCGCCACGCTCAGACCGATCGGCGCGTACCGTGCGTTGAGCAGCACGGCGGCGACCACCGCGGCGGCGAGCGTCCCGCCGGCGCCGAGGATCGAGGCGGCGGCGAACTGCGCCGAGCCCGCGAACGTGGTCGCGGACATCACGATCGGTGCGATCGACCCCATCGTCGGGCGAGCGAGGACCCCGAACGAGATCCCGAAGCCGAGCACCGCGATCGAGAACGGCGCGACCTTCCTGGCACCGTGGGCGAAGCTGAGGGAGCCGCCGGGCTCGTCCATCGGTTGGCGGACCCTATCAGCGGCCTCGCCGTAGGCTGCAGCAACCGATGGACGTCTCTTCCTCCACCCCGGAACTCTCCGCCGACGTCGCGGAGCGCATGCTCGCCGGCCTGCCGGAGCCGGGGGACTACTCGGTCCACGTGAAGCCGCTCCGATACCGCGACCGTCCGCACCTGCGCGGCGTGGACGGACTTCGAGGCCCGCTCGATCACGCTTCAGCTGCCGGAGCCCTTCTACCCGTTCGGCGAGATCGTGCCCTACGGGGCGAAGCGCAGGACCAGCGGGAAGGGAACACGGCCTCGATTCATCTGGCTCACCGAGGGCATCACGTTCCGAACCGTCGAGGAGGTCCTCCGGTTCTCCTACTGCCACGAATGGATGCACTGGTGGCTCAAGGAGGTGCGAGGGACCGCATCGGCCGCCGAAACGACCTGCGACCGCTTCGCCCTGCACAACTTCCGGCGGCAGATGGTGACCGAAGAGGACGCGCGCGCAGCCCTGAAGCGGCGGTGAGGATCAGTCGTCGACGAAGGAATCGTCCGGCGCCTTGATGAAGTCGTCCGTCCGCATACCCCGCCACCCCCAACCCTTGCCGTCGTCGCCCGTGAAGATGGCTCTCAGATCGCCGCCTCGCGGACCGTCCCAGAAGACCACGAGCTCGAATTGATAGGTGGTTCCCGACTCACCCTCGAGCTCGTAGGCAACAGGGTCCTTGAGGTGTTCCTTCAATGTCATCCACGATTCTTGGCGCCATCGCGTCATCTGGTTGGCGAAGACCTCCTCGGCTTCCGTCATCCTCGGATCTCACGGTAGCGGAAGCAATTCACGACGTGACGCTCCGACGCGCCGCAGGCCTCTATGCGACAGCGCCCAGTGTGAATCCGCTGCAGCCGCACTCGGAGTAGAGACACCGGCGAGCCTCGAAGTCGCCATGAACGAACTCGGTGTGCTCGCATATCGTGCAGAGGACTCGAAATGCGTCGGCAGGGCGGAGAGGCACGGCCTGCTGAGAAGAGTTCGGTTGCATAGACCTGAACGTAGGGCATGTGGAGGGCCAAAACATCGGCCGAATGTCTACCTTCGCCTTAGGCTCGCCACGCGTCGGCGCTCTTCCGCGTGTTCCGAGTCAACGCGCTTCGCTCTTCGTTCAGCGCCTCGCGAAGATGACGACCACGATGATCACGATGATCACCAGTCCGACGATTCCGATTCCACCGAGACCGGCAGCAAGCAATGCGCCTCCCTCTTCTTGAAACCGGAGCATAGGTCGATAATTAGCGTCTGACCGGGGGTTTCCCCGCGAGGGCAGCCAGCTCGTCGTAGCGGAAACAACTTGCCACGTGGTCCATCACTAGACCGCATGCCTGCATGAACGCGTAGCACACGGTCGGTCCGACGAACTTGAACCCGCGACGCTTCAGGTCCTTCGACATCGCCGCCGACTCGGCCGTCTCGGCGGGGATGTCGCCCAATGTGCGGAAACGATTCACCTTGGGCGCCCCACCGACGAACGACCACAAATAGGAGTCCAGCGACCCGTCTTCCTCCTGGACGCGGAGCACCGCCTGCGCGTTCGAGATCGCTGAGAGAACCTTGAGGCGGTTGCGGACGATCGACGGATCCATCAACAGCCCTTCCACACGCCGCGAGTCGAACCGCGCCACCTTCCCGGGATCGAAGCCGGAGAACGCGCGGCGGTAGCCCTCGCGCTTGTTGAGGATCGTGGACCACGACAGACCTGCCTGCGCGCCTTCGAGGACGAGCATCTCGTACAGGCGGCCGTCGTCATGCGCCGGCACACCCCACTCCTCGTCGTGGTAGGCGAGGTAGGCAGGGTTGTCGAGCGGCGCCCACTCGCAGCGCTTCACCGACCCGACAGGCGCCGGACCGCTTCCTCGTGCACGATGCCGTTGGTCGTGAGGAGGCTCGAGCCGTCCGACGGCTCCTCGCCCTCGAACGTCGTGACTCGACCGCCGGCCTCCTCGACGATCACGACGATCGAGGCCCAGTCCCAGATCCGTAGCGCGGGCTCCATCATCAGGTCGGCCGCGCCGCGCCCGACGAGCATGTGTCCCCAGAAGTCTCCGAACCCTCGGCTGCGACGCGTGTCTCGCAGCAGTTCGAGGAACGCCTCCTCCCGAGGGCCACCGAGCCAGTCCTCGAGGCTCGAGAAGACCATGAACGCGTCTTCCAGCTTCCGCTCGCTGGTGTGGAGCTCGCGACCGTTCCATCGCGCGCCGCCGCCCCGGACGGCCTCGTACCGCTCGCCCATCGCGGGCGCGCTCGCCATCCCCAGCACCGATCGTCCCTCCACCTGGAGCGCCAACAGCGTGGCCCAGATCGGGACGCCGTCGGCGAAGTTCTTCGTGCCGTCGATCGGGTCCACGATCCACATGCGATCGCCCGCGCCCGCACCGTGCTCCTCGCCGGTCACGGCGTCGGCGGGGAACTTGGCGGCGATCATCTCGCGGATCGCGGTCTCGACCTCGAGGTCGGCCTGCGTGACGGGGGAGAGGTCCGGCTTCTGCCGCACCTCGAACTCGCCCAGGAAATACGACATCGAGATCTCGGCCGCACGATCCGCGAGCTCGTGGGCGAAGGACAGCTCGTCTTCGAACACGGCCCGACCGTATCAGCCGTCGATGACCGCTCGTCGAGTAGCCTGAGACTCCGATGGAAACGACCGTTGAGACCACCGATCCGCACACCGTGAAGCTCACGATCGAGGTGCCCGAAGACGAGTTCGGCAAGGACCTCGACCGCACGTACCGGGCCATCGCGAACCAGATCAAGATCCCCGGATTCCGCAAGGGGAAGGTGCCGAAGCAGATCATCGACACGCAGATCGGTCAGGACGCCATCTTCGAGGAGTTCGTGAACTCGTCGGTGCCCGCGTACTTCCGGCAGGCCGTGGCCGACGAGGACCTCGCACCGATCGCGGATCCCGACATCGACGTCCAGCAGCTGGAGCCGGGGAAGCCGTTCGTGTTCTCCGCGACCGTCGAGGTTCGGCCTCGGCTCTCCTTCGAGGAATCGGACTACACGGGGATCAAGGTGACCAAGCCCACGGTCGAGGTCACCGAGCAGGAGATCGACGATTGGATCGAACGACTGCGTGAGCGATTCTCGGAGCTGGAGCCCGTCGGGAGGCCCGTGCAACAGGGTGATTTCGTCACCGTGGACCTCACGGTGATCAAGGGTGGTCAGAAGGTGGAGCAGGCTTCCCGCGAGGACTACCTGTACTTCGTCGGCTCCGGGGAAGTGGGGGAGAAGCTCGACGTCGAGCTGGTCGGCGCCAAGCCCGGCGCGATCCTGAAGGTCTCCGACGCCCTTCCCGAGCGGTTCGGCGAGGAGCTCGGGGGTGCGGCCGTGGAGATCACGGTGCTCGTGAAGGACGTGAAGGCCCGCAGGCTCCCCAAGGTCGACGACGATTTCGCGAAGACGGCGTCGGAGTTCGACACGATCCAGCAGCTGCGCGATGACCTCCGTGAGCGGCTGACCGAGGTGAAGGAGCGCGAGGCCGGTGCCGCCCTGCGCGACCTCGTGCTGGAGGCCATGATCGACAAGGTCGACGTCGATCTTCCCCAGAGCCTGATCGACGAGGAGACGGACCACCGGATCCACCACGCTCGGGACCGGGCCGAGCGCATGGGCGTGGGGCTCGAGAAGATGTTGGAGCTCCAGGGATGGGACGAAGCGCGTCTGCGGGAGGATTCCCGCGAGCACGCGATCCGCGCCATCAAGAGCGATCTCGTCCTGGAGGGCATCGCGCGCAACGCATCTCTGGAAGTGACGGCGGAGGAGATCGGGGCCGAGATCGCCGTCCTGGCGCAGGCCTACGGCCGAGAGCCGAAGGCGGTGGCGAAGGATCTCGAGCGGAGCGGCCAGGTCGTAACGCTGGCCGGGGATATCATCAGGACCAAGGCCCTCGACCTCTTGGTCGAACGTGCCGATGTGGATACAGAGCAGCCAGAAGACGCGCCACCAGAAGACGCGAAACCAGAAGAGGCGAAAGAGGAGGCGAACCCATGATGGACGATCCCAAGAGCTACCTGGTCCCGGTCGTGGTCGAACAGACCAGCCGCGGCGAGCGTTCGTTCGACATCTACTCGCGCTTGCTGAAGGAACGGATCATCTTCCTCGGCACGCCGATCGACGATGCGGTCGCCAACCTCGTGATGGCGCAGATGCTCCACCTCGAGTCCGAGGATCCCGACAAGGACATCAACCTGTACATCAACTCGCCGGGCGGCGACGTCGCCTCGGGTTTCGCGGTCTACGACACGATGCAGTACATCAAGCCCGACGTCACGACGATCTGCATGGGTCAGGCCGCATCGTTCGCCGCGTTCCTGCTGCTGGCGGGCGCGAAGGGCAAGCGCTTCATGCTCCCGCACGCGAGGGTGCTGCTGCACCAGCCGCACGGAGGGACGCAGGGCCAGGCGGTGGACATCGAGATCCAGGCTCGCGAGATCCTTCGTTACCGGCAGCTCCTGGACGAGCTGATCGCGATGCACACGGGCCAGACCGTCGAGAAGATCACGAAAGACACCGACCGTGACTTCATCCTCACGCCGGAGCAGGCGAAGGAGTACGGGATCATCGACGAGGTGCTCAGCAACCGTCGACAAATGCCAGCAGAGTTGACAGCGGCCGCCGCCGCAGGGGCGTAATATCGACCACGACCGGGCGATGCCCGGTCGTGGCATTTCGAAACGAGTACCGCGAGAAGTGGCCACCGGAACAGGCCCACCAAAGTTCGCGAGAGAGAGGAAGGCTCGGGCGGATGGCGAAGTTCGGCGAGTCGGACCTGCTGAAGTGCTCGTTCTGCGGAAAGAGCCAGAAGCAGGTCAAGAAGCTGATCGCGGGGCCTGGCGTCTACATCTGTGATGAGTGCATCGACCTCTGCAACGAGATCATCGAGGAGGAGCTGTCCGACACCGCCGAGCTGAAGCTCGACGAGCTCCCCAAGCCCGCGGAGATCTACGCGTTCCTCGACGAGTACGTCGTCGGGCAGGACCAGGCGAAGAAGGTCATGTCCGTCGCCGTCTACAACCACTACAAGCGGATCCAGGTCGGGGCGAAGGACCAGGAGGTCGAGCTCCAGAAGTCGAACATCCTGATCCTCGGGCCGACGGGCTGCGGCAAGACCTATCTCGCGCAGACCCTGGCCCGGATGCTGAACGTGCCGTTCGCGATCGCCGACGCCACGGCGCTCACCGAGGCCGGCTACGTCGGCGAGGACGTCGAGAACATCCTGCTGAAGCTGATCCAGGCGGCCGACTACGACGTGAAGAAGGCCGAGACCGGCATCATCTACATCGACGAGATCGACAAGATCGCCCGCAAGTCGGAGAACCCCTCGATCACCCGCGACGTGTCCGGTGAAGGTGTGCAGCAGGCGCTCTTGAAGATCCTCGAGGGAACGACCGCGTCGGTGCCGCCGCAGGGCGGTCGCAAGCACCCGCACCAGGAGTTCATCCAGATCGACACCACCAACGTGCTGTTCATCTGCGGTGGCGCGTTCGCGGGCCTCGATTCGATCATCGAGAGCCGCATCGGCCGCAAGGGCGTCGGGTTCGGCGCCGAGGTCATGAGCCACCAGGACAAGGACCTCGGCGCGATCTTCGCGCAGGTGCTGCCCGAGGATCTGCTGAAGTACGGCCTGATCCCCGAGTTCGTCGGCCGGCTGCCGGTGCTCACCAGCGTCAACAGCCTCGACGAGTCGGCACTGGTCGACATCCTCACGCAGCCGAAGAACGCGCTCGTGAAGCAGTACATGAAGTTCTTCGAGTTCGACGGCGTGGAGCTCGAGTTCACCGACGACGCGATGAAGGCGATCTCCGAGCAGGCGATCAAGCGGGGGACCGGAGCCAGAGGCCTGCGGGCCATCATGGAGGAGGTCCTCCTCAACGTGATGTACGAGCTGCCTTCCCGCCAGGACGTCACGAAGTGTCTGGTCGATCGCGACGTGGTCCTCACCGGCGTGAACCCCACGCTCGTGCCGCGCGCGAAGCAGGCGTCGAAGAAGCGCAGCGGCGGCGGCGAGCGCCAGGAGAAGACGGCCTAGCCGGTCTCCGTCAGGGCGCGAGCGGCGGCCAGGCCCTGCGCGTCACCGATCGTGCTCGAAGGTGGCCGCCGCGCGCGCCGCCCAGACCCCCGACTCGTCATCCCTCGCGCTCGATGAGGCACGAGCGATATCGAGCTGCGTCAGCGCTCGCTCCCAGGGGGCCTCGATCGTCTCGAACCCCTCGGCGGAGCGTTCGAGACCCCGCCGGGCGCCGGCGAGATCACCGCTCGCGAGCGCCGCCCGACCTTCGAGCCGGTCGGCGAACGACGCGACGGACGGCGCGTCCGCCGCCTCCGCGTGTACTCCGCATCTGGGCGACGAGCTCGGCCGCTCCGTCCCAGTCCTCCGTCGCCGCGAGCCGTTCCGCCTCCGCTTCCAACGCATCGCCCGCGTGGACCGCCCAGTTGTGCGGGCGGCGGATCCCCTTCGCCGGGGGAGGTCGCCCCTGACGACCAGGAACCGGAGGATGCTCGGATAGAGGCGACCGGAGCTCTCGGTGACCATCCGGACGATCGCCGCGGCGAGAGCGTCGCTCCGGACGCGCTCGCTCCCGCCGCTCGATAGATCACTCCGGCCACCGCGAACGCATGCGTCGACGAAGTACGGCGGGTCGTCCTCGCGGCTCTCGAGCATCCGACGGATCGTGGCGAACCCTTCGAGTGCCTCGTCCCACCGTCCGAGCCGATACAGCGCGGCGATGCGCCAGGCGCTGATGTGGAGATCGGACGCTCGGGTCTCGCCCGGTGATCGCCTCGAGGCCCGCGTCGGCGATCTCGAGCGCCCGCGCGTAGCGTCCGATCTCGTAGTGGGTCCACGCACCCATCGCGTAGAAGTCGCCCAGCTCGAGGGCGATCCGTCACCTCGTGGGTGATCGTGGCTCGTTGCTCCCAGATCGGAAGGGCACGGCCGTACCAGCCCCGCGCGATCCACGGCCCGATCGCTTGGTCGTAGGCGGCGGAGGCGCGATTGGGCAGATCCATCCGGAGCGCGATCTCCGCTCCCTCGAGGCCCGAGGCTTCGAGCTCCTCGAGCTCGGCCTCGGAATAGCGGTCGGGAGAGAACGCGAAGGGCCAGCCGGCTCGGATCCCGAGGAGCCGGATCCGCTCCTCCGAGTCGCCGGGCGGCAGATGGCGCGATCCCGAGATCCCACAGCTCGCGAACGGTCTCTTCGGGCGGCAGCTCGCCTCGCAGAGAGCCCGGCCAGCGCACCGCCACGTCGCAGCCGAGCGCGGCGAGACGCGCCACCCGTTTCCCGTCGGGAGGGTCCACGCGCGCCCGGGTGAACGCCGCCTCTCGGAAGTACCGCCACGCGAGGTCGCCCGAGTAGTCGGCGAAGAACGCCATCGCCAGCATCTCGAGCGCGTCCGTGCGCTCGAGATCGCCGGACGCCAGATCGAGCGCCTCCTCGGCCGAACGCCGCGCCTTGCGGACCACCAGGCGCCGCCGAGCTTCATCGGAGGCACGGAGCAACCATCGGAAGGCATCGACCCGGAGATCCTCCGATCGGCCCGCCGGCCGTGTCTGCGGCGAGGGCGACCGCGGTCGACAGGTGATAGGCGAGCAACTCCGCCATCTCGCCCGCGCGGTCGCCGGCCGTCTCTTCGATCCAGCCGGCGACCGCCGCGTGCGCGTCCGTGCGGTCGCGACGAGGGAGGGATGCGTACGCGACGTCGCGGATCAGCACGTGCTTGAAGATCAGCTCCGGCTGTCCCGCGAGCGACGAGGTCAATCGCGAGAGGACGAGCTCTCGATCCTCGAGGGTCCGAAGGGACGAGTCGACGGCTTCGTCGGGCAGGTGCGCGAGCAGCGCGACAGGCCCGGGCCAGAACACGCGTCCGACCACCGCGGCCGCCTGAAGGACCCGCTTGTCTTGCGCCGTCGAGAAGATCGAACCGCGCCGCGAGGACCGCCTGCACGGTGTCGGGGATCACGACCTGCTCGATCTCATCGAGGGCGCGCCACCGATCGCCCTCGCGGACGAGGTGTCCCTCGTCGATCAGCTGACGGACGATCTCCTCGAGGAAGAACGGGTTGCCTTCGGCCCGTTCGAGGATCCGGGCGTGCACGGAGGGCGGGAGATCGTCGATCGTGAGCAGCTCGTGGACGAGCCGGTCGGCTTGCTCGGGCGTCAGCGGATCGAGTGCGATCGAGGAGTGGTTGCGACGTCCGCCCCCCCACGCGGGGCGGGTCGCGGCCAGGTCCGGCCTCGACGGACAGACGAAGAGCACCGGTCCCACCACACGCTCCGACGATTCGTCGAGCAGGTCCAACAGCGCAGGATCGGCCCAGTGGATGTCCTCCACGATGACGACGAGCGGCGTCTCGGCGGCGAGCGCCGAGAAGAACGACCTCCAGCCCGCATGGACCTCCTGCCGGACCTCGCGAGGTTCCATCGACTCGAAGTCGAACTCCGGATCGGCGACGTTCACCGTGAACGCGAGTGCCGCGGTCGCCCGCCCGGGATCGGAGGTCACGTCCTCGGTCAGCAACTCGCGACCCGCCTTGCGGATCTTCTCGAGCGCGAGCTCGGGCGCGTCCGAGTCCAAGACTCCCGCGTAGCCTTTGAGGATCTCCGCGAGCGGCCAGTACGTGATCCCCTCGCCGTACGGGAGGCACCGTCCTCGAACCACGGTGGCGCCGTCTCGCTCCGCCCGCAGGAGGAACTCCGAGGTGAGACGGCTCTTCCCCACACCGGCGTCGCCGTAGATCGTGACGAGGTTCGGCCGGCCCTCGGTCGCCGATCGCCGGAACATCGTCAGGAGCAACGAGAGCTCCTCGTCACGACCGACCATCGGGGCGTGAAGCCCCGGCACCCCGCGGTCCTGGATGGCTGCCGCCCCCTCCAGCAGCTCCATCGCCGGCACCGGCTCTCCCTTTCCTTTCAGGTCGAGCCTCGTCGCCTCGCCGAACCGGAAGCCCCTCGCTCCTCGGGCGGTTCGCTCCGACGCCAGGATGCCGCCGGGCTCCGCGGCGCTCTGGAGACGTGCCGCGACGTTCACCGCATCGCCCGTCACCATCGGCTCGCCGGGTTGCGGATCGACGGACGCGAGGACCTCACCGGTGTTGACCCCGATCCGGATCTGCAACGTGACGCCGCGGGCGGCCATGAGCCGGTCGTTCACGTCGCCCAGCCGCTCCCGCATCCGGAGCGCCGCCCGGAGGGCGCGGACGGGGTCGTCTTCGTGCGCGGCCGGAACACCGAAGACCGCCATCACCGCGTCGCCGATGAACTTCTCGACCGTGCCGCCTTCGGCCTCGATCTCCTCACGCATCGCCGCGAAGTAGCTCGCCATCACCTCGCGGAGGTGTTCGGGGTCGAGCCGTTCGCCGAGCTCCGTCGAACCGGTGACGTCGGCGAACAGGACCGTGACGACCCTGCGCTCTTCGGGCGAGTCGTGGGAGTCGAGCGTCAGCCCGCACGCAGGACAGAACCGAGCGTCTGGTGGAAGATCGGAGCCGCAGCGGGGACAGGCGCTCGGCGCCACCGCAGGCTCGTCAGTCGACCGGATCGTGCTCGACTCGCCGGAGCCGCCCGCAGAGCTCTACCAAGAGCGCACGGCTGATCGAGGGGTATTCGTCCAGGAGCGGGAGGAACTGCCAGGACGTGAGGGAGAACGTCGTGGTCGGCTCCTCGGCCTTCACGGTGGCCGATCGCGGGAGTCCGTCCAGGAGCGACATCTCGCCGAAGTATTTCCCGGACCCGAGCCGAGCTCGCTCGTGCCCGTCGACGTCGATCGAAACCTGGCCGTCCATGATCAGATGGAACCCGGCTGCACCGCCGTCCTGCTGGGCGACCACCTTGCCGGCGCCGAAGCGGACCTCCTTGCCGACCTCCGCGATCCGGTGGAGCTCCTTCTCATCGAGGCCGCGGAAGATCGCCACCGATCGGAGCCTGTCGATCAGCTCTTCGTTGGCCATGGTTCCTCCTTACGGTCGCTGTCGCCGGTTGCCGGAGTATAGACACGCGCCTCCGGGCGGGCCCCGCCGAGCGACGTGAGCGGATGCAACAGTGCAGGTCGATACACTCGAACGCATGACCGGGCCCGGCACGGAGATGCCCTCCCGCTACGACGCCGCCACGGTCGAACCCCGGTGGGCGGAGACGTGGATCGAACGCGGCTACTTCCACGCGCAGGTCCCCGAGGACCCTTCCGACGCCTACTGCCTCGTGATCCCACCTCCCAACGTGACGGGTCGCCTGCACGCCGGACATGTGATCGGTCGCACCATCGAGGACGTCCTGGTCCGTCGTGCGCGGATGCGCGGGCTCGAGGCCCTCTGGGTGCCGGGCATGGACCACGCCGGCATCGCCACGCAGGTGGTGGTCGAGCGGGAGCTCCGCAAGGAGGGGATCGAGCCGCGCGATCTTGGGCGTGAGGCGTTCGTCGAGCGCGTGTGGGCGTGGAAGGAACGGTACGGCGGCGAGATCATCGGTCAGCTCAAGCGGATGGGGGCGTCGCTCGACTGGGATCGGGAGCGCTTCACGATGGACGAAGGGCTCGTCCGGGCGGTCCGTGTCGCATTCGTCCGCTGGTACGAGCAGGGACTGATCTATCGGGGCGAGCGGCTCGTCAACTGGTGCCCGACGGATCAGACGGGCCTGTCCGACTCCGAGGTCGAGCACGAGGAGGTCGACGGGGAGCTCCTCACCTTCCGGTACCCGCTCTCCGACGGCACCGGCCACGTCGAGGTGGCGACGACGCGGGTCGAGACGATGCTGGGCGACACGGGGATCGCGGTGCATCCCGACGACGAACGGTATCGAGACCTGGTCGGGAGCACGGTGCGCCACCCGTTCGACGGACGCGACCTCCCGATCGTCGCCGACGCAGCCGTCGATCCGACCTTCGGTACGGGAGCGGTGAAGGTCACCCCGGCGCACGACCCCACCGACTTCGAGATCGCCCAGCGCACCGGGCTCCCGCTGCTGAACGTCCTCGATGCGGAGGCTCGCATCAATCAGAACGCCGCAGAGGAGTTCTACGGGCTCGGCCGGTACGACGCGCGGCAGGCGGTGAGGGAAGAGCTCGAGAAGCTGGACCTGTTCGTGTCGGTGGAGCATCCGTACCGGCACTCCGTCGGCCATTGTTACCGCTGCCACAGCGAGATCGAGCCGTGGATGTCGGGACTCCAGTGGTTCGTCGCGGTGGACGGGCTGAAGGGCCCGGCCACCGAGGCGGCCGTGGACGGGCGGATCACGTTCTGGCCCGAGCGCTGGCGGAAATCGTACGTGAGCTGGTTGGACGGCCTGCGCGATTGGAACATCTCGCGGCAGCTCTGGTGGGGCCACCGGATCCCCGCCTGGTACTGCGCGGACGGTCACGTCACGGTCTCGCTCGAGGACCCGGACGCGTGCGCCACGTGCGGGGCCGCGGAGATCGAGCAGGACCCGGACGTCCTCGACACGTGGTTCTCCTCGCAGCTCTGGCCGTTCTCGACGCTCGGCTGGCCGGACGACACGCCCGAGCTCGAGGCCTTCTATCCGAACGCGGTGCTCGTGACGGGCTACGAGATCCTCTACCTCTGGGTCGCGCGGATGATCATGTCCGGGATGTCCCTCGCCGGCGACATCCCGTACCGCGACGTCGTGATCCACGGGCTGGTTCGTGACGCGCACGGCCGCAAGATGTCGAAGTCGCTCGGCAACGTGATCGATCCGATCGAGATCTTCGACCTCTACGGCGCCGACGCGCTGCGCTTCTCCCTGGCACGGCTCGCGACCGGCGGGCAGCAGGACATCCCGCTCGCGATCGAATCGATCGAAGGGGGCCGCAACTTCGCGAACAAGATCTGGAACGCGGCGCGACTCGTACTGCACGCGTTCCCGGGCGGGGAGGCGGAGCTGCCGCCCGACGATCGGCTGACGGCGCCGCAGCGCTGGCTCCTCGCGCGGCACCAGCGCTGCGTCGCCGAGGTGAACGCGTCGCTCGATCGCTACGAGTTCGCGTCGGCCGCGCAGGCCATGTACCGGTTCTTCTGGTCGGAGTTCTGCGACTGGGGGCTCGAGATGGAGAAGGAGCGGCTCCGCTCGGAGGATCCCGCCGTGAGCGCGGACGCGGCGAACGTGCTCGCCTGGATCCTGGAGCGAACGCTGCGGCTCTTGCACCCCGTCATGCCGTTCGTGACCGAGGAGATCTGGCAGCGCTTCGGCGTCGGCGAGACGATCGTGAGAGCGCGCGTGGCCGGAGGCGAACGAGTTCGCGGATCACGAGGCCCTGGGCGCCGATGCCGAAGCCGTCTGGCCGTTCGTGGAGGAGCTCGTGACGACGGTGCGGCGCTTCCGGAGCGAGCACGCGATCCCTCCGAAGACGCGGATCGAGCTCCGCCTCGTGGAACGGGACGCCGGAGCCGCTCGGTTCGCCGGGTTCGAGAACGAGGTGCTGCGTCTCGCCGGCGCGTCGGGTCTCGCGGTCGTGGCCACGGGTGACGCGACGGGTTCGCCGCGCCTCCTGGTGCAAGGGGAGACAGTGCTCGTGTCCGGCGACCTGATCGACCTGGATGCGGAGCGGGACCGGCTCCGCAAGCGCCTGGCCGCGGCCGAGGACGAGCGCGCGCGGGCGGAGACGAAGCTCGCCAATCCCGGTTTCCGTGACAAGGCTCCGGAGGACGTCGTGCTCGCCGAGAAGCTGAAGGTGGAACGATTCGAGCGCGAGTCGGAGTCGCTCCGGGAACAGCTGGCTGAGCTCGGGTGATGCGGTTCGAGGAAGCGGTCGGGCAGCTGGACGGGCGGCAGCCCGAGCACATGCCCGAACCGAGCCTGGACCGGATCCGCGCCCTCTCGGAGCTGATGGATGACCCGCAGCTCACCTATCCGACGATCCATGTCACGGGGACGAACGGGAAGACCACGATCGCGCGAGCGGCGGCGGACATCGCCTGCGCGCACGGGGTGAAGTCCGGGCTCTTCACGTCCCCGCACCTGCGCACGGTACGGGAGCGCCTCTCCGTCTGCGGCGTCGAGATCTCCGAAGAGGAGTTCGCGGAGGCGTGGATGCACCTCGCGCCGTACCTCGAGGTGGTCGACGGCCGGGAGCACGTGGCGTCGACCTATTTCGAGGCGATCACGGCGCTCGCTTTCCTGTGGTTCGCCGACAAGCCGGTGGGTCTCGCGGTCTTCGAGGTGGGGATGGGCGGCTCGTGGGACGCGACGAACCTCGTGGCCGGCGACGTCGCCGTGATCGGCGAGATCGGGCTCGATCATCCCGAGCTCGGATCGTCGGTCCAGGAGGTCGCGACCGAGAAGGCCGGGATCATCAAGCCCGGCAAGGTCGTGATCGTCCGGGAGCAGCCGGACGAGGCCCTGAAGGTCATCGAGGCGCGGGCGAGCGACGTGGGCGCGACCCTCCTCCTGGAAGGGCGAGATTGGGAGGTGACGGCCCGACTGCCCGCGGTGGGCGGACAGCAGTTCCGCGTGCAGGGCATGTACGCGACCTACGACGAGCTCTTCATCCCGATGTTCGGCGAGCACGTCGTTCGGAACGCGGCCGCGGCGATCGTCGCCGTCGAGTCCTTCCTGGGATACCGGCTCGATGAGGACGCCACCAAGACGGCGATCGGCGCGCTGCGCATCCCCGGCCGCCTCGAGGTGGTCGCTCGCTCGCCCCTGGTCGTGTTGGACGGTGCGCACAACCCGGCGGGTGCCGAGGCGCTCGCGCGGGCGCTCGTCGAGGCGTTCACCTGGTCCCGCCTGCACGTCGTGCTCGCGGTGTCCTCGAACAAGGACCTGGACGGCGTCGTGGCCGCGCTCGCGCCGATGGCCGACGTCTGGTATCCGGCCCAGAACGAGAGCGTCCGGAGCTTCCCGTCGGAGCACGTCGCGGAGCGGATCGCGGCCGCCGGCGGCCGCGTCGCGGACCTGGGAACGGTGGAGGAATCGCTCGCGGCGGCCCGCGACGCGGCCGCCGGAGAGGACCTCATCCTGGTGACGGGCTCTCTATACACTGTCGCGGACGCCCGACGGGCGCTGGGAGGATCCTGAGTTCGTGGTCACGGAGTCGACGCTGCTCATCATCAAACCGGACGGCGTTCGCCGGAGGTTGATCGGCGAGGTCCTGCGCCGGGTCGAGGAGGCCGGCCTCACGATCGACGAGCTTCGGATGGAGACGATCGACCGCGCCACGGCGGAAGAGCAATATGGCGAGCATCGCGACAAGCCGTTCTTCGCGGAGCTGGTCGACTTCATCACCGGCGGACCGGTGGTGGTGGCGAAGGTCACGGGCGACGATGCGATCTCCGTCTGGCGTGATCTGATGGGCCCGACGGACCCGGCGGATGCGCCACCCGGCACGATCCGGGGCGACTTCGCCTCGGTCATCACGGAGAACGTCGTGCACGGCAGCGACTCTCCGGAGTCGGCCGCCCGCGAGCTGAAGCTCTTCTTCGGCGAGTAGACGGACGCGATGGCGGGGCTCCAGGAAGCGTTCGAACGCGTCGGCGCGAGCCTCGAGCACCATCTGATGGCTTCCCACGCCGCCGGCGCCGCGCTCGCGATCACCGATCGCGAAGAGATCCTGGGCGTCGCGGCGCGCGGGATGGCCGACGTGGCATCGGGCGCACCCGTCCGCCCGGAGACGCGGTTCCAGATCGGTTCGATCTCGAAGTCCTTCGCCGCGATCGTCGCGATGCAGGAGGTCGACGCCGGACGGCTCGATCTGCACGTCTCCGTGAACGAGCTGCTGCCGTGGCTGGATCTTCCCGAGCCGTTCGGCCCGATCACGATGCATCACCTGCTCACGCACACCGCCGGTCTGCACACCGGAACGGAGGACGCACCCGGGTTCGCGGGCGCGCTGCATCTCCTCCGTTCCGCTCCCGCGACCTCGGCGCCCGGAGAGCGGTACCGGTACTCGAACGATGGGTACAAGATCGTCGGCGCCGTGCTCGGATCCGTGACGGGCCTGCCGATCCACGAGCTGCTCCACGACCGGCTCCTCGGGCCGCTCGGCATGACGGCGTCGGTCGCGGCGATCACCGACGACATCTGGACCGATCACGCGATCGGCTACGAGCCGATGCTGACGGATCGACCGGCCCAGCTCCGGCATCCGCTCGTTCCCGCTCCCCGGATCGTGTCGAACACCGCCGACGGCTCGATCGTCTCCAACGTGGTGGACATGTGCGCGTACGCGCGGCTGCTGCTCGCGCGCGGCGACCGGCCCGACGGACGCGGGGGCCGGATCCTGTCGGAGGAGGGCTTCGCGCGCCTGATGGCGGGGGCGGTCGACGACGGCGAGCACGGACTGTACGGGTACGGGCTGTGGTACGAGGACGTCGACGGACGCAGGTGGCATGGCCACTCCGGCGGCATGGTCGGGTACACGGCGCTCCTCATCACCGTGCCGGAGGAGGGGCTCGCCTGCATGATGCTCCAGAACGGCGGGGGAGACAGGCGCCCGGTCGTCGGCGCCGCGCTCGCCGCGGTGCGCGCCGGCCTTGCCGGTGATCCGCTGCCCGAGCCCTGGGCCCCACCCGCTCCCACCGAGATCCCCGGAGCGAACCGCTTCACCGGCACCTATGTCGGCGACGACGGGCGCACACTCGTCGTGGAGGCGGAGGATGACGGGCTCTCGATGTCGGTCGGGCCCGTGTCCGCCCGCCTCGAGCGGGATCCCTTGGAGCAGCCGCACGACACGTTCCTCGTCGCCCACCCCGCCTTCGAGCGGTTCCCGCTCGAGTTCCGGAGCGACGACTCCGGTCACGTCGTCGAGGCGTTCCACGGGAACACCTGGTTCCGAGGGGAGCGCTACGAAGGGCCGGAGCCGGGGGAGCCACCGGAGACGTGGCGTCGGCACCCGGGTCTGTACCGCAACGACGATCCCTGGAGCCCGGTGCTCCGGATCGTGCTGCGCAAGGGCCGACTGGCGATCACGTGGCCGACGGACACCGACAACGAGGAGAGCGGCGAGCTGGTGGCTCTCGACGACGGCTGGTTCGCGGTGGAGGACCCTGCGTTGCCGCGACGGGTCCGCTTCGAGGGAGATGTGAACGGCGTGACGGCCGTGACGGTTTTCAACGGCGGACGGTGGTACCGCTCTTTCGAGCCGTGAGCGGTGGGTCTCAGGCGACCCTTCGGAACGCGACGCAGGCGTTCTGCCCGCCGAACCCGAAGGAGTTCGACAGGGCCAGTGTCACGTCGAGCTCGCGCGCCTCGTTCGGGACGTAGTCGAGGTCGCAGTCGGGGTCGGGCGTTTCGTAGTGGATCGTGGGTGGGATCACCCCGCGATCGATCGCGAGGGCGCACACCGCTCCCTCGACCGCTCCCGCCGCGCCGAGCATGTGGCCCGTCATCGACTTCGTCGACGAGATCGCGACGCGATGCGCGATCTCGTCGCCGAGCACGGTCTTGATCGCGACGGTCTCGCTCGCGTCGTTCAGTGGGGTGGAGGTCCCGTGCGCGTTCACGTACGAGACCGCGGCGGGTTCCTCGCCGGCGTCGGCGAGCGCCCACCGCATGGCGAGCGCGGCGCCGGAGCCCTTCGGGTCCGGCGCCGTGATGTGGTGGGCGTCGTCGGACATCCCGTAGCCGGCCACCTCGCAGTAGATGCGCGCGCCGCGGGCTTTCGCGTGTTCCTCCGACTCGAGGATCAACGCCGCCGCGCCCTCCGACAGCACGAAACCGTTGCGGTTCGCGTCGAACGGCCGTGAGGCGCTCTCCGGGTCGGGGTTCTTCGTGAGCGCGGTCATCTGCGCGAAGGCGGCGACCGTGAGCGGGAGCGTCGCCGACTCCGACCCGCCCGAGATGCACACGTCGAGGTACCCGTCACGGATCAGGCGCATCCCCTCACCGATCGCATGGTTCGAGGAGGCGCAGGCCGACACCGTGCAGTAGTTCGGCCCGGTGAGTCCGAACTTCATGGCGAGGTGTCCGGCCGCGGCGTTCGCCATCAGGGCCGGCACCATGAACGGCGACACACGGCCCGGACCCTTCTCGAGCAGCACGCTGTGCTGGACGAGGAGCGTTTCGATGCCGCCGATCCCGGTCCCGAACACGATGCCCCCTCGTTCCGACGGCACCTCCGGGGTCCCGGCGTCCTCCCAGGCGAGCTTCCCGGCGGCGATCGCGTAGTGCGAGAAGCGGTCGGTGCGGCGGATCTCCTTCGGGTCGAGCCACTTCGCAGGCTCGAAATCGTGGACGTCACCTGCGACCTTCACGGGGAGGTCATCCGTGGGGAACCGCGCGATCTCGCGGACGCCGTTGCGCCCGGCGATCAGTCCGGCCCAGAACTCTTCGACACCCGTCCCGACCGGCGTGACGGGTCCGATCCCGGTGATGACGACCCTTCTGCGGTCTGGATCGCGCTCCGGTCGCTCCGCCTTCCGACCCGAGGCCATGACGGGCTAGGACACCCCGAGCTTCGTCGCGACGAGATCGACGGCCTGACCGACCGTCTTCACGGACTCCATCTCGTCTTCGGGGATCTCGATGCTCCATTCCTCCTCGAGCGCCAGCACGGCCTCGACGAGGTCGAGCGAGTCGGCGTTCAGATCCTCGGCGAACCGAGCGTCCGGGACGACCTGCTGTTCGTCCACGGCCAGCTGTTCGGCGAGCACCTTCTTCACCCTCGCCTCGATCTCGGGTCGATCCATACCGTTCTCTCCTTCTCTCGTCCGCCGAGCCTATCGGCGGATGCCGGTCGCGACTAGGCGGTCAGCCCGCCGTCCACGGGGATCACGGTGCCGTTCATGTACGACGCTTCCTCGGACATCAGGAACCGGACGACCGCGGCCACCTCCTGCAGGGAGGCCGGGCGTCGCATCGGCGTCTGATCGATGTAGAACGCGCGCGCCTCGTCGGTGAGGTGCGCGGTCATCTCGGTTTCGAGCAGCCCCGGGCAGAGGGCGTTCACCGTGATGCCCTTCGCGGCGACCTCGCGCGCGAGCGACTTCGTGAGACCGAGCAGGCCGGCCTTCGTCGCCGCGTACACGGTCTGACCGGCGTTGCCGTGGATCGCGACGGCACTCGACATGTTCACGATCCGGCCCCACCGCTCGCGCAGCATGCCGCGGAGGGCAGCCCGCGAGCAGAGGAACGAGCCGCGGAGGTTGGTGGTCATCGTGCGTTCGTACTCCTCCATGGAGTACTTGATGAGGAGTCCGTCCCGCGAGTAGCCCGCGTTGTTCAGCAGTCCCGTGACAGGGCCGACCTCGTCCGACACGCGCCGGAACGCCTCCTGCACGCTCGACTCGTCCGTGACGTCCAGGTACACGGCGAGGCCGGGTGTGCCGGCGGATGCGAGGGACTCGACCGTTTCCTTCGCATCGGCTTCACGGGTGCGATAGCCCACGGCCACCGTCCACCCGGCGGCGGCGAGCGACTCCGCGCACGCGCGACCGATGCCTCGGGACCCGCCGGAGATGACCGCCACCTTCGAGGTCACGCCGCCGGCCCCTGCATCGTCCATCGGACCAGTGTGGCGCCCCAGGTGAGACCGGCACCGAACGACGTGAACAGCACGAGGTCTCCCTCCTTGATCCGACCCGCGTTCCAGGCGCGTGCGAGCGCGATCGGGATCGAGGCGGCGCTCGTGTTGCCCACCTCGGCCACGTCCAGCACGGAGCGCTCGGCGGGGATCCCGAGGCGCTCGGCGACCGCGATCATGATCCGGGCGTTGGCCTGGTGGGGGATCAAGACGTCGACGTCGGCCGGCGTGTGCTCGGACTTCTCGAGGAGCTCGCGGCAGGCGGCGGCCATCTCGGTCACCGCCCGCTTGAAGACCTCGCGACCCTTCGGCATCCGGATGTTGTGGTCGCGGGCTTCGACGGTCTGATGCGAGGCGGGCATGCGGGTCCCGCCGGCGGGCATCATGAGGATCCCGGCCGCGGTTCCGTCGGCGCCGAGGACGGTGCCCTCGATCCCCGGCCTATCGGAGGCCTGCACGATCACGGCGCCGGCGCCGTCGCCGAACAGGATCGAGGTCGTCCGGTCCGTGAAGTCGAGGATCCTGCTGAAGATCTCGGCGCCGGCGAGCAGGACCGTGTCGGCCATCCCGGCCTGCACGAAGGCGGTGGCGCTCGCCAAGCCGTAGCTGAAGCCGGCGCATGCGGCGTTCACGTCGAATGCGGGCGCGCGGATCCCCAGCTTCTCCTGGGCCCACACCGCCGTGGCGGGGAACGGCGTGTCGCCGGTCACGCTCGCCACGATGATCATGTCGAGCTGATCCGGGGTGATCGCGGCCGTCTCCATCGCCGCCTTCGCGGCCTCGACCACGAGGTCGGACGTGTCGACGTCGTCTTCCACGAAGTGGCGGGCCTCGATGCCGGTCCGCTCGCGGATCCATTCGTCGGTCGTCTCCACCTTGTCCTCGAACCACGTGTTCGGGACGAGCCGAGGGGGGAGGGAGGACCCGACGCCGGTGATGGTGGCGCTCCTGGTCACGGGCGGAGCATAGCCGCTGTCAAGGTGCCGGTCCCGACGCGGCGGCGCGCGCGTCCTCCGGCGAGCCGATCGCGCGCGCCGCCGCGTCGGGCACGATCCGCTTCATCAGCTTGGTGAGGACGTCGCCGGGACCGGCTTCGAGGAACGAGATGGTCCCGGCGTCGGCGAGCGCTCGCACCGAGGACTCCCACCTGACGGGCGAGATCACGTGCCGCTTCACGAGCGACCGGAGCTCTGCCGGGTCGGACACCAGCGCTCCGGCGACGTTCTCGGCGACCGGCAACCGCGGCGCCGAGAAGTCGATCGCGTCGATCCGTTCGTCGATCGCGGCGCGCGCCGGTTCCATCAGCGGCGAGTGGAACGCGCCGGCGACGCGCAATCGGATCGCGCGGACCTTCCGCTCCTTCGCGAGCGCCTCGGCCCGCTCGATCGCGGAGACCGAGCCGGAGATCACCGACTGCGCCGGCGAGTTCTCGTTCGCGACGACGAGCACGTCGTCGCGACGAGCCTCCTCGCAGAGCGCCGCGGCGTCCTCGGCGCCCACGCCGAGGAGCGCCGTCATCGCGCCCGGGCGTTCCTCGCCGGCCCGTTGCATCGCGGCGCCGCGCACGACCACGAGGTCGAGCGCGTCGCCGAACGGCACGACTCCGGCCGCCACCAGCGCGGCGAACTCGCCGAGTGAATGTCCTGCCACGCCGATGAACGACACCCCTTCGGCCTCCAGCACGTGGAACGCCGCCACGTCGCATGCGAGCAAGGCCGGCTGCACGAACTCGGTCGTCGCGAGCGCGGCCGGGTCGCGACATCCGGCGACCACGTCTCTGCCCATGGCCGATGACGCCTCGTCGAGGATCGCCTTCGCTGCCGGATGCGCCGCCCAAGGGTCTGCCATACCTTCGAACTGCGATCCCTGCCCCGGGAAGAGCGCGGAATGTCCTGTTCCTGGCGTTCTCATCGTTCCTTCTCTCTCATCTGGCATGCCCTCAGGTTGCCACGAGGGAGCGAACCCTGTTCAATCAGGGCCGAACCGCATGGCCGAGAGGTTTCAAAGATCTTCTTCCCCCACGCCCCGACCACAGGGGACGGAGGGGGTATTGGGGTTCCTTGGTCGCGACATGGCCGTCGACCTCGGGACGGCGAACACGCTCGTGTATGTGCGTGGACGCGGAGTCGTCCTGAACGAGCCGTCCGTCGTGGCGATCAACACCCTTACCGGAGCCATCCTTGCCGTGGGAGCCGAGGCCAAGCGGATGATCGGCCGCACGCCCTCGCACATCCAGGCCGTACGGCCCCTGAAGGACGGCGTGATCGCCGATTTCGACGTGACCGAGAAGATGCTGCGGTACTTCATCCAGCGGGTGCACAAGCGCCGACTCCTCGCGAAGCCGCGTGTCGTCGTCTGCGTTCCCTCCGGGATCACCGGCGTCGAACAGCGCGCGGTCGAGGAAGCGACGATCGCCGCCGGAGCTCGCCGCGCCTACATCATCGAGGAGCCGATGGCGGCGGCGATCGGCGCCGGCCTGCCGATCCACGAGCCGACCGGGAACATGGTCGTCGACATCGGTGGCGGCACCACCGAGGTCGCGGTGATCTCACTCGGCGGGATCGTCACGTCGACGTCGATCCGCATCGGCGGCGACGAGTTGGACGAGGCGATCATCCAACACGTCAAGAAGGAGTACTCGCTGCTGCTCGGCGAGCGGACGTCCGAAGCGATCAAGCTCGCGATCGCGTCGGTCTACCCGATGCCCGAGGAGCTCGTCGCCGAGATCAAGGGTCGGGACCTCGTGTCCGGCTTGCCGAAGACCATCACGATCGCCGCCGAGGAGATCCGCCGGGCGATCGAGGAGCCGGTGAACGCCATCATCGACGCCATCAAGACCACCCTCGACCGGACCCCCCCCGAGCTGGCCGCGGACATCATGGACCGCGGGATGGTGCTGACGGGCGGTGGAGCCCTGCTTCGCGGGCTGGACAAACGCCTCCGCCACGAGACGGGGATGCCCATCCATATCGCCGACGCGCCGCTGCAAGCGGTGGTGCTCGGATCGGGGAAGTGCCTCGAGGAGTTCGAGGTCCTGCAGCGGGTCTTGGTGACGTCGACGAATCGGCGGTAACCCGCCGTCGTGGCCATCAGGCAACGGTCCCGCTCCGCCCGATTGCTCGTCGTCAGCCTCGTTGCGGCGTCGCTCGCGATCATCACGGTGGACTACCGCGCCGGCGAAGAGGGCCCGCTCGCCGCGGCGGGGCGAGCGACCAGCAGTGCGCTCGCCCCGATGCAGCGAGCGGTCTCGAACGTCGTCCAGCCGGTCAGCAACTTCTTCAGCAGTCTCGCGAAGCTCCCCTCGCTCTCTCGCCGAAACGGGGAACTCCAGCGCCAGGTGGACGACCTGAGGACCGCCCAACAAGAGAACCAGGAACTCTCGCGCCGCATCGACAGCCTCGAACAGCTCCTGGGCTTGCAGTCCGTCACGTCCCACACGATCGCGGCGCGGGTGATCGCGAGCGGCGTGTCGAACTTCGAATGGTCGATCACGATCGATCGCGGCTCCGCCGACGGTATCCAAGAGGACATGCCGGTGGTGACGGGAGCCTCCGACGGACCGCGCCTCGTGGGCCGGGTGATCCGGGTCACGCCGATCTCCTCGGTCGTGCAGCTGATCATCGATCGGGACTTCGCCGTCGCGGGGAAGCTGTCCACCTCGCAGGAGGCAGGGCTCGTGATGGGCCGGGGGGAGAACGACCTCCGGATGGGTCACTTGAGGCCGGGGATCCAGGTCAGCGAGACCGAGCCCGAGTCCGTCTTCACGCTGGGCTACGAGGTGAACGGTCAGCGGGGGCTCTATCCCCCCGGCATCCTCATCGGCACGGTCTCCCGGGCGTTCAGCGAGCCCGATTCCGTCGAATCCTCCGTCACGATCCGGCCGGCCGTGGACTTCTCGACGCTGCAGTACGTCCTGGTGATCGCCCGGGACCGGACACGGCCGGGTGGAACTCCGTGAGGAGGACCGCCGTGCTCGTTGCCGTCATCGTGACCGCGCTGCTCCTGCAGACGGCGGTGTTCCCCGAGCTCACCTTGCTGGGTGTGAAGCCGGAGTTGCTCTATCTGGTCACGGTGGTCTTCGCGGTTCTGCAAGGGCCGGCCGAAGGCGCGGTCGTCGGCTTCGTGAGTGGCCTCGCGCAGGACTTCATGCTCAACATGCCGAAGGGGATCACGGCGCTCACGCTCACGATGCTGGGCTACACCGTCGGCCTCGCACGGCAGTACGTCACCTCCCCCTCACCCCTGCTGCCCGCCGTCCTCGTCGCTCTCGGCACGGCCGGTGGGGTTGCCTTCCATCAGGCGGTGGCCTTCCTCCTCGGAGAAGAGGAAGGCCCGTTCAGCTACGCGGCCAAGGTCATCCTCCTCACGGCCATCTACGGAGCGGTGCTCACACCGATCTTCTTCCCCGTCCTCCGCAGGGCGGCGGCGGCGGCCCAAGCCGGCAGGGTGGTGCGCTTCTAGATGGAACGGTCGGGTTCGCGACTCAAGATCCTCGCCTTCGTGGTGGCGTTCATGTTCGTGTCGCTCTCGACGCGCCTGTGGTTCCTCCAGGTCCTTGCCGGGCCGCAACACGACCGGGACGCGCGCGACAACTCGCTCCGTACGGTGGCGACCGACGCCCTCCGTGGCGACATCGTCGACAGCCAGGGGAGGCGCCTCGTTCACAACCGGATCAGCCTGGAGGTCCGCATCAACCGCGACGAGCTCGGAGACGAGAGGGAGGCCACGCTCGCCCACCTCTCCGAGATCCTCGACATCCCCGCGCAGGTGCTCGGCGAGGAGCTGGACACGAAGCTGTACTACAGCTACCAGCCCGTTCCCGTCGCCGAGTTCGTGCCGGAGGAGGTGTACTTCAAGATCCGGGAGGAGCCGGAGAAGTTCAAAGGGGTCGAGGTCGTCGAACAGAGCGTCCGGAACTATCCGCAGGGCATGCTGGGCGCGCACCTCGTGGGATGGGTCGGACAGATCCAGGCAGATGAGATCGACGAGCCCCGGTTCGCCGACTACGGCCCCTCGGACCTGGTCGGCAGGGCAGGCATCGAAGCCACGTACGAAAGATGGCTTCGAGGGGAACCAGGGGAGGAGCGGTTCCTCGTCAACTCGGACGGGGAGGTCCTCCGTGAGTTCGATCCGAAGCCTGCCCAGCCCGGTCACGATGTGCGACTCTCTCTCGACCTCGACATCCAACGGATCGCCGAGGAAGAGCTCGCGGCAGGGATCCAGCGCGCCCGAACCGTCCTCGACGAGAGCACCGGAACCAACCTCGCCGCGAATGCCGGCTCCGTGGTCGTGATCGATCCGAACACGGGTGGCATCGTGGCCATGGCATCGTGGCCCACGTTCCCGCCCTCGTGGTTCGTGCGCGGACTCACCGAGGGGCAACGCTTCCTGCTGTTCGAGAGCAAACAAGCTCCCATGCTGAACCGCGCGACGCAGATCACGTACGGGCCGGGGTCGACGTTCAAGCCGTTCGTCGCGCTCGCCGCGCTCAAGGAGGGGACGGCAACCCTCGGCGGCTACTACGACTGTCCCGCCGAGTACATCCACCCCGGCGACGAGTCGGGGACGGTGTTCCACAACTGGGACGGCCACAGCAGCGGCACGCTGTCGATCGCCCAGGGGCTCAAAGTCTCGTGCGACACGCAGTACTACAAGTGGGGGAGCGACTTCTACTTCTTGGACGCCCAGACGAACAAGCAGGAGCTCCAGCGTCGCGTCAAGCAATGGGGCTTCGGACGGGTTAGCGGCGTCGACCTGCCGGCCGAAGCCGCCGGGACCGTGCCGGACCAGAAGTACGTGAACGAGCACCCCTCCCGCTATCCCGACGGCTGGATCCCGGGCATCGATATCCTGCTCGCGATCGGCGCGGGTGAGATGAAGGCGACACCGCTGCAGGTGGCGGAGGCGTACGCGGCGATCGCCAGCGGCAAGCTCTGCCAACCGCACCTCGTTTCGACGATCGAGGACACCGCGGGAAACGTCGCGAAGAAGATCGGAGGCAAGTGCCGGCGTATCCCGTACACGGAGACGGAGCTCGACTACATCCGCGAAGCACTCCGGAGCGTCACCACGGGTGGCACCGCGTCGTCCGTCTTCGCTCCGTGTTCGCTCGATGTCGCCGGGAAGACCGGGACCGCCGAGCGGCCGCCGTTCCAGGACACCTCGTGGTTCGCGGGCATCGTTCCCGCGGATCGACCCCAGTACGTCGTGGTGGCCACCGTGGAGCAGGGAGGGTTCGGGGCGGAGACCGCGGCACCGATCGTTCGCAACATCATGAGCAGGATCTACCGAACCCCGTGCGAGGGGCCGGCGCTCGGGCAGGCTGAGGACTGATGGACCTCGTCGCGGGCCGCGTCTACGCGGACGAACGCCGACCGATCCGCCATATCGACGGCGCGCTGCTTCTGGTCACTGCGATCCTGCTGCTGCTGGGCTTCTTCCTCCTGTACTCCGCGACGAATCAGACCCTCCGTCAGGATCAGCTGGATCCGTTCCTTCGCGTGAACAAGCAGGTGGTCACCGCGGCGATCGGCGTCGTCCTCATCCTCGTGATGGCCACGTTCGACTACCGGTTCCTCAAGGTCTACGCCGGTTTCATCTACGCGGGGATGGTGGTCGCACTCCTGTTGGTGCGGGTTCCGTTCCTCGGCTCATCGGCGCCCGCCGCCCAGCGCTGGTACGAGGTGGCGGGATTCCAGATCACGCCGTCGGAGTTCGCCAAGCTCGGGTTGATCGTGATGCTGGCGGCGAGCCTCTCGGAGATGAAGCACGCGCTCCCCACCATCCAGGACGTGATCCGGCTCTGCGGTGTCGTGGTCCTGCCGCTCTTGCTCGTGTTCACCCAGCCCGACATCGGTACGTCGATCGTCATGGTCGCGATCGCCGCCGGGATGTTCCTGGTCGCGGGCGTGAGCGGTCGTCACCTGGCCGCGCTCGTCGTCATCTGTCTGATCCTGATCGCCGCGGCGTTCCAGCTGGGCGTGATCAAGGAGTACCAGCTGGACCGTCTCCGGGCTTTCATCGATCGGGAGAACACGCCTTCCGACGTTCGCTACAACCTCGACCAGGCGGAGATCGCCGTCGGCAGCGGCGGCCTCTTCGGCCAGGGATACCTCCACGGGCGACAGACGACCCTCGACTACGTGCCGGAGCAACACACCGACTTCATCTTCACGGTCGCGGGGGAGGAGTTCGGCTTCGTGGGGGCCGTGTTCGTGCTCTCGCTGTACGCCTTGCTGCTGTGGCGGTCGATCCGGATCGCGTTCCTGTCGAAGGACCCGTTCGGCACGTACCTGGCCACCGGCATCGCGATCATGTTCGCGGTACAGATGTTCGTGAACATCGGCATGGTGATCGGCATCATGCCGATCACGGGGATCCCGCTCCCCTTCCTGTCCTACGGGGGCAGCTCCATGCTGGCGAGCTGCATCGGCGTGGGGATCCTGCTGAACGTGCACATGCGCCGATTCAAGTAGTCGCGGTCGCGAACGGGCTCATCGAGACCCGCCAGAGGAAGACCGATCCCTGCGGGCCCGTGTCCTCGAGCGTCACGTCTCCGTCCATCGCGCGGGCGGACATCCGGGCGACCGTGAGTCCCAGGCCGACCCCTTGATGGGTCCGTGTGTGGAGATCCTCGGCCTGCTCGAGCGGTTCGAAGATCCGCTCGAGCGCGTCCTCCGCGATACCGGGCCCGCGGTCGATCACGCGTACCTCGATCCCGGCCACGGTCTCGTCGACCTTCACGGTGACGTGCTCCTTCTCGTCCGAGAACTCGAGCCCGTTCTCGACGAGCTCTTCGAGGATGCGGAGCGCCGCGACCCGGTTGAGGGTGGCGAGCATCGGCCGCTCCGGGGTTTCGATCCGGACACGCGGGGAAAGGCTGGCGATCTCGCGCGCCACGTCGATCACGTCCGTGTACTCCGTGAGCCCCGCCTCCACCACTCCTTCGAGCCGGGAGACCAGTCGAGCGAGCCCCTGAGCGCGCATCACGAGCGCGTCGAGCATCTCGTCCCGCTGCTCTTGGGTCCCGGTCCCCTTCGACAGGGTCTGGGCCATGCCGAGGATCACGGTGACGGGGGTGCGGAGCTCGTGGCCCAGCCGGCTCACCAGCTCGTGACGCCTCGCGGCCCGTTCGAGGAGCGCCTCCTGGGCGAGCTCGAGCTGGCGCGAGCGGCGACGCTCACGCTCGAGAGCCTCGGTCAGCTCTCCGATGACCCGTGGCGTCACCTCGGAGGAGATGACGCCGCCGCCCGCAGCCGCCTGCCGGATCGCATGGAAGATCTCGTCGGTGTCGGAGTCCTTCAACACGTAGCAGGAGGCGCCCGCGACCAGCATCTCCCGGACCGCGTCCTGATCGTCGACACCGGTCAGGGCGACGATGCCGATCTCTGGGAACGCCGACTTCAGCAGGCGTGTCGCCTCGATGCCGTTCATCTGGGGCATGCGGACGTCCATCAACACGACATCGGGCTGGGTCGAGCGGACGAGGCTCATCGCGTCGGATCCGTTTCCCACGGCCCCCACCACCAGGAGCTCCTCGGTCCCCAGGAGGGAGGCCAGGGTCTCCCGGAACCCCGGGTTGTCATCGACAACGACAACTCGGATCTGGGGACGGGTGGACGGAGCAACGGGGAGGGTGTCCAGCGCCATCTGTAAGAAGTGTCGGCACGAGGACCACCCCCCGGTATCCCACGCCTGCCGGGTTCGCTCGGGGGGACGGGGGACCGTCCTTCCTAGCTAAGAAGGACTAGCTCATCACGCGCATAAGTGCACATCCGGAGGGGAGGCCGAAGGGCACCGGCTGCTGGCGGTTGCCGGTTGCTCCGATCGGGGCTCTCTCGCAGCTCATCTGGCGCGGCTCCGCCGGTTCATCTCGAGGGCTGTTATCCTTGCTGAACAGACGTGCCCCAACCGGGCCGGCAGCCGACCCGCGCCGCCCGAGATGGGGGAAGAAGCGAGTTGAGGTGGCGCGCGACGCCGCGGGCGATCCCAAAGAGGATCGCCAGGCAAGGCGGCGCGGCCCCGGACAGGAACGAACGGTTGTACGAGCAGGTCTTCAGCCCGGCGCGCGACGGAAGTCGAAGCGTGGGCGACGGAACGTTCATCAAGCAAGACCGCTTGCCCGCAGCCGCCATCCCTGGATCCGGATCGCCCCCTCGCTCCGAGCGAAGGGAGTAACGATGGATCGAGAGACCGAAGCCACGCCTCGACAGGCGCCGGCTGCGAACGGCCTCCCCCCGATCTTCCAACGGCCGACCTACCCCTCGGGTGAGCCGGCGACCCGCGCACCCGAACGGACGCCGGAGGAGCCGCAGGAGCGAGCGCCAAGGAGAGCAACCCCGTCCGGGAGCGAGCGCCCGAAAGGGAGCGTGCGCCCGAAAGGGAGAGGGCACCCGCCAGTCCGAAGGCGCCGGCCTCGGCGAGGCCAGACGACAGGGGCGACGACCGATCACAGTCGGGCGACGGTGAGTCCTCGGACTCGCCGTCGAGCCGCCGGCGGAGTCGTGGAGGCCGTGGCCGTGGAGGCCGCGGCCGAGGCGGCGGAGCCGGTTCGTCCGCCGGTGGATCGGCCGACACCGCGGTCGACGCATCCGAGCGCCCGGCGCGTTCCGGCTCATCCGAGCGGGAACGCGAAGGGAGCGACGCCGAACAGCGGCGACGCCAGGGCGGACGCTCGCGGGGCAGCAGGGGCAGCGCATCGACAGAGGAACGCGAGCAGACACCCGCCAGCCAGCGCGAGGACGCTCAGCCGGACGAGGCAGCCGCCCCGGAGGCGCCCTCGGGCGAGGGCGGCACCGGAACGAAGAGGCGCCGAAGCCGCGGCGGCCGCGGCCGCAAGAAGTCCGGCGAAGGCGCCGGCACGGAAGCGCCGGCGCAGGCCGAGCGTGCCCGGGGTCCCAGGACACTCGAGGAGCAAGTCGCGTCGGGTGGACCGACCCGCGGCCTCCGGTCCCGCACGATCCGCGGCCGCGGTCGACGTCAGCGGGAGCCACAGATCACGCCGCCTCGGATCACCGACAAGCTCATGGTCATCACCGAGCACGGCGATCGAGACCAGATCGCCGTCCTCGAAGAGAACATGCTCGTCCAGCATTACGTCACGCGTCGCGGGGCGCACTCGATGGTCGGCAACTGTTACCTCGGGCGCATCCAGAACGTGTTGCCGGGGATGGAGGCCGCGTTCGTCGACATCGGTCGGGGTCGCAACGGCGTGCTCTACGCCGGCGAGGTGAACTACTCGCCCGAAGACCTCGAGGGCGGCCGGCCGCCGAGGATCGAGCAGGTGCTGAAGTCGGGCCAGGCCGTCATGGTCCAGGTCACGAAGGATCCGATGGGCGGCAAGGGGGCGCGGCTCACCGCGCAGGTCTCGCTCCCCGGGCGATTCCTGGTCCTCGCGCCCGATCAAGACGTGTCGGGGATCTCACGTCGACTGTCGGACGACGCGCGCAAACGCCTGAAGGCGATCCTGAACAAGGTGAAGCCCAAGCATCACGGCGTGATCGTTCGGACGGCGGCCGAGGGAGCCTCTGAGGAGGAGATCACTCAGGACCTCGAGCGGCTCATCGCCCTCTGGGAGCAGATCCAGAAGACCGCGAAGAAGGTCAAGGCGCCCGCGGAGCTCTACGAAGAGCCGGAGCTCACGGTGCGCGTGGTCCGCGACCTGTTCACCGACGAAGAGTTCCGTGGTCTCGTGACGGACTCCGACCGCGTCTACGACAAGGTGATGGAGTACGTGCGCGACGTGGCGCCCGACCTCGAGTCGAAGATCACGCTCCATCGCGGCCCGCTGTCCGCCTTCGAGGAGCACCGGATCGTCGAGCAGATCCACAAGGCGCTCGACCGGAAGGTCTGGCTGCCCTCGGGCGGCTACCTGATCATCGAGCAGACCGAAGCGATGACGATCGTCGACGTCAACACGGGGAAGGCGGTCGGCAAGACCAACCTCGAGGAGACGGTGCTCACGACGAACCTGGAAGCGGCCCGCGAGGTCGCTCGCCAGCTCCGTCTGCGCGACATCGGCGGCATCATCGTGATCGACTTCATCGACCTCTTGCTGGAGCAGAACAAGCGGAAGGTCGAGGACACGATGCGCGAGGCCCTCGCGATCGACAAGACGAGGTCCCAGGTGTTCGAGATCGGCCCTCTGGGGATCATGCAGATCACCCGGAAGCGCGTCTCAGGCGGTCTTGTCGACTCGTTCTCGGAGACCTGCCCTCAGTGCGAGGGACGCGGCATCATCGTGAACTACGACGCGAGCTGACGGACGACGCCGAGAGAGGAACCAGCCATGTACGCGGTGATCAAGACGGGCGGCAAGCAGCACAAGGTGCAGGCCGGCGACGTGATCGAAGTGGAGAAACTCGTCGCCGACGGCGAGACGGTGGAGTTCCATCCGCTCCTCGTCGTCGACGACGATGGCAAGACCCACGTCGGCGCCGAGGCCGCCAAGGCGGTCGTGACCGCGAAGCCCTTGGGGGAGAAGAAGGGCGAGAAGGTCAAGGTGTTCAAGTACCGGCCCAAGTCCGGCTACGCGAGGAAGTCCGGGCACCGTCAGCTCCTGACGATGCTGGAGATCACGGACGTCAAGCTCCCGGCCGGGCGGACGACCTCCAAGAAGAAGGACGAAGACAAGGACGATGCCGATGCAACGGCGTCGTCCGAGTAGCTGGTAGCCTCGTCGAACCATGGCACACAAGAAGGGCGGCGGCTCGTCCCGGAACGGTCGGGACTCGACCTCGAAGCGACTCGGGGTCAAGGCGTTCGGCGGTGAAGCGGTCACCGCCGGCGCGATCATCGTGCGCCAGCGCGGGACCAGGATCCATCCCGGCGAAGGCGTCGGCAAGGGCGGGGACGACACGCTCTTCGCGCTGCGCGCCGGGACGATCGAGTTCCACGAGTCGCGCGGCCGCAAGTACGCGACCGTCAACGCCGAAGGCTAGCCCTCCCGCCCGGCTCGCTCCGTCACCGCTTCCGCCCAGGCTCGCAGGAGACCCTTGCTCGCCACGCTCGTCGATCTCAGGTAGCCGAGGTTCATGCGCGCGACCTGCCGTTTCGACGGTGTGGCCCGGGTGAACGGGCCCAGCGGCCCCCGAGGAGGCTCGATCGTCGGTGACCTCGGCAACGGCTCCAGCGGGGGAGGCTGGGAGAAGTAGAAGGCCGTCTTCCGATCCTCGCCGTCCTTCCGCCAATCGACCATCAGCACCGGCGAACCCCGGATCCGTTTGGCTCGACGGATCGAACCGTATCCGAAGCGGACGTCTGCCCCGGTCTTCTTCTCGACGAACTCGAGCCCGCTCTCCCCGAGAGTGAGGGTCCCCCGGACCTCGAGCTGCTTCCTCCCCACGCCGAGGTGGACCATCCAGACCTCCGTCGGTTCGACCACGGGCCAATCTTCGCCCGTCCTCGCCGAGTCGACCACACCGATCGACCACCTAGGCTGTTCGGCATGACGTTCGTGGACGAGGTCGACGTGGAGGTACGCGCCGGTCGCGGCGGCGATGGCTCCGCCGCGATGGGAAGCGAGCCCTACAAGCCGAAGGGAGGGCCGGACGGCGGGGACGGCGGCCGGGGCGGCGACGTCGTGTTCCGGGCAACCCGAAACGTCCATGACCTGGCGTGGTTCGCGGACAACCCGCACCTCAAGGCCGAGCCGGGCAAGCCCGGCGCGCGCGCCCGCCGCGACGGGGCGAAGGGGAAGGACCTCATCATCACCGTCCCGGACGGAACGGTGGTCTTCGACGAGCAGGGCCTCCTGGCCGATCTGGTGGGAGAGGGCTCTGAGGCGGTCGTCGCCAGGGGAGGTCGCGGCGGGCGCGGGAACGTGCGGTTCGTCAGCGCGAAGAATCGCGTTCCGAAGACCGCCGAGGCCGGCGAGGAGGGCGAGGATCGGCGGCTGCGCCTGGAGCTCCGCACGGTCGCCGACGTGGGTCTCGTGGGCCTGCCGAACGCAGGGAAATCCACGCTCCTGTCACGTCTGACGGCGGCCACACCGAAGATCGCCGACTATCCGTTCACGACCCTGACGCCCAATCTCGGCGTCGCGGAGGCAGGCGAGGAGCGGTTCGTGGTGGCCGACATCCCCGGACTGGTCGAGGGCGCCCATCGGGGGAAGGGCCTCGGCCATCGGTTCCTGCGTCACGTCACGCGATGCCGGGCCCTCGTGCTCGTGGTGGATCTCTCCTCCTCGGACCCCGCCGCCGACCTGGACACCGTGCGCGAGGAGCTCCGCGCCTACGACGCCGAACTCGCGGAGCGGCGTTCGCTCGTCGTCGGCGCCAAGGCGGACCTCGTGCAGGATCCGCAGAAGGCCGCGGACGCGAGCCGAGCGCTGCCCGTCTCGGCCGTCACGGGGGAGGGGCTCGATCTCCTCGCGGCGCAGCTCGAGACGATGTCGCGACAGGCGGCCGCCGAGCAACCTCCTCGCGCTCCCTACGTCGTGCTCCGTCCCGGCAGGCCCCGATTCACCGTGGCGCGCGAGGACGGTGGCTGGCGGGTCAGCGGACGCAACGTCGAGCGATGGGTCCGGGAGACCGACATCGAGGACGAACGGCAGCTCACACGCTTGCAGCGGCGACTGATCAAGGAAGGCGTCGAGCGGCAGCTGACGAAGGCGGGAGCCCACCGGGGCGACGAGATCCGCATCTCCGACCGCGCCTTCGAGTTCCTCCCCGGAGACGATCCGCCGGCGGACCGACAGGAGGCGTGAGTGGACATCGAAGGGCTGCTCGCGGAGGAGGAGCGGGGATGGCTCGAGCTCACCGCCGTGTTCGGCGACGTACCGCCGGACCGGTTCGACGAACCGTCGGTTACGGGCGAAGGGTGGTCACCGAAGGACGTGATGTACCACGTCGCGGGCTGGTGCGAGGAGGCCGCAACGGTCCTCGGCCGGATCGCCGCCGGCACCCATCGAGAGAGCGATCCCGACATCCAAGCCCTCAACGAGGAGTGGTTCGAGCAGGGGAGAGGTCTCGAGGACGACGTCGTTCGGATCCGGTTCGCAAAGGGGCGGGTGGCGATGCGCCAGGTGTTCTCCCGGCTCCCTGAGGTGGATCCCAGCGCGTGGGAGTGGTTCGAGGAATCCGGACCCCGGCATTACGCCGAACATCTGCCCGATCTGCGGTCCTTCCTGGAGCGAGGCACCGACCGGCCGTAGGATTCGGAGGTGGGACGACGCCTGGGGGTGATGGGCGGGACGTTCGATCCGATCCATTACGGCCACCTCGTGACAGCAGAGGAAGCTCTCGAGCAGTTCGAGCTCGAGGGCGTGCTCTTCGTTCCGACCGGCCGGCCGTGGATGAAGGAGCACGAGGGCGTCTCTCCGGCGGAAGACCGCTATCTCATGACCGTGATCGCGACCGCGAGCAACCCTCTGTTCTCCGTTTCGCGGATCGAGGTGGACCGCGACGGACCGACCTACACGGTCGAGACGCTCCGATCGTTGAAGACCGACCTCGATGCCGATCTGTTCTTCGTCACCGGCGCCGACGCGATCCTCGAGATGATCCAATGGAAGCAGGCGGGGGAGCTCTTCGAGCTCGCCCGCTTCATCGCCGCCACGCGCCCCGGCTACGACATGGCCGGATTCGAAGTGCCCGGTGCGGCGAAGGACGCGGTCACCGTGATGAACATCCCGGCGCTCGCGATCTCCTCGACGGACATCCGCGCGCGCGTGAAGGCGGGCGGCCCCATCCGGTACCTCGTGCCCGAGGGCGTGAAGAGCTACATCGAGAAGGCGGGTCTGTATCGGTGACGGCCGCGACGAGGGTCTCCCGAGGAGCGGCCGTCAGGCGTCGACGAGCAGCGGCGGTCGTCGCGGGGGTCGCGCTCGTGGCCGCCGGCGTCTACGGCGTCTCCCGGCTCGGCGACGCGGCAGGAGGCGGCCCGAGCGGAACGAACGTGGACGGGCGTTCCCATAAGGCGTCGGAGCTCCTCATCCTGCAGGTGGTCGGCACGCGCGACCCGCTGCTGGCGGTGATCGGAACCGGTCGCGCCGAGCGGCGGCCCGCGTTCTTCAGCCTTCCCTTCGATCTCACGCTGACGGTGCCCGGCCAGGGCGAGGTGATGGCGTCGGAGGTGGCCGGCCTCGACGCCGAGACGGTTCGCGTGGCGGTCTCCAACACGTTCGGAGCGTGGGCGGAGCACGTCGCGGTCATGGATCTCGAAGGGCTCTCCGCCGTCGTCGACCGAGGGAAGGGCATCCGCGTCCAGGTGCCCGGCTTCTACGCGACGGACGCGGGGAACCTCGGGCCGGGCCCCGCACGCTTGAACGGCGATCAGGTCGTGGCGCTGCTGAGCATGCAGGAGGACGGCGCCGAGGCCCGCTGGGCCTCGGTCGTGCAAGGGCTCCTGCGGGGCCGCGTCCGCCTCGGCGAGGAGGACCTCGCCGAGACGGACGGCATCGCCGGCGTGCGCCGAGTGCTGAAGGGCGCACTCGGCGCCGCGATCGCCGCCTTCCCGACCCTGTCGGTGGCGGGGAGCGTCACCGTGCCGCTGCAACCGGACCTCGATCGACAGGTCGCCCGGCTGTTCGGGTTCCGGAGCCCGGTGCCGGTGATCGTGCAGAACGGAGCGGGCGCTCCCGGCCTAGGACAAGACGTCGCCGCGGTCCTTCTCCCGCTCGGGTTCCGCGTGGTGCTCTCGCAGAACGCGGACCTGTTCGGATACGAACGAACGCGCGTGGTCGCGAACGGCAACGGCGCCATCGAGGATGCGCGCCGGATCAAGAAGGCGCTCGGGGTCGGGCGTGTCGGCGTCTCGCAGGTACCATCGGGTATCGGAGACATCACGATCATCGTGGGGGAGGACTTCACCGGGTGACGAGCGGGGACCAGGAACGGGGAGGCGGGCGGATCCCGCCGAGCCGCGACACGGCCGCCGCCGCTGCCCGAGCCGCCTCGTCGAAGCAGGCCCAGGACATCGTCGTCCTGAACGTGAGCGAGCTGATCGTGATCACCGACCACTTCGTGATCTGCACCGCCGGTTCCACGCGTCAGATCCGCTCGGTCGTCGACGAGATCGAGCGCGCTCTCAGGGAGCAGCTCGACGTTCGCCCGGCACGGCGGGAAGGGGATGGAGACGGCGGCTGGTGGCTCCTCGACTACATCGACGTCGTGGTCCACGTCTTCGGGCCCGAGGAGCGCGCGTTCTACGACCTCGAACGGCTGTGGCGCGACGCTCCCCGACTCGACTGGGAAGAGCCGGACGCGGTCTCCTCCGCGCGCTGAGAGACCTCAGAAGGGTTTCAGCACCATCAGGGCAACGACCACCCCCACGATCGCGGCTTCGTACGTTCGCGCGAATGCCACCTGGGGGTCGCGGAGCGCGGCCGAGAGATCCGGCGTGACCGTCCCTCGTTGCCGGGCGTCAGCGAGTGCAGCTTCGAAAAGACGGCCTCTCGGCAGGAAGACCAGCGGGACGAGCGGCATGATCGAGAGGTAGAGGACGAGCGACACGAGGAGCCAATAGCCGCCGTCCGCGAAGAGGGGTCGGTGCTGCGCCCACATCGCGAGCAGGCCCAACACGAGGACGGCAGCCGACCCCGGGATGACGATCTTCTCGAAACGATCGGCAACGGGGAGGAGCGTGTCGATCTCGCCGAGGTGGTCGCTCCGTCGCACCCGCCCGAGAACGATCCATCGCCCGATGAGTCCGCCGACGAAGACGAAGGCGGTGGCGACGTGGAGGAAGACGACGAGAGTCGCGAGCGAAACGTCCATCCGGGTCCCGTACACTAGCCGTCTCCGGGCCCATAGCTCAGCTGGTAGAGCGCTTGGCTGGCAGCCAAGAGGTCAGGGGTTCGAATCCCCTTGGGTCCACAAGTGCAGGTCAGAGGCACTCCCCGACTTCGTACACTGCTTGCACAGCAGCCCGTCGGGTCGCGGACCTAGAATCGCCGGGATGCGTCTCCGTTCCTCGTTCATCGTGCTCGCGCTGACCCTGCTTGCCGCTGCCTGCGGCGGATCGAACCCGGGCGGGTCGAACCTCACGCTCAACACCGGGCCGGCTCCCTGGCCGAACCCCGACAATGTCGCGGACCGCATCGACGCCGCGGGGTTGCCATCCTCGTCCACCGAGTCGCTAACAGTGCACTACCACTCGCACGTCGACATCTTCGTGAACGGGAAGTCCGAGCCCGTCGCCTCGAGCATCGGGCGGGAGGACCAAAGCCTGTTCTCGCCGCTCCATACGCATGCCACCAGCGGGCTGATCCACATCGAGGCGCCGGAGGACCAGGACTTCACCGTCGAGATGCTGCTCACCGAGTGGGGCGTGCGGCTGACGAACGACTGCATCGGCGTTTACTGTGGCCCGGATACGAAGCTCGAGGCCTACGTGGACGGCACGAGGTACACCCAACCGATCTCGACCATCGTCCTGAAGAAGGGTGAGGAGATAGCGATCGTGATCGGCTCGTCGCCCGCGACCATTCCCTCGAGCTGGGACTGTCTAGCCAACATCGACCCCAAGATCGAGAACCCGGCGCAATGCGCAGACTTCGGCCAGCAGGTCGCTGCGTGAACCCGATCAGCAGACGTTCGTGACGGTTCTGTAGCGGCCGTTGCTCAGGGGCGAATGCTCGTGCTTCTATCCGACTGATGGATTGCTGTCCTCAGCATCTCCTGGAGGAGTGGGTGTGGGGCTGCCTGATCGTGGGAGCAGTCCTTCTCGTCGGCGGGGCGCGGGCGGCGGGGGCGGCGTTGGTCGGCTCCGCAGTGGGTTCTATCGTCGCTTACCTGCTGAAGGGGCTCTACGGAGGCGATCACCTCGAAACCCTGGTGCACGGCGCGGTCATCCTGGGGAGCGTCGGAATGGTCGTGTTCGGGCTCCGCGGGCTCCGAAGGCGACCCCACCACCCCCTGGGTCGATTCCCCGTGGCGCTGGCCCTGGCGATCGGCACCGTCGTCGTTGGGAGGCTGCTGATCCTCCGGATCCATGAGGAGGCGGCTCCGAGCTGCTCGCTCATCGACGCCCGCCCGGTCACGAACGCGTCCTCGCCGTTCGCGGCGTCATGCTTCCGGGGGTTCGAGGACCCATGGCTCCAGGCGCTGCTTGCGTTCAATGTCGCCTTCCTCGCGCTGCTGTTCCTGGTGCAGGCCTGGCAGGCGACGCGGTCATCGGGGAAGCAAGAATGGGAAGACGACACCGCGTTGGACCGGTTACTCAATCCTTTCGCTCGTGGCGGAGACCCGTTCTTCTTTCAGGCGCCATCGTCTGGCGCTGCCGCGCGGCCCCATGTCCGTCATCCCGGCCTGAGGCCGCTGTGGGCCGTCCTCGGTGCCACTTCGATCTTGATCGCAGCTTGCACCTCAACAGCGACCCGACCCGTCCACCGCTCTCTGCCTCGATGCCGCCAAAGTCAGGGGCCTGTACGAGGAGTGGGCGCACGCGTCCGCCGACATCTGGGTCGGCGACGGTGTCGATCTGGCCCAGGTCGCGGCCTCGTTGCAGGCGGCCCGCGAGACCTCGTTGGAATTTGCCCGGGCGACGGCCCCCGATCCGGTCGCGGCCGGGCACTTCCAAGACTCGGCCGACTCCTACCTGAAGGTGCCCCCGATCCCGCCTGACGCTTCCATCGACGCCCTGTCTCGCCGCGAGATCGACAGGCTCGAAAGGACTTTCACCGGGACTGGGAATGGGGTCTATGAGGGGATCGAAGCGCTGAATACTCGCCCATCCCGTTCTGCTGAGATGGTCGAAGACGACGAGTCCACCGCCATGTGGTCGGCCAATCCGCCACTTGCACGCGAAACGCTCCCCTGTTCCTTCGGGAGTAGCGCGAGCTCGAGGGCCAGCACGCGGCCGCCGACCCTCGAGACGTGGTGAGGTGTCTCGAGTTGCACCCTGGCGAAAGGGCGCATACGTTGTAGGCCGATGTCCTGACGTGCTGATGCCGACTCGTTGTTGCCATTCCGGGCGACGAGTCGTGCGTTCGACCGTCGAGGAGCCCCCTTAGGAGGTGGCCTATGAGAAGAGTTCTCGCGACCGTGTTGTTGGTCTGTTTGAGCGTTGGCTCGTCAGGCGCGGCGCTGGCAGATGAGGCGGGAGGGAGAGATCCGAGGATCTTCCGGCCGTCATCCCACCCCTTCGGCATGAGCTATGCCGAATGGCTGGCCGCGTATCAGATCTGGTTGAACGAGATTCCGACTCCGCAGAACCCCCTCGTGGATCCCAACAGCCCCCGCAACTGCGAAGTTGACGGCCCGGTCGTGTTCCTTGGTCCTTCCGGCGCCGATTGCCGGGTCCCCGAAGGCAAGGCGCTCGTCCTCGGGGGGGCATCCTGGGAGTGTTCGACCGCCGAGGGCCTCGGTATGACCTTCGAAGCTCTGCGTCGATGCGCGACCGAGAACTTCGCGAGGGACCTCGGGCGAGACGTCCTCTCATTCACACTCCGCATCGACGGGAAGCGGGTATCGCACCCACGCCGATGGACCTTCCTGACCCCGGGGGAGATCATCACGTTCCCAGATGACAATATCTGGGGGGCTGTCGCGGGTCCAAGCAAGTCAGTCACGAAGGGGATCCTCTGGATCCTCAGGCCACTCCGTGAGGGTCGGCATACCGTCCGAATCCACGTCGTGGTGGATCAGGTTGGCGCCTTCGACTTCATCTGGAGGCTACGCGTCGTCGATTAGGGCTTCGACCGCATCGGTTGGGCTCGGAGCAGCCGTACACCGCGCTCCGAGCCCAACCCACGAACTGCATAGGGGGACTAATGAGGTTGGTGCGTACAGGACTCTTCTCAACGATCGTCGCCGTGATGCTCCTGGCAAGTGTCCCGGCGATGGCCGATCCGCCACCATCACACAATCCGAACACGAGTGTCTGGACGTTTGACTGCAGGCGCGGCTCAGAAACGCGCACCTTCCAGGCGATAGCGATCTTGCAGAGCGCGTCGATCGCCGGCCAGCGATTGGACGGAACAGGCGTAGTCATATTCACGCATGTCGAGGTCAACGGTCAGGTCGTCTACGATGTCCCCGGACAAGCAGGGCGTTCCGACCTATGGTCGTGCACCATCGCGGAGCTCCCCGGTGTCGTGGCCGACGTGCTGTTGACGCCGCGACATTGAGGCCTTTCGAGGAGCGGTAGCAATCGCTTGCGCGACGAGTTCCATGCGGGGCAGTAGTCCACGGTCTCGCCGACCCAGGTCGCCTAGGCTTCAGTCACTCCCCACGCATCGGTTGGTCCACTTCGAACCACACAGTGGTTCCACCTGCGTCCGGAGCTACTCCCCAGCGAGACGAGAGGCCGTTGACGATCGGCAGTCCCCATCCGCCGGTCTGCCCTCGCCGGGGGATGACTTCATCTTCCTCGCGACCGAAGTCGGTGCCTGGATCCCGAACGCTTACCTTCAGGACTCCGTCTCGGTACTCCACCCAGACCTCCAGCCAGTCACCTTCGGCAGCTGATACATGTCTCACGCCGTTCGTTGCGAGTTCGCTTGTCATCAGCGTGACATCATCCAGAACCTGGGCAGGGATCCGACTGCTCAGGACCCCCCTGAGGAAGCTTCTGGCTTCCCTCGCCGCCTCGAAGGTGCGAGGGAAGCCCCGTGACCAGACCGGCATCACGTCTCCTCTCGAAGAGTGTGGGAGATGGCCTTTGGTCGCTCGATACCCCCCGTCAAGAGCGAGGAACCTGGTTCCCTTGAGCCATGTCTCCATACGCCGCCTGTGTCCTAGCGCATGAGACAGGCGGCCGAGCGTGCAGGAGATGACGTGGAGATCCTCCGATCGCGAGCCACTCCCCGATGCCTCGGTTTCGGCCCGATCGGCGCCGGGTATCGCATCCGCACGAAGGAAGGTGTCGAGATGGCCCTTCTCGCGACCGAAGGCGATAGGGTCTGCAGCCTCGACACGATGAGCTTCCCTTCACCTTCCCACTACAGATGGAAGCGCAAACGGGGGAGACGCGGCGCATGGATGGAGACAGGCAGGAAGTAGACGTCGCCCGCGAAGCGGCTGAGAAGTCACTGGAGCAGGAGGAGATCCTCGCTGAGTTCGCGCTCGATGAGAGCTGGGAACGCTGGTTCTGGTACGACACGCAGCGCATCCTCGTCGAGGCCGCGGATCTGTCGCTACCTGTCCTCCTCAAGCCGGAGGGAATCGGCATCGGGACCTTCGCTACGGTCGCTGACGTACTGCCCCTTTCCTTGCGGGCATGGGACTACACCGAGAAGCTCTACCTGGCAGCTCACTACCACGGGGAATTTGACGAGCATCCGGCTCGCTACTTCATCGACGTCGCGACCCCAGAGATAGAGATCGCGGAGTTGTTCACGAAGGCCAAGGGCGGGGGGAAGATCCGCACCCGGGAGGACATCCTCGCCAAGCCCTGGCCCTGTACGAGGTGTCCTCTTCCCCCCTCAGGTCGTCCGAACTTGACGGACGCACTCGAGGCTTGGGAGCGGGGTGATGATGAGATCCAGCATTTCCTGACCCGCAAGTTCGCGGAGCGGACCAATCCCGGCAAGCGGGCGAGGAAAGGACGGGCAAGCGCCGCCGGGAGATGACTCCCGGGTGTCGCCACTAGTGGTTTCGCTGGAGCTCGCGGGGGATATCGACCTACCATGAGCACGGGCGAAGGAGAGGACGTCTTCATAGATGAGCATCTCGTGGCGAGGAAGGCCCCCGACCGCGAAGCCTGGGAGATCACAGACGCCGAGGGCGCCTATCGCGGGCGCGTCGTCAAGGCGGCCAGTGGCTTCCAAGCCCTGAAACCCTTCGGGAAAGAGTTCTACAGCGTGGGGACGTTCGTATCGCTCGAGACAGCCGCACGGGCAGTCGTGGGGACCTCCGGGCCCGGCCGGCGCTGAGAACTCCGCGACGTGGATCGCGATACCGACTTTCGACTTAGATTCAGGCTCCCGCACTCGGGGTACAGATGATGTATGAGGATCGAAGACGAGGACGCGGAGATCAGGGTTGAGTTGGGGCAGAGCCTGCTCCTCGTGGCTATGGCGGTGATCATCGTCGGGATCGGCCTCATGTTCGGCGCGGTTCTCTAGTGCGATCGCGCCGTCCTTCTGACGTGGAACGCCACTCGTTTCAAATAGCCCTGTTCGGGGAAGCCACTCGAGTATGACGGCGCAGGAGAGGGCGGTCGAGATCGGAAGCGCGTCCCTCACGGGGATGCGCGGCCGTGTGGCCAAGTCGGTCGCGAAACCGATCGCGCGCCGAACCGGCCTCACGCGCGAACAGGTCGAGGCGATCATCGGCTTCATGATCCTCGCGTACGGGATCTATCAAGTGGTCCGGCCGCTGGTGCGCGCCTCTCGCCGCACCGGTTGACCACCGGCTCGGTCCTTCGCCTGGCACTTCGTCAGAGATGCGTGGAGCCGAGAGCGGGGCATCGACTGGCTGATCGTGGCGTCCTCGGCCTAGGCGGAGACGTATCGCAACTGATCTGGACCGCGCCCTCGTCATCCGCAGTGACCGGATCCCCCTTTCTGTGCACTGGCGAAGCTGATCCCGGCTTTGGGCGCGTGCCGATGACGATGCCGGGCTGCCTTTGGGCATTCGTATTGGTCCTCGGTGGAGACCGGCTCCTCGAGGCGGAGAAGCGAGAGTCGCCCTGAGATCACGCCCGTCGCATCCGGCCCAAGTCGGCGCCGCCGGCCATCAGGACGGAACCAATCCAACGACGATCAAGCCCGACCACCAATGAGGCACGACGCTACCGCCGCTGAGGACACGAGGACGGCTAGGCTCAAGTGAGTCGGACATCGAGAACGACCGCCAGGCAGGCCCGGCGACAAAAAAGGGGCCGCGTGGCATAAGGGAGCAATATGGGGAAGTCCCGCTCACGGCGAAAGGGCCGGCACTTCCCGCCGGCCCTTTCGCTCACTGGCTGTCGATCAACGACGCGCTTCCTGGCAGGCCAATGGGCACGGGTTCGTTGTCGGGGCGGTCTCCTCGGCCGATCCCGCGTAGCCCACCGAGCGCGGTGCCACGTGGGAGATCCCCACGTAATCGGTGGTCGCGTAATCCACAGAGTGCGCAACGACGGTGCCACGTGCGAGGGGCTCCACACGACCGGAAGGACGGCGCCCTGCTCACGGACCGCGGCGGTCGAGTTCGCGAGCCGCTGGGCGTCGGTCACCGTCACGAGCGTCCGCGCCGGCGCGATCGTGTCGATCGAGTTCAGCGCGGTCATCCCGATGGCCGCGGCGAGCGCGGCGACCACGAGGACGGCAACCGGCCAGATCGGCAGCTCGATGGTCCCTCTCCTGAGGGTTGCTCCCTGGGCGCTCATGGCTCCCCCCTTCTCCTCTGGTCCCCGTGAGGACCTTTGCCTGATGAGGCGACCCTACGGAGGAGGCTTCGTCAGGTCGGTGCCGGCGCGCACGGATCGATGGTGACGTTCGGCACCTCGATCCTGTGGCGAGTAGACGATGCTCGAGCACGATCGGAAGCAGGCGGGCTGGTCGGTCAGGCGGTCGCCGGGGTTCCAGCGCTGGCTGCGTCAGCCTGGTTTCGCCACGGTGAGCAGGATGGCTGCGTCTTCCAACGCCTCGAGCGTGTGGCGAGCGTCCGGCACGATAAGCACCGTTCCTGTGCGACCCTCCCAGGACGAATCGCCGGCCGACAACCGGACGCGTCCGTGCAAGACCTGCACCGTCGCCTCGCCGGACTCTCGTGCTCGCTGTGGACGACGCCTTTCATCATGGCCATAACCGTTTGACGCAGCACCTTTGCGTGCCCACCGACGATCGTTTCTGCACTCCGGCCGCTGTCGGTGTTCGCTGCTCGCTTGAGCTCTTGGCGAGCGAGGGAGTCAAGTGAGAGTTTCTGCACGTTTCCATTGTTCCTCCCCGGACGCAGCAGGGCAAACGAAGGATCCCGAACCGTCTTCAGACGTTCGCGGGGAACGTTGGTCAATCCACAGCCGGCGATTGACTGAGTGGCCAGGGCTCGTCTGGATCGACCGCGATGACATACACCGCGTGTGGATGGGCGTATCGAACGATCGCGTCGAGAAGGATGTTGGCAGGGATGCGGAACGCGAGGTGGTCGATCTCCTCGACTGCCGCACGCGGCGCCTTGTAGCCCTCCACATCGCGCAGGTGCAAGATGATGCCGGGTTTCCGCACCCTTGCTCCGATCGCATAGCCGGACCACTTCGCCGTGCGGACCGCTTCCCATGGGATCCCGTGGCGTCCGTGAGTTATTCCGACGGAGTCGAGTCGCAGTTCGAGACCGGCGGAGCCAACAAGTGCCCATTCGACCAGCAGCCAGATGACGCCGGCCAGGCACACCCCGCCGAACAAGAAAGCTCGCCCGCGCGTCTGGCCCTCTGACACGAGGCCGAGGCCGAGGGACGCGACCCCGGCGACCGCGATGAGGGACATGTAGGCGATCGGGGTCCGTCTGTTGATCCTCAGGACCACCGGCTCGAGCTGACCAGACAGATCCACTGGCACATCGTATGGGGGAGGCCGGTAGGAGCCGATATGCCACGGACGTTCGGGCTGGTCGTACGCTTCGGACGTGCTGGCCTATCTTCGGCCTCGCCCCATCGCCCGGCCCATTGCTGGCGGTCCTGGCGTCATGGTGCGTCCCTCCTTCAAGCAGCTCCTCGTCTTTGCCGCAACGATCGGCCCGCTGGCGTTCGGGGCGATAGGCGTCTCTTGGATTCTCCGGGAGGATCTTCGCTTCACGACGGGCGTGTCCGTCGCCCTCGGGTTCGCCTGCGTCATCGTTGCCGGCATCTTTCTGATGGCTCTATTCACGAGAACGTTCATACGTGCCGGTTCTGCTGGGCTGGAGATCGCAGACGGTATAGGTCGATCAGTCATCCCGTGGGCCAGCATCCAGGAGCTCACGGTGGACACATCCCGCGGTCTACTGCGGGTGGGTCTGGTCGAAGGAAACGACTCCACGTTCGAGGTTCCGTTCTTGACCGGAGCCGATGCTCCGGCGGTAGCTGGTTCGCTGATGCGGGCTTGCGACGCGTTCATGTCTTCGGGACAAGGTCGGCTGTAGCGCCACATCCATACGCGTCCTGGCCGCAGGTTTGTTCGGTCTGACGGCCTCCTTCAAGGACGCCGTTGCGTGATCGCTCTTTGCACATCCTCAGTGATCATGAGGACCAACACGCCTACAAGCGTCCCCAGCAGCGCCAGCGAAACCGTCGCCCAGAAGAGGTTGTCCATCACACCGCCCCCCCGATCGTCCCTCCAAACACCCCTAGACCCAGCGTGAGCGCCCCTCCAGTATCGAGAGCTCGCCTGCCTCCCTCCGAGCCGCGTAGGGCTGCGGCGGGTTCGTTCAATGCGGGGCGCACCTCCCAGGATCGGATCGGTTACGGGATCCGGCGCGTTCTCTCGCATCTGACGGAGGAATCACGGAGCCCAGCGCCGCCGTTGCAGCTGTCAAGGTTGCCGCCGCCGTCCAGGCGATCGATTCCGCCTTTACCGAACAGGGCATCGTTCCCGGCATTGCCCCAAAGGTTGTCGTTTCCTTGGCCGCCCGAGATCACGTCACGATCATCGCCTCCGAAGAGGCGGTCGCCACCGTGTCCGCCCCAGATCCTGTCGATTCCCTCGGCCCCGTAGACATCGTCCGAGTCATCTCCCGCGATGAGCAGGTCCTTGTCGGCTCCGCCTTGGAGGAGGTCGTGTCCGTCCAAGCCTCGAAGGATGTCGCCCCCTTGGCCGCCGTAAAGACGATCGCTGCCCTCGCCCCCATCTAACTCATCGCCGCCGAAATCGCCGAACAGGACGTCGTTGCCATCGCCGCCGCCCACCTGATCGACACCCATCCCACCGTTCACCTGATCCGCGCCGAAGCTGCCACCTACCCGGTCGTTACCCTCATCGCCGCAAACGAAGTCGTCGCCCATCCCGCCGTTGATCAGATCAGCGCCGCCGAGGCCGGCGATGACATCGTTCCCGGGCGTCCCCACGAGAATGTCATCGCCCTCGGTTCCAACGAGTGTCGCGACCTGACCCAGACATTCGTCCAGTGCGTGTGCAGCTGGGGACGTGATCGCCAACCAGGCTACCGTGACGAGCCCGACGGTGAGCCAAAGCCATCTGCTGCGCGTCGCTGCGATCTCCAGTTCCGGCACGTAAACCTCCCACGGGGGTTCGCTCGACAATCAGGGACCACCCGTTGGGATTCAATCGCCCGTTCGACTTACGGTGGCTACATTGCGACGAATGCGCGAGGCGCGACCAGCTCGTCCGACCAACTCAGAGACTCGGCGATCGGTCTCCGAGCCGAAGGCGGACCCGGAACCCTGCGGCGCGGAACTGCGCGAAGGTGATCGGTGGAAGAAGTCCGTCGTTGACTTCGACCGCATACCGGTCGGCGATCGGGAGCGTGACTTCGAACGGCGCAACCTGGCGACATTGACCGAGGGATGCCACGGGAGGATCAGCGGCCAGGCCGATCCAGCTGGCACTACCGGTCACGGTCACGGTTCGGGAACCGTCGCTTCCGCGGAAGACCATCCGTTCGTTGCCGACGTAGGGATCGCTTCGATGACACGGGAAGTTCGTGTACTTGACGAGCGTCCCCCGCAGCTCGACGGTGGCTCCAAGCTCGCTCGACTTGGGCTGGCTCGACGGTGAGGCAGGGGTGGCTCCCGTTCGATCGGCGCAACCAAGGAACAGGAGCGCCGACCACATCAACGCGCCCAACTGCCGATTCGTCACGACGCTTCGACATACGTGCCGACGACCCTCGGGAGGATTGAGGTTGCTACCGGAGTTCTGTCACGTTCCCGCCTCGTGACCTACGACGTGCCTGAGATATAACTGCTGCTCGCCTACGAGATCGGTACTGGGGAAAACATGGGCCCTCCCTGCTCGCCCGGTGTGTATATCGGAGCTGCGGGGCTCGCACTCGCCGGTCTCACCCTGATCGCCTACTTCGTTGTCCGCGGGAGGCCGCGAACCAAAGTTCTCCTCTTGGTCGGCGCGGGTCTCCTCAGCGCGGTTCTCATCGTGACGGGAGTCGAGCTGAAGCTCAGAGAGGAACATGACGTCGTGAAGAGCGGTGCGGGAACGGAAGTCGTGTGCCATCACGAGTAGAGCACGGTTCTGCAGCCGCAGGTAGGGCAGCGCGTCTCTAACCGCGCGCTAAGCAGCTCCTCGCCCAGAACGCCGGGTGCGGATCGCGAACGCTCCGACGACCGCGAGGCCGACCAAGATCAGAGTGATGGCCAGCACCTTGGGACCGATCGCACCAGAGGCGGATCCGCAGTCGGACCCGCGGCAAGGGGAAGCGCTCTCGGCTGTCTCCGGGGCATCTTCGATCGAGGCCAGTTGGGTGAGGATCGAAGCCACTGACTGGATCCAGGAACCTTCATCGCCCTGCGCCCGCTCCGGATCCGGCCCGATGCCCAGATCGCTCCGGGTATCCCCACCCGTGACGGACGCTCCCGGCGAGGTGGGACCGAAGAGCCCTGTCGGTGCCGTCACCGCTGGATCGGGGGTCGCGGGCTGGGCTCCGGGTGTGGGGTTGGGGGAGGGCGCCGACGTCGGCGAGGGTGCGGGCGTCTGTGTCGGTGTCGGGGCGGGGGATGGTGTCGGTGTCGGCTCGGGCGTCGGTGTCGGGTCGGGGGTCGGTGAGGGTGTCGGGGATGGCGATGGCGGCGGTTTCTTCGGTTCCGGGCGGCTTTGATCTGCCGCCGAGACCACGGCGACCAGGGTCCCGTCGGAAGATGACACCATCGGCGCCGCTGACGCCGGCGACGCGAAAGATCCCAGGGTCAGCACCGCAACGACCGATGCGAACCTGAGCGGATGATGACGTCCCCTCGACCGCAGCATGCTGCTCCTCTTGAGGGGGAAGGTTCCCAGGTTACCTAGATACCCAGTTTCATCAGATCGATTCCGACGAGGTCGCCCGTTTCTATCCCCGCCCGCAGGGATTGTGGAGGACGTGCATCGGGTATCGGAGGCGGAGAGGAGGAAATCGTCGATGGGTAGAAGCCGCTATGAAGTCGCACCAGATGGCGATCGATGGGTCGTCCGTGAGGGCAAGCGAGCCACCCCGCCTCTCGATACCAAGGAGCTGGCCGTCGACGCGGCGGTCCGAAGAGCGAAGGAGGGCGCACCAGCGGAAGTCGTTGTCCTCGATGAGACCGGTGCGGTCGAGACGGAACAAATGATCGATTGATCAACACCTCTGCGAGCACACTCGCCGGGCGGGATGTAACGAATCGAAGGAGGAACGATGCTTGCTGCAGTTGGAGGAGTAGGGATCGTCGGCATCGTCGTCATAGTCCTGATCGTGTTGGCGGTCCTGTACTTCATGAGGCGTGCCTGACCTAAGAACGCGCGCGAAGCCCCGGAGCACCACCCCAGCCAAAGACGTACCCTATGTGAGCAACACTTTTGGTCGCCTGGACCGTCGGCGCAAGCCTGACTGGCCGCCCTCCCGACCCCTCGAGAAGGGCTCCATGATGGCCGACTTCGGGATCACTGCTCAAGGTCCGAACATGTTCTTCCTGAGCGGAGAGCTGGACATGTCGACCGTGCCGATCATGGACGTGGCGATCGCGGATGCCGTCTCACGAGGTGGGCCGATCACGATCGATCTGGCCGACCTCACGTTCATGGACTCCAGCGGCGTCGGTGCGATCGTCAGGTCGGTTCAGACTCTGCCGACAGGTTGCATCGTGCTTCACGGTGCTCACGATGGGGTCGGGAAGCTGCTCGACCTGATGGGCGTGGACCGGGGCATCCCGAACCTTCACGTCATCCCGTGCTTGGAAGGCGGAGATCCAGCGAAGGTTGCCTAGTTCTTTGGGTTCCGTCCGTCCCGTCGCCGCGGTACTCAGTCAGCAATCGTAGGTGATTCGACGTACACCACCGCGTGCCACGTGAACTCGTGCACGGTCAGGGCAGGCCGCGATCCTCGAGGCCAAGCAGAGTCGTGAGATCGCCTTGGAAGCAATGGCTTTGCGAAGCCAACCGCCTTGGAAGTCGCCGGTTGAAATCCGCACTCGTTTGACTCGCAGGGGTTTCCTTGGTAGAAAACATCTAGATACAAGGTCTGGGTTTCACCCCCGGTTCCCAGCCCGTCCCAGCACTCGATCGAGCGAGGGAGGCCGGCACGGTGAGAGGCACTAGGCAGAGGATATTCGCGGGTGTCATCGTGGCGTCGATGGCGCTGGTCATCCCAATGAGTCTCATGGGACAGGCCCACACATTCACGGCCGATTCGCGTGTGACCGCCCGCTACGGGCCGGTCGTGCACAAGTTCCTGGGGGAGGTCTTCTCTGCGCGCAAGGTGTGTCGGGTAGAGAGAACCGTGAATCTGTTCAAGGTCCGACTGGGGCCTGATCGCTTCGTCGGAAGCGATCTGACCAATGCGTCGGGCGTGTGGAAGATCCCGCGGGCGAATCCTCATGGCAACTTCTACGCGCGAGCCCCACGAAGCGTTACCGTCACATACGGTCACTCCCACACCTGCCTGGGCGATCGGTCCCCGACCTTCTTCGTGCAATGAGCAGCGCTCGCCTGAGCGAGCGCCGTGATGACGAGGACACCCAAGGGCTGCGCTCCTCAGGCTTGAGTTCTTCGACGAGCGCGGTGCCGGACGACATCATCGCCCGGGTGAGCGCAGCCTATGGTGCTCGGCGGGTGCTCGTGACGGGCGGGATGTCGTTCATCGGGAGTCACCTGGTCGAAGCCCGTCGCTTCGGGCGCTCGTACGGTCGTCGCCGACGATCTGAGCAGCGGTCGAGAGGAGAATCTGGCCGCGGTTCGGAACGACATACGATTCCTTCATGGGGATCTGCGCGACGCCGACTTCGCCAGGGCAGCCTGCTCCGGTGCTGAAATCGTGTTCCACCTTGCCGCTGCTCACGGTGGCAGGGGCTATATCGATACACATCCCGTGGAGTGCCTAGGCAACATCGCCCTTGACCACACTGTTCTTAGCACAGCCGTCGCCCAGGGAGCACAAAGGTATCGTCTTCGCGGGTTCCGCGTGCGCGTATCCGACGACGATGCAAGGCGATGAAGAACGGATCCTCCTGAGCGAGCAGGACGCCGACCTCGACCGGCCGAACATCCCGGACGGCGAGTATGGCTGGTACAAGCTGACCGGGGAGTTGCAGTTGCGCGCCTTCCACCGGCAGTTCGGGATCGATGCGATCGCGTGCAGGATCTTCACGGCTTACGGGGAGCGCGAGAACGAGAGCCATGCGGCCGTCGCGCTCATCGCCAAGGCGGTTGCGAGACTGGATCCCTACCCGATCTGGGGCGACGGTCGACAGACCCGGAACTTCACCTATGTGGGCGACACCGCGTCCGGTCTCCTCCTTTCCGGGGCCGTTCTTTCCGGCTTCGATGTGATCAACGTCGGAACCTCGTCCCACCACACGATCGATGAGCTGGCCGAGCTGATCTTCGAGCTCTCGGATTGGAGTCCTGGAAGGATCGAGCGGCAGCTCGACCGACCGGTCGGGGTTCGCTCGCGCGCCGCTGACGTCGGAAAATGCCAACGTCTCCTGAACTGGAGCCCTCGGTACTCCTTGGAGGAGGGCGTGAGACGCACGCTCGACTGGTATGCGGCCAGGGCGACGCCAGAACGGCTTCGCGGGCTCGAGTCGCTGCTCATGACGAGGTGAGCGCCGTGGACACCGAGGGATCCGTCGCGTCCCAGGGGCCGAAGCTGAAGGGGTTCCCCGAGACGGAGATCGTGATGCCGGCTCACAACGAAGGCTTGTCGATCGGCCACACGTTGCGTGAATTCCACGCCGCCTGCGTCGAGAACGGCGTGCCGGTTCGCTTCATGGTGACCGAGGATGGATCGACCGACGACACCTGCCAAGTGGTCCGCGCGGTGGCTCGGGACCTTCCGGTGCGACTGTTGTCCTTCCCGGAGCGCAAGGGCTACTCGCGGGCAGTCGTGGACGGATTGAAGGAGACGACCGCCGGGATCGTGGGGTTCGTTGACGCAGACGGGCAGTGCGACCCCAACGACCTGCCCACGTTGCTCGAAAACCTCCCCGGGCACGACATGGTCATCGGGTATCGTCATCCTCGTCACGACTCTCTCTTCAGGAAGATGATCTCTGGGGCTTTCGGGGCGGTGTATCGGAGATTGTTCCCCGTATCGCTTCGCGATCCCTCGTGTCCGTATCTGGTCATCCGAAGGAGCGGGCTCGAGAAGGTTCTTGAAGGACACCCAGGCATCCTTCCGCAAGGATTCTGGTGGGAGTTCAACGCCAGAGCGGCGGCGCACCGACTATCGGTGGTAGAGGTGCCGGTGAAGCACCGCGAGCGAGAGGCTGGGGTGACGCAGGTCTATCGGGTCGCCAAGCTTCCTCGGATCGCTCTTGAGCACCTCCGCGGCCTCTTCGCCCTGCGGCACGAGCTCCGCTCGTTCGCACGCGCCGCCCCTTCCCCCTGATGCCGGCCGCCGAGGTTGAGGCGGTCGAGTCCTCGGCACTCGAAGCGGGTTCGGATCCCAAGCCCCTGCCAAGCGATGGGTTGCCGGTGTGGGCGAGCCGCCTGGGCCTCATCGTGCTATCTGCTGCGCTCCTCTTCGCCGCGGTTCAGTTCCTCATCTCGCACGATCGTTGGCTCGTTCCCTTCGCCCGCGACTTCTTCACCTGGATAGCCAACCCCCAGGTTGGAGGAGGTTTCGAGATGCCGGCTCGCCCCGCCGCAGCTGCAGGTCTCATCCTGGTGGCCGCGACGATCGGCTGGCTCGCGGCACGGCTGCTTCTTCTTCGGACCGATCTCTTCGGCGAACGGCCGCTCCTGGTGGGTCTCTCGATGGTGCTCGGGGTCTCCGTCCTGGGGTACGCCGGGATGCTGGGTGTTGCGTTCCGCACCCTCACCCCCTGGCTCCTGTGGAGCGTTCTGGGAAGCGTGGGCGGGGTGCTCCTCTTCCTGAACAAACGGGCATCGAGCGAACGGGCTGAACCCCGGGACCGTGAGCATGGTGCCGTCGTCGAGGCCACGGGACACCTATGGCCCGCCCTCCGCGTCATCGCCGTGGTCCTCGCCGTGGGCGTGATCGCTCTTGTGTTCATCCACGCCGTTCTTGGTCCGGTGCAGGAATGGGATTCCGTCGTGTATCACGCCGAGAGCGCTCGTCAATGGTTCATGGCGCGTCCGGATCCGCCCGTCCTGTTCGGACCCTCCGTTGGCATACAGATCAGCAGTAACTATCCGCCGCTCTTTCCAGCCGCAGGGGCCGCGATCTACACACTCATCGGAGCATTCGAAGATCTCTACCTTCGCTTGCTCTCGCCGATCTGTCTGGTGGCGATCGTCTTGATGACGTTCGGGTACGCGCGAGCCCGATTCGGGGCGAGGGCAGCGTACATGGCGGTACTTCTCACCCTGGGAGCTCCATTGTTGATCCTGTACGGCACGTGGCCGACGGGCTATGTCCTGCTCGCTGCGCTGCTTCTGGGCGTCGTGATACTCGCGGATGGGGCCGCCCAGACCGGCGCAACCGGCGCATGGGTCGGCGTTGGGGCGGTGGCCGGACTCGCGATGCTTTCGCAGTTCTACGGCTTCATCGCGCTCCCGATCGGTATCGTCGCGGCGCTCGCTTTCCGTCGGAGACGTGGCCTGGCGATCGTCGCCTTCGTTGCAACCGCCATGGTCGTCGCGGGGCCCTGGTTGGTCAGGAACCTCGTGGAGCTCGGCGACCCCATCTATCCACTCGGTGCCCCTTTCTTCCACGGCAGAGGGCTGATCGAACCCATCTGGGAGGCCAGCAAGGACGAGATCCGTTTGAACGCCCTCGGCTACTGGCCGGAGTCCTCGGGCCTTTCATTACGGTGGGCCCAGCTCGGGACTGCGCTGTTCGACAGGCATCTGATCGCTCCTGGGTTCCTGTTCGCGCTGATCACCGGCGCGGGGATATGGCGACGCGATCGCCGGATGCTCTACCTGGCAGTCGCTCTTGGAGGGATCGTCTTTGTTCCGTTGCTACCAGGCTGGTTCTGGATCCGCGCCTTGGTCCCGGCCGTACCAGTCGCGGCGATCCTCACCGGACAGATGTTCTCCACCGCGATCACGGGTGCTCGACGCGTGAGCGCGAGCTTGTTGCAACGCTCTCTCGTTCGATCCAGCGTCGGCTTCGCCGTGGGAGTAACCCTCCTCATCGGTCTACTCGTGACGGTCCCGCTCGCCGTCTCCGGTCCCAACCAGGACACGTGGACCACGGCGCTTTCCGACAGAGTCGACCTGATGCGTTCCGTGCGGAACCTCGGGGCGAACGACCTCAGCTCTGGACCACGTTTGCCGGCGATCTGTCGATGTGGGAGTGGCTCAATGAACATGAAAGGGAAGGGAGGATCGCCACACTCGAGATCAGGACCTACTACCTGGAAAACCCTGCCGACCTCTTCATCCTCGATGGCAAGAACGCCGCACCCCTGCTCCGCCTGCACGATCCCGGCGCGATCATGCGATTCTTCCGCAGGCGAGCCATACAGTTCGTTGCACTCCCGAGTTGGACCATCGACGGTCCGACCCGGCACCCGGTCCTTGAACTCATGCCTTTCTTCCGGCTCTTGGGTTCGCGGTCATTCCCTACGATCGCTGCATTCGCCACTCTCGGGTCCGAACAGCCGAGCGTCGTCTTCCATGTGGGACCTCCGACGCGGCGTCCGGTCATCGGCGTTTATCCCGGGGCAGACCACTCTGATCCTCCTTTCGGCGAGGCGGTGCTCACGATCACCGCTGGGCGAGTCGACCCGCGGATATTCGTACCCGCGCCCACGGGTCGCGCCGCCGCTCTCTCGTTCGAATACTCGACATCCGATCCAGGTGAGTTCGAGCTTCATCTGTTCGATGAGGTGCGTGACCGATGGGACCTCGGCACATTTCGAGCCGAGCGGAGTGGGGCGTCGGGTTGGAACACGGCGTTGATCCCTCTCCCCACGACCCGAGCATCGACCTTGGACTTCGGTGTCTACGTTCATGGAAGAGACCTCCATATGCGTGGCCTGCGCGTCGTGTATCCGTCGCGGCCGATCATCCAAGCTTCGCAAGAGGGCGCGCGCGAAGCCCGATCCGAGCCCCAGTTGTTCACGACAGGGTCCGATCTGGGTCGTATCTACGTCCCTGTACGACGAGCGGGGACGGTCACCCTCCGTTTCAGTTACCTAGACCGTGGGTCGGGGTCGTTCGACATCAATGTGCGTGACCCGATCACGGGGAATTGGGAAAGGGGTGTCGAGGTCTATCAGTTGAAGGACACCGGCACGTGGCGGGAAGCCACGGTCAGCTTCGCTTCTGCGGAACCCGGTTTCGTTGAGATCGGTATCCATGCTCGAAAGACTGATCTGCTGTTGAGAGAGGCCGAACTCGTCTCGACCGGTTGACTATCAGTTGCACCGAACGCTCACCACGATTTCAGTGACGCTGTCGGCTGGCGTGGTCGTGACCGATACACTGCGCGCCGATGAGGATCCTGGTCGTCGGGAGCGGTGGCGTCGGCTCGGCGTTCGCACCCATCGCCGCGCGGCGTAACTTCTACGAGCACATCGTCTTCGCCGATCACTCCGAGGCGAAGGCCAAGCGTGTCGTCGACCGCTACGGCGACGGGCGCTTCTCCGCCGCCCGCGTCGATGCGAGCGACGCCGCGGCCGTCGCCGAGCTCGCCAAGGCCAACCGATGCGACGTGATCCTGAACGCGGTCGATCCGCGCTTCGTGATGCCCGTGTTCGAGGGCGCCTTCGCCGCGGGCGCCACCTACATGGACATGGCGATGTCGCTCTCCCAACCGCATCCGGAGCGACCTCACGAGGAGGCGGGGGTCAAGCTCGGGGACGAACAGTTCGCCCAGGCGGAGCGATGGGAGGAACGAGGACTCCTCGCATTGCTCGGCATGGGCGTCGAACCGGGCATGTCGGACGTGTTCGCCCGACATGCGTCGGATGAGCTGTTCAGCGAGATCGACCAGATCGGCGTCCGGGACGGCGCCGACCTGGTCGTCGAGGGCTACGACTTCGCGCCGAGCTTCTCGATCTGGACCACGATCGAGGAGTGCCTCAACCCGCCCGTCGTCTGGGAGAAGGACCGCGGTTGGTTCACGACCGAGCCGTTCAGCGAGCCGGAGGTCTTCACGTTCCCCGAGGGGATCGGTCCCGTCGAGTGCGTGAACGTCGAGCACGAGGAGGTCCTCCTCGTGCCGAGATGGATCGACTGCCGGCGGGTGACGTTCAAGTACGGCATCGGCGACGAGTTCATCGAGGTCTTGAAGACACTCCACAAGCTGGGACTGGATCGGACCGAGCCGCTCCGTGTCGCCGGGGTCGAGGTCTCGCCCCGGGACGTGGTCGCGGCGGCGCTGCCCGACCCGATGAGCCTCGGCGATCGGATGACCGGCAAGACGTGCGCCGGCACGTGGGTGACGGGGACGGGGACCGACGGCTCCCCCCGGGAGGTGTACCTCCACCACGTGGTCGACAACGAGGAGACGTGGAGCCGGGACGGCGCCCAGGCGGTCGTCTGGCAGACCGCGATCAACCCCGTGATCGCCCTCGAGCTGCTCGCGGGCGGCGTCTGGACGGGCGCGGGCGTCCTGGGTCCGGAGGCGTTCGAGCCCCGGCCCTTCCTCGACCTCCTGACCGAGCACGGGTCGCCCTGGGGCATGGAGGAGCGGACTCCGAGCCCCTAGCACGCAAGCGCACGTCCAGGGCTTCTCATGTCGGCCATCGCATCAGCCGATGACATCCAGCATGAACCCGGTCCCGGCCGCGACCCTCTTCGAAGCTGCCCTCGGGCGGCTCTCCGACGTGCTCACGCCGGGGTCCTTCCTCGAGGCCACCCCGGAGTCGCTCGTGGTGGCCGAAACGGGGGGCGAGATCATCTACGCGAACGCCGCGTGCGAGCGGCTCACGGGCTTCGACCGGGGCGAGCTCCTCGGGCGTCAGGCGAACGGCCTGCTCTCGACCGATCTCTCGATGCACCCGGCGGGCTCGTCGTTCGAAACGACATGCACGCGGGGGGACGGGAACGAACTTCCGGTGGAGGTGCACATCGGCAGGATCGAGGCCGCCACGCCGTTGTTGGTCCTCACCCTTCGGGACCGCACGGAGCTCGAGGCCGGCCGGGCCGCGCGCTTCGAGGCGGAGGCGAAGTACCGGGCGCTGGTGGAGCACATCCCCGCCGTCGTCTACCTCGACCCGGTGGATGAGAACGCGGAATCGATCTACGTGAGCCCGCAGGTCGTCGAGCTGCTCGGCATCAGTCAGGACGAATGGCTGACCAACCCGTACGCGTGGCGGCACCACGTCCATCCCGATGACATCGACCGCGCGTGGGACGAGTACCGACACGCGTACAACGAGCACGAGCCCCTCATCCACGAGTACCGGATGGTCCACGAGGACGGAGCGGTCCACTGGGTGCTCGAGCAGGCCTACCCGATCGACGACGAAGCCGGCGAACCCTGGCTGATCCAGGGAGTGATCTTCGACATCACCGAACGCAAACGCGCGGAAGAGCAGGTGGCGTTCCTCGCGTACCACGACAAGCTCACCGGTCTCCCGAACCGAGCCCTGTTCGAGGAGATGCTCGAGACGGCGATCGCCCGTGCGCACCGGCACGATCTCGGTGTCGGCGTGCTCTACCTCGACCTCGACAACTTCAAGCTCGTGAACGACTCGCTCGGACACCACGCGGGTGATGAGCTCCTGAAGCAGCTCGCCGAGCGCCTCCGCGGATGCACCCGCGAGACGGACATGGTGGCGCGGCAGGGCGGGGACGAGTTCCTCCTCCTGCTCGCCGACCTCGAACGAGGGATGGGCCCGGTCTCGGGCACCGAGGCGGGCGTGTTCGTGGCGGAGTCGGTCTCGACCCGGGTCCACGAAGCGCTCCAGGAACCGTTCGATCTGGGCGGTGTGGAGTTCTTCGCGTCCGCCTCGATCGGCGTGAGCCTCTTCCCGCAGGACGCCGAGGACGCGACGACCCTGTTGAAGAACGCCGACACCGCGATGTACCAGTCGAAGAAGGCCGAGCCGGGTGGGTACGTCGTCTACGCGAGCGGCGCGGACGATGCCATCGAACGACTCTCGCTCACCACGCGGCTGCGTCGAGCGGTGGAACAGCAGCACTGGGTCCTCCACTGGCAGCCGGTGGTGGATCTCGCGGAAGGAACGGTCTCCGGCGTCGAAGCGCTGATCCGTTGGCGCGAGACCAACGGGGGCCTCGTCCCTCCCGGCGAGTTCATCCCGCTCGCGGAGGAGCTCGGGCTGATCGAGGCGATCGGCGACTGGGTGATCGACGAGGTCGCCCGCCAGCGGAAGGCCTGGGAGGCGGAGGGGCTCGACCTGCGGGTCGGCTTCAACCTGTCGCCACGTCAGCTCTGGTCGGGTCGCCTGACGGAGAAGATGATGGAGAAGCTCTCGAGCGCCGGCGTCGATCCCCAGGACGTCGTCGTCGAGATCACCGAGTCGACGGCGATGGCCGACCCCGATCGAACCCAACGGGTCCTCACGGAGCTCCACGCGTGGGGTCTCACGTTGGCGATCGACGACTTCGGGACCGGCTACTCGTCGCTCGCGCGCTTGAAGCACCTGCCGATCGACATCTTGAAGATCGACCGGTCGTTCATCCACGAGGTCGACAACGACGAGGACTCCGGCCGTATGGTCGAGGCGATGGTCCAGTTGGCGCACGGGTTGGGCATGACCCCGCTCGCCGAAGGGATCGAGACGGCCGAGGAACTGGCGTTCCTGCGTGAGGCCGGGTGCACCCTGGGTCAGGGGTTCTACTTCGCACGGCCCGTGCCCGCTTCGGAGATCCCGTCGCTCCTCGTGCGAGAGAGCCTGATCCCGGATCAGGCGATCACGAACGAGGGATCGAGGGCCTAGCCGACCAGTCGCGCGGCCAGATCGGCGAATCGCTCCTCGGCGAGGTCACGATCGACGTCGATCACGGATGTCGCGGCTTTCGGGATCGCGAGCGTGAGGCTCGCGATCCCGAAGGGCCGCTGGGTCGGTGACCGACGCAGGACCAGATGCTGGATGTTCGCCTGGTTCGCGACGGTCGTGCGTCGCACGAGGGCTCCCGAGCGTGCCAGGACGTGCGGTCCGACGACGGCGTGGCCGAGAGCCCGCCAGGCCAGGTACTCGAACCCGAGCGCGAGCGGGAGAACGGGAAGCGCCGCCGCGAACGCACCGTCCCGGACGGCCCACCCGAGCGCGACCGCCCCGATACCGACGACCGCGCCGAGGCACAGGCGACGCACGAGGGCCCGCGGCGGAGCAGGAAGGATCTGGGCGTTCCGGAGATCGGCCGAGCCGAGGACCGCCTCCAAGAAGCTCGAGGCATCGCGTCCGATCGGCGACCGGGACGAGCATGCTCGACTGTTGCTCGTCGCCGGAACCGCGGCCGTACCCGGCGGTCAGGACGCGGAGGGACGCGAGCCCGAACACTCGCCGGACCAGGTTCTCTTCGAGCCGGATCGCCTGGATGCGTGCGATGGGGACGACGGAACGCCGCGTTTGGAGGAGCCCTCGAGTGATGATCAGCCGATCGCCCCGGCGCACGGCGGTGAAATCCCAGTAGACGAGGATCGTGCTCACGAGCGAGATCAGGATCGAGGCGGTCAGCAGGACCCCGACGATCACCAGGATGGTCTCGAAGTCGGATCGTCCGGCTCCTGCGAGACGGTTCAGCGTCTCGACGAACGTGCCTTCGGGCAGGACCTGGAACGCCCACCCCGCCATCGCCGCGACCACGGCGACACGACCACCGGTCACGCCGGCGAGCAGCAGGTCTGCGGCACGCATCCGCACGAGCGCGGGTTCCGTCGGGTCGTCGTCCGCGACGTGTTCGGCCATGAGGAGTGCGCGGAGCTGTTTCGCCTCCTCCGGCGTCAGGGCGACCAAGGATCCTTCGGTTCCGGTCCCGCCGACGACCTCGATCCTCAGCTCCACCACGCCGAAGAGGCGATGCGTGAGCTTCTGGACCACGTCCACGCTCTGGATCCGCGCCGGTTGGATGGTTCGCTCCCATCGCTGGAGGAGGCCGCCTCGGATCACCAGGGTCCGCCCGTCGAGCCGGTAGAAGAACCGCGTCCACCTGATGGCGGATCCGATCACGGCGATCCCACCGAACACCGCCGAGAAGAAGAGCGGTCCGCGCTCGCCGCCGAGCACCACGAGCACCACCAGCGGGATCGCGAAGCCGCCGATGATGCCGGAGATCCAGACGGCGATCGCCGCCGGGTGCAGGTGCCTCCACGTCGTGAACGGCGTCGCCCCCGTTCCCTCATCGCCGGCCACATCCGGCCGCGGCGGGGGCTCAGACACTCTGGGTGCCGGCAACCTTCGAGAGCTCCTCGCGGAGCGACCCCGCCTCTTCCGGCGCCAGCCCGGGGATCCGGGCCGCCCTCCCGGCCGCCGTGTAGACGACGAGCTGCATCAATCCGAATGCGAGATCGAGCGGTCCCTGGTGCGTTTCGACGTACTGGATCCGATCGAACGGGATCAGCGTGAGGACGAAGAAGAGCGAGCCGTGCGAGAGGAAGAGGTCGCGCTCTCGGATCTCGTATCGCCAACGGCGGTAGCGGAGATAGGGGATGGCGGCCGCCAGCACGATCGCGGCGACGACCCCGATCACGTACGCCGTCCCGGCAGCTTGAGACTGGTCCCGGAGCGGCGATGCGACGGCCGCCCCGATGGCCACCAGGACGCCCCAGGTCGTCCACCACAACCTGAGGACCTTGCGGTCGAGCGCCTTCGTGGGTCTGCGCCGCTGCCCGGTGTCGGTCCCCACGTTCGTGACGCCAGTGTACGGAGGTTGCCCGCTACGATGACCCGATGCAGCGCTACGACGCCGCCGAGATCGAGCCGAAATGGCAGCAGGTCTGGGAGGAGGAGGGGCTCTACCGCGCCTCCGACGACCCTGAGGACCAGCGGCCCCGCTTCTATGCGCTCGACATGTTCCCGTACCCGTCGGGAGACCTGCACCTGGGCCACGCCGAGGCGTTCAGCGGCGGCGACGTCGTCGCTCGGTTCCGCGCGCTGCAGGGACACAACGTCCTGCATCCGATCGGCTGGGATTCGTTCGGTCTGCCCGCCGAGAACGCGGCGATCAAGCGGGGCATCCACCCCAAGGAATGGACCTACGAGAACATCGAGCAGCAGGCCCGCTCGTTCAAGCGGTTGGGGATGTCCTTCGACTGGACCCGTCGACTGCACACGTCGGACCCGGAGTACTACCGCTGGACGCAGTGGCTGTTCCTGAAGCTCTTCGACATGGGCCTCGCGTACCGGAAGTACGCCCCGGCGAACTGGTGTCCCAACGACCAGACGGTGCTCGCCAACGAGCAGGTGATCAACGGCTTCTGCGAGCGATGCGGGACCGCGGTCGTCCGGAAGGACCTCACGCAATGGTTCTTCAAGATCACCGAGTACGCGCAGCGTCTGCTCGACGACATGGACACCCTGGACGAGTGGCCCGAGCACGTGATCAGGATGCAACGGAACTGGATCGGGCGCTCCGAGGGGGCGACGGTTCGCTTCACCGTCGAGGAGACGGGCGACGAGGTCGAGGTGTTCACCACCAGGCCCGACACGCTCTGGGGGGTCACGTTCTTCGTGTTCGCGCCCGAGCACCCGCTCGTCGCGAAGCTTGCGGAGGTGGGAGGCACGTCGGAGGCCGCTCGTCGGCTCGTCGATCGTTTGCAGGCCACGCCGCTCACGAACCGCGAGCAGGCCGAGAGCCGCGAAGGCGTGCCGCTCGGCGTCCACGTCGTGGATCCCGTCAACGGTGAGCGCGTGCCCGTCTTCGTCGCGCCGTACGTGCTGATGGAATACGGCACGGGCGCGGTGATGGGGGTGCCCGCTCACGACCAGCGCGACTTCGAGTTCGCACGCGAGCACGGTCTCGAGATCCGCGTGGTGATCCAGCCGCCCGGCGAGGAGCGTGATCCCGCCTCGATGACGGAGGCCTACGACCACGAGGGTGTGATGGTGAACTCGGGCCCCTTCGACGGCCAGCGCTCACCCGAGTCGATCGCGAAGGTGGCGCAGTGGCTGGAGGAACAGGGGCTCGGGCGTCGCCGCCGTCACGTTCCGCCTGCGCGACTGGCTGATCTCCCGGCAGCGGTACTGGGGCGCGCCCATCCCGATCATCCATTGCGACGAGCACGGAGAGGTACCCGTGCCCGAGGCGGACCTGCCCGTCGAGCTCCCCGAAGACGTCGACTTCCGCCCGGGCGGCATGTCGCCGCTCGCGCGTCACGACCGGTTCGTGAAGACGACCTGTCCGACGTGCGGTCGTGACGCGCGACGCGATACCGACACGATGGACACGTTCGTCGACTCGAGCTGGTACTTCTTCCGCTACTGCTCCCCGGGCTACGAGGAGGGACCGTTCCGGCGCGAGGACGTCGAACGGTGGCCCGTCAGCCAGTACACGGGGGGAGTCGAGCACGCGATCCTGCACCTGCTCTACGCGCGCTTCTTCACGAAGGCGATGTACGACGCCGGCATGGTCCCGTTCGTCGAGCCCTTCGGGCGGATGATGAACCAGGGCCAGGTGATCTACGGCGGCGCGTCGATGTCGAAGTCGAAGGGCAACGTCGTGGAGCCGATGCCGCTCGTCGAACGGTGGGGCGCCGACTCGATGCGCCTCACGATGCTGTTCGCGAACCCGTTCGAGGACGACATCGATTGGAAGCTGATCGCCGGCGACGCCGATCACCGTCCCGGTGTGCACCACTGGTTGGGGCGCGTGTTCGCGGCGGTGGGCGAGGCGGCTGCGGGTGGCGGGGAGGAGCCGGGGGAACTCGTGCGGCTGACGCACCGCACGATCAAGGGAGTCGCGGTCGACATCGAGCGGTTCCACTTCAACGTCGCGATCTCGAAGCTGATGGTGCTGACCAACGGGATGCGCTCGGCGCTCGACGCGGGCGGAGCCGCCCGGGGAGCCGCGGAGGCATTCGTCCAGATGCTCGCGCCGTTCGCGCCGTTCGCGGCGGAGGAGCTCTGGCGGGAGGTCCTGGGCCATGGCGAGTCGGTCCACGTCTCGAGTTGGCCCGTCTACGACGAGGCGCTGGCGGCGGAGGACACCGTCACGCTCATCGTCCAGGTCGACGGGAAGGTCCGCGACAAGATCGAGGTGCCGGCGGATGCGAGACGAGGCACGCGTCCTCGAGCTGGCGCACGCGTCCGAGAAGGCCCGGCGCGCGATCGGCGATCGCCAGGTCGTGAAGGAGATCGTCCGCGCGCCGAAGCTGGTCAACTTCGTCACGCGCGCGTAGCAGGCAGTTCGCGCAGGTCGAGCCAAGCATCGAGCGGTCGGCTGCGTAGCAGGCCAAGCATCGAGCGGCCGGCTGGACGGGAAGGTGTTCGCCAGCATCTACGGGGCTCGCGCTTTCGTCACCGCGGTGCAGGAGGGGCTCCGCGTGGAGGATTTCCGACAAGCGTGACGGGTTTCACTGCGGAGGGACACGTCCGCGCCTAGCGTCCCCGCCATGTCGTTCCGGGACCGTCTGGACACGCTCTCCCGCGGGGAGATCGCCGGGCTGATCGTCGTCCTGGTGGCGGTGCTGGGCGGCGCCGGGCTCTGGTACGCGCGCTCGCTGCCCAAGCCGGTGACGATCGCCGAGTCGGGGCCCGGCGCCGCCCAGGTCTCGTCGTCGCCGAGCCCCTCCGTCTCCGTCATCGTGGACGTCGCGGGCGCGGTGCGGCAGCCCGGCGTGTTCGAGTTCGTCGAAGGCGATCGGGTGATCGATGCGATCGAGCGCGCGGGCGGGCCCCTGCCGAAGGCGGACCTGAGCCTCCTGAACCTCGCGGCGCCGCTCGCCGACGGAACCCAGATCCTCGTGCCGAAGACGGGGCCGGCCGTGGCCGGCGTGCCGGGCGGGACGGCGCCCGGCTCGTCGAGCGGCCTCATCAACATCAACTCCGCCTCGGCGACCGAGCTGGAGGCGCTCTCCGGCATCGGCGAGGTGCTCGCCGCGACGATCGTCGAGTACCGAGACCAGAACGGCCCGTTCGCGTCGGTCGAGGACCTGATGGACGTGAGCGGGATCGGCCCGGCGACGCTCGAGGAGATCCGCGACCAGGTCACGGTCTGAGGAGCGCCGATGGGCGCGTGGATGCTGCCGTCCGCGGCGGCCGCGTTCGCCCTCGGGCTCCTGTGCGGGAGCTCGATGCCGGGATGGGCCGGGCCGCGGATCGCCTTCATGGTTGGACTGCTCGCGCTCGGCAGCGGATGGTTCGTCGCGGGCCGGGAGCGCCGGGGCCCCGGGCCGCTCGTCCGCGCGGACCTCCTCCCTGCGGATCACGCGGCGATCGAAGCGGTCGCGGGGCGTCGCGTCAGCTCGGCCGTGACGCCGGCCGTCGCGGCCGTCCTGTCCCTCGCCGGTGTGCTCGTCCTCGGGGCCGGCTGGGGCGGTTTCCACGATCGCGGTCTCGACGGCGCACTCCTTGCCGCGCTCGCGCCCGAGCGCGTGGTCATCGAGGCGACACTCAAGACCGACCCGCAGAAGACCTCACTGGGCTGGTCCGCAACGGCGCAGGTCAGCAAGGTGGAGTGGTCCGACGGTGCTGCGACCCTTCGCTCGTCGGTGTGGGTCAGCGGCAGCGAGGGAACCCCACGGGCCCTCCGCGGTGACCGTGTCCTCCTCGAAGGCGCGCTCCGGGTGCCCGACGACCCGGGGTTCGCGGAAGCGCTCCGGCACAAAGGGATCCCCGCCCAGCTCCAACTGCAGACGTTCACCCGGCTCGGGCCTTCGCCGAGCGCGTTCGTCCGCGCCACACAGGGTGCGCGTCGCGTCGTGGGGAGCTCGATCGAGCGCGTGTTCCCCGCGAAGGAAGCGGGCCTGCTCCTCGGACTGCTGCTGGGGGACGACTCCCAGCTGGATCCCGGTCTGGAACGAGACTTCCGCGCCGCCGGCCTCAGCCACCTCCTGGTGGTCTCCGGCGGGAACGTCGCGATGGTCCTCGCGCCCGTCCTCGCGGCGTCGGCGCTCCTCCGCCTCTCACGGTGGCCGAAGTTCGCGGTCGGCTTCGGCGCGGTCGCGTTCTTCACCATCCTCACCGGAGCCGAGCCGTCGGTGCTCCGCGCCGGCGTGATGGCGTGTCTCGCGCTGGTCGGCGTGCTCGCGGGCAGGCCTCGCACGACGGCATCGATCCTCTCCGCCGCCGTGCTCGGCCTGCTGGTCATCGATCCCTGGCTCGTCTGGTCGGTCGGGTTCCAGCTCTCCGTCACGGCGACCGCCGGCATGGTCGCGCTCGCCTCGCCGCTCGCCGAGCGGTTCGGGCACTTCGTGCCGAGCCCGCTCGCGGCGGCCGCCGGCGCGACCATCTCGGCGCAGCTCGGGGTCACGCCGATCCTGCTGCACCAGTTCCACGAGGTCCCGTTGGTCACGCTGCCGGCGAACCTCGCTGCGTTCCCGCTCGTCGCCCCGTCGCTCCTCCTCGGCGCCGTGGCCGCCGCGACGGGTCTGGCGTGGTTCCCGCTCGGGAAGGTCGTCGGAGCCGTCGCGGTCCTGCCGATGCGGTGGCTCGAGCTCGTGGCGGATCACCTCGGCAAGGCCCCGGTCGGATACCTGAGCTCCGAGGGCGGGCCGCTCGTCCTCGTCGGCGGGACCGTGGTCGTCGCGGCGGTGGTCGTCTGGATCCGCACGGGGTGGAAGCCGCCGAGGACGGCGACCGCGGTCGCGGTCGCCGTCCTCCCCGTCTTCGTGTGGGCGTCCGCTCTCGGGAGCGGACCGCCCGACGGCTTCACCGTCCGGATCTTCGACGTCGGACAGGGGGACGCCGCGCTGCTCACGACGCCGGAGGGCGCCACGGTATTGGTCGACGGGGGACCGGAGCGGGATCAGGTCGCCACCGAGCTCTCGGCGCTTCGCATCAAGCGGCTGGACATCGTGGTGGCGAGTCATCCGCACGCCGACCACATCATCGGGCTGCCGTCGGTGCTGGCGCGCATGCCGGTGGGACTCCTCCTCCAGCCGGGCTGCGAGGACGAGCAGCCCTCGCCGCTGCAGGCCGATCTCGATCGCGCGATCGCCGACGAAGACGTGGAGGTTCGGAACCCGCGGGCGGGCGCCACGTTCTGGCTCGGGCTGCTCCGTCTCGACATCCTGTCGCCCGATCGATGTTGGATGGGCACCGAGTCCGATACGAACAACGACGCGATCGTCGTCCGAGCGACGTATGACGGACACGTCGTGCTGATCGCCACCGAGCCGGAGGAGCCCGCCCAGGAGGTGCTCCTCGAGTCCGGGGTCGACCTCCACGCCGACGTGCTGAAGGTCCCACATCACGGCGCGGCGACCTCGGTCCCGGAGTTCTTCGACGCGGTCGACGCGGAGGTGGCCGTCGTCTCGGTCGGTGAGAACGACTACGGACATCCGACGGCGTTCACCCTCGATGCCCTCGTGGCATCCGGGGCGGAGGTCTGGCGCACCGACCGGCACGGCACGATCACGGTTCTCTTCACGGGTCCCACTCCGTCGGTAGAGTCCGAACGATGACGGCGAAGCCGACCCCTCCCGTGACGTTGCTCTGGGGAGAGGACGACTACCTCCTGCGCGAGGCGGCGCTCGCCCTCCTGGGCGAGACCAAGGCCACGGAGGTCGATGCCGCCCAGTGGGAGGGCGGGGAGCTCCAGGGGCTGGCCACGCCCTCGCTGTTCGGTGAGCCTCGCGCGCTCCTCGTCAACGACGCCAGGTCGCTCCGGAAGGAGACCCTCGAGGAGATCGGGCGATACCTCGCGGCCCCCGACCCCGACGCCACGTTGGTGCTGTCCTGCGTCGTCGCCGAGCGCGGGAAGGTGCCCGCCGCTCTCCAGAAGCTCGTGGAGCCGGTGGGCGAGGTCCGCAAAGTCGACATCGCCAAGAAGGAGCTGGAGCCCTGGCTCGTCGCCCGGGCGAAGGACCACGGACTCGATCTCGCGATCCCGGGTGCTCGCGCGCTCGTGGAGACGCTCGGCCCGGAGCCCGGTCAGCTGGTCGCGGCGCTCGGCCAGCTCCAGGACGTGTTCGCCGGACAGCGCGTCGGACCCCGCGAGGTGGCGCAGCAGTTCCGCGGGCTCGGCGAGCAGAAGACCTGGGATCTCTGCGACCGGGCGTTCGGCAAGGACCTGCCCGGCGCGATCCGGTCGCTCCGGGCGATCGAGGAGGGCGGCGACGACCCCCTGATGGTTCTCGGCGGGATCGCCGCCCGCCTCCGCGACCTTCTGAAGGTGCGCTCGCTCCCGGACCGGATGCCTCCGGCGCAGGTGGCCAAGGAGGCCGGCCTCCGCTTCGACTGGCAAGCCCGCCGGTACCAGCAGCAGGCGAGGAACTTCTCGATGGCGCAGCTCGTGACGCTGCACGACCGCATCACGGAGGCCGATCGCGCGCTCAAATCCGGCGCGACCGGCGATGTGGTGATGCCGACCCTCGTGACCTCGATCGCGACGACCTGATCAGCGGGACGCGGACTCGACGATCACGAACCATCGGCCCTCGAACAGCACACGGCCGCCCCCGAGCTCGCTCGAGAGTTGCGACGCCGTGAGATACCGCTTGAACACGCGATGCGACGACCCGTCGTTCAAGATCCGCTCCTGCATCTGTTCGGGCTCGACGTCATCGCGGAGCGCGGCATCCAGGACCACGAGCGCCGGTGCGATCCGCCGGCTTTCGGCGAGGAAGCGGGCTCGCTGCTCGGGATCGAGATGTCCGTAGAAATGGCCGGTGAAGACACGGTCGAAGCTGTCGTCGCGGAAGGGCAGGGCGAACGCGTCGGCCCGAACGAGTGGGTGACCGTGCCGCGCACGCGACGCCGCAAGCATCCCCGGGCTGGCGTCGGTCGCGATCACGCGGCCGCGGAAGTGCGTCGTGATGAAGCCCGTCCCGCAGGCGACGTCCAAGGTCCGGGATGGTGGAAGCGAGGAGACCACGTCCTCGACGGCCCGGAGCTCGTCTCCCCACCCGGGACGATCCCGGTCGGCGAACAGCCCGGTGCCCCGGTACCAGTCGTCGTACTCGGCCGACCGACGCTCGTAGTACGGCTCCATCGATCGATCCGAGGATCCAGCGGACATCGAGGAGCGAGTCTAGGAGCGGGAGGGAGGAGGGGGCGCCGCGCTACTCGGCGAGATCGAGCTCGCCGCCTTGGCCAGCCGGCTCTTACGCCGGGCGGCCGTTCGCTTGTGCACGATGCCCTTGGCGACCGCCTTGTCGAGCGCTCGGGAGGTTTCCCGCTGCTGGGCCGTCGCCGCCTCCGCGTCCCCGGCCCCGATCGCGGTCCGGACCTTCTTCGTTGACGTCTTGAGCGCCGTGCGGACGGTCTTGTTCCGTTCCGAACGCTTCTCGTTCTGGCGATTGCGCTTGATCTGAGACTTGATGTTGGCCATGAAGCGGGCAGTCTACCAGTGGGTTCTTTCTCCCCGGCCGGCGCCCTGCCGCCCGTACCATTGGCAGCGTGGACACCTCCCACATCCGGAACTTCTGCATCGTGGCGCACATCGACCACGGCAAATCCACGCTGGCCGACCGCCTCCTGGAGCTCACCCACGCCGTCGCGGACCGCGACATGCGCGCGCAGTACCTCGACCGGATGGACCTCGAGCGGGAGCGCGGGATCACGATCAAGGCCCAGGCGGTGCGGCTCAACCACGACGGCTACGAGCTGAACCTGATCGACACACCCGGCCACGTCGACTTCACGTACGAGGTCTCGCGTTCGCTCGAGGCCTGCGAGGGTGCCGTGCTCCTGGTGGACGCCGCGCAGGGACTCGAGGCGCAGACGCTCGCCAACTTCCACCTCGCGCGGGATGCCGGCCTCACGATCGTGCCCGCGCTGAACAAGATCGACCTGCCGGCGGCCGAACCCGACCTGCGGGCGAAGGAGCTGGCCGACCTCCTCGACCGGGATCCCGACGACATCCTCCGGATCTCGGCGAAGACGGGAGAGGGTGTCGAGGAGCTCCTGAAGGCGGTGATCGAACAGGTGCCCGCGCCCGTCGGCGATCCCGAGGCGCCCCTCCGAGCCCTCGTCTTCGACTCGATGTTCGACCCCTACCGAGGGGTGATCGCCTCCGTCCGCGTGAAGGACGGTGAGCTGCCGAGTCGAGGGAAGATCCGTCTCATGGCGACCGCCGTCGAGTCCGAGGCCGAGGAAGCCGGCGTCATGGCGCCCGAGCCCCTCCCGGTCGACCGGCTCGGTCCCGGTGAGGTCGGCTACATCGTCACCGGGCTCAAGGACGTCCATCAGGCGAAGGTCGGCGACACGATCACGATGGCCGGTCCGAACGCCGCGAGCGAGCCGCTGCCCGGATACCGCGAGCCGAAGCCGATGGTGTGGTCGGGCCTGTTCCCCAACGAGGGTGGCGACTACTCCGAACTCCGTGAAGCGCTCGACCGACTCAAGCTCTCCGACTCCGCGCTCAGCTACGAGCCCGAGGTGTCGCAGGCCCTGGGGTTCGGGTTCCGCGTCGGGTTCCTCGGCCTGCTGCACATGGACATCGTGAAGGAGCGGCTCGAGCGGGAGTTCGACCTCGAGCTGATCGCGACGGCGCCCAACGTCGAGTTCCACGTGATCCGAGGCGACGAGACGATCGTCGTGCACAACCCGGCGGAGATGCCGGTCCCGGGGACGTATGACCGCGTCGAGGAGCCGATCGTCTTCGCCACCGTCATCGCACCGAAGGAGTACCTCGGGGCGGTGCTCGACCTCTGCCAGTCGCGCCGGGGCGAGCTGGTGAACACGACCTTCCTCACCCCGGAACGGGCCGAGGTCCACTACATGCTGCCGCTCGCCGAGATCGTCTTCGACTTCTTCGATCAGCTGAAGTCGAGCACGCGCGGCTACGCGTCGCTCGACTACGAGCCGTGGGGCTATCAGGAGTCCGACGTCGTGCGCGTCGACGTGCTCCTGCACGGCGAGCCCGTCGACGCCTTCAGCACCATCGTGCACCGGTCGAAGGCATACACCTATGGGAAGAAGATGACCGAGCGGCTCCGCGAGCTGATCCCGAGGCAGATGTTCGACGTCGCGATCCAGGCGGCGATCGGCTCGAAGATCATCGCGCGCGAGACCGTGAAGGCGAAGCGCAAGGACGTGCTCGCGAAGTGCTACGGCGGCGACATCACGCGCAAGCGGAAGCTGCTGGAGGAGCAGAAGAAGGGGAAGGCGCGGCTGCGCAAGGTGGGTCGCGTCGACGTCCCGCAGGAGGCGTTCATCGCGGCGCTGCGCGCGGACGAGGGGGCGAAGAAGAAGTGAGTGGGTCTCTGGACGCCGCCGGCATCTACGTCCATGTTCCCTTCTGCCTGACGCGCTGCGGGTATTGCGACTTCAACGCGTACGCCGGTCTCGATCATCTGGCATCGAGGTACGTGGCGGCGTTGCTCCGGGAGGCGGAGCTCGCCGCGCCCTCGTGGGAGGGCGAGGAGATCGTGAGCGTGTTCCTGGGCGGCGGCACGCCGACCACGCTCGAGGTGGCGGACCTGAAGGCGCTGCTCGTGCGTCTTCGGGCGTCGTACGCCGTGACGACGGATGCGGAGGTCACGATCGAAGCGAACCCCGACACGGTGGACGAGCCGAAGCTCTCCGGGTTGCGGGAAGCGGGCTACAGCCGCTTGTCGATGGGCGCGCAGTCCTTCGATCGCTCGGTGCTGGCGGCGCTGGAGCGGATCCATCAGCCGGAGTCGGTCGTGACGGCCTTCCGCGCCGCTCGCTCGGCGGGATACGACAACGTGAACCTCGATCTGATCTACGGCGCGGCGGGGGAGAGCGTGGAGTCGTGGGAGCGAACGCTCGAGGAGACGATCGCGCTCTCGCCGGAGCACGTGAGCGCGTACGCGCTCACGATCGAGCCGGCGACGGCGCTCGGCCGCCAGGTGTCGCGAGGCGACACACCGGCGCCCGACCCCGACCTCCAGGCCGAGATGTTCGAAACCGCGTGCGGGCTCCTCGGCGATGCGGGCTACGGCCACTACGAGATCTCCAACTGGGCGAAGCCCGGGTACGAGTGTCGCCACAATCTGGGGTACTGGGAACGACGGCCCTATGTCGGGCTCGGCGCCGGGGCGCACGCGTATCGGGACGGCCGGCGTTGGTGGAACGTCCGCCCGCCCGAGGAGTACCTGTCGATGGTCGAACGCGGCGAGCTTCCCGTCGGCGGGTCCGAGGAGCTCGAACCCGCCGACGCCTACCTCGAGGAGGTGTTCCTCCGCCTCCGGATCCTCCAGGGCATCCCGGCGAGTTGGGTCGAGGACGGCCGCGCCGAGCCGTATCTGCAGAGCGGGCTCCTGCTCGACGACGACGGCAACCTGATCCCGACCGAGCGCGGCATGCTCTTGCTCAACGAGCTGGTTCTCGGCCTGACCTCTTAAGCGTCCGGGTGGAAATCGACTCCGCAGGCAGGGGCCGTCGATCGCTGGATCCCCGACGGCTGGTCGGCCGGCACGGTGTAGTCGTTCGTCTCGACCACGTGGAACAGTCCGTCCGATCGAAGCTGAAGTCGCGTGATGTGTACTTCCCTCGGCAGGTTCGTCTCGACCGGCTGGTTGCTCCACGACCAGATCAGAACGGGCGCATCAGGGTAACCCTCGCACTCGATCTGGCTGCCGTACCCCTCGTCGCCTCCGGCATCGATCCGAAGCGGTTCGCCCGCGACCAGACCCACCGGTTCGTGCCCGGGTTCCGCAACGAGCAGGGGCCGGATCTCAAGAGCGCCGTCGGTGTTCGGCTGCAGTCCCATCACGTAGTAGTCCATGATCGAGAAGTAGCTGGCGACGACCAGCTCTTCCGTCCCGTTCGCATCGAGGTCGGTCGCGTCGAAGGGCACGCAGTCGACGTCGCACCGCCAGGGGAGATCGAGCCACGAGTCAGCGACGCCGTCTCCCGTGTGGTCCTCGGCCACGACGTACCTCCCGGGCCGGGCGTGCCTCGGACACGTTCCGTCGGCGTCGGTCGGCACGCCGATCCACGCAGTCCCCCTGGTGCCGTCCCCGAGGAAGTCGATCCCGCCGAGCCGCTCCGCCTGGCAGAGGTGGAACCCCAGCCCGATGTCGGTCCCTTCAGCCACACCGGGCACACTGCTCGGCTCGGGCGAACCAGGGATCCCTTCTGGGGTCTCCCTGAACGCCCGAGACAACGCTGCGAATCCTCCGGCGGTCGCTGCGAGAACCGTGACGGCGAGCACCGCGGTCTGAACGCGGCGAACGCGTTCGCGGTGCGAGCGACGGCGCGCCAAGCCCTCGAACACCACGTCGACGTCCACCGGGCGCTCGGCTCGGTGGAGCCGGCGGGTCAGCTCGTCATCGACCTTCGACATCGTTCGTCACCTCGGTGTCATGCACGGCGAGCGCCTCCGCGAGATGCGCCCTCGCTCGCGCGAGCGAGCTCTTCACGGTTCCTTCCGCGATCCCCAGCGCGGCCGCGACCTCGGCGGTGCTCATCTCGAGCAGATAGCGAAGGACGGCCACCTCGCGTTGGCGCCGGGGGAGCGTCTCGAGCGCTCTCGCCACGTCCATGTGCTCTTCGCTCGGCGTGGCAGCGTCGGATCTCTCGGGCAACCGCCGTCGGGCCCGTCGCTCGGCCATCGTCCGCCGCCATCCGCTTCGCGTCAGGTTCAGCGCCACGGCTGCGACCCACGCGGGCAGCGACTCCACCCCTTCGCCTCGTTCCGATCGGATCCATGCTCGAACCAGTGCTTCCTGCACCGCGTCCTCCGCTGCGGGGTAGCTCCCGGACGCAAGGGCCACGGCGTTCACCAGGCGCGGGTAGTCGCGCACGAGGAACCCGCGGATCTCGGCTTCGTCCAGTTGCGCATCCCTTCTCGGGCTCGTTCCGACGTCACCGATCGTAGGACGCCCGGGAGCCCGGAACGGTTGTCATGGCACCTGTTTCCTCTCCGCGAATAGGGAAGGGGTTACGCTCGGCCACGATGCAGGGCACCGCCTTTTCCACGCTCCACGTCTGGAGCAAAGCCGCCCGTCTTGCTTCGGCCTGTCTTGCGGCGCTGACCGTCTCTGTCTGCCTCGCCCCATCGGCGGCTCGGCCCAAGACGAGCCGGCGGATCGGCCGTCGATCCTGTTGATCGTCACGGACGACCAGCGATGGGACACGCTGTGGGCGATGCCAGAGGTCCAGCGGTCTCTGGTGGAGCGGGGGGTCAACTTCTCGGAGTCGTTCACGACGAGCTCGCTCTGCTGCCCGAGCCGCGCGTCGATCCTGACGGGGGAGTATCCGCACACCACTGGCGTGTACCGCCAGGGGCTTCCGTATGGCGGCTTCGCGTCGTTCAAGGATTCGACGACGATCGCGACGGAGCTCCACGACGCTGGCTACGCCACCGGCTTCTTCGGGAAGTACCTCGACTCGTATCAGCACGACGCGCTGACGGGTTACGTCCCGCCGGGCTGGGACCGATGGGTCGCCTTCGTGCACTCGCAGTTCTTCGACTACGGCCTCACGGTCGACGGGACCGTGCATCGCCGCGGGGTCCGAGCCCGAGGACTACTCGACCGACGTCCTGGCCGCCCACACCGAGGGATTCATCCGGAACACCGAAGGCCCCGTGTTCGCCCTCTTCGCGCCGGCGGCGCCCCATGCGCCCGCGACCCCGGCGCCGGCGGACGCGGAAGGGTTCGGCGATCTGCCCGTGTGGAGACCTCCCTCATTCGACGAGGCCGACCGCTCCGACAAGCCGAGGCATATCCAGGCGATCCACCCGATCGGTCCCGAGCGGACGGCAGGTCTCGAGGTGTTGCGGCGCAACCAGTACCGCTCGCTGCAGGCGGTCGACCGGGCCGTTGGCCGCATCCTGGGCGCCCTCGAGGACACCGGTCGCCTCGACGACGCTCTGGTGATCTTCACCTCCGACAACGGGCTGCTGTGGGGCGAGCACCGATGGCTCAAGAAGGAGGTGCCCTACGAGGAGGCGATCCGCGTCCCGCTGGTCGTGCGCGCCGACGCGATCGTCGGCGAGGGCGCGCGGACCGACGACCATCTGGTCGCCAACATCGACCTGGCGCCGACGATCGCGGACGTGGCCGGCGTCGAGCTTCCCGGCGCCGAGGGCGAGAGCCTCATCCCGCTGCTCACGGGAACGGCGGACGGGTGGCGCCACGCGCTCCTGATCGAACACATGCGGGGGGCCAATCCGATCCCCACGTACTGCGCGGTACGGACGGAGCGATATCTGTTCGCGTCCTACGACACGGGTGAACGTGAGCTGTACGACCTGAACGCGGACCCCTACGAGCTGCGGAACCTCTCGCGCACGGAGCTCGGTCTCGAGGGTCGGCTGGACACGACCCTCCGGAACCTTTGCGATCCGCCACCGCCGGGGTTCCGCCCCCAGATGGGTGTTGCCGCAACGCTCCTCGGGATCGCCGCCGTCTTGGGGTTCGCGGTGGGAGTGCGCTTGCTCGTGGTCAGGTCGAACAGGCGGCGACGGGTAGCATGAGCCGTCCTATGGCGGAGGTCACCTGTCCTCAGTGCCAGACGCGTCAGGAGATCGACCCGGACGCCGACGGCTATCGATGCATCGTGTGCGCCGCCACGTGGGGCTTCGTGCGGTGCACCGTGTGCGGCGAGCGCTATCACACGCGCCCCGGCACGCGGGCGTGGACCTGTCCGAACTGCGGCACGCCGCACGGGAGGAACCGCAGCGGGATCTCGCGTGTGGGCGTGCCGCTGCCGCTCCTTCTGGGCGCGATCGTGGCGCTCGGCGCCGTCGTCGCCCTCGCGTTCGCGCTCGGGGGCGACGACGGCGCCGCCACGAGTCCCACGCCCTCGCCCTCATCCCCGACCTCGGCCGCCGACCCACTCAACAAGGTGTGTCGGGATCTCGTCGACGTCCAACTCCTCCGGGTGGATGCCCTGGAGCGAGCGATCGTGGCGCTGAACGGGGATGCGGACGCTCTCCGGAAGCTCGGAGAACGGGATCGTGCGGCCGTGGTGGACGACGCCATCACCGCGATCCGGTCCTACGAGGAGGTGGCGCAGGGCGGTGGCGACACGCAGGCGGCCACGATGGAGCTCCTGGACGCCCTCGACGCGGTCGACTGGTGCTGACACGCCTCGCCTAGCACTCGAGGACCGAGAGTGCCAGTAGCATGAGGTCATGGTGGAGCAACGCCACGAGCTCGGTCCCCGGAAGGGCGCGGTCCTGAACGCGGTGGTCGAGGAGTACGTTCGGTCGGGGGAGCCCGTCGGCTCCGAGACGATCGCCGAGAGCTCCGGACTCGGTGTCTCGAGCGCCACGATCCGCAACGAGATGGCTGCCCTCGAGGAGCTCGGATTCCTGTCCCACCCACACACGAGCGCCGGGCGCATCCCGACCGACACGGGATACCGCCACTACGTGGACACACAGCCCCACGGCTTCCGCCTCCGAGACACGCATCGCCGGGCGATCGCCGGCTACTTCGCCGAGGCCATCCTCGACCTCGAGGAGGTCCTCAAGGGATCCGTGCAGCTGCTCAGTCGGCTCACGCAATACGCCGGTCTCGCGGTCCCGCCGGGAGCCGCCGAGGAGCCGGTCGTCCGTCTCGAGCTGATCGACATGGGGCCGACGGTCATGATCCTGGCCGTCGGGCAGCACGGGCGCGTTGACAAACGGGTGATCGATCGGCCCGAGTCGGTGGACGCCGAGGCGCTCCGATCGGTCGAGGATCGGCTCCAGTCCCTCCGGGGCCTCACCTACCTCGACGCCCAGGCCAGTCTGTTGAAGCTCGCGGCCGAAGCGTCCACGACCGATCACGACCTGTTGCTGCACGTCGCCGAGACGCTCCGCACCGCGACCCAGGGAGAAGGTGCCGCGCACGTGGTCATCGGCGGGGTCTCCAACCTCACCGACGAGGCGCAGGTCTGGCGTCGGCAGACGCTTCGTCGCCTGTTCGAGACCCTCGAGCGCGAACAGGAGATGCTCCAGGTCCTGCAGGACGTGACGGCCGATCGAGAGGACGTCTGGGTCACGATCGGGGCCGAGCATCCGACGACCGGCGAGTGGGAGGCGTCCATCGTGACGGCGCCGTTCAAGGCCGGCGACGCCACGGTCGGGACGATCGGAGTGGTGGGGCCGACCCGGATGGACTACCTGTCGGCGATGGCGTCCGTGCGCGCCGTGGCGAAGCGGCTCTCGGAGATCGCCACCGAGCACGAGGCATAGCGCGATGGCAACGGTCCGCGACCTCTACGAGATCCTCGGGATCCGGCGCGATGCGTCGCCGTCCGAGATCAAGGCCGCGTATCGGCAGCTGGCGCGGACGCTGCACCCGGACGTGAACGCGGATCAGGCCGATCAGGAGCGGTTCAAGGAGATCACGGGGGCGTACGAGATCCTCTCCGATCCCGCGAAGCGGCGGCGCTACGACGAGTTCGGCTCCGCCGGGCCGCAGGGCGCTCCGTTCACCGACATCCAGGACCTGTTCGACATGTTCTTCGGAGGCGGGTTCGGCGTGCGGTCGCGCGGACCACGGTCGAGGGTTCGCCGCGGCGAGGACCTCCGCACCCGCGTGCGCCTCTCGTTCCGCGAGTCGGTCTTCGGCGTGCAACAGGAGATGGAGATCGAGCGCCTCGCGACGTGCGCGCGATGCGCCGGCATCGGCGCGGAGCCGGGCACGTCGCCCATCACCTGTCGAAGCTGCGGTGGGACGGGTGAGGTCCAGAGCGTGCGGCGGAGCATCTTCGGCACCGTGATGACCGCGACCCCGTGCCTCACGTGCGGCGGCACGGGTGAGGAGATCCCCGATCGCTGCGAAGAGTGCGCCGGAGAAGGTCGCGTGCGTGCCCCGGGTATGGTCGCGTTCGATGTCCCGGCGGGCGTCCTCGAGGGGATGGATCTTCGCGTGGCGGGTCAGGGGAACGCGGGCACGGCCGGCGGCCCTCCGGGTGATCTGATCGTCGGCGTGGAGGTCGAGCCCTCGGATGCGTTCGAACGACAGGGCCAGGATCTGTACGGCGTCCTGGACGTCACGATCACGCTGGCCACCCTCGGCGGCGAGGTCGAGATCGAGACCCTCGACGGACCCGAACGCCTCGGGATCGAGGCCGGAACCGAGTCGGGCACGGTCCTGCGGCTGAAGGGCAAGGGTGTGCCGCATCTCCAGCGGCGCGGACGCGGCGACCTCTTCGTCACCCTCCACATCGTCACGCCCCGCGATCTGTCGAAGGAGGAACGCTCGTTGCTCCAGCGGCTCGCCGAGCTGCGAGAAGAACCGGCGGGCGGGAACGGCGCGGCGCCGCGCGGCCTGCGACGGCCCGAGTTCCGTTCCTGAAACAGCGGTAGGCTCGGGAACCGTGACGGACACCTCCTGTGTCTTCTGCAAGATCGCGGCGCGCGAGATCCCCGCCGACATCGTCCGGGAATCGGACCGGTTGGTCGCGTTCCGCGACACCAACCCCAAGGCACCGACGCACATCCTGATCATCCCCAAGGAGCACATCCGGTCGCTCGCGGAGATCGAGGAAGGCCACCGCGACATGCTGGTGGACGTGGCGCAGGCGGCGACGCAGCTCGCCCACGCCGAGGGGATCGACGGGTCCGGGTGGCGGCTCGTCACGAACGTGGGGCCCGACGCCGGACAGAGCGTGTTCCACCTGCACTTCCACCTGCTCGGCGGCCGGCCGATGGCGTGGCCACCGGGGTAACACGGCTGAGGAAACCGATAGGATGCGGCCACGGGACCCGACGGGTCCCGTTCTCGACAACAGGAGGAACGGGGTCACCCCCCGAGAGCGCGACACGTGGCAGCCGCCACCACCCAAGTGAAGATCCTCGTCCCCGGTCATCAGTCGATGGTGGCCCTCCTGGGGCAGCACGATGTGTTCCTCAAGCTCATCGAGGCCGCGTTCTCGTCCGACATCCTTGTTCGAGGCAACGAGATCACGATCAAGGGGCCGGATCACGAAGCCGAGCAATTGGCCCGGTTGTTCGAAGAGCTCCTGGCGCTCCTCGAGAAGGGACACCAACTCTCCGACTCCTCGGTGGGGCAGACGATCGAGCTGATCAAGGGCGGCGGCGACGAAGAGGCGGGCGGCGGCGAGGGCATCGCCACGATGAGGCCGAGCGAGGTGCTCGGCGACACGCTGCTCACGGCGCGGGGCACGTCGGTGGCGCCCAAGACGGTCGGGCAGAAGCGGTTCGTCGATGCGATGAGGAGCTCCACCGTGACCTTCGCGATCGGCCCCGCGGGAACCGGCAAGACCTACCTGGCTGTCGCCACCGCGGTGCGGGCGTTGCAGGATCATCAGGTCTCGCGGCTCATCCTCACGCGACCGGCCGTCGAGGCGGGGGAGCGGCTCGGGTTCCTCCCCGGGACCCTCTACGAGAAGATCGATCCGTACATGCGCCCGCTCTACGACGCGCTGTTCGAGATGACCGGCGGTGAGAGCCTCTCGCGGCTCATGGAGCGGGGCACGGTGGAGGTCGCGCCGCTCGCGTTCATGCGAGGGCGAACGTTGAACGACGCGTTCATCATCCTCGACGAGGCGCAGAACACGACCCCCGAGCAGATGAAGATGTTCCTCACGAGGATCGGCTTCGGATCGAAGGCCGTCGTGAACGGCGACGACACCCAGGTGGATCTCGCCAACGGCCAGCGATCGGGCCTCCTCGTGATCGAGGAGATCCTGTCGGGGATCTCGGGCATCACGTTCTGCCGGCTGGGCGGGCGTGACGTCGTGCGGCACAAGATCGTCCAGCAGATCGTCGAGGCGTACGACCGCTACGGTCAGCAGCGCCTCGGGATGGCCGAGTGATGGACGACGACCCCCATCTGGACGCGGACGGGCTTCGCATCCTGATCTCCAACCGGCAGGGACGCCCGGTCGACGAGGAGGGGCTGCGCGCGCTCGCCCGCGACACGATGCGAGGCGAAGGGATCGAGCGGGCGGAGCTCTCCGTGTCCTTCGTCGAGCAGGACGAGATCGCGGGACTTCACGAGCGGTTCATGGACGAGCCCGGTCCGACCGACGTCCTGTCGTTCCCGCTCGACGACATCGACGAAGACGGCGTCCGGCTCCTCGGCGACGTCGTCGTGGCGCCCGCGGAGGCCGAGCGGAATAACCCCGAGCGACCCCGAGGCCGAGCTCCGGCTCCTTCTCGTCCACGGGATCCTGCATCTGCTCGGGTACGACCACGAGGACGACGGCGCGCGCACCCGGATGTGGGAGCGGCAGGAGCGCTACAGCGGGATGCGCGCGCCATGACCTGGTGGTGGGTGCTCGCCGCCGCGCTCGTCCTCTTCGGGTCCGTCCTGGCCGCGGCCGAGGCCTCCATGACGCGGACGTCGCGCGTTCGCGCGCTGGCGCTCCAGGAGGAGGGCCGGCGGAACGCGGAGACGCTGGTCAAGATCGAGTCGGATCCGCCTCGATACCTGAACGCCGTGTACCTCACGGTGATGTTCGCGCAGAACGGCTCGGCGATCCTGGTGGCGTTCCTCGCCGAACGCCAGTTCGGCGACACCTGGGTCACGCTCGGGTCGTTCGTGTTCACGCTCCTGTACTTCGTGTTCGTGGAGGCGATGGCGAAGACGTTCGCGGTCCTGCACACCGATCGCGTCGCGCTCGCGCTCTCGCCGATCGTCTGGTTCCTCGGTCGCCTCCTCGCGGCACCGACACGGATCCTGATCGGTCTGGCCAACGTGCTCCTCCCGGGCAAGGGGCTGAAGCAGGGCCCGTTCGTCTCCGAGGAGGAGATCCGTTCGATGGCCGAGGTCGGCTCCGAGGAGGGCTCGATCGACGAGGGCGAGAAGGAGCTGATCCACTCGATCTTCGAGTTCGGCGACACGATCGTGCGCGAGGTGATGGTGCCGCGCCCGGACATCGTCGCGATCGAGGACGACAAGACGCTTCGCGACGTCCAGGCCCTGGTGCTCTCGCACGGCTACTCACGGATCCCTGTGTTCCACGAGTCGCTCGACGAGGTGAAAGGTGTCGTGTTCGCGAAGGACGTCCTGAAGGCGCTCCATCAGGGGAAACGGGACATGCCACTCTCGGAGATCATGCGCCCGGCGCACTTCGTTCCCGAGACCAAGCGCGTCGCGGAGCTCCTCAAGGAGATGCAACGCGAGAAGTTCCACCAGGCGCTGGTCTACGACGAGCACGGCTCGGTGACCGGCATCGTGTCGCTCGAGGACCTGCTCGAGGAGCTGGTCGGCGAGATCGCCGACGAGTACGACCGCGAGGAACCCGAGGTGCTGGAGCTCGGCGACGGCATCTACCGCGTCTCCGGGAAGGCGTCGATCGACGACGTGAACGAGCTGCTCCGGACCGAGCTGCCGGACGAGGAGTGGGACACGGTGGCCGGTCTGATGCTCGATCTGCTCGGGCGGATGCCCGAGAAGGGCGAGGAGGTCTCGTTCCGCGGGCTGAACCTCAAGGCCGACAAGGTGCAGGGGCGGCGCATCGCGAGCGTGCTGATCACGCGGTCGGATCAGAACGGCGAGGGGCCGGAGACCACCGATGCCTGAGGTCGACGGCCCCATAGAGATCGAGGGCCCCAGAGAGATAGACGATGCCAAGCTCGACGAGATGCTGCGGGCCGCTCGCGAGATCCTGCCGAGGGCATACGTCCCCTACAGCGGGTTCCACGTCGGCGCCGCGCTGCTGATCGAGGACGACTCGATCCGGACGGCCGTGAACGTCGAGAACGCGAGCTACCCGCTCTCCGTCTGTGCGGAACGCAACGCGGTGGCGTCGATGGTCGCGTCGGGAGGGAAGAGGATCCTCGCGGCAGCCGTCGCCACGAACGCGAAGACACCGACGCCGCCGTGCGGCGGCTGCCGGCAGGTGCTGTGGGAGTTCGGCGACGCCGACACGCCGGTCGTCGCGGAGGGAGCGGACGGGGTCCGCGTCCGGTGGCGTCTCGGAGACCTGCTTCCCGACGCCTTCGGCCCGGACGACCTCCGGTGATCTCCCGCTCGGGCCTCGTCGCCGTGGTGGGCCGCCCCAATGTCGGCAAGTCGACGCTGGTGAACGCGCTCGTCGGTCACAAGGTTTCCATCGTCTCGGACAAGCCGCAGACCACCCGACGCGGCCTTCACGCCGTGCTGACGACCGAAGACGCGCAGATCGTCTTCACCGACACCCCCGGTTTCCACAAGCCGCGGACGGAGCTCGGTACCCGACTGAACAGCATGGTCGGCGACGCCGTCGAGGGGGTCGACGTGATCCTCCACGTGCTCGACGCGGCGTCCGGCATCGGGCGCGGCGACGCCTTCGTGTACGAACGGCGCGTCCGGCCCCACGCCTCCCCGAAGATCGCGGTGGTGAACAAGATCGACGCCACCGGCAAGCACGGCGTCGTGCCTCAGCTGACCGCGGCGGCCGAGATCGGCGACTACGACGAGATCGTGCCGGTCTCGGCGAGGGACGGGAAGGGGGTCGGGATGCTCCGGGACATCGTCCTGGGGCTGCTCCCTGAAGGACCGGCCCTCTACCCCGAGGAGACGATCTCGGACCAGCCCTTCGAGATGAGGCTCGCGGAGATGATCCGGGAGAAGGCGCTCCACGTCACCCGGCAGGAGCTGCCGCACTCCATCACGGTCGTGCTCGAGGAGATCGAGGTCGAGGAGGGGCTCACCAAGATCCACGCGTCCCTGATCGTGGAGCGCGACTCGCAGAAGGGGATCGTGATCGGCAAGGGCGGTCAGACGCTCCGCACGATCGGGTCGCGCGCCCGGGAGGAGATGGAGCTGGTGCTGGGCACCAAGGTCTTCCTGGACCTGCGGGTGAAGGTCATGAAGGAGTGGCAGCGCGATCCGAAGGCACTGGAGCGGCTGGGATTCTGAGGCTCACGCGACGGTGAGTGTTGCCTCCATCTGCGGATGGAGCGTGCACGTGACGGCGTAGGTGCCCGGCTCCGCACCCGAGAGTCTCGCCTCGGCGGAGCTCCCGGGGTCCACCTCGACGTCCACGTCGATTCCCTCCACCGTGAAGGTGTGGGGGGTCTCGCCCGTGTTCTCGAGGGTGATCGTCGCGTCGGGCGAGGCCTGGAGGCAGCTCGGCCGGAACGCGAAGTCCTCGAGTTGGACGTGCCCCGACTCAGACGAGACCTCACACTCGCGGGGACCTCCGCCGCCGCCGCAAGCGGGAAGGAGCACGAGGGCGGCGATCACGGCGACACGTTTCACGGACCGGTGAGCCTATCCGCCGGGCGTCTCGACCAGCGGCTGGGCTACCATCGATGCATGGCGCAAGCAGCACAGATGGAGCCGAGCCGGCCCCTGCCGGTTGCGGCCGGCGAGGCGGTGCGGATGGCGGTCCGGACGACCGCGGTCGACGCGGTCGGCCTCGAGGAGCGCGCCGCATCGCTCGCGAAGCGCTCGATCAAGAAGGACGCCAAGCTCTGGGCCCTCGACCTCGCGATCCGCTCGATGGATCTCACGACCCTGGAGGGGAGCGACACGGTCGGCAAGATCGTGGCGATCTGCGCGAAAGCGGTCCGACCGGACCCGCTCAACGTCTCGATCCCGTCGGTTGCGGCCGTCTGCCTGTATCCGCAGCTCGTCCCGGTCGCCCTCGAGCAGCTCGAGGGCACCGGGGTCAAGGTCGCGAGCGTGGCGGGAGGCTTCCCGAGCGGGCTCGGCCCGCTCGACGCGCGTCTCCAAGAGATCCGCGATGTGGCCGCGGCCGGCGCGGACGAGATCGACATCGTGCTGAACCGGTCGCTGTTCCTCGGCGGGAGATACGCGCAGGCGTTCGAAGAGCTGGTGGCGGCGCGCGAAGCGGCCGGCTCGGCCCATCTGAAGGTGATCCTCGAGACGGGGGAGCTGGGTTCCTACGACCGCGTTCGGCAGGCGAGCATGCTCGCGATGGCGGCGGGAGCCGACTTCATCAAGACCTCGACGGGCAAGATCGCCGTCAACGCCACGCTGCCGGTCGCCCTCTGCATGATGGAGGCGGCACGCGATTTCCACCGTGACACCGGCCGACCGGTTGGCATCAAGGTGGCGGGCGGCGTGCGCACCGCGAAGCAGGCGATCCAGAACCTCGTTCTGCTGTACGAGACGCTCGGTTCGGACTGGATGACGCCCCACCGGTTCCGGATCGGGGCGTCGTCGCTGCTGAACGACGTGCTCATGCAGATCGAGAAGGAGCGCACCGGCCGCTACGCGGGGCCGGACTATTTCACGATCGACTGACGTTGGTCGTTGTTCGAGACGATGGGTGACCGGGTCCTGCTCACCACGCACGGAACGCATCGCGGCGCGTTCGCGGGCGTGGACTGGCTGCTGTTCCTCATCGTCGGCACGATCTGGGGCTCGTCGTTCCTGTTCATGGCGATCGGCCTCGAGGCGTTCCGTCCCGGTCTCGTCACCTGGCTCCGGATCCTGTTCGGAGCATCCGCGCTCTGGCTCGTTCCCGGCGCGCGTTCGTCGCGGATCGACCGAGCGGACTGGGCCCGTCTGTTCCTGCTCTCGATCACGTGGGTGGCGATCCCGTTCACGCTCTTCCCCCTGGCGCAGGGATCGGTGAACTCGGCGATCGCCGGCATGCTGAACGGAGCGGCGCCGATCTTCACCGCCGTCGTCGCGACGATCCTGCTTCGCAGGCCTCCCGGGTCGCGCCAGCTCGTCGGGATCCCCCTCGGTTTCCTCGGGGTGGCCGCGATCGCCTTCTCCGTCGCGAGTCAGGGCTCCAGCCAGGTCCTCGGCGTGATCCTCATCCTCATCGCGACGATCTGTTACGGCATCGCGTTCAACGTGGCCACGCCGCTCCAGCAGCGATACGGGTCGCTGCCGGTGATGGCGCGGATCCTTGCGATCGGCGCGGTCCTCACCGCCCCGTTGGGAGTCTTCTCGATCCCCGGCTCGCACTTCTCGTGGCCGGCGCTGCTCGCGGTCGCCGCGGTCGGCGTCCTCGGGACGGGGTTGGCCTTCGTGCTGATGGGGCGGCTCGTCGGGCGGGTCGGGCCCACACGGGCCTCGATCGTCGGCTACCTGATCCCGGTCGTGGCGCTTCTGCTCGGGGTGCTGCTCCGCGACGACGAGGTGGGACCGTTCGCGATCGCGGGCGTCGCGCTCGTGGTCGCCGGGGCCTACCTGACGTCCCGGCGAGAGGCCGCCGAGGTCTGATCATCCGCTCGGAAGTGGGCTACCGTTCCTTGGTGAGGAGCGCCAGATGACCGAGCTGGACACGACCCCGGAGCAGACCGCCGCGATCCCCGCGTGGGAGTACGCGGACGCGCCCGAGTCCAAGGACGTCGTTCGTCTCCAGGACCGGTATGGACTGTTCATCGGCGGCGAGTTCGTCGAGCCGAAGAGCGGGAAGTACATGGCGACGATCGATCCGTCGACCGAAGAGGTCCTGGCCGAGGTCCCCGAGGCCGGTTCGGAAGATGTCGAGCTGGCGGTCGCGGCGGGGCGCGACGCCTTCGAGTCGCGCTGGCGCGACGTGCCGGGCAAGGAGCGATCCAAGTACCTCTATCGGATCGCGCGCGCGCTCCAGGAGCGCGCGCGCGAGTTCGCCGTCCTCGAATCGATGAACGGCGGGAAGCCGATCAAGGAGTCGCGAGACATCGACCTGCCGCTCGCCGCGGCGCACTTCTTCTACTACGCCGGATGGGCCGACAAGCTCGACTACGCCTTCCCGGGGCGATACGCCAAGCCCATCGGGGTCGCGGGCCAGGTGATCCCCTGGAACTTCCCGATGCTGATGGCGGCGTGGAAGCTCGCGCCGGCGCTCGCCACCGGCAACACGACCGTCCTCAAGCCCGCAGAGACGACGCCCCTCACCGCCCTGCTGCTTGCCGAGGTCATCCAACAGGCCGAGCTGCCGCCGGGCGTGGTCAACGTGCTCACCGGGGCGGGGGAGACCGGCGCCGCGCTCGTCGCCGCCGACGTCGACAAGGTGGCCTTCACGGGCTCCACCGAGGTCGGCAAGCAGATCCGCCGGACGATCGCCGGGTCGGGCAAACGCCTCACGCTCGAGCTCGGCGGGAAGGCGGCCAACATCGTGTTCGAGGACGCCCCGCTGGATCAGGCCGTCGAGGGCGTCGTGAACGGGATCTTCTTCAACCAGGGCCACGTGTGCTGCGCGGGCTCACGGCTCCTCGTCCAGGAGCCGATCTTCGAGCCCCTCCTCGAGAAGCTGAAGGCGCGACTCGACACGCTCCGCGTGGGCGACCCGCTCGACAAGAACACGGACATCGGTGCGATCAACTCGCGGGCGCAGCTCTCGAGGATCGAAGAGCTCGTCGAAGCGGGCGTCGAGGAGGGGGCCGAGATGTACCAGCCCGTCTGCGACCTGCCCGAGCGGGGGTTCTGGTTCCGTCCGACGCTGTTCACCGGCGTGAGCCAATCGCACCGGATCGCGCGCGAGGAGATCTTCGGGCCCGTCCTGTCGATCCTCACGTTCCGCACGCCGGAGGAAGCCGTCGAGAAGGCGAACAACACCCCGTACGGATTGTCGGCGGGGGTGTGGACGGAGAAGGGTTCGAGGATCCTCTGGATGGCCGAGCGCCTGAAAGCCGGCGTCGTCTGGGCGAACACGTTCAACCGGTTCGATCCGTCCTCGCCGTTCGGGGGCTACAAGGAGTCGGGCTTCGGCCGCGAGGGCGGCGTGCACGGGTTGGAGCCTTATGTGGAGTTGACCGAACGGAACGGCGCGTCATGAGCGAGAAGCGCCTGCCGGTCAAGCGCACCGCGAAGCTCTCCATCGGCGGGGAGTTCCCGCGGAGCGAGTCCGGACGGTCCTACGAGGTCTTCGGCACCGACGGCGAGCTCCTGGCGTGGGCGGCGCGCGCGTCGCGCAAGGACGTCCGGGACGCCGTGCGAGCAGCGCGCGCCGCCCAGGCGGGGTGGGCGGCGAAGACGGCCTTCAACCGAGGTCAGATCCTCTACCGCGTGGCAGAGCTCATGGAGGGACGGCGTTCGCAGTTCGAAGGCGAGCTGAAGGACGCGGGCGCCAAGGATCCCGCCGAAGGCGTGAGCGCCGCGATCGATCGATGGGTCTGGTACGCGGGGTGGGCGGACAAGATCCACCAGATCCAGGGGGCGGCCAACCCCGTGGCCGGGCCGTACTTCAACTTCACGGTCCCCGAGCCGACCGGTGTGGTGGGGATCGTCGCTCCCCAGGACCAGTCGCTGCTCGGCCTCGTGTCCCGCCTGGCCCCGGCGATCGTCAGCGGCAACACCGCGGTCGTGCTGGCGAGCGAGCGGGCGCCGCTCCCGGCGGTCTCGCTCGGTGAGGTCCTCGCGACGTCCGACGTGCCCGGCGGCGTCGATCAACATCCTCACGGGCTTCACCAAGGAGCTCGTGCCGTGGCTCGCCGGGCACATGGACGTGAACGCGATCGACGCCACCGGCGTCCCCGAGGAGCTCCGCAGGGAGGTCGAGGAGCTCTCGGCCGAGAACGTCAAGCGCGTCCACTACGCGCCCGGACGCCGACCCGTTCGACGACGTGGCCCAGAGCCCCTACGAGGTCACGGCGCTGGTGGAGTTCAAGACCGTCTGGCACCCCGTCGGCGCCTGAGTCGCCTCGTTCCGGAAACCTGTAACGCCGGAAGCCTCCCCGGGCACACAAGCGCGTCCAGAAGGCTGACGGAAGGGGGAGCGGGATGGAACAGATGAGCACCGGGGCGGTCTTCGTCCAGACGAACGCGGCGCACAACGAGGTGATCGCGTTCGCGCGGGCGGCCGATGGATCGCTCAGCACGATGGGCACGTATTCGACAGGCGGCGCGGGGGACGACACGCCCCACCTCACGTCGCAGGGCTCGGTCACGCTGACGCGTGACCGGCGTCACCTATTGGTGACCAACGTCGCCAGCGGCGACGTCAGCGTGTTCGCGCTGAACGACGGCACCCTCGAGCTGACCAAGACCGTGCCCGTCGGCCCCGCGCCGAAGAGCGTCGCGGAGCACGACGGTCTGGTCTTCGTGCTGACGACCGGCGACGCCGCGATCCACGGCTTCCGGCTGGTCGACGGCGACCTGGTGCCCGTGGACGGCGGGATGCACTCGCTCTCGACGCCGGACGGCGCGCAGATCGGGTTCACGCCCGATGGCCGGGCGCTGATCGCGACCGAGCGTGGCGCCGACAAGCTGTCCGCGTTCGCGGTGGGGATGGACGGCATGCTCGGCGAGCCGAGGACGATCGACTCGCAGGGCGCGACGCCCTACGGCTTCGCGATCTCGACCGACGGCACGCTCGTCGTGACCGAGGCGTTCGGCGCGCAGAAAGGCGCGGCCGCCGCATCGAGCTACCGCGTGGACGGCGACGGGATCACGCCGAGAACGGCCAGCGTCGGCAACATGCGCAGCGAGATCTGCTGGGCCGTGATCGGGAATGACGGCCGGTTCGTGTTCACGACGAACTTCGCCGACGGCGCCGTCTCGCGCTATCGGATCGACATGCGACGGCTCGCTGACTCTGGAGGACGCGACCGCCGGCGTCACCGAGGACGGCAGGGTCGGGCTCCGCGACGAGGACCTGTCGGACGACGGGCGATTCCTCTACGCGATCGACACCGACCAGGGCGAGATCGCGGGATGGGCGGTCGGAGACGACGGTTCGCTGTCGGCGATCGGGCCTTGGAGCGGTGTCCCCACGACGGTCGCCGGTCTCGCCGCGATCTGATGCAGCTCGAGTCCCTCTATCGGGTGACGTTCACGACCCCCGAGTCGTGGAGCGTCACCCGGGAGGGGGCCCGACGGCACCGAGGGGCAGAGCTTCCTGATCGCCGAGGGTCGTGCGGAGGGCGGGCTCTCTGCCAGGTACCGGGCGGCGAACTTCCCGCGCCGCCGCGTCGACGGGGCGCTCGAGCCGGCGTTCCGCGGTGTGCTGGAGACCGACGACGGCGCCTCGATCCTGTTCCACTGGGACGGGCTGGCTCGGCTCACGCCCTCCGGGATGCGGGAGCTCCTCGGAACGATGTTCCACGTGACCGACGACGAGCGGTACCGCTGGCTGAACGACCGGGTCTGCGCCGTCGAGGGTGAGGTCCGGCCTCGTCCCGACGGCGCCGGCTTCGACGTGGTCCTCGATGTCTCGCTGATGACCTCGACGTTCGGCGAGCCGCAGGCACCGGGATCAGGAGCCGGTACAACGTGGGACGGCTCGCCGGCGCCTGATCCGAGCGCGGGTGGGAGGCCTGACCGGCGCCACCGCATCTCGCAACGGAAACGTCACACGCCTTCTGGGGTGGGGCGACCTACCGCCGGGCTACGATTCGGGGATGCCCCCCTATAAGGAGCAGGGCGTCGTCCTCCGGTCGGCGAAGCTCGGCGAAGCCGACAAGATCGTCACCATCATGACCCAGGGCTCCGGCAAGGTCCGAGGCGTGGCCAAGGGCATCCGCAAGACCACCAGCCGCTTCGGAGGCCGGCTGGAACCGTTCACCCACGTGAACCTGATGCTCTACCGAGGCAGGGGGTCGCTCGACACGATCACGCAGGCCGAGATCATCGCCCCGCACCGTGCGATCCGCGACGACCTGGCCCTGTTCGCTGCGGGCGAGACGATGCTCGAGGCCGTCGACCGTGTGGCCGAGGAGCACGAACGGAACGTTCGCCTCGTGCTCCTCCTGCTGTCCGGGCTCCGGGCGCTGGAGACGAAGCCCACCGATCCCGCGGCGGTCGCCGAGTCCTTCGTGCTGAAGCTTCTGTCCATCTCGGGCTTCCATCCGAGTCTCACGGCGTGCGCCGTCTGCGGCAGCACCGACGTCCAGCTGTTCTCCGCCGGGCTCGGCGGCGCCGTCTGCGCCGCCGACGCCGAGCCCGGCGCCGGTCACGTCTCGGCCGCGGCGCTCGCGTACATGGCCACGCTCGCGCTCGCGGACCTCCCCGAAGCGGGCGCCACACCCGCCCCCGAGCCGCGCACCAGGAAAGAGGCGCGGCGGCTCGTGTTCGGCTTCGCCGAGTACCACCTGGAGCGCAGGATGAAGTCGGTCCCGATGCTGGTGAGGACGGCGACGTGAGCACCTATCTCCACGATCTCGACCTCGATCGCATCCCGGGACACGTCGCGATCGTGATGGACGGCAACGGACGGTGGGCGCAGCAGCGCGACTTGCCTCGGACGGAGGGCCACGCCGCCGGTGAGGAGGCGCTGTGGGACACGATCCAGGGAGCCGTGCAGGTGGGGCTCCCGTGGCTGACGGTGTTCGCGTTCTCGACCGAGAATTGGCGCCGCCCTCCCAGCGAGGTGCGGTACTTGATGAACTTCAATCGCAGCCTGCTCCGCCGCCGCCGCGACGAGCTGAACCGGATGAACGTCCGGATCCGGTTCATCGGACGAAGGAACTGGCGCGTCCCCCGCTCGGTCCTCAAGGAGATCCGGGGAGCCGAGGAGCTCACGGCCGCGAACACGGGGACCACCCTCTCGATCGCGTTCAACTACGGAGGCCGCGCGGAGGTCGTCGATGCCGTGAAGGAGCTGGCTCGCGAGGTTCGCGACGGGAAGCTCCGCCCCGAGAGCATCGACGAGAAGAAGATCGCCGAGCGCCTGTACGTACCGGACATGCCACCGCCGGACCTGCTGATCCGCACCAGCGGCGAGCAACGGATCTCGAACTTCCTCCTCTGGGAGGTTGCCTACTCGGAGCTGTGGTTCACGCCGGTCTTCTGGCCGGACTTCGATCGAGAACATCTCTTCGAGGCGATCCGCGATTTCCAGAAGCGCTCGAGACGCTACGGAGGCCTCGCCGACGAACCGTGAGGTCCCAGCTCGGCGTTCCGTCTAGGTCATCCGGCCTCGAACTCCGCCAGACGGCCTAACTCGCGGCGGTCGTTCGGCCGTGTCGCCACCGAGGCCGAACGGGGTATCGTGCCTCGAAGTGCAGGTCAGCACGTCTGACCGCACATGTGGCACTGACGAAGAGAGAGGCGCATGGGCCCGGTCGATCGATTCACGAGAGACGGAGCGAGCAAGTTCGTCTGGGCTGGCCTCGCCCTGGCCGCGCTCATCGGGCTGGCGTTCACCGTCATCGCGGGCGGCTGGGCGGTCGACGACGAGCGTGCGGCTTCGCAGGGACGCGCGGTTCGATACGTGGACCAGGTCCTCGCTCCCGGACTTCAGAGCCAAGATCTGGTCGCGCCCATCACGGGCCTGGAGGGTTCGGTGCGCCGCTCGATCCTCTCCGACCCGCGCGTCTCGCGCGTCCGCATCTGGTCCACCGACGGGAAGCTCCTGTTCTCGACCGATGAGTCGGACCGCCCCGGATCCAACGCCGGCCTGAACGACCCGGTGCTCCACGAAACAGAGCGTGCGGGCCCGACCACACTCTCGGACTTCTCGGACAGCGGCGGTGCGAACGATCCCGAGCGAAGCTTGCTCCGGACCTATGTGCCTTTGGGGACCGTGGCCGTGGCCGAGATCGACCAGACCGACGGGGGCACGCTCGGGCCGATCCGGACCGCATGGCTCGGCTACCAGATCCTCGCCGTCGTACTGGTGCTGCTGTTCCTCGTCATGAGCGGTCTGTCCCTCCGCGACCCGATCGAGCGGATCAACACGGGCGTCCCGTTCGCCGGCTCGTCGATCCCGGCAGGGTTCTCGCTGATCGATGACGAACGGCTGCACGCGGTGCAGGAGGTGTATCGGCTCGCCTCCGAACGGGTCGCGAGGTTGCAGGAGAAGCTCGAGCGATCCGAGGAGGCCCGGCGAACACTCGAGGGAGAGATCCAGCAGGTGTTGTCGAAAACCGGGGCGAGGCCCCTGGTCCCTGCGGCCGCCACCGCGCCACCCACCGCCGAGCCACCCGACGAGCCACCCGCGATGGCGCCGCCCGCTTCCGAGCCGACGGTGGTCCAGGTCCCCGAGTCCGACGTCGTCGTCACGTCTCCGATGGGAGGAGCCTGGTCCGCGGCGCCCGCCGGCCCGCTCGCCCGCGCCGCTCGCGACCAGAAGACGGTCCCGGCGACCTCACGCAAGAAGAGGCCGGAGGCCGCGAAGCCGAAGAGATCCCCGAAGAGAGCGAGCGAGAAGCCTGCGCCCGTGAAGCCGGCGGCCCCGCCACCGCAGGCCGAGAAGCCACGGCCCACTCCTGAGCCGGAGCGCAGGGTGAAGCCGGCCGCGTCCGAACCGGCGCCCGCACCCGTGGCCGCGCGGGCGCCCACGCCCGCGCCGAGCTCACCCGCCCGACAGGGCGGGGATGCGGCGGCGCACGCGGCGGCGCTCGAGACCTTCATCCGGCTCACCGAGAGCGATCGCCAGCATCACGACACGACCACGGTCGACCAGGGGGCGGTCCGCGCCGCTCTCGCGCGGACCGCGGCTCGGAAGAAGCCCGGTGGGGAACGGCTCCAACTGCCCGAGTCCCACGAAGAGTCGCCCGGCGGTCCGCCGGCGGACCGGGACTAGCGACTACAGGTCACTGGATCTCGCCAGGAAGATCCCCACGCCCCCGACGAGCACGACCACCATCGACAGGAACCGGGCACCCGTGTCGAACGACGACCACGCGACGACGCCACCTGCGACGGCGACCACGAGCAGGGCCATCGATACGGCCCCGTTCAACCGGATCTCCTTGGCCAGGAGGGGATGACGCGCACGGAGGATCTCCACGCGGGTCGGCGACGGGTCGACGATACGTTCACGCTTCCAGACGCTCCGAAGGACGATCCCCGCCATCCCCAACCAACCCATCAAGGACCAGAGGAAGAACGGGTTCCCACCGAGGCCCCACCAGGGGAAGAGCGCGGCAAGCGCAGCCGTCGAGAGGATCCGTCCGAGCGGTCCGAACGTGGTCGGACCCGACCGCCAGCGGGACGTGCGGAGGGTGGGCTCCGGCTGCCCCGCGTACCCCCCCGGGCCGTGCACGGGCTCGCGCGGCGAGTAGAGCGTCACCGGGGCATAACAGGCCGCGCACCAGCGAAGGTCGGCCGGAAGGGCGGCGCCGCAGGCGCGACAGAGATGACCGATCGGCATGCCCTAGGTATCGGAACCGGCCGACCCGCGGTTGACCGGTAGCATGGTGCTCACGCCGGCGGTCGCAGCCAGCGGCCGGGAAAGGAGTCCACGCTCATGGCCGACCTGATGGAGGCCGTCACCTCCCTCGCCAAGCGCCGAGGCATCGCGTTCCAGTCCTCGGAGATCTACGGGGGTCTCCGCTCGTCGTGGGACTACGGGCCGCTCGGTACCGAGCTCAAACGCAACGTCCGCGACCAGTGGTGGCGCTCGACGGTGCAGTTGCGTGACGACGTCGTCGGGCTCGAGGCCGCCGTGATCATGTCGCCCAAGGTGTGGGAGGCATCCGGCCATCTCGAGGTCTTCACCGACCCGCTGGTCGAGTGCCTGAACTGTCATCAGCGATTCCGCGCCGATCACCTGGACGATCCTCCCGTGTGCCCGAACTGCGGGCAGACCGCGTTCACGCAGCCGAAGAACTTCCACCTGATGTTCAAGACGAACATGGGTCCCATCGAGGACGCCGACAACACCGTGTACCTGCGCCCCGAGACGGCGCAGGCGATGTTCGTGGACTTCGCAACGATCCAGCAGGTGAGCCGCAAGAAGATCCCGTTCGGGATCGCGCAGATCGGTCGCGCGTTCCGCAACGAGATCACGCCGGGGAACTTCATCTACCGCCTCCGCGAGTTCGAGCAGATGGAGATGGAGTTCTTCGTCGAACCGGGCACCGATGAGCACTGGCACGAGTTCTGGATCGGGGAACGGATGAGCTGGTGGACGGACCTCGGACTTCGCGAAGAGAACCTGCGCATCCGCGAGCACGACGCCGATGAGCTCTCGCACTACTCGAAGCGCACCGTCGACATCGAGTACCGGTTCCCGTTCACCGACTGGGGCGAGCTCGAGGGGATCGCGAACCGGACCGACTTCGACCTGAAAGCGCACCAGGACGCCTCGGGCGAGGACCTCACGTATTTCGACCAGGAGAACGAGCGGCGGTATCACCCGTACGTGATCGAGCCCGCGGCTGGGGTGGACCGGGCCGTGCTCGCCTTCCTGCTGGACGCGTACCGCGAGGAAGAGGCGCCGACCGCGAAGGGCGGCACGGAGAAGCGCACGTACCTCGCGCTCGACCGGCGGCTGGCTCCGACGAAGGTCGCGGTGCTCCCGCTGTCGCGCAACGAGCGGCTCACGCCGGAGGCTCGCCGCGTGTTCGACCTGGTGAAAGCCGAGTGGATGTGCGACTACGACGACGCGGGCTCGATCGGACGGCGTTACCGGCGGCAGGACGAGGTCGGGACCCCGTTCTGCGTGACCGTCGACTTCGACTCGTTGGACGACGCGCAGGTCACCGTCCGGGAGCGGGACACGATGACCCAGGACCGCCTGCCGATCGAGGGGCTCGTCGGCTACCTGTCGGAGCGCCTGTGATCGCATACGCGGTGGCGTTCACGCTGTGGATCGGGGCGATCGTCGCGCTCGGCGTCTCCGCGGCGGGATTCCTCGAATCCACGGGCCTGCTCGTCACGTCCGCGGTGCTCTCCGGGCTCGCGATCGTGTCGGCGGCGGGCGCGCTGGTCCTCGCGAGGCGTCGATGAAGCGGCTGAGGCGGGCGCCGATGAGACTCATCGCCGTGATGTCCCTGGCGCTCTCGATGGCCCCGGCGTGCACGCGAGGGCCGGCGGCGACGCGTTCGCCCGTCCCTCCGAACCCGAGCGTCGAGGTGAGGACGGGTCCGACCACGGCGCTCCAGGCGATGCGCCTGCTCTGCATCCCGGCCAACATCGCGGCCGACCCGGTGACGAAGGTCCCGACGCCACCCGCGATCGCGGAGGTGGAGAACCAGGTGGAGGCCGTGCGAGGGCTCGCGTACGAACGACCCGTGAACATCGAACCGATCACCACCGGGGAGATGGACCGACGGCTGCGCGATTACTTCGACGCGTACTACCCGAAGCGGTTCTACGCCCGCCGGAGCGAGGCGTGGGCGACGATCGGCGCGATCCCGCGCGACGTGGGGATCCTCGAAGCGCTCAACGCGTACCAGCAGGGGCAGGTGCTCGGCTACTACAACTCGCAGAACGAGGAGCTCGTCTACACCGGCGACGCGAACCTCGATCGGATCGAGCACTTCGTGCTGGCGCACGAGCTCACGCACGCGATCGACGATCAGCACTTCGACCTCGACCGGCTGGACGACATGGTCGTCCGGTGCGACGACGAGGTCTTCCAGGCGGCGCTCGGCGTCGTGGAGGGGAGCGCCAATCACTTCGCGACCCAGGTGCTGCTCCGTTTCCCGGTGGCGGCGCCCGGCTCCCTCTCCGGCGACGGTTCGGCCGGCGAGGTGCCGCCCCTGATCACCGAGATCCAGGCGTATCCCTACACCGCGGGACAGCGGTTCGTCGACGCCCTTGCGGATCAGGGCGGGCCGGCGGTGGTCAACCGCGCTCTGCGGAGGTTCCCGACCACGACCGAGCAGATCCTGCACCCGTCGAAGTTCCCGGGGGATGTGGCCGAGACGGTGGATGTGCCGGACTTCGCACCGACGTTCGGCCCGACGTGGCGCGATCACGACGTGATGATCGTGGGTGAGGTGTGGCTCAAGGCGCTGCTGAACCTCCGCCTCGAGGAGGATGCGGCGGCGTCGGCCGCCGCCGGCTGGGACGGCGGGCTCTATCGCGCCTGGAGCGACGGCGATGATGTCGCCGTCGTCATGAGCACGGTCTGGGACACGCCCCAGGACGCGAAGGAGTTCAGCGATGTCCTGGGGAAGTGGGTGTCGCGTGGCTCCGGGCTCGGGCTCGTGCTGAAGGCGGAGGGGACGCGGGTGCACGCGGGCTTCGCGTCGTCCCAGGACGTGATGGGCGCCGTGTCGGCCGCCTTGCGGTCGCTCTAGATGTCGCGGGTGCTACCGCTCGCGCTCCTGGCTTCGTCTCGGACTCGTGGCATGCGGGAGCAGCAGCGTGCCGCCGCCGAGCCCGTCCCCGAGCCCGTCGACGACCCCGGCCAGTGGTCGTGCCGACATCGGAGGCTTCGAGCTCGCGTACGAGTGCGTGGGCGCGGGCGAGCCGACCGTGATCCTCGAGGCCGGGCTCGGCGCCGCCGGCACGAGTGAGTTCATCGGCTTCATCAACCAAGCGGCGGGGACCACACGTGTGTGCACCTACGACCGAGCGGGGACGGGAGCGAGCGACGGGCGGCCGGCGGGCGAACACGTGACGGCCGCCCTGATGGCGGAGGAGCTGCACCGGTTGCTCGACGCCCTCGAGATCCAGCTCCCGGTGGTGTTGGTCGGCCATTCGTACGGAGGCATGCCCGTGCGGGCGTTCGAAGGCGCGTACCCGGACGACGTCGCCGGCATGGTGCTGATCGACGTCTCGAGTGAACCGGAGGTGCCCGTCTACGAGCGGCTCGACTCGGGGCCGTGGATCGACGGCACCGATCGGATCGACATCCACGCGACGGTGCGGGAGCTCCACGCCGCGGGCGACCTCGGCGATGAGCCACTCATCGTGGTGACCGCCGGGATCATCGAGGACCAGTGGCTCGCGACCGTCCCGAAGCTGGCAGCACGCGCCCAGGTCCGCCTCGCCGGTCTGTCCTCGAACGCGCTCCAGGTCGTCGCGACCGACTCCGGGCACTTCGTACACCGGGACGCCCCGGACGTGGTCCTCGCGGCGATCGAGCACGTGGTCGAGGCCGCGCGTTCGGGGTCGCCGTTGGCCGCGTGCGACGACGTGTTCGGCTCGATGGTCGCCACCTGCGTGGCGCCGGGAACAGTGCCGGAGCTGGTCGCCGCATAGCGGCTTGCGGACCGGCCCCGTCTCAGCCTAGGGTCCGAGCTGTGACGGAGCAGATCGTTGTCGTCGACACCTCGGCGATCGGCGACGGGAAACTCGAGGAGCTGCGTCGCGCCGTGGCCGAGCTCGCGGAGTTCGTCGAAGCGAACGAGCCCGACCCGATCTCCTACCAGGTGTTCTTCACGGACGATGGTGGGTGGATGACCGTCCTGCAGGTCCACCCCGATTCGGAGTCGATCGAGCGCCACATGGAGATCGCCGGTCCCGCCTTCGCGAGGTTCGCAGACCTGCTCGTGCTCAAGACGATCGACATCTACGGCTCCCCGAGCGAGAAGGTGCTGGAGCAGCTGCGCCGGAAAGCCGAGCTGCTCGGCAGGGCCACCGTCACCGTCCACGACCGGCAAGCTGGGTTCGCCCGCTTCGTGTCTTCCACGGTTCCGTAGGAAGGGCCGGGGTTCCGCTACCGGTCGCCGAGGGTCTCGACGGCGCCGGTCGTCTTCCGGACGTCGTGCTTCAGCTTCTTCTCGGCCCGCTTCTCCTTGATCCCCTTCGCGGGCTTCTTCTTGACGTTCTTGGCGCCCTTGTCCTTCGCGTGCGGCATCGCAGGGTCCTCCGTGAAGTCGGCGGTGAGAGGCGAGCGTACACCGGCGCGCCGGTTCCGTAGACGCCATTCCGTAGACTTCGGCCATGACCAAGTACGTGTACGACTTCTCCGAAGGCAACAAGGACATGAAGGACCTCCTCGGCGGGAAAGGGGCCAACCTCGCCGAGATGACCAACATGGGACTGCCGGTCCCGCCGGGGTTCACGATCACCACCGAGGCCTGCCTGGCGTTCTTGAAGCGGGGAGGCGCCCCGCCGGAGATGCTCCAGGAGGCGGGGGAGCACCTCCGCCTCCTCCAAGAGGCGATGGGCCGCGAGCTCGGCGACCCCGACGATCCCTTGTTGGTGAGCGTTCGTTCCGGCGCGAAGTTCTCGATGCCGGGGATGATGGACACCGTCCTGAACCTCGGGCTCAACGACCGATCCGTCGAGGGGCTCGCCAAGCAGTCGGACGGCGACGTGCGCTTCGCCAAGGACGCCTACCGCCGGTTCATCCAGATGTTCGGCAAGATCGTGATGGACGTGCCCGGCGAGGCGTTCGAGGAAGCCCTCGATCGTGCCAAGGAACGCAAGGGGCCCGGCACACAGGACACCGACCTCGGCGCCGACGACCTCACGGCGCTGATCGAGGAGTTCCGCGGGATCTATCGGTCTCACACGGGGGAGGAGTTCCCGCAGGACCCGAAGGAGCAGCTCCGGCTCGCCATCGCGGCGGTGTTCCAGTCGTGGAACGGCAAGCGCGCCCGCGACTACCGGCGGCAGAACAAGATCTCCGACGACCTCGGCACCGCGGTCAACGTGCAGTCGATGGTGTTCGGCAACCGCGGCGAGGACTCGGGCACGGGCGTCGCCTTCACCCGCGACCCGTCGACGGGGGAGCGGGTGCCCTACGGCGACTACCTCCAGAACGCCCAGGGCGAGGACGTCGTGGCCGGGATCCGGAACACACTGCGGATCGTCGAGCTGGAGAAGCTCGACCCCGACGCGTACACGGAGCTGCGTCAGCACATGGACACGCTCGAGAAGCACTACCGGGACATGTGCGACATCGAGTTCACGATCGAGAAGCGCAAACTCTGGGTCCTGCAGGTGCGCGTGGGCAAGCGGACCGCGTTCGCCGAGTGGGTGATGGCCTACGACATGCTGGCGGAGGACCTGATCGACCCGGACACCGCGCTGCTGCGGGTGGACGCGAACCGGCTCGAGGAGCTGTTCAAGCGTCGCGTCAAGGCCGAGGGAGCCGCGCCGATCGCGAAGGGGCTGAACGCGTCGCCCGGCGCGGCGATCGGCAAAGTGGTGTTCACGGCCGACGAGGCCGAACGCCTCGGGAAGCAGGGCGAGCGCGTGATCCTGGTCCGACGCGAAACCACGCCGGACGACTACCACGGCATGATCGCGGCGCAGGGCATCCTGACGAGCGCCGGTGGCACGAACTCGCACGCCGCGGTGGTGGCGCGCGGCGAAGGCATCCCCGCGGTGTGCGGGGCGGACGCGATCAAGCTCAAGCCGGCCGACCGGACGTTCTCGGCGAACGGCACCTCCGTGAAGGAGGGCGACGTCATCACGATCGACGGCTTCACCGGGAACGTCTACGTCGGGGAGCTGCCGCTCGAGGAGTCCGTCCTGGAGAAGGCTCGGGCCGGCGATGCCGAGGCCCGTCGGGAGAAGATCTGGCAGGCGTTCGAGGCGCTGATGGCGCACGCCGACGAGGTGCGCCGGATGCGGGTGCGCGCGAACGCCGATACGCCCGACCAAGCGCGGAACGCCCGCGAGCGCGGCGCCGAGGGGATCGGCCTCTGCCGGACCGAGCACATGTTCCTGGGCGAGGAGCGCGTCGAGGCCGTGCGCACGATGATCTTCGCGGAGACGCCGGAGGAGGAGTCGAAGGCCTACGACGCGCTGGCACCGCTGCAGCGCGAGGACTTCGTGGGCATCTTCAAGGCGATGGACGGGCTGCCGGTGACCGTCCGACTGCTCGATCCGCCGCTGCACGAGTTCCTGCCGAACCAGGTCGACCTCGCGGTGGAGGTGGCGCTGGGGGAGGAGCGCGGCGAGGACGTCGAGGAACAGAAGCGCGTGCTGCAGAAGGTGAACGAGCTGCACGAGACGAACCCGATGCTCGGGCTGCGCGGTGTGCGGCTGGGCATCGTGAAGCCGGGTCTGTACGCGATGCAGGTGCGAGCGATCTTCGAGGCCGCCGCGCAGGTCCGCCGTGACGGCGGCGACCCGAAGGTCGAGGTCATGATCCCGCTCGTCGCGACCGCGCCCGAGCTGCGACAGATGCGAGAGGAGCTCGAGCCGGTGGCGGAGGAGTCGCTGGGGGACACCGAGCTCTCCCACCTCGAGTGGGGGACGATGGTCGAGCTGCCGCGGGCGGCGGTCACCGCCGCGGAGATCGCGGAGGCCGCGGAGTTCTTCTCGTTCGGGACCAACGACCTGACGCAGACGGCGTTCGGGTTCTCGCGCGACGACATCGGCAAGTTCGTGGGGATGTACGAGGAACGCAAGCTCGTGCCCGCGAACCCGTTCGTCACGATCGACGTCGACGGCGTCGGCCGCTTGATGCGGATCGCGAGCGACGAGGGTCGCGCGGCGAACGCGTCGCTGCACCTGGGGATCTGCGGCGAGCACGGTGGCGACCCGGCGAGCGTCGTCTTCTGCCACGAGATCGGGCTCGACTACGTGAGCTGCTCGCCGTATCGGGTGGAGACGGCCCGGCTGGCGGCCGGTCAGGCCGCGGTGGGCGCCTCCGACTCCGCCTCGAAGTAGGACATGCCACTCTTCGATTGGGGCGGCCTCGACGGCTGGGGGGTCCTGCGCGCGGTGATGTTCGCGACGAGCCCAGGCGACGCGGCCGCCGCGCGGATCGCCACCGATACCTTCCGTGCCGGCGTCCAGGCCGACGAGGCAGCCGAGGCGAAGCTCGCCAGAACGAGATGGCTCGAGCGCCACGATGCCGAGTCCACGTTCCCCTGCGGCGTCGTCCCCGAGCCGGAGCCGCCGGCCGGCGCTCCGCGACTGAACGTGGTGCCGTCGCTCCGAGCCAAACCGGTCCCGGTGATCGCCGTCGTGCTGCCGAACGACCTCGTGTTCATCCTCGAGCAGGACTCGCAGGACGTCGTCGAGCTCGGAAGGCTTCCGCGCGACGCGATCGGCGACGTCGATGTCGTCGACGCGGACGGCACGCACGTCCCCGAGCCGACCCGCGAGACGTTCGAGCCGGAAGCACTCTCGCTCGTGGCCCTGACATGGACGGATGGCACCGTCGAGGAGGAGGAGCGGTTCGGGTTCCGGTCGGCGTGGCTGGCGTGGAAAGCCGCACGCAAGCTGCAGGCTGCACGGAAGGGGTAGTTCCGGACCCGAAGCGGTTCACGCAGCCTGCACGACCTCGCGCACGGCGTCGATCACGACCTGCGGCTTGTCGCATTGGATGCAATGGCCGGTGTCATCGATGAGCTCGATGCGGGAAGCGGATGAAAGGTTCGTCATCTCCTCCTCGAGCCGGAGATACAGCTCGTCCAGCTCCGCCACTCGCGGACCGGGCAGTCCCGGAGAGCCTCCCTCCCCGATGTTCCCGCTGTTCGGGACCGAGGGCGTCAGGATCACGAGGGGATGTGCGTCGAACGACCCCGGCGTACTCTCCTCGCGGACGAGATCGAGGGTCGCGTCGAGGTCCAGCCTCTCGTCGTTCTCGCTGGCCCAGTAGGACTTCTCACGGACGTCTCCCGGGACGAACGGGTCGCCTTCGTTCCGATAGTCCGTGGGAGTCGGTGTCGACCAGGACCATCCCGATCACGTCGTCCGGGTCACGAGCCGCGAACAGCCGGGAGATCGGGCCGCCGAAGGACCAGGCGACCAGCACGTACGGCGGGTCGATCTTCTTCGCGGCCAGCAGCTCCTCGAGGTCCGTGACGCTCTGGTCGCCCGTGTGGAGGCCGACGTCGTCGCTCCGGCCGTTGTTCGCGCGGTCGTAGGCGCACACACGGGTGAACCCTGCGATCGGGTCGAACACGTCGTCCCAGACCGTCGTGTCGGAGGTCAGTCCGGCTTCGAGGATGACCGTCGGACTGCCTTGACCGCGACAGTCGAGATAGAGACTGCGTCCTCCGATGTCCACCATCGACCCGGTCGAGTTGCCGGAGCATCCGGCCACCGACGTGGCGACGAGGGCGAGGCAGGCGACGGCCTTCGACAGATGAGTCACCCTGGATGCGAAGACTAGACCTCGGGGGGGTCAGGCGTCTCGGTGCCGACGCCGAGGTAACGGAGGAAGGCATCCGGATCCTCGAGGCCCAGACCGAGGCGCTCGATCGTGATGGGGAAGGGGCCGAAGCGACCCTTCGCCGGCGGTAGGAGGTCGAGGAAGACCACGCCCTTCATGGAGCCGTTCACGAGCCAGCTCTTGAATCGAAGGTCGGAGTGGACGCCGATCGCCCACACCACCTCACGTCGCAGGGCGGCTCGCCGGATCGACCGGCGGGGGATGGTGGCTCGGAAGGCCCATCCCATGCGGATACGGAGTTCGTCTTCGGCGAGCTCGACCTTCGCGTGCCGAGCTCCGAGCAGCAGGGGAGCCATCAGCCAGCGGGAGAGCCGTGAGTAGCGGATCGGGAACGCGCGAGGCGGAGCCATCTCGGTCCGACCGTATCAAGCTCTCGTCGAAGGTTGATGGGGCGCCTCTTTCCGCCCCGTGAGATGCGTCACTGTGGTGCGTGCGAGCATCGGGTAGCGTCGCGCGTCCTCCCTCCTCCCCCACGAAGGAGGGGATGTCATGGGACGCTCTCCCGCCAGTGCTCGAGCCGTCTCGGTCGCCTTGATCGCGGCGCTCTGCATCACCGTGTTCGCAGGGTCGTCGGCGCTCGCGAGCCATCTCTCGGACTGGACGCACGACCACTCGGATGTCGGCGTCCCGCCTCGACCGAGCGGCCTCGCCGGGCTCAACAGCGTCTTCGGCGCACGATGCAGCGACAAGGCCAACAATGCACGGTCGTGGTGGCCGAACGCGGACACGGACCCGTTCGGTGCCGGGAAGTACGTCTACTACCACACGTACCTCGCACGCAACATCGGCTTCAACATCCGCAACCACATCAACGCCGCACATCTTGACGGTGCCCTCTACCCGGGGATCGGCGGCTACAACTGTCGGCTCATCGACGGATCGACGTCGTGGTCGGTCCACTCCTGGGGAGCCGCGGTCGACACGAACTGGCAGCGGAACCCGCGCTACCAGACGTACTGGAACGGCCGAGGCATCGATGGCGTGAACCACAACACCTACATCCCCGACGTGTGGCGGGGAGGATTCCCGGGCCATCGCTTCTTCTGGGGCCTCAGCTGGGACTCGGCCCCGGATCCGATGCACTTCCAGTACGTCACGAACTACTGAGCCCTGAGGAGATTGGACATGGTGCGAAGATTCCTGATCGCAACGGTTGTCATGGCGTCGTCGGCGGCCGGATTGCTCGCAGCCTGGGCAGGTGGCTCGCCGGTCGCCTCTGTTCGGTCGGACCCTCCCCGAGGATGTCCCAGCTTGCCGACATTCGCGCGAGGTGCACCAGGCCTCGCTTCAGGCCGAGGGATCTGGGCGGTGGCAGGCGGACGGCTCGTATCCGTGGCTGCGGGCCGTGCGGTGACCGGCGAAGGGCTCCTGTCGACGGGACCGAGCCGGGCTCTCGCGACAGCGACCGGTCAGGGGACGATCAAGCACGCCGCCGTCCGTTCGGGCGTCGGCACTGCCTTCGTCATCGATCGGGCCGGCGCAGATATCGTCGTCGCGCTGACACGCGACGGCCGCGATGTCCTGACTCAGACGGCGGAGGCATCGAATCCCAGTTGGTCGGCGAGCGGTCGCCTCGCCTGGTCGACGAGCTCGGCCATCCTGGTGCGTGACCCGGTTTCGGGCAGGATCGATGAGCTCCCGGCGCCCGTCCAAGGTGCCCACGTGTTCGCACCGGTGTTCCTGTCGGATCGCCGGATCGCGGCGGTGGTGTCTCCGCCGAACGACCGGATGCGCGAAGGAGAGCAACTGAACGATCTGTGGGCGACAGACGTCGCCGGGACGCGTTGGCGCCGCCTCACGCACTTCCGAGCCGGGGGGGACGGATGGGTGGCCGTCCGGACCCCGATCGCCCGCGCGGGCGGTATCGATTTCGTGCGGATCAGCGCGCGAGGGTCGTCGACCGCGGCACCCAGGTTCGAGCTCTGGCGCTTCGCGCACGGCGGCGCATCGCGCGTGCGGCGGCTCGCGGGCGAGCGTTACCTCGCAGGTCGGCTTCGCGGGCACCTCGTCTGGAACCGTCCCGATCCGTCGAACAACAGATTCCTCCTCCAGATCGAGCAAGCCTCCGGCATGCGCACCATCGGATGCGGCGCCGTGCTGGTCGATCCGATCGACGTGCCCGATCCCGACCGGCGGAGCGGGGGCTCGTACGTCCCGCCCCGACAGGAACGGCCGGACCTCGGCACAGCCTCGGGTGCCGGTGCGGAAGAGGTCTCGGTGATCGTCGGTGACTTCCAGACCGTGGCGGAAGCCGAGGCCGTCGTGAGGGAGATCCGGCATGACTACCCCGAGTCTCTCGTCGAGGTGGTCGAGAACGACGACGCGCCGCTCGCGATCCGCCCCGGTGTCTTCGGGGCGTTGCTGCATCTTCCTCGCGAAGCCGACCCGAGCGCAGCGATCGCAGCGTTCCGCGCCGTCCTCCCTGCCTACTCCACGAATAGCTGGGTCGTGACGCCATGACGAGGGGGTCCGCGATGCACACGATGCTGGTCGCGCTCGGTGTCGCCTTGACGCTGGCCTCCTGCGGTGACGATCCCGGCCCCGGGAAGACCCCCTCACCGTCGGCCGCCTCGCCGTCGGCCTCTCGGAGCGCGTCCGAGACGAGGTGGATCGCGGTCATCGACGTCGCCCCCGACCCGAGCGACCTCGACGCTCTGACCCAACGGCTGCTGGGACCCCTCGGGATCGCCCTCATGGTTGCTCCGACGGACTGCTTCGAGGGCTTGCCGGATGCCGCGGGCAACGGATACCTCATCGGCGCGGTGGGCGGCTCGCGCTCGGAGGTCGAACAGCACGTGGTCGGCGCGGGCGAGAAGGTGGCGTTCAGTGCCGAGGTGACGATCGTCTGTACGGGCTGAGCCATCGGGGAGGCGTTGCTAGCCTTGGCAGATGCGCCTCCTCCGTCGGCACCCCTTCCTGGCCGGCCTCGGCGTCGTCGTCCTCCTGTCGGTGGGGTTCGTGGCGGGGTGCGCGATCGTCGTGTGGCAGGCCGCACACCACGACGACGCGTCCGACGTCGACCGGGCCGACGCGATCGTGGTCCTGGGCGCGGCCGAATACGACGGGGATCCCTCGCCGGTATTCGCCGGGCGGCTGGACCATGCCGTGCTCCTCTACGAGCAGGGGAGGGCCGACCGGGTCCTCGTCCTGGGCGGCGGGCAGCCGGGGGACCGGTTCACCGAGGCCGAGGCCGGTGCGGCCTACCTCGTGGAGAAGGGTGTGCCCGATGACGCGATCATCCCCGTGCCCAGGGGACACACGACCTTCGAGTCCCTTCGGGCCGCTGCGCCCGTGATGAAGAAGGCCGGGTTGGACTCGGCGTTCCTCGTGTCCGATCCGTGGCACAACGCCCGGGTGGAGCGGATGGCGAGGGACGTGGGGATCGAGGGGCATGCGTCGGCGACATGGCAGTCCGCGGCGACGTCTCAGGAGACGAGGGCCGAGGGGTACCTGCGCGAGACGTTCGCGTATCTCGCGTACCGCCTGTTGGGTCGCTGATACCTAGAAGGCCAGATCCAGTACCGGGGCGCGGGACCGTTCCCTCAGCCTGACGACGATGCCGGCTCCCGCGGGAAGGATCACGCCGAACCAACCTGCAAGCACGGGGATGAGGGACCAGAGGAGGACGATCGAGACGAGGCCGACGAGCAGAGGGGCAGTGAGGATCGCGACGACCTTCCGGCGTCGGATCGGTACGTCCGGCGACAGGCGCGAGAGGATCACCAGCCAGATCGCCGCCCCCGGCAGGCAGTAGAGGCCTCCACCGGCGAAGAGGGCGAGGGTCACCAACACGACGTCACCCGCCTCGAAGGCAGGATCGAGAACCACGAAGAGCACCGCAGAAACGAGCGAAGCGATCAGGAGATAGAAGGCCAACCGAAGGACGTTCTGCCAGAGCCACGGGACCAGGGGCTCGATGACGTCGCCCTCGCTCCGCACGGTCTCCATGGCGCCCCCGTGTCCCGGTCGTTGTGGCTCTGGATGCAGTATCGGCCTCCTGACCTGGGCTGTCTCTACCGCCGATTACCATGACTCGGTGACGACCCCCCGAGAGCGAACCGAAGAGATCGAGCGACAGATCCTTTCTCCGAGGGCGTCGCTCGCGTCCGCGACCAAAGGGCGCGAGCGCGAGGAGCCGCACGACGACCTCCGGACCGCCTACCAGCGGGACCGGGACCGGATCGTGCACGCCAAGGCCTTCCGGCGCCTGAAGCACAAGACACAGGTGTTCCTGTCGCCGGAGGGCGATCACTATCGGGTTCGACTCACCCACACGCTCGACGTGTCGCAGATCGCTCGGACGGCGGCGCGGGCCCTCCGACTGAACGAGGACCTGGCGGAGGCGATCGCCCTGGGGCACGACCTCGGCCACACGCCGTTCGGTCACCTGGGGGAGCAGGCGCTCACGCCGTTCCTCGGCCGGCCGTTCCGTCACTCGGAACAGTCGCTCCGCGTCGTCGACTACCTCGAGAACGAGGGCGCCGGCCTGAACCTCACGTGGGAGGTGCGCGACGGGATCGTGAACCACCCGTGGTCGATGCCGCCGCCCTCGACGCTCGAGGCGCAGATCGTGCGGTTCGCCGATCGGATCGCGTATCTGAATCACGACGTCGACGACGCGCTTCGGGCGGGTGTGCTGAGCGAGGCCGAGCTTCCGACCGGCCCGATGAGGGTGCTGGGTTCCACCCACTCGGCGAGGGTGAACACGTTGGTGACGGATCTCGTCGCCGCGAGCGAGGACCAGGCCGAGGTGCAGCTCACGAAACCGGTGTTCGCCGCGCTGGACGGACTCCGGGACTTCATGTTCGAGCAGGTCTACCTCCGCGAAGACACGGAAGGCGAACACGAGCGCGCGACGCGACTGATCCGGGAGCTGTTCCAGCACTTCCTCGACCATCCGAAGGACATGCCCGAGGAGTACCATCGGGCGCCGGGCGACCTGCCGACCCGCGTGGCCGACTACATCTCGGGCATGACGGACCGGTACGCCCTCCGGACGTACGAGCGGCTGTTCCTTCCCCGCGGGTGGCTACACGACCAGGGGTAGGGATGGCGAGGATACGGCAGGAAGACATCGAGGCGGTCAAGGAGCGGACCGACATCGTCCCGCTCGTCTCGCAGTACCTCGCGTTGAAGAAGTCCGGGCACGACTCGATGTCGGGACTGTGCCCGTTCCACCAGGAGAAGACGGCGTCGTTCAGCGTGTCGCCGTCGAAGGGCGTCTTCTACTGCTTCGGGTGCGGCAAGGGCGGCGACGCGATCACCTTCCTCCGGGAGCTGGAGAGCCTGTCGTACGTGGAGGCGGTCGAGCGCTTGGCCCAGCTGGCCGGCGTCACGCTCCGGTTCGAGGGCGACTCGGCGACCGAACGACGCGCCGCCCAGCGCCGAAACTCGCTGTTCAAGGCGAACGAGGAGGCCGCGAAGCTCTACCAGCGGATGTTGCTGGACGGTCGCGAGGCGGAAGACGCGCGGGCGTACGTCCAGGAGCGGGGGCTGTCGGCGGAATCGCTCGAGGGCTTCGGGATCGGCTACGCGCCCGGCTACCCGGATTTCCTGTTGCGCCGCATGGCGAAGGATCTCGGGCCCGAGGCGCTGCTCGAGGCCGGGCTCGCGACCAAGGGTGAGGACGGCGTGGTCCGCGACCGGTTCCGCGGGCGGCTGACGTTCCCGATCCAGGACCTGCAGGGACGCTACTTGGGGTTCGGGGCGCGGATCCTCCCGGGCGACGCGCGCGCCGGTGAGATGGCCAAGTACCTCAACACCGCGGAGACGCCGATCTACCGGAAGGGCGAGATCCTGTACAACCTCCACCGGGCCCGGCAGGCGGTCGCGCGCTCCGGTCAGGTGTTCGTGGTCGAGGGCTACACGGACGTGATCGGGCTCGCCCAGGCCGGGATCGACAGCGCGGTCGCGACGTGCGGGACCGCGCTGGGGGAAGCGCACTTCAAGCTGATGTCGCGGTTCGCGACGCGCGCGGTGCTCGCGTTCGACTCGGACGAGGCCGGCGCGCGGGCGGCCGAGCGGGCGTTCGCCTTCCAGGAGCAGTACCCGGTGCAGGCCGTCGTGATGATCATGCCGGACGGGCTGGATCCCGCGGAGTTCGTGGCGAAGCATGGGGCGGACCAGGTTCTTGAGGCCGCGAAGGCCGCCAGGCCGATGGTCGAGTACATGGTCCGCCGGACGGTCGAGCGCCACGACCTGACCAACGTCGAGGGGCAGTCGGCGGCGGTCGCGGATGCGCTCCCGATGCTGCAGAAGCTCCAGGATCCGGTCCGGCGGAGCGAGTACGGGCACCTGCTGGCCGACCTGACGGGGGTCTCCGAGGACTCGGTCCGCACGGCGTTGGAGCGCCGGCTCGGCGGCCATCCCGAGCAGATCGCGAAGACGATGAAGCGGCTGTCCGCCCGCGACCGTGTCGAGCGGGAGATGCTCCGGCTGCTGACGCAGGATCGCGCGATCTACGACGAGTACGCGCCGCGGCTCACCGAGGATCACGTGCGAACGCCGGCAGGGCGGACCGCCCTGACGGCATTGCGAGACGCGTCCGGAGACGTGGGGGCGCTGGCCGGCGCCGACGACCCGAAGGTCGCGGCGGCGGCCAGCGCCCTCGCGGTCGAGCCCCTCGAGGGAGAGCCGACGCCGGAGTACGCGGCGCACGTGTTCGCGCGATTGCAGGAGTTCGTGTTGAAACAGAAGAGCGACGAGCTTCGCATCCGGTTGCAGAAGTTGAACCCGCAGACGGAAGCCGGCTACGACGAGCTGTTCCACGAACTCGTGGCGGTGGACGGCGAACTTCGACGGATCCGACAGGGACTTCTCGATGCGGAGTAGGGCGCCCTCACGCCAGGGTCGGCGGCGGCCCTTGTTCCGTACACTCTAGGTCGTGCTCCCGACGCAGCTGGAAGATCACTGTTGAGCGCGGCCCGCGAACCCGAGCGCGATCCCTACAGCCTCGATGAGGTGAAGGAGCAGCTCGTCGTGCTCGGCCGCGAACGTGGCTTCGTCACGTCCGGCGATCTCTTCGAGTCGTTGCCCGAGATCACGCCCGATCAGGTCGAGGACGTGCTCGCACAGATCACCGACCACCTGAACACGGAGGGCATCGAGATCATCGAGCTTCCGGGCGACGACACCGATGCCGTGACGCAGATCCGCATCGAGGTCGACGCTCTCAAGGCGCCGACCAACGATCCCGTCCGGATGTACCTCAAGGAGATCGGCAAGGTCCCGCTGCTGAACGCGCCGCAGGAGGTCGACCTCGCGCGGCGGATCGAGGCGGGGGAGCTCTGCACGGAGCTCCAGGAGCAGATCGTTCTGGAGGGCAAGCCCGATCCGAAGCGGTTCCGACTGGCCACGACGCGTGTCTGGGAGATCTGGGATCACCAGACCAGGGCCTTCGGCAAGGTCGAGGGCATCGGCCGAGACCCGCTCGCCCAGAAGAAGGCCTACCGCCCAAAGACCGACGAAGAGGTCGTGAGCTACCTCCACCGGGTCGAGCGCGACGGCCAGCTCGCCAAGCGCAAGCTGATCGAGGCGAACCTGCGCCTCGTGGTCTCGATCGCCAAGCGCTACGTGGGTCGCGGGATGCTCTTCCTGGACCTGATCCAGGAGGGCAACCTCGGCCTGATCCGCGCTGTGGAGAAGTTCGATCACTCCAAGGGGTTCAAGTTCTCGACGTACGCGACCTGGTGGATCCGCCAGGCGATCACTCGCGCGATCGCCGACCAGGCGAGGACGATCCGGATCCCCGTCCACATGGTCGAGACGATCAACAAGTTGGTCCGGGTCCAGCGCCAGCTCCTGCAGGACCTCGGCCGGGAGCCGACGCCGGAGGAGATCGGCAAGGTCATGGGGATCGGGGCCGAGAAGGTGCGCGAGATCCAGAAGGTGTCGCAGGAGCCGGTGTCCCTCGAGACGCCGATCGGCGAGGAGGAGGACTCCCACCTCGGGGACTTCATCGAAGACTCCGACGCCGTGGTCCCGGTGGACGCGGCCTCGTTCATCCTGCTACAGGAACAGCTCGGCTCGGTCCTCCACACGCTCTCGGAGCGGGAGAAGAAGGTGATCGAGCTCCGTTTCGGCTTGGTCGACGGCCATCCGCGGACGCTCGAGGAAGTCGGCCGCGAATTCGGCGTCACGCGCGAACGTATCCGGCAGATCGAGTCGAAGACGCTCTCGAAGCTGCGGCACCCCTCGCGGTCTCAGCGGCTGCGCGACTACCTGGAGTAGAGATCGGGACGGCGTTCGACACACCTGGTTCCGGTCGGCATAGCCCGTCCGATCAGGTGAGCGCTGTCTTCAGCCCGTCGTTCTCGAACACACTGTTCGTGCTCTGACCGAGATACACCACGGCTACCACGATCACGAGCGCGATCAGAGCGATCATCAAGGCATACTCCACGGCGGTCGCCCCCTCTTCGGAGCCTAGCCTCCGCATCACACGCGCGTAGAGTCCCATCCTCTCCTCCGCCTCCGCCTTCCTCCGAGTACGGCGTTGCCCCCCAGGCCACACGCTACGAGCCCAACAAGCGGTACGAGTCAGCGCCTTTTCTACCACGAGACATCGGCATATGCACCCCCCGAGCTTGAGCGATGGGCGCGGATGTCTGGCGCTTCTCGATCCAGGGAGGAACGCGCCCGAGCGCGTTGCGCGGTAGTGGAACTCTTCCGGGGCCGTGCTAGGGTCCGCCCCTCATGGGGGTGGAGATCGCTCGATCGCGCCGTTACTTGCGCGCCTTCACGCTCCTCGTTGCCTTGTTGGTGCTTCAGTGGGGGTTCTCGGCCGGCAACGGAACACATCCGGCACGAGCACAGACATCTGGTCCACCGAACATCGTCCTGATCGTCACGGACGACCAACGGTTCGACACGCTGAAGGTGATGCCCGAGGTGCGGCGTCTGCTGGTGGCGAGAGGGATGACCCTTCGGAGGGCGATCGTCACGAATCCCTTGTGCTGTCCCTCTCGGGCGACGATCCTGACCGGTCGCTACTCCCACACGACGGGCGTCTACACGAACATCCTCCCGTACGGCGGATGGTCGGCCTTCCAGGCGTCGGAGTCGAGGACCATCGCCACCGCCCTTCATCGCGCCGGATATCGGACGGCGATGATCGGCAAGTACCTCAATCAGTACAGCGGCGAGACCGTCTACGTCCCGCCGGGCTGGGATCGCTGGTTCGCTCTCCTCGCACCCGGGGGCTACTTCAACTACAAGGTGTACGACGACGGACTCGGCCACCTGACGTACGGGACCGCGCCGAGGGACTATTCGACGGACGTGGTCCGGAGGCAGGCCGTGTCCTACATCCGGAACGCTCCGCAGAACACACCGTTCTTCCTGATGGTGACCCCGTACGCGCCGCACGGCCCGTACAAACCCGCCCCACGGCACGATGGCGACTTCGCCTCGGCAACGGTCTCCATCGGACCTGCCGTGAACGAAGCGGACGTGTCGGACAAGCCCGGGTATATCCGCGCGCGGAGGCCCGCTGGTAGCGCGTGGGTGAGGACGACGACGCGGGATCAATGGGAAACGCTGCGCGCGGTGGACGAGTTGGTGTCGAGGATCGTCCGCGCCATCGAAGATACCGGTCGCGACGGCAACACTCTCGTGATCTTCACGTCCGACAACGGGCTCTCGAACTACGAGCACCGCTGGCGAGGCAAGCAGGTTCCCTACGAGGAGTCGATCCGGGTACCGCTCGTCGTCGCGATGCCGGGTCAGATCCCCGCGTCTACGGTGTCCGACGCGCTCGCGTCCAATGTCGACCTGGCACCGACGATCGCGGACTTCGCGGGCGCGTCGCTGGCGGCGGACGGTGTGTCGCTGCGCCCCCTGCTCACCGGTGCGGCGTCATTCGTCCGGACCTCGGTGGTGCTCGAGCACGAGGAGTCGACCCCGCCGGTGCCGACCTACTGCGGTGTTCGCACGCAGCAGTTCACGTTCGTCCACTACGCGACCGGCGAGGAAGAGCTCTACGACCTCGTGAAGGACCCTCGCCAGCTGCGGAACGTGGCGGCGTCGAGCCCGAACCGGGTCGCGAACCTCCGTGCGCTCACCGAGTCGCTCTGCCGGCCCGTTCCGCCCGGGTTCTCGTGGTGAGGATGAGTGGAGAAGAGCGGGTCCCCCGCGGATCGTTGCGTGTCCTCGCGCTCCTCTCGGTCACATTCCTTCTGCTGGAGGTCTTCATCGGCGAAGCGCTTCCCCGGGCGGCGCGAGCGCAGACACCCAGCCCTCCGAACATCATCCTGATCCTCACGGACGACCAGCGCTTCGACACGCTCAAGGTGATGCCCGAGGTGCGGCGCCTCCTGGTCGAGCGAGGCATGACCCTCCGGCGGGCCATCATCACCAATCCACTTTGCTGCCCTTCCCGGGCGACCATCCTGACCGGCCGGTATTCCCACACGACCGGCGTCTACACGAACTCCCCGCTCTTCGGCGGGTGGTCGACCTTCCAGGCGTCGGAGTCGAGCACCATCGCCACCGCCCTTCACGATGCCGGATATCGGACGGCGCTGGTCGGCAAGTACATGAATGGGTACAGCGGCGAGACCGTCTCCGTTCCACCCGGCTGGGATCGCTGGTTCGCTCTCGTCTCACCGGGCGCCTACTTCAACTTCAAGGTGCACGACGACGAACAGGGACTCGTGAGCTACGGGACCGCTCCGTCGGAGTACTCGACGGACCTGATCCGGAGGAAGGCCACTTCCTTCATCCGGAGCACTCCGCAGGACACACCGTTCTTCCTGTTGGTGACCCCTTTCGCACCGCATGATCCGTTCATCGCGGCGCCTCGCCATGACGGTGTCCTCGCCACGGCTCCCGTTGCCCTCGGGGTCGGGGTGAACGAAGCGGACGTGTCGGACAAGCCGGGATACATCGCCGCTCGAGGGATCCTAGGTCTCCCGTCGGTGCAGAAGCGCACGCGGGATCAGTGGGAAACATTGCTCGCGGTGGACGCGTTGGTCTCGAAGATCTTCACCGCCATCGAAGACACCGGCCGCATCGACAACACCCTCGTGATCTTCACATCAGACAACGGATTCTCGAACAACGAGCATCGGTGGCAAGGGAAGCAGGTTCCCTACGAGGAGTCGATCCGGGTACCACTCGTCGTCGCGATGCCGGCCGAGATCCCCGCCGCCACCGTATCCGACGCGCTCGTGTCGAACGTCGACCTGGCACCGACGATCGCGGACTTCGCGGGTGCCTCGTTGGCGGCCGATGGCGTCTCGCTGCGACGATTGCTCACCGACAGGGCTTCGTTCGTCCGGAGCTCCGTCCTGCTCGAGCACGTGGAGTCCACCCCGGCCGTGCCCACCTACTGCGGTGTTCGCACGCCGTCCTTCACGTTCGTCCATTACGCGACCGGCGAGGAGGAGCTTTACGACCTCGTCGGGGACCCCCGTCAGCTGCGGAACGTCGCCGCCGTGAGACCGAACAAGGCCGCGCACCTCCGTGCGCTCACCGAGTCGCTCTGTCAGCCCGTTCCGCCGGGGTTCTCCTGGTGAGGCCCGCGAGGGCCTAGTTCCAGGCGGCGGCGTCGTCCTCGCCGAGACGCCCCCGGATCTCGCTACGAACCCGCCGGATCGCCTCCAGGCTCTTGCCGGTCGCGGCGTCGGTGAGGCGCTGGACCTGCGTGGAGACCAGTCTCAGGCCGGGGCGTTGATCGCTTCGCGTGCGTTGTGGCCCGTGAAGGACGTTCGGGTCGTCTTCGCGGAGCTTGCCGGCAAGCTTCATTCCGAGCGCGACGCCGGCGATGAGGAGGAGCAGTGATCGAAGTTTCACGGGCGACAGCCTACTCGGCCGGCGGAGGGGCCGCTGTTAGACTCGCGTCCGCTCTTTCCGGGGTAGCTCAATTGGCAGAGCGGCGGACTGTTAATCCGTAGGTTGAGAGTTCGAGTCTCTCCCCCGGAGCTCCTACGACGCCATGCTGAAGGCAGCGGCGATCACGTGCGTGAACAGTCCGGGGTCGCTCGGCTCGACGTGGAGCGCTGAGATCCGCTCTTCGCGGTCGAACGTGAGCGTGAGATTCAACGTCATCTCCACGAGGTGGTGGGGACCCGCCACGCTGATCTCGTGGCTCGCCGTCATCGAGTTCCCGCTATGAACGAAGGTGAACACGGGCTCCGTCGAGATCACGAACTGCCTGATGCCCAAGAGGAACTTGCCCACAGATTCATGACCGTGATGTTCTCCGGCGAACGGAGAGGACCCGGGGAGATCGAGCACCACGTCCTCACGCATCGCGCGCTCCATCGTCCTGAAGTCGCGCTGGGCGAATGCGGTGGCCAGCCGGGTGAGGAGTTTCTCTCTCTGGACCTGTGTGAACGAAGGAAGCAACTCCATTGCCATCGTTTCGACAGGGAACGGTCCCGCCTGAAGCGGACTCTCGATTCAAGCGTTCCGGCGTGACTGACAGCCGGGGCATCCGTACGTGATCCGCCCTTCGCCGGCCGGGCCCTGGGTGAAGGACCGGATCGGGGTGCCGCATCGGCGGCACGGGCGTCCGGCGCGCCTATAGACCCAGAGCTCCCGGCCTCGTCGTGGATCATCGGTGGTGACCCGTCTCCCGCCGGCACGGTTGCGCTCCATCAACGACTTCATGAGATCGACCAAGGCGGGGGGGTCGGGCACTTGGCCGATCGGCGTCCGCGGGTCGATGCCGGCCAGGAAGCAGACCTCCGACTTGTAGACGTTCCCCGGTCCGGCCATCACCCGCTGATCCATCAGGGCCTCGCCGAGCGGCCGTTCGGGTGAAGTCGTGAGTCGTCGAACGACTTCGGCCCGGTCCCAGTCCGGCCCGAGCACGTCCGGGCCGAGATGACCCAGCACCTCTCCCTCCGCTGTCGTACGGAGCACCTCGAGCCGCCGAAGGCGATGCCCGACGGCGATCCGACGGTCGGTCTCGAGGACGGCGCGAACCTCGAAGGACCGACCTCGCCATCGCTCGCCCGGGTCGTAGAGGCGCCAGCCGCCGTCCATACCGAGATGCGAATGGATCGAGACCTCGCCGTCCGTGCGCACGAGGAGGTGCTTGCCTCGCGCGACGACCTCGGTCACGACCTGTCCGCGCAGGTCGGCGGTCGCGAAGCGCGGGACGCGGATGTCCGTGCGCGTGAGGCGCTGACCCGCAAGTGCCTCGTGCAGACGTCCGGCCGTCGCGAACACCGTGTCGCCTTCTGCCATCCCGACATCATCCGGAACCGGTCGGCCGATGACTGGATCCGCAGTTCAGCGACGCGGGATTCCCCCAGCGTTCATCTGCCGTACAGCGGATGTCCGTTCTCGTGGCGTAGTTCTTGCATGAGCGATACAAGGAGGAAGTCCATGATCCAGGAACTCGCACGGCCGACCGCGATAGCGCACATGGCTGAGGACGAGCGCGAGGATCCCTCGGGATTCTTCCGGGGTCTGCTCTTCGCCATGGTCCTGAGCCTGCCGCTCTGGAGCGCTCTCGTCCTGGCGCTAACGAGGATCGGCTCGAGCTAGCTCACATCGAAGACGTGGACCGCGTACTTGCGCGGGTCGGCATCCGAGCGACCGTCGTACCCGTCGAGCACGTAGAAGCGTCCTCCGATCAGCTCGACGGCTCGGCCGTCACGGATCCCGAACCGCGTGAGGCCGAAGGTCCACCCCGGGACCAGCCGCTTGGTGGCCCAGCTCACACGACGGAGCTTCTGCGCCTTCGTGGTGAGGAACAGATCGGCGCCGTTCGGGGTGAAGCTCATACCGGTGATACCGCTCACGTTGGGAACGCCGAACACCGGCCCGAGGGTGTTCGTGCCGTAGTGATACGTACGCAGCGAGGTGTCGTATCCCACGTAGAGCTTGCCGTTCGCGACGTTCCACGCGGCGGCCGTGTCGTTCGCGGAACTCGGCAACGGCTGGAAGGACTCCACGGAGAGTTTCCCTCTCGAGTTGCGCTTCAGTCGGAACACCGTGGGCTTCACGGACGGCGAGCAGCACGACCCGGAGAAGACGAAGAGCGCGTCGTGGTTGCGGTCATACGCCACGCTCTCGAGATCACGGGTCCGATCGGAGCCGGCGGCGGGACCACCGCCGTGGCGCATGGCCGACCCGAGGTGACTCCTCCCGATCACACGCTTCAAGGCACCCGTCGCGGCGTTCACCTCATAGACGGCCTGGCCGTTGTCGTCCGCCAGCCAGAGGGACCGGTCACGTGGCACATAGGCGCTGCCCTCGCCGTCATGCATCGAGACGGTCGTCTTCGCGAACGGGGTCGTCCGGATGATCCTCGCGAGATGGAGGCGAGGGGTCGACGTCGGCGGGAGCGCCACGGTGGGGTCGACGGAGTACGCGAGCGTGAGCACGACGGCCAGCAGGAAGAAGCCAACCCGTGTGGTGCCGTGCTGATGTGGATCACGACGCAAGAGCGATGGCACCTCCCCAGGCCGGAACGTACGCACCTCTCAGATATCCGCGGACTACCCCGGACGGTTGGAACCGAAACATGGGCCGTCCCAGGCCTCCCGGGAGGCGGAACCGTCGCTTGCTAAGGTGCCGCGATGAGCGACCCTCCTGTCCTCGTCACCGGTGGCGCGGGATTCGTTGGCTCGCACCTGTGCGACCGACTCCTCGCGGAAGGGCACTCGGTCGTCGCTGTCGACGACCTGGCCACGGGCCGGGAGGTGAACCTGGCGGACGCATTCGAGCAAGGGGAGGCGTTCACCTTCACCGAGATGGACGTTCGCACGCAGGGTCTCCTCGAGGTGTTCACCCGTCACCGACCCGACGTGGTGATGCATCTGGCCGCACAGGCCGGCGTCCGCCCGTCGCTCGAGGATCCCGATCATGACGCCAGCGTGAACGTCATGGGCACGCTGAACGTGCTCCGGTGCGCGTCAGAAGTCGGGTCCCGAAAGATCGTGTACGCCGCCTCGGGCGGCACCCTGTACGGGGAGCCGGCGAGCGTACCGGTCGGAGAATCCGCGGCCGACGGTGCACACCCGGAGTCTCCCTACGGCATCAGCAAGAAGGTGGTGCTCGAGTACCTGAGCTTCTACTCACGCCAACGCGCGCTGGATTTCACGGCGCTCGCGCTCGGCAACGTGTACGGGCCTCGCCAGGACCCGACGGGGGAGGCGGGCGTCATCGCGATCTTCGCGTCCTCGATGCTGGCCGGCGAGACCCCGACGATCTTCGGCGACGGGGAGCAGACACGGGACTACGTCTACGTCGAGGACACGGTGGAGGCGTTCGCCGCCGCGATGGATCGAGCCTCCGGTGAGGTCGTGAACATCGGCACGGGTCTCGAGACCTCGGTCAACGCCCTCTACGCGATGCTGGCGGAGATCGTCGGGAGCCGGTCCGAGCCTGCGTACGGACCGCAACCGGAGGGAGAGCTGCGCCGGATCGCGCTCGACAACTCCCTCGCGGCATCGGTGCTGGAGTGGAGCCCGAGAACCGATCTCTCGTCGGGGCTCGCGCGGACGGTCGAACACCTCAGGGGGGTTCAGCCAGCCTCATCGGGCTGATCGTCCGGATCGAGTTCCGGCGCCGTCGCTCGAGCCGAGCTCACGAGGTCGATGAGCTCATCCGGCCTCCGCCCCGCCGCGGATGCGAGGACCTCGACGTCCCCGGCCCGCAGCACGATCGTCTCGACCTCCCGTTCCCCACGCTGGGAGAGCACCTGACGGATGAATCCCGAGATGAGGTCGCTCTCCGGCGTCCGGATGCCCTCGAGCTTCGTGAGATCGATCTCGGGCTCCCAGCGTCCTTCCACGGCTCGGAGGATCTCACCCAGCACCCGCTCGGGAGGTACGTCAAGCAACCGACACAGATCACAGAATCGCGCCAGGGAGATCTTCCGCTCGCCGCGTTCATAGCCCGCCACTGACGTCGGTCGGAACCTGTCGGCGGACGCATCCGCAAGGTCTTTGAGCGTCATCCCGCGCGCGAGCCGCGCGCGCCGAAGCGCCCGCCCGATCTCCAGGGCCATGGGTACCATGTTTTTCCCAGTCCTCGACGTCGCCGGTCTCGGGGGGTCCGGTTACTGTAGACCGCAGTGTCGACGCTCGCTATCCGATGCGCAGGGGGCCTGCAACGTAAGTTTCCTGCCCAAGGAGCGTGATTCGCAGAAGCACACACCGCCGGACGCGCTCCGTGGTCTACGCCTCGACCTGATGCTCGTGATGAACCGTCGAAATGGCAGAATCGAGCTCATCCCGCCTTGGAAATGTTCTTGATCATCTTTGTCGATGGGCTTTGCAAAGAACGCCTTCCGCGTTGTAGTGTTGCCCCTACGCCGATGTAGCTAGTCTGAATGGCGGAGGTTTTCTAGGCCTCTACATCCCCGTCCCGGGGGATGTGAGAGTCCGGCGTACGTTGAAGATTGGTCACCTGTCGAGGGGGTCCGGGTGATCGGTCGGATGAAGGGGAGCGGGTTGGGGACGGACGCTCGTGGGCGCGGCGCTGTGGCGTCGACCGTGGTTGAAAGCCTCTCGTATGCGCTGGCTTCGTCGCGTCATGCCGACGAAGCCGCTGCCTGCGCCACCGGATGGATCCGCGAGACGATCGGGCCGGAGACGGCGGTACAGATCGCAAGACCCGATGCTGCCGGCCGACTTCGCACCGTCTGGCGCGAGGGTGAGAGCGCTCAACTCGACCGGGCGCAGACGACGGCCCGACGGGTGGCCTTCCAGACGAGGGCGTACTCGCACCTCGATCTGCCGGGGGCGGAGGACCTGAGGGTCGCGTTCTTCCCACTGGTTTGCCGGGAGGCCTCGTTGGGCGTCCTCGAGATCCAGGCACGGCAGGACGCCATACGGGATCGATCCGGCACCCTCGCGGCGGTGGCGTGCCAGCTCGCGGGTGTGCTCGCCGGCCTCGCCGAGCGACAAGACCTGGAGCAGGAAGTGGAGGCGCTGCAGGGCGTCGCGGATATCGGTCGAGACCTCCTGCAGGCGGATGGGCCGAAGGTCGCTCTCGACATCGTCGCCGGCGCCCTCTGGCGTGAGTTCCGCGTGCCCGTCGCGATCTGGTGGGGCGACGACCAGGGTCCTCGGACCCTCACGGCCGTCGCGGGCCTGAACGCTCAGAAAGGCAAACAGCTCGGCGAGCGCATGGGCACCGTGCTTCCGTGGGCAAGGGCGACACCGCGTCAGCGGGCCGATCTGCGAGGGCGATTCGCCCATGCCGTGGGGGCGGCGGGACGGGTCACGGTTCGGGAAGCAGGCGATGCGGTCGTCTTCGTGGCGAACGATGAGGCCCTCCTGCAACGCCGGGTCGAGATGGTCGGGACACTCCTCGACGACACGTTGCCGCTGCTGTCGAGGTCCGAGAGGGAGGAGCAGCGGACGTCGCGGATGGACGTGGGACTGGCCTGGACGGCTCATGAGCTGCGGACGCCCATCCTCGGGGTCAAGGCCGCGCTCGAGGTCGTCGCGAAACGGAGCGCGTCACGGGACGACGAGCTGCTCCGGCTCTCGCTCCGCGAGCTCGAACAGCTCGCCGCCGACACCGAGGGGATCCTCGGGTGGGCCGTGGGAGGGCGCGACCTGAGTCCACGCTCCGTCGATGTCGCGCAGCTGGTGCAGGACGCCGTCACGACCTATCGACTCCTGCACGGGGGCACCGTCGAGGTCGTCGCACGGCCGCCGGTCATGGTACTGGCGGATCCGACGCACCTTCGGGCCGCGGTCGTGAACCTGGTTCGGAACGCGGTCCTCTACTCTGATCCGGACGGCGTCGTGACCGTGCAGGTCGAGGAGGAGGAAAGCGCCGTGCGGGTGAGCGTCGGCGACCAGGGGCCGGGGATCCCGGTCGCGGAGCGAGAGATCATCTTCGACCCGTTCGTTCGTGGTGGGGCTGGGTCGCGCGCCGGCGCCGGCAGCGGACTCGGCCTCTTCATCACACGCCGAGTCGTGGAGGCGCACGGGGGGCGCGTCTGGGTGGATTCCGAAGAGGTGGGCGCGACGTTCCGCATGTTGCTGCCCGTGGACAGGGAGGAACTCCAACGGTTCGCATCCTGATCGTCGACGATCACATCTTGTTCGCGGAGGCGATCAGATCGGCGCTGGACGATGCCGGTATGGAAGCCGTCGGCGTGGTCACCACGGGTCGCGCCGCGCTCGCGTTCCTCGAGGACGATCGACCCGACGTGATCCTCCTCGACCTGGGGTTGCCCGACCGCAGTGGTCTGGCGGTCGGGCGGGAGATCCTCGAGTCGTGGCCCGAGGCGAAGTTGGTGGTGCTGACCGCCCTCGACGATCCGAAGGCGGTCGAGGAGGCCGTGCGCGCCGGATTCCGCGGCTACCTGACGAAGGACACGCCCGTCAGCAGGTTCGTGAGCTCGATCGAAGCGATCGTGGCCGGACAGGAGGTGTTCCCTCACCGCTTCGCACAACGGATGCGGCGCCCGGGGTCCAACGACAGCGTGTGGCTCCTCATCTCCCAGCTGACCCCACGGGAGCGAGAGGTGCTCGGACTCCTGGTGGAGGGCGCCGACGGCAGGACGATCGCGACGCGTCTCGGCATCAGCAGGAACACGGTCCGTACCCATGTGCAGAGCATCTTGACGAAGCTCCAGGTGCACTCTCGTCTCGAGGCCGCGACACTCGCCGTTCGCCACCGTGTGGTTCCCCTCCCGACCACCATGGGGGAAGACCTCGCCGAGCGGACCTGAGTCCTCGTTCCGGCGGCGACCTACCCCCCCTCGCCGATCGTCATGCGAACGACGTAGTCGCCCTACGCTTTCCGGTGCGTGTTCCGCGTCGGCCGTGTGGGTACGGTTGTTGCATTCCCAGGTTCGATAGAAGAGAGGGTTGGCTTGAGCGACACCCCGGCCTCGATCCGCGTGCTCCTGGCGGATCGGCACGCCCTTTTCCGGGAGGCCGTACGGACCGTGCTCGAGAGCGAGGCCGAGATCAACGTCGTGGCCGAAGCGCGCAACGGGCTGGAGGCCATCTCGGAAGCGGAACGCACACTCCCGCACGTCGCGATCCTCGACGTCGACCTTCCGATGTCGGACGGCTCCCAGACGACCGCGGCGATCAAGGCCAACGTGCCGCGATGCCAGGTGCTCGTCCTGAGCGCCCGCGAGGACTACCGCAGCCTCATGGAGGTGCTGGACGCCGGCGCGAGTGGGTACATCACGAGGGAGTCGCCGCTCGCGGACCTGATCCACGCCACGCGGGCGGTCCATCGCGGTGACACCCTCGTGCCGCCGACGATGCTCGGGCCGCTCCTCACGGGCTTGCTCCGTCGCAAGCGGGATCAGGACAGGGCGTTCGAACGCATCGCCCGCCTGACCATCCGAGAGCGAGAGGTCCTCTCCCACCTCGCACAGGGATCCGACAACGAATCCATCGCGCGTGCGCTCGTGATCAGCCCTCAGACCGCGCGGACACACATCCAGAACATCCTCGGGAAGCTCGAGGTCCACTCGCGACTCGAGGCCGCGGCGTTCGTGACTCACAGCGGCATGCTGGCGAACCTGGTCAGATCAGACGAGGTTCGCGCGGGCGTGGGCGGCGCACAAGAGGACGGGCACCGGTAGCGAGCGGGCGACGCCGGGTCGAGGCTTACTGCGCCAGACCCGTGAGGTCGGCCTCCGAGGTACTCCGCATCCACTCCATGGTCCTCGCGAGACCTTCACGAAGGGGAACCCGTGGCTCCCATTCCAGTCTCTCCCGCGCCATGGATGCGTCCGGGCGCCGGTTCTCGGGGTCATCCACCGGACGCTCCGTGTAGACGACCTGCGAGCCGGTCCCGGCCAGCGAGCGGATCATCTCCGCGAGCTGCCCCACGGAGACCTCCTCCGTGCTCCCGAGGTTGATCGGGCCCGTCAGCTCGGCGTGGGCCACACGCCAGATCCCCTCGACGAGGTCGTCCACGTAGCAGAGCGAGCGGGTCTGGGAGCCGTCGCCGTGGACGGTGATCGGCTCACCGCGGAGGGCCTGGTCGATGAACGTCGGGACCGCACGACCGTCCTGTCGCCGCATCCGCGGTCCGTAGGTGTTGAAGATCCTGATGATCCGCACGCCCAGGCCCTGCGCCCGGTGATACGCCATCGTGGCCGCCTCCGCGAACCGCTTGGCTTCGTCGTAGACCGACCGGGGACCGATCGGATTCACGTTCCCCCAGTAGGTCTCTGGCTGCGGATGCACCATCGGATCCCCGTACACCTCCGACGTCGATGCGAGGAACAGGCCCGCCCCCTTCTCTTCGGCGAGACGGAGGCACTGCAGGGTCCCGAGGGCGCCGACCTCGAGGGTCTCGATCGGATGCGCCAGGTAGTCGCGGGGCGACGCGGGAGACGCGAAGTGGAACACCCAGTCGACCGGACCCGCGACGTCGAGCCCCCGGGTGATGTCCGCCTCGTGCAGCGAGAACCGAGGGGCGGAGAGAGCCGAGGAGAGGTTCTCGGTCCTGCCCGTCAGGAGGGAATCGACGCAGACGACCTCCCAGCCCTCTCCGAGAAGCCGATCGCAGAGATGTGAGCCGACGAAGCCCGCTCCTCCCGTCACGATCGCCCGGGAGGGGCTCATGGAGTGGAGGATCGCTCCTCGATCGGGGCGGCGTGCTCGACGGCCCCGATCGGGAGGGAGCCGGAGGCGGGCGCCGGTACGACCGGCGGGCGGCCCGTCGGGTAGTACCAGAAGCCTGCCTCTCCCATCTCGGAGGGATCGAACAGGTTCCGTCCGTCGACCACCAGCGGGTAGGTCATGATCTCCTTGAGGGTGGCGAGGTTGAGGTCCCGGAACGCCGGCCACTCGGTGGCGACCACGAGCGCGTGGGCACCCGACGCGGCTTCGTAGGCATCGCTCGCGAGCTCGAGCTCGGGGAGGTCCTCCTTCGCGTTGCTCGCGGCGCGCGGGTCGTAGCCGACCACGACCGCGCCCGACGCGAGCAACCGCCGCGCCAGCGCGAGAGCGGGGGAGAAGCGCACGTCATCGGTCCCGGCCTTGAACGCCAGTCCGAGGAGCGCGATCCGCTTGCCCTCCAGGTTCCACAGAGCCTCTTCCACCTTGGCCGCGACCGCCTCCACGGCCTCCTCGTTCACGCGTTCGACCTCGTCGAGGAGGGGGAGCGGGTAGCCGAGGCGCTCGGAGAGGCGCTTCAACGCGGCGACGTCCTTCGGGAAGCAATACCCCCCGTAGCCGAGACCGGCGTCGAGGAACGCCCGGCCGATCCGAGGATCGCCCCCCATCACGTCGGCAACGTCGGCCACGTCGGCACCTGCCCGTTCACACAACCGGGCCAGCGCGTTGGCGAACGAGATCTTCAGTGCGAGGAACGCGTTGCTGGCGTGCTTCGCGAGCTCGGCGGTACGGATGTCGGTCACGATCAGATCGATGCCCGCCTCCAACAGCGGGGCGTACAGACGGCTGAGCACGTCGAGCGACCGAGGCGACTCGATGCCGATCACGATGCGATCGGGTTCGAGTGCGTCGTGCATCGCCGAGCCCTCGCGGAGGAATTCCGGATTGGACGCCACGTGGAACTCGCGTCCGCCGCCCTCGCGTCGCAAGGTCGTCAGGACGCGGTCGGCCGTGCCCGCGGGGACGGTCGACTTCTCGACCACCACCGTGCCGTCCGGGGCGTGGCGTGCGATCTCGCTCGCGGACTGCTCCATCGCCAGGAGGTTGGCATCGCCGTTGGCCCGGGCGGGTGTGCCGACGCAGATGAAGACGACTTCGGCGTCTCGGAGGGCATCGGCGGCGACCGTGCTGAACGAGAGTCGTCCCGATGCCGATTCCTCCTTCATCGCTTCTTCGAGTCCCGGTTCGAAGAACGGGGGGATGCCCCGTTGGAGCAGCTCGACCTTCTCGACGTCGACGTCGGTCCCGACCACCTCGTGGCCGATGCCGGCGAACGTCACGCACGTCACCAATCCGACGTGCCCGGTGCCCATCACCGCAACCTTCAACCGCTCGCCTCCATCGTGTCCTTGTTTTCGGATGCTATGGCCTGCAACGCCCCGAGCCGACCGACGCGGTCGGTACGTTCCCTACGGCCCTCGACGTAGGAGCCGGGGATCCTGCGTGACGCGTTCGCTCAGACCCGGGTCGAGGTCTCTTCGGATCGAGTGGCCTCCTGGCGAAGCGAGGCGAGCTCTCGATCGGCGTCGTTGAACTTGCCGCGGTGCATGTGCCCGTTCCTGCTCTCGTACGTGCCGTAGGCGGTCGGGGTCTTGGACTCGTGCACCCGGTTGAGGATCCCTCCCAGGATGGTCCCTCCCACCTGCTCGAGCTGGTGACGAGACCGTGAGACGCCGCCTCGCGTTCCCTCCTGGGCGTCCGCGACGAAGAGCACCCCGTCAACCAGGTCCGCGAGCACGAGGCTGTCCGCGACGGGCTCGATCGGTGGGCCGTCGATGATCACGAAGTCGGCCTGGCGGCAACCGCGGATGACTTCGAACATCCGATCCGACTGAAGAAGCTCGGCGGGCTCATCCACCTCGGACGCCGGGCCGCTCGGCAGAACCCGCAGGTTCGGGACGGAGGTATCGACGACCGCGTTGTTGAGAGCCAGGGTTCCGAGGAGCACCTGACCGAGACCTTGTTCGTTCCCGATCCCGAGGAGCGAGTGCACCCGGGGATACCGGAGGTCCGCGGAGATCAGGACCACCGATCTGCCCACCTGCGCGAGTGCGACGGCAAGGTTCACGGCGGTCGTCGTCTTCCCTTCGGCTTGGCGCGAGCCCGTGACGAGGATGGTCCTCACCTTGGCGGCCTTGCACGCAGCCAGCAGGTTCGTCCGCAGCGTTCGGTAGGCCTCGGCAGCCGGGCTGCGCGGCTCGTCGATCGTCACGAGACGTGGCAGGTCTCCTCGAAGCATGGGGGACTCCGGGATGAGGCCGAGGACCGGCGCCTTCAGGGATCGACGGAACCCGGAAGAGTCTTCGATCCGGTCTTGCAGCTGCTCGCGGACGGACGCCAGTGCAACTCCCAAGCCGAGTCCCAACAGGATGCCGAGCGCGAGGTCGACCTGATGCTTCGGGCTGATCGGGGACGAAGGTGGCTCTGCGCGCTCCACCACTTCACCGGGATCGCTCGTGGATGTGCTCACGGCCGTTTTCTGACTCAGCAATCCGAGCCGGGTCGCTTCCAACGACTCGCGCTCGGATTCCGCCGACGTCCGCTCGGGTGATTCCGGCGGGGAGGCCTCGATCTCGGCGTCCACTGCCTGGATGCTCTGGTCGACCTCGTCGAGCTGACCCTGGATCGTCGCCGAGTTCTCCTCGATCGCGCTCAGCGCTTGGGCGGCCTTGAACTCGAGGTAGCCCTGGGCGAACCCCTGCGCGCCGCGCCGTGCGGCGTCCGCGCCCGAGTCCTTGAACGAGATCTGGAGGATCTGGGTGTTCTCCGGAGTCGACACGGAGACGCGCTTGAGCAGGTCGGCGATCGACTCCGTGCTGCCCATGAGCGTTCGCGCGATCCTGGCGACCCCGTTCGAGCCGACCAGTTGGGCCTCGGTGGGCATGCTCAGGTTGTCGAGCGGGTCGGTGTCGGTGGACTGCACGAGGATGGGCCGCGCCAGTACGGTGGCGCTGGCCGAGAACACCTTGGGGCGGGAATAGGAATAGGCACCGGCGAGGGAGGCGACCAAGACCACGACACCCAGGATCAGCCACTTGCGTCGAGTTACCTTCTGGAGGAACTCACGGAGGTCGAGGGATCCTTCCGCGGAGGCCGAGGGAGGTTCCTGGAAGGCTCTGGTCATCCCCAACTCCTATCCTCGCGATCCCGTCGTGGCCACGTGCTCGGCGTAGATGCCGGCGCGCGGCATCTACGCCCGCTTCCGGTCCGGACTCCCAAGGTAGAGCCAGCGTCCGAGAGCACCATCGTGCGAACGTCGTAGCGCCGCTACGTCATCGTGCCGGTGCCAGTTGAAGGCCGCTCGCATAGCGTTCTGACGTATCCCAACCGCGGTGGAGCAGGTATGTCCGATCGGAGCGCACATTGAGCACTGACAGGGGCATCCACCTGCGCAGATCCCAGGATCCCGGCGCGTTCTTCGGCGGTCCGGGCGTCCTCGAATCCGACGTCGGGACGCCGAAAACGTCCGAGGGATCGGCCGTCTCCGGGGGAGCGGAGCCCTCGATGCGGGGGGATGACGTTCTCGTGTTGATCGCCGATCTGTGTCGTTCCCTCGACGCAGAACGTGTGAGGTATTGCCATTGGAAGAGCAACGAGGCGATCGCGCGGTCCGCCAACGGCGAGAACGATCTGGATCTGCTGGTGCACCGATCCGACGCGGAACGGTTCGAGGGGATCCTCAGGAAGCTGGGGTTCAAGGACACCGTCCAGCCCGGATGGAAGCAGCTCCCCGGCGTCTATCACTCGTACGGACTCGACCCGCGGACCGGCGCACTGGTGCATATCCACGCTCACTATCAGCTGATCGTCGGCGACGACATGACCAAGAACATCCACCTGCCGGTCGAAGAGTCCTACATCGCCTCCTCGACGCCGGATCAGACGTTCATGATCCCGTCCCCGGCCTTCGAGCTCGCCCTGTTCCTCATCCGGATGACGGTCAAGCACTGCACCTGGGATGCGTTCGTGACGCTCCAGGGATCGCTGTCGCGGAGCGAGCGACGAGAACTCGACGACCTCCTCGGTCACGTGGAGCTCGACGACGTCTGGGCGTTGACGGACGAGCATTTCCCCTTCATCTCGCGCGAGCTGTGGGCTCGCTGTCTCCGATCCGTGAAGCCAGGATCGTCACGCTGGTTCCGGGTCGTGACGGCGAGCCGCCTCCAGCGGACGCTGGGGGGATGGAGCCGCCGCCCGCCGCGTGTCGACACCTCGGTGCGGATGTGGCGCCGCGTCCGAACCCTGTTCCGACGGAAGATCATCAGACGAGGTCCGGTCACGAGTCGCCTCGCCTCCGGTGGTGCGCTGATCGCCATCGTGGGCGGGGACGGAGCCGGGAAGTCGACCGTCGTCGATGCCCTGTCGCGCTGGCTCTCCTCCGAGCACATCGACTCGCACACGATGCACATGGGCAAGCCCAGGTGGTCCCCGCTCACCGCCATCGTCAAGGGCCTGCTGAAGCTGGTGGCCGCCACGAAGCGATCCTCCACGTCCTCGGCGAAGGCGCTCAGGTCCTCCCTCGCCGGCGCGGACGAGGGCAAGATGACGCTCCGGAACCGCGCTCGACTCGGGTGGGAGGTGCTCACCGCTCGAGACCGCTTCCGCACCTATCGGAGGGCGAGGCGCCTCGCATCGAACGGCTCGATCGTTCTCTGCGATCGCTACCCGTTGCCGCAGGTCTCGCTGATGGACGGCGCGGTGACGGCTCGCATGAGGGACCCCGCCCTCTGGGGCCGATGGGCGCGATCGCTTGCCACCCTCGAGCGGCGCTACTACGAACGGATCGCGAGCCCCGACATCCTGATCGTGCTTCGACTCGACCCCGATACGGCCGTCGAGCGCAAGCGTGGCGTCGAGCCCGAGTCGTCCGTCCGTCCTCGTTCCGAGGAGATCTGGCGCATGGATTGGCACGGCACGCCGGCGATCGTGATCGACGCGTCCTCGCCCAAGGATCGGGTCCTCTCGGAGATCAAGTCCGTGATCTGGTCGAGGCTCTAGGGGTCTCGATGGCAACGGAACGCATGTGAAGACGGAAGACGTGGCACCCCCCGCCGAGCCGAAGGGACGCCTCGGGCGTGCCGTGGCGCGGGTCGTTTCCGACGGCAGCCTCACCAAGAAGGCGTCGCTGAACGCCGCCGCTTCGACGGCCGAACAGGTCGCACGGATCGCGGCAGGACTGATCATCAGCCCGATCCTTCTGTCGAGGCTCGGTGATACCACCTACGGGATCTGGCAGGTGCTGCAGCGACTGATCGGGCACGCCTCGCCGGCGAGCGGCCGTCCGGGAGAGGCCCTGAAGTGGACGATCGCGCACGAGCAGCGATCGACCGACTACGACTTCAAGCGGCGGCAGGTCGGCAATGCGCTGGCCGTGTGGGTGCTCTTCCTCCCGCTGCTCGTCGCGATCGGCGGAGTGCTCGCCTGGGTGTCGCCGATGTGGCTCCACGTTGCGCCTGCCGACTACGGCACCGTCCGTCTGGCGGCGGCCATCCTGGTCCTCGATGCGGTCCTGTTCAGCCTGCTCTACCTGCCGCAGTCGGTCCTGCAGGGGGAGAACCTCGGCTACAAACGGCTGGGCCTGTCGGTCCTGCTGGTCTTCGTCAGCAAGACGCTCCTCGTCGTCGCCGTTTTCATGGGCTTTGGGATCGGTGGTCTCGCCGTCGCGACGACGATCGCCACCGTGCTGTGGGGCGTGACCTACGTCTTCATCGTGCGATCCCGTGTCGAGTGGTTCGGCATCGCGAGGCCGAGTCGGGCCGAGGTCGGCCGTTTCGTGCGTCTCAGCTGGTGGTTCCTCCTGTGGAACCTCATCATGGTGATCATGCTCGCGAGCGATGTCGTCGTGCTGGGCGTCGTGGAGTCTCCGGCGCTGGTGACCACGTACACGCTCGCCAAATACATCCCGCAGGCGATCACCGTCGCGGTCGCGACGGTGATCGTTTCGATCATGCCGGGGCTCGGTGGGCTGATCGGGGCGGGCGAACTCGCACGAGCCGATCGCATCCGGAAAGAGACGATGAGTTCGATCTGGCTCTTCACGATCGTGGCCGGCACGACGGTGCTGGTGTGGGAGGAGTCGTTCCTGCGGATGTGGGTCGGTGAGCGCTATTACCCGGGACCGGCAGCGATCCTGATGATCATGCTGATGGTGCTGCAGTTCGCCCTGATCCGCACGGACGCCAACATCATCGACCTGACGCTCAACCTTCGCAGGAAGGTACTTCTCGGTGCGCTCTCGGCCGTTCTCTCTGTTGGCCTCGCGTGGTTCTTCCTCGGCCCGATGGATATGGGGATCATCGGCCTCGTCCTCGGGTTCATCGTGGGACGGACGATCCAGAGCATCAGTTACCCGTGGATGATCGGCCGGCTGCTCGGCATCCCACTCGAGCGACAGCTGAAGGGGATCGTGCGGCCGGCGCTCGCCACCGGCGTGCTCTTCGCCGGCGCGAGCGCGCTCGGCGCCGCAGCCCACGCAGGCTCGTGGCTGACCCTCGTCCTGTACGCCGGGGTGTCTGCCGGGGTCGTTGCGATCCTGGCGTTCTTCGCCGGATTGCCGGCCGAGGCGAGACAGCTCCTGTGGCATCGGTTCCGCAAGGTGGTGCGACTCACGTGACCGAACGGAGTGGCACGTCGAACGGCAAGGTGCGGGTGGCGATCTTCACGTCCAACATGGATGGCGGGGGCGCGGAGCGAGCGATGGCCAAGCTCGCCGGCGGGATCGCGGAACGGGGATACGACGTCGATCTCGTGTTGAGCCGGGCGGAGGGCCACTATCTCGCCGAGGTTCCCGATACGGTCCGGATCGTGGACCTGGATGCCAGCCGCGTCCTGGCGAGCATCCCGGGTCTGATCCGGTACCTGCGCCGCGAACGGCCGGTGGCGATGCTGACATCGATGAACTACGTGAACGTCGTCGGCATCTGGGCGAAAGCCCTCGCCCGGGTCGACACCCGGCTCGTCGTGAACGAGCAGAACGCCCTCTCCCTCGAGGCCGCTCATTCACCCCGCCGACGCCATCGGCTCATGCCGAGGCTGATCGGACGCTTCTATCCCTGGGCGGACCGGATCGTGTCCGTCGCTCGAGGGACGGCGGATGACCTCGCTCGAACGACCGGGTTGCCCCGAGGGCGGATCGAGGTGGTCCACAACCCGATCGTGACCCCCGAGCTGAAGGAGCTGGCAGAGGCCCCCGTCGATCATCCTTGGTTCCTCCCGGGCGAACCGCCGGTCGTGCTCTCGGTGGGAAGGCTCTCGCGGCAGAAGGACTTCGGGACGCTCCTGCGCGCATTCGCTCGGGTCCGCGACCGCCGCCCCGCGCGGCTGGTGATCCTCGGCGAGGGACCGGAGCGCGGGTCGCTGGAGTCGCTGATCTCGGAGCTCGGCCTCCTTGAAGTGGCGACCCTTCCGGGATGGGTTGCCAACCCGTATCCCTGGATGGCGAACGCCGGCGTCTACGTCCTGTCATCGAGATGGGAAGGCCTTCCCTCGGTGCTGATCGAAGCGCTCTATTGCGGCGTGCCGATCGTCGCGACGGATTGCCTCAGCGGCCCGCGCGAGATCCTCGATGAGGGCGCCCACGGATTGCTCGTGAAGGTGGGCGACGTGGATGGGCTCGCGCGAGGGATCGAGTCGGCGCTCGACGGCGGGGTGCCTCGTCCCGCTCCGGCCAGTTGGCGACCCTACGAGCAAGAGTTCGTCGTCGGGCGGTATCTCGACGTGCTGGTGGGGGCGTAGCCATGCGCAAGATCGTCTTCGGGCTTTCCCTGATCCTGGTCTTCACGATCCCCTGGGAAGGTGCATTCCATCTTCCGGGCCTCGGCACGACGGCGACGGTGATGGGCCTCATCGTCGGCGCGTGCTGGCTCTTCATGATCGTCGTCACCGGCCAGATGCGACAGCCGGTCCCGTTCCTGTTCGCCTTCGCGGGGTTCGTCGCGTGGGTCGCGCTCACGACGTTCTGGAGCCCCGACCCCGTCGAGAGCCTCGGCTCCGTGTACCTCTGGCTGCAGACCCTGCTCTTCGCCTTCATCCTGTGGGATCTCTATCGGACGAAGGCGGCGTTGCTGGCCGGTCTGCAGGCCTACGTCTTCGGCGCGTATACGGCGGTCTTCGGTGCCGTGCTCAACTACGCGCAAACCAACGCGTTCTACTCGCACGAGGATCGGTACAGCCTGGGCAACACGAACCCCGACGGCTACGGGTTCATCCTCGCGCTCGGTATCCCGGTCGCGTGCTACCTCGCGGCCTCGGCGGAGGTCCCGAAGGTCTTCCGCTTCATCAACTACGCCTATCTGCCTGTCGCGTTCGTCGGCATCGCGCTGTCCGGCACGAGGACCGCGTCGGTCGGAGCGGCCATCGGCCTCCTGTACGGCCTCGCCACGTTGACGAAGCTGAAGATCCACACTCGGATCGCCGTCGTGGTTCTCCTCGCAACCGCGCTCTATCTCCTGCTTCCGGTCGTGCAGCCGCTGAGCTCCTTCCAACGCCTCGGGACGACGGGAACCGAGGTGACCCAGGGCGATCTCAACGGTCGCACCGAGCAATGGCGCCAGGGCATCACCGCCTTCATGGAGCACCCGGTGTTCGGCGTCGGCACGGACATGTACCGATCGGTCAACACCCTCAACAAGGTCGCCCACAACTCATATCTGTCGGTCCTGGTCGAGGAGGGACTGATCGGGTTCGTGATGTTCGCGTCGATCCTCGCGATGGTCGCCTGGCGGGTTCGACTCCTCCCGAGGTGGGACCGGAACTTCTGGATGACCACGCTGTTCGTCTGGGCGATCGGCGCGTCCACGCTCACGTGGGAGCACCGGAAGAGCACCTGGCTGTTCCTCACGTTCGCCGTCGCCGCGGCGGCGGTGAGCGTCAGGTCCCTCCGAGAGAGGGAAGCGGTCATCGACGTCTCCGACCACGCTCTGATCGAGGCAAGGACATGACCTTGCCGACGTTCCTCGGGATCGGGGTGCCACGGGCCGGGACGACATGGCTGCACACGTTGTTGTCCGCCCACCCGGACGTGTACCTGCCCACGCGGCGGAAGGAGGTGCGCTTCTTCGACCGCCACCATGACCGGGGCCGGGAGTGGTACGAGGAGTTCTTCTGCGATCCCGACGAGGCTCGCCGGTACTCGGCGATCGGCGAGATCTCACCTCAATATCTCTACTGCGATGAGTGTCCGGAGCGGATCTCCATGCTTCTTCCCGAAGCGAACCTGATCGTGATGCTTCGGCATCCGGTGGACCGCGCCTACTCGCAGTTCGGCTTCGTGGTCCAGAGACGCGACTTCCGCGGATCCTTCGAGGAGTTCGTCGCGTCCAGGAACAGGGCGCTCGAGATGGGCTTCTACAGTCGGCATCTCGCGAGGTATCTCGACCACTTCGACAGGAGCCAGATCCATCCGATGCTCTTCGAAGAGGCGGTATCGGAACGCAGTCAGGTTCGTGGGGAGCTGGCGCGGTTCCTCGGCGTCTCGGAACAGCTGTTCCCGGAGGCCATCGATCGAGTCAATCCGAGCACCGTTCCTCGGTTCCGCTCGCTCTCGAGCGCCGCCGTGAAGACAGGTCGGCGTCTTCGCCGACACCACCTGGAATCGCTCGTGGACCTGGCCGGTCGGATGGGTCTTCGACGCCTGATGACGAGTGGACGTCGCGTCCCCCCGTTGGATCGTGAGCTGAGGCGACACCTGAGCGAGATGTTCGCGGACGAGTTCGAGGCACTGGAGACCTCCTGGGGTCTCGACCTCAGCATCTGGAGGGATCCAGCCGCGGTCCCGGAGAGATCGGCTGCCCCCCAGAACGCCGAGAGCCAGGGGTCGGCGTGAACCGCCCGCTGGAGGTGCTGATCGTCTCGCAACCGGCCAGCTACGGCGTCGCGGTCTACGTCCGGCAGTTGACGGAGGCCGCCGTCGCAGCGGGCCATCACGTCACGGTGGTGAGCCCGGGAGCCGCTCACGGTCCCTTGGCCGCTTGGGTCAGGAGCACCGGCGCGGATCATCACACGCTGAACATGGCCCGGAAGCCCGCTCCGCGGGACCTGTCCGATCTCGTGGCGTTGCGGCGACTCGCGCGAGGGAAGGACGTCGTCCATCTCCATTCGTCGAAGGCAGGCGCGTTGGGTCGCGTCGCGGCGCTGTCGATCGGCCGCCGTCGACGCCCCGCGATCGTGGTCACGGCTCACTATTGGTCCTGGCTGGTCGGCGGGCGATGGGCGCCGGTGTACCGATGGATCGAACGACTCCTCGCCCGGCGCTGTGACACGATCGTCGCGGTCTCCGAGCGGGAGGCACGTGAGGGTGACGTCGTGCTCGGGTCCTCTGCCCCTCTGAAGCTGATCCCCAACGGGGTCGACCGCGAGCACTTCTCGCCGAACGGCTCCTCGGCCGACCGGGACACGGATGCGTCGCTCATCGTGTGCGTGGGCCGACTGAGTCATCAGAAGGGCCAGGACATCGCGATCCGGGCGCTCGCCCTCGTGGACGATCCCTCGGCTCGACTCCGTCTCGTCGGGGCCGAGAGCGGCGGGGGGGAGCGGGACCGATTCGAGGCACTCGCGCGATCGCTCGGCGTCGCCGACCGGATCGAATGGCGGGGTGCGGTCGACGACACGGCACCTGAGTTCCGCGCGGCGGATGTGGTCGTCGCGCCCTCGAGGTGGGACGGCTTGTCCCTCGCCCTCCTCGAGGCGATGGCGTGTGGTGCGACGATCGTGGCGAGCGACGTGTCCGGCAGCGAGTCCCTCGGAGATGCGGGTGTGATCGTCCGTCCGGACGATCCGAGGGGCCTCGCTGACGCGATCGCCGCGCTCCTCCTGGACCCCTCCCGGAGGGATCGTCTGGGAGCCTCGGCGCGCGCCCGGAGCGGCTCGTTCGATCTCGTTTCGACGATGCGGCAGAACCTCGACCTGTGGTCTGGGCTCGCCCTCGGATCCACCGGGGCAGGTGTCCGTGCCTCGGCGGACCCGGTGATCGACCACCCTGGAGGGAGTTGAAACCATGGACCCAAGCGTCGATGTCATGGTCGATCCGCTGCCCGGGATGGACACCCCGATCCCGTACGTATGCATGCCGGGCAGCCCGTACACGGGGTCGACCCTTCTCGGGATGCTCCTGGGCAATCATCCGGCATGCGCCTCGATCGGAGCGGCAACCGGACTCACCGCTCGCGTGGACCTCTCCACGTACCTCTGCTCGTGCGGGGCGAAGTTCACCGACTGCGGATTCTGGGGGCGGGTCGCCCGACGCACGGTCGAGCTCCAACACCCCGTCACGGTCTTCGAGAAGGACTTCTGGAACACCCACGTTCGGGTCTCCAATCGCCGCTCGCTGAACGGGCTGGCCGTGAGCTCGCTCGGGAACGCGCCGTTGGATGCGATCCGGGATGCGGTGCTCGGCAAGGTCGGCCCCGTCGCGAAGAAGATCACGGAAGCCAAGCTGGCGTCGTGGAGCCTGGCCCGGGCGGTGTTGGAGGAGACGGGGAAGACGATGTTCGTGGACACGGCCCGGGACCATCAGCGGCCTCGGTACCTCGCGGGGATGCCGCTCCTCGACGTCAAGGTGATCCATCTCGTCCGCGATCCGCGCGGGAACGTGGCCAGCATCATGAAACACACGAAGGTCGGCGTGCGGAAGGCGGCCCGACAGTGGCGCCACTACAACGTGGAGGCCGATCGCATCCGACGGCGCTTCCCGGATTCGTCGTGGATGCTGCTTCGGTACGAGGACCTGTGCCAATCACCCCAGGGCACGCTCGACCGTGTGGCCGAGTTCATCGGCGTCGAGCCGGTCCCCATCACCACGCTGGTGGCACATTCGGAGCGGCACGTGATCGGCAACTCGATGCGACTCAAAGAGCTTGACGAGATCAACGAGGATCTGTCGTGGCAGCCGACCCTTCGCGGCCCAGATCTGCGGACGATCGCCAAGATCGTCGGGAGCACCAGCCATCGGCTGGGATACGACTGGCCGTGAGTGAGATGAGGCCCCTGCTCGTGTTCGTGCACATCAACAAGACCGCGGGGACGACCCTGCGATACATCCTGCGCAGCTCCTACGGCGCCCGGCATTGCGACGTGGAGCCGTGGCACGGCGCATGGTCCGACCCTCCCTTCTCCAGCGCCGATCTCCAGCGAGTCCGCAAGCTCTACCCTCGGTTGGCGAGCATCGCAGGGCACCGGATCAGCGGTCACGTCGACCTGGCAGAGGACGGCACCGACTTCCGGTACATGACCTTCCTCCGTGAGCCGATCGCGCTCTGCGCATCCCGCTTCCAGTACCAGCTCGACTATCGGAAGAAGCAGGGTCTCGTCTTCGAGGAATGGATCGAGAAGGACTGGGTCCGGGACGCTCAGACGCAGCGGATCGGGGGGACCACCGATCCCCGCGACGCGATCTCCGTCATCGACAGGAAGGAGATGTTCGTAGGGCTGACGGAACGATTCGACGAATCGATCGTTCAGCTGCGAGCGCTCCGGGCGCCGGATCTCGATATCGCCTACGCGCCCGTCAACGTCGCGAAGAGCTCGAACGTCGCCAAGAGCCTGCTCGCAGACCCGGCGACGAGACGGATGATCGTCGACGCGAACCAGGCGGATCTCGAACTCTACGAACACGTCGAACGAGAGGTGTACCCGGCTCAGCAGCGGGCGTACGAGACGTCGCTCATCGGGCCGGTTGTCGCATTCCGCGAACGAGCACGCAAGGGCTACGATCGGCGGAACCTCGCGCTCTACGGCCTGAAGCAACGCGTGTTGCTGAAACCGACGATCCGCCTCTATCGAGGGCGGCGGACGAGAGGGCTCGTCCAGGCACTCATGCGCTGATCCATCAGGTCGGCGAGAGCCAATGCTCCAGGCTCTTCCCGATCAGCTCGGAGGTCTTCGCGATGTCGTCCCGGAAGTGCCGGCCCAGCTCGGCCTTCAGATCCTTCGGGAGCGGAGGGGCCTTCCTCAGGTTCTTCGTCCGAAGCCGCCTGGCCATGTCCGCCGCCCTTCTCGGGATCAACGGCTCGATCGCCTTCCTGACGGAGCGGCTCGTGAACACCTTCTCGAGCGTCCTGTTCGACGGCATCCCGCCGATGTTGTGCGGCGTATCGAGATCGGGGACGAACCCCGGGTAGACGCCGACGGACCGGTAGATGTCGCGCACGCATCCCAGTGCGTCCGACCGGAAGTCTTCGAACAGGAAGACGTGGATCTGTTCGCGGGGGAAGAGGTCGAAGTATCGCGACAGCGCTTCGTGGTACCTGCTGATCTGCATCCAATGGGAGTCCGGACGTGCCCAGTCGGACGAGGCGGTCAGGTCGCGAGCAGGATCCAGCCGGCGTCCGCGAGCCCGCAGGTACATCAGGTAGTCCGAGTACGCCCGGTCGACGGGTTCGCGGAGGCCGCAGATGATGCGGGCCTCCGGCAGCGTCTCTCGGATCCGAGCCGCCGACTGCGGGCACTCCAGGTAGATCGGTGAGGCTTCCCCGACCGCCAGAGCTTCCCCCGCGCCGGAGAAGAGCTCCTCGTACGCAGCGGACGTCTGCACGGGGAATCGGTGGAGATCGGGATCGCCGTAGAGAGGGTTGCCCTCGTCGTCCAACCCGTAGGCGAAGTAGTTCGTCTCCTTGACCGGACTCATGAACACCTGGGGGTGATCGGCCAGGTACCAGTAGAGCGCGGTCGTGCCCGCCTTGGCGGCACCGATGATCACGAAGCTCGGGAGCACGGGAGCCTCGTTAGCGAGCGGTCGTGCGGCCGTCACCGATCACCTCCTCGATCTCCCGGACCACGAGCGCGATGTCGCGGTCGGTGTCGATGCCGTAGACGGGAGCCCCGTCGAAGCGGAGCTTCGCGGTGAGCGCATGACGGAAGCGGACGTAGTCCTCCGGCTCCTGCTTGTTCCGTGCGGCGTTCCGGGCGAGCGTGACCTCGAGGGGGGCGGAGAGATGGAAGACCATGTCCGGGGCGGGGATGTCGCGGTACAGCCGATCCTCCATCCTCGCGAGCACCCGTCGGATCGAGAACCGCCCGGACGGCATCGGTAGATGAGCGAGCTGCGGGCCATCCGGCGCGCCGCTCGCCTCCGACGGGTAGCGGTCGCTCAGGACGATCGTCCCCTTCCCGGAGCGCGCCGCCCGAGTGAGGAGCGCGCGACGCTCGTAGGCGAGCATCACGGACCGGACACCGAAGAGGAGCGGATACGGTTTGGCGGCGTCCCGGTCGCCGTCCTCGTATCGCTCCTCCACGAACAGGGTGCGCTGCTCCGGGAACACCCGCCTGATGGCGGGAAGGAGCACGTGCGGGAAGAACGTGATCGGCGTGCTCGGAGGCTTGCCCGCATGGACGCGGCGGACCCGGTGGCTCCGACCGAGCCAGCCCTCCACTTCGCCGAGGATGGTCGACTTGCCCGTCGCCTCGGATCCGACGAACGCGATCAGCGTGGCCCTGCCCGGCGCTCCTCGGCGCTCGGGCGGCTCCAGGGACGGAGGTGGCGATGCCGCCTCGGCTGTGGCCAGCCACCCCGCGATCTCCTGAGCGGCCGCGTCCAGGCCTTCCGATGAGTCGTCCACGCCCTCGACGGTCAACAGGCGTCCTCTGATCGGTTCGATCTCCGCCAGCGCGTCGAACAGCTCCACGGCGCGCGCGATCCGCTGTTCCGTCTCGCGGGCGTCGCTTCGCGCGAGCTCCCTCCGGCGATCCGGCCGGGTCATCGCGCGTTCGAGCAGCACGTCGATCGGCGCCTTCACGTGCACGACCAGATCCGGAAGCGGGACGAGTCGAGCGAAGCGTTCGAGCTCGGCCTGCGTGAAGGGCGCATCGCTGTAGACGAAGAGTTGATAGGCGATGAGGATCGTGCCCTCGTCCACGAGGTACGTCGTCCGAGGGTCCGCGTTCCTCGCCATCTCGTGCATGCCGAGCTTGCGCACGATGTTGCGCCGGTAGTTGACCTTCGCGAAGGTCGACGGAGCATGCCGCTTCAGCCGATCGAAGGCGAATCGAACGAATTCACGATCGCGATCGAGCGATCGGATGAACGAAGGAAGCGCGGACACGTCGGCGAGGAGATTGATCACGTGCGGGTCGTCGATCGACCGACGACCGAGCCGGTCCGTCACCAGATCCGTGGCCATCCGCACCTGGCGGGCGGGGATGCCTCGCTTCACGAGGCCCCGGGCGAGGGTCGTCTTGCCGGCCCCCGTGGCGCCGATGAACTCGACGATCATCGTGGGCGCGCCATGTTGCCGTTCGATGGCGCGACCTCGCGGTACACGGCCTCGGTGGCCGCACGCATGATCGGCAAGGTGAAGCGCGCGGCCATGTGACTCCGGCATCTGCGACCGATCTCTCTGCGCTCTTGGGGCGACATCTCGCGATACCGGAGGATCGCCGCGGCGAACCCCTCCACGTCTCCCGGCTCGACGAACGGGATGAAGTCCGCGCCGTCCGCGAGCTCGCGGTGTGGTGGGATCTCCGACAGGATCACGGGGCACCCGGCCGCCATGGCCTCCAGGACCGCCACCGGGAGGCCCTCCCCGTGCGACGTCGACACGAACACGTCGGCGTCAGCGCACAACACGAAGACGTCGTCCCTTGGGACGAGACCCGTGAGCACGACACGGTCCGCGAGACCGAGTTCCTGCGCACGCGCGGTGACGACGGGGGAGAGCTCGCCGGCACCCACGAATACGGCTCGGCTTCCGGGATCCTCACCCAGGCTGCGCTGGAAGGCATCCAGCAACGCCAGTGGATCCTTCACGGATTCGAGACGCCCCACCGAGATCACGGTGAAACCGTGTCCGTTCCGATCGGCGGAGCGACCGGCGACCGCCCGGTCGACCCGATCCAGGTCGGCCCCGTTCTGGACGACCCGCGACCGACCGCGCACCAATCGCTCGAGTATCCGAGGCAGACTCTCGTAGGCCGAACGACTGCAGAACACGATCCGCGTGAACGTCGCCAGTGCGACAACCATCATGACTCGGTTGCGCGGCTTGTAGTTGTGGAACGAGTCCTGAGCCGTGTAGACGAGCGACGGACGCAACCGGGAGAAGCGTCGCCATGCGAGCGCCGCGAGCACCAGGAGCGTGCCCGTCTGCGGCGCGTGCGCATGCACGATGTCGTACTCCGTCGCGTCGAGGGCGTTCTTCAGGGCACGGAAGAATCCGCGGAGCGTCCCGTCACCCGCGAAGAGGGTGATCTCCGTGGGCGGCGTCAGCATCGGAACGAAGTACGTGACGATCGAGATGTCTCGCTCGCGCATGAGAGGGAGGCAATGTTCGTTGTACTGACCGTTCGTCTCGCCCAGGTTGATGATCAGATGGAGGACGCGCATCTTCCGTTCGGAGCCGCTATCGCCCATGTCGGTCCTCCAGCAGAGGTCGGACCTTCTCGGCGATCTGCGTCGCCGACGCGACGCCCGTGTCGAACCGAACGATCTGAGGCCCGTCCAACTCCTCCATCGTGCGGAGGACCTCCTCGAATCCTTGGCGATAGTGGGCGATGAATCGACGTCCCGCCTGCTCCTCGACCCCCTTCTGCTTGTGTCCCTGGGTGCGTTCGTTGATCCGACTCCACAGCACATCGTCAGGAGCGTCGAGCCAGACCACGCCGTCCAGCTCGTTCGCCCAGCGTTCGAGCGCGTCTTCCCTCCATGCAGCGAACGAACGGCGTGTGGTGAAGGGCTTGGCCTCGGCCTGGAGGCGAACCATCGCGTACAGCGGCCCCTGATCGAACACGAGGGTGGTTCCGGTGCGACGCGCTTGCCGGCTGAGGACCCGCGCCCATCTGGACACATAGACGAGCAACTTGCACTCCGGCCAGCTGATGCGTGGCGAGCTCGTGAGCCCCGAGGCGAGGATCGGGAGGAGCCGAGGGATGCCTCGAACGATCTGCAGCAGATGCGCGGGTCGACGGGCATGGATGAACCCTGCCATCTCGAGCCCAGGGTCTCGCGCCAGCAGACGCGCGAGGGTCGACTTCCCCGACCCGGCGATGCCGAGGATCTCGACCTTCCGATGTGCAGCGAGGGCCGGCAGGTGCCGGCCGACCGCCGATTCAACGATCCGCGTCAAGGCCCCTCCCGACCCACTGGTGTGCTTCCAATGGTAGGCCGGACGGGAGCTAGGACCCATCTGATGAACGGCGTAGGTCGCGTACGCTCCCCGCCCCAGGTCGAGAGCCGTTGGGAGCCTTGGATGATGGCCCCGAAGGAGATCGGATCCGATCCAGCGGCTCTCCTCTGACGGCGCTCAGCATCCTCGGCGGCATGACGTACGCAACCTGCGCCGAACAGACGATGTCGGTGGTGGTGCGTGCCGCCAACCTAGGGGGGTGAGCCGATCGTTGCCTACGGGAGGAATTGCACGAGCACGCGGCCGCGTCTCGATGACGCGAGCCGGAGTGCTCCTGCTGATGCTGGCCAGCCTGGTGGCATCCTCCAACGTCCCCGCCCTCGCCGACTTGCCCGTGACGTCGAACCCGCAGCTCCATCTGGACGGGACCATACAGACGTCTCCTTTCGCTGGTTGCCGCGATCTCGATGAAGGACAGCGAGGGGAGCGCCTATGTACCGTCCAACAACTCGCTCTGGTTGACGGGCGACAACGACCGGGCGATCTACGAGGTGGACCCCACCACGGGCGACGCTGAAGCGCAAGATCGACCGGACCCCGTTCGAGGCTGCCACGCCGTTCGGCGATCCCCGTGGTCCCCAGGCCGGGCCGAACCGCTCGGCCGACTTCGAGAGCATGGCGTTCGACGGGACCTACCTCTACGTCTTCTCGGGCGTCTGTTGCGTGTCGACGGTGCTGCCGACCGTCTTCCGGCTGGCGCGCGACGTGAATGGCGCGTTCCAGGTCGAGTCCTACCAGCCCCTCGCGGCCGGAAGTGACTTCACCGCCTCCGCGTGGAACGCGGATGAGTCGACGCTCTACGTGGCGAAGGGCCGGGACTTCCACACCTACGACTACGAGGGCAACGCCATCGGCCCGATCGTCCGCGTCGCCAATCTGATCGGGATCCTCGGCATCAGCTTCTCCGGCTCCGACCTGTTCGCCGTCACGAACGCGGAGGTGCTCGTCCGCGCGGACTGGCCCACCAAGACGATCATGAACGGCTGGACGTTCGACCTCACCTCGTCCGGCGTGCTCGACAGCCGGGCGGTGGAGTTCATCGGAGATCAGTTCTACGTCTCCGACGGCTACGACGCTCGCCCGGCCGGCGATCCGCTCGCGCACGCGGTGTTCGTCTACAGCGTGACGGCGCCGAACCCGACGCCCCCGACGGCGTCATTCACCCCGTCGACGACGTCGGGAGAGGCGCCGCTGACGGTGAACTTCACCAACACGTCCACGGGTGACCCGACGCCCACGTTCACATGGGACTTCGGAGACACGCAGGGCTCGAACGCCACCAACCCCTCTCACACCTACACGTCGGCGGGGGATTACATCGTGACACTCGAGGCCTCGAACTCGGGTGGCGATGACATGTCCGATCCGGTCACGATCCACGTGACGCCCGCCGCGCCCCCGACGAACCTCGTCGGGAATCCCGGGTTCGAGGTCAACACGACCCACTGGGGGACGAACGGCTCCGGGCAGGGAGTCACGCTGACGAGGGCAGCGCCCGCGCACGTGACGGCACCGCTGGCGCCGCGAAGCTGACTAACACCTCAACCAAGAAGCAGAAGTGTGTTCTCAACGACGTGCCGAACTGGGTGACGACCACGCAGGCCGGCACCTACACGGCGAGCATCTGGGTGAGGGACGACTCGCCGTTCGGGCAGTTCAAGCTCCTGCTGAAGGAGACCGGCGGCGCGCTGAACGGCTCGCAAACCGTCACGCGCACCTTGACGACGAGCTGGCAGCAGGTGACGGTCTCGTACACGGTGAAGTCGCCGGGGACCTCGACGCTGGACCTCCAGGCGTTCGTCCCGAAGAACTTCGCACCCACCGGGACATGCTTCTACGCCGACGACGTCTCGATCCTCAAGTCCTGATACCCCATCTCGCGCGAGCCCGCCTCAGGCGGAGCCGCTCATCTCGAATCGCCTCGGTACGTTTCGTACGTCGAACCGCGCATGCGCAGGGAGGGTTGCTCTTGTCACACTCGTGCTTGGATCGTGCTGGGAGGGAAGGGCGGCGTGAGTGAAGGCAAGTTACCGCTCGGATCGGGTGGAGGCACCTGAGCCCATGACCCTCCACGAGCCTCTCGAGATCCCCTTCTCGACCCCCCGGGCGCTCAGATCCCGTCCCCCGCTGTCGAGTCTGTTGCCGATCGCCGACGCCCTGATGCTGCTGGGCGTGTCGGCCACGTTGGGCTTCTCGCTCGTCTCGATCGCCTATGGGGTGGTCACGTTCCTGATCCTCAACGGCGACTCGTCTCGGAAGTTCCGGATCAACCCACGTCTCGGCGACGAGGCCGGGTGGCTGCTCGGGCGGGTCTCGGTGGCGTTCCTCGTACTGCATCTCCGTCGGAGCGGCTTCCGAGAAGGCAGGGATCCCGATACCTCGGCGGACATCTCCGCGACCTCACGAAGGTCGGACTCGCCGGCGCGGCGGCCGTCTTCCTCGGGCGTGGCGCCGCGTATGCCCTGGAGCGGGCCGCGAAGGCACGTGGAGTGGTCTCCGAGCGGACGCTCATCGTGGGCGACGGAGAGCTCGCCATGGGGCTCGCAGAGGCGCTCCTGGATCGTCCGGACTACGGTCTCAACCCGATCGGGTTCCTCGGTCGGAAGACGGGTTGGACGCTTCCGTTGCCATGCCTCGGCGAGTACAGCAACTTCCAGCGAGTGATCCAAGAACACGAGGTGAGGCGCGTGCTCGTCGCATTCGGCGAGATGCGCGACCAGGAGCTGGTGACGATCCTCCGCGCGAACGAGCGGGTGGCGGCGGAGATCCACGTGGCGCCGCGCTTCTTCGAGCTGAGCGGCGTTCCCCAGGGGGCCGCGGTGGACGATGTGGACGGCATCCCCCTGTTCCACCTTCGGCGCCCGGCCCTTCGTCCGGCGGCCCGACTCCAGAAACGACTCTTCGACGTCGTGGTCTCCTCCGTGCTGCTCATCGTGGCGCTCCCTCTGCTCGCCGTCCTGGCGCTCGCGGTGCGCGTGTCCAGCCCGGGTCCGATCCTGTTCCGACAGAAGAGGGTCGGGCTGAACGGCCAGCTCTTCGAGATCGTGAAGTTCAGGACGATGTTCGAGAACGATGACTCGGACACGACCTGGCTTTCTGACAAGGACCACGAGCGGGTGACGGCGGTCGGGCATCTCCTCCGGCGAACCAGCTTGGATGAGGTGCCGCAGTTGATCAACGTGCTCCGGGGCGAGATGTCGCTGGTCGGACCACGGCCGGAGCGACCCCATTACACGGGGCAGTTCGCCGAGACGGTCTCGCGATACGACGATCGGCACCGTGTGGTCGGTGGGATCACGGGCTGGGCCCAGATCAACGGGCGGAGCCGAGGCCTCGACAGCGTTCCCCAGCGCGCTCGCTTGGACAACTACTACATCGAGAATTGGTCTCTCTGGCGCGATCTCGTGATCATCGCCCGGACGATCGGTGTCCTGTTCCGCGGCCGCTGACCCGGACGAGGCTCGCCTCGTCTAGCGCCCGTCGGGCGCCACGAAACCCCGTTCGCCAAGCGCCTCGTCGATCCGGGAGGAGCCGAACTCAGCGACGAGACGTTTCAGGTCTCGGCGCACGCGGCGCCGCCCGGTGTAGGACCGGAACCGGAGGGACCGGGCCATCCCGGGCGGCGCCGTCTCCTCGGCGTCCAGCTCCCAGGGATGGAGGTAGAACGTGAACCAGGACGTGGAACGGAGCCGTTTCGCGACGCCTCGTCGGAAGACCGGGTAGGGGATCAGCCGGAAGTACGCTCCGCCCGCCCAGGGGACCATCAGCGGCCCGACCGGCACGCGTGTCATCTGGATCTCGAGGAGCCCCGGACGGACCTCGACCACGGGAGCGTGCGCGTCGATCGTCGTGGAGATGCGTCCGTATCGGTCGTGCTGCTCGAACCCGAAGTAGCTCGAGTCGTACCAGTAGCCGGCTTCCGCGAGCACGTCGAGCACCTCGTCGCTCACGGAGAAATTCGGTGCGCGGACGCCACGAACGGCCAGCCCGGTCACCTGTTCGAGTGCATCCTTCGCCTGCGCGAGCTCACCAACGACCTCGTCCCGAGAGAGTTGGTTCAGGTTCCGATGCAGGTGCGTGTGACTGGCGACCTCATGACCGTCCGACACGATGCGACGGACGATCGCCGGGTAGCGCTCCGCGACCCATCCGAGCACGAACATGGTCGACCGCACCTCGGCCTCCGCGAGGATGTCGAGGAGCGCGTGTGCGTTCGGCTCGAGCCGTCCTTCGAGCGAGTCGGGATCCGACGTGGGAAGGCTGGACCGAACGTTCTCGGCATGGAACCAGTCCTCGATGTCGAACGTCGCCAGGAACCGGGGTGTCGCGGCGACGGCCGGTGGCAGATGCGTCGTCGGCTCCATGGAGTCGGCAGCGTAGCGGAGCGACGGCGTCGTGCGTCGATGAAACGCGTCGCGATCGTGGCGTGTGAGCGGCGCCTTTGACATGTGCAGTGAGAGGGTTAGGGTTGTCTGCACATGCGGTTGGATCTGCGTTCCCCCGTGCGCCGACGCCGTCTCTCTGCGTTGCTCATCAGCGTGGCGGTCGCGACAAGCATCGTGCCGTTGTGGGTGACGCCAGCGCTCGCCAGCGCCCGGATCCACATCGAGTGCGATTTCCACCATCTCAGGAGAGATGACCCCATCGTCCATCACGGTCATCCCGGTATGAGCCACCTCCATGAGTTCTTCGGCAACACGTCCACGGACGCCCACTCCACCTGGCTCTCATTGCGTCGGGCGGGTACCACGTGCAACAACAAGGCAGACAAGGCGGCGTACTGGATGCCGGCGCTCTACAAGAACGGCACGGTCGTTCGTGCCGTCGCCGGCCACTTCTACTACCGGGGCGTGCACCGGAACCTGGGCTTGGTGAAGGCGTTCCCGCCGGGCCTCAAGATCATCGCGGGCAACATGCACGCCATGAAGACGCAGAGCACAAGGGTCGTGGCTTGGTCGTGTCAAGGCAGCAGCGGAACGGGGCAAGCAACGATCCGTGACTGCGGCGCCGGCGGGAGAGTCAAGGCCCTCATCAAGTTCCCGTCCTGCTGGGACGGGAGGCGGAAGGACAGCCTGAACCACAAGTCGCACATGGCCTACGCGACGAGGCTCGGCGGCGGCTTGCGAGGATGCCCGAGAAAGCATCCCGTGCCGGTGCCCGAACTCACGATGGCGATCTCATTCCCGATCCGCAACGGGACCGGCGTGAAGCTCGCGAGCGGCCCGTTCTACACCCTTCATGCGGACTTCTTCAACGCGTGGAACCAGACCGTTCTGAAGAAGCTGATCCAGAACTGCATCCGCGCGAACCGGGAGTGCTAGCCCTCCGACGTCGAGAAGCGACCAGGGCGGGGGACGTGAAGCGGCCTCGCACCCACGCCGATGTGTGAAGCCCATGCCAGGCGGGTACGGACGGTGAGACAACCTGACAGGGGGAGGTGACCAAAGATGATCTGGACCATCCTGGCTGTGATCGGATTGATCGCCGTCCTCATGTGGCTGTTCTAGCAACAACGGACCGTGCGGTCGCACCGGACCCCGTCGCGACGCCGTGATCTCTCGATCCGGCGGTCGCGCCGGGGTCCGTGTCGTTCCTTTTCCTACCTCGTCATGCGCTGCTCGGGCTGGTGCACCAGCGGATCGAGGGCGCGACTGAACCGATTCACGTTCCGCTCGAAGTCGTAGCGCCGACGGTAGGCGGTCGGGCTCATCCCCATGTGGCGCCGGAAGGTCGTCGTGAAGTGGCTCGGGCTGTGGAAACCGACCCGGTGGAGGATCTGGGTGACGGTGAGATCCGAGTCGCGGAGCAGCTCTGCGGCTCGTTGGATCCGAAGAGAGATCAGGTACCGATACGGGGGTGTGCCCACCATCGCGGTGAACTGCCTCGTGAAGTAGTACGGGCTGAGGGCGGCGTGCGCCGCGATCGCGTTCAGGTCGACGTCGTAGGCGAGATTCTGGGCAAGGAAGAGCTGCACCTCACTGATCTTCCTCTGGAGGTGGGGGCTCGGGAGCCCGTCGTCGGTCACCGTCATGCGGCCCTCATCGTCTTCCAGAGAAGGGTACGTCGAGGAGCGTTCGGCTGGCTTTCGGAATCCTGCCCGTCTCCACTTGGCCTCGCCGCAGGTCAGACCATCTTTTCCGGGACGACGATGTCGTCGTACTCCGATTCCGTCAGGTAGCCGAGCGTGAGGGCGGCCTCCCTGAGCGTCGTGCCCTCTCGATGGGCCTTCTTGGCGATCTCCGCCGCCTTGTCGTATCCGATCTTCGGGGCGAGTGCCGTCACGAGCATGAGCGAACGATGCACGAGCTCCTCGATCCGCTCCCGGTTCGGCTCCAAGCCCTCGACGCAGAACTCCCGGAAGGTGCCGCAGACGTCGGCGAGCAAGCGGGCCGAATGCAGCAGGTTCCGGATCATCACGGGCTTGAACACGTTCAGCTCGAAGTTGCCCTGCGAGCCGGCGACCTTGATCGCGGTGTCGTTGCCGAACACCTGCGTCACCACCATCGTCATCGCCTCGCTCTGCGTAGGGTTCACTTTCCCCGGCATGATCGAGGAGCCCGGCTCGTTCTCCGGGAGGAGCAGTTCGCCGATGCCGGCGCGTGGACCCGAGCCGAGCCAGCGGATGTCGTTCGCGATCTTCATCAGCGATGCGGCGAGGGTCGCGAGCGCGCCGCTCGCATGGACGATCCCGTCGTTGGCGGCGAGGGCCGCGAACAGGTTGGGCGCCTGGACGAACGGCCGACCGGTGAGCTCTGCGATCTTCCTCGCGCACTCCTCACCGAAACCCTCGGGCGCGTTCAGGCCAGTACCGACCGCGGTGCCCCCGATCGCGAGCTCGTAGAGATGGGGGAGCGTCTGCTCGATCCGCTCGCGGTCGTCGTCGAGCTGCGCGACGTAACCGGAGAACTCCTGTCCGAGCGTGAGCGGGACGGCGTCCTGCAGGTGCGTCCGGCCGATCTTGACGATGTCCGCCCACGCGGCGGCCTTCTCGTCGAGGGCGTCGCGGAGCGCACGAGCGGCGGGAAGCACTCGGTCGAGGAGTTGCTCGGCTGCGGCGATGTGCATCGCGGTGGGGAACGTGTCGTTCGAGGACTGCGACATGTTGACGTGATCGTTGGGGTGGACGGGCACCTTGGATCCGAGATCGCCACCGGCCATCTCGATCGCGCGGTTCGAGATGACCTCGTTCACGTTCATGTTCGTCTGGGTGCCGGAGCCCGTCTGCCAGACGAACAACGGGAAGTGATCGTCGAGGGCGCCGTCGAGGATCTCGTCGGCGGCCGCGACGATCAGATCGGCCAGCTGCCGGTCGAGGAGGCCACGATCGGCGTTGACCATCGCGGCCGCCTTCTTGAGGAGGGCAAGGGCGCGGACGACCTCCATCGGCATCCGGTCGGCTGCGGGGTCTCCGATCGAGAAATGATGCAGCGATCTCTGCGTCTGGGCGCCCCAGTAGCGGTCGGCCGGGACCTCGATGGCCCCGAGCGAGTCGGTCTCGGTGCGGGACTCGGTCATCGCCTGACGAACCTCCGGCCACATCCTCCCATGTCAGGAGGCCGGCCAAGGGACCGGAGAAGACGTGGGGGCGGCCCGTTCGGGCCGCCCCCACGCGGAGCGCTACGGGGAAGGTGCGACCTACGCTCCTCCCGGCTGTGTCACGCCGTTCACGCTGAGCGTGTACGGCGCGTACTGCGTCACCAGCTGCGTGCCGTCGTGGTACGTGACGATCGCCGCGACCACGTCGGCCGAGGTCCCGATCGCGTCCGCGACGGCCGTGCCTTCGAGCGTCCCGTGGAACGTCGCGTCCAGCGGGAGGCTGAAGAGGTAGGCGGTCCCACCACCGGCCGAGTCGTAGGCGAGGAGCTGCACCGAGTACCCCTCGACCTCGACGTGGTTGAACTCCGTGGCGGACTGCCAGCCCTCGAGCGTCGAGCCATCCGAGATGTTCAGGGTGGTGTCGCCGACGATCGCGACGTTGTCCACCCAGAATCCCTCGAAGTGCACGCCCCCGTCGTTGAACACACGGAAGGCGAGCCCCACGGTCTGTCCGGCGTAGGCGGACAGGTCGCAGGTCTGTGGGGCGAACACCGGTGTGGCGTTCTCGCCGTTGAACCCCTGCCCGAATCCGGGACCCACGTTCCCGAGGGCCGGATCCGTGTCATCCACGGTGTCCGTGCACTCCAGGCTCGTGTAGGTCTCGCCGCCGTCCGTCGTCACCTGGGCGTACCCGAAGTCGAACGTTGACTCGAGGTCCCACGCGGCGTCGAAGGTCAGCTGCGGCGTGCCGGTGGGCACCGTGATGCCTCCCTGGACGATCACCTCGTTGAGGTTGTCGCCCACGGGGGAGTGCAGCGCCGGTCCGGAGGCGCCGGTCGGCGGTGTCGCGTCGACCTCCCAGGTGATCGGGAGCGGTGGGAGCTCGGGCACGCCCTGGAAGTCCACCGACGTGACGTCGCCGGCTCCCAGGAACGACCCCGTCTCGTCCATCAGCCTGATGAAGTCACCGCCGTTCGGTGGGGCGCCCGGCGTGTCGTACGCGTCGTTGTCCGGCGCGCCGGTCTCCCAGTTGATCAACGCATGGAGCCGCTCCACCGAGTAGAGGGCAGCGTCGCCTCCCGTCAGCGTGGCGCCGTCGTCGATCACGGCGTCGAGCGCCATCGTCGCCTGCCAGGTGTCGATCGCCTGCAACACGGTGACACCCGGATCCACGGCGTCCAGGACCGCCTGGATGGCGTCGAAGCCCTGATGCTCCGCGTCGTTGTGGAGCGTCGTCAGGACCTCGTCACCGTAGGTGTCCGCCAGCCAGAGCAGGAAGCTGTACGCCGCTCCGTAGTCGCAGAGGATCTCCTGCTCGTGGTCGAAGTCCTGGTCTCCCCACACGTTCAGCGAGTTCTCCGGACCGCCGGGTCTGGGGTTCGGGTTCGCGTCGGTCTGGACGCTGTTGAAGCCGAGGAAGCACTGGATGTGCGAGTCGAAGTGCAGGTCGGTGATCGGCGCGGCGGGGTCGCCGTAGCCGGTCAAGGCGATCGCGGTGTCCGACAGTCCCTCGTTGACCCAGGTGACTTCTGGCGGGTCCACGTACGACAGGAGCAGGTGCTGGTACTCGTGAGCGAAGACGCCCTCGTACAGGGCGGGACGCGCCGGCGCGCTCGCGCACGGGTCTCCCGGCACCGGGTCGTTCGGCGGGTTCAGGCCGGTCCGGTGGAGCCAGTCGAACCCATCGATCGTCATGACGTTGCGGTTGAAGAACCCGTTCAGACCGGACGAGAAGAACCCGGCGATGTACGAGAACTCCTTCGTGTTGTTCCGGTCGTAGAAGTTGTCGTCACGGACGTTGTCGATCAGGACGACGATATCGTCCCCGTCGCCCGTGTAGTAGTCGGCGGGAAGACCGAGCGCTTCGGTCGCCGGTGCCTCGGTGCCGTCGCGGTCGGGCGGCACGCTGAACAGTTCCGACTCGATCGGATAGATCGTGTTGTCGAATTGATCGATGAAGTATCGGATCTGCGCGCTCGTGATCTTCGTGCGGACGCCATTGCGGCAGTCGTTCTTCTGGAACCGCAGGCCCGTGGACCGGACGCCGTTGAACTTCCGGCTCCCGGCCGTCGTCCACACCTCGATGTGCTCGCCGACGCCACGGAGCCGGTAGTTCTTGGTGTAGAAGGCTCCGGCGACATCGTCCAGGCCGAGCCAGGTGCGGATCTCTCCCTTCTGGGCGAGGCTCATGACCCGCGCCTCTTGGCTCACCGCCGCGGCGCCCGACCTCCGGATCTTGGCCCTGACGTCCGGCGGGGTCCGAACGATGTCGGAACCGCTGTCGCGATCCGGTTTCGGCGTGGTGGCTGCCAGTCCCGTGCCGATCGCCGGCACGAACATGGTGGCGAGCGCCACGACGAGCGATGCGATGAGGGTTCGCCTCACGCGTACCTCCTCCTGGTCGGGTCCCCGGGTGGGGGACGGGGGTATGGATCCGAGGGCGGGAGGTCCTCCTCATCCCCCGGGGAGGTGCCAAGATCCAGAAGCGGAACGAACCTAATCGGCAGCTTCCAAGCACGTCAAACCGACAGGTCTACACGTGCGCGACGTGAGGGGTTCACTCGTCGATCCCTTCCGTGCGATCGTCCGGGGTGACCTCTTCGGGGCGCGACCGCCGTCGATGTCGCCAGATCCAGAACCCGACGACGAGAATGCCCAGGCCGAGGCCCGCCAGGCCGATGCGCGACAGGACCCGATCGATCGTTCCGACGTTGTTGCCGACGAAGAAGCCGAGCAGCGCGATTCCCGTGATCCAGACGATCATCGTCGGGACGGCGTACGCGAAGAACGTCCGCGCTCGGATCCCCGAGGCACCCGCGACGAACGGAACGAAGACCGCGGCGCCCGTGATGAATCGCCCGAGCACGATCGTCTTGCCGGGGTTCGCTGCGATCGACGCCTGCGCCTGGACGACGCGGTCTTCGAAACGCCGGAGGATCGGCGCTCGCCGCAGCACGGAGTCTCCGTACCGCCGACCCAGGAGGTAGCCGGTCGACGTCCCGAGCACGCCGAACAGGGCGCCGCAGCCGATCACGCCGAGGAGCGCGAGCTCCCCGCGCCCGGCGTACACACCCCCGATCGCGAGGATCACATCACCCGGGACCAGGATCCCGGTGAACGCCGCCGATTCGAGGAACATCGCCACCGACACGATCACGTAGCCGTACGACGTGAAGAAGGGCTGGAGCCAATCGAGCAGCTGGGTGACGAGAGCGAGCTTCACGTCCGACAGCATGTCGCAAGAAACGCATCGGCGGAGAGGGTGGGGTGATTGGATGGGATCCCCGGGGGGAAAGGTGACGGGGACCGTGTTGAAGAGCGATCGATGAGCAGTGCGACCACGGTTCCCGAGACGATGTCAGGGCGCCGGCGACCTCCGCGATCAGCTGCGGAAGACCGGGACCGTGCATCTCTTCTGGGACGCCGCCACCCGCTTCCGAGCGGCCGACGGCACCTCGTTCGCCCGTGCGCTCGGGCACTCGTCGATCACGACCTTGATCCCCGCCGTGATCGCGACGATCGGACTCGTGACGACGTTCCACATGCCGGGTCTCAAGAGCGTGCTGGAGGATGCCGCGGCGTCCTTCGCGCCCGGTCCCGCGGGCGGCATCTTGACGGAAGCGCTCGCCCAGGCGAAGCCGTCGTCCGGCACGACCGCCCTGCTCGCCGGCCTCGCCCTCATGCTGTTCTCGGGAACGGTCGGGATGACCCATCTCGAGCGGGCGGCCAACCGGATCTACGGCGTGGACGAGGATCGGAGCTCCAGGTGGCGATACGGCCTCGCTTTCGCGCTGGCCGCGACGGTCGAGGTCATGCTGATGGTGGGGCTCGCGGTCATCGTGGCCGGCGGGTCGATCGGCGAAGGAGGAGACGGGTCCCAGCTGTCGCAGGGCTCGGGGATCTGGTCGGTTCTTCGTTGGCCCATCGGCGTCGCCTTGGTCGCGGTCGCGATGACGATCATCTTCAAGGTGGTGCCCAACCGACGTCAGCCGCCGTTCTCGTGGTTGCTGTCGGGGACGACGGTCTCGGTGGCCGTGTGGGTGCTCGCCACGATCCTGCTGGGTCTCTTCTACGAGCACGCTTCCGTGCTCGGCGGCTCGTACGGGCCACTCCTGGGCGTCGTCGCGTTGCTCGTCTGGGCGTATGCCACCGGCGTGGCCGTGTTGTTCGGGCTCGCCTGCGCCGCCCAGCTCGAAGCCGAGCGGGCGAGGGAAGCGGAGGCGGCGCGGGCCGAGTAGCTTCGGCTCGCCCGAAAGCAGCGCAACTCATCTCGTAGTGGAGGTGGCACCCCGCTGTCGGAAGACGACGCGGTGGCACTGCTCGAACGGGGAGGTCTCGCGAACGTGCGATCGGTGCCCAGCGAGTGGATGGCGCCGATCCGGTTCGTCGCCGGTCAGCGTGCCTGACTGAGGTAGTCTCGAACATCGGGGCGGTAGCTCAGTCGGTCAGAGCAGCGGACTCATAATCCGTCGGTCGCAGGTTCGAGGCCTGCCCGCCCCACGTCGGAAACGAACAGGTCACCGTGCATCCGTCCCGAAGCGCTCGCGAGAAACCTCCCGGCGGGGTTCACGTCGATCCTCGTCGGTAGGCTCGCTCGGTGGCGGTCTTTCCGGCGATGCTCGAGCAAGATCGGAAGAAGACGAGCGGGCGGAGGTGGGCCCGCCGGCTGGCGGTGCTGTCGATGCTGGCGGCCGCCTGCGCCCCGCAGGAGTACCACGCCAACACGCCCTCCGAGTACCAGACCGCCGCCAACTGCGCCCAGGTGAACCGAGACAACCTCTATACCGCCGCCGGATACGCCAACGCCTACCTCACCGTGGCCACCGGCGATCCGGCCTTCCCGCCCTGGTGGGAAGGGGGCACCAGCGACGAGCACTCCAAGTGGACATTGAACGATCCATACCTCGGTCGAGGCTTCGAGGGCGCGGTGACGTTCGAGGTAGCCGAGCGCCTCGGATTCCCCGAGCACAGGGTCAGGTTCGTCCCGATCGACTTCAACGACTCGTTCGCCCCTGGTCCGAAGGGCTTCGACTTCGTGCTCCAGCAGATCTCGTACCTGCCGGAGCGCATGGAGGGCGTGGACTTCAGCGACGGGTACTACGACGTGAACCAGGCGCTCGTGTCGGTCCAGGGCTCGCCGATCGCCATCGCGACGTCGCTCGAGGAGTTGACCGATGCCAGGCTGGGCGCACCGATCGGCACCACGAGCCTCAAGTACATCGTGGACCACATCGAGCCGAGCACGCAGCCGACCGTCTACGACGACCTCAGCGCGGCGGTCCAGGGTCTGAAGAACGGACAGGTCGACGGCATCGTGGTGGACCTGCCGAGCGCGTCCTACATCACCGAGGAGCAGATCCCCAAGGGCGTGATCGTGGGCCGACTCCCGACCGCCGGCTCGCAGGAGCACTTCGCGATGGCCTTCGAGAAGGGGAGCCCGCTCGTGGAGTGCGTGAACCTCGCCCTCCAGGAGATGAAGGACGACGGCACGCTCGACGAGATCCGCCGGGAGTGGCTCTCGGACAGGACCGACGCGCCGTTGATCGAGGGCTAACCGGCAAGGATCGGTCGCGCCCGGCGGCTTCCACGGCGATACGCTCGGGCCATGGAGATCTCGAGGGCATCCGAAGGCTCGTTCGAACGGGGGGATGAGGGGCGATTCACGGGTGAGGTCTGGCTCCGTTCGACGCTCACGGCCGAAGACGGGACCAACGTCGGCGTCGTGCACTTCTCGCCGAAGGCACGAACCCGCTGGCACCGACATCCGGGCGGGCAGTTCCTCTTCGGCGTGAGCGGTCGCGGACGCGTGCGGACGAAGGGGGACGTGGGCCACGTCTTGGAGCCGGGCGACGTGATCCACGTCGGCTCCGATGACTGGCACTTCCACGGCGGGACTCCCGACACGCCGCTGGTGCACGTGGCGGTGAACGGCGGGGGCGCGCCGGACTGGGGCGAGCCCGTGACCGATGACGAGTACGAGGAGGGATTCTGAGTCCGCGTCGCGTCAGCGAGTCGGTTCGAGACCTCTACGGGCTGCCGCCCGAGGAGTTCATCGCCGCCCGCGACCGGCTGGCCGGCGAGCTCAAGGACGCCGGCAAGGCGGACGAGGCCGCCGAGGTCAAGAAGCTGCGGCGCCCGAGCATCGTCGCCTGGGCCGTGAACGCGGCTTCGCGCCAGCTGCCCGAGGACGTCGCGGCGCTGCGCGAGGCGGGCCAGGAGCTCCGCCGCGCGCAGCGGAAGGCGCTCTCCGGCGGGGGTGGGGAGGACCTCCGCCGGGCGACCGACGATCGCCGGGCTCTGATCGCCACGCTCGCGGACGCGGGCGTGGGGGCGATCGGAGCGCGGGGCGGGGCGCACCGCGACGCGATCGCCGAGACGTTCGACGCCGCCTCGGTGGACGACGAGCTCGGCGAACGGCTCCAGGCCGGGATCCTGGAACGCGAGGCTCGTCCCACGGCAGGCTTCGGGGCGATCGAAGGGTTCGAGGTCCTGCAGGGCGGAGGATCGGACGACGACGAACAGACGGCCGAGGAAGACCCGGCCGAGGTTCGGCGCGAGCGAGCGACGGAGGCGCGCGAGGCGGAGCGGCGCGCCGTCGCCGCCGAGCGCGCCGCGGAGAAGGCGCGGCGGCGCGCCGACGAGCTCAAGGAGAAGGCCGCCGCGGCGGTGACGGCCACCCGCGAGGCGGAGTCGGACGCGAAGCGCCTGTCCGACGAGGCGAAGACGGAACGCAAGCGCGCCGATCGAGCCGCGAAGGCCGCCGAGTCCGCCGGCTGATCGGCGCCACCACCTGAGGCTCGGTCAGGTCGGATCGCGACGAGCAAGCGCGATCGCCCGCTCCACCACGCGTGCCAGCGGTTCCGGAACGCTGTCGGGACCGAGCTCGGCGAAGCGGCGCCAGGCTCGTGCCGGCTTCCGGCGATCCCCATGGATGCCCACCACGCCCTCGAAGTCGGGCGCGAGCTCCACGCGATCGTCGCCGGCGATGTCGGCGATCGCCGCGTTGAGCTGCCGTTCGGCATCGCTCGGCTCGGCTCCCGGTGGTGCGTCGCGGTCGTGAACCGCGACGAACGGCAGCCCGACTGCCCTGCTGATCCTGCCGAAGAGCGGGATGTTTCCCTTCCCCCCGCATTCGATGATCGAGATGCGCTCCCGGTCCGGGTCGTAGCCGAGCGTCTCGAAGACGAACGGGAGCGCGACCTTCTCGGTGAGACCCTCGACCAAGACAGCGGCGCGCGCGAGGAAGAGCTCGCTCCGCGAGGAGTCGAACTCGGAGAAGGCGCGGAACTCCTCGTCGGCAGGGAGCGGTTCGGGTTGGAGCAGGAGCGTCCCCTCCTTGGGCCTTCGCTCCGTGAACACGAGCTCGTCCAGCCGGACGACGTTCAGGAACGCAGGCGAGTGCGTCGAGTAGAGGATCTGGTTCCCTTGGGACGCAACGAGCCTGAGGAGGCGGTAGAGGTATCGCTGCGCCTGAGGCGGGAGGAACAGCTCGGGCTCTTCCATCAAGACGACGATGCCGGTGATCCCGGCGTCCCGCCACGATTCGAGCCCGGCGACCGATCCATGCGCAGCCGCCGTCCCGCCGGCGGTTCGCGACCAGGTTCCTTCCTGCTCGATCCGAGCGAGCGCATCGGTCAGGGTCTGCGCGGCGCGGTTCGCCGCGGTGCCAGGACCGGGGGGCGCGACGAGCGGGCCGTCTCGGAGTCCTGCCGGGAAGAAGAGGGCGGGAGGACGAGACGTTCCTTCCGCCCTCGGGCCGTTCGTTGGGTCGGATCCGACGGAGATCGTCGACCCGTCGCCGAGCTCCCCGACGATCCGGATCGGTCCGGAATCGTCCTCGGCCACGTCGGCGGTCGACAGCGGTGCGGCCTCGGGGTCGAGGAGTGCCCAGATCGCGGTCAGCAGGTTCGACTTGCCGGTACTGGGTTCGCCGACGATCGCCGAGATCGTGCCGGGGCGGAAGCTCGTGTCCTTCAAGGACCGGAAGCCGCGGATGTGGACGCCGGTCAGTCCGAAAGCAGCCACCGCCCGATGCTAGCGGGACCCGGGCATCTCTCCCGGCGAGGTTTCCTCGACTGGCTCGCGGGAATGATGCACCTACATCGAGCTGGCGAACTACGGGAGGAGACCGAGGGATGAACGCGATCTCATTGCTGGAGGAAGACCACCGGAAGATGAAGAAGCTCCTGTCGGAGCTCGAGTCCACGACCGAGCGCGGCGTCAAGACCCGGGAGGAGCTGTTCGCGACGGTCAAGGAGGAACTGACCGTCCACGAGACGATCGAGGAGGAGATCTTCTACCCGGCCCTCAAGGAGCACCCGAAGACCAAGGAGATCACCCTCGAGGCCTACGAGGAGCACCACGTGGTCGACATGGTGATGGCCGAGATCGAGGGCGTCCCGTACGACGACGAGCGATGGGGCGCCAAGTTCAAGGTCATGAAGGAGAACATCGAGCACCACATCGAGGAAGAAGAGAACGAGATGTTCAAGCAGGCGCGCCAGGTCTTCGGCGACGACGAGCTCGAGGCTCTCGGCGAGCAGATGAGGGTTCGGAAGGAGCAGCTGGCGGCCTGAGCACCCCGCTGCCCTCGTGTACGCTGTCCCGAGCTTCGAACGGAGGACGAGCCTCGGTTTGCAGACGATCATCGACTTCTTGAAGTTCGGGATCATCTTCGGTGTCCTCGCGACCGCGCCGATCGTCACCTGGATCGCCGTCGCCTGGCTCGTCACCGACCGGCGTCGGACATCGTCCCCGCCGGACGAGCGCTGATCGGCTCGACGGGATCGCCGACCCGGACCGGACCCGTCTCCACGACCTCGGCGTACATCCCGAAGGGAAGCCCGCCTCGTCCTCCGATCCGGGGTCGATAGCGCGCGATCATGTTCAAAGTCTTGAAATCCTTCTCACCCGTATCGGGGGCGAGCGTCGTCACGATGCACCGCGGGATCTGCCCGCGGACACGGATCGTGGCTTCCCCGACGCGGACGAGCTCACCGTCCCACGAATCCTCCTCGTAGGGCTCGCATCCCTCGATCTCGAGGTTGATGCGGAAACGCCGGCCATCGAGGTCCGGTCGATCGCCGTGGGCCCCGATGTCACGGATGCTCGCGGACGACACGAGGGTGAGCGGATGGACGTCCTGGCCGTCGCCGTCCCGGGTCACCCGAGCAAGCCGGACGGGCCGGCCGGCATATGCGGAAAGGGCTGCTCCGAACGCGCCGTCGACGAGATGCCCGTCGACCCTCCGTCCGAAGAAGTCCGTCGTGATCGTCCCGTCGAGCCGATCGGCGGCATCCTCGACGTCGGATCCGTCGGGGAACGAGAGCCGGAGTTGCTCCGCCTCCGGATCGTAGTGGGGCACGATCTGCAGGAGCGCCGGGTGGTCGGTCGCGTCGAAGAGTCCATCGGCTTCGTCGACCAGATAGAAGCGGCGGTCCGCGGGGATCCCTCCCGCCGTGAGCTGCACCTCAGAGGGGTGCGAAAGACGTAGGGCTTTCACCGGGGTCAGGGACAGACGGGTGAGGGTTCGCACGGCCGAAAAACCGTAGCCGAAAGTCGGGTTGAGCGGCGGGCCTAGGGTGGAATACCATCCGAGCCAGAGGGCGGGGGACCGCGTCGGGGGAGACCGAAAGGCGGAGTGGATGAGCGAGTACCAAGAGGAGGTCCTCACCGGACTGCTCGATCTGCAGGCCGAGCTCCGCGGCGACGAGCCGGAGCCCCACGACGAGCCCGCGGCCAAGGCAACCTCCTCTGAAGGGTCCGTCAGCGAAGACGGCGAGGGTGTCGGCGAGGGAGATGGCGCCATGAGCCAGGAGACCATCGCCGTCACCGAAGAGGACGTCACGGTCTCTCTCTCCCCCTCTCATCCGGCTCCCTCTCATCCGACGCTTCGGCGAAAGGCCTCAGCGTGAACGAGCGGCTCGCCGCACTGAACGAGCGGCTCGGGCAGCTCGAGTACGACCTCGCCGGGGTCACCAAGCGCATCGAGCGCATCGAGCCCGACCCCGAGGTGGAGAGCCCGGGGAGCACGGACACCGACGTCGACGCACGCTGGCGCTCGTTCCTCGACCTCCAGAAGATCGTCGCGGACCGGCTCGACCAGCGCTGAGGTTCCCGGCCGGCCGGGCGATACCCCCGTGGTACGTTCCGCCCCGTGCCGCCGGAGCTGCATCCATCGCTCGAACCCCTCGCGTTCCTGATCGGAAGCTGGCGCGGCGAGGGGGAGGGTGAGTACCCCGGCTTCGACCGCTTCCGCTACACCGAGGAGCTTTCCTTCGAGCATGTCGGCGATCCGTTCCTCCTCGTGACCGAGTCGAGCTGGACGCCGGACGGCGCGCCCCTGCACTTCGAGCGGGGGACCCTCCGGCCCGTGGGAGACGGCCGGGTCGATCTCACGCTCGCCCATCCGATCGGCGTGGCGGAGGTCTCCGAGGGATCGATCGACGGCACGAACGTGACGTTGCGGTCGACCGCGGTGGTGCGAACGGCGACCGGCTCCCCCGTGACGGAGATCGAGCGCCGGTATCACATGGAGGGCAGCCGGCTGTCCTACGAGCTGGACATGGCGATGGAGGGCGTGGCCCGGACGTTCCACGTCCGGGCCACGCTCTCGAGGGCGTGACGGTGGCCGACCTCGAGAAGGATCTGTCTCGCGTATGGCTCGCGACCTCGATCCTGGGGATCCTCACGGGCGGCGTCCTCTGGCTGCTGGACATGCCCGACGCCGCGAACGTCGCGTGGACCGTGACGACCGTCCTTGCTCTCGTCTCTCTGCTCCGCGACGTCGTCGAGGGACTCATGCGGCGACAACCCGGCGTCGACGTGATCGCTCTGCTCGCGATGGGCGGCTCGCTCGCCCTGGAGCAGTACCTGGCGGGCGCCGTGATCGCGCTGATGCTCGCCTCGGGTGAGGCGCTCGAGTCCTACGCGGATCGTCGTGCGCACAGGGAGCTGTCGGCGCTCCTCGACCGCGCGCCGAGAACCGTGACCCGCTACGAGGACGAGGTCCTCGTCGAGCGCCCGGTCGAGGACGTACACCCGGGCGATCGGCTCCTGGTCAAGCAGGGCGCCGTGATCCCGGTGGACGGCGTGGCCTCGACGCACGCGGTCCTGGACGAATCGGCTCTGACGGGCGAGTCCCGTCCGGTCGAACGCGCCGCCGGAGACCCGATCCGGTCGGGCGCGGTCAACGCCGGCGGCGCGTTCGATCTCATCGCGACGGCCACGGCCGAGGACAGCACGTATGCGGGGATCGTCCGACTGGTCGAGGAGGCGGAGCGACAGAAGGCGCCCTCGGTCAGGCTCGCCGACCGGTACGCGGCGATCTTCGTGCCGGTCACGCTCGTCATCGCGGGAGGCGCCTGGGCGATCTCGGGGGAGCCGCTGCGTGCCTTGTCGGTGCTCGTCGTGGCCACGCCGTGCCCGCTGCTGCTCGCCGTCCCGATCGCGATCGTGTCGGGGATCTCACGCGCCGCGCACCGGGGGATCATCGTGAAGGGTGGCGGCGCGTTGGAGACCCTCGCGCGGGCGAAGGTCCTCATCCTGGACAAGACGGGCACCCTCACATCGGGCGTGCCTCAGCTGAGCGACATCGAGACGTTCTCGGATCTGGACCCCGGCGGTGACCTCGGACCCGACGAGCTGTTGCGCCTGGCGGCCTCCCTCGATCAGGTCTCGCCGCACGTCCTCGCGGCGGCACTCGTGCGAGCGGCTCGGGAGCGCGGGGATCGAGCTCGTGTTCCCGACCGACGTGCACGAGCGTCACGGAGCCGGCATCGAGGGCGTCGTCGACGGGCACCGTGTCGCGCTCGGCAAGGCGAGCTTCGTCTCCGGAGGCGGCGCCGATGCCTCCGCGCGCCCGCGAGGTGCGCAGGCGCTCCATGCTCGACGGCTCTTCCTGCATCTTCGTCGCGATCGACGGCCGGGTGGCCGGGGCGTTGGTCGTCGACGACCCGATCCGCCCGGACGCTCCGCGTGTGATCCGAGCCCTCCGCAGAGCGGGGATCGAGCGCGTGATCATGGTGACCGGCGACCACCCGGACGTCGCCGAATCGGTCGGCGCCGCGCTCGGGGTCGACCGGATCCTTTCCGAGCGCGATCCGATGGAGAAGGTCGAGGCCCTGGAGGCCGAACGCGAAGGCGGGATCGTCGTCATGGTGGGAGACGGGCTGAACGACGCTCCGGCGCTCGCCGCCGCCGACGTCGGCGTCGCGATGGGCGCTCGAGGCGCCACCGCATCATCGGAGGCGGCCGACGTCGTCTTGGTCGCCGACCGGCTGGACGGTCTGGTGGAGGCGATCGCGATCGCGCGCCGCTCGCGCGGGATCGCGATCCAATCGGTGCTCCTCGGCATGGGCCTCGCGCTCGCGTTCATGTTCGGTGGCGCCGTCGGCCTGTTCCGTCCCGTCGTCGGCGCGCTCATCCAGGAGTTGATCGATGTCGCCTCGATCCTGAACGCTCTCCGCGCGCTCGGCGGGGGTACCCGGCCCTCGGCGGGCCGAGAGACCACCGATGTCGCCGAGCGGTTCCGGGCGGAGCACCGAGAGTTCGCACCCGAGCTCGTCCGGGTCCGGTGGGTGGCGGACCGACTCGGGCAGCTCCCGCCGGACGAGGTCCGCTTGGAGCTCGAGGCGGTCCGCCGGTTCGTGGTCGAGCGCCTGCCGCAGCACGAGGAAGAGGAGGAGGCGGCGGTCTACCCGGTCGTCGCTCGGCTGATGGGCGGCGAGGACCCGATGAGCTCGATGGCACGTGCCCACATCGAGATCTCCCACCTCGCGCGGGTCTTCCGGCAGCTCCTCGACGACCTCCCCGAAGAAGGACCCACGCCCGATGACCTCGTGGACCTGCGCCGCGTTCTGTACGGGTTGCACGCGATCCTCCGCCTGCACTTCGCGCAGGAGGAGGAGGCCTACGCCTGGTTGTCCTCGGGGGAGGAGTTCGTCCCCGTCTCCTGAGGCCCGTCTGGAAGCACCAGGACGTCCGGTTCCGGCTCGAAGGCCAGGAGGACCCGGAAGGAGGCGCCTCCGCCCGAGCGCTCCTGGACCCACGCCCGGCCGTCGTGGAGCTCGGCGAACTTCGCGACGAGAGCGAGGCCGATGCCGGCACCCCCCGGGCCGGGGCTCGGCCCTTGCGTGAACGGTTCGAAGACCCGCTGTCGATCGCCGGGCGCGATCCCGGGCCCGTCGTCCTCGACGGCGATGAGGGCTCCCTCGTCGGTGCGCTCGACCCGGACCCAGATCCTGGAGTCGCTGGGCGTGTGCTTCACCGCGTTGGCCAGGAGGTTCTCCACGATCCGCTCCACCATCGTGGCATCCGCCTCGACCCGCACCGGGCCCGTGTCGAGCTGGAGCCGACGCTCCGTCACGGCTTCCGTCCTGGTCACGAGCTGGCGGACGAGCGTCCCGAGATCGACGGGACGCAGTTGCGCCGCGAAGCCGTTCCGTTGGAGCCGGTCGAGGTCCAGCAGGTCGGTCACGATCCGGTCGAGTCGTCGAGAGTTCTGCACGATCCGGGCCGACAGGTCTCGAACGTCCTCGGGCGACATGTCCTCGGCCCGGCTCTCGAGCGTGATGGCCAGGCCCAGGATCGCGGCGAGGGGTGTCCGGAGGTCATGCGAGACCGCCTGGAGTGCGAACGTCTTGGCTTCGTCGGCGACGGACAGGAGGAGGTTCTGCGCGCGCTCGGAGGCGAGCTCGTGCCGGAGCTCGTGCACGCGACGCCGATCGGTCACGTCCACCAGGACACCCAGCCAGTACCGAGGGATCCCCTCGCCGTCGCTGATGAGCCGGGAGCGGTCGTGGAGCCAGACGGTGCGCCCGTCCTTGGTGATCGCCCGGTACTCGATCCCACCCGCGAAGCCGCTCGATCGCTCGGCGGCCTCCAACCGCTCTTTGTCGTCGGGATGGACGATCTTGTTCCAGAGGTCGGGATCGGAATACCACTCATCGGGTGCATAGCCCAGGATCGTGGTGGTCTGATCGCTGATCGCGAGCGTCTTCTGCGGACCGTCGATCGCGTCGAGGTACGTGATCGCCGGCACCTGCTGCTCGAGCGCTCGGAACCGCTCCTCCGCCTCCACCCACCGCGAGGCGGCCTCTCGCGTCCGTCCCTCGCTCGCGTCGCGCATGGTCTCGACCCGCTCCAGCTCGAGGCGTCGTCGTTCCGTGACGTCGACGATCATCCCGCGCAGTTTCGTCTTCGGCCGGACGGTCGCCGGGACGAGCTGACCGATGTGCCAGAGCCAGGACTCGCCGCCGTCCTTCCTCGCGATGCGGTACTCGACGTCAAGCCGCTCGCCCTCCGCCGCCTTCGTCCAGGCGTCGACGACTCGGTCTCGGTCGTCCGGGTGCACATGCTCGAGCCATGATCCGGGATCGTCGATCCACTCGCGAGATGGGTAGCCGAGGAGCTCCTCGACCGTGTTCGCGACGAACGTGAAGTGACCCGGCTCGGTCCCTCCCTCCCAGACGATCGTGCGGCCGTCACCCAGGACGTCGAGGACACGCCGGAGCCCTCCCCCGGCCGGCAACAATCGTGGCGTCATCGAGGCTAGTGTGCGAGATGCCCCGGGAGATGCCAATGGGCCAAAAGGCACGGATGACCCAGGCCTGATGCCGGGCAGCGCCTCACGACGCCATCGCACCTCCGTCCGCCCGGGGGTCGCTGCCCGCGACGAGCGTCGCGCCGTCGATGCGGAGCAGCTGGGCGTGTCCCACCGCGCGATCCACCTCCCCGAGGGTCTCCACCTGGAAGCCCGCGCGCCCGAGCGAGGCGCGAACCGCCTCGGGCACCGATCCTTCCGTCTCGATCCACGGCTCTCCCTCCAGCGGGGACATCCCACCGACGAGCCAGCGGGGGCCGGCGACGGCCTCGAACGGGTCGAGGCCCAGATCGAAGGCTCGGACGAGCGTCATGAGATCGATCTGGGGCTGGCCGTGCCCACCTCGGGTGCCCGTGAGCGCGACGAGGTCGCCGTCCCGATGCACCGCGACCGGCATCAATGTATGCGCCGGCCGCTTTCCGGGTGCGAGCTCGTTGGGATGCCCCGGCTCGAGCGTGAAGCAGGCCCCTCGATCGTGCGGGACGATCCCGGTGGAGGGTTCGAGGATCCCGGCACCGAAGCCGCCGTAGAGGCTCTGGATCAGGGAAACGCCCCAGCCGTCGGCGTCGGCGGCGACCAGCGCGATGGTGTCTCCGGGAACATGCGGTTGCCCAAGGATGGGCCGAGACACCGGAGACGACACGGGATGACCGTCGAGGCCGCCCCTCACGACATCGCAGAGGGCCGCGATGTGCCCATCGTCCAGGAGGGACGACACGTGGATCTTCATCGCCTCGGGGTCCGCGAGATGGCGGTCGCGATCGGACGCCGCCGCCATCAGGATCCGGCCGATCGTCGCGGCGTCCGGGCCGATCGGGTCCGGGTCGATGCCGAGGCGCTCGACCACGGCGAGCGCCTCGAGAAGGACGAATCCCTGGGAGCCCGGCGGCGTCACGGAGACATCCAGGCCGCGATAGCGGCCGCGGAGCGGGGGGAACAGATCGGCGGTGTGCCCGGCGAGGTCCTCGGTGGAGATCGGTGCGCCGAGGGCGCGGATGCCTCTGACGAAGCGCGCGCCGACATCACCCGTGTAGAAGGAGGAGGAGCCGTCCTCGGCGAGCGCCCGGAGCGTCCCCGCCAGGGCGGGCTGGACGAGGCGGTCACCCTCCGACGGGATCCCGTCGGCGAAGAAGACCGCCGCGAACCCGGGGTCCGAGCGGAGCTCGTCGGCTCTCCGGCCGATGCTCCACGCGAGATCTCGGGAGACCGGGAAGCCTTCGGCGGCGTCGATGCCGGCCGCGAACGCCTCCGGCCACGGCAGGGCCGCTCCCTGGTCGTGGACGGCGTTCCACCCGGCCACGGCACCCGGCACGGTGATCGTCTCCGTTCCGGTGTCGGGCATCGAGGTGCCGTGGGCGGCGCGGAGCCCGTCGGGGTCCGCGCCGGCCGGCGCGCGGCCGGACGAGTCGATGGCCACGAGCTTCCCGTCTGGATTCTGGACGAGGGCGAAGAGATCGCCGCCGACGCCGCACATGTGTGGGTAGACCACCGCGAGCGTCACCGCGGCGTGCAGGGCGGCATCGACCGCATTGCCGCCGGCCGCGAAGGCGGCTGCGGCCGCCTGGGATGCGTCGGGATGGGGTGTGGCGACGGCCCACCGGTCGCCGCTCGCGGAGAACCCCTCTCGGTCCCGGGGCGGTGTCATCCGCGGAGGGTGAGCCCGCGATAGCCGTCCGCGAACCCGGCCGCGCGGAGCGCCGCGGCGGCCGAGTGCGATGAGGCCTCCTGCCCGTCGATCCTGCCGAGCTGGATCCTCTTCAGGCGCCCGTCCTTCACCAGGGAGGCGAGGGAGTCGACCCACGCGGCGGGATCCGCACCGAACGTGAGCAGCGTCCGCGCGCCGCGCTCCAGGTATGCGGTCGGCGCGCCGTCCGCGAGCACGACGTACGCGCCGGCCTGGCGCGCCGGCCGACCCTCGCTCTCCGGCCAGGGGAGCGCGGCGCCGTAGGGCTGCGCGGGGTCCGCCGCCGCGAGGACCAGCGGGCCTCCCGGCTCGTCCCCGTCCTCCTCGGCGGTGTGCCGGAACCCTCGAAGGCGTTCCACGGCGCCGGGGTGGGCGAACTGCGCGCCGCCGAGGCCGGCGACGAAGTACCCGCGCCGGACGTGCCCGGCCTCCTCCATCGCCCTGAACACGGGGTAGATGCCGACGAAGCCGCCGGGGACGCCCTCGGCGAGGACCGCCTCCCGCGTGACCACGCCGTGGCGGTCGATGAGCTGGCGCGCGAGGGCGTGGGCGTGCTCGGTGGCGGCCGGCGCCGGCTGCCGGAGTCCCGCGACGAGCGACCATCGGCCGGCGCCGGCCGGGGGCCCGCCTCGGCGGAGCGCGCCCGGTCTCGGCCGGTGCCCGGGGCGGTTGGTCCGGATCTTCGCGGAGGCGCCGCGGACGAAGGCTCGAAGAGGCGCGAGCGTGTCGTTCGTGACCTCGCCCGCCCAGACGAGATCCCAGAGCGCGGCGAGGAGCAGACGCTCGTCGGCGGTGCCGGCGGCCGTGACGAGGTCCGGCCAGAACGACGCGCCCCGCTCGGCCAGATGGTTGCGGATCACGTCGTGCACCTCGCCCGTGGGCAGCTCGTCGGGCGACTCGGGAAGCAGCGCCGCCGCGTCCGAGCGGTACACGAGCGTCACCCGCCCGTCGTCGGTGCCGAGGGGGCCGGCGCCGACCCAGGCCACGTCGCCGCCGGCGACGAGCGCGTCGAGGTCGGCGGGCCGGTAGCCGCGAACCCTGGCGGGGAGCACGTCGGTCTCGAGGATCGAGGCGGGCACGGACGTGCCCTGGAGCCGGGCGACGGCGTCGGCGAGCGCGTCGAGGTCCCCGCGCGGGCGGTCCGCGCCCTGCCAGGCGGGAAGGAACCGGCCGAGCGCCGCGGCGTCGACGGGCTCGACCTCGCGACGGAGCAGGGCGAGCGAACGCCGCCGGAGCCGGCGGAGCACGTCTGGGTCGCACCATTCCCGCCCCGAGCCGCCGGGACGGAACTCGCCGCGGACGACGTGGTCGGCGGCCTCGAGGGATACCAGCGCTTCTTGGACCCGCTCGGTCGACGCGCCGAGCCGCGCGGCCACTTCGGACGTCAGGAACGGTCCGTGCGTCCGCGCGTACCGTCGCACCAGACCCTCGAGCGGTCGGTCGGTCTCGCCCGTGAACGCGCCGGGCAGCCCGATGGGCAGCGACACGCCGAGCGCGTCGCGGAGCCTGGCGACGTCCTCGATCGCCGCGATCCGCTCCTCGCCGGCGACGCGGATCCGGATCGCCCGGCCGTCCGCGAGCAGTTGTTCGATGAAGGCACCGGCGTCCGGTCCCTCGACCCGCGCCGCGACCTCGTCGTCCCTGAGCTCGCCCAGCGTGCGCAGCAGGTCGTGGAGATGATCCGCCGACCGCGCCCCCCGGTCGTCCTCGAGCCGCTGGAGTTCGAGCTCGACCTCGTCGAGCGCGCGGGGGTCGAGGAGCTCGCGGAGCTCTTCGGACCCGAGCAGTTCTCGGAGCAGGTCGCGATCGAGCGTCAGGGCGGCCGCGCGCCGCTCCGCGAGCGGCGCATCCCCTTCGTACATGTAGACCCCGACCCACCGGAACAAGAGCGACTGCGCGAACGGGGATGCGTGCTCGGTATCCACCGCGACGAGACGGGTGCGCCGCGACCGGAGGTCGGCCATGACCTCGCGGAGCGCCGGGACGTCGAACACGTCCCGGATGCATTCTCGGGTGGCCTCGAGCAGGATCGGGAAGTCGGGGAACTTCGACGCTTCCGCCAGGAGGTCCGCCGAACGCTGTCGCTGCTGCCACAGCGGCGTGCGCTGGCCGGGGCGCCGGCGCGGGAGCAAGAGCGCTCGCGCGGCCGCCTCTCGGAACACGCTGGCGAACATCGCGGTCTGCGGCAGCGCCTCGACCACGGCTTGTTCGATCCCGTCGGGATCGAACAGGCAGATCTTCGGCCGGGATGCGGTCGACGGCCTCCGGAAGACGAACGACGATCCCGTCGTCGCTCCAGAGCACCTGGGCGCCCGGGCCGAATCGCTCGAGCATCCGGCCCTCGATCGCCATCGCCCACGGGGCGTGGACCCGCGAGCCGAACGGCGAGAGCACGCACATCCGCCAGTCGCCGATCTCATCGCGGAAGCGCTCCACGACGACCGTCCGGTCGTCGGGGACCGCGCCGGTCGCCTCCATCTGCTCCTCGAGATAGGAGACGAGGTTCCGCGATGCCAGCTCGTCGAGGCCGACGTCGCGACGCAGCCGCTCGAGCGCGGCGTCGCGACGCGCGCCACGGAGCGTCCGCGTGAACGCGCCCACCGCGCGGCCGAGCTCGATGGGGCGACCCGGCTTGTCGCCGTGCCAGAACGGCATCCGTCCTTGTTCGCCCGGCGCGGGAGTCACGATCACCCGGTCCCGGGTGATGTCCTCGATCCGCCAGGACGAGGCGCCGAGGACGATCACGTCGCCTCGCCGGCTCTCGTAGACCATCTCCTCGTCGAGCTCGCCGACACGAACCCCGTCGGCGAGGAAGACCGCGAACAGGCCGCGATCCGGGATGGTCCCGCCGGACGTGATCGCGATCCGGCCCGCGCCATCGCGGGCCCGGACGGTGCCGGCGGCTCGGTCCCAGACGAGCCGCGGACGAAGCTCCGCGAAACCGTCGCTCGGGTAGCGCCCGGCCAACATGTCGAGGACCGCGAAGAAGACGTCCTTCGAGAGCTCCGCGAAGGAGGCCGCGCGCCGGACCGCGTCGTAGAGCTCGTCCACGCCGCGCTCCTCGACCGCGCACATCGCCACCAGCTGCTGAGCGAGCACGTCGAGCGTGTTCCGTGGATACCGCGTGTGCTCGATCTCGCCCGCGAGCATCCGCTCCGCCACGACCGCCGCCTCCAGCAGGTCACCGCGGAACTTCGGGAAGATCCGGCCACGCGAGGGCTCGCCGACCTTGTGTCCGGCTCGACCGATCCGCTGCAGGCCGCTTGCGACCGAGCCGGGGGACTCGACCTGGATCACGAGGTCCACGGCGCCCATGTCGATGCCGAGTTCGAGCGAAGAGGTGGCGACGATCGCCCGGAGGCGTCCCTCCTTCAAGGCGTCTTCGACCTCGAGCCGCTGCTCGCGGGCCAGCGACCCGTGGTGCGCACGCACGAGGTCCTCGCCGGCGAGCTCGTTCAGGCTGGCGGCCAGACGCTCGGCCAGCCGCCGCGCGTTCGTGAACACGATCGTGGAACGGTGCTCGCGGATCAGTTCGAGGAGCCGAGGGTGGATCGACGGCCAGATCGAGTGCCCCGGCTCCTTGCCGTCCGCGGTGTCGTCTCCATCGCGAACCGGTGCGCGTGCGTCCAGCGCGATCCCCCCGCCCATGTCCTCGACGGGGACGACGACCTGAAGCTCCATGGGCTTGCGATGCCCGGCGTCCACGATCGTGACCGGCCGTTCGACGCCGTCGACCGAGCCGCCCAGGAACCGGGCGATCTCCTCGAGCGGCCGCTGCGTGGCGGACAGGCCGATCCGCTGGGGAGGCTCTTCGCAGAGCTCCTCCAGCCGCTCGAGCGAGAGCGCGAGGTGAGCCCCGCGCTTGGACGCCGCCATCGCGTGGATCTCGTCGACGATGACGGTGCGGACGCTTCGGAGCGTCTCTCTCGCGGAGGACGTCAGCATCAGATAGAGGGACTCGGGCGTCGTGATCAGGATGTCCGGCGGGCGCCGGATCATCCGCTGGCGGTCGCTCGAAGGGGTGTCGCCGGTGCGGATCGCGACCGTCGGCGCGTGCGCCAGCGGCGTGCCGAGCCGATCCGCCGCATGTTGGATCCCCGCGAGCGGCGCGCGGAGGTTCTTCTCGATGTCCACGGCGAGGGCGCGGAGCGGTGACACGTAGAGGACCCGCGTCCTCGCCTTCGGGTCGTCGGGCGGAGATCCGGAAGACAGCCGATCGATCGCCCACAGGAAGGCGGCCAGCGTCTTCCCCGAGCCGGTGGGAGCGAGGATCAACGCGTGGTCGCCGTCGGCGATCGCCTTCCAGCCGTCCCGCTGGGCACGCGTGGGCGCGTCGAAGGACGTCCCGAACCAGTCGCGGACGGCGGGGGAGAAGACCTCGAGCGCCACGACCACAAGCTACCCGCTCGTACCGACAGGCGGGAGGGCGCCGGTAGGATGCGGCCTCATGCGTCTTCGCCGCGCCATCCTGCTCTCGGCGTTCACCATCCTGATCGCGCCGGCGGTGGCCCTGGCACAGGACACGCCCCAGCCGCCCGGGATCGAAGTGGAAGATCAGATCGTGTTCGCCGGATCGGTCACGGTGCCTCGTGGACAGCGGGTCGGCGAGGTCGTCGTCTTCTCCGGTCGCGTGACGGTGAACGGGGTCGTCACCGGGGATGTGGTCGTCCTCGAAGGACCGGTCACGGTGACCGGGCAGGTGAACGGGTCGGTGATCGCCGCCGACGGGGCCGTTCGGCTCGCCGAGAGCGCTCGCGTCGGCGGCGACGTCTTCGCGAGCGACCCGATCGTCACGGAGCCCGGCGCGAGGGTCGGCGGTGAGACGCGAAGCGGGGTCCGCTTCTCGTTCGAAGGACCGCTGGTCGCGTTGGGGAAGCTCCTGGGGCCGATCGCGGTGTCGGTGTCCGTCCTGCTGACCGGTCTCGTGCTGCTGCTCCTGGCGCCCCGCGCCGCGGACGCCATCGCGGACGCGATGGCGTCCGCGCCGCTCGCCTCGGTCGCGTGGGGCCTCCTGCTCGTGATCGCCGTGCCGGTGGCGGCGCTGGCGCTGGTGGTCTCCGTGCTCGGACTCCCGCTCGGGCTCGCCCTGTTCCTCTCGTTCGGACTGTGGTGGCTGGTCGGGCTCACCTGGACGGCGTGGTGTGCCGGTCGCGGGCTGATTCGAGCTCCGCGTGGTCGCGTCACCGCCTTCCTCGCGGGGTGGGCGATCCTGGCCGGCATCGGATTGGTCCCCGTCCTCAACGCGGCGCTCTGGACCCTCGCACCTCCGCTGGGCCTTGGCGCGATGCTGGTGGCCGCGTGGAGGTCACAGCAGGGCGGTGGCCGCCGCGGCCGCCATCGTTCTCGGACGCGGTTGACGCCCGACGACGCGATCGAAGCCGGGATCGCGTAGGTGCCGGCGATCGTCACTTCGCCGAGGCGGGGGCCTCCATGCCCGCGATCATCGCGGCGGCCTCCTCGCCCGATGCGCCACCTCTGCGGAGCACGATCGCCACGAGCGCGAGCGCGAACAGCGTCAGGATGAGCACGAGCGTCGACATCGCGGCGATCGACGGGCGGAGGACGCTCCGGAGCGAGCTGAAGACGTACACCGGCCACGTCGAGGCGTCCGCGGTCGAGACGAACGACGAGATGATCGTGTTATCGAGGCTGAGACTGAACGCCAGCAGAGCGCCGGCGAGGACGGCGGGCATCATCAGGGGGAGCGTGATCTTCCGGAACGTCTGCGGCGGGTGACGCGTAGAGGTCGGCGGACGCCTCCTCCAACGACTCGTCGAGGCCGGCGAGACGCGCTCGAACGATCAGCGTCACGACCGCGGACGCGAAGATCGCGTGACCGATGAACAGCCGGATCAGCCCGAAGTTGATGAAGAAGTCCGGTGAGAACGGTCCGCCGACGAGCTCGTTGAGCTTCACGAACCAGATCAGGAGCGAGATCGCATCGACGATCTCCGGGGTCACCAGCACGAGGAACAGCAAGCCGAGGAACCCGATCGTCCACTTGCCCGGCCGGCGGGCGAGGGCGATCCCCGCGAGCGACCCGATGATCGTGGCGATCACGGCCGCGCCGGCAGCCGCCCTGATCGAGGTGAAGATCGCGCTCTTGATGGTGGGGTTGTTCAGAGCGTCGGTGTAGGCCTTGAGCCCGAACTCGTTCCAGACGACGAGGGCCCGGCCGTCGTTGAACGAGTAGATCACGATCATCGCGATCGGCAGGAACAGGAACACGAAGACGAGGATCGCCCCACACCGCCAGGAACCCGTTCGTCACGTCGCGCTTCCGACGAACCGTGCGGCGAACCGCGATCTCGCTCATGCCGGCTCCACGACGAGCTCCACGCGACGAGCGCGCCGGATGAGGGCGCGCGCCGACCAACCCGATGGCCGCGAACACGGCGACCGACCCGAGGATCATCAGGATGAGGATCACGGCCATCGCCGACCCGAGCGCCCAGTTCTGCGCCGTGTTGAACTGGCTGGCCACGAGGGCTCCCACCATGTTGCCCTTCGCCCCGCCGAGCACGGCCGCGGTGATGTAGTCGCCGGTGAGCGGGATGAACACCAGGAGCAGCCCCGCGACCACGCCGGGCATCGACAGGGGCAGCGTGACCTGTCGGAACGTCCTCCAGCGGTTCGCGCCGAGATCCTTCGACGCCTCGCGGAGCGCCGGGTCGAGGCGGTCGAGCGCGACGAACAACGGGAAGATCATCAGCGGGAGGTAGTTGTAGACGACGCCGAGCTGGACGGCCTCGCGCGTGTCGAGGACGTCCAGCGGCCCCCCGATCAGGTGGAGGTCCTGCATGATCGCCCGAGAGCGGGCCGTTCGGCTGCAGCAGGATCAGCCAGCCCAGGGTGCGCACGAGGAAGTTCGTCCAGAACGGCACGATCGTGAGGCCGAGCAGCAACCCGCGCCAGCGCGGGGGAACCTTGACCGCCAGCCAGTACGCGAACGGGAACCCGATCAACAGGCAGAGGATCGTGCCGACGATCGAGATCCGCAACGTGCCCGCTGAAGACATCGCGGAACGTCGCGGAGAAGGACTCGGCGTACCGGTCGAAGGACGGCTGATCCGTCGCGATCATGCGGAAGATGTCCGGCTTGTACCCGAACGAGTACCAGACGATCAGCAGGACCGGGATCGCGAAGAACAGCAGGAAGAACAGCCACGCGGGGATCGCGAGCGTGAAGCGGGGCGCGCGCCGGCGCGGGCGCCCCGCGCCCGCGCCGACGTCCTCAGCCGTGGCTTCGGCCACCTCGGGATCAGGCTCCCGAGGCCGCCTTGGCCTTGTTGTAGATGTCCACCAGACGCTGCTGCGCTTCGTTCACGGCTCCGGGGTCCATCGTGGCGACGTCCTCGTCGGAGAAGAAGACCATGTCGAGGTACTCGAGGCCGGCTGCCTCCGCTTCCTCCTGGACGCCGATGATCCCGGTGTTGTAGCCGTGGTACGCGAGGTCCTTCAGCGACACCTTGGGATCGCAGATGAAGTTGATCCAGGCGTGTGCCGCGTTCGGGTCCGGCGCGTCCTTGACGATGCACCAGTTGTCCATCCAGAGCTCGGTGACCGGCTTCCCCAGGCCCCAGACGTACCGATCCGGCTCATCGGTCGACAGGAGCCCTTGACGCGCGTCGCCGTTCCAGGCGTGCGACAAGGCGTACTTGCCCTCGGTGAGTGCGATACCCGGGTACGAGTCGTACGCCTTGATATGCGGCGCCAGCTCGTTGACCGTGAACTCCTCGCACGCGTCCAGGTCGGCGGTCTCGGTCGTGGCCCAGTTGATCCCGTTCGCCCAGAAGTAGATGCCGGCCAGGTTGCCTGGCGTGTCCAGGACCGAGGTCTGGCCGCTCGCCTCGCCCTGTGCCACGGCGATGAAGTCGTTCCACGTCTCCAGCGTCGACGACACCTTCGTCTTGTCGTAGATCCACCCGGTCGAGCCCCAGTCCTTCGTGACCGAGTGCTTGTTGCCCGGGTCCCACGGTTGGTCGCGGTAGATCTCGTCGACGTTCTCGAAGTTCGGGATCAGGTCGAGGTTGATCGGCTGGAGGAGGTCGAGCTCGACCATCTGCGGGATGTAGACGCCCGTCGGGATCACGAGGTCGTAGCCGGTGGTCCCGGCGGCCGCGGTCAGCTTGGCGATCGCCTCCTCGTTCGACGCATAGATGTCGATCTTCGTGGTGACGCCGAACTCCTTCTCGAAGTCCTTGAAGACCTCCGGATCGTCGTATTCGGCCCAGTGGAAGAAGTTCAGCCTGTCTTCGACCTCGCCGCCCGCCGAAGGACTCCCACCGCCACTGGGCGCCGGGTTGTCTTCGCCACAAGCCGCGAGCAACACGCTGCTCGAGAACATCGCCACGGCCGAGCCGGCGAGGAAATGCCGTCGCGTGATCCGCTCCGCGGTCGCCCGCGATGCGAGGACCTTCACGCCTCTGCAACTCATCTGCCATCGGTGCCCCCTATCCCTCTGTTCCGGTCGCGGCCGGGTCCGCGAGGACCACGGCCGCCTGTCCTGCGTCGAACACGTGGACCAGATCGGCGTCCCACGTGCACCAGACATCGCCTCCCACCTCCAGCTTCGGCGCTCTCGGCCGCGGGAGTCGGCAGAGGATCTCCTTCTGCCCCGCCGTGAGCACCACGAACTGGATCACGTCGCCGAGGTGCGAGATGCCGGCCAGCTTCCCGGGGACCGAGTTCACCGGGTCCCCCGGCTGCTCCTCTTGGAGCTGCACCGCCTCCGGCCGGATCGCGGCCAGGGCGGGCCGGCCGTCGACCGCGTCCGGAGACTGGTTCGACGAGCGGATCGTCCATCCATCACTTTCTACGACGCTGCCCTGCTGTCGGGCCGTCCCTGCGAAGAAGTTCTGCTGTCCGATGAACCCGGCCACGAAGGCCGAGGCCGGGTAGTCGTAGATCGTGTCCGGGTCCGCGAGCTGTTCGACGTGGCCGTCCAGCATCACCGCGATGCGGTCGGACATCGACAGCGCCTCGCCCTGGTCGTGCGTCACGAAGATGAACGTGATGCCGACCTGGGACTGCAGGAGCTTGAGCTCGATCTGCATCTCCTCGCGGAGCTTGCGGTCGAGGGCGCCGAGCGGCTCGTCGAGGAGGAGCAGGCTCGGGCGGTTCACCAGGGCGCGAGCGAGGGCGACCCGCTGCTGCTGGCCGCCCGAGAGCTGCCGCGGCTTGCGGTTCGCCAGCGGAGACATCTTCACCATCTCGAGCGCTTCGCCGACCTTCTGCCCGATCTGCGACTTCTCTTCCTTCTTCTGACGGAGACCGTAGGCGACGTTCTCCGCGACGCTCATGTGCGGGAAGAGGGCGAAGTGCTGGAAGACCGTGTTCACGTTCCGCTTGTGAGGCGGTGTCCCCTGGACGGCCTGGCCGGAGATGAAGATCTCGCCCGCCGTGGGCTCCTCGAAGCCGGCAAGCATCCGCAGGGTCGTGGTCTTCCCGCAGCCCGACGGCCCGAGGAGTGACAGGAACTCCGCCGGCTGGACCTGGAGCGAGAGGGAGTCGACCGCGACGACGTCGGCGAATCGCTTCGTGACGTCGACAAGCTGGACCGAACCCTCTTCGCTCAGCACGCCGGCGGCACTCCCTTCAGCTCGGCCCGACCGTGGGAGTCTGACGAAGCGGCCGCGTTCACGCAACCAACGCCCTCAGCGGGGCGAGGACACGACCCGGCCGGCGGCGATGGTGTGCTCGACCCGGGCGTCCGCCACGGTGGCGTCCGCGGCGTCGAAGAGGTTGCGGTCGAGCACCACCAGGTCGGCGCGGTTCCCCTCATCGATCGAACCGGCGTCGTCGTCGTGGTTGACGTGGGAGGAACCTTTCGTGAAGGCGGCGAGGGCAAGGGGCAGGGAGAGGCGCTGGTCGGGAAGGAACGCCTCGGCGTCCCGGTCAGAGGGGTCCGCCCGGCGGATCGCGACCTCCATCTCCTCGAGCGGGTCCGCCGTCGAGACCGACCAGTCCGAGCCGAACGCGAGGGTGGCGCCGGACGCGTGCAGTGACGCGAACGGGTATTGCAGCGGAGCACGGTCCGGTCCCAGGAACGGGATCGTGAGCTCGTCCATCTGGGGGTCGTGCTGGGCCCAGTAGGGCTGGCAGTTCGCGATGACCCCGAGCTCGCGGAAGCGGGGCACGTCCTCGGGGTGGATCACCTGGAGGTGGGCGATGTGGTGCCGGGCGTCGCGGGTTCCGTTGGCGTCACGGGCGGCCTCGCAGGCGTCCAGGCCGTTCCGCACGGCTCGATCCCCGATCGCGTGCATGTGCACCTGGAAGCCTTCTCGGTCGAGGGCGGTGACCGCCTCGACGAGCTGGTCACGGTCGAGGTAGCTGATGCCCGTTTCGTCGGTCTCGTGGCCGGCGGCGTCGCAGTAGGGGCGCAGCATGGCCCCGGTGTAGTTCTCGAGCACCCCGTCGCACATGATCTTCACGGTCGTGGGGTGGAACGTGCCGACGGAGCCGCGGTCCCGCCGCGCGGCGAGCTCCTCGATCTGCTCGAGGCCGCGATGCCGATCCCACCAGAGGGCGCCGACCACGCGGGCGGTGAGCTCGCCGCGCTCGGCGAGCGATCGGTACGCCTCCTCGGTGGCCGGCGTGACCCAGGCGTCCTGCCATCCCGTGATCCCGAGGGCGTGCAGGTGCTCCTGCGCGACGAGGATCGCGCGCTCCCACTCCTCCTGCGGGGGAGGCGGCAGGTACGTATCCGCCAGCGAATACGCGGCTCCCTCGTGGAGCGTGCCCGTGGGTTCGCCCGTGGCGGGATCGCGCTCGATCCGCCCGTCCCACGGGTCGGGCGTCTCGCGCGAGATGTGCGCGAGCTCCAGCGCCTTCGAGTTCACCCACGCGCCGTGCACGTCGCGGTTCAGGAGGAAGACGGGTCGATCGGGCACGATGTCGTCCAGGAGCTCCTTGGTCGGTGTCCCGCCGGGGAAGTGGGCCATGAGCCAGCCGCCACCGAAGATCCAGGGCTCCGCCGGGTTGGCTCGGGCATACGAGGCAACCGCGTCGCGGTACGCGTCGACGCCCGGCAGGTCGTGGAGCGAGACGTGCAGCCGGTACCGGCCTGCGAACGGCGCGTGGAGGTGGGAGTCCTGGAAAGCTGGCAGCACCATCCGGCCGGGAAGGTGCAGGACCTCCTTCGCGTCCGGGAAGCGCTCTTTCACCCGCGGCTCGGTCCCGACCGCGGCGATGCGGTCGCCGACGATGGCCACGGCGCCGGCCCATCGCCGCGCCGCGTCCATCGTGTAGACGTCCGCTCCGGTGATCACGAGGTCGGCGGTCCCGGCGGGCTCCGGCATCCGGCGGAGGATAGCCAAGGCCGGGCACCTCCGGATATCCTTCCTGGTCGTGAGGCCGCCGGACCGGCCGGGCTGCTTCCTCTGCCACCGCCCCACCTTCGATCCCGACAAGCGCGAGGTGCCGTGGGCGCGTGCGGTGGCGGGAGGGGTGCAGGTGCTGATCTGTCCGGACTGCCAGCACGACCGCCCCGACTGGGCTGAGAGCCTGGATCGGTGCGAGGCGTGCGGCTCGACCCGCTTGTCCCTCACGCTGGGGCAGGTCGTATGCCGGGCCTGCGGTCACACCGCGAGAGCGGGCGCTTAGCTCAGCTGGAAGAGCGTCGCCCTTACAAGGCGAAGGTCGGGGGTTCGAGTCCCTCAGCGCCCACCAGGGAGAACAGCCTGCCAAGGATCTCTGAGCTGCGGAGATGGGCTCTCATCAGTGCTCGTCCTTGCCCAACGTTCTCCATCCTTCCGAGGCAGAAGCGAGGCAGCAGTGAGGCAGCGAACAGGGCTCGCCAGGAGGTCATCCAGGAGCTTCGGAGGGCCCAGAGCTGGCGCCCACTAGCTCAGCCGATCTCCGTCGTGCATGTGCCGCGGAGGTTCCGAAGCCGCGTCCAGGGTTCCGCCTGAGCGGCTGCCCTCGTGAGGGAGGGAACATCGATGTCGCCCTGGACGAGCTGGCCTCCGTTCGGACGCACGTCGCTGGCCGTCACGTCCAGAGTGCCGATGACATCTCCTTCCGGACTCAGCACCTCGAGGTGGCACGTGACGGCGGCGGCCCGCTCGTCATAGTTGTGCACACGTCCCACCCATTGCGATCCGTCGTACTCGACGTCGAGAAGGGCCTCCGTGCCGCCGATATAGGTGACGGCGTCGATCGAAGCTCCATCGCGGACCTGCTCCCAGACCCAACCGCCGGAGACGCCGACCGCTATCAGCACCGGCGCGACGATGCATCCACGGGCCCCCATGAACGCCGCGAACACCAGTCCCAAGACGGTCGCCAAGCCTCCCGCAAAGAAGTCCCACCTGTTCACGAACTCACCCGCGAAGATCGAGATGAAGAGAAGGAACCCGCCGCCCAGCAAGAGCAGGAGAGGCACCAGCGCCCACATCCCGGCGTCGCCCAGCGCCCGGCGAGGACGGCGATCACCCCATGGATCTTCGACGCGAACCCGCATTCCGCCGCCAACTATCGCTGGAACGCTCGGAGAAGCGAATGCTGGGGCTGCTTCTTCGCGGAACCACAACATGTAGGTCCAGTCCGTGGTTGGCCCCGGCCTCGCGTGCGCCAGGTCGCCCCGGTGGAGACTCGCACAGGGAACGGGCCCGTCGGTGACTCGTGGTTGATGCTGATGAGGTAAGAATGCGGCGAGCGTACTGCTCGATCTTCGCGTCGTCGCAGCTAGGAGGCGCCCTCCCAGCCGATGGGATCGCGCCCTTTACAAGGCGAAGGTCGAGGGTTCGGGCCTCTCAGCCCCACGAAAGAGGACGAGCGAGCTTCCGCTACAGCAGGCCGTTCGCGTTCAGGAATCCGGTGGCGACGGTGGCCACCCGTTCCCCGTCGATCACGACTCGCCCCACGAGTTCGGTCATCCCCTCCGTGGAGAGTCGATCGCTCACTTCATCGAGCATTCCTCGAACCTCATCGTTCAGCACCTTCGAACGGATCACTGGGGTGATGTTCTCCGCGTCCTGGAGGTGTCGGTCGTCCACGAGGGGGACGAACCCGTTCTGCTCGATCCTCGGGTCCGTGGAGAACAGCAACCCGACCTGCACCGCATCGGTCCTGAGCGCTTGAACCGTCAGCGGACCTCCGGCGTCGAGCGGTGTGAAGTCGTCGAAGAGGATCCCGTAGGTCTCGTGCAATCCCGGGAGGCAGAACGGTCGCTGCGGGCATTCCGGTGACCCGCCGAACGTCAGCTGGCCGGCGACGGGGGCGAGGGAGCTCATCGTGGTCAGGTCGAACCGCTCGGCGGTCTCCGCGGTCGCCACGAACTGATTCGTGTCCACCGCCGCCGAGGGTGTGAGCAAAGCGATCCCCTCGGGCCGGAGGAGCTCAGCGGTCTGTCGGGCGACTTCGTCGGCATCTGCGGTCGCTTCCGCGTTCGGGTCGAGGAACAGGAGCAACGACGACAGGTACTCCGGCTTCACGTCGATGAAGCCCGCCTCCAAGGCGTTCTGCGAGACCTCTCGAGACCGCAGGTCGAGCTGTCGCTCGACGGCATAGCCGGCGTGTTCCAGGACCTGCGCGTACATCTCTGCGACGATCTGGTTCTCCGCGAAGGCGCCGGACACGCCGACGACGATCACCTCCTCGCCTCCGGTGGACGGAGGTCGCGTCGGGCCCGCATCGGAGTCGGTGCACGCGGTGAGAGCGGCGCACACGACGACGACGGTCGCCGTGCTCACGGAACTGCGACGGAAACGCCCGGCGGTCATTCGACCTCGGAGGTTTGGCGCACCGTGCCCGGGACGTTCGACCGGCGGCCCAAGAGGACCCGGACGGTCGTGGGTCCCTTCCCCTTCACCTCGAGGATCTCGGGCGGCTCCGAAGTCGTACCGATCGATCAGTTCCCCGGCCGTCGACTCGGAGACGAGGACGCGGCCGGACTCCGCGTTCTCCTCGAGCCTGCTCGCGAGGTTCATGGTGTCGCCCCACAGGTCGTACGCGAACCTGCGGTCGCCGATCACCCCGGCCACGGCCGGCCCCGATGGCGATCCCGCCGTGCACCACGATCGGATCGCCGGATGGCCACCTGATCGTCCCGACGTCGTTGAGGATGTCGACCGCCATCCCGACCGCTGCGTCGGCGTGATCGGCCACGGGGGTCGGTGCCCCGGCGACGGCCACATACGCGTCCCCGATCGTCTTGATCTTCTCGAGGCCGTGCCGATCCGCGATCGCGTCGAAATGCCGGAAGAGCGCATCCAGGGCATCGGCGAACGCCTCCGGGGATGATCGCGCGGCCTGTTCCGTGGATCCGACGGCGTCGACGAAGAACACGCTCACGTGATCGAAGCTCTGCGCGATGCGGCCGCCGGACGAGGCCTTGAGCTGCTCGACGATCGCCTCGGGCAACATGTTGAGGAGGAGCCCGTCGGACCGCGTCCGTTCCTGGTCGAGCTGACGTGCACTGAGGAACAGGTCCCGAGTGAATCGTTCAGTCCGGTAGGCGGCCAGCCCACCCAGGAGGCCGAACGAGACCAGATACAGCATCGCCAGCACCAGACTCACCTCGTGGATGTACTTCGCCGTGATGGCGTAAGGGAGGTATGCGGCGATACCGATCAGCGTGACCAGCACAACCAGGACGAACCGCAGGCGCAGCAGCGCGTACGTGAACGCCGTGATCAAGATGACGCCGAGTATCCGTACTCCGCAGGCAACGTAGAGATGCGCGAGACGTAGAAGACCCAGAGCAGGAGCGTCGCCGTTGCGATGGCGACCGACACCCATTCCCAGACGCGCCCGAAGGACCGGGTGTACGTGAGCCCCAGGCCGACGATCAGTATGGGGATGAACACGCCGAAGCGCATGAGCATGTCGAGTCTCTGATCGGACAGGGCCAGCATGTGCGGGCGCAGGAGCAGGCCCCACGCGACCCAGAGGGCGATCCCCGCGAGGAAAGCGAAGCGGATGTTGCCGAGATCGTGACGGAAACGGTCGGCGCGATACGACGACTCGAGGGCAGGTTCGCGGAACCGAAGCCGCAGCCGATCCAGGCGAAGCCACCACCCGGATCGCTGCCCTCTCGGTGTCGATGTCTCGATGGCGTCCATCTGCGTGCCGGACCTCCCGCCGGAGATGATGGGCGCTGGCCGCCCCGCTTGTCAGCCGAGAGCCCCGGCGCGAGCGCCGTTCACCGGCGAGTCCCTTGCTGGGTATGTGCAACGGAGCCGGCGACGCCAACATGCCCCGACATGAAGGCCCGATGCTCCGCAACGAGCTGGCGCCCACCAGATCAGATCTCCGCGATGAGTGACGGCTCGCTGTCGAAGATGAGAACAGATCTTCCTGCAGATGTGAGGTACGTCACTGCGCACGGATGGATCCCCTCCTAGTCTCGAACACATGTACGGATCCTTCGCGAGCACCGATCTCGACGACGACGGCTTGATCCGCGTCGCGGATGCGCTCAACCGTCATATCGCCTCAGCGCACGTGGCGTTGCTGCGCGTCATCGCCGAGGTGGATCGACGGCGCGCATGGCAGGACTCGGGGGCTCGAGACCTGGCGCACTGGCTCTCCATCCGCTACGGCATGTCGTGGTGGAAGGCGGACCGTTGGATCAAGGCAGCGTCTGCGCTGGAGCAGTTGCCGGCGATCACGGACGCGCTCGAGGCCGGCGTGCTGGGCATCGACAAGGTGGTCGAGTTGTCGCGGTTCGCAACGGCCGAGACCGAGGATGAGCTCATCGGATGGGCGACCGACGCCACGTGTGCCACGATCCGGCGTCGCGCGGATCTCGAGGTGAGGGCGGCTCTCGACGAGACCACGGAGCTCGAACGGGACCGATCCCTGCGCTACTGGTACGAAGACGGTGGCCGTCGGTTCGGCCTCGAGGCTCGCATGCCGTCGGCACAAGGAGCGATCGTCGCGAAGGCGCTCGAGCGGGTCGTCGGTCAGATCCCCGACATGCCTGCGCGAACCGACGGGATCGTCATCGAGGCACGCCGCGCCGACGCCCTCCTGGCGTTGTGTTCGCAACGCATCGCCGCCGACGCCGACGCCGATCGAGCCACCGTGGTGGTTCATGCGTCCCTCGAGGCTTTGTCGGGGCGACGCAACGCGGAGACGGAGCACGGTGCGATCATGCCGCCCGAGGCGCTCCAGCGTCTCGCGTGCGACGCTCGGATCCAGGTCGTCGCCGAGAGTGACGCGGGCGACGCGATCTCGTTGGGACGCACGAAGCGAGAACCCTCCGCATCGATGATGCGGCAGCTCCGCCATCGGGACCGAGGGTGCCGGTTCCCAGGGTGCGGGTCGACGCAGTTCGCCAACGCGCACCACATCGTGTGGTGGTCGCGGGGAGGTGCCACCGACCTCAACAACCTCCTGCTCATCTGTGGGTTCCACCATCGGCTCGTCCACGAGCACGGTTGGACGGTCGAGCGTGCCGACGACGGACGACTTCGATGGTTCAGGGCCGACGGCTCCCGCTATCGCGGCGGACCCGAACATGAAGCGACGCACGCGGATCATGACGCGTTCCTCGACACCGGCTGAGATCCGGTCCTCCCCCGGGACCCAGCGGGACGGAGCGACGTGCGGATACGCAGCTCCCTTAGACTTCCGTGATCGACACACTCGGTGCGGGTGCTGGCTCGAGACGAACGGGGAGGGCTGGATCATGGAAGATCAAGAGCCGCGGGACGCGGACGACGGCGACGAGCTCGAGGCGACCATCATGCAGGCCGATCGCGCCTTCGCAGCGGAGTCGGTCGGGACGACCGCCGAGGAGGGGCTCGAAGGGGAATCTCTCGACCAGCGCCTTGCCGAGGAGAGACCTGACCGACCGACCGTCGACGAAACCCTTTCAGTCGTCGACGAGGGTGTTTCCGACGAAGAGGACGAGCTCGTCGGAGACGCGGTGACCCAACGGGACGAGTTCGCCTCGCCCGAGGAAGCGGCGATGTCCGTTCGAGACAGCGCACCGGGCGCCACGGACCACGACGATCCTCATCCGCCCGACGAGGACTGAGCGCCTGGAAGGTTACTTCTCGCTCCCTCACCGATCCTGAAGATCGGCGCTGTTCACCACTTCGGCCAACGGCGCCGCACCGCCGTTCTCCCCTTCAGACGATCACGGACCGCGCGGTTCCTCGACGCTCGGCGCCACATCGCGAGAGCCCTCACCTCGTCCAGCTGAACGACATCCACGTCCCATCGTCGGTCGATACGGGAGACATCTGTTTCGGTCGCACGGTATACTCGGTTTCGCGTGCGCGGATAGGGCGGAGAACGCCACGCTCCCACCAGCACCCCTCACTCTTGATCGATTTCATCCGTTCGCGCGTTCAGACGGGTGCTACCGGGTTCGTGACTGCCCCGTGATAGAAAGGAGGAACAGAGCTCGAGTCCGTCGAGAGGGCCTCTTTTGCAATGACTCACAGTGCATGGCATGAACGATGAGGCCCGAGACGGCTCTTGATGGAAACCGTCCGCCATCCGACATCCACTTGATCGCAAGGGCCATCGGCGACCCGCCAAGCCCAAACCGACACGAGGAGGAAGTTGTATGAAGAGGTTACTCCGTGTTGCTCTCGCGCTCACCGCCGGTCTCCTGTTGATCGGGACGGCCCCGGCGAACGCGGCCGTCACGCAGGTGGTCGACGACGACGGGTTCGCGTCGCTCACCAACTGCAACGCAGCCACGCCAGCGTCCAACACGATCCAAGGTGGAGTGAACGCCGCGGCGCCAGGGGACACCGTCAAGGTCTGCCCCGGCACGTACACCGAGAACGTGACGGTGGACAAGGCTCTCATCCTGAACGGGGCGAAGCCGGGAGTGAACGGCACCCGTGTCGTCAATCCCGCCGCCGAATCGATCGTGCATTCGGCTGACCCCAACCTGCCGGTCTTCATGTTGACGGCGAACGGGATCACGATGAACGGATTCCTCGTTGAGGGGAACTCGAACAACGCGGGCATCCAGACAAGCCCAGCGTTCTCGGGCTACCAGATCCTCAACAACATCGTGCGCGACAACGTGTTCGGGATCTACCTGCACGGTGACGGTGCCGCGACGACGCTGGTTCGGCGCAACCTCCTGGACGGCAACAACCGGGCCGGGTCGGCGCAAGGCAACGGGATCTATTCCGACCAAGGAGCGCTCGGGATCACCGTCCAGGCGAACAGCTTCCGGAACCACATCAATGCCGGCATCCTCTTCGCGACGGCCGGTACGCAGCAGGAGAGCATCATCATCCAGAACAACCGCAGCCTGAACGACAATACGTTCGTCGCGCTCTTCAACGTGCAGAACGCACAGGTCGTGGCGAACCGAACGAACGACGACAACGACGCCGACGACTTCGGGTCCACGATCTTCGTCGGCGGTGAAGCCGACGGGATCCTCATCCAGCGGAACGTCCTGGTGAACCCAGGGTTCTCGGGGATCGCCATCCGGGACACGCTGCAGATCTTCACCGGTGCATCGAACGTGAACGTCGTGGGCAACACCGTCACCGGTGCGGAAGGTAGCGGGATCGATGTGACCGCAGACGACTTCGCCGCCGTCTCAGCCCGGAACAACACGCTGAGGGACAACGGCGTCGATGGCATCTACTTCGGCCCGGTGACCAACGGGAACCAGATCCGGAGCAACACGGCACTCGGGAACGCCAACCTCGACTGCGAGGACGACTCGACCGGCGTCGGGCACGGCGGGTACCGCCAATACCTGGGTCAACAACAACGGCGCGTCGGACGACCCCGACGGCATCTGCCCGTAGGGCACGTACACGCCACACGGAAGGCGAGGGAGGCCGCGGGCGGAGCCCGCGGCCTCCCTCGTGCTCCCATCGAGCTCCGCGGCTGGGCGAACCCCTATCCTCGATCGGCGATGACCGTTCATCCCGAACCCGGTCAAGGGGAGCGCGTCTCCGAGATCGCCGGGGTGCCGCGCCCGCGGGCTCGCGGTTGGATCCACAGGTTCTCGTTCATGGTGGCTGGCCCAGCCGGAGTCTTCCTCGTCGCCCTTGCGCCGACATGGGGAGCCCGCATCGCGGTCGGCATCTACGCGCTTTCCCTCGTGACCGTGTTCTGGGTCAGCTCGACCTATCACCGTGGCTCGTGGTCGGCTGAGGAATTCGCTCGATGGCAGCGCAGGGATCACGCGGCGATCTTCCTGTTGATCGCCGGCTCGTACACGCCCTACTGCGTGCTCGCCCTCGATGGAGCGTGGAGAGTGTGGATGCTCGCGGCGATCTGGGTCGTGGCCGCGATCGGCATCCTCATGAAGCTCTACCGCGCCGATCTGCACGTGCTCTCGGGGGTGATGTATCTCGGGCTCGGGTGGGCGGCCGTCATCGCGTCCCCGCAGTTCGTTCGTGTGTTGAGCCCCGCCACGCTGATCCTCACGGTCGCGGGAGGTCTCCTGTACTCGTTCGGGGCTCTCGTCCTCGCCCTCCACCGACCGAAGCTCTTCCCGCGCACGTTCGGCTATCACGAGCTCTGGCACGCGGCCACGGCGGCGGCGGCGGCGTGCCACTACGTGGCCGTGCTGCTGATCCTGATCGACGCGTGAGGCTCGGAGGGACTCAGCCGATGGGCTGAGCGAGGTTGTCGGCTGTCTCCCGAGAGATCCCGAGACGCTGCGCGAGGTCGGGGGTCTTCTGATCGAGGAGCTTCTGGACCGACTCCTTCGACAGGCCGAGCTCCTTCCGGATGGTCTCGGGGGTGATCCCGGCCTCGGTGGCGTCGTCGAGGCGCTGCTCGATCATCTGCTGGCGTCGCTCGGCGACCTCCTCCAACAGGACGAGCTTCTCGATCTCCTCGCGGAGCGCGTCGATGTCGAACCCGGCGCCCTCCACCGTCAACTTCCCTCGTACTTGAACGAGATGTTCACGCGGGCGCGGTAGTTGGTCACCTTGCCATCCTTCATCGTGACGTCGAACCGCACGACCTCGCCGACCCGGAGGTCACGGAGGGTCTTGGCCGCCGTCTCGACGGCGTTCTTGGCAGCTTCTTCCCACGAGGTGGAGCTGGTCCCGATCACCTCGGTGACCCGATAGACGCTGTCGCTCATCCGGCTCCCTCCTTCGGTCTCGGCTGCGGAGCCTGCACAGGCTATCGTGCCGACGTGATCCGCGCGTTGCCGCTCGTGCTCCTGGTCGTCATCTGCTTCGTGCTCGTCGGGTTGGCTCGCACGCTGGGTCCAAGCGGCGAACGCGCGGAGGCCCGGTCGTCGCGGAAGCCGTCGCGTGGGCGGCTATGAGTGGGAGGCCCGCAGCGACCAGGCGAAACGCCGGCTGAAGGGCGTGGGCGGACCGGTCGAGCGGCGGGACGAGATCGTGGAGTTCCTCGACACGCATGAGGGCGTGGAGGCCTATGTGGAGCCGAAGACCGTCATGAGCCCCAAGTCGGTCGTATTGGTCGACGCGGTGGGGGAGTGGCGTCGATTCGAGCTCAAGGAGGACGCGTATCTACGGCGGCTCTCCGGGGAACGGGTCTTGCCGATCTTCGACGCGGCGTTGACCGGCTATCCGCCGCGGATGCGAAGGCGCCCGGGAGGCACTGATTAGGTTCGCAGCTCGAACCAGGCCACCCGGTGGAGCGTTCCCCGGATCCGAAGCAGCGCCTGCCCCAGGAAGAGGCCGTCCTCTATCTGGACGAGCTCGTCGAGGATGTCGCGGATCAGCCAGGGACTCTGGGGATGCTCGTAGTCGATCTTCAGGACGTTGGCCCCGCCGGGGGCGAAGCGGCTGGAGCCTTCCCACGTCGTGAACGAGAACGTCGAATACCGGCGATCGCCCTCCGGATAGTCGATGTCGTAGCCGGGCCAGAGCGCATGTTGGACCGGCCGGAAGCTGCTCGTGAACAGATTCCGGCCCTCCTTCGCCTCCGGGTCGAACGCCTTTCCCTTCCAGGGCATCCACAGCCGAGCGAGTCCGCCCGTGATCGAGTCGAGGCCGTAGCCGAGCGTGGTCGTGAGCAACCGACCGCGAGTCGGGCCGTCGATCGGCCCGGGTGTCTCCGCCGCTCGGAAGCACGCATCCAGTTCTGCGAGTGCTCCGGACCGGTCGTGGGGAAGATCGGCGAGCGCCCGGAGGTATCGAAGGGTGAGCTCGGGGGCCATCAATGCGAGTATCCCACGGGCCCGTCGTATCCCTGTTCGGGCGTACGCTTCGACGATGAGGTTGCGTCGCGCCGCCGCGCTCATCGCGACGGTGGCATCCGTGGCCGGCTGCACGGGCAGGGCCCCGGAAGGACCGTCCGGGGCCCTGCCCTCGCTCGCCACCTTCCCCCACCCGATCACGGGCGACCGTCTCCTCGTGCTGAAGGACGACGGCAGCATCGTCACGCTCGGCCCCGACGGGCGTGGCGTGATCTCCTTGGCACCGAGCCGTGGGATCGACGTTGAGGCCCGCCAGCCCGTGTGGTCGCCGGACGGTCGCTCCGTCGCGTGGGCGGAGCTCGAGCTGGCAGACCAAGGAGCGTCCTCCCTGGTCGTGACGAGCGCTCCGGACGGGTCGGCCCGCACCGAGTTCCCCGTGGACACGGGGACCTTCTTCCTGGAATGGGACCCGACCTCGTCCCGCATCGCGTACCTCGGGAACTTCCAGGGCACCATCGGGATGGGTGTGGCGGGACGCAGTCCGGACGGAGATCCGGTCGCGACGACGCTCGGCCGCGGTCAGCCGTTCTACCTGTCGTGGTCGCCCGAGGGGCAGCAACTGTTGATCCACGTCGGGAGCGAGACCCTCGGGACGCTCGACCTCGAGGGCACCCTCCTTCCGATCGGAGATGCGCCCGGGATCTTCCAAGCGCCGGTCTGGCTCGCGGACGGGCGGATGGTGTACGCGGCGACGGCGAAGGACCGGCAGTCCCTGGTCGTTCGCGACGGGAAGCGCGCGAAGGAGTTGGTCGCGTTCGAGGGCTCGATCGAGTTCGTCGCGAGTCCCGACGGCAAGCGGATCGCCTATCGCGTCGACGACGGCAGCGGGCTCGGGGGCATCGACGTGGTGGACCTGCGGTCGGCTCGGTCGCGCCGGGTGACCGAGGCGCCGACGTCCGCGTTCCATTGGAGCCCCGACGGGCGACGGCTCCTCCTGATGACGATGGAGGGGGACGACCCCACCACGCATCGGTGGCAGGTCTGGGACGGGAAGGTCGCGTCGCGGATCGGCCCGACCTTCCAGCCGAGCCCCACGTTCTGGCGCGACTACGTTCCGTTCTACGGACAGTTCTCACAATCGATGACCCTCTGGTCGCCGGACGGGAGTTCGTTCGCATTCGCGGGACTGATCGGGGAGCGAGCCGGGATCTGGGTGCAGGATCTCGACGCCGGGGAGCCGTCCTTCGTGTTGGACGGCGGCTCCGTGGTGGCCTGGTCCCCGGAGCCGGCATGAGCCGATCGCCGGCCGGGCGCCCGTAGACTGCGCCTCCGTGCAGACCGAGATGACGCTCTATGACGCGGTCGGCGGCATGCCGTTCTTCGAAGGACTCGTCGTGCGCTTCTACGAGGGTGTCGCGGACGATCCGATTCTCCGCCCGCTCTATCCCGAGGACCTCGAGTCCCCGACCCGCCACCTGACCTTGTTCCTCGCGCAGTACTGGGGCGGGCCCACGACCTACGACGACGAGCGCGGACACCCACGCCTCCGCATGCGGCATGCGCCGTTCGCCGTCGGTCCGAGTGAGCGGGATCGCTGGTTGTTCCACATGAGAGCTGCCGTTGAGGCGATGGAGCCACCCGCCCCGGCCCGTGCCGCGTTGCTCGAGTACTTCGAGACGGCGGCCGAGGCGATGCGGAATCGCGACTGACCGCTACGCCAGAAGGTAGCGGCGCGACAGAGGGACCTCGCCGACGGGGTCGGTCCGCAGGATCTGCCCGTCCATGGTCACGGTTCCGTCTCGAGGGGAGACCTCGATCGCCGGAACGGTTCGGTTCAGAGCGAGGTCGTCGCGACGGATCGAGCGCGTGCTTCTTACGGCGACGAGCCGCCGGCGCGTGCCCAGCCTTCCCGCGATCCCGGCGTCGAGCGCGGTCCCCGACACGAACGTGGTGGAGACCGCGGTCGGCGCCACGCCCATCGCGCCCCAATCGGGCCCGTACCGGGTGGGCTGCGCCCCGTGGACGCTGGCGTTGCCCTCGCCGATCGCGCTCCACGCGACCACACCCCCCTTGAAGACCATCACCGGCTTGACCCCGAAGGAGGACGCCTCCCACAGCACGAGGTCGGCGAGCCGCCCCGGGGCGAGCGAGCCGACCTCGTGCGAGATCCCGTGGACGCGAGCCGGCTCCTCGGTGACCTTCGCCAGGTAGCGCAGGACCCGATCGTTGTCGTCGGGGCCTTCCCCGTCCTGGGTCGAAGCCGCCATCTTCATCACGTGCGCGAGCTGGAACGTTCGCCGGACCGTTTCTCCGATCCTGCCCATCCCTTGCGAGTCCGAGTTCACGATCGAGATCGCCCCGAGGTCGTGCAGCGGCCCCTCGGCCTCCATCGTGGCGGGGTGGACGAGCTCTCGAGCGGCGACCACGTCGTCTGGGAGCGCCGGGTTCCCCTCGTGGACGATCAGCTTCATGTCGAGCTGCTCGGCGCCGGTCGACGGCCCGTAGGGGATCGTCGGTGTGGTGGAGGAGCAGAAGACGTTCGGCTCGCGGACGATCCCGAGGAGGTCCGGGATGTGGCCCCCACCCGACCCCTCGACGTGGTAGGCGTGGATCGCCCGTCCCGCGATCGCCTCGACCGTGTCCTGCAGCTCGCACGACTCGTTCAGGCCGTCGGTGTGCAGGCAGACCTGGATGTCGTGCGCGTCGGCGGCACGGAGGACCTCGTCGATCACCTCCGGATAAGCGCCCCAGTCCTCGTGGATCTTCAGCCCGACGGCGCCCGCTTCGATCGCGACCTCGAGCTGCCCCGGCACGCCGGTTCGCGCGGACGGCTGGAGCCCGATGTTCACCGGAAGGTATTCGAAGGCTTCGAGGGTCCGGAGCATCCGCCACGGCGGCTCTTCGAACCCGGCCGTGATCAACGTCGTGACGCCGGCGGACAGCGCGACGGGAACGAGACGCGGCGAGAGCAGGTGCACGTGGGAATCCACCGCGCCCGGCGTGGCGATCAGCCCGTGACACGGGATCGGCCACGTGTTCGGGCCGATCGTGAGGTCCACGGCGTCGGTGATGTCCGGGTTGCCGGCCCGCCCGATCCCGGCGATCCGTCCGTCCTTGATCCCGATGTCCGCCTTCACGACGCCGAGCAGCGGATCCAGCACGACCGCGCTCGCGACGATCGTGTCGAGCTCGCTCTCGGTGGTCGCGCGGTCGTGCTGGGCCATCCCGGAGCGCCAGTTCTTCGCGTAGCCCCACAGCGCCTGATCGGCCGGATCCGTGAGGTCGCGTTCGATCCGGATCCAGAGGTCGGTGTCGCCCAGCCGGATCCGGTCGCCGGCGGTTGGGCCGTGGCGCGTCGCGTGATCGGCGCGCGAGTACCGCTCAGGCACGCGGCGGGGCCCCCGTCCCTCCGTACCGCACGAGGTCGACCTCGTGGGTCTCTCCGGGCGCCCATCGCAGCGAATCGCCCGACGGGAGGTCGAGCCGGAACCCCTCCGCCGCCGTCCGGTCGAACTCGAGGTGATCGTTCGAGCGCCAGAACGGGAAGTGCGACGACACCCGGATCGGGTGCTCACCGCGGTTGGTCACTCGGAGGTGGATCCGCTCGCGTCCGGGCGCGAGCTCGACGTCGCCCTCGCCGAACCGGATCGCGCCGGGATCGTCGTCTCCCGCGGATCCGAACGGTTGCCGGAGCACGAGGAGCCGTGTCCCTTCCTCGAGGAGCACCTCGACCCGGATCTCGGGCACGATGCCCGCGACCCCGTCGATCACCTGGTCCGGGCGCACGGCGGCGCGGCCGGCCGCGGCGACCTCGTCGAAGGACGCACCGCCGCGGCCGGCCGCGTGCATCTCGTCGCAGACGAGCGCCACCGCCTCGGGCGCGTTCAGCCGGAGTCCCTTCGCGAGCGTCGCCCGCGCGAGCTGGGCGGCTGTGAAGACGCGGAGTCTCTCCTCCTCGGTGGGGGTCAGCTGCACGCGGCGAGCGTACCCTCGGGCGCGATGCCCCGCTCCCCGGACGACGCACGGCCCGACGAACCACGTCGGGAAGGCGCGCCGAGGCCGCCGAGCTTCGGCGAGGCTTCCCGGTTCTGGATCTGGCTCGGCTTCGTGAACTTCGGGGGACCGGCCGGCCAGATCTCGCTGATGCATCAGGAGCTGGTCGAGCGCCGCCGCTGGATCGACGAGGGGCGGTTCCTCCACGCGCTGAGCTACTGCATGCTCCTGCCGGGACCCGAGGCGATGCAGCTGGCTCTGTACATCGGGTGGCTCCTGCATCGGATCCGAGGAGGGCTCGTCGCCGGCATCGCGTTCGTGCTGCCGAGTTTCTTCGTGCTGATGGGGCTGTCGTGGGTATTCGTCACGCACGGCGATCTCCGGTGGGTGGCCGGGGCGTTCGCGGGACTGGCGGCCGCCGTGGTGGCGATCGTCGCCCAGGCGACGATCCGGCTCGCCCGCGCCGCTCTCGCGAACGGCCTGATGGTCGCGGTCGCGGTCGCGTCGTTCGTGGCGATCTTCGTCCTCGATGTGCCGTTCCCGATCGTGGTCGCGGCCTCGGTCGCCTTCGGGCTGCTCGGCGGAACGATCCGGCCCTCGCTGTTCGAGGTGGGCGTGGGACGCGAGCTCGAGGAGCGCACCGCGGCCTCCGTCGTGGGGCGCATCGAAACCCCGGTCCCGACCTGGAGGCGGAACCTCGTGGTGCTGATCGTGGGCCTCGCGGCCTGGTTGGTGCCGATCGCGGCGGTCGCGCTGTGGAGGAAGGACGCCGGCACGCTGGCCGACATGGGGTGGTTCTTCTCGAAGGCCGCGCTGGTCACGTTCGGCGGGGCCTACGCGGTGCTCGCCTACGTCGACCAGGCGGCGGTCGGCGTGTTCGGCTGGCTCCGGCCCGGTCAGATGGCGGTCGGTCTCGGGCTCGCCGAATCCACGCCCGGCCCGTTGATCATGGTCCTCGAGTTCGTCGGCTTCGTCGGCGCCTACCAGCACCCCGGCGGGCTCCCACCGCTCCTCGCCGGGATCCTCGGCGCGACCGTCGCCGTGTGGGCGACGTTCGCGCCGTGCTTCCTGTGGATCTTCCTCGGCGCTCCCTACGTCGAGCGGCTCCGTGGCAACGCCCGGCTCGCGGCCGCCCTCCAGACGGTGTCGGCCGCGGTCGTCGGCGTCATCGCCAATCTGGCGGTCACCTTCGGCGTCTTGACGTTGTTCCGATCGGTCCGGACCGTCGCCTTCCTCGGCGGTGAGTTCCCGGTGCCCGCCTGGAGCGAGGTCGATCCCTTCGCGCTTGCGGTCACCACGGTGGCCTTCGTGTGCCTGTGGCGCTATCGGGGGAGCGTCGTGCCGGTGATCCTCGGAAGCGCCGTGGCCGGGCTCGTGATCAAAGGTCTCCTGTAGCGGCCCGCCGATCTCGCAAGACCAAGATCGCGCCCCCGATGAGGGCCACCAAAGCGAACGAGAACCATTGGATCGCGTAGGAGAGATGCGGACCCTCGGAGAGCTCCGGCAGCGGCACGGGGATGGGGAGGGATCCGGGTTGCGGCGGCGTCTGCTCGGCGAGCTGGAGCGGGAGCGGGAAGACGTCGTAGGGGAGCGAGGAGGCGATGCCCTCCACGTCAAGGACACGGACGATCCCGTCGGCATCGGGCGCGACCGTTCCGTCTCCCTCATCGGGCGCGAGGAACCCCTCGACCCTGACCTCGTTCGCCGGGGGCGCGGCCGCCCGGACGGGAGCGGCTTGCATCGCGAACGGCACCCAGCCGCGGATCACGAGGACCGCCCCTCCGCCCGACAGGAGGAGTGGCGTCACCACGTGGTGTCCGGCTTCGCCGTCGAGGCTCCGACCGAACACGAGCACTTCGTGTTCGACGTCGTACCTGCCCCGAGCGGTGGCCGGCCGGTAGGGCTCGGCGGCGGCGCTCCCCGCCACGTCCATGATCGAGAGCGGCGAGGCCGACCGCCGGTCGAGGATCTCCGCGTTGAGGGCCCGTCGCTCGTCGAGCCGGCGGAGCTGCCAGAGCCCGAGGTTCACGCAGGTCGCCGCCACCAAGACCGCGATGACCACCACGGCCACGCGTCGCGAGCGGGAACCGCGCATGGGCGACCGGGCGCCGTGAAGACGCTACGGGCCTTTCGGCTCCTGGATCGTGTTCCCTCCGTCGACCACGAAAGGTTGGCCCGTCAGATAGCTCGCGCGGTCCGACGCGAGGAACGCGATCAGCTCACCGACCTCCTCCGGCGTTCCCGAGCGACCGACGGGGGTGTAGCGCCCCGCCACCTCTTCTTCTGCGGTCTGCGAGCCGGTCGCGATCCATCCCGGGAGCACGCTGTTCACCGTGACGCCGTGCCGCGCGACCTCGATCGCCAGACCGCGCATCAGCCCATCCATGCCGGCCTTCGCGGCGGCGTACCCACTCGATCCGATGGCGGTCGCCACCGGCCCGGTCACCGAAGAGACCATCACGATCCGCCCCCAACCTCGTTCGACCATCCCGGGCAGCGAGGCCTTCGTCACGTTGTAGGCCGTCCCCAGGTTCATCTCGAGGTCGCGATCCCAGGCCGCGTCGTCCATGTCGAGGAACTCACGATCCTCCCAGCCACCCGTGTCGACGGTGACCATGCCCGCGTTGTTCACCAGGATGTCGATCCTCCCGAACAGCTCGAGGATCCCGTCGACCATCCGTCGCGTCTGTGCGCGGTCCGTGAGATCCGCGACGAACCCGCCGGCCTCGAACCCCGCCTCTGTCAGCTCCGCCGACCGCTCATGGATCCGGTCGGTGGTGGAGGCGATCGCGAGTGCCGCCCCCTCTCGCCCGAGGATCCTCGCGGTGGCGAACCCGATGCCCGTCGGGCTCCCCGCGCCGGTCACGAGCGCCACCCGCCCGTCGGCCTCTCCCTGCATGCGTGGAGCGTAGCGGCTGCTCGGGCTCGGGCAACCGGAGCATCGGCTAGGCTTCCCCGCCCATGGATCCCGCCCGGCCGTTGCTCGACATCCAAGAGATCGACACCGCCATCGACCGTCTGACGGCACGGATGGGAGCCCTCGAGACGGGTGAGGGAGCGGCGACCGCCCTCGCCGAGGCGAACGAGGCCGAACGGATGATGGGGGAGATCCGCCTTCGGCTCGATGAGCTCTCTCGTGACCAGATGCGCTTCGAACACGAGATCGATTCGATGTCGCAGAAGTCGGCAGCCGAGGAGCGGCGCCTGTACGACGGATCCGTCGCGAACGCTCGAGAGCTCGATTCGATCACCCATGAGGTCGACAACCTGAAGAAGCGCCGGAGCGACCGGGAGGACGAGCTGCTCGCGCTGATGGAGGTTCGAGAAGAACTCGAGGCCCAGGAGCGCGCCGCGGCCCAGCGCTCCGAAGCCCTCCGCGCCCGTGTGGAGGAGGTCGGGGGTGTCGCCGCCGACGAGCTGGAACGGTTGGGAGCCGAACGAAAGGAGCGGGCCGAGGCGAGAGCCGCGCTGGCGGAGAAGGTCGACGCGGAGTACCTCGAGCTCTACGAAGACCTGCGTCCTCAGAAGAAAGGCGTCGCCGCGGTGGCATTGATCGATGGCGTGTGCCAGGGCTGCCACGAACAGCTCTCGTCCGTCTACGTCGATCGGTTGAAACGCGTCGAAGGCCCGAAGAGGTGTGAGCACTGCCGGCGGATCCTGGTCATCTGATCGTCGCCTGCGACGGAGCCTCACGCGGGAACCCCGGTCCCGCGGGCATCGGCGTGGAGATCACGACCGAGGACGGCACCGTGGTCGCGGAGATCGCGCGGGGTCTCGGCGAGACGACGAACAACGTGGCGGAGTACACCGCGGCGATCGAGGGCCTCGAACTGGCGAAAGAGCTCGGGGGCCGCTCCGTCACGCTGCGCTCGGACAGCCTGCTGCTGATCAGCCAACTCACCGGCCGCTACCGGGTGAAGAGCCCGCACCTCCAGCCGCTCCACCGCCGGGCGAGGAGCATCGCCGCGGGGTTCGAACAGGTCTCGTTCGAGCATGTTCCCCGGGAGGAGAACGTCGAGGCCGATCGCCTTGCCAACGTGGGCGTCGACCGGTGGCTGGCGGGGGAACGCTAAGCAGCCGGAGTGGGAGAGGGCGTCGATGTCGCCGCCGTCTGGGGGATACCGAACACGAAGCCCGTCGCCTCGCCGTCCGGACCGGCCACGGCGACCTGAAGGTCGAGCTCCTCGGCCGTGGTGGGTGCCACGAAGCTGACGATGCCCTCGGCCGACTCGCCGGGTGCGAGCGGACTCGGGAACGTGACCACGGGCTGTTCCGAGCTGGCCATCTCCTCCGCCTTGGTGAGGAGCGCGGTGAGGTTGGGAAGGATGCGCAAGGTCCGGTCGGTGTCGTTCGTGATCTCGATCCCGAACTGCCAGCGCTCCAGCTGGACGAGGTTGCGGATCTCGACCGTCACACCATCTCGTCGTTCCCGGTTCCCGTCGAACACGCGGAAGAACTCGTCGAGACGACGCCCGTCGCGAACGAAATTGATGACGCGGAACGCCCCGTCGGATCCCTGGATCATCACGACCATCCCGTCCATCGCGCGATGGAGGGGTGGGAGCGGTTCGCCGGTCTCGTCCGTGAGCGCGAAGGTGACCGTCGCGCGCACGACGACGCCGTACGCAACGACATCGTCCAGCGACCCGTCCGCGGCCCGGACCGGAGATGCGTAGCCGAGGTGCCCCAGCTGCAGGTCGCCCTTCATCGTGCCGGGGAACCCAGCGTTCTGGACGCCGACCCAGTGAGCCCATTCGCGCGCCAGGACACCTTCGACGAGCGGCATCAGGGCCCGTCCGCCGTCGGTGGGCGCACCCGCGTAGGCATGAAGGAACGCGAGTGCGACGGAGCGGGCCTGCCCCGCGACGCGCAGGTCGTCGAGCCCGAGGAGCTGCTGGCTCGCCGGCTGCTCCGGTCCCCTCGGTTCGGGCGTTCGGGAGCACGCGGCCGCGGCCGCGACGGCGATCACGAGGCTGGCTGCGATCCTGCGCATCGAGGAGAACCCATCGTACGCAGTACCCTTGTCGATGGAGGAGCCGGCCGGGCGGCCGCGGCTGCGCCTCGCGCGCGGTCGAGGAAAGTCCGGACTCCACAGGGCAGGGTGCTGGGGCGACCCAGGCGGGGGTGACCTCGCGAAGGCGCAACAGAAAACAGACCGCCCCTCTTCGGAGGGGCAAGGGTGAAACGGTGCGGTAAGAGCGCACCAGCGGCGCGGGCGACCGCGCCGGCTCGGCAAGCCCCACCCGGAGCAAGGCCAAGCAGGCAGCGTTCGAGGGTGGCCCGCCCGAGCTGCCGGGTAGGCCGCACGGCGCGGGTGAACCGCGACGCGGCTGCGCGGCGGGCAACCGCTCGCGCGCCGAGAGAGATGGCCGCCGCCGGGACCTCGGTCCCGGCACAGGATCCGGCTTACAGGCCGGCTCCTCCATTCCTCGGGGCTACGTTCGCTCCTTCGTCGCTCACTGCTTGAGCCCCGAACCCGTTCCCATCGGGGCTACGTTCGCTCCTTCGTCGCTCACTGCTTGAGCCCCGAACCCGGTTCCCATCGGGGCTACGTTCGCTCCTTCGTCGCTCACTGCTTGAGCCCCGAACCCCCCCGGGGCTACGTTCGCTCCTTCGTCGCCGATGCTGAGCTCCGAATGTACCGTCGCGGCGGCGCGATGGACATCGAGAAGCTCCGGTCGATCCCACTCTTCGCCGATCTCTCGGACGAAGCGCTCGAGCGGGTGGCCGAGCTCTCGACCGAGTTCGAGGAGCCCGCCGGTTGGGTTCTCGTCGAGGTCGGTCAGCCCGGATCGGGGATGTTCGTCCTGGAGGAGGGGACGGTCGAGGTCCAGACCCCGGACGGCCGCGCATGGGAGCTGGGGCCGGGGGAGTTCTTCGGCGAGCTCGCGCTGCTCACGGATCAGCCTCGGCAGGCTCGCATCCGCGCGAAGACGCCCGTCCGGTGCCTCGCGATCTCCCGCAGCGACTTCTCCAAGCTCCTGAGGGAGGAGCCGGAGATCGCCGTCGCGATGTTGCCGAGGCTCGCGCAGCGGGTCGACGCACCCCACTGATCGCCTGGGGCAGCACTCGAACAGACGTTCGAGTATCCTGTATCGCGTGGATCAACTCTTCGAGATCGGCCGGAAGACCTTCGACACGCCGGAGTTCCGCGGCATCACGTTCATCGAGTCGGAGGCGAAGTCGATCATCAACCGGGTCCCCGGCGGCGCGCTGCCCTTCGATTGGACGATCAACCCGTACCGCGGGATGCAGCCATGCGTGTGTCTACTGCTTCGCTCGGCCGACGCACACCTACCTCGACATGGACGCCGGCCGCGACTTCGAGACGAAGATCGTCGTCAAGGTGAACGCGCCGGATGTGCTCCGGCGTGAGCTCGCCGCGAAACGGTGGAAGGGCGAGCACATCGCGATGGGGACGGGCACCGACCCGTACCAGCGGGCGGAGGGCCGCTACAAGCTGATGCGCGGGATCATGGAGGCGCTGATCGATCATCGGAACCCCTTCTCGATCCTCACGAAAGGCACCCTGATCCTCCGCGACCTGGATCTCCTCCTGCAGGCGGCCGAGGTGGCTCCGGTCTCGGCCGCGTTCTCCATCGGCACGCTGGACGAACGGGTGTGGCGGGAAACGGAGCCGGGCACGCCTCATCCCAAAGCGAGGATGGAAGCGGTTCGAACGCTGACCGACGCGGGGATCCCGACCGGGATCCTGATGGCACCGATCCTGCCCGGGATCTCCGACCGCCCGGACCAGCTGCGAGAGGTGGTCCGTGCGGCGATCGACGCGGGAGCGACCCACGTCTCGCCGATCATGCTGCACCTCCGACCGGGCGTTCGCGAAGAGTTCCTCCCGTGGCTGGAACAGGAGCACCCGGATCTCGTCGAGCGCTACCGGCAGATGTACCGGCAGCCGTACGGACCGAAAGCGATGCGAGAGTCGTTGGGCACGCAGGTCTCGTCGATGGTCTCAGCCGCAGGAGGGATCCGCCGCGGCGTGGACCCGGCTCGCCGCTTCTTCCGGCGCGATCGGTCTCCTGGTGTGAAGGGGCAGACGTCGGAGCAGCTCCGTCTGCTCTGAAGCTAGGCGGGCGCCGCGACCCCTGCCTCGACGGCGCGCTTCAGCTGTTTCCCGGCGTGGTAGCTGGACCTGACCAGCGGCCCCGCCTCGACGTGGGAGATCCCCATCTCCTCACCGATCCGCTTGTGCTCCGCGAACTCATCGGGCTCCACCCAGCGGTCGACGGGGAGGTGGTACGAGGTCGGCCGCAGGTACTGGCCCATCGTGAGGATGTCGATGCCGGCGTCGCGGAGGTCGGCCATCGCGGCCGGGACCTCGTCGGCGCGCTCGCCCATCCCCAGGATCAGGTTGGACTTCGTCACCTGACCCGAGCGGTGTCCCTTCGCGAACCGCAGCACCTCCAGCGAACGGTCGTATCCGAACGCCGGGCGGATCCGATCGTGCAACCTTCGCACGGTTTCGAGATTGTGCGCGAAGACGTCGGGCGCCGCCTCGAGGACCGTCGCGATGTCGCGCTCGCCGCCCTTGAAGTCCGACGGCAGCACCTCGACACCGATGTCGGGAACCGCCGCCCGCACGGCGCGGATCGCCGAGGCCCAGATGCGCGCCCCGCCGTCCTCCAGGTCGTCACGAGCGACACCGGTGAGCACGACGTAGCGCAATCCCATCTCGCGGACGGCCTCGGCGATCCGCGCCGGCTCGTCCTCGTCGACCGGGTCGGGCTTGGCCGTCATCACGTCGCAGAAGCCGCATCGCCGAGTGCACTTCGTCCCCAGGATCAGGAAGGTCGCCTCGCGCTCCTCCCAGCACTCCCGGATGTTCGGGCACATCGCCTCCTCGCAGACCGTGTGCAGCGACCGATCGCGCATGATGCCCTTGAGGTCCTCGTAGTTGGGGCCGGAGACGAGGCGCACCTTGAGCCACGGAGGCTTCCGGCCGGCGACCGAGTCCACGTCGGGCCCGTTCGTGACACCGACGATCGGGAGGTGGAGTCGACGCTTCTGCGGGTTGTGATCGGCCTTCGTATCGATCGGCGCCATCCGTTCGAGTCTAGCGAGCGTCCCCGCGTACGACGGGGCCTTAGGCGCGAGCGAGCTCGCGCATGCGCGCGTAGATCTGGTCGGGCTCCGGCTCCATGAAGAAGTGCTCGAGGGGAGCGGCGAACGGCATCGCGGGGATGTCGGGGCCGCCGATGCGCACGATGGGCGCGTCCAGGTCGAAGAGCGCCTGCTCGGCGATCGTGGAGGCGATCTCCGCCCCGGCGCCGTAGGTCCGGTTGTCCTCGTAGACGACCATCGCCTTCGAGGTCTTCCGGACCGACCCCACGATCGTGTCGACGTCGAGCGGGCGCGAGCGTCCGTACGTCCACGACCTCGACGGAGACGTCCTCGTCTTCCTCGAGCCGCCGGGCGGCGTCGAGACAGGTGTGGAGTGAGTATCCGTAGCTCACGCACGTCAGGTCGTCGCCTTCACGCTTCACGTCGGCCACGCCGATCGGCGTGAGGTAGGCGTCATCGGCCACCTCGCCCTTGATCGAGCGGTAGGTCTTCTTGTGCTCCAGGAACAGGACGGGATCGGGGTCCTTGATCGCGCTCCTGAGGAGACCCGCGGCGTCGGCGGGTGTGGAGGGCATCACGACCTTGATGACCCGGGATGTGGGCGTAGAAGGCCTCGATGGACTGCGAGTGGTAGAGCGCCCCGTGGATCCCACCGCCGCACGGCGTCCGGATCACCATCGGGACGCCGAAGTCGCCGTTGGAGCGGTAGCGGAGTCGGGCCGCCTCGGACAGCACCTGGTCGAACGCGGGATGGATGAAGTCGGCGAACTGGATCTCCGCGATCGGGAAGCAACCCGTGCAACGCCATCCCGATCGCAACCCCGACGATGCCGGACTCGGCGAGCGGTGTGTCGATCACGCGTTGCTCGCCGAACTCCTCCATCCAGCCCTCCGAGATCCGGAACACGCCGCCGCGGATCCCCACGTCCTCGCCGAGGAGCACGATCCGCTCGTCGTTCGCCATCTCGTCGTGGAGGGCGTCTCGGATCGCCGTCACCACGTTCTTCTCGGTCATCCCCCGTCCTCCTCGAACACGTGGAGGAGCGCCGTGTCCGGATCGGGATCGGGGGCGTCCCAGGCCGCCTTGATCGCTTCCTCGATCTCCTCCTTCGTCACGTCGCGCATGGACGCTTCCTTCGCGTCGTCGAGGAGGTCGTGCTCGCGAAGGTACGCGCCGAATCGGACGAGCGGGTCCTTGGCCCGCGCCTCTTCGACCTCCTCGCGTGAGCGATACGACTTGTCGTCGTCGTCGGAGGTGTGCGGCATGAACCGGTAGGTCTTGCATTCGATCAGCGTGGGACCCTCGTCGGCACGTGCCCGCTCGTGGGCCGTCTTCATGGCGCCGAAGCACGCCAGCACGTCGTTCCCGTCCACGACGACCCCCGGGAAGCCGTAGCCCTCCGCGCGCGAGGCCACGTCCTTGACGGCCATCTGCTTCGACTGCGGCACGCTGATCGCGTACTGGTTGTTCTCGCAGACGAAGATGACCGGCAGCCGGTGGATCCCGCTGAAGTTGAGCCCTTCGTGCCAATCGCCTTCGCTGGTCGCCCCGTCACCGAACCAGCAGCCCACCACCGCATCCTCCCCTCGGTGCTTCGCGGCGAACGCGATCCCGGCCGCGTGTGGCACCTGGGTGGCGATGGGGGAGGATCCGCTGATGATGCCGAGGCGCCGCGAGCCCCAGTGCGCCGGCATCTGTCGGCCTCCCGAGGACGGGTCATCGGCCTTCGCGAAGACCCCGAGGAAGACCTCGTACGGCGTCATGCCGGCGGTGAGCACGACACCGAGGTCCCGGTAGTAGGGGAGCCAGATGTCCGTGCCCCGGCGCATCGCCCATGCCGTGCCGATCTGGCAGCCCTCGTGGCCCGCCGCCGGCACGACGAACGGCGCGCGGCCCATGCGGTTCTGCCGGAGCGCGGCTTCGTCGAGCAGTCGCGACGTGAGGATCAGGCGGTACATCGCGAGGAGGTCGTCGGTGGACAGGCCCAGCGCGCTGTGTGGGGTCTCGGCTACCTGGGTCGACACGCAGTCTCTCCTCGCACCGTCTTCGCAGGATAACAGTGGTCTTGTTCGAAGTCGCCGGAACATGGTGGACTCGCTGCGCGTTGCCACTTCCGAGGTCGTCGTCGAGACTGGTCTGAGCGGGTCGAACCAAGAGGGAACAGGAGCGGGAAGGAAGGGGATGGCAGCGTCAACCAACGTCATCGAAGTGACCGACCAGACCTTCGAGCAGGTGGTCGTCGAAGGCTCGAAGGATCGTCCGGTCGTGGTGGACATGTGGGCCGAGTGGTGCGGGCCCTGTCGTCAGCTGACGCCGACCCTCGAGAAGGTCGCGGACGAGCGTCAGGGTGCATTCTTGCTCGCGAAGCTCGACACCGATGCGAACCCGATGACGGCTTCGGCGTTCGGGGTGCAGAGCATCCCCACCGTGATCGCGTTCAAGGACGGTCAGGCCTTGACGGGATTCGTCGGAGCGTACCCGGAGCCGGAAGTGAACAAGTTCATCGACTCCATCCTGCCGACCGATGCGGACAAGAAAGCCGAGGAGGCCCGCTCGGCGGAGGAATCCGGCGATCTCGAGAACGCCGAGGAGCGATACCGGCAGGTGCTCGAGGGCGACCCCGACAACCGCGACGCTGCGGTCGGGCTGGCCCGGATCCTCGTGGATCGTGGCGAGCTGGACGAGGCGGAGCGATTGGTCGGGAAGCACCGCCCGGACCCCGAGGCCGAGAAGGTCCTCGCGGCGATCACGCTGCGGAGATGGGTGAACGCCTCGGAGGACGGGATCCTGGCGGAGGCGAAGCGACTCGTCGCCTCGGGTGATGTGATCGGCGGACTCGCCGGGATGCTGCAGGCCCTCGAGGAGGATCGCGACGCGGCGAGGGACGCGATGATCACGGTCTTCACCGCGGTCGGTGACGAGGATCCACTCGTGCAGGAGTACCGACGGCTCCTGTCAGCGGCGCTCTTCTGAACTCAACGGTCGAGCTTCATCAGCAGCTCGTGAACGTCGTCGACGTCGACCGGGAGGCGTTCATCGCCGGACCGTTCGAAACCGCACTTCTCGAGCACACGGATCGAGCCGGTGTTGTGGGCGGCGACGTGCGCGTGGAGCGGTCGTGTGTCGAGCTCGACCAGGAATGCGGTGAGAGCAGCGGTGGCCACACCCTTGCCCCAGTGGTCGTGGCCGATCCAGTAGCCGACGTCGCGTTCTCCGTCGTGCTCCCAGCTCACGATGTTGCCGGCGACGCGGCCCTCGACCTCGATCGTCCTCACCACGACGCTGTCGTCGCGCAGGATCTTCGCCCAATGCGCCATGAACGCGTCGCGATCCCTCGCCTCGAAGTTCGCCATCCGGTTCGCCTCGGGATCCGTCTGATGCTCGAACAGCGTGACGAGGTCGTCGTCCCGGACGTCGCGCAGGTGTACCCGCAGTGACATCGGCGCGGAGGCTACAACGAGTCGTGTTCCCATGACGTTCCGGTCGCATCTCCGTGACGGGGCTGGCGTCGGGTGAGCGGGCGCATCCATCATCGGCGCATGGAACGAAACGTGGGTCACGCTCGGTGTCGTGTGCATGGGGCTTGGCGGGGTCGTCGCCGGGCTCGTCGGAGTGGTGCTCCCGGAGGGACGACGACTGGGGGCGCTCTTCGGGTTGATCGCCGGGGCCGGCGTCGGGGTGGCGGCGATCGGGCTGGGTGCGCTGCTCAACGAGAACAAGGAGCCCTCGGAGCTCACCTTCTTCGTCGCGTCGCTCCTCGGACTCCTCGCCGTCTGCGGGTCGTCCTGGCTGGTGTGGAAGCGGGCGATCGAGTCGCGACAGGAGCCGGGGAAGCAGCCGGGCTAGACGGGGAGGGGTCGGAGCTCGCTCGCGATCGCCTCGCGCGCCGGAACGAGGTCGAGCCCGAAGACGTCGGCGACGTGGCGCTCGAGCACGGGCGCGACCTCAGGCACGGTGATGAGGCGTCCTGCGAGCCGGCTGAGCGAGGTCACGCCGTGCCCCGGCAGCCCGCACGCGACGATCCCGTCGAACCACGACAGGTCGGGATCGCAGTTCAGCGCGAATCCGTGGATCGTGACGCGGGCACGCAGCAGCCGCACGCCGATCGCACAGACCTTGTCGTCGTCGTGCCACACGCCCGTCTGCACGTCCTCACGCCGATCCACGGCGACGCCGAACTCGGACGCGGTCCGGATCACGGCCTCCTCCATCCGTCGCAGGTGCGCCGCAGCGTCCGGTGTGGGACCGAGGTCGAGGATCGGGTAGACGACCAGCTGACCGGGTCCATGGAACGTGAACGCCCCTCCGCGGTCGATGCGATGGACCTCCGCGCCGCGCGCGGCCAGCTCGTCGGGTGACCACAGGAGCTCGTCGGGCCGCGCGCGGCGCCCCGCGGTGAAGACCGGTGGGTGCTCGAGCAGGATGACGGTGTCCGGGATCTCCCCGGCGAGCCTGCGCTCGGCGAGGCGGTGCATCGCCTCGTTCGCCGGCCCGTAGGGAACAGGCCCCTCCGGCCGGATCAATACCGCCTCCCGGGTCATCGTGTCGGCCTCAGATCGCGACGTCCTCGGCGAAGTCCCAGGTCTCGAGGTTCTGCTTGACGCGCGCGAGGAATCGGGTGGCGATCTCCCCGTCGATCGTCCGGTGGTCCCACGACATCGAGATGTTCACCATCGAGCGGATCGCGATCGTGTCGTCGATCACGACCGGTCGCTTCTGGATCGCGTCGAGGGAGAGGATCCCGGTGTTCGGCTGGTTGATGATCGGGAGGCTCGCGATCGAGCCGTACGGACCGGGGTTCGTGATCGTGAAGGTCGAGCCCTGTATCTCGTCAGGCTTGAGCTGATGCGCCCTCGCTCTCGCCGCGAGATCGGCGATCGCCCGCGCGAGCCCGACGGTGTTCATCGCGTCAGCCCCCTTGATCACGGGGACGATGAGTCCGGCGTCGTAGGAGACGGCGATGCCCATATTCACGTAGCGATGCCGCACGATCTCGTCCCCGCGCAGTTCCGAGTTCACCTCGGGATGGGTGAGGAGCGCATCGCAGGTCGCACGGATCACGAACGGGAGGTAGGTGAGGTTGACGCCGTGCTTCGCCTTGAACGCTTCCTTGGCCCGATCCCGCAGCTTCACGAGATGGTCGATGTTGACCTCGACCATCGTCCACGCGCGTGCGGAGGTCTCGAGCGAGGAGAGCATGTGCTGCCCGATGAGCTTGCGGATGTGTGTGATGGGCACGACCTCGTCGCCGGGGCCTGCGACCGCGGGCTGGACGGGAGCGACCGTGGGTGCCGGTGTCGCCGGGGTCGCGGCGGGTGCCTCGCTGGGAGCCGGCGCCGGCACTTCCGCGGGAGCCGTGGCGGCCGCTGCCGCTCCGCCCGAGTCGATCGCGGAGAGCACGTCCTGCTTGGTGATGCGGCCTCCCGCGCCCGTCCCATCGATACGCGAGAGATCGAGGCTGTGCTCGTCGGCGAGCCGGCGAACGAGCGGCGAGAGGATGCGCGACCTGGGCCCGCGATCGGGCAGGTCGCTCGATCCGGTGCCGGAGGGAGCGGGTTCCGGGGACGTCGCGCTCGCGGACGTCGCCTCGGCGCCCTGCGGAGTGGCCGGCTCGACGGCGGGCATCTCAGCTGCCGAGCCCTCCGCGACCGCCGACGCGCTCTCCGCTTCAGCAGGCGCTGTCGAAGGGGCTGCAGGTGTGGAAGGTGCCGGAGCCGCCTCAGAGGGGGGCTCGGTGCCCGCCGACGTCCCGGACGAGGCTTCCTCAGCGGCGGGCGCTGGCCCCCCGCTGGAGGCCGTTCCGGCGGCCTCCGTGGCTTTCGCGCCGTCCTCCGAGATCTCGGCGAGGTCGGTGCCGACGGGAACGGTCTGCCCTTCCTCGACGAGGATCTTCGAGACGGTCCCGGTCACGGGGGAGGGGACCTCGGTGTCCACCTTGTCGGTCGAGATCTCGAACAGCGGTTCATCGCGTTCGATGGTCTCGCCCTCCTGCTTCAGCCACTTCAGGATCGTTCCTTCGATGATCGTCTCGCCGAGTTGGGGCATGCTGATCGTGGTCATCGGGATCTCCTCACCAGGCCGAGAGCTTCTTCGCCGCTGCGACGATGTCGTCCACCCCGGGCAGGAAGGCGTCCTCCAAGGTCGGGGAGAACGGCACGGGCACGTTGGGCGGCGCCAACCGGATGACGGGGGCATCGAGATGCTCGAACGCTTTCTCCGCGATCGTCGAGGCCACCTCGGCCCCGATCCCGACGGTCCGGTAGGACTCGGAGAGCACCACCGCCCTCGATGTCTTCTCGATCGACCGGAGGACGGTCTCTTCGTCCAGTGGGACGACGCTCCGAAGGTCGACGACCTCCGCCGAGATCCCCTCGCCTTCAGCGCCTGCGCCGCCTCGAGCGCCCGGTGCACCATGGCCCCGTACGTGACGATGGAGACGTCGTCGCCCTCCCGCTTGACGTCGGCCACGCCGATCGGAACCAGGAAGTCCGGATCCTCGGGGACCTGCTCGCGGATCCGCCGGTAGATCCACTTGTGCTCGAGGAACATCACGGGGTTGTCGTCGCGGATCGCGGACTTCAGCAGACCCTTCGCGTCCGCCGGGAACGCCGGGCAGACGATCTTGATCCCGCCCGAGTAGGCGAACCACGGCTCCGGGTTGATCGAGTGGAAGGACGAGGCGCGGACCATGCCCCCGGACGGGCCCCTGAGGACGACCGGGAGGGGCACACCACTCCGATAGTGGACCCGGGCGAGCGCCGTTGAGATCTCGTCGAACCCACTGGTCATGAAGTCGGAGTACTGGAACTCCGCGACCGGCCGGAACCCTTCCATCGCCGAACCGATCGCCATCCCGACGATCGTCTCCTCGGCGATCGGCGTGTCGATCACGCGCTCGCGACCGAACCGCTCGTAGAAGCCCTCGGTGACCTTGAAGGCTCCCCCGTACACGCCGATGTCCTCGCCGAGCATGTACACGCGATCGTCGCGCTCCATCTCCTCCCAGAGCGCCTCGGCGATCGCGACGAGGTAGGTGGCCTGGCCGTCCTCGGTGCGCTTGCCGCGGGGCTCCGCGCCGTGTCCCGCGGCGCCCGCCTCCACCTGCTCGGTCTTCTGTTTCTCCGGCTGCGTGGTCTGCGCCTGCGACATCAGGGCGCCTCCGTGCCGCCGTCGCGGCCGGGCTCGCTCGTCCAGTACCCGTCTTCGACCCAGAGGCCCTTCACGAAATCCTGCGGCTCCGGATACGGCGACGCCTGCGCGAACTCGTAGCCTTCGTCGAACTCTTTCTCGATCTTCGTTTGGAGATCCGCGACGTCCTGCTCCGTGACGACGCCTTCCGCGAGGAGGTATCGCTCGAAGTTCTTGACCGGGTCCTTGTCCCGCATGTACTCCTCGAGGAGCTCCTTGGGCACGTACTTCGCCGGGTCGTGACCCGCGTGGCCCTTCCATCGCAGTGAGACCGACTCGATCAGCGTCGGGCCACCACCGGAACGCGCCCGCTCCACTGCCTCGCGCGCCGCCGCCTCGACAGCAAGCACGTCGGCACCGTCCACGCGCACGCCGGGCATGCCGTAGGCGGCGGCGCGCTCGGCGATCGTCGGCACCGGGAACTCGAGCTCGTTCGGGGTCGAGTACGCGTAGAGGTTGTTGTTGACCACCCAGACGACGGGCAACCGAGAGACGGCGGACCAGTTCAACGATTCATGCCACCGGCCGTTCGACGTCGCGCCGTCGCCGCAGATCGCCATGGCCACGTGCGGCTCGCCGCGCCGTTGGTAGGCCCACGCCGCGCCGACCGCGACGGGGTAGGCGATCGGCAGGTGGGACATGACCGTCCAGGTCTTGTTCCCGTACCAATCGCCGATGTGGCTGTTGCCGTCCCGGCCTCGCGTGTAGCCGTCGATCCGACCCCAGAACTGGGCCATGATCCGCTTGAGGTCGAGGCCCTTCGCGATCTGCGCGGACAGGTCTCGGTGCGTCGGGAAGAGCGAGTCGTCCGGGCCGAGGGGGAGCACGACACCGATGTGCGTGCCTTCCTGACCCCGTCCCGAGTAGATCGCGCCCGGGAGCTTCCCCTGGCGGTAGAGGGTCTCCATCCGCTCGTCGAAGTAGCGGCAGAGCTTCAGGAGATACAGGGCACGCTTCAACTCATCGTCGGGGAGCCGCCGCTCGACCTTCTGCTGTTCGTTCTGACGGGTCTGGGTCCTCGCCACGCGGCTCCTCAGGCTGTGTGCAGCGGCTTCCCGGCGAGGGCCAGATGCGCCTCGCCGATCGCCTCGGACAGGGATGGATGCGGATGGAACAGCGCGGCGACCTCGGCCGGCACGGCCTCCCAGTTGGTGATGAGCATCGCTTCTGCGATGAGGTCCGTCACGTGGGGGCCGATCATGTGGACGCCGAGGACGGGCCCTCCACCCTGATCGCTCACGACCTTGACGAAGCCTCCCTCGCCGAGGATGTTCGCCTTGCCGATCCCCCTGAAATCGAGGTGCTCCGTCGCGACCTTGTGGCCGGCGTCGATCGCTTGTGTGGCCGTGAGCCCGACGCTCGCGATCTCAGGAGTGCAGTACGTGACCCGTGGGATGTTGATGTAGTCGATGTCCGGCACGGCCTCGCCGGCGATCCGTTCGGCGACGGCATAGCCTTCGGTGAACGCGACGTGTGCGAGCTGGAGAGGGGTCGCCGCCACGTCTCCAACCGCCCAGACGTGCTCGACGTTCGTACGCAGCTGGCCGTCGACGTTCACGAAGCCCTTCTCGTGGATCGAGACGCCCGCTTCCTCGAGGCCGAGTCCTTCGGTCACGGGGCCGCGACCGATCGCGACGAGACAGACGTCCGCCGTGACCGTCTCGGCCTTGCCGTCCGATCCGAACGTGACGTCGACCGCCTCTCCGGTGTCCCGGATATCTTTCACCGATGCGCCCGCCGAGGCCTTGATCCCGCGCCTGCGGAACGCCTTGCCGATCTCCTTCGAGACGTCCTCGTCCTCGAGCGGGGCCAGGCTCGGGAGCGCTTCCAGGAGCGTCACCTCTGCGCCCAGCGACCGGTAGAGCGACGCGAACTCGAGGCCGACCGCGCCCGCCCCGATCACCACCGCGGAGCTGGGGATCCTGTCGTAGCGGAGGGCCTCGTCGCTGGTGATGATCCGCTCGGTCAGCGCGACCCCCGGGAGCAGTCGCGGCCGCGATCCACTCGCGATCACCACGTCCCCGGCGTCGATCTTCGTGCCGTCGACCTCCACGGCCGGCCCCGGCAGGAGCTTCGCGGATCCCTTCACGACGGAGATCCCGCGGGCCTTGATCAGCCCGGTGACGCCCTTGACCAGCTTGTCGACGATCTTGTCCTCGAACGCGAGCACCGCCGACCAATCGGGGTCGCCGGAAGCCTTGATGCCCCATTCCTCCGCGCGATTGACCGTGTCCATCACCGCCGCGGACTGCAGCAGCGCCTTGGTGGGGATGCAGCCACGGATGAGGCAGGTGCCGCCCAACCGATCGTCGCGCTCGACGATGGCGACACGCTTGCCCATCTGTGCCGCCCTGAGAGCCGTGGAGTAGCCGCCGGTGCCGGCGCCGACCACGACGACGTCGTACGCGTCAGCCATCGATCGTCGAGTCTACTCGGCAGATCCCGTACGGATGTCTCACGCTCGGAGCCGGCCGATTACCATGCGGAGCCGATGCCCCCTTCGACCGGTGCCGACACGATGCCGGACGCGTCCGACGCGCCCCAAGAGCTCAAGCGGACCCCGCTGGAAGCGGAACACCTGCGTCTCGGCGCCAAGATGGCGGCCTTCGCGGGATGGAAGATGCCGATCGAATATGAGGGCGCGCTCGCGGAGCATCGGAACGTTCGCACCCACGTCGGGCTGTTCGACCTGACGCATCTGGGGAAGGTCGAGGTCGTCGGACCGGGGGCGCTCGGGATGTTGCAGCGGCTCGTCACGAACGACCTGTCGCGCGCCGGCGTGGGCGATGCCCTCTACAACCTGGTGCTGAACGAGGGTGGCGGCGTGATCGAAGATCTGATCGTCTACCGGCTCGGCGAGGAGCGCTACTTCGTCGTGCCGAACGCCTCCAACGCCCCTCGGGTGCTGCGGATGCTCGAGGAAGAGACATCTGACGAACCGCTCCACCTGATGTACCACCAGGACTGGTGTTTCCTCGCGGTCCAGGGGCCGGACTCGAAGGATGTGATGGAGGGGCTGTTCCCGGACGCGAAGGATCTCGCCTTCATGCATTGCTACGAGGCCGAGTACCGTCGCCGGCCTGTGATCGTGACGCGGTCGGGCTACACGGGCGAGGTGGGTTTCGAGCTCTTCACCTACCAGGACATCGCGGAGGAGCTCTGGGGCGAGCTGCTCGGCTCTGTTCGCACGTTCGGAGGCGGACCTTGCGGACTCGCGGCGAGGGACGTGCTCCGGCTCGAGATGGGCTACCCGCTCTACGGGCAGGATCTCTTCGAGGCATCAACCGCGTTCGAGGCGGGCCTCGGCTGGGCCGTCGCCATGGACAAGGGTGAGTTCCGAGGACGCGTGGCGTTGCTCCGCCAGAAGGAAGAGGGATTGCCGAGCCTCCTTCGGGGGCTCCGCATGCACGAGCGCCGGCACATCCCCCGCGCGCACTACCCGGTGTTCGTGGGAGATCAACTGGTGGGTGAGGTGACCAGCGGCACCTTCTCGCCGGGGCTCGGGACCGGGATCGCGCTTGCCTATTTCTGGCCTGGGGACGTGGTGGAGCTCGGTCAGGAGGTCGAGGTGGACATCAGGGGACGTCGTGGCACCGCGACGGTCGTGAAGCCGCCGTTCGTCGACAGGAGCCCACGGTAATCGCGCGCTGGGAAGGCCTCAGGCCGTTTGGGCCGGCCGCGCGACCGCCACGAAGTCGCGGATGCCGTCGTCACCGAACCGCGTGCGGCGGATCAGCTGCTTCAGGAGGCCCCGCGCCCCGCGGTGTGCGGGGACCACGGCGACCACCACGTAGAGGCCGCTGCTGGGGATCCCCATCTCGTGCACGGGACCGAATCCGGGCGCGGCCACGAAGTACGCATAACGCGTGGCGCGTGAGCCACGCCGGCACATCCCTGCGCCCTCGGCCATGAAGTGCCCGGGCGAGCGCCGACGCACGTCGAACGTCGGACGACGATCGAGATAGACACGATGCGACTGCTCCCGGCAGTTCACGGACGTGGTGAGCCTCGAGAGCAGTGGGCCGTTCGCCGCGAGGTAGTAGAAGTCCGATGGCACGCCGACCTGGGTGGCGTCGACCCACGTCGCCGACATCCCGACGGCGCTGCCATCGATATCCGGCCAACCCCCAGCTCTCGGAGAGGCGACGAAGCCTCCGCGGATCCCGAGCTCGGGATCGGCCAGGGCAGCGTGCCAGCCGTCGGGCACGGCGCCCTGGACCTCGCCGGCGGTCACCAGGGTGAACGCGGTCGGTGACGGGGAGATCAACAACTCGGAGGGGGGCGTGGGTGCCGAGGACGCGGGGGCGCAGGCGGGCACGATGATGACGGCCACGATCCCGAGGAGGAGTCTTCGCACCCGCACCGTTCCTCTTGGGCAGGATACTTCCAAGGGAAGCAGTAGGTCCAATGGGGGAGCGATGCTCAGGCGACGCTGGCGGGAGGGCTCTCGAGCCGCTCGCCCCCGCGGTGCGGGATGCAGAAAGACGCTCGCGTGCCGCCGCCCGGCAGGGGATCGATCCACATGACCCCGCCATGCTCGACCACCAGCTGACGGGCGAGATGCAGTCCGGTGCCCACACCGGACTTCTCCTTGCGCAGCACCCCTTCCCCGGTGGAGAAGGGCTGTTCGAAGGCCCTGGTTGCGACCGCGCGATCCAATCCCTCGCCCCGATCGGTCACCATCACCGTCACGCCCTCGGGCAGGTCCCTGGCCACCAGCTCCACGGCGCGGCCGAACGGCGAGTAGCGGCAGGCGTTGTCCAGCAACTCTCGGACCACGGAGCCGAGCCTCGGTCCGTCGGCCACGCAGATGAGACCGTCGGCTACCTCCGCCGCGATCGGGATCCCGGGATAGCGCATCCGGATCTCGTCCAGCGCGTGACGGACGAGGGGTGCAAGGTCCGTCTCCACGAGGCTCAGCTCGAAGGTGCCGCGTTCGAGCTCGGAGAGCGTGATGAGCTCGTCGACGATCCCCATCAGCTTGTCGAGCGAGCCCGACAGCTGATCGAGGAACTCGGTCTTCTCCTCATCCGGAACCGCCGGGTTCTTCAGGACGTAGGCGATCCCCTTGGCCACCGTGACCGGTGTCCGAAGCTCGTGCGAGATGTTGGACAGGAAATCCGCCTTGGCGGTCGAGCCCTGCGCGACGTCGTCGCGGATGGCGAGGACCTCTACTTCGAGCTCGCGCGAGCGGTTCACCGCTCGGGAGAGCTCGCTCGAAAGGAGACCGGCCACCTGGCCGGAAAGCGTCACCGCGCCACTGGAGGCCGCCCGGATCGCCCGGAGGGAGTCCTCGACCGGGTCTTCCTTCAGCACGTAGCCGGAAGCCCCGGCGGCGAGGACCTCGGTCACCTTGACCGGGTCGCGGACCACCGTGTGAGCGACGAATCGCGAGGAAGGCGAGGAGGCGAGGAACCGCTTCACGAGCTCGGCGCCGCCCAGCCCCTCGAGGGTCAGCTCGGACACGATCACGTCCGGCCGGGAGCGGACGGCGGCCTCGACGCCTCGGAAGGCATCGGTCGTGACCTCGACCTCGAGGTCGTGCTCCCGCAGCAGGTGGTACTGGAAGCGGGCGACCTCGTCGGGCGTGTCGCACAGCAGCACGGTGGTGGGCATCTCCCAGGGGGTATCGGCGCTTCCGGGGGACGATTGAGGTCGGGCGATCAGTGGACGATGCCCATGCGGATGGCGATCGCCACCGCCTGAGCGCGATCCTTCGCTCCGAGCTTCTCGAAGATCCGTTCGAGGTGGGTCTTCACGGTGTGGGGTGAGATCCCCAGGTCGCTCGCCACCTGCCTGGTGGTCGCGCCGTCGGCCACCTTCTGGAGGATCTCCCGCTCCCGCTTCGACAGGGGCGTGGACTTCTGGCCCTCCGTCTCCGCCAGGTGGACCTCCTCGATGAACGTCCGGGTGAGCTGCGGGTGGATCACGGCGTTGCCCTCGACGGCGTTGCGGGCCGCGTCGACGAGCGCGTCTGGCGAGGCGTCCTTCAAGAGGTACCCGGAGACGCCTGCCTGGATCGCCTCCGAGATCGCCCCCCGCGACTCATCGATGGTGATCAGGATGACGCGAGTCTCGGGGGCGGCCTCCCGGATGCGGCGCGTGGCCTCGATCCCGTCCATCCCGGGCATCCGGACGTCCATGAAGACGACGTCGGGTGAGAGGTCCTTCGCGGCGACGACTGCCTCTTCACCGCTCGAAGCCTCGCCGACCACCTCGACCGCGTCGTCGGACATGCCGAGCGCCGTCCGCAAGCCCTCCCTCGTGACGGGATGGTCGTCCACGATGAGTGCTCGGATGGGAGCCATCGGCTGGGGAGCGCTCCTCCTCACGTGTCTTCTGGTCGGGGGGCGGTAGTCTCTGGGTGCTAAGGATAGTTCGGATCTGGAGCGAGGGATGCATGCTTGAGCCCGAAACCGCTATACCGCAAACGCAGGAGGTGCCTGTGAGCTCGGGCCCGTCCTCATCGACGGAGACTCCGTCAACGGAGGCTCCGTCGGAGGATGAGGTGCTCGAGGCGCTGAAGAGCGTCATCGATCCGGAGCTCGGTATCAACATCGTCGACCTCGGCCTCGTGTACGAGGTCGACATCGCCGAGGGCGGCGACGTCGACATCCAGTACACGCTCACCACGATGGGCTGCCCGATCGGCCCGCTGATCGAGGACCAGATGCGCGCGTTCCTCGCCCCCGTCCCCGGGATCGGCGAGGTCAGGCCCGAGATGGTGCTCCGTCCGGCCTGGACCCCCGAGATGATGTCGGAAGAGGCCAAGGCCGCGCTGGGGATGTTCTAGGGCGACTGACCGGCTCCCGCGAGGGCCTCGAGGAGTCGTTCGATCGAGGGCGCGTCGGCGAAATTCCGGTTCCGATGCGCCATCCGAACCCGCCCACCCCGAGCTTGCACCACACCGCTGGTGTCGATCACGAATGTCCCGGGCATCTGCAGGAAGTTGCCACCCGCGAGACCACGCTGGCGGGTCTCCGTGGACAGCTCGGCCTTGATCCAGGGGAGCGCCACCCGGGGGCTCAGGACCTGCATCGCCTTCCCTTGGACCAGCCCATAGGCGCGATAGGTGCCACGGTCGCGGTCCAGCAGCAAAGGGAACGGCAAGTCCTTCGAGGACGCGAACTCGATCGCTGCATCCGGATCGCCGTGCCCGACGAGCCCGACGTCGGCACCGGAGCGCCGGATCCGTTCGTGTTCGTTCCGGAGGGTCACGACCTGCGTCTGGCAGAAGGGACACCCGAAGTAGCGGAGGAAGACCACCACGGCGGGCCGCTCCTTCCATAGCGAGGAGAGTCGAACCTCCCGGTGTCCAAGGTCGGTCAGGAGCGCGTCGGGGGCGGGGTCGCCGACCTCAGGCCCGGCCATGGTGGAGAGCGTAGGCGCTCAGGCTCGTTGTCTCCTGGGAGGGCGATCCGGACGGGTCGGTTGTCTGGGGAAGCGAGAACGAGAACCTGGCACCCCCGTCGGCCCGGTTCTCGATGACGAGCGTGCTCCCGTGGAGATCAAGGATGCCCAGCGCGAGCGCCAGGCCGAGTCCCAGGCCCTTCGGCCTGGCGTTCACGTCCCCGGCCCGGAAGAAGCGTTCACCCAAGAATGGGAGATCGCTTTCCGCGAAGCCAGGACCGTCATCGACGATCTCGACCACGACATCGCCGTCCCGGTGGTAGCAGGACACGGTGATAGTGGTTCCCGCAGGAGTGTGTGTGGCCGCGTTCCCCAGCAGGTGAGAGACGATGCGGCGGATCAGCACCGTGTCGCCGCTCGCGAGCAGGTCGTCCTCGATCTCGGTCCTGAGGTGACGGTCACCGATCATTCCCTCGCTCCGCTCACACGCCGCTCGCAGCATCCCCGAGATGTCGAAGGGCTCGAAGCTCACCCAGAGTTCGCCCGCCTCGAGCCGCGCGTAGTCGAGCAAGTTGGTGAGCATGCCATCGAGGATACGAACGTTCGTGTTCATCCCCGCGAGCAGCTCGAGCCGGCTCTCCTCGTCGAGCTCGCTCCACGATCGCTCGAGCATGAGCCCGTTGCCCATCAAGACGGTGAGGGGGGTACGCATCTCGTGGGAGATCGTGGTGAGGAACTGGGTCTTGAGCCGGTCGCCTTGCTCGAGGCGCCCGGCCGTTTGCCGTCCTTCCTCGATGCGCTGCGCATTGTCCAGGGTGAGGCCAGCCTGCGATGCCAGGAGCTCGAACGCCGTGGCCGTGTCTGGCGTCAACCGCGGATCGGCTCTCACGACCCCAACGAGCACGGCCGCGATCCACCCCTCGATCCAGATCGGGCTCGCGATCCCGGCGACGAAGTCACCGCTCGGCGAGGGGAGAGGAACCTCTCCCTCCTCCGGGATCGAGCGCGCGACGATGGTCTCGCCTCGTTGCAGCACGAGGTCCGCTATGGCGGCGACAAGGGAAGACTGATCTCCGGGATCCTCGGCGAGGCCGGCGGACTCGAGTGTTCGATGGATGACCTGGCGGTCTTCGAGGGCTCGAAAGGAGACGCCGTCGCAGCCGAGCTCGATCGCGGCCCGCACGGCGATCGCGGGGACGCGGTCCGGTTCGCGTGCCATTTCGGCGCCGGCCGCGGCCACGACGAAGAGCCGTTTGCTGTTCTCCTCATGTGGTCCGGACACGGAGCTCCTCCCGTGATTGTCTCTTCAGGTCAATCGGCGAGCCCGGCGGGGCCCTGAAGCGCACTTGACGCTCACTCCACGGTGCGGTAGTCGTTGCATCTGCAATTCCGACCTGAGGGGTGGGATCCGAGGATGGTTCGGACGCGAGCGCTGGGGATCGTGGGAGCGATGATCCCGTCGAGGCTCTGCTGTCCACCATCTCTGGCAGGATCGCTGCGCGCGCGGCCCACGTAGCCCTTTCGAAGAGATCGGATCGAGCGGCCGCAGGAGCGGCCGCTCACGTGTTTTCCGGGGAGCGGCACGAGCAGGGACCGAAGCGAGAGACCAAGGGGAAAGGAGTCATCGATGGCGGAGTATGCGAAGCCCGACGTGCTCGTGAGCACGGACTGGCTGGAGGAGCATCTCGACGATCCTGCGGTGCGGGCGATCGAGGTGGACGAGGACACGGAGGCGTACGAGAAGGGGCACGTGCGCGGCGCGGTCGGCTGGAACTGGACGACCGACCTGCATTCGAAGGTCGGGAGGGACTATCAGGATCAGGCCGGCTTCTCGGCGTTGCTGTCGGCTGCCGGCGTCGGTCCGGACACGACGGTCGTGCTGTACGGCGGGAACAACAACTGGTTCGCCGCCTACGCGTACTGGCTCCTGAAGCTGCGTGGTTTCGACAACGTGAAGCTTCTGGACGGCGGCCGGAAGAAGTGGGAGCTCGAGAGCCGCGAGCTCACGCAGGACTCGCCGTCGTACGAGGCGACCGGCATCTCGATCTCTGGGGCCGAGCGCCCCGAGATCCGCGCGCTCCGTGACGAGGTGCTCTCGAAGGTGGAGTCGGGCACCGGGTTCGTGGACGTCCGCTCGCCGGAGGAGTTCCGAGGCGAGAAGCTCGCGCCCGATCACCTGCCACAGGAGCAGGCGCAGGTGCCCGGTCACATCAAGGGCGCGGCCAACATCCCCTGGGCGAAGGCCGCGAACGAGGACGGAACGTTCAAGTCGGCCGACGAGCTGCGTGCGCTGTACGCCGCCGAAGGCATCACCGGCGACGGCGAGGTGATCGCGTACTGCCGGATCGGCGAGCGATCGTCCCACACGTGGTTCGCCCTGCAGGAGCTGCTCGGCTTCGAGAACGTCAAGAACTATGACGGCTCGTGGACCGAGTACGGGTCCCTCGTGGGCGCCCCGGTGGAGTTGGGGTAGCGCAAGCTGCTGCCGGGCGGCGCCGGCCTTCGGCTGGCGCCGCCCGTTCCTCCTAGTTGAACCCGCGCTTGTCCTGCTTGAGCGCGGTGTCCACGCAGAGGGCGGACGCGACCACCAGTGCGCGTAGCGGGTCGTGCAGTTCCTTGTGGATCTGCACGACGTAGTGGTCCGCCGTCGTGAAGACGGTCCGAGCGAGCCCCTCCCAGGTCTTGGTGATCCGCCCTATCTCGACGTTCGACTCATCGGTGATCGAGAAGTTCCACGCCCTCCAGTTCTCACCCTGGATGCCGCCCAGGCGCTTGCCGTCGGCTTCGATGCCGAACCGGATCTTGCCGACCATGTTCTCCTGCACGATCCGGCCCACCTCCGACCCGTCGGGTCGCTGCACCACGATCGTCGACTTGAACACCTTCCGCGGTCGGGTCAGCGTGAGCTGCGTCGCACCCGATGCGTCGGTCACCTCGAGCGTGTGGGTCATGAACTGATCGACGGACGACACGAGCCGTAGCGCCTTCTTCAGCGTGGACTGGCCCGTCTGCCGAACGGCACCGAGCCGCTTCCCCGCCGCATCGAAGACCGAGTACTCGTTCGAAAGCTCGATGATCTTCGTCTTCTGATTGACGACGAGCACCGGCTCGGTGAAGAGGGTGCCTCCGCCCACGAAGGCCCCTGAGGCTGCCGTTCGCTCCACTTGACCTCGTACTCGGCGCTCGTCGTCCATGCTCTGACCCCTTCGGCTCGAACTCACTCGTCGATGCTTGACGCTACCAGTGGCCACGTGGCGAGATCGACACCCCTAGACTCGGTCGATGGGCATCACGAACCCCAGGAGTCGTTCGTGAGACTCCTGGAGCTCGGCGCCGTGATCCTCGGGCTCGCCGTCCTGGCTCGTATCGCGGCGAGGTTCGACCTGCCGACCGTTCCTCTCTATCTGCTCGCGGGACTGGCGTTCGGGGAGGGAGGCATCCTCCCCTTGGTCACGACGCGGGGGTTCGTCGAGACGGGCGCCGAGATCGGCTTGATCCTCGTGCTCTTCGTCCTCGGTCTCGAGCACTCATCGAGGGATCTGCTCGCGACGGCCAGGGCGTCCACGACCCCGGGTTTGGTGGATCTGGTGCTGAATGCCACTCCCGGTGTGCTCGCCGGGCTCCTGTTGGGCTGGGGCCCGCTGGCCGCCGCCTTCCTCGGCGGCATCACCTACGTCTCCTCGTCCGGTGTGGCGGCGAAGCTGCTCGAGCACGCGGGGCCCCATGCACGCGGTGCGAGCAAGTACGTGGTCACGATCGCCGTCATCGAGGATCTGGTGATGGCGATCTATCTGCCCGTGCTCGCCGCTCTGTTGATCGGCGACGGGGCGGGGATCTCGCTCGCGGCCGCCGGTGTCGCGATCCTCGCGGTCGCGCTCCTGCTCGCTCTCGCTCTCCGTGTCGAGGTCGGTCTCAGCCAGATGCTCTTCAGCCGCTCCGACGAGGCGCTGCTTCTCTCCATCCTCGGCTTCGCGATCGTGATCGCGGGGGTCGCCGAGGTGGCGAGATTCTCGGCGGCGGTGGGAGCTCTGCTGGCCGGGATCATGCTCTCGGGGCCTGCCGCGGAAGGGGCACAGACGCTCGTACGCCCCCTCCGTGACCTCTTCGCGGCGATCTTCTTCGCATTCATCGGTCTTTCGGTCGATCCGTCCACGATCCCGCCGGTCATCGGCATCGCGGTCCTGCTCGGGCTGGTGACCTCCGGAACGAAATTCGCGGCCGGATGGTGGTCGGCGCGGCGGCTGGGCTCGGAGCCACTCGCTCGAGGCGTCGTCGGTGCCGCGCTGATCCCGCGCGGGGAGTTCTCGATCGCGATCGCCGGGCTGGCGGCGGCGGCCACGATCGAGGAGGACCTCGGTGCGCTGACGGTCGCGTACGTGATCCTGACCGTGGTCGTGGGGTCGGTCGTGACCAAGGTGCTGGCTCGGCGGGTCGACCGCTGGGAGCCCTCGGACGCGGCGGCGCGTCACGGATGATCCCGTTCCCTGCTGGTCTCGAGCCGGTCGAGGATCTGAGCGCATCGGTCTGGGTACAGGAAGCCCTGAAGGATCGGCCGGCCGGGCATTTTCGAGTGCGCGATCTCATCCCTCCCGTGTTCGGGGCCTACGCGCGGATCCTGCATCGGCCTCGCCGGCCAACCGATCTGTTGATCTCGACCGGAACGTGGGGCGAACGAGCCGCCGAGGTAGGGGTCCGGCTCGGCCCGGATACGCGCTGGGAAGACCTTGAGGGGCCGGGCAGCGACACATGGTCGCTCTGGCCCGGGGAGCTGATGGGCCCCGAAGTTGGATCGCTCGCCGGTAATCTCGGCGAGCACACCTCCGGGGCCGATGCTTGTTGCTTCGGCCTCTGGTCCGGATGGGGCGAACTGGGTGGAACGTCGGCCCTCTACATGGTCGGCGGTTCGCTCACCCGGCGACTGGAGACATGGCGGGCGCGCGCTGAGGAGCGGAGGACGAACCGGCGGATCCAGCGGGAGCGCCGCCGTCTGCCCAGTTTTTCCGTGCATGGGGGTAGTCGCTGGTATCTCCTCTTCCAGGGACGCATCGCAGACGCCGAGTTGTTCTGGCCGGCGTTCGGCCACTGCCCGACGATCTGGTGGCCCGAGGACCGTGCCTGGTTCGTACACACGGAGATCGACGGCACCAGCACGTACGTTGGCGGGAGCCGCTCGATGATCGATCGGCTGGTAGGAGAGCAGATCCTCGAATCGTTCGAGGTTGGCCCAGACGATCGTGCCCTCCTGTAACGAATCCGACCCCCCAGATAGACTTCAAGGAGCGCGGACGGGTACCCTGTAAGAGACCGCCGAAGCCGATGTGAGGGAGTGACATGGCCGTCAGTCAGCAAGAGCATCTCGAGGAGCTCTCCAAGGGATACCGTTTCGACTGGAAAGACCCATCCCACTCGGTGTTCGAGCCGAAGCGGGGTCTGTCGGCCCAGGTCGTCGAGGAGATCAGCGAGCTCAAGTCCGAGCCGGACTGGATGCGCAAGTACCGGCTGAAGGCCCTGAAGCACTTCGAGCGCCGCCCGATGCCGTGGTGGGGCGCCGATCTGTCCGACATCGACTTCGAGAACATCTACTACTTCATCCGGTCGACCGAGAAGCAGGCCCAGAACTGGGAGGACCTGCCCGAGGACATCCGTGGCACCTGGGACAAGCTCGGGATCCCGGAGGCGGAGAAGAAGTACCTGGGTGGGGTGAGCGCCCAGTACGAGTCCGAGGTCGTCTATCACAAGATCAAGAAGGAGCTCGACGAGATCGGTGTGATCTTCACCGACATGGACTCCGCGCTCCGCGACTACCCCGACCTCGTGAAGGAGTACTTCGGGACGATCATCCCGCCGAACGACAACAAGTTCGCCGCGCTGAACACCGCGGTGTGGTCCGGTGGCTCGTTCATCTACGTGCCGCCGGGTGTGGCCGTCGACATCCCGCTGCAGGCCTACTTCCGGATCAACGCCGAGAACATGGGCCAGTTCGAGCGGACGCTGATCATCGCCGACGAGGGTTCCTACGTCCACTACGTCGAGGGGTGCTCCGCCCCGATCTACACGAGCGACTCGCTGCACTCCGCGGTCGTCGAGATCGTCGCGAAGAAGGGCGCCCGCGTTCGCTACACGACGATCCAGAACTGGTCGACGAACGTGTACAACCTGGTGACCAAGCGCGCGGCGGCCTACGAGGACGCCGTGATGGAGTGGATCGACGGCAACATCGGCTCGAAGGTGACGATGAAGTACCCGTCGATCTACCTGCTCGGCAAGGGCGCCCGCGGCGAGGTGCTGTCCGTGGCGTTCGCCGGCAAGGGCATGCACACCGACGCCGGCGGCAAGGCGATCCACGCCGCCCCATACACGACCAGCGTGATCAACTCGAAGTCGGTCTCGAAGGACGGGGGCCGCACCGGGTACCGCGGTCTCGTCAGGGTGGAGCCCGACGCGCACCACGCGAAGTCCACCGTGCGTTGCGACGCGCTGATCCTGGACGACGAAAGCCGCTCGGACACCTACCCCTACATCGAGGTCGAGGACGAGACGGCCGCGCTGGGCCACGAGGCCACCGTCTCGAAGGTGGGCGACGACCAGCTCTTCTATCTGATGAGTCGCGGGCTCTCCGAGGCCGAGGCCACGGCGATGATCGTGAACGGGTTCATCGAGCCGATCACGCGCGAGCTCCCGATGGAGTACGCGGTCGAGCTGAACCGCCTGATCGAGCTGCAGATGGAGGGCTCGGTCGGCTAACCCTTGGGGTCCAAGCGGTCTCCGGCGTGGCGCCGTCGTGTCTCCCGGCTTGGGCCGAATCCGACCCCTCAGGTAGGATTCCTTCATGAGCGTGGTGAGCACTTCGACCTTCGACGAGCGTGCCCTCGAGGCGTTGCCCGAGAGCGGCGGGCTCTCGGAGCTGCGGAAGCAGGCCATCGAGCGGTTCGGCTCGCTTCCCGTTCCTTCCCAGGAGACCGAGGAGTGGCGCTACACGGACCTCTCGAACTTCGAGCTGGATTTCGCGCCGCACGTCGAGGGCCTGACCGTGACGCACCTGGATCAGGTGCCGGAACACCTCCTCGCGGCAGCCGGCGACGTCAGCGCGCGGGCCGGCCTCCTTGTCCAACACAACTCCACAACCACGATCGCGCACCTCGACCCGGCGATCCGGAAGGGCGTCCACTTCGAGAGCATCGACGCGGCGGTGGCCGATCACCCGGAGCTGGTGGAGCCCTACCTCCACACGCTGGTGCCGTTCGACAGGACGAAGTTCACCGCGCTGCACGCCGCGTTCCGCACGGGAGGCACGTTCGTCTACGTCCCCAGGGACACCGCGATCGAGCTGCCCCTCCAGGCCCTGACCTACCTCGATGCCGACGGGGCCGCGATCTTCCCCCACACCCTCCTCATCGTGGACGCGGGCTCGGAAGTCACCTTCATCGATCGGTACGTCTCACCGGATCTGGGCAGGGCGTTCAGCAACGCGATCACGGAGATCTACGTCGGCGACGGCGCCAACGTGCGCTACGCCGCGATCCAGGAATGGGGAAGTGGCGTGACGCATCTGGGGATCCAGCGCGCCACCGTGGGACGCGACGCGACGCTCCGGACGTTGAACATCGGGTTCGGCGCGTCGCTCGCGCGCGCCGAAGCCGAGACGATCCTCGCGGAGCCCGGCGGGTTCAGCGAGATGCTCGGGGTCTTCTTCGCCGATGAGGACCAGCACTTCGACCATCGCTCGATCCAGGACCACGTCGCGCCGAACTGCATCGAGCGACCTCCTCTACAAGGGCGCGCTCAGGGATCACTCCCGCGCCGTCTACAGCGGGTGGGTCCACGTGCGGCCGGACGCTCAGAAGACGAACGCGATGCAGACCTCGCGGAACATCGTGCTCTCCGAGCACGCGAAGGCCGACGCGATCCCGAACCTCGAGATCGAGGCCAACGACGTGCGCTGCGGTCACGCCGCGAGCGTCGGTCCGGTGGATGAGGACGCGATCTTCTACCTGACCAGCCGGGGCATCCCTCGTGCGGAGGCCGAGCGTCTGATCGTGTCCGGCTTCTTCCAGGAAGTGCTGGACCGCGTGAAGATCGACGAGGTCCGCGAGGGCGCCGAGAAGGCGATCCAGGACGAGCTGAATCAAGACCGGCCGAAGGAAGCAGCTTGATGGCGCGTCTCAAGGTGTGTGACGCCGCAGACGTGCCGCCGCCGGGTGAGGCCAAGCGGTTCCCCGTCGACGGCAGACTCGTCGCCGTGGTGAACCTCGGCGACGAGGGACTCCGAGCGATCGACGCGATCTGCAGCCACGCGAAGTACTTCCTCGATGAGGGCGAGGTCGACGAAGACTTCGAGACGGTCGAGTGCCCGAAGCACGGCTCCACCTTCGACCTGAACAGCGGGAAGCCACGGACGCTGCCGGCCACCGAGCCGATCGACGTGTTCCCGATCATCACCGAGGACGACGACATCTACATCGAGGTGTGACAGCTATGAGCGAAGAGAACGGTCGCGCGACGCTCGAGATCCGAGATCTCCGAGCAGAAGTCGAGGGCAAGGAGATCCTGAAGGGGATCGACCTCACCGTGACGCAAGGGGAGACCCACGCGCTGATGGGCCCGAACGGATCGGGAAAGTCGACCCTCTCGAACATCATCATGGGGCGTCCGGGTTACGTCGTGACCGGCGGCGACGTGATCTTCAAGGGCGAGAAGATCACCGGACTCACCACGGACGAACGGGCCAAGCGTGGCCTCTTCCTCGCGCTCCAGTATCCAACCGAGGTCCCGGGCGTGAGCGTCGTGAACTTCCTTCGGACGGCGTACCAGGCGGTCAAGGCCGAGCAGATCAGCGCCCTCGCGTTCCGCAAGCACATGAAGGAGCAGATGGATCGGCTCGGCATCGAGGACGCGATGGTCCAGCGCTACGTGAACCAGGGGTTCTCCGGAGGCGAGAAGAAGCGGAACGAGGTCCTCCAGCTCGCGGTCCTGCAACCCGAGATCGCGATCCTCGACGAGACCGACTCCGGACTCGACATCGACTCGTTGAAGCTGGTCGCCGGAGGGGTCGCGGAACTGGTGGGTCCCGACCTCGGCGTGCTCTTGATCACCCACTACCAGCGGATCCTCAACTACATCACCGCCGACAGGGTCCACGTGATGATGCAGGGTCGTATCGTGAGGTCCGGCGGACCCGAGCTCGCGAGCGAGCTCGAGGAGAAGGGTTACGAGGGCATCGGCGACGAGCTGGGCATCGACGACGGGGTGGACGAAGGATGAACGAGAACGTGCTGGACGTCGAGAGGATCCGCAAAGACTTCCCGATCCTCGAACGGGTCATCAACGGGCACCCGCTGGTGTACCTGGACTCGGCCGCCACGTCGCAGAAGCCCCGTCAAGTGATCGACGCGGTCTCGGATTTCTACGCCAACCACAACGCGAACGCCCACCGCGGCATCTACACCCTCGGGGAGGAGTCGACGGAGGCGTTCGAAGGGGCACGGGCCAAGCTGGCGGGCTTCTTCGGATCGCCGGATCCCCGGACGATCGTGTTCACCCGCGGGACGACCGAATCGATGAACCTCGTCGCGCAGGGATGGGGGAGGAAGTTCCTTCGAGAAGGAGACGAGGTGCTCCTCACCGACATGGAGCACCACTCCAACATCGTCCCGTGGCAGCTCACGGCGCAGGTGACCGGTGCGGTCCTGCGGTACATCCCGCTCACCGACGACGGGCAGCTCGATCTCTCGGATCTGGGCTCCCTGCTGAACGAACGGACGAAGATCCTGTCGGTGACCGGGATGTCGAACGCCCTCGGGACCATCACGCCTCTCGGCCAGCTGATCGAGGCCGCGCATGCGGTCGGGGCGCTCGTCGCGGTCGACGCCGCGCAGCTCGTCCCGCACCACGGTGTCTCCGTCGTCGAGATGGATTGCGACTTCCTCGCGTTCAGCGGTCACAAGATGCTCGGTCCGACGGCGAGCGGGGGGCTGTACGCGAAGGCGGAGCTCCTGGAGGCGATGGACCCCATGTTCGGCGGCGGGGAGATGATCCACGAGGTCTTCCACGACCACTCGACCTGGAAGGACATCCCGTACAAGTTCGAGGCCGGGACGATGCAGATCGCCCAGCAGGTTGGCCTCGGCGCCGCCGTCGACTACCTCCAGGCCTTGGGGATGGACGCGGTCCGGGCGCACGAGGAGGAGATCACCCGGTACGCCCTGGATCGGCTGCTGTCGGTCGACGCCAGTGGTGTACGGACCCAAGGACGCGACCGCGCGTGGAGGCGCGGTGAGCTTCTGGTACCGCGACGTCCACCCGCATGACCTTGCGACGGTCCTGGACGCCGAAGGCGTCGCGATCCGTGCCGGGCACCACTGCGCCCAGCTGGTGATGCGCAGGTTCGGCACCCCGGCGACCGCGCGCGCGTCGTTCTACGTGTACAACACGCGGGACGAGGTCGACGTCTTGGTGGAGGCACTGGCCAAGGCGGAAGAGTTCTTCAGGATCTAGCGTTCGGAGGTAGCGTGGCGCTCGACGACATCTACAAGGAAACGATCCTCGACCACTACAAGAACCCGCGGAACAAGCGTGAGCTCCCGGGAGCCGTGGTGACGTGCACGAGGAACAACCCGCTCTGCGGCGACGAGATCACCGTGTCGGCCAATCTCGAGGACGGGAAGCTCCTGGAAGTCACCTTCCAGGGCGCCGGATGCTCGATCAGCCAATCCAGCGCTTCGATGATGACCGAGTCCGTCGGTGGCAAGAAGGTCGAGGACGCGATGTCCCTCGCGGCCGACGTGCGGGGGATGCTCGCAGGCGAGGTCGACCCCGACGAGGACGCCTTCGGCGACCTCGTCGCCCTCAAGGGGGTCGTGAAGTACCCGATCCGGATCAAGTGCGCCGTCCTGGCCTGGGACGTGCTGCAGGAGGCGGTCGCGGGCGGCGGCGCCGCGAGCGGCGCCGCTCCCCACTAGACGCCCGGCGGTCGCCGACCGTCTACCCTGGCGCCCGTGCCGACGACGACGCCGACGCGAACGCTGTCTCTGAAGCCCTCGCTCGATTGGCTCCTGGTCCTCGTTCCCATCGCGATCGTCCTGGAGTTGGCGGGCGGCCCCGACCTCGCGATCTTCCTCACGTCCGCCGGGGCGATCCTGCCCCTCGCGGGCTTGATCGGGCGGTCCACCGAGCAGCTCGCGCTGCACGTCGGACCACGCCTCGGGGGCCTGATCAACGCCACGTTCGGCAACGTCACGGAGCTGATCCTCTCGGTCTTCCTGATCCTCGAGGGTCGGATCGAGATCGTGAAGGCATCGCTCACGGGCTCGATCCTCGGGAACCTCCTGCTCGTCCTCGGCCTCTCGTTCTTCCTCGGCGGCCTGAAGCACGAGGAGCAGGAGTACAACGCGCGCTCCGCCTCGGTCCACGCCACGTCACTGGTGCTCGCGGTCACCGGACTCCTGATGCCCGCGCTGTTCGCCCTCGGCCAGCATCGGAGCCTGATCCAACGAGAGGTCGTCTCCGGGACGGTGGCCGCGGTCTTGATCGCGCTCTACATCGCGGCGCTCGCGTTCACGCTGATCACGCACGAGCACCTGTTCCACACTCCTCAAGCGAACGAGGAGCCCACCTGGTCCCGCGGCAGGGCGGTCGGAGCCCTGTTGGCTGCGACCGCCCTCGTGGCCCTGATGTCGGAGTTCCTCGTCGGCTCGCTGGATAGCGCGATCGAGTCGCTCGGTCTGTCCGAAGCGTTCGTGGGGTTGATCCTCATCCCGATCATCGGGAACGCGGCGGAGCACTCCTCGGCGGTGATGTTCGCCCTGCGGAACAAGGTCGACGTGACGCTCGAGATCGCGATCGGTTCCTCCACACAGATCGCGCTGTTCGTCGCACCCGCCCTCGTGTTCATCTCGCTGCTCGTGGGCCACCCGATGGACTTCGTGTTCAGCACGTTCGAGGTCGCCGCCGTGGCGATCTCCACGATCCTCGTGTTCATGATCTCGGTCGACGGCCGGTCGAACTGGCTGGAAGGAGCGCAGCTGATGGGTGCTTACGGGATCATGGCGATCTCTTTCTACTTCGTGCAGTGATGGGACGCGTCCTGCGCTCGCTGTTCGTTGCCGCCGTCCTGCTGGTCCTGTTCGCCGTTCCTGCGTGGGCGCAGTCGGCGCAGGAAGTCATCCATGACTACACCGTGGAGATCCGGATCCTGCCCGACGGCGACCTCGGCATCACGGAGACCATCGACTACGACTTCGGAAACGAGCTCCATCACGGGATCTTCCGCACGGTCCCGACGCGTTTCCCGTACGACGACACCTACGAGCGTGTGTTCCCCGTCGAGGACGTGACCGTCGAGAGTGCGACAGCGCCGGCCGACGTCGAGGTCTCCGAGGACGGTGGGGTCACGACGATCCGTGTCGGCGATCCCGATAGGGAGATCACCGGCCTCCACACCTACGTCCTCAGGTATCGGGTCGAGGGCGCGCTGAACGCGTTCCCCGACCACGATGAGCTGTATTGGAACGCCATCGGGGACGAGTGGGAAGCACCGATCGAACGCGCTCGGGTGGTGGTGACGACGCCGGCCGCGATCCAGCGTGTGGCGTGCTTCCAGGGTTATCAGGGGTCGACGGAACCGTGCGCTCGAGCAACGAGCGACGGTTCCGCTGCCTCGTTCGGGCCCGGCCGCCAGCTCGCTCCGTTCGAGGGCGTGACGGTCGTCGTCGCGATCCCGAAAGGCGCCGTGCCGGAGCCGAAGCCGATCCTCGAGGAGCGGTGGTCGGCGGGAAGGGCGTTCAGCCTCAACGCCGGCACGATCACCGCCGCGGCCGCCCTGCTGGCCGTCCTCGGCGGCGCGCTGTTCCGCATGTGGTCTCGGGAAGGTCGAGATCGCCGCTACCTCGGTTCACCGATCGACCAAGTGATGGGCACGACGTCGGGCGAGGACGAGACCGTGCCACTCGGGGAGGGCGACTTCGAGTCGCCCGTCGAGTTCGCACCGCCCGAGGGTGTTCGACCGGGACAGATCGGGACGCTCCTCGACGAGCGCGCGAACGTGATCGACGTCACCGCGACGATCGTCGACCTCGCCGGCCGAGGGTTCCTGCTGATCCAGGAGATCCCGCGGCATGGTCTCTTCTCCAAGGTCGATTGGACCGTCATCCGCCTGGAGAAGGACGAGGCGGAGTTGCTCACGTACGAGAAGAAGCTCCTCGACGGCCTCTTCCGCGACGGGAACGAGGTCAAGGTCTCGGAACTCAAGACGACGTTCGCGGAGCGGCTACACGGCGTCGAGGAGTCCCTGTACGAGGATGCGATGCGCGAGAAGTGGTTCCGCGCTCGGCCCGATCACGTCCGGACGAGATGGGCGGGCCGCGGCGTGCTGCTCACCGTGGTCGGCGCCGGTCTCACCTTCGTGCTGGCACGGTGGACCCATTGGGGACTCGTCGGCATCCCGGTGATCTTGGCGGGCGTCGCGCTCGCGCTGATGGCGAGATGGATGCCGGCTCGGACGGCGAAGGGCACGGCGATGCTCCGACGGATCCGCGGGTTCCGCCGCGTGATCGCGACCGCCGAGACCCACATGTCTCGGTGGGCGGAGGAGGAGAACGTGTTCACCCGCTTCTTGCCGTACGCCATCGTCTTCGGCCTCACGAGGAAGTGGGCCAAGGCCTTCGAAGACCTGGGGATCCAGCCCGACACCTCGAGCTGGTACGTCGGCCCCCACCCGTTCACCGCGCTCGCGTTCGCGGATTCGATCGACGGGTTCGCCGTGACCACCGGGGGGACGTTGGCGTCCACACCCGCTGCCTCCGGGTCGAGTGGATTCGGCGGAGGCGGGTTCTCCGGAGGCGGCGGAGGCGGCGGGGGCGGCGGCTCCTGGTGACGGGGATCGAGGTCCTCTTCTCCGAGGATCCCCGCGACTTCCAGCGCCGCGACTGGAGCGACCTCGTGCGCGCGGATCCCGCCGGCACCATCTTCCACACGCCGGACTTCCTCAAGCTCTATTGGGAGGAGTTCGGCGAAGAGCCGGAGCATCTCCTGCTCGCGTTCGGGGAGGACGTCGCGGGCGCACAGGTGGCCGCCGCGGCCTTCGAGTTGATCGGCGACACCCTCCGGTTCCTCGGAGGAACCGAGGTCACCGACTACATGGGTCCCGTCGGAGCGCCGGAGGCCCGCACGGCGTTCGCGAAGGGGCTATGGGCCGGACTGCTCGCACGCGACGACTGGCGCGAGGCCGATCTCCGCGGTCTGCCCGAGGACTCGGCGTGGCTCTCGGCGCTCCAGGAAGCGGCCGCGGGGCAGGGGCTCGCGGTGGAGGAGGCAGAGGACCAGAACGGGGTGGCTCCGCGCCTCGACCTTCCGCCGACCTGGGACGAGTACCTCGCGCAGATCCCGTCGAAGCTACGACACGAGATCCGACGGAAGGCCAAGAAGCTCGAAGCGGAGACCGGACCGTTCGGCGTCGAGACCGCGACCGAGGAGACTCTGCTCCCGTTCCTCGACCGGTTCGTGGAGTTGCATCGGATGAGCGAGGGACCCAAGGGCGTGTTCATGCTCCCGGGGATGGAGATCTTCTTCCGGCGACTCGGGCAGACGTTCTGCGAGCGGGGCGTCTTCCGTCTCTCCTTCATCCGCGTGCGCGACGAGCTCGCGGCCGGCACGATCGGATTCAGCTTCGGGGGCACGTACTCCCTCTACAACTCCGCGTTCGACCGGAAGTGGCAGCAGCTCGCACCGGGCATGGTGCTCGTGGCGGAGGACATCCGCGAGGCGATCGAGGAGGGGTGCTCGGTCTTCGACCTCCTCAAGGGGGACTACGCCTACAAGTACCGATTCGGCGCGCGGAAGCGGCTGGTCAAGCGGCTGGTGATCTCGCGGGTCTAGGCGGTACGCAGACCGGCGGTGGCGAGGGGGGAACCGTCCGGAGCGGTGACCGTCAGCCCGGTCATCGATGCGATGCTTCGATCGGTCACCCACCACACCGCGGCGTCTCCGTCTCCGTCGAACTCGATCGGTCCCGGGTCCCAGGTGGTCCCGTCCGACCTGGAGACGACCAGGGATCCATCGCCCGTGAGCTCCGGCGTGCGGACGAAGACCACGACGAACGATTGATCCTTGCTGGATTCGTAGGCGACGACGCTGCCTTCGACGGGCGTCTCGCTCGAAGCCTCGAGGGCGCCCACCTTGAAGCCCGTGCCTCCCAGCGTGGCGAGGACGGTCCGGAAGCTGGTGGCGTCCTTCGTGGCATCGCGGGCCCGACCGAGCTGGACCAGCCCGAAGATCCCGGCGACGACCGCCAAGACGAGCGAAGCGGCCAGGGCGATCCGCCAGCCCTTGAGGGAGAGACCGCGCGACCGCGCGGGACCGCTCACCTCCGTCCACTCCTCCGACAGCACATCCATCACGCGATCGTGAAGCTCGGGCGGGGCGGGACGCTGCAACGTCGAGGCGAACACTCCCAACCCTTCGCGGAGCGCATCCAGCTCGCGGCGACATGCTCCGCATCCGCGGAGGTGTCGCCGCACATCGAGCTCGTCCCTTCCCTCGAGGGAGCCCAGGACGAAGTCGGCGAGCTGCGTGCGCACGTCGTCACACGTCGTCACGCTCGGCTCCTCCCTTCCTTGGCCCTTCGCCTCGTTCCATCTCTGTCTCATCCTCGGCCCGACCGTCCGGAGCCATCGTCTCCCGCAGCCGGAGCAGCGCTGCCCGTATCCGGGTCTTCGCGGTGCCGACCGGGATCCCTTCGAGGTCGGAGATCTCCGCGCTCGTCTTCCCGCCCAGGTACGCGAGCTCGAGGGCCGCTCGCTGCTCGGGAGGGAGCGACGACATCGCGCTCCGCGCCCGCTCGGTCAGGTCGAGGGTGATCACCTGGTCGTCCGGCCCGGGTGCCTGGTCGGCCTCGACCGGAGGATCCAGATGCTCCAGCGTGCGCGCCTCCAGCACTCGGCGCCTGATCGCGTCGATGCCGAGCGACCTGGCCATCAGCAAGACCCACGTCTCGAGCTTCCCTCGCGAGCGGTCGTAGCGATCCGCGCTCCGCCAGAGCTTCACGAAGGTGTCCTGCACGAGATCTTGCGCGGCGGCGTCGTTGCCGAGCATCACGAGCCCCAGCCCGTAGATGCGGCCGGCGAACCGCCGGTAGAGCGTGTCGGCCGCGCCGGGATCCCGCGCGGCGAACGACCGCATCAGGCGCTGATCGTCGTCGAGCTCCTTCGACATCTCCAGGCCGAGAACCTACACACCTTCCGCTCACACAAGGGGTACGAGCGGATGACCGGGCCGGTTCCCTCAGACGAAGGCGCGGATGTGGCGAAGAACCGCGACGCCCAGCTCGACATCCAACCCCACGACGAGGTTCCCGGACGCGAGCGCGTCCACGGCCGACACGCGTCGCGCCGCCACCAACCCGAGCTGCGGGGCCCGGCCGACGATCGTCGCGTCGGGCTCCTTGTCCGCGGGTGGCACCTCACCTGCCTCCGAGGCCCCAGTGCCACGAGCCCTCGCCCGCACCGTCGACGTCGATCTGCACGCTGTAGCCGGTCAGATCGAGGCCGGCTTGGCCGAGAGCCCATGGCAGCATGCGGACGCCCATGTCGATGGTCATGTAGATGGGCCAGTGCTGGTACTCGGGACCGAGCCCGTTGGTGGCTCGCATGTCCTCGCCGTGGATCCACCATTCGACCATCCGCGACTGGACGAGGTAGCGCGCGGCGATCTCGCCGCCGAGCCAGCCGAAACGACTCTTCTCCCACTCCTCGTCCGAGAGGAGACCCACGTAGGCGAGGAACGCGTCGGCCGCCTTGCCCCACGTGACGAGCACGTCGCGCGTGGGCAGGCCGGATCGCCGTTCCACCACCCACTCGTTGAACCCCTCGACGGAGAACGGCTTCCCGTTCAGTCGGCCCCGGTATTCCTCGAGCTCCTCGGCGGGGTCTCCCTTGGCGAGCTGGGCAGCGACCGTGTCGTGCGACGCCAGGTGGGCAACGACGTCTCGGTTCCACCAGCCGGGCAGCGCGCTCGGCTGCTCCCACGTCTGGGGATCGGCGTACTGGATGGTCCGGCCGAGCCGCTGGCGCTCGGCATGTGCGACGCCGAGCAGCGTGGTGCGGTCCAGGCTCACGGCGCGGAATCGTACAGTACGGGCCATGCCCGCTCGCGCAGTCGATCCGCATGCTCGGGATCGGTGGTCTTGATGGGGGCGATCGAACGCTTCACGGAGTCCGCGCTCCGGCTCGGAGTGGAACCAAGGATCCAGCGGTACCCCGAGGGAACGAAGACGGCCGCTGCTGCTGCGAACGCGATCGGCTGTGACGTGGCGCAGATCGTGAAGTCGCTGGTCTTCATGGCGGACGAGCGTCCCGTGATCGCGTTCACGTCGGGGGCGAACCGGGTGGACCCCTCGAAGCTGGCCGGGGTCGCGGGCGCGTCCGAGGTGCGAAGAGCCTCGCCCGAGGAGGCGCGTGCCGCCACCGGCTTCGCCGTCGGCGGCACGCCGCCCTTCGGTCACCCGGTCGCCTTGCCCGCTTATGTCGACCCGACTCTGCTTGCGTTCCAAGAGGTCTGGGCAGCGGCGGGAACACCGGATTCGGTGTTCCCGCTGGCGCCGTCGGAGCTCCAGCGGGCGAGCGGGGCCGAACCGGCGGATTTCATCGAGACTTGACGGCGTCCGGAGGTAGAATCTGCGGCATGACAACCACCGAAGAGACGATGGCCCAGACCGCCGAAGAGACCATCCCGCAGACGGACCGGAAGACGATCCAGTTGACCGAGACCGCCGCCGGCGAGGTTCAGAAGCTCATCACCGAGGAGGGTCGTCCCGAGATCGCGCTCCGGATCGCCGTGCAGCCCGGCGGATGCTCGGGTCTCCGGTACGCGATGTACCTCGACGATCAGGTATCCGAGAAGGACCTGCTCGAGGAGCAGTTCGGCGTCAAGGTGGTCGTGGACAAGATGAGCGTCCCCTACCTCACCCAGGCCACGATCGACTGGGTGGATTCGCTGGAGGCCTCAGGGTTCACGATCGACAATCCGGCGGCGCAGAGCTCATGCGCCTGCGGCAGCTCGTTCCATTAGGCGTCGCAGTTCTCCGTTCCGACGATACGGACCTCGAGATCTGACTCGAACGTCGTCTCACGGGCAAGCCCGAAAACCGAGAACGCGATCGTCTCCGGCCACCAGGTGAGGCTCGTGTTCCGAGGCAGACAGATCCTGGGATCGAAAGTCACCTCCATCTCGATCAAGGCTTGCTGTCCGGGTCGGAGCACGAACGGGTGCCACGGCTGGAACACAAGCGGGTGCAGTGCGTCGTCTTGGTATACCTGCTCGGAAGGGAGCACTCGGACGGGTCGGCGGGTCACCTCTCCGAGCTGTTCCTCGGTGGGGGGTCCCACGCGCTCGATCGACACGCCCATGGGACCCGTGTTCGTGATCGAGAACGTGTAGCGGAAGCGCGTCGGCCCGGACACGGGCAGGACGAAGACGCGCCCCGACGCGCCCAATGCGTCAACTTCGATGACCCGCATCCTGTCGTCCTGCGGATGGAATCCGCGCGCTCCCGGCTCGAGCGGGTCGTAGTTGGCGATCCAGGCGACGGCGAAGGTCGCAGCGCTGACCAGGAGGACGATGACACTGCCGAGAAGGACTCGTGGCCAGCGCCGTCGCCGAACATCCGTTGCGGAGTTGGGCGGCGTTTCGGGAGGGCGGACGATCGTGTCCACAGCCGCACCGTACGCCCCCGGTGTGCCGCGGTCGAGCCGCAGCTACGCGACCGCGTCGAGGCCGGCGCGGATGCCGTCCACGATCTCCTGGAGCTGTGAGTCCTCGAGCGTGAGCGGAGGGCTCACCGCGAGCGCACCGCCGACCAGTGGACGCACCAGGACGCCCGCCTCCCGTGTGGCCGCGCCGACACGTGCTCCCAAGGCCGGATCGCCTTCGACCAGATCCTGCCGAAGGCCGACCGCCGCGAGCATCCCCACGCCGCCACGGATGTCCTCGACGAGGTCGTGGTCGGTCAGTTGCTTGAGCGAGTCGACGAGTGAGCCTTCCATCGACTTCGATCTGGCGGGAAGGCCCTCGTGTTCGAGGATGTCGATGTTCACCAGCGCGGCCGCCGCGACGGCCGCGTGGCCGCTGTAGGTGTAGCCGTGCCGCCACATCCCCGCGCCCTCGGCCCAGAAGGGTTCGACGACGCGAGGGGATGCGAGGACCGCTCCGAGGGGGAGGTAGCCGCTCGTGATCCCCTTCGCGCACACGAGGATGTCGGGTTCCATGCCGAACCGCGTGGAGGCGAACCAGTCGCCGCAGCGGCCGAACCCCGTGATGACCTCGTCGGCCACGAACAGGACGTCGGTGTCACGGCAGACCTGGCGAACCGCCTCGAGGTACCCGTCGGGAGGTGGGTACACGCCCCCCGCGCCGATCACCGGCTCGCAGAAGAACGCGGCCACCCGGTCCTGCCCGACGTCTTCGATCGCGGCCCGCAGGGAATCCGGATCGTCCCACGGGACCTCGATGACGTCTTCGATCAGCGAGCCGTGCCCGGCCGCGTTCGCGGGGATGCCTGCGAGCGACGTCCCCGCCGTGTGCATCCCGTGGTAGGCCTTCTCTCGCCGGATCAGGATCGTGCGGTCGGATTCGCCGACGAGCTGCCAGTAATGGCGGGCCATCTTGGTCGCCGTGTCGATCGAGTCGGAGCCGCCGCTCGTGAGGAAGACCTTGGAATCGGGGACCGGGGCGAGACCCGCGACCCGATCGGCGAGCTCGAGCGTCACCGGGATCACGATGTCGCCGAAGTTGGAGTACGCCGGCAGCTTCGTCATCTGGGCCGCCGCCGCCTCGCCGATCTCCCGGCGCCCCCAGCCCACGTTGCAGTACCAGAGGGATGCCGTCGCATCGAGGTAGCGCTTCCCCTCGACGTCCCAGACGTAGCAGCCTTCGCCACGGTCGAGGACGAGCTCGCCTCCCGACACGACGGCGGCCATGTCCGCGAACGGATGCCAGAACGACTGGGTCACGGCGGGGACGCTACCAGCAGCGACGCGGGCAGCGCTGACTTCTGGACGGGCCTACCCCGGCTCGTAGGCGAGGTTCGGAGCCAGCCAGCGCTCGGCCTCCATGAGCGACTCGCCCTTGCGGCGCGCGTAGTCCTCGACCTGATCCTTGGCGATCCGTCCTACGTGGAAATACCGCGCGGCCGGGTGTGCCAGATACAGGCCGCTGACGCTCGCGGCGGGCATCATCGCGCATGAGGTCGTGAGATCGATGCCGGCGGCCTCGTTCGCATTGAGGAGCTCGAACAGCGTTCGCTTCTCGCTGTGGTCGGGGCACGCCGGGTAGCCGAAGGCCGGTCTGGTCCCGCGATACCGCTCCTTGATCAGCTCCTCGCTGGAGAGCTTCTCGTCGGGCGCGTACCACTCGCGGCGGACCTGCTCGTGGAGGCTCTCGGCGAACGCTTCCGCGAGGCGGTCGGCGAGAGCCTTCGCCACGATCGCTCGGTAGTCGTCGTGCTCGGCCTCGTAGGCCTTGGCGAGCTCGTCGGCGCCGAAGCCGGCGGAGACGGCGAAGGCGCCGACGTGATCCTTGACGCCGGACTCGAGCGGCGCGACGAGATCCGCGATGGACTTGTTCGGTTCCCCTTCGCCGCGATCGGCCTGCTGCCGGAGGCAGTGGAACACCCAGCCTCCCTCGAGGACGATGTCGTCGCCCTCCGCGTGGGCAGGGAAGTACCCGTAGACGCCGCGGGCCTCCAGAAGGTGCTCCGACACGATGCGATCGAGCACCTCGTTCCCGACCTGGAACAGCTCCCGGGCGGTCTCGCCCATCTTCGGGTGGTCGAGGATCTGCGGGTAGCTCCCCTTCAGCTCCCAGGCCGTGAAGAAGAAGGTCCAGTCGATGTAGTCGCGGAGCGCGGCGAGATCGGGCTCCACGGTCCGGGTGCCGACGAACGGGGGCGGCGGGGAATCCTCCTGTTGCCAGTCCACCTGGAGGCGGTTCTCGAGCGCCTTGCGGTAGGGGAGCAGCGGCGTCTTCAGCTTCTCCTCGTGGAGCTTCCGGAGACGCTCCTGGTCCTTCCGGTTGTCGGCGTCGAGCTTCGCCTTGCGGGGCTCGTCGAGCAGGGCGCTCATCACCCCGACCACCCGGGAGGCATCCACGACGTGGACGACGGGCTCCGCATACACGGGCGCGATCTTCACCGCCGTGTGCTGCTTCGACGTCGTGGCGCCGCCGATCAACAGCGGGAGTGTGACCCCGCGGCGCGTCATCTCGGTGGCCACGTTGACCATCTCGGTGAGGGACGGCGTGATCAAGCCCGAGAGTCCGATCACATCGGCGTTCTCCCGTTCGGCCGTGTCGAGGATCGTCTCGGCGGGCGCCATCACCCCGAGGTCGACGACGCGGTAGTTGTTGCAGCCGAGGACCACGCCGACGATGTTCTTGCCGATGTCGTGGACGTCGCCCTTCACGGTCGCGGTCACGATCGTGCCCTGCGCGGAGCCGACCAGCCCCAGCCGCTCCTTCTCCTCCTGCATGAACGGCTCGAGGTAGGCGACCGCCTTCTTCATCGCACGGGCGGACTTCACGACCTGCGGGAGGAACATCTTCCCGGCGCCGAAGAGATCGCCGACGATCTGCATCCCGTCCATCAGCGGCCCCTCGATCACCTCGAGCGGCCGTTCGAAGTGCTGCCTCGCCTCCTCCGCGTCTTCCTCGATGAAGGCGTCGATGCCGTGGACGAGTGCGTGCGAGAGCCGCTCCTCGACGGAGCCCTCCCGCCACGACAGGTCCTGCTCGGTCCGCATCGCCTCGCCCGTGACGGTTTGCGCGAAGGTGAGCATCCGCTCGGTCGCATCCGCACGCCGGTTGAAGATCAGGTCCTCGACGTGCTCCTTGAGGTCCTTCGGGATGTCGTCGTAGACCGGGAGCTGGCCGGCGTTCACGATCGCCATGTCGAGCCCGGCCTGGCGCGCGTGGTACAGGAACGCCGAATGCATCGCCTCGCGGACGACGTCGTTCCCGCGGAAGGCGAAGGAGAGATTCGAGACGCCCCCGGAGACCTTCACGCCGGGCAGGCGACGCTTGATGATCCGGGTCGCGTCGATGAACGCCCTGGCGTAGTCCGCGTGCTCCTCCATCCCGGTGGCGATCGCGAGGATGTTGGGGTCGAAGATGATGTCCGACGGGTCGTAGCCGGCCTGCTCGGTGAGCAGCCGATAGGCGCGCTCGCAGATCTCGACCTTGCGTTCGACGGTGTCGGCTTGCCCCTCCTGGTCGAAGGCCATCACGACGACGGCGGCGCCGTAGCGCTTCACGCGCCGGGCCTTCGCGAGGAAATCCTCCTCGCCTTCCTTCAGGCTGATCGAGTTCACGACGCCCTTGCCCTGGACGCACTTCAGCCCGGCCTCGATCACGTCCCAGCTGGATGAGTCGACCATGATCGGCACGCGGGCGACCTCCGGCTCCGTCGCCAGCAGGTTGAGGTACGTCGTCATCGCCTGCGGCCCGTCGAGCAGATCGGTGTCCATGTTCACGTCGAGCAGGTTCGCGCCGTTCTGCACCTGTTCGCGCGCGACGTCGACCGCGGCCTGGAAGTCGCCGCTCTCGATCAGGCGCCGGAACTTCTTCGAGCCCGTGATGTTCTGGCGTTCGCCCACCATCACGAACCCGGTGTCGGGGCGGACGACGAACGGCTCGAGGCCGCTGAACGACGTGAACGTCTCCGAGGGTGCGGGAACCTGGCGGGGCGGCACGTCGCGGACGGCGTCCGCGATCTGCCGGATGTGCTCGGGCGTGGTTCCGCAGCAGCCTCCGAGGACGTTCGCGAGTCCCGCGCGAGCGAACTCGCCGACGAAACCGCTGGTGATCTCGGGGTCCTCGTCGTGGAGGCCCATCGCGTTGGGCAGCCCGGCGTTGGGGTAGCACGCCGTGTACGTCGGGGCGATCCGGGAGAGCGCCTCGAGGTAGGGCCGCATCTGCGCGGCCCCGAGCGAGCAGTTCACGCCGACGATCATCGGCTGGGCGTGCTCGATCGAGAGCCAGAACGCCTCGGCGGTCTGTCCCGAGAGGTTCCGGCCGCTCTGGTCGACGGCGGTGAACGAGAGCCAGAGCGGCGTATCGGGGGCGACGTCCTCGGCGGCGGCGATCGCCGCCTTGGCGTTCAAGGTGTCGAAGATCGTCTCGATCTGGAGCACGTCGACGCCTCCGTCCACCAGGCCCCGGATCTGCTCGGCGTACGCGGCCGTCAGTTCGTCGAAGGTGATCGTTCGGAACGCGGGGTCCTCCACCTTGGGGGAGATCGAGAGCGTTCGGTTGGTGGGGCCCACGGAGCCGACGACGAAGCGGTCGTCGGCTCCGTCGAGCGCTCGCCGGGCGGTCTCGGCCGCCGCCTTGTTGATCTCATACACGAGGTGCTCCAGGCCATAGTCGGACTGGGAGACGGGGCTCGCGTTGAACGTGTTGGTGCTGACGATCCAGGCGCCGGCGGCGACGTAGTCGCGATGGATCGCCTCGACGATGTCCGGTCTGGTCAGCCCGAGGAGGTCGTTGTCCCCACGGACATCCTTGGGGTGGTCTTTGAGGAGGTCACCGCGGAAGTCCTCCTCGGAGAGCTCCAACCCCTGGATCGCGGTCCCCTTCGGGCCCTCGAGCACGAGGATCCGCTCGGCCATCAAGGCCTCGAGTCTGTTCCGTGCATCCATCGCAGTAACGATACCGCCGCATCTGGACCCGCCCTGCACGAGGTGGAGCGGAGGGGTACGCTCGCGCGATGCGAGCGGTCCCGACGCGAGACTCGGTCCTCCCGTCGTCTCAGGGCAAACCCACGTCCCGGCACCGACCCCACGCTGCGCTCAAGCGATCCGTCATCGCCCTCGCGGCGGTGCCGCTCTTCGACGGGTTCTCGAAAGCGCATCTGCGACGCCTGGCGGGGGAGGCCGATCTGGTCGAGTTCGGGCCGGGACGGGCGATCGTCGAGGAGGCTCAGGCCGGCGAAGCGATGTTCGTGATCCTCGCCGGCAAGGCCCGGGTGGTTCGCGCGGGCCGGAAGGTCGGGGCTCTCATCCCCGGAGACTTCTTCGGCGAGCTCTCCGCCCTGGACGGCGGCCCCCGTACGGCATCGGTCGTGCCGGAAACCCCCATGGAGGTCCTTCGTCTCTTCCGACACACGCTGCACCGGCTCATGAAGCAGGAGCCGGCCCTCGCGATGAGCATGCTCGAGGGCCTCGCGAGAAGGCTCCGACAGGTGCAGGTCGGCACGCCCGTCGCCTGATCTAGGCGAGGATCGCGTCCAGCTCCGCGAGCGTCGTCTCGTCCAGCTCGACGTCGCCCGCGGCGGCGTTGGTGCGGACGTGCGCCGGGTTGCGGCTCCCGGCGATCGCGGCCGTGACGCCGGGCTGATGGACGTTCCAGGCGAGGGCGAGCTCGGACAGTGAGCATCCGAGCCGCTCGGCGATCGGACGGAGCCGTTCGACCACCTGGAGCGACCGAGCGAGGTCCGCGAACGGACCGTCCGTCTGTTTCTCGCCCCGCCAGTCTCCGGCCGGGAAGCTGGTGTCGGCCGTGATCGCCCCGGTGAGGAGTCCGAAAGCGAGTGGACCATAGGTGACGACGCCGACCCCTTGCTCGCCGCACCATCGGATCAGCTCGGCGTGGCTCCGCACGAGCATCGAGAACTCCTGCTGGAGCGAATCCACGTGGCGGATCGCGAGGCAGGTCTCGATCTGCGCGCGATCGAAGTTCGAGACGCCGATGGCTCCGATCAGTCCTGCGTCCTGGAGCTCGCACATGGCTCCCCACGTCTCCTCCAGAGGGACTCCGCTCTCATCCGGCCAGTGGAGTTGATACAGGTCGATGCGGTCGACCCCCAGCCGGCCGAGGCTCTTCTCACAGGCGTTCCGGACCTGCGCGGACGCGAAGCCGGTGCCTTCCGGTTGCGGCGCAACCTTGGTCGCGATGACGACCTCGTCACGGCGCCCCTCGATCGCGCGGCCCACGAGCCGCTCGGACACGCCGTCGCCGTACACCTCGGCGGTGTCGATCCAATCGATGCCGGCGTCGATGCCCGCCCGGATGGCCTCGATCACGACGTCTTCGGACTCGTTGGGCCCCCACTGGGTCCCACCCGCCTCCCAGGCGCCGTAGCCGATGACGGAGATCTCGGGGCCTCGCGAGCCGAGCCGTCGCGTCCGCACGGCGAGAAACTACCAAGCGGCGGCCATCAGAGCCGAAGCCGCGCAGTAGGGTGTTTCGTCCTGATGAGCAAAGCCGTGCGAGACCGAGAACGGATCGTCGTGCGATTCGCCGGCGACTCCGGCGACGGCATGCAACTGACCGGCGATCGCTTCACCAGCGCCACGGCGGTGCTCGGCAACGACCTGGCGACCCTGCCGGACTTCCCGGCCGAGATCCGAGCCCCTGCCGGCACGGTCCACGGCGTCTCGGCGTTCCAGATCCAGTTCGCCTCCAGCGACATCACGACGCCCGGCGACCATGCCGACGTGCTGATCGCGATGAACCCGGCGGCCCTGAAAGCGGACCTGGAGACGGTCGCGAAGGGCGGCGTGGTGGTGCTGAACGAGGATTCGTTCACCCAGCGCAACATCGAGAAGGCGGGGTACACGTCGGATCCGACGCAGGACGGGACGCTCGACGGGTACCAGGTCTTCAAGGTGCCGATGACGTCGATCACGGTGCGAGCCACCGAGGACATCGGGATCGGGAAGAAGGAGGCCGAGCGGGCGAAGAACATGTTCGCCCTCGGCCTGGTGTCGTGGATGTTCGGTCGTCCGACGGAGACCACGCTCAACTGGCTGGAGAAGAAGTTCGGCTCCCGGCCGGAGATCCTGGATGCGAACGTCGCCGCGTTCAAGGCGGGATACAACTTCGGCGAGACGACGGAGCTCTTCGCCGAGTCCTACAAGGTGGACGCGGCGCCCCAGGAGCCCGGGACGTACCGGAACATCGCAGGGGCGACGGCGCTGGCGTGGGGTCTGGTCGCCGCGTCCGAGCGGAGCGGACTCCAGCTCTTCTACGCGAGCTATCCCATCACCCCGGCCTCGGAGCTCCTCCACGAGCTCTCGCGGCACAAGAACTTCGGCGTCATCACGATCCAGGCGGAGGATGAGATCGCCGCGGCGAACATCGCGCTGGGCGCCGCCTTCAGCGGCCAGCTCGCGGTCACGGGGACGAGCGGCCCCGGCATCGACCTCAAGGCCGAGACGATCGGGCTGGCGGTGATCATGGAGCTGCCGATGATCGTGGTGGACGTGCAGCGGGCCGGCCCTTCCACGGGGATGCCCACCAAGACCGAGCAGGCCGACCTCCTGTTGGCGATGTACGGCCGCCACGGGGAGTCGCCGCTGCCGATCGTCTCCGCGTCCACGCCCTCCGAGTGCTTCACGGCGGCGCTCGAGGCCGCGCGGATCGCGGTGCGATACCGCACGCCGGTCATCCTGTTGTCCGACACGTTCATCGCGAACTCATCCGAACCGTGGCCGATCCCGGACGTCGAGAGCCTGCCGAGGATCGATCCGGACTTCGCGACACCGAACGGCGGCGACTTCCTGCCCTACTCGCGCGACGACCAGCTCGCACGTCCATGGGCGATCCCCGGGACCCCCGGCCTCGTTCATCGGATCGGGGGACTCGAACGACAGGACGGCACCGGCAACATCAGCTACGACGCCGCCAACCACGAGCTCATGACCCGGCTCCGCCAGGCCAAGGTCGACGGGATCGCCGACGACATCCCGGCGCTGGAGGTCGACGACCCGACCGGCGACGCCCAGCTGCTCGTCCTGGGATGGGGCTCGTCACTCGGGACGATCACCGCGGCCGTGATCCGGGCGAGAGCGGAGGGTCGGAACGTCGCGACGGCTCATCTCCGACACCTGAACCCGTTCCCGGCGAACACGGGCGAAGTGGTTCGGAGCTACCCGAAGGTCCTGATCCCGGAGATGAACATGGGGCAGCTCGCTTCGTTGATCAGGTCGAAGTACCTGGTCGACGTCCAGTCGTACTCGAAGGTGCAGGGACTTCCCATCTTCACCGAAGAGCTCGAACGCGAGATCACGAGGATGCTCGATGAGTGACGTGATGCAAGACGGGACGACGCCCAACGGCGGTGTGACCCCCGGCGACGCGACGACCCTCACGAAGAAGGACTTCACGTCGGACCAGGAGCCGCGCTGGTGCCCAGGGTGCGGGGACTACGCGATCTTGTCGTCCGTCCAGGGGTTCATGCCCGAGCTCGGCATCGAACCCCACAAGACCGTGTTCGTGTCCGGGATCGGCTGCAGCGGCCGGTTCACCTACTACATGGATACCTACGGGATGCACGGGATCCATGGACGCGCGCCGGCGCTCGCGACCGGCATCGCGGTCGCGAACCCGGAGCTCTCGGTGTGGGTGGTCACCGGAGACGGGGACGGGCTCTCGATCGGCGGCAACCACTTGATCCACGCGCTGCGGCGCAATGTCGACATCAAGATCCTGTTGTTCAACAACCAGATCTACGGGCTGACGAAAGGCCAGTACTCGCCGACGTCGGAAGAGGGCAAGGTCACGAAGTCGACGCCGTTCGGGTCGGTCGACCACCCGTTCAACCCGATCGCGCTCGCCCTCGGCGTCGAAGCGACCTTCGTGGCGAGGACGATGGACAACGACCGCCAGCACCTGACCGAGGTTCTTCGCCGCGCCGCCCAGCACAAGGGAACCGCGTTCATCGAGATCTATCAGAACTGCAACGTCTTCAACGACGGCGCGTTCGACCTGCTGCGCGAGAAGGGCCAGGGCAAGCACAACCAGATCCGGTTGGAGCACGGCGAGCCGATCGTGTTCGACGACGGGGACCGGTGCGTGCGGGTCGGAGAGAACGGCCGTTACGAGATCGCGCTCACGGCCGAGACGAGCTCGGAGCGCATCGTGGTGCACGATGCGCACGGACGTCCGTCGCTGCCATTCGCACTCGCACATCTCTCCAAGGGGCCCGACGAGCCTTCGTGCATCGGCGTCTTCCACGAGGTCGAGCGCCCGGTGTACGGGCAAGCGATCCAGCATCAGCTCCAGGCGGCGACCGAGCGCCTCGGGGCCGGCGACCTCGGGAAGCTCCTCAGCTCCGGAGACACCTGGACGGTGGAGTAGTCCCGCCGGGTAGGTTGCGATGATCCTGCCGGCGACGGTGCCTACTCGTCGCTCTGCGGGTTGAAGCGTGCCAGCGCCTCGGAAGAGGCGGACTCCATCCGTTGGAGCTCCCGAACGGTCTTCGAGAGCACGTCCAACAGCTCGTCGACGTCCACGTCGGTCACGCCGTCGCCCAAGCTGACCCGGAACCCGGTGGTCCGGGGGTAGCCGATCTGCTCGAGCACCGGAGACGGATCCTCCGGTCGGCCGCTACAGAGCGACCCCACGCCCAGCCGGAACCCACGGTCATCGAGGGTCATCATCAGCGTCGCCGGATCGAGTCCGGCGACGCTGAAACCCACGAGGTGCGGCGTCCGATGGGTGGGATGCCCGTGGACCGTGGCGCCGGGCACCTCGCTCGCGATCCGATCCCTGAGGGTCGCGGTGAGCGACCAGTTCGCCGCCGCCCGGTCGGCCATCGTGGCGAGGGAGGTGGTGAGGGCTGCCGCCATCCCCGCGATCCCGGGGGTGTTCTCCATCCCGGACCGGCGCTTGCGCTCCCGATCGTCGCCGCACGGGTAGGCCGTGATCCCGAGGCCCCGCCGCACGTACAGAGCTCCTACGCCGGGAGGACCGCCGAACTTGTGCCCGGAGAGCGAGAGGAGATCCACGCCGAGGGCCGGCGCGTCGACGGGGAGCTGGCCCACCGTTTGGCACGCGTCGGCGTGGAACCGGACGCCCGCCTCGCGTGCGAGGCGGGCGGCCTCCCCGACCTGCTGCAGCGTCCCCAGCTCGTGGTTCGCGTGTTGCACGGAGGCGAGGAGTGTTCCCGGGGCTCTCACCTCGGACGCGAAGCGATCCAGGTCGACCCGGCCGTACCGGTCGACTGGGATCGTCACGACCTCGAACCCATCGGACTCGAGCGCATGGGCGACGCCGCCCACCGCCGGATGCTCGACGGCTCCGAGGACGATCCGGGTCCCGAGCTCACGGACGGCTCGCACGCCGCCCCAGATCGCGAGGGCGATCGACTCCGTGCCGCCCGAGGTGAAGACGATCTCGTCGGGCTGTGCGCCGATCGCGACGGCGACCTGCTCGCGTGCGCCGTCAAGGAGCGCGCGGGCGGCCCGTCCCTGCGTGTGGAGGTGCAACGGATCGCCGTAGAGGTCGAGGGCGGCGATCATCGCGTCGCGCGCTTCCGGCAGCAGGGGAGTGGCCGAGGCCGGGTCGAGGTACAGGTCGGCGACCATCGCCGCCTCAGCGTACCTGGGAGCCAACCTCGGACTTAGGGGGTGGCCGGCCCCTTGCCCCGGAGGAACACCGTCGTGTACAGGACGCCCGCGATGATGGCCCCGGCGATCGGCCCCACGATCCACACCAGCGCGTCGTCCCAGAGACCGCCGACCAGCGCCGGCCCGAACCAGCGGGCGGGGTTCATGGCGGCGCCCGTGAACGGTCCGAAGGCGAGGATGTCGAACGCGATCACGAGACCGATCGTGAAGCCCGCGGTCTTGTTCCAGGGTCCCCGATCGTCCACGGCCGTTCCGAAGACGACGAAGACGAGGAAGAACGTGAGGATCGCTTCGAGGACGATGCCCTTTCCGACCGCGACGTCCGGTCCGAGCGCCGGCGCGCCGGCCCCTCCCGCGTCGAAGAGGTCACCGCCGACCACGAAACGGACGAGCAGCGCGCCGAGGATCGCGCCGAGCAGCTGCGCCACGATCAGGACGGCTCCTCGCTGGGTGGAGATCTTCCCGGTCGTCCAGAGCGCGATCGTGACGGCGGGGTTGACCAGTCCGCCGGAGACGTGCCCGGTGACCGACACCATGATGGCAAGCACGAGCCCGTGGGCGAGCGCCACCCCCACCAGATCGAGCTGGCCCGTCCCGACGGAGAGGATCACCGCGCCGGCACCCACGAAGATCAACGCGAAGGTCGCGACGAACTCCGCGACCGCTGCTTTGCCAAGACTCTCCATCGGCTTCCTCCTCGGCTGCTCCGTCGTCCGCTCGAGATCTGTTCTCGCGATCCTGGTTTCGACCGTCGGCTCGCGATCATCGGGGGAAGCGGCCGGGCGGCGCCCGGCGAGGCGAGCGTAGCCCGCCGCCCGCGGTCGTTCAAAGACCGCGGGCGGCATGGGGAGCGAGTAGCATCGCGTGGGTGGACGTCCTGCTGGTCTCGCCGGACGAGCGCTCCCGTCAGTTGATGGCCTTGTCGGTTCGGAGCATCGAGCGGCGGCTGGGGCAGGAGCTGCGGTTCCGCGCCGCCCGCAACGGAGAGCTGGGGACCACGGCGGCCCTCCGGGATCGGCCGGACGTGATCGTCGCGGATGAGATCGCGTCCCGCGCGGGAGCCTTCGGGCTCGCCAGGACGCTCAGGGACGCCGCGGAGCCGTACACCGGGGTCATCGTGATCCTGCTGGATCGCAAGCACGACACCTGGCTCGCGAGGTGGTCGGGCGCCGATGCGTGGTTCGTGAAGCCGGTGGATCCGTTCGAGCTTGCCGACCGGCTGCTCGACCTCGTGACCGAGCCGAAGACCGAGCCGAAGACCGAGCCGAAGACCGAGAAGGAGAGCGTGTGAAGATCAAAGGGACCTGCAAACGGGACGGCCGGGAGTTCTTCGCGGAGCAGGTCGTCGACCTGGGCGGAGAGTGCCCTTGGGACGGCGAGCCGTTCAACGCCGACTACGCGGCCACGCTGGTCGAGTCGTTGCGCGAAGCGGAACGACTCGGGACGGCGCTCGAGCGGGCGCTCGAGCGAGTCGCGTCGTTGCACCCTGCGTTCACCTTGGATGAAGAGAGCGTGCTGGGGGAGCTGCAGACTCAGCTCGGACGGTTCCATCGGAACCTGGTCCGGCAGGGCTGACGAGAGGTGCACACGATGTCCTCGGTCGAGAGCGGTTTCGGCGTCGAGGTCCGGGGCGGCGAAGGAACCTGGCGGGTGGCGATCCTCGACCCGCACGGAGAGGTGGTCGCGGAGCGAGCATGTCGCGACGGAGCGGAAGCCCGGACGTACGCATCGACCGTGCGCCAGCACATCTACTGGCTCTCGCCGGAGAAGTTCCGAGAGTATTACCGGATCGGGGAGTAGGCGATGGGCTTCAACGCGATGCAACCGGGGAAGGTCAAGAAGGCCGACCTGATCATCGCGGGCGTGGCGTTGCTCGTGATCGTCGGGCTCGTGCTGTGGGCGGTGCTGTGACCGATGAACGCCCACTCGGCGACCTCGACTACTGCTATCTGACCACCACCGGTCGGCACACGGGGTCGCCACATCGGATCGAGATCTGGTTCGCGCTGGACCACGGGATCGCGTACCTCCTGTCCGGCGGCGGTGACCGCTCCGACTGGGTGAAGAACCTCATGATCTCGCCCGAGGTCGCTCTCGAGATCGGCGACGTGAAACGGACGACGAAGGCCCGAGTGGTGACCGATCCGGCGGAGGACGCACAGGCGCGTCGGCTCCTCGCCGAGAAGTACCAACCGCGCTACCGGGGGAACCTCGACGAGTGGGGGCGCACCTCGCTCCCCGTCGCGATCGACTGGGGCTAGCTCTCTTCGAAGCCGATCGAGAACATCCGCTCGAGGTCGTGCTTCGAGTACACCTGGAAGGCGATCAGCGTCTCCGTGCGCTCGACACCTTCGACCTTGGAGATCCCTCCCGGGATCACCTTCGCGAGATCGTCGTGCTGACTCACACGCACGATCGCCACCAGATCGAACTCGCCGGCCACGGAGTAGACCTCGGAGACGCCGCCGATGTCGGCGATCGCTTGCGCGGCCTCGGAGATCTCATCGATCTCACACTGGATCAGGACGACGGCGTGGACGGTCATCGTTGCGAGGTCCTTTCGAGAACGACGGCGAGCCCCTGCCCGCCGGAGATACAGAGCGTGGCGAGACCCAGGGCGGCACCTCGCGCCCGCATCTGGTACGCGAGGGAAAGGAGGATCCGCGCGCCGCTCATCCCGATCGGATGGCCGAGCGAGATCCCACCTCCCAGGAGGTTCAGCCGGTCCCGATCGAACTTCAGTTCGCGCTCGCACGCGATCACCTGCGCCGCGAACGCCTCGTTGATCTCGATCAGGTCGATGTCGGCGAGCGACAGGCCGGTCTTCTCGAGCACCTTCTTCGTCGCGGGCACCGGGCCGATGCCCATGATCTCGGGCGGAACCCCCGCCCAGCTCATCCCCGCGATCCGCGCGAGGGGTTCACGGCCCTCCGCATGCGCCCGCGATTCCGACATCAGGATCATCGCGGCAGCCCCGTCGGTGATGCCGGCGGAGTTGCCGGCCGTGACGGAGCCACCCTCACGGAACACGGGTGTCAGCGTGGCGAGCCGTTCGGGCGTCGTGTCGGGGCGCGGATGCTCGTCCTGGCTCACCATGACGGTGCCCTTCCCGGCGGCGTCGTTCGCCTCGACCGGAACGATCTCCGCGGCGCGGTCGGCGACGCCCGTCGCCGCTTTCCGTTGGGACTCCAGGGCGAACTCGTCCTGTTCCTCGCGGGAGATGTCGTAGCGGTCGACGAGGTTCTCCGCGGTCTCGCCCATCAGCAGCCCGCAGAGCGGGTCCAGGAGGCCGTCGCGATACATCGCGTCGTACACCATGGCGTTGCCCATCCGGTAGCCCGAGCGCATGCGGTCGAGGAGGAAGGGGACCCGGGTCATGTTCTCCATGCCGCCGGCGAGGACGACCTCGGCGTCGCCGACCGCGATCTGCTGGGCGCCCAACTGGACCGCCTTCATCCCCGAGCCGCAGGCGATGTTCACGTTGAACGCGGAGACCTCCTCGGGCACCCCGGCGTGGATGCTCACCTGTCGGCCGGTGTTGGGTCCGTTCCCCGCCTGGCGGGCGTGACCGACGATCGTCTGGTCCACCTGGTCCGGGGTGATGCGGGCGCGCTCGAGCGCTTCCTTCGCCGCGACCGTTCCGAGCTCCACGGCCGTCGTCTCGGCGAAGGAGCCGAGGAACTTCCCGATCGGGGTTCGGGCGCCCTCCAGGATGACCGCGCGCTCCATGCGAGGAAGTCTATCCGCCGTCCGGATCTGACCCGGTTCGGCGCGTCGCCGCGTACAGATCGCGAAGCGCGCCGATCTCGCCACCGTGGTGCGCGTCGTGGTGGATCATCGTCCAGAAGATCCGCCACGCGGGCCACTCCTCGCCCCAGTTGGTCCGGCACAGGCCGGTCGAGGTCGGTGTCGTCAAGCTCCGCGAGGTCCTCGGTGAGCGATGCGTGGCCCGCGTCCAACATGTCGAGGGCACCGTCGGGGGTTCCCGGCGTCTCGATCGTGAGCCACGTCAGCTCGCCCGGACCGAACGCGTGCTCGTGATACATGACCTTGCACATCGCGATGTGCGTGAGGCGCCAGGCGATCGTCGTGAACGGGGCAGGCTGGGGGTCGGGCTCCTCGTAATGGTGATCCCAGCGACCCCGTTCGTCGCGGAAGACGGTCCAGCTCCCAGGGACGGGTTCCCAGAAGAACTCGTCCTCGGTCAGGTCGTGCAAGCGTGCGCGCATGTCGTGGAAGGTCTCCGACATCTCCCGCGCAAGGAGGTCGACCGCGGCGCCCACCGGGTGAGCCTAACGCCGGGCCGTCCGGGGACGCTCCGGGTCCTTGGCCCACCGGAGGATCCTCGCGATCCGCGCTCCGCCGTCCACGGGCTCCGCGAGAGGAACGTCGCACGCGAGGACACGAGCGGGGTTCTTGGTGAGCCACGAGCGGACCGCCGACAGCTCGTCCGCGCGCTCGCGCGGGCAGGGGAACGGGATCGGTTCCGATGCGCTCCCGGCGTCCCCTGCCCGCGCGAGTGTCCCCCCGACGAACGTGAGCCGCCGGTCGCCTTCGACCACCAGCTCGAGCCGGCCGGCGCCGAGAAGCCAAGCGTCTCTCCGAGCCCGATACAGGCCCGCGGCCAGCGTTCGGAGGCGATCCCGGATCGAGGCGGCCTCTTCGAACCGCTCGGCGTCCGCGAGCCGCCACATCTTGGCCTCGAGCGCTCCGAGGAGCCCGTCCGGGGACTCGAGGGAGGAGAGGAGGTCCCGGACGAGCTCTCCGTAGCGCTCGGGGTCGATCCGGCCATCGCACGGGGCCGGACAGCGGCCGATGTCGGCGAGAGCGCACGGTGAGAACCGGGTCCGTGCCCCCATCGCCCTGGTGCAACTCCGAAGCGGAACGACGTCCTCCAACGCCTCCTTCGCCAGGCGGGCTGCACCCCCGCCCGAGAACGGACCCAGGTACATGCAGCCGTCGTCGTGGGCGGCGCGATGCACCACCTTCACGCGCGGGTACGCCTCGGAGGGATCGAGCTTGAGATACGCGAATCGGCGCCAGGTCTTGCCACGGCGGTTGTACTTCGGCTCGTGCTGTCGGATGAGTCGCGCCTCGAGCACGAGCGCTTCGAGTTCGCCTCCGGGCGTCACGTCGCCCTCGACCCGCCGTACCTCGCCGAGAAGGTTCTCGACCTTCTTTCGCTCGTCACCGTAGAAGTAGGACTTCACGCGCGCGCGGAGGTCGCGCGCCTTCCCGACGTAGAGCACCCGCTCGTCCCGACCCACGAAGCGGTAGACGCCGGCGGCGTGGGGGAGCGGGTCGGCGAGCCGGATCTTCCCGTAGTGCGGCCGCCCACGAGCGCGAACGGCTTCACGGAGATCCCCGAGCGTCAGGATGCCGAGCCGGCCGCCGAGGTCGAGGAGCCCGTCCAGGACCTCCGCGCACGCCATCGCATCGTCCAGCGCCCGATGGGTCGGCTTCACGCGGGTCCGGAAATACTGGGCGAGCGTCAGGAGTCGGACGTTGGGGACGTCGGGCCACACGACCCGGCGAGCGAGCTTGGCGGTGCAGACGGGAGGACCTTCCAAGAGGGGGTAGTCGAGCCGACCGAGGTTCTCGTTCAGGAACGAGAAATCGAACCTCGCGTTGTGAGCCACGAAGACGGCACCGCGCGCGAACTCCAGGAAGGCCGGGAGGACGGCCTCGATCGGAGGTTCTTCGCGGACGAGGAAGTCATCGATCCCCGTCAGCTGGGAGATGAACGGAGGGATCGACTCCTGGGGGTTGACCAGAGCGTGGAACGTGCCCACGCGCTCCCCACCGGTGACGAGGACCGCACCGATCTCCGTGATCCTCGACTCCCGGGGGGACCCGCCGGTGGTCTCGAGGTCGACGATGATGAATGGGACCTCTCGGAGGGGTACGGCCTCCGCGAGGGTGGTCTGGACGGGTGCCGGGAGCACGGGCGCCTCCGATCGGTGGGGCCGAAGGAGACGGCTACCGTATCGAACACATGTTCGATGGTCAAGGAGGAGTCCGTGCATGGATCCATGTTGAGGAGCGGGACCGACACCGAGTCGGCTACCTGGCGGTCAGCGTGAACACTTTGCCCCGGAGGCACGGCTTGTAGTTCGCGGTGCCCTTGAACTGGGTGACGATCTTGTACGAGCCCTTGGCTTTCGGGCGGACGAGCGTCGCGGTGTATGAGCCGTCGGTCTTGCCGTCGCCGTCCCGGTCCTTCAAGTACCGCACCAGGACCGTCTTCGCGGAGACCTTCACGAACTTCCCGCCCTTCTTGCGGAACAGGGTCACGGTGACGCGCTCGCCTGAGCTCGCCGGCTCCAGGAGTCCCTTCGCGATCACGGCTCGGGGCTTGCGCACGACACCGACCGTGACCGCCGTCGGGGCCTTGTCATCGTTCAGGATCGTGCCCTGAGCGGTCCCGTCTCCGATCGTGGCGCCCAACGGGTTGCTGAGCAGCAGCGAAAGGGTCTCGTTGCTCTCGTATACGAGGTCGCCGTTCACGACGACGTTCACCGTCCCGGTCGTCGCGCCGGCGGGGATCGTGAGTGCGCCGCGAACCGCCACGAAGTCGGACCCGCCGCGCCGCGGTGCCGTGCGGTCGCCTAGTCGAAGGTCGCGTCGACGTCGGAGGTCTCCGGCGAGCAGAGACGGCGAACGGGAGGAGCGACGTGCCCGTGTTCCCTTCTGTCGTCGATGCATCTGGCACGGAGACGATCGGCGCCGCGTCGTCGTTGACGATCGTCGCGATCCCCTGCAGTGTCTCCGATCGGCGACCCGGACGCGTTCGAGAGATCCAGCCGAAGGTCTCGTCTCCCTCGAAGGTGCCGTCGCCCTTCACGATGACCGACACTGTCTCCGAGACATCCATCGCGGCGAACATGCACCGTCCCGCTCCTAGCGACGAAGTCGGTGCCGGCCGCGGCCGTTCCCGGCGCGGTCGTCCAGTCCACCGAGACGGGCCGTAGCGGAGGGGTGCGAGAGGATGACGCTGAAGTTGATCGAGCTCGTCCCGCTCTGTCCCTCGACGATCGACGGCTCGTCGATGTCGATCACGGGAAGGAGCTCGTCGTCTGTGATCGTGCCGAGGCCCTGAGGGTTCGCGAGCCCTGCGTTCGAAGGGCTCGAAAGGATGACCCGGAAGGTCTCGTCGAGCTCGGCGATGAGGTCTCCCTTGACGGTCACCCCGAACGTCTCGCTGGTGTCGCCGGGAACGAAGGTCGAGGAGCCCGGATGAGGCGGTGTAGTCGGCCGGCTCGGTCGCCATATCGTTGGCGGTCGCCCAATCGACCGTCACGGTCTGGCCGCTCGCGACGGACAGGGTGACCGTGAAGGTCGCGGTCGTGGTGCCGACGTTTCCTTCCACGATGGATGACGTCGTTCACCGAAAGGGTCGGTGCGGCGTCGTCGTCGGTGATCGTGCCGGAGCCCGAGCCGTCAGCGATCGTCGCGTTCCCGGGGTTGGAGAGCGTGATGCCGAACGTCTCGTCTGAGCTCGTCCACGAGGTCGCCGTTCACGGTGACGCCGATCGTCGTCGGTCGTGAGGCCGGCGGCGACGGTCTTGCTGCCGACTCGCCGCAACGTAGTCACTGCCCGCGGTCGCGGAGCCGGCGGAAGTGGCCCAGTCGAACGGTGACGGCCTTGCCGCTCGCGGCGGACAGGGTGACCGTGAAGGTCGCCGTCGTCGATGCCGGCGTCGCCTTCGGTGACGGAGACGTCGTCGACCGAGAGGGTCGGAGCCGCGTCGTCGTCGGTGATCGTCCCGACGCCCGAGCCGTCGGCGATCGTGGCGTTCCCGGGATTGGAAAGCGTGACGCCGAACGTCTCGTTGAGCTCATCCATCGCGTCGCCGTTCACGGTGATGGCGAACGTCGCGGTCGTGGGCCCGGCCGCGACGTGCGGCTGCCGTTCGCGGCGACGTAATCCGTCCCCGCGGTCGCGGAGCCGGCAGCGGTGGCCCAGTCGAACGTGACCGCCTGGCCGCTGGCAGCGGACAGGGTGACCGTGTACGTCGCGGTGGTCGTGCCGGCGTTGCCCTCGGTGATCGGAGACGTCGTTGATCGACAGGGTCGGGGCGGCGTCGTCGTCGGTGATCGTCCCCAGGCCGGAGCCGTCTGCGATCGTGGCGTTCCCGGGGTTGGAAAGCGTGACGCCGAACGTCTCGTTGGCCTCGTCCAGCGACGTCGCCATTGACGGTCACGGTGAACGTGGCGGTCGTCGCGCCGGCGGCGATGGTCTTGCTGCCGCTCGCGGCGACGTAGTCCGTGCCGGCCGTTGCGGAGCCGGAGGTGGTGGCCCAGTCGAACGTCACGGGGTTCGCACTCACCGACGATAGGGTGACCGTGAAGGTGGCGGTCGCGGCGCCGGCGTTGCCTTCCACCACCGTGAACGTCGTTCACCGAAAGGGTTGGAGCCGCGTCGTCGTCGGTGATGGTGGCGACGCCGGAGCCGTCTCCGATCGTGGCGTTCCCGGGGTTGGACAGCGTGACGTCGAACGTCTCGTTGGCCTCGTCCAGCACGTCACCGTTCACGGTGATGCCGACCGTCGCGGTCGTGGCCCCGGCCGCGATCGTCCGGCTCCCGGTCGCCGACGCGTAGTCCGTGCCGGCGGTCGCCGAGCCGGGGGCGGTGGCCCAGTCGAACGTCACGGCCTTGCCGCTCGCGGCAGACAGGGAGACGGTGAACGTCGCCGTGGCCGTGCCCGCGTTGCCCTCCGTGACCGAGATGTCGTTGATCGAGAGGACCGGGATAGGGTCGTCGTCGCTGACGGTGGCGAGTCCTGAGCCGTCTCCGATCGTGGCGTTCCCCGGGTTCGAGAGCGTGAGGCCGAACGTTTCGTCGAGCTCGTCGGCGAAGTCGCCGTTCACGGTGATCCCGACCGGAGCGGTCGTGGTCCCGGCCGCGATCGTGCGGCTCCCGCTCGCAGAGACGTAGTCCGTTCCCGCGGTCGCAGAGCCGGCGGCGGTGGCCCATTGGAACGTGACGGCTCTGCCGCTCGCTGCCGAGAGCGTGACCGTGAACGTCGCCGTGGTCGTGCCCGCGTTCCCCTCGCTGACGGAGACATCGTTGACGGAAAGGACGGGGACCGGGTCGTTATCGGTGATCGTACCGACCCCTTGTGCATCCGCGATCGTCCCGGGGGAACCGACGAGGTTGGTGAGGTTCACCACGAAGGTCTCGTTCGACTCGTTGATCGCGTCACCGGCGACGGGAACGGAAACGACCTTCGAGGGGCTGCTCTTCGTGAGCGGGACGGTTCCCGAAGAGGCCGTGAAGTCGGCGGGGGACGTGGCCGATCCCTGCGGCGGTCGCCCAGGTCACCTGCAGCGTCCCTCGTCTTGGGTGAGGGAGCGGCCTGGATCGTGAAGTTCGCATTGACGGTACCCCCGGTGCCCTCGGTCACCGTGACGTCGGTGATCGTGACGTTCGGGGTGGGGGCCGCGGTCGCCGGGGCGGGGACGACGACCACGAGCAACGCGGCCACCACGGCGCCTGTGACCAGGCGCTGCACACGCCCGTGGAAAGCACGCATCCGAAATGGGGGGAAAGAGAGGTCCATTGCAGGAGGTATCGACGCCCCAGGGGGTTGAGCAAGATAGTCCGTTCAGGGGCTTTTCACCTGCCCTGGAGCAGGTAGAGACGTTCGGCCTAGGCGATCACGCGACCTGACGGGCGAGGCGGCGCCGCTGCTGCTCCGTCAGGCCACCCCAAACCCCGTACCGTTCCCCGTTCTTGAGGGCCCACGAGAGGCATTCCTCGCGGATCGTGCAGGCGCTGCAGAACGCCAGGGCCGGGCCGGCTTCCTCTTCGGAGATCGGGAAGAAGACGTCGGGATCGATCCCGTAGCAGGCCGAGCGCTCCTGCCAGACGTCGGGAGGTGAGGGGTTGTCGGGCAATACCTCGATGTCGAGGGTCGGGAGTCGATCGATCCGCACCGTTCCGTTCCTCCCCCCGGGGTGCCCGTCGCTCCGGGACCGAAGGAATAGCACGGAGTGACCAGCGCGGGGAAGGGGTCGTCGGAGTGGTCCATGCAAATCCCCAGGTGGCGGATGCGAAATGACCCGAAATGTCTACTATCCGCGCCGTAGGGAAAGCGGTCCGGCCTCGGTTGAGAGGCCTTCGGATGCCGCGTCCCAGCGAACCCGGACGATGGCGTCGGTCCCACCGTCGGCCGCCGCGGCGCTCGTGACCTCCCCGACCTGTTGGTCGTCGGCGAGGACGGGCGCTCCCGGAAGGATCGGCGTCCGTGAACGAACCAGCCGCAGGACCCGCGGAGGGTGCCCGAGGTTCCGCACCTTGGCCACCGACTCCTGTCCCAGGAAGCATCCCTTGGTGAAGTCGATCGTGTCCTCGAGCCCGGCCTCGGCGGGAAGCGCGTCCGGTCCGAAGTCCGACCCCATCCGGACGATCCCCCGATGGATCCGCCATATCTCGAGGTCCTCCGCGGAGACCTCGACGGCCCCTCGTTCACGCAGGCGTGCGCGCAGCCGGGCTGCGGGCTCGCCCGCGGGCAGGATGACGTCGTGACCCGGGCCGAGCACGGACGGTGAGAGGACCAGGGCATCGTCGCCGTCCTCGGCGGCTGCGCCGCCGAGGATGGCGACGATCGCGGATCCCTCGCTGCGGTCGGCCAGCTCGACGTCGGAGGAGAGCACGTATGGAGCGAGGATCGCGTCGACGGCCTCGGGCTGCCCTTCCGCCTGGAGGAGGAGGAAAGAGCCGTCCGATCGGGCGACGTGGAAGTCTGCCCGGATCCGGCCGGTCGGGGTGAGAAGCAAGGAGCGACGACTCTGTCCCGCCGAGAGTCCTTCAACGTCGGTCGTCACGAGATCGTGCAACCAGGCGGCGGCACCGGAACCCCGCACGGCGATCACGCGCCACCCGGAGAGCTCCGCGAAGGCGCCGCCGGTCTCGAGTTCGTCCACGTGTGTCGATCCCGTAGCGGGTCCTCCTCTCGAGAGCTGTCTGGGCTATGGATGCTCTGGCCACGGACGTCTGGCCACGGACATCTGGCCACGGACATCTGGAAGGATATCGGTCCGGTGGATATCCCCAGGACGCTCGTGGTGACGAACGATTTCCCTCCCCGGGTCGGCGGCATCCAACGGACGCTCGAGTCGTTGTGCCGGGAGCTTCCGGCCGAGAAGGTCTCCGTGATCGCTCCTTCATGCGAGGGATCCGAGGCCTTCGACGACATGGCGGGGTTCGACATCGTGAGGGAGCGGAGTCGGTTCGTGTGGCCGACGCCCGCGTTCGCCGACCGTGTGGAAGCGGAGATCGCACGGACGGGCTCCGAGGTGGTCCTGTTCGGTGACGCCTTCCCGCTGGCGCTGCTGGGGCCTCGTCTCGCCTCGCGGGGCATCCCCTACGTCGTCCTCGCGCATGGGTTCGACTACTGGCTCTCCACCGTGCCGGTCGCCCACGCCCTGATGGAACGGATGACGTCGAGAGCCTCGCGGGTGGCGGGGTGCAGCGAGTTCATCTCACGACGCGTCCGAACGGGGGTGCCTCGCCACGTGCCCGTCTCGGTGTTGCATCCCGGCGCGGACGTCGAGCGGTTCCGGCCCGACCTTCCGATCGCGGACATCCGCGCCCGGCACGGGCTCGGAGACCGACCGTTGATCGTCTGCGTGAGTCGGCTGGTGCCCCGGAAGGGGCAGGACGTGCTGATCAGGTCGATGCGGGCGGTCCAGCGCCGTGTCCCCGAGGCGGGATTGCTGATCGTCGGGTCGGGTCCGTACGAAGCCAAGCTCCGGAGCCTCGCCGAACGAGCGCCGACCCGATCGGTGTCCTTCGTGGGGGAGGTCACCGAGGGTGACCTCCCTCGGTACTACGCGGTCGGCGACGTCTTCGCGATGCCGTGCCGCACGCGCATGGGGGGTCTCGAGGTGGAGGGGTGGGGGAACGTCTTCATCGAGGCGGCCGCCTGTGGGCGTCCCGTGGTGGTGGGCGACTCCGGGGGGTCGCGCGAGGCGCTGGTGCACGGGGAAACCGGTCTGCTCGTGGACGGTTCGGACGTGGACGGAGTGGCCGACGCGCTGGTGACCCTGCTCGAGGACCCGGCGTATGCGAGGCGGCTCGGGAAGAACGGCCGAGCGCGGGTCGAGCGGGAGCACACGTGGCCTCTGGTCGCGGAGCGGCTCGCCGCATGGCTCCGCGAAGCCGCGGCCGCTTGACGCGCCTCCACGGAACGAGCGGGAGCCGACGGTACGCTGGCTGGCGTGGATGACCTCCGATGCCCGAACTGCGGTGCGCTCGTGAGCGCCGACGCCGAGTGGTGCGGCCAATGCTTCACGTCCCTCCGAACGGCCGCGCCCGAGCCGGAACCTGCCGCGGCACCGGTGCTCGTGCGACCGGCGGGCACGGCGGAGGGTTCCGGACCTAGCAAGACGGCGGCCTGGCCCTGCCCGACGTGCGGATCGCTGAACCCGATCGAGCTGGATGTGTGCAGCGTGTGCGGGACCTCGTTCGCACAGCTCCTCCGTCAGGATGAGCCTCGCTCGACCGTGTCGCCGCGGGATGCATTCCTGTGGTCCCTGATGTTCCCGGGAATCGGCCACGCGAAGGCCGGACGTGCGCCCGACGGGATCGCTCGGGGGACGCTGTTCGTGCTCACCTTCGGCCTTTCTCTGGTGGTCGTGCTCTCGGGGGTTTCCAGCCCTCCCGTTTTCGCGGTGATGGCCCTCCTCCTCGTCTCGGCGCTCACGATCTATCTCGGGTCGGCGGCGGAGGCATATCGGATCGCCGACGGCGGATCGACGTTCGTGTCCGCGCGGGCCCTTCTGTGGGCCACCGTCGGGTTGATCATGCTCGCCGTCTCGTTGCTCGCCCTGTCCGTCGTGACGGTGAGCCGCTGAGACTCAGCCGCTGAGACCTGGGCGCCGCTAGGATTCCTGAGCTGATGGAACACGCCGAGGGGTCGATCGTGATCGAAGCGCCGCTCGAGGACGTGATGGAGGTCCTCGAGGACTACGAGGCGTACCCCCAGTGGGCGGAGGTGCGGACCGCGCAGATCCGGCAGCGAGGAGAAGGAGGCCGTGCCACCGAGGTGGCGTTCGAGGTCGACGTCCCGGTGCTCGGCAAGGCCACCTATACGTTGTCGTACCGCTACGCGCCGGGAGACACCGGACTCTCGTGGGTGACCAGGGAAGCCCGGGGAGCCATCCGCGACATCCGCGGCGAGTACCTCCTCAACGAGCTCTCCGACTCCGAGACGAAGGTGACGTATCGGCTCGCCGTCGAGATCGGCGTCCTCGTACCCGGGTTCGTTCGAACCGAAGGCGCCAAACGTGTCATCGAGAATGCCCTCGAGCGACTCAAGCGTCGCGTGGAGATGGGGTAGAGCGCTCTCGTAAGCTGCCCGGATGCGGGTCCTCCTGTTCACGGGCAAGGGTGGGGTCGGCAAGACGACCGTGGCGGCCGCCACGGCGGTCCGAGCGGCCGCGTCGGGGCAGCGAACGCTGGTGATGTCGACCGATCCCGCCCATTCGCTGGGTGACTCCTTCGAGGTGGAGATCGGATCCGATCCCACGCAGATCTCCGACCTCCTCTGGGCGCAACAGATCGACGCCCAGGAGCGGCTCGAGGACAACTGGCGCGAGATCCAGGACTACATGATCCAGCTCATGAACTGGGCGGGGACGGACACGATCCAGGCGGAGGAGCTGACCGTGCTCCCGGGGCTGGACGAGATCTTCGCGCTGATCGACGTCAAGACGCACGTCGAGAGCGAGAACTACGACGTGCTGGTCGTGGACTGCGCGCCGACGGCGGAGACCCTACGGCTGCTGTCTCTGCCCGACGTCATGCAGTGGTACATCGAGCGGATCTTCCCCGTGGAGCGGCGGATCGTGAAGACCGTCCGTCCGATCATGTCGCGGATGACGACCCTGCCGATCGCCGGTGACCGCGTGTTCGACGCCGTGGAGCGGCTCCACCGGAACCTCGATGCGGTGAAGAAGATCCTGACGGATGAGACGACGTCGTCCGTCCGCCTGGTGCTGAACCTGGAGAAGATGGTGATCGCGGAGGCGAGGCGCACGTACACCTACCTCGGGCTCTTCGGGTACCGGGTCGATGCCGTGGTGGTGAACCGGGTGCTGCCGCCCGACGTGACCGACCCGTACTTCGGGAAGTGGAAGGACATCCAGGCGGAGCATCTCGTGACCGTCCACGAGTCCTTCGAGCCGGTGCCGATCCTGTCCGCGCGCTTGTTCGATCGAGAGATGGTCGGGGTGTCTCTCCTCGAGGAGATGGGCAACGAGGTGTACGGGGACCTCGACGCCGCGGAGATCCTGTACCGGGACGAGCCGATCCGCGTGCGGAAACGTGGAACGGGATACGTGATGACGATCCGTCTCCCGTTCGCTTCCCGTGACGACATGGATATCCACCGGCGTGGGGAGGAGCTCTTCGTTCGGGTCGGTGCCTACAAACGGAACCTGATCCTGCCGCAGTCGCTGAAACGGATGACGGTCCGCGAAGCGAACTTCGCCGGAGATCAACTCGAGATCCTGTTCGGGCGGGAACCCCGTCCGGCGGAAAGGAGCTGACATGGCCGAGGCCGCGAAGCGCACCCGACCACGGACGGCGGAGCCGCCGAGATCGGAGCCACGTGCAGCGAAGTCCGGATCGGAGCCCCATCCGGGTGACGGCCAGGTCTGCACGGTGGGGTTCTGCCCGATCTGTCTCGCCGTGACCGCCGTGCAGCCCCTCAAGCCGGAGGCCGTCGAGCATCTGCTGAACGCCGGACGGGAGTTCCTCCTTGCGATGACGGCCGTCCTGGGCGCCCGGGCCGATGAGGCCGGTGGCAAGGAGAAGGCGCCGACGCTCACGCGCATCGACATCGAGTGAGCGGCCGACAGGCGGTCGGGATCGACATCGGCGGCACGAAGATCGCCGCGATCCGGATCTCCGACGACGGTGAGATCCGAGCTCGAACCCTGATCCCGACGCCCGCGACCGACCAGGACGCGGCACTGCCGGCGATCGCGGCCGCGGGCACCGCGGTCCTCGAGGACGGGGTCGTGGCGATCGGCGTCGGCATGGCCGGCCTCATCGATGTCCGCTCGGGAGTCCTGCTGTCGGCCCCGAACCTCGCCTGGCGGAACCTGCCGGTCTCCGAAGGCCTCGAGGCGATGTTCGGAATGCCCGTGACCGTCGACAACGACGCGACGGCCGCGGCGTGGGGCGAGAGTCGTCTTGGCGCCTCGCGTGGATACGACGACTCCCTTTTCGTGGGGGTCGGCACGGGGATCGGCGGCGGGATCGTCGCCGGCGGACGTCTCCTCCGTGGGGCCCACGGCCACGCGGGCGAGATCGGTCACATCATCGTGGATCCGGACGGGCCTGCGTGCGGATGCGGGAACCGGGGATGCTGGGAGCAGGTGGCGAGCGGCTTGGCGATCGCGCGAGCGGGCGGGCGAGCCGTCGCCGAGGAGCCCGGGTCCATGATCGCCCGGCTCGCCGGGGGCGATCCCCGTCGCGCGACCGGCGAGCTGGTGACGGAGGCGGCCCGGCAAGGGGACACCGCTGCCGTCGCGATCCTGACCACGGTTGCCCGGCGGCTCGGCGAAGGCGTTGCGGGGCTCGTGAACGTGCTCGATCCGGAGGTCGTGGTGATCGGCGGTGGTGTCGGTGAGGCGGGAGATCTCCTGCTGGGCCCTCTCCGAGATGCGTACCTGGCCGCGGTCGAAGGAGCGGATGTCCGGCCGGACGTGTCCATCGTGGAGGCCCGGCTCGGGAACGATGCCGGCGCGATCGGCGCGGCGCTCCTGGCGATCGAGGCGGCGTCGGCGTGAAGCTCGGGCTCAGCCTGCCGATGTTCACGGCCGACGTGGGGCGGCCGCTCACGGCCGCGGCGCGAGCGGCCGCCGCCGGATACGACGGTGTGTTCGCGCCCGACCACCTGTTCCCCCCCGGGGCGCCGGGGAGACCCGCGCTGGAGCCCTTCGCCGTCCTCGCAGCCGTCGCCGCGCTCCATCCGGATCTCCACGTCGGGACCCTCGTGACGAGGGCCTCGCTCCGGCCGGCTGGGCTCCTGGCGAAGCAGGCGGCGGCACTGGATCAGATGAGTGGGGGGCAGGCCGTCCTGGGGCTCGGTGCGGGCGATTCGGTATCGAAGCCGGAGCACGAGGCCTTCGGGATCCCATTCGCGTCCGCCTCCGATCGGGTCGCGATCCTCGAGGAGACCGTGGACGCCCTGCGCGCCCTGTTCGGGGGCCAGCCCTGGTCGGGAGGTGCGCATGTTCCGGCGATCGCCGGGCCGCTCCTCCCGTCCGGAGAGCCGGAACTCTGGGTCGGAGGCCGATCCGCACAGGTGATCCAGGTGGCGGCGCGGTCCGCCGACGCCTGGAACGGCTGGGCGATGGAGGCCGATGCTTTCGAGGCGGCCGCGGCCGAGCTTCGCCGGTTCGCCGGCGGCCGCTCGGTCGCCCCCACCTGGGGAGGGATCGCCCTCGTCGGGACCGACGAGAGCGATCTCGAACGTCTGCGCGACGAGCGTCGGTCCAGAGGCTTGTCCATGGACGTATGGCAGGGAGACGCCGAGGGCTTCCGTTCCTTCTCCGAGCGCCTCGAGGAGGCCGGGTGCTCCTGGGTCGTCGTCCTCCCGGTGGGCGGCGAGGATCGCATCGACGTCGTGGCCGGAGCGCTTCGCGCATGAGCAGCGCCGATCTGAAGCGAGACAAGCGGCGGGTCCGCAACGCGGTACGAGCGGAACGTGACGCGGTTCCCACCGACGTTCGTGAGGAGAGGGCGGCGCGCGTGATCGAGCGCTTCCTCGATCTTCCGGAGGTCCAACGTGCGAGGACCGTCATGCTGTTCTCGTCCTTCGGATCCGAGATCCCGACGGGGTCGCTGATCGAGCGACTCCGAAGGAAAGGAGTGGTCGTCGCCCTGCCGCGGATCGAGGGGGCTGAGCTCGTGCCGGTTCCGTACTCGCCCGGAGATCCGACGACCACCACTTCGTTCGGGGCCGAGGAGCCGGTGGGCGGGATGCCGCTCGACCCGTCCTCGATCGATGTCGTCGGCGTGCCCGGCGTGGCGTTCGATCGACGCGGGGCGCGGATCGGCTACGGCGGTGGCTACTACGACCGGTTCCTTCGAGGTCTGCCGGCCTTCACCGTCGGGCTGGTCTTCGGGCTCCAGGTCCTGGACGAGGACCTTCCCGCCGGGCGCTTCGATCTCCCGGTCGACGCGATCGTGACCGAGGAGGAGACGATCCGCGCAGCGACTTGAACAGCCGTTCAAACTCGTGATAAGAGGAGCCCATGGACGAAAACGAGAACAGCACCAACAGCGAGAGCAGGCAGACGGCGTTCCACCGGATCATGTCGAAGACGGCGGCAGGGTTCATGGACGAGGCCGGCTGGTGGTGGGTCACCGGCTTCGGAGACCCGGCGGCGGAATATCAGGCGGTTCGCGAGGGTGTCGGTGTCTGGGACGTCTCCCCGCTGAACAAATGGGAGTTCCGCGGACCGGATGCGCTCGAGGCGGGCCAGCGTGTGCATTCGAACGACATCCTCGGGATGCAGATCGGACAGGTCCGATACGGGGCGTTCCTCGACGAAGACGGGCTCCTGGTCGACGACGGCACGGTGTTCAAGCACGCGGACGATCATCTCTGGGTCTGCACCAACGGGCTCGATCACGTGGCCTACTTCGCGGAAGCATCGAAGGGACTCGACGTCAGCGTCGAGTACATCGCCCCGACGCTGCCGCACCTGCAGGTGCAGGGACCGAGATCGCGTGCGGCGCTCCAACCGCTCACGGAGGCGGACCTGAGCGGCCTTCGCTACTTCCATTTCATCCCCGAGCAGGTCCAGGTCGGTGGCGTGCCCGTCTGGCTCTCGCGGACGGGTTTCTCCGGCGAGCTGGGGTACGAGTTGTTCACCCGACCCGAGCATGCGGAGGATCTCTGGACCGTGATCGAGGGGACCGGCGCCGTCCCCTACGGGGTCGACGTCGTCGAGCCGCTGCGCATCGAGGCCGGGATGATCGTGACGGACTACGACTACGAGGCGCACCAGCGCACCCCGTACGACCTGGGTCTCGATCGCGTGGTGGCGCTCGATGCCGAGGGCACGTTCATGGGGAAAGACGCGCTTCGAGAGGTCGCCGCCGCCCCGCCGAACCGGTTCAAGACACTACGCCTCGAAGGCCAAGAGCTCCCCGAGTACGGTGCCGCGGTGTCGAAGGAGGGCGAGCCGGTCGGCGTGCTGACCTCCCCGGCGACGAGTCCCGCGTACGGTCCGATCGGTCTCGCGATCCTCCGATCCGACGTGGCCGCCGATGGGACGAAGCTGGACGTGGCGCTCGGGGAGGGCACGATCGGTGCCACCGTCGACGTGCTCGCGGTGCACGACCCCGAGAAGCGGCGCCCCAAGAGCTGAGCGAGACCGTTCGCGTAGGCTCGAGGGCGTGAGTGCGATCGTCGGTGTGGTGCCCAACTTCAGCGAAGGCAGGCGGCGCGACGTCATCGACGCGATCGTCGAGGCGCTCGACGTGGAAGGCGCACGGGTGGTCTTCGCCGAGGCAGACCCCGATCATCATCGACTCGATACCACGGTCCTCGGGACCGCCGACGCGGTGCGTCGCTCCGCCGTCGCCGGGGTCGCGGCCGCCGTGGAGCTGATCGACATGTTCGAACACCGCGGCGGGCATCCCCGGATGGGCGCCGCGGACGTGGTCCCGTTCATGCCGGTCCGCGAGGTGACCATGGACGAGTGCGTCTCGCTTGCGCGCGACGTCGGGCGCGAGCTGGCAGAGACGCTGGACCTGCCCGTCTACCTCTACGGGGAGGCGGCGCTCGTGCCCGAGCGTCGGTCCCTCGCCGACGTGAGGAAGGGCGAGTTCGAAGGGCTGCGGGAGGCGGTCGCCGCAGGCGACCGCCTCCCGGACTTCGGCCCTCACGAGATCGGCCGGGCCGGCGCGACCGCGGTGGGGGCGAGGAAGCCGCTCGTCGCGTTCAACACCTACCTGTCCGGCGACGACGAAGGGGCTGCGAAGGAGATCGCCCGCGCCGTCCGCGAATCCTCGGGGGGCCTCCCCGCGGTCCGCGCGATCGGCTTCGCCGTCCCCGAGCGAGGATGCGTCACGGTCTCCATGAACCTCGTGGACTTCGAGGTGACCGGCATCCGGGCGGCGTTCGACGCCGTCGCGAAGGAAGCTTCCGCGAGGGAGATGGAGATCGTGGACTCCGAGATCGTCGGGCTGACGCCCGAGGCCGCACTGCCGCCGGGGGACCAAGAGCACGTCCGGCTGAAGGGGTTCTCGCCCGAAGAGCAGATCCTGGAGCGCCTGGTCGAGGCCGGCTGATGCGGAATCTTGAGGTCCGGATCGAGAGAGGAGGCCGTTCGTGAGCACCAGCGACCAACCGATCGGATCGTGGCTGGATGAACTCGGGTCCGGATCGGCGACCCCCGGTGGCGGGGCCGCCGCAGGCGTCGCCGCCGCCACCGGAGCCGCCCTCATCGCCATGGTGGGACACCTCACGATCGGGAAGGAGGAGTTCCAGGATCTGGATGCGCGGATGCGGTCCATGGTGGAGACGGCCGACGCGGAGCGCGAGGCCTTCCTCGCACTCGCCGACGAGGATGCGCAGGCGTTCGAGTCCGTGATGGCGTCGTTCAAACTCCCCAAAGAGACCGACGAGGAGAAAGCCTCGCGCACCCTCCGGATCCAGGAAGCGTACGAAGCGGCCGCCGCGGTCCCGCTCCAACTCGCGAAGCGGTCCGTGCAGCTGATGGAGCTGGCCGAGGACGCGACCGCCATGGGGAATCCGCACGCAGCCTCCGACGGGTACTCGGCGGGCACCCTCCTGTTCGCGGCCACCCTGTCCGCGATGGCGAACGTCCGGATCAATGCCGCGGGACTCAAGGACCAGGCGAAGGGACAGGGGCTGATCGACGAGTGCGACGCCCTCCGAGAGCGTGCCGACGCCCTTCTCCAGCAGGTCGAAGAAGCGTTCCTCCTTCGCATCTCGACCTGAGCGGCGCGGCGTCGCATGGCCTACGCTTCGAGGAAGTGAGGATCGATTCGGTCGTCTTCGATTGCCAGGACGCCGCGCCCCTCGCGCGGTTCTGGGCCACGGCCCTCGGGTGGAGCGTCGCGCCCTACGACGAGGAGGAGCTCGAGCGCCTCGCCTCGAAGGGCATCTACGATCCGGAGGAAGACCCCTCGGTGATGGTCCAGCCTCCCAGCGGTTCGGATCTGCCGGTCCTGTTCTTCACCGAGGTGCCGGAGGAGAAGGTCGCGAAGAATCGCCTCCATCTGGATCTCGCCGCCGACGGTCCGCTCGAGGACGAGGTGCAGCGGCTCGAGGGACTGGGCGCCGCCGTCCGGAACTGGACGGAAGACGGCGGGAGCATGTGGTGCGTGATGCTGGACCCCCAGGGCAACGAGTTCTGTGTCGTGTCCCCGTCAGGCGACGATGACGGCGACGAGGACTGAGTCACCGAAGACGCTTAGAAGAGTCCCACCGTCCGACCGTCCGGGTCGAGGTCGACGTTCATGAACGCGGGAGTCTTCCCCAGTCCGGGCATGCGCTGCATGTCACCGCAGAGCACCACCACGAAGCCCGCTCCGGCGCTCGGCACCACTCCGCGGACGGGGAGTCGGTAACCGGTCGGTCGGTTGAGCAGCAAGGGGTCGTGGCTGAGCGAGAGGTGGGTCTTGGCCATACAGACGGGCATCTCCCCGAACCCGAGCTGCTCCATCCGGGTGATGTCCTTCTCGGCCTGGGCCTGGTAGTCGACACCGTCCGCGCCGTAGATCTTCGTGGCGATCGCCTCGATCTGCCCCTTGAGCGGCGTGCCGTCCGGCGTGAGCTGGTGGAACGAGCTGGGTCGCTCGCACGCCGCGACGACCGCCTCCGCGAGCTCGGTCGCGCCGTCGCCGCCTTCCGCGAAGGCTCGGTTCACGACCACCGTCTCGGCGCCGGCGCCACCCGCCAGCTCCCGGATCGTCTCGATCTCCTTCTCGGTGTCGGTCGGGAAGTTGTTGATCGACACGACGCACGGCAGGCCGTACTCCCGGACGATGCCGATGTGCGCGCCCAGGTTGTCGATCCCACGCCGGAGCGCGTCGACGTCCTCGTTCCCGAGCTGATCGAAGGGCATCCCGCCGTGGGACTTGGTCGCCCGGACCGTCGTGACCAGCACGCCGGCGGACGGCGCGAAGCCACCGAAGCGGCACACGATGTCGCAGAACTTCTGGAACCCGAGGTCGGAGGCGAAGCCCGCCTCCGTGACGACGTAGTCCGCCAGCTTCAGCGCGATCCGATCCTCGATGATCGAGTTGTTGGCGTGCGCGATGTTGCCGAACGGTCCCGCGTGGATCAGCGCCGGCTGTCCCTCGAGTGTCTGGACGAGGTTCGGCTTGATCGCCTCCTTCATGACCACCGCCATCGCCCCGGCGACCCGGAGGTCATCCGCGGTGACCGGGGTACCGTCGTACGTGGAGGCGACGACGACCCGACCGAGCCGGGCGCGGAGGTCGGCGAGATCACTCGAGAGCGCGAGGACGGCCATGATCTCCGAGGCCGCCACGATCACGAACTGGTTCTCGCGCGGGACGCCGTGCGCTTTGCCCCCCAGCCCGACGACGCCGTAGCGGAGCTCGCGATCGTTCACGTCGAGGGTCCTCGGCCAGGTCACGGACACGGGGTCGATGCCGAGCAGGTTGCCGTGGTAGATCGACGCGTCCATGGCGGCGGCGAGGAGGTTGTGGGCGGCCTGGACGGCGTGGAAGTCGCCGTTGAAGTGGAGGTTGATCTCCTCCATCGGGACGACCTGGGCATAGCCACCGCCGTTGCCGCCGCCCTTGATCCCGAAGACGGGGCCCATCGAGGGCTCGCGGAGGCACAGCATCACGTCCTTGCCGATCTTCCCCATGCCCTGCGCGAGCGAGATCGACGTGGTGGTCTTGCCCTCACCGGCCTTCGTCGGCGTGATCGCCGTGGTGATGACGAGCTTGCCGTCGGGGCGGTCGGCCAACCGTTCGAGGATCGAGAGCGAGATCTTCCCCTTGAAGCGCCCGTACTGCTCGAGCTCCTCTTCGAGGATCCCCGCGTCGGCGGCGACGTCGGTGATGGGACGAAGGACGGCCTCTTGCGCGATCTCCAACCCGCTCTTCACGGCCTCGCCTCCCGTCGGATCGTGTCGGCTCTCTGAGGTCGCGTGAGGATACTCCTCCCTCGTCGTGGAGTGCGCGTCGCGCCCATGGCGTCGTTCCGTCGGTGCGATACTCGCCCGCGTGGACATCCCGTCGTTCCTGCGGATGTACCCGCCCTTCGACGAGCTGGACGACGAACGGCTCGCCGAGGTGGTTCGCCATACCCACATCGAGTTCTTCCCGGTCGGGGCGGTGATCCAGCACCAAGCGGGAGCGCCGAGCGGGTTCCTGTACATCGTCCGCGCCGGCTCGGTCGAGGCCGTGGAAGGAGAGTTCGTCGCCGACGTGCTCGGGGAAGGCGAGCTGTTCGGGTTCGTCTCTCTGTTCACCGGGCTCGAGCCCGCCTTCACGCTCCGTGCGGCCGAGGACACGATCTGCTATCTCATCGACAGGGACATCGCCCTCGAGGTCATGGCAACTCGACGCGGTCTCGCCTTCCTCGCCGGCAGCCTCCGGCGCCGCGAGGTCTCCGTGCTCGAAGGGCCGGAGCGGGAGGTGGTCGACGCATGGGCCACGCACGTGTCTGCCTTGGTGCGACGACCTCCGCTCGCGGTGCCCGTCGGCTCCACGATCAAGGAGGCGGCAGAGCTGATGGCCCGTGAACGGGTCTCGTCGGTTCTCGTTCGTGTGGGTGGGCAGGGAGACATGGGCATCGTCACCGACCGCGACCTCAGGGCCAAGGTGGTCGCCGCCGGCCTGAGCTCCGACACGCCGACCGCCGACATCATGACGACGCCCGTCTTCTCGGTGGCGCCGGAGACGACCGCGGCGGAGGTGCTGACGCAGATGTACGAGCGGGGCATCCATCACGTTCCGGTGATCGATCCGGACGGAGAGCCGATCGGGATGGTCACGGACACGGATCTGCTGGGGCTCGAACAGCGGACACCCTCCATCCTGAAGTCCGAGCTCGAACGCGCCCGCACGAGCGACGAGGCCATCCAGGCGGGGGCGCGACTGCCGGAGATGTTCGTATCGCTCGTGCAGGCGCATGTGGATCCGCTCGAGATCGCGCACGCGGTCGCCGTCACGATCGACACGCTCACGACCCGCCTGCTCGAGCTCGCGATCGAGGACATCGGAGATCCTCCCTGTCCGTGGGCATGGCTCGCGCTCGGGAGCGAGGCGAGACAGGAACAGGGCTTGGCGACGGATCAGGACAACGCTCTCGTGATCGGATGCGAGCCAGACGAATTCGTCGATGTCGACCCGTACTTCCAGCGGCTCACGACGATCGTGAACGACGGGATCGAGCGTGCGGGGATCCCCCGGTGCCGCGCCGGCGTCGTGGCGTCGAATCCCGAGTGGCGCGGCACGCTCGACGTGTGGGAGGAGCGGTTCTGGGGATGGATCCGCGAACCGGCTCGCACCGGGAGGGCATTCGTCGGCATCGCGTTCGACTTCCGACGTGTGACGGGGCCACTCGACGTGGACCCGGTCCTGGACGAGGTGATCCGGCGCTCGGCGACCGAGGATCAGTTCGTGAGGCAGCTGGCGAAGCTTGCCGTCGACGCTCGTCCTCCGGTCGGTTTGCTGAAGGACGCGGTGGTCCACCCGAAAGGGAAGAGGGAACGGGCTTTCGACGTGAAGCAGGGCGGCATCGCTCCGATCACGAACCTCGCGCGGGTCCTCGCCGTGGAGTCGGGTGTGACCGAGAACAGGACGCTGCGTCGGCTCCGCGCTGCGGCGGAAGTGGGGCGTCTCGAACAGGAGACGCGAGAAGGGTTGGAAGAGGCGTTCGATCTCCTGTGGCAGATCCGGGTCGAGCGACAGACGCGCGCCGTTGAGCAAGGGGAGATACCGGACGACTCCGTGCGGCCCGAGTGGCTGGGGCCGCTCACCAGACAAGCCCTGCGGGATGCGTTCCAGATGATCGACCGGGCGCAGGAGCGTCTCGCGGCCGGGCTGGGGTTGCGCCGGTGACGGGCGGTCCGCAGGGTCCACCTCGAGGGCAGAAGAAGATGCCCTGGCGCACGGTCGACCTCGCCTCGCTCGACTTCGAAGCGACCGGATTGGATTTCGAACGGGATCGGATCATCTCCCTCGGCGTCGTGCCGATCGACGATGGCCGCATCGACGTGGGCCGCTCGGTCTACGAGCTCGTCGACCCCGGCGACGTCGAGCTGACAGGCGAGACGGTGACGATCCACGGTCTTCGGCCCATCGACGTCCAGGGGGCGAGTTCGGCTGATGCGGCTCGCGAGACGCTGCGTCGGGCGCTCGCCGGCAGGTTCCTGATCACCTGGTACGCGACCGTCGAGGCGTCCTTCCTGGCGAAGCTCTTCGGGACCAGACCGAGCCGCTGGATGCGCCGATCCATCGACGTGCGGAAGCTCGTCGTCGGGGTACTCGGCGCGGAGGCCGCGCGCCTCACGCTGGAGCAGGCGGCCGCCCGCTTCGACGTCCCGGTCGCGAGCCCACATCACGCCCTCGACGACGCGCTCGTGACGGCGCAGCTCTTCCTCGTGACGGCGTCCAAGCTGGGTGCCGCGGGGGCGGTCCGCACGCCGCGAGACCTGATGCGGGTGGGGGCGGCGACCTACCGGCGCTGACGCGCCCGCGGTGTTTCGTGTGAGACGGCCGGGGTCGGGACCGTGTAGACGGGCACCTTCGCGTGCCGGCCGACCTCCTTCGTCAGCTCGCCCTCGATCCATCGTCGCCAGCCCGGCCGCTCGGGATCGGGGATCACGACGGCGTGGAAGTGCTTGGCTCGGACCCAGCGGCCGATCAGCTTCGGCGCGTTGCGCGCTCTTGCCATCGCGAGGAGGACTTCGAAGCCGCGGAGGCGGATCTCGTCCGCGGCGTCCTGCGTGATCTTCCGCTGGGCCTCCCACTCGAGCGGCGTCGGCTTCAGGCCCGGATGCGGGAGCCCGAGCGCGGTCCCGAACACCTTGGCGATCCCGAGCACGGTGATCTTCGCGTGCTCTGGAGCGGCAAGCGCGACCGTCTGCCGGATCACGTCGGGCGTGATCGGGGATGCCGCGAAGGAGACGAGGAGGATCCGCCGTGGCGGATCCGGAACGGGGCGGGGGGCCGCTTTCGCGGCCCCCCGCCCCGTCCGCGCGCGCTTGGACGTGCTCACACGGACATCGTGGTCTTGTACTCGGAGGTCCCGAGCTTGCGATCCTCCGACCTCCGCCACCAGTTGATCGGGAAGTACAGCAGGACGACGAAGACGCCGATCAGGAACATCTTGCCGCCGCCGAGCTGACACCCCTCGATCGCGCAGGCCGGGATCCCGACCGCCCAGACGATGAAGTACAGGGCTGCCAGCGCCAGCGCGACGTACTTCATCCACTCGGGCAGCTTGAACGGCCGATGGATCTCGGGCCGCCAGCGGCGGAGGAAGTAGTAGCCCACCAGCACCGGCACGAACGAGCCGACGTAGCCGACGTTCGAGAGGACGTAGATCGAGCCGGGCGCCCCGACGAAGATCAGCAGGATGTTGAGCACCGTGTTGAGCCCCATCGAGAAGCTCGGGACGTTCTGAGCGTTCACGCGGCCGAAGATCCGAGGGGCCTGGCCGTCGAGCGCCATCATGTAGAGCGATCGCGCGCATCCCATGATCGCGTTCAGGCTGGAGAGCGCGAGCGCGATGATCAGCGCCGCCGTCACGACCTTGCCGACACCCGAACCGATCGAACGGATCGCGGTTTCGACGAGGACCGCGTTCGGGTCGAGGCTGTTCTGGATGAATGCCACGCCCAGCACACCGAGCACGGCCATCGGCAGGAACGTGTAGATGAACGTGCCGTACCCACCGGAGAGGTTCATCGCGATCGGGGCATCGCGTTCCGGGTTCTTGCACTCGCCGATGTAGCAGCCTGCCGCCTCCATCGCGATCGCGTTCCAGGTGAACAGCGCCGAGAACTGCAGGAAGAGGAAGAAGGCATGTCCCGTGAAGAAGCCGGTCCCGTCCGGGAGGTTCGCCGGCCAGATGTTCGCCGAGTGGACGTCCCCCGTGAAGAACGGCGCGACGGCGATGATCGTGAGCGGAACCATCGAGAGGATCCCCAGCACCGTCGCCGCACCGGTCCCGAACCGGATGCCGCGGTTGGAGATGATCAGCAACAGGAGCGAGAGGACGGCGCCGACGATGATCGTGAAGTAGGTGACCGGAAGGCTGGCGTCGAAGAGCGTGATCTCTTTCGCCCAGAATCCGGTCAGCTCGATCCCGAGCAGCGCGGGAAGGTACGACCCGGTGAGGATCATGTTGACCGCCATCACCGGCATCCAACCGAGCCAGTACATCCAGACGGTCACGCCGTTGAGGTGTGCGGAGGTCTTCGGCAGCCGGTCCTTGAACGCGTAGTAGGCGTACGCGGGCGCGCCGCCGGTGCGGTCGGGGAGCATCGCGGCCAGCTCCGCGAGGAAGAGGCAGAGCAACCACCCGGTGAGCGCCCAGAACACGAAGTTCGGGATCGCCGCGGCTCCGAGTGGTCCGAGCACCGCAGGCGTCACTCCCGTCACGAGGATGGTCCCCGCGAGACCCACGACGAAGGCGCCCCACCAGTTCGTGTCCTTCGAGAGCTCGCCCTTCACGTAGTCGTCCACGCGGACCGTCCCCGTGGGTGCTTCGGGCTTCAGCGACATTCGATTCCCCCTCTCACGCGATCAGTGGCTCAGAACAAGGCGAGGTACTTGTTCACCTCCCAGTCACTCACTCGGTCGTGGTAGTCCTTCCACTCCCGCTCCTTCACGTCGCAGAAGTAGTCGATGTAGTGCCCGCCCGGGACGGCGCCGAGCGCCTCGCGCAAAACCTCGTCCTGCCGGAGGTTCCGCACCGCGTCCAGGAGGTTCCCGGGAAGGACCTGGACCCCGCGCCGCTGCAGTTCGTCCTCCGACGTCTCGTACATGTTGCCCTGGTTCGGATCGCCGGGATCGATCTTGTTGTCGATCCCGTCGAGACCCGCGGCGAGGATCACCGACGCGGCGAGGTACGGGTTCGCCGCCCCGTCGATCGTCCGATCCTCGAAGCGGCCGGGGGCCGGGGTCCGGATCATCTGCGTCCGGTTGTTCCCGCCGTACGCGATGTACACCGGCGACCACGTGGCTCCCGACGTGGGCGCTCCCACGATCAAGCGCTTGTAGGAGTTCACGGTCGAGGCGGTGACGCCGATGTAGGCGCTCGCATGCTGCAGCACCCCGCCGAGGAAGTGGTACCCGAGCTCCGAGATCCCGAGGCCGCGTGGATCGTTCTCGTCCTCGAAGAGGTTCGTGTCCGTCTCCTCGTCCCAGATGCTCATGTGCATGTGGAGACCGTTGCCGGTGAGGTTCGCGAACGGCTTCGGCATGAACGTCGCCTGCAGGCCTCGCTGCTGCGCCAGCGTATGGACCATGTAGCGGAAGAAGATGATCCGGTCGGCCGTCGTCAGGGCGTCCGCGTACCGGAAGTTCGACTCGAACTGCCCATTCGCGTCCTCGTGGTCGTTCGCGTAGTTGTCCCAGCCCAGCTGCGTCTCGTATTTCGAGAGGTTCGAGATGTAGTCGAACTGGCGGGTGAGGGCCTTCATGTCGTAGCAGGGGCGATCCAGGACGTCGAGCGGGTCCGCGACCTCGATCGTGCCGTCCTCACGGAGGCGCGTGAGGATGAACTCGGCCTCCATGCCGATCTTGAAGACGTACCCGCGCTCCGACGCGGACGCGAGGTTCTTCTTCAGGATGGTCCGTGGGCAGTAGGGCCACGGCTCGCCCTCGACGAAGACGTCACACGCGAACCGGGCGAGCGTGGGCTCCCAGGGCACGGGCGTGAAGCTGGCCGGGTCGGGCATCGCGGCGATGTCGGGGTCGTGCGGCCCCTGTCCCAGCTCGCCGGTCGCGAAGCCGGCGAAGCCGGCGCCTTCCGCGAACACGTCCTCGAGGTGCGTCGCGGGCACGAGCTTCGCGTTCGGCTTGCCGTACATCTCGACGAACTGCGCGAAGAGGAACTCGATCCCCATGTCGTCGACGAGCTTGCGGACATCCTCGACGGACTTCGGAGTCGCGGTCACGGCGACACCCCCTTCTCCACACTCTGCATACGGATCGGGCGCGGGAGCTCAGCGCTCGCCGCGCCTCGCGCCGCACCGTAGGCCCGTGACCCCTTCCCGTCAAACCCGTCTCGGTGCCCATGGCGCGTTCGGCGGAGGTCGGCGTAGGATGCGCCCATCCGGCCCGCAGCGGGCCGCCCGAAGGGAGGCGCGAGTTGGCCACCGACATCGAGGAGTTCGTCGAGCAGTCCGGACGCGACGCGGCGATCAAGGAGGTCCGCCGGCAGATCGACGCCGAGGGCGTGACCTACATGTACTACCAATTCGTCTCGGTCACGGGACGGATCATGGGCAAGGGGATCCCGGCCAAGCACTGGGAGACGATCGCTCGCAAGGGATTCCAGCTCGTCTACGGCTCGACCGCCAACCTGTTCGTCGACCGCGAAGGGAACTACATCGGGTACGGACCCGAAGCGCGAGAGCTCGTCGGCCTCCCCGACGTCGAGACGTTCTGCGTCCTTCCCTGGGATCGGAAGACCGCGAGGGTCTTCTGCACGCTGTTCCGAGGGCGCGAGGAAGAGGTCGACGGAGGCGCGTTCCTGACGTCGGACTGCCGCGGCAACCTCAAACGGATCCACGATGAGTTCACGGAAGAGACCGGGCTGCATCTGCGTGCCGGTACCGAGCCGGAGATGATGTGGCTGAAGACCAACCCCGACGGCACGCCGTCGGTCGAAGGCAAGACCAAGCCGTACTGCTACCACATCGACCAGTTCTCGGAGCTCCAGCCGATCATCCACAAGGTGATGGAGTACGGGACCGCGATGGGTCTCGACATGATCCAGGGAGACCACGAGGACGCCCCCGGTCAGCTCGAGCTGAACTTCATGTTCGACAAGGCGGAGGCCACCGCCGATCGCCTCACGACCTATCGGCAGATCTGCCGGCAGGTCGGCCGGGAGATGAACGCGTTCGCGTGCTTCATGCCCAAGCCCTTCATGGGCGTGTCCGCGAACGGATGCCACCACAACATCTCGCTCTGGCAAGGCGACGAGAACATGTTCATGCCCGACGGAGACGACCCCCGAGTGCCGGGCAAGATCGGTCTGCACGCGATCGGGGGAGTGCTCGAGCACCTCCGGGCGCTGACCTGCATCACCTCGCCGACGGTGAACTCCTACCGGCGCTTCGCCGACGCGGGGTTCTGGGCACCGATCTTCGCCGACTGGGGGTTCCAGAACCGGACGACCGCGCTGCGGATCTCCGCGCCCGGCCGCTACGAGTACCGGTCCGTGGACTCGGCGGTGAACCCGTACCTGTCGTTCGCGGCGCTCCTGATGGCGATGAAGGACGGGCTCGCCCGCAATCTCGACCCCGGTCCGCCGGAAGAGCGGAACATCTACGAGGCGATCGCGGAGGGCAAGGATGTCCAGCGGATCCCCGAAACGTTGGGGGAGGCGCTGGAGGCGCTCGAGGCGGATGACGTGGTGAAGACCGCGTTGCCCGGGGACATGTACCGGGTCTTCATGCACTACAAGACCGACGAGTGGAAGCGTTTCATCGGGACGGTGAGCGATTGGGACGTCCAGGAGTACCTGGACGTGTTGCCCTAGGAAAGGAGCGTTCCCCTTCATATGTGCGGCATCGCAGGCATCATCCATCGGGACGGCTCGGCCGACATCGGAACCGAGATGACCAGCATGCTCCAGTCCATGAAGCATCGAGGGCCGGACTCCGCGGGCTACGCGCTGTACGGGGAGCCCGGGGAGCTGGTGGTCATCCGGTTCAAGCTGGCGGACGCGAACGATCCACGGGACTTCGACTTCAAGGAGCGTTTGGATCGTGCCCGTCAGGAGGTCGAGACCCGCTTGAACAAGATCGGGGCCTCGATCGACCGGGTGGAGAGTGAGACCGAGTACGCCTATCGAGCGGTCGTCCGCTACGACGGCGATATGAAGGCGCTGGCGGACTACCTCGAGGACGTGCCGGGCTGCGAGGTCCTCTCACTCGGCCATTCCCTGGAGATCGTGAAGGACATCGGTGACGCGCAGCAGGTCTCGGACATGTACAAGCTCGGCGGATTCGAAGGCACCCACGCGATCGGGCACGTGCGCATGGCGACGGAGTCCGACGTGGACATCTCCGGAGCGCACCCGTACTGGGCGTATCCGTTCTCCGACGTCGCGGTCGTGCACAACGGGCAGCTGACCAACTACTTCCAGTGGAAGCGGCGCCTCGAGTTCAACGGCGAGCGCTTCCAGTCCGAGTGCGACTCCGAGATCATCGCCGTCTACCTCGCCGAGAAGATGTCCGACGGCGACTCCCTCGAGGACGCGATGCACAAGAGCCTCGAGGACCTCGACGGGGTCTTCACGTACATGGCGGTCACGAAGGATGCACTCGGCGTGGCGAAGGACGAGATGGCCGCGAAGCCACTCGTGCTCTACGAGTCCGACGAGCTCGTGGCGATGGCGAGCGAGGAGATCGCGATCCGGGCGGTCCTGGGCCGCGAGATCGATACCTACGACCCCTACGAGAGCGAGGTGCTCGTGTGGACACGATGACGGGCGACCGACGAGTCACGTACGACGCGCGAGGCCTGGTCGAGCCCTTCGCGGAGATCCCCAAGGTCTCGGAGATCGACGGCGACAAGGCAACGTTCGACGCGGCCGACCTCACGACCCGGCAGATCAACCTGGAGATCCGCTGGCTCATCTACGAGCAGGGCGCTCGCGACGTCACCGTCCTCAATCCCGGCGCCAAGCACTCGATCGGCGTCGGGATCCTCCAGCGGTGCAAGATCCGCTACGAGGGATCGCTCGGGTACTTCGGTCTCGGGCTCATCGACGGCCCGGAGATCACGGTCACCGGGAGGGTCGGCTGGTCGGTGTGCGAGAACATGATGTCGGGCGTCGTCGTGATCGAGAAGAACGCGGGCTCGCTGACCGGCGCGGCGATACGCGGCGGTGATCTCATCGTGAAGGGCGCCGTCGGCGCACGCACCGGCATCGATCAGAAGGGCGGGACGATCATCGTCGGCGGTGACGCCGGCACGATGACCGCATTCATGATGCAGCGCGGGCGTCAGATCATCCTCGGCAACGTCGGCAACGGCCTGGGCGACTCGATGTACGACGGCACGATCTACGTCGCCGGCAAGGTCAAGTCGCTCGGCATCGACTGCGTCGAAGGCGAGTGGACCGACGCGGACACGGAGTTGATCGAGCGGAAGTTCCGGATCTATGGCCTGGGCGACCCGCCGCCGCTGCAGAAGTTCGTGTGCGGGAAGGTGCTCTACAACTACGACAGCCTCGAGCCGAGCGAGCGGAAGCTCGTCCTCTGAAAGCATCGGCGACGAGTCGTGAAGGAGACGAGATGACGGAGGTTTCCTCCAAGAAGGATGTGCTCGGGCGCAGTCGGATCTTCACCGAGGAGGTCATCAACGACATCCACGTGAAGGCCGAACTCGGCCGGTACCGGATGCGTGGGTTCTCGATGTTCAAGCCGATGCCCGGCTGGGACCAGCTGATGTTCCTGCCCGGGACCCTGACGCGCTTCGTGATCGAGGGCTACCGCGAGAAGTGCGAGACGAAGACGGTCTTGGGAGCCCGCTTCGCGAAGCACCCGATCGAGCTCGACATCCCGATCTACATCACGGGGATGTCGTTCGGTGCCCTGTCGCTCGAAGCCAAGATGGCCCTCGCGAAGGGCGCTTCGATGGCGGGGACGGCGACCTGCTCGGGTGAGGGCGGGATGATCCCGCCGGAGCGAGACCTCTCGACCAAGTGGTACTACCAGAACATCCAGTCGCGCTACGGCTTCAACCCGCACCACCTGATGCTGGCGGACGCCTGCGAGTTCTTCATCGGCCAGGGCTGCAAGGTCGGGCTCGGTGGGCACCTGATGGGTCAGAAGGTGACCGAACAGGTGGCCGAGATGCGCTCGTTGCCGGCGGGCATCGACCAGCGCTCACCGGCCCGGCATCCGGACTGGCTGGGGCCCGACGACCTGTCGCTCAAGGTCCAGGAGGTTCGCGAAGCCACGGATTACCGGATCCCGATCCAGCTGAAGCTGGGCGCCGCGCGCGTGTACGACGACGTCCGGATGGCGGCCAAGTGCGGCCCGGACATCATCTACCTCGACGGCGCCGAGGGCTCGACCGGCGCGGGACCGCACATCGCCGCCGAGGAGACCGGCATCCCGTTGATGGCGGCGATCCCCGAGGCGCGCCGCGCCCTCGAGGACGTCGGGCTCCTCGACGAGGTCGACCTCGTCGTGGCCGGCGGGATCCGCAACGGCGCCGACGTCGCGAAGTGCCTCGCGCTCGGCGCGACCGCGGTCGCCATCGGGCACTCGGCGCTGATGGCGCTGAACTGCAACAAGGAGATCCCGGGTGTCACCGACTACGAGGGGACGGTCGGGGTGCCGGCGGGGCAGTGCTACCACTGCCACACGGGTCGGTGTCCCGTGGGGATCACGACGCAGGATCCGGAGCTCCGCAAGCGGCTCGAGGTCGACTCGGCGGCGGAGCGCGTGTACAACTTCCTCACGGCGATGACGATGGAGCTCCAGATGCTGGCGCGGGCATGCGGGAAGACCGACGTGCACTCGCTCGAGCCCGAGGACCTCTGCGCGCTCACGGTCGAGGCCTCGGCGATGGCCAAGGTGCCGCTCGCCGGCACGGACTACATCCCCGGCGTCACCGAACAAGGAACGCTCGATGAGATCAAGAACATGATGCAGAAGTATCTGGCCGACACGGGACAGTTCCCGACCTAGAGGAGCAAGGATGACCGAACCCCATCACCTGTCGACGAAGATCGGGATCGACGCCGAGGAGCTCGCGGGACATCGGTTCCCGTATCAGGAGGACATCTCCCTCGTGGAGGACCTCGACCTCGATGCGTTGACGCCGGGCGAGGACCTGAACTGGCTCGAGGACGTCACGCTCCTCCAGGAGGACGGGGTCGCGGCCGTGTTCGACCGCTACTCCAACTCCTTCCTGAAGATCCACTTCGAGATCCCGGCCGGACGTGAGGACGAGATCGCCCGCAAGGTGCTGATGAAGCACCTCATCGAGGGGAACTCGTACGGGATCCAGCTGAAGACGAAGCACGCGAAGTTCCCGCAGCCGATGCTCGGTCCGTGGGTCGAGGACTCGGAGACCGTCGGCACGGACTGGAAGCCGACCGTGATGGAGGGCTGGGAGCGGCCCGCCGGCCACTGACGCGGGTGTCGAGCTCGGATCCATGACGGACCGCCGTCCGCTGGTCGCGATCTCGGAGGGGTTCGCCGACTACGGCGACTACTACGGGTACGGGTATGGTCGCCCGCTGCTCGCAGCGGGCGCCCTTCCCGTCCTCCTCCCGTACTACGAACAGGAGGAGGATCGGGTTGAGCTGATCGAGCGGATCGACGGACTCGTGCTCGCCGGGGGACGGGACATCGAGGCGTGGCGCTACGGCCGCGAGGAGCCCCACCCGAAGCACCTGCCCGGGCAGCCGTTCCTGGATGAGATCGATCTCTCCTACGCGCTGCTCGCGGTGGAGGAGGAAGTGCCCGTCCTCGGCGTGTGCCGGGGATGTCAGGTCCTGAACGTCGCATTGGGAGGCACGCTCCACGGGGACCTCGAGGAGTTCCCCGCGGGAGGTGCCGACCACCCCGGCGCCAAGTGGGACGAGTGGAGAGCCCTCGTCGCCGCCACGCTCGAGGGGGTCGAGCGTCCCCCACACCCGACCCATCCGGTCGACGTGAAGTCAGGCTCCCTCCTCGCCTCGCACCTCGGTGAGGGCTACGAGGTCGACAGCTACCACCACCAGGCCGTGAAGGATCTGGGGACCGGTCTGGAAGCCGTCGCCTGGGCGCCGCACGGAACGATCGAGGCGATCGAGATGCCGGGCTCGCCGTCGTTCGTCCTCGGGGTGCAGTGGGAGCTCCACGAGGAGTGGCAGGACGACGAGCGGATGCTCGGGATCTGGAGGACGTTCGTCGCGGACGCTCGCCGCCGGATGGAGGAACGCCAGGAGGTCGGTGTTCCCTGACCGCGTCGTGCGAGACCCTAGAATCGCTCCCGGATCGAGTCTCGAAAGGTGGGTCTGCACGATGACGCTTCCGGAGCATTCCCGCTACGTCGTGATCGGCGCCGGCGTCCACGGGCTCTCCACGGCCTGGCACCTGGCGCGCGAGCTCGCGGCGCGGGGTGAGGGGGACGGGAAGGACGTCGTGCTCCTGGACAAGACCGGCGTCGGCGCGGGACCCTCCGGGATCGCCTGCGGCGTGATCCGGAACAACTACTTCCAGCCCGCGATGCGCGAGCTGATGGCCCACTCGGTGCAGGTCTGGGAGTCCGATGTCGACGCGTTCCACTACCACCCGATCGGCTATCTCCAGATCGCGCCCGAGGTGATGCGCGCCGATGTGGCACAGATCTACGAGCAGCAGAAGGCGATCGGCTACCCCTCGGAGCTGATCGAAGGGGAGGACGACTGCCGGACCTACATGGAGTCGATCTTCTCGGACTGGCAGGCGAAGAACATCACGGCGGTCCTGCACGAGAAGAAGGGCGGCTACGCGGAGAACATGGCGTCGATGCGTGGTCTCCGCGGCAAGAGCGAGGCTCTGGGCGTCGAGCTCCATGCTCCGGTCACGGTGACCGGGTTCCGGATCGAGAGCGGGGCGGTGACCGCCGTCGAGACGGATCGGGGCGCGATCGCCTGCGAGCAGGTCGTGGTCGCGGCCGGCCCCTGGGTCCGCGACTTCTGGCACATGCTCGACCTGCCTGGCGTCGTCGACGTGCGGGGGCGAGACGGCAACGTGTACGAACGGCCGATGTGGACCTACTGGTGCCTCCAAGAGGGGACCCTCGGCGTCGACCCGAGCTACCTCCTCGACAACGACGGGCACATGCCACCGGTCGTGCACATCGACACCGACGCACCGCTGATCGACGACATGGACGGGTCCGTCGTGAGCGAGGAGCTCTGGGGCATCTACTACAAGCCCGACGTCAACTTCGGCGGCGTCCAGGGCGGGGCGATGCCGTGGGTCGTCGAGCAACCAGCGGATGAGGTCGCGGTCGATCCGTACGGGGAGAAGAGCACCGAGTTCGTCGTGACGGAGGAGTTCGAGCGGATGTGGACGGCGGCCCTCGCGCATTGTCACAAGCGGTTCGAGGGGAAGCGCCCGCTGTACAAGAAGGCGCCCACGGGCGGCATCGGCGCCTTCACGCCCGACAGCTTCCCGGTCTTCGAGCGATTCGTCGAGAACGCCTACGTGATCGCCGACTCGAACCACGGCTACAAGATGATCGGGATCGGAGCGCTCGTCGCGAGGGAGCTTCTGGGAGAGCCGCAGGCGCTGCTCGAGCCGTTCCGGTTCTCCCGGTTCGCCGCAGGCAAGCTGCACCCGATCAGTCATTCCCCGTATCCCTGGAGCTAGCGTTGGGTGATCGCCCCGCCACCCAGGCGCCGCCGGTCGAGTTCGACCTCCCCGTGCACGGCGGCTTCGCTCCGGTCGGCTTCGGGGAGACCTTCCCCGACGACGCGCCCGAAGACGAACTCGAGATCGCCGGCGAGCCGGGACAGGATCCGGCCGCGGCGTTCCGCCGCACATTGGGGATGTTCGCGACCGGCGTCACCGTGGTCACGACCCAGGCGGGCGACCAGGTGCACGGCATGACCGCCAACGCCTTCATGTCCGTATCCCTGAAGCCCCCGCTCGTCGTGATCTCGGTGGACCGGCGGGCGAAGATGCACGCCTTGCTCCACGAGGGGCGTCGGTACGGGATCAGCGTGCTCGCGGACGAGCAGCGGGCGCTCTCCGATCGATTCGCAGGTCGCACCGCCGAGGGGACCGAGGAGGTCGAGTTCGACCTGGTGCACGAGACGCCCCTCGTCCGAGGGGCGCTCGCGCACCTGGTCGCCAGGGTGGTGCGCTCCAACTGGGGCGGTGACCACTCGCTGTTCGTGGGACAGGTGGAGTACGCACGCTATGGGGAGGGGCGACCGCTCCTGTTCCAGGGCGGCCGGTATCAGCATCTCCTGGAGCGCGCCCCCGTGTTCTCGTCGCTTCCGCCCGAGATCCTCGCCGCGATCACCGCCGAGGGAGTCGAGCGAACGTTCAAGCCGGGGGAGTTCGTCGTTCGAGAGGGCGACCCGGGAGACGAGCTCTTCGTGATCGTCGAAGGGGAAGCTCGCGTGGAGCGGAAAGGGAGTCCGCTCGCGACGTTCGGCCCGGGTGAGTTCTTCGGGGAGGTCGCGGTGATCGACGGCCGCCCGCGGAGCGCCGACGTCGTGGCGGTGTCGCCACTCAAAGCCCTCGCGATCTCGCGCGAGCTCGTGCGGGGCACGATCGAGCGGGAGCCACGAGCCGCGTGGGCGATGTTGGAAGTGCTCGCCGGCCGACTCCGCGACGACTGATGGGCTGGCCGGACCTAGAGGCGATAGGGGACCGCTGACACCACGACGGAGGGCTCGAAGAGGAACGTCCCTTTGAGCGTCAGGGCCGTCTGGTTGTGGAGGAGCCGGTGCCATCGTTTCCGAACGACGAACTCGGGGATCACGATGGTGACGAACGTCTTCGGATGCTCGTCGAGCACGTTCCGCACCCAGGCATGGATCGGCCCCCCGATCTGGCGATAGGGAGAGTCGAGCACCTCGAGTGGGAGGTCCGGATACCGTTCCTCCCAGGCCGCCCGGAGTGCCGTACCTTCCTTGTCGTCGACCTGCACGTGGACGCAGCGGAGCTCGTCCGCGCGAAGGGAGAGGGCATATCGGAGGCTCTGGTCGGTTGCGTTGTGGGCCCCGGATACCAGGACGACCGCCACGTGGCGCCAGCCGTCCATCGCCCGGCGAAGATCGTCGGGATGGGTCACGGGCTCGAGCGCCTCGTACCCGGCGTGGTGGGCGACGTTCGTGACGACGACGTCCGCCTCCGCCACGAGGGCGGCCTTGATCCGTTGGATGCGCAGGTTGGGAAGCAGGTGCCGCCATCCGGTCCGACGAACGGCCTCCGGGATGATCACGTTGACGAGCGCGTCTTCGTCCGAGCTCGCCCGGATCTCTCGCGCGAGGTTCCTGATCTCCTTCGAGATGCTCCGCATCCTCAGGCGAAGCTCGAGGATCTCTCCGAGTTGGCCCCAGCCCTCGCGCATGAACTCGATGCTCGTCCCGATCGGGGCGAAGTGCACGATGCGAACGTCCAGCGGGAAGACACGCCTCGCGTACGCGGTCGCGAATACATCCTCGGGCCCCGGTTCCCGAACGGGGATGACGACGCGCTGGCGCGGCAGGTCTCGGACAGGCCCGCGGCGCGTGGGATCGATGAGCGCTGCAGCGGTCTCCTGGTAGTGGTGATTGACCCGTAGTAACCCGAAGAGCATGACGGGGATCGCGATCAAGATGATCCAGGCGCCGTCGGCGAACTTGGTCGCAGCGATGATCACGGTCATCACCGCGGTGACGACGGCGCCGAAGCCGTTGATCGCGAGTCCCCTCTTCCACCCCGGCTCCCGTAGGGTCGTGTGTCGCTTCGCCATGCCGGCCTGCGAGAACGTGAACGAGGTGAACACGCCGATCGCGTAGAGCGGGATCAGCTTCGTCACGCTCGCCTCGAATACGATGATGAGGAGCCCCGCGAAAGCAGACAGGACCACGATCCCGTTCGAGAACACGAGACGATCGCCGTAGCGCGTGAGCTGCTTGGGCAGGAAATGGTCGCCCGCGTGGAAGCTCGCCAGTCGGGGGAAGTCGGCGTAGCTCGTGTTCGCCGCGAGCACCAGGATCAACATGGTCGCGACCTGGACCGCGATGAAGAGCGCGCTGCCGACCCCCGAGCCTCCGAACACCGCCCTGGCGATCTGCGCGAGGACCGTGACCTTCTCATCCGGGTCCGGGATGATGTGCATCCGGGCAGCCAGGATCGAGAGGCCGAAGAACATCGCCCCCAGAAGTGAACCCATCCACATGAGGGTGCTGAGGGCGTTCTTCCACTCTGGCGGCTTGAAGGCGGGCACACCGTTGGAGATCGCTTCGACCCCCGTGACGGCCGCACCACCGGAGGCGAAGGCGCGCAGGATCAAGAAGACCAGGGCGAACCCGGAGATCGACGCCGTGGGCGGCAGGGAGAACTGCGACGTGGGCTCGGGAAGCGTTCCCATGAACAAGCGAACGAACGAGGCGCTCAGCAGCACGCCCATCATCAGAAGGAAGAAGTAGGTCGGGAGCGCGAAGATCCGCCCGGATTCGCGGACGCCTCGGAGGTTCCCGAGGGTCAAGATGACGACGAACCCGAGCGAGATCGGCACTCGCCAGGTGTGGAGCCCTTCGTAGACGGACGTCAGCGCGGCCGTACCCGCCGAGACCGAGACGGAGACGGTCAGGATGTAGTCAGTGAGGAGCGCAACCCCCGCGACCTGCGCGGGTTTGACGCCGAAGTTGTCGCGCGTGACCAGGTACGCCCCGCCGGCTTGCGGGTACGCGCGGATCGTCTGCCGGTACGAGAACAGGAGGATGCCAAGCACCAGGAGCAACGCGATGGTGATAGGCACAACCCTGGAGAAGGCGGCGGTGCCCAAGCCGGCCACGAGCAGGACGCGGAGGATCTCCTCCGTCGCGTAGGCGGATGACGACAGGTTGTCGCTGGCGAAGACCGCCAGCGCGGTCGGCTTCCCGAGCCGCTCGTGGACCAATCGCTCGGTCGCAAGCGGCTTTCCGACGATCTTGCGCTTGAGACGGGAGGCACGGTCGGGGCGAACCGGGCGAGCGGGACGGAACGGATCGATGGTCCTCGTGTCGATCGGGGTGCGAGTCGGCCGCTCCTCCTGCTTCATGCAGAAAGTGTCGGACCCCTCTCATCAGCGTCCGCTCAAGATGAAGCCACCTCGTCTGAAGAAGTCCTCAAGATGCGAGCGCGCTTCAGCGTCTCGTTAGCCGTGTGCGAGACTCGAGAGGATGAAGAACGTGCTCGCGTCCCGGCCTGCCTCGCGGGGATCGGCACTCTTCGTTGGGGCCGTGGCACCCGCGGCGGCCGTCGGCATCGCCCTGGTTCTCGGCTCGAGGAACCTCGCTGCCGCGACGTCCCTCGCCCTGCTCGCGGTGGTCGTCGCCGGCGCGGTCGCCGGCCGAGGAAGCGGGATCGTCGCATCGTTCCTCTCGTTCCTCGGTCTCAATTTCTTCTTCACAGAGCCGCATCACACGCTCGCGGTGCGGCATGCATCCGACGTCGTCGCGTTGGTCGCCTTCCTGCTGTCAGCGCTCATCGTGGGAGCGCTCGTCAGCAGGGTTCGAGAGGAGAGGTCGCGCGCAGAGCGCCGGGCGACGGAGGCGCGATTGCTCAACACCGCGACCGAGCGGTTCATCTCCAGCGAGCCGTTGGGGGGCATCCTCGATGGGGTCGCCGAGGCGCTCCTGGGGCTGTTCGGACTCGCGAGCGCGGAGATCTCCACACCGAGCGGTGTCGGCAGATCGACGGCGGGCGACCGACAGATCACTCCAGGACAGACCTTCTCCATCCCGCTCGAGACCGGATCGAGATCGTTGGGGGCGCTCACGGTCGTGAGGGCCGCGGGTGAGGAGCCGTTCTCGCCACCCGAGCTCGGCTTGCTGAAGACCCTCGCCGCCCAAACGGCGCTCGCGATCGAGCGGGCAGCGCTCGACGGTGAGGTTCGAGAGGCGCGATTGCAGGTGGAGGCGAGCGCCCTTCGCGCAGCCCTCTTCTCCTCGGTGACCCACGACCTCCGGACGCCGCTTTCATCCATCAAGGCAAGTGCGTCCGGCCTGCTCGCCGAGGGCGCTCACTACAGCGAGGAGGAGCGGCGAGACGTGCTCCGCACGGTGGTCGAGGAGGCGGACCACCTGAACCTGATCGTCGGCAACCTCCTGGATCTCGCCCGGATGCGCGCGGGGGTGCTTGTTCCTTCGAAGCAACCGATGCTCATCGACGAGGTGATCGGCTCGGTGCTCCAGCGGATGCGGCGCTCCCTGGAACACGTCGTGATCCGGACGACGATCCGGCCGGAGCTTCCGCCGGTCGATGCCGATCCCATCCAGATCGGGCAGGTCCTCACGAACATCATCGAGAACGCGATCCGATTCTCTCCGCGGGGAAGCGAGATCCAGATCGCGGCAGCCCGCTGGCGGTCGACCGTCCAGGTACGGGTCAGCGATCGAGGCCCCGGGATCCCGCCGGAGGATCGCGAGCGTGTGTTCGAGGAGTTCTACCGCCACGATGCCGGAGAGGGACGAGGTGGGACCGGTCTCGGCCTGGCGATCGCGCGGGCGGTGATCGTCGCGCACGGCGGCACGATCCGGGCGAGTGGGGCCCCGGGCGGAGGAACCGCCGTGATCTTCGAGCTTCCGATCCTGGAAGAGGATCGTCACGGCACGTCATCTGCGGCCATGCGAGGCAGCGTGGCCACGTGACCCGGGTGCTGGTTATCGACGACGAGCCGCAGATCCTGAGAGCGCTGCGAAGATCGCTCGAAGCGCAGGACTACGACGTCGCCACGGCGGAAGGGGGGGAAGAGGGTCTCGCGCTTGCGGCCGCGCGCACGCCGAATCTCGTCGTGCTGGACCTCGGTCTGCCGGATCTCGAGGGCACAGAGGTCATCCGGAGGCTCCGATCGTGGACCGACGTCCCGGTCATCGTCCTGTCGGTCCGTGAAGGACGCTCGGACAAGATCGAGGCGCTGGACGCCGGCGCGGACGACTACGTGACGAAGCCGTTCGATGTGGAGGAGCTGCTGGCGAGGATGCGGGCCGCGCTCCGTCGAACCGATGCCGACTTGGCGTCGGAGCCCGAGATGCGGTACGGCGACCTCCGGGTGGACCTCGGCCGACGGCTCGTGCGGCTCGGCGATGATCCCGTCCATCTGACCCCGAACGAATATGCCCTTCTCGAGGCGATGGTGACGAACCCCGGGAAACTGCTCACTCACCAGTGGCTGCTGAGGAAGGTGTGGGGCATGGGATACGGGAACGAGAGCCATTACCTCCATGTGTACGTTCGCCAGCTCAGGCAGAAGTTGGGTGACGACGCGGCCATGCCCCGGTTCATCGTCACCGAGCCCGGCGTGGGCTACCGCTGGAGCCCCGACGCCTCGACCGCCTCGGTCTCCTAGTCGATGTTCGGCAGCCCCGCGAGCCAGGCCGTGCGGTGGCCGGTCTCGTCCCACAGGACCGGGAAGAACGACTCGTCCATCGAGAGGTCGCCGCGCCGCCGGTAGCGCGAATAGATCAGATCGACGTTGCGGTGATGGAACCTCGCATACGAGGGAAGCATGTGCGACACGAGGGCCATCCGCGCCACGGCGCCGCTCGTGTTGGGCTCGGAGCCGTGCCATGTGAGGTTGTGGTGGAACGCGCCGCCGCCCGGCTTGACGACGACCGGCACGATCTCCATCTCCGCGTCAGGCGGCTTCGCCGCGCGGACCCCTTCCAGCCAGTCCTCCGGCGCGTGGAACTGGGAACGCTCCGGAGGTGTCCACGGCCAATGGTTCGAGCCGCGCACGTACGCGATCGGTCCGGCATCGGCCTGGGTCTCGTGCAGCGACATCCAGCATGTGACCATCTCCGGAGGGACGAGGTAGTCCGCGTAGGAGCCGTCCTGGTGGAAGCCGATCGCCTTCGTTCCCGGTGGCTTCCACAGCACGTTGTCCTGGAGGATCCGGACCCCCGGATAGCTCATGAGTTGCGCCGCGAGGCGGCCGATCCTCGCCGAGAGGACCTGCGCGGCGATCACGGTGTCGGCTCGCCAGGCGTTGCAGAGCTGGCGCGTGCGATCCTCCGGGTCCCGACCCTTGACCCAGTTCACCTCGTCCGGCTTGATCCCCGTTTCGTACTCGCCGTCGAACAGGCGGAGATAGCGATCCTCCAGAAGCTCGCGCGCCTTGTCGGAGATCAACCCCTCTTCCACGACGAGGAACCCGTCCCGATGGAACGTCTCCACCTGATCGGGGGTGAAGGATTCGAGGAGGGCGCCCATCCTTACGAGCGGGGCCGCGCCTTGTCGGGATCGTAGAAGGGGAAGCGCACGACCTGTGCGCCGATGCGCTTCTGCTGTCCGTCGAGCTTGCCGACCTCCAGCGAGGTTCCGAGGTCTCGGTGCTGGACCGCGACGCGAGCGAGCGCGATGTTCTTCTTCAGGATCGGGGAACGGGTCCCGCTCGTCACGACCCCGACCTGCTGGCGACCGGCGTAGACACCGTCGCCATGGCCGGCCGTCTCGTTCCCCTGGAGGTCCAGGCCGACCAGGGATCGCTGCGGATGCTCGCGGCGCTCCCTGAGCGCCTCGCGGCCGACGAAGTCCTCCTCCTTGTCCTTGGTCACCGTGAAGCCGATGCCCGCCTCGAACGGGTCGATCTGGTCGTCGAACTCGTAGCCCGCGAAGATCAGGCCGGCCTCGATGCGCAGGATGTCGAGCGCATCGAGGCCGAGAGGCGCCAGACCGTGTGCCTTGCCCGCCTCCCACACCATGTCCCACACGGCGGGCGCGTCCTTCGGATGGCAGAAGATCTCGTACCCGAGCTCGCCGGTATATCCCGTCCTCGAGATCACGGCCGGCACTCCCTTCGGCCCTCCGATCCGCCCCACGGAGAACCGGAACCAACCCAGCGCCTCGAAGGGCGTCTGGGACGGCGGCACCCACACGATCGGCTTCAGGAGATCCCGGCTCGCCGGCCCTTGCACGGCCACGTTGTGGAGGTGGTCGGTCGACTCCTTCACGAACGCGTTCAGGCCGAGGCGTGAGGCCTGTTCTCGGAGCCAGACGCCGTCGTACTCCCTCCCTCCCACGAAGCGGAAGTTCGTGTCCGCGATCCGGAAGATCGTCGCGTCGTCGATCATGCCGCCGGCCTCGTTGCACAACGCGGTATAGACGACGTGCCCGTCGGCGAGCCGTCGGACGTCGCGGGTCACCGTGGCCTGCATCAACGCCTCGGCGTCGGGCCCGAGCACTTCGAACTTCCGGAGCGGCGAGAGATCCATGACGGCGGCTCGTTCGCGGCACGCCCAGTACTCGTCGGTGGCGCCGTGGTTGTCGAAGCTCGTCGGCAGCCAGTAGCCGTTGTACTCGGTCGTCCGGCTCGTGAGCTCGGAGATCCGTGGATGGAATCCCGTTTCCGTCGTGAGCGTGGGTTCGGCATCGGGCGTCACGCGGTGCGCGATCGCCGCCGAGAAGGTGTGCTCGGGGGGATAGACGCGGACGTGCACCTCGGTCGGATCCCAGCCGTTCGCGGGATCGACGTCGTCGGGACAGGCGCTGGAGGCGCACACGAGATCGGTCGCTGCCCGAAGGAGCACGTAGTCGCCCGGGCGGGACCACGGCTCGTCGAACACGAGCACGTTGTCCGTCGCGAACATCGTGTTGTAGAAGAAGTTCAACGCCTGCCAGCCCTTGCGCGGCGCGATCGCGTACGTCTCGAGCTGGCGGTTGAAGTTGTCCGTGCAGTTCGTGTGCCCGAAGTAGCCGAGGTTCTCGTAGTAGCGCGAGGTGCACGCGAGCAGGAACGAGTCGTGTCGCCCGACCGTGTCCCGGATCACCTCGACGAGGACGTCCATGTCGAGGTCGAAGAACTTCGAGTACAGGCCCGGCTGCGGGAACGCGTTCCCCATCAGCGTCCGGGTGATCGTTGGGTCGAAGCCGCGCTCGACGCCGTCCTCCAGCTTCCGGCGGTGGAACGCGAGGAAGTCCGAGCACTGCTTGCCCTCGACGTCGATGATCTGGATGTACTCGCCGGCTTTCACCTCGTAGGACAGGGCCGTCGCGCGGTCGACGCGGAAGTCGAGGCGCGGCTCTGCGAGCGGAGGAGGAAGTTCGAGCTCGCCGTGGGTCCGAGGGCGCGTCCGTCGGATCTCGACATCGAGGTCCGACGCAGGGATGCCGCCCTCGAGCACGGACGCGCCCTCGGGCGCCGCGACGACCACCACGACCGGCCGCTCGGCGGTGAACGTCTGGGAGGAGCCCGGCGGCGACCATTCCCCGAAGAGCCGAACGGCCGTCGCATCCGTCGGATCCAGGCCCTGCCCGGCGAGCGCTCGGATCACATCGGAGGCGCCGTTCGCCTCCGATGTGATCAGCGACCGCAGGACCGACGCGGGGGCGTCGGCGCGAGCGCCGAGCGCCGCCGCGTCGTCGGAGCCGTCCGGCGCGAGCGCCGTCACCTCCGCGACCTGACCGCCGTCCGTATCGCGGACGGTGAGCTGGTCGTCGCCCTCGAGCACGACCACGGTCGCTCCGCCGGGTCGAACCCAGTACCGCTCGAGGAACGGGTCCGAGGGGATCATCCCCGGGACGGTGATGCTCCGGCGTCCGGCAGAGATCGCCATCGACGTCAGCCTTTGGCCGCGGGCTCCTTCGACTGCTGCTCGTCGGCTTCCTTGAACAGCTGCTCGGCGAGCTCGCGCTTGCCGGCCGCGTCGAGCTTCTTGACCTCGTTCTCGACGGCCCGGCGGTTGTACGACTGGTTCCAGTAGTCGAGCGATTCGAACCCGAGGAGGACGGCCTTGCCGACGAACTGCCTCAGGACCTCGTTGGTCGGGCCCATCACCCAGCCGGCCTTCGCGTCCCGGAGATAACGCTCGAGCTCCATGTCGCGCTTGTAGCCGGAGCCGCCGCACGCGTGAAGCATCTTGTCGACGACATGGGCGGTGTTCTTCGCCGCTCCGAACTTGATCTGCCACGCCCAGTGGAGGAAGTTCCCGCGCGCGAGCTCGCCGGGTCCGGGGTTCACGGTGTTGTTCTCGGTCGCGCCGTCCATCGCCTGGGCGACGGAGAGGGTGAACAGCCGCGAGGCGTTGGTGTCCATCACGGCCTCGCCGACGTAATCCTGGATGGTCGGATAGTCGGCGACCCGCAGCCCGACGTCCACGTGCTTCTTGCGGGTGGTGTGGCGCTTGGCGATGTCGATCGCGCCGAGCGCGAGCCCGTTCCAGACCGACGAGGAGCCGACCAGGAACCAGGGGTCGACGGACTCGTCGTTGGAGTTGGCACCGTCCCCGGTGGGTCCCACGAGCTGCTCGGCCGGGATCTCGATGTTGTCGATCTCGATCGGTCCGGATTGGTTGCCCCGCAGTCCGAGGGCATCCCACAGCGACGGATGGGCCTGGATGTGCTCACCGTCGACCACGAAGACGGAGAGGTCGTCGTAGCCGGTGAAGTCGGGGCTCGTGGTCTGCACGACGTAGAAGTCGGCGAAGCCGCCCGACGTCGTCCACGAGGCCTTCTTGCGGATCTTGAACCCCCCGTTGGAGCGCTCCGCGCCCGAGGAGATGGGGTACCAGAAGTGGGAACCGGTCTCGGGGTCGGAATAGGAGAGGGTCCCGATCTTGCCCGAGTTCAACGGGCGGATGTACTTGTCGACCAGCTCGGGGGTGGCGCGGAGCATGATCGCGTTCACGGCGCCGATGTGCATCACGTAGCACATCGCGGTGGAGGCGCAGCCGTAGCGGGCGATCGTCTCGCAGACCATCGAGTACGCGACGTGGTCTTCGCCCAGGCCGCCGTATTCCTCCGGGACCGTCAGCCCGAGGAAGCCGTGCTCGCCGAGGAGCTCCAGGTTGCGGCGCGGGAACATGAGCTCGTCGTCGAATCGCTTGGCGTTCGCGCGGAGCTCCTTCTCACACAGCTCGATCAGGGTGGCGCGGAGCTCCTTCTGCTTGTCGGTGTAGACCCAGTCGGGATCCCAGTCGTAGCCGAGGCCCCAGAAGGGCTCGGCACCCCACATCTTCTCGGTCATCTCTCCTCCTGGAGGGTGTAGGCGCCCATGCTAGGCGTGCTCCGCGAGCCGGGCAACGCCCGGCCCGCGGGAGCCCGAGAACGGCAACGGGGCGGCGAACCGCCCCGTTGCCACCATCGGTTCTCTCCGATCTGTTACGACCTGTCCGGCATGACCTCCTCGCGGAGCAGACGCATCTGATCCTCGTTCGGAACGGTCGGCACGTCCAGATCTCGGAACGTGATCGGCTTCCTGTCCTGGACCGCTCGCCGGTAGAAGAACAGCAGAACCGATGCCACGAGCACGCCCAGCCCGATCCAGAGCGGCGCTCCGGCGAACTCGTAGAACCCGACGAATGCCGCGACCTTGCTCTGGGTCACGCCGAAGATGACGAGGAACAGGTTGAAGGCCGCCAGCAGCCAGGCGATACCGATCCACGCGGGGCCGACCTTGATCGGCCTCGGCCAGTCCGGTCGGTCTCGACGGAGCAGGAGGAAGCCGGTCAGGGCGAAGACGTGTGCGAGCACGTAGCCGATGTTCGACATGTACAGGATCGCGAGGTTGCTCGCCCCGAGCATCAGGATCAGGAGGACGTTCACCACCATGTCCACGGTCATCCCGCGCGCCGGGACGTGGAACTTGTTGAGGTGGTACAGCCACTTGATCGTCATGTCGTCGCGGGCGATCCCGTAGAGGGCTCGGCCGCCGTCGGCGGTCGCCGAGTTCATCGACAGGACCAAGCTCGCGAGCAAGGAGATGATCGCGATGCCACCCAACGTGTCGCCAACGATCGACTTGAACGCCTCGACGTAGTAGGGGCCGAAGTCCCCGGTGCTCCCGACGACCCCTCCGAGGCCCAGCGGCAGCAGGATGTAGACGGCGAGCGAGAACGCGGCGGCGGACCGGAGCGCGAGCGCGGTGTCCCGCTTCGTGTCGTGGTACTCGGGAGCGAAGCTCGCGCACACCTCGATCCCGTACGCGGACCAACACATGATGAACAGCCACATCACCGAGATGGCGAACAGGCTGAACTCGCCGCCCGAGGCGACGTCTTCGAACTTCACATTGGTGCTTGTCCAGTCACCCGTGAAGTACGGGACCACGATGAAGATCGCGAGCGGGATCATCAGCAGGACGCCGGTGACATAGCCGATCGCGAGCGAGGGCTTCACCCCGAAGACGTTGAAGAGCCACACGGCGAGGACGACGCCGATCCCGATGATGTTGGCGGGACCGATCGCCGCGTCGAAGGGGGTCGTGAAGTAGACCTTGTCGGCCGACCCGGGGAACCATTCGGCGACGACCAGCGACCCGATCAGGTTCCCGAAGATCGAGAGGACCACGGACCAGCCGATCCAGTACCCGAACGCAGAGATCGGACCGACCAGGTTGAAGTACTTGCGCCAGCCTTCGTGGGCGTACAGCGCGATCCCGCCGGGCTTGTCCGGGAACATCGCCGCGGTCTCCGAGTAGATCCAGTTCTGGAGAAGGCCGACCACTGCGGAGATGCCCCACAGGACCACGGATCCCAGCGCCCCGACCGTAGCCAGGGTGAAGCCGAGCGACGCGATCAAGAACCCCGGGTTGCACAGGGCGATGACGAACCCGTCCCACCAATTGAGCGACTTCAGGAGCTGTCGCTCCTCGATGGTCGCCTGCGCCGTGACCTCGTCAGCCACCTGACCCCTCCCTCTCCTGACTCGTGGGCCATCTCAGGCCCGGAAGCCCTCTGAACCGCTGGCCGGGTATAGCACGGCACTCCGGAGCGTTCAATCCGAGGAGGTTGCGCCCGACCGCATGAGGGTCGCCGTGTACCATCGCGCCGTGAAGGGTCCGCCGATCACCGTGAGATGCGATTGCGGCGAGGTCCAGCACATCCCCTACGGCGAGTCGTGGACCTGTCCGTCGTGCGGCCGCCGTTGGGACACGGCGCAGATCCCGGCCGAAGAGTACGAAGGGGTCATGCGCGGCATGCGGCACTACCGGATCCAGGCGATGTGGCTGGGAAGTGGGATCGGCCTGGCGGTCGTCCTGCTGGCCGTCCTCACGGATCGGCCGCTCTTCCCGCTCGCCCTGATCGCGATGGCGGGGTGGTGGCTCGTCTACATGCCGCAATGGAGGCGGAAGGTCCGAGCGGCGGCACGGAACCTTCCCAGCTGGAAGCTCCGATCGGGATGAGGATCGGGCACCAGCTCGATCGACAGGTGCCGAACGGGATGGCCTCAGCGGCGGGCCGGCCCATCCTCCTGGCGACGATGGGTGCCCCGTTCGACGAGGAAGCGATCGTGGTCGCCGTCGATGCCGCAGTCGAGTCGGGCGAGCCCTTGATCGTCGCGAACATCACGAGGCTCGAGCCGCTCGCGCTCTCCGTGATGATGGGCTACGACGCCCTGGAGGAGCTCACGCCGGACGTCTCCCGATCCGTCAAGCGACCGGCGCGGCTCGCCGCGGAGTTCGGCCTGCGAGTCGAGCGGCTGCGGGTCAGGAGCCCGCGACCCGTCTCGGCGTTGCTCGAGCTCGTCCGGGAACGCCAACCAGGGCTCGTCGTGTTCGGCCCCGACAGGCAGAAGCTTTCCCGGCGCCTTTACCGGAAGGCGAGCGAGGCGCTCCGGTCGGGTGTCGGATGTCTCGTGTGGCTTCCCCCCGAGATCGACTGGCGAGGCCGGAGTTCGGTCGGATAGTCTCACGCCCGTTCCGGGCCGCTCGGGCGGCGCCGGAGATCACCAGAGATCGGAGAGGAGCGGGGTGACCTTCCTGATCACGTGTCCGAACTGCGGGCCGCGCGAGGCCCTCGAGTTCGCGTTCGGCGGCGAGACGACGCGTCGCGCCGGCCCGGAGGCGACGGATCGGGAGCTCGCTGCGTCTCTGTACTTCCGCCGGAACATCGACGGCTGGCAGACCGAGTGGTGGGTTCACCAGAGCGGATGCCGCGCGTGGTTCCTCGCGGAGCGTCACACGATGACGAACGAGATCAGGCGCACGTATCGGCCGGAGGACCGCGAGGCCGCGCCCGCGTGAGCGAGCGGCTCCCGGAGCGCCTGGGCGAAGCGATCCGGCGCGATCGGCCGATCAGCTTCCGATTCGAACGCCGGACGGTGTCGGCCTTCGTGGGGGACACGGTGGGATCGGCGCTCGCGGCCGCCGGCGTCACGATCACCGGCCGCTCGTTCAAGTACCACCGTCCTCGCGGGCTGCACTGCATGACCGGCTCGTGTCCGAACTGCCTGATGCAGATCGATGGGATCCCCAACGTCCGAGCGTGCACCGAGCCCGTGCGGGACGGGATGCAGGTGGAGCGCCAGAACGCGTGGCCCTCCGTCGATCGGGACATCCACGGATGGCTCAACACCCTGTCCTTCATGATGCCTCCCGGCTTCTACTACAAGATCTTCCAACGGCCGCGGTGGGCGTGGCCCTTCGTCGAGCCGTTCATCCGGTCGAAGGCGGGGCTCGGCACGGTTCCGCACGAGCCCGATCACCGGCGCCGGCGGAGGATCAACCTCCATCCCGACGTCCTCGTGATCGGCGCCGGGGCGGCCGGCCTCGCGGCCGCGGCCGAGGCGTCGAAGGCCGGAGCGACGGTCGTCCTGCTCGAGCAGGGCCGCGAGGCCGGCGGCCACCTGCTGGGAGACGCGAGCGGGGCCATGCGGTCGGGGCTCGCGCGGCAGACCCTCGAGGCGGGCGTCCGCTTCTTGGCGGAAACGGCGGCGTTCGGGGTCTTCGGCGGGATGCTGGTGGCGGCCGCGGGGCCTGACGCTCTGTACCGGATCCGCGCGAAGCACGTCATCTTCGCGACGGGCGCCGTGGAGCAGTCCGCCGTCTTCCCCGGGAACGATCTTCCGGGGGTCATGGTGTCTTCCGGCGCGCAGCTGCTCCTCCATCGCTACGGCGTGCTCCCCGGGCGGCGCGTGGTGGTCCTCGCGGCGGACAACACGGGATATTCGACCGCCTGGGCGTTGCGGGACGCGGGAGCCGAGGTCACCGTCGTCGATCTTCGGTCCGAGGGCGGCTGGCCGGAGGGGTTCTCGGTGATTCCGGCCTCGACGATCGTCTCCGCCCACGGCCGGCGGCACGTGACCGGCGTCACGGTGGGACGACCCGGCTCGACGTCCGGGCGGAAGGTGTCCTGCGATCTCCTCGTGATCGCGTGCGTCCAGGTGCCTTCGACCAACCTGCTGGCACAGGCGGGTGCGCGGCTCGCCTTCGACGAGACGATGCAGGCGTTCCTGCCGATCGAGATGCCGGAAGGGACGCACGCGGTGGGCGCCGTGGCCGGCGCCCGGACGCCCGAGGACGCCGTGAGGCAGGGGAGACTCGCGGGACTCGAGGTCGCGACCGCGCTCGGTCACGAGGTCGACCGCGCCACGGTGGAGGAGCTCAGAGCGGAGGCGGCGTCAGCCGGTGACCCGGTCGTCCTGCCTCCCGAGGTGTCGAACGCTTCCGGGAAGCAGTTCGCCTGCCTCTGTATGGACGTGACCTCGAAGGAGCTGAAGACGGCCGCGACCGAGGGGTTCGACTCGATGGAGCTCCTCAAGCGGTACACGACGATCACGATGGGTCCGTGCCAGGGGAAGGCGTGCATGTTGTCTTCTCAGCGCCTCTGCGGCCGAGCGACGGGACGAACGTTCGAGGAGACGAAGCCGACCACCGCACGGCCGCCCTGGGTTCCCGTGGAGATGGGCACACTGGCGGGCGCGCGGCTCACTCCGCGCAAGGAGAGCACGATGCACGACCGGCACGTGGCGGCCGGCGCGGAGTTCATGTGGGCAGGGGACTGGCGCCGGCCGCACCACTACACCACCCCGGAGGGGGAGGTCGAAGCCGTTCGGAACCGGGTCGGTCTGATCGACGTGAGCTCCCTCGGCAAGTTCCGGATCAAGGGCCCGCAGTCGGTCGAGCTGCTGGAACGCCTCTACCCGTGTCGGTTCTCCGACCTCGCGGTGGGGCGGATCCGTTACGGCGCGATGCTCAACGACGAGGGTGTGATCCTCGACGACGGCGCGGTCGTCCGGCTCGATGACGACGAGTTCTTCGTGACGGTCACGACGGGCAACACGGCGGCGCTGGAGCGGTGGATCACCTGGTGGAACGCGGACTGGCAGCTCGATGCACGCGTGCTGAACGTGACCGGCGCCTTCGGTGCCGTCAATCTGGCCGGGCCGCGAGCGAGGAGCGTCATGGCGGCGCTCACCGACGCCGACGTGTCGGGCGAGGCGATGCCGTACATGTCCGGGACGAGGATCGAGGTCGCGGGTGTGCCGTCGCTGGTCCTTCGGATCGGCTTCGTGGGGGAGATGGGCTACGAGGTCCATTTCCCGTCGGCCTACGGCGAGCACATGTGGGACGCGATCCTCGAGACGGGGGCAACCGGAGGGATCGCCGCGTTCGGACTCGAGGCGCAGCGGATCCTCCGTCTCGAGAAGCAGCACATCCTCGTGGGTCAGGACACCGACGCGGAGTCGGATCCGTTCGAGGTGGGGCTCGGATGGATGGTGAAGGAGGACAAGGACGACTTCCTGGGCATACGCGCGCTTCGGGATCTGAAGGAAGAGGGTCCTCAGGAGCGTTTGGTGGGGTTCACCGCCCCCGACGGATGGTTGCCGCCCGAGGGGGCCTCGGTGGTCCGCGACGGGAGGTGGGTCGGCCGGGTGACGTCGGCGAGGCGGAGCGCCGCCGCCGAGAGCGTCATCGGTCTTGCCTGGGTGCCGGCGGATCTGGCCTCCGACGAGCGCACGTTCGAGATCCAGTTCGGAGGGAGCCACACGACGGGGACGGTGCGCACGGCTCCGTTCTACGACCCCCACGGGCAAAGGCTGCGAGCGTGAAGGCCGCGATCAGGCGTTCGCCCGCGGCGCGACTGTCGTCGCGCCGCGGGGCGGTGTTCGTGGAGGAGGCCGGGTGGGAGATCCCGGCGTCCTACGGAGACGACGAGGCCGAGCGCGGTGCCATCCGCGATCGCGTGGCGATCGCGGACGTCACCGCGCGCGCCAAGGTGGATCTCCGCGGCCGCATCCCGGACACGTTGCCGACGCCGGCAGACACCGTCCTCGCACGGATCTCGGCGGAGTGGGCGGTGATGTTCGGGGGACCGGACGCGGAGGGAAGGCTGATCCGGGCGATCGAGCCGATCGCCGGCTCCGGGACGATGGTCACGGACGTGACCCACCTGTTCGCCGGCTTCGCGCTCGCCGGGCCGGACCTCGCCGCCGTCCTCGAGAGGACGACGTCGTGGGATCCCACGACGCTCGCGCCCGGGGAAGCGGCGGGCGCGCCGATCGTGGAGGTTCGCGCGCTGATGGTCCGCCGAGATCTCTCGATGCCCGTGCTCGAGGTCTACGTGGCCACGGAGTTCGCCCGGTACGCCTGGGAGGCGCTCTCGAGCGTGGTCACCGGGCTCGGCGGCAGCCCCGTCGGATGGCAGGCTTTGCGAGCGGAGGGGTGGCGCTGATGCACCCGATCCGATATTTCCGCCCGTGGCGGATGTGGCGCCATCACGAGCTCAAGGACTCCTACGACGTCGTGATCGTCGGCGGCGGCGCCCACGGGCTCGCGATCGCGTACGAGCTCGCCAAGCGCGGCATCCGCGATGTCGCCGTCCTGGACAAGAGCTACATGGGCGCGGGGGGATCCGGCCGCAACACGACGATCGTCCGCGCGAACTACCGGACGCCCGAAGGAGTCGCCTTCTACAAGGAGTCGCTCCGGCTCTACGAGCAGCTCGCGCAGGAGCTCGACTACAACCTCCTGCTCTCGCAGCAGGGCCATCTCACGCTCGCGCACGCCGAGCGCGCCGTGATCGTCGCGCACGAGCGCGCGGAGGTGAACCGGCTGCTCGGTGTCGACTCCCGCGTGATCTATCCGGACGAGATCGCGAAGCTCTGTCCGGAGCTCGATCTCTCGAGCCATCCCGACTTCCCGATCATGGCCGCCCTCTACCATCCGCCGGGTGGGGTGATCCGCCACGACGCCGTCGTGTGGGCCTACGCGCGGATGGCGGATCGGATGGGCGTCCACGTGCATCAGGGCACCGAGGTGACCGGCGTGAACGTCCAGAGCGGCCGGGTCACCGGCGTTCGGACGAACCGGGGTGACATCGCGACCGGCACCGTGATCTCGGCCGTGGCCGGATGGACGAGCGAGATCTGCCGGATGGCGGGCGTCGAGACGCCGATCGTGACCCATCCGCTGCAAGCGTTCGTGACCGAGGCGCTGAAGCCGTTCCTCGACGTGATCCTCGTCTCCGCCACCCTGCACGTGTACATCTCTCAGACCGATCGAGGCGAGGTCCTGATCGGGTCGGAGATCGAGCCCTACACCTCGTACGCACAGGACTCCACCTTGGACTTCCTCGAGGTGACGGCCGCCCACACGCTCGAGCTCCTGCCGATGCTCGGACGGGTGAAGCTGATGCGCGCGTGGGGTGGCCTGTGCGACGTGACGCCCGACTACTCGCCGATCATGGGGCTCACCGACGTCGAGGGGTTCCTGATCGACGGCGGCTGGGGCACCTACGGGTTCAAAGCCACGCCCATCGTCGGTGTCACGATGGCCGACCTCGTGCACGACAACATCGTGCCGGATCTGATCGCGCCGTTCGCGCTGGAGCGGTTCTGGAAGCGGGAGCTCGTCTCGGAGATCGCCGCGGCCGCCGTCTCCCACTGACCGCGCCTCGACCTCCTGGACTCGACTCCCTGGGCTCGACTTCCTGGGAGAAGGACGATAATCGTGGTGATGGCGACCGCGGCGCAGCCACTCAGACGGAACACCTCGAAGGTGCACGTGGTCGCGATGAACGAAGGGATCCGTTCGGAGCGGACCGACACGCTGGCCGCGGAGGAACCCCTCGAGATCCGCGTGCAGGGTCCGGGACAGGAACTGCGATCGGTGGCCGTCACGATGCGAACGCCCGGTGGCGACTTCGAACTCGCCGTGGGGTTCCTCTTCACGGAAGGGCTGATCACCCCTCGGGATGTAAGCCGGGTCGCCTATTGCGACACGCTTCCCGGCGAGGATCAGCAATACAACATCGTGTCGGTCACGCTCAACCGCCCGTTCGACTTCGACCTGTTGAAGCGGAACTTCTACGCCACGTCGTCGTGCGGCGTCTGCGGGAAGGCGGCGCTGGACGACATCGAGGTCAGGTGCGCTCCCGTCGCGAAGGGCACCCGGGTCGCGGCCGACCTGTTGCTCGTCGCTCCCGACCGCCCTCCGCAAGGCGCAGAAGGTCTTCGAACGGACCGGGGGGCTCCACGCCGCCGGGCTCTTCTCCGCCGACGGGGAGCTCGTCTCCGTTCGCGAGGACGTCGGCCGCCACAACGCGGTCGACAAGGTGATCGGCGAGCAGGTGATGGCCGGCCACGTGCCGCTCGCGGATCACGTGCTGCAGGTGAGCGGTCGGCTTTCGTTCGAGATCGTGCAGAAGGCGGCGGTCGCGGGGATCCCGATCGTGAGCGCCGTGAGCGCACCGTCGTCGCTCGCGGTCGAGGCGGGAGAGCGGTTCGGCATGACGTTGGTCGGCTTCGTCCGCGACGAGCGGTTGAACGTCTACACGCACCCGGAGCGGCTGATCGCGTCGTCGATCAGCTGACGGCCCCGCCGACCAGCGAGCCCACCCCGTACGTGATGGCCGCGGCGGCGGCGCCGATCGCGAGCATCCTCGCTCCCGAGAACACGACCCCGCGGCCGGTCAGGATGGTCATGGCACTCCCGACGGCGAAGAGCGTGACCGCCGACAGGCCTGCCGACACGGCCACCGCCGCGCCACCGGATGTGAACAGGAAGGGGAGGAGGGGCACGGCTGCCCCGATCGAGAACATCACGAACGAGGACCCCGCGGCGGCCCACGGGGAGCCGAGTCCCTCTTCCATGTCGATCCCGAGCTCCTCCCGAGCGTGGGTCTGTAAGGCGACCTCCGGATCCTGCATCAGCGCGACCGAGATCTGTTCGGCGATCGCCGGGTCGATGCCCTTCTTCTCGTAGATCCGCGCGAGCTCTCGCTGTTCCTCCTCCGGTTGCGTCGCGATCTCGTGCGCTTCCTTGTGGATCAGCTGCTCGAAGACTTCACGCTGCACCTTCATCGAGACGTACTCGCCGGCCGCCATCGAGAACGAGCCCGCGAGCAGGCCGGCGAACCCGGCGATCACGACCACCTTGCCGGCGACCCCGGAGCCCGCCACGCCGAAGATCAACGAGAGGTTGGACACCAGGCCGTCGTTCATGCCGAAGATCGCCGCCCTCAGCGCGCCCGACTTGCTGCTTCCGACGTTCTGCTCGGGGCCTACCGGTCCGGGATGCGGCGTGATCCGCGGAGCCTTGCCTCGTAGCCGCGTCATGAGTCTCGAGGCGGCGGCGGCGGCTTCGTTCGGCGCATCGTCGGTCATCGGCAACACAGTAGACGGCGGCACCCCGATACCCATCCCTCCCGGGGCCCTAGAATCGCTCGACGGCCGGGACGTCCGGACCGGAAAGGAGCGCTCGATGCCGAACGGGCTCACGCGACTCACCGAGCCGATGGTGCGCGAGGACGGCGAGCTGCGCGTCGCGACCTGGGAGGAGGCCCTCGACCGGGCCGCCGAGGGGCTGCGCGCCGCCACGGATCGCCACGGCGGCAAAGGGGTCGGCCTGTTCAGCTGCTCCAAGGCCACGAACGAGATGAACTTCGCGGCACAGAAGTTCATCCGGCAGGCTCTGGGCAGCAACAACATCGACAGCTGCAACCGCACCTGACACGCACCGAGCGTGGTCGGTCTGGCCACGGTCTTCGGTGCCGGAGGCGGTACCAGCTCATACGAGGAGGCGGAGCACACCGACCTCATGCTGTTGTGGGGTTCGAATGCTCGCGCCGCCCACCCGATCTTCTTCCACCATGTCCTGAAGGGGATCCATGACGGGATGCGCTTGATCGTGGTCGATCCTCGCCGCACCGAGTCGGCGGAGTGGGGCGACCTCTGGCTCGGGCTGGACGTCGGGACCGACATCGCCCTGTCCAACACGATGGCTCGGGAGATCATCGTGAACGACCTGCAACATCGGGCGTTCATCGACCTCGCGACGACCGGCTTCGAGGACTACGCGGCCTCGGTGATGGACTGGACGCTCGAGCGCGGGGCGGAGGTCACGGGCATCCCGGCCGACGTGATCCGGGAGGTCGCGCACGCCTACGCGAAGGCCGATCGCGCGATGATCTGCTGGACCCTCGGGATCACGGAGCACCACAACGCCGCGGACAACGTGCTGGCGTTGATCAACCTGGGGCTGCTGACGGGACACGTGGGGACGTACGGGTCCGGGATGAACCCGCTCCGTGGCCAGAACAACGTCCAGGGCGGCGGCGACATGGGCGCGATCCCCAACAAGCTGACCGGGTTCCAGGACATCGAGACCGACACCGATGCTCGCGAGCGGTTCGAGCGCGAATGGGGCGTGTCGATCGAGCCCAAGAGGGGCTGGCACCTCTCGCAGATGTTCGAGGCGATGGAGGAGGGCGACCTGACCGCCCTGTACGTGATCGGCGAGAACCCCGCCGCCTCCGAGGCCGACAACCAGAAGACCCACAAGCTCCTGGCGAACCTCGACATCTTGATCGTGCAGGACATCTTCATGACCCAGACCGCGAAGATGGCCGACGTCGTGCTGCCGGCCGCCAATTCGGCGTTCGAGTCGGAAGGGACCGTCACGAACAGCGAGCGCCGTGTGCAGCGGGTGCGGCCGGCGCTCGTGCCTCCCGGGAACGCGAAGGACGACATCTGGATCATCGGCGAGATCGCGAAGCGCCTGGGACACGACTGGGGCGAGCCGAGCGCGCAGGACGTGTGGGAGGAGGTCCGTCGGCTCTCGCCGATGCACGCAGGCATGTCGTGGGAGCGGCTCGAGGAGCTCGGCGGGATCCAATGGCCCTGCCCGGACGAGTCGCACCCGGGCACGAAGTTCCTCCACGCCCGCCTGTGGTCGGAGGATCCGGCGGAGCAGGGGGCGAAGGCGCCGTTCTCGGTGGTGCTCTACGAACCCCCCGTGGACGAGCTGGACGAGGACTACCCGTTCCGTCTCACGACCGGCCGCCGTTTGGATTCGTACAACACCGGGGTGCAGACGGGCGGATACACGTCGCCGCTTCGCCGGGAGGAGACGCTCGACATCTCTCCCGAGGACGCCGAGCGGCTCGGGTTGCGCGAAGGGGAACGCGTGCGGATCTCCTCTCGCCGCGGCGAGGTCGAGGCGCCCGTTCGCCTGGCGCTCGGCCTGCGGCCCGGTCTGCTGTTCATGACGCTGCACTTCCCGGACCAGGTCGACATCAACAACCTGACGATCGATGCGTGGGACCCGAAGTCGGGGACCGCGGAGTTCAAGGCCACGGCCGTGCAGGTGGAAAAGCTCGCAGCGCCGGCCGTCGCGGCCGGTGCCGGAGAGCGCGAGTGACGGCGTGACGGAGGTGGCGTGGACCTCCATCTGATGGACGCCGCCCCGACGGAGGCGGAGCGATCGGCGGTGGACCGATTCTTGGGGCCACCGGAGACCGGTTGGGACGGAGGTCAGGAGCGATCCGCGCGCGACCTCCGGGTCGTGCGCGGAGGCCGCGAGGCTCGCGACCAGCGCCACCTCTTGTTGCCGACCCTGCACGCGCTCCAGGGCGGCGTGGGGTGGATCAGCCGGGGCGGTCTCAACTACGTATCGCAACGGCTGTCCGTCCCACCGGCCGACACCTACGGCGTCGCGACCTTCTACGCGATGTTCAGCGTCGAGGAGCGGCCGGCGAACGTCGTGCACGTCTGTGACGACCTCGCGTGCCGAGGGGCGGGCGGGCTCGCCCTGTGCGAGGGATTGGGGCGCGACGCCGCGCCCGAAGGGGCGGACGCCGGTGGTTGGACCTGGGTCCGATCGCCGTGTCTCGGGATGTGCGAGCAGGCGCCGGCCGTCTTCGCGCAGCGCGCGGGACGGCCCGAGGTGGCGCTCGGCGGCGCCACCCGGGCGACCATCGACGCGATGGTCGCGCCGGACTCCACGGTCGTGTGCGCCGGCGGGATCGGCGCGCCGCAGACGAGCGCGCCCGAAGGGCGCGATCGTCTGCGCCTCCTGAGGCGGGCGGGCGTCGTCGATCCCACATCGATCGACGACTACCGATCCCACGGCGGCTACGAGGCGCTCCGCACCGCGTTCGGGATGGGGGCCGAGGGCGTGATCCAGGCCGTGAGCGACGCGAAGCTCTTGGGGCGTGGAGGCGCCGCCTTCCCGACCGGCGTGAAGTGGCAGGCGGTCGCGACACAGCCGGTCCGGCCTCACTACGTGATCTGCAACGCCGACGAATCGGAGCCGGGGACGTTCAAGGATCGCGTCGTGATGGAGCAGGATCCGTTCGCCGTCATCGAGTCCCTCACGATCGCGGGTCTCGCGTGCGGAGCGGAGAAGGGGTTCCTCTACATCAGGGGCGAGTATCCGCTGGCCACCGAGCGCCTCGAGCATGCGATCGTGGAGGCGAGACATCATGGTCACCTCGGCGAGGACGTCATGGGCCATGGGTTCGCCTTCGACATCGAGCTCCGTCGTGGCGCCGGGGCGTACATCTGCGGGGAGGAGACGGCGCTCTTCAACTCGCTCGAGGGCAAGCGCGGTGAGCCGCGGAACAAGCCGCCCTTCCCGGTGACCCACGGGGTCTTCGGGAAACCGACGGCCATCAACAACGTCGAGACGCTGATCAACGTGCTCGAGGTCCTTCGCGTCGGCGCGGAGGCCTACGCCGCCATCGGCTCCGAGGGATCCACCGGTTCTCGATTGTTCTGCCTCTCCGGGCACGTCGAACGGCCCGGGGTCTACGAGGTCGAGCACGGCGCGACCCTGCGGGAGCTGATCGAGCTCGCCGGAGGAGTCCGTGGGGGCGCAGGGCTCAAGGCAGTGCTTCTCGGTGGTGCGGCGGGCGGCTTCGTCGGGCCGGACATGCTCGACGTGAAGCTCACGTTCGAAGATGCCCGGGAGGGCGGGTACACGCTCGGCTCGGGCGTGATCATGGTCTTCGACGACGGCGCGGATCTCGTCGACCTGTGCCTCCGGATCGCTCGGTTCTTCCGCGACGAGAGCTGCGGTCAATGCGTGCCGTGTCGCGTGGGCACGGTGCGACAGGAAGAGGCGCTCCATCGGCTGGTCTCGGGGACGCCGATCGGCTCTCGAGAAGACGAGCTCTCCTTGATCGACGAGGTCGCCCAAGTGATGCGGGACGCGTCGATCTGCGGACTCGGTCAGACGGCGGCCAACGCCGTGCAATCGGCCATCGCGCGGCTGAGCGTCTTCGACGGCGGTGCCGCATGAGCCAGGCCGTGCCCCTCGACGCTCCCAGGAAGCTGGTCGATGTCGAGATCGACGGAGCGACCGTCCGTGTCCCCGAGGGCTCGACGATCCTCGATGCGTGCAGGGTCCAGGGGGTCGACACGCCCACGATGTGCTACGCGGACAACCTCACGCCGATCAACGCCTGCCGCGTGTGCGTCGTCGAGGTCGAGGGGTCGCGCGTCCTCGCGCCGGCGTGCTCCCGGCGGGTCGAGCCGGAGATGAAGGTGAAGACCGATACCGAGCGAGTGCGGCACTCCCGGAAGCTCGTGATGGAGTTCCTCGACTCGAGCGTCGACACCACGCTCGCCTCGACGGATTGGCGACGCTGGGCGGGCGAGTATGGAGCGGATCCGTCCCGATTCGGCGTCGGCGATGGAGCCGATGGACGCGGGGGAGCGAGACGAGCGGAGGCCAGGACATCATCACGATCCCGACCCGGCGGTCGCGGAGACGGTGGCGCAGCCGGTGAAGGTCGACAACGACCTCTACGTGCGCGACTACGAGCGGTGCGTCCTCTGTTACAAGTGCGTCGAGGCCTGTGGGGTCGACGCACAGAACACCTTCGCGATCGCGGTGGCGGGCAGAGGCTTCGACGCGAGGATCTCGACGGAGTTCGCGGTGCCGCTCGACGAATCGGCGTGCGTGTACTGCGGGAACTGCATCGGTGTGTGCCCGACGGGCGCGTTGATGTTCAAGTCCGAGCACGACATGCGGGCAGAGGGAACCTGGGACGAGGACGCGCAGAGCGTCACCAACACGATCTGCCCCTATTGCGGGGTGGGCTGTGAGCTCGAAGTGCATGTCCAGGACAACGAGATCGTGAAGGTGACCTCACCGGAGGACCATTCGGTGACGAGCGGGCATCTCTGCATCAAGGGCCGTTTCGGGTTCGCGTACGTACAGAGCCGAGGGAAACGCGACGGCCGGGGACGGTAGCGAGGTCACGGGGATCGTCCTCGCGGGCGGGCGATCGAGCCGGTTCGGGCGCGACAAGCTCGAGGAGGAGTACGAGGGGCGGCCGCTCCTCCAGCATCCGGTCACCCGTCTGCTCGAGGTCTGCGATGAAGTGATCGTGGTGCTCGCGCCCGACGTGAAGGAGCCCGCGATGCCCGCAGGCATGCGGGTTGCGTTCGCGAGGGATGCGATCGAAGGGGAGGGGCCGCTCCGTGGGCTGTCCGCAGGACTGGGTGTCGTGCATGCGGAGTGGGTCGTCCTCGCTGGCGGCGACATGCCGGATCTTCAACCGGCGGTGCTCCGGGAGATGCTGCGCGCCGCCCGCGAGACGGGCGTCGCCGCCGTCACGCTTTCCGACGGAGGTACGGAGAGGCCGCTCCCGTGCGTGCTACGGACGGTCCCGGCGACCGACGCGGCGCGTGCGCTCCTCGAAGCCGGCCGGCGGAGCCTGCGGGACCTCCTCGCCGTGGTCGCGACCGTCGTCGTGGATGAACCGACCTGGACCGCGCTGGACCCGGAGCGCCGAACCCTGTGGGACGTCGACGAGCCGACCGACATGAACCGCTGACTCGTGGATAGGCTCGATCGGTGCCGCACGAACCGCTGATCTTCGGGTCTTTCGAGATCGTGCCCCTCTGCGACGGATGGACGGCGTTACCGCTCGCCGAGGAGGTGCCGGGTCACGACGTCGATTGGGACGATGAACGACGACGGTTTCCGTGGGCCTTCCCGCCCGACGGTGGTGACGGGTGGGCGTGGCACGTCCACGCGTTCCTGGTGCGCACCCCCGACGGCCCGGTGCTCGTCGATACGGGCATCGGACACCTGGGGCCGCCTCGGTACGACGTGACGGGCCGGATCGACGATGAGCTCCAGGTCGTCGGTGTGTCACCCGACGACGTCGAGCATGTCGTCTATACGCACCTCCATTCCGACCACTCGGGGGGCGCGTGTCGTGCCGACGGCACGCCTCGGTTCCCCAACGCCCGCCATCACGTGCATCCGGACGACTGGGCCTTCTTCGGCGAGCGGCGGACCCCGGCGGCCTTCACGGGCCGCTTCGCGATGGCGGCGCTCGAGGAAGACGGGATGCTGGACCTCGATCCCCTGGACCGCGAGGTCGCACCCGGCGTTCGGGTGGCGCATGCGCCCGGCCACACGCCTGGCCACCGCGTCGTGGTCATCGATGGAGAGGAAGAGGGCGCCCTGCTCCTCGCCGGCGATCTCCTCCACGTGCCGCCCCAGGCCGTTCATCCCGACTGGACCTCGGATCATGACGAGGACCCCGATGCGGCGTCTGAAGCACGCCGACGGTGGATCGAGGACGCGCGAAGTCAGCGCTGGCTCGTGGGCTTCTCCCACTTCGGCCGGCCGTTCGGTCGCCTGGACGCCGACGGCTGGTCGTCGATCTGATCCACCATCTCGAGGCTCCGGAACGGCGACCGAGCTACGCGTCCCGCCGCGACTCCAGCTCGTCCAGCCGTTCCGTCGCCAGCCCGTGGGCCGCGTCCGAGGTGTCCTCGTGGCCGACGATCGCACGGAGGAACTCGTCGCGGTCGAGCGCCAGGAGCCTGGTCTCGGTCGTGGCGACGACGGTCGCCGTCCTCGGAACGTCTCGGATCAGCGCGATCTCGCCGAAGGACTCGCCCGGACCGAGCGTGGTGAGGCTGGCGGCCGTCCACGAGGACCTGCAAAGTGCCCTGGATGATCGCGTAGAAGCGATCGCCGGCCTCACCCTGCGTGATCACGGCGGAGCCGACCGGCACCGAGATCGGGATCAGGTTCCTCGCGAGACGCTCGAGCATCGGCGTCGGAAGCGGCGCGAAGATCCGCGTCGATCGCAGGAGCGCCATCTCCTCCGAGGGGATCCGGACACCGACGTCGAGCGCGTCGAAAGCTCGGCGACCCAGCAGCGCGGTGGCGGGCAAGAGCACCCCGGCGAACAACAGCGTCCACTGAGTGCCGAGCGCCACCACGAGGAGCGAGGCGAGGAACGATCCGACGCCTTCGCCGGCCATGTAGAGCGATTCCAGCACGCCGAATGCCCGGGAGAGCTGCTTGTCCGGTATCAGGCGCTGCAGCATCACGCGCCCGTTGACGTCGGCGAGCGCGCCGCCCGCCCCGCTCATCGCGAGGAACACGCCCGCCAAGGGAGGGTGAGCGGAGATCCCGGCGATCGAGATCCCGCTCCACGTCACGCCCCAGCGGAACGAGCGGGACGAACGCCACCGTGCGGCGAGACCGATCGCGAACGCCGCCCCCACGACGGCGCCGATGCCGATCGAGGCGGTCAGGAAGCCGACACCGGCCTCGCCGGTGCCGAAGATGTCGAAGGCCAGGATCACGATCAGCACGTCGACGAACCCGAGCTGGACGAGTGCGAGCCCCATCGTCAGGACGAGGAGCAGCGATCGGCGATCGCGCGCCACGGCCCGGACGCCGTCAACGGCGTCGGCTGCGACCACCCGGACGCCCGAGGTGCCTCCGTCGTGCGCGGGCTCGGTTCGGATCCGGATCGAGGCGACGCTGACGGTGCCGAGGAGGAGGAGCACGGCGAGCGCGGCATCCACGACCCCCGGTCTCGAGACGGATCCCGGCGCGAGGCCCATCAGCGCTCCGGCGAGGAGGGGACCCAGCAGGATGCTGAAGCTCTCGAGAACGCTGCTCGCCGCGTAGGCGCTCGAGAGCTCCTCCGGCGTGCGAGCCAGGCGGGGGAGGAGCGACGAATGCGTCGGACGGATGAGCGTGATCAGCCATCCGGCCGATGTGGCCGACGCGTAGACGAGGGGAGCCGGCGCGTCGGTGAGCAGCGCGAGGGCGGCCAGCGCCGTCATCGAGGAGAGCGAGGCGTAGGCGAAGAGCAGGACCCGCTCGCGGCGGTGCCGATCCCCGAGGACGGATCCGATCGGCGCGAGGATCGCGGCGGGGATCAGCTGAAGGAGGCTCACCAAGCCGACCATCACGCTGCCGCCGTCCTGGTAGGCGTAGACGATCAGCGCGATGAATGCCGCCCATTCCGTGATCGTGAACGCGAGGTAGGCGGCGAGCGCTTTGGCGATGTCGGGCGATCGGAAGGAGCTCCCGAGCGCCGTGAGCGACGTCCGCACGTCGGCGAGGACGCTCTTCAGCGCCGATCCGTTTCCCGCTCGTTCCTCCGTCACGAGGGCAGGAGTCTAGGTCAGCGTCGTCCCTCGGGGGGCGTCATCGGCTACAGTCGCTCCTGAAGAGCGGGCCCACTCAGCTCCTGCCCGCGCATCACACCACTCTCTCCTGAAAGGACCTCCACGCCATGCTGCGTCGTGTCCTGATCATGGGGGCCGCCGGCCGCGACTTCCACAACTTCAACGTCGTCTATCGCGACGATCCCGGGACCGAGGTCGTCGCGTTCACCGCCACGCAGATCCCCTACATCGACGACCGGACATACCCGGCGGTGCTCGCGGGCGACCGTTATCCGAACGGCATCCCGATCCACGAGGAGGACGAGCTCTCGCGACTGATCGTCGACCTGGACGTCGACGATGTGGTCTTCGCCTACTCCGACGTCTCGCACGAGTACGTGATGCATCGGGCGAGCCAGGTGCTCGCCGCCGGCGCGAACTTCCAGCTGCTTGGACCGAACGCCACGATGCTCCAGCCCGCGATCCCGACGGTCGCGGTCACGGCGGTCCGCACCGGCGTCGGGAAGTCCCAGACGACCCGCGCGGTCGCCGCGGCCTTGAAGGAGGCCGGCAAGAAGGTCGTTGCGGTCCGGCACCCGATGCCGTACGGAGACCTCACCGCACAGCGCGTGCAACGGTTCGCGGAGCTCGAAGATCTGGACCGGCATCACTGCACGATCGAGGAACGAGAGGAATACGAGCCCCACATCGCGAGCGGAACCGTGATCTATGCGGGCGTCGACTACGCGGCGATCCTCGAGCAGGCCCAGTCCGAGGGCGACGTCTTGTTGTGGGACGGTGGCAACAACGACCTCCCGTTCTACCGACCGGACGTCCACATCGCGCTCGTCGACCCGCTCCGAGTGGGTCACGAGACGCGGTACCACCCCGGGGAAGCCAACCTCCGTCGCGCCGATGTGATCTTGATCAACAAGATGGATTCGTCGACGCCCGAACAGGTCGCCCAGCTCGAGGCCACGATCGCGGACACGAACCCGAAGGCGACGGTCGTGAAGGCGAACTCCAAGGTGACGGTGGATGACCCCGATGCCATCGCGGGCAAGCGGGTCCTGGTGATCGAGGACGGTCCCACCCTCACGCACGGCGAGATGAAGATCGGCGCCGGGGTGGTGGCTGCTCAGCGCTTCGGGGCGGCCGAGATCGTGGATCCTCGCCCCTGGGCGGTCGGCACGATCGCGGAGACGTTCGAGAAGTACGACGTCGGCGCGGTCCTGCCCGCGATGGGCTACAGCCAGGGACAGCTGGATGAGATGGTGAAGATCATCGACGCGGCCGATGCCGACCTGGTTGTCATCGGCACGCCGATCGATCTGCGCCATGTGATCGATATCGCGAAGCCGGCGGTTCGGGTGCGCTACGACCTCGAGGTGCTCCCGGATTCACCGCAGCTGCTCGATGTGTTGAAGCCAGTGCTCTCGCGATAGCCCCTCGCGGAGCCGCTGAAGGGAGTCGCCCGAACATGGAACGCGTCGTCGTCGCGCTCGGCGGCAACGCGCTGCTCCGCCGCGGCGCGGACGACACCTTCGAGGAGATGTATCGGGCGGCCCGCGCCGCGGCGGAGCAGATCGCCGAGATCGCGTCGGAGGGCTGGGAGGTCGTCGTCACTCACGGCAACGGCCCTCAGGTCGGCCGGATCCTGATCCAGCAGGAGGCCGCCGCGTCGAAGGTCTCGCCGATGCCGCTCGACGTCTGCGGCGCGGAGAGCCAGGGTCTGATCGGCTACCTGCTTCAGGTCACGATCGGGGACGTCTTCTTCGAGCGCGGGATGGAGCGCCCGGTGGCGACGGTCCTGACGCTGACGCGGGTCCGTCCGCAGGATCCCGCCTTCCGCAAGCCGACGAAGTTCGTCGGTCCCTTCTACACGGCCGCGCAAGGCGAAGAAGCTCGAGGAGCAGCGCGGGTGGGTCCTGAAGGAGGATCCGCACGGCGGCTGGCGCCGTGTCGTGCCCTCTCCACGGCCGTACTCGATCGTGGAGACGCCGGTCGTGAAGCGACTGGTCGCAGACGGCGTGATCGTGATCGCCGGCGGCGGCGGAGGCGTGCCGGTGATCGAGAAGGGACCGCGCCTGATCGGCAAGGAGGGCGTCGTGGACAAGGATCTCGCCGCTGCGATACTCGCGGTCGAGGTGGAGGCGAGCACGCTCCTGATCCTGACCGACGTGAAGAAGGTGCAGCGTGGGTTCGGCAGCCTCTATCCCGAGGAGATCGAGCGGATGACCACCGACGAGGCGGCCGAGCTGCTGAAGGCGGGGGAGTTCGGCACCGGCTCGATGGGTCCGAAGATCCAGGCGGCGATCGACTTCCTCGAGGCCGGAGGGAAGCGCGTGATGATCGGGGATCTCGACGAGGCGCCCGCGATCCTTCGGGGCGAAGCCGGGACCACGATCGTGCCGTCGTGAGCCCTGCGGTGATCCGGGTCGCCACCTGGAACGTCCACGGACTCCGCGCGGGCACGGAGGCCGTGGCCGGGGTCGTCCGTGATGAAGCGGTCGACATCCTGCTGCTGCAGGAGACCGGGCCGCGCCGGCGCCTGCGGGCGCTCGGCGCGTCCCTCGGGATGGTCGCCTACGGCGACCCTTCAGCCTTCCCGCGTCGGAGGATCCAGAACGCGGTGCTGGCGCGGCCGCCTCGGGAGGTACGGTCGCACCGACTCGTTCGGTTCGACGGGGGATCCCTGGTCCACCCGCGGGGCGCGGTGATCGCCCGGCTCGAGGGCATCACGGCGGTCTCGGTCCACCTCGGACTGGTGGGGGCGGAGCGAGGACGACACGTCGAGCAGCTCCTCGAGATCCTTCGCGGGATCGACGAGCCGGTCGTGGTCGGGGGCGACCTGAACGCGCATCCCGAGGACGCCGTGACGGCCACGATCGCGGCGGTCCTTCCGGACGTGTGGACGCGCGTCGGAGGAAGCGACGGCCGGGATCACGGCCAAGGTCACGGCCAAGGTCACGGCCAAGGTCACGGAAGGACGTTCCCCTCGTCCGTGCCAACCGCTCGGATCGACTACCTCTTCACGGGTTCGGCCTTCCGGCCGCTCCGCGTCTGGACCTCCGGCGGCACGGTCTCCGACCACCTGATGGTGATCGCCGACCTCGAGGTCGGCGTCTAGCGCCGTGCGCGCGGCGCTCGTCCCGGATTCCGGAAGAGCTGGATCGCCACGAACAGACCGAAGAAGCTGACCACCACCACCAGCAGCATCAGCAGGCCGAGGAAGAACCACTCGAGGAACCCGCTGATCGCCAGCATCGCCGACATCCTATCGAGCGGGTGCGCGCCGACCGTTGGGTAGGGTGGCCTCATGCGCCTCGGTGTCCTCACCGGTGGTGGTGACTGTCCCGGATTGAACGCGGTGATCCGGGCGGTCGTCCGCCGCGGGGTTCGTGCGCACGGCATGGACTTCGTCGGGTACCAGGACGGATGGCGCGGTCTCCTCGACGACGCGACGCAGCCGCTCGGCATCGCCGAGACGACCGGCATCCTTCCCCGAGGTGGCACGATCCTCGGGTCCTCCGGCGCGAACCCCTACCGGTTCGAGGGCGGGCCGGAGCGCGTCGTGGCGACGCTCGAGCGTCATGAGGTGGACGGCCTCGTCGTGATCGGAGGCGAGGGCACGCTCGGGGCCGCCGCACGCCTGGTCGAAGAGGGGGTGAAGATCGTCGGGGTGCCGAAGACGATCGACAACGACATCGGCGGCACCGACGTGACGGTGGGCTTCCACACCGCCGTCCAGGTGGCGACCGATGCCATCGACCGCCTGCATTCGACGGCGGAGAGCCACGACCGGGTCATGCTCGTCGAGGTGATGGGTCGGAACGCGGGCTGGATCGCGGTCTACGCCGGCATGGCGGGGGGCGCCGACGCGATCTTGATCCCGGAGCAGCCGTTCGACCTCGACGGATGCTGCCTTCACCTCCGCCGGCGACACGCGAGCCGAAGTTCCTTCTCGATCGTCGTGGTGGCAGAAGGCGCCGTCCCCAAGGAGGACACACTGGACCTGCCGGAGTCGTTGTTGGACGAGAACGGATTCCCTCGCCTGGGTGGCCTGGCGAACCACCTGGCGCCCGAGATCGAGAAGCGAACCGGGTTCCAGACACGGGTCACGATCCTCGGGCACCTCCAGCGTGGGGGTTCGCCGGTGGCGTTCGACCGGGTCCTCGGGACCCGATTCGGGATCGCGGCCGCCGATCTGGCCGCCGCGGGCGGTTGGGGAAGGATGGTGGCTCGCAAGGCGCAGGACGTCGAGGACGTGCCGCTCGCGGAGGCCCTCGCAGGGACGCAATCTGCTGCCGCCCGAGCTGTATCGCGAAGCCGAGGTCTTCTTCGGCTAGGGCTCCAGAGGGGACGCGACGGCCGCTCCGGGGCGCCCACGAAGTGGGTTGTAGGGTCGACGCATGCGCATCGGCATCCTCACGGGAGGCGGCGACGTTCCGGGGCTGAACGCCTCCATCAAGGCCGCGACCAACCGCGCGGTCGCGGACGGGCACGAGATGGTGGGGATCCGCCGGGGCTGGGCGGGGCTGCTGGAGCTCGATCCCGCCGATCCCGAGACGGTCACGACCCACACCCTCCCGCTGAACCCGGACGTGGTTCGGACGATCGACCGAACCGGCGGCACGATCCTGCACACGTCGCGAACGAACCCCGCGAAGGTCCGCGCGTCGGACGAACCCGACTTCCTGAAGGCCGGCCGCGTGGACGACGAGGCCCGGGATCACACGGCGCACGTGATGAAGGTGCTGGACCACCTGGGCATCGACGCGATGATCCCGATCGGTGGGGACGACACGCTCTCGTTCGCGCTCCGCCTGCACGACGAGGGTGTCCCCGTCGTCGCGGTCCCGAAGACGATGGACAACGACGTCCACGGCACGGACTACTGCATCGGATTCTCGACCGCGGTGACCCGCACGGTGATCTTCATCCACCAGCTGCGAACGAGCGCCGGCTCGCACGAACGCCTCGCGGTCGTCGAGGTCTTCGGCCGGTACAGCGGGGAGACGTCCCTCGTGTCCGCCTACCTCTCGGGGATGGATCGCGCGATCATCAGCGAGGTCCCCTTCGACGTCGAGAAGCTCGCCACGTTCCTGATGGACGACAAGCGGAAGAACCCTTCGCGCTACGCGATGACCACGATCTCCGAGGGCGCGCATTTCGTCGGCGGTGAGATGGTGATGGGTGGGACGGCCGACGCCTACGGACATCGCAAGCTCGGCGGGATCGGTGCGCAGACCGGAGAGGCCCTGAAGGAGATCACCGGGGAGGGGATCATCTACCAGCAGATCGGCTACCTCATGCGCTCGGGACAGCCGGACTCGCTCGACCTGATGGTCGCGATCAACTACGCGGTGATGGCGGCGGATCTCCTCCTCGAAGGCACCCACGGGAGACTCGTCGCGCTCCGGAACGGGAGTTACGTGAACGTGCCGCTCGAGGTCGTTCGGCAGGGCGTGAAGCGGGCGGACGTCGACGCGCTCTACGACGTGGACGAGTACCGCCCGAAGATCCGCCACGTCGACGGCAAGCCGATGTTCCTGTACTGAGGCCGGATAGACTCCCGCCCCATGAGCTCCTTCCGCGTCGATCTGCGCTCCGACACGGTCACGAAGCCGTCCGAGGCGATGCGCCGCGCGATGGCCGAGGCCGAGGTCGGAGACGATTGGTACGACGACGATCCGACCGTGAACCTGCTGCAGGAGCGGTGCGCGGAGGCGGTGGGCAAGGAAGCCGGCGCGTTCGTTCCCACCGGCACGATGGCCAACCAGATCGGCCTCCGATTGCAGTTCTCGGGCCCCGGTCACCTCGTGGCGGCCGCCGCCGGGCTCCACGTGACGAGCGTCGAGGTGATGACCGCCGCGGCGCTGGCCGGCATCGCGTATCGGACCGTGGACGCCGGACCCCGAGGATGGATCGACGCCGAGCAGGCCGCCGAGCTCCTCGAGCCCGATGAGTTCTACGACGTCGAGGTGATCGACCTCCTGAGCGTGGAGAACACGGTCGGCGGCGCGGGCGGGCGCGTGATGCCGCTCGAGGAGATGCGAGCCGTCCGCAAGGTGGCCGACGATGCCGGCGTGCCGATCCACCTCGACGGCGCGCGGATCTTCAATGCCGCGACCGCTGCCGGGGTCGACGCGGCCGAGATCGCCGCCGAGGTGGACACCCTGATGTTCTGTCTTTCGAAGGGACTCGGCGCCCCGATCGGTTCGGTCCTGTGCGGTCCGGCGGAGATGGCCCGCGAGGCCCGCAGGCTCAAGATCCTCTACGGAGGCGCATGGCGCCAGGCCGGGATCGTGGCCGCGGCGGGCCTGATCGCGCTGGAGGAAGGCCCGAAGCGCCTCCACGAGGACCACGAGCGGGCGCGGCGTCTCGCCGAGGGAGTCGCCGATCTCCTCCCCGGAGCCGTCGACCTCGAGCAGGTTGAAACGAACATGGTCTTCGTGGACACCGAAGCCGTGGGGATCCCGTTGCTCGACATGATCGATCGACTGGCGTCCCTCGGGGTTGGCGTGACCCACTCGGGCGGCAAGGTCCGGATGGTCACCCACCTCGACATCGACGATGCGGGCATCGGGATCGCGCTGGACGCCTGGCGCGAGCTCGCTGCCGAGGCGAAAGGCAGCTGATGGCGCTGTTCTCGAAGAACTACCCACCGGAGATCGCCCAGCGCATCCCGCCGGGCCAGCGGCTCGTGAAGACGTGGCCGGTCCTGCACTACGGGCCGATCCCGAGGTTCGACGGGCAGAACTGGGATCTGGAGCTCACCGGGCTCGTCGAGAACCCCGTGACGCTCTCGTACCAGGAGCTCCGGGCGCTCCCCAACGTGGACGTGCCCGCCGACATGCACTGCGTGACCGGCTGGACCACGCTGGACAACTCGTGGCACGGGGTGTCGTTCCGGACACTGAAAGACCTCGCGAAGCCGACGCCGGAGGCGAAGTGGGTCATCACCCACTGCGAGTACGGCTACACGTCGAACCTTTCCCTCGAGGCGATGGACGACGACGACGTCCTCGTCGCGTGGGCGAACGGGGGACAGGACCTCGAGCCGGAGCACGGCTGGCCGCTCCGGCTCGTGGTGCCGAAGCGCTACGCGTGGAAGAGCGCGAAGTGGTTGACCGGCCTGGAATTCGTCGACAAGAACGAGCGAGGCTTCTGGGAGGTGCGCGGGTACCACACACACGCCGAGCCGTTCGCCGAGGAGCGCTACTCCTACCAGGAGGGTGCAAGGGCCGAGCTCGAGCCCTAGCGCTCGCGCATGCTTCGCAGGGAGGCGATGTCGGCCCGCTGGCGGTCGACATCGCCGGGCGTCTCGAGCATCCACGGGACCGAGCCGATCAGCGGATCGTTGACGAGCGCCCGCCACCCTTCGGGGCCGATCAGCCCGTCGCCGATGTCGGCGTGACGATCGCGGCGGGCGCCGCGCTCGAACGCCGAGTCGTTGGCGTGGACGAGGGCGAGCCTCGAGGCGAGCCCTCGTGCACGCAGCTCGCCGGAGAGATCGCTGACGCCGTCCGGCTCGTCGATCGGCACGCCGGCGGCGAAGAGATGCGCCGTGTCGAGCACGAGCCCGAGGCGTTCGTCGGCGACCTCCGCGAGGAGCTCCTCGGCCTCGCGGGGGACCGATGCCACCGCGCCTCTCGTCCCCGCCATCAACTCCGCCACCACATGCACACGCGTCGCCTCCTGCACGGCGACCCGGAAGCTTTCCGCGGCGAGCCGCCGGGCCGCTCCGCGGTCCTGGGGGCCGCCCGCGCCCGCGTGCACCACGAGCAGATCCACGCCGAGCGCGTCGGTCGCGTGGACCGTCTCGATCAGGAGCTCACGCGTCCGGCGGAGCGTCGTCGGATCCCACGACGCGACGTTCCCGACGTAGGAGAGATGGGCGACGCAGGGGCCGAGCCCGGAGGCGGCGAGGGCGTCGCGGAACCCCTGGATCTGCGCGTCGTCGTACCTCGGACCCGCCCACGCCCTCGGGTTCGAGATGAAGATCTGGAGGCAGTCGGCGCCGCGCGCCATCGCCTCGTCGATCGCCCCCGCGATGCCAGTCTGCCGGCGCCGGACATGGGCGCCGAGGATCACGCGTAATAGACGGTGACCGTGGAGCCGTAGCGGATCCGGGTGCCGCCCCCGGGGATCTGGCTCACGACGTTGTTGCCGCTGCTCCCCGGGACCGGGAGCGCGGTGAGCTCGAGACCGTGCTGTTGCGCCATGGCTCTCGCTTCGTCCACGCTCATCCCGAAGAAGTCCGGGCAGTCGAAGTACTCGGGTCCGAGCGACACGGTCAGCACGATGGTCTCGCCCGGCTGGAGATCCGTGCCTGCCGCGGGGTCCGTGCCGACGACGTCTCCGGGAGTCACCTGCTTCGAGAAGGCCTCCTCGATCACGACCTCGAAGCCCTTCGCGCCGAGCACCTTCAGGGCTCTGTCCTGAGCCGTTCCTCGGACGTCAGGGATCGGGACCGGCTTCGGTCCGTCGCTCACGACGAGCGAGACGGTCGAACCCTTGGGGATCCGACCGGTCGCTGGCTGTTGTGAGATCACGTGATCGACGGGGACCCGTCCGTCGAAGCGATGCTTCACGGAGACGCGGAGACCGGCGTTCCGCATGGCTCCCTTCGCCTTCTTCAACGGGATCACCCGTCACGGAGGGGACGGCGACCGGTGGGGGTCCCTTCGAAGGCACGATCGTCACCCGCGTTCCCTGGTCGAGGGTGGCGCCCGCCGCCGGATGCACGACAAGGACCTGACCCGCGGGCACCTGCATGTCGTACCTGCCGTCGACGAGCACGACCTCGAAGCCGAGCTCGGTCAGCCGGTCGCGGGCGGCCTCGACCGTTCGGCCCTGCAGCTCGGGGATGACGGAGGTGTGGGGGATCGCGTACGTCCACGTCCCCCAGGCGGCACCCGACAACAGCCCGAGCAGGAGGATCGCGCCGATGAACCGCTTGATCGTCCGGCGCCGTCTCCGGTGGCGCTCCATGCGCGGGATCGAAGCCGTCTCGAGCCGGACCCCGACCTCGGTCGTCTCGCCTCCCTCCACGGTGATCGAGGGGATGTCCTGCACCAGCCCGGAGAGTCGCCGGGCGGGGGGAGCTGGACCGAGAGCGCGTCGAGGTCCATCCGCATCACGTCGGCGGACTCCGGCCGGAGCTCACGGTCTCGGTCGGTCGCGGCCGCCACGAAGCCGTCGAGCTCATCCGGGAGATCCGGAAGGATCGAGGAAGGCGGGGGCACGCGATCGGAGAGATGCTTGTAGGCGATCGCCATGGCGGTCTCGCCCGTGAACGGGAGCTTCCCGGTGAGGAGTTCGTACGCGACGATCCCCAGCGAGTAGAGGTCGCTCCGCGGATCCGCCGGCTCGCCGCGGATCTGCTCGGGGGCCAGATACTGCACCGTCCCGGTCACGGCGCCGGCCTGCGTCACGCGGCCGTCCGCGTAGGCGCGCGCCAGGCCGAAGTCGGCCACCTTCACGACGCCCTCCCGCGTGACGAGGAGGTTCTCGGGCTTCATGTCGCGATGGACGAAGCCCTCGTGATGCGCGTGTCCGAGCGCGAGGAGCGTCTGCCGGAGGATCTCGGCGGCCTGCGCCGGCTCCATCCGTCCCTGCTCGTTGAGCAGGTGCCGGACGCTCGGGCCCCGCACGTACTCCATCACCATGTAGTACACGCCGTCGACGGCGCCCCAGTCGTAGACGGCGACGATGTTGGGGTGCGCGAGTCCCGCGGCGGCGCGGGCCTCGCGCCGGAACCGGTCGACGAACGCGGGATCGCCTGCGAGGGAACGGTGGAGCACCTTGATCGCGACCTCGCGTGCCAGGACGGCGTCATGGGCCCGGAAGACCTCGCCCATGCCTCCGGCGGCGATGCGTTCCACCATGTGGTAGCGCCCGTCGAGGGTGACGAACGGTTGCCCTCCGCCGTGCGAGGGCGCCGACTGCGTGATACTTCTAGCGATGGTGCTCTCCTCCCTAGGGAAGCGCTCGAGGGGCAGGTCGGAGCGCGTCCGGCGCATCGTAACGCCGGAGGGGGATCCAACCGTGGAAGCTGGGGAAACTCCGTCCGGAGGGCTCGGAGCGGAGCTCGATCGCATCGGATCGGCCGTCGACGCGGGAGACACCGATCTCAGCCGGCTGGGCTTCTGGCGGCTGGTCGCCCTGATCAAGCGGGACGACGAGCTGATCGATCGGTACGCGGAGCAGGTCGGGCGCATCGATCAGAACGCGTTCCGGGCACGGGTGCGGCTCAGGATCCCCGTGTGGGCGGGGAACGCGCTGCTGCTGGGGGGAGTGGCAGTCGGCGTGGTGGCGGTGGTCCTGGCGGTGAGGAACGCCAACGCGAACCCCGGTCAGCCCCCCAGGGTGGAGCTGTTCTCCGGACTTGCGTTGCTCCTGGCCGCGGGCACGTGGGCGATCTGCCTCCATTCGCCCGCGCACTGGGTCGTCGGCCGGCTGGTCGGTATCCGATTCACCGACTACTTCCTCGGAGGTCCTCCGCCTCCTCGCCCAGGGTTGAAGACCGACTACGAGACCTACCTCCGCGCCAGCCCGACGGCGCGAGCCGTGATGCACGCCTCCGGCGCCCTGGCGACCAAGCTCGCGCCGTTCCTCGCCCTGATCTTCTTCGCCACGACCGACGCGGCTGCCTGGGCACGCTTCGCCCTCTTGGGGCTCGGGGTTCTCCTGATCGTCACCGACGTGCTCTTCAGCACGAAGACCAGTGACTGGAAGAAGGTGCGGCGGGAGGTTGCGGTGGCGCGCGCGAGGAAGAGGGTTCACACAGGAGGCGCGTAAGCTGAGGGAACCACCGGGGAGCTCGGACACGGGCTGAGAGGCGGGAGATCGTTCCCGCGACCCGTAGGACCTGAACCGGACAATGCCGGCGGAGGGAGCGATGGCGAGACTGGATCCCAGGAGGCTCGGCGTGTACGTCGTCACCTCCGACATCGGCCCAGGTCATCGGGAGATCGCGACGGCGGCGATCAAGGGCGGTGCCACGGCGGTGCAGCTCCGGGCGCCGGAGCTCGCCGATGATGAGCTGGGGTCGCTCGCGACGTCGTTGGTGGAGATGTGCAGCGATGCGGGCCTTCCCCTTCTGGTGAACGACCGCGTGGACGTCGCGGTCGACTCAGGCGCCGCGGGGGTGCACGTGGGCCAGGACGACGATCCCGGCTCGGCACGAGGGCGTCTCGGAGCGGAACGCATCCTGGGCGTCAGTGTGATGAGCGCCGAGGAGGCATGGGTGGCCGAGATGGCAGGGGCCGATTACCTGGGCGTCACCGTCTGGGCGACCGCGACCAAACCGGATGCCGTCGCGATGGGACTGGAAGGCCTCCGCGCCATCGCGGGCGCCACCGCGCTCCCCGTGGTCGGGATCGGGGGGATCGACGCGGGCAATGCTCGCGAGGTGCTGGCGGCCGGGGCGACCGGCATCGCCGTGATCGGCGTCGTCGCGTCCGCGGACGATCCTGTGGAGGCCGTCCGCTCGTTGCGCACGGTGGTGGACGACTTCTACGACGAGAGCCCCAGATGAGCGAAAAGCTGAGTGAAGCGGTACCCCAGCAGCGAACGGGGAAGGCGACGGCGGAGCTGTTCGAGCAGATCATCCTTCGCCGTTTGGGCGCTCGGGATGAAGACGTCCTGGTGGGGCCGCAGCACGGCGTCGACGTGGGCGTCGTTCGGGTCGCCGGGGGAGTCGCCATGGCGCTCACCGCCGACCCCGTGTTCGTCGTCCCCGCCTACGGGTGGGAGCGAGCGGCGTGGTTCGCGGTGCATATCCTGGCGTCCGACGCCGCCACCAGCGGCCTGCCGCTCCGCTGGATGTCGGTCGACCTCAACCTGCCCCCGACGCTCTCGGACGCGGACCTGTCGACCCTGTGGGAGGCCTTCCATGCGACCTGCGAGGAGCTCGGCATCGCGATCGTCACCGGACACACCGGACGCTACGACGGCTGCGAGTGGCCGATGGTCGGCGGAGCGACGTGCATGGCGCTGGGCCCGGCGGATGCCTACGTGACGCCGACGATGGCCCGGCCCGGGGACGCCGTCGTCGTCACCAAGGGGGCAGCGATCGAGACCACGGCGCTGTTCGCGGCGACCTTCCCCGATCGACTGGCCGCGGGTGTGGGGGAGGAGATGGTGGCGACCGCCGATGCGCTCTTCGAGTCGATGACCGTCGTGCCCGAAGCGATCGTGGCCCGTGACTTCGGTCTCCGCGACGCGGGTATCACGTCGATGCACGATGCCACCGAGGGCGGCGTGATCGGCGGGTTGCTCGAGGTCGCGGTCGCCTCGAACGTTGGGATCCGCGTGGATCACGAACGGATCCCGGTTCGACCCGAGGTACGTGCGGTCTGCGATCACGTCGGGATCGATCCCTACACGGCGATCAGCGAAGGAACCCTGATCGCCACCGTGGTTGCCGGGCGGGCCGAGGCCTTCGTCGACGCGCTCGACGGTAAAGGGCATCGAGGGGGCCGTCATCGGAGAGATCCTCGCCCTCGACGAGGGACGCAAGGTCGTCACGGAGGGCGGCGAGGAGCCGCTCACCCATCCCGGGCTGGATCCGTTCTGGGGCGCCTTCGGAGCATGGGCCGAAGACGCCGCCGCCGGTCCTGGCGCCGGTCCCTGAGTCGCTCGGTACGCTCAAGCCCCGATGGACCTGATCTGTGTGGGCGACGTGATGCTCGACGTGAGAGTGGATGCGGGGGAGCTCGCGCGGGGAGGCGACGTCCACGGACGGGTGGGACTCCAGCCGGGCGGCACCTCCGCGAATGCGGCGGTGTGGGCGGCCGCGTCGGGCGCGAGCACGCGGGTGCACGGCCGTGTGGGCGCCGATCTCGTGGGCCGACTCCTTCGCACGGAGCTCGAGGTCCGTGGTGTCCAGGCAGCGCTCGTCGACGACCCGGACGCGCCCTCCGGGACGATGCTCGTGGTGTTCGAGGCCGGCGAGCGTTCGATGGTGGCCGACCGCGGAGCGAATGCCCGCCTGGTTCCCGCCGACCTCCCACCCGCCCTCGAGGCCGGCGCCGTGCTGGTGTCCGGTTACCTCCTGTTGCAGGAAGGAGCCCGGGAGGCGGGGCGCGAGGCGATCCGTCGGTCACGAGCGGAGTGGATAGGCGTGGAGGCGGCATCATGGCCCCTGGTCGAAGCCGTCGGACCGGAGGGATTCGACGAGCTCACCGCCGGGGCGACGGTCGTCCTCGCCAACGAGCGCGAGGCGGAGTCGCTGACCTCGGCGGGCCCGGTTGCCGCCGCACACCTGCTCGGCGAGCGCTTTCGGGCCGCGTGCGTGAAGCGAGGAGCCGACGGAGCCGTGCTGGTGCTGGACGGACGGGTGTACGAGGCGGTGCCCGAAGCGATCGAGGAGCGCGATCCGACGGGGGCGGGCGACGCCTTCGACGGCGTCTTGCTCGCGTCGCTCGCGCGCGGCACGGAGCCGGGAGCGGCGTTGCAGGAGGCATGCCGCGCGGGAGCGAGCGTGGCGGCGAGCGCATCGGTGTGGCCGGCGGTGCCGCCGTGAGCTCGGAGACGAAGTCGGTCGGGATCCCGCGGCTCCGAGTGGGCGCCGAGGTCCGGGCGGCCCTCGGCGGGGGGCGCCCGGTCGTCGCCCTGGAGACGAGCGTGATCGGCCAGGGACTCCCGCACCCTCGCAACCTCGAGTGCATCGACCGCATGGCGGGGGCGATCCATGCGGCGGGCGCCGTCCCCGCGTGGGTCGGCGTGCTGAGCGGGGAGGTGGTGGTGGGTCTCTCCGACGAGGAGCTCGGTCCGTTCACCGAGCCCGGTCGGGCGGAGAAGGTGGCGCGGCGTGACCTCCCGGCGGCGTGCGCGCGCGGCGGCCCCGGCGCGACCACCGTGTCCGCGACGATCTGGGCCGCCGCGCGCGCAGGGATCCGTGTGAGTGCGACCGGCGGCATCGGGGGCGTGCATCCTGGTGAGCGCCTGGATGTGAGCGCCGACCTGATGGAGCTCTCGCGCAACCCCGGTCTCCTCGTCTGCAGCGGGCCCAAGTCGATCGTCGACCCGGTGGCGACGGTAGAGCGCCTGGAGGAGCTCGGTGTGAGCGTGGTCGGCTACGGCGTGGATCGACTGCCTTTCTTCCTGACGCGTGAGGCGCCGGTCGAGCTGGAGCACCGGGTTGACTCGCCGGAGGAAGCGGCAGCGGCGCTCGCGGCATCGATCTCACTCGAGACGCGCTCGGTCCTGCTCCTGTGCAATCCGATCGCCGCCGCGTCCGCGATGGACGCCGAGGAGGTCGCGGCCGCGGTGCAGCGGTGCGAGGAGGGAGCCGAGCACGAGGGCGTCCGCGGCCGCGACCGCTCCCCGTTCCTCCTGCATTGCCTTGCCCGAGAGACCGATGGCCGCTCGCTGGAGGCCAACCTCGTGTTGCTCGAATCCAACGCGGCGCTGGCCGGCAGCATCGCCTCCGCGTTCGCCTCCGGTCGCTAGCCGCAAGAAGGGACGATCAGCCGAGCGGTCGCAGCCCGGCTATCGCAGCCACGTCTGGATGATCACCTTGAGGAAGTTCCAACCGTAGCGGAACGACTTCGGCTTCTTCGATTCGCCGCCGGCCCGAGCCAGGAAGGTGACCGGCACCTCGACCACGCGGGCGCGCTGTCGGAGCGCTTCGATGAGGATCTCGGTCGACCAGAACTGATCCTGCTTCAGGACCACGCGCTCCAGGAGGTCGGCGCGCGCCGCCCGATAGCCGGAGGAGGGGTCCGTGATCCGCTGCCCCGTGAGGGTCGTGATGATGCGGGAGAAGACATGCACACCGAGGTGGCGAACGAGGCTCTCCCGCTCGAACGAGCCCAGCAGTCGCGAGCCGTTCACGTAGTCGGCTTGCTCGGCGAGGATCGGGGCGATCATGATGGGGATCTCCTCGGGCAGATGCTGACCGTCGGAGTCCAGGGTCACGACCAGCTCCGCGCCCAGGCGCAGCGCGACGTCGTAGCCCACGCGGAGCGCCAGCCCACCTCCGCGGCGGATCGGCAGCTCGGCGACGTACGCTCCCGCCTCGCGTGCTACGGCCGCGGTTCCGTCGGTCGAGCCGTCGCTCACCACCACGGGCACCACGTGATGGCCCTCGATCATGGCCGGGATCTGCTTGATCACCGCGGCGACGTTCTCGGCCTCGTTGAACGCCGGGCAGATCGTGACGAGCCGCGGACCGTCGGGCAGCCGGCTCGCGCGGTCCCAGTCGAATCGCTCCTGGCCGAGGGCCTCGACGAGCAGCCGGATGCTCCGCTCCGTGGTGTCTGCCGTCGTCTGCGCGCGCAGGTAGAGGAAGAAGAGGATCCCGACGGCAACGAGCAACGCGAAGATCACGCCGTCCGTGCCCCGCTCGAAATCGAACGTGCGCAGGAGCGGGTCGAACAACGGCGGGTAGACGGCCAGCGCGATCACGGATGCGCAGAGCCCGAAGAGGATGATCAGGTTCAGCCGACTGATGTGCCTTCGGTCGTAGCCGCGGACCGCGAGGAGGAAGAGCGCGGCGGCGCCCATCCCGGCGAGGATCCGGATCGCGGGCATCGGCTAGCTCGAGGGCGCGCCGGCGCCCGCATCCCACCGATCGCGCGGGAGGATCGCGTCGGCGATCACTCGATCCTTGTGCCGCTCGATCATGCCGAACATGGACTCGACCAATGTCTCCGACAGGAAGTGCGGTTCCAAGCCGAGATCGAGGAGCTTCGTGTGCTTGGCGTTGTAGTAGTGCTCCTCGAGCTCGATCCGGGGGTTCTCGATCGGTTCGATCCGGACGTCGAGACCGTGCTCCTTGCCGGCCCGCTGGACGATCTCGGCCAGCTCCATGACCGAGAACTGCTCGGTGAACTGGTTGAACACGCGGAACTCGCCGCGATCGGCCGGATGCAACACGGCGAGCTCGACACACTGCAGGGTGTCCAGGATGTTGAGGTAGCCCCGGGTCTGCCCGCCCTTGCCGTAGACGGTGAGCGGGTGACCGATCATCGCCTGCACGCAGAAGCGGTTCAGCGCCGTGCCGAAGACGTCGTCGTAGTCGAACCGGGTCGCGAGGCGATCGTCCAACTTCGTCTGCTCCGTCTCGATCCCGTAGACGACGCCCTGGTTCAGGTCGGTCGCGCGGATGCCCCACATGCGGCACGCGAAGTGGATGTTGTTGGAATCGTGGACCTTGGAGAGGTGGTACAGGCTCCCCGGCAACTTCGGATAGAGGATCGTCTCTTTCCGGCCGTTGTGCTCGATGTCGAGGTAGCCCTCTTCGATGTCGATGTTCGGCGTGCCGTACTCGCCCATCGTCCCGAGCTTCACGAGGTGGGCGTCGGGTGTGTGCTCGCGCATCGCCCAGAGCACGTTCAACGTGTTCACGACGTTGTTCTGCTGGGTGAACACGGCGTGGTCCCGGTCGCGCATCGAGTACGGCGCCGAGGGTTGCTCCCCGTAGTGCACGATCGCGTCCGGGTGGAAGTCACGGAAGAGATCGCTCGTGAGGTCCCATTCGACCAGGTCGCCCTCCGTGACCCCGATCTCCTTGCCGGAGACCTCTTTCCAAGCGGCGGCGCGCTCGGGGAGCGAGCCGAGGATCGGGACGAGGGTATCGGTCCCGACCTCTTCGTGGGCGCGGCGTCGCAGGTAGTTGTCGACGACGTGCACCTCGTGGCCACGGTCCGAGAACCGCATCGCCGTTGGCCATCCGAGGTACCCGTCGCCGCCCAAGATCAAGATGCGCATGAACGAGACCCTTTCGAGATCGTCGGAGAGACGAGCGATTCTACCGTCCAGGGAGCCGGCACCTACTCATGCTCCGGGGGAGTGAGAGGTCCCATGAGCGGCGAGAGCAGACGGAACAGCGTTCGGATGACCAGCCGCTCTCCTTCGCCTTCGTAGTGCGTGCCGTCGGGTCGCGCGGGGACACCTTCGATCGCATCGTCGCAGGGGGCGACATCCTCGGCGCAGATCGCATCCGTCACGCTGATGAAGGTCGCCCGATCCGGATGACGTTGCGCGAAGCGGCGCATGATCGAGTTCCAGCGCCGAGTGATGTCGTCGTAGTGATCGATCTGGAAGCTGATCCAAGCATGGCATCGGCGTTCTGTGCATCGCGTCGCGATGCCTCGCCCGGGAGGTTCGTCCGCCACCAAGACGATCCGCGCCCCCCGCGATGTCAGGCGGTCGACCGCGAGCTCGAGCCGCTCCTTGCGGAGGTTCCAGAATCGCGGGGTTCCTGACGGCACGAATCCTCCACGGGAGAGGAACCCCGACAAGGACCACCGGTCCCACCAGACGATGACGTCGGGATCGGCGAGATCGACGAGCCGATCCTGGGCGACGACGATCTCCTCGGTGCACCGATGGGCGTCGCGGATCGGTCTGCCGTCCTGGAACGCCGGAGCCTCGCCAGTCACCGGGCACGATCCGAACGTCGAGGACACGAGCCGCCAGCCCCGGCCGGAGAGCTCGCGCTCCATCGCCACGGAGAGGTGGAGGGGCACCGAATCGCCCACGAGCATCATCACGGGCACCCGAGGCGGGAGTTCGGGAACGCGCGTCGCTGCGACCGAGATGCCCGCGATCGCGACGAGCGAGATCGGGACGGCGGCGAGCGTCCACCGGCGCCGGCGGATCCGCACCGTACGCGCAGGATGCGTCGCTCTCCTGCGGATGGGCCGCTCGACGAGGTAGAACGAGACACCTGCGATCACGAACGTCAGGACGCCGGCCGCGACCCTCCGCACGAAGAGATCGCTCCCGGATGCCTCGCGAGCACCGAGCCAGACGATGAGCGGCCAGTGCCAGAGGTAGGCGCCGTACGACACGACGCCGATCCACGCGACGGGTGTCCATGCGAGCGCCCTGCCGAGCACGCCACCGCGACCGATCCAGAGAGGCCCCAGGATCAAGAGCGTGGCCACCGACACGAAGAGGGCGCCGCCGAAGTAGTAGCTCGAGGCTCGAACCGCGATCATCGCAAGCCCGAGCCCCAGCGCGGCGACACCGAGAACCAAGGAGAGAGCGCCCCAGCGATCCAGACGACGCCGAACCCATGGCGTCGCGACCAGCACGGCTCCGACCGCTCCGACGAGCGGTTCGAAGATCCTCGCGTCCGTTCCCATGTACGCGCGCTCGACGCTCTCGGGCGACCACAGGATCCACAGCAGGGTCGCTGACCCGATCGCCACGATCCCGGCGACGATGCCGACCGCGGCTCGGCGACGCCGTTGCGCGGCCGCCGCGACGGCGAAGACCACGAGCGGCCAGAGCACGTAGAACTGCTCCTCGATCGCCAGCGACCACGTGTGCTCCAGCGGGGAGTCCACTCCGATATCGGCGAAATAGCTGGATGTCGTGATCAGGTGCCAATTCGCCACGTACCCGGCGGTCGCGAGGAGATCGCCGCGAACCGAGGTTCGTTCCGTGAACGTCGCCGTCGCCCAGGTCACGGCGGCCACCACCACGAGAAGGATGACGAGGGCCGGCAAGAGGCGGCGGGCCCGCCTGGCCCAGAAGTTCGGAAGGGAGATCCGACCCGTCCGATCGATCTCGGTGAGGATGAGCGTCGTGATCAGGAATCCCGACAGCACGAAGAAGATGTCCACACCGAGGAACCCGGCGGTGAATCCCGGAACCTGGAGATGGAACAGCAGCACGAGGACCACGGCGACCGCGCGCATCCCATCGAGCGCGTGGACGTGTCCACCCGCTGCAGGGTCCCCGGACCCGGCCGTCGCGACGGCTTCCCGACTTGGCTCGTGCTCTTCCGGTTGCGGCGTGCTGGGAGTGGGCGCCATCGATCCCGAGTGTGCCATGGCGTTCGAGGAGCAGGACGCGCGGGGGCAGGATCTTCCTCGATCGGGGTCTCGGCTCGTGAGTACGCCTTGCGCATCCTCGGCGCCCCGACGTCGGCGAGGAGCCGCGGGAGCGGCGTCATCGGGTTCGGGCTCGTCACGTCGGCTATCGTCCGGACATGGCGCACCGCCCTCGGCGTCGGCGGCTGGGAGGGGTCGTCGATCGTCCTGACCGACCCGTCCTGATCGCCGCCTCCGCCATCTTGGGCGCGGCGATCGTGATCGCGCTGTACGTCTCGGCGTTCCCCCCCGACAGGGTCCGGAACCTCGGATCCGATGCGAACGGATACATCGTCCAGATGCGAGCGGCATCCTCGGGCGTTCTCGGTCTCCAGGCATCGCGGCCCGGCGTGGGCGTGATGGGCGCAACGGTCGCCGGGTCCGGGTTGGTGCCCGTCGAGGTGATGCCGGTGGTTCTGTCGGTCGCGCTCGCCGTCTGCATGGGCCTGCTCGCCGCGGTCGCGCTCCGGGTGGGCTACGCCTCCCCCGGATGGGCCTTCGGCGTGGCCGTGGTGTTCGTCGCCACGTGGGGCGGGACGGCACGCCTGGCATCGGGATACCTGGCCAACCTCGAGAGCCTGACCCTGTTCCTCCTGGCCATGGTCCTCGCCACGACTCCGGGGGAGCATCGACGAACGCTCGCCATGACCGCGGCGTTCACCGCCGCGCTCCTCGCCCATCCCGGCCTTCTTCCTGCGTACGCGGCGATCCTGATCGGCTGGTGGGTGGTGTCGTTGGTCCCTCTGGGATCGAGGTCTCGACAGGGGGAGTCGCAGCCGGCCGTCGTCTTGGCCGCCTTCGCGATCGCATCCGCGCTCACCGCCGGGATCCTCGGCGTGATGATCGGTCTCCGGCTCTCGGATCTCCAGGACTTCAGCCTCATCGAGGGGCGCTTCGACCGTCGGGTCGCCGGGAACCTCAAGTGGATGGGTCTCACCTCGACCGTGTTGATGATCGTCGCGGGGACGGTCGTCACCGTCCTCCGTCGCGCCGCTCGGCGATCGTGGTCGATGGGCGCGCTCGGCATCACGTGGCTCCTGGTATCGGCCGCCGGGATCCTGCTGGTCGCCGTCATCCCGTCGCTTCCTGGGCACCGCACCGTGTTCCTGGGGATCCCGGCGCCGATGCTCGGGGCGCTCGCGGTCAGTGGCGTGGCGCTCGAGATCTTGAGGAGGATCCGTGGGGCCGGTCCGATGTGGGCCACTGCCCGGGCTGCGGTCGTCGTGTCGGCCGTCGCGGTCACGCTGGTAAGCACCGTCTCGACCCTGCGCCCCCTGGAGAAGCACGCGCATTCGGATCGGCCCGCCGTGAACGCCGGCCCGGCGGCCGTCGCCAGCTACCTGTGGGCGATCGACGACCGACGTCCTGTCGTCATGGTGATGGATCCTTCGGGGGCATCGGGCATCCGCTTCTGGAAGGCACGGCAGAACACCGTCCGGTCCCTCTCGCCCGACGACGTGTTCCTCGACGTGGTGACGTATCTCGGCGATGAGCGGCTCCTCCTCCGGGGGGTCCCGACGCGACGGACGGGTGCCGATGCTCGATTGTTCGAGATCGCGTCCGACCGCACGTGGCCGTCCGTTCGGGACCGGCTCCCGGAGGATCCGATCGTGCTCGTGGTCCGCCCGTGGGTCACGGAAGCGGCGTGGGAACGGGTCGCTCGGTCGGCGACGCTCGCGTCGCCACTCGTGGCCGTCGTCCGCGGGCCGCTTCCCCAGCGGGCTCTGCCGGCGATCACGGCGACGGAGCTGTCCCGCGGAGCGGCGGCCTGGCGGATGGGTCTGCTGGTACTCGCCCTCGGGATCGCCGGCGGGGGGTGGAGTCTCCTCACCCTTCGCGGCCGGGGATCGATGGTGGAAGCATTCGGCGTCGCTCCTGGGCTCGGGGTCGCGGTAGTCGTCCTCGTCGGGATGGCCGTGACGCTCGCCGGCGGCGATCCCGGCGGAGCGGTCGGTCTCGGGATCCTGGCGGTCGTTGTCGCCGTGGGATGGGGCGGCGCGTTCCGGGCGGCCCGAGCGGCGGGGCCTGAGCCAGCCGCCTAGCTGATCTCGACGAGCGCCTCGAGCACGCGATCCACCTCGTCGAGCGAGTGGTAATGGCAGAACCCCACGCGTACGGCGCCGCCTGTTTCGAAGAGGCCGAGACGGACCATGATCTCTCGTGCGTAGTAGTCGCCGTCCCAGACGCAGATCCCCCGTGCCGCGAGCTCCTTCGCCGTCTCGGCGGGAGGCTGATCCCCGACGCGGATCGCGAAGGTGGGCGTCCGCTCGTCCACGCGAGCTCGATCCTCGATGCCCCACAGCCGGACGGCCGTCAGCGCGGCGACCCCTTCCAGGAAGCGATCCGCGAGCGTCCGCTCGTGAGCGGCGATCGCCCCGTACGAAGCGGCGAGCCGGTCCCGGCGAGCGGGGCCGGTGGCCCCGGCGAGACCTGCCAGGTAGTCGACGGCGGCGATGAGTCCGGCCAGCCCTTCGTGGTTCTGGGTGCCGGTCTCCCATCGATCGGGTGCGTCATCGGGCGCGGGAACCAGCTTGTACGGGGTCCAGGACTCGAGGAGGCTCCGGCGCGCCGCGAGGACGCCCAGATGGGGCCCGAAGAACTTGTACGGGGAGCAGACGAGGAGGTCGGCGCCGATCCCGTGCAGGTCGAGGAGTCGATGTTGGGCAAGATGCACGCCGTCCACCGCGACGAGAGCACCCACGTCCTTCGCGCGCGCCACCAGATCCCGCGCCGCCGGGATCGTGCCGACGGCATTGGATGCGAGGGTGAACGCGACGAGCCTGGTCCGTGGCGAGAGGGCGGCGGCGAAGGAGTCCACGTCGATCGTGACGTCTTCCTCGCGAACGTCCACCCATCGGACGGTGGCGCCGGCGTCGGCTGCCGCCATCACCCACGGGCGGACGTTCGCGTCGTGATCCAACCGGGTCACGACGACCTCGTCGCCGGGCTCGAGCGTTCTCGAGAACGACCGGGACACGTGGAAGAGGAGGGTCGTCGAATTCGGGCCGAAGACGACCTCGTCCGCCTGGGCGCCCGTGAGATCGGCGGCCGCGCGGCGTGCCTCCGCCACCAGCCCGTCCGTCTCCTGGCTCGTGATGAAGGCACCGTGTGTGTTGCTCAGGCCCGCGCGATAGCGACCCGCCACGGCCTCGATCACGGTGTCGGGGACTTGAGAGCCTCCGGGGGCGTCGGCGAGGACCAGGGGCCGGCCGTCTTCGCCCAGACGGGCGAGTGCCGGGAACCTCGCGCGGACGCTGCGAACGTCGAGCACGGTGACAGGCTACCCGGAGCCGCCGGGATGCTCGCAAGGTGCTTGCGAGCCGCTCACCGTGGACACGTCGTCCCCGCGCACCCACGGAGCCGTTCGAGTGTCGCCGACAGAGAGGCGACATCCGGATCGTTGCTCGATCGGGCGTCGCGGAATGCGTTGACGAGCTGCCCCGGGTCGGTCCGGAGCCGGTAGTACTCGCGGAAGCTCACGCGCCCGGTGTCGTCCACGTACTCGACGTATTCGAACGAACGCGTCACGAACGCGCTCCAGGTGGGGACCGGGTCCCCGGGGAGTCTCCTGAATTCGAGGAGGAGGCGGGGGCGGTTCGCCCCCGGATCCAGGAGGTCGAAACCGTCGGGTTCTCCCTGCGGCTCGAGGCCTGCGGCGGCGAGGAGCGTGGGAGCGAGGTCGATCCCGGCGACCAGGCGATCGTCCACGGCACCCGGCGTGATGTGCCCGGGCCAGCGGAGGTACAGAGGGATGCGGACGGATTCGAGGTAGGGGAGGGACTTGCCGAACAGGGCGTGCTCGCCCCATTGGAACCCGTTGTCCGAGATGAACACGGCGATCGTGTTCTCCAGCTCTCCGAGGCCCTCGAGCCGGACCATCAGGCGGTCGATCTGATCGTCGACGGCGACGAGCGCCCGGAGCTGCGGCACCCGCATCGACTGGATCTCGGAGACCGTGCGAAGGTGCTGATCCTCCACGAACGGCGGCTTGTCACGGCGATCCCCTTCCGCCATCGCCGGTGAGAGCTGCAGGGGTGGCACCGGCACGTCCTCGTATCGGGGTTCCACATCGGACGGTGGATGCGGGGCCATGAACCCGACGTGGAGGAACCACGGCACCTCGTCGTTCGATTCGCTCTCTTCGAGGAATGCGAGCGACGCGTCGCCGATGAAGCTCGTGGAGTTCTGTTCCACGACGCGAGTGGCACCGCCGATGTTCCATTCCGCACCCGAGTAGCGGACGCGCGGCGTGGTCGCCCATCGGTCGAAGTTGGCGGGATTCCGGTCGTTGGGCCAGTTGTTGAGGAACTTGCCGAAGAGGCCGGTTCGGTACCCCGCTTCGTGCAGCGTCCGCTGGATCATCGACGGTTGGACCGCCGCGAGCTCCGACGCGCGGACGTCCTCTCCGTAGATGCCGTGGTTGTGCGCGTACGAACCGGTGAGGAAGGAGACGCGCGCAGGACAACATCGGGGCGTCGTGGCGAAGGCTCGGGTGAACTCCGTCCCCTGGGAGCGGAACCACTCGTCGGTACGCGGCATGACGGGTGCGAGCGACATCTCCCGCTGATCGTCCGTGACGATGAGGAGGATGTTCGGCTTGCCCGCCAGAGAGGGCGTCGGCTCTTCGTGTGTGATGCAGGTGCTCGCGACCAGGCAGCTCCCCAGGAGCACGAGCGCCGCGCGACGGAGGACCCGGCGCGACGTCGTCACCGGAGAGGACATCGCCATCCATCATCGCATGCGGGTCGCAGGCCGGAGGAACGAGCCGCCCTCCGATCCCGCCGCGATATGTTGCCTCGTCATGTCACGGCAGGGGCGGGATGATCCCCAACGGACATCTGACCCGATCGACCCCGAGGGTCCGTCTGACCGGGAGCGGCGGCTGGCCCGCTGGGGCCTCCTCGTCGTGGTCGTCGGATCCCTGGTTCTTCAGCTGGCGCTCATCCAGGCCGATCGCCCGCCGAGCTGGGATGAGTCGATCTACATCTCCCAAGTGACGCCCGAGATGCACGCGATGTTCCTGCGGGCGTTCCGGGCTCGGGGGATCACGTATCTCATCGCTCCGATCACGCTGTCGGGTGGGTCGGTGGAACTGGTGCGTCTGTTCTTGATGGTCCTGTCGTCGCTCGCCGTCGGGGTGACGTTCGCGATCACGATCCCCCTCATCGGTCTCGCCGCACCGATCGCAGCCGCGTTCTTCACGTCCTCCTGGCTCTTCGTGTTCAACGGATCCGCCGTGCTCCCGAACCTCTGGGCGGCGATCCTGGGGCTCGCGATGACCGCGCTGATCGCGAGGAGGTTGGAGGGCGGAGGAACCCGGCACGTCGTGTTCGCGGCCGCCTCGCTCGCCGGGATGGCGGTCGTACGCCCGACGGAAGCGGTCGTGGTGTTCGGCGCGATCGGTCTCTGCCTGCTGCTTTCGAGACGAACCTCGTGGCGGCTCGTCCCGATCCTGGGGGTCGCCCTGTTCCTCGGCCTGCTCCCGTGGTTCGTGGAGGTCTCCCTCCGCTTCGGCGGGCCGATCCGAGGATTGGCGGTCGCGCACACCGAGCAACACCTTGTCCGCGCCGACGCGGGCGCGAACCTCTCGGCGTACCTGGCCGCGACGGATGGGCGACCCTCCCCTGAGATCCCGCTCGCGGGTGTCCTGTGGTGGTCCTCGTTGGTCGTGCTCACCGTCGTGGCGATCGCGCGATCGAGGGGTTCCCGGCGGTCGATCGTCCTCCTCTGCGCGCGGGAGCGCTGGTTCTGGCCGCGGAGTATCTCGTGTTCGTGTCGGCCGTCGCCCCTCGATTCCTCCTGCCCGCGTACGCGTTCATCGCGATCCCCGTCGCGGTCGGTCTCCATTCGCTCCTCCGAGGCGGGATCCTCGCGCGAAGTGCCGGCGCGTTGGTCCTCGTGCTGGTCGGTCCGTGGATCGTCTGGCAGGCGGGGGTTGCCGAGCGCGTGGGAGACGAGCAGCGGGAAGAGCTCGTCAACTTCCGGGACGTCGGTTTGCGGCTTCGCGAGATGGCGGACGGTCGACCGTGCGCGTTCATGAGTCCTCACGGCTGGCCGGCGATCGAGTTCGCCGCGGGATGCCGGGGATCGGCACTCGCGCGGCCGCGTGGGCCCTCGGAACGAGAGCTCGAGCGACTCTCGGCGGGCGGCCGACGCGGATTCGTGATCCTGCGCGCGCGGCCTCGGCCCGGTTCGCCCCTCACACGCATCACCCCCGTCCGCTTCGAAGGCAGTCGCCAGAGCAGGCGGTGGACCTGGTTCATCTACGAGATCCCGGGTGATCGATGATCGAACGAGGGCCGTCTGACGCCTCCTCCGGGAACGCACGCCGTCGGCCGCGTCTCACCGTCGATGCGGGGGCGCTCATCCTCGTGTGCCTTTCCTTCCTCGTCCTCCAATGGATGCTCTTCCCTCACGACCGGCCGCCGGGCTGGGACGAGTCCGTGTATCTCTCGCAGATCACGCCCGGCGCCGAAGCGGCGTTCTTCGCGGGCTGGCGCGCGAGAGGGATCACCGTCATCGTCGCCCCGGCGATCTGGGCGGGCGCATCGCTCGGCGAGCTGCGGGTCTACCTGATGGTGTTCTCGGCGGTCGGGTTGGGCCTGGCCCTGGCCGTCTGGAGGCCGATCGTCGGTATGGCGGCATCGGTCGCCGCCTTCCTCTTCTCCTTCACGTGGATCGCCCTCGTGAGCGGCTCGCAGGTGATGCCGAACTTCTGGACGGCCGTGCTCGGCCTCGTCGCGGCCGGGTTCACGCTCCGGTGGAACGAGAGCGGGCGCGGCCACCACGCCGTGCTCGCCGGCGCGGCGTTGGCGGGGACCGCGCTGGTCCGGCCGACCGAGGCGACCGTGATCTTCGTGGTCCTCGGAGTGTTCGTGCTGCTCAGCCGGAGATCGTGGACGGCGCTCGCGACGCTCTCGGCAGGCCTCGTGATCGGTTGGCTGCCGTGGATCGTCGAGATGTCCATGCGATTCGGCGGTCCGCTCGAAGCCCTGCGAGGTGCCGCAGCCGGTCACCTCGCGCCGGCACCCGTGACGCAGAACGTGCTCCGGCATCTCGCCTACACGGACGGGGAGCTCCTGAAGACGGTGGTTCCGGTGCCGGGCGTCATCTGGTGGATGGCGCTCGCTGCGCTGACCGTCCTGGGGATCGTGCGAGCAGCCACACGCGCGGAGCGGGTCGCTGCGCTGGTCGCCGCCGGCGCCGCACTCGCCGTGACGACCGAGTACGTGGTCTTCGTACCCGTCCTCGCGCCTCGATTCCTCCTGCCCGCGTACGCGTTCGTGGCGATCCCGGCGTCGATCGGGTTGGTCTCTCTGTTCCGGGGAAGGAGCATCATCGTCCGGGGGGCCGGGGTGGTCGTGGTGCTGACCGCGATCCCTTGGGCGGTCTGGCAAGCGGGCGTGGCGCAACGGGTCGAGTCGAACAACACCATGGTCAACGGCCCGTTCCGGGAGGTGGGCCGGCAGATCGGGCGGATGGCCGGGGGCCAACCCTGCTCCTTCATGAGCCCCTTCGGGTATCCGCAGATCCAGATCGCGTCCGGATGTGCGGGACGGGAGCTCCCCCGCCCGCGGGGTCCCACGGAACAGGAGCTCGAACGTCTCGGGACGGATCGGGAGTCGGTCTTCGTCATCATGACGAGGCCCGCGTCGCCGACGTCGCCCCTGGACGGCGTGCGGCCGATCCGCGCCCGCGGCCCGAATCGCGTGTGGCTGATCTATCAGCTCCCCGCACCGACGGCGCTGGCGGGCCCCGGGGGAGTGGGGTGATCGCTCAGCCGTTCCGAGAGCGCGTCAGACCCGATCCCAGCCGTCGGGGAGCTCCGGCACGCCCCACCCGGGGTCCGGGCGCCATCCGTCCCAGTTCCGGTCGAACGGAGGCTCGCTCGAACGGATGCGCTCGACCGCACGCTCACCCCAGGCGCGGAAGTCCACTGCCTCCGCGGGCGTGAACAGCCCATCCTCCACCGCTTCGGCGAGCTCGTCCTCGTCCTTCCATCGCCAGGAAGAACGATCGAGCTCGACGACGACGTCCAGCGCGTGATCGACCGTGTCGAAGCCGATCGACGTCCTCGCGAGCGGATCCTGCAGATTCACGTACCAGACCCGTCGATCCTCCTCCACGGTCCAAAGGAGCACCGAGTAGGGGGTGTCCGGCCAGGCGAAGGAAAGGATCGGCCAGTCGCCTCGGGGACGGAGCTCGAGACGCCAATCCCCATCGGGGAGCCGGAGTTCGCGCCCGTCCGCTCCGATGGGAAGGCCGCAGCGGACGCCGCCCGGCAACAGGAGCATCGTCTGTTCCGGATCATCCTGGACGACGAGCGTCGGCCGCGCCTCGAACACACGACCGCGCCAGACCTCCCGGAGCGCGATGCTCGTTCCGGGCTCGAACGATGGCCGCATCCGCGCGATCTAGGACGGCCGAGCAGGCTCGAACACGGCTCGCTGGATCAAGCCCAGGCGTTGCCGGAGCGGGGCCGCCCACTTCGCCGTGTCGAGGGCGACGAGCCCGGGCACGTCTTTCGGCATCACCAGCGACCGGTCGAACGACCGCTCTCGCAACCCGGCCCGGCGGGCCGCCGAGACCAGGTCCGCCCCTGGAGCGCCATTCGTGGTCTCCCTCAGGCATCTTCAATCGAAGGCGCTCGGCGACGTGCAGGACGGGAGACCACAGCGGGTTCGCGGTCACCACGATCGCGACCCCCCGGTCCGGTGAGCATGCCCGCCAAGGAACCCATCATCTTGTCGAGGTCCGGCACGTGCTCCGCCACGTCGGCGGCGACGGTGTAATCGAACCGTTCCTCGAGCGGTCCCTCCATCAGGTCGTGCACTCGGAAGCGCAGCCCCGGATGCTTCCGCGCAGCGAGCTCGATCATCGCCGGGCTGATGTCGAGACCCAGGCCTTCGCCGGGATCCAGGGACGCGAGGATGTCACCCGTGGCGCACCCCACCTCCAGGACACGACTTCGCGGCGGAACGATCTCCCGGAGGCTCTTCTTCAGCGCCGCGTAATAGCGATGCGCCTTCTCCTTCCAGCGGTCGTAGTCGGGCGCGACACGATCGAAGTGATCGCCGACCGGATCCGGCTTCATCGGAACCGCAACTTCCGGGCGCCGATCAGTGCCATCCGAGCGAGCAGGAGTCCGTGTCGCCACCGATCGATGTTGGTCGTTCCGTACTTGCGCTCCCGGTAGCGCACCGGCACCTCCCGGATCTTCAAGCCGAGGTTCGCCGCGCCGAAGAGGAGATCGAAGTCTCCGAACGGATCGAAGTCTCCGAACGTCTTCCGGTTCGCGGCGATCCGGCGGTAGTCGCGCGCCCACAGGACCTTCGTTCCGCAGAGCGTATCCGTCACCCGTTCCCCCAGGATCCAACTGAAGATCAGGCTGAAGACCTTGTTCCCGGCGGTGTTGGCGAGGCGCATCGCGTTGTCCTCCATCGGGTACACGAGCCTCGTCCCGTTGATGAATTCGCCTCGCTCCTCGACCAGGGCGGACCAGAACTTCGTGAGGTCCTCCGGGGGCACGGTGAGATCCGCGTCGAGGATCATCAGCACGTCGCCGGTCGCGAGCTCGAACCCTTTCCGGACCGCATCGCCCTTGCCCGTGCCGTCTTGGCGCGTCACCTTGACGTCGAGCTCCGGGTGCTCGGCGATCACCGCTTCGATCTCCTCGAGCGTGCCGTCGGTGGAGTGCCCCTCCACGAAGATCAGCTCGGTGTGACTCCCGAGACGGGGGAGACGATCGACCGCATCGCGTACGTTCCCGCGCTCGTTCCGGGCGGGGATCACGACGGTGCACGTCGGCTCCGCGATCCTGGGCGCCACCTCCACCTTCCTCGGCCTCGCCGTGACGAACGAGATCAACCCCAGACGGTTGACGAGCGGGACCGCGGACAACAGGTTGTTGATCGGATGCGTCAACCACGCCGGCCCCACGGGCAGCGGCGTTCGATAGCCGGACTTCACGAGCTCGAGGTCGGCCATCTCGGCGAGGTTCGCCAGGCCGTCGTTGGACAACCAGCTCTGGAGTGGCTCGCGGGTCTTCATCCCGAACCGCTCGGCGAGCCACAGCACCGGCTCCCAGGCGAAGTTGTAGTAGGCGACGATCACGCGTGAAGAGGGATGCGTGACGCGCATCAGCTCGCGGAAGAGATCCTGAACGTCGATCAGGTACCCGACCACGTTGCTCGCGATCACGTAGTCGAAGGTCCCCGAGATCGGGAGGCGCTCCACGTCTCCGCAGACGAAGTCGAGGTCCGGATGGCGGCGCCGCGCGTCGAGGAGCGTCGGGAGCGAGAAGTCGACCCCGACGCCTCGGGAGGGCTGAAGGGAGGCGAGGAGCGATCCATCGCCGCAACCGAGGTCGAGCACGGTCGCCCCGGGCTCCACCTGGTCGCGGATCATCCGGTAGAGGTCCTCGTAGTAGTAGCGGTGGCGAGCTCGCGCCGAGGGACCTTGCGGCGTGAGGGTTTCGAAATGACGGCGTACCCGGCGGCGCGCGCGATCATCGAGACCGCGCGCGCCGCCGGGCGACGACTGCTGGGGAGGGCGGGCGTTGGCTTTCCACGAGAGGTGGAATGATAGGCTCATCGCTCCGCGGACATCGCGCGGTTATCGCATGGCCTCCAAACGAGCTTTGATCACGGGGATCACCGGTCAGGACGGTTCCTACCTGGCCGAATTGTTGCTCTCCAAGGACTACGAAGTGCACGGGATCATCCGAAGGTCCAGCTCGTTCAACACGGGACGCCTGGATCATCTGTACACGGATCCCCATGACCCGGCGGGGCGACTGTTCCTCCACTACGGAGACCTGGTCGATTCCACGGTCGTCTCCCGGATCGTGCGCGAGGTCGTTCCCGACGAGGTCTACCACCTGGGCGCGCAATCGCACGTTCGGGTCTCCTACGACATCCCGGAGTACACGGGCGACGTCACGGGGTTGGGGACGACACGATTGCTTGAGGCGATCCGGCAGGAGGGGAGCCCTGCCCGGTTCTACCAGGCGTCGTCATCAGAGATGTTCGGCACCAATCCGGATGTTCCTTCCAACGAGCAGAGTCAGTTCTCTCCGGCCTCGCCGTACGCGGCGGCAAAGGTGTACGGGTACTGGATGGCCGTGAACTATCGCGAGGCCTACGGCATGTTCTGCACGAACGGGATCCTGTTCAACCACGAGAGCGAGCGACGCGGCGAGACCTTCGTCACACGGAAGATCGCGAGGGGCCTGGTCGACATCCTCGCCGGACGTGCGGAGGTCATCCATCTCGGGAAGCTCGAGAGCCAGCGGGACTGGGGCCACGCGGCCGACTACGTCGAGGCGATGTGGCTGATGATGCAGGCGGATGAGCCGGATGATTACGTGATCGCCACCGGCGAATCGCACTCCGTCCAGGACTTCCTCGAGGAAGCTTTCACCTACGTCGGTCTCGATTGGGAACCCCACGTACGTCAGGACCCGAGATACTTCCGTCCGGTCGATCCGCCGATCCTCGTGGGGGACGCGTCGAAGGCTCGGTCGAAGCTCGGGTGGAAGCCGAAGGTGAGCTTCCAGGAGCTGGTTCGCTCGATGGTCGATGCGGAGCTCGTCGCGGCAGGCCTCGAACGTCCCGTTCCCGACAGCGCGACGCATCGATGAACCGAGCCCGGCGATGAACGGAGCCTGGTCGGGCAAGACCGTGGCGGTTCCGGGCGGAGCCGGCTTCCTCGGCGCGGAGGTCGTGGACCGCCTGGAGGCCGCGGGCGCGTCCGTCTTCGTCCCTCGCAGCCGTGACTACGACCTGACGTCGGAGGATCGGGTCCGGGCGATGTACGAGGACGCGCGCCCGGATGTCGTGATCCATCTCGCCGCCCGCGTCGGGGGCATCGGGGCGAACCAGCGATCGCCGGGAACGTTCTTCTACGACAACCTCCAGATGGGCGCCCTGCTGATCGAGCACGCGCGGCGAACGGGACTCGAGAAGTTCGTGTGCGTGGGAACGGTCTGCTCCTACCCCAAGTTCGCGACCGTCCCGTTCCGCGAAGACGATCTGTGGTCCGGCTACCCCGAGGAGACGAACGCGCCGTACGGCATCGCGAAGAAGGCCCTCTTCGTACAGCTCCAGGCGTACCGGCAGGAATTCGGGATGCGCGGCATCTATCTCATCCCGGTGAATCTCTACGGGCCTCGGGACAACTTCGACCCCGAGAGCTCGCACGTGATCCCGGCGCTGATCCGCAAGTGCGTGGAGGCGGTGGAGCGGGGCGACGACGTGATCGAGGTCTGGGGATCGGGTACGCCGACCCGCGAGTTCCTCTACGTGGAGGACGCCGCCGACGGGAATCGTCGCCGCCGCGGATCGCTACGAGAGCGGCGAGCCGGTGAATCTCGGAACGGGGAGAGAGATATCGATCCGGGACCTCGCGACCCTGATCGCGACGTTCACCGGTTTCCAGGGGTCGTTCGCGTGGAACGCGGCGAAACCCGACGGTCAGCCGCGGCGTGCGCTGGACGTGTCTCGGGCCCGTGACGAGTTCGGCTGGACGGCTCGGGTTCCCTTCGAGGAAGGGCTGGAAGCCACGATCTCCTGGTACCGCGAGTCGCGGATGCCGTCTCCGGCCGGCAGCTAGTTCCTTGCTTCCACCGCCTTGACGGGTGTCGGCGGCCGGACGTATCGTCACTCTCCCGCTCGAACAGGTGTTCGGATGAGAGGCAGCTCACGGTGACGAAGCGGTTCGACGAGGAGATCCTGGTCGAACGCGACGCAGGGATGCCCTCGGGGTTCGAATGGCGAGGGCGCCGCTATCGGGTCGTCGATGTGATCGGGCGGTGGCGGATCGAAGGCCGATGGTGGGAAGACGGCCGGGACCGTGAGTACTGGCGGGTCGAGGCGCGGGGGGGTGCCGTCTGGGACCTGTACCACGACCGTCAACGCGATCGGTGGCACGTGGAGCGGCTCTGGGACTGAATCGCTATCCCTTGTACGCGATCTCGATCTCGTCCGGGCGATCGTTCAGCACGAGGAACACCGCTCCGTAGACGAGCGCGAGGAACGCCATCGTGAGCACCCGCATCCCCTCAGGAGCGTCCTGCGCCCGGAGGATCAGCGACGCGAGCGTGCAGGCGAGCAGCCCGTTGCCCATCTTCGCGCCGAGCCCGATCGCGATCTGCTCGTCTCGCGGATCGGACGTCCGCCACAGCCGCCAGAGCGTCGAGAGGATCACCGCGCCGAAGAACGACACGATCGCGACGACGCCCGGGTGACCGCCCAGCGCGGTGACGAGTGCGGCGCACCCGACGAGCAGCGCGATGCCGGTCACCGCGCACGTGACGGTCTTGCCGTGGGCGAGGAGGAGCGTGGGCTTGCCGTACGCGGCGTCGCCGGCTCGGTCCCGGAAGTCCTTCAGGTTGATCCGGGCGAGGAAGAGCGAGTAGAGCGCTGCGCAGAGGAGGACGTCGACGCGGTCGATCCGCCCCCCGGCGGCGAGGAGCCCGAGCGCATACGGCACGATCGCGTAGGCGACCGAGAGGATCGTCGGTGCGAGCCACGTTCGGTACGACAGCCGGATCGGGCGGAGGGAGTAGGCGTAGCCGATCGCGAGGGAGGCGCCCGACACGGCCAGGACCGGACCGCCGGCCAGGGCAGCCGTCGCGAGCGCGAGGGGAGCGGCGATCGCGTTCGTTCGCCAGAGATCCCGCTCCGAGGCCGCGCCCGTCACGAGCGGGCGCCCCGGGTCCCGCGGATGGTTGACGAGGTCGACGTCTCGGTCGGCGATGTCGTTGACGGTCGTGGCGACGACGTAGCTCGCGGCGAGCGACGCGGCGGCGAGCAGGAGAGTGACGCCGGGTCGTAGCGGGCCCTGGGCGGCGGCGCCGATCAACAGGAAGAACCAAAGCGTCACCGCCACCCGCCAGCGCACCATGCGGACGAAGAGCGACGCGGTCCTCATTTCGGGACCACCGTCTTCAGCGGCCAGATCGAGCCGAGGACGAGCACGTACACGATCCAGAGCACGTGGTACAGCGCGAGGAACCCGAGTCCGAGCCAGAACAGCGTGACCACGGCCCCGACGTCGGCGAGGACGCGGGGGTGTCGGCCGAGCGTGCGGAAGGCGGAGCCGATCAGGGTCGCGGCCACCGCGAGCGCGCCGGCAACGATGAGGCCCGCGCCCGACGAGAATACGAACTCCAGGTACTGGCGGGGAGCGTTCAGGATCACGAGCACGAGGATCCCGACACCGGAGACGGCCAGCAGGCCGAGGACGAGGCCCACGATCATGGTCATCGGCCCCGATCGGCCGGCGAGCCCGATCGGCGCTACCCCGTCGGAGCGGTGTGCGATCGCCGTATCCGACGCGGTAGACGATCGCGTAGCCGAGCACGTAGAGCCCGAACACGGCCCCCGCGGTCAACGCCGCACCGCCGGGATCGGCCACGCTCCCGAACATGTCGTCGAGGGCTCTGACCGCGTTCACCTCGTAGAGCCCGAGGGGAGCCAGCACGAATTTCACGAGCGCGATGAGAGCGAACGCGAAGGCGAGGGAGACGGCGAGCCGCGGCGGAAGGCCGAGATCGCGCCGCACGATCGCGTAGAGGGCAGCCGTCATGACGCTCGCGATCGCGGCTCCGATCAGCGCGAGGGACGCGAGCGGCGGCGAATCTCCGCCGGACCGAGGGAACAGCGCGATCGCCACGAGCGCGAGGCCGGTCGCGATCCCCAACGTGAGCCACGAGGAAGGAGGCAGCCGGAGGGGTCGTTGGTCCGGCCGTCGCGGGACGGGGTGCTCGGCTCCCACGACGGGAACCGTACCTTCGGAGCGAGCCTCAGGCGCGCTCGGCCAGTACGCCGACGATCCGCTCGAGGGCCCACTCGAGGTCGCCCCGAGAGACCATCAGCGGCGGTGCCAGGCGGACCGTGGTCTCCTGCGTGTCCTTCGCGAGGACGCCCAGCTCGAGCAGGCGCTCGCACACGGCGCGCGCGGGCGCGGCCTCGGGCGTGAGCTCGATGCCGAACCACAGGCCGCGCCCGCGCACCTCGCTCACCGACGTGGGCGCCTCCTCGCGCAGCCGCTGGAGGAACCAGGCGCCGAGGTCCTTCGAACGCTGCTGGTACTCGCGGGTCCGCAGGAGCGCGAGGACCTCGGAGCCCACCGCGCACGCGACCGGGTTGCCTCCGAACGTGCTCCCGTGCTCGCCCGGTCGGAACACGCCCAGCACCTCGGCACGGGAGACCACGGCGGAGACGGGGAGGATCCCGCCGCCGAGGGCCTTGCCCAGGATGTAGACGTCGGGCTTCACGCCTTCGTGATCGCAGGCGAACGTCGTCCCGGTCCGACCCAGGCCCGCTTGGATCTCATCGGCCAGGAGAAGGACGTTGCGTTCGGTGCAGAGCCGCCGCGCTTCGCGGAGGTACCCCTCGGGCGGGATCCGGACGCCGGCCTCGCCCTGGATCGGCTCGACGAGGAACGCGACGACGTCGGGATCGTCGAGCGCGGTCTTCAGTGCCTCGGCGTCACCGAAGGGAACCGACACGAACCCGGGTGTGAAGGGACCGAACCCCTCGGTCGCCGACGGATCCGACGAGAAGCCGACGATCGTGATCGTCCTGCCGTGGAAGTTGCCGTCACACACGACGATCTTCGCACGCCCCTCGGGCACGCCTTTCACGTCGTAGCCCCAGCGCCGCGCGGTCTTGAGCGCCGTCTCGACGGCCTCGGCGCCGGAGTTCATCAGTAGCACCATGTCCATCGCGCAGAGCTCGGCCAGCTCCTGGCAGAACGGGCCGAACCGGTCGTTGTGGAACGCGCGGGACGTGAGCGTGAGGCGATCCAGCTGCTCCTTCGCCGCACGGATCAGGTCGGGATGACGATGCCCGAAGTTCAGCGCGGAGTACGCGGACAGCATGTCGAGGTAGCGCTTGCCTTCGACGTCGGTCACCCACGCGCCCTCGGCCTCGGACACGACGACGGGAAGCGGATGGTAGTTGTGCGCCGTGTGTTGCTCGGCCAGCGCGATCAGCTCGGCCGTCAGGAGTCCACTCTCTGTTTTCATGGATCGCATCCTCCTCCGATGGAGGCGCTCATGATAGGGGCGTCGGGTCGGGAGACCTACGCCGCCCGAGCCACCCGACGAAGGTCGGTCACGAACGCGTCGAACGCGGATCGTCGCTCCTCGTCGGTGCGGGACCGAAGGATCGACGAGGGATGCACGGTGGCGGTGACCAGGGGGGCGAGCGGCGACTCCACGAACTCACCCCGGTGCTGGGTCACCCGGAAGCTCCGGCCGAGGATCGCCTGCGCCGCGGTGGCGCCCAGCAGCACGAGCACGTGGGGTTCGATCCGCGCGAGCTCGGCCTCGAGCCATGGGGAGCAAGCTCGGATCTCCTCGAGATCGGGCTTCTTATGGATCCTGCGCTTGCCTCTCGTCACGTGCTTGAAGTGCTTCACGACGTTCGTGAGGTAGATCTCGTCACGGACGAGGCCGGCCTCCGCGATCGCACGATCGAGGAGGCCCCCGGCCGGGCCCACGAAAGGCCGTCCGGCGACGTCTTCCCGATCGCCGGGCTGTTCGCCGACCATCACGATCCGCGCGTCCTCTGGCCCCTCACCGAACACGGTCTGCGTGGCGTCCTTGTAGAGGTCACATCCGTGGCAGCCGGCGGCAGCCCTCCGAAGCGTGGGGATGGTCTTGCGTTTCGGAACGAAGTCCGCGGCAGAGGTCACGGAAGGGCACGTACCCCTTCGGGACGAGGGTTACGCGCGCGGTTCCGATCGCGAGGCACGCTCGAGCAGATCGAGCATGTCCCCGATGAACGCGCGGGCCTCTCTCACCGTCCCGGCGCCGTCCGGCTGGTCGGCATCCCACCGCCGATCGCGCCACACGAGTGCTCGATCGATCAGGCCCGACCAGCGAGGGAACTCGCGCTGGATCCTGGCGCCGGCTTCGCGCTTCGACAGCCGTTCCCCGAAGCGGAGAGTGGCGACGCCTCGACACATCGTGAGGATCGCGTACGCCTGTGAACGTGACGAGGCATCGTCGTCGAGGCGCGTCCGGAATCCGGCGAGATACGTCCGCACCTCGTCGAGGTACTCCGCTTCCGGGATCTCGGGGATCAGTGCGTCGATGGGAGGCCCGAGGAGCGTGATGCCGTCCTGTCGCGCCGGGTACCAGTCGAGGAGGAAGTCGCGGCCGGCCTCGATCGCGTGCGGGGGCTCGCCCGGGCTGATCCTGACGATCGTGGTCGGGTGCGTACGGCAGCGCGCGAGCCCTGCTGCGGAGACGTAGTCGACCTCGATGCGGTCCCGCCACTCGGGTTCGGCTCGGACGAGATCCTCGTGCATCCTGGCGAGCCGGCGAACCAGTGCCTCATCCGGGGCATCGCCGAGGACGGCGATCAGATCGATGTCGCTGACGCGCGGCTCGAAATCACCCGTCGCGAACGAACCGTAGACGTACAGGCCGACGAGCGAAGGCCCGGTTGCGTCGACGATCCCGTCTCGAACGACGCCGACGATCGGAGAGGCGTTCGGGTCGGGTTTCGTCGGATCGCCTTAGCCGGTGTAGCCCTCGACGGTTCGCGCATCGCGGACGCTCGCGTCGTCGGGGTCCTCCCCGGCGGCGCGACGAGCGCGTCGCTGGTGCAGGAGGTCCCAACACTGATCGAGGGTGACGCCGAGCTCGCGGAGGCGCTCCCGTTCCGCGTCGGTGATCTCCCCGCGTCCCTCCTTCTCCCAGAGCTGGTGCTCCTCGTGCGCGATCTCGTTGATCCGTTCCATCACCTGTTCGTCGTCCATCGGTTCGCTCCTTCCTGGCCTAGCGCACGATCGCGAAGGCGATCGTGACATGTGCGACTACGTCGAGCTGTCCCGGTTCGATGCCGATCTCCTCCGTGGCGGCGGCGCGTGCCCCGCCCGACAGCACCCCGCCGCCGGCCCACGGTGTCTCGACCGCCTCCCGGATCGACACGATCGGACCCACCGTGAGGCCCGATGCGTCCGCGTACGCCTCCGCTTTCCGCCGAGCGTCGCGCGCCGCCTCCCCGCAGGCCTCGAGCCGAGCCGCGTTGTCTCCGTCCACGGACCACCACGGCCCGTCGACGAGTGCCTGTGCGCGCTCGACGGCTCCTTCCAAGAGCCGGCCGGCGATCGATGGATCGTCGAGACGGACGACGATCGAGGAGCGCGCTTCGTAGCCACGGTGGACGGAGCGTTCCTCGACCCATTCGCGGTTCTCGCGGATCGAGATCCCGGACGTGGAGCGCTTGGTCTTCGGGATGCCGATCTCATCGAGGAGCGCATCGAGTTCATGACTGCGGGCCGTCACGTCGTGGAGCGCTTCGGCGTGCCTCGAGCGAACCGCGGAGAGACTGAGGCGGAATCGGACCTCATCCGGGTCGGTGGCCACGACCGCTTCACCTCGAACCGTGATCGTGCCCTCGGTCTCTTCCATCGCCGTCCACTCCTTCGTGAGACGAGTCTCACACATGAGCTCTGGATCCCCCTGGACAGGGGGAGTCACGGACGCCATACCATCGAACATATGTTCGAGTCTGGGGTCGGCTCTCAGGGGTTCGTCCATCTGGACGTCCGGTCCGCCTTCTCCCTGAAGGAGGGGGCGTTCGTGCCCGAGCACCTCGCCGCGTCGGCGGCGGAGATGGGGATGCCGGCCGTGGCGCTCACCGACCGGGACGGCCTCTACGGCGCCGCCCGATTCGTCTCCGCATGCGAACGCGAAGGGATCCGGCCGATCCTCGGCGCCTCGCTCACGGTCCGGGAGGAAGGCCGCGACGCGCCGCTCGTCCTGCTCGCGCAGGACGAGCGCGGGTACGCCAACCTCTGCCGGCTGATCACCGACGCGCACATGCTGGGGCAGCGCGGGGATCCCTCGATCACCGCGATCCAGGTCTGCGCCCACGCCGCCGGGTTGGTGGCGCTCGCCGGCCCGCGTTCGCACGCGGGCCGGCTCGCCGTCCGAGGACTCACCGACGCGGCCGCCGAGGCACTCCACCCGTTCCGCGAGGCGTTCGGTCCCGAGCGGCTCTGGGTCGCCGCCGAGCACCGGATGGAGCGAGGGTCCCACGCGGAGATCCGTTCGATGCTTCGCCTGGCCGACCGCGCGGAGGTCCGCGCGGTCGCCACCAACCCCGTCCGCTACCTCGTGCCCGAGGACGCGTTCCTCGCCGACGCGCTCGAGTGCATGCGCGAGATCGTCCCGATCGCGGAGAACCACGTCTCCCGCACGAACGCCGAAGGGTGGCTGAAGCCGGGGGAGGCGATGCGGTTGCTGTTCGCCGAGCGGCCCGACCTCTGCGACGCGACCCTGGAGATCGCCGACTCGTGCCGCTTCGACCTCGGACTGAAGCAGGTGCACTTCCCGGACTTCCCGACGCCGGCCGGGCGCAGCGCCGACACGATCTTGGCCGAGCGCTGCTGGGCCGGCGTCTACGACCGCGGCATGACCGAGGACGAGCGCCTCCGCGAGCGACTGCATCTCGAGCTCTCGATGGTCCGGCAGATGGGCTACGCGGCGTTCTTCCTCACCGTGGCCGACATCACGGCCGACATCCGCGCGATGGGGATCCACGTCGCGTGCCGCGGCTCGGCGGCCGGCTCGCTCGTCTGCTACCTCCTGCGGATCTCCGACGTCGACGCGCTCCGTCACGACCTCGCGTTCGAACGCTTCCTGAACCCGATGCGCGACGAGCTGCCGGACATCGACATCGACGTCGAGTCCGCGCGGCGCGAGGACATCTACGACATGGTCCTCTCGCGCCACGGCGACGAGCGCACCGGCTGCGTCGCGATGATCGACACCTATCGGGCGCGCGCCGCGGTCCGCGAGGTCGGCAAAGCGCTCGGCCTGCCGGAGGTCGAGGTCGGGATGGTGGCGAAGTCGTTCCCGCACATCTCGGCGCGGAACCTCCGGGAGTCGCTCACGCGCCTCCCGGAGCTCGCCGGGATCAACCTCCCGATGGCCCAGCTGGAGCTGCTGTTCCGCGTGGCCGAGCGCCTGGACGGCTTCCCTCGCCACATCGCGCTGCACCCCTGCGGCATCGTGCTGTCCTCCCACGACCTCGTCGACCGGGTGCCGCTGGAACGGTCCGCGAACGGGCACCGGATGATCCAGGCAGACAAGGACGACGTCGAGCTGCTCGGCTACCTGAAGCTCGACGTCCTCGGTGTTCGGATGCTCTCGTCGATGCGTCACGCGATGGATGAGATCGCACGGACGATGGGGGAGAAGGTCGACCTCGAGCGGATCCCGCTCGACGACGAGCTCACCTTCGAGATGATCCGCGACTCCGACACGCTCGGCTGCTTCCAGATCGAGTCGCCCGGCCAGCGCGAGCTGCTGCAGAAGCTCCAGCCCAGCCGGTGGGAGGACCTGATCGTCGACATCTCGCTGTTCCGGCCCGGTCCGGTGAAGTCCGACATGATCACGCCGTACCTGCGTCGGCGCGCGAGCTTCGAGTCGCCGGTCTACGTCCACCCCGACCTGCGCCCGGCCCTGCGGGAGACGTTCGGCGTGATCGTCTACCACGAGCAGGTGATGCGGACGCTCGCCGCGATCGCCGGATGGGACCTCACGTACGCCGACCACGTGCGCCGCCACCTCGACCACGAGGAGCTGGTGCCCGGCTTCCGCGAGGAGTTCCTCCGGCGCGCGGCGGAACGCGATGTCGATGCCGAGGCCGCCGAGCGGACCTGGGACGCCGTCGCCCAGTTCGCCTCGTTCGGGTTCTGCAAGGCGCATGCAGCGGCGTTCGCGGTGCCGACGTATCGGAGCGCCTGGTTGAAGGCGCACTACCCGGCGCACTTCCTGGCCGGGATCCTCACGCACGACCCGGGGATGTACCCACGGCGGGCGTTGCTGGACGACGCGCGCCGCCACGGCATCCCGATCCTGCCGCTGGACGTGAACATGAGCGAGCCGGAATACATCGCGGAGGAGGGCTCTTCTGGTTCGTTCGGCATCCGGTTGGGGCTGCAAGACGTTCACGGGATCTCGGATGCGGAGGTCCGCTCGATCCTGATGGCGCGCGCGGAGAAGCCCTTCGCGAGCGTGGAGGACTTCCTCCGCAGGACCTCGGTGGCCAGGCCGGTGGTGGAAGCGCTCGCGCATGCGGGTGCGTTCGATGCGCTCCCGCAGCCGACGAACCGCCGCGGGCATCTCTTCGAGGCGATCACGACCGAAGCGGCACGCGAAGGCGATCAGCTCCGGCTGTCATTCGTGGCGAGCGTGACCGACCCGCGCTCGGCTCGATTCGCCTTCAAGGACTACACCGACGCCGAGGTCGTTCGGGCGGAGCTCGAGGTCCTCGGACTGGACGCCACCCGCCACATCGCGAGCTTCTACGGACCGCTGTTCCGCGACCTCGGCGTGACGTACGCGGAAGACGTCTGGCGCTGTCGGGCCGACGAGTGGGTGATGGTGGCCGGGGTGAAGGTCTCCTCGCAGACCCCGGCGATCCGTAGCGGCCAGCGGATCATCTTCCTCACGCTCGACGACGGCACCGGCCCACTCGAGGTCACGGTCTTCGAATCGGTGCAGCCGAAGGTCGCCAAGACCGTCTTCCATGCGTTCGCGATGGCGGTCTGGGGCCAGGTCCGAAGGACCGGGCTGAAGGGCGTGAGCGTCGTCGCCGAGGACGTCTGGGACCTGACGGCGTTGCACCGAGCGCGCGCCGACGGTTCGCTCCGCGAGGCGATGGCCGGGCCCGTGCAGCCGCAGAGCCCGGACCGGCGACTCTGGCACTCGAGCCCCGGGTCTGCGGGATGATGTGGTCGATGACCCTTCGACCGCCCGAGCCGATCTTGCACGTCGACCTCGACGCGTTCTATGCATCGGTCGCGATCCTCAAAGATCCGTCCTTGAAGGGGAAGCCGGTGATCGTCGGGGGGACCGGTTCGCGTGGGGTCGTCACCAGCGCGTCGTACGAGGCCAGGCGGTACGGCGTCCACAGCGCGATGCCGTCGGTGCGCGCGCGTCGATTGTGCCCGGACGGGATCTTCCTCCCGCCGGACTTCGACGCCTATCGCACCCACTCCAACCGCTTCCGGGAGGTCCTGCTCGCGCACACCCCGCTCGTGGAGCCGATCTCACTGGACGAAGCGTTCCTGGATGTCGCCGGCGCCGTCCTCCTGTTCGGCTCCCCGGAAGCGATCGCGAAGAAGATCCGGCATGACGTCGCCCGAGAGGTCGGCGTGACCTGCTCGGTCGGCATCGCACCGACCAAGTTCGTCGCGAAGCTCGCCTCCGACGGATGCAAACCCGACGGTCTGCTCCACGTGCCCGTGGGCGAGGTCGCGAGCTTCCTGGAACCCTTGCCCGTCGGGCGGCTCTGGGGTGTGGGGAACAAGACCGGAGAGCTGTTGGGGCGCTTGGCGATACGCACGGTGGGTGACCTGGGCCGGACGCCGGAAGCGATCCTCGAGCGTCTCCTCGGTGAGGCGGCCGCGAACCATCTCGCTCAGCTCGCGCGAGGGATCGACGATCGTTCCGTCGTCCCGTACGAGCAGCCGAAGTCCATCGGTCACGAGGAGACGTTCGATCGGGACCTGGACGACGAGGACGAGATCCTGCGCGAACTGCTGGCGCTTTCCGGCCGCGTGGCCGCTCGTCTCCGCGAAGACGGGTACCGATCGCGGACGGTCACGCTGAAGGTTCGGCTCGCGAACTTCACGACGCTCACCCGTTCGCGGACGCAGGGCGATCCCACCGATCTCGGCGCCGACCTCCATCGGATCGCGTCCGAGCTCTACCGGGCGCTCCCGGGATCGAAGCGCCGGGTTCGGCTCCTGGGCGTCCAGGCGGGCGGCCTGATCTCCGCCGGCGCCCAACAATTGGCATTCCTGCGTACGGAACGCTGGGACGACGTGGAACGCACCGTCGATCGCATCGAGCGCCGATTCGGCCCCGGCGCGGCGAGCCCGGCGAGCCTGCTCGGCCGAAACCGTCGTCGCTAGTTCCACGTTGTAGGAGCCCCTCTCTATAATCGTTGGGGACGGGTCGTTCCCCCACGGCCGGAGGTCCTGATGCCCCTCAACGAGAACGAGCAGAAGATCCTCGAGGAGATCGAGCGGCGCCTCTCTGAGGAAGATCCGAGGCTCGTCGAACAGGTCAGTCGCACCGACCTCCATACGCACGCCTGGGTTCGGATGAAGATGGCGATCGCAGGCTTCGTCTTCGGGTTGCTGTTGCTCCTCCTGGTGGGATTGTCCCCTTGGGTCGCGGCTGGTGGTTTCGTCGTGATGACGTTGTCGGCGTTGCTCGCGTATCGCTACGCCGGTCGACTCGGGGACGACAGCGTGGCTCCCGGGACCTTCGGCAGGATCGCCGCCCGTGTCGCGGGACGTCTCCGTCCCCCGACATCGGGCCAGCCCCCCGAGGATCGATGACACGCGCGTCGATGCGCGCGCGTCGCGGTTGCGAACGCGCCGTCGATCACACCGTCTGACCACTGCGCTTGCCACGACTTCACGGATGGGTGTAGAACGTGCATTCCTTCCCCCTGGGTGCGAGTCGTCGCCTGAGGTCGGGCCTCCCAGGAGGACCGTGGCGCTCGCGCCGGTTGGTTTCAGTTCGTGTGGTGTGGATCGAAAGGGCGCGCGTCCGGATGGAGGGTTTCACCGCGCATCAAGCGTGCAAGTTCACGGGTTGCTCGCCACGTCAGCTCCGTTACTGGGACGAGATCGGGCTCGTCCAACCGTCGGTCCAAGGCACCGGCGGTCGCCCGGGGGTGCCCAGGCTCTACTCGTTCCGGGACCTCGTGGCGCTCCGCGTCGTGAAGTCGCTGCTGGACGGGGGTATGTCGCTCCAGCGGGTGCGTCGGTCGTGGGAGTTCCTGACGAAGAAGGCGGGGCTCACGAAACATCTGTCCGAGGTGAAGCTCGTGACCGACGGACAGTCGATCTTCAAGATCTGCCGGCGTGACGGTGAGGTGATGGACGCGCTCCGGGACGGGCAGATGGCGTTCTTCGTGGCGATCGACGACATCGCGACGGGTGTGGAAACGAAGGTTCGCCAGTTCGAGGAGGACCGGGAGCGGTTCGTCCGGGCGCTCCGTTCGGCTGCCGCGCACACCGCAACGGGCCGCACCGCGGCTCGCTGACACTCAACGGCGCCGGTACAGCCCGACCAACCACCGGGTGGGCCCGACGGCTCGCTTGATCTCCCGGATCGCGGTCTCCGCGGCGTCGCCCGCGTCCATGGCCTGCTCGCCGTCGGGCTCGTGCAAGGAGTAGGCGGCGGTCGGTCGCAAGTCTCGTCAGTCGATCGAGGTGACCGTTCGACAGGTAGCCGGTCTCCATCACCTTCCGTCGGTACTCCTCCAAGGTCTCACCGGCGCCGCGGCCGAGTCCGAGGCCGGCGGCACGCTCGATGAACTGCTCGTACGTCACCAGGATCAACCGTCGTGGCTCGGCCGAAGCCCGATGGAGGTGCACACGGCGTCGCAGGGCGCGAGCGGGCGGCAGCACCATGAGGAAGAGCGCTCCGAGCGCCAGAGCGATGACCAACGCGGCCCGTGCCCGGATCGGGGGGTCATCTCCTGCCACGGTGGGCGGTGCTGGGAAGCTGACGGGCGGGGCGTTCCCGAGCCTGGGGTCGCCCTCGATGCGGCCCCGTTGCTGGCTCCCCGGTCCTCCGACAGACTCCGCCGGGCCGCCGGTCGCCGGCGCGTCTGGATTCGGACACGTCTGCCCCGTGCACTCAGGCGGCGGGGCCGTGTAGGCGTTCGTCACCGGGTTCTCCCTGGTGGGGGTCGGTTCGAACGGCATCCACCCCCAACCCGGGAAGTACACCTCCACCCAGCTATGGGCGCTGTCCGTCTTGACGGAGTACTGCCCCGTCGTGGGCATCCGGTCGCCGTCCGCGAAGCCCACGACCACGCGGGACTGGACGCCCACCGTCCGCAGCATGACCGCCATGGCGGTCGAGAACTGCTGGCAGAACCCCGCCTTCGACTTGGTCAGGAAATCGAGGATCGAGTTGGTCCCCCCCCGCAAGGACGTGTCGACCGTGTACCGGAACTCAGACGTGTCCCGCAAGTGCTCCTGGATCGCGAACGCCTTATCGAAGTCATTGTCGGCGCCGTCGATCCATCGTCGGGCGATCTCTTCGACCGTCTCGTCACCTGGGGACCTGTACAGGTACCGGCCGTTCTCGAGCGGGGCGGCGGAGCGAACGTTCCGAAGGTCGTCGGCGGTTGGCTGGGCGAGCGACGCCGCGGCGGTGTAGCTCTCGCCTTTCTCGAGTGGGCGGTCGACGAACGTGGTCCCCGTGTCCGGGTTGAACCGCACGGTCCGGCCCGGCACCTCGATCGACGTGATGGGATACGGCGTCGGTACCCAGCGGTCCGCCAGGTCGGCCGTGAGCTCGATGACGACGGGTTCGGTGAGCCCCGTCGGCGGCCCGGCCGTGGACAGCTCGAGATCCCCATCCTCGACGACCGCCCCCTCCTCGGCACTCGGTTTCCAGAGGACCCCGTCGAAGTCCGGAAGCGACACGAGCCTGACGTATGCCGGCTGCGTCGTCCTCACGCGGAAGACTTCGACGGGCGTCTCTTGGGTCAGCTCGTTGAGGACCGAGACGAACGGATCGATCGCGACCCGGCCCTCGGCCGGCGACCCGAAGTCGACGAGCGCCTTGGAACCGAAGCCGGGGACCACGATCGGCGAAAGGAAGGCGACGCCCAGCGCGGTCAGCGCGAGGCGGCGAGCCCCCCGGCCGGCGGACCCGGCGACTCCCTTCCTGGCCGAGGACCACACGGGACCCCACCCCTGGACCCGTGCGAGCCCGTCCGCGAACACCACGAGCAGCGCGGCCGCCAGGAACAACACGCCGTAGAGCGGCTTCACGAACTCCTCGAGCACCGTGTCGGCGAATGCCACCAGTGCCACCGGCGGGATCAGTCCGAGAAGCGGACTCCCGGCGCGGAAGGCGAGGGCGTGGGCAGAGAACACGGCCGCCCAGAGCGAGACGACCGCGGCGAGGAGGAGCGGACCGATCGGCTCCGCCGGCGCGGCCTGGATCCTGGCCTGCTCACCCACCAGGGCTGCGGCATCGAGGGCGGCGCGCAGCGTGTCGCCGGTCGGAAGGCCGTACCACGTGGATCCCGGGAACACGATCAGACCGACGGCGACCGCGAGTCCGATCCCGCTCGCCACGGTGGAGAGCAGGAGGCTGCGTCGCTCGAACACGACCGCCAGGCCGGCGGCCGCGATCGCGGCGCCGAGCAGCTTCAGGGTGGTCGAGGCCCCCAGGAGGACGCGACCGAACGCGAGCGCCGTCGCCGCCGCCAGGAGGAGCGCGGCGAGGAGCCCGATCAGACGATGCGTGCGAGCGGTCGTTCCAGCGGCGTGTGCCATCGTTCCCGCAATCTCATCGACGGGGGCAGGACGATCACGTCCCACCCCGCACGGGCGAGGGAGAGGCGGGCCTGGCTGGCTCGCCCTTCGATCTGTGCCTGTCGTTCCGGAGGGAGGCGATCGGGGTCGGTCGGGTAGATCAGGACGGCCAGCTTCTGCCCGAACCCGGCGCCGGCGCGGATCAGGGATCCGAGCTCGGCGGGGACGGGAGGCGCCGAGACGAACACGAGCGAGGTGTCCGGCGAGGAGCCGGAGCGCATGTGCGCCAGGGCCGGTCCGATCGACCGCACCTCGGCGTGAGCGATCCCGGTGAGCGCGTCGAGGAACCGCTCTTCGGATAGCGCCGCCGCCGGGAGGTCCGTGGTTCCGAGTCGGAGCACGAATCCGTGGCGAGCGAGCAACACGCCGACCGAAGCGGCCACGGAAACACCTCGCTCGAACGCCGGGGTGTGCGTGCGACCGAGGCCAGCGGCGCGCGTGTCGAAGAACACGAGCCCGCTCGCTCGCCGGCTCGACTCGTCCTGCCTGATCATCAGCTCGCCGGTTCGAGCGACGGAGGGCCAGTGGATCCGTCGCAGGTCGTCTCCTTCCTGGTACTGGCGCATCGTGTAGTACTCCTCGCCCGTCCGGAACAGCTGCCGAGCTCGCGAGGCGCCGAAGGAGGGGCCCGATGACGGGTCCGGGGCGGCGCCGAGGTCCTCGACCTCGGGGGTCACGAGGAGCTCGTCCCGGTCGGGGAACTCGAGGCGCAGCCGCGTCAATGCGAAGGGATCCGACACGTCGACGGTGAGCGGGCCGAGGAGGTAGCGGCCGCGCGATTGCGGCACCAGCGTGTATCCGGCCTGCTCGTGGACGCCCTCCCGGATCGCTCCGATCACGAGCCTCGCTGCCCGCCCGAGCGGCGTCGGGAGCCGATCCTCGAGCAGGAGGAACGACGTCGCGATCGGCGAACGGTTCTCGAGGTCGAGCGTCACGGTCACGCGCGACCCGGGCGTGACGCGGACGTCGGAGAGTCGCCGGCGAACCAGGATGTGCCGCGCTCCCCGTTTGGCGGCGAACGCCGCCAGCAAGGGGAGCGCGGCGATGCCGATCGCGATCACCTCGAGACCGGGTGAGCCGAGGAGGCGCGCTGCGACCCACATGGCGAGGCCCGTCACGAAAACGGTGATGCCACGTCCTGCGAGCATCAGGGGCCCGCGAGCATCAGGGGCTCTCCGCGATGGGAACGTCAACCTCGTCGACGATCTCCCTCACGAGGACCTCTGCGGACCGTCCGCTCATGACCGCGTCCGCGGTCACGATGATGCGGTGGGACAGGGCCGATGGCGCGAGCGTCTTCACGTCGTCGGGGATCACGAAATCGCGTTCCTCCGCCGCGGCCAGCGCGCGGGAGGCCCGCAGGATCATGATGGACGCTCGCGGACTCGCGCCGAGGTAGACGTCGGAGTGCCGGCGGGTCGCCTCGACCAGATCGACGATGTACTTCCTGATCGCCGGGGCCGCGTGGACCTGCCGGGCCTCCTCGATCATGTCGCGGACGCCTCGGGCGTCGCTCACCGGCCGCATGTCGTCGAGCGGGGCGCCCGATGCGTGGCTCCCCAGGATCTCGACCTCGACGTCCGCGGACGGGTAGCCGATCGCGAGGCGCAGCATGAAGCGGTCCAGTTGCGCCTCCGGCAGCGGGTACGTCCCCTCGTGCTCGATCGGGTTCTGCGTCGCGATCACGATGAACGGTGTTCCGAGGGTGTGCGTCTCCGTGTCCACCGTGACCTGTCGCTCCTCCATGCACTCCAGCAGGGCGGACTGGGTCTTCGGGGACGCTCGGTTGATCTCGTCGCCGAGCACGATGTTGGCGAAGATGGCGCCCGGCTTGAACTCGAAGTCACCCGTCTCCTGGCTGAAGACGTTGACGCCGGTGACGTCCGTCGGCAGGAGGTCGGGTGTGAACTGGATCCGGCGGAACGAGCAATCGATCGAGCGGGCGATCGACTTCGCGAGCATCGTCTTGCCGACGCCGGGCACATCCTCGATCAGCAGATGACCCTCGGCGATCAGCGCCACCAGCGCCAGCCTGATCTCTTTGTGCTTGCCCCGGACCACCCGTTCGACGTTCTCTTCGATCTGACGGAAGCGAGCCGCGAACGCCTGCGGATCCGGGAGCCTCTCTCGTACCTCCATCAGGTCTCTACCCCCGAGCTCGAGTGTGTGGTCAGGTGCCCAATCTTACGGCTGGGACGGACCGCGGGTTGCCTCGAGGAACAAGACGGAGCGGGGTGGCGGCAAGTTCCCGACAGAGCCGGGCGACCGGCAAGGAGAGAGCGGACCGGCCCACGAACGGACGCCCCGCGCGGCCCCTATTCGCAACGATCGGTCATCGCGCGCGGGCCGGCCCGCCTCGAGTCGGAAGATTACACCCTTGTGATTCACGCGTTCGTATCCCTCACAGCTCCTGCGAGGTCGCTACACTGCGCGGATGGGACGCGCCCTCGTGCTGAACGCGTCGGAGTCGCCGCTCGCGGTGGTGGCAGCCAGGCGAGCGGTCGTCATGGTGCTCAAGGAGAAGGCCGACGTCGTGATCAGCAACGGGTTGGTGTTCCACTCCGCGCACTTGACGATCGAGGCGCCCTCGGTCGTTCGCCTCCGCCGGTACGTGCACGTGCCCTACCGCCCGCACGCTCCGCTCACGCGTCGGGCGGTCTTCGCTCGTGACCTCGGCACGTGCCAGTACTGCGGCGCCGCCGCGGAGAACCTCGACCACGTCATCCCGCGCTCCCGTGGTGGGCTCCACGTGTGGGAGAACGTGGTGGCCTCGTGCCGCAAATGCAACGCACGGAAAGAGGACCGGACCCCGCAGGAAGCTGGCTTCTCTCTGTTGCGTCTTCCCTACGCGCCCAGGGACGGGTTCCACTTGACGCTCGGCCGGATCGAACCCGGCTGGGAGCTCTACCTGGCGTCGTAGCGCCGGTTCCCACCGCTTCCGACCGATTTTCGCCTTTCCACCTCATTTCCTTCGCCCCTGATATTGACTGGGTGGAGTGTTAGTGGGATAAACGTGGGGCTCAGTGGAGGAGAGGGGAGGACGCGTGGCCGAGCTCCTCGGCACGCACAGCTACTCGCTCGACCCCAAAGGCAGGGTGTCGCTGCCCGTGAAGTTCCGCGAGGCATTCGACGAAGGCCTCTGGCTCACCGTGGGCCAGGACCGCTGCCTGTACTGCTTCCCCAAGGCCGCGTGGGAGCGGCGAAGCAGTGAGGTCGACGCGTTCGCCCTCGCCGACAAGGACGGTCGCGCCTTCTCCCGGCTCTTCTTCGCATCGGCGGACGAGGTGCGGCTCGACGCGCAGGGACGCGTGACGATCCCGCAGCGGCTCCGAGACGTGGTCGGGATCAAGAAGGAGGTCGTGGTCCTCGGCGTCCGCGAACGGATGGAGATCTGGGACCGCGGGGAGTTCGAGCGGTACCGGGATGTCCACGCGTCCGCCTATGAGAACGGAGAGCTGGAGCCGCGGGGCCCGCGGTCGAGGCCGGTGTAAGGGCCCAGTCAAGGCCCACGGATGGACCGAAGGAGAGTGTGATGCAGACGAAGCTTTCGACCGAGGTGCGGCAGAGCCTTTCGCTCCTGGCGATGACGGCGGTGACGCTGCTCGCATCGATCGGCCTCGGGATCTTGGCGGGACAGCTCGGGTGACGTGGCGAACGATCACGCACCGCACGAACCGGCGATGGTGGCCGAGGTCATCGACCTTCTGGTCGCCGGGGGGTCCGGGACCGGGGGAGTGGTGGCCGACATGACCGTGGGCGCCGGCGGCCATGCGGAGGCGCTCCTCGAAGCAGGCGTCGGTCGGATCATCGGATTCGATCGTGATCCGGAGGCGCTGCGCATCGCCCGCGAGCGCCTGGCGAGGTACGGCGACCGCTTCACCGCGATGCATCGACGCTTCTCCCAGGTCGGAGAGGCCGAAGCCACGGGGCCGCTGCATGGAGTCCTCTTCGACCTGGGAGTGTCGTCGATGCAGCTCGACGAGCCCGCACGTGGGTTCGGCTATCGCGTCGACGGGCCGCTCGACATGCGCATGGGCGAGGGCGGTGCCACCGCCGCCGACCTCGTGAACGATCTCCCGGAGAGCGAGCTCGCCGATCTGCTTTTCGGATTCGGGCAGGAGCATCGCTCGCGCAGGATCGCCGCCGCGATCGCGCGAGCGCGTCAACGAGCTCGGATCGAGACGACCGACCAGCTTGCCGGTGTCATCGTGGGCGCCGTGGGACCACGTCCGGGGGGCCCCCACCCCGCGCGTCGTTCGTTCCAGGCGCTCCGCATCGCGGTCAACCGGGAGCTCGAGGAGCTCGCCGCCTCCCTGCCTCGGGCGGTCGGACTCCTCGGCCCCGGTGGCCGCGTGGTCGTGCTCTCGTATCACTCCTTGGAGGACGGGATCGTGAAGCGCGCGTTCCGCGACGACGACCGCCTCCGCGTCCTCACGAAGAAGCCGCTGCGTCCCACTCCGGAAGAGACGGCCCGCAACCCGCGGGCTCGCAGCGCCAAGCTGCGGGCCGCCGAGCGCATCGGGGAGGCGGCATGAGCCTCCCCGCGCGCGAGGCGGAACGGTGGGCACCGCCCGCCCCGCAGCCCATCCGCCGTGCGGTCGCCCCCGCACGCGCGCCCGCGACGCGCCCGCCGATCCCCAACCCTCCCCATCCCCACCGGCGGGCGCGTCGCGGGCACCACCCCGCGTTCTGGGTCTTCTCGGCGGTGGTCGTGTCCGCGATGGTCGTCGGCCTCGTCTCTTTGAACGCGATGCGTGTGGACGCCGCGTATCGCACCCGCTCGGTCGCCGAGCGGGTCCGCCTGCTGACCGATGAGAGCCGAACGCTCGTCAACGACGTCGCGCGGCTGTCGTCGCCGTCTCGGATCGGCACATGGGCTCGCACCGAGGGGCTCGTGAACCCCGCGCCTGGCGACGTGGTGATCCTTCAGGTGCCACGCATGTCGGGCTCGAGCGCATCACCGCGGGGCGAGGTCAGGGAGTGAAGCGCACGCCCGCAGGTCGCCTCGTCGCCCTGCTGGGCGCGATGGTGCTGGCGTTGGTGGGTGTCATCGCCCGGCTGGTGGTCTTGCAGGTGGGTGACCACCGGGCGCTCGCCGCGCAGGGGCTCCAGCAGCGGGTGCACCCGACCGATCTCCCTGCGGAACGGGGCGCGATCGTCGATCGCACCGGAGTGCCCCTGGCGATCACGCTGGAGGCGCGGGACATCTACACGGACCCACGCTACGTGACCGACCCGATCGGCGAGGCCGCGAAGATCGCGCGCGTCCTGGGCCTGCGTGCCCGAGACGTCGAGCGGCGGCTGCAGACACCCGATTCCACCTTCGTCTACCTCGGCCGCCAGATCGATGTGCACGTCGCCGATCGCCTCGAATCGCTCGGGTTGCCGGGCATCGGCTTCCTCGAGGTCCCGAAGCGCTACTACCCGGCGGGTCCGCTCGCGCCGCAGGTGCTGGGGTTCGTGGGGGTCGACGCCACGGGTCTCGCGGGTCTCGAGTTCGAGTACGAGAACGTCCTCGCCGGTACGCCCGGGACCCGGACGGTCGAGTTGGACGGCGACGGCCTGCCCATCGCGAGCGGCATGGAGATCTTGCAGCCGGCGGTCACCGGCAGGACGCTCGTCACGACCCTCGATCGAGAGGTGCAGTACCTCGCGCAGGAAGCGCTCCGGCGGGCGGTGAAGGAGAACCACGCCAAGGGCGGGACGATCGTCGTGATGGATGCGCACACCGGGGACGTCTACTCCATGGCGAGCTATCCGTGGTTCGATCCCAACGACTTCGAACGGGCGAACCGCGAGGCCGTCCGGAACCGAGCGGTCACGGACATGTTCGAGCCCGGGTCGGTGAACAAGGTCGTGACGGCGGCGGCTGCGCTCGAGAGCGGGGCTGTGGGCGTTCGCGAGATCTTCCAGGTGCCGTGGTGGATGCACGTGGGCGGGTACACGGTCAACGACGCGGAGCAACATCCCGTCCAGGACATGACGCTCGGCGACATCGTCGCGCACTCCAGCAACATCGGATCCGCGATGGTGGCCGAGCGCGTGGGCAGCGCGGAGCTCGCGTCGGTCCTCGCGCGGTTCGGCTACGGGACCCCGACCGGCGTGGGGTTCCCCGGCGAGGCGGGTGGCGTCGTCCCCGAGCTCCTCAACTGGACCGACATCACGCGCGCCACCGTCTCCTACGGCCAGGGCATCTCCATGACCCCCCTCCAGATGGCTGCCGTGTACGCCACCGTGGCGAACGGGGGGATGTGGGTGCAGCCTCGTCTCGTGCGCGGGACGTCCGGCCCCGACGGACGGCTCGAGGAGGCACCCCGCGCGCCGTCTCGCCGTGTGCTGTCGGAGGACACGGCGACGATGCTCACGCGGATGCTCGCGTCGGTGGTCGAGACGGGCACTGGAGGTGCGGCCCAGATCCCCGGCTACCAGGTGGCGGGGAAGACCGGCACCGCACGCAAGCTCGTGGACGGCCGCTACGTCCGGCGGTACATGGCCTCGTTCGTCGGCTTCCTGCCGGCGTCGGACCCCCGTGTCGTGATCGTGGTGTCGATCGACGAACCGCGGACCGTCTACGGGGGCGTCGCGGCCGCGCCGGTGTTCTCCGAGATCGCACGCCATGTGATCCAGCGCCTCGCGATCCCCGCCGCGCCCCCCGTGCGTCTGCCCCCCTTCGCCTCCGGCCTCTGAGCTTGCGAGGTCGAAGCAGCTGCCGCCGGTACGCTGGGCGGCGGTGAGAGACCTTCCCCACGTGCCGCTGTCCGCGGCCGCCGCCGCCGTGCCCGGCTCCGAGGTCCGGGGTGATGTGCACACGCCCGTCGACGAGGTGGCGTTCGACTCACGTCGGGTCGTTCGGGGTGCTCTGTTCTTCTGTGTGCCGGGGGCGACCGCCGATGGGCACGACTTCGGCGAGGAGGCGGTTCGAGCGGGAGCCGCGGCCCTCGTCGTCGAGCGCTGGCTCGACCTCGACGTTCCCCAGATCCTCGTCTCGTCCGTGCGACGGTCGATGGGGCCGATCTCGGCGGCGGTGTTCGGAGAGCCGGCGCGCTCGATGACGATCGTCGGCGTCACCGGCACGAACGGCAAGACCACCGTCGTCCATCTGCTCGACGCGGTGTTCCGCGCCGCCGGACACCGGACCGGCGCGATCGGCACGGTCGGCGCGCACGTGGCCGGAGAGGACGTGCCGATCGCGCGAACCACGCCCGAGGCGCCCGACCTCCACCGACTGCTCAAGCGGATGCGGGACGCCGGCGTCACGACGGTCGCCATGGAGGTGTCGTCGCACGCCCTCGATCAGGGGCGAGTCGGAGGTGTCACGTTCGACGCGGCGGTGTTCACCAACCTCTCGCAGGACCACCTGGACCACCACGGGTCGATGGAGGCGTATTTCGCGGCGAAGGCGTCGTTGTTCACCGAGGATCGAGCGAAGCAGGCCGTCCTCAACCTCGACGACGCCTGGGGGCGGCGTCTGCTCGACGCTCCCGTGCCCGTCACCACCTTCGGGCTCGACCCCGCAGCCGACGTCCACGCCGAGGACGTCCGAGCGAGCACGGACGGCCTGGCGTTCCGGGTGGACGGGCGGGAGGTCAGGAGCCCGCTCCGGGGCGGGTTCAACGTCTCGAACTGCCTCGCGGCGATCGCGTCCTCCGGGCTCGTCGGCGTCGATCCGGACCACGCGATCAGAGGGCTGGCGAGCGCCGGACGGGTGCCCGGGCGCATGGAGCCGGTGGATGCGGGGCAGAGATTCCTGGTGGTGGTGGATTACGCGCACACGCCGGATAGCATCCGAACAGTGCTTGCCGCGGCACGCCCGTTGGCGACGGGCCGGGTGATCGTCGTCTTCGGTTGCGGTGGTGACCGTGACCGCGCGAAGCGGTTCCCGATGGGGGCCGCGGCAACGGAGGGAGCTGATCTCACGGTCATCACCACCGACAATCCACGCTCCGAGGACCCGCTCGACATCATCGCCGAGGTCGAGCGGGGAGCCGCCGAAGGCGGCGGACGCTACGTGGTCGAGCCGGATCGCCGTGCGGCGATCCGGCTCGCCCTGAGCCACGCGCACGCCGGGGACGTCGTCGTGATCGCCGGCAAGGGCCACGAGGCGGAGCAGGAGCTGGCCGACGGACCCATCCCGTTCGACGACAGGGTGGTCGTTCGCGAGGAGCTCGAGGCGCTCGGGGGAGCGGCGTGAGACCTCGTCGCTTGTCCGAGGTCGCCCGCGCCGTCGAGGGCTCGCTCGAGGGCGATGACGTCGAGGTGCGTTCGGTGTCGACGGACTCGCGGGAGGTGATCGCGGGTTCGCTGTTCATCGCGCTCTCGGGCGATCGTACGGACGGGCATCGCTTCGTCGAGCAGGCGTTCGCGGGAGGCGCGGCGGCCGCGATGGTCGACGGGCCCACCGACGTGAACGGGCCCGTGGTGCGGGTGGACTCGACGGCGGAAGCGCTCCTGCGGCTCGCCGCGGACGAGCGAAAGTCGATGGTCGCGACCGTCGTGGGGGTTACGGGCGCGAACGGCAAGACCTCCACGAAGGATCTGACCCACGCGATCGCGAAGACGCGGTTCCGGGTCCACGCGAGCCCGGGGTCGTTCAACAACGAGATCGGGCTGCCGCTCACCCTTCTCGGCGCGCCTCCCGAGACGGAGGTCCTGGTGGCCGAGATGGGGGCGCGGCGCCTCGGCGACGTGAAACTCCTGTCCGGGGTGGCCCGGCCCGACGTCGTCGTCGTGACGAACGTGGGCCTCGCGCACATCGAGGTGTTCGGATCATGGGCGTCGATCGTCGAGGCGTCCGCCGAGCCGATCGACGCACTCGGTCCCGAAGGGGTGGCGATCTTGAACGCGGACGATCCCATCGTGATCGCGTACGGAGACCGGTGCCCCGGTCGGGTCGTCACCTTCGGCACCCGAGCCCACGTCGACGTGCGCGCCGAGGGCGTGTCGCTGGACCCCGACGGTCGGGCGTCGTTCCGCCTCGTCACGCCTGGGTCTGAGGTCCCGATGACGCTGGCGGTGCCCGGCGAGCACATGGTGTCGAACGCGCTCGCCGCGGTGGCCGTGGGATGCGAGCTCGGTGTGCCTGTGGACGAAGCGGCTCGCGCATTGGCCGGCGCAGGCGTCTCCCGCTGGCGGATGGAGACCTTCACGACGACGGCGGGCGTTCGGGTCCTGAACGACGCATACAACGCGAACCCCGAATCCACCGCGGCGGTGCTCCGGACCGCGCGGTGGATGGCCGGCAAGGAGCGTCTGATCGCGGTGCTCGGCGAGATGGCGGAGCTCGGTGCGATCTCCGAGGAGGAGCACGACCGCGTGGGGGAGCTGGCAGCGCGGATCCGGGTCGACCGGCTGATCACGGTGGGCGGGGCGGCCGAGGCGATCGCGCGAGCGGCGATCCGCGAGGGCATGGAGCCGGCGGACGTGGCGATCCATGACTCGCCCGACGAGGCTCTGGAGGACGTCCGTCGCTCCGCCGCTTCGGGAGACCTCGTCGTCTTCAAGGGCTCACGCGTCGCGGGCCTCGAAACCCTCGCGGAGGCGCTGCGGTGATCTGGATCCTCGTGGCGGCGGCGGTGGGCCTGGCGGTGACCCTGCTCGGCACGCCGGTGGCGATCCGAGCGTTCCGCATCTGGGGATGGGGTCAGCGGATCCGCGAGGACGGGCCTCATACCCACTACGAGAAGGTCGGGACACCCACGATGGGCGGGATCGTGATGCTCGTCGGGCTCGTTGCTGCGTACGGGGCCACTCGGTTCCGCTTCGGGGACGGGATCGTCTTCACCCCGGCGGGGGCGTCCCTGATCCTCGCCGCCGTCGGATTCGGCGTCGTCGGGTTCATCGACGACTACCTCAAGGTGCGCCGGCAGCGATCCCTCGGCCTCTCGAAGATGAGCAAGTTCATCGGCACGGCCGTGGTGTCCGTTCTCTTCGGGATGGTGGTCGTCGCGTTCACCGATCAGACCGGTACGTCCACGAGCCTCTCCTTCGTCCGGCCGACGGCGTTGGATCTCGGTGTCTTCTTCTACATCTGGGTGTTCGTCGTTCTGACGTCCTCTTCGCATTCCGTCAACCTCACCGACGGGCTCGACGGGCTCGCGGCCGGCTCGGCGATCCTGGTCCTGGCCGCGTTCGTCTTCATCTCCTTCTGGGAGTTCCGACACACGTGCGAAGTGCTGGACGTGGTCGCGTGCTACGACGTCGACACGCGAGCCATGCAGGATGCCGCGATCGTCGGAGCCGCGATGATGGGGGCCGCCACGGGGTTCCTCTGGTGGAATGCCGCCCCGGCACGGATCTTCATGGGCGACACCGGCGCGCTCGCGCTCGGCGGCCTGTTCGGTGCGTTCGCCATCACGACGAACACGCAGATGCTGCTGATCATCCTTGGCGGGCTCTACGTGATCGAGACGATGTCGGTGATCATCCAGGTGATCTCGTTCCGCGGCTTCGGCCGACGGGTGTTTCGGATGTCGCCCATCCATCATCACTTCGAGCTCTCCGGCTGGCCGGAGTTCACCGTGATCGTGCGGTTCTGGATCATCGCCGGGTTGTGCGTCGCCGTCGGGCTGGGCGTGTTCTACGCCGACTTCATCGCTCGAGGCGGTCTGGGATGAGCGGCCGGTTCGTGGGGGAGAGGGCGGTCGTCGTCGGCGCGGGGGTCGCCGGCACGGGCTCGGCGCGTGCGCTGTCGGCTGAAGGAGCCCGCGTCCTCGTGACGGAGGCTCGACCCGAGACGGACGTGCCCTCTGCCGCGGAGCTCCGAGCCGTGGGGGTCGAGGTCCGAACGGGCGGACACGATCCCGGCCACCTCGAGGAGGCCACCCTGGTCGTCACGGGGCCCGGAGTGCCGCCGGATGCCGACGTCCTTCGGTGGGCCCGCGAGCGCGGTCTGCCGGTGTGGGGCGAGATGGAGCTCGGCGCGCGGCTGGCCCGTGCGCCGTACCTCGCGGTCACGGGAACGAACGGCAAGACGACCGTGACGTCGATGATCGAGACCTGTCTACGAGCCGCGGGGCTCGACGCGCTCGCGTGCGGCAACATCGGCCTGTCCTTCCCGGAGGCGGCACGCGAGGAGCGTGACGTGTTCGTGGTGGAGGTGTCGAGCTTCCAGCTGGCGCTCCAGGAATCGTTCCATCCGATCGTCTCGGTCCTGCTGAACGTGGGACCCGATCACCTGGACTGGCACGGCACGTTCGAGGCCTACGTGGAGGCGAAGGAGCGGATCCATGCTCGGCAGTCGGGCACGGACGTGCACATCGGCAACCGCGACGATCGGGTGGCGGCGGACATCTCCTCGAGGGCGACGTGCGCGCTCCGCTGGTTCCGGAAGGGCGCACCCGACGAAGGCGAGGTCGGCTACGTGGGCGACGAGCTCGTCGCCAACCTGGACGGCATGCACCGGCTGGGCCGGATCGACGGCGGGCGCGCGGGATATCGCGAGGACGCGGCCGCCGCGGCGGCCGTCGCGCTCGCCTATGGGGTCGATCCGGCCGCCGTGGCGGCCGCGCTGCCCGGGTTCCATCCGGGGCCTCACCGGGGTGAGGTCGTCGCCACCGTCGACGGGGTTCGGTTCGTCGACAACTCGAAGGCGACGAACGTCCACGCGGCCGCCGCCGCGATCGACGGCGCCGGCGACGCCGTCTTGATCGCGGGCGGCCGCGCGAAGGGAGTGGATCTCTCGCCTCTCGGGGCTCACGCGGGACGCCTCCGGGCCGTGATCGCGATCGGCGAGTCGGCCGCGGATGTGGTGAGCGTGTTCCAAGGATCGGTTCCCGCGGCGATCGCCGGGTCGATCGAGGAGGCCGTGCGGGATGCCTTCGCCGCGGCCGCGCCCGGGGTGACCGTTCTTCTGGCGCCGGCGTGCGCCAGCTGGGATCAGTTCGCGAACTACGCCGAGCGCGGGGACCGGTTCGCGGCGGCGGCGAGGTCGTTGCGCGCCGAGGCCGGTGCTCGTGGCTGACCGCACGATCGCTCGTCGCCGCCCGAACCCCGCCACCGCGGGCTCCCACCTTCGACTCGTCCGGGCATCCGACCTGATGCGCTCCGCGCCGACACCGGCGGCCCTCGCGCGTCGGAACCTCACGCTCCTGCTCGCGCCGACGGCTCTGCTCACGGTGATCGGCCTCGTGATGATCCTTTCGGCCGGGTCGATCTCCGCGGTCGAGGGGTACGGGACGAGCTTCTGGTACTTCAACCGCCAGACCCTCTACGCGGCGGCAGGGGTGGTCGGCCTGGTGGTGACGGCGCGCCTCCCGTACGCGTTCTGGCGACGGGCGGCGATCCCGATGCTCCTCGCGTTGCTGCCCGTGATGCTCCTCACGCTGCACCCGGCGTTCGGCTCCTCTTTGTATGGGGCTTCCCGCTGGATCGACCTGGGTCCGATCACCCTTCAACCGGCCGAGTTCGCGAAGCTGCTCACGATCTGCGCGGCCGCGGCGATCCTCTCCCGCCCGTGGAAGCACCTCCAGCGCCCCCGGGACGCCCTCCTCCCGCTCGCCCCACTCGTGGCCGTCGTCGCCGGCGTCGTGCTGCTCCAGAAGGATCTCGGGACCGCCCTCGTCATCTGCGGGAGCGTGTTCCTGTTGTTGTTCGCCGCGGGCCTCCCGCTGCGCCACCTCGTGTGGACCGGCCTCGCGGGAGTGGCCGCGACGGCGTTCTTCATCTTCGGCGAGGCCTATCGACGCACCCGCTTCCTGGAGGCGTGGCTCAACTCCGAGCTGGATCCGAGCGGCGCCGGATGGCAGCTGCGTCAGGGGTTGATCGCGCTCGGCTCGGGCGGGTGGTTCGGCGTCGGCCTCGGCAACAGTCGCCAGAAGTGGGACTACCTGCCGAACGCCCACAGCGACTTCGTGTTCGCCGTCCTCGGAGAGGAGCTCGGCCTGATCGGCGCCCTCGCGGTCCTGTCGCTGTTCGGCGTCCTGCTCTTCGCCGGCATCCGTATCGCGATGAACGCGCAGGATACGTTCGGCCGGCTCCTGGCCGCCGGGATCACCGGCTGGATCGGGCTGCAGACCCTCGTGAACCTGGGGGCCGTCACCGGGCTCCTCCCGATCACCGGCGTGCCGCTGCCGTTCCTGTCGTTCGGAGGAACGGCGCTCGTCGTGACGCTCGCGGGGGTGGGCGTGATCGCGAGCGTGGGGCTCGAGGGCGTGCGATCCGCGGAGAGGAGGCACGCCCGCGATCGTTCGCGCTCCGGCGGCGGAGGGAGTGGTCGGTGAGGATCGTCATCGCCGGCGGCGGCACGGCCGGACACATCGTGCCCTCGATCGCGGTCGCGGACCGTCTCCGCAAGGGGGGCGCGTCGGTCGAGTTCGTCGGGTCGCCGGACGGACCGGAAGCCTCGCTCGTGCCGGCCGCCGGCTACCGGTTCCACGCGGTGGCCGCGGCCCCGTTCCGCCGAGAGATCTCCGTTCGCTCGGCGGCGGCTCCGTTCATCGCACTCCGCTCGGTGGCCACGTCCCGGCCGATCGTGCGCGACGCCGCCGCGGTCCTGGGGATGGGCGGGTACGCGAGCATCGCTCCGGTCCTGGCCGCCCGATCCGTGCGGGTGCCGACGATCTTGCACGAGCAGAACGCGATCCCGGGTCTGGCGAACAGGCTCCTCGCGAGGCTCGCCACGGCGATGGCGCTCACCTTCGAAGACTCCCGCGGCCGCCTCCCGCGGTCCCTCCGGGTGGAGGTGACCGGGCTGCCGCTCCGGCGCGACATCCGTGAAGTCTCCGCCCGCCGCGAGGAGCTGGCGGCCGAGGCGCGACGGATGTGGAACCTCGAGCCCGAACGGACGACGGTCCTGGTGACCGGCGGCAGTCAGGGGGCTCTCCACATCGACCAGACGGTGGCGGACGCGATCCCACTCCTCGCAAGCAGATCCGATCTGCAGCTCATCGTGCTGACCGGCCCGGCCCACGACCAGGTCGTCGCCACGGCGGTCAACGACGAGATGCCGTTGATCGTGCGGACCGTGCCGTTCCTCGACCGGATGGAGCTGGCGCTCGCGCTGGCCGATCTCGCGGTCGCTCGAGCCGGCGCGAACACGATCCACGAGCTCGCGGCGTGCTCGATCCCGTCGATCCTCGTTCCGTATCCGCACGCGACGGACGACCATCAGGAGGCGAACGCCAGGGAGCTGGAGCGCGCCGGAGCCGCGGACGTCTACCGGGATCGCGAGCTGACGCCGGAGGGGCTCGCTCGCCGGATCCTCGCGCTCGTCGCGGATCGGGAGCGACGGACGGTGATGGCGAAGGAGGGGGCCGCGTGGGCGAAGCCCGACGCCGACGAACGGGTGGCCGAGCTGGTGCGGGATGTGGTGGCCCCTCACGAGGTCGGGCGCGGATGAGGGTGCGCTCATGAACAGGACGCCGCTCTACCGGCCCCCGTCCGGTTCCATCCCCACGCTCGGTGTCCCCTCGTTGGATGGGGTGACGAAGGTGCACCTGATCGGCGTCGGGGGAGCGGGGATGCGGAACCTCGCCCGCCTCTTCCTGGCGAGGGGGATCGCGGTTTCCGGCTCGGACCTGAAGGACTCCGAGGGACTCCGTGAGCTCGCGGCTCTCGGTGCGCGCGTCCGGGTCGGTCACGACGCGAGCGAGCTCGACGATCCCGACGCCGTCGTGATCTCGAGCGCGATCGCGGAGGGGAACCCGGAGCTGTCCGCCGCTCGAGGCCGCGGGCTCGCCGTGTGGGCGCGGCAACAGGCGATCGCCGCATTCGCCGACGCCCACCGGTCGATCGCGGTGGCGGGCACCACCGGGAAGACGACGACGACCTCGATGATCGCCGCGGTGCTGGAACACGCCGGCCTCGATCCCACCTTCCTGATCGGCGGCGATCTGAACGAGAGCGGGAGCGGCGCCAGAGCCGGAACCGGCGACCTCTTCCTCTTCGAGGCCGACGAGAGCGACGGCTCGTTCCTGCTGACGGACCCTGCGGCTCGGCGTCGTCACGAACGTCGAGGTGGATCACGTGGACTTCTACCCGGGCGGAGAGGAGGAGCTCCGGTTGGCGTTCGCGGAGTTCTGCGCGCGCTCGGACCGGCTGGTCGTGTGTACGGATGACGAGGGCGCCCGCGAGTCGCTCCGCATCGCGGGGGTCGATGCCATCGGATACGGCACGGAGCCCGATGCGGAGGTGCGACTGACGATCGAGACCCCGGGCCCGGGTGGAGCCCGCGGGACGCTCGCGATGGACGGGGCCCTCGTATCGTTGGAGCTCCGGATCGACGGCGCCCACAACCTCCTCGACGCGGCCGCGGCGGTCGCGGTAGGCGTCGTCGTCGGTGTTCCTGCCGACGAAGCCGCCCACGCCCTCGCTTCGTTCGAGGGCGTGCGTCGTCGCTTCGAACATCGGGGGAGCGCGCGCGGTGCGGACTTCTACGATGACTACGCCCACGTGCCGCACGAGCTCGCCGTCACACTCGGGGTGGCTCGGGCGCGCGGACCCCGACGCCTGGTCGCGGTCTTCCAGCCTCATCGGTACTCGAGGACCAAGGCGCTCTGGCGCGAACTCGGGTCGAGCCTCGTCGGGGCGGACCTGATCGTGGTGACGGACGTCTATGGAGCGAACCAAACGCCGATCCCGGGCGTCACCGGCGCGCTGGTGGTCGATGGGGTGCGTCGAGCGGCCCCCGAGCGGGAAGTGGTCTACGCCCCGCACGGCGAAGATGCGGTCTCCTTCCTCACCGGCGAGGTGCGAGAGGGTGACCTCGTGATCACGCTCGGATGTGGGGACGTATGGATGCTCGGAGATGCCGCGCTGGCGCGGATCGGGGAGGCCGACGGCGATGGTTGAGCTCGCCGACGCCGAGCGTCTGCTCCGCGAGCGACTCGGTCCGCAGCTGCGCGTGGGCTTCCCCCTGGCTCCGCTGACGAGCTTCCGCATCGGCGGTCCGGCCGCTCTCTTCGTCGAGGCGCAGGACGACGATGCGCTCGAAGCCGTCGGTCACGCGATGAGCCGAACCGACGTGCCGGTCGCGGTGATCGGCAAGGGTTCCAACGTCTTGGTCTCGGACGAGGGGTTCGCCGGCATCGTGGTTCGTCTGGGTCGCGGCTTCCGATGGGCCGGACGCGACGGGGACCTGCTCAGTGCGGGGGGCGCCATGCCGCTCCCGGCGCTCGCGGGCGTCGCGATGCGTCACCGTCTCGCCGGACTCGAGTTCGGGGTGGCGATCCCGGCCAGCCTGGGCGGCGCCGTGAAGATGAACGCCGGTGCGCACGACCGCTCGATGTCCGAGGTGATCGAGCGGGTCGAGGTCTACTCCCTCGAGGGCACCGCCAGGCACTCCCTGTCGGCGCAGGACGCCGGGTTCGGGTACCGGCGCTCGAACCTGCCCTCGGGGGGGATCGTGGTCGGTGCGTCCGCGAGGCTCAGGCTCGGCGAAGAAGAGGAGATCCGAGCCCGGATGGAGGAGGCGCGAGAGTGGCGCCGGCGCACACAACCGCTCGCCGAGCCGAACTGCGGGTCCGTGTTCAAGAATCCCGACGGAGATCACGCCGCCAGGTTGATCGAGGCGGCCGGAGCGAAGGGGCTTCGCCTCGGAGGCGCCCAGGTCTCATCGAAGCATTCGAACTTCATCGTCGCGGATCCCGGCGCGTCGTCGTCCGATGTGTGGACGCTGATCGAACAGGTCCGAGCGCTCGTGGAATCGCACGCCGGGGTCCGTCTCGAGACGGAGGTCGAGTTGATGGGAGGCGTCGCTCATGCGGGCCGCTGACGCAGAGCGGCGGGTCCTGCGCCGGTGGACGATCGCGGCATTCGCGATCGTCCTCGTGGCGACGTTGGGGGTCGCGGCGACCTACACGGCCTTGTTCGCGGCCAAGGACATCCGGGTCCGCGGATCCCACCCCATCCCACGCGCCGAGATCCTCTCTCTGGCTCATGTGAACGACCGCTCGAACGTGTTCCATCTCGACGCGAGCGCCGTCGAACGGCGGTTGCAACGCGACCCGAGGATCCTCGAGGCCCGAGTGATGAAGGCGCTCCCGGATGGGCTCACGATCGACATCGTCCCGCGGCTGCCGGTGGCGGTCGTCGGCACCCCCCCGTCCCTCGTGGGTGCCGACGGCGTCGTGATCGGACCCGCAGGCGACACCGGCGACCTCCCGGCCCTGATCGCACCGGACGGCGGCTCGGTGATCGCGGGAGCCCTCGAGAGCGCGGCGGAGACGGCCGGCGCACTCGATCCGACCCTCCGTCGCGCGGTCGACGCCGTGGTCGTGTCGCCCGACGGGGGACTGGAGGTTCGGCTGGCGGCCGGATTCTCCGCCTCGTTCGGAGACGCTTCGGAACTGGATGCGAAGGCCGCGTCTCTGGCCGCCCTCCTCGCGTGGATAGAGGAACGGGACGTCACCGTGGTGTCGGCCGATCTGGCCGTGCCCGGGAGTCCCACCGCCCAGCTGCAAGCGGGCTCGAACGCGGTTCCGGTCCCCTGAGCGCCGAGATCTGATTGTCATCGGAATGCGCAAGCGGGCGCACGGTCGCGGGTCAGCGACTTCTTGACGCACCTGGCATTTCGAAGTAGGGTCGCTACCTCCACATGAGCTAGATATGGTAATAACGTTCAGGTGGAGCCTTAGGGTTCAGCACAAGCTCGAGCACAGCGGTTGAGAAATCGGCAACAGATGAGCACGAGGGCGAAGTTCTCCAGGTAGGCGGGCCGGGGCCCGGGAGGGATTTCGGATGATGGATGCTCCTCAGAACTACCTCGCCGTGATCAAGGTCGTGGGGATCGGCGGGGGCGGCGTGAACGCCGTGAACCGGATGATCGAGGCAGGTCTCCACGGCGTGGAGTTCACGGCCGTCAATACGGACGCGCAGACCCTGCTGATGTCCGACGCCGAGGTCAAGCTCGACATCGGCCGAGAGACCACGCGCGGCCTGGGTGCCGGCTCCGATCCCGATGTCGGGCGGCGTGCCGCGGAAGAGCATGCCGACGAGATCGAGGAGATCCTGAAGGGCGCCGACATGGTGTTCATCACCGCCGGCGAAGGGGGAGGGACCGGGACCGGCGGCGCCCCCGTCGTGGCCGAGGTCGCGAGGAACCTCGGCGCCCTCACGATCGGCGTCGTGACGCGTCCGTTCGGATTCGAAGGTCGCAAGCGCGCGACCCAGGCGGACCTCGGCATCACGGAGCTCAAGAAGGCCGTCGACACCTTGATCGTGGTGCCGAACGATCGACTCCTCCAGGTCGCCGACGCCACGATGCCGATGCTCGACGCGTTCCGGATGGCCGATCAGGTCCTGTATCAAGGGGTCGACGGGATCACGTCGCTCATCACGACACCGGGACTGATCAACCTCGACTTCGCGGACGTCAAGTCGATCATGGCCGGAGCAGGGTCCGCATTGATGGGGATCGGACTCGGGTCCGGTCCCGATCGTGCGACGGAGGCCGCCAAGGCGGCCATCAGCTCCCCACTGCTCGAGTCCTCGATCGACGGTGCGAAGGGCGTGTTGCTGTCGATCGCCGGTCCGACCGACCTGACCCTGCACGAGGTGAACGCCGCCGCGGATGCGATCACCCGGGTCGCGCATCCGGACGCGAACATCATCTTCGGCGCGGTCGTCGACGACGCCTTGGGCGAGGAGGTTCGCGTCACGGTGGTGGCGGCGGGCTTCGACAAGGTGACGGCCGTGTCGGACAGCCGCTTCGAGAGCCGGCTCTCCCGTCTGCTCGAGGAACCCACCGAAGAAGGAGCCGAGCGTGGGGAGCCGCTCCCGTCGATCCTGGCCGAGGACGATGAGGACCGGGTCTTCACCAACGGCGAGGGATCCCCGCCACTCACCTTCGACGCCGAGGAGGATCTGGACATCCCGGATTTCCTCAAGAGCTGAACGTTCGCCCCGCGCGGCCCCTCGATCCGGGGCGGGGAGGTCCAAGCGAGGAGGCGCCCTTCCCCCGCCTCCTCCCCGGAGGACCTCCCCGCCCCTTTCGCGTTCCCGGTGGAGTCGCCGGGGTGAGGAAGGCATCAGGAACCGCCGAAGGGTCAAGGCCAAGGGTCAGGAAGGGCAGCGTGTCCGCGGATCGCGATGTCGTTCGTCAGAACGTGGTGGAGGTGCGCTCGCGCATCGCGGCCGCGGCGACGCGCTCGGGACGCGAGCCCGAGGATGTCTCACTGGTCGCGGTGACGAAGACCGTCGGCACCGAGGAGATCCGGTGGGCGCTCGAGGCGGGGATCACCTCGCTGGGCGAGAACTACGTACAGGAACTGCGTACGAAGCGCGGCGAGATCGACGGCGCGACGTGGCACTTCATCGGCACGCTGCAGTCGGGGACGGCGCACCTCGTCGCCGATCACGCGGACGTGGTGCAGACCGTCGCGGGGGAGCGGGCGGCGCGGCGCCTCGCGGGCCGTGCCGCCCGCTCCGGTCGCACGCTCGACGCGTTGATCGAGGTCGATCTCGCAGACGGTCGGACGGGCGTCCGACCGTCCGACCTTCCCGCCTTCGCCAACCTGATCGCATCGCTCGAGGGTCTGCACCTCGTCGGGCTCATGACGATGCCGGCGATCGCGCAGAGGCCTGAGGACGCGCGGGCCGCCTTCGCTCGCCTCCGAGAGCTGCGTGAGGAGATCCGAGAACAGCACCCCGACGTGCTGGCATTGTCCATGGGGATGTCGTTGGATTACGAGGTCGCGGTGGAAGAAGGCGCTACCATGGTCCGTATCGGGACGGCCTTGTTCGGTCCCCGAGCAACGAGAGAGGAACCAGCATGACGGGCGTGTGGAAGAAGACGCTGAACTACCTCGGTCTGGTCGAGGACGACGAGGAGTTCGTCGAGGAGCTACCGGACGTCGAGCCGGCGCCCGTGCGTCGGATGCGGCCCCAGCCGGTCCGCGAGGTGTCCTCGGAGGCGGAAGGCGTGGTGCGCACGATCGCCGCGCCCCGCCAGGTCGGCGCGTCGGCGGCGATCCACAAGTCGGAGCCGAAGCGGTTCAACGAGGCCCGCGAGGTCGCGGACCGCTTCAAGGAGGGCACCGCCGTCATCATGAACCTGCAGGGGACCGAGGACTCCACGGCGCGGCGGCTCGTCGATTTCGCCTCCGGCCTCGTGTACGGGTTGGACGGCAAGATCGAACTCGTGGCGAACCGCGTGTATCTGCTCACCCCCGCCGACGTCGAGGTCTCGGCCGAGGAGCGGGAGCGCATCGCCGGCGGCGGCTTCTACAACCAGTTCTAGCCGGAACCCTCTCCGGGCAAGGTCCCAGCACTGCTAGCCTGCGCGGCGATGACGGCGGCCAACGGGAACGACTTCGTGAGCGAGCTCATCTGTCTGGTGCTCTTCATCTTCACGATCGTTCTGTTCATCCGAGTGATCGTGTCCTGGCTCCAGTTCGCCGGATGGCGCCCGCCGTACTCAGGGCCGCTCCGCGCGGGCTACGACCTCATCATCGACGTCACGGAGCCGCCGCTCCGGCTCCTGCGGAAGATCGTGCCGCCGACGGGCGTGCTCGACCTCTCGGTGCTGGTTGCGTTCGTCGTCCTCATCGTGTTGCGTACAGTGTTCTGCTGAACGTGAGAGCGCTCAGCGTGTCGAAGGCGAGAGCCGGGTTGGACGATCCGAGGATGAAGAGGGCCAGATGAAGAAGAAGGACACGACATCGGACGAAGGATCTGCGTGGGGCTCCGCTCCCGCGGGACGGATCACGCCCCAAGACGTCCAGCAGAAGGAGTTCCGGGTCGCCCGTTTCGGCGCCGGCTACCGGATGCGGGAGGTCGACGAGTTCCTCGATCAAGTGACCGACGCGATGTCGGCGCTCGTCGCGGAGAGCGAGCGACTGCGACGAGGATCGGCGGACCGGGGCTCGGCCTCCGGCCGGCCCTCGGCCCCGACATCTCTCCCGGCTCCGGCCGACGACGCCGGCCGGACCGCGGTGGACGCGTTCCTCCGGCGGGAGAAGGGATTCCTGCAGGACCTCGGAGGGCTCGTCCAGACGCACGCCGAAGAGTTGCGATCGATGGTCCGCGAGGTGCGGCGTGACGCGCCCGCCTCCGCCGCCGATACGTCGCCGGTAGGAGAGCCCGCGATCGAGCCGGCGCCGACGCTGGTGTCGTCGCCCGAAGCGTCGCCGGGGCCATCGCCCGATGCATCGACCGAGATCGACGCGCCGCCAGAGGAGATCGCCCCGGGTCCCGAGCTCGGAGCAACGGAGCCAGCGACGCCCTCGTCGGAGGTCCCCGACCACGACACGAAGGGTGATGACCCGGACGCCACCGGAGGACGCCCGATCGCGACGACGGACGCCGTGGCGGAGGAGCCGATCCGAGTCGATGAGCCCGAACCCGCGCGATCAGGGCGATCCGAGGAGGAAGAGGACGGTTCGCTGAGGGAGCTGTTCTGGGGCGAGGAATGACCGGCGCGATCCCTACTCGGCTCTCCTGAGGGTCACGATCACCCGCGTCCCATCCAACATCTGCTCCAGTCGGAACCCGTCGCCGCCATCCGCCGTCACCGTCACGGCCAGGGTTTCGGCGGCGATCTCGTCCTGATACGCGGCCAGCGCATCGGCGGGCTCGCCCGACGTCTCGACGGCCAGGGCGATCCGATCCGTGACCTCGAGCCCGGCCGCCTTCCGAGCGTCCTGGATCATGCGAACGAGCTCGCGAGCCACCCCCTCGCGGCGAAGCTCGGGGGTCACCTCGAGCTCGAGAGCCACGGTGACGCCTCCCTCGGACGCCACACCCAATCCCGACCTGACGTCGTGCACGAGCTGCACGTCCCCCGGTCCGATCGTGATCGGTTCGCCGCCCACGATCACCTCGACCGGCTCGCCTTCGACCAATCGTCCCGCGAGCGTTCCATCGTCTTCCGCGAGAGCCGCGCCGACGGCTTGCACCCGCGGCCCGAGGCGCGGGCCGAGGACCTTGAAGTCCGGCTTGGCGCGCCAGCGGCCGAACACCTCGGCGGAGCCGGCGATGTCGACCCTCTTCACGTTCAACTCCTCGGCCACCGTGTCCCGCAACGAGTCGAACGATCCGGGTGCGGAAGGAAGATGCACCACCGCGACGGGGAGCGGCTGGCGGGTTCTGGTCTTGGTCTCCGTACGGATCCGACGCCCGAGCTCGACGACCAGCCGTGCCAGCGCCATCGCCTCGTCGAGACCGGGGTCGACCGCTTCCTCGTGGACCTGCGGGTAGTCCGCCAGATGCACGGAGTCGGGCCGTCCGCCGCGTTCGGCGGCCAGGTTCGCCCAGATCTCCTCCGAGACGAACGGCGTGAACGGAGCGAGGAGCGTCGCCACGGTGACCAGGCACTCGTGCAGCGTGTGGAACGCGGCGACGCTCTCCACTCCGCCGCGGCTGCCGGGGTTCCAGAACCTCCGACGCGAACGCCGCACGTACCAGTTCGAGAGGTCGTCCACGAACGACTGGATCCGCCGGCCGGCTCCCGTCGCGTCGTAGCGATCCATCCCGTCGCGGACCTCGCGAACGGTGCCGGCCAGGCGGGACAGGATCCACCGGTCGAGGAGGGGCCGGGCGGAGAGCGGCGGCGCGGGCTCCGCACCGGGGTCGAAGGCATCGGCGTTCGCATAGAGCACGAAGAAGGAGTAGACGTGCCAGAGGGTCAGCAAGAATTGGCGCACCGCCTCTTCCAGCACCGTGTCGCCGAGACGCCGTGACGACCAAGGGGAGCCGCTCGTCAGCAGGACCCACCGGAGCGCGTCGGCGCCGTGCCGTTCCATCACGGCCATCGGATCCACGACGTTGCCGAGCGACTTCGACATCTTCCGGCCCTGCTCGTCGACGATGAACCCGAAACAGACGACGGCGCGGTAGGCCGTCGAGTCGAAGTGCAGCACCCCTTCGGCCATCAGCGTGTAGAACCAGCCACGCGTCTGGTCGATCGCCTCGGAGATGAAGTCCGCCGGGAACCGCAGTCCGAACGGTTCCTCGCCGCGGCCCAGCTCGGGGTGATAGCCCCACTGGGCGAACGGCATGGCGCCGGAGTCGTACCAGGTGTCGATCACCTCCGGGACCCGCCGGGACTCCTCGCCGCACTCCGGGCAGGCGAAGGCGATCTCATCGATCTGTGGTCGATGAGGATCGAGATCCGAGAGGTCCCTTCCGACGAGCGTGCCGAGCTCGGCGAGCGATCCGATCGCGGTCGCGTGCATCGCGGCACATCGCCAGATCGGGAGCGGCGTCCCCCAGTACCGCTCGCGAGAGACCGCCCAGTCGACGTTGTTCTCGAGCCAGTTGCCGTAGCGCCCGTGCTTGATGTGATCGGGATGCCAGTCGACCTGCTCGTTCACCTCCAGCAGGCGCTCCTTGACGGCCGTCGTGCGCACGTACCAGGAGGTGCGCGCGTAGTAGAGCAAAGGGGTCCCGCAGCGCCAGCAGAACGGATACGTGTGCTCGATCGTGCCGGAGCGGAGCAGACGTCCTCGAGCCGCCAGGTCCTCGATGATGACGGGGTCGGCGTCCTTCACGAACAACCCCCGGATGAACTCGGGCGCGAGATCGGTGAACCTGCCGTCGTCGCCGACCGGCTTGAAGACCGGCCACCCCTGGACGCGTCCGACGTCGAGGTCCTCCGCGCCGAACGCCGGGGCCAGGTGGACGATGCCGGTGCCGTCCTCCATCTGGACGAACGCACCCGCGACGACGGTGTGGGCACCATCGATGTTGGGATACGGAGGTTCGTACCGCGCCCCGAGGAGCGCATCACCGCGCACGGTCGTCCGGACCGTCCACTCGTCGCCCAGAGCCGCGGAGACGAGCGGGCGCGCGACGAGCAGCCGCTCGCCGTCATCCTCGGCCAGGACGTAGTCGGCCGACGGATCCACCGCGACGCCGGCGTTCGAGGGGAGGGTCCACGGTGTCGTCGTCCACACGAGGAGGGACGCGCCCACGAGCTCGGGATCCGGCGCCTCGAGGATCGGGAAACGGACGTAGACACTCGGGTCCTCGACGGACGCGTAGCCCAGCGCCACTTCGGCGTCCGAGAGCGCCGTGCCGCATCGCGGGCAATACGCGGTCACCTTGTCGGATTCGACCAACATGCCGCGCTCGTGCAGACGCTTCAGCGACCACCAGACGGATTCGATGTAGGAGGGGTCCATCGTCCAGTACGCGTCGTCCATGTCGATCCAGAAGCCGATCCGCCGTGTCAGGTCCTCCCAATCCCGGACGTATCGCCGGACGGACACCCGGCATCGCTCGTTGAACTCGGCGACCCCGAACGCCTCGATGTCGCGCTTGCCGGTGGTTCCGATCTCTTTCTCCACCTCGATCTCGACCGGCAGCCCGTGGCAGTCCCATCCGGCCTTGCGGTGCACGAGGTGGCCGGTCATCGTGCGGTAGCGCGGGTAGACGTCCTTGAACGTGCGGGTGACCGCGTGGCCGATGTGCGGCTTGGCGTTCGCCGTCGGCGGTCCGTCGTAGAAGACCCACTCCGGGGCGCCCTCGCGCTGTGCGAGAGAACGCGGGAAGACGTTGGCCTCGTCCCAGAACGCGAGGATCGAGTGCTCGAGGTCGGGGAACCGCACCTTCGGATCGACCGGCCGGAACCGGGGGCCCTCGTCGTTCGCCATCCGCTCGCCTCCCACACACGCGAAACGCCTCGTCCTCGCTTCGCGAGGACGAGGCGTGAGGCCCCGCGGTACCACCTCGCTTGCGGGATGCCTCACGGCATCCCGCCGCTCACGGCCGCGTTCACGGCCTGCCGCTGTCACGGGCGGACCCGCCTGCGTCTACTGCGAGCCGGGGACCGGCTCGGTTCGGGCAGGGGCTCGGGGAGGATGTCCGCGAGGTGCTCGGCGCCGGGCTCCCACCGTCCCCGGCTCGCTCTGGCTCCGCCGTCCCCGCGACGCGTTCCCGTCGTCGCCTGTCGCGTGCATGCTACACACGTGGGCTGCCTGACGTGGCCTGTGACACCGCGGTCCGGCCGAACGGGCGTCGAGGCCTCGACCGGCGGGATCGTGGTGCGCGAAGGCCCCGGCTTCCGCACCCGGCATACCTGCTTCCGAGGTGACGCTTCGCCGGGTCCGGCGCTCCCGAGAGAAGGTCCTCGAGCTGGCCGACATGACGGAAGGCCAAGCACTGCAACGTCTCCGGGGTTGATGACGTGTGCCGGAAGCCGCAAGGATGGCCTGATGCGTCAACGTGCTACCCTTCGCCCCCATGCCGCCGGCCAAGCTCACCGCGAAGGAGCTCGAGGAGCTCCGCGCCCGCCTCTTGGAGGAGCGCGCGCACCTCGAACAGCAGCTCGCCACGATCGTCGACGAATCTTTCGCGGCAACGCAATCGGACATCTCAGGTGACGTCGGGCTCGACGACGAGTCCGCGGACGCGGGGACCGCGACGTTCGAGCGGGAGAAGGATCTCTCGATCGAGAACAACGTCCGCGACCTCCTGCGGAAGATCGAGGGTGCGCTGAAGCGGATGGACGCCGGGACGTACGGACTGTGCGAGCGCTGCGGCAAGCCGATCGAGAAAGCTCGGATCAAGGCCCTGCCCTACGCGGAGCTCTGCATCAAGGACGCGCAGGCGGCGCAGTCGCGCCGCTGACCCCGTGGACGCGCGGCGCAGCCGGGCGGCGCTCACCCTCTTCGTCACGGCCCTCCTTTCCTATGGCCTCGACCGTGTCACGAAGGTCTGGGCCGAGGCGACCCTTCCCGGCAGCCCGATCGACGTCGTCCCGGGCGTGCTCACGCTGCGGTTCACGACCAACTCGGGAGGCGCGTTCAGCATCGGCCAGCGTGCCCCGTGGTTCTTCGTCGGGGTGACCGCGGTCGTGGTGGGGATCATCCTCGCGACCTCGTTCCGGCACACCAGCCGGGTCGCGAGTGCGTCCCTCGGGCTGGTCCTGGGCGGGGCGCTCGGCAATCTCACGGATCGCGCCATCCGTGATGAGGGGATGCGGGGCCGCGTCGTGGACTTCATCGACTTCCACGTGTGGCCGGTGTTCAACCTGGCCGATTGCGCGATCGTGGTCGGCGCGATCCTGCTGGCGTGGGTGGGACTCCGGGAGCGGCCAAGCGGGGAGAAGGAGCAGCCCGAGGCGACGGCGGCGCGGTCGTGAGACTCACGCTCGACGCTGAGGAAGGTCGGCTGGACGCGGTGGTCGCCACGATGACCGGCGAGGCGCGCGCGGACGTGCAGCGAGCGATCGCCGCAGGGAAGGTGCACGTCGACGGGGAGCCACGGTCCAAGTCGTTCCGCCTGCGTGGGGGCGAGCGACTGACGATCGAGATCGAAGGCGATGTGCCGATCGCCCCCGAAGGGCCTTCCGTGCCGATCCGGTACGAGGACGAGCATCTCGTCGTGATCGTGAAGCCTGCCGGGGTCGTCACGCATCCCACCGCCGGCCGGCGCGACGGGACGCTCGTGAACCGGTTGCTCGGGATGGGCGTCCCGCTCGCGCCGGCCGGCGGCTCGCTCCGGCCCGGGATCGTGCACCGGCTCGATGCCGGCACCTCCGGACTGATGGTGGTGGCGAAGACGGACCCGGCGTACGCGGCGTTGCGGAGCATGTTCCGCGCCCACACCGTGCAGCGCGCGTACCTCGCGCTCGTCCGGGGCGCCGTGGCCCACGACGCCTTCGCGGTGGACGCCCCGCTCGGCCGGCGAGCGGCCAAGGTCGTCGTGGACGCGACCGAAGGCAGGCGGGCCGAGACCGGGTTCGAGGTCCGGGAGCGCCTGGCGGGCGCGACGCTCCTAGAGGCCTTCCCCCGCACGGGACGCACGCATCAGATCCGCGTACATCTGGCGGCCATCGGGCATCCGGTCCTCGGGGACCGCGCGTACGGGGGACGGGGCGACGACGCCCGCCGGGTGGGGCTCGACCGCCCGTTCCTGCATGCCTGGCGCCTGTCGTTCGCTCATCCGATGGGTGAGGAGCGGGTCGAGATCGAGGAGGACCTGCCGGAGGACCTCGCATCCGCCCTCGCGCGCATCCGATGACCGGCCTCGCTTGACGGCGCAGAGGGGGCGACGTAGGTTGAGGCCTCGACGAATCACAGTCATGTAAGTTTCCACATCGACCGGGCCGATTGTGGAAAACCGGGATGCGGAAACCCCTCTCCGGAGGTCACGACGGCGGCGCGAGACGGCTTCGTTCATCTGCACGTTCACTCCGAGTACTCGCTCCTGGACGGGGCGGCCCGGATCGAGGCGCCCGCAGCGAACCGGTCGGCGCCGACGATCTTCTCGGAGGCCGAGCGCATGGCGATGCCGGCGATCGCGGTCACCGATCACGGCGTGATGTTCGGGGCGCTCGGCTTCTACGAGGCGGCGCATGCTCACGGCATCAAGCCGATCCTCGGCGTCGAGGCCTACGTCGCGCCGGGCTCGCGGTTCGACCGGGAGCCCGGCGAGAACGAGGAGAAGTACCACCACCTCACCCTCCTCGCCCGCGACGAGAAGGGATACCGGAATCTCCTGCAGCTCGTCTCCGCCGCGCACCTCGAGGGCTTCTACCACCGCCCTCGCATGGACAAGCAGTTGCTGGGGGAGCACGCCGAGGGGCTGACGTGCCTCTCGGGCTGTCTCTCGTCGGAGCTCTCGAAGCTGCTGCTCGCGGGGCACGAGGCCCGAGCTCGGGACGTGGCGGGCGAGTACCGAGACATCTTCGGCGCCGGCAACTACTGGATCGAGCTCCAGGACCACGGGCTCGCCGAGCAGCAGCGCGTGACGCCACGGCAGGTGGCGCTCGCGCGGGAGCTCGGCATCGGCCTCGTCGCGACGAACGACCTGCACTACACATCGGCGGCCGACGCCAAGCCACACGACGTGCTGCTCTGTATCCAGCAACAGAAGCTCCAGACGGATCCGAAGCGGCTGCGGTTCGATTCCGAGGAGTTCTACCTGAAGTCCTCCGAGCAGATGCGGGCGCTCTTCGCGGAGCTCCCCGAAGCCTGCGACAACACGCTCGCGATCGCGGAATCCGTGGACCTCGAGTTGATCTACGGCGATGCCGCTCCGCTCGAGGAGCGATACCACCTGCCGCGTTTCGAGGTGCCGGGCGAACGGTCACTCGAGGGCTACCTGCGGGAGCTCACCCTCGGAGGCGCCGCCGAGCGCTACGGAGATCCGCTCCCCGCGGAGATCGCGGACCGGCTCGATCTCGAGATGAGCGTGATCCTGCAGATGGGCCTGGCCGGCTACTTCCTCATCGTCTGGGACCTGATCCGGTTCGCACGGGAGCAGGGCATCCGCGTCGGTCCGGGGCGCGGGTCGGCCGCCGGCTCGGTCGTGTCCTACTGCCTCCGCATCACCGACGTCGACCCGCTCCGGTACGGACTGATCTTCGAGCGCTTCCTGAACCCGGAGCGCATCCAGATGCCCGACATCGACATGGACTTCGACGAGCGCCGCCGCGACGAGGTGATCCGGTACGCGAGCACCAAGTACGGCGCCGACCACGTCGCCCAGATCGTCACGTTCCAGACGATCAAGGGCAAGCAGGGGATCCGCGACGCCGCTCGCGTCCTCGGCTTCCCGCCGTCGGTGGGGGACCGGCTCTGCAAGATGTATCCCTCGCCGGTGATGGGTCGCGATCACCCGATCGAGGAAGCGCTGAAGCTTTCTCCGGAGCTGGCGAACGCCTACGAGGGCGAGCCGGAGGCGAAGGAGATCGTCGACACGGCCAGGGCGCTCGAAGGACTGCGTCGGGAGGATTCGGTGCACGCCGCCGGCGTCGTGATCGGCGACGCGCCGCTCGTGCGCTACCTCCCGCTGAAGCTGTCGAAGGACTCTCGCGACGATTCGAAGCGGATCGTGACCCAGTTCGACATGCACGGGGTCGAGAAGCTCGGCCTGCTCAAGATGGACTTCCTCGGTCTCCGCAACCTGTCGGTGATCGAGGACACCCTCCGGCATCTCCGCGCCGACGGAGTGGACCTCGACATCGATCACCTCGCCCTCGACGATGCCGAGACCTACGCGATGCTCTGCCGAGGCGAGACGACCGGCGTGTTCCAGATGGAATCCGGCGGGATGCGAAGCTTGATCAAGCTCTTGGAACCGGATCGGTTCGAAGACCTGATGGCGCTGGTCGCCCTGTACCGGCCGGGCCCGCTCAACAACGGCTTGCACACCGAGTACGCCGAGCGCAAGCACGGACGGAAACCGGTCACCTACCCCCACCCGGACCTCGAGACGATCCTGCAGGGCACCTACGGGGTGATGGTCTACCAGGAGCAGGTGATGCAGATCGCGGTCGCGATGGCCGGGTTCTCGATGGGGGAGGCGGACACCCTCCGCAAGGCGATGGGCAAGAAGAAGATCGAGTATCTGATGCCCTTCAAGGAGCGGTTCGTGAAGGGCGCGGTCGAGCGCGGCTACGCGGAGCGAAGTGCCGCGGACATGTTCGAGATGTTCGTGCCGTTCGCGGACTACGGGTTCAACGCGTCACACGCGTGCGCGTACGGCCTCGTCGCCTATCAGACGGCCTATCTGATGGCGCATCACCCCGTCTCGTACATGGCCGCGATCCTCACGTCGGTGAAGGACGACAAGGACCGCAAGCCCTACTACCTCTACGCCTGCCGCGCGATGGGGATCGAGGTGCTGCCGCCGGACGTCAACGATTCCGCCCTCGACTTCGCCCCCGCGGCGAGCGGTGGCCGTGCGATCCGGTACGGACTGTCCGCGGTTCGCAACGTCGGCGAGGGCGCGGTCCAGCAGATCATCGATGCCCGCGCGGCGAAGGGCCTGTTCGAGTCCTTCTCCGACTTCTGCCGGAAGGTCGATCCGTCGGTGCTCACGAAGCGAGTGCTGGAGTCGTCGATCCTCGCGGGCGCGTTCGACTCGCTCGGCTACCGGCGCCGGGCCTTGCTCATCGGACAGGACAAGGTCTCGGGCCCCATCGTCGCGGAACGCAAGGCCGAGGCCGCCGGGCAGTTCTCGCTGTTCGGCGGAGACTCGGAGGTCGGCCAGATCGACGAGTCCGTCCTCGCCGGAGACGAGTTCGACAAGCCGGAGCTCCTCCGGTACGAGAAGGAGATGCTCGGGCAGTTCGTATCGGACCACCCGCTCCTGGAAGTGGCGGACGCGCTCCGTTCGCAGAGCACGCATGAGATCGGTGACCTCGAAGCGGCCGATGACGGCGAGCTGGTGACGGTCGCCGGCATCATCGGCGATGTCGCCAGGAAGTACACGAAGCGCGGGGAGCCCTACGCACAGTTCCGCCTCGAGGGTCTCGCGGCGGGAGTCCAGGTCGTTGCCTTCCCGTCGGTCTACGAAGCCGATCCGGATCTGATCTCGGCGGATCGGATCGTGCTGGCCGTCGGGCGCATCGATCGACGGGGCCGCGAGCTCCAGATCCGAGCGAACGACGTGCGCGAGCCGATCCTCGCGGGCGCCGTCCAGGCGACGGCCGAGTCCGTCGTGATCGACCTCACCGCCGCGGCGTGCACGGACGCGGTGCTGGCGAAGATGGCCGAGCTCCTGCGGTCCCGCCCGGGACCCGCGCCCGTGAGGGTGCGGTTCCATTCGGCCGATGGTGTGCGGCCGCTCGACATGGGCGAGTTCCGCGTGGACTCTTCGGCCGCCCTGATGGGTGAGCTGACCGGGCTGCTGGGGACCGGCGCCGCCCGCGTCGAACGCGTCGGCTGACCCCTTCGTCCGGCGGCGGCTCAGTACCCAGAACCCATCGCGGACCTTTATCGTGCTCGCCGTGTTCGAGGTCATGCCTGCGATCGACGTGAGCGGCGGCGTCCTGGCGAGGTTCACGTCGGACGGCCCTCGTCCGGTCGAGGCGTTCGGAGGGAATCCGGTCGCCGCGGCCGAGGCGGCGGTCGCGGCCGGGGCGACGCGGATCCACGTCGTGGACATGGATCTCGCGTTGGGAGGCGAAGCCCGGAACCTCGAGATCGTGGCCGCGATCGCATCCCTTCCCGTCGCCGTGCAGGCGGCGGGAGGCGTGCGCACGGCGGACCAGGTCCGCGATCTCTCCGAGGCGGGAGCCACCCGGGTGGTCCTCGGGTCGGCGGTCCTGGCGGACGAGCTCGCAACGACGACGCTGCTCTCGGCGGAGGGACCACGACTCGTCGTCGGGATCGAGGTGGAACGGGGTCGGATCCGCTCGCGCGGGCGAGATCGCGTCGACCTGCCCCTGATGGAGACACTCGGATGGGTCGTCTCGGCGGGCGCCCCGGAGCTGCTCGTCACGTCGGTCGCGAGGGTGGGGGAGCGCGCCGGCCCGGATCTCGAGCTGATGGCTCGGGTGGTGCGTGCCGGCCGCCCGGTGCTCGTGGCGGGCGGCATCGCCACCATCGCGGACCTGCATGACCTCCGGGCGGCCGGCGCCGCCGGCGCGATCGTCGGGACCGCGGCGCTCGAGGGTTCGCTCGACCTCGGGGACGCGATCGCCGAGTTCGCCTGAGCCGGGTCGACCGCCGTCTAGACTCGCCGCCCCATGGGCTTCCTCACCGACGTGGTCGAACGGCTCCAACGGGATCTCGAAGAGCATCCGCTCGACGACATCGCGCTGATGGCACGCGTCTCGGCGATGCCGCCCGCGAAGGATCTCGAGGCCGCCCTCACGGTCGGCGAACCGCCGGCCCTGATCGCGGAGGTGAAGCGCGCCTCGCCGTCGGCCGGGACGATCGCCGAGGACGTGAACCCGAGCGTGCTCGCGCGCGGATACCAGGCCGGCGGCGCTGCGGCCGTCTCGGTCCTCACGGAGCCTCGACACTTCCAGGGGTCGCTGGCCGACCTGCAGGCGGTCCGATCCTCCGTCTCGATCCCGGTCCTTCGGAAGGACTTCCTGATCCATCCCTCGCAGGTGATCGAAGCCAGAGCATCGGGCGCGGATGCGGTCCTGCTGATCGTGGCGGCCCTCACCGATGCGCAGCTCCGGGCGCTCCTCGAGGCGGCCGGCGACGTCGGGCTCGCGACGCTCGTGGAGACGCATTCGGACGAGGACCTCCGGCGTGCGCTGCACAGCGACGCGAAGCTCATCGGGGTCAACGCGCGGGACCTCGAGACCCTGGAGGTCGACGTCGCGGGTGCGCTCGCGCGGGTGGGCCGCGTCCCGGATGACAGGATCTCCGTGCTGGAGAGCGGCATCTCGACCCGAGCGCACGTCGACGCGGCCCTCGAGGCGGGAGCGTCTGCCATCCTGGTGGGCGAAGCGCTGATGCGCGCGGACGACCCCGCCCGCGCCGTGAGGAAGCTCCTCTGGAGGGAACTCCGCACGTGACGATCGCCACCGCCCTCCCCGACGCCCGCGGCCGGTTCGGGACGTACGGGGGCCGGTACGTCCCGGAGGTGCTGATCCCGGCGTTGGAGGAGCTCTCGGACGCCTGGTCGAGGCTTCGCGAAGACCCCGGCTTCCGGTCGGAGCTCTCCGAGCTGTCGAGGGATTTCGTCGGACGCCCCACCCCGCTCACCCGAGCCGGGCGCCTGTCCGCCGAGCTCGGGTACTCGATCTGGCTGAAGCGCGAGGACCTGGCCCACACCGGCGCCCACAAGATCAACAACGCGCTCGGCCAGGCGCTTCTGGCGAAACGTCTCGGGAAGGAGCGGATCATCGCCGAGACCGGCGCCGGGATGCACGGGGTGGCGACCGCGACCGCGTGTGCGCTCCTCGGCCTGCCGTGCGTCGTGTATATGGGCGAAGAGGACACGCGACGGCAGGCGCCCAACGTCTCCCGCATGAAGCTGCTCGGTGCCGAGGTGGTGCCGGTCACCGCGGGCTCGAAGACCTTGAAGGAAGCGGTGAACGAGGCCCTCCGCGACTGGGCCGCCTCGGTCCGCACCACCCACTACATCATCGGGTCGGTGGTCGGTCCGCACCCGTTCCCCGTGTTGGTGCGTGACCTGCAGCGCGTGATCGGCGACGAGGCGCGTCCCCGGTTCCTCGAGGCGAACGACGGCTACGAGCCCGACGTCGTCGCGGCCTGCGTCGGCGGTGGCAGCAACGCGATCGGGATGTTCACGGCGTTCGTGGGCGCGCCGGGTGTGCGACTCGTCGGCGTCGAAGCCGGCGGTCGAGGAACGGGTCTCGGAGAGCACTGCGCGTCTCTCACCCAGGGCGAGCCGGGCATCCTCCACGGCGCGCTGAGCTACCTGCTGCAAGACGACGACGGACAGGTCGCGGACACCCATTCGATCTCCGCCGGCCTCGACTATCCGGGGGTCGGTCCGGAACACGCCTATCTCCGCGACGCCGGTCTGGCCGAGTACGTGAGCGCCTCCGACGACGACGCCCTGGCCGGCTTCCAGGCGCTCTCCCAGACCGAGGGGATCATCCCCGCGCTCGAGCCGGCGCACGTGATCGGCTGGCTCCTGCGGAAGCCGTTGCCCGAGGGTTCGTCGGTCCTCGTCTGCCTGTCGGGGCGAGGGGACAAGGACCTCGACACGGTGCGGGCGAGCCTCGGGATCGCCTGATGGGGCGGCTCGAAGCGGCGCTGCGCGCCCGACGCGACGCGGGCGGGCGCGCGTTCCTGCCGTATGTGACCGGGGGGTATCCGGGCGTGAACGCCGGTCTGCTCCGGCGGCTCGAGTCCGCCGGAGCAGACGCCATCGAGATCGGGATCCCGTTCTCGGACCCCGTGATGGACGGCGGCGTGATACAGGAGGCGTCGGCCGAGGCGCTCCGCGGCGGCGCCAGACTCAGGGACGTCCTCGCCACGATCCAGGAGGCTTCGACCGACGTCCCGATCGTGGTGATGACGTACGTGAATCCCGTCGTCCGGCACGGCATCGGGTCGTTCCTCGATGCGGCGGCCGCGGCCGGCGTCGCCGGCGTGATCGTCCCCGACCTCCCCGTCGACGAATCCGCCGAGCTCGAGGAGGCGGCGGCGGCGCGCGACGTGGACGCCGTGCTCCTGGCCGCGCCGGGCACCACCGCCGAGCGGCTGGGCGAGATCGGGCGCCGCTCACGCGGCTTCGTGTACTGCGTGGCGACGTACGGCGTGACCGGCGCCCGCGACCGACTCGACGACACCGCCAGGGACGGTCGTCGAGGCGCTCCGTGCGCAGACCGACCTCCCCTTGCTCGTCGGGGTGGGGATCGGAACACCGTCCCAGGCGGTCGAGGTCTGCGGGTTCGCGGACGGGGTCGTGGTGGGGAGCGCCCTCATGGCGCTCGTCGTCGCAGGCGATACCGACGGCGCCGTCGAGCTCGCGAGCTCCTTCCGTGACGCGATCCCGGTCAGCGCGGTCTCCGGCGGTCGGGCGATCCTCACCTGAGTCATCCCCGGTGGCGAGCGGTCACGTATGACCAGGGGAAACGGCCCCCTGGATTGGCCAAGCGGGGTCGGGATGTGATAGTCACACTCGATCCTCGGGGGACCGGGAAGAAGGGGGGCTTCATGAAGCACCGTAGATGGTTCAAGGCGTTCGCTCTGGTAGCCGTTCTGTCCATCATGGCGGCGGCGTGTGCCGGCGACGATGGAGGCACCAGCACGAGCGGTGACGTCGACTGTGCGACCGTCGAGTTCGGTTGCGTCGAAGTCGGAGCAGACGAGGCGATCAACCTCGGAGCCGAGCAGGTGATCAGCGGTGCGGACGCGACGCTGGGTCAGGACCAGGTCAACGCGCTCGAGCTCGCGTTGGACCACCTGGACGGCACGTTCGACCAGAAAGACGGCACGCTGCTCGAGCACCCGGTCAAGCTCACGACCGAGGACGAGCTGTGCTCCGCGGAAGGCGGGCAGACCGCAGGGACCGCGCTCGCGGCCGACGCGTCGATCGTGGCGGTCATCGGGACGAGCTGCTCGAGCGCCGCGCTCGGGGTCTCGGACAAGCTCCTCGGGGACAAGGGCGTCCTGCTGATCTCGGGATCGAACACCAGCCCGGCCCTGACGGACCCGGCGCTGCACAACGAGTTCTACGCCCGCACCGCCCACAACGACCGTATCCAGGGCGCGATCGTCGCCGAGTTCGCTCTCAACGAGCTCGGAGCGACGTCGGCGGCGACGATCGCCGACGAGAGCCCCTACACCCAGGGTCTCGTGGGCGCCTTCGAAGCCAACTTCGAAGCGGGAGACGGGTCGCTGACGGGCTCGGAGCAGGTCAACTCCGAGGACACGGACTTCAAGCCGGTCCTCAGGTCCCTCGCGGAGCAGAATCCGGAGGTCCTGTACTTCCCGATCTTCGTCGCGGCCTGCACGCTGATCATCAAGCAGGCGGCGGAGATCATGCCCGACACCACCCTGATCGTGTCGGACGGGTGTCTGTCGAGCGACACGCTGAAGAACGCAGGGAAGGCGGCCGAAGGCGTCTACGCGTCCTCGCCCGACCTGTCGGCGTTCCAAGGTGACGAGTTCTACTCCGGTGAGTTCATCCCCGCGTACCAGGCGGCGTTCGGGAGCGAGCCGCTCTCGGTCTTCCACGCGCACGCGTACGACGCCGCGAACGTCGTGTTCGACGCGATCAAGGAGGTCGCGATCGACAACGGTGACGGATCGCTCTCGATCCCACGCCAGAAGTTGCGAGACGCGGTCTTCGCGACGAGCGGGTACCAGGGCGTGACGGGCACGATCACGTGCCTGCCCACCGGTGACTGCGCCACGGACGTCAAGATCGGTCTGTTCCTCGCGCCGGGCTGGCCGGTCGAGGGTGGGACGGACGATCCCGCGGTGTACACCGACACGAAGTCGCTGGACGACGTGCTGTAGCACGTAGGAAGAACGGCGGAGGGGCCGTGGGCGACGCCGAGAGGCTCGCCCGCGGCCCCTTCCTTCGAGGGAGGGGACGGTGGCGGGCACCGAAGCGCCTCGCGCAGAAGCCGTACGGCTGAGCCGCTTCGAGCAGCTTCCCTGGCGGCGCATCATCCTCATCGTCCTCGGGATCGTCGTGGTCGGCGTGGTGGGCATCGGCGCGACGAAAACGCTGACACTCGGCAGAGCCGAGGGTGGATATTCCGGCGGAGCCTGGCGCGACTTCGTCGTCCAGGGCGCCGCCCAGGGAGCGATCTTCGCGATGATCGCGCTCGGCTACAGCCTCGTCTACGGGATCCTCCGGATGATCAACTTCGCCCACGGCGAGGTGTTCATGGCCGGCGCGTTCGGGTCCTTCTTCTTCGCCGACGCGTACAAGACGAGCGGCTTCCTGGACCGGGACCCCATCCTCGCGCTCGCGATCATCACGGCCGTGGCCATCGGGGTCTCGGTGGGGACGGCCGTCCTGCTCGAACGGCTCGCGTACCGGCCCCTTCGCAACGCACCGAGGCTCGTTCCCCTGATCACGGCGATCGGAGCCTCGCTCTTCTTGCAGAACACGTTCCGGGGCTTCTTCGGCCCTCAGCCGTACGGCTTCCCGAAGCCTGTCGTGCTCGCCGGGAACATCACGGTCCTCGGCGTGACCGTGCAGAGGATCCAGTTGCTGGTGCTCGTCGTGGCCGTGATCTGCATGACGGTGCTCCAGTGGTTCGTGTCGACGACCACCACGGGACGGTCGATGCGCGCGGTCGCACAGGACCGAGAGATCGCCAGCCTGATGGGCATCAACGTCGATCGGGTGATCGTCATCACGTTCGCGATCGGAGGAGTGCTGGCCGGTATCGCCGGCGTCCTGTTCTCTCTCACGTTCGAGCAGGTGCAGTTCACGATGGGATTCCGCCCGGGCATCGCGGCGTTCACCGCAGCCGTGCTGGGGGGGATCGGGAGCATCGGCGGGGCGGCGCTCGGCGGGTTCGTCATCGGGTTGCTCCAGGCCGTCGGGCCGCCTCTGATCCTCACGGGGTTCGGGATCCCCAGCGTCTTCTCGCTGAAGGACGCGTTCGTGTTCCTCGTCCTCGTCCTCGTCCTCGTCTTCCGGCCGGGAGGACTCCTCGGCACCGGTGAGGCGGAGAAGGTCTGATGACGAACCGGAGGGTCCGCATCGGAGTGGCTGCCGGCATCGTGACGATCTTCCTCGCGCTCGTCGGTCTGATCGGCGGCTTCACCGACGTGTACCTGATCGGCGACGAGATCACGTTCGCCGGCCTGATGCTCATCCTCCCCGCGTTCGTCGCGGGCCTGGTGGCGGCGGCGCCTCGGGTCGAGGGGGGCGAGCGGTACGAGATGCGTCTCCCGGAGGCCGCCGTGGCCGCCGCCCTCGCGGGCGCCGCCGCGGGAGGCACGTTCGCCGTGGCCGTCGTCCTCGCGGACTGGATCGGGGACGAGCGGATCCGGTCGGTCTTCCTCAACGTGACGCCGCAACTGATGGAGTTCGTCAACTTCGGCCAGGCGACGGTGCTCGGCGCGGTGGCCATCGTCGTGATCTCGACGGTGGCGGGCGTCCTCGGCGGGGTCCTGCGGACGGCGCCGGGCGTGATCCGGCGCCCGTTGACGGCGGCGATCCTGGCGCTCTTGGTGTTCGGCTTCCTCCAGCGGGTCATCCCCATCGCCCTCGACCAGCTCAAGCTGGAGCGGGACTGGCTCTACAGCCCGACGTTCGACGGCCTCACCTGGATCGGCGCACTGACGGTCGGCGTGGTCGCCGCCGGCGTCAGCCTCCTCAGCACTCGATTCGGCGCCCGGCTTCGGGGAAGTGTCGCGAGGGTCGGCGGACCAGGCGGCCCGGCGATCAGCCCGATGCGCCTCCTGGCCGGCGCGCTCGCGCTGGTGCTGCTGATCGCCGCCCCGTTCCTGCTCGGTTCGGTGATCTCCGAGGTCCTCGGCACCGTCATGATCTTCGCGCTGCTCGGCATCGGTCTCAACATCGTCGTGGGGTACGCGGGATTGCTGGACCTCGGTTACGTCTTCTTCTTCGCGCTCGGCGCGTACTCGCTCGCGCTGCTGACCGGAGCGACGCTCAACGCGTACGGCATCCCACCGGAGCCCGCCATCTCCGGGCACCTGAACTTCTACATCGCGATCCCGATCGTGATGGTGATCGCGGCCGCCGCAGGGGTGCTCGTCGGAGCGCCGGTGCTTCGGTTGCGGGGGGACTACCTGGCGCTCGTGACGCTCGGCCTCGGCGAGATGGTGACCGTCCTCGTCGGGAGCCCCTGGCTCGTGCCGCTCGTGGGCGGGCCGAGCGGGATGCGCGGCATCACCGACGCGGCGATCGGAGGCCTCGCCTTCCGCGAGCCGCAACGCTTCTACTATCTCGCGCTCGCGTTCGTCGGCCTGGCAGCGTTCATCTCATGGCGCCTCTCCACTTCACGGATCGGTCGGGCCTGGACCGCGATGCGGGAGGACGAACAGACGGCAGACGCGATGGGGATCAGCACGACCCGCTTCAAGCTGCTCGCGTTCGCGATCGGCGGCGCGATCGGGTCGCTCGGCGGGGCGCTCTTCGCGGTGAAGATCGGGTCGCTCACGCCGGCGAGTTTCCAGGTCCTGGTGTCGATCCAGGTGCTCGGCCTGGTCATCCTGGGCGGCATGGGGAGCATCCCCGGGGTGATCGTGGGGGCGCTCGTACTGGTGGGACTGCCGGGCCTGCTGCGTGAGTTCGAGGAGTACCGCTTCCTCGCCTACGGCGCCGCCGTCGTCGCGGTGATGGTGCTCCGCCCGCAGGGCCTCGTGCCGAACGTCCGTCGGAGCCGGGAACTGCAGGACGAGGAACGCGCACAGGACGAATGGGCGAAGGCGGCGGAGGAGGGGGAGACCCCGCCGGAGATCGCCACCGCGACCGGGGCAACGACGTGACCGAGCCGGCGCCGGTCGTGGGAACCGATGTCGTCCTGGAGGTGCGAGGGCTCGAGAAGCACTTCGGAGGCCTCTACGCCCTCTCCGGCCTGGACATGGACGTCCGGATGGGCGAGATCGTGTCGGTGATCGGCCCGAACGGCGCCGGGAAGAGCACGCTCTTCAACGTGATCACCGGGATCTATCAACCCGACGCCGGCGACATCAGGTACGGGGACGTGAGCATCGTGGGCCTTCGACCGCATCAGGTCGTGAAGCTCGGGATCGCTCGCACGTTCCAGAACGTCCGCCTGTTCGCGAACATGACGATCCTCGAGAACGCGATGGTCGGCCAGCATTGCCGGAGCCGAGGAGGGGTCTTCGGGTCGATCCTTCGCACGCCCGGGATCCGGGTCGAAGAGGAGCGGATCCGGGAGCGCGCGAGAGAGGCGCTGAGCTTCTTCGGCAAGCGCTTGTCCGGGTACCGATTGGAGCAGCCCGCGTTCTCGCTCTCCTACGCCAACCGGCGACGCCTGGAGATGGCTCGTGCGCTCGCGACGGATCCGAAGCTGCTCCTGCTCGACGAGCCGACCGCCGGGATGAACCCCCGAGAGACGCTGGAGCTCCGCGATCACATCGTCCGGATGCGTGACGAGCTCGGGCTCACGGTGATCGTGATCGAGCACGACATGCGGGTCGTGAAGGGCGTGTCCGACCGGGTGATCGCGTGCGACTACGGCCAGAAGATCGCCGAAGGCACCTATGACGAAGTCGCCCACGACGAACGCGTGATCGAGGCCTATCTCGGAACGAAGGCGTCGGATGACTGAGGACGCCCGGTCGCCGGTCCTGGAGCTCCGGAACGTCAGCACGCACTACGGGCTCGTCGCCGTGCTCCGCGACGTCGATATGGAGATCTATGCAGGGGAGATGGTCTGTCTCCTCGGCGGCAACGCGAGCGGGAAGACGACCACCCTCAAGACGATCCTGGGATATGTGTCGCCGTCCGAGGGGGAAGTGGTGCTCGACGGTGAGGTCGTCTCGGGCCTCACCACGACCGAGGTCGTGAAACGCGGTGTCTCGATGGTCCCGGAGAACCGCCGCCTGTTCCCGGACATGACCGTGGAAGAGAACCTCCAACTCGGTGCGTACTTGAGGAAGGACCGGAAGGCGGTCGAACAGATCAAGTCGACCGTCTTCGAGACCTTCCCGCGGATCCGCGAGCGGCTCAAGCAGAAGGCCGGCACCCTGTCGGGCGGAGAGCAGCAGATGGTGGCGATGGGTCGTGCCCTGATGGCCGATCCGAAGATCCTGCTGATGGACGAGCCCTCGATGGGCTTGGCCCCGATCCTCGTGGAACAGGTCTTCGAGATCATCAGGAAGATCCGCGAGCTGGGCAAGACGGTCTTCGTCGTGGAGCAGAACGCCAACATGGCTCTGTCGATCGCGGACCGCGGCTACGTGATCCAGACGGGGCAGGTCGTCCTGTCGGACACCGCCGAGAACCTCCTGCGGAACCCGTTGATGCGGGAGGCGTACCTGGGTGAGCTCTGAGCTCCGCGTGATCGGCGCGGAGGAGCTCCGCGCCCGGCTCCCGATGGCCGCCGCGGTCGACGCGCTCGAGGACGCGTTCCGAACCCTGGATCCAACGGGCGGCCCGCTCCGGACGCACGTGGAAACGCCTTCCGGTTCCCTGTTGCTCATGCCGGCCTTCGGGGAGTCCGGCGTCGGCGTGAAGCTCGTCACGCTCACGCCGGCCAACCCCGCTCGAGGTCTCCCGTTCATCCACGCGAGCTACGTCCTGTTCGATGCCGAGACACAGGCGCCGCATGCCGTTCTCGACGGCTCGGCGCTCACCGCGCTCCGGACCGCCGCGGTCTCCGGTCTCGCCACCCGCTTCTTGAGTCGGCAGGACGCGGGGCGTCTCCTCGTCTTCGGCGCGGGCGTCCAGGCGAGGTCGCACCTCGAGGCGATGTGTTCCGTCCGCCCGGTGATCGACCTCGTGGTCGTGTCCAGATCCCGTGAAGCGGCCGAGGCTCTCGTGGAGGAGGGCCTCGGCCGAGGTCTCACGTCCCGCGTCGGTGACCCCGAGGCGGTGCGGGAGGCAGATCTCGTCTGCACCTGCACGACGGCGGAGGAGCCCCTGTTCGACGGATCGTGGCTGTCGGCGGGGGCCCACGTGAACGCCGTGGGCTCCTATCGACCCGAGACGAGGGAGCTCGACACGGAGGCCGTGCGTCGGGCCAGGGTGGTCGTCGAGACGCGGGAGGTCGCGCTCGCCGAAGCCGGTGAGCTGCTGATCCCCGTTCGGGAAGGCGCGATCGACGCCGGCCACGTCGTCGCCGACCTGCCCGAGACCGTTCGGGGCGCCGAGGTGCGGCGCTCGCCGGAGGACGTCACGCTCTTCAAGAGCGTCGGGATGGCGTTCGAGGACCTGGTCGTCGCGCGCGCGATCGTGGACGCGGGGCGGTGACCGCCGCCGGCCGACACGGTCGCATCGTCCGCACGGTGCCGGGAGAGGGGGTCGAACCCTCACGGGCCGAAGCCCACAGGTTTTTGAGACCTGCGCGTCTACCAGTTCCGCCATCCCGGCCGGGCCGACCTAGGGTAGCGGCCCGAGGCGGTCGAGCCGCCCTGGCGGGACTCCTCCTGGTGGTTGCGGCCGCGTGCGGCGAGGACGTCTCGCCGTCGGGGACGACCGGCCCGACGATCGCGTTCCTCTTCGACGGATCTCCTTCCGACGCCGAGCTCGTGACATCGCCCGCCCTCGCCGGGCTGGAGCTCGCGGCGCACGAGGCCGGGGAGTTCGAGATCGAGCCGGTGAACGTCGGCCTGGACCTCGAGGAGGTGATGGCCTCGCTCCGAGACCTGGGCGAGGACCGCGGCGTCGTCGCCGCGGTCGTCGCCCCGTGGACCGCTCCACCCGGCGGAGCGATCGACCTGCTCGCCGCCGAGGGCGTTCCGGTCGTGACGCTCTCATGGGCGTGGGGGCCTCCGCGCGAAGGGGACGGCCTGTGGCTCTCCTTCGTGGCTCCGAGGGCGCGGGAGGCCGTCATCCTGCTGTCGGCAGCGAACGACGCTCCCGGGGGTGCGCCACTCTGCCTGGCCGGGGACGATCACGTCACGAGCCGTGCACTGCTCGCCACGGCCAGACCGCTCGGTGTGGCCGCGGGTGAGCCCGAGGTCCTCACCGTCGGGATCGCCGAGAGCGGGCGGGCGGCGAGCGCCGATGCGGTTGCCGACCGGATCCGGGACTCCGGCTGTCCGGTCCTCGTCTGGGTCGGTGGCGCGGAGGCCGCCGGGTCCGTGCTGTCTTCGGTCCACCACCTGACGGCGGTCGTCGCGACCTCGAGGACGAAGACCGACGAGGGACTCGAGCTCGCATCTTCCGAGACCGCGATCTTCACGGCCTGCGCGTGCGTGGACGTCTCCCTGTCGACGGAACCGAGGTCGCAGCGTTTCGTGCACGACCTCCAGGCGGAGAGCGGGGCGCCTCCGGGGGCGTTCGCCGTGGAGGCCTACGACGCCGGCACCATGCTGATCGGCCTCCTCGGAGGAGACGGCCCGACGAGGGATCGGGTCGCGGCGGGGGTGGACGACCTCACTCGGTTCGAGGGGCTCGCGGAGCGGTACGCCTTCGAACCCGATGGATCGCGGAAAGCAGGATCGATCACGGCGGGTCGGTGGAAAGCCGCCGGATCCCGGTGGCTCCCCGAAACGGCGCCGGTCGGTGCTCCAGGGTGATTGCGTTGCCCTCCAGGACCGCCGTGCCTATAGTCCGGCGGTGAGGAGGTGCCCTGCGGCGCCACTCGTCCATCGACCCAAGGGGGAGACATGAGGCTCGGTTTGCGACGGATGACCCTGCTGATGGGGGTTCTGGCCCTGGTGGCCGCCGGTTGCGGGGAAGACACCCCCCCGGCGGATGGGAGCGTCACGCCAGCGGGGGAGGAGGCGGTCTGCAGCACCTACGACACCAGCGCGGGTGACCTGCTCGCGGAGATCTGCACGAAAGGTGAGATCCGCGTGTCGACGGACCCGGCGTATCCGCCCCAGTCCGAGTTGAACCCGGAGACGGGCACCTACGAGGGCTTCGACATCGACGTCGCGACCGAGATCGCCGACCGCCTGGGCGTGAAGGTCGCGTGGGAGACCCCGGACTGGGAGGTCCTCACCGCCGGCAGCTGGAACGACCGCTGGGACATGAGCGTCGGCTCGATGACCCCGGTCAACGAGCGGCAGAAGGTCCTCAACTTCACCGAGCCGTATTCGTTCGTGCCGGCTGTCGTGGTCGTCCACGAAGACTCGACGGTGAGCGACCTCGCGACCGACCTCGACGGCAAGAAGATCGGCGTGTGCGCGGACTGCACCTACCAGTTCTTCTTGGAGAAGAGCCTCGCGATCTCCGGCTACGAGTTCAACTTCGAGATCGACGACGCGAAGGTCCAGGGGTACGACACGGATACCACCGCCCTCCAGGACCTCGCACTCGGCGACGGCACCCGCCTCGACGCCGTGATGACCTCGGAGCCCACCGCGGTGGCGTTCGCCGCGGAGAATCCGGTGAAGGTCGTCGGTGATCCGGTGTTCGGTGAACCCCTCGCGATCGCGTTCGACAAGGAGTCGGAGCTCGACGGGGCCAGCCTCCAGGAGACGGTCGACGGGATCGTCGCCGACATGCATGCGGACGGCACGCTCACCGAGCTGTCGATGAAGTGGTACGACGGCATCGACGTCACGAAGGTATAGCGCCGAGCGCGCGGCTGCCGTGACGACGGACGACGCGGGGATCGGGGCGACCCGGTCCCCGCTCGTTCCTCCACAGCCCAAGAGGGATCGCCTCGCCCTCGCCAGCGCGGGTGTCCCCTTCCGGGCGAAGGTCGCGCTCGTGTGGCTGGCCATCTTCGCGGTGCTCGGTTTCCTCTTCTGGTCGGCCTCGTTCGACAACGCGTGGATCCGCGAGCACATCGGTTTCATCGCACGCGGCCTGGTGTGGACGCTGATCATGGCGGCCGGCGGCATCGTCCTGGCGATCGCCCTCGCACTCGTCGGGGCACTGGGGCGGCTGTCCCGGAACCCGATCGCGTACGGCCTCAGTGGCTTCTACACGTCGTTCTTCCGCGGCACGCCGCTGATCGTGCAGCTGTTCCTCTTCTATCTGGCGATGCCGCAGACGGCGCAGAACCTCGTCGACAAGTTCCCGAACTTCCTTCCCGTGACCTTCGACGACTTCTTCACGTGGAGCTCGTTCCAGGTGGGGATCGTGGTGCTCGGCCTCAACTACGGCGCCTACATGACGGAGATCTTCCGTGCCGGGATCCAGTCGGTCAGCCACGGCCAAGCCGAGGCCGCCGACGCGCTCGGCATGACCTACCGGCAGAAGATGCGTCGCGTGGTGCTGCCACAGGCGTTCCGAGTGGTGATCCCGCCGACCGGGAACGAGTTCATCGCGATGATGAAGGACACGGCATTGATCTCCATCCTGGGCCAAGGGATCGAGAAGATGGAGCTCTTCCGCCGCGCGCAACTCCTGGGGAATGCGGACGTGAGGCCCACGGAGGCGCTGGTCACGGCCGCTGCGCTCTACTGGGCCCTGACCGTGGTCTTCACGGTCTTCCAGAGCCGTCTGGAACGCCGTGTGAGCAGGGGATACATACGCACGGTCGCAACCGGTCCGAAGGTCCGGCAGCGCGGGAAGGTCATCGTGACCGGAGCGGGCGGGAGCGACGGGAGCGGGGCGAGCGGGTACGTGCTGGACGCTCCCGATGAGCACCTCGACGTGGGCGGCCATGCGCACGGGGCGGCGCTCCGTACGCCGCCGGAGCAGCCTCCGGAGGAGACGTCGTGACCATGTCGAAAGAAGACGCGGTGGTGCTGCGGGTGGAGAACCTCCACAAGTCCTTCGGCGATCTCGAGGTCCTGAAGGGCATCGACATGGAGGTGGACGAGGGAGAGGTGGTCGTGGTCTTCGGCCGCTCGGGGTCGGGGAAATCGACCCTGCTCCGCTGCATCAACTTCCTGGAAGAGCCGAGCGAGGGAACCATCGAGGTGTCCGGCCTCCGGATCGAAGGCGGACATCGGATCCACTCGAAGCGGGAGCAGATCCGGAAGCTGCGCACCCGCTGCGGGATGGTCTTCCAACAGTTCAATCTCTTCCCACACATGACGGCCCTTGGGAACGTGATGGAGGGGCCGGTCACGGTGAAGGGCGTCGAGGAGAAGCACGCGCGCGCCGTCGCGATGGAGATGCTCGGCAAGGTCGGACTGTCGGACAAGGCGGACGAGTACCCGATCCGCCTCTCCGGCGGGCAGCAGCAGCGAGTCGCGATCGCGCGGGCGCTCGCGATGGAGCCCGACGTGATGATGTTCGACGAGCCGACGTCGGCCCTGGACCCGGAGCTGATCGGTGAGGTCCTCGGCGTGATGAAGGCCCTCGCGGTGGAGATGCACAAGACGATGATGGTCGTCACGCACGAGATGGGGTTCGCCCGTGAGGTGGCCGATCGCATGGCCTTCTTCCACGAAGGCAAGATCCTCGAGGAGGGGACGCCCGACGAGGTGTTCAATGCGACCCGCTTCCCGGAGACCGAGCGATTCCTGAAAGCGGTCCTGTAGGCGAAAGGGCGACGGGCCACGTCCTCCGGTCCGAGGCGCTCGCGCCTTCCCCATACGCGAGCGTCCCATCCCGGTGACGCGGCCCGTCACGCTTGGTCTCTTCGAACCGCCACCTCGATCGGTCGAAACCGTTCGGGGCTCGCGTCCCGTTGAGAACCGTCGCGGACTGTAAACGCGAGGTTGAGGGATGTCAACCCGATGATGCGCAGGCGAGAGCCTGTGTGGCGCAGGCGCACGCGTTCATCGTCGCAGGTCGTGGCCACGGAAGAAGAGTGACACGAACGACGGACGCGTCAGTGCGCGGCATCGGTCTCCACATGGGTCGATGCCGACGACGAAGTCTCGTGTTCGGGTCGAGACTTCATCCCGGGCAACTTCGGTGTCCGGAGGAAGAAGCCACCCACCGTCACGAGGTATGCGGCCCAACCCACCACCTCGAGCCACGTCGGGTCCGCCTGGTAGCCGACGAGCCCGCGCAAGATCGCGCCTGCACCGGCGTCGTCGGGGAGGTTCGACGAGATGTCGAACGCATGCGTATCGAGTAGCGGGAGCCAGCCCGCCTCCTGAAGCTCGTGGAGCGAGAACGCGAACAGACCCGCAGCGACGACGATCAGCAACAAGCCGGTGACTCGGAAGAACGAGCGCAGGTTCATGCGGATGCCTCCGCGGTAGAGCAACGCCCCGAGGACGACGGCGAGGGCGAGCCCGAGGATCGCGCCGATCACCTGTGCCGCGGGCGCCACGTCCGTTCCCTCGACGGCGGTTCCCTTCGCCGCCGCGTAGAGGAAGAGTGCGGTCTCGACGCCTTCGCGAAGGACCGCGAAGAACGCGAGCCCGGCGAGTGCGAGCCCTCCGGTGACGAGCGCCGTGTCGACCTTGTCCTGGAGCTCGGACTTGATGCGTGCTCCCTGGCGGCGCATCCAGAAGATCATCCACGTGAGAACGCCGACGGCCGCCAGTGTCACGAGACCCTCGAAGATCTGTTCCGCCGTGCCTTCGAATTCGGCGCCCGCAACGAAGACCGCCGTGCCGACTCCGACGCTCAGGAGAACGGCAAGGATGGTGCCCAACCACACGAGACGATCGCGATCGGTCGCCCCGAGTTGCCTGAGGTACGCGAGGACGATCGACACGATCAAGGCCGCTTCGATGCCCTCTCGAAGGGCGATCACGAATGTCGCTCCCATGTCCCTCCCGTCTTCGCGCGTCGGCGCGCCGCGGATGACCTCGCCGGCGTGAATCCTAGTGACGGGGTCGGATTCACGTCAATCGTTCGGTAACGAACCATCTTGGGCGAGCGCCCATGGGCCGGGGGGAGGATGACCCACACGACGCCCGAGGGAAGCACGTCGCATGGCGCGGCTACGATAGGCACCGTGGCGCCCCCAGGGTCCGACACAACGACCGATCCGCCCCGCCGACTCTTCATCCTTGACGGGCATTCCCTCGCGTACCGGGCGTTCTTCGCCCTGCCCAGCACGCTGGCCACCACGACCGGCCAGGTCACCAACGCCGTCTACGGCTTCACCTCGATGCTGATCAAGCTCCTGGCGGAGGAGCGCCCGGACCTGATCGCGGTGGCGTTCGACGTCGGGAAGCCCGTGGCCAGGCTGGCGATGGATGCGGAGTACAAGGCCGGGAGGAGGGAGACCCCCGAGGACTTCAAACCTCAGCTGGGGCTGATCCAGGAGGTCGTGGGAGCCCTTCGGATCCCGATGCTGCTGGTGACCGACCACGAGGCCGACGACGCCATCGGAACCCTCGCGCTGCGGGCGGCCGAGCAGGGGATCGAGGCAACGATCGTGACGGCCGACAGAGACTTCTTCCAGCTCGTCCGGCCCGGCGTGCGGGTCCTGTTCAACCGCCGCGGGATCTCCGACATCGTCCTGTTCGACGAGGCCGCGGTCGAGGACCGCTTCGGCCTGCCGCCCTCGAAATACCTGGAGTTCGTGGCGCTCAAAGGTGACACGTCGGACAACATCCCGGGCGTGCCCGGCGTCGGGGACAAGACCGCGGCCAAGCTCGTTCAGCAGTTCGGATCCGTGGAGGAGCTGCTGGCACGAACGGACGAGCTGAAGGGGAAGCTGAAAGAGAACATCGAGGCGGCCGGTGAGCGACTCGCCCTCAACAAGGACCTCGCCCGGATCGTGACCGACCTGCCCCTCGATGTGGAGCCCCAGGATGCGGTGATGGGGGATTGGGACGTCGAGGAGGTCCGGCGACTGTTCACCTCTCTCGAGTTCCGGAGCTTGTTCGACCGGCTGATGGAGCTGGCGAAAGAGGCGAAGCCCAAGGTCGACGTGACCGAACTCGACCTGCGCCAGGTCAAGCCGGAGGAGCTCGCGACCCTCCTCGGGGATGGTCCCGTGGGCGTCGTGATCCAGGAGGAGGCCGACGTGCTGGTCGGCCTGGCCGTGTCGGCGGGTGGGGCCCAAGCCGCGTACGCAGCGCTCGAGGGCCCCGGGCCGGTCGGCGAACGCCTCGCCGATCCGGCGACCCAGAAATGGACGCACGACGCGAAGGCGCTGGAGCGGGTCATGCTGCGAGCCGGCGCCCTGCTCGAGGGCGTGGCCTTCGACACGATGCTGGCCGGCTACCTGCTGGAACCCGGCACCGCGGACTACCCGCTGGCCTCCCTCTCCGAGCGCTACCTCGGGACCGACCTCTTCGGAGACCAGGAGGAGGACGTCGAGGGGCAGCTGTTCACGGAGGATCCTTGGCGGCGCGTGGCCTCCGAGGCTGCCGCCGTGGCGCTCCTCGCGCCCGTCCTCGAAGAGGACATCGACCGCCAGGGTCTGCGGCACCTGCTCGAGGAGGTGGAGCTTCCGCTCGCCTCCGTGCTCGCCAGGATGGAGGCACGCGGCGTGCGGCTCGACGTGCCCTACCTCGAGGAGATGGGGGAGTCCGTCCGCGACCGGATGGCGACCCTCAATGCCGAGGTGTTCCGGCACGCGGGCCAGGAGTTCAATCTGAACTCGCCGCCTCAGCTCCGGGAGATCCTCTACGACCAGCTGGGGCTCCAACCCGGGAAACGAACGCCGAAGGGCGAGCTCTCCACGGACGCGAGCGTCCTCGAGAAGCTCCGCGACGCCCACCCGATCGTCGACGCGCTCTTGTCGTGGCGCGAGCTGGACAAGCTGAACTCGACCTACCTGGAGGCGCTGCCGAGGCTGGTCGACCCGAAGGACGGGCGCCTCCACACCTCCTTCAACCAGACCGTCGCCGCGACCGGGAGGCTGTCCTCCTCGAATCCGAACCTGCAGAACATCCCGGTCCGATCCGAGCTCGGACGCCAGATCCGGCGCGCGTTCATCCCGGGTGCCGACGACCAGGTCCTGCTGGTCGCGGACTACTCGCAGATCGAGCTCCGGATCCTCGCGCACCTCTCGGGCGACACCGGGCTCCGGGAGGCGTTCGACTCGGGTCTCGACATCCACGCCGCCACCGCCGCGACCGTCTTCGACCTGCCACCGGAGCACGTCGACGCGGAGATGCGACGGCGCGCGAAGGCGGTGAATTACGGCCTCGCCTACGGGATGAACGCCTGGGGTCTCGCCACCCGGTTGGGGATCACCGCGGACGAGGCCCAGGAGTTCATCGACGCGTACTTCGAGGGGTTCCCGGCCATCAAGGAGTACCTCCACCACCAGGTGGACCGAGCGACGGTCGAGGGGTTCACGGAAACCCTCCTCGGACGACGCCGCTACATCCCGGAGCTCCAAGCGGCCAACCCACGGATCCGCGATCTGGGTCGCCGGCAGGCGCTGAACGCACCGATCCAGGGAAGCGCCTCGGACGTGTTCAAGGTCGGGATGATCGCCGTGGACCGCGCCCTCCGCGAACGGCCCGACCTCGACTGCCACATGCTGCTCACCGTGCACGACGAGCTGGTCTTCGAGGTCGCGAAGGACCGAGCCGAGGAGGCAGTCGACATGATCCGTGACCGGATGGAGCACGCGATCGAGCTCGACGTCGATCTGCGGGCCGACGTGGGTCTCGGCGCGAACTGGTCGGAGGCTGCTCCCGAGGGTCACTGAGCCGCACATCCCGAGGGAGATCGCGAGCGTGCCGGCTTCGGCCGATTGACGGCGTTTGTGCTGCTCACCTACGCTGCAGGCGACGTGCGGTCGCTCGCGCGCCGCGTCGCAAATCCCAACCCGCGATGCGGTGAGCCCCGCGCGCCAGAAGGAGACCCACCGCATGAGTGACATCGAGACCACGACTGAGGAGACCGTCGAGACGGCCGACCCAGCCGAAGGAGCGACAACGGCGACGGCGACCGACACCGAGACCCCCGCCACCGAGCAAACGGGAACCCCGACGGCCGAGCAGGCGGAAGCCCCCGCAGGTGAGGAGGCGACGGCCCCCGGGCCCGACGCAACGGCGGTCGCGACGCCCGCCGAGGTGATCCCCGTCGTCGCCACCCCCGAGCCGGCGGGCGAGGACTACACGCCGGAGGAACTCGTCCAGGCGATGGAGGCATCGCTCCGAGACTTCAAGGACGGGGACATCATGGAGGGCGTGGTCGTGAAGATCGATCGCGATGAGATCCTCCTCGACATCGGCTACAAGTCCGAGGGAGTGATCCCCTCGAAGGAGCTCTCGATCCGCCACGACGTCGACCCCAACGAAGTCGTGTCGGTCGGAGACCGTATCGAGGCCCTCGTCCTCCAGAAAGAGGACAAGGAAGGCCGGCTGATCCTGTCGAAGAAGCGCGCGCAGTACGAGCGCGCCTGGGGCCGGATCGAGGAGACGATGGCGTCCGGCCAGACCATCAAGGGGCCCGTGATCGAGGTCGTCAAGGGTGGCCTGATCCTCGACATCGGCCTCCGAGGCTTCCTGCCCGCCTCGCTCGTCGACCTCCGGCGCGTTCGCGACCTCCAGCCCTACATCGGCACGGAGCTCGAAGCCAAGATCATCGAGCTCGATCGCAACCGCAACAACGTGGTGCTGTCTCGCCGAGCGTTCCTGGAGGAATCGCAGTCGGAAGGCCGCAAGAAGTTCCTCGAGAACCTCCAGAAGGGCGAGCGCCGCAAGGGCACGGTCTCCTCGATCGTGAACTTCGGCGCGTTCGTCGATCTCGGCGGCGTGGATGGATTGGTGCACGTGTCGGAGCTCTCCTGGAAGCACGTCGACCACCCGAGCGAGGTCGTGGCCGTCGGTCAGGAGGTCGAGGTCGAGGTGCTCGACGTCGACCTGGAGCGCGAGCGGGTATCGCTCTCGCTCAAGGCCACCCAGGAAGACCCGTGGAAAGAATTCGAGCGCAAGTACAAGGCCGGCGAGGTGATCCCGGGGCAGGTGACCAAGCTCGTGCCGTTCGGTGCATTCGTGCGAGTGGCGCAGGGCATCGAAGGGCTGGTGCACATCTCGGAGCTCTCCCACGAGCACGTCGACACTCCGGAGTCGGTGTTGTCCGTCGGCGACGAGGTCCAGGTGAAGGTCGTCGACGTGGACGTGTCCCGGAGGCGCGTGAGCCTCTCGATGCGTCAGGTGACGCCCGCTCCGGCGAAGACCACCGAGATCGAGGTGGAGCCCGAACCCGAGCGCGAGTCGGCCGAGGCCCTCGTCCCGACGGTCCAGGTGCCGCAGGCGGTGCTCGACGCGGTGGCGGAGGCGGATGCGACGCAGGCCGAGGTGGGGACGGTGGACTCAGCCGAGGTCGCGACCCCGGAGCCGCCCGCCGAAACACCGGCGCCCGAGGAGCCCGCGGAAGCGCCGTCGCCCGAGGCACCGGCGGCTGGAGGGTCGGCGCCTGCACGTCGACGCCTGAAACGGCCGCCGACGCGACGCCGGAGGCGCCGGACACCGACGAGGAGGTCTCCCTGGAGGCGATCCTCGAGGATCTCAAGCGCCGCGAGGGCAGAGCCGAGTAGGCGCCCTCTCGTGCTCCTGGTCGGGCTGACCGGCGGTATCGGTTCCGGCAAGTCGACCGTGGCTCGGCTACTGGAACGGCACGGCGCCGTGGTGATCGACGCCGATCAGCTCGCGCGCGCCGCGGTGGAGAAGGGTACGCCGGGGTTCGAGCGCGTGGTCGAGGCCTTCGGTCCGGACGTCGTCTCGCCCGACGGGGACCTGGATCGGTCCGCATTGGCGGCGCGGATCTTCTCCGATCCCGTCCAGAAGGCGACCCTGGAGGCGATCGTGCACCCCGAGGTGGCGCGCCGGTTCGGCGACCGTGTCGACGCCTATCGCGCCACGGACCGCATCGTCGTCTACGTCACGCCGCTCCTGGTGGAACTGGGCCTCGCTCCGGCCTTCGACCTGGTGATCGTCGTGACGGCGTCTCCGCATCTGCGCGTCTCCCGGGTGGCGTCCGATCGAGGGCTCTCGCCCGACGAGGTACGCGGCCGGATGGCCGCGCAGGCCACGGACGAGCAACGCGCGGAGGTCGCGGACGTCCTGATCGACAACGACGGCTCGCTCGCCGAGCTCGAGCCTCAAGTGGACCGGCTCTGGATCGACCTCGTGGGCCGCGCCGGCGGGTGAGGCCGGCGGACCTGAACGCCTATCCTTCCGGCGTGCGGTTCCAGGCGGTCTTCTTCGACGTCGGGGAGACACTCGTGCACGTCGAGCCGTCCTTCACCGACCTCTTCGCTGACCGTGCTCGCCGGCGAAGGCTACGAACGCTCCGGGGAAGAGGTCCGGGAGGCCTCCGCTCACATCTACGCGAGGTTCTCCGAGGCCGCCCGCGACGGGTCGATGTGGACGACGTCGCCCGAGCGCTCTCGCGAGTTCTGGACCTCCGTGTACGACAGGATGCTCGAGGAGCTCCGGGTGCCGGACGGCGACGGGCTCACGAGCACCCTCCACCGCGAGTTCACCCGGATGGAGAACTACGTCTTGTTCGATGACGTGAGGCCGACGATCGCGGCGTTGCAGAAGGCCGGGCCCCTCCTCGGCATCGTGTCGAACTTCGAGGCGTGGCTCGAGGACTGGTTCGGGGTCCACGAACTGATCGAGACCTTCCCCGTCCGCGTGATCTCGGGGATCGAGGGCATCGAGAAGCCGGACGAACGCATCTATCGGCTCGCGCTGGAACGCGCGGGCGTCGACGCGGCCGACGCCGCGTATGTGGGCGACAACCCGGAGTTCGACGTCGACCCGCCGGCCGGGCTCGGGATGTTCGCCGTGCTCGTCGATCGGCGCGACCGGTTCCCCGACCATCCCGGGGCCCGCATACGGGACCTCCGCGAGCTGCCGGCGACGCTGGAGGCCGGGTGAGCGAGGAGCGCCTCTTCACCCTCGACGAGGCGAACGCCGAGCTGGATGAGCTGCGCGCGCGCCTCCCGCGGCTGCGGGAGGCGAGGCAGCGCATGATCGACACCAGCGAGCGGATCACGTCGGCCGTGGACGTCGACGGAGGTGGCGTCGAGGGGAGCGACTGGTTCCGGGCGCATGAGTCGCTGAAGGTCGAGCTGTTGTGGCTCGCGGAACGCGGCATCCTGATCCGTGACCCCGAGACGGGATTGATCGACTTCCCGGCCGAGCGAGACGGGCGGCGCGTCTTCCTGTGCTGGCGGCTGGGCGAAGACCGAGTGGGCTGGTACCACGACGAAGAGACAGGGTTCTCCGGCCGGCAACCTCTTTGAGTTGCGAGGGGTAGTGTGCAGTTCTCCATGGCCGAGCGAGTGATCGACGTCCGAGGACTGCACAAGTCCTACGGGGACGTGGACGCCGTCCGCGGCATCGATCTCCACGTGGATCGGGGAGAGGTCTTCGCCCTCCTCGGCCCCAACGGCGCGGGCAAGACGACCACGGTGGAGATCCTCGAAGGGTATCGGGAACGCACCGCCGGCGAGGTCTCGGTGCTCGACCATGACCCGGCGAAAGGTGGCGTGGAGCTCAAGCGCAGGATCGGCATCGTCCTCCAGTCCACCGGCGTGGACCCGTACCTCACGGTCCGCGAGACCATCGACCTCTACGCCGGGTACTACCCCTCACCGAGGAACGTGGACGAGGTGATCGACCTCGTCGGGTTGGCCGAGAAGCGGAGCACCCGGGTGAACAAGCTGTCCGGCGGCCAGCAACGGCGTCTCGACGTTGCGATCGCCCTCGCCGGCGACCCCGAGCTCCTGTTCCTCGACGAGCCCACGACCGGATTCGACCCGAACGCGAGACGGAACGCCTGGGAGATCGTGAAGAACCTGACGGGGATCGGGAAGACGATCTTCCTCACGACGCACTTCATGGACGAGGCCCAGTACCTCGCGACCCGGGCGGCGGTGATCGCGAGCGGCCAGATCGTCGCCGAGGGCACACCCGGGACGCTCGGTGGCCGCGACCACATGCAGACACGCGTCCGATGCAAGGTGCCCGAGGGACAGCCTTCCCCACCGGACCTGGGAGGGACGAGCGCCCTGCCCGACGGCTCGTTCGAGATCCGGACCGACAACCCGACGAAGGTCGTCCACGACCTGACGGCCTGGGCCCTCGAACGCGGCTTCGTCTTCGACGTTCTGGAGGTCACCCAGCCGAGCTTGGAGGACGTCTACATCGAGCTGACCGGCGGAGAGGCGGGGACGGGATGAGCGCCGCGGCGCAGGCGGTGCGTCAGCTCCGATTCACGAACAAGGCGTTCTGGCGGAACCCGGCGTCGGCGTTCTTCACGTTCGCGTTCCCGCTGATGTTCCTCGTCATCTTCACGGCGCTGCTGGGACAGGGGCAGGTCGTGATCCGGGGGTTCGAGCTCGACACGACCACGTACTACGTGGGCGCGATGGCCGCGTTCGGCGTCGTGTCCGCGTGTTTCACGAACATCGCGATCCAGACGACGTTCAATCGCGACCTGGGGATCCTGAAGCGGCTCCGCGGCACGCCGCTGCCGGCGGGCGCGTACATGGCGGCTCGCGTGTTCCATGCGATGGTCGTCGGTGCGATCCTGGTGGCGATCACGCTCGTGTTCGGGAGATTCGCGTACGACTCGCCCATCCCGAGCGGCGGTCCGCTCCTCGAGTTCATGGTGACGTTCCTCGTCGGATCGTTGTCGTTCGCCGCGTTGGCGCTGGCCCTCTCCTGCGTGATCCCGAACGCCGACGCCGCGCCGCCGATCGTGAACGCCGCGATCCTTCCGCTCCTCTTCCTGTCCGGCATCTTCATCCCGTTGGACGACGAGGCGCCGGCAGTGGATCACGACGGTCGCCGAGATCTTCCCCGTCAAGCATTTCGCCGACGCGATGCGAGCCGGCTTCCTCGGCAACATCGAGGTGGCCGGACAGCGCGTCTTCGTCTTCGACTGGGTCGACGTCGCGATCGTGGCGGCGTGGGGACTCGTCGGCCTCATCCTGGCCGCGCGCTTCTTCAGCTGGGAGCCGCGCCGCTAGAGGCCTGTGCTAGGCTCCGCGCTTCCACGGGGACGAGGGGTGGCCTCATGCGGAGATGGATCCTGGCGATCGCGGCGATGACGTTGCTCGCGGCGGCGTGCGCCTCCGAGACCCCGTCCACCGATGGCCAGACACCCACCGGCTCCCCTGCGGAGGAGCAGACCGCGGCCGACTGCGCTGCGGGAAACGAAGCCTCCTTCGTCGGAGCCGGAACCCTGACCGTGGGCACTGACATGGACTTCATGTTCCCGCCGTGGATCCTGAAGCGCGATCCGACGAGCGGCAAGGGATTCGAGAGCGCGATCGCGTACGAGGTGGCATCGCGGATGGGCTTCTCCGAGTCCGAGGTGAACTGGATCAGCGTGCCGTTCAATAGGTCGTACGCGCCTGGTCCCAAAGATTTCGACTTCGACATCAACAACATCTCCGTCACTGAGGAGCGGGACAAGGTCGTCGACTTCAGCGACAGCTACTACGACCTCACGCAGGCCCTGATGGTCTTGAAAGGCTCGCCGTTCGAGCATGCGACGACGATGGACGAGATCAAGGACGCGGTCTTCGGAGCCCAGATCGGAACCACGAGCCTGACGTTCATCAACACGGTGATCCAGCCGTCGAAGGATCCCAAGGTGTTCGACTCGACGAGCGATGCGAAAGCCGCCCTCCGGAACGGCAATGTCGACGGTCTCGTCTTGGACCTTCCCACGGCGTACTTCGAGGCGTACATCAACACCCCGAACGGAGCCCTCGTGGGTCAGTTCCCGAGTGCGGGGGAGTATCTCGGGATGCTGTTCGAGGAGGGGAGTCCGCTCGTGGACTGCGCGAATCTCGCGATCGCCGAGATGACCGCCGACGGCACATTGCAGCAGCTCCAGGACAAGTGGCTGGCCGACTACCTGGCCGTCCCAGTGCTCCAGTAGGCGACAGGCGGGGCTCTCCATGACGGAGCCGCCGGAGGCTCTGCCCGGGCACGATCGAAGGTCGCGCTTGCTCGGGAACCGAGCCGTCCTCATCTCCACGACCAGCACGATCGTGTTCTTCGGCGTGCTCGCGATCATCGTCGTCTCGGCCCCCGGCTTCCGGGCGGTCCGGGAGAGCTTCTTCAACTTCGAAGCGATGAAGGAATCGTTCTTCGGCGTCCCCGAGGAAGGGCTTCCCGGCATCGGGCGGGCGCTCGTGCTCAACATCGAGGTCTTCCTGGTGGCGGAGGTGCTGATCCTGATCCTCGCGATGGTGGTCGCGGTGATCCGCGGGCTGCAGGGGCCCGTGTTCTTCCCGTTCCGCCTGATCGCGATCGTCTACACCGACCTGTTCCGCGGCACCCCTCTGTTGCTCGTCATCTACCTCTTCGGCTTCGGCCTTCCGGCGCTCGGCATCCGCGGTCTCTCGACCCAGTCGGAGGTGGTGTACGCCACCGCCGCCCTGGTCCTCTCGTATTCCGCGTACGTGGCGGAGGTGTACCGAGCGGGGATCGAGTCCGTGCACCCGAGCCAGATCGCCGCGGCGAGGTCGCTCGGACTGTCTCGCCTGCAGTCGCTCCGGTTCGTCGTGTTGCCTCAGGCGATCCGGAGGGTCATCCCTCCGCTCCTGAACGATTTCGTCAGCCTCCAGAAGGACACAGCGCTGTTGGCTGTGCTCGGGATCGTCGAGGCGGCGAGGGCTGCCCAGATCTACTCGGCGTATCGCTTCAACTATTCGAGCTTCGTCGTCGCGGCGTTCCTGTTCATCCTGATGACGATCCCACTGGCGCGCCTGACCGACTGGTTGATCGAACGGGATCGGCGTCGCAAGCAGTCGGGGGCAGTGGCATGACCGAGGCCGTCCGCATCCAGGGTCTCCACAAGTCGTTCGGGGACCTCGAGGTACTGCGTGGGATCGACCTCGTGGTCGACGACCACGAGGTCGTGTGCCTGATCGGCGCCTCAGGGTCGGGGAAGTCGACGTTGCTCCGGTGCATCGATCTGCTCGAACCGGTCGACGCCGGCCGCATCTGGATCGAGGGCGACGAGGTCACGGCGGCCGGCGTCGACCCGAACGCGGTGCGACGCCGGATCGGGATCGTGTTCCAGGCGTTCAACCTGTTCCCGCACATGACGGTGATGCGGAACGTGACCCTCGCGCAGGAGAAGGCACTCGGGCGCTCGTCGGCCGAAGCCCGAGCGAAGGCCACCGAACTGCTCGGGAGGTTCGGCCTCTCGGACAAGGCGGACGACTATCCGGATCGGCTGTCCGGCGGGCAGCAGCAGCGCGTCGCGATCGCGCGGGCGCTCGCGCTGGACCCCGACGTGATGCTCCTGGACGAGGTCACGAGCGCACTCGACCCGGTCTTGGTCGCCGAGGTGCTCGACGCGATCCGCGAGCTGGCCGCCGCCGGCATGACGATGGTCATCGCCACCCACGAGATGGGGTTCGCGCGCGACGTCGCCCACCGGGTCGCCTTCCTCGAGGACGGGAGGATCCTGGAGCAGGGGGCGCCCGAGCAGATGTTCACGGAGCCGCAGGAGGCGGCGACGAGAACCTTCCTCGATCGGATCATCGCGGCCGGCCGGATGTAGGCCGCGTCCGGCCGGGAGGGGTTTGTCGCCGGACAGACCTAGACTGGCTTGCTCATGCCCCCGTTCAAGATCTCCTCCGATTTCCGCCCGTCCGGTGACCAGCCGGCCGCCATCGATCAGCTGGTCGAGGGTGTCCAGGCGGGGGAGCGGCAGGTCACGCTGCTCGGGGCGACCGGGACCGGAAAGACCTTCACCGTCGCCCATCTCGTCGAAGCCATCCAGCGGCCAACCCTGGTGATCGCACCCAACAAGTCTCTCGGTGCGCAGCTCGCCAACGAGTTCCGGGAGGTCTTCCCGGAGAACGCGGTCGAGTACTTCGTGAGCTACTACGACTATTACCAGCCCGAGGCATACGTCCCGCAGACGGACACGTACATCGAGAAGGACTCCTCGGTGAACGACGAGATCGAGCGACTGCGTCACTCGGCGACGGCCGCCTTGCTGTCCCGTCGCGACGTCCTGATCGTGGCGAGCGTTTCCTGCATCTACGGGCTCGGCTCCCCGGAGCAGTACGAGGGGCAGCTCCTCCGCACCGTGCGGGGCACAGACCTCCCACTCGAGTTCGCGATGCAGCGGCTCGTCGACATCCAGTACCAGCGGAACAACATGAGCCGCGCACGGGGCACGTTCCGCGTCCAAGGGGACACGCTCGAGGTCTTCCCGAGCTACGAGCAGACCGGCTACCGGATCGAATGGTGGGGCGAAACGATCGAGAAGATCAGCCGGTTCGATCCGCTGACGGGAGAGCTCCTGACCGATTCGATCGCGGATCTCACGACGTTCCCCGCGTCGCACTACGTCGCCGGAGACGAGCGGATGCAGCACGCGCTCGTGACGATCGAGGAGGAGCTGCACGAGCGCTTGGCGGAGCTCGAGTCGCAGAGCAAGCTGCTCGAAGCCGAACGCCTCCGGATGCGGACGACCTACGACCTCGAGATGCTCCGAGAGGTCGGCTTCTGCTCCGGGATCGAGAACTACTCGCGGCACATCGACGGACGGGCGCCGGGCAGCGCGCCGTACACGCTGCTCGACTACTTCCCGGACGACTACCTCGTCGTGATCGACGAGTCCCACGTCACCGTCCCTCAGCTCCACGGGATGTACGAGGGCGACATCTCGCGGAAGTCGACGCTGGTCGACTTCGGTTTCCGGCTCCCGAGCGCGATCGACAACCGGCCGCTCCGCTTCGAGGAGTTCCAGGAGCGGGTGGGGCAGGTCGTGTACATGTCCGCGACCCCGGGTCCGTGGGAGCTCAAGGTCTCCGAGCGGATCGTGCAGCAGATCGTGCGCCCCACCGGCCTGATCGATCCGGAGGTCGAGATCCGACCCACGAAGGGCCAGGTCGATGACCTGATCGAGGAGATCCGGCGGCGGACCGAGGCCGAGCAGCGGGTGCTCGTGACGACGCTCACCAAGAAGATGGCGGAGGATCTCACCGACTACCTGATCGAGATGGGGATCAGGGTGCGGTACCTGCACTCCGAGGTCGACACGATCCAGCGCATCGAGATCATCCGCGACCTGCGACTGGGAGAGTTCGACGTCCTCGTCGGCATCAACCTCCTGCGCGAAGGGCTCGACCTGCCGGAGGTCTCGCTCGTGGCGATCCTCGACGCCGACAAGGAGGGGTTCCTGCGTTCCGACACGTCGCTGATCCAGACGATCGGTCGGGCCGCCCGCAACGTGGACGGGAAGGTCCTGATGTACGCGGACGCCGTCACCGACTCGATGAAGACGGCCATCAGCGAGACCCAGCGCCGGCGCATGATCCAGGAGGCGTACAACCAGGAACACGGGATCGACCCGCAGACGATCCGGAGGCGCGTGAGCGACATCCTGCTGGCGATCCAGGAGGATCCGGCCAAGCGGGCGACGTCCCCGCGCCAGGAGCGGCGTCGCCGCACGCCCGCCCGGCCGGAGATGCCGCAGGAGGAGCTGGAGCGACTCCTGCTGGAGCTCGAAGAGGAGATGCACCAAGCGGCCAAAGGACCTCCGGTTCGAATACGCCGCTCGGCTGCGCGACGAGGTGGTCGACCTCCGCAAGGAGCTCAAGGCGCTCCGCGCGGCCGGGGTCGGCGCGTGAACCGTCTGGCCGTTCGGGCCTCGGCCGCCTGGCTGGGCCCGGGAGGGTTGGTCGAGGACGCCCAGATCGTCTGCGAGGGAGGCCTCGTAACCTATGCGGGCGCGGCCAAGGGCATCGAAGCCGCGGACCGCGAAGCGCGTGTCGACGGCTTCTTGATGCCGGCGGTGGCCGACCGCCACGTCCACATCGAGCTCTCCGACCCCGCCGCGGTGCTCGCCGGCGGCGTCACCGCCGTGCGTGACCTCGCGTGGCCGGTGGAACGGATCTTCCCGCTGGCGGATGCCTCCGAGATGCCGTCCTTCGACGGGCCGCTGATCCGGGCGGCCGGCCCGATGCTCACCGCGCCGGGGGGATATCCCACCCGAGACGCGTGGGCGCCGCCCGGAACGGGTCGGGAGCTCACGTCGGTCGAGGATGCGACGGCGGCGGTAGAGGAGCTCGCGACGCTCGGCGCGGCCGCGATCAAGGTGTCCCTGAACGCCGAGGCCGGGCCGACGCCTTCGGACGCCGAGCTCGCCGCGATCTGCGACGCAGCGCACGCGGCCGACCTGCCGGTGACCGCGCACGCGCAGGGCAAGGGGCAGGTCGAGCGAGCGTTGGGTGCCGGCGTCGACGAACTCGCCCATACGCCGTGGACGCGTCTCTCCGACGAGGTGATCCAGGCGGCGGCGACACGGATGCGGATCGTCTCCACGCTCGACATCCTCAGCTTCGGGCGGGACACGCCCGAGATCCGCACGGCGCTCGACAACCTCCGACGCTTCCACGTCGCGGGAGGGACCGTCACCTACGGGACGGACCTCGGCAACGGCGCGATCCCTCCGGGCATCCACACGCGGGAGGCCCTGCTGATGGTCGAGGCGGGACTGGAGCCCGAAGAGGTCCTCGAGGCGATGATCCGGGCCCCGCTGGAACCCGACGCGCCCGCCGACCTGATCGCCCTGCGAGCGAGTCCCCTCGACGACCTCCGGGCGCTCGAGGACGTGCAGATGGTGGTCCGCGCCGGTCGGGTCGTCGCTCGAGCGTGACCACGTCACCTTGCGACCGACCTCGGAGCGCGGTAGACAGGTGCGCGTGAACCCCCAAGAGTTGCCCGAGGGCCTCGCCGGCCCCGACGAGGGGATCTCCGTCGAGGAGCTCCAGCTGGCGGCCCGCAACCACGGCATGCCACTCGAGGCGCTCGCCTACGACATCACGCCGATCGGCATGCACTACCTCCTGACCCACTGGGACGTCCCGGAGACCGACGCCGAGACCTGGACCGTCGGTGTCGAGGGACTCGTGGATCGAGCGATGTCGCTCTCGATGGACGACCTCCGGGCGCGCCCGGGCGTGACGATGGCCGTCACGATGGAATGTGCCGGGAACGGCCGGGCGCGCCTGTCGCCTCGGCCGATCAGTCAGCCGTGGATCCAGGAGGCCGTGGGGACCGCCGAGTGGACCGGTACCCCGTTGGCGCCGATCCTCGCCGAAGCCGGCGTCCGGCCCGATGCGGTCGAGATCCTCTTCACGGGGGCCGACCACGGGATCCAGGGAGAGGTCGAACAGGACTACCAGCGCAGCCTGTCGATCGAGGAGGCGAGGCGAGAGGAGGTGCTCCTCGCGTACGCCATCAACGGGCAGCCCCTTCCTCCCCAGCACGGATCCCCCGTCCGCCTGATCGTGCCGGGTTGGTACGGCATGACGAGCGTGAAGTGGCTGCGAACGATCGAAGCGGTCCCCGAGCCATTCGAGGGGTTCCAGATGGATGCCTACCGGATCCGCGACCATGCCGACGATCCCGGTGTGCCCGTCACCTACCTCCGCCCCCGCGCGTTGATGATCCCGCCGGGCTTCCCCGAATTCCTCGCACGGCGTCGGCACGTGGATGCCGGACCCACGGAGATCCGCGGACGGGCATGGTCCGGTGCGGGGTCGGTCGCCGGCGTCGAGGTGAGCATCGACGGGGGAGCGTCGTGGAGCGATGCCGACCTCGGCCCGCAGCCCTCGAGGTGGGCGTGGGCCCCCTGGTCGTTCCCGTGGCAAGCCGCTCCTGGGGAACACGAGCTCCTCTGCCGCGCCACGGATCGGACAGGCAACGTCCAGCCGGTGGATCAGGAGTGGAACTTCCACGGGCTTCAGAACAACATGACCCAGCGGGTGCCGGTCCTGGTTCGCTGAGGCGAGGTCGCTAGATCAACGCGCGGAGCTCTTCGAAGCACCGGTCGATGTCGGCTTCGGTGTTGAAGAAGTGCGGGCTGATCCGCAGGCCATCGCCCCGGTGGTCCGTGCAGACGTCGCGCGCGAGGAGCGCGTGGCAGATCTTCTCGGCGTCGGGCCCCACCTTGACGTTGACGACGCCGCCGCGGAGGTTCCGATCGCGAGGCGTGCGGACCTCGAGACCGGACTCGTCCGCGCTCGCGATCACGTGATCGGTGAGCTCGCCCTGACGCGCGCGGATGGCCGCGGGGCCGACCTCGGAGACGATATCCATCCCGCCCTGGGCGATGAAGAAGACCGGAGCCGGCGGCGTCCCATGCTCCAAACGTCGCGCGCTCGGGTGGTACTCGAGATGCTCGGTGTCGAAGGAGAACGGCTCCCTCGTCCCGAACCATCCGGTCACGGCCGGCTCCAGCGAGGGAAGGAGCGCTCGCCTGGCGTAGAGGAACGCCAAGCCGGGACCGCCGAGCATCCACTTCAAGACGCCGGCCGTGTAGAGGTCGCACCCGAGGTCGTGGAGGTCCAGCGGCACGATCCCGAGACCGTGGTAATCGTCGAGGAAGGAGAGCGCACCCCGGTCTCGCGCGATCGCGCAGACCGCCTTCGCGTCGACGATCGCGCTCGATCGGTAGAGGACCCGATTGACCATCACGAGGGCGGTCCGATCGTCGATCGCGCGGTCGTACTCCTCGAGCGGGATCGTCAGGCCGTCGGGACTTCGCAGCCACGTGATCTCCGCACCCATCTTCGCGGGCCCAGGCGATCCAGCACGTGGCCGTCGGTCGGGAAGTCCAGCTCGGACAGGATCACGGTGCGCCGGCCGCCCGAGAAGTCCAGGCACGATGCGACCGTCGACAGGGCGATCGAGATGTTCGTGGTGAGCGCGACCTCGTCGGGGTCGCACCCGGCGAGAGCGGAGAACGAACGCTTGAGAGCTCCCATCCGAGGGAAGATGTCCTCGAACCAGACGTGGTCGGGAGCTCCTTTGGTGCCCCACGCGTCCATGTACTCCTGCAGGTACGCGATCGAGCGGCGCGAGACCGGTCCCAGCGACGCGCTGATCAGGTACGTCTTGCGTTCCAGGATGGGGAACTCGTCGCGCCGATCGGTGAGATCCATCTATCGCCTTGCCGGCATGAATCGCTCGAACCAGGCCGTCGAGCGCGTGACCAGGTCGAGATACGCGGGGAACTTCCTCACCCCGTGCCCTTCGCCGGGGTAGATCGCCACCTCGACCGGCACGGCTCGTGCACGCAGCGCGCGGTAGAACTCCATCGCCTGCCCCGGAGGCGTACAGCGGTCCTCCGTCCCGGCGGTGAGGAGCGTCGGCGTCGTCACCCGGTCCGCGAAGAACACCGGGCTCCGCTCGCGGTAGTGCTCTGCCCCGTCCTCCGGCCGGCCGCCCAGGAACCACGAATCCCACTCGCCGATGTTGCTGTTCCAATGCTGGCTGTAGTAGTCGGTCACCGGCGAGATCGCGACCGCCGCCTTGAAGCGTTGATCCCTGACCGGGAGCCAGCAGGACATGTAGCCGCCGTAGCTGCCACCGGTGACGCCGATCCGTTCCGGATCGGCGTCACCGCGTTCGACCATCGCGTCGACGCCCGCGAGATCGTCGCGTGCGTCGTCGCCCCCCATGTCGCCGATCACCGCCTCGAGGAAGGCGCGACCCCGCCCCGTCGAGCCTCTCGGGTTGGGCATCAGGATCGCGTAGCCCCGCGAGACGAGCCATGAGAGGGAGGGCCTCGGGAACGACTCCTGATAGGACCAGACCGGGCCGCCGTGGATCTGGAGGATCAGGGGATACGGCCCGTCGCCCTCGGGCGCGAGGAAGAATCCATCCAACTCGAGACCGTCGGGCGCGGTCCACGTGACGCGCTCGGCGCGGCCGACCAGGCTCCGCGCGTGGTCGTGTCCTGCGTGACGGAACGAGGCGATCGTCCGATCCGAACCACCGTCCACGACCGCGACCTCCGCCGGTCGGTCGAATCCCTGGCGCACGAACGCGAAGCCGTCCTCCCCGAACGGCGCCGCGTACGGCGCCCACGCACCCACGGCTTCCGTCGTCGACCACAGCTCGTCTCGGTGACCCGTCGCCGCGTCGATGTGGCCGACCACGGTGTCCCCTCGCCGGAGAGCCGTGTAAGCGAGGCGTCCGTCTCCACGGAACGCGGCCCAGGTGATGTCCGCATCCTCGATCTCGACTCGCCGGTCGCCCGTCCCGTCGGTGTCCACGATCAGGACGCTCCCGGAGACCAGTTGGCGGTCACTGCACGGAGCCTCGATCGCCGCGACCCGAGCACCGTCCCGGGCGCCCGACGGGAGCCCGAACTGCACGTCGCTCTTGGCGATCACCCGCTCGTCGCCGGTGGCGGCGTCGATCAGCACGAGCGGAGCGGAGTACCACGAGGATTCACCCGGATCCTCCGAGGCCACCGCGACCACGGCACGGTCGCCGCACCAGTCCGCTTCCCAGACGTTGAGATCTTCGCGTGAGAGCGCTCGAACGTCGCCCGAACCGACGTCGACCACCCACAGGCGCCGCCAGACCTGCCGGTCCTCCCACGAATCCACCCGTGGGGTCCAATCGGGCAGGTCCCTCTCCGACTCGAGCGCCCCGGAACCCTCCGCGCCGGCGCTGTCCGCGTGGAGGCCCGCGGCGAGGACGAGGATCCGCGAGCCGTCGGGCGACCACGTGTGCTCCTCGATCGTGCCCTCGATCTCGGGCAGCACCTCCGCCTCCCCCAGGCCGTCGAGATGCAAGGCATGGAGCTGCATCCGTCCCTTCTCGCGACGGTCCGAGATGAAGCTGAGCGTTCGCGCGTCCGGTGACCATCGGGCCCCCGCGTCGTGCTCGGGGCCGGAGGAGACCTGCCGTGGGCCCCCCGTTCCGGCGCCCTCGGCGGCACCTTCGCGACCCGTCGCCACCAGGCAGATCCGGCTCTTGGGCCCACCATCGAGCTTCTCCCAGAGCGAGCCGGTGAACGCCACCCAGCGCCCGTCCGGGGAGGGGCGGGGATCCGAAGGCTCCGTGACCCTCCCGAACCCCGGCTCATAGATCTTGCGGAAGTGCTCCTCGACCTCCCCGTACAAAGGGGACTCGCGCAGGTCCCGTTCCATGGGGCGAAGGATAAGCGTGCGGGAAACCCGGCGGACGGACGAGTCACCGGCGTGCCCGGACACGCGGCGGCCGGCCGCCGCAGCGCCCCGCCAAGGCATGTCCGGGCCCGCCGGTACACTCGGCTCGTGGGCTCCGAAAGACTCGTCATCCACGGCGCCCGTGAGCACAACCTCAAGAACGTCACGCTGGACCTGCCACGTGACCAGCTGATCGTGTTCACGGGCCTGTCCGGCTCCGGGAAGTCATCCCTCGCCTTCGACACGATCTATGCCGAGGGTCAGCGGCGATACGTGGAGTCGCTGTCGTCGTACGCCCGTCAGTTCCTCGGGCAGATGGAGAAGCCGGACGTCGACTTCATCGAAGGTCTCTCGCCGGCCATCTCGATCGACCAGAAATCCACGTCGCGGAACCCGCGTTCGACGGTCGGGACGATCACCGAGGTCTACGACTACCTCCGGGTGCTCTTCGCCCGGATCGGCCACCCCCATTGCTACAACTGCGGCCGCCCGATCGGGCGGCAGACGCCCGACCAGATCGTGGACCAGGTGCTGCAGCTGCCGGAAGGCACGCGCTTCCAGGTCCTCGCTCCGGTCGTCCGCGGGCGGAAGGGGGAGTACGAGAAGCTCCTGCAGGAACTGGCCCGCAAGGGGTTCCCCCGTGCCCGGATCGACGGCGAGGTACGGGAGCTCTCGGAGCCGATCAAGCTCCCGAAGACCTACAAGCACACGATCGAGGTGGTCGTGGACCGCCTCGTGGCCAAGCAGGGCATCCGCCGGCGCGTTGCGGACAGTATCGAGACGGCCCTCGAGCTCGCGGAGGGGATCGCCTCGATCGCCGTCATGACCCACGAGGGGCACGAGGAGCTCCAGACCTTCTCGGAGAAGCTCGCGTGCACCTACTGCGGTCTGTCGTTCGACGAGCTGGCGCCCAGGAACTTCTCGTTCAACTCGCCGTACGGAGCGTGCCCCACGTGCGACGGGCTCGGCACCCGGCTGGAGGTGGACGCGGAGCTGGTGGTGCCCGACGCGACGCTCTCGATCAACGAGGGCGCGCTCGCACCGTGGGCGAGCAACACCCTGGAGTACTGGTATCGCGTCCTCGAGGCCGTGGGCGAGGTCCACGGCTTCTCCCTGGACACCCCGTGGAAGAAGCTCCCCAAGCGGGCGCGCGACGTGGTCCTCTACGGCTCGGACGAGGAGATCTACGTTCGGTACCGGAACCGGTACGGACGCCAGCGCTCCTACTACACCACCTATGAGGGCGTCCTTCCCAACCTCGAGCGGCGCTACAAGGAGACGGACTCCGACGCCTCTCGGGAGAAGCTCGAGCAGTTCATGCGCGAGATCCCGTGCCGGGCGTGCAAGGGAGCGCGCCTCCGGCCCGAGACGCTCGCGGTCACGGTGGGTGGGCTGAACATCTCGCAGCTGACCGACCTCTCGATCCGGAAGACCCTCGGGTTCCTCGATCCGATCGAGCTCTCGGAGCGCGAGGAGATGATCGCCGAGCGGCTGCTGAAGGAGATCCGCGCGAGGCTCGGGTTCCTCGTGGACGTCGGCCTCGACTACCTGACGCTCTCGCGGCCGGCGGGGACCCTCGCGGGCGGGGAGGCACAACGGATCCGGCTGGCGACCCAGATCGGCTCGGGGCTGGTGGGTGTCCTCTACATCCTGGACGAGCCGTCGATCGGGCTGCACCAGCGGGACAATCGTCGGTTGCTGGACACGCTGATCCGCCTCCGGGACCTCGGGAACACGCTGATCGTCGTCGAGCACGACGAAGCCACGATCGTGGAGGCGGACCACATCGTCGACATCGGGCCGGGCGCGGGGGAGCACGGCGGTCGGATCGTCTATTCGGGCGACCTCAAGGGATTGCTCGACGCGGATGAGTCGATCACGGGCGCGTATCTCTCGGGCAGGCGGTCGATCCCCCCGCCGGCATCGCGTCGCAAGCCCGACCGCTGGCTTCGCATCGAGGGCGTGCGTCAGCACAACCTGAAGGACATCACGGCTCGGATCCCGCTGGGTGTCTTCGTCTGCATCACCGGCGTGAGCGGCAGCGGCAAGTCCACGCTGGTGCAAGACGTGTTGCTCCGGGCGCTGATGCAGAAGGTGTACCGCTCGCGGTTGATGCCGGGGAAGCATCGGCGGATGGTCGGCTGGGAACAGGTGGACAAGGTCATCGACATCGACCAGTCGCCGATCGGACGCACCCCGCGATCCAATCCGGCCACGTACACCGGTGTGTTCGATCACATCCGCAAGCTCTTCGCGCAGGTGCCGGAGGCGCGGCTCCGCGGGTACCAGCCCGGCAGGTTCTCCTTCAACGTCCGCGGCGGGCGATGCGAGAACTGCGCGGGCGACGGTCAGATCAAGATCGAGATGCACTTCCTCCCGGACGTCTACGTCACGTGCGAGGTCTGCAAGGGCCGCCGCTACAACCGCGAGACGCTCGAGGTGAAGTACAAGGGCCGCACGATCTCCGACGTCCTCGAGATGAGCGTCGACGAGGCCCTCGACTTCTTCCAGAACATCCCGCCGATCAAGCGGCACATGCAGACGCTCTCGGATGTCGGGCTCGGCTACATCAAGCTCGGGCAGCCGGCGCCCACGCTATCCGGCGGCGAGGCGCAACGGATCAAGCTCTCGAGCGAGCTCCACAAGCGCGCGACCGGGAACACCGTCTACATCCTCGACGAGCCGACCACCGGTCTGCATTTCGAGGACATCAGGAAGCTCCTGCAGGTCCTGCAGCGGCTCGTCGCGACCGGGAACACGGTGATCGTGATCGAGCACAACCTCGACGTCGTGAAGACGGCGGACTGGCTCATCGATCTCGGACCCGAGGGGGGAGACCAGGGCGGACGGATCGTGGCCGAAGGACCCCCCGAGGCCATCGTCGCCAACCCCGATTCCCACACCGGGCGGTTCCTCGAAGAGGTCCTCGGAGTGCTCCCGGTGGGTGCCGGCGCGACCGCATAGCTCCCGATAGGTGAGAAGCCCGACCCACTCGGTGCCGTTGCCGATGCTTGCTAGGATTCGCCCCGTCGTGTCGAGCCCATCCGTAGCCGCCGGGGATCCCGCGACCCGCGGGCGGCTCACGGTGGCCCTCGCATCTCTCGTGCTCCTGGCCGTCGCGTGCGGCGGTGCCATCCCAGAGCCCGAGGTGGAGGTTCCCCAGGGACCCCAGTTCATCCCGATGGTCCCGGACTCCGTCGACGACGTGGGACTGGCTCCCTCCGTCACGGTCGACGGCGAAGGGTTGCCCACCATCTCCTACTTCGGATTCCCGGCGAAGTTGGTGGAGGGTGCGATCCCGGTCGCTCGCCCGGTCGGCTCACCCTTCCTCGAGACCGAGGACGGGAAGGACGCCGGGGCGGTGCTGCTGGCGAGCCTGACGCCCGAGCAGATCTGGACCCGAGGGGCCGTCGCCCAACCCAGAGAGTCTCCGGCCGGGGTCCCCGTTCCCTTCGACCCGGCCGCCGAGCCCTCGCTCGCGACCCTCACGCCCGCGAGGGCGAAGGGGACCGACGTCGCCGTCTCCGGCACGGACATCCATGCGGTCTGGACCGCGGACACCGGCGTCTGGTACGGGGTGGGCCCGACGTTCGAGGTCGGGCCCGTGGAGGAGACGCCGGAGGCGGGCGCTCCTTCGATCGTGGTGGACGGCTCGGGCGCGCCGATCGTCGCCTACACGGTGGCGGGTACCCGACCGGAGGTGCGGGTGGCGGAGCGAACGGGGGAACGCTGGCGTATCACCTCCGTCGCCACCCTCTCGGCGTGTGGTCGAGATTGCCCACCGGCGACGAACATCGCCCTTCTCGGCGACGAGCCCGTCGTGGTCGTGGCCGACGCCCTCTCCGGGGAGCTGATCGCGGCACGACGACGCGGCGGCACCTGGACCACCGAGGTCGTGGCCTCCGGTGTCACCGGCGGCACCTCTCTGGCTGCCGCCGGCGACACCGCGGCGATCTCCTTCTATACGGAGTCGGGAGTGTCGGTCGCCACGGGTCGTCCCGGATCGTGGGCGATCGAGAAGGTCGCCTCGGTCGCGAAGGCCGAGGGAGGGGAGACGGAGGGCACCACGGCCCAGGCCCCGCCGGGCACGAGCGTGGCCGTGGACGGACAGGGGACCATCTCGGTGGCCTGGGAAGACGGCGCGGGCATCCATCTCGCGTCCGGCGCCGGTGGCAAGATCGAAGAGATCGAGATGCCGGACACGGGCGCCGGGGTCAACCCGACGGTGGCGGTCACCGACGACGGCGCTTCCGTCTACCTCGCCTGGTACGAACCGGAGGAGGGCGACCTCCGGCTGGGCACGTACGGGGAGATCTCCGGCCTGAAGATCGGGGTCCCGAGCCCCGCTCCGACGCCGGCTCCGCCAAACGTCGCGAACTGTGGCGATGACGGCACGCCCGTCCTGGACATCGTGGCGCAGGGCTCCACCTTCGACCCGCAGTGCCTCGTCGCGCCCGCGGCGGAGCCCTTCACGATCAACTACGACAACAAGGACCCGTTCGTCCACAACATCGTGATCGCCACCGATGAGGCGGCCATCACGGCCGATCCCATCTTCAAGGGTCCCGATGTTCCGGGTCCCGACCAGGTCGCTATCGACGCCCCGGCGATCGATGCAGGGGACTACTTCTTCCAGTGCACCTACCACCCCGCGACGATGACCGGGACCCTCGCCGTCGTGGAGTCCGGTGGTGGTGGTGGCGGTGGCGGCGGGTAGTCGCGAACGCTCCCAGGCCGGGTCCCCACCCGGCGCTACGATAGGTCTGTGAGCTTCACGAAGCCGGTGTCGTCCAGCATCCCGGACGCGCCCGGCGCCTATCTCTTCCGGGACGAGGACGGGCGGGTCGTCTACGTCGGCAAGGCAAGCTCCCTGCGGAAGCGCCTCGCCAACTACTGGTCGCGACCCCTCCATCCCCGCACCCAGGCCATGGTCGAGGCGGCGGCGAGCGTCGAGTGGATCGTCGCCTCCGGCGAGGTCGACGCGCTGATGCTGGAGTTCAATCTCATCCAGCAGTACCTGCCCCGCTTCAACATCCGGTATCGCGACGACAAGTCCTATCCCTACCTGGCGTTGACGGTGGGGGAGAAGTGGCCACGGGCACAGGTCCTGCGGGGCACCAAGCGGAAGAAGGTCCGGTACTTCGGTCCCTACGGGCACGCGTGGGCGATCCGGGACACGCTGGATGCGATGACGCGGGTGTTCCCGATCCGAACCTGCACGAACCACTTCTTCGACCAGCGCGCGCGGGCGGGCCGGCCGTGCCTCTACTACGACATCGGCCGATGCTCCGGGCCGTGCGTGCCCGAGCAAACGGGGATCACCGAGGACGCCTATCGACGAGACGTGGAGGCGCTCGGGGACTTCTTGGCGGGGAACTCGAAGCCCGTCTTGAAGCGGCTCGACCACGAGATGGCCGAGGCCTCCGATCGCGAAGAGTACGAGCAGGCGGCACGGTTCCGCGACCAGCTGCAGGCGGCCCGACGCGCGCTCGAGAGCCAGGAGATGGTGCTGGTTCGCCCCGAAGCGCTGGACGTGGTGGGCCTCGCCGAGGACGACCTCGAGGCCGCGTTCCAGGTGTTCACGGTTCGGGGAGGAAGGGTGCTGGGACGCAAGGGCTGGATCGTCGATCGCGTCGAAGACCTCGACCGTCCCGAGCTCGTCGCGTCGTTCCTCCGGCAGCTCTACATGGAGCGGGAGGACGTTCCCCCGCGGATCCTGGTTCCGATCGAGCCGGCCGACCGTGCGGTATTGGAGACCTGGTTGTCGGGGCGCCGCGGCTCGTCGGTCACGATCGCGGTCCCGGCTCGAGGTGCCAAACGCAAGCTGATGGAGGTCGTCGGCAGCAACGCCACCGACGCCTTCCACCGTCACAAGCTCCGTCGCGCCTCGGACTTCGGCGCCCGCTCCCGTGCGCTCTCCGAGCTGGCCGACCAACTCGGGCTCGAGCAAGCCCCGCTTCGGATCGAGTGCTACGACATCTCCAACCTCGGGCCGACCGATACGGTCGGATCCATGGTGGTCTTCGAAGACGGCCTGCCGAAGCGATCCGACTATCGACGGTTCGAGATCAAGAGCGTCCCTGGACAGGACGATTTCGCGAGCATGGAGGAGATGCTCACACGCCGGTTCTCGCGGCTCCTCAAGGAGAAGGACGAGGCTCCCGGAGGCCGCCGGCGATTCTCCTATCCTCCCGCGCTCGTCGTCGTGGACGGGGGGCGGGGGCAGCTGAGCGTCGCCACGAAGGTCCTCGAGGATCTCGGGCTGCACATCCCCCACATCGGTCTCGCCAAGCGTCTCGAAGAGATCTACTTCCCCGACCGGCCGGATCCCTTGTCCATCCCACGGGGATCGGAAGCGCTCTTCGTGCTCCAGCACATCCGGGATGAAGCGCATCGGTTCGCGATCACCTACCACCGGCAGCGACGCGATCGACGCGCGCTCTCCTCTCCGCTCGACGAGATCCCCGGCGTCGGTCCGTCCCGGAAGCGGTCGCTGATGAAACGCTTCGGCTCCTTGACGAAGATCCGTCAAGCGGACCCGGCAGACCTCGCCGCGACACCCGGCGTCGGTCCCAGACTCGCGGACGAGATCCACCGCCGACTCCACGAGGTCGCGGTCTCCGACCGGCGGGAGAGCGCCTGATGGCTCGGGCGCGCGCCCGCGCCGCGGAGCCCTCGACCGCGCCGGGGATCCTGCTGATCACCGGCCTGTCGGGTGCGGGACGGTCCGAGGCCGCTCGCAGCCTGGAGGACATCGGGTACTTCGTGGTCGACAACCTGCCGCCGGCGCTGTTGCCGAAGATGGCGGAGCTCGCCGCGAGTCCGGGCGGACCGGGCCGTGTCGCGATCGTCGTGGACGCTCGCGGGGGTGTGTTCTTCGGCGAGCTCTCCAGAGCCCTCGAGGAGCTTCGGGAACAACGGGTTCCCTCGCGGATCGTCTTCTTGGACGCCTCGGACGACGACCTCGTCAACCGCTACGAAGCGACCCGCAGACGCCACCCGCTCGCGCCCGCCGACCGCGTCGCCGAGGGGATCCGCAAGGAACGGCTGATGATGGAGAGCCTTCGAGCCGACGCCGACCTCGTGATCGACACCAGCGGGCTCACACCGCACGATCTGCGCGATCGGATCCGGGAGATGTTCGCGCAGGCGCCGCCGGAGGCGGGCCTCCTCGTGACGGTCGTCTCCTTCGGCTTCAAGTACGGAAGTCCGCGCGACGCCGACCTCGTGCTCGACGTTCGCTTCCTCCCCAATCCGCATTGGGTGGACGAGCTCCGCCCCCTGCCGGGCACGAACCAGAAGGTGCGTGAGTACGTCGAGGGGCAGGAGGAGTACGAGGCGTTCATGAAACGTCTGGAATCCCTGCTGGACGTCGTCGTCCCCGGCTACGTGGACGAAGGGAAGTCCTACCTCACCGTGGCGATCGGCTGCACCGGTGGCCGCCACCGATCGGTCGTCGTCGGCGACGACCTGGCCGACTATTTCCGGGAGCGCGGGCACCGGGTCTCGGTCGACCATCGCGACATCGATCGAGACTGACCTCTCGCTGATTCAGCGATCGGGGAACGCCGACTCGAGCGTTCCCAGGTGCTCGCCTCTGTGGATCGAGCGATCGACGAGCCGTTGACCGCCCTCCGCGATGAGCCCGACGACGACGTCTCGATCGAGTCCTCCGATCAGGTCGTCGAGCTCGCGACCCGCCGCCAGGCACTCCGCGATCGCAGCGCGGGGCGGCAGCGCGAGCCACTGGGGGAGTGCGGCGAGATTGGCCCGATCCCACACCTCCCCGTCCAACGAAGCCGGCCTCCGGTCACCCCGCTCGTGAGCGAACCGCCAGCGCTCCAGCACGAACCGGTCCCAGAAGGCGACGTGCGCGAACAGGGCCCCCGGCGTCCAGGGCGGATCGATGACGCGAGCGAGGTCGTCGTCGGGGAGCGCGTGGCCCAAGGACTCCAGGCGGGCGAGCGAGGATCTGTTGCGCGCTCCGATCTCCACATCGTCCTCAGCCACCGTGCCGACCTTACACACGCGAACGCCCGCGGACGTGGCCCCGGGGCCGCTCGATAAGATGGCCGTTCGGAAGCCGCGAACGAACACGCTCCCAGGGAGGTTCCGGATGGCGGTCAAGGTCGGCATCAACGGTTTCGGACGGATCGGACGCAACTTCCTCCGCGCCGTCAGGCAGACGGGCGCCGAGGTCGACTTCGTCGGCGTGAACGACATCACGGATGCGAAGACCCTCGCGCATCTCCTGAAGTACGACTCGGTCCTCGGTCGGCTGGACGCCGACGTCACGGTCTCCGAGAACGGTCTCACGGTCGACGGCGACGAGCTGCGTGTGTTCGCGGAGCGGGATCCCGCGCAGCTCCCCTGGAAAGAGGTGGGCGCCGAGATCGTGATCGAGTCGACCGGCCTGTTCACGGACCGGGAGAAGGCGGCGGCCCACATCGAGGCGGGCGCCCAGAAGGTCATCATCAGCGCCCCGGCCAAGGGCGAGGACATCACGATCGTCATGGGCGTCAACGACGACGCATACGATCCGACCACGCACCACGTGATCTCGAACGCCTCCTGCACGACCAACTGCGTGGTGCCGCTCGCGAAGGTGCTCGAAGACTCGTTCGGGATCGACCGCGCGCTGATGACCACGGTCCACGCCTACACGAACGACCAGAACCTGCTCGACCTTCCGCACAAGGACCTGCGACGGGCCCGCGCCGCCGCGATCAACATCGTGCCGGCGTCCACCGGTGCCGCGAAAGCGACCTCGCTCGCGCTCCCGCAGCTGAAGGGGAAGATCGACGGCGTCGCGATGCGGGTGCCCGTGCCGGACGGGTCGATCACCGACCTCGTGGCGATCCTCAACCGCGACGTCACCGTCGAAGAGGTCAACGATGCGTACCGGGCAGCTTCGGAGAGCGGCTCGTTGAAGGACAAGCTCGTCTACACGGAGGACCCGATCGTGTCGAGCGACATCGTGGGGTCGCCCGCGTCGTGCACGTTCGACTCTCTCTCGACGATGGCGCTCGGGAACTTCGTCAAGGTGCTCGGCTGGTACGACAACGAGTGGGGGTACTCGAACCGCTTGGTCGACCTCGTGAACCTGGTCGCCTCGAAGCTCTAGTGGCGCTCCGCACGCTCGACGATCTCGGCGACGTCGCCGGCACGCGGATCTTCGTCCGCGCCGACTTCAACGTGCCGCTCGAGAACGGCCGGGTCGCCGACGACATGCGGATCCGCGCGACCGTCCCGACGCTCCGCGAGCTCCTCGACAGGGGCGCCGCGCTCGTGGTCGCCTCCCATCTCGGGCGACCGGAGGGCGAGCCGGCGGACGACCTCCGCCTCGGGCCCGTCGCCGACACCCTTGGCCAGCTGCTCGGCGTCGACGTGATGGCGCTGGACGAGGTCGTCGGCGACGGGCCCGAAGCGGTCTGCGGCCACATCGAGTCCGGCGACGTCGTCCTCCTCGAGAACCTCCGGTTCCATCCGGGGGAGGAGGCCAACGACGTCCGGTTCGCGGGACAGCTCGCCGAGCTCGCCGACGCCTACGTGAACGACGCGTTCGGTGCGGTACATCGCGCACATGCGAGCGTCGCGGCCTTGCCGGAACTCATGCGGGCGTCGGGTCGGCAGGCGGTGGCGGGACGGCTCCTCCAGCGAGAGGTCGAGGTGCTCGGCCGCCTGCTGACCGATCCCGACCGACCGTACGTCGCCGTCCTGGGTGGAGCGAAGGTCTCGGACAAGCTCGGCGTGCTGGCCGCGCTCGTCGAGCGGGTCGACGCGCTGTTGATCGGGGGCGCCATGGCGTTCACGTTGATCGCCGCCGACGGGGGTGAGGTCGGCGACAGCCTCGTCGAGCGCGACCGGGTCGGGGAAGTCCGAACGGTGATGGAGCGAGCCACGACGAAGGGAACGCTGCTCGAGCTGCCCCAGGACGTCGTGGCCGCGCCGGAGGCACGAGCGGACGTCCGACCCCAGACCGTTCCGGCACGCGAGATCCCCCGCGGCCTCAAGGGGTTGGACATCGGCCCGCGCACCGTCGAGGAGTTCGCGCGGATCCTCGCCGACGCCAAGACGATCCTGTGGAACGGCCCGATGGGCGTCTTCGAGCTGGAGCCGTTCTCGGCCGGTACGCGTGGAGTCGCCACCGCGATCGCCGGCGCCTCCGCGTTCTCCGTCGTGGGAGGCGGGGACTCGCTCCTCGCCGTCAAGCGCGCCGGACTCGAGGACTCCTTCGATCACCTGTCCACCGGTGGCGGTGCGTCGCTCGAGTTCCTCGAGGGCGAACCGCTGCCGGGCATCCAGGTGCTGGAGGACTGACATGGCCGAACGGATGCCGATCATCGCGGCGAACTGGAAGATGCACAAGACGCACCTGGAGGCGATCCAGGCGGTGCAGAAGCTCTCCTACCTCCTCGACCGGAAGGACTCGGACCGCGTCGAGGTCGTGATCTGTCCATCGTTCACCGCGCTCCGCTCCGTCCAGACGCTGATCGACTCCGATCGGCTCCCGTACGGCCTCGGCGCGCAGGACATGCACGAGGAAGTCGAAGGGGCGTTCACCGGAGAGGTGTCCGGACCCATGCTGGCGGCGCTCGACGTGAGCTACGTCATCGTGGGTCATTCCGAGCGCCGCCAGCTCTTCGGCGAGGACGACGAGACGGTGAACAGGAAGGTGAAGGCCGTCTTCCGGAACGGGATGGTGCCGATCGTCTGCGTGGGGGAGACCCTCGAGGAGCGAGAGGCCGGCGGGACCGAAACGAAGGTCACCGAGCAGATCCGCCGGGCGTTCGACGGCGTCGATGCGTCGGCCGCCGCTCGCGCCGTGGTCGCCTACGAGCCGATCTGGGCGATCGGCACGGGGCGGACGGCCGAGCCGACCGACGCGGGGCAGGTCGTGGAGGTGATCCGTGCGACGCTCGCGGACCGCATCTCCGCCGAGGTCGGAGAGGCGGTCCGCGTCCAGTACGGCGGGAGCGTCAAGCCCGGAAACATCCGAGAGTTCATGGCGCACCCGGAGATCGACGGGGCACTCGTGGGCGGGGCAAGCCTGGATCCGGAGGGATTCGCCCTCATCGTCAGATACCGATGACCCGCTTACGCTTCCTTGCCCCTGAAAGGGGCTGCGCCGGTGCCGCTCCCGGGGTTGACGGTTTGCGGGTCTTCCCCGACCTCCGTAGTATCACCTGTCGGGCATGAGTCGATCCGATACGGACACCGACGTATCCCAGGCCGAGCAGCGCAAGGTTCGCGGGCGCCCCGACCTCGAGGATGCCGCGCCATCCGCGGAAACGCCTGCGTCGATCATCGGCCGGAGTCCCTGGGAGATCTTCTGGCGGCATTTCCGTCAGGACCGGTTCGCCCTCGCGGGACTCGTCATCATCTTCCTGATGCTGATCATGGCGATCTTCGCGCCGGTGGTCGCGGACATCACCAACCACAAGCCCAACCAGGTGAACCTGAATTCGCTCGACTCCTACGGGCTGCCGTCGGCCCCTCGGTGGTGGCCGGACAGCACCGATCCCGTCACCGGCGAGAAGATCAAGGAATCGCCTCCCGGCTACCTGCTGGGCGTCGACGACACCGGCCGCGACCAGTTCGTTCGGATCGCGTACGGAGCTCGCACGTCCCTGCAGGTCGCGTTCGTCGCGACCGGGATCGGGCTGGTGATCGGTGTGCTCCTCGGCCTCACGGCCGGTTTCTATCGAGGGAAGACCGACACGGTCATCTCACGAGCGACGGACGTCGTCCTGGCGCTTCCGATCCTGCTCCTCGCGCTCGGGATCGCATCGGCATGCGGAGCCAACCAGGAGGGGTGCTTCTGGGGCCTCATCAAACCGGGGCTCGGGCCCGTGATCTTGATCATCGGTCTCTTCGGCTGGCCGTACATCGCCCGCATCGTGCGAGGCCAAGTGCTGTCGCTCCGTGAGAAGGAGTTCATCGAGGCGTCGCGGTCCCTCGGAGCATCGAACCGGCGGATCATCCTCCGCGAGATCCTCCCCAACGTGGCTGCCCCGATCATCGTCTACACGACGCTGATCATCCCGAGCAACATCCTGTTCGAGGCCGGCCTTTCGTTCCTCGGCGTCGGTGTACCGGATACCACGCCGTCGTGGGGAGGCATGCTGGCCGACGCCGGTACGGCCTTCACGTTCGCTCCATGGCTCATGATCTTCCCGGGTCTCGCCCTGTTCTTGACGACCCTCGCGTTCAACCTCGTGGGGGACGGCCTCCGTGACGCCCTCGATCCTCGGAAGGGCGTCTGAGCGTATCGACAGGGGGAACCCGGTGCGAAAGGAGGACGACCCAGCCTCGAGAGCAAGCTTGTGAGATGTGAACGGGAACCATGAGAAGGGGGGTAGCTTTGAAACGAGCACTCAGAGTGATCGCCGTGGTGGCGGTACTCGGGATGGTCGGCGCCGCTTGCGGCGACAGCGGTGATGGTGGACCGAGCAACGAGCCGCCACCGAACACCGACGCACTCAAGGGCGGCACGCTGCACATGGCCATGCTGGCCGACGTCACCGCTGCGTTCGACCCACAGAAGGAGTATTACTCCGTCACGTGGGAGTACTACCGCTGTTGTCTGCTTCGGAACCTGATGTCCTACGAGGGCGTTCCGACGGATGAGGGCGGTGCCGAGATCTTCCCGGACCTGGCAGCCGGTGAGCCGGAGCAATCCTCGGACGGCTTGACCTGGACGTACCAGATCAAACCGGGTCTCATGTACGCGCCTCCGAAGGAGGACGTGGAGATCACGGCGGAGGACTTCATCCGCGCGCTCGAGCGGACGGCGAACCCGAAGGCGAACGTCGGCGGGTACTCCTTCTACTACTCGGTGATCGAGGGCTTCGACGACTTCGCAGCCGGCGACGCCAGCTCGATCTCCGGACTGTCCGCGCCGGACACGCACACCCTGGAGATCACGACGACCTCGCCGACCGGCGACATGAGCTACCGACTGGCGATGGGTACCGCGTCGCCGATCCCGCCCGACGACTCGGGTGAGCGCATGGGTGTCGCGGAGGGACACGACCGGAACTACGGCCGGTTCCTCGTGGCCTCAGGTCCCTACATGTTCGAGGGGTCCGAGACCATGGACTTCTCCGCGGACCCGAAGGACCAGACCGAGGCGCCGGGTTACGTCCCGGGACGCCAGATCGTGCTCGTACGGAACCCTTCGTGGACCCCGGAGTCGGACGAGCTGCGTGATGCGTTCCCGGACAAGATCGAGGTCCGGATCGGTGGCGACAACGACGACCTGTACAACCAGGTCGCCCAAGGCGCCCTGGACTTCGTGGTGGACGGTGCGGTGCCGCCCGAGAAGATCCGGGACTATCAGACGAACCCGGATCTCCAGGATCGGATCAACATCTACGCATCGGACGCGATCCGGTACGTGTCGTTCAACCTGGCGGTGCCACCGTTCGACGACATCCATGTCCGCAAGGCCGTCAGCTGGGCGTTCGACAAGCAGGGGTTCCGACAGTTGCGGGGTGGTCCGTCGGTCGGTGAGATCGCGGGGCACATCATGGTGAACACCCTGGAGAACAACATCCTGTCCACCTACGACCCGTACCAGACGACCAACGCGTCGGGCGACATCACCAAAGCGAAGGAGGAGATGAAGCAGTCCAAGTACGACACGGACCAGGACGGCGTATGCGACGCCCCCGAGTGCAAGGACATCCTCACGATCACGGACCGCGAGGACCCGTACCCGGAGCAGATGGCGCTGCTGATCCAGTTCCTGGACCCGATCGGACTGACGCTCGACGACAAGCAGCTCGAGCGCGGCACGATGTACAACAAGTGCAACGATGCCAACTCGCATCACGGGCTCTGCGCGGGGCCGGGTTGGGGCAAGGACTACGCCGACGGCGTCACGTTCGGTGAGCCCCTGTTCACCTCCGCGGGTCTGTGGGAGAGCTGCTGCAACTACTCCCTGCTGGGCGCAACGTCCGACCAGCTGAAGGAGTGGGGATACGACGTCACCGAGGTTCCCTCGGTCGACGACAAGGAAGCCGAGTGCGCGGAACTCGAGCCCGGTGATGCACGATTCAAGTGCTGGGCCGAGCTCGATCAGGAGTTGATGGAAAACGTGGTGCCGATGGTTCCGTACCTCTTCGACAACAGCGTCGACATCCTCTCCGAGAACGTGCAGAACTACTCGTTCGACCAGTTCGCTGGTCTTGCGGCGTTCGACTCGTTGGCAGTACCCGACAACGTCTAGGTCGGGGAACACGGCGGTCGAGGGGGTCGCGAACGCGACCCCCTCGCCCTTCCGGCGGAGGAAGGAGGCGAGATGGGCAGGTACCTGATCAGGCGAGCCCTCTTCATGATCCTCGTGATCATGATCGTCTCGTTCCTGACCTTCCTCATCTTCGTCAAGCTTCCCGCCGGCGATCCGGCGCGGCGTGCGGTCGGGCGCACCACGACTCCCGAGCAGATCGAGAACGCACGGCTCGCGTTCGGCCTGGACAAGCCGCTCTACGTCCAGTACTGGCGGTTCCTCAAGGGGTTCATCCCGTATCCCGGGCTCTGGCTCGATGAGGACGTGTACTTCTCCTACGGCAGCTTCGAGCCGGTGAAGGACGAGCTGGGCCGGCGGATCCCGATCACGGGCATCCTGGCGATCGGCGCGGCGGTGATCTGGCTCGCCCTCGGGATCCCGATCGGCATCCTGTCGGGGGTCCGGCGACGATCCGTGGCGGATCGCGCGTCGATGATCTTCGCGATCGTCGGCGTGTCGATGCCCATCTTCTGGCTCGCGCAGCTGCTCCTGTACGCCTTCTGGTTCAAGTTAAAGATCCTGCCTTCGAGCGGGATCCCGATCGGCTACATCGGGTGGGGGGGTGCCCTGCGAGCCGCCCTCGAGGGACGGTTCATCCTGCCCTGGGTCTCCCTCGCCTACATCAACGCCGCGTTCTACGCCCGGATGGTCCGAGGCAACCTCATCGAGACGATGAACGAGGACTACATCCGTACCGCGCGAGCGAAGGGCCTCTCCGAGCGCCGCGTGATCTACAAGCACGGGCTCCGGGGTGCGCTCACGCCGGTCGTCACGATGCTGGGGCTGGACGTCGGCCTGTTGCTCGGCGGGGCGTTCATCACCGAGACCGTCTTCGGGTTGCCGGGGATCGGGCAGCTGGCGGTCCAGTCGATCGGTACGAACGACTTCCCGACGGTCATGGGGGTCACGGTCCTGGGGGCGTTCATCATCGCCATCGCGAACCTGGTCGTCGACGTGGCGTACGCGTTCGTGGACCCGAGGGTGAGGTACACGTAGTGGCGGAGCCTCTCCTCGAGGTCAAGGATCTCAAGGTCCACTTCCCGACGGACGACGGCCTGGTGAAGGCCGTCGACGGGGTGAGCTACGCCCTGGAGGCCGGAGAGACGCTCGGTATCGTGGGGGAGTCCGGCTCGGGCAAGAGCGTGAGCTCGCTCACGGTGATGGGCCTCATCACCCCCAAGCAGGCGAACATCACCGGGGAAGTCTTCTTCCAGGGGCAGGATCTCCTCAAGGTTCCGAAGGACGAGATGCGCACGATCCGCGGGGCGAAGATCTCGATGATCTTCCAGGATCCGATGACCTCGCTCCACCCGTTCTACAAGGTGGGTTGGCAGATCGCCGAAGCGATCCTGGAGCACCAGGAGATCTCCAAGCAGGAGGCGTTCGACCAGGCGGTCGAGATGCTCGCCCGGGTGAACATCCCTCACCCGAAGGATCGCGCCAGCCAGTATCCGCATGAGTTCTCGGGCGGGATGCGTCAGCGGGCGATGATCGCGATGGCGCTCTCGTTGAACCCCGACGTCCTGATCGCCGACGAGCCGACGACGGCGCTCGACGTCACGGTGCAGGCGCAGATCCTGGACCTGATCGACCGGCTGAAGTCGGAGTTCAACGCCGCCGTGATCATCATCACGCACGACCTGGGGGTCGTGGCGGAGCACTGCGACAACATCATGGTGATGTACGCGGGGAAGGCCGCCGAGTACGGCAACACCGACGACATCTATTACAAGCCGCTGCACCCCTACACGTGGGGTCTCCTGAGCTCGATCCCACGTTTGGACGAGGAGAAGAAGGAGCGGCTCGAATCCGATCCGAGGCCTGCCACCGTCCCTGATCCAGGTGCCGCCCGGATGCGCGTTCCACCCGCGCTGCCCGTACAAGTTCGACCCGTGCGATCGTGACGTCCCCGAGCTCTTGCCCGTGGACGGCCATCACGCCGCCGCGTGCCACCTGAGCCTCGCCGACAAGGAGAAGATCCGAGACGAGGAGGTCCTGGTCCACCGATGAGTGTCCAAGCGGAACAGCTCCCGGCCCAACCCCCCGCGCCGGCCGGCGAGCCCCTCGTGAAGATCGAAGGGATCAAGAAGTACTTCCCGATCACGCAGGGGATCCTGTTCCAACACCACGTCGGGAACGTGCACGCGGTCGACGACGTCGATCTCGAGATCCAGGCGGGCCAAACGGTGGGACTCGTCGGCGAGACCGGCTGCGGGAAGTCGACGCTGGCCCGGGTCGTGATGCGGCTCTACGACGCGACCGAGGGGAAGATCTGGTTCAACGGCAACGACATCACCCACCTGAAGGGCAAGGAGCTCCAGGAGCTCCGTGAGGACATGCAGATGGTCTTCCAGGACCCGTACGCCTCGCTGAACCCGAGGAAGACGGTCGGGTCCATCGTGGGCGAACCGTTCCGACTGCACCAGACCGTGCCGAGGAACCGGATCAAGTCCGAGGTCCAGCAGCTCATGGAGCTCGTCGGCCTGAACCCCGAGCACTACAACCGCTATCCCCACGAGTTCTCAGGCGGTCAGCGTCAGCGGATCGGCGTGGCGAGGTCCCTGGCCCTTCGTCCCAAGCTGATCGTCTGTGACGAGCCGGTCTCCGCCCTCGACGTCTCGATCCAGGCGCAGATCCTCAATCTCCTCGATGACCTTCAGGACGAGTTCAAGCTCACCTACCTCTTCATCGCGCACGACCTCTCCGTGGTGAAACACGTTTCCGACCGTGTCGCGGTGATGTACCTCGGCAAGATCGTGGAGATCTCCGAAGGATCGAACCTCTATCGAACGCCGAAGCACCCGTACAGCGGCGCGCTGCTGTCCGCGGTGCCGATGGCGGATCCGGAGCTGGCTCGCAAGAAGCGCCGGATCATCCTGCAAGGCGACGTACCGTCTCCGATCGATCCGCCGTCGGGCTGCCGGTTCCACCCGCGGTGCCCGCAGTCGCGCGCGATCGCGAAAGCCGAAGGCATCGACGGGCCTCATCCGCGCTGCATCGAGGAAGTGCCCGAGCTCACCGACCAGGGTCCGGGACAGCGTGCAGCCTGCCATTTCCCGTTGGAGGGAAGTATCATCGAGGGCGTCGGCGACGACGAAAGCTCCCTGGACGCCATCGTCGAGATGCAGGAGGAGTCACCCGAGGGTGAGGACTCCGCTCCGAACTAGCCCAACGTCAAGAGAACGTATGGAGGGTTCCCGGTCGTGCTGAATGCCGTCGTGATCGTCATCGACATCATCGCGTCGCTCTTCCTGATCCTCACGATCCTGCTCCACTCCGGACGGGGGAGCGGGATGTCCGAGCTGTTCGGCGGATCGTCCACACTCTCGGGAGGCACCGCGCTGGAGCGGACCCTCGACCGGGTCACCGTCGTCACCGCGATCGTGTGGGGTATCTGCACGTTCTGGTTGGCCTGGAAATGGACGCCGTAGGCGCTGGTAGCATCCAGCGCGTCCTCGTCGGAGTGGCGGAATTTGGTAGACGCGCTAGGTTGAGGGCCTAGTCCTCTTCACAGAGGGTGGGGGTTCAAATCCCCCCTCCGACACGCAGATACGCCCCCGTACAACCGACCGGGGGCGCCGCATCTGCAAGCAGTACGGCTTGCGGCAGAGTTTCGTGGGACGGCGGTCCTAGCCGCCCGATGAAGGGGAATTGCGCAGAACGCAGAACTCGTTCCCTTCCGGATCGGCGAGTACGACCCAGCTCACGTCCCGTTGCCCGACTCCGCACGCGTCGCGCCGTGGAGGAAGAGCGCAACGGCCGCACTCGTCGTACTGGGCATACTCCTAGGCTCACTCATCGCAACCAGCCCTGCGGTGGGTCACGTGACCACGAAGTGGCTTCATCTCCGCGATAAGCACATCCGGCCGTGGGCAGATCCTCGTTACATCAACACGAAGGAGGTGGTCCCAGCAGCGCGGATCCGTCGTTCGACCGTCCAGAGTATCCCCAACGATACATTCGTCGCGGTTCAGTTCGATGTCGAGGACTTCGACACGAAGAACCTGCACAACAGCGCGTTCGACCTCTCCCGGCTCAGAGCACCGGTCGGGGGCATGTACCAGATCACCGCAGCCGCGGACTTCTTCGTGAACGCTACGGGGACTCGCACATTCCAGATACATAAGAACGGAACGAACATCTTGGTCAGCGACACGATCGCCGGCTCGGTTGACGGCGATGCAGTCATCTCGACGCTCGCCCGACTCCAGGCTGGTGAATACGTGGAGCTGTCGGTGAAACAGACCAGTGGGGGGTCACTGAACCTCGCCTCCGGCACAGCAACTCCTGTGTTGTCTATCCATCGAGTTGGCCCCCTATAGGCATCTTCAACAAGGACGCACTGGATCCTGATGTCCACGCGCCAACGATATCAGATAGCCCGGATCTGCAAGCTGCTCGGCGGTGGGCCACAGACGTTCGTGGCGGTTCTGTAGCGGCGGTTGCTCAGGGGCGCATGCTCGTGCTTCCATCCGGGCTGATGGGCTGCTGTTCTCAGCACCTGCTGGTTCAGTTGGTGGTCGGCTGCCTGGTCGTGGGATGTGTCCTTCTCCTCGGCGGGGCGCGAGCGCCGGGGGCGGCTTTGGTCGGTTCCTCGGTATGCGCTGTCGTCGCTCCCTTCCTCTCCTTGCTCTACGCACACGGCCACCTCGAAACCCTCGTGCATACAGCGGTCATCCTGGCGAGCGTCGGCCTGGTCGGATTCGGCCTCGTCGGGCTCGCCTTGGGAACCGGTCTGCTGGGTCGATACCCCATGGCGCTGGCCCCGGCATTGGGCACCGTCGTAGCCGGGGCGTGGCTCATCCTCCGGATCCATGCGGAGGCGGCTCCGACCTGTTCGGCAGCGCCATGCTTCCGGGGGTTCGAGCCTTGGGTCCAGGCGCTGCTTGTGTTCGACGTCGCCTTCCTCGCGCTGCTGTTCCTGTTGCAGGCGTGGCTGGCGTCCCGGCTATCGGGGGAGCCCAACCGATTCGTGGACTGGTTGAACCGTCGTCCCGCTCGTGGCGGGCCGCCGGTCCTCTTGTGAGGTGGCCGAAGCGCTAGTGCGCGGCAACCTCGAGTGCTTCGTCTGCGTGCCTGCGACGGACCACGTCTCCGAACGAGAACTCGCCGACCCAGTTCCGCTCTCGAGCCGCTTCGACCCTGTGACGCCAGACGGCGAGAGCCACGCACGCGAGTGCGACGGCGGCGAGGCCCAACTGGAACATGATCGGAAGTGTGATGAGGAACCACACGAGCATCGGTACGACGAGGATCGCGAGCGCGACCGTGAAGATGTTCCCGGAAATGGTCTTTGGCCAGTGGGCCATGACTGCCTCCCTCGATCTCAAGGAACCGGGAAAGGCAAGGTCGCGAGTTGATCGCGCGTACGCCCCGTCTTGGGCGGTCCCACCAGTGGTGGACCCACCCAATCTACCACCAACCTGCGTCGCCCCAACCGGATCATCGAACGCCGACGGAGACGGCCGGCCGGCCCTCGACGAACTCCGAGACGTGGAAGGGAACGCTGGTGACGACCACTGCGGGTTCGAAGAGGAGCAAGCGCTTGAAGAACAGAGCGCTCTGGCCATGCAAGAGCTGCTCCCACCAATGCGCCACCACCAGCTCGGGCAGGACGACCGTCACGATCGTGCCCTCCCGCGCCGTGTGCCGTCGCACCTCCTCGAGCATCGGCTCGGAGAGGTCCCGGAAGGGTGCGTCGACGATCGAGAGCGGGACGCCCATCCGCCAGTCGATCCAGGCTCCCGCGAGTGCCTGCTCGTCGCCTCGATCCGTCGAGAAGAACACGGCCATGATCTCGGTCGCCTCGAGGGAGAGCGCGTAGGTCACGGCCCTGACCGTGGCGGCGTTGACGCTGGATACCGGGATCAGCACCACGTGTCGGATGGGCTCCACGGGCCGGGCGTTCATCGACGATCGCTCTTCCGGAAGCAACGGCACATCCGTCACCACGATCCCCACCTCGAAGAAGAGCCAGACCTTCAACCAGAACCCGCGGCGACGTCCGAGGTGCCTCAGCAGCGAGCGGCTCGTGAGCTCCTCCGTGACGACGACGGTGACGAATCCCTGACCGTCCTTCCGGATCGACCGCAGACGCGCCCGAAGGGCCCTGGTGAAACGACCGTCCTCCACACGGAGCTGTTGGAGGGAGCCGAGCCGCGGAGCGAACCCGGGCCATCGCTCCGCCACCTCCTCGAACGTCCCCGCGTCCCCGACGAACAATGGGATCACCTGTTCGGGACGAAGTGTTCGGATGTAGCCGACGGCTTTGGCGGTCGCCGGCCCGAGATCGCGCACCAGGAGGACGAACGTGTTCTCCGCGTCCGGCGTCGGCGCTTCCACCTCGCGCACGGAGGGCTCGTCCGACCCACTCGTAGTGCCGGTGCACGGCCACGAAGAATCCGATGATCACCGGCATCGCCGCGATGACGATCCACGCGCCGCCACTGAACTTCGTGATGACCACGATGACGAGGACCAGACCGGTGGCCGTCGCGCCGATGGCGTTCACGATCATGCTCCGCCGCCACCCCGGCTCCTTCAGTCGCAACCAGCGTCGGACCATCCCCAGCTGGGACAGGGTGAAGGCGGTGAAGACGCCGACGACGTAGAGCTGGATCAGGCGGGTGAGGTCCGCGTCGAACGCGTAGACCAGGCCGCTCGCCGCGACCGACAGGATGATGATCCCGTTCGAGAACACGAGCCGATCTCCGCGGTTGCGGAACTGCGACGGCATGAATCGGTCTCTCGCCAGGATCGAGGAGAGCCGCGGGAAGTCCTGGTAGGACGTGTTGGCCGCGAGGATCAGGATCCCCGCCGTGAGCCCTTGAAGGAGGAAGTAGAAGAACGTTCGGCCGAACACCGTCTCGCCGATCTGGGACAACACCGAGCGCGAAGCCGCGATCTCGTGGTTCACGTGAACGTCGAGCAGCACCGTGAGGACGGTGATCCCGAGGAACATCGTGACCGTCATGACGGCCATCATCGCGAGGGTCGTGGCGGCGTTCTTGGCCTGGGGGCGCCGGAAGGCAGGGACACCGTTGCTGATCGCCTCGACGCCGGTGAGCGCCGTGGCACCCGATGAGAACGCCTTCAGGACCAGGAACAGGCTGAGTGGAGCGGTGGCTTCGAGGGGCAGGTTCGCCGTCGCCGCCTGCGGGCACTCACTCAGGCATCGGACGAAGCCGAGGCCGAGCAGGACATAGACCATCGCCACGAATCCGTAGGTCGGCACGGCGAACAGGATCCCCGCCTCCTTCACGCCGCGGAGGTTCACGAGTGTCAGCAGCACCACCAGGCCGATCGACAACACGACCTTGTGTCTGGCGAGTGAAGGCGCGGCCGAGGTGATCGCCAGGAATCCTGCGACGACCGACACGGCCACGGTCAGCACGTAGTCCGCGAGCAGCGCCGCCGCCGCCACCAGCCCGGGGAGCGTCCCCAGGTTGTCGTGCGCCACGATGTAGGACCCGCCCCCGCCCGGGTAGGCCCGCACGGTCTGACGGTAGGACACGACCACGATCACGAGGACCGTGGCGATCGCGATCGCGATCGGGATCCGGAACGCGAGTGCTCCCGCTCCGGCCGCTACGAGGACGAGCATCATCTCCTCGGTGGCGTACGCGTTCGAGGACAGCGCGTCGGAGGAGAAGACGGGCAGCGCCAGGAACTTCGGGAGCAGCTGGTGCTCGGCCTTGTAGCTGGCGAGCGGCCGGCCGACGAGGATCCGCTTCAGGGGAGTGGTTGCCACGTCGACCCCGCGGAGACGTCGTCGGATCGAGCGGGATCCGCATGCCCGTTGCGATCCGCGTCGATCTCCATCCTCTCGAGAAGCCGATCCGCGAGTCGCACCTCCCGGGAAGCCTCGACCCACTCCCGGTAGATCTGCCAGGAACGGAACGCGGGACCGACGAGGATGCCGATACAGCAACCCACGAGCAGCCCGACGACGAGATCGCCGCTGCCGTTCCCGCCCGCCGCGATGATGGTGGAGAGTTCCATGACCGTGAGCGTCGCCGATGCCGCATAGCGGCGCGGTAAGGAACCCGGGGCTCGCCATAAGGGTTCTGTAAGGGTCCGGAGTTCCCCGGTTGCCCGTTGCTAGGCTCCCGTGGAGGGACATTCGATGACGCTCGCGATGGATCGGCGGTTGCCGCGGCTCGTGCGCGCGGCGCTCGCCGGCTTGGTCCCCGCGGGGATCGTCACACTCGGGGCGCTCCTGACGGTCGAGATCCCCCCAACGACGGCGGCACTGTTGTACGTCCTGGCCGTGGTGGTTGCGGCGGCGGCCGGCGGTCTCGCGTCGGGTCTCGTCGCATCGGTGTGCTCCTTCCTCGCGTTGAACTTCTTCTTCACACCGCCGCTGCACACGTTCGCGGTGGAAGAGACCGCCGACCTCGTGGCGCTCGCGGTCTTCCTCGCGGTCTCGGCCACCGTCGGCACGATGCTGTCTCGCGTCCTCGAACAGCGTGCCCGAGCCGAGCGCCGGGAGCGAGAGGCCCGGCTGCTGCACCATCTGGGCACCCGGCTCCGTTCCGGGGTGCCCACCGAAGAGGTGCTCCGGAGCCTCGCTCGCTCGGTCCTGGAACTCTTCGATCTCGTGCGATGCGAGATCACCAGTGAGCTGGCGGACGGGCCGATCGTCGCGGAGCGCCCGGGCGGCCGCGTCGACGGGGGCCGCGAAGAAGTCATCCCGATCGCGGTCCAGGATCGTGAGCTCGGTCGCATCGTCGCGGTCCCCAATGGGACGCATCCCGTGCTGACGACGGAGGAGCGTGGGGTGATCCAGACGCTTGCCACCCAGATCGCCCTCGCGATCGACGGTATGCGACTCGGGTCCGAGGCAGAGGAGGCGCGATTGGAGGCCGAGACGAACCGACTCCGGGCTGCGCTCTTCTCGTCCGTCACCCACGACCTCAGGACTCCGCTCGCCTCGATCACGGCTTCGGTCTCGAGCTTGCTCGAGGACCAGTCACCGCTGAAGGGCGCGGATCGCAGGGAGCTGCTCGAGACGATCGACGAAGAGGCCGGGCGCCTCAACCGGGTGATCGGCAACCTGATGGATCTGTCGCGGATGCGTGCCGGCGCGGTGACACCCTCGAAGGCACCCACGGCCGTCGACGAGCTCATCGAAGGGGTGATCGCTCGGTCCGGGTCGCTGCTGAAGGATCACCAGATCCGGCTGATGCTGCGTGAGAACCTCCCGGAGATCCCGTTGGACCTCGTGCAGATCGATCAGGCGATGACGAACGTCCTGGAGAATGCGGCGAGGTTCACCCCGGCCGGGAAGCGGATCACCGTCGCGGCCGCGCGGTGGCGTGACGGGGTGCAGATACGGATCGCCGATCGGGGTCCGGGCATCCCTCGGGAAGAACGGGAGCACGTGTTCGAGCCCTTCGTCCGCGGGGACGGCAGCTCCGGGACCGGACTCGGGCTCGCGATCGCCCGCGCGATCGTGGAGGCGCACGGCGGAACGATCCGCGTCACCGACGAGCCGGGGGGTGGCACCGCCGTGGTCATCGAGCTCCCGGGGCGGCCCTGATGGAGGGCCGCGTCCTGGTGGTCGACGACGACCCGCAGATCCTCCGAGCGGTACGCACGAGCCTCCAGGGTCACTCGTACGAGGTGCTCACCGCCGGCAACGGCGAGACCGCCTTGGATCTGCTTCCCGATTCGGACGTGGACCTGATCGTCCTCGATCTCGGGCTGCCGGGCATGGGCGGACAGGAGGTGATCGAGCGGGTGCGGGCGTGGTCGGAGGTGCCGATCATCGTTCTGTCGGTCCGGGACGGGCAGCACGACAAGGTCGAGGCCTTCGAGGCGGGTGCGGACGACTACGTCACCAAGCCATTCGGCATGCCGGAGCTCCTCGCGAGGATGCGGGCGGTCCGTCGCCGCACCGAGGGCGATCGCCGTCCTCCGGTCGTTCGATTCCAGGAGCTGGAGGTCGACCTGGGCCGGCAGCTGGTGAAGGTGGGAGATCTCGTCGTCCACCTGACGCCCACCGAGTACCGGCTCCTCGAGGCGTTCGTGACGAATCCGGGGAAGCTCTTGACGCATCGCTGGCTGCTCCAGAAGGCCTGGGGCCCCGGGTACGCCACGGAGAACCAGTACCTCCGCGTGTTCATCCGTCAGCTGCGGAGCAAGCTCGCCGACGATCCGGCCCGCCCGCGGTTCATCGTCACCGAGGCCGGCCTCGGCTATCGGTGGAAGCCCGACCCCGATGAGGATCGAGCCGCCTCGTCGTGAACGGGCGTTAGACTTCCGAACGTGAGCTAGCGGGACCTCCTCGAGCACACCGGGCGCATTGAGGCGCCCGGGCGTTTGCGTCCCATCTCGGAGGTACCGATGTCCGCACAGCCCACACCCCGAACCACGTCGAGAGATGGAGCCTGTCCGTGAACGCCCTCGAGGTCAAAGGTCTTTCGGTAGAGGCCGGTGGGATGAACGTGGTCGAGGGCCTCGACCTCATGCTCTCCTCCGGCGACAAGGTGGGGATGGTCGGGCGCAACGGCGCAGGCAAGACGAGCACCCTCAAGGTCCTGGCGGGGGAGATGCCTGCCGCGGCCGGCGCGGTGAGACGCCACGGCGCCGTGGGATATCTCCGTCAGGATCCACGGCAGCATCGGGCCGACGACGAAACGAGCGGCATCGAGTATCTCCTCGCCGCCCGCGGGCTCGTCGACCTGCAACGGGGGGTGGAGAAGGCGCGCCTCCAGCTCGAGGAGCTCGCGTCAGAGGAGCATGTGGCTCGCTTCGGGCGGCTCGAGGAGGAATACGAACGAAGCGGCGGGTATCACGCCGAAGCGGACGCGCGAGCGATCGTCGCGGGGCTGGGTCTGTCCCAGGACCGGCTGACCCTCCCCGTCGGCGCGCTCTCCGGCGGCGAACGGCGACGGCTCGAGCTGGCTCGGATCCTGTTCGGCGGGTCCGATCTGCTGCTGTTGGACGAACCGACGAACCACCTCGATGCGGACGCCAAGGGATGGTTGATGAAGTTCCTCGCCGGATACCGGGGAGCGCTCCTCGTGGTCAGTCACGACATCGCGCTCCTGGACGCATCGATCACCAGGATCCTGCACCTCGATCACGACGGTGTCGTCGAATACCGCGGGACCTACACGCAGTACCGGGAGGCGAGGGCGAGAGACGAGAAGCGTCTCACCGCCCTCGCCTCCCGCCAGGAGTCCGAGATCAAGCGACTGAAGACGCTGGCCGACTCGATGCGCGGACAGACGGCGAAACGAGCGCGGAAAGCGAAGACGCTCGACACGCGGGTCGCCCGTCTCCAGGCTCGGAAGGTGGCCGCGCCTTCCCGGGAGCGCGGAGTGCGGTTCCGCTTCCCCGACCCGCCGCACTCGGGACGAACGATGCTGGTGGCCGAGGGGTTGACCAAGGGCTACGGGGGACCCGCCGTCTTCGAGAACGTGTCCTTCGACGTGGAGCGGGGCGAGCGCCTGCTCGTCATGGGGCTGAACGGTGCCGGCAAGACGAGCCTGCTGCGGATCCTCGCGGGCGAGACGCGGGCGGATGCCGGCTCGTTCCGTCTCGGTCACGGTGTCCAGCTCGGCTACTACGCGCAGGAACACGAGGGGATCCGCGATGGCTTGTCGGTGCTCGTACACATGCATCAGGCATCACGTGCGGACGACCAGTCTCTGCGCACCCTCCTCGGGATGTTCGGTCTCCCCGGCGAGATGGCCTTCCAGGACGCCGGCACCCTGTCGGGCGGCGAGAAAACCAAGCTCGCGTTGGCACAGCTCGTCGCCGGGCGGAAGAACCTGCTCCTCCTCGACGAGCCGACCAACAACCTCGATCCGCCATCTCGAACCGCGATCGCGCAGGCGCTCCGGGACTGGCCGGGGGCGATGGTGATCGTCAGCCACGATACCGAGTTCGTGGAAGCGCTTGCCCCGGAACGAGTGCTGTTGATGCCGGACGGGAGCCTCGACTACTGGAGCGAGGAGCTTCTCGATCTCGTAGCGCTCGCGTGAACGCTATGCTCCGCCGATGACGTCGGCCGACCTCGCATTCGTGAACGGCGCCGTCTACACCGTGGACGCCGTCCGAAGCCGGGCGCAGGCGGTCGCCGTGAAGAGCGGACGGATCGTCGCCGTGGGCAGCGACGACGCCATCGGCGAACACCTCGGCCCCCGGACCGAGGTGTTCGACCTCGACGGACGGATGCTCGTCCCCGGCTTCCAGGACGCGCACGTCCACCCGGTGAGCAGCGGGGTCGACCGGTTGCAGTGCGACCTGCACGACCTCCACTCGACCGAGGACTACCTGCTGCGGGTCAAGACGTATGCGCAAGAGCATCCGGATCGCGAGTGGATCCTCGGGGGCGGGTGGTCGATGGACGTGTTCCCGCGTGGCACGCCGACGAAGGATCTCCTCGATGCGGTCGTGCCCGACCGCATCGTGCTCCTGCCGAACCGCGACGGCCACAGCACGTGGGTGAACGGCCGGGCGCTGGAGCTGGCCGGGATCACGAGGGGAACGCCCGATCCGGCCGACGGCCGCATCGAGCGGGACGCGGACGGCGAGCCAGCCGGGACGTTGCACGAGGGCGCCGCAGACCTCGTGGGCCGTCTCGCTCCCGAACCGACGGCGGACGAGGTGTACCAGGGATTGCTCGAGGGCCAGCGATACCTGCACTCCCTCGGGATCACCGCGTGGCAGGACGCGATCGTGTCCACCGACTTCTGGATGGACAACTACTCCGCCTACCTCCGCGCCGCCGGCAACGACGATCTCACCGCTCGAGTCGTCGGTTCGCTCTGGTGGGACCGCGAGCGGGGGGAAGACCAGATCGAGGACCTGCTCGAGCTTCGGGAGCGTGGCCGCGCCGGCCGGTTCGCCGCCACGACGGTGAAGATCATGCAGGACGGGGTATGCGAGACGTTCACGGCCGCCGTCTTGGAGCCCTACCTGGACGCACAGGGGCGTGTCACCGACGAGCGAGGGATCTCGTTCGTCGAGCCCGAGGCGCTGAAGGGGTATGTCACCGCCCTCGACCGGCACGGCTTCCAGGTCCACTTCCATGCGCTGGCGGAGCGCGCCGTCCGCGAGGCCCTGGACGCGATCGAGGCGGCCCTGCGGGCGAACGGACCGAGCGATCATCGACACCACCTCGCGCACATCCAGGTGGTCCACCCGGACGACATCCCCCGCTTCCGAAGCCTCCGCGCGGTCGCGAACGCCCAGCCCCTGTGGGCGGCGCACGAAGGCCAGATGGACGATCTGACGATCCCGTTCCTCGGGGAGCCGCGGTGGCGGTGGCAGTACCCCTTCGGGTCCCTGGTCCGTGCGGGCGCGACCCTCGCGATGGGCAGCGACTGGTCGGTCTCCAGCCCCGACCCCCTCGAGGAGATCCACGTCGCCGTGAACCGCGTCATGGCGCCCACGTACCTGTACGGGAACGAGAACCAGGAGGTCTTCCTCCCCGACGAGCGGCTCGACCTCGCGACATCGATCGCGGCCTTCACCATGGGGTCCGCCTTCGTGAACCACCTCGACGACACGACCGGCTCGATCGAGGTGGGGAAATACGCCGACCTCGCGGTGGTCGACCGCGATCTCTTCGCCCATCCGGTCGAAGACATCGGGCACGCGCACGTGGACGCCACGTTCGTCGAAGGAGCACCGGTCTACGAGCGCAACCGCACCGGCTGACTTCGGGTCAGCGGGCGCGGTTGCTTGCTCCTGATGCCGCTCGCACGATACGGAGGCATCGGGCCTGTCGGCCCGGATGCCGCAGTTGGCCGCCCGCGCAGGGCGTGCGGCCGTCCCCGGAGAGGAGCCACCCACGATGACCGAGTCGTTCGACATGAGCCTGGTGCAACGCGGCGCCCGGAACCGTCGGACCCCGTACTACGAGGCGACCCAGCGGTACGGCCCGAAGGGCATGACGGTGTACAACCACATGTACTTCCCGATCCGCTTCGACTCCTTCGAAGCGGAGTTCGACGCGCTGCTGAACGGGGTCACGCTGTGGGACGTCGCCGTCGAGCGCTGCCTCGAGATCTCCGGTCCCGACGGCTTCCGGTTCGCGCAACTGATGACACCTCGTGACCTCTCGAGATGCGCGGTCGGTCAGGGCAAGTACGTCCTCATCTGCGATTCCGACGGCGGCATCGTCAACGATCCCGTCCTCACGCGCATGGACGAGAACACGTTCTGGTTCGCGCTCGCATCCTCCGACGCCCTGCTGTTCGCCCGTGGACTGAAGAACGCCTACCCGGATCTCGATGTCACGATCCGCGAGGCCGACGTGGCGCCGCTCCAGGTCCAGGGCCCGAAGTCCAAGGATCTGATGGTGAAGCTGCTCGGCCCGGAGATCCTCGATCTGAAGTATTACTTCTGGACGGAGGCGAAGATCGCCGAGGCGCCGGTCGTGGTGACCCGCACCGGCTGGACGTCGGAGATCGGCTACGAGGTCTACCTCACGGACTCGACCAAGGGCACGGATGTGTTCGAGGCGATCATGGAGGCGGGCGAGGAGTTCGGCATCGTTCCCACCGGCCCGAGCGACATCCGGCGGATCGAGGGCGCGATCTTCAACTGGGGCGCGGACATGACGTATGAGAACAACCCGATCGAGATGGGTCTCGACCGGCTCGTGGCGTGGGATCTGGCGGACGAGGCGTCGATCTCGATCGCGGCCCTCCGCCGGATCCGGGAGACGGGCGTCGCCCGAAGGATCAACGGCGTCGAGTTCGACGGGGCCGCCTTCCCCGAGCTCAACAACGTGAAGTGGCCCGCCTTCGAGGGCGAAGAGCAGGTCGGGAAGGTCACGTCGGCGATCCACTCTCCACGGCTCGGGAAGAACATCGGCTATTGCTGGCTCCCGGCGGATCGCTCCTCGGAGGGCGAGTCGGTGACGGTCGAGACCGAATGGGGAGGAAGGACGGCGACCGTGGTGCCGATGCCGTTCGTCGACCCGGACAAGACGATCCCCGTCTCGTAGCAAGACACCTTCAAGTTCCTAACGGCCGTTCAGGCTCTTCCTCCCTGTTCAAGGGCTATGTATGACTTGCGCGCGGGCCGAGGATTGAATGATGATTCAGGAACCCACGCGACGTGGCACCCCAAGGAGGTAGGAGATGGTCAACGAGCGACCGGAGATGCTCGCGAAGAGCGCGACCCTGTATTTCGGTCCCTGGTACCGGCAGTCACCGTTCTTCAAGGCGACGCTCCGAGCGGGATGCACCGCCTACGACATCTACAACCACATGTACCTCCCCGGCTACTTCGACGATCCCGACACCGAGTACGAGCTGCTGTCGACCGGGGTGACGATGTGGGACGTCGGGGTCGAACGGACCGTCCAGGTGGCGGGGCCGGACGCCGACCGGCTCATCGACATGCTCACATGCCGCGACCTCTCGACGTGTGCCGTGAAGCAGGGGAAGTACATGATCGTGACGTCCCCGGACGGCGGCATCGTGAACGACCCGGTGCTGCTCCACGTGGCGGAGAACACCTGGTGGATGCAGCTGGCCGACTCGGACGCCGGTCTCTACGCGATGGGGGTCGCGGCCACCTCCGGCCTCGACGCCGACGTGACCTTTCCCGACGTGCACCCGATGCAGGTACAGGGGCCGCTGTCGGCCAAGACGCTCGAGAAGCTCGTCGGGCCCGCGATCTACGACATCAAGTACTACTGGGTCGACGAGTTCGAGATCAACGGCATCCCAGTGCTCATCAGCAGGACCGGGTGGACCGCGATCCCCGGATTCGAGGTGAACCTCCTCGACGGGTCGAAGGGTGACGAGCTCTGGTCCGCCGTGACCGAGGCGGGGGAGGAGTTCGGCATCAGGCCGATCGCACCGTGCGAGGCGCGCCGGATCGAGGCGGGGATCTTCAACTACGGCTCCGACATGACGATCGACGACACGCCATTCCATGTGATGGGACTCGAGCGGCTCGTCGAGGATCAGCCGCAGGACTACATCGGGAAGGACGCGCTCGAGCGGATCAAGCAGGAGGGTGTCGACCGGAAGCTCGTCGGCATCGAGCTCGAAGGCGACGAGCTCCGGGCCGAGATGTCGGAGTACTGGCCCGTACACCACGAGGGTCGTGAAGTCGGGCACATGACCGATGCCGTCTGGTCACCGGGACTCGCGAAGAACATCGGCTACGTCTGGGTGCCGGTCGAGCTCTCGGCACCGGGCACGGACCTCGATGTCGAGACCGAGCACGGCGAGACCATCGTCGGGCGTACCGCCGCCATCCCGTTCGTCGACCCGAGGAAGGAGCGCCCCTCCGGTTCCTTGCTCGGATGATCGCCGGGTCCTCTCACGAGTATCGTGGTTCTTCGAACCTCCCCACGACCGGGAGCGAACCCATCGCGTGAAGCCGGTGACAACCTCCAGGCACCTCCTGTTGCTCATCGTCTCGCTGGCTCTCCTGCTCGGCGCCTGCACCGAGGCCGCGATCCACACGACGAGCCCGGTCGCATCCCCCCTTCCTCCTCTTGACCCGGGGCAGGAGCCCTACGCGGCGGTCGCCGAACGGGTCCTCCCGTCGGTGGTCAACGTGACGACGAACGTGTACCAGGCATCGCCGACGGGGCCGCCGGAACAGGGCAGGGGTGTGGGGACCGGCTTCATCGTCCGAGCGAACGGGGTCGTCGTCACGAACTGCCACGTCGTGCAGGGCGCATCGCGCATCACCGTTTCCACCTCCGAGGCAAAGCCGACGAGATACGACGCTCGGGTGATCGGGGGCGACTGCGAGCACGACCTCGCGGTCCTGAAGATCGATGCGCAGGGTCTGTCGCCGCTCGCGCTCGGCGCGAGCTCCGGTCTGCGACTCGGTCAGCAGGTCGTCGCGATCGGGTACGCCCTCGCACTCGAGGGCGGACCCTCCGTCACCGCGGGCATCGTCTCCTCGCTGGACCGGACGATCCAGGTGTCCGACCCGCAGTGCACCGTCTGCCCGAACGGCATCCGCACCTACAGCCAGGTGATCCAGACGGATGCGGCGATCAACCACGGGAATTCAGGCGGCCCGCTCGTCGATATGGAGGGTCAGGTCGTGGGCATCAACTCCGCCGGCGCCGACACCGCCGAGAACATCGGATTCGCGATCTCGATCGATTCCGCGAAGAGCTCGATCAACCAGGCGATCTCGCAGCCGCTTCAAGCAGGGGCGTACCTGGGCGTGTCGACGAGGGACGTCACGCCCGACCTCGCGTTCCAGCTCGGTCTTCCCGTCGAGAAGGGAGCCTTCGTGCTCGCCACCCTCACGGGCGGCCCCGCTGCGGCCGCCGGGATCAACGAAGGGGACGTGATCGTGGAGGTGGACGGGAGGCCGATCGACGCGGCGGTTGACCTCGGACACGTCCTCGACACCTTGAAGCCGGGCGACGCGGTCGATGTGAAGGTGATCGGCTCCAACGGTCAGGACCGAACGATCTCGGTCAAGCTGGGCACCAAACCGCTGCCGACGGAGTTCCTGCAGCCGTAGCCTCCTGCGCTAGCCTTTCGGCGTGAAGGTGAGGCTGCGCAATCCCGATCGAGAGGTGCAGCTCGAAGGCGGGCGCCCGGTCGGCGCCGTCCTCGACGAGCTCGGCGTCGCGGTGGATACGGTGCTCGTGATCAGGGCCGGCGAGCTCATCACGCGGGAGACACCGGTCCACGACGAGGACGAGCTGGAGATCCGCCCCGTCATCTCGGGTGGCGCGGGATGAAGTGCCGGAGCTGCCGGGGGCCCGCCGTGATCGAGATCAGGCGTCACCACGCCGCTTTCTGCACGGAGCACTTCCTCGCGATGTTCCGGACGCAGGTGGAGAAGGCGATCCGCCGTTTCCAGATGATGGAGCCCGACGATCGGGTCATGATCGCCGTCTCGGGAGGGAAGGACTCCCTCGCCCTCTGGGATGTGCTTCTCGGTCTCGGCTACGACGTCACCGGTCTGTATCTGGGGCTGGGGATCGGGGAGTACTCGGATCGATCGCACGACGTCGCCCAGGCGTTCGCGGACGCGCGGGGGGTCCGGCTGCGTACCGTCGATCTCGAACGCGATCACGGTTACGACATCCCCACGGCCGGCAGGCGCGGGTCGCGATCGACCTGCGCGGTCTGCGGGCTCTCGAAGCGGTACATCTTCAATCGCGCCGCCCTGGAAGGTGGATTCGACGTGGTCGCGACCGGCCACAATCTCGACGACGAAGCCGCGACCTTGCTCGGCAACACGCTCCGCTGGCAGACCGAGGCGATCGCCCGTCAGTCGCCGGCGCTTCCGGCGCGCGAGGGGATGGTGAAGAAGGTGAAGCCGCTCCACCGTCTCTCCGAATTGGAGACAGCCGCATACGCCTTCTTGCGGGGCATCGAATACGTCGTCGAGGAGTGCCCGCTCGTCGCCGGCAACACACAGCTTCGCTACAAGGAGGCGATGAACGCGATCGAGCACACGTCGCCGGGCACCAAGTCGCAGTTCTTCCTCGGCTATCTGGATCGAGGCATGCCCCTGTTCTCCGCGGAAGATCGAGCCGAGCTCCATGGCTGCGAGGCGTGTGGCCAGCCCACGACGGGCCGTTTCTGCGCGTTCTGCCGGGCTCGCGCGCAGATCCTCGGGGAACGTCTGGGCGGAGGCGCGGAACCACCGGATCGCCAGGTCGCCGAGGAGCTCGCCGACGAGGTGCTTCCCGTGGAGATCTACGACCGGGCCGGCCGATGAGCGCTCCGTTCGAAGCCGGCGAGCAGGTGCTCCTGATCGACCAGCGCGAGCGGACGTACCTGTTCTCGCTGCGCGTCGGAGCCACGTACCACACGCACGCGGGGACCCTCGCCCACGACGACCTCATCGGCAAGCCGGAGGGGACACGCGTGGTGACCGCGCGCGGGATGGTCCTGGCCGCGTTCCGTCCTCGATTCGCCGACTACGTCCTGAAGATGCCGAGAGGCGCCCAGGTCGTCTATCCCAAAGACCTGGGGCCCATCGTCGTGTACGCCGACGTCTACCCGGGGGCGCGGGTGCTCGAAGCCGGGACCGGGTCGGGAGCCCTGACGATCGCGCTCTGCCGGGCGGTGGGGGAACAGGGGCGCGTCGTGTCCTACGAGATTCGGCCCGAGCACCGGGAGCGGGCACAGGCGAACATCGAGGGCTTCTTCGGGAAGATGCCCGATCAGCTGGACATCCGAGATGGCGACGTGACCGACGCGGGCGCGAGCGGCGATCGGTTCGACAGGTTGGTCCTCGATCTCCCCGAGCCCTGGGCGCCTCTCGGAGACCTGCGTCCGGCGCTGGAGCCAGGCGCGGTCCTCTGTGCCTACCTTCCGACGACGATCCAGGTCCAGCAGCTCGTCCTCGCTCTGCCGGAGGCCGGTCTCCTCCACATCGAGACGTTCGAGGTCCTCAAGCGAGGGTGGCACGTGACCGCTCGAAGCGTGCGCCCCGACCATCGGATGGTCGGTCACACCGGGTTCCTGACCGTGGCCCGTGTCGGGTCCGAGGATTAATCTCGAAGAAGTACCCGGTTCCGGGCATCGGCCGGGCTGAGCTGGTTACCGTATCTACAGAAAAGGACCCCGGGAGGGGTCAAGATGCTGCCAGTAGCATCGATGACTCCGGTGGGAGGTGAACCGGATGGCGGATCGCCGAGAGCAGGACGAGCAACGTGAAAAGCAGATCCACGAGCTGCAGACGCAGATCTCGTTCCTCGAGGAAGAGGTCGGCCTCCTCCGCCGCCGCCTGACCAACGCCCCTCGCCAGGTGCAGCTCCTCGAGGAGAAGCTCGTCGAGACGCGTGAGGGCCTCGCCCGGGCGACCGGTCAGAATCAGAAGCTGGCCGATGCCCTCCGCGACGAGAAGCAGCGGATCGAATCGCTCGCCGAAGAGGTCGAGAAGCTCTCCCAGCCACCCGCCACGTTCGGTGTGTTCATCGGGAGCAACGAGGACGGGTCCGTCGATGTCGTGACCGCGGGCCGGAAGATGCGGGTGATGCCCGCGCCTGACCTCGACGCCGACAAGCTTCGATCCGGCGCGCAGGTGATCCTGAACGACGCGCTCAACGTGGTCGAGGTCTTGGACCCCGACGGCGCCGGCCAGGTGGTGAAGGTCAAGGACCGTCTGGGACCCGATCGTGCCGTGGTCTTGAGCCGTGGCGACGAGGAGCATGTCGCCTACCTCGCGGGCTCCCTCCTCGGCGCGATGGTGCGAGCGGGCGACCCCGTCCTGTACGACCCGCGTTCCGGCGTGGCGACGGAGCTCCTGCCTCGGGAAGAAGTGGAGGAGCTGGTCCTCGAGGAGATACCGGACATCACGTATGAGGACATCGGCGGGCTCGAAGGGCAGATCGAAGCCATCCGCGACGCGGTGGAGCTGCCGTTCCTCTACGCCGAGCTGTTCCAGGAGCACGAGCTCGAGGCGCCCAAGGGCGTCCTGCTGTACGGACCTCCCGGCTGCGGCAAGACCCTGATCGCGAAGGCGGTCGCCAAGTCCCTCGCCGACAAGGTCCGGGAGCGCACGGGGCGGGAAGACGCGCGCAGCTACTTCCTGAACGTCAAGGGTCCCGAGCTGCTGAACAAGTACGTGGGGGAGACGGAACGACAGATCCGCGAGATCTTCCAGCGCGCCAAGGAGCGCAGCGAAGAAGGCCTCCCCGTGATCGTCTTCTTCGACGAGATGGACTCGATCTTCCGGACCCGCGGCACGGGCATCTCTTCCGACGTCGAGTCGACGATCGTCCCCCAGCTGCTCTCCGAGCTCGACGGCGTCGAAACCCTCAAGAACGTGATCGTCATCGGCGCGTCCAACCGCGAAGACCTCATCGACCCCGCGATCCTCCGGCCCGGGCGACTGGACGTGAAGATCAAGATCGAAAGACCCAACGCGGACCAGGCCAAGGACGTCATGTCGAAGTACCTGCACCCCGTCGTCCCGATCCACCCGGACGAGGTCGAACGGCATTCGGGCGACGTCCAGGTCGCGGTCGCCCGCATGATCGAGCGGACCATCGAGCAGATGTACGAGCCCTCCGAGCGCAACCGCTTCCTCGAGGTCACGTACGCGTCCGGGGACAAGGAGATCCTCTACTTCAAGGACTTCAACTCCGGCGCGATGATCGAGAACATCGTCCGGCGGGCCAAGAAGGACGCCATCAAGCGTTTCCTCTCCACCGGAGAGAAGGGCATCAAGACCGACGACCTCCTCACGGCGATCCGCGACGAGTTCAAGGAGAACGAGGACCTTCCGAACACGACCAACCCGGACGACTGGGCGCGCATCTCGGGCAAGAAGGGCGAGCGGATCGTCTACGTCCGAACGCTGCTCGGCGACGAGGGCGACGGACGGCAGGTCGAGCGCGTGAGCCCCGGCCAATATCTGTAGGGTCCCCGGGTGGCCATCCCGAAAGTCCTTGGCACCGAAACGGAGTACGGCATCGCCGCCGTTGGAGTCCCGGACTTCAACCCGGTCCTCTCGTCTTCCCTCCTGATCTCCACCTTCGCCGGCTCGCTCCGACGCATCCGCTGGGATTACGAGCAGGAGTCTCCCCTCCGGGATGCACGCGGTTTCGAGCCGATCCCGTCCCGGGAGGTGTCCGACGAAGACCTCGGCCTCGCCAACGTCATCCTCCCCAACGGCGCCAGGTACTACGTCGATCACGCGCACCCCGAGTACTCGACTCCCGAGTGCCTCACGCCGCGGGCCCTGGTGATCCACGACAAGGCGGGGGAGCGGATCCTCGAGCGGTCCATGGTGGAGGTCGCGACCCAGATGCCCGAGGCGCCGGCCCTGCTCATCTACAAGAACAACTCCGACGGGAAGGGGAACTCCTACGGCACCCACGAGAACTACCTGGTCGACCGGCAGACCCCCTTCGCGGACATCGTCCGAGACCTGACCCCGTTCTTCGTATCGCGCCAGGTCTTCTGCGGCGCCGGGAAGCTGGGCTCCGAGGCACCGTGGGACGAGCGGGGAAGACCGATCTATCAGCTCACGCAGCGCGCGGACTTCTTCGAGACCGAGGTCGGCCTCGAGACGACGCTGAAGAGGCCGATCATCAATACGCGGGACGAACCCCATGCCGACCCGGAGAAATACCGGCGCCTGCACGTGATCGTCGGCGACGCGAACATGTGCGAGGTCGCGCAATTCCTGAAGGTCGGCACGACCGCGATCGTCCTCAAGATGATCGAAGATCGATTCCTTCCCGACCTCTCGCTCGAGGGGCCGGTGCGTGCCCTGCACGAGATCTCGCGGGACGTGACCTGCACGGTCGACGTTCCCCTCGCCGACGGCAGACGCCTGTCGGCGGTGCAGCTCCAGTGGGAGTACTTCGAGCATGCCAAGAAGTACGTCGAGCGCGAAGACGACACCGAGGAGAACCGAGAGGTCCTGGAGCGGTGGGAGGCCGTGTTGACATCGCTGGAAACCGAACCTCTGTCATTGCATCGTGAGTTGGATTGGGTGGCCAAGTACCGACTCCTGGAGGCCTACCGAGAGCGAGGTGGGCTCGATCGAGGAGATCCGAAGCTGCGGGCGATCGACCTCCAGTATCACGACGTCCGCCGTGAGAAAGGTCTCTACTACCGCCTCGAGAGCGCGGGCAAGGTGGAGCGCCTCGTCGACGAGGCGGATGTGCAGCGCGCCGTCATGGACCCCCCGGAAGACACCAGGGCGTACTTCCGTGGACGATGCATCGCCAAGTTCCCGGACGCGATCGCGGCCGCGTCGTGGGATTCCCTCATCATCGACACGGGCGCGGAGGCGCTCCAACGGATCCCGATGAGGGAGCCGCTCCGCGGCACGAAGACGCACGTGGACGAGCTGCTCGAGGCCTCCCACGACGCGGCATCGTTGGTCACCGCCCTCCAGGGGTAGAGGGGTCGAAGACCGCCCGACGGCTAGAATCGCCACGGAGGAGGAGCCATGCCCGAACAGGAACGCAAGCAGGTACAGAAGAAAGGCGGCGGCGGAGACGAGAGCGACGCCGACGCCGGCCAGGTCACCTCGACGTCGAAGGCGGCCGAGCTCAAGGAGGAGATGGACGACATCCTCGATGAGATCGACTCGGTCTTGGAAGAGAACGCCGAAGAGTTCGTGAAGTCCTACGTCCAGAAGGGCGGGGAGTGACCGACCGCGTCGAGCTCCCTCTCTCCGGGGCTTCCTTCGGCGCCGACCCGAGCTTCGTCGAGTTGCTCAGGCGACAACGCCCAGAGGCGCTTCCATCTTCGCCGCAGCCGGGCGTCCTGGAGGTGCCGCAGGGGACCACCGTCCTGGGCCTGCGGTTCGGGGACGGGATCGTGATGGCGGGCGACCGCCGTGCCACCGCCGGGTACACGATCGCGGACGCCAAGATGCGGAAGGTGTTCGCGGCGGATGATTTCTCCGCGATCGCGATCGCGGGCGCGGCCGGGCAGGCCGTCGAGACGGTGCGGCTCTTCCAACTGGAGCTCGAGCACTACGAGAAACTGACGGGCGACCGGCTGTCCCTCGAGGGGAAGGCGAACCGGCTCGCCCAGATGATCCGCGCGAACTTCCCGCTCGCCATGCAGGGGCTCGTCGTCGTCCCACTCTTCGGTGGATTCGACCAGGCCCGGAACGAAGGCCGGCTCTTCTACTACGACGCGACGGGTGGACGGTGGGAGGAGCAGGACTACCAGGCGACGGGTTCGGGGGCTCAGCCCGCGAAGAACTCCCTGAAGAAGCGGTGGCGACCAGGACTGACACGCGATGAAGGGCTCCGAGTTGCCGTCGAGGCGTTGATCGACGCTGCCGAAGACGACGTCGCGACGGGAGGGCCGGATCTGGCGCGAGGCATCTTCCCGGTCGTCATGACGGTGACCTCCGAGGGAGCCACCGAATCCACCGACGAAGAAGTGGCGGACGCCGTGCGCGCCGTGGTGGAGACGAGGCCGTAGATGTCGTTCATGCCGTACGTCTCGCCCGACCAGCTGATGAAGGATCGGTCCGAGTACGCGCACAAGGGGATCGCGCGCGGTCGCTCCGTCATCGGGCTCGAATACGCGGACGGCCTGCTCTTCATCGCCGAGAACCCGAGTGCCACGCTGCACAAGATCAGCGAGATCTACGATCGGATCGCGTTCGCCGGCGTGGGGAAGTACAGCGAGTTCGAGGACCTGAGGATCTCCGGCATCCGGCTCGCGGATCTCCGCGGCTACTCCTACGGCCGGGAGGACGTCAAGGCGCGGGATCTCGCCAACGCCTATTCGCAGGCGCTCTCCACGATCTTCACCCAGCAGATGAAGCCGTACGAGGTGGAGATCCTCGTCGGCGAGGTGAACGGAGAGGTCGAGGGAACATCCATCTACCACGTCCTGTTCGACGGGAGCGTCACCGACGAGCACGGGTTCGTCGCCATCGGCGGTCATGCCGACGACCTCACCGAGAACCTCAAGGAGAAGTACGGGCCCGGTTGGGACCTCGCGACCGCCGTGAAGAACGCCACCGATGTACTGGGGTCCCCGGATTCCCGCACGATCGAACACGATCACATCGAGGCGGGTGTGCTCGAACGGAGCCAGCCCCGACGGCGGAAGTTCCGAAGGCTGACCGACGATGAGGTCGCCGGCTACCTCGCCGGCTGAACGGTCCTTCTCGACAGGGGCACCCGGCTCGCCAGCGTTCTGGTTCGGCCCCCGATGAGACTCCGGCGAGCCTAGACTCCCTTCGATGGAGCGGCGCATCTTCGGTCTCGAGAACGAATACGGCGTCACCTGTACGTTCCGGGGCCAGCGCCGTCTCTCCCCGGACGAGGTCGCCCGTTACCTCTTCCGGCGCGTCGTTCACTGGGGACGCTCGTCCAACGTGTTCCTGGAGAACGGAGCTCGTCTGTACCTGGACGTTGGCTCACACCCCGAGTACGCGACCCCCGAGTGTGACGACATCGAGGAGCTCGTCGCGCACGACAAGGCGGGGGAGCGGATCCTCGAAGCTCTCCTCGCCGCCGCGGAGATGCGTCTCCACGAGGAGGGCATCTCCGGTCAGGTCTATCTCTTCAAGAACAACACGGATTCGGCGGGCAACTCCTACGGCTGCCACGAGAACTACCTCGTGGCGCGGCACGGTGAGTTCGCTCGCATGGCGGACGTGCTGATCCCGTTCTTCGTGACCCGTCAGATCTGGTGCGGTGCAGGCAAGGTCCTTCATGGGCCACGAGGCGCCCAGTACTGCATCTCGCAACGTGCAGAGCACATCTGGGAGGGCGTCTCCTCGGCCACCACACGCTCCCGCCCCATCATCAACACGCGCGACGAGCCGCACGCGGACGCCGAGCGATTCCGACGGCTCCACGTCATCGTCGGCGACTCGAACATGAGCGAATGGACCACGTTCATGAAAGTGGGCATCACCGATCTGGTGCTCCGGATGGTCGAGGGCAACACGGTGATGCGAGACCTCACCCTCGAGAATCCGATCCGCGCGATCCGGGAGATCAGCCACGACACCACCGGCACCCGCAAGGTGAAGCTCGCGAACGGCCGGGAGCTCTCGGCGATCGAGATGCAGCAGGAGTACTTCGAGAAGACGTCCCGGTTCCTCGAACGCCGAGGAACCGACGAGACCTCGAAGCAACTCCTCTACGAATGGGGCGAGGCGCTCGACGCATTGAGCGCGGGAGATCCAGAGCGGTTGGGACGCAAGGTGGATTGGATCACCAAGCGCCTGCTGATCGAGCGCTACATGGCGAAGCACGACCTCTCGCTCGCCTCACCGAGGGTCGCGCTGCTCGACCTCACGTACCACGACGTGAACCGAGGGCGGGGCCTCTACTACCTCTTGGAGAAGGCGGGCAAGGTGGAGCGGGTCGCCGCAGAGTCGGACATCTCGAAGGCGATGCGTGAGCCTCCCCAGACGACACGGGCGAAGCTCCGCGGAGACTTCATCCGGCAGGCGAAGGCGAAGCGGCGCGACTACACGGTGGATTGGGTCCATCTGAAGCTCAACGACCAGGCGCAGCGCACCGTCCTCTGCAAGGACCCGTTCAAGTCGGTCGACGAGCGGGTCGACCAGCTCATCGCCCACATGTGATGCCGATCCTCGGCACGCTGCTCGACGGCGTCGCGATCGTCGTCCCGGAGTTCGCGGGGGAGTTCCTCACCAACCTCGTCCTCCGAGGCGGGTCGAGTCGCTGGGAGCGCATCGCGATGGGGGATCGGCAACGGGCGGAACGCGAGGTCAGGTTCCTCAGGCGGAACCACGTGTCCGCCTGGATCAGGCCGGCCCACGGCAGTGCCTACGAAGTCGTCGTGCGTCGGATGCAGGCCGACATCGCGCGGGCGTTGCTGAATGCCCCCGGTTCCGGCCATCCCGCGTGAGCTCATCGGCCGCAACGGGCGCCGAGGGGCGAACCGACACGAGACGGCGTCACGTCGCGGGCTGACGCCAGCGGCGGTTCTCGGCGGCCATCCGGCCGGCGAGGACCCCCGCCGCGCCGGCCGCGAGGAAGAACGCGGGATCGTCCTCGATCCCGCGTCCCATCGTCCGCACGTCGATACCACGCGCCCGGAGCTCCTGCACCGCAGGCGCTCCGTCCACCTCGACGAGATGGTGGATCTCCTCGAGCTGCCGCGATCGGAGCGCATCCCACACGGCGCTTCGCTGCGCTTCATCCTCGAGGACGGGCACGGGAACGTTCACATCGATCTTGCAGACATCGGCCAGGATCGTGAGTGAGTGATGCGAGACGCCGCGGTGCCGCTCCCGCTCGTCGGCGAAGCTCACCCGGAGCGCGGGGATCGGTCGGCCCTGCAACGTCGCGGCCGCCATCAGAGCGTGACCGCTCCCCAGAGCGCTCACGCCCCACGTCGTCTCGGTGCCCAGGTTCCCCGGGCCGTCCGCCACCACGATCACCTCGGCGTCCAGGATCTCCTTGGCCGCGAGCAACCCGGTCCACAGGGTCACGGCCTCGAGCTCGCCACCGAACGACTGTCCGCACGTGATCCATCCGTCGATCAGGCCGACGGTCCTCATCTGGTCCACGAGACGAGAGAAACCGCCCGCCAGCGCCGCGCCGTCGGTCATGACGTACACGACGCGGGCGTCCGCCGCTCGCTTGGCGCCCGCGGCGATCGGAGCGAGCATCGAATGGAGGGGAGCGCACACGACGGGTGTCTGCCCGAGTCCCTCCGAGGCTTCGAGCTGATCCGCGTGGGTCTCTTCGACACTCGACACCGCGGTTTGCAACGGCGTGTAGCGCGCCTTCATGACGTGGCCGGACGGAGCCTGGGCGGTCGGCTCCCGACCTTCGACCGCGATCACGAGGTGGACCCCGCCGGTGCCGAGACCGAGCTCGAGGGCGGTCGTGTTCAGGAGAACGGGGTCACCCGGCCTGACCTCGCCGCAGAGATCCGGGTACGAGACCGCCGGCGCGGAGGTGCCGTCGACCTCCACCTCCAGCTCTTGCGCCCCCAAGCGTGTCGCCGTCACCGCGCGGACAACACCACGTCGGATGCGGATCACACGGTGCTCCGGTCGCGTATCACGGCGCCGATATGATGCCGCAACATGGGGGAGGGGGACCGCGCGGAGCCGCTCGAGCGCTTGCTGAATCTCGTCGGACTTCTCCTCGAGACCCCCCAACCACTCACCTTCGAGCAGATCCGCCGCGTCTTGGAGCCGTACGGGCAGACCAATCCGGACAGCGCCAAGCGCATGTTCGAACGGGACAAAGACGTCCTCCGCGAGTACGGAGTGCCGTTGGAGCTCGTCGACGTGGACGTGTGGGGCACCGAGCAGGGCTACGTGATCCCCAAGGACAAGTACTACTTGCCGGAGATCGAGTTCGAGCCCGGCGAACTCGTCGCGCTGCTGGTCGCGGCCCAGAGCGGCGGCCAGGACCAAGCGGCCGAGAGTGGTGCTCGCAAGCTCCTCTACGGCGCGGACGGGGGCGTGCTGGCCGGGTTGGGAGGCGGACCGCTCGCCTCGGGTTCGGACGCCCGGAGCAACCTGGTCCACGCTGCCGCCGAGGCCGCCCAAGAGCTCCGGAGGGTCCGATTCCTCTACCGGACGTCACAGGGCAAGACGGGCGAACGAGATGTCGACGCGTGGGCGATGGTGTTCCGAGCCGGGCATTGGTACCTCGTCGGCCACGATCGAGAACGGGACGACATCCGCGCGTTCCGCCTGTCGCGCATGGTGGGCGAGATCGCCGACGCCGAACCGGGGTCCTCCCCGCCCGCCGACTTCCGGGCGGCCGATCACGTGGAGGCAGGTCCGTGGGTGGCGGCCGGCGACGATCGCGCGGTGGTGCTCTTCTCGCCCGGTCGCGCGTGGTTCGCCGCATCCCAATTCCCGGGAGCGAAGGAGACCGACACCGACCCCGACGGGTGGGTCGAGATGGAGATCCCGATGGCCGACGAGAGTGCCTTCGCAGCCATGCTCCTCGAATACGGACCGGACGCCGTCGTCCGGTCCCCGGCCTCGTTGCGCGACGCCGTCGTCTCCCGGTTGGAGGCGCTCCTTGCCTGAACGGAAACGAGGCGTACCGAAGACCTCGGACCGCCTCGGCCGGATGCTCGCGATCGTGCCCTACGTCGTGCAGCATCCGGGCTCGGGGCTGACGGAGGTCGCGAGCGCGTTCGGAGTCCCGCCGTCTCAGCTCCGTCGAGACCTCGACCTCCTGTTCATGTCGGGGCTGCCTCCGTACGGCCCAGGGGATCTCATCGACGTCGACGTGGACGAGGACGGCCATATCTGGATCTCCATGGCGGATCACTTCTCCCGGCCTCTGCAGCTCACGAGGATCGAAGCCCTCGCCGTCTTCCTGCGTGGTACCGAGCTCCTCGCGACCCCCGGGATGCCGGATGCACCCGCGCTGGCGAAGGCTCTGGAGAAGCTGCGGAGTTCGCTGGGCGCCGAGATGCTGAGCGAGGCCGAAGGCCGGATCGAGATCGCACGGGGAGGTCAGGCCCCCGAGCATCTCGCTGTGCTCCGAGACGGTGCACGAACGCACGAACAGCTCTCGATCGAGTATTTCGCAGCATCGACGGGCGAGTGGACCCGCCGCGAGATCCAGCCGGAAGAGGTCTTCTCGGACATGGGGCATTGGTACGTGGCGGCCTGGGACGTGGACGCCGACGCGGAGCGGCTCTTCCGCGCCGACCGGGTGCGGAGCGCGGTGCCGACGGGCGAGACGTTCACCCCACGCGGCCTCCGCGGGGCCGGGCGCGACCTCTATTCACCGACCGGCGAGGACGTGGCGGTCCGCCTCCGGCTGCGACCCGCCGCCCGCTGGATCGCCGAGTACTACGCGACCACGGATGTCGAAGAGCGGGATGACGGCGGGGTCGAGCTGACTCTCCCTGCGCGGCAGCTCGGATGGGTGGCCCGCCTGCTGCTTCGAGTCGGCGATGACGCCGAGATCGTGGAGCCACCCGAGCTTCGGGATCAGGTTCGGGATCTCGCTCGCGAGACGCTCGCTCGCTATGGCCAGACGGCCTAGTCAAACGGGTCTAGCCCCGACAACGCTCCCGGACCTCAAGCCCCGCCGGAACCGGGCCGATAGCTGTCCTGAGATGACCACCATCCGGACGACATGCCCCCGCTGCGGCGAGGTAGATATGGGCCCCGAGGCGATCTCGCTTTCGGTGCGGTCCAGCGGCAGGGAGGGCAGCTACCGCTTCACGTGCCCCCGCTGCGATGACTCGGTCGAGAAGCGCGCCGATCGCAAGATCGTCGCCCTGCTCGTCTCGGCCGGAGTGGACCTGGAGCCCAGGGGCGTCTCCGACGGGGGCGAGACACTCTTCGACCAGGAGCCGATCGCCACGATCGAAGCCCTCGAGCACGCGATGGACGGACCCGCGTTCACGATCGACGACGTCATCGAGTTCCACTTCCTCCTCGAGGACGAGCGCTACCTCAACAAGTTCCTCGCCGGCTCCGACGAGTCGTAGCCCTGCCTCGCAGCTAGCATCCCTCGCATGGAACCCTGGCTCGTCGTGTGGCTGGTCGTGGGCCTCGTCACCACCGCTGCGTTGCTCGTGATGCTCGGTTTCCTCGTCCGCCACGTGATCCTGCTCGGGCGCACGGCCGGCCGCATGCAGGAGGAGCTCCAGCCGATCGCCGATGAGCTGGCCGCCGCGTCGGCGCGAGCCGCCGACGCGGCAGCGGGCCTCTCGGGACGGGCGTCCGCGAAGCGGCCCGCCCGTCGCAAGAGCCGCCGATAGACTGCCTGCCGGGCAGGTCCCGAACTCGATGCTCAACGTAGGACCCCTCGAGCTTCTCGTCGTCCTCGCCGTGGCGCTGATCGTGGTGGGGCCTGAACGCCTGCCCGACCTCGCCCGGTCCGTCGGCCGGGTGCTCCGGCAGTTCCGGGAGGTCCAGGACGAGGTTCGGAACATGGTGTCCTCGGGGGTCGACGACGACATGCGGGATGCCGCGGCCGAGTTCAGGAAGGTCACCGGGAGCATCACGCGGGCCACCGACGTGAAAGGCGGGGTCCGACGAGCCCAACAGAGCCTCCGGGACGCAACCGCTCCGACTCCGAAGCGGCCGACCACGGCTTCTCTCGACGACGCCGAAGAGGCCGGGGGACCGCCCGCCGACCGGCTCGTCGAGGACGCGGCCGCCGACCCGGCGGCACCGGCGCCGGGACTCGGTCCTGCGGAGTCCCTCGAAGGCGTCGAGCCCGTCGACCCTGCCCGGCCGGTCGACCCCGTGCAGCCTGAGGATCACGCCGAGCCCGAGACACCGCCCCAGCCATGAAAGTCATCCCCAGGTGGCGACGCAAGAGCACCGAGCAGCGCGAGGGCTCGATGTCGCTGATGGACCACCTCAAGGAGCTCCGCCACCGCCTCATCATGTGCATCTGGGCGTTGGCCGCGGGCTCGGTCGCCGGCTTCTTCCTCTACGGCACCCGCGATGCGGCTCATCAAGAGCCCCTACTGCGACTTCCTCCGAGATCATCCCGACAAGGCTCCGTTCGAACAGCAGGGATGCTCGTTGATCTTCCTGGGAGCGATCGATGGGTTCTTGATCACCGTGAAGGTGATCATCTTCCTCGCTCTGGTCGTCGCGCTGCCGGTGATCCTCTACCAACTCTGGGCGTTCATCGTGCCGGGTCTCACGGATCGGGAGCGGAGGTGGGCGATCCCGTTCGTCATCGTCTCGGTGCTGCTGTTCCTCTTCGGGGGGCTCGCCGCGTACCTGACGTTGCCGGCAGCCCTCAACTTCCTCCTCGGCGTGGGTGGCGACTTCGTCAGCCCCCTCCTCACCGTCGACAAGTACATCGGGTTCGTGATCTTCACGATCCTCGCCTTCGGGTTGGGGTTCGAGTTCCCGATCCTGCTCATCTCGCTCTCCGCGGCTGGCGTCCTGACGAACGAGACCATGAGGAAGCATCGGCGTCCGGTCATCCTCGGTCTCGCGATCTTCTCGGCCGTGATCACGCCCAGCCCCGACCCGATCTCGATGCTCGCCCTGCTCATCCCGCTCTATCTCTTCTACGAGGGAGCTATCATCGTCAGCCGCTTGCTGAAGCGATAGGACGGGTTGGATGGCGATCAAAGGCAAGGGACGAACGAGGACGAAACAACCGGTGCGCGCGCCGAGGCGGGGACCGGTCCCCGTGCCGGTCCCGTTCGTCCGGCGACGGGGCGTTCAGGTCGTCGCTGCCTTCCTGGTCGGGGCGCTCGTGTTCTGGGGAGGGGTCTGGCTGACGAACGGTCTTCGGGCGCAGGACACCTCCGAGCGAGATCGCGAGCAGGAGCTCCAGCAGCGCCGCGCCGGAGCCGCCTGGGAGAACCTGGTCACGACCGAGGTCCGGGCCATCGGGCAGATCCAGGAGGGCAACCCCCCCGTGATCCTCCCGCAGATCCGCGCGGTGACCACCGGCCTCGCCGAGAAGACGCCCAAGGATGCCGTGAGCACGCTCCAGACCGCCGCGGATGGCGCGAGCGAGGCGATCGACGGCATCGCCGGCTACCAGCTCTCGAGCTCGCTGAGCGGCAAGGGATTCCAGAGGGACGGAGTGCTGCGCTTCCTGTCGGCGAGGGACGAGCTGGTCAATTCGATCCAGCTGTACCGCGAGGCAGCCCTCGTCGGCGTGTTGGCGTCCGACCTCGAGGGCAAGGATCGCCGAGGCGCGATCGCCCGCGCCGAGTCGCTACTGAACCTCGCCGATGCGGCCGTGCTTCGCTTCCAGACCCATCAGACCGAGGCGCTCGCGTCGGCCGGCATCATCCGGCAGCCCACGATCCCCGGAGCGTAGGCGCGATGGCCGACGCCCCCGGCCTCGTGGTGGTCGCGAACCCCGCCGCGGGACACGGGAGGGCGGGACGCCTGATCGGCAAGGTCACCACCGCACTGCACCGGCTCCGCGTGCCGCACGAGATCCGTGTCTCGGAATCGGGCCCCGACGTCGAGCGACTCGCTCGCGTCGCGGCCGAGGGTGGAGCGAAGGTCGTGGCGGCGCTCGGTGGCGACGGGACCGTCTCGCTCGCTGCCAACGGGCTCCTCGGCACCGGCGCGGCGTTGGCGGCGCTCCCCGCCGGGACCGGAGACGACTTCGCCAAGGGGATCGGAGCCGGGAAGCTCGACGCCGCGGTCGAGCTGCTCGCCAACCCGAAGACCGTCGACCTCGACGTGATCGAGGTCACGACGGGAGCGGTCAAGAGGAACTTCATCAACATCGCGGGCGCCGGCTTCGATTCCGAGGTGAACGAGACCGCGAACGGGATGACGGTCAAGCTCGGAGCGACGGGCACGTACGTGGTCGCGTTGCTCAAGACACTCTCGAGGTTCACTCCTGCGTCGTTCACCATCCAGGTCGACGACGAGCGGATGGAGCTGGACGCGATGCTGGTCGAGGTGGGGAGTGGTCGCTGGACCGGGGGAGGGATGAAGGTCCTTCCGAACGCGATCATGAACGACGGGCTGCTGGACGTGTGCATCGTGGAGTCGCTTTCCAAACCCGCGTTCCTCAAAGCGTTCCCTCGCGTGTTCGTCGGCTCGCACACCACCCACCCGAAGGTTCGGATGCGCACCGGCTCGAGGGTGCAGGTCGAGGCGAACCGGCGCGTGCTCGTGTATGCGGACGGCGAGCTGGTGGGCTCGCTTCCGGCGATCTTCGAGGTACATCCCGCCGCGCTTCCGGTGGTGGTCGGGCCGGAGGCCAAGGGCGTACGGTGAAGGAGTGACCACCGGTCTCCTCCTGATCCACGCATTCCCGCTCGACGCCAGGATGTGGGAGCCGCAGCTCGGCTCCCTCGGAGCGCGACTGCCGATCATCGCTCCCCATCTCCCGGGGTTCGGGGGGACGGAAGGACCCGAGGTCCTCACGATGAGCCTCGCGGCCGAGCACTGTGTGGGTGCGCTCGACGACGCCGGCATGGACACGGCGATCGTCTGTGGGCTCTCGATGGGTGGCTACGTCGCCTTCGAGCTTTGGCGTGCCGCGCGGCCGCGCGTCGCAGCCCTGGTGCTCGCGAACACACGGGCCGAGCCCGACCCCCCGGAAGGCGCGGCCGCACGGCGTGCGCTCGCGGAACGCTTGCGGAGCGAAGGTCACCGCTTCCTCGTGGAGGAGCCGCCGCCGCTGCTCGCGGAGGATGCTCCCGAAGGCCTCCGGGAGCGGGTGAAAGCCATGATCGCCGACCAGACGCCACATGCGATCGCGGCCGCCGCACTCGGGATGGCCGAGCGTCCGGATTCGGTGCCGGACCTCCCCGGCATCGACGTGCCCACCCTCGTGATCACCGGTACGGCCGACCGCCTGATCCCGCCGGACGTCACCGCCGGCATCGCCGGGCTCGTGCCCGGCGCCGAACTCCTGCGGATCGAGGGCGCCGGGCACCTCTCGAACCTCCAGGCTCCCGAGGCATTCGACACGGCGCTCGACGGTGTGTTGACACGCATCGGCTCGTAGATCCTCGTCAAGGGAGTCGGTCGCTCGGAAGGCCGCCCGTAGACTGGCCTCACCGTGGCCACCCCAACCGATTTCGCGCAGCAGTTCCCCTTCGAGCTGGACGGGTTCCAGCGTGATGCGATCGACGCGGTGGATCGAGGATCGTCGGTGTTGGTCGCGGCGCCGACCGGTTCCGGCAAGACCGTCGTCGCCGAGTTCGCGATCGAGCGAGCGCTCGATCGCGGCGGCAAGGCCTTCTACACGACCCCGCTGAAGGCCCTGTCCAACCAGAAGTTCGGCGATCTCGTGGCCAAGCACGGCGCAGGCACGGTCGGGTTACTCACGGGAGACAACTCGATCAACCCCGAAGCGTCGATCGTCGTCATGACCACCGAAGTGCTCCGGAACATGCTCTACGAACGGTCGTCGACGCTCACGCGCCTGCTCTCGGTCGTGATGGACGAGGTCCACTACCTGCAGGACCCGTACCGCGGCGCCGTCTGGGAGGAGGTGCTGATCCACCTACCTCCTTCCGTCAGTGTGGTAGCCCTGTCGGCCACGATCTCCAACGCCGAGGAGTTCGGCGACTGGATCACGACCCTCCGCGGCGACACGCGAGTGGTGATCGAAGAACGTCGCCCCGTGCCGCTCGAGCACCACTACCTCGTCGGTGCGCGGCTGCATCCGATGCACGTCGAACAGGACGGCATCCTCCTTCCCAATCCGTACGTCGTCTCGCTGGACCAGCACGAGCTCAAGACGAAGACCTACTACCGGCGCGGCTCGGGGCTCCCGCAGCACCAACGGATCTCCCGCCCGCGAGAGGGGTACCGCCGTGTCTACGTGCCTCGACGCGAAGAGGTGGTCGAGGTGCTCGAGAAGGAAGGGATGCTCCCGGCGATCTACTTCGTCTTCAGCAGGTCGGGCTGTGAGAAGAGCGTGCGCTGGATGCGCGAATCGGGCGTTCGCCTCACGACGAGGGAAGAGGCGGCAACGATCAGGGAGCGAGCCGAGATCCGAGCCGCATGGGTCGACGAGGAAGATCTCGTCAGCCTCGGCTTCTACGAGTTCCTCGAATCCCTGGCCACGGGCGTCGCTGCCCACCACGCGGGCATGCTGCCGATGTTCAAGGAGACGGTCGAGGAGCTCTTCCAGGAAGGGTTGGTGAAGGTCGTCTTCGCGACCGAGACGCTCTCGCTCGGCATCAACATGCCGGCCAAGAGTGTCGTGATCGAGGACCTCTGGAAGTTCCAGGGCGAGCGGCACGAGCTCGTCACGCCGGGGGAATACACACAGCTCACCGGCCGGGCCGGCCGGAGAGGGATCGACGCACTCGGCCACGCGGTCGTCATCTATCAGCGGCAGGTGCCGTTCGAGCGCGTGGCCGGGCTCGCCGCCACCCGGACGTACGACCTCGCCTCATCGTTCCGGCCCTCGTACAACATGGCGGTCAACCTGGTTCGCAACTACACCCCCGAACAAGCGCACCACCTCCTCAACTCGTCGTTCGCCCAGTTCCTGGCCGACCGCGGTGTGGTGGCGCTCGAGCGATCTCGCCAGCAAGATCTCGCCGCACTCGAGGGCTACCGGAAGAACATGGTGTGTCACCTCGGAGACTTCGAGGAGTACTGGGGCTACCTCGAGAAGGCGCGTCAGCTCCGCGACGAAGACCGAAGGGCGCGCGATCAGGGTCGACGCGAGGACGTCCGGGAGAGCGTCGCGCGCCTTCGGCCGGGAGACGTCGTCTGGGTGCCGCGAGCGCGACGCCGCGGGGTCGCGGTGGTGGTGTCGTCCCGCGACGGGAAACCGACGGTGCTTGCCCAAGATCGCCAGTTCTTCCGCCTGAGCGGCCGCGACTTCGAGGAGCCACCGCAGGTCCTGACCAAGATCCCCTTGCCGAGATCCGGCAGTGTGCGGAACCCCCGCTTCCGCCGGGACGTGGCCGCCCGGCTGGTGGCGTTGGACGTGAAGACCGGGGGAGGGAAGCGACGGGGGCAGGCGAACCCCAAGGTCGAGCGCGAGGCGGCGCGGCTCGAGGCGCTCGCCGAGGCGCACCCGTGCCGTCGGTGCCCGGAGCGGGCGAAGCACGAACGGTGGGCTGTCCGCGCGAGCGAGCTTCAGCGGAGACTCGGCGGCGTGGAGCGACGGATCCGGGTACGCACCGAGACGCTCGCCCGGCAGTTCGATCGCGTCCTGTCGGTGCTTCGCGCATTGGCGTACGTGGAGGATTGGGCGCTGACCAGGAAAGGGAGGACCCTCACTCGCATCTACGGAGAGGGCGATCTCCTGGTGGGGGAGGCGCTCGAGGCCGGGCTCCTGGACGATGTGAGGCCCTCCGAGGTCGTGGCCCTCCTCTCGGCGGTCATCTACGAGGGGCGCGAACGAGTCCCGCTGTCGGGCGAGATGCCCACCGCGGAGACGAAGGAGCGCTACGAGCGCCTCCAAAGACTGTGGCGGAAGGTTCGTCGGACCGAGGACGAGCACCAGGTGCAGCTCTGCCGCGAGCTGGAGGCCGGCTTCGCGACTCCGATCTACCACTGGGCCGAAGGGGAAGCACTGGAGGACATCCTCGCCGAGACCGAGATGGCGCCCGGGGACTTCATCCGGAACTGCAAGCAGCTGGTGGACCTGCTCAGGCAGATCGAAGAGGTCGCGTCACCCGAGACGGCGGCGCAGGTCCGCGCAGGACGCGAAGCGATCCTGCGCGGCGTCGTCGCCTACACCGGGGTGTAGCTACGATTCGGACGATGGGACCCCTGCCATGACCAGCCCGTTCGGCAGCATCGCGGTGATCGTCGACCCGCGGGCGGGCGTGATGGACCAGCTTCCGGTGCTCGAGCGCGCGCTCGGGGAGCGCGGGCTCGAGCACCAGACCTACGTGTCCAACGGCACCGATCCCTCCGCGCTCGCGACGAGCGCCCTCGACGAGGGGTTCCGGTTCCTCGTCGCGGTGGGCAACGACGCGACGATCCAGGACGTGGTGAACGGGATGTTCCGTGACGGTCATCCGATCAGGGAGGAACCCGTCCTCGGGGTGATCGGGGCGGGCAGCGGGTGCGACCTCGTGCGCAGCTTCGGCGTCCCCGGCGACACCGAATCGGCCGCGGCGCACCTGGTGGGCGACAACACGTATGCGCTCGACCTCATGAAGATCACGACGACCTCGACGGGCGGTGATCGCGTCACACGGTTCGGACACAACCTCGCGCAGGTGGGGATGGGCGCCCAGCAGGTCGCATGCTCCGCGAAGGCCCCGGCCTGGCTCGGCGGCTCGCGGCGCTTCTACGGCTTCTGGTGCGGCTACCTGAAGACCAAGGCGGCCAGATTCACCGTCGAGCACGACACGCGCACCTGGGAAGGCCGGGCGTGGAACGTGGTCGTCGCCAACGCCCAGTTCACGGGGGGCGGCCTCCGGCTGTCGCCGCGCTCGTTCCCGGGGGACGGCATCCTGGACGCCCTCGTGTTCACCGGTCCGCGGTCGGGCGCGTACACACAGCTCCCACGACTCTTCCGACACGGCGACCACGTGCCCGACCCGCACATCCAGGAGCTGAAGGCGAAGATCCGTTTCGAGATCCGATCCGAGCGTCCGATGCCGGTCCTCGCGGACGGCGTCGCGCTCGGAACCACCCCCGTCACCTTCCAGATCGTGCCACGGCCTATCCTCTTCAAGCTGTGAACGAGCCACATCTCGATCGGATCGGCCGCGCCGCGCACGAGACCGCTGCCCGGGAACTGGATGCGCTCGTCGTCTCGCCTTCTCCGGACCTCGCCTACCTGACCGGCTACGACCCGATGCCGCTGGAGCGCCCCACACTGCTGGTGCTCCGGCCGAACCGTGATCCGGTCATGCTCGTCCCCGAGCTCGAGCGAGCGCCCGCAGCGGCTTCGCCGGTGGGGGAGCACCTCGAACTGGTGGCCTGGCGAGACGGGCAGGACCCATACGAGGCCGCCGCCAGCCTGCTGTCCGGTGCGGCCCGGATCGCGGTGGCGGACCGCCTGTGGGCGTCCCATCTCCTCGGCCTCCAGCGAGCGCTTCCCGATGCGTCGTTCGCGCCCGCGTCCCCGGTGATGGGCCGTCTCCGCGCCGTCAAGGACGAGCACGAGCTCGGCGCGCTCCGCCGAGCCGGACGCGCCGCCGACGAGACCTTCCGGCAGATCCTCGCGATACCGTTCCAGGGTCGGGCCGAAGAGGATATCGCCCATGAGCTCGCGGATCTCCTCGTGCGGAACGGGCATGAGCGAGCCGACTTCACGATCGTGGCGAGCGGCCCCAACGCCGCCTCCCCGCACCACGAGCCGGGTGGACGAACGATCCTGCCGCACGACGCGGTCGTGATGGACTTCGGGGGAGAGCTCGCGGGCTACCTCAGCGACACGACCCGGACCGTGGTGGTGACCGAGCTGCCCGACGGCTTCGAGCAGGCCTACGCGGCCGTTCAGGAGGCGCAGGCGGCCGCGGTCGACGCCGTTCGACCCGGGCTGGAGGCGCAGGAGATCGACCGGGCCGCACGAACGATCATCGACGCCGCGGGGTTCGGGGAGCGGTTCATCCACCGGACCGGGCACGGCATCGGCCTCGAGCTGCACGAGCCTCCGTACATGGTGGAGGGCGATCGGACCGTGCTCGAACCCGGCATGACCTTCTCCGTGGAGCCCGGGATCTACCTCGAAGGGCGCTTCGGCATCCGGATCGAGGACATCGTGGCCGTGACCACCGACGGCGTCGAGCGCCTCAACCGGAGCACACGCGAGCTCCAGATCGTCACGTGATCTCCGATCCGATGTGGAGTGATCCTGCCATCCGAGCGAGTGCGAATCACGGACGTGACGGGGGTTCGAGAGCGTCGAGATCAAGCCCCACGAGAGGACGCAGATCATGAGGATGGACACATCTGACTTCGACCTGGACAAGTACCTCCGTGCCTCCAACCGTGTCGATCTCTCAACGGTCGAGTGGGATCGTGTCGGGCAACATCCCGTCGCGCTCGACGAGGCACGCTGTCTGACCTACATGATGGACATCGAGACGCACACGGTCGTCTTCTTGCGCGACCTCCTGGCGACGAGGGCCTCGTTCGACCCGGAGGTCACGGCGTTCCTCTCCTGCTGGGTCTACGAGGAGCTCTGGCACGGGGAGGCGTTCAGCCGCTTCCTGGGCGAAGCCGGCCACCGGGTCCCACCCTCGTACGAGCACGTCGAGGGAGACGACCCGTTCCCGACCCGCTTCGACCGCAACCAGTGGATCAGGCAGAAGTTCGGGACGAAAGGCTATGTCTCCCATATGGGCACGTTGCTGGGTTCGGCGCTCTTCCGGGATTTCGTCGCCGTCCACATGACCTGGGGCGCGGTGAACGAGCTCAGCACGCTGACCGCGTACCACCGCATCATCGCGAAGACCGAGCATCCGGTCTTGATCCAGCTGCTCCAGGCGATCATCAAGGACGAGCGTCGGCATTTCGCGTTCTATCGAGCGCAAGCGAGGATGCGCCTACGAGGTTCGAGGCAGGCTCGCACGATCACCCGCTGGGCGCTCGAGCACCTCTGGGCCCCCGTGGGAACCGGCGTGAGACCCCAGCGGGAGACCGACTTCGTGATCCACTCCCTGTTCGGCGACTCGGACGGGCTGGTGGCCGTCAAGGAGATGGAGCAGACGCTCGGAGAGCTGCCGGGGCTCGAGCGGACGACGTTCCTCTCCGACGCGCTCGAAGGGGCTGCCCGCCGCCTCGGCAAGCCGCTCGGCGTCGGCTGACCGCGCTTCGGTTCCTTGCGACCTCAATCCCGAGGACGGACCCTGGTGCCCTCCGCAGCGTCCATGACCTCGAGGCCCATCGCCTGGAGCTCGTCGCGGAGCTCGTCGGATCGCGTGTAGTCCTTCGCCGCTCGCGCCCCGTCCCGTTCGGCCACGAGCCGCTGGATCTCCTCGGTCGGCTCCCAACCGGCCCTCGCCTCCCGCTCCAGATCGAGACCGAGGACATGGTCCCATGACGCGAGAAGCGCGCGCTTCTCGCCGGGCGGCACGTCCGTCGAGTGGTCGAGGTCGTTCACCACTCGGACGGCTGTGGGCAGGTCGAGGTCGCTCGCCACCGCCTCCCGGAAGCGAGCGTCGAAGTCCTTCCCGGCTGCACCCAGATCCGTGGATGCCTCGCCCCACTCCGCCGCGTGGCGCCGGAGCTGCTTCACACGCTGGTCGGCGGTCTCCATCGCCTCCCAGGTGAAGTCCATCTCCGAGCGGTACCGCGTCTGGAAGGTGAGCCATCGGAAGGCCAGGGGATCGAGGCCACGCTCGACCAGCTCGGGAGCCCGGATCACGTTCCCGGTCGACTTCGCGATCTTCTGGCCCGTGAGACGCAGGAATCCGCCGTGCATCCACGTGGAGACCACCTGGTGTCCCACCGCACCTTCGGATTGCGCGATCTCGTCCTCGTGGTGCGGGAACTTGAGGTCGTTGCCCCCGGTGTGGACGTCGAAACGATCGCCCAGGTACTTCATCGACATCGCGGAGCACTCGATGTGCCAGCCCGGGAAGCCCTCACCCCACGGGCTCGGCCATTTCATCAGGCGCCCCGACCCCGCCGCCTTCCAGAGCGCGAAGTCGGCGGGGTTCCGCTTCGCAGGATCCGTCTCGAGGTCCCGGTGGCCCGCCTTGAGCTTGTCGAGGGTGTTCCCGGAGAGCTTCCCGTAGCCGTCGAAACTCGCGACGTCGTAGTAGACGGAGCCGGAGTCCACGACGTACGCGTGCTCGCGCTCGATCAGCGTCTCCGTGAGCGCGATCATCTCGGGGATGTGCTCCGTCGCCTTCGGCATCAGATCCGGGAGCCGGATGCCGACGGCGGCCATGTCTTCGAGGGCCGCCTTCGTGTACTTCTCCGCGATCTCGAGCGGCTGGAGACCCTCGTCTTCCATCGCGAGGAGCATCTTGTCGACGGCCTCCGGCGAGGATTCGTCGGTCATATGCCCGACGTCGGTGATGTTCTGTACCAGGGTGACGGCGTATCCCTCGAACTCGGCGACGCGCCGGACCAGATCGGCCAGCATGAACGTGCGCAGGTTCCCCAGATGCACCGAGCGGTACACGGTCGGGCCGCACGCGTACATCTTCACCCGGCCCGGTTCGACCGGAACGACCTCCTCGACCGCACGCGAGAGCGTGTTGTAGAGACGCATCCGCCAATCCTAGCGGGGCCGGCCGATCGGACCGGCGCGAGTCACTCCTCGCTGGGTTGGGTCTCTCCGATGCGTTGCCGAGGTTCGCTCCGGCCGTTCCCCGACGACTGCTGGGCCGCGACGAGCGCCCCGACCGGTGGAGGTGGAACCGGGACCGGGATGGTGCCTTCGACGCCTCCGTGTTGGAGGTGTGCGGCCGAGCATGCGACGTGATACGCCTCCAGCTCTTCGAGGAACCGCGCGTCGTGATAGCGACGCCCGTCGATGTTCGGCCCCTCGCGACCCTCGATGATGGCTTCGACATCGTCGCCTGTGATGGTCTTGTAGGTCTCGAGTGCATGGGCGACGGTGAGCACGTCATCGCGATGCTCCTCGAGCAGCGCCGTGGTCTTGTCGTACAGCTCTCGCAACTTGCTTTCGACCGACTTCCCGAACTCGGTGTCGAACAGCGAGCGATCGGCTCCCGTCTCCGCGGGCTGTACCGGCCCTCGCAGGCCCGCCAAGGTGACCGAGCGCGACGCGATGGTGTCTCCCATGGCGAAGTACGCGAGCATCTGTGTCGTGAGCGCGGTCGCCCCGCGCATATCCCCACCCACGCCCGTGGAGTGGTCGCCTTCGAAGAAGAGCCGCTCACCTGCGAGCGAGGCGAGGAACGTGATCACGTCGATCTCCCGCTCGGAGCGCCACTGGACGAATTGATCCTCGGGCGGGATCGAAGAGACGAAGCCGCCGACGTCACCCCGACGCTCGATCGTCGCGAGGTCGATCGTCATGTGCTTCCTGAGGTGATACGCCGCCACCGCGTGACATGCCTCATGCACCGCCACCGCATGGCGCTCGCGCTCGATGTATTCGTGGTCGTCGGGGAGCCCGTGCTGCTTCACATGCTTCGCCTTGACGACGTCCGTCCAGCCGACCCGATCGCGGCCGTCGCGGATCGCGATGACGAGCGACTCGTTCACGATGTCCTTCATGTCGGCGCCGCCGGCGTACGGCGTGATGGTCGCCAGCTTCGTGATCTCCTCGTCGCCGAGGTCGTGCTTCACCTTGTCGAAGTAGTACCGGTAGGTGGCGACGCGACCCTCCAGCTGGGGATACCCGACCTTGAACTTCCGGTCGATACGGCCGGGCCGGAGCATCGCCTCGTCGAGCACGTGGGGCTGGTTCGTCGCGAAGATGTGGAGGATCCGGTATCGCGGCGGGGGCTTCGGCTTCATCCCCAAGAGCCGGCGAAGCCGATTCGTCAGGCCTCGAGGCTTCTTGAGACCGTCCATCTCGGACAGGAGCGCCTGCAGCGTCCCCATCCCACCGCCACCCATGCCCATGCCGCCCATGACGATGCGCTCCGTCTGGCCCCCTCCGAACGGGGCGAGCTCGAAGACGGTGTTGCGACCGCCATCGGAGATGTAGCCCATCCCGTTGCACGTGAGCGCGTTGGTCCACGGCGTGACCGCCGGGCTCATCGCCCATCCGCCCTGAGGACCGGCGTTCCCGCGGTTGCCGAGCGAGTCGGCTTCGTCGATGAACACGATGACGCCGCCGTAGCGCGTGGCGAGCTTCCGGAGCTTCCGGTAGAGGGATTTCACCTTCAGGATGCCGACCCCCATGAACATGTTGATGAAGGCGCCGGGCTCGACGAAGACGAACGGCTTCGCCGTCTCACCGGCCACCGCCTGGGCCATGAGCGTCTTGCCCGTGCCGGGGGGTCCCCAGAGCAGGAGGCCGCCGGGGACGTAGCCCCCGCGCTTCTCGATCGCTTCGGGGTCCTCGAGGAAGATGATGTTCTCCTTCACGCGTTCGAGGACCGAGTCCTGACCCTTGACGTCGGAGAAGCGGGTATCCATGTCATCCGGCATGTAGACCTCGACCCCGCCGCGGGACATGAACCAGAAGATCCCGACGAACTGGAGGATGCCGAACGAGATCAGGAAGGCGAAGTAGACGAGCTGACCCATCGACTGCTTGATGAGGCCGGGGAGCCGGAACCAGGCCTCGAGCGCGTTGACCTGGTCACCCGGTTGGCTGATGAACGAGGCGAGGATCGCCCCGAAGATCCAGAAGAACACCAACAGGCGACCGATGCGGCCGAGGCGGTACCGGACGTGCGGGTTGATCTTGCCGAGCGCGGTTTCCTGGCGGTCGAGCGTGTTCCTCCAGAAGCGGTAGTAGCCCTTCGACTGTTCCTGCAGGTAGTAGTGGAGCTGCCGGAGCACCTCGAGCGCCGCGAGCGCGAGCAGCCACCACCGCTTGCTCACCTGCTCCTGGAGCGCGCTCCGGAACGACATGTTGTTCGCCGAGACGTCGGCGAGGACGAGCACGAAGAAGGCGCCGAGGAGGAAGAAGAGCAGGCGGATCCGGTCCCAGGCATGGACCGGCGTCCGGTACTCGCGCTCGGAATCCTTGGGTCGGCTCGTGAACTCGAAACGAGACCTCGGCTGGGTCGATGGGTCACTCGGCATGGGGGATCCTCCCGTCCGTCCGTCGGGGGCCGGTGTATCGCACCATTATGAGGCTTCGACCGGGGAAGACGGCTTGCTTGAGCTCAGGTGTCCAACGGCCGGTCCTCGAAGGGGATCGAGAGCGCGATCGTGGTGTTCGTGGTCACCCCCGCCTTCTCGCGGAGCCGCCTGATCAGGTCCTCCAGGTCGCCGGTCGTCCTCGTCCGGACCTTGAGCACGTAGTTCGCCTCACCGGCGACCGAATAGCAGTCCTCGACCTCCGGGAACTCGCGGACGCGCGCCGGCAGATCGTCCGGCTGATGGGGATCCAGTGGGGTGACGGCGATCAGGGCGGTCACGAAGAGACCGACCGCCTCCGGGTTCAGGACCGCTCGATACCCTCGGATGACCCCCTGCTGCTCCAGCTTCCGTACCCGTTCGTGGACCGCGGAGGCAGAAAGACCCACCGCCGCACCCACGTCGGCATACGTGGCCCGGGCGTCGTTCTGCAGCGCGGTCAGGATCGCGAGGTCTCGATCGTCCAGCACGCGAGCATGCTCCCACACCGGGTGGGGGAGGGAGATATCCCCGCGACGGCCGATTGCCCGGGATCTCGGGGCAACGGTACGGTCGGCGCCTCCTCCTCTCGATCTCCCGGCCAGATCACCTCGCCGGATACCCCCGGAGGAGTCCCGCTCCGTTGGACGATCGCTCGACCGGACCGCCATCGAGGAGCGATCTCGCGGGTCCGCGTTTCGAGTCGATCCCGAAGCGCGGCGGCGGGCTTCGGTGGCTCACCCGGCTCGGTCCGACCGACGAGGTCGAGTATCGGGACGCGGTGCGCCCCCTCGCCGGACGGATCGAGCGAGCGCTCGGACCGGAGGTGTTCGCGATCCGGACGCGACCGGCACCCGGCGGAAGGCGTCTCGTGTCATGGGGACCCGCCCGCGCGGCGTGGCGGAGAGCGCTGCGAAGAGCCGTCGCCGAGACGACCCGGGGCTCGACGTTCGCCGTGGCGGACATCCAGGATTGCTACGGGTCGATCTCGCCGGAGACGATCGCCACGCTTCTGGGGCCGGAGGCCGAGCCCACCGTCGCCTTCCTCAGGCGCATCCACGAACGCGGCGTGCGCGGCCTCCCGATCGGCCCGGACCCGTCCGCCATCCTCGCCAACGCCGTGCTCTCCGAGTTGGATCGCGCCATCCGGAACACGGGCGCTCGACATCTCCGTTGGGTCGACGACATCGTCCTGTGGGGTCCGCGCGGCGACGTCGGCTCCGCGCTTCGCGCGCTCGACGACGTCGCGGCCCGCATGGGGCTCGCGCTTCATCCGGCGAAGACCAGATCCCTCACGGATCTCCGAGAGGCCCGAACCGTTGCGCTCGGCGAGCGGGACTCCTCTATCATCGCGGCGCCGTGAGGACCCTTTACCGCGCATCGCGGATCGTCACCCTCTCCCACCCGGCGATGGGGGAGTGGATCCTCGTCGACGGGCGCCACGTGCAGCGCGTGGGCACCGGCGACCCTCCGGAGGCGGACCTCACGATCGAGCTTCCCGGCACGACCATCGTCCCGGGGTTCATCGACAGTCACGTGCACCTCACCGCCACCGGACGCTCGCTGACGAACGAGGACGTCCGGGCTTCCACGTCCAAGGAGGCGCTCCTCGGCCTCGTCCGGCAACGATCGGAGGCGGGGATGTCTCCGGTCCACCTCGAAGGCTTCGACGAATCCCGCTGGGATCGCCCGGATCTGCCGACGGTTGCGGAACTGGACGAGCTCACCGCCCTGCCGGTCGTCGTGATGCGGACCGACGGGCACATCTCCGTGGTGAGCTCGGCGGTGCTCGACGACGTCGACCTCACGGGCGCGGCAGGTGTCGAGGTCGGGGAGGACGGGAACCCGACCGGTCGGCTCACGCTGGAGGCGAACCGCCGCGTCTCGGTATGGGTCGAGGCGTCCTACGAACGTCGTCTGATCGAGGAGTTCCAGCTGCAAGCCGCCGGGCTCGCCGCTTCTCGGGGCGTGACGGCGGTCCACGAGATGTCGATGGATCTCGCCGACCTCGAGGTGTTGCTCGGCCATCGACGGCAGCTGCCCGTCGACGTGTCGCCGATCCCGGCGACCTTGTCCCTTCCCGAGTCGATGGAGCGAGGGTTCCTCGCGATCGGGGGAGATCTCCCGATCGACGGTTCGATCGGGGCGAGGACGGCGGCGCTCGTGCATCCGTACGAAGAGGGACTGGAGCTCGGTGAGCTCTTCCACGACGACGACACGCTGGCGGAGTTCTTCCATGCGGGTCACAACGCCGGCCTGCAGGTCGGTGTCCACGCGATCGGGGATCGCGCGATCGAGCAGGTCCTCACGACATGGGAACGGGTCTACCTGGCGCTCGACTCGAGGGAGCGCAGACACTTCCGTGCACGGCGTCATCGGATCGAACACTTCGTCCTGCCGTCGGCCGATCAGATCGAGCGAACAGCGATGCTCGGACTGGCCGTCTCGGTCCAGCCCACCTTCGACCGATCCTGGGGGCAGGGCGGCGGCCTGTACGAAGCACGCCTCGGGCCCGCACGGGCGATGGCCGCGCACCCGATCCGGACGATGCTCGATCGCGGGATCGAGGTCGGGGTCGGTTCGGATTCGCCGGTGACGCCGCTCGACCCGATGCTCGCGATCGCTGCGCTCGAGGGTCACCACGAGCCGACGCAGCGGCTGACGAGGCTGGAGGCACTCAAGCTCCATCGAGTCGGGAGCGCGCGGCTGGGGCATCAGGAAGCCAAGAAAGGAGCGCTCGAGCCGGGGCGTCATGCAGACTTCGCGGCGTACGACGCCGACCCTCTCGACGTGCCTTCCCCGGAGGGCCTCCGCCCCGCTCTCACGGTCTCCCTGGGCCGCGAGGTCTTCCGAGCCTGATCCGGCTCTGAGTCGATGTCTTTGTCACTGTTTCTGGGTATTCGGGTTGCCGTCCCGTCCCGCCCTCGCTAACGTCCTGGCTGCGTCGCCGCCCCGGCGGAGGCGCAAGCGGAGCCCGAGAGGCTGAGTAGAGAACGCGGCGCCCCGGCGTCGCGGCCCCAAAGGTCTCTCGGGCTCTCGCGTTTCCAACTTCCTCTGCCGGGGAACATCCTGTATCTCCTCGGCGTACTTCCATGGCATGCGGATGCATGAGCGCTAGAATCCGCGGCCGTATCGAGGACCGAACCCGGAGGAACAGGTGGCAGAGCGGACGGAAGAGCGCGAAGACGAGGACGTGGGATCCGACGAGGATCTCGACGACCTCGAGCCCACGCCAGAAGACCTCGAGGATGCTTCGTCCACGCCGGACCCGGCGGGGGCGGATGTCGAGTCGATCCACGAGGTCCTCGAGAAGCAAGAGGCCCGGGACGACGAGGACGAGGCCGACGAGGAGGAACCGGTGGTGGCCGTCGCCACGACGAAGGGGGATGAGCGGCTCGAGCCGATCGAGGCGCGAGTGGTTCCCATCCAGTCGACCGAGTTCGTATGCAAGAACTGTTTCCTCGTGAAGCATCGCAGTCAGCTCGCCGACAAACGGCGGATGTTCTGCCGCGACTGCGCCTGACCGGCGACCGGCTTCCGGCAGCGATCATCCTCTCGGTCGTCGGGGGCGTGCTGTCGTCCCTCGCTCTACCCCCCGTCGCCATCTGGCCGATCGCGTTCCTCGCGCCCGCGCTCTTGCTCGTCGCTTTGCGGGATGTGACTCCCGCCCGCGGTTTCCTCCTCGGGTTCATCTACGGACTGACCGGGTTCGGGATCACGCTGTCCTGGCTGATGCTCTTCGGCACGCTTGCGTGGGGCGCCCTGACGCTGCTCACCGCGCTCTCTATCGCGCTGTTCGGTGCGGCGTTCCCCCTCGTGCGCCGACCCGGCCGGCCCCTGCTCACCGCGGTGGGTGCGGCCGCTGCGTGGACGGCGATCGATTGGCTCCGGGGGCTCTGGCCGCTCGGTGGGTTCACCTGGGGTTCGCTCGGCGTCTCGCAGGTCTCGAACCGCATCACGGTGCGTCTGGCAGTGATCGCGGGCGTGTTCGGGGTGACGTTCGTCGTCGCCTTCGCGGCGGCCTTGCTCGCGGAGTCCGCTACACGCGAACGGCCGCTCGTGGCACGACTGGGAACGGTGGCCCTCGCCGTTGCCGCCGCCGTCGCGCCGATCGTCATCCCGTTCGGCGTCGCCTCAGGGCGACCCATCGACGTCGCGGCGATCCAGGTCGACTTCTCGCAAGCGGTGCGACACGGATCGAGGGTAGAGGGCGACATCGCCGTCACGAGACGCAACCTCGACCTCCACCGGACGTTGGAGGACATGCCTCCCGACCTGGCCGTGTGGGGAGAGAGTGCGCTCGACCCGGGGTCTCTCGCGATCCTCGACGAGGTGCGTGCGACGATCGCCGACGTAGGAGTACCGGTCCTCGCCGGAGCCACGTCGGGCGACATCCGCTCGGCGCGCCGCAACGGCGAGTCGCTCTTCAACCAGGCCGTCGTCTTCGACGGCGGGGGAGAGGTGGTGGACGTCTACCGGAAGACCCACCTCGTTCCCTACGGGGAATACATCCCGTGGAAGCCGGTCGTCGGATGGATCTCCGCGCTCGAGCAGATCGCCTACGAGCTCGTGCCGGGGGAGCGGCTGCACACGCTCTCGGCGCCCGGGCTGCCGAGATTCGGAGCCCCCATCTGCTTCGAGAACAGCTTCCCGGCGCTCGATCGGGAGCTCGTTCGACAGGGGGCGCAGTTCCTCGTCGTCCTCACGAACAACGCGGCCTATGACGAGACGGCCGCGTCCGCGCAGCATCTGCAGATGTCCCGGATGCGCGCGATCGAGGACGGTCGATGGGTGGTCCACGCCGCCGTGTCCGGCATGAGCGCGTTCATCGACCCCACGGGTCGTACCTACCAGCAGACTCGCCTCTTCGAGCCGGCCGTCATCCGACGAACGATCCGCGCATCGACGGATCGAACACCCTCCGTGCGTTGGGGTGACTGGCTCCCCATCCTCTCGCTCGTCTTCGTCGTGGGCATGGCCGCCGTCCCGCGAAGCCGGCGTGCCGGTCGCCCCGGACCCGAGCCGCTGAGCCCCGGCGTGCGAACCCTGGTGATCTTGCCCACCTATGACGAAGCAAGGACGATCGGCGAGGTCATCGCCGGCGTCTTGAGGCTCCCCGGCGTCGACGCCCTCGTCGTCGACGACTCCTCGCCGGACGGCACGGGGAACATCGTGCAAGGACTCATGACAGGGGAGCCACGACTGCGCCTCATCGAGCGCCCGGCCAGATCGGGGCTCGCGAGCGCGTATCTGGAAGGGTTCGGCCGGGCGCTCGACGAGGGATACGACCTGATCGTCGAGATGGACTCCGATCTCTCACACGACCCGGCGCAGCTCGCGTCGCTGCTCGAGGCAGCCCGAGACCGGTTCCACCTCGTCGTCGGTAGCCGCTACGTGCCGGGGGGCGCGGTGGCGAACTGGAGCCGCACCCGGCTCGCCCTCTCGAAGGCGGGCAACATCTACGCCCGCATCATGCTCGGGATCCCCCTTCACGACGCCACGAGCGGCTACCGCGTCTACCGGCGCGAGCTCCTCGAGGAACTCGTCTCGGAGCCGTTCCACGCGGACGGGTATGGATTCCAGGTCGAGCTCGTGATGCGAGCGTGGCTCCACGGCTGGACCCTCGGAGAGGTGCCGATCACGTTCCGGGAACGGGAACACGGACATTCGAAGATCTCGCGGGGCATCATCTTCGAGGCCTTGTGGCTCGTCACACAGTGGGGTGTGGCGCTCAGGCTCTTCGGGCGTCCTCATCGGCGCTCACGGCCCCGATGACCGGTCCGGGGGCTCTTTCCCGATAACGTCCATTATGTCACCTTGTCCCGGAACGCCCGCTGAGGAGCCCGTCCCCCGGCATCAACAGCCGCATCAGGGGACGCGGGATGGACCTCCCTGTCCCAACTCACCGATCCGCATGCGTCCTTGCTTCGGTGCAGGGCGGATGGGAAGCTCGCGACCGACGGTTGATCCAGAAGCGCTGCCGGAAGGTCTCCGCCTTCCGGCCGATGTCCCCCTCCCCCGGCCCCCGTAGGGTGTGGGTCGACCGGCCGACCGATCTACAGCACAGATGCCGCCCGTCGTCACGGGCCCAGGAGGAGAGATGAGCAGAGCGAAGGACCGGGCTCGGAGCCGCCGACCCCTCCTGTGGCTGATCCTGGCGGCGGCGATGGCCGTCGGCCAGGCCGGTACGTTGAGCGCGCTGGCTGGCCCGCCGGTCGACTCGCCCGGCCCGGCCTCCGCTGACGGCGTCGAGCCGGTCATCGTGGATACCCCGTCATCGAGCAACGACTGTGGGTCACTCGGCTTCGCGCACGGCATCCCCGTCTCCGGCAACGGTCAGGCCTCCAGCGGGGACCTGACGATCACGGTGACGGGGTACAACAGCCCCACCGGGTTCGCCGATTGGTCCTCGAACCTCCCGATCCAGGGCGTCTACGCCAAGGGCGGCCCGAGCGGAGGGAACCTCTTCAACTATCCGGCCGGTGACACCGGCGATCAGGATCTGCACACGCCCCGGAAGGCCACCGGTGGCTATTACAGGCTGAGTCATCTCGCGTTCTGCTGGAACGACGCGCCACTCGAGCCCGACGTCACGATCGCCAAGGCCACCGATCCCGACGGTGCCGTCCTGAACGGTGACTCGATCACGTACACGCTGACGGTGACGAACCAGGGAGACGCGACGGCGACGACCTCGGAGGTCACCGACCAGCTCCCGACGGGCGTCACGTTCGCCGATGCGACCGCGGGTTGCACCGAGACCGGTGGTCTGGTGACGTGCACCCTCGGCGACATCGGCGCCGGCGCAAGCCTGGATGTCGATGTCACCGTGACCGTGGACGAGGCGTTCTGCGGTGCGATCGTCAACGCGGCGGATGTCTCCGCGTCGAACGAAAGCAGCGAGGCCCTCGGCAACAACGCGTCGAACGGCGTCACCAACACGGTCGAGTGCCAGGAGCCCAACCCACCGGACCTTCAGGTGTCCAAGACGTCCGGCGCCGGCGGGATCCTTCACAACGGCGACGACTTCCTGTACACGATCACCGTGACCAATGTCGGCGGCGAAGCGGCAACGGGTGTGGCAACTGGTCGACGTCTTGCCGGCCGGGGCGCTCAACGTCGGTGTTCCGCCGTTCCCCACGTTCGCCGGTGAAGCCTGCACCGTCACGAGCTCCGTCCCGGAGCCGGGTGGCGTGCCCCATGCGGAGGTGCGCTGCGACCGTCCCGTGTCGCTCGCCCCGGGTGAGTCCGAGTCGCTCATCGTCAAGGTCTTCGTCAGCGGCGACGTCTGCGGTGAGATCACCAACGTCGTGGACGTGGAGGGTGCGAACGAGCCTGCGGCGAACGTCGGGGCGGACAACCACGCGGAAGCCACCGATGAGATCGCGTGCATCCCTCGGATCCGGTTGCAGAAGGGAGGGCCGGAGCGTGCGCACGTGGGCGACACCATCACCTACGTCTTCGCCGTGACCAACACCGGAGGCGTCGACCTGTCGAACATCGATCTCTCGGATCCGAACTGCGACGGGTCGCCCACGCTGACGGAAGACGCGGACGGGGACGACGTCCTCGCGGTCGACGAGGAGTGGGGCTTCGAGTGCGAACATACGATCACCGCGAGTGACGGCGACCCCGTCCACAACATGGCGTCGGTCAGCGGCGATCATGAGGGCGGCGCCGTCACGGACACGGACACGCATGACGTGAGCGTGCTCCACCCCGATATCGAGCTCGAGAAGACCGCGACCCCGACCTCAGGGCCGGCGGGAACGCTCATCGTCTACACGTACACGGTCAGGAACACCGGTGATACGCCGCTGTTCAACGTCTCCGTCGACGACGACATGGTCGGCCATGTCGGCGACATCGCGACGCTCCCGGTCGGTGGGAGCAGCCAGCTCACGTCTGAGATCACGCTGGGCTCCTCCCCCATCACCAACATCGCCACGGCCGGTGGCGCCGACGCCCTCGGCGGCTTCGTCAGCGACGACGCTTCCGTGACGGTCACCGTGGTCGCCGGCGAAGCCGGCGGGAACGGAACGGGAGGCGGAAGCCCGTTCACCGGATCCGAGGCGGGCGTCCTTGCCGGGTGGATGGTCGTCCTCGCAGCTCTCGGAGCGACCCTCCTGATGACCTCACGGAGACGGTCCACGCCAGAGGTTGAGGACTCAGCCGAACCACTGTCGATCGCGACCTGAGCACGAAGAACGCTCGCGAAGGTTCATCTCGCGTACCGCGTTTCCGTCTTGCGCGATCCGGCGGCTTCCTCCACAATCTGACTCCTCCGAACGGACTACCCCGTACGTCCAGAAGGAGGGCCGGGGATACGCCTTTCGGTGTCCCCCGGAGTGGGCGGGTCATCCGGAGGGAAGCACCACGCAGTTGGGGAGGTTGAGGATGGGAACCAGCGGTCCACACAGCTCAGCGGGCCAGCAGGCGCGGGCTCGCCTCATCCGTAGCGTTCCTGCTCCTGTTCGCGTTCGCGTTCGGACTGAGTGGATCGTTGATGGCGCTTGCGGGCGGCGACTCGCGCGGGAGCGCGCTCCCCGCGCCGCAGGCCCCCGCCACCGATAGCAACGCATCGACCTCGTCGGGCGGCGCCACACCGGTGACGCGATCCGCGCCCGCGGCCGGCAAGCTGAAGACGGCAAGCGCGACCCGCGATGACAGCGTCGCGGCCCCCGCAGCGCCGCCCGGCGGTGCCGCCCTCGACGGCGGCGACATCGATCTCGATTTCGTCGCGGCGGGACCTTTCACCTACGACCATGCCACCGGCCTCGGCACGAACCCCCCGTTCGGATACAACAGCCGCACCATCAGCAACACGAACGGCGTAGAGGAGTCGTTGGAGGGCGGAGACTTCGCGTGCGGCGACCTGGTGACGTTCTTCGTTCAGGTGGGCGTCGCAGGTGGCGCGGCCGGGAGCGGCGAGGTCGAACTGGATATGTCGTTCGGCGCCGAGACGACCGGTCAACCCGGCCTCGGGTTCGACGACATCGTCGACGTCGCGGTCAACTATCCCGACAGCGGCAATGTCGGACTCGAGGGTACCGAGTCGGCCGCGCTCTCGGATGAGCATCTCGACACCCAAGGCTACGACGAGCTCAAGGGCACCGTGACGGTCTCCGGGCTCGACGCGGGCGAGACGGCGATCGTTCGCATCATCGTCGAGCTCGCCTGCGAGTTGAACGCTACCCCGACGGGCAACATCCTCAACGCGATCGACGCCGCACGTGTGGTCGGCGACGGGACGGTGAATGTCGGACAGGAGACCGTGCCGATGAAGCAGGTCGGCGGGCTTCTCGCTGAGCCCGGCATCGACGTCTCCAAGGACTGCCCCGCCGACGCAGCGGCCGGTGCAGCGATCACGTACGAGATCACCGTGGCGAACGTCGGCAATGTCACCTTGACCAACATCACGGTCATCGACGACATCATCGGCGAACAGTCCGATCAGTTCCCGGACACGCTCGGCGTGGGGTCCGACCCCGTCACCGTCCAGGTGCAGTACACGCCGGTGGCGGGAGACGGCGATCCGGTGACGAACACGGTCACCGCAACCGGAGACTGGGATGCGGGAGAAACGACCGAATCGGTGTCGGATACCGCGGAGTGCACCACGGACATCACCCACGCGCCGGGGATCATCGTCACCAAGACCTGTCCCCCGCTGGTGGCGTTCGGTGCGGACATCAGCTACACGATCACCGTGACGAACACCGGGAACGAGGCGCTCGAGAACGTCCTCGTGAGCGATGCGCTCCTCGGTGGAGACATCACCACGGCCTTCAACCTCCCCGACCCGCTCCCCGTGGGTGGCACGGCGTCAGCTGGCTTCACCTACACACCAGGGGCGGACGAAGACCCGGTGGCGAACTCCGTCACCGCTTCGGGCGACGGTGTGGACTCCGGTGCCCACGCGACGGATACGGCCGCGTGCACCACCGATGTCTCGAACCCCGGCATCTCCATCCTGAAGACGGTCGATGAGGAGATCGTGCCCATCGGGACGACGGTCACCTTCACCTACGTCGTCACGAACACGGGCGACGTCACGCTGTTCGACATCGTCGTGACGGACGACATCATGGGTCCCATCGGAGTGATCCCGTCTCTCGATCCTGGGGACGACGCCACGCTCACGAAGGACTTCGTGGTCGGTGACGAGATCGTGACCAACATCGGGACCGCCGTGGGTCACGACATCCTCGGTCGCGAAGTGAGCGCCAGCGATGACGCCACCGTGGCACCCATCGCCGGTGCTGGTCCCCCGCCGAACAACCCTCCGACGACCCCGTTCACGGGCTCGGACGCGGGACGGCTCGGGCTCATCACGATGGTCCTGTTCGGGATCGGCGTGACCGTGGTCGCGTCGACCCGCAGGCGCCGTCCGACGGACAACGCGGCGTAACCGGCCTCACACACGTAGCACCAGCGAAGAGGTGGGGCCCCGAACCGGGGTCGCGCCTTTTCCCTACCCGTCCAAACGGACTACTCCATTATCCGACAAAAGGTGCGGCCGTTCGCCCGATGCCTCTCCCCCAAGTGGAGAACTAGCGTCTTCCACAGCGGACCACGCTATTCACCGTAGGGCGTGGACCTGTCCCATAGGCCAAGTAGATCGACCAGTTGGAGGTGGAGGATGGGTACCAAGACGAACTCCCGGCGGAGCCATCGTGCCAGCAGGCGCGGCCTCGCTTCGTTCGTGTCGTTCCTGCTCCTGTTCGCGTTCGCACTCGGACAGAGCGGGTCCCTGATCGCGCTGGCGGATGACGCCGGCGCCGATCCTGTCGCGACCGAGGACATCAGCGCGGACAGCGTCTCGAGCGACAGCACGTTGCCCGCTGAGGAGGCTCCCGCTCAGGAGGCTCCGGCAGAGGAGGCTCCGGCAGAGGAGGCTCCCGCCGCAGAAGAGGGCAGCGCCGACTCCGGGGCCACGTCGGGCGGCGGAGCCGCTTCGACGTCTCGACCCGCGTCCCGCACCCGCACCTTGCAGGTCGCGCGCACCAACAGGCCTGCCGCCCTCGCACGTCCGGCGGCGGCTCTCGTTGGGGGTCTCGAGGGCGGCGACGTCGGTCTCGACTTCGTTGCTGCGGGCCCGTTCACCTACAACCACGCCACCGGGCTCGGCTCGCCGCCGCAGTTCGGCTATGACAACCGCACCATCAGCAAGACGAACGGAGTCGTGGAGTCCCTGGAGGGTGGCGACTTCGAGTGCGGCGACCTCGTGACGTTCTTCGTCCAGGTCGAGGTCGAGGACGGCGCCGCCGGAAGCGGCGCGGTCGAGCTCGACATGTCCTTCGGCAACGAGACGACGGGCCAGCCCGGCATCGGCTTCGACAACATCATGAGCGTCGCGATCAACTCCCCCGATGGCGGCAACGTCGACCTCGACGGCAACGAGACGGCGACCCTCTCGAACGAACACCTGGACACCCAGGGCTACGACGAGATCAAGGGCACCGTCACGGTCTCGAACCTCGATCCGGGAGAGACCGCCATCGTTCGGATCATCGTGCATCTCGCGTGCGAGATCGGAACCCCGACCGGCAACATCCTGAACTCGATCGACGCCGCCCGTGTGGTCGGCGACGGCACCATCAGTGTGGGGCAGCAGACCGTCCCGATGAAGCAGGTCGGCGACGTGGCGCAGCCCGGCATGAACGTCGACAAGACGTGCCCGGACTTCGCGCTCGTGGGCGACACGATCGGCTACTCCATCTCGATCGAGAACACCGGGAACGAGGCACTGAACATCACCAGTGTCGTCGACACCGTGGACGGACACGCAGGCGTCAACATCACGGCTTCCTTCCCAGCATCGGTCGCGGCCGGGACCACGGTCACGAGAACCTATTCGTACACGGTGCTGGCGGGCGATCCGAGCCCGTTGACGAACTCGGTCGCCGTCGTGGCGAACGGAGCCATCTCGCACGCGACGATCAACGGTTCCGCGTCGTGCGAGAACCCGATCCTGCACCCGGAGATCAGCATCACGAAGACGTGCCCGCAGACCTCACCGGCAGGTGACGACATCACGTACGGCATCACGATCAAGAACGAGGGCGATGAGACGCTCGACACGATCGTGGTCACCGACACGGTCGACGGGGACGCCCCGGTCGTCATCTCCAACCTCTTCGCGAGCACGTTGGCGCCTGGCGCATCCGACTCCGCGCAGTTCGTCTACGACGCCGACGGGACGGAACCCGACCCGCTGCTCAACAGCGCGACGGTCACGGCCAGCGGTGCGACATCAGACGAAGCGGTGACCGACACCGATTCGTGCCAGACCGACATCACGCACGTGCCGGAGATCACCGTGGTCAAGGACTGCCCGACCTCGGTGCCGTTCGGTCAGAACGTGACCTTCACGATCACCGTCACCAACACGGGCAACGAGCCCCTCACGAACGTGAGCGTCACCGACGCGAAGCTCGGAGGGAACATCACCGCAGCGTTCTCGATCCCGAACCCGATGCCGGTCGGGGTCCCCTACTCGCACCAGTTCAGCTACACGCCGGGTGCGGACGAGGACCCGGTCCAGAACTCGGTGACGGCCGCCGGGACCGGGACCGACTCCGGGGTCACGGACACCGACACCAGCTCGTGCGAGACCAACGTCACGCACGCACCGGCGATCGATGTCACGAAGTCCTGCCCGGAGACGGTGGCGTTCGGTGAGGACATCACTTACACGATCACCGTCACCAACACCGGCAACGAGGCACTCGAGGACGTGACGGTCAACGACACGCTCCTCGGTGACATCACCGACGAGTTCGACGTCGACTTCTCGGGGTCGTTCGGTGTCGGCGAGGTCGCCACGGCGACCGTCACCTACTCACCTGGGGCCGATGAGGACCCGGTGGATAACACGGTGACCGCCACGGGCAACGGGGCAGACTCCGGTGCGGAGGCCTCGGACGAGGCGTCCTGCCGGACGGATGTCACGCACGCACCGGGGATCGACGTCACGAAGTCCTGCCCGGAGACGGTGGCGTTCGGTGATGACATCACCTACACGATCACCGTCACGAACACCGGCAACGAGCCGCTCGAGAACCTCCTCGTGAGCGACGCGCTGCTCGGTGGGGACATCACCGCAGCCTTCAACCTCCCCGACCCGCTCCCCGTGGGTGGCACGGCCTCGGCCGAGTTCACCTACACACCCGGGGCGGACGAGGACCCGGTGGCGAACTCCGTCACCGCTTCGGGCGACGGTGTGGACTCCGGTGTCGAGGCGACGGACACGGCCGTGTGCACCTCCGATGTCTCGAACCCCGGCATCTCCATCCTGAAGACCGTGGATGAGGAGGTCGTGCCGATCGGGACGACGGTGACCTTCACCTACGTCGTCACGAACACGGGCGACGTCACGCTGTTCAACATCAGCGTCGATGACGACATCATGGGTCACATCGGGGACATCGCGTCCCTCGACCCGGGAGAAGACGCCACGCTGACGAAGGACTTCGTGGTCGGTGACGAGATCGTCACCAACATCGGGACGGCCGTGGGCCACGACATCCTCGGTCGCGAGGTGAGCGCCAGCGACGACGCCACCGTGTCACCCATCGCCGGTGAGAACCCACCGCCGAACAATCCCCCGACGACCCCGTTCACGGGCTCGGAGGCGGGACGGCTCGGGCTCATCACGATGGTCCTGTTCGGGATCGGCGTGACCGTGGTCGCGTCGACCCGCAGGCGCCGTCCGAAGGAAGGGCGAGGCCGGGGTAACACGCGAAGCGCCAAGCGAAAGAGGCGGGGTCCCGGATCGGGACCTCGCCTCTTCTTTCCCGTCCAAACGGACTACTCCGACCCCCGGCAAAAGGTGAGGCCGTTCGCCCGATGCCTCTCCCCCAAGTGGAGAGCTAGCGTCTCCTACAGCGGACCACGCATTCACCGTAGGGCGGCGACCGGACATATCGGCCAGCGCAGTACGCCTCGACAGACAGGGGGTACAGGATGGGAACCAAGAGCGAGCGTAGGAAGAAGCGGATCCACCTCCGGCGGAAGCTCACGGCCGGGATCGCACTGGCGCTGACTTTCGTGGGGATCGGTGCGCTCCCGGCTTCCGCACATCATCCGATCGTGTCGAGCGCCGTCGCTTGTAACGAACAGACCGGGAACTACGACGTCTCGTGGACGGTCTCGAACGGCGACTGGGAAGGGCGCACCATGACGCTCGATCAGTCGAGCCGCCCGGCCGTCCCTCTGTCCAGTTACGCACCCAACGAGTCGAAGTCGTACACGGAGTCGCTGCCCGGAGATACGACCGGCACCACCACGCTGACGGTCCGAGGGGACTGGAACAACGGCGGACCGCAGAACGTGGTGACCTCAACGGCCGTTCAGACGGACGGCACGTGCCAGACGCCCCCGGAACCCGAGCCCGAGCGGAAGCATACGATCTGTCACGCGACGGATAGCACGACCAACCCATACTCCGGCCGGGAGGAGACGATCACGCCGTCGAAGGACGGTGTGTTGAACGGTCACCTCGATCACACGGGGCCCGTGCCCACCAGCCAGGCTCACCTGGACCAGCTCAAGGCCGATCACATCCAATGGGGCGACATCATCCCGCCGTTCGAACTTGATGGTCAGACCTACTCCTTGAACTGGACGACCGAGGGGCAGGCCATCTTCTACAACGGGTGCGCCCTTCCGCCCGAGCCGGAACGCGCACCGGCGATCGATGTCACGAAGTCCTGCCCGCAGGCGGTGGCCTTCGGTGAGGACATCACCTACACGATCACCGTCACCAACACCGGCAACGAGGCACTCGAGGACGTGACGGTCAACGACACGCTGCTCGGTGACATCACCGATGAGTTCGACGTCGACTTCTCGGGGTCGTTCGGTGTCGGCGAGGTCGCGACAGCGACCGTCAGCTACTCACCTGGGGCCGATGAGGACCCGGTGGACAACACGGTGACCGCCTCTGGCGCGGGCGTGACGTCGGAGAAGGTCGTGGAATCGGAGGCATCGTGCCGGACCAACGTCACGCACGCGCCGGCGATCGATGTCACGAAGTCCTGCCCGCAGACGGTGGCCTTCGGTGAGGACATCACCTACACGATCACCGTCACCAACACCGGCAACGAGGCACTCGAGGACGTGACGGTCAACGACAGGCTGCTCGGTGACATCACCGATGAGTTCGACGTCGACTTCTCGGGGTCGTTCGGTGTCGGCGAGGTCGCGACAGCGACCGTCAGCTACTCACCTGGGGCCGATGAGGACCCGGTGGACAACACGGTGACCGCCTCTGGCGCGGGCGTGACGTCGGAGAAAGTCGTGGAATCGGAGGCATCGTGCCGGACCAACGTCTTGCACCCGGCCATCGACATCGTCAAGGACGGGCCGAGCGTCGTGCACGTGGACGACACGATCACCTACGCGTTCACCGTCACCAACATCGGTGAGATGGAGCTGTTCGACGTGGTGCTCAGCGATCCGATCTGCGACGCCGGCACGATCGTTGCCGGCGCAGACGTCGACTCGAGCCTGTCGGCGGGCGGGGAAGAAGTGTGGCACTTCAGCTGCTCGCACCTCGTCACCGACGTGGACGAGGACCCACTGCCGAACACGGCGACGATCACGGGTGACACCTCCGAGGGTGAAGGTGGCCAAGAGGTCTCCGACACCGATGACCACGAGGTGGACATCATCCACCCGGGGATCTCGATCGTGAAGACGGTGGACGAGGAAGTCGCGCCGATCGGAGCGACGGTGACGTTCACCTACGTCATCATGAACACCGGCGACACCACGCTGTACAACGTCAGCGTCGACGACGACATCCTGGGCCACATCGGGGACATCGCGGTTCTCGAGCCAGGGATCCCGGTCACCTTGACGATGGACTACGTGGTCACGAACGAGATCGTCACCAACATCGGGACGGCCGTGGGCGAGGACGTCCTCGGTCGCTCGGTGAGCGCGGACGCCACCGCCACCGTGGCACCCATCGCCGGTGAGAACCCACCGCCGAACAACCCCCCGACGACCCCGTTCACGGGCTCGGAGGCGGGACGGCTCGGGCTCATCACGATGGTCCTGTTCGGGATCGGCGTGACCGTGGTCGCGTCGACCCGCAGGCGCCGTCCGAAGGGCGAGGCGGCGTAACACGGAAGCGCCAAGCGAAAGGGCGGGGTCCCGGATCGGGACCCCGCCCTTTTCGTTTCCCCGACGGGTCGGATCACCCGACGAAGATCAGCGTGACCCAGAGGTACCCGTCGTGAGCGTAGATCCCGATCCCGACGCGGCGATAGCCACGCCCGAGGATGTTGTCGCGGTGGACCTCGCTCTTCATGAACGCATCGAACAGCGCCCGCATGCTTCCACCGACGCCCACGTTCTCCCCCGCCACGTTCCAGGACACGAACCTGAGCTTGGATCCCAGAGAGGCCGTGTGGAAGATCTGCCCCACGCTCGCCATCTTCTTGCTGTGCTCGTCCGCCATCTCCCGGAGCCGGTGTCCCCGATACAGCGCGATCGACCCGTGGTTGCTCCGAGCGGTGTTCATCCACCCGAGCATGTCGCGACGGGGGGTCCAGGCGGCACGTGCGCTGGGCGCAACAGCCCCAAGCATGACGGAGAGGGCGAGGGTGAACCCCAAGACCTTGACGGCCTTGACCAGACCTCGTCTCATCGCTGCGCCCCCTTGCCGCGGGCGGCTCCCTCAGCCGCCTCTGCCACCGAACATCGGCCGCGGGCCAGGAGGGCTTGAGAGGAAACTGGTCAAAGATGACTAGTGGCGAGTACCCATGGTGAGGTAGCGGTGAGCGCTACCAGCGCAGCTTGAGAGCCCGTGCAGCCCTTGCCTCATCGAGTCGACGGACCGGTGTCGTGACCGGCGCCTCACGAAGGGTCTCCGGGCGCTCCCGGGCATCCTGAGCGGCCTGCCGAAGCGCCTGTGCGAAGAACTCCAGCGTCGCCTTGGACTCGGTCTCGGTGGGTTCGACCATCATCGCCTCCTCCACGACGAGCGGGAAGTACACCGTCGAGGGGTGGAATCCGAGGTCGATCACGCGTTTGGCGACATCCATCGCCTTGATGCCGGTCGCCGTTCGGAGCGGCTTCGCGGTCGCGACGAACTCGTGCATCGGCCGCATGTCGGGGTGCGCGAGGGGGAAGTCCTCCTTCACCAGATGAGCGAGGTAATTGGCGTTCAGCGCGGCGAGCTCGCTCACCTCCTTCAGGCCGTCGGCCCCGTGGAGGAAGACGTAGGAGTACGCGCGCACGAGGATCCCGACGTTCCCGTGGAACCCGTGCATCCGACCGATGGAGCGACTCTCGCCCTCGTCGAGCGAGAAGGTTCCGTCCTCCGCCCTCTGCACGATCGGGGCAGGCAGATACGGGACCAGCTCCTCACTCACCCCCACGGGTCCTGCCCCCGGACCTCCGCCGCCGTGCGGGGTCGCGAAGGTCTTGTGCGTGTTGATGTGCACGATGTCGAACCCCATGTCCCCCGGACGACAACGGCCGAGGATCGCGTTGAGGTTGGCGCCGTCGTAGTACAGGAGGCCGCCGACACCGTGGATCGTCTCCGCGATCTCGTCGATCTCCTCCTCGAAGAGCCCGAGCGTATTGGGGTTCGTCAGCATCAGACCGGCGACCGACTCGTCCACCAGCTTGGCGAGAGCGCCCACGTCCACGAGGCCGCGAGCGTCCGAGCGCACCGGCACCGCTTCGAACCCGGCCAGGCGCACGCTGGCCGGGTTCGTGCCGTGCGCGGAATCCGGGATGATCACGCGACGCCGTTGGTCGCCGCGGTCTTCGTGGAAGGCGCGCATGAGCAACAGCCCCGTCATCTCGCCGCACGCGCCCGCCGGTGGCTGCAAGGTCGCCCGGGCCATGCCCGTGATCTCGCAGAGCGCACGCTCGAGCCTCCACAACAACTCGAGCGCCCCCTGCGCGGTCGAGTCCGGTTGAAGGGGATGCAGTCGCTGGAAGCCCGGAAGGGCGGCCACCGTCTCGGCGACCTTGGGGTTGTACTTCATCGTGCAGGAGCCCAAGGGATACATCCCGGTGTCGAGGCCGTAGTTCATCTGCGCCAACCGCGTGTAATGGCGCACGAGGTCCACCTCTCCCACTTCCGGGAGGTCGGGCGGCTCGCTCCGGGCATGCTCGGCGGCGATCGGCGCCTCGGGGACGTCAAGGGGCGGCAAGCTCCACGCACGCCGGCCGGCGACGGAACGATCGAGGATCGTTCCGTCGCCGGCCGGCCCCTGGCGCCGGATCGGCGCACCGATCGCCGTCACGCGATCACCGCTTCCACGGCGGCCACCAGCCCGTCGATCTGTTCCCGAGTCCTCCGCTCCGTCACGGCGACGAGCAGCACGTCCTCCCCCGCCCGGGGGAACGCCACTCCACCCAGATAACCGTGCTCCACGAGCCTCTCGACGGTCTGATCCGCGCGTCCCGGGACGCGGACGGCGAACTCCTTGAAGAACGGAGCGTCCGGATACAGGAGCGAGACCCCTGGGATCTCGGTCAGACGCTCGGCTGCGTACGAGGCCTTCGAGGCGCATCGACGCCCCAACTCGGCGAGGCCCTCCGGTCCGAGCCACCCGAGATAGATCGTCGCGGCGATCGCCATCAAGGTCTGGTTGGTGCAGATGTTGGAGTTCGCCTTCTCCCGCCGGATGTGCTGCTCGCGAGCCTGGAGCGTGAGGACGTACCCCGGAACGCCCTCAACATCCACCGTCTCCCCGACGATGCGACCCGGCATCCGCCGCACGTCCCCCATCCGGGCTGCGATGAGTCCCAAGTAAGGCCCGCCGAAGGCGAGATGGTTCCCGAGGGATTGTCCCTCGGCCACTGCGATGTCGGCGCCGAGTTGACCGGGCGGCGCCAGCACACCGAGTGAGAGTGGGTCGAAGACCTGGATCGACCTTGCACCACCGTCGCGCGCGGCGGCGAACAGCTCCGACGCCGGCTCCAAGATCCCGAAGACGTTGGGATGCTGGACCACGACCGCCGCCACGTCGTCGCCGACGGCCGGCGAACCCCCTCTGCCCCGCTCGGCGGCGAAGACCTCCGGCTCGTACCCAGAACCCTTCCCATACGTTCGAAGGGTCTCCACGAGTCTCGGATCGACCCCTTCCGAGACCAGGACCCGGCTCCGCTCGCCGGTCCTCGTCATGTTCACGGCCTCGACCAGAGCCGTCGCCCCGTCGTACAGGGAGGCGTTCGACACCTCCAGGCCGGTGAGCTCGCACACCATCGATTGGAACTCGAACAAGGTCTGCAGGATGCCTTGCGAGAGCTCGGGCTGGTACGGCGTGTAGGCGGTCGAGAACTCCGAACGAGCGGCCAGCGCCCAGACCACGGAGGGGATGTAGTGGTCGTACGCACCGGCACCGGCGAAGCACACCAGCTCGTCCAGGTGCCGGTTGCGGCCCGCCAGGTGTTGGAGGTCCTCGACGATCTCCAGCTCCGAGACGCCCTCGGGCATCTCCAGGGATCCGTCGAGACGGATGGATCGGGGGATCTGCTCGAACAACCCGTCGAGCGACGAGAGGCCGATCGCCGAAAGCATCTCCTGGATCTCGGACTCCGTGTGCGGGGCGAACTTCACGCCGGGCAGTCTACGGGCAGGTCGCCGATCAGCCGGAGCGATCCTCGAGGCCGTACTTCGTCACGAGCGACAGGTAGTCCCGCTGGTAGAAGACCTTGCACCGGATCTCCGGGTACCGCTCGCGGAGCTGCCGCACCTTCCTGTTCTTCCTGGTCACCAACTTCTGGTTGAGCGTCGTGATCTCGATGTAGAGATCGAATTCCGGCAGGAAGAAGTCGGGGGTGAATCGGCGGACGACGTTCCCCTCGCGATCCCACTCGATGTCGAAAGAGGTGGGTTCGTAGTCCCATGTGATCCCGTAGAAGTCGAGCAGCTGCGCGAACTGGCGCTCGGAGGCATGGGCGAAACGGACGGTGTCACTCTTCGGCAGAGACTCCCCCATCGATGCGACCGGGGTCTCGGCTCGCGTGCTCACGACCCCGCTGCGGCCGCCCGTCGGCGTTTGGAGAGGGTCCCCTCCAGATCGTTCCACACCTGGTCCAGGGCGATCGCGAACACACCCTGCCCCTTCTGCAGGAGGTCGATCACGGCCTCCGGCGAATGCGCCTCGTACACCCCACGGCCATCCGACATGAGCGTGACGCCGTGTGCTGGCCGCTTCATGGACTTCAGGTGCTCGACGGCCTTCCGAACCCGCTGCAGGGACACCCCGGTATCCAGGAGCTTCTTGATGACCTTGAGCGCGAGGAGGTCCTGGAACGAGTACAGCCGCTGGGTTCCGGACCCGTGGGCGTCGCGGATCGAGGGGGTCACCAGCTCGGTCCTGGCCCAATAGTCGAGCTGTCGATAGCTGATGCCGACGATCCGGCAGACGTCCGGTACCCGATATCCCTCTTCGCTCATCACAGCTCCGTAATTACGACCGTGTCGTCGCAGCGTAGGTCCGTATGACCTACGTGTCAACGGACCCGGTAGTTCCCGGCTCAGGCAAGGCTCAAGTTCCTCGTCCAGATAGTCGATGGATGACTACCCACAAATAGGTATCAAATCCAAGTGGGCATAACCCGAAAGAAGACGAATATCATGAGACAGTCCCCCCGGACCGCACTGACCAGGATCGCCCTCGTGGCGACGTTCCTGACTGCTTTCACCGCGCTCGCCCCTTCGGCGCAGGCAGCGACCCCTCGCGCCCGGATGTATCAGGTCACCAACGGCAGCCGCCTGAACAATGGGGTGCACAAGGTCGACATCCACTACACGATGTCCAAGCTCGCCCACCGACACAGCGTCGCGATGGCGAACAGGGGATACATCTTCCACACGTCGAACCCGTCCTCGTTCTACCTGAGAGGCGTCAGATGGTCGACGTGGGGCGAGAACGTCGGGGTCACCGGCGGCACGATCGGCGGGATCGAGCAGGCGTTCATGAAGTCGCCCCACCACCGCGCGAACATCCTCAACAGAGGATTTCACCGAGTGGCGCTCGGCACCTACCGTGATGCCAACGGCTATCTCTGGGTCACGGTCTTCTTCTACGGCTGAGCCGCTCCGCTCCTTACGACCGAACCCGGGGACGCCGGCGCCCGTTCAGGGCTCCGGCGTCCCCTCCGGGTTGAAGTCCTCCGGCGTCACGTTGTCGAGGAACTCACGGAACTTCTCGACCTCTTCTTCCTCTTCGCCGGGGATCAAGATCGCGGCCTCGTCGAGGACGTCCTCGCTGGCGAAGATCGGCACCGCCAATCGCACCGCGAGTGCGATGGCGTCGGAGGGCCGGGAGCTCACCTCGTAGTGGTCACCGTTCCGCTGAAGCTCGATCGTGGCGTAGAAGGTGGAATCCCGGAGCTCGGTCACCACGATCTTCTGGACGGCCACCGAGAGGTCTTCGAGGATGTTCTTCATCAGATCGTGGGTCATCGGCCTGGGCGTCTGGACACCCTGCAACGAGAGCGCTATCGCCGCCGCCTCGGAGGCACCGATCCAGATCGGGAGATACCGCTCGCCGTCCCGCTCGCGGAGCAGCACGATCGGCTGGTTGGTCGGAAGCTCCACCCGAACGCCTTCCAGCTGCATCTCGATCATGGTCGTGCGGGCACTGTACGAGGCGCTCGCGACCGAACGCAACCTAGCCCGCGACGGCGAGATGCGAGAGCAGCGCGTCCGGGTCGGCCTTGAGCGCCGCCGTGTCGGAGATCTCGAGGATGTCGGCCAGGTTCCGATATCGCTCCTCGAAGTCGAGGCCGTAGCCGACGACGAAGCTGTCGGGGCAATCGAACCCGACGTAGCGGGGGCGGAGCGGCACGATCCGTCGGATGGATCGGTCGAGCAGCGTGCACAGCTCGAGTGAGGCGGGACGGCGGGAGCGCATGATCGACAGCAGGTAGGAGAGGGTCAGACCGGTGTCGACGATGTCTTCGATCAGCAGCACGTCCCGATCCGTCAGGTCGACGTCGATATCCAGGAGGATCCGGACCCGGCCCATCGACTCTTCCGCGGCACCGTAGGGACTGATGGCCATCAGGTGGGTCTCGAGCGGCAGCTGGATCTGGCGCATCAGGTCCGCGAGGAACACCGTGCCGCCTTTGAGGACCGAGATGAGCACGGGCTCACGCCCCACGTAGTCCCCGGTGATCGTGCGGCCGAGCTCGTCCACCCGGCGGCGGATGTCCTCGCGCCCGAACAGCACGCGAGCGAGCTCCGTCATCGAGTTCGGAGCCTAGCATCCGCCTGGCGCCGGACAGGGACCCGGGCGTGGATCGGTCGTCCGCTCAGCCTTTACCCGAGCAACCCCGCAACGACCGCCGTGACCGCCCCGGAAACCGCGCCCGCCGCCCGCCCCCACCAGGAGCCCGTCGGCTCCGGGGGCGGCTCCAGGTTGGCCACGAGGACCGTCACCTTCCCGAGCGAGGCCCCCGACGATGTCACGCGCAACGATCCGACGACGGAACCGCTGGGCGGCGGGTACGCCGCGCCGGGCGACGCGCTCAGGGTCCGCTCGATCGCTCCCCCCGCCTCCACTCCCACCAGGGCATCGAGCTGCTCCGCTGCCACGACGGGCACTTCGCCTCCACGGACCCGGAGACTCCCGAGCGACTCCCCCTCCTCGACCAGGGTCCGGCGCTCATATGCCGCGAACCCGTGGTTGAGAAGGGCGGCGGCATCGGAGAACACCTCGTCACGTCCGCCCAGCACGACCACGGCGAGCTCCTTCCCGCCACGGCGAGCTGTGACCATCAGACAGAAGCCCGATCCCGCCGTATAGCCGGTCTTGACGCCCGATGCCCCCGGGTACAGCCAGAGCATCACGTTGCGGTTCTGGATCCTTCGCGCGCGAACGGAGTCCGATCGAACGACCGCGAACCTGCGACCGATCAGGTCGCGGAAGGTGGGGTCCTTGGATGCCACCCGGAGGAGCCGCATGAGGTCCGCTGCGGACGAGTGACCTCGGTCGTCGAGGCCGTGCGGGGACGCGAACTTCGTCTGCGACATCCCCATCACCTTCGCGCGCGCGTTCATATCCTGCACGAAGGCGGACACGCTGCCCGCTTCCTCGATCGCCAGAGCTTCGGCCGCGTCGTTCGCCGAGCCGAGGAGCAGTCCCGTGAGCAACCCACGGATGGAGACGCGTTCGCCGGGCCTGAGCCCGAGGGTCGACCCCCCACCGTAGTCACCCCGATCGAACACGGCGTCGGGATGGATGCGGATCATCCGATCGAGACGCCCCGCCTCCCGCTCCAGCACGAGCAACGCGGTCATCAGCTTGGTCAAGCTGGCCACCGGCCGAGCCAGATCCGGCGCCTTCTCGAACAGAACCTGTCGCGTGCCGAGATCCATGAGGATCGCCGCCGGAGCGTCCACCTTCGGAACGGGCATCGGGTCCGCCGGCGTCGACAGGTGGGAGACGAACGGCGACGGCGAGCCGTTGGGTGGCACGGGGGTCGGGGGTGGCCCCACCTGTCGGCCGAGCGTGCCCAGTGCAGAGAACTGGCTGAGCAGGATCAGTAGGGGAAGCAAGGCGACGGCGCCCCGGACGGCGCGCCGTCTCACGCGCTGGTGAGGTGGTCGCGCAGGTTGGTGCGGAGCAGGGCCTGCTTGAACTTCCGCGACGTCGCGGAGAGGTTCGCCAGCGTCTGGGCAGCCGTACGGCGAGCATCCGGGTTCTTCTGCCGGAGTGTGGGCGCGACGATCTGGTCGAAGAACGAGGACTCTCGATCCGCGAAGTGCTTGTACATCGTGAGGTGCCTGGCTTCGATGCCGTACCGGAAGAAGTCCTTCACGATCGAGAGGATGATGAAGTCGTCACCGTCGTAGTAGCGGGCGCCTTCGGGACCATGGGAGGAGATGATCCCGAACGCCTCGAGCTCCTTGATCCTGTCCCGTTCGATCCCGGTGGCCGTGGACATCTCCTCGAGCGACATCTGGAGCCCGGTCGGCGCCTCGGCGATCTCTTCCACGAGCGACGCTCCGTCCTCCGATCGTGCCTCGCCGTCGGCCGACGGCTCCCCATCTTCTGCACCGGCATCCTGATGGAGCAGACGCTCCTTGATCACCTTGAGGGGCAGGTACTCGTCTCGCTGCATCCGAAGGATCGACTTGAGCCGCTCGACGTCATCGCTGTAGAACTTCCGGTAGCCGGATGGCGTCCGTTCGGGCTCGATCAGGCCCTCGGCCTCGAGGAACCGGATCTTCGAGATGGTGATGTCCGGGAATTCCGTCTTCACGGACACGAGGACCTCACCGATCGACTGGTAGTTGCGCGTGCCGGCCATCTGCACCTCACTCCCCTGCCTGGAAGAACGTCAACCTGAATCGCCCGATCTGTACCTGGTCCCCCGTCGCGAGCTTGGTCTCGTCGACCTGCTCGCCATTCACATACGTTCCGTTGAGACTGCTCTCGTCGCGAACGAACCACTCCCCCTCCGGGCGGCGTTCGAAGGTGGCGTGAGCTCGAGACACCGTGATGTCGTCGAGGAACACGGCGCTCTCCGTGTTTCGCCCGACACTCGTGGAGTCAGTGTCGAGGAGGAAGGTCGACCCGGCGTTCGGACCACGCTTGACCTGAAGGAGCGCTTGGCCGGGCTCCAGTTCATCCTCGGGGAACGGGAACTCGACGTTGTCGTCATCGTCGGGTTCCACCGGCGTGAGCGTCACCGTCGAGTCATCCTGAAGCGGAGCCCCGCATTCAGCGCAGAAGCGCGCGTCGTCGCGGTTGCGATGTCCACAACGCGTACAGAACACCGTCAGGTTCCCCTCAGGTCCGATGTCGGGTCGACGGTCGACGTTTCGCGCGAACCGTCGACCTCGATGCGCCGTGGACGTTATCGCAGGGTGTGAGGAGGGTCAACCGCGGCTACGCCGAACCCTCGACTTCTCGGGAGCATGACCCTCGACCGTCTTCCACCATGACCCTCGACCTGCGCTGAAGCGCGGGTCGAGGGTCGAGGTCCGGCCGATCCGGCCTGCGTGTGTTCCTCAGGCGCTGGAGACGTGCTCCTGGTACCCACCGCTGTCGAGGAGCTGATCGAGCTCGGTCTGATCGGAGGCCTCGATCGCGATGAGCCAGCCGTCGCCGTACGGCTGCTCGTTCACGAGCTCCGGCTTCTCCTCTAGGGCGGCGTTCCGCTCCACGATGGTCCCCGACACGGGGGCGAATACATCCGACACAGATTTCGTGGATTCGACCTCACCGAAGGCCTGACCCGCCGTGACCTGGGTCCCTGGCTCCGGAAGGTCCACATAGACGACGTCACCCAGCGCATCCTGTGCGAAATCGGTGATGCCGACTCGGATCCGTCCGTTCTCCGATCTCGCCCATTCATGCTCTCGCGAATACCGCAGATCCTCCGGGTACTCCACTCGCTCTCCTCCGTTCGGTTGGCTCCGTTCGTCGGCCTCGTTCGTTGAGCTTGTCCTGTGAAGCTGCTCCTTCTTACTCCTCCAAGACGCCCCGCGCCGCGAGTGCGTCGCGCACGTCGATCACATAGAGCCCGGCGGCGATGTAGTACTCGGCGATCCCGACGACGTAGGCGAGCCAACCGCCCACCAGGAGCACCTCTCCGAGCGGGCCTCCGGCGTTGCCCCAGGCGATCCACGCGACCGCCGCCATCAGCGACGCCGTCGCGATCTTGCCGATCCACCGTACGTCGACACGGACGTTCCTCCCCCACAGGAGCGCCGCGCCCCCGAGCAACAGCGTGACATCGCGAACGAGGATCAGGAGTGCCGCCCAGAACGGGAAGATGCCCGAGATCGCGAACGTGAGGAGGCCGGCGCCGATGGCGAGCCGGTCGGCGACCGGATCGAGGATCCGACCCAGCTCGCTCACCTGGCCGGTTCTCCTCGCCACGTAGCCGTCGACCCAGTCGGTGCTGACCACGACGGCGAACAGGAGGATGCCCCACAGACGCGTTCGCTCGTTCGCCGACAGCCAGCAGAAGGCGGGGATGAGGGCGATCCGCGCGAACGACAGGATGTTGGGAACCGTGATGATGGCGGAGGATGCCGGCATGGTGTCCGTCGTCCCTCTCATCCGTCGGGCCGGCGGGATTCGAACCCGCGACCTTCTGACCCCCAGTCAGACGCGCTAACCAAGCTGCGCCACGGCCCGTTCGCGGAAGTGTAGTCGGGGGTGGTTCCGTGCCACACCCCCGCTCACCGAGATCGCCCGCGGGTACGCGGCCGGAACCTCATCCGGATCGGCACCCCGTCGAGATGGAACGCCTCACGGAACCGGTTCTCGAGGTACCGACGGTAACCGGGGCCGGGGGCACGGCCTCCGCCGAAGAAGACGAACGACGGGGGGCGGGTTCCCACCTGCGCCGCGTAATGGAGCGTTCCCGAAGACCGGGGAGACGGGTTGGCGCCCTGCGCCTCCTGGAGCAGCTCGTTCACCCGTGATGTCGATGCGCGCGCGGACCACCGCTGACGGAGGTCGAGGAGCATCTTCGGGATGCGAGCCACCCCTTGCCCGTGGGCGGCCGAGGTTCGGATCACCGACGCGCGGCCGAGCATGGTGGCGTTCTCTGTCAGCTGCTTGAAGCGACGGTCCTTGTCTTCGACCAGGTCCCACTTGTTGGCGACGATGAGCAACCCTTTCCCGGCCTCGAGCACTCGGAACGCGATCTTCTCGTCCTCGGCCGTGAGGCCCTCGGAGGCGTCGAAGATCACGGCGACGGCGTCCGCCCGGTCGATCGCCGCCGCCGCCCGAACGAAGCTGTAGTACTCGACGCCTTGCACGCGGATCTCGCGGCGCATGCCCGCGGTGTCCACGAATCGGATCTGGCCCGCGCCGGGCCACTCGACCAGCGCGTCGACGCTGTCGCGGGTCGTGCCCGCCTCCTCGAAGACGACGGCCCGCTCCTCTCCCACGAGTCGGTTGAAGAGACTGGACTTGCCGACGTTCGGCCGGCCGACCAGCGCGAACCGCGGTTCCTCGCTTCCAGGAGCCTCGCCCTCGCCGCCGTCGGCCTCCGGCGCGTCGGACAGGAGGTCCACCATACGGTCCAAAAGCTCCCCGACCCCGCGGCCGTGCTGCGCCGAGACGGCGATCGGATCCCCCAACCCGAGGGAATGGAACACGGGGACATCCGCCTCCTCCTGGCGAGAATCGACCTTGTTGGCCACCACCAACACCGGAGCCGTCGACCGTCGAAGGCGGCGGGCAAGCTGCGCGTCTTCCTCCGTGATCCCCGATGCCACGTCAACGACCAGCAGGACGACTTGGGCCTCCTCCATCGCTCGAACCGTCTGTTGGCCGGCGAGCGCTTCGACCCCCTTCGCCCGATGGAGGTATCCCGCCGTGTCGACGAGCCCGAACCGTCGGCCGTTCCACGTCGCCTCGAGCTCCACCCGGTCGCGAGTGACCCCCGGATCGTCGTGGGCGATCGTCTCCCGCCTGCCGAACAACCTGTTCACCAGGGTCGACTTGCCGACGTTCTGCCGCCCCACGACGGCGATCCGGGGGACGGTCACGGTTCTGTACGTCCCGCGGGAAGCTCCGGCGCGCGATCGGCGACGGCCGCCAGCGCGACCCGGAGCGTGCCGTCCACGTCGAGATCGCTCGTGTCGATCACCACCGCATCCTCGGCCGGCACCAAGAGGTTCACGCGGGCATCCCGTCGATCGCGCTCGTGGAGCGCGCCGGCCACCTGCTCGGATCCCCGTTCCTCGACCCGCCGGCCGGCGCGCTCCTCGGGCGCCGCCACCAAGAACAGCTTGACGGGCGCGTCCGGGAAGACCGCGGTGCCGATGTCCCGGCCCTCCATCACGGCGCCCCCTTCCCCGAGGGCTCGCTGCGCGGCCCGCATCGCAGCACGAACCGCGGGGTGCCTCGCGACGGCGCTCACGTTCGCCTCGACATCGGGGGACTCCAGTTCGTCCGAAGGCGGCGCGCCGTCGATCCAGAGTTCCCTCGGGGCTGCTTGAGGCTTTTCCGGGCCCGCAGAGCTCAACGTGAAGTCCAGGGTCTCCATCAGACGAACCAACGCATCCTCATCCTCGACGTCGATCCCCAGTCGAAGTGCCGCCAGCGTGAGCGCGCGATACATCGCACCCGTGTTGATGTAAGGAAGTGCGAGCGTCGTCGCGAGGAGCCGGGCGAGCGTGCTCTTGCCACTTCCCGCCGCGCCGTCGATGGCGATCAGGCGCGGTGTCACCGCGAGACCTCGACGTCGGCCCCGAGCGAGCGGAGGAGCGGGAAGAAGTCGGGGAACGAGACGGCGGCCGACTCGATCCCGTCGATGTCGGAAGGTGCCCGGGCGGCCAGGGCCGTCACGGCGAACGCCATCGCCATCCGATGGTCGCCGGCCGATCGGGCGGAGCCGCCCGACAACCCTCCCCCACCGACCAGGAGGTCGTCGCCCTCCTCCGACGCGTCGCCCCCGAGCGAGCGGATCCCCTCACCAAGGACCGAGAGCCGGTCGCTCTCCTTCACACGGAGCTCGGCGCCACCCTCGAATCGCGAGGGGCCCGGGGCGTGTGAGGCGACCGCGACGAGAAGCGGGATCTCGTCGATGACGAGGGGCAGCTCGTTGGCGTCGACGTGGACGGGTCGGAGCGCGCCGCCGGGAGCGAGGTGCATCCTTCCGAACGGCTCTCCCAACTCAGATCCCTCGATGTCGATCTCCACTTCGAGACCCATCCTCCCAAGCACGTCCAGGAAGCGGAGTCGCGTCGGGTTCAGGCTCACACCGGTGATCGTGACGTTCCCTCGCGTGAGCGCGGCCGCTCCAAGCAGGAACGCGGCGGAGGACGGATCGCCGGGGATCACCCCTCGGAGTCCCTCGTGCTGGAACGGCCCCTCGAGCACGAGGTCGGCCCCGTCGGAGCGGATCGGTGCCCCCAACGCGACGAACAAGCGCTCCATGTGATCGCGGGTCGGGATGCGTTCGGCGACGGTCGTCGTTCCTTCGGCCGCGAGGGCGGCCAGGAGGACGGCGGTCTTCACCTGCGCGCTCGGGACTTCGGGCTCGAATCGGATCCCTCGGAGCTCCGCACCGCGGATCGTGAGCGGTGGATGGCCGTCCTCCGTGGTGACGTCCGCGCCCATCGCGCGAAGCGGCTCCGCGACGCGCTCCATGGGCCTCGCGGCCAGGCTGGCGTCCCCTCGGAGCACCGTTTCGAACGGAGATGACGAGGCCAGTCCGGCAAGCAGCCGCATCGTCGTCCCTGAGTTCCCGCAATCGAGCTCGTGGGTCGGCCTTCGGAGCGATCTCCGCCCTTCACCTTGAAGGTCGAGGGTGTCGAGGTCGAGGGTCGATGCATCTCGGTTCCACGTGGAACCGTGTCGCTCACCGGCCACCGAAGGGCTCGATGCCCAAGCTTCGAGTGCAGGTCGAGCCGCGGGCGCGAGCGTCGCGAGGCAGGTGGCGGTCGAGAGCGTGTCGAGGGACCGGGGCAAGCCTTCGAGTCGACTCGATCCGTCCGCCGTCGCTGCCATCAGGAGCCATCGGTGCGAGATCGACTTGTCGCCGGGCACGCGAAGCTCGCCTCCCACCGTGGCGCCAGGCGTCACATGAGCCCGCATCGTTGCCTCACGCCAGCCGGATGGGATCGAGGCTCCCCGCGACGAGGACCTCCGTGGCATGGTCCACGGCGGCCGCGGCCACGGTGAGGTGCACCGTCCCTCGCCCACCCTCGGGCGAGTGGACGATCTGCAGGTCTTCGATGTTCACGCGGCCCTCCGCGAGGATCGAGGTCAGCTCGGCCAGAGCGCCGGGCCGGTCGGGCACCTCGACCTGGAGCACCGCAACGCCCGCCTTCACCTGTGGCTTGGTCGCGAGGCCGAGACGAGCCTCTTTCGCCTGCGCGAACGTCGATCGCACCGCGTCGCCTCGGCTCCCGACGACGTCCTCCCGCAGGCTCCGGAGGCGATCGACGTACAGGTCGATCGCCTCGGCGATCTGTTCGGCGTTCGCGAGCAGGATCGAGGACCACAACCCTGCGTCGGACGCGGCGAGACGCGTGAGGTCCCGGAAGCCGCCGGCCGCCAGCAGGAGGATCTCCGGCTCGTCGGCCTCTTCCGTCGCGGCCAGACTCATCAACGCGGTCGACGCCACCTGCGGGAGATGGCTCACGAAGGCCACGAGGCGGTCGTGACGATCGGCGGGCATGCGGACGGCTCTCGCGCCCAGGCCCTCGATCCAGGTCTCGAGGGCCTGGGCGGCGCCGGGATCGGACGTTTCCGTCGGCGAGATCACCCAGACGATGCCGTCGAGGACCGACGGCGAGGCGTGCTCGGGGCCGGATCGCTCGCTCCCCCCCATCGGGTGGCCGGGCACGTACCGCGGGAGATCCTCCGACGCGGCGTCGGCGATCACCTGCCGGGACACCGAGCCCATGATGCTCCCGACCTCGGTGACGATCGTGCCCGTCGTCGCGGCCAGGGCGGCCGCGACGACCGGCGCGATCGTCGGGATCGGGGTGCAGACCACGACGAGGTCGGCTCCCTCGACCGCCTCGTCCGATGACGCCGCCTGCGTGAACCCCCCCAGGGCGGCGGCGCGGGCCGTCGTCTCGGGATCGGCGTCCCAGCCGGTGACCGAGGCGCCGGCCCGCGCCGCCGCCATCGCGACCGAGGTGCCCATGAGCCCGGTGCCCAGGACCGCCACCCGCTCGATCGGTCCGTACGAGCGAGCGGCCATCATCGGGGCGACGCCCTCAGCGGACGTCATCTCGGAGGGTCTCCGCGCCGTCGAGGTACACGTGCACGACCTCGTCGAGGGTCCGGTCGGAGTGGAAGTGCAGGAGGATCCGGATCACGGATGGCATCGAACCCTGCACCGGGATCTCCTGGGCGCACATCAGCGGCACGCGCCCGAGGCCCATCCGCCGCGCCGCCTCCGCCGGGAAGGCGGAGCGGAGGTCCTCCGTCGCGGTGAACATGATGCTCACGAGGTCCTCCGGGTCGATCGCGTTGCGCTGCAGGACGGCCGACAGGAGGCGCTCGGTCGATCCGAGCAGCGCGTCACCGTCGTCCGATGGCACGCGGATGGCCCCGCGCGCCGCACGAAGCCTCATCAGGACACCTCCCCCGGGCGCGGCGCCCCGAGTCCCCAAGGCTACCCGTCGACGACCTCTCTGAGCGCGATCACCTCGTCGTGCGTGAGCTCACGGCGCTCCCCCGGCGGAAGCCGTCCCAGTCGGACCGCCCCCACGCGAACCCGGACGAGACGCGTCACCGGCAGCCCCACCGCCGCGAGCAGGCGGCGCACCTCCCGTTTGCGGCCCTCGGTCATCACGAGGCGCACGGCGCCGCGCGCACCCGACCGGCCGGCCACGCGCGCGCTCTTGGCGCTCGCGTGGCCGTCCTCCAGCTCGACCCCCTTCCGGAGCTGTCCCACGTGCCTCGGCGTCGGGACGCCCTCGACCTCTGCCAGGTACTCCTTCTCGACGCCGAAACGGGGATGTGTCAGGGCGTTGGCGAGATCGCCGTCGTTCGTGAGGAGCAGGAGCCCTTCGGTGTCGCGATCGAGCCGTCCCACCGGGAAGACCCGTGGCCCTTCCTCCGGTAGGAAGGCGCGGATATCCGGTCGGCCCTGGGGGTCGCGCATCGTCGTGACGACGCCGGCCGGCTTGTGGAGCGCGTAGTACTTCACGTTGGGGTCGAGGTTCACGTCGAGACCGTCGACCCGAACCTCATCCTCGACGGGATCCGCGCGGTCGCCGAGCGTCGCGACCGTGCCGTTGAGGGTGACCCGACCCTCGACGATCAGCTCCTCACAGCTGCGACGGGAGCCGTACCCGGCGCGCGCGAGGAGACGCTGGAGACGCTCGACCGGCACGCGCTACTCGGAGGACTCGACCGGCTCGGAGGACTCGGCATGCTCGGCGTCCTCGGAAGCCGTGTGCTGCTCCACCGGGTTCTCGTCCGGCTCGGCATCGATGCCCAGGAGAGGAGCCAACGAGGGCAGAGCGGCCAGCGAAGGCAGCCCGAGCCGTTCCAGGAACGTCGGCGTGGTCGCGAGCAGGATCGGCCGGCCGGGCGTCTCCTCGCGTCCCGCTTCCTCGACGAGCCCTTTGTCCTGGAGAGCGCGGATGACGCCGTCGGAGTTCACGCCTCGGATCGAGGTGATCTGGTGCCGGGTCACGGGCTGCTTGTACGCGACGATCGCGAGCGTCTCGAGCGCGGCCTTCGTGAGCCGAGCCTGCCGCGACGAGAGCACGAAGCGCTCGACCTCGGCGGCGGTGTCCGGATGGGTGAAGAGCCGCCATCCGCCGGCGACGTTCCGCAACAGGATGCCCGCACCCCGAGCCTCGAGCTCCTCCACCAGCTGGTCGCACAGCGCGTCGGCGGTCCTTCGGTCGATCTCGAGCGATTGCGCGATGACGGAGGGCGTGAGCGGTTCGTCGGAGACGAAGAGCAGCGCCTCGAGCGCTCGCGTGTCCGTGCCGTTCCCCTCCGCCTCCGTCTTCGGCATCGTCATCCCTGCCACTCCACACGGATCTCGCCGAACGTCTCCCCCTGGTGCAGCTCGACCCGGCCGTCACGGTACAGCTCGAGCAACGCGAGGAAACGGACCACGACCTGGATCCGCTCGTCGCAGTCGGCAACGAGGTCCCGGAAGGACGCGGCCCGCCCGAAGTCCTCGATCCGCTGCTCGACGGCCGACATCGCCTCAGCCATCGTGTAGCGGATCGGCGTCACGTGGGTGAGGTCGAGCGTGGGCGGAGGCCGGAGCAGTTGCGCGGCGAGTCGGGCCAGCCCTTCCGCATCCACCTTCGTCATCGGATCCGGATAGAGGTGCGAGAACTCCGGACCGGGGCCCACGTCCCTCGTGAAATACCCCGCTTCGTCTTCCAGCCGGCGAGCGAGCTCGACGGCCACCTTCCGGAAGGCCGCCAGCTCCCTCGAGCGTGCGTAGGCGAGGTCCGGAGAAGGGCCGAGCAGGTCGTCCTCGTCGGATTCGGTGTGCCGAGGCATCAGGCGGCCGACCTTCAGCTCCAGCAACACCGCGCACATCGCGAGGAACCACGTGACCTCCTCGAGGTCCCAGCGTTCGGCGTCCTTCGCGTAGGCGAGGAACGCGTCGGTCACCGTCGCGACCTGCACGTCGCACACATCGACCTTCTGTTCGACGATCAGCTCCGCCAGGAGGCGGAACGGACCGGTGAACGAAGGGAGCTCGACCGCGAACGTTCCGGCGCCCTCTCCGCTCATCACCGGGAGAACCCCATCGCGTCGCGGACCGCCTCGAGCGTCTCGCGCACGACGGGCCGCACACGCTCCCGCCCCTCGTCGAGGACCTTGGACACCAGCCCCGGCTCCTTCGCGAGCTCGTCCCTCCGTTCCCTGATCGGCCGAAGCTCCTCGATGAGTCGATCGGCGAGGTTCGTCTTGCAGTCGACGCACCCGAGCTCGCCGGACCGGCAATGGTCGCGGGTCCAATCGACGATGTCGTGCGAGAAGCGGGTGTGCAGCGCGAAGACCGGACAGATCTCCGGACGTCCGGGGTCGCCGAGACGGACCTTCTGAGGGTCGGTGATGAACGAACGCACCTTCGCGCGGATCGTGTCGGGGTCGTCCGCGAGCCCGATCCCGTTGTCGAGCGACTTCGACATCTTTCGCCCGTCCGAGCCGGGAACCAGCGGGAAATCCGACAGCAGCGGCTGGGGTTCCACGAGCACCTCACCGAAGAGCCGATTGAACCGACGAACGATCTCTCGGGAGATCTCGAGATGCGACACCTGGTCCTCCCCGACCGGGACCAACTCCCCCCGGACGATCGAGATGTCCACGGTCTGCAGGACCGGGTAGCCGAGCAGCCCGAAGTTCGCCACATCGCGCTCGGCCATGTCACGGAGTCGCTCCTTGTACGTCGGCACGCGCTCGAGCCATCCGAGAGGCGTGATCATCCCGAGCATGAGGGCCATCTCCGCGACCTCGGGCAGGTCGGACTGGAGGTAGAAGACCGATCGCGCGGGGTCGATGCCGCATGCGAGGAGATCCAGCACGATGTCCTCGACCAGCGCCGGCAGCTCCGCGGTGCGGTCGTAGTGCGTCGTGAGCATGTGCCAGTCCGCGATGAAGTAGTAGCAGTCGTATCCCTCGTCCTGGAGCCGAACCGCGTTGCTGACATTGCCGGCCCAGTGGCCCACGTGGAGCGCCCCGGTCGGCCGGAACCCGGTGAGGACCCGGCCGCGGCGGGTTCCCACAGGCTCGGGAGCGCGCGTGTCTGCGGCAGGAACGGTCACGTTGCCGGCGATGATACCGGTCACCTCTCTCGGTCCCGGGAGGTGCGACCCTAGGGGAAGCTCAGCAGCACCAAGCAGTCCTGACCGGTCGCCGCCTCGCAGATCGCGCCGGTCAGCAGAGACGCGATGCTGAGCAGGAACGTGAACAGGAACAGGACGACCAGCACGATGAGGGCTAGGTATCGATCCGCGTTCCGGAACACCTCACGGGCATGCGGAGGGAGCAGCAGGGCGAGGAGGCGCCCACCGTCCAGGCCGGGGATCGGCAAGAGGTGGAAGACGAAGAGCGATGCGTTCGTGAATGCGAACGTCGTGAGCACGAGGAGTGCTTCGCCGCTCACCCCGGTTCGGACGATGAGACCGCCGGCGATCGCCAGCGCGAGCGACGCAGCGGGCCCCGCCAATGAGGCAACGACGACATCCCTCGGATGTCGCTTGAAGTAGTTCGTGTCGATCGGGGCGGGCTTGGCGTACGCCGCAGGCATGAAGAAGGCCTGCACGGACCAAAGCAGCGCGACCAGTGCGGGCAGGAAGCCGCTCCCGAACGGATCGAACCAAGCCTTCGGTCGCAGGGTCACCCGTCCCCACAATCGCGGCGTGGGATCGCCGAGCGTCGCGGCCACCCGCGCCCGCGCGTACTCGCGGATCGCGAGACCGATGAACAGGGACGCGGCCATGTAGAGCGCCAGCCGCAGCCCGAGCACCGTGAAGTTCCCCACGCGATCACATCCCCACGATCACAACCAGGTGTGGACCAGCGGCGGAGGCTCGACGGGACCGTCGGCGACGTCCATCGCCGCGAGGACGCGGCCGGCGGCTTCGGCCGCTGCATCGCGATCTCGCGCGTGGACCTCCCCGATGGGCTCACCGGCCTCCAGCCGGTCACCGATCTTCGGATGCACCACGATACCCACGGACGGGTCGATCGGATCGCCCTTCCGGAGCCGGCCGGCGCCCAGCCCCGCACTCGCGAGTCCGATCTCCTCCGCCCGCACCGCGGCGAGCACGCCGCTCCGGTCCGCGAGCATCGGCTCGCGGACCGGAGCTCGCGGGAGGATGCCTTGCGGGTCGTCCACCACGCGAGGATCGCCGCCCTGCGCCTCGATCATGGCTCGGAACCGCTCGAGGGCCGCTCCCCCCTCGATCGCCTCGGTCGCCTGGGCGAGCGCCTCTTCGTGACCGACACCGCTCGTGAGTTCGAGCGCGCGCGCCGCGAACAGGAGCGAGAGCTCGCGCAGGCGTCCCCCGGTGACCCCCCGGAGCACGGAGATCGCCTCGACCACATCAAGCGCGTTGCCGACGGCATCCCCGAGCGGTTGGGACATGTCGGTGACGGCGGCGCTCGCCTTCCGGTCCCAGCCGGAGGCGAGCGCCAGACAGGCTTCCGCCAGCTCGCGAGCCTCCTCCGGGGTCTTCATGAAGGCCCCGGAGCCCGCCTTCACGTCGAGCAGGATCAGGTCGGTCTCGACGGCCAGCTTCTTCGACATCACGCTGGCGGCGATCAACGGGATCGAGGGGACCGTGGCGGTCGCGTCGCGGAGGGCGTACATGGCGCCGTCTGCGGGCACCAGGTTCGGTGACTGCGCGGCCACCGCGCATCCGACCTCCTCGACCTGCCGCCGGATCTCCTCCGGGGAGAGATCCGTGCGGAGGCCGGGGATCGATTCGAGCTTGTCCAGCGTCCCGCCCGTATGCCCCAGCCCACGGCCCGAGAGCTTGGCGACGGCGAGTCCGATCGCCGCGGCCAGCGGGGCGAACACCAGGGTGACCCCGTCCGCGACTCCCCCGGTCGAGTGTTTGTCCACGGCCGCCCGGCCGAGCCCCGAGAAGCTGAGGGTGTCTCCCGACTCGACCATCGCCTTCGTGAGGGCGAGGGTCTCCTCTTCGTCGAGCCCACGCAGCAGGCACGCCATCAGGAACGCAGCCGCCACCGCATCCGCGATATCGCCCTTCGTGTAACCCTCGACGAACGCCCGGATCTCAGCCTCAGGGAGGGTCTTCCCATCTCGTTTGGCGGCGACGACCGTGCGCGGATCCTTCACCCTCGACGTCCCATCGGGGTCTCGGTGCCGGCGTCCACGAGGCGATCCTCCACCTGAACCAGAGGCATCCCTGCATGCAACGCAGACCGTTCGAGCATCCCGACCCTCGACGTCGACATCAGCTCGACCTCTCGATCCCGAGCAGGTCCACGAAGCTTCGGCCCTCGAGTCCGCCGCCGTCGGCGCCCAGGAGCTCCGCCACGGTCTGGCCGAGATCGGCGAAGGTCTCCCGGGTTCCCACGTCGTACGGACCTCCCTCGAGCCCGGCCAGCAACAGAGGGGTTCGCTCTCGGGAATGGTCGGTCGGTGGTGTCGTGGGATCGCATCCGTGATCACCCGTGATCATCATCACGCCCCCGCCCAAGCCCTCGATCAGCTCGGGGGCGCGCCGATCGAACGCCTCGATGCAGGCTGCGTACCCGGCCGGGTCGTTCCGATGCCCGTACTTCGAGTCGAAGTCGACGAGGTTCGCGAAGACGAGCGCGGGCCCGGATCTCCGCAGGTATTCGATCGTCAGGTCGACCCCGTGATCGTTCGAGTCCGAATAGCGCGCCTCCGAGATGCCCTGGCCGGAGAAGATGTCCTGGATCTTCCCGACGCCCAGGACCGCGACGCCGGCGTCTCGGAGCCGGTCGAGGACGGTGGGACCCGGTGGCGGCACCGAGAAGTCGCGGCGCTCGGGGCTCCGGACGAACGCCCCCGCCTCCCCTTCGAACGGCCGGGCGATGACGCGACCCACCGTGTGCGGACCGGTCAGGAGCCGCCGCGCGATCCGCGACCACTCGTAGAGCGTGGGCAACGGGACGACGGACTTGTGGGTCGCGATCTGGAAGACGGAGTCCCCCGATGTGTAGACGATCGGCCGCCCGGTCTTCAGGTGCTCCTCGCCCAGCTCGGCGATGATCTCGGTGCCCGAGGCGGGCCGGTTCCCCAGGACCTCGCGCCCGATCCCCTTCTCGAACGCCCCGATGACGTCCGGCGGGAACCCATCCGGGTACAGAGGGAACGGCTCGTCGAGACGGATCCCCATCATCTCCCAGTGCCCGGTCGTCGTGTCCTTCCCCGCCGAGCGCTCCGTCGCGCGTCCGTGGGCCGAGCCCGGCGCCGCGGAGGCCTCGATCCCTCGGATGTCGGTCAACATCCCGAGGCCCAGCGCCTCGAGGTTGGGTGCGTGGATGCCGCCGACCACCTCGGCGGTGTTCGCGAGCGTGTCGGAACCTTCGTCGCCGTACGTCGCCGCGTCGGGCGCATCGCCGACACCCCACGAGTCGCAGACCACGACCAACACGCGAGGGACCAACGCGGCCGTCAACGGGTGCCCGCGATCTCCATCACGTCGGAACGCGTCGGCGTGCGCGCGGGTGCGACTCCTCGTAGACCTCGCGGAGGTGCCGGGCCGTCACGAGCGTGTAGATCTGCGTGGTCGCCACGCTCGCGTGCCCGAGCAGCTCCTGCACCACTCGGACGTCGGCGCCTCCTTCCAGGAGATGCGTGGCGAAGGAATGGCGGAGGGTGTGGAGGGTGACGCGCCGCTCGATCCCCGCGAGCCGGACGTAGCGGCTGAGCAGCCGAGCGCAGCTCTGTCGCGACAGGCGGCCGCCCCGCGCGTTCAGGAACACGGCGCCGCGGGTGGCCACGGAGGCGAGCGCGGGGCGGCCGCGGGTCAGGTACGCGCCCACGGCATCCCGGCCGAACGATCCGAGCGGGACCTCACGCTCCTTGCCGCCCTTGCCGAGCACGCGGACGCTCCCCTCCTCGAGATCGAGATCATCCACGTCGAGCCCGGTGAGCTCCGAGATCCGGAGACCCGATCCGTAGAGCAGCTCGAGGATCGCGCGATCCCTGAGACCGGCGGGCGATCCTTCGTCCGGCGCCTCGAGGAGGCGTCGGACGTCCTCGACGGGGAGCGGGCGGGGAAGCGAACGAGGAAGCCGCGGCTGTGGCACCCCGACGGCCGGGTCACGGTCCGTGACACCCTCCCTGAGCAGGAACCGATGGAACGACCTGACGGCCGACAGCGTTCGCGCGACGGAGGTCGCCCGGTAGGGAGCGTCGTTCGGACCGTGTGTGGATGCCGAGAGGGATGCCACGAAGGAACGGACCGTCGCCTCCTCGACCTCCCCGGGTTCCAGCATGTCCCTGCGCGTGAGGAACGCGACGTACCGCCGGAGGTCCCGCCGATAAGCCGACAGCGTGTGCTCGGAGAGCCCCCGCTCGACGGCCAGGTGGTCGAGGTACCGCTCCGCCTCCACCGCCAGCCCGTCCGCCAACCCGACCCCCTCAGCCAGCCCCATCGATCAGCTCGTGCAGCGGGGTGAACTCGATCCCGTGAGCGACCGCGACCCCTTCGTTCGTGACGGATCCTGCGTAGACGTTCACGCCTCCGGCGAGGACGCCGTCCGCCCGCACCGCCTCCTCCAGGCCACGCCCGGCGATGTCGAAGGCGTACGGGAGCGTCACGTTCGTGAGTGCATAGGTCGAGGTGTTCGGGACGGCCCCCGGCATGTTCCCGACGCAGTAGTGGACCACGTCGTGCACCAGGTACGTGGGGTCGGAGTGAGTGGTCATATGAGACGTCGCCACACATCCGCCCTGATCGATCGCGATGTCGACGATCACCGATCCGGGTCGCATGGAAGCGACCATCTCCTCGGACACGATCACCGGAGCTTTCGCCCCGGGGAGGAGGACGCTGCCGATCACCGCGTCCGCTTCGCGAACGCGCTGCTCGAGCGTGAGCCGATCCGACATCAGCGTGACGATCCGACCCTTCTGGATCTGGTCGATGAACCTGAGCTTGTCGAGGTTCTTGTCCAGGACCAGCACCTCGGCCTCCATCCCCGCCGCGATCCAGGCTGCGTTCGCGCCGGCCATCCCCGCGCCGAGCACGAGGACACGGGCAGGTCGTACGCCCGAGACCCCACCCATCAGCACGCCGCGGCCCCCGTACTCCTTCTCGAGCAGATGCGCCACGACGTGCGGAGCCATCCGGCCCGCGATCTCACTCATCGGGGCGAGCAGCGGGAGCCGGCCGTCGGCGAGCTGGACCGTCTCGTAGGCGACGGCCTCGACCTTGCGTCGGATCAGCTCCTCGGTGAGGTCTCGGTTCGCCGCGAGGTGCAGGTAGGTGAAGAGGATCTGCCCCTCCTGCATCAGCTCGAACTCGGAAGGCAGCGGCTCCTTCACCTTGAGGATCATGTTCGCCCCGCGCCACACGTCCTCTGCCGATGAAACGAACTGCGCACCGGCGCGCTTGTATCGGTCCTCCCTGAGGCCCGATCCGAGCCCCGCACCTTCCTCGATCAGGACCGTGTGCCCGGCGTCCACCAGCTCGCGGACGCCCTCGGGCGTCGCGGCCACGCGGTACTCGTTGTCCTTGACCTCTTTCGGGATGCCGACGATCACGCCCGCCCCTCCCTGGTCGTCTCTCGGACGCCTTCTGGACTTCGGGGGTCAGCCTACCCCGGGGTCATGCGGGCGTCGGTCAGGAGCACGGCGAGGGCGGTCTTCACGTCTTCGAGACGCCCCGCACGGGCGTCCGCGACGATCTCCGCGAAGGGGATCCGTAGGAGTTCGATACCCTCCTCCGGCTCACCTTCCGGCTCCGAACGCGTCCGGGCGAGGAACAGGTGAACGAACTCCGCCGAGTGACCGGCCGAAGGGTGGAATCCGGCCAGGAACTCGAGCGACGTGTGACGGAACCCGGTCTCCTCGTACAGCTCCCTGGCGGCACAGGTCTCCGCGTCCTCTCCCTCCACATCGAGGAGACCCGCCGGGATCTCCGTGACGACGTGCCGCACCGGAGGACGGAACTGTCGCACGAGCAACGCGTCACCCCGGGGCGTGATCGGAAGCACGCCTGCCGCATCGGGGGTCCGCACCACCTCCCACGCGCCGACGCCGGGCCATTCCTCTTCGTCGATGCGAACCCATCGGCCTTCGAAAAGCGGCCGCGATCCCGCCGGCTCGGGCATGCCCTCAGCTGACGGCGACGCGGCGCTCGCCTGCGCGTTCGTGGGCGCGCGTTTTCGCGGCTCCGACGAACTCGCGGAACAACGGGTGCGGCCGGGTGGGCCTCGACCGGAGCTCGGGATGGAACTGGCCGGCGATGAAGAACGGGTGGTCCGGCAGCTCGATGATCTCGGCCAACCGGCCCTTCTGGGAGCTGCCGCTGATCACCATCCCGTGCTCGCGGAGCACGTCCAGGTAGGCGGGATTGACCTCCCAGCGGTGACGATGCCGTTCCTCGACGACCTCCTGTCCGTAGCAGCGTGCGGCCAGCGTGCCGGGCTCCAAGTAGCAGGCCTGCGCGCCCAACCGCATCGTGGCGCCCAGGTCCGACACGTTCTTCTGCTCGGGGAGGAGGTCGATCACGGGATCGGTCGTGCCCGGGGCGAACTCCGAGGAGTTGGCGTCCTCGAGCCCACAGACGTGTCGTGCGAACTCGATCACCGCGCACTGGAGCCCGAGGCAGATCCCGAGGAACGGGATCCCGCGTTCGCGCGCGAACCTGACCGCGTCGACCTTGCCCTCGACCCCTCGGATCCCGAACCCGCCGGGGATGAGGATGCCGTCGGCCTCACCGAGCGCCTCCTCGGTGGCGACGCCGCCCAGGTCGTCTGACGCGATCCAGTCGACGCGAACCTCCGCGCCGTGGTGGATCCCGCCGTGGTTCAAGGCCTCCATCACGGACAGGTAGGCGTCACGGAGGTTCACGTACTTCCCCACGACCGCGATCCGCACGGGGTCGGTCGCGGCCCGGACCTTGTCCACCAATCCCTCCCACTCGGAGAGATCGGGCTCGCCGTCGATCCCGAGATGCCTCGCGAGCTCGGCGTCGAGGCCCTCTTGGTGAAGCGTGAGCGGAACCTCGTAGATCGACTTCGCGTCCGGCGCGCTGATCACCCCGCTGATCGGCACGTCGCAGAGGAGCGAGATCTTCTCCTTCAGGTTGCGGCCGATCGGGCGATCGCTCCGGCACACGATCGCGTCGGGCTGCAGACCCAACGAGCGCAACTCCTTCACGGAGTGCTGGGTCGGCTTGGTCTTGATCTCGCCCGAGGGTCCGATGTAGGGCATGAGCGAGACGTGCACGAACGCGCACCGGTCCCGACCGATCTCGTTCCGGAGCTGACGGACCGCCTCCAGGAACGGGAGGGACTCGATGTCGCCGACGGTGCCGCCGATCTCGACGATCTGGATGTCGGCCTGCTCCGTCTCGGCGAGCGCGCGGATCCGCTCCTTGATCTCGTCGGTGATGTGCGGGATGACCTGGACCGTCTTGCCCAGGTAGTCGCCGCGGCGCTCCTTCGCCAGGACGCTCGAGTAGACGGCTCCGGTGGTGAAGTTCGAGCCTCGGTGGAGGTCCTGGTCGAGGAATCGCTCGTAGTGACCGAGGTCGAGATCCGTCTCGGCCCCGTCGTCCAGGACGAAGACCTCGCCGTGCTCGAACGGATTCATCGTGCCGGGGTCGACGTTGATGTAGGGGTCGAGCTTCTGGACGACGACCTTCGATCCGCGAGCTTTGAAGAGGCGGCCGAGGGAGGCGGTGGTGATGCCCTTGCCGAGTCCCGAAGCGACTCCGCCCGTGACGAAGATGAACCTCGTCTCATTCACCACGGAAACCGACTCTAACAGACGCCGCAGACGAGACCGCCAGTTGGGCGGTCGATCTTCACTCCGGGAGGCGCCCGAGGCGGTCGAACCAACGGAGCGGGGGGATCGCCACGATCGTTCGGGAGAAGGTGACGGTCTCGGCGAGGACGTTGAGACCGATGACGATGAGCACAGCGGGGATCAACCACACCTCCGGGAGCCGGCGGACGATCTCCGCCCCGGCGAGGAAGCCGAGGAGGTTCGCGCCCGAGTCACCGAGCATGCCTCGCTCGCGGAGATCGGGGACCAGGACGGCGGCCGCGGCCCCCGTGCACACGAGGAGGAACGCCTTGAGGTCGACCACGAGCAATACGACCGCGACGACGAGGAACGCTTTCAGGGCTCGCCCCGGCGCCACGTCCAGGCCGTTCCAGACGTTGGTGCATCCCGCGATGGCGACCAGCGCGAGGAGGTTCGCCCAGAGATGGTCGCGCGGGGTCCATGCGACGGTGATCGTCGCCGCGAACACCGCCGCCGCGAGCTTCACGCCGCCGGTCGTCAGGTGGCCGCTCAGCAAAGCTCGAAGGTGGCCCCGGAGCCCACGGACGGAGCCGCCGAAGCCGTCGTCCACCACCCCGGCGGCGAACACGACCGCGGCTCCGATGAGCTCTCCGGTCTGCGATCCCCTGACACCGATCTCGTCCGCCTGGTCCCACACGACGGCGATCAGCGCGAGCAGACCCGTGGCGAGCGCCCACCCGAGCGTCGCCGGAAGCAGACGCCCCCGGCGGTTCTCCTTCCGCCAACGCGGCCCCACCCGACCAACCAGATGCCAGGCGATGGCGGCGATCACGAACCCTGCGCCGAACGCCGCGATGGAACCGAGCACCGTCATCTTCGGGTGCGACCGCGGGGGCGCGGGATCGCCCTCGCGGCCACCGCCGCGAGGATGTCCGCGCCCTGGCGGGCGCGGTGCGCGAATCCTCGCGGACCACGGCCGGTCGGACGATGCGACAGCCCGTCGATCGGGATCTCGATCACCTTGAGGCCTGCCCGGACGGCGTCGATCGTCATCCCGACTTCGAGCCCGAAACCGGGTGCCAGCGGGCGCACCACCGCGAGGGCCGCGGCGGTGAGCGCCCGCTGCCCCGACAGCGGCTCCCGAGCGTCGAACCCGCAGGCGGCCCGGATCAACCGGGCCGCCGTGCGTTTGACGATGCCGAACCCTCCCCCCCCGAGCTTCGGGAACGCGGCGATCGCGACATCCGCACTCCCCTCGCCGACCGCGTCGACCAACGGGCCCAGCCCGGACGCCGTCAGTCCGAGGTCGGCGTCCGCCAGCAGCCACACGTCGGCCGGAGGCAGGCGTTCCAGCGATTCCTCGATCGCCCGACCTTTCCCCCGCCGGCGGGATGCCCGCAGCACGGTCGCTCCCGCGACCAGGGCCGCTGAGCTCGTCCCGTCGCTCGATCCGTCGTCGACGACCACCACCTCGTCCACCAGGCCGTGCAGCGCCGTGACGGTCGCGGCGATCCGTGCGGACTCCTCGTGCGCGGCGACCAGCGCCACGACCTTGCGGTCCATCAGCGCCGGCAGGAGTCGGGTGGATCCTCGGCACCCGGCACGATCGAGTCTCCTCGGGTCCCGTAGTCCCCTCCGGGCCGGAAGGCAGGGTCGGCGTCATCACGCAACCGGTCGATCGCCATCGCCAGCGTGATGCCGCCGATCCCCGGGAGATCGATGTCGTCGACGGTCACCATCGAGCAGCCGGGGATGCCGTTGGCGTCGCGGACCGCCGAGACGAAGCCATAGGCGTCCTCCGTCGGGCCGACCGCCACCGTCGGAGCCTCCAGCCGAACGAGCTGCTCGGTGAAGGGGACCAGGAGCGCCTCGGGTGCAAGTGATCGGACGGGCTGCGGACCGCCGGCGGCGATCACCACGAGCTGACCTCCGCCGCCGATCCCGAGGAGGGCGTCGGCCTCCAGGTCCCGATCCGCGGTCACGAACCCTCCCGCGAGCAGGTCGCCGAGCACGTCTCCCTGTGCTGCGAGGCTTCCCACCGCGAGACGCTCCGCGAGCGCGTCCGCGAGGCCAACGCGGAGCGTCTCGGGATCCGACCCGGACAGACCGAGGATGCCGGCGAGGGCAGAGGCATGGTCCTCGAGGTCAGGCTCGGCGAGCAGACGTGTGAGCTCGAAGGTCGCGAGCACCTCGACCCCTGCCGCGGTGAGCTCTTCGACGGTCCGCTGCGCCGGTCGGTCAACGCCCTCCAGGGTCACGACGACCGCGTCTTGCCCGATGAGGACGCTGTCCCGCAGCGAGGGCTCGAGTCCCACGGTGAATCGTTCGAGGAGCTCCACGTCGTCGAGCGCTTGGTCCCGTTCGCGCTTCGCCTCCTCATAGTTCTTCTGCAGATCGGCAGCGAAGCGATCCCCGACCACCGACGTGCCGGCGAGGATCCCGAGCCCGAAGGCGAGGATCACCGCGACGATCGAGACCACGTGGTACCGCCATGAGATCACAGGAACGATCCCAGCCAGGCGAACAGGTCGTCGAGCGTCTGATCGACGTAGAGGCGGAGGCCCGGTGAGGCCGCGTACATCAGACCGAACGCGATCAGCACGGCCCCGACGAGCAGGAGGAGGTCTCGAAGGCGCGCTCTGCTCGGATACAGCCGGGCCACGCCTTTCGCGTCCACAAGGATCTCTCCGACGCGCAGTCGGACGAGGAAGGTGGAGGACATCCCGGGTCTCCCCTTGTCGAGGAACTCGCGGAGGTTCCCGTGGGTGCCGACGGCGACGATCAGCTCCGCGCGTCGCTCGTGCGCCAGGAGGAATGCGACGTCTTCGCTCGTCCCCGCCGAGCGCACCTCGACGTGCGGGATCCCGAGACGCTCGAGGCGTGCGCGTCCCGGCGCACGTCCGTCGGGATACGCGTGGAGCACGATGTCGGTCGGCACCCGTCGCGGCCGGTTGATCAACTCGAGTGCCTGGTCCGAGATGCTGTCCATGTCGCCGATCACGACATCCGGCGAGTACCCGGCGTCGATCAAGGCGTCCGCTCCCCCGTCCACGCCCACGAGCACGGGCTTGACGTCGCGGATGTAGGAACCCAACGCCGCCAGGTCCTCCCGGTACCCATACCCTCGTACCACGACGAGCGCGTGCCGGCCCGCGAGAGAGTGACGGAGCTCGGGGAGACCGGCGCCGCCGAAGAGCAGGTCGCGCTCCTCGCGCATGTACTCGAGCGTGTTGCGCGCGAACCCCTCGAAGCGCTCGTCCAGTGCTTCACGAGCCGACTCCATGTCCCGGAGGATCGAGGCTCGGTCCTGCCTGGTACCGACGGCCAGCAACCGGTCGCCCGCGAACAGCCGGTCGCCCTCGAGGCGGACGGGTTCACCCTCCCGGATCTTCTGGAGCACCAGTGGGCCCACCCCGTCGACGAGTGGGATCCCCGCCTCCTCGAGGATCTTCGGCCCGAGGTTCGGGTAGCGGCCGCTGATCGAAGAGGCGGCGTTCACGACGGCGGCCACCCCCGCCCGGACGAGCGCCTCCGCCGCGACGCGGTCGAGATCCTCGTGGTAGATCACGGCGACGTCCCCGGGCTCGATCCGGGCCACGAGGTCCTTGGTGCGCCGGTCGATCCGGGCCCGGCCGCCCGCTTGGCCCCGTGGGCGTGGCGTTCGGCGCCGAAGCAGCTTGGAAGCCAGTGCGTCCCTTCCCCGGCCCGGGACCGTCCCCGGCCGTCCCTCGCGTGGGTCGAGGGTAGCCGAGAGCGAGGCTCAGGTGACGGCGCCCGCCCTCCCGAGCGTGGCGGACTCGGCCCGCAGCCGATCGGCCTCTTCCAGCAGCTCCTCGGCGTGGGACACGGCGCTCTCGCTCCCGGCCAGGCCGGCGAGCATGCGTGACAGCTCCTCGGCCCGGCTCGGGCCGTCGAGGAGATCCACCGACGCGGTCCCGCCCTCCTTGGTGACCCGGAGGTGCCGATCCGCGAAGCACGCGATCTGCGGCAGGTGCGTCACCACGAGCACCTGCCGCCCCGCCGCCAGCCGGGCGAGGCGACGGCCGACGGCAAGGCCGGCCTGGCCTCCGATGCCCGCATCGATCTCGTCGAAGACGAGGGTCCCCACCTCGTCGAGATCGGCGAGGACGCTTCGGCATGCCAGCATCACGCGAGAGAGCTCGCCCCCCGAGGCCGCCTTCGCGAGCGCGCGAACCGGCTGGCCGGGCGAGGGCGAGAACCACAGCTCGGCGCGCTCGGCCCCTCCGGGCCCGGGCTCGTCGCCCGCGACCAGACGGATCTCGAACGCCGCCCCCGGCATCCCCAGCTCTTCGAGCTCTGCGCGAACCGCTTCCTCGAGCGTCGGGGATGCCTCGGTGCGTCCGGCGGTCACGATCGCCGCGCGGTCACGGGTCTGCTCCGTCAGCGTCGCGACCTCTGCCTCGAGCTCCGCGATGCGATCGTCGGCGCCCGCCAACGTCCGGAGCCGCTCCGACGCCTCCGCGAGGAACGCCGAGACGTCGGCATCGGACGGGCCGTACTTCCGCTGGAGCTGCTTGAGTGCGGCGATCCGCTCGCGGACGGCCTGCAGCCGTTCGGGATCGGGAAGCAGCGCTTCGCTGTACGCGCGGACGTCCCGCGCCAGCTCGGAGATCTCGGTGGCGACTCCTCTGGCCCGCTCCGAGACCTCGAGGACCGTCGGGTCGAGCTCGGCCGCCCCCTCGAGCACGGAGGCGAGCCCCGCCGCCGCATCGGCGATCCCGCCTTCTCCCGTGAGAGAGTGCTCGGCGGCGGACGCCTGTTCCATGAGCCGTTCGACGTGCGAGAGACGGCCTTCCTCCGCGGTGAGCTCCTGGGTCTCGCCGTCCCGAGGGCCGATGGACTCGATCTCGTTGACCTGGTAGGCGAGGAGGTCCAGCTCTCGCTCGCGGCCGCGCGCCGCCTCGAGCAGCGCCTCGAGCTCCGCGCGCGTCAGCGCGCAGTCGATCGTGCGTCTCGCGATAGGTGCCGAGCGCGACCAGATGCGCGTCGCCCGCATACCGGTCGAGGAATGCGGTCTGCGCGACCGGCGCGAGCAGGCGCTGGGTCTGCCCCTGTCCGTGATGTTCGACGAGGCCCGCGCCGAGGTCGGCGAGAGCCGACGCGGTTGCGAGCTGACCCCCGATGCGCGCGGTCGATCGCCCGTCCCGGGCGATCGACCGCGCGAGGATCACCTCGCCGTCTTCGGCCCACTCCCCCGCGTCGTCGGTGGCGTCGAACCGTGCCTGCACTCGAGCGGCGCTCGCATCGTCCCGGACGAGCGAGGCAGAACCTCGCTCGCCCAGGGCGAGCAGGAGCCCGACGGTCACCATCGTCTTGCCGGCGCCCGTCTCACCGGTGAGCACGTTCAGACCCGGCGCGAGCTCGAGCTCGAGGTCGGCGATCACGCCGAGACCGCTGATGTGGAGCTCGCGCAGCACCGTGGGGATGCTAGTGCGGGCCGCTGACATCTCGTCCGCTGACCTCTGGCCCCCCGGCATCCGGCGGATCCCCGGGGAGGTCGAACTTGTCGCGGACTCGCGCGAGGAACCCGGGTCCGTCCTCCTTCGCCACCAACCGCGCGGGGCGCGGCGCCGCGAGGATCCGGACCTTCGAACCGACGGGGAGCTCGATCCCCTCGCGACCGTCGGCCGATACGACGCCGGGTTCGTCCCCGACCACCTCGAGGACGACAACCTGCTCGGCGCCGAGCACGAAGGATCGGTCGAAGACCATGTGTGCGGCGATCGGCGTGAGCACCAGGCACGCCACACTGGGACTCACGATCGGACCTCGCGCCGAGAAGGAGTACGCCGTGGACCCGGTCGGCGTCGCGACGATCACGCCGTCGGCGGAGAAGGTCGTCACGTACGCATCGTCCACGTGCACCGCGAGCCGCACGAGACGGTGACGGGTCCATTTCTCGACCATGATCTCGTTCATCGCCCACTGCGCAGGGAACGACGTGCCGTCGGCGGACTCCGCCATCACCGCGAGCCGTTCCTCCACACGGGCTCTCCCCTCCAGCGCCGCCCGTACGAGTTCCAGCGCGTCCGGACCCGGCTCGATCTCCGTCAGGAAGCCGAGCCGGCCGACCTTCACACCGAGCACAGGGCTGTCCGCCTCGGCCGCGACACGTGCAGCCCGAAGGAACGTGCCGTCCCCGCCGACCGACACGACGAGGTCGGGCCGGTCGTCGCGGACGGCCTCGGGGCCTCGCGCGATCCAGGTCGTGACCCCTCGTCCTTCGAGGTCCTGCCGGAGCTTCTCGGCCGTCTCGACCGCGCTCGCCCGACCTTCGTGCACGACGAATGCCACGCGACTCACGAGGTCCCTAGCTTCCCGGCTGCCTCGATCACGCCGTCGATATCGAGGGTGCCATCCTCGGCCCCTGTTCGGGCATGAAGGAGGAACTCGACGTTGCCCGCCGGTCCCTTCAGGGGCGAGACGATCAGTCCGCTGGCTCGGCGCTCCCGCGGCTCGGGTCGCGTCAACGACCCCTTCGATGCTCCGTCGCCACACGGCCGGATCTCGGACCACGCCTGCCCGCCCCACCTGACCTCGTTCCGCCTCGAACTGAGGCTTGATCAGGAGGACGAGGTCCGCGAGAGGATCGGTGATCAGGATGAGAGCAGCCGCGGCAAGCCGGAGCGAGATGAACGAGAGGTCCGCCGTCACGAGCGAAGGCCGATACGGGAGCAGATCGGCCTGGAGCTCGCGCACGTTCGTCTTCTCCATGACCGTCACGCGAGGGTCGGTGCGGATCTCCCAGGCGAGCTGGCCGTAGCCCACATCCATCGCGACGACGTGTCGCGCCCCGCGCTGCAGCAGACAGTCGGTGAATCCCCCGGTGGATGCCCCTGCGTCCAGACAGTCTCGACCGCTCGGGTCGATCTCGAACGCGTCGAGCGCGGCCGCCAGCTTCTCTCCACCTCGAGAGACGAAGGGGCGCGGCGGCCCCGCAAGGGCGAGCGCCTCGTCGGACCCCACGAGCGTCGTGCTTTTGGTGGCCGGCGCCCCCCGGAACGTCACGTGGCCCGCGCGGACGGCCTCCTGCGCCTCGGCCCGGCTGCCCGCCAGGCCGCGGCGCACCAGCTCGGCGTCGAGTCGGCGTCGACCCACCCGGTCGTTCCCGTCAGGACGCGCTCGAGGATTTCCGACGCGATCCGCTCGTCTTCGACGACGTCTTCCGGGTGGTCGTCTTCTTCCGCGCGGCCGTCTTCTTCCGCGCGGCCGTCTTGCTGGCTCCGGTCTTGCTGGCCCCGGCCTTCCGAGCCGTCTTCTTGCCTCCGGACGCGGTCATGCCCGCCGCGCGCTCCACGTCTCGCACGCGCTTCCGCAGCGAGTCGAGCTCGTCTTGGGTCGCGGCACCCATCGAGCGCATCTGCGAGGTGACTTCCTTGCGGACCGCCTCGCGGAGACGCTGCGACAGGTCGATCAGCTCTCCCGCGGTCTTGGCGACCTGCTCCTTGGCCGCGCCCGGCTCAAGGTAGCGCTTCGCCATCTCTTGCGCCTTCGCCGGGCTCAGCTGCCCGATCACGGCGTCGAAGGTCTTCTTGATGTCGTCGAGCACCATCGGGTCGCTCCCCTCGTTCTCTTGGTCGTCCTCTGATCGGTCTCGTTCGGCCGGTTCTCTCCGGCGCTGCCCCTCGGACACTTCCTCGGGCAGGATACCCCCGCCTCCTCAGGCCGGTCCCGTCACACCAGGCCGGAAAGATCGTCGAGGACGAACGTCGGCTTCGACGGGGCGCTCTCCACGTCCTTCCGACGAGCATCTCCCGTGAGTACCAGCGCCGAATCCCATCCCAGGCGTGCGGCGCCGGCGATGTCGGTATCCAGTCGGTCGCCGACGACGAGTGGCCGGCCACCCCCGGCGGAAGCGAGTGCGCGCTCGAACAGTGGAGCCTCGGGCTTGCCGAAAACCTCGCCGCGCGTCCCGGTCGTGGTCTCGATGGCCGCGAGCAGTGCTCCGGCCCCCGGCCAGGACTCACCCCCCGGCGCCGGGAACGACGGGTCCGCATTCGAGGCGACGAGACCGGCACCCCGCTGCACGAGGACCGAGGCATCCTTCAACTTCGTGTAGTCGGCCCCCCGGTCGAACCCGACCACCACGATGTCGACGTCGTGGAGGAGGCGTTCACGACAGCGATGCCGGCCTGGGTCAGCGCTTCCAGGAGTCCCTCCTCACCGATCACGAAGGCGGAACCGATGCCTCGCTCTGCCAGGATGGTTGCCGTCGCCATCGCCGATGTGACGACCTCCTCGGGCTTGGCGTCCACCCCGGCGGAGGCGAGCCGCTCGACGGCCTGCACCGGCGTTCGGCTCGAGTTGTTGGTGACGAACGCGATCCGCTTGCCCGCCTTCCGCAGGGCGGCAACCGCGTCGGCGGCACCGGGGATCGGCTCGGGCCATCGGTACAGGACGCCGTCCAGATCGAGCAGGATCGCGTCGTAGGGATCGGCGAGCACGCGCGTCAGGCCGAGAGCCGCTCGAGCACCCTGACGTAGTCCGGCACGTCGGGCCGCAAGACGACGGCCAGCTTCGCGTGCCCTCGGGCACGCGAGCGCTGGCCCGTGCGCTCACACGCGAGCGCCAGCGCGAAGTGCGCGTAGTCATCGGACGGGTTGAGCTGTACCGCTTTCGCGAACTCACGGCGAGCGCGTGACGCCCGGCCGCACGCGTAGAGCGCGCGGCCGAGCGCCTCGCGGATCGAGGCCTTCTCGGGTTCCAGCAGCTTCGCGCGAGAGAGCAACATGACGGCCTGATGCGGATGGCCACCGGAGAGCATCGAGCAACCCCTCGCGAAGAGGTCGTACGCCGACTCGTCGTTCCTGCTCGTTCCGGTCACCACGTCACGTCCTGCTCGGCGTCACGACATGTGGCCACATGCCGTTCATGCGTCCGACGTTAGCAGCGCCGCGGTGGAACGCGGCCCTGTGGCGACAGAACGCCGGGAGGTCACGCGGCGGGTTGTTCGAGCTTCTTGATCCCTGTCGCCACCACCTCCGTCATGCTCCGGGCTCCCGCTCCGCTCCGATAGAACCGCCGGACGAGCTGCCCGTGCACGAGCACGGCGTCACCCTTGGCGATCCCGTCGACGGTGCGCGCTCCGACCGTGGCGTGCCACGCCGCGACCGGTAGGGGGAGGAGGCGCCTTCCCGCCTCCGGAACGGAGAGTCGGAGCTCGGTGACCTCGTCTCCCGACGGCATCCGGCGCTGGACCGGATCGGCCGCGACGGTGCCCGCGAGCACGACGACATTGACCGTCACCATGTCCCCTCCTTTCCGCCGGCCGACCTTATCCGCGACCACCGACACTCCCTGCGAGACTGGGCCCGATGGAGGAGCGCCCACCCGTCGTCTTCCCCGTCGCCGACGGCATCACGGCGATCGACACCTTCATGGGTGGCAGGGCGCGTTACACGGCCGCATACCTCTTGGATGCCACCGAGCCCACCCTGGTCGAGACCGGCCCGGGAACCTCGGTCGAACCCGTCGCAGCGGCGCTCCACGAGCTTGGGATGGCCCCCGACGAGCTCGCCCACATCGTGGTGACCCATATCCATCTGGACCACGCGGGCGGCGTCGGTCAGCTCGCCGAACGCTTCCCGCGTGCCACCGTGTGGGTCCACCACCGCGGTGCGCCCCATCTCGTCGATCCGACCCGCCTCGTGGCGAGCACGGCTCGCGTCTGGGGCGAACGAGAGATGAGGGAGCTCTTCGGACCCACCGAGCCCGTCGGCGACGATCGCGTGCGACCACTCCACGACGCCGACGTGATCCGTTTGGATGATCGCGAGCTCGAGGTACTGGACACACCAGGGCACGCGTCGCATCACGTGGCGCTCGTCGACTCACGGACCGGCGCGGTCTTCACCGGCGACGCGCTCGGGATACACGTGCCCGATCTCCCGGTGCTCCGACCCGCGACACCGCCTCCCGAGTTCGACCTGGGGCGATACATCGCTTCGATCGAACGCATCCGAGACGCCGCGAGGTCCATCCTGCTCTTCGCGCACTTCGGACCGCTCCCCGACGTGGACGCGACCTGCGAGCTGGCGATCCGGAGGGTTCGGGACTGGGCCGGTGTGGTGGAGGACGCCTTACTCGAAACCGAGGATCCGGACGAGCTCGCGGCGCGGCTCGAGGCCACGGCGCTCGACGACATCGAGACCGGCTCTGAGGCGTCTCTCGACCTCGAGATGCTCGAGGACCGTCTCCGGTTGTTGTCGAGCATCCGGATGAACGCGCAGGGTCTCGCGCGCTACTGGAAGAAGCGGAGGGAGCGAGAAGAGCAGGAGCCGGACGCCGGACCCGGAAGCACTAGCTGATCGCAGCCAGGCGCTCCGCCGCGTCGTAGGCGCTCGCGTCGTGCCGCATGATCCGGCGGAACTCCTGAGCGGCTTCCTCGCCCCGGCCCGCGCGCTCCAAGATGTCGCCCTTCACGTACCAGAGCCGCAGGGTGTAGCCCTCCGCCACATCCTCACGGGTCTTCGCTCGCCCCAGGAACGCGAGCGCCTCCGCGAACCTGCCCTGATCCGCGAGGGCAGATGCGGCGACGATCACGGCCTCGGCCTTCGCCTCGTTCGGGATGCCCTTCACCCGGAGCACTTCCTCCGCGAGCGGGACGGCCTCCGCCGGCCGGCCGAGCCCCCTGAGGCTGTCCGCGATCAGGTGGTTCTGGTCGGGGCGGCCGCTGATCCGCTTGTACGCCTTGAGCTCGGTGAGCGCGTCCTGCCATCGGCCGAGACCGTAGTAGGCGAGGCCGAGCACCTCGCGCACGGCCCCGGCGCGAGGCGCGAAGACCTTCGCCTTCTCGGCCTCCGCGGCGGCGCCCTTGGGATCGTCGCGGTCGAGGAGCTCGATCGCTCGGGCCAGCCGGGACATGGCGTCGCGATCCTTCCCGGGGGGCGCCGTTCGCCGGATCTCATCCTGGATCGCGCGTGAGAGACCGTCGGCAGGCGCGGTGGCCCGAGGGCCGCCGCGTCCCTTCTTGTGGAACGGACCAGACATGCGTCAAGCGTAGTGAAATGCGGACGGGCCGCCCTTTCGGGCGGCCCGTCCGTTCACGAAGTCTCGGCAGCGACCTACTCTCCCACTCCGTCTCCAGAGCAGTACCATCGGCGCTGGAGGGCTTAACTTCCGGGTTCGAGATGGGACCGGGTGTTCCCCCTCCGCTATAGCCACCGAAACACCTTGTCCGGATCACACGTGGCGATCACGGAGCGGTGGCGAGGATGCGCCCCGAGCAGAGCTCGGAACACGATAGCGAGCGCGAGCAAGAGTCAAGTCCTCGGCCTATTAGTACGGGTCAGCTCCACACGTTGCCGTGCTTCCACTTCCCGCCTATCAACCTCGTGGTCTGCGAGGGGCCTTACCTGGTCGAGCCAGTGGGAGATCTCATCTTGAGGTGAGCTTCGCACTTAGATGCTTTCAGCGCTTATCCCTTCCGGACGTGGCCAACCAGCCATGCCGCTGGCGCGACAACTGGCACACCAGAGGTCCGTCCACCCCGGTCCTCTCGTACTAGGGGTAGCTCCTCTCAAATCTCCTGCGCCCACAGCGGATAGGGACCGAACTGTCTCGCGACGTTCTAAACCCAGCTCGCGTGCCTCTTTAACGGGCGAACAGCCCGACCCTTGGGACCTGCTCCAGCCCCAGGATGAGACGAGCCGACATCGAGGTGCCAAACCCTGCCGTCGATATGGACTCTTGGGCAGGATCAGCCTGTTATCCCCGGCGTACCTTTTAGCCGTTGAGCGACGACCCTTCCACATGGAGTCGTCGGATCACTAGGCCCTGCTTTCGCACCTGCTCGACCCGTCGGTCTCGCAGTCAAGCTCCCTTGTGTCCTTGCACTCGACGCCTGATTGCCAACCAGGCTGAGGGAACCTTTGGGCGCCTCCGTTACTCTTTAGGAGGCAACCGCCCCAGTTAAACTGCCCACCAGGCGCTGTCCCCGACCCGGATCACGGGCCAAGGTTAGGGTCCCAACAAGTGAAGGGCGGTATTTCAAGGGTGGCTCCACCCGGACCGAGATCCAGGCTTCACAGCCTCCCGCCTATCCTACGCAACACATGTCAGAACGCAACACCAAGCTACAGTAAAGGTGCCGGGGTCTTTCCGTCCTGCTGCGGGTAACGAGCATCTTTACTCGTAGTGCAATTTCGCCGAGTCCCTGGTTGAGACAGTGCCCAAGTCGTTACGCCATTCGTGCAGGTCGGAACTTACCCGACAAGGAATTTCGCTACCTTAGGACCCTTATAGTTAGGGCCGCCGTTTACCGGCGCTTAGGTTCAAAGCTTCGCCCCGAAGGGCTAACCTCTCCCCTTAACGTTCCGGCACCGGGCAGGCGTCAGTCCGTATACATCGTCTTGCGACTTCGCACGGACCTGTGTTTTTAGTAAACAGTCGCTTGGGCCTGGTTTGTGCCACCTCTTCGAGCTCAGGCCGCGAAGGCCTTCACCCTACAGAGGTCGTCCTTCTCCCGAAGTTACGGACGTAATTTGCCGAGTTCCTTAACCAGGGTTCTCTCGATCGCCTTCGTATTCTCTACGTGCCCACCTGTGTCGGTTTGGGGTACGGGCACCTCGTCCACTCGCTAGAGGTTTTTCTCGGCAGCGTGGGATCACTCGCTTCGCCTGGAATGGCTCGGCATCGTGCCTCGGGGTTGATGATCTCCCGGATTTGCCTAGGAGATCCCCCTACACACTTGCCCCAGGACAACCAACGCCTGGGTCGAGCTACCCTCCTGCGTCCCCCCTTCGCTGGCCTACTACAAGGAGGGTCGGTAGCCCCCGAAGGGGTTCCCTTAGCGTCCTTGATTGGGCATGGGCGCGGATGAGGTGGTACTGGAATATCAACCAGTCGTCCATCGCCTACGACTCTCGTCCTCGGCTTAGGGCCCGACTAACCCTGGGCGGATGAACCTTCCCCAGGAACCCTTGGGCATTCGGCGGACGGGCTCCTCCCCCGTCTTTCGCTACTCATGCCGGCATTCTCACTTCCCACGCATCCACGGCTGGGTTACCCCGCCGCTTCACTCGCGTGGGAACGCTCCCCTACCGATCCCTCCGCCTGGACCCGGGAGGCTTCCCTCCAGGGCCGAGCGATACGAGGGATCCCGCAGCTTCGGTGTCGTGCTTGAGCCCCGTTACATCGTCGGCGCAAGATCACTTGACCAGTGAGCTGTTACGCACTCTTTCAAGGGTGGCTGCTTCTAAGCCAACCTCCTGGTTGTCTGGGCGATCTCACATCCTTACCCACTTAGCACGAACTTAGGGACCTTAGCTGGCGATCTGGGTTGTTTCCCTCTCGGACACGGAGCTTAGCCCCCGCGCCCTCACTCCCGGGCTCTGGTCCGACGGCATTCGGAGTTTGACTGAGTTCGGTAAGCTTGTAGGCCCCCTAGTCCAATCAGTGCTCTACCTCCGTCGGAGAACGCCCGAGGCTGCCCCTAAAGGCATTTCGGGGAGAACCAGCTATCACCGAGTTTGATTGGCCTTTCACCCCTATCCACAGGTCATCCCCCAGGTTTTCAACCCTGGTGGGTTCGGTCCTCCACGAGGTCTTACCCTCGCTTCAACCTGCCCATGGATAGATCACTCGGCTTCGGGTCTAGGGCACGCGACTCTTCGCCCCATGCAGACTCGCTTTCGCTTCGGCTTCGTCAGAAGACTTAACCTTGCCGCGTACCGCTAACTCGCCGGCTCATTCTTCAAAAGGCACGCCGTCACCCGCACTGGTTGCCCAGTACGAGCTCCGACAGCTTGTAGGCTCACGGTTTCAGGTGCTCTTTCACTCCCCTCCCGGGGTGCTTTTCACCTTTCCCTCACGGTACTGGTTCACTATCGGTCGCCAGGGAGTGCTTAGCCTTAGGGGGTGGTCCCCCCAGATTCGCACGGGATTTCAGGGGTCCCGTGCTACTCGGGAACACCGCAAGGAGGCACGTCGCCTTTCGTCTACAGGGCTGTTACCTGCTATGGCGGCCCTTTCCATGGCCTTCGACTAGGTGCGTGCTTTGTAACTCCTCGGATCATCCGACGAAGATCCATGCGGGTCCCACGACCCCGGTACGGCAACGCCGTCGGGCTATCACACCGTACCGGTTTAGGCTCTTCCCCGTTCGCTCGCCGCTACTAGGGGAGTCGCGGTTGCTTTCTCTTCCTCGCCCTACTGAGATGTTTCACTTCGAGCGGTTCCCTCCACGCCGCCTATGTATTCAGCGACGGGTGACCGGGCATGACCCCGGCCGGGTTTCCCCATTCGGACACCCTCGGATCACAGCTCTCTCGGCAGCTCCCCGAGGCTTTTCGCAGCCTGACGCGTCCTTCTTCGGCTCCTGGCGCCAAGGCATCCACCGTAAGCCCTTGTTCACTTGACTTCTAGATGCTCGCGCTCGCTATCGAGTTCTCAAGATGCTCGAGGGTCGCACCCTCAAAGCTGAACAGCGTGTCTCGAGCAGATGATCAACCTGGAGTCTCCGTATCCGTCAATGAGATGAACAACGGAACGGGTTGCCAAATGGCTCCTTAGAAAGGAGGTGATCCAGCCGCAGCTTCCGCTACGGCTACCTTGTTACGACTTCACCCCAATCGCGAGCCCCACCTTCGACGGCTCCCTCCACAAGGGTTGGGCCACCGGCTTCGGGTGTTGCCCACTTTCGTGGTGTGACGGGCGGTGTGTACAAGGCCCGGGAACGTATTCACCGCAGCATTGCTGATCTGCGATTACTAGCGACTCCGACTTCACGAGGTCGGGTTGCAGACCTCGATCCGAACTGAGCACGGCTTTCTGGGATTCGCTCCCCCTTACGGGATCGCAGCCCTCTGTACCGCGCATTGTAGCATGCGTGCAGCCCTGGACATAAGGGGCATGATGACTTGACGTCATCCCCACCTTCCTCCGGTTTGGCACCGGCAGTCTCCCTAGAGTTCCCGGCATCACCCGCTGGCAACTAAGGACAGGGGTTGCGCTCGTTGCGCCACTTAAGGCAACACCTCACGGCACGAGCTGACGACAGCCATGCACCACCTGTGCAGGCTCCGAAGAGCACCCGCTTTCACGGGTTTCACCCTGCATGTCAAGCCCAGGTAAGGTTCTTCGCGTTGCATCGAATTAAGCCGCATGCTCCGCCGCTTGTGCGGGCCCCCGTCAATTCCTTTGAGTTTTAGCCTTGCGGCCGTACTCCCCAGGCGGGGTGCTTAATGCGTTAGCTTCGGCACGGACGGGGTTGATATCCGCCCACACCTAGCACCCAACGTTTACGGCTAGGACTACCAGGGTATCTAATCCTGTTCGCTCCCCTAGCTTTCGCGCCTGAGCGTCAGGTAAGGCCCAGAGATCCGCCTTCGCCACCGGTGTTCCTCCTGATATCTGCGCATTTCACCGCTACACCAGGAATTCCGATCTCCCCTACCTACCTCTAGCCTGACAGTATCGGATGCAGTCACGGGGTTGAGCCCCGGGATTTCACACCCGACTTGCCAAGCCGCCTGCGCGCTCTTTACGCCCAATGATTCCGGACAACGCTCGCCTCCTACGTGTTACCGCGGCTGCTGGCACGTAGTTAGCCGAGGCTTCTTCTGCAGGTACCGTCACGAGATCGCTTCGTCCCTGCCGAAAGGGGTTTACGACCTGAAAGGCCTTCATCCCCCACGCGGTGTCGCTGCGTCAGGCTTTCGCCCATTGCGCAAGATTCCCCACTGCTGCCTCCCGTAGGAGTCTGGGCCGTGTCTCAGTCCCAGTGTGGCTGGTCGTCCTCTCAGACCAGCTACCCGTCGTCGCCTTGGTAGGCCGTTACCCCACCAACAAGCTGATAGGCCGCGGGCCCATCCCCGACCGGCGGACCTTTCCTCTTCTGACCATGTGGTCGGAGGAGAGTATCCGGTATTAGCTCCGGTTTCCCGGGGTTATCCCAGGGTCGGGGGCAGGTTGCCCACGTGTTACGCACCCGTTCGCCACTGATCCCCGGGCCGAAGCCCGGTTCACCGTTCGACTTGCATGTGTTAGGCGCACCGCCAGCGTTCGTCCTGAGCCAGGATCAAACTCTCCGTAGAGATCGATCGGAACCGACAAGTCGGTTCCGTTCGACTTGATGGAGGTTCGGCCCTCCGAGCGAGGCACCGCTCGCAGGGCCATTCCCCGCCAGACGTTTCCGTCTGGACGGATGAAGCGTGCCGTCGTTCCCAAGGCACGGCGAACCGTGCCGATGTGAACGATGGCAAGCATCGGCTCTTGACACGCTGTTCAGTTCTCAAGGTGCGACAAGACGCAAACTCCCTGGTCAGAGCGTTGAACACTCTCCGAGAGTTGCGCCGGACCGGTAGGATAACAGTCAGGGTCGAAGCGTCAACGGGCAGCCGGCCTCGAACCGCTGCTCGAGCCTATCGCTCGTCGTCGATGCCAGTCAGGCGCGCGAACTTGCGGCGGCCCACCTGCCACACCGACCCTGCGAGCTGGCCGGGGGGGTCACCTTCGATCCGGATGTCCTCTTGGGGCACCTGCTCCCCGTCTGCCCGAACCCCTCCCTGGGCCTGCAGTCGCCTGGCCTCGGATCGGCTCCCCACGAGTCCCATCGCCTCGAGGAGAGCGGGTACGTAGACGACACGAACGCCGTCCTGCTCCCCGAAGACGCTGCTGGGCACCGACACGTTGGGGACCTCATCCGGTATGTCGTGCTCGCGATGGATGACGTTGAAGCGCTCTTCGGCGGCCGCGCCTGCTCCCGCGCGGTGGTACAGGTCGACGACTTCTCGCGCGAGTCTGCGTTTGGCCTCGTTGGGGTGCACATCCCCCTCGCGCAGGCCTCGCTCGATCGAGTCAACCTCCACCGGATCGAGGGGAGCGCTCAACCGAAGGTACTTCACGATCAGCTCGTCGGGGATCCGCATGAGCTTCCCGAACATGTCCTCGGGCGGTTCCGTGAGGCCGATGTAGTTGTCGAGCGACTTCGACATCTTCCGCACGCCGTCGGTGCCCTCCAGGAGAGGGAGGGTGAGCACGACCTGCGGGTCCTGCCCGTATGCACGCTGCACCTCACGCCCCATGAGGAGGTTGAACTTCTGGTCCGTGCCCCCGAGCTCGACGTCGGCTCGAACCGCCACCGAGTCGTAGCCCTGGAAGAGCGGGTACAAGAGCTCCACCACGCTGATGGGCCGCTCATGCTGGTAGCGCTCGCGGAAGTCCTCTCGCTCGAGCATCTGCGCCACGGTGGCGGTCGAGGCCAGCTTGAGCAACTCCGCCATGTCCATCTCGGAGGACCACTCCGCGTTCCCGTGGATCTCGGCCGCCTCGGCGTCGATCACCATCCCGGCTTGTGCGAGATACGTGTCGGCGTTCGCGCGAACGTGCTCGTCCGTGAGCATGGGGCGGGTCTCCGACTGCCCCGACGGGTCCCCGATCCGCGCGGTGAAGTCTCCGACGATCAGGACGGCCACATGACCGGCGTCCTGGAACTGCCTGAGCTTCCGCAGCACGACGGCATGGCCCAAGGTGAGGTCCGGTCGACTGGGATCGACGCCGAGCTTGACCCGAAGAGGCCGGCCCTGCTCGAGCCGTTCCTCCAACCCGCCTTCCGGAACGAGGTCGACGCTGCCGCTCGCGAGCGTCGTCAGCACGTCGGCGGCCATGGCGCGGCGATGCTACCAGCGCACCTCCCCGATCCTGCTCACGAAGCAGGGGTACACTCGCCGCGATGACCCGCCGGCACTTCCCCCTGGCGGCCTTCATGGCGGCCTGCGCCCTTTTCTCTGCTGCCTGTGGCGTGCACTTGGAGGACGTTCCGCGACGCCAGCTCGCGCAGACGTCCTTCGTCTATGCCGCGGACGACAGCGTGATCACACAGCTCCATGCGGTCGAGGATCGCGTGGTCCTTCGGACGTCCCAGATCCCCACGTGGATCCGGGACGCGGCCGTCGCGATCGAGGACCGTCGCTTCTACCTCCACCACGGGATCGATGGTCGCGCGATCCTCCGTGCCTCCTACGTGAACATCCGCGACGGCAGTGTCGAGGAGGGCGGCTCGACGATCACCCAGCAGCTGGTGAAGAACCTGTACACCGGCACCGACCGAACGATCTCCCGCAAGGTGAGCGAGGCGATGCTCGCCTGGCAGCTGGAAGACCGGCTGACGAAGGACGAGATCCTCACGCGCTACCTGAACACGGTCTACTTCGGCAAGGGTGCGTACGGCGTGCAAGCGGCCGCCCGGACGTTCTTCGATATCGACGCCAAGAAGCTCGACCTCTCGCAGTCGGCACTCCTGGCCGGGTTGATCACCAGCCCCGGACACTTCGATCCCTACACGTATCCGCGCCGCGCCGTGGGGAGGCGACGCGTGGTCCTGCGGCTCATGAACGAGCTCGGGATGATCACCGCGGCCCAGCGCCGGCACGCTCGTAAGCAGCCGGTCCACCTTCATCAGGTGCCGGCGGTGGGCCGATACGACTACCCGTACTTCGTGGACTACCTGAAGGAGTGGTTCCTCACCAACCCGGCGTTCGGCGAGACGCGCGAGGATCGCTATCGGCTCCTGTTCACCGGTGGTCTCCGGATCCACACCACTCTGCAGCCGGCGGTCCAGGAGGCGTCCCAGCGCGCCGTTGATTCCGTCCTCTCCTACCCAGGTGACCCTTCCGCGGCGGTGACCGTCCTGGACCCGCGAAGAGGATTCGTCCTCGCGATGGTGGGGGGAGATCAGCAGGACTATTGGCGCGATCGCGACGCGGGGCGCGTCAATCTGGCGACCGCCGCGGGTGGGTCCGGGCGGCAATCGGGCTCGGCGTTCAAGCCGTTCGCACTGATGGCTGCCCTCGAGAGCGGCCTGTCCGCCTCGGAGACGTACTCGGCCCCATCCACGCTTCAGATCCCCCTCGAGGGCGGCGGGGTGTGGAACGTCACCAACGCCGAAGGCGCCGGGTACGGCGCGATGACGCTCCGTGCCGCGACCGTGCACTCCGTGAACACCGTGTACGCGCAGGTGATCGATCGGCTCGGACCGAACACCGTCGTCGAGGTCGCCCAGCGCATGGGACTCCGGTGCTGCCGCCGGGTGAGCAACCCACGCCGGCCGCTGAAGCCCTACCTGTCTGCGGTCCTCGGGACGAACGAGGTCAACACCCTCGAGATGGCCTCGGCGTACGGAACGCTCGCCACGGGAGGCCTTCGGGTCCGCCCCGTCCCGGTCTCACGGGTCACCGACGCGCGGGGCGCCATCCTCTGGGAGGCCGATATCGCCCCCGAACGCGTCCTCGACCCTCAACTCACCTCCGTCGAGAACGGCATCCTGAACGAAGCCGTCCTCTACGGGACGGGAACCGCGGCGAACATCGGGCGTCCCCAGATCGGGAAGACCGGGACGGCGATGGATCACTCGGACGCCTGGTTCGTGGGCGCGATCCCCCAGATGGTGGCATCGGTGTGGGTCGGCTACCCGCAGGGCCAGGTCCGGATGGAGCCACCGAGGACACGGATCACCGTCTACGGAGGAACGTGGCCGGCACAGATCTGGCGGCTGCTGATGCTCGAGGCCGCTCGCGCTCTCCCCGTGATGGAGTTCCCCCACCCGGATGTCGGATCCGTCTCCGTCGCGGTCGACGCCACACAGGAGCCGTATTGCCTCCCCAACCCGTTCACGCTTCCCCAGAACATCCAGACCCTGCAGTTCATCGCGGGCACGGAGCCAACGAAGATCTGCACCTCTCCCTCCAGCTTGCAGCGAGTGCTGATCCCCTCCGCCATCGGGATGTCGGAGTCACTCGCGATCGAAGGGCTCACCGAAGCCGGGTTCTACGCGGACGTCGTGACCGCGCCTTCGACACAGCCCAACGGCACCGTGATCCTGCAGAACCCGGCGGCCGGCACGCAGGCGTTCCAAACGAGCACGGTCACGATCACGGTGTCACAGACGAAACCCGAGAAGGACGAGCCTTCGGGGTAGGAGGGCCGGGTCTCCCCCGGGAGACGAACGGGTTGCCCTCGAGCCAGTACCGCCAGGGACGCGTCGTTTCGTGGACCCCGACGCGGATCCCGGTCTCGATGGCCTCAGGGCGAGCAGCACGCTCCAGCCACAGGGAGCGACCATCGACCAGATCGGCTCCGTCTTCGGAGCGCGTCACACCGAGCGCCTGCGTGAACCGTCCGGGTCCCGAACACAGCTCGACCATCCGCTCACGGGCTCGTCGAGCGCGCATCCCCTCGACCCCTTCGAGCGGCTCGCCGGCACGAAGGAGGACCGCGGTCCCCTCCCCGGGTCGCCCGCAGACGGCGTTCATGCAGAAGTGCATGCCGTAGGTGAAGTACACGTACAGATGGCCCGGGGGTCCGAACATCGCGGCGTTCCGCGGCGTCATGCCGCGGAACGCGTGGCTCGCCGGATCGTCCGGACCGTACGCCTCCACCTCGACGATGCGCGCCGCCGCGCGCGTCCCGTCAGGCAGCGCGCGCACCAGGACCTGGCCCAACAGCGCGGGCGCCACCTCGGTGGCGGCCCGCGCGTAGAACGATCGTGGCAGTCGCGCCCGTTTCACGGGCGCCCTTCGGCGAGGAACCGCTGTAGCTGGCGGAGTGGCCACGCGTTGATCACGTCGTCCTTGGTGAGCCAGCCCCGTTGGGCCACGCCGACGCCGAAGCGACGGTGATCGAGGTGGGGCACCGCGTGCGCATCCGTGTTGACGGCGAATCGCACGCCGTGCCGCCGAGCCCAGAGCACATGCTCGTCCGACAGGTCCAGCCGGTCCGGATGGGAGTTGATCTCCAAGGCTGTCCCGGTGCGGCCCGCAGCCTCGAACACGGCTTCGAGGTCGATGTCGACGGGTGGACGTTTCCCGATCTGACGCGTCGTGAGGTGACCGATGATGTCCACGTACGGATTCTCGATCGCGCGGAGCACTCGGGCGGTCATCTCGTCCCGGGACTGATTGAAGTGCGAGTGCACGGAGGCGACCGTGAGGTCGAACCCCGCCAGGAAGTCCTCCTCCCAGTCGACGTTGCCGTCCGGATCGATGTTCAACTCGGTGCCGTGCAGCAGCGTCATCTTCGGATACGTCGCCTGCAGCTTCGCCACGCGCTCCCGCTGAGCGAGGATCTTGTCATCGGTCATGCGCTGCATATACAGGTTCGGCGCGTGGTCGGTGATCGCGAAGTAGCGGTATCGGAGCTCCGCCGCCCGGCCGACCATGTCCTCCAGGCTCGCGAGTCCGTCGGTGAGGTTGGTGTGGGTGTGCAGGTCGCCCTTCAGGTCCGTCTCGGTCAACACCTCCGGGAGCTCGCCCGCCAGCGCGGCCTCGACCTCGCCTCGGTCCTCGCGGAGCGTGGGCTCGATGGAGGCCATGCCGAGCCGGCCGTAGACGTCCTCCTCCTTCTCGGCGGCGAGCAGGTCGCCGCTCTTCGCGTCGAACAGCCCGTACTCGTTCAGCTTGAGGCCCGCACGGACGGCCATCTCGCGGATGCGGATGTTGTGGGCCTTCGAACCGGTGAAGTAGATCATCGCCGCGCCCCAGGCCTCCTCGGGAACGACGCGGAGATCGACCTGCAGCCCGAGCTCGGTCACGATCGAGGACTTCGCGTCGCCGTGCGCGAGCACCCGGGACACCGACGGGTGGGCGACGAACGCCTCCATGACGGGCGGAGCGTCGGACCCGGCCACGAGGAGATCCACGTCGCCGATCGTCTCCTTCATCCGCCGGAGCGAGCCCGCGTAGGCGACACGACGGGCCTGCGGCAACGACGACAGCACGTCGATGAAGACCTCGGCCACGGTCAGCGCGACGTCGATCTTGACCCGGCCCCCGGCGGCCTGTAGCTGACCGATCCCCCGCGCGATGTTCTCCTGCGTCTTGGCGCCGAACCTCGGGAGGGCCGCCACCCGGTCCTGTTCGATCGCCGCGACGAGCTCGTCCACCGAGCCGACGCCGAGCTCCCGATAGAGCACCATCGCCTTCTTCGGGCCCAGCCCCGGGATCGACATCATGTCGCGAACCCCCGCCGGGATCTTCTCCCGAAGCGCCTCGAGCTCGGCCATGGCCCCGGTGGTGAGGAACTCTTCGATCTTCTCCCCGATCGAACGGCCCACCGAAGGGATCTTCAGGATCTCGGGCATGTCCTTGCCCGCGAGATCCACGGGGTAGCCGCCGACCGCTCGCGCGGCCTTCTCATAGGCGCGCGGCTTGTACGGATCGTCGAACAGGATCGACAACAGGTCGGCGTACTCGATGAGCATCGCCTCGACGGCGTCGTTCGCCCGGGGCATCTCCTCAGGCTACGCCGAAGAGGCGGAGCAGCAGCGCCTTCTGTGTATGCAGCCGGTTCTCGGCCTGATCCCACACGACGGACCGGGGCCCGTCGATCACCTCGTCGGTGATCTCTTGCCCCCGGTGCGCCGGGAGACAATGGAGCACGATGACCTCGGGATCGGCGAGATCGACGAGCTTCTGACTCAGTTGGTAGCTGGGGAACACGAGCGCGCGCTCGTCCGACTCGAGGTCCTGGCCCATGCTCGTCCAGACGTCGGTGTAGAGCGCGTGCGCCCCGATCGCCGCCTCGTCGGGATCGTGCGTGATCTCGACGGCGCCCCCCGTCTCGGCGGCGATCTCTTCGGCCCGATGGACGACCTGCGGGATCGGTTCGAACCCGGGCGGCGTCGCGACCCGGACGGTCATCCCCGCCTTCGTCCCCGCGAGCAGCAAGGAATGCGCAACGTTGTTTCCGTCCCCGAAATATGCGAGGACCCTCCCTGAGAGCTCGCCCAGGCGCTCGTGGATCGTCAGGAGATCCGCGAGCGCCTGACACGGATGCTCGAAGTCGGAGAGCGCGTTGACGACCGGCACGGTGGCGGTGGTGGAGAGCACCTCCAGCCGTTCCTGTTCGAACGTGCGGAGCACGATGGCGTCGACGTAGCGAGAAAGGACGCGGCCCGTGTCCTCGATCGTCTCGCCGCGGCCGAGCTGCAGCTCGCCCGACGACAAGACGACCGGTTGGGCGCCGAGCTGCCCGATGCCGACCTCGAACGAGACGCGTGTCCGGGTCGACGGCTTCTCGAAGATCAGCGCGATCGAGCGGCCCGAGAGCGCGTGCGTGTGCGAGGAGGGGTCGGCCTTCAGCTCGGCCGCCAACTCGAGGATCTCGGGCAGATCGGTGACGGAGAGGTCGTCGACGCTCAGGTAGTGGCGCATCGTCGGAGTCTAGGGGACTCGCCCGACGGACGATCGAGGCTCACGTGCGGAGCTCGGCCCCCAGCTCCGCACGCAGTCGCTCGACGATCGTGCCGATGAGCGGCTCGACCTCCTCGTCCGTGAGGGTGCGGTCGGGGGCGCGGAACTCCAGCGCGAACGCGAGGCTCTTGCGCCCGTCGGGGATGGCATCGCCTCGGAAGACGTCGAAGAGCAGCGAGCGGTCCAGTAGCTCGCCGGCGGCGGACTCCACGGCGGCCCCGACGGCTCCCGCGGGGACGTCCTCGTCGATCACGAAGGCGAGATCCCGGCGGATCGGCGGGAATCGAGGAACCTCGACGAGCCGGAAGTCTCTGGAGGCCGCCGCCTGCAGAGGCTCGAGCTCGAGTTCCGCGATCGCGACACGCCCGTCGATGTCGAGCGACGACGCGTTCCGCGGGTGAAGCTCCCCGATGATGCCGACGGGGCGACCCCCGAGGAGGATCCGAGCCGACCGCCCCGGATGGAACGGCTCGCCGAGCGGCTCTCCGAGCGTCCACCCCTGCGTTCCCTGGCCATGCTCTCTTTGGCTTTCCACGCCGAGATCCTCGAGGAGGGTCTCGACGATCCCGCGCGCATCGAGCACGTCGAACGCTCGATCGTCGGCCGTCCAGCCCTCGCCCGCCGCGCCGCACAGGACGAGACCGACCTGCCGTCTCTCTTCGACCGGCTCCGCCGATCGGAAGACGGTTCCCACCTCGAAGATCGACACGGACCCCGCCCCCCAACGCTGGTTCCTCGCGACCGTGTGAAGCAGCCCCGGAAGCAGGCGCGTCCGGAGCCACGCCTCCTCGACCCGGAGCGGATTGGCCAGTCGGATCGCATCGCGGTCTCCCATCGATGCGAGGTCATCTTCGGACACGAACGGGAGGGGCTTGGCTTCCCGGAGCCCTGCGCGGACGAGGACGTCCCGAACCCGGCGGGCGAACGCGTACGAGTCCGGCAGGCCCCCGGGCTCCGGAGAGCGCGGGATGGTGGCCCCCACACGCTCGTACCCCTGGATCCGGACGACCTCCTCGATCAGGTCCACCTCGCGTTCGATATCGACCCGATATCCCGGGACCTCGACCTCGACGGCGTCCGGCGACTCCGCATGCGTCATGCGGAGGGCATCGAACACCGCCGCGGCATCCGACGTGGTAACCGGATAGCCGAGGAGCGCGGTGGCTCGGGACGCGCGCATCGAGACGTGGCGGCGCTCCGGCGGACCGCCCGCCTGCGCGGCGCCGGTGAGCACCCGGGCACCCGTCCACCTCGCGATCAGTGCCGCGCCACGGCGGGCTCCGCGCTCCACACCCTCCGAGTCGGTACCGCGCTCGAAGCGGTGAGACGCCTCGGAGTGCAACTCGAGGCGGCGCGCGGTCCTGATGACTCCGGTCCTCGTGAAATAGGCGCTCTCGAGGAGCACGTCGGTCGTCGTGTCGGAGACTTCGGACGTCTGCCCGCCCATGATGCCGGCGATCGCGACCGGCTTCTCCAGATCGCAGATCAGGAGATCCTCTTCGATCAGCTGACGCTCCACACCATCAAGGGTGACGAGATGCTCGCCGGCCTCGGCTCGGCGCACGACGATGCCGGGGCCGGCCAGCCGCTGCATGTCGAAGGCATGCAGCGGCTGGCCCAGCTCCCACATCGCATAGTTCGTCGCATCGACGATCGGAGCGACCGGGCGCATCCCCACAGCCGTCAGCCTCGCCTGCGCCCACAGAGGGGTCGATCCCACCGAGGCGCCGCGGAGCACCCGGGCGAGGTAGAAGGGACAGCCGTCCGGTTCGCGCAACTCCACCGTCGCAACCTCGTCCGCTCGCTCCGGATCCTCCTCGAGCGTCGTGTCCGGCTCCGACAACGGCAGGCGCAGGATGGACGAGGTCTCACGTGCGACTCCGTACACCGAGAGGAAGTCCGGCCGGTTCGGCTCGACCTCGATGTCCAAGATCGCGTCATCGAGACCGAGCGCCGACTTGAGATCGGCGCCGACGGGGAGCTCGTCCGGAAGGATCAGGATGCCCGTCTCGTGCTCATGGGAGATCGCAAGTTCTCGCGGCGAGCAGAGCATCCCGTTCGACATCTCTCCGCGGAGAGGTTTCGCACCGAGGGGCACATCGAGCGTCGGAACCCGGCTTCCTGGCCTGGCCCACGGGACGAGATCGCCGGCGACCATGTTCCGGATGCCGACCACGACCTGGACCGGTCCTTCCCCCCCGTCCACGATGGCGAGACAGAGCTTGTCGGAGTTGGGGTGATCGCGGACCTCGAGGACCTTCGCCACCACTACCCCCTCGAGCCCCGCCCAGGGTCGTTCGATGCCTTCCACCTTGATCCCGTGGGCGTCGATCCGATCGGCGAGTGCTTCCACGTCGAGCTCGATCGGCACGAACTCCCGGAGCCACGACAGAGGCACCTTCACGGGTTCGCCCCGAACTGCGCGAGGAAACGGATGTCGCCGTCCACCAACAACCGGATGTCGGGGATCCGATACTTGAGCAACGCGACGCGGTCGATCCCGAGACCGAACGCGAAGCCCGTGTACCGTTCGGGGTCGTAGCCGCAGTTCTCGAGGACCTGCGGGTGGACCATGCCGCATCCGAGCAGCTCGATCCAGCCGTTCCCGCAGACCGGACAGCCCGCTCCATCGCACCGCATGCACGTCACCGCGAGCTCGGCCCCCGGCTCCACGAACGGGAAGAACGCAGGGCCGAGCTTCGTCTGCCGGTCGCTTCCGAACAGCCCCCGCGCGACCGCGTCGAGCGTTCCCTTGAGGTCGGCGAAGGTGATCCCCTCGTCGACGACCAACCCCTCCACCTGATGGAACACGGGCAGGTGGGTGGCGTCGGGCGTCTCTCGGCGGTAGACGCGGCCTGGAGCGATGATGTACACGGGCGGCGGCTGTGACTGCATCGTTCGGATCTGGACGGAGGACGTCTCGGTGCGGAGCAGCAGCTCCGGGTGGCCGGGGATGCTGACGTAGATCGAATCCTTCACCGTGCGCGCGGGGTGATCCGGCGGGATGTTGAGCGCGTCGAAGTTGTGCCACTCGTCCTCGATCTCGGGGCCTTCGACGACGCGATATCCGAGCCGCAGGAAGATGTCGACGATCGCGTCCTCCGCGAGCGAGAGGGGGTGAAGGGACCCCTGCCTGGGTCGCCTCCCCGGCAGCGAGAGATCCACCCGATCGGCGACCAGGAGCGCTCCTTCGGCCTCGGCCTCCAGCTCGGCGCGCCGCGCGTCGGCCGCGAGCTGCAGCGCAGCCCGGGTTTCGTTCACGACCGAGCCCACCGACTTGCGTTCGTCCGGTGCCAGGGAGCCGACCGCTCGTTGCACCTCGGAGAACGGGGACTTCCGCCCGAGGACCGACACGAGTGCCGCCTCGAGCTCGGTCATGGTGGCCGTCTCGGAGAAGGCGCGGAGGCCCCGCTCACGCTCGTCGTCGAGCGATCGAAGCATCTGCTGGGCGTCCATAGAGGTCCGCCGAGTCTACGGGGTGAGGGAGTCCAGATCTGCGATCGGCAGCTCGACGTGGAGCGTGAGACGTCCCTTCGTCTGCTCGGCCCATGCCCGTCCGCCCTGGGCCTCCGCGACGCGTCGCGCCACGTACAGTCCGATCTTGGAACCTCCTCCCGTCCCGGGGCGGCGAGCTTCGAACAGCGTGTCGGCGTCCACCGGGGTGGCGGTCTCGCGCGATGCCGACACGAGCAGCAGCCGCTCACGAAGGTGGCTGCCGAACCGGATCGGGCCATCGCTCCCCCACCACACGAGTGCTTCGGCGAATCCGAAGAGGGTCGTCTTGAGACGGCCTGCATCGATCAAGACCTTCTCTCCGTCCCCGGCCCACTCGATCGGTGGGTGCTCCGGGTCGCGCTCCTGTTGCTCCGCGACCTGCCGAACGAGGTCGGCGACGTCGGCGAGCTCCACGTAGGGCTGGAACCGGCCGCTCATGACACGAGCGGCGTCGACGAGCTGTCGGACGATGGTGTCCATGCGATCGACGTCGTAGAGGATCCCGTCGAGCATCAGATCGCGCTGCTCCGTCGTCATGTCCACCCAACGCTTCCCGAGGGCGTAGCCGAATCCCTTCATCGCCGTGAGCGGCGACCGGATGTCGTGCGCCGCGGCCGCGACCAGCTGCTCGAGCGTCTCGGCGGATGCGCGGCCGCGGCGCACCCACTCGAAGAGGCACACCGTCGCCGCGGCGGCGATGTTCAGACTCTCGGCGCGCCCTGCGTGCGGAACCCGTACGCGGTGGTCGGCGGCGTCGAGGAGCTCGGACGGCAAGCCATGGGCCTCGTTCCCGAACAGGAACGCGGATGACCTCGGTAGCTCGGCTTCGAACAGATCCTCGTCGCCATGCATGTCCATGGCGATCACGGCGAGTCCCTTCGCGCGGAGCGACGCGAGCGCATCTTCCGTCCCGACGTTCCGTACGACGGGCACGTGGAAGATCGAACCGGCAGACGCACGCACGCCCTTCGGGTTGTAGGCGTCGACCGAGCTCCCCGCGAACACGACTCCCGCGGCGCCCGCGGCGTCGGCCGACCGGAGGATCGTCCCCGCGTTGCCCGGATCACGCACGTCGTGGAGGACGGCCACCGCACCCGGGGGCATCAGGTCGTCGATCCCCACGTCCACGAAGGGCGCGATCCCGACGACGCCCTGGGGTGTGACGGTGGAGGTGAGCCGTTCCATCACGCGTTCGCTCACCTGCTCGACCGGAACGCCCGCTTGCCTCGCACGCACGGCGAGCGGATCCAGCTCGTCGCTGACGAAGAGCGCCAAGAGACGACCGTCCTCCGCGAGCGCTTCTGCAACCGCCTGCGTACCCTCGACGAGGAAGCGATGCTCCTCTTCACGGAGGGTTCGCTTCTTCAAACGGACCGCCGCGACGACCTTCTGATTCTTCGCCGACGTCAGCACGATGACCCTCGCACGGGGCGAGTCTACGTGGGGCCCGAACGATGCCACGCTACGACGCGGCGGGAGACGACCCCTTCACGTGCTCGACGAGCTTCGCGAACGCGCCGGGATCGTGGACGGCCATATCCGCGAGGATCTTCCGGTCGACCTCGATGCCGGCGGCATGGAGACCGCTCACGAATCGAGAGTACGAGAGCCCGTGCGGACGGACCGCCGCGTTGATCCTCGTGATCCACAGACGGCGGAACTGCGCCTTGCGGTCCCGGCGGTCGCGATAGGCGTACATGCCGGAGTGCATGACCTGTTCCTTGGCGACCCGGAGCCGCTTGCGGCGGCTGCCCGTGTAACCCTTGGCCGACTCAAGGATCTGGCGGCGCTTCTTCTTGGCGTGCACCGAACGCTTGATCCGGGCCATCTTCCTACTCCCCCAGCAACCGCTTCACGGTCTTCGCGTCCGCCTTCGAGCCGACCTCCGCCATGCCTTCGACTCGCCGGCGACGCGATCCCGACTTCTTGGTGAGCATGTGATTCCCCGTGGCCTTGCGATGCAGCACCTTGCCGTTCCGCGTGATGCGGAACCGCTTCGCGGTTGCTCGGTGGCTCTTGTTCTTCGGCATCTGCTTATCCCTCGTCCGGGTCCGGTGCCGTTGCCGTGGAGACCGGCTCCGGCACCGGCTCCGATCCCGGCGCCGGCTCCGATCCTGCCGCCGGCTCCAGCGCTGCTTCCGGTTCCGACGGTGGCTCGGGCTGCGGCTCCACTTGCTCCTGCGGCTCGCGCGCCTGCGCACGAGCGAGCTGCTCCATGTACCGCTTGTTGGGCGAGATCACCATGATCATGTTCCGGCCCTCTTGCTTCGGCATCGATTCCACGGTCACCATCTCACCGAGATCGCCCACCAACCTGTCCAAGATCTTGCGTCCGAGCTCCGTGTGGGTCATCTCGCGTCCCCGGAACATGATCGTCACCTTGACCTTGTGCCCGCCGCGCAAGAAACGCTCGACGTGTCCCTTCTTGGTGCCGTAATCGTGAGCGTCGATCTTGGGACGGAACTTGATCTCCTTCAGCTCGGTCCGGGACTGCTTCTTCCGAGCTTCCTTCTGGCGGATGTCTCGCTCGTACTTGAACTTGCCGTAATCCATGATCCGACAAACCGGAGGGTTCGCTTGCGGAGCAACCTCGACGAGATCCAGATCGACCTCGCGTGCCCTCCGCAGCGCATCCTGGGTCGCGACCACCCCGATCTGCTCACCGTCGGCTCCTACCAGGCGAACCTCAGGGGATCGGATCCTTTCGTTCAAGCGTGGCTCGGTCGAGACCCCGCATCACTCCCTTCGAAAACGAAGCACCGGACCAGCCGGTGCCTGTCGTGGATCTCGGTGGAACACGTGCGCCAGAGTATAGGGCCAGGTCCGGCCCCTCACCAGTCGGGCTCCAGAGGGCGACCGTACGCGTCCTCGAGTCGTTGCGTGTCGTCCTCGGTCGTGTAGCCGTACGCCACCTCGAGGATCCGTCCCGGCTCGGAACCCGTGCAGCGGATCCGATGTGCTTGCTCGGCCGGGATCACGAATTCCTCTCCGGGCTTCGCGTCCACCGTCCGCTCATCGATCTCGACGGTGAGGCCCGGATCGAGCACGACCCAGGTCTCGTCCCGCATGCGGTGGTAGTGAACGCTGGTCTCCTGACCGGGCTCCACGGTGATGACCCGAACCGACGAAGGCTGGTTCAGGGCGTAGGTCACCACCCGACCCCACGGCTTCTCGATGATCATCGCAAGCTGCCCTCTCGCTCCGGGGCTTCCTTGGGCAGCCGGTCGAGTAGATCCGCCATCTCGAGCGCGGCTTCCGCAGCATCCCAGCCCCTGTTGCCGTGCGCTCCTCCCGCCCGCGCCTCGGCCTGCGCGAGGGTCTCCGTCGCCAGGACCTCGAAGATGACGGGAACGCCCGTTTCTCGACCCACCTCCGCCGCTCCGCGAGCCGCTTCGGTGGCGATGAGATCGAAATGTGCCGTCTCGCCGCGGACGACCGCCCCGAGACAGACCACGGCGTCATAGGCCCCGGTGGAGGCCATGCGCTTGGCCACCAAGGCGATCTCGAACGCCCCCGGAACCCAGGCCACGTCCACCGCGTCGTCGGCCACGCCGTGAGAGCGAAGTCCCGCGAGCGCTCCCTCCAGGAGCTTCGCCGTCACCTGTTCATGGAAGCGCGCCACGACGACGGCGACACGACGGCCCTCCCCGACCGGATCGCCCCGTGTGACGGTCACGCCCCCGCCTTCACTTCGTCGATCCCTGAGCCGTCGGCGTCGGGGAGATCGAGCAGGTGGCCGAGCTTCTCGCGCTTCGCCCGAAGGTAGCCGACGTTCTGCGGCGTCGGTTCGGTCTGCAGAGGGAGCCGCTCCCTGATCGTCAATCCGTGACCTTCGAGGCCGGCACGCTTCTCCGGGTTGTTCGTGAGCAACCGCATCGACCGGACACCGAGGTCGTAGAGGATCTGTGCGCCGATCCCGTAGTCGCGCTGATCGGCCGGGAATCCGAGCTCGATGTTCGCCTCGACGGTGTCACGACCGCGATCCTGGAGCTCGTAGGCCCGGAGCTTGTGCGTGATGCCGATCGCGCGGCCCTCGTGCCCCCGGATGTAGAGGATCACGCCGCGTCCCTCCTTGCCGATCAGCTCGATCGCCCGGTCCAGCTGCTCGCCACAGTCGCACCGGAGCGATCCGAACACGTCGCCCGTCAGGCACTCGGAGTGGACGCGCGTGAGAACGTCCGCACCGTCGCCGATGTCTCCCGTCACGAGCGCAACGTGGGTGCGCCCGTCCACGACGCTCTCGTACGCGATGGAGCGGAACTCGCCGTGCAGGGTAGGGATGTTGGCCTCCGCAACCTTCGTGACGAGCACCTCGTGCTGCTCTGCGGTATGCGATCAGGTCGGCGATCGAGATCAGCTTCAGGCCGTGCGTGCGAGCGAACACCGTCAGATCCGGGAGCCGCGCCATCGTGCCGTCTTCGTTGACGGTCTCGCACAGCACCCCCGCCGGATAGAGCCCTGCGAGGCGCGCGAGATCCACGGCGGCTTCGGTATGTCCGGCCCGTTTCAGGACGCCCCCATCGCGGTAGCGCAGCGGGAAGATGTGGCCCGGACGTGAAAGGTCCGTGGGCTCGGTCGCAGGATGGATGATCGCTTGGATCGTGCGGGCTCGATCGGCGGCCGAGATACCGGTGGTGACCCCCGCTCGCGCGTCGACCGACACCGTGAACGCGGTCCGGCGACTGTCGGTGTTCGCAGCGACCATCAACGGGATCTCCAGCTCGTCGAGCCGCTGACCGATCACGGGCATGCAGATCACCCCGCTCGTGTGCCGCACGATGAAGGCGATCGCCTCGGGGGTGACCCGGTCGGCCGCCATGATGAGATCGCCCTCGTTCTCGCGGTCCGCGTCGTCGACGACGATCACCATCCGGCCCTGCCTGATCTCTTCGATCGCCTCCGGGATCGAGGCGAAGACCTTCTCCTTGTTCACCGCGCTCATGCCGTTCGTTCCTTTCCGGGTTCGACGGCGGCGCCGCCGGTCATCAGGCTCTCCATGTTCTTCGCCACGTACTTCGCCACGACATCGACCTCCACGTTCAGAAGATCACCCGTGTCGATCGTGCCGAGAGTGGTCGCCACCAGGGTGTGCGGGATCAGCGCGACATCGATCTCGTCGCCATGAAGCGCCGCCACCGTCAGACTCACCCCGTCGAGGGTGATCGAGCCCTTCTCGACCACGAAGCGCAGGAGATGGGTGGGCAGGCGGACGGACAGCCGAGCGCCGCCCTCGGTGTCCGGATGGAGGCTCGTCACGCGCGCGACACCGTCCACGTGCCCCTGAACGAGATGTCCGCCCAAGCGGGAGGCCAGGGTCGCCGGTCGTTCCACGTTCACGGGATCGTCGGCGCGCAGCGTCCCGAGACCCGTTCGGTCGAAGGTCTCCGGAGAGATGTCGAAGGACGCTCGGTCGCCGTCGAGAGCGACCACGGTCAGGCAGACGCCGTCGATCGAAACCGAATCGCCGATCGCCGCGTCCGACGCGGCGATCGGACACCGCACGACGATGCGCGCGCCTTCCCGGGAGACGACACGACCGAGCTCCTCAACGATCCCGGTGAACATCCGCCACCACCTTCACGTCGGATCCGATGTGGTCGATCGACACGATCTCGACCGGAGCCGCTCGATCGATCGGGGCGAAACCGCTTCCGGCGAGCCACCCCGAAGCCTCGTGGCCGCCGATCAGCATCGGCGCGAGATACAGGACGAGCTGATCGACCACCCCGTCGCGGATCGCGCTCCAGGCGAGGGTGGGACCGCCCTCCAGGAGCACACCCTGCACGTCGCGCTTGCCGAGCGATCCGATGAGCGCCGGCAGCGACACGCCGCCGGTCGTATCGCGGTCCAGCACCGCGACGTCGGCGCCGGCGTCCGCCCACTCCTGCCGCTTCGTCGTCGGTGCGAGCTCCGTCGTCGCCACGAGCGTCGGCGCGGCCGCATCGAACGACCGCCGATCGCCGGGAACGCGACCGGACGGATCCACGATCACCCGGATCGGCGGCCGCGCCGATGCGAAGGCGGGGTCGCGCACCGTCAGTCGAGGGTCGTCGGCGAGCACCGTGCCCGAGCCGACGACGACGGCATCGGACCACGCGCGGAGGCCCTGCACGTCCGCACGAGCCTCCTCACCGGTGATCCACCTCGAGGACCCGTCTCGAGCGGCCGCCTTCCCGTCCAGGGACGAAGCCATCTTCAGCCTCACGAACGGCCGGCCGGTACGGACATGCGTGCGGAAGGCGACGTTCTGTCGGGCCGCTTCGTCACCGAGGAACCCTTCCTCGACCGTCATCCCCGCGTCCCGGAGCGCTCGGAACCCGCTCCCGTCGACGATGGGGTTCGGATCTCCGGAGGCGGCGATGACGCCCTCGACGCCGGCGCGTATCAGCGCGCGAGCACACGGCGGTGTCCGGCCGTGATGATCACAGGGCTCGAGCGTCACGAAGGCGGTTGCGCCGGCGGCGCGTTCGCCCGCGAGTCGCAGCGCCATCGCTTCCGCATGCTCGGTTCCGGGACCTTCGTGCCAGCCCTCGGCGACGACTCTCCCGTCGCGGACCAGGACGCATCCGACCAGAGGATTCGGTGAGACCCGCCCCCAGCCTCGCGCGGCGAGCTCCAGCGCCCGGCGCATGTGCCGCTCCCTGTCCACGCTCCTCCGTTCTCCCGGAGCGGGACACAGGTGGAAAGGCGCCGCGGAACCGCACGCGGCGGCTCCCGCGCCTGTTCCCTCCCATCCCGACTATCACGGTCGGTCCCGGGATCGCACCGGGTCCACCCTCGCGTGGCTCGCGAAGGGTCGCGGACTGTCACCGCCGGTGGGGATTCACACCCCGCCCCGGAAACAGGCTTTCGGCCAGTATAGGCGCGTTCGGTCCGCGGCCCGGTCGGTCGTGGCGCGAGGACGAAGGACCTCGAAGAACAGGCCGCTAGGGCGCCCGGCGGTCGACGGCGTAGGACGAGCCGCCGTCGCGCTTGGCGAACTGCTTCATCTCGGTCGCCACCGCGACAGCCTCACCGTAGTGAGCGAAGGCTCGCTTCGAGGTCGTGGCGATACCGACCGACACGGTGACGAGCGGGATGTCCTGCTCGATGCCCTTGCGATCCTCCATGCGGACGAACCCTCGTTCGAGGTCCTCGTCCTCGTAGTAGAGGGAGCGATCCTGATCGAAGCGTTCGCAGACGCGCTTCGCGACGTCCTCCGCCATCTCAGGCTCCACCACGGCCACGAAGTCGTCACCTCCGACGTGACCCACGAATCCGTCCTGCGCGTTCGCCATGACGGCGTCCTGGATCATCCTGGCCGTGCCCTGGATCAGCCGGTCTCCTCGCACGAAGCCGTACTTGTCGTTATAGGTCTTGAAGTTGTCGAGGTCGACGTAGAGGACGGCGAACGGCCGGTGCTCCCGAACCTGTCGTTCGATCTCCTCCTGGATCCGGATGTTGCCGGGCAGGCCCGTGAGCGGCGAGAGGTTCCGCATCTCCTTGGCACGCCGAAGTGTCCCCTTCACCCGCGCCAAGAGCTCGATCGGGTCGAACGGCTTGATGATGTAGTCGTCCGCCCCCGACTGCAGCCCCGTGACCTTGTCCGATGACAGTGCCTTGGCGGTGAGCATGATGATGCTCGTATTGGCCGTTTGCGGATTCTTCCGGAGGCGCTGCGCGACCTCGAACCCGTCGAGGCGCGGCATCATGACATCCAGGAGCACGAGGTCGGGGCGGATCTCCCCCGCGCGCTCGAGTGCTTCCTCGCCATCGCCCGCGACCGAGACCTCGTAGCCGGCCGATCGGAGGTTCACCTCGACGAACCGGGCGATGTCCGGGTCGTCGTCGACGACGAGGATCGACTCGGGCATCAGGCGGTCCCTTCACGGGCGGGCAGCGTGGATCGTCCCCGGGATGCGATCTCCGCGAGGGCTCTCGCCGCCCCCACCTTGTCCGGTGCCTTGTAGATCCCGGACGCGGACACGAGCACCGTCGCACCCGCATCCACGGCGCGCTGCGCGTTCTCGACCTTCACACCGCCGTCGATCTCGACGTCCACCGCCAGGCCCCGCCGGTCCACCTCGTTGCGGACGGTCTCGATCCGAGGGTAGACGTCGGAGTTCAGCTCCTGCCCGCTCCACCCCGGCCGGATGCTCATCAGCATGACGTCGTCGATCTGTTCCAAGTACGAGAAGGAGGCCTCCACGGGCGTTTCCAGATTGAGTGTGACGCCGGCGCGCATCCCCGCGGCCCGCGCCTTCGCGATCGCGGGCTCGGGATCACCGACGGCTTCGTGATGGAACGAGACAGCGTCGAGACCCGCGTCGGCGAGCTCTTCGAAGAAGGCCTCCGGCGCGTCCACCATGAGATGCCCATGGAGAACGAGGTGCGTCCATGGTCGAAGTGAGGCAACGAATACCGTGCCCAGCGCGATGGGAGGGACGAAATGGCCATCCATGATGTCGATATGGATGATGTCGGCATAGGGCTCGACCAGCTTGACCTCGTCGGCCAGATGGGCGAGGTCCGCCGCGAGGACAGAAGCCGCCAGTTTCCCCATGAGGGCGGATTGTAACGGCGGACAAGACGGCAACGGTCAGCCGGACTTCTCGAACGCCGCCACGAACATCCCGTCGGTGCCGTGGCGATGCGGCCAGAGGCGATGTCGCATCGCTGGAGCGGAGTCCTCCGGGCCCGGAGTCTCGATCGGGACGAGGTCGGGGCGATGGCGGATGATCGCATCTGACGCCGCGTCGGTCTCCGCCCGGGGGAACGTGCACACCGAATAGACGAGCCGACCGCCCGAGCGAAGCAGGTCGGCACACGCGACCGTGATCTCGACCTGGAGCCGAGCCAGCCGGGAGAGCTCCTGGCGACGCGCGCGCCAGAGCAACTCGGGACGCCGGCGAGCGGAGCCGATCCCGGAACACGGCGCGTCCACGAGCACCCGGTCGAAGGGACCACGGACGCCGGGACGCATCGCGTCTTGGGTGAGGACCAAGGCGTGGAGCCCGAGCCGCCCGAGTCCGGTCGGGATCAAGGCCGTGCGGTCCGGATGCAGATCACCGGCGACGACCCGGCCGTTCTCACCGATCCGGCAGGCGATGAACGCCGTCTTCCCCCCCGGCGCCGCACATGCGTCGAGTACCCGATCGCCGGGCTCGGGCGCGAGCGTGTCCACGACGAACGCCGACGCCTGTTCCTGCACGGCGAACCAGCCCTCATCCCATCCGGGGAGGGATGTGGGGTTGCCGCCGGGCAAGAGGAGGCACTCCGGATGGACGCGACCGGCCTCCGGCTCGAGTCCCGCCTCGCGGAGCCGTGCCATCACTTGCTCGACGGTCGCCCGGCAGGTGTTCACGCGGAGGGTGAGCGCGCCGTGCTCGCCCAAGGCGAGCGCGGCCCCCTCAACCTCCTCGGAGGGCAGGAGCTTCCGGAGCTCCGACACCGCCCACGGCGCCATCCCCGTACGGAGGCTGATCGCGTGATCGTCCACACCCGCGGGAGGAGCGGGCGGCTCCTTCGCCAGCCGGCGGAGGATCGCGTTCACGAACCCGCGCTCCCTGGGCACGACGACGCCGACGGTCTCGCCGACCGCGGCATGCGCCGGGATCCGCGTGTGCAGCAGCTGGTAGGCGCCGAGACGGAGCGCGGCGCGCGCGCCCGGCGTCATCCGGGAGAGCGGTCTCGCGGCGCGCGCGCCGATCACCTCGTCGAGTTCGGGGACGTGTCGCAGCGTGCCGTAGGCGAGCTCCGTGGCGAGGGCGCGATCACGCTCGTCCAGGCCGGAGCGTCCGAGGGCGGCCGGGAGCAAGCGGTTCGAGTAGGCACCTTCGTCCGCGACACGGCGGATGACCTCGAGCGCCACCTGCCGGGCGCTCGGGCTCATCCGAGGTGCTCGAGCGGCTCGATCCGCGCGCCGCGCGCCCACTCTTCACCGGACATCCGCTTGCGCCCGGCGGGCGCAACCTCGACGCAGTTCGACCTTACGTCGCGCCGCCGGCGTCCACCGCGACGCTGCCGTCCCCGAGGATATCGATGCGCCCGAGCCTCGGCGGGGCGTCTGCGATGACCCAACCGACCGGACCCGAGATCCGCCGCTCGCAGGATCTTCAGGCGCCCTCGCCGGAACGTCGTCACCGCGCCCGGATCGGGCGCGAGCGCGCGCACCCGCCGCACGATCGATCCGGCCGGCGCTGCCGCCAATCGATCGTCCGCTCCTCGGGGAGGAGCTTGGGCGCGTAGGTCGCGGCGGTATGGTCCTGGGACCGCGGCTCTACGGTCCCCTCGCTCAACCCACGGAGCGTCTCGACAAGAAGAGGCCCGCCCATCTCCGCCAGCCGCGCACCCAGCGATCCCGCATCCTCGTCGGGTTCGATCGCCGTCTCGACGGTCGTGAGGATGGGCCCGGTGTCCATCCCTTCATCCATCAGCATCACGGTGGCCCCGGTGACCTCGTCCCCCTCGAGGATCGCGCGCTGCACCGGCGCCGCCCCTCGCCACCGAGGGAGGAGGGAGAAGTGGACGTTCACCGCGCCGAGCCTGGGGATGTCCAGGACATCGGGGGTGAGGATCTCCCCGTACGCGACCACGACGATCGCATCGGGCTCCAGCGAGTCGAGGGTGTCGAAGCCCTCTCCGTCTCGGATCCGGTCGACCTCGAGGAGCGGGAGCTCCAGGGTTCGCGCCTCATCCGCGACCGCCGTCGCCGTCAACTGCGATCCCCGCCCGGCGGGACGGGGAGGGTTGGTCACCACGAGCTCGAGCTCGATGTCCGGCGCATCCGCGAGTGCACGAAGTGGGGCGACCGACCAGGAGTCGTTCCCGAGGAACGCGACACGCATGCCGCGAGGATACGGCGGTCACTCCTCCGGAGTTCGTCCCGGTTCGGCGATGCCCATCTCGATCCGCCGGAGCTGCGCCATCACATCCCGACGTCCCTCGTCGTCGAGTCGGTCGATGTACAGCATCCCGTCGAGGTGGTCGGTCTCGTGCTGGAAGATCCGCGCGAGGAGGCCCTCGCCGACGATCTCGTACGACGTGCCCTCGAGATCTTGCCCTCGGCAACGGATACGTGCGAAGCGCGGCGTGGGGTGGTACGGACCGGGGATCGACAGACACCCTTCGTCCTCGAGCAGCTCGCCCACCGGATCCGACAGCTCCGGGTTGGCCATGAACATCGGCCCGGTCTCCCCGTCGTCGAAGACGAAGACCCGCAGGGACAGGCCGACCTGAGGCCCCGCCAGGCCGACGCCCGGGGCGGCGACCATGGTCTCGACCATGTCGTCGTAGAGCTTGCGCAGCGGCGGCCCGAACTCGGTGACCGGCTTCGCCGGCTCGCGCAGGACCGGATCGCCCAGCGTCCGGATACGAAGGATCACGTTGCGGGTCTCCCTCCACCCCTACAGGTGCGGCTCCGCCTCGACGCGGTCGACGACTCCGTTCGCCGCGAGCTCGCGGAGTCGCGTTCCCAGCGCGCTCACCCGCTCAGGGTCGAGGGCGAGCAAGCATACCGTCCGACCCTCCGACGCGGTGACGAGCAGGGTCGAGGGATCGAACGGGCGGAGCTCCACCTCCAGGTCGGCGCTCCCGATGACCCGGAACACAGCGGCGCCGACCGGGAGGCCCGCCTCGTGCCGCCTTCGCATCTCGTCGGCGTGGAAGCGATCCGGGTTCCCGCGGACGAGAGCCTGCACCATCGGGTCGCCCGGGGTAGACGCCTGCACGATCGCCCTCCCGCGCGGGCGGGCCCATCCGACCGCCTCCATCCAGGTCGCCAGGCTGCGTTCGCGCGCCGCGAGCCCCGGTCTCCGATCGGCCAGGTCCACGTCGAGGATCGCCACGAGGTCGAGGTCCCCCGTACCGAGGTCCCGGATGTCGTCCGGCCCGCCGACCAGGATCTCGTTCCGCTCGGGCAGGCGTGCGGGTTCGTCTTCGCGGAGACGCCGCACCGGGACCGGGGCGGCTCGGCCCGCCCACTCCTCCACGTCCTCGGCGCCGCCGCGGCGAACGCCGAAGGACGTGCCGCCGCAGGACCGGCAGCGCCCGGGAGCCCCGCAGACGACGCAGGTGACCGATCCCGCCGCGGCGCGGAGCAGCCCGCCGCACGACGCGCAGGCCGCCGGCTGGCCGCACGACCTGCAGACCTGAGCCACCCCGTAGCCCTGGAGCGGTGAGAAGACGAACCCGCGGTGAGTCGTCTCGAGGGCCTTGACGAGCCTCGGCGCGCGTCCGGCGGGTCCCGGGCGAACGATCTCAACGGGCGGCCAGCGTCGGACCGCGGGCTCCACCTCGGGCAGCCCCAACGCAGCCGCCTCCGCGGATGGGCACGCGGCGGCGAGCACGCAGACGGCTCCCTCGAGACGCGACCGCGCGAGCGCGACGTCGCGGCCGTGGTAGTACGGAGCCCGGTCCTCCCGGTGCGCGGGATGGCTCTCCCTCGCGAGGTAGATGAGCCCCAGCCCGTCCACCGGCGCGAAGACCGCTGGCCGCGTCCCGATCACCACGTCGTAGCGGCCCGCGGCGATCTCCAACCACAACCGGTACCTCGAGCGCTTGCCACCGCCGAGGAAGAGCGCCGCACGGTCACCGAACGCGTCGAGCAGCGCGGACGCGGTGGCCGGTACGGGAACCGCCTCGGGGACCACGATGATCGCCCGGCGGCCGCCGGCCAGACACGCGGCCACCGCGTCGACGGCCAATGCCTGCTCGTCGTCGGGGGCGGGTCGCGCGACGAACGCGCCGGTCCCCCGGCCGATCGCCTCCAGCGCTCCCTCGGCTCCTCGATATGCCGCGAGCACCGATACGTCGCCAGCAACTCCCGTCCGCGTGCTCGCGCCGACTCGATCTTCCGTCTGATCCCAACCCGTCTCTTCCGACGCGACCCGAGGCGGCACCGCTCGCGAGATCACCACCGAGAGAGGCGCGACGTAACGTTCGCTCACCCATCGGAAGAGTTCGAGCCGGCGCTCGTCGAAGAACCTGACCGGTGACACGACCTTCTTGATCTCGAGCATCCGTCCCGGCAGATCCTCGATGGGGCCGATGATCCAGCCGCGGGTCGCGCGACCGTGGAAGGGCACCTGGACGAGAGAACCGACGCCGGCGCCGAGCTCGGCGGGCAGGTCGTACGTGAAGGGTCTGTCGAGCGACAGCAGCGGACGATCGACGCAGACGCCGACCGGGCCCGAAAGGCCGTCAGCCGACGAGGCGACGGAGGTCATCGGCGCGTTCCGTCCCCTCCCAGGGGAACTCTTTGCGCCCGAAATGCCCGTAGGCCGCGGTCTCCGCGTAGATCGGCCTCGAGAGGTCGAGGTCGCGGATGATCGCCGCCGGCCGGAAATCGAACACCTGCCGGACGGCGTCCAGGATGGCGTCGGGATCGGCCTGCTCCGTCCCGAACGTATCGAGGTTCATCGACGTCGGGTGCGCCGTGCCGATCGCGTACGCGACCTGCAGCTGGGCGCGGTCCGCGAGGCCGGCGGCGACGATGTTCTTGGTGGCGTAGCGGGCCATGTACGCGGCCGACCGATCCACCTTGGTCGGATCCTTCCCGCTGAACGCCCCGCCCCCGTGCGGTGCCATGCCGCCGTAGCTGTCGACGATGATCTTGCGTCCCGTGAGGCCCGTGTCGGCCTTCGGCCCGCCGATCTCGAACCGGCCGGTGGGGTTCACCATCGGCGGCTTCATGCCCGCGGCATCGATCTCGGGGAACTCCTTGAGCACCGGATCGATCACCTCGGCGATGATGTCGGGCTTCAGCAGGGTCTCGACGTCGACCTCCTCCCGGTGTTGGGCGGAGATCAGGACGGAATCGACCCCGACCGGCTTCCCGTCTCGGTACTCGATGGAGACCTGACTCTTGCCGTCCGGCCGCAGATACGGAACGACGCCCGCTTTGCGGACGTCGGCCAGGCGCCGTGAAAGGCGGTGCGCCATCGCGATCGGAAGCGGCATCAGCTCCTCGGTCTCGCGGCAGGCGAATCCGAACATCATGCCCTGGTCGCCCGCGCCGAGCATGTCCAGCTCGTCACCGGAATGTCCCTCGCGATGTTCGAAGGAGTCCTCGACCCCGCGCGCGATGTCCGCCGACTGCTCCTGGATCGCGGTCACGACACCGCACGTCTCGCCGTCCAGACCGAACTTGGCGTTGGTGTAGCCGACGTCCGTGATCGTCGCCCGGACCACCGACGGGATGTCCACCCAGCCTTCGGTCGTGATCTCGCCCGACACCATGACGAAGCCGGTCGTCACGAGGGTCTCGCAGGCGACCCGCGACTGAGGGTCCTCGCTGAGCATGGCGTCCAGGATCGAGTCCGAGATCCTGTCGGCGAGCTTGTCGGGGTGCCCCTCGGTAACGGACTCCGACGAGAAGAGGTAGGACCGGCTCATCAGAGCGCGAGTCTAGCGGGCGGGTCCGACGCCCGGCGCGTGGTCTTGGAGCAGCACCGCGACCCGGTCCATCACGGCCCCCGCGAGCTCTCGCTTCGTCCAACGACGGAGCGGGACATCCTCGCCGTCGGCGGCCAGCAGCATCGCCTCGTTGGTATCCGCACCGAAGCCCGTGCCGGAACGCCCCACCAGGTTGACCGCCACGAGGTCGAGGTGCTTCGACTCCAGCTTGCGACGGCCCGCCTGTTCGAGATCCTCGGTCTCGGCGGCGAACCCGACGAGCACCTGGTTCGTCCGCCGCTCCCCCAGCTCCGCGAGGATGTCCGGCGTCGGCTCGAGCAGGAGCTCGGGAACACCCGCATCCTTCTTCAGCTTCTCTTCGGCGATCGCCTTCGGTCGGAAGTCCGCGACGGCGGCGGCCATCACGACGGCATCCACTTCAGCGAAGCGCGCGAGGACCGAGTCGCGCATCTCCTCCGCGGTCGCGACCGGCACGACCTCCACGCCCGGCGGCACCGACGCTCCCGGCCCCAACACGACGGTCACGGCCGCGCCGCGGCCGAGTGCCTCGGCCGCGAGCGCGGCCCCCATCTTCCCGGTCGATCGATTCCCGAGGAAGCGGACCGGATCGATCGGCTCGTGGGTCGGTCCGGACGTGATCAACACCGTGCGGCCGGCGAGATCCCGCGGTGCGAGCGCTCCTCGGACCGCGGCGACGACGTCCTCGGGCTCGGCGAGCCTGCCGATCCCTTCGTCGCCGTGCGCCAGGGGGCCGGTCGCCGGCCCGACGGACAGGACGCCCCGGTCGAGGAGGATCGCGACGTTCGTCTGGGTCGCCGGGTGCTCCCACATCCCGGAATGCATCGCGGGCGCGACCACCAACGGGCACGTGGCCTCGAGGAGGGTTGCGGTGAGCAGGTCGTCGGCGAGACCGTGTGCGAGCTTGGCCAGGACGTTCGCGGTTGCCGGCACGACGACCGCGACGTCGGCCTGACGCGCGAGGCGCACGTGCAGGACCTCGCCCGGTCGTTCCCAAAGCGACGTGTACGCCGGCTCCCCCGTGAGCGCGGCGAACGTGTCTGCACCGATGAACCGGGTGGCGGCTTCCGTCAGGACGACCGTGACCTCGGCGCCTGCAGCCTTGAACAGTCTGGCGACGAGCGCTGCCTTGTAGGCGGCGACCCCGCCGGAGACACCGAGCAGTACGCGTCGTCCGGCGAGCGGGTCGCTACTCGGCTTCGGGCTCCTCGGGTCGCTCGTAGTCGATCTTCCCTTCGGCGATCTCTTCGAGGGCGATGGAAAGCGGCTTGTTGGAGAAGCCGGTTTCCACCAGTGGCGGAACGAACTCGCCACGACCCTCGCCGAGCTGGTTGTAGTAGGAGTTGATCTCGCGCGCTCGCTTGGCGGCGAGGATCACAAGGGAATACTTCGAATCCACGGCAGCGAGCAAGTCGTCGATCTTCGGTTCGATCACGGGCAGGCCTTCCTTCAGCGCTTCATGGCGACTGGGAGCGGGATGCCTCGATGATAGCAGCGACCTGCCTCCACGCTCGCTCCAGCTCGTCGTTCACGACGACGTGGTCGAACCAGTCGCGCTGCTCCATCTCCCAAGCGGCCGTCTCGAGCCGGAGACGGATCCGCTCCTCCGTCTCGGTGCCGCGCCCTCGGAGGCGCCGTTCGAGCTCTTCCATGGACGGCGGCTCGATGAAGATCAAGACCGATCCGGGGACATGTTCGCGGATCTGGGATGCGCCCACCACGTCGATCTCCAGGACCACGTCCCTCCCGACAGCGAGCCGGTCCTCCACGAAACCGCGGGGCGTACCCGAGCGGTGTCCCACGATCTCCGCCGATTCGAGAAGCTCTCCCGCCCTGATCATCCGGTCGAACGCGTCGTCGTCGACGAAGAAGTAGTCGACCCCGTCGACCTCTCCGGGCCGGGGTGCGCGTGTGGTCACCGACACCGAGAGGGAGAGTCCCTCCGGGTCGTGCGCGACGAGCTCACGGACGATGCTGCCCTTCCCGACCCCCGAGGGGCCGGCGAGGACGAAGAGCGTGCCCGTGCGGATGGCCGGCTTACTTCTTGAAGCGGTCGAGGAGCTGCGCGCGCTGCTTCGCGCCCAATCCTCGAACCCGACGGCTGGCCGAGATGTCGAGCTCTTCCATGAGCTTCTGGGCCCGAACCTTGCCGACGCCCGGGAGCGACTCGAGGACGGCCGACACCTTCATCTTCCCGACGGTGTCCTCCGTCGACCGCATCAGCACGTCTCCCAACGTCCGCTTCCCGGACTTCAGCTCTCCCTTGAGCTCCGCGCGCTTCTTCCGCGCCTCCGCAGCCTTGGCGAGGGCCTGCGCGCGTTGTTCCGGGGTGAGGATCGGGAGTGGCATGCCGGTGCTCCTTCTGTTCGGTGGCCAACCTCGGTGGAGGCTGTGAGGGCGCGAGTATACGCACGGCTCGTAGCGGCGTGGCAAGCCGGCGTTCCGCGTGTGGCCTGCGGTTTCGCGGAACCGGGCGACGGATCAGTGGAGGTCTCGAAGGATCCCTCGCGCCACGCCGACCGGGTCGGAAGCCTCCGTCAACGGCCGACCGATCACCAGGTAATCGGCGCCCTTCTCGATCGCCTCGGACGGGGTGAGGACCCGCACCTGATCGTGACCGTTGGAGCCCGCCGGGCGGATGCCGGGGACGACGAGACAGAACTCCTCCCCGCACGCCGTGCGAACGTCCTCCACGTCTTCGCCGGAAACGACCACTCCGTCCAATCCGGCCGCCTTCGCCTCGAACGCGAGCGATGCGGGACTCGCGAGCCCTTCCCCCGCGTGACTGGAGAGAACGGTCACGGCGACCACGAGCGGCGGATCCACCCCTGCCTCCTCGGCGCCGCGCGCCGCCCCCTCCTTGGCGGCGCGCATCATCGCCTCCCCGCCCAGCGCGTGCACGTTGAGCATCGCGATGCCGAGCCGCGCGATGTTGGCGGCCGCTCGCTCCACGGTGTTCGGGATGTCGTGGAGCTTGCTATCCACGAAGACGCGGCCGAGCGCCGCGATCCGGCGCACGGCCTCGGGACCGGCTGCCCACGCGAGCTCCAGACCCACCTTCAGCAACCCGACGTGCGGCGACAGGAGCGCTGCCAAACGTTCGGCCTCCTCGAGCGTCGAGACGTCGAGGGCGACGACGATCGGGTCGTCGGGGCGCGGGATCACGGCTCGTCGGGGGTCCGGAACCCCGCCGGCACCCGAAGGCGAGCCCGCAGATCGCTCGGCGACCCCAGACCCTTCTCCTTGAGATAGCCGGCGATCCCTCGCGCGATATCGACCGGCGAGGCCGGATCGACGAGCACGGCGGTTCCCACCTGTACCGCGGAGGCGCCGGCGAGGAGCATCTCGACCGCGTCCTCCGCGCTCCGGATCCCGCCCACCGCGAGGATGGGCGCGTCGGGCACGGCGCGCGCCGCCTCGAAGACGGCTCGGAGCGTGAGCGGCTTCAACGCGGGGCCCGACATCCACCCGGTCACCGCACCCAGCGCGGGACGAAGCGTGGCCGACTGCACCCCGAGCGCCGCGGGCGGCCCGCCGATCGTGAGGCCATGCGCGCCCGCCCTCACGACCGCTTGAGCGAGCTCCGGCAGCGTCGACGTCATCATCGGCAGCTTCGCGAAGACCGGGACGAGCGACATCCGCGCCACCGCGCCCACGATCTCCCCGGCCCGGTCGACGTGTTCCCCCAACACATCACGGTGGAGCTCCTCGTCCGGTCCGGAAAGGTGGAGCTCGATCGCCGCGACCTCCTGCCGCGTCTGCAGCGCGCCGATGAGCCGAACGTACTCTTCGAGGGAGCCACCCGCGACCGAAACGATCACCGGCGCCCCACCTCTCGCGAGACGAGGCAGCTCAGCGTCGAGGAACGCATGGATCCCGGGGTTCTGCAGCCCGGTCGTCCACACCGTCCCCGAGGGCGTCTCGGCGATCCGTGGAGGCGGTGACCCCTTCCGCGGTTCCATGGTGATGCTCCGGCTCACGAGACCGCCCAACTTCCGGAGGTCGACGAGTCCGCTCAACTCGCGGCCCGTGCCCGCGCACCCGGAAGCGATCACGACCGGCGTGGGGAGGACGAGTCCTCCGCCGAGGTCGACCGCGAGCGTTCGTTTCGCCGGACTCATCTCGTGGTGGTCGCTATCCCGGCCACGCGCGGACCGCCGGCAAACCTTCGGGTGGCGTCGGCAACATCGTGGGTCGTTCCCCGAGCCATCGGTCCCACAAGACGCGAGCAGGGTTGAAAACGGGTCCGTCGATGCAGGTTCGCAGGTTGTCGTACCCGCTGCCGTCCTTGCGCGCGACCGGCACGACGCACGTCTGACACAAGCCGTAGCCGCATCCCATCCGTTCTTCGAGCGCCATCTGCGACGGGAGCCCTCGCTCCTTGCAGAACGAGGCGATCCGCTCCAATGTCCGGGCGGGCCCGGCCGCGTACACCACCTGTGCCTTGCTCCGCTCGGCGGCCTCGGGGAGGGCATCCATCACGGTCCCGCGGTCACCCAAGGTCCCGTCGGCCGTGACGATCGCGACGGTCTGGGACAACCGTTTCGCGTCGATCGGCTTGAGCACACGCTCGAGCGTCTCCGCACCGATCACCATGTCGACGCGTTTGCCCGCTGCCACGAGCTCCTGCGCGAGGAAGTACAGGGTTGCGGCGCCGTGGTGTTCCGCCACCAGGAGACAGTTCGTCAGGTGCCGTGGATGGGCGAACCCCTTCCCCAGGGGGCCGATCAGATCGAGGAAGGTGTGGGCTCGGGACGACGCCAGCCACAACCTCCCGGGGCCGGCGGGATCGACCACGAACTCCAAGGTGCCCGCCCAGCCCCCGCGGCGCGACGCGTCGTGGATCGCGAGATGACGCCGAAGCAGGAACTCCCTCCCCTCGGGCATCTGGACGGCGACGAACTGCCCGGGCCTCGCCTTCTCGGCGATCTCGGGCGCGACGACCGTCAGCTGGTGGTAGGCGCCCACCTTGCGCGTCGAGAGCACCTCGGCGCGGACGCGCTTCATGCGACCCCGCTTCCTCGCGCGCGGGCGTGGCCGACGTCGAAGCCGAGCTGCTCCTGGACCGGCCGCGCCCGCGCGCCGGCGTGATGCTCCTGGATCGACATGGGTTCCGTCGCACCCGCTCGGAGCGCCTCGATCCCGCGCACGGCCGCGAAGGCACCGGGCATCGTGGTGAGACACGGCACGCCGGCCGCTGCCGCCGCGGTTCGGATGTGATACCCGTCGGTCCTCGGTCCACGCCCGAAGGGGGTGTTGATGACGAGGTCGACACGGCCGGCGCGGATCAGGTCGGCGACGTTGGGCTTCGCGTCATCTCGGGACTCGCTCACCTTCGCGACGGCCTCGACCGGCACGCCCGCCCGGCGAAGCACTCCGGCCGTCCCCGTCGTGGCGAGCAGGTCGAAGCCGAGGTCCGCGAGCCGCTTCGCCGGGAAGACGATCGCGCGCTTGTCGCGGTTCGCCACGCTCACGAACACGGTGCCGGAGAGGGGGAGCGCGTGTCCGGCGGCCACCATCGCCTTGGCGAGCGCCGCACCCGGATCTACGTCGATGCCCATCACCTCTCCAGTGGAACGCATCTCGGGACCCAGGACGGTATCGACCCCGGGGAAGCGTCCGAAGGGAAGCACCGCCGCCTTCACGGACGTGAATGGCAAACGGCGGTAGTGACCGGCGTCGGCCGGCAGCATCCCGTCGGCCACCAGGCCTGCGAGGGTCTTGCCGGCCAGCACCAGCGTGGCGATGCGAGCGAGCGAGAGGCCGATGACCTTCGACACGAACGGCACGGTACGAGACGCGCGGGGATTCGCCTCGAGGACCCAGATCTTCTCGTCCTTGACCGCGAGCTGGAGGTTGAGCAGCCCCACGACGCCGATCCGGCGCGCGAGACGGCGTGCGATGTCCTCGATGCGATCGAGCTCCTCGTCGGAGAGCGTCGCGGGTGGGATCTGGCACGACGAATCGCCCGAGTGGACGCCCGCCTCTTCGATGTGCTCCATCACCGCGCCGATGAACACGTCGACCCCGTCACAGACGGCGTCGACGTCGACCTCGATCGCCCCCTCGAGGAACCGGTCGATGAGGACCGGGTGCTCGCGAGAGGCTTCGGCTGCCGTCCGCACGAAGGTCTCCAGCTCGTCGTCGCCGTACACGATCTCCATCGCGCGCCCTCCGAGCACGTAGGACGGCCTGACCACGACCGGGTAACCGATCCGTCGCGCGACGACGCGGGCCTCATCGATCGTCCGCGCCTCCCCGTGCGGGGGCGCGGGGATCTCCATCTCCTGCAAGAGCTCCGCGAACCTGCCCCGGTCTTCCGCGAGGTCGATCGCGTCGGGCGACGTGCCGAGGATCCGGAACCCCTCCTCCTGAAGGATCCGAGCGAGCTCGAGAGGTGTCTGGCCGCCGAACTGAGCGATCACACCGACCGGTCGCTCCGCGCGGCAGACCGCGAGCACGTCCTCGACGGTCAGCGGCTCGAAGTACAGGCGGCTCGAGGTGTCGTAGTCGGTGGACACGGTCTCCGGATTCGAGTTGATCATCACCGATTCGAAGCCCGCCTCGTCCAGGGCGAACGCGGCATGGACGCAGGCGTAGTCGAACTCGATCCCCTGGCCGATCCGGTTCGGCCCGGCACCCAAGATCACCACGCGGGGACGGGATGCGGGCTTGACCTCCGACTCCTCCTCATAGGTGGAGTAGTGATACGGCGTGTGGGCGGGGAACTCACCGCCGCAGGTGTCCACGGACTTGAACACCGGGACGACGTCCAGCGACTCCCTCCGAGCTCGTACCTCGGGCTCCGTCGATCCGGTCTCTCGCGCGATCCTCGCGTCCGAGAGGCCGGCACGTTTCGCCTCGAGGAGGCGGTCTGCGCCGAGCTCGTCCAGCGACGTCCGGCCAAGTGCACCCGCGAGCCCCCACACCTGTGCCATCTGGTCGACGAACCAAGGATCCACCGACGACGACGCCGCGATCTCTTCCACGCTGTGACCGGCATCGAGCGCCCGCTCGATCAGATGGAACCGGCCTTCGCTCCCCTCACGGAGAAGCGCCAGCGGATCGCCGTCGACCACGACGTGGCCGGAGCCGAGATCGGCGCCGGACTTCTCCAGGCCCCGCCACGCCTTCCCGAACGCCTCCTTGAACGTCCGGCCGATCGCCATCACCTCGCCGACCGACTTCATCGTCGACGTGAGCTCCGGGTCGGCCTCGGGGAACTTCTCGAAGGCGAACCGCGGGACCTTGATCACCACGTAGTCGAGCGTCGGCTCGAACGAGGCCGGGGTCGCGCCCGTGATGTCGTTCCGGATCTCGTCGAGCCGATACCCCACCGCCAGCAGTGCGGCGATCTTCGCGATGGGGAACCCCGTCGCCTTCGAGGCGAGCGCCGACGAACGGCTCACGCGCGGATTCATCTCGATCAGGACGCGCCGTCCGGTGACGGGGTCCACGGCGAACTGCACGTTCGAACCGCCGGTCTCCACGCCGACCGCTCTCAGGCACGCGAGGGCGTCGTCTCGCATCGCCTGGTACTCGCGGTCCGTGAGGGTTTGCTGCGGTGCGACCGTGACCGAGTCCCCGGTGTGGATGCCCATCGGATCGATGTTCTCGATCGAGCAGACGATCACGGCGTTGTCGGCGCCGTCCCGCATCACCTCGAGCTCGAACTCCTTCCAGCCGGCGATGGACTCCTCGACGAGGATCTCCGAGACCGGACTCGCGGCGAGCGAGCGCCGCGCGAGCCCGGCGAGTTCCTCCGGCGAGTTCGCGAACCCGCTCCCTCCGCCGCCCAGCGTGAACGACGGCCGGACGATCACCGGGAACCCGAGAGCGTTCCCGAGCTCGAGCGCTTCCTCGAGGGTGTGCGCGGTTCCCGCTCTCGGCACGTCCAGACCCGCCTTCGTCATCGTCTCCTTGAACCCACTGCGATCCTCGGCGCGGTGGATCGTCTCCAGGTTCGCGCCGATCAGCTCGACGCCGAGACGCTCGAGGTCGCCCGACTCGGCGAGCGCGACGCTCACGTTCAGCCCGGTCTGACCGCCGATCGTCGGCAGCAGCGCATCCGGCCGTTCCCTTTCGATCACGGCGAGCACCGATCCGGGTGTGAGGGGCTCGATGTAAGTCCGGTCCGCGAACTCCGGGTCGGTCATGATCGTCGCCGGATTCGAGTTGACGAGCGCGACGCGATACCCCTCCTGCTTGAGCACCCGGCACGCCTGGGTGCCGGAGTAATCGAACTCACACGCCTGGCCGATCACGATCGGTCCCGAACCGATCACCATGATCGTCGACAGGTCCGTCCGTTTCGGCATCAGGTCTTGCTCTCTGACGGGCTATCGCTCGCAGGCTCGCTGCTTGAACCCTTCTGTGTAGGGCTATCGCTCGCAGGCTCGCTACTTGAGCCCACGCGACCTTCCATCAACGTTCGGAAGTCGTCGAACAGACCGCGGGCGTCGTGTGGTCCCGGTGCCGCCTCGGGGTGGTACTGGACCGAGAACGCCGGGACGTCGAGACAGCGGAGACCTTCCAGCGTGTCGTCGTTGAGGTTGACATGACTCATCTCGATGCGGCCGGACGCGGTCCGGACGGACCCGTCCGGACCGCGTCCCCACACGGTGGGATCGACCGCGAAGCCGTGGTTGTGACTGGTGATCCGCACCTCGCCCGTGCGCGTGTCCCGGACCGGCTGGTTCACGCCCCGATGACCGAACGGCATCTTGTAGGTGCGTCCCCCGAGCGCGATGCCCAGCAACTGGTGTCCGAGGCAGATCCCGAACATCGGGAGCCTGCCCAGCAGTTGCGTCGCGGCGGCGACGCCGTACGGCGTCGCCGCAGGATCGCCCGGTCCGTTCGACAGGAGCACGCCGTCGAAGCCGCCCGCGACGACGTCGCGGGCGGGCGTCTCCGCGGGGACGACCGTGGCTTCCATCCCCGCCGCCGCCAGCATGCGAAGGATGTTCCGCTTGACACCGAAGTCGTAGACCGCGACCCGCAACAGGCGCCCGCGAGAGGTGTCCGCCGGACCGACGACCGCGCCCGCGTCGTACGGCTCGGACGTCGTGACCGTCCGCGCCAGGTCGGCGCCGGCCATCCCGGGGCTCTCCCGAACCCGGTCGACGAGTGACGTTGGTTCGAGGTCCTCGGTGGAGATGGCGGCGCGCATCGCCCCGGCGTCGCGGATGCGCAGGGTGAGCTTCCGGGTGTCGATCCCTTCGATGCCGATCACGCCGGCCGCGTCGAGGCCTTCGCCGAGGGTGCCGTCGGCCCGCGGGTTGGACGCTCGCCGGGCCGCCTCCCGGACGGCGAACCCGGCGACGTGGATCCGTTCGCTCTCGGCGTCGGTGGCGTGCATGCCGTAGTTGCCCTGTTGGGGAGCGGTCATCGTCACGATCTGACCGGTGTACGACGGGTCCGTCAGCACCTCCTGATAGCCGGTCATCCCCGTGTTGAAGACGGCTTCGCCGAACGCCTCGCCTTGCGCCCCGAACCCCGATCCCCGGAAGACGGTCCCGTCCTCGAGAGCCAGGAGTGCGGTCGGCGCCGTCACCGCGTGGCCTTCCCCTCCGAGACCGTGAGCTCCCCATGCAGCACCGTGTAGCGGACGCGCCCTCGCAGCGTTCGTCCGGTGAAGGCGCTGTTCCTGGACTTCGACACGAAGGGTGGCTCGACGGTCCACCGCTCGTCGGGAGAGAAGACCACGAGGTTGGCCGGTCGCCCTCCCTCGATGGGGCCACCGTGCTCTCTCGCGCCGATGAGGCGAGCCGGTGAGGACGACAGGACCTCCAACGCGCGTGACAGGGTGATCAGGCCGGGCTCCACGAGCTCCGTCAACGCGACGGCGAGGGCCGTCTCGAGCCCGATCGTGCCGTGTGGAGCCCTGTCGAACTCGGACTCCTTCTCCTCCACCGCGTGTGGCGCATGGTCCGTGGCGATCGCATCGATCGTTCCGTCCGCGATGCCTTCGCGGAGTGCTTCCCGGTCCTCCGCCGACCGCAGCGGGGGGTTCACCTTTCGGTTGGTGTCGTACGTGCGCAGGTCCTCATCGGTGAAGACGAGGTGATGCGGTGTGACCTCGGCGGACACCCGCAGCCCGTCCGCCTTGGCGCGTCGCACCAACGCCACCGATCGAGCCGACGACAGGTGGCAGATGTGGAGCCGCCCGCCGGTGAGGCGAGCCATCTCGATGTCGCGGAAGACGATCGCGTCCTCGGCGGTGGCCGGCTGCCCCGTCAAGCCCAAGGAATAGGAGCTGATCCCTTCGTGCATCTGCTGGCCGATCGAAAGCGAGGCGTCCTCGCAGTGTTCCGCGAGGACGACGTCGTCGAAAGCCCTGGCATAGGTAAGCGCGTTCCGGAGGGTGCGCGCCGTCGGCACGCATCGGCCGTCGTCGCTGAACACGCGGACCCCGGCGGCGACCATCTCGCCCATCTCGGCCAGGACCTCCCCTTCGAGGGCCTTCGTGATCGCCCCCACGGGGAAGACGTCGGCCAGGTCCGCGCGGGCGGCCGCGGCCCGGACCTCGGCGATCACCGATGCGTCGTCGGCGACGGGCTCCGTGTTGGCCATCGGCGCGACCGCCGTGTAACCGCCGGCGGCGGCCGCCCGCGTACCGGTCTCCACGGTCTCCTTGTGCTCGAAGCCGGGCTCGCGCAGGTGCGTGTGCATGTCCACCAGACCGGGCGCGAGGACGAGCCCGTCGCAGTCGACGACCTCCGCCGAGGCCGCCACCAGGTCGGGTCCGACCTCCGCGACGACGCCCTCTCGCACGTGCACGTCCGCGATCTCGTCGCGACCTCCGGCCGGGTCGACGACCCGTGCGCCGCGCAGGAGCAGCTCGGGACTCGTCACCGGGGCACCTCCTCGACCGACTCGCCTCGCCCGCCCAGGAGCAGGTACAGGAGCGCCATCCTGACCGCGATGCCGTTCGTGACCTGATCCTCGATCACGCTCTGTGGCAGGTCGGCGACATCGGAGTCGATCTCGACACCGCGGTTCATCGGACCGGGGTGCATGATCAACGACCCCTCCGGCAGGAACCCCACCCGCGTGCGGTTCAGACCGAACAGGCGCGCGTACTCGCGGACGGACGGGAAGTACTCGAGGCGCTGTCGTTCCGTCTGGACCCGCAGCAGGTAGCAGACATCGAGTTTCGGCAGGACTTCGTCGACGTCGTGGCTCACCTCCACGCCCCACGCGGGAGCGTCGGGCGGGATCAGTGTGGCGGGGCCGACCAACGTCACGTCGGCGCCCATCTTCACGAGACCGAACGACAGCGAGCGCGCCACCCGCGAGTGGAGGACGTCGCCCACGATCGCGACACGCAACCCCTCCAGGTGGCCGAGTCGCTCGCGCATCGTGTACAGGTCGAGGAGCGCCTGCGTCGGATGCTCGTGCGTGCCGTCCCCGGCGTTCAGCACGTGGCCGCGGACCCACTTCGTGAGCTGATACGGCGCTCCGGAGGACGAGTGCCGGATGACGATGGCATCCGCGCCCATCGCCTGCAGGGTGAGCGCCGTGTCCTTCAGGGATTCCCCTTTGGAGACGCTCGAGCCGCCGGAGGAGAAGTTGATCACGTCCGCCGACAAGCGTTTGGCCGCCAACTCGAAGGAGATCCGGGTCCGCGTGGAGTTCTCGTAGAAGAGGTTCACGACCGTCCGACCGCGAAGCGCGGGCACCTTCTTGATGACGCGTGTGCCGACCTCCCGGAACGACTCGGCCGTGTCCAGGATCCGGATCACGTCCTCCGCGCTCACGTCGTGCATCGACAGGAGATGCTCGTTCACGCGCTCTCCTCTCGGCCGGTGATGGAGGGGGCTTCCTTGAGGGTCCGACCGGTCGATCCTTCCTGGACGACGGCGCCGTCCTCGCCGTCCACCTCCGTGACCATCACACGAACGTCGTCCTCCAGCTGGGTCGGCACGTTCTTCCCCACGAAGTCCGCCCGGATCGGCAGCTCGCGGTGCCCGCGATCGACCAGGACGGCGAGGCGGATCCGCCGAGGCCTCCCCAGGTCCATCAGCGCGTCCATCGCCGCACGGATCGTCCGACCCGTGAAGAGGACGTCGTCGACCAAGACGACCGTGCGACCTGTGATGTCGAAAGGGATCCTCGTTTCGTGGACCTCCGGAGCCTCCGCGGTGAGTCCGATGTCGTCCCGGTAGAACGTGATGTCCAGGACGCCGACCGGGACCTCCGCGTTCTCGATCTTGGAGATCTCTCGAGAGAGGCGGAACGCGAGGTGGTCACCGCGATCGGCGATCCCCACGAGCACCAGCCCGTCCATCCGCTCCCGCTCGACGATCTCGTGGGCGATCCGGGCGATCGCTCGCCGGACGTCATCGGGACCCAGGATCCTGCTCAAACGGGAACGCCCCCTCGAGCAGGCGAGGAGGCGCATGGGTAGGGCCGCATCGATTGGCTCCCTTCCCGGCCTCACGGGACCGGACTTAAAGGGGAAGTTCGGTTCGAAGGATACCCCGGCGTCGGCCGACGACGCAACGAACGCGGCGCCCGGTCGTGCACCGGGCCCGGCGTAGACTGGTGGCAACCGAACGGATAGGAGCAGTAGCGATGCCTGATTGGGGATGGATCGTGCTCGCGGTGGCCGTCGTCTTCGGCGCGAGCAAGCTGCCCGAGATCGCGCGGAACCTCGGCCGTTCCTCGGGTGAGTTCAAGAAGGGCCTCAAGGAGGGGAACGAGGGGGACGCCGAGAGCGCCACGCCGCCTGCATCGGGCGTGGGACCTGCCCCCGCTGCCCCCCCGCCCGGACTCGCTCCTGAGGGAGACGAGCGCCGGCCCGAGACGACCCTCTAGGAGCCGCTCGGATCCTCCGCTGCTGCGGGTCGCATCTCGCTCGCGATCTTCCCGAGGATCCCGTTCACGAACCGGGGCGCGCCCTCCGCGGAGAGGTCCGTCGCCGCCTCCACCGCCTCGCTGATCGCGACCGACGGGGGGATGTCGGGGCGATGGTGGAGCTCGTGCACGGCGACGCGAAGGATCGTTCGGTCGAGGGCAGCCATGCGCGCCACGGTCCAGCCCTCCGTGTGCTCCTCCAGGAGCAGGTCGATCTCCGGCAGGTGCCGCTCCACGCCCTCCACGAGCTCGGCGGAGAACGCCGAGACGGGACGGCCGGCATCGATCCACTCCGCGAGCACCAGGGTGGGGTCCGCGTCGGTGATGTCCGCCTGATAGAGGATGTCGATCGCCGTCCGGCGAGCGCGTCGCCGAGATGTCACGGAGCCGACGTCACGCCTTCACGCGCTCGATGTATTCGCCCGAGCGTGTGTCGACCTTCACCCGATCGCCCTCTTCGACGAAGAGAGGCACTTGCACGACCACACCGGTCTCGAGCGTTGCCGGCTTGAGCGCGTTCGTGCGCGTATCCCCTTTCGCGGCCGGATCCGTGTTCGTGACCGACAGGACCATCGAGGCGGGAAGGTCGACCGAGATCGGAACCCCTTGATGGGTGGCGACCGTCGCCTGTCCACCCTCCGTGACGTATCGACCCGCCTCGCCCACCACGGTTCCCGGGACGTGGAGTTGCTCGTAGGTCTGGAGATCCATGAAGACCAGGTCGGGACCGTCGGGATACAGGTACTGCATCTCCTTGCGCTCGACGATCGCGAGGCCGACCTTGACACCGGCGTTGAACGTCTTGTCCACGACGGCGCCCGTTCGCACGTTCCGGAGTTTCGTGCGGACGAAGGCGCCTCCCTTCCCCGGCTTCACGTGCTGGAACTCGACGATCTGGAACAACGTGCCGTCGAGCTCCAGCGTCATCCCGTTCTTCAGGTCGTTGGTCGAGACGCTCATCTTCCGCTACAGCTCGATCAGCTCTCGGATCGAGGAGCCGAGCACGCTCGCCCCGTCCTCCGTGACCTCGACGGCGTCCTCGATCCGAACACCACCCATGCCGGGGAGATACACGCCCGGCTCGACGGTGACGACGGCGCCCACGGGCAAGACGTCCTCACCGTCTCGGCGGAGCCACGGGCCCTCGTGGATCTCGAGACCCACTCCGTGCCCCAGCCCGTGGGTGAAACGGTCTCCGTAGCCGGCATCGTCGATCACGCTTCGAGCGGCCCCGTCGACGTCGCCCGCGACGACGCCCGGGCGGACCGCGTCGATCCCCGCCTGCTGCGCGGCGGCGACGACGTCGTGCACCTTGCGCAGTTCGCTCGCCGGCTCACCGAATGCGACGGTCCGGGTCATGTCGGTGTGATAGCCGTCGACCATCGCGCCGAAGTCCATCTTGATCACGTCGCCTTCGGCGAGCGCGCGATGGCACGGATGGTGGTGCGGCTCGGCGGCGTGCTCGCCGAAGGCGACGATCGGCTCGAACGAGAGTGCGTCGGCGCCGTGTCGCGCCAATGCCAGCTCGAGCTGGGCGGCGGCCTGCCTCTCCGTGATGCCGACCAGCAGGAGATCGAGGATGTCTTCGAAAGCGCCGTCGGTCGCGTCCTGCGCCGATCGGAGGATCGCGAGCTCCTCCGCATCCTTCGCCAAGCGGAGCCGTTCGACCTCTTCGCCGACCCCTTTCAGCTCGACACCGTCGAACGTCTCCTCCCACCGATCCCGCTGCGCCACGGTGACCGCATGGCGTTCGAACCCGAGACGTCCGACCCCGAGGCGTCGGACGTGATCGAGAACGGCCCCGGAAAGGTTCTCCATCGATGCCACGCGGGTGAGGTCGGGCACCTCGTGGCGGGCCTGTTCCCCGTACCGGCCGTCCGTGAAGAACATGGACTCATCCGGGCTGAGGAGTGCCATCGCTGACGAGCCCGTGAAACCCGTGAGATATCGGACGTTGGCGAGCTTCGTGACCAGCAGCGCTTCGACGTCCAGCTCGGCGCAGCGTTCGGTCAGCTGGGTCCTTCTCGTCAGGTGATCCACGGCATCGCCTCCAGAGCGAGATGATAGCCACCGGCCCCGAGGCCGATGATGGATGCGCGACAGACCTCGCTCACCACCGATCGGTGACGGAAGTCCTCTCGGGCCTGCGTGTTGGACATGTGCACCTCGATCACCGGAACGCCGCTCGCCTCGATCGCGTCGCGGAGCGCGTAGGAGTAGTGCGTCAACGCCCCCGGATTGATCACGATCGCGCCGGTGCCCTCGGCGCCGGCGCCGAGCAGCCACCCCACCAGGTCTCCCTCGTGATCGGATTGCCGCCAGGCGATCTCGTGGCCCAGCCCCGCGCCGCGCTCCTCGACGGAGCGCATGATGTCCTCCAGGCTCTCGGACCCGTAGAGGGACTGCTCGCGGCGCCCCAGGGCTCCCAGGTTCGGACCGAACAGGAACAACACCTTCATGCCGGAGCTCCCATCTCGTGCAGGATGGATCCCACCTCGTCGTCAGACACATCGTCCACGACGACGGGCCGGCCGACTTCCTCCAAGAGCACGAATCTCACTCCACGCCGGTACTTCTTGTCGAGGCGGAGGCAGCGCAGCACCTCCGGCGTGGGTGGCAGTGGCCCGGCCGGCTCCAGGCCCAACGATCGAAGGAGCCGGTCGGTCCGCGCCGACAGGCCGGACGCGAGACCGCGTGCCTCCGCGAGTCCGGCGGCGAAGACCATCCCGAGGACGATCGCCTCTCCGTGGGTTCTCCCTCGGAACGCATCCAGCCGTTCGAGCGCGTGACCGAGCGTGTGGCCGTAGTTGAGGATGAGTCGGGCGTTCGTGTCTCGTTCGTCCTCCGCGACGATCCTTGCCTTCGCCGCGACGCAACGCGCGATCACGTCCTCCATGACGACGACGTCACGCGCGACCACCGGAGCCGGGTCGCTCTCCAGCAGCGTGAGGAGCGCGTCGTCGAGCGTCAGCGCGTACTTCGCCACCTCCGCGAGGCCGGATCGGTAGTCCCGCTCCTCGAGGGTCGCGAGCACGTCGAGGTCGGCCAGGACGGCACGCGGCTGCGCGAACGTCCCCACGAGGTTCTTGCCCTCCGGCAGATTCACCGCGGTCTTCCCGCCGATCGCCGCGTCGACCTGCGCGGTCAATGTCGTCGGGATCTGGACGAACGGGATCCCTCGCATGTAGGTGGACGCCACGAAGCCCGCCAGGTCCCCCACCGCGCCCCCGCCGAGCGCCACGATCGGGTCGTCTCGATGCGCCTCTCGCCCCGCCAGCTGACGCAGGAGGGTCTCGTAGCCGCGTAGGGACTTCGCCTCCTCGCCCTCGGGAACGAGCAGGAGCACGGTCGCGAGGCCGCGGTCCGCGATCGCGCGGTCGAGGCTCTCGTGATAGAGGTCGGAGACCACGCGATCCGAGACCACGAACGCCGTCGACGCGCCGGGGAGCTCGGGCAGGTGCTCCTGGGCGCTCGCGAGGATCCCCGACCCGATCGTCACCTGATAGGCACGCCCCGGCACCGGGACGGTCACACGGACCAACGGAGCTCCTCGACGATCGCCTCCGCAACTGCCCCCGGTTCGCCGCTGGCGTCGACCACGTGGGCCGCGAACTCCCGGTACAGGGGTCCGCGCGAGGCGAGCAGCCGTTCCAGGTCTCCCTCCTGCCTGATGAGCGGACGATCCGAGGCCGGCTGCACACGGCGGCGCAGCTCATCGAGCGGTACATCCAGGTAGACGGCCACGCCCGTGTTGCGCAACGTGATCCGGTTCGCGGGCTCGAGCACGACCCCGCCGCCGCACGCGACGACGGCGGGATCCTGCATGGAAGCTTTCACCAGCGCGGCGGCCTCGAGGGCCCGAAAGGCGGCCTCGCCCTCGTCCCGGAAGATGTCGGCGACCGCAGCCCCGGCCTCGGCCTCGATCTCCGAGTCGAGGTCGAGGAACGGCACCCCGAGACGTCCCGCGAGCTCCCTGCCTACCCGGGACTTGCCCGCCCCCGGCATGCCGACCAGGTAGACGATCACGGCAGCGTCTCCACGAACGCCTGCAGGTTGCGCCGGGTCTCCGGGAGCGAGTCCCCGCCGAACTTCTCCAACGTGGCGTTCGCGAGCTCGAACGCCACGACGGCTTCGCCGACCACGCCTCCGGCGGGGACGGCGCACACGTCCGTCCGTTGCTTGATCGCGACCGCGTCCTCGCCGGTGGCGAGGTCGACGGTCGCGAGCGGCTTCGGCACGCTCGAGAAGGGCTTCATCGCCGCCCGGACGCGGATCGGCTCGCCGGTGCTCATGCCGCCTTCGATCCCACCGGCTCGAGCGGTCGCCCGCGTGATCCGGCCGGCACGTCGAACGATCTCGTCGTGCGCCGCCGAGCCGTATCGCGCGGCGGAGGCGAACCCGTCCCCGACGGCGACACCTTTCACCGATTGGATGCTCATCAGTCCCAACGCCAAGCGCGCGTCGAGCTTCCGATCGTAGTGGACGTGCGAGCCGAGACCCGGCGGGCACCCATACGCGATCACCTCGAACTCGCCCCCGACGGTGTCCCTCGCCTTCCGGACGCGATCGATCTCGGTGACCATCTTCTCCGCCGCCGCGTCGTCGAAGCAGCGAACGGGCGAGGCGTCGACGGCGTCCAGATCCTCCGGCGCCGGGAGACGGCCTGATGCTCGGGCCGTGACCTTCCCGATGCGCACGACGTGCGAGACGATCCGGATGTCCAGCTCTGCGAGGAAGGCCTTGCAGACGGCCCCGATCGCGACCCGGGCCGCCGTCTCGCGCGCGCTCGCTCGCTCCAAGACATCGCGGACGTCGTCGAACCCGTACTTCATCGCCCCGGCGAGGTCGGCATGCCCCGGTCGTGGCCGCGTCAGCCGGTCGGCCGGATCGCCCGCTCCCTCCACGGCCATGAGGTCCTTGTACTTCGCCTCCCACTCGTTGTTGGGGATCGTGATGGCGATCGGCGAGCCGAGGGTCCGTCCGTGGCGGACGCCACTCACGATGTCGAGCGCGTCGGTCTCCAGGCGTTGTCGTCCGCCGCGGCCGTGCCCGTGTCGACGGCGAGCGAGCTCGCCCGCGATCTCCTTCGGAGCCACCGGCACGGCCGCCGGGATGCCCTCGAGGACGGCCACGAGAGCCTTCCCGTGGGACTCCCCGGCGGTGAGCATCCTGAGCACGGCAGCATCGTATCGGACCCCATCGCGCGGCTCGGAAAGTGCGGGGGCGGCGCGAGCGCCGCCCCCGCGGCCGGCGACCGCTCCCCCCGTGGGCGGATCGCCGGGGCTATTTCTGCGCGTTGATGCAGAGCGTGAATGACTCGTCGCCGAAGAGGAACGTGGCGCAGTTCCCCGCGACCGAGCGCAGCTCGAACCGACCGCTCGCGAACTGCTCCCCCACGACCACGTCGAAGACGGTCCCGTCGACCTCGACCTGCACGTGGGTCGCACCGTCCCGCTGGAACACGTCGAGCAGGACGACGGTGGATCCGCCGACGTTCTGGCTGGACCCGTTGCCCGGTGCCGTCGGGGACGGAGTCCGCAGACCGCCCCGCCGCCGTGGACGGTGAAGGGGTGCCGCTCCCGCCGCCGGACGGTGAAGGGCTGCCGCCGGGAACCGTGGGCGACGGCGACGGGGAGAGGGCGGGCGGGACGGAGAAGGGGTCCCGCCCGGTGAAGCTCTGGATCGGCGGCCCCGCGCCCCCAGGCGACGGACTCGGCGAACCGGCGCCCGGGGTCGTCGGGGGGATCGGCGGGAAGCCCTCTTCGCCCCCTCCGAGGAAGGAGAAGAGCACGAAGCCGGCCAGGAGGACGCCCACGGCGATGCCGCCGATCGTGACCGTCCTTCGATCTCGTTCAGATAGCGCCATCGATCAGGCCCCCGGGATCGCTCCCTGCTCGGTCGGGCCGGGCTCCGAGCCCGGTCCCGAGCTGACGTCGCTCGTGTACAGCGTGATGGTGGCTGCGAACGAGAGGACCGTTCCCTCGGAGGGGCTGAGATCGATCGACTCGACGGTCGCCGCTCGCGGGAGGGTCTCCAATTCGTGCAGGTACTTCACGAGCGCGAAGTACGAGCCCTGGCCGCTCGCGGAAACCGAGATGGCTCGAGAACCCGCCGGACGCTTCAGGCACGGGAGTCGCGGGCGTGAGGCTCAGGACCTGCACGCCGGCAACCGTGGCCGAGTTCCGGAGGAAGAGGATCACGCTCGGGAGATTCGCGGTCGGCGGCACCTTCCCTTCGATCTCACGGATCGTCGCCTCATTCTGGGGAGCCTCGTCTCGGGCCTGCTTGAGTGCGTTCAGCTGGACGCTCAGGGTCTGCTGTTCCGCCTTCGCGTCCTGGAGCTCCCCCTCGGCGGTCGTGACCTCGGCCATCTTCGGCAACACGAGGAACAGCACCAGCAGGAGGGCAAGGATCGCGGCGGCCGCGCCGGCGACGATGACGGCTCGTCTACCCTGCATCGGCCACTCCTCCCGCCCGCCGTCCCCGCTCCGTCAGCGCTGCCGTCGTGAGATCGACGCCCGAGGTGTAGGTGATCGGCCCGTTCTCCGGATCCGCGATCGACGTGACCCAGGGATTGACCCAGCCCCGCACCCGCTCGAGCCGCGTCAGCCACGAGGCGATGGTCTCGTAGTCCAAAGCCAACCCCGCGATGTCGATCCGGCCGGTCAGCAACGTGGAGCCACCCGGCGTCGGGGCCGGCTCCTGCGCCGTGGCGGTCATCGAGGTGAGTGCCGCGGAGCTCGGGATCACGCGAGAGATGTCCATCAGCAGGCCGGAGAACGAGATCTCGTTTGCGAACACCTCGTTCAGGAGCTCCTGCTTGGCCTGGGCGCGCGCGCGGAGCTCTTCGAACTCTTGGAGCGCCTGGATCTGGCTCTGGAGGCTCTGGTTCGTCTGCTTCTGACCCTCGATGTCGCTCCGGATGGCGCTGACCTTCCCCAGCTGGAGGACGTAGAACACGAAGATGAGCCCGATCACCCCGATGCCGGCCAGCGCCACGACTCCGGCCAGTCGCCGCTGACGCTGGGCGGCCTGTATCTCGGGTGGGAGCAGGTTGACCTGACTCACGAGCCACCTCCCCATGGGATCGCGAGGCCGACCGCGGTCGCGAGCACCGGCTCGGCTTCGGCCTGAGCCTCCTCTGAGAGGGCGAGCTGCGAACCCACGCGGCTGAAGACCCGGCCGGGCTCGACCGTGACGGGGATCCGCGCCCGAAGGATGTCGATGAAGCCCTCGAGCTTGGATCCGCCACCCGAGATGAGGAGGCGTTCGATCCGGGCGCCTTGCGTCTGCGCCGTGTAGAACTCGAGCGAGGAGCGGATCTCGTCGACGAACTGCGTGGCCCGCTGCATGGCGATCTCGCTCGCTTGGGCGAGCTGTCCCGCGGATCCCCTCTCCGCCTCGGGCGACGGCTCGCCGTCTCCCCCGAACTCTCCCCGCTTCAGCCGCTCGGCGACGTCGTCTTCCACCGACATGCCTCGCGCGATCGCCATGGTGATGTCACGGCCGCCGGACGGAAGGATCCGCACGAATCGGGTCTCCCCCGCGGCGTGCACGACGATGTTGGTCACGTGGGCTCCCACGTCGATGATGGCCTCGCCTCCGCTGGTCTCGAGCTCCATGCCCGCGCCGGTCGCTCCGACGGCGCGGACCAATGCGAACGGGACCAGGTCGAGCCCGATCGGCTCGACCTTGGCGCCGGTCGCGGCGGCCACGAGCGTGTCCACCATCGCTTTCTGCGCCGCCACGAGCAGGAGGCGGAGCATCGGTCGGCCTTCGATCTCGATCTCCTCGATCAGGTGGTAGTCGAGGACCGCTTCATCGACGGGCATCGGGATGAACTCCTGCACCTGGAACCCCAGCGACTGCCGGAGCTCCTTCTCCGGCATCGAGGGCAGCGCGATCTCGCGAACGACGACCCGTTGGTTCCCCACGCCCATCCAGACCTTCCTCGACTTGAACCCACCGCGGGTCCAGAGCTCGCGCAGCGCCTCCGAAACGGCCTGCACGTCTCGCACCTCGCCGTTCTCGACCGCACCGGCGGGAAGCGGGACCTGCGCGGCGCGTACGACGGACGGCGGCGATCCTTCGGTCAGCTCGGCAGCCCGAACGGCGGTCGACCCGACGTCGAGTCCGATCCTCGTCTTCGGCACTAGCCGTCCTCCACGTGCACGGACCGTCCCTCGAGGAAGCGCTCGAGGTCCGCCTCGAAGATCCGGTAGCCCTTCCCCACCCGCAAAGCCGGGAGCTCACCCGACCGGATGAGCCGGTAGACGGTCATGTTGGAGACGCGCATCGCCGCGGCCACCTCGGCCACGGTGAAGAGCCTTCCCGTCACGAACGCTCGCGATCCGGCCACCACGCTCCCCTTTTACCTCATGTGCCACATGAAGCACATCAGCCACAGTGAATGCCTTGAAGCACACCTACCTCTTTGGGAGTGATTACGAAACACCAGGCGACCAGCGAAGTCAAACATCTGAGGACGTCGATACCGGATCTGCTGAGACGCGCTCCGAGGGGGTCAGGAGCGGTTCGGTCGGGTCAGAGGAAGCTGCGGATGTACCACGAGGCGATCTGCTCGCCCCAGATGCCCGCCACCACCGCCCCCGCCGCGAGGTAGGGGCCGAACGGGATCGCGCTCTTCCGCCCTTTGCCCATCGCGAGGGCGACCACTCCCCCGAGCCCGCCGAAGGCGATCGCCGCTCCCGCCGCGACCCCCACGAAGCGCAGGCCGAGCGACCCGAGGACCAGGCCGATCAGGGCGGCGAGCTTCACATCTCCCATCCCCATCCCCCTGGACACCACCGCGACGACGAACAGGATCCCCCCAAAAAGGAGCAACCCGATGCCCGCGCGCGCCGGGTCCCCGACCCCGCCGATCACCCGAGCCAGCACGACGACCAGTGAGAAGAGGAGGAGCGACGGATACGTCAGGCGATTCGGGATGATCCGATGCCGGAGGTCGATCAGGGCGATCCCGGGCATCAGGGCGAGGAGCCCACCCACCAGCCCGGCCTGCCAGGGATTCGGATGCCGGATCGCCGCGAGAACCACGAGAGCGGCCGTGGTCAGCTCGAGGAGGGGGTACTCCACCGAGATGCGTTCACCACATCGGCGGCACCGCCCCCGGAGCAACAGCCACGAAAGCACCGGGACGTTGTCGCGAGCACCGATCTCCGCCCCGCATGCGGGGCACCTCGATCGGGGTCGGATGACGGACTCGCCTCTCGGAAGTCGAGAGACCGCGACCGTCATGAAGCTGCCCACCCCGAGGCCGAACGGCAGCGCGACGATCGCGCGTATCCATGCGTCGCTCACGGGGCCGAACCCTACCTGCAGGCAGGGCCGCGGCGATGGAAGCGTCCCATGGTCACTCGTGGATGTAGGCGATGTCCTGCTTGAATCCTGTGATACCGGTGATACCCGGGACGAGGACCGGCTTGTAGGTCATCTTGAAGTTGTTGCCGATCGAGACGTCCTTCGACAGGACCTGGCCGGAGAACGCGTTCGAGTTGCTCATGGTCGCCAGGCACGGCGTGTAGAACGACACGTTGGTGAAGGTGTTGAAGTTCGTGTTGTTGCCGACGCTGATGTCCTTCGTCGTCCCGCTGCAGGTCGCCGAGTACACGCTGATGAAATGGATGTGCTTGATCGTGCCGGTCGTGCCGTTCCAGTTCGATTGCTGGGAGAAGTTGAACCCGCCGTCGTTCAGGATCGCGAGGTTGCCGGGGATCGAGAACGTGTCGTTGTTGCTGTTGCTGAACGTGCAGGTCGTGTTGATCCTGATCAGCGCGTTCGTGATCCCGCTGGTGGACCACCGGTTCAAGATCCAGTCGCGCGCCTTCGCGCAGAGGGTGGCACCCGTGGACGTGCTGAGGTCGACCAGCGTGTAGCCGCTCGCGATCCAGGCCGCGGTCGAGGACGTGATCTGGGGGAAGGTCTGCGTCGGCACCGCGGGCATCGTGACCCCTGACGTGACGATGCCCCCGATCGTGAGCCCCGAGGTGACGACGCTCCCCGCAGCGGTCGCGTCGTCGTTGATCGTGCCCGAACCGGAGATGTTGCCCGTGGAGGACAGAGCATCGCCCTGGATCGTGGCCGAGTTCTGGAGCGTGACGTTGCCGTTCGCCCACACGTTGCCCTTCACGGTCGACGTGTTCTCGATCGAAGCAGTGCCATTGGGAACGTAGATGTTCCCCGAAAGCGACATCGAGTTCGTGACGCGGAAGTTCCCGTTCAGGAAGTACATGTCGCCGTCGTTGCCGCTGTTGCCGTTGATCGTGAAGCTGTTCGTGATGGTCGTACCGTTGACGGCGAGGATCGCGGCTCCGAACCCTCCGTAGTTCGGCGTCAACCGCACGTAGGTCTCGAGGGTCCGGTTCGGTGAGCCGTTGATCGTTCCCGTCGACCGGACCTTCACGAAGGACGGGTAGTTCGTATCGGTGAACGTCTTGCAGCTCATCGTGGTCACGCCGTCGCTCCCGTAGAAGGTTCCTACGGCGTTGAATGCCGCCGCCGACGGCCCCGACTGCACCGTCTGGGCGATCGAGAGCAGGCCGGTCGAGGCGCTGCATCCCGCGTCGGCGACCATGCTCAGCGCCGGCGTCGATTGGAGATACGCGTACCACTGGTTCGTCCCGGCTTCTGCGGCGTTGACCGACAGGAGCCGCTCGCGGTCGTATCCGCTCGAATCGAGCGAGTGGATCGATTGAGCGACCACGACGGTAGACAAGATCAATATCACGAACGCCACGGACACCGCGATGATCATCGCGACGCCGTGTTCCTCGTCTCGCAGTCGTATCAACATCGGTCGTTCTCCTTCTCAGATGAGCGGGTCGGGGAGGTCGGAGCAGAGCTGCACCGGATAGCCGAACGAGGTGTTCCGCCCGGTGAGCGAGGCCGAGACGACCTGGGTCGCCTGCGGCCGGTGCGTCGAGGTCAGGGTTCATATAGAAGTCCACGGAAATGGTGCGCCCCGCTGTGTCGAGCGTGAAGGGGGGCTCGTCCAGATCACGGTTCACGACGGACTCCGCGACGACCTGCCAGTTGGATGCGTTCTCGGGCTCCAGGATCGGCCAGGTCCGGTACAACAGCTCCTGCTGGTCGTTCACGAGCCAGACGGCACACCGTGCGGACTGAGCCGCCGACTGCTCGGCCTGCGTGTAGATCCGGAACATGTAGCCCGTAGCTGCGGCGTCGTACGGGTCGTTCCCCGACTCGTCGACCGGGTCGTAGAGGATGTTCCCCGACCGTACGAGGCGGTCGATCGTCTGCACCGCGAGTCGGGCCTGGTCGTTCAGCCGGGCGCGGACATCCTCCTCGACGACGGCTCGCTGGATGCTCGAAAGCGTTGTCGTCAGGACCAGCATCACGATCGAGAGGATCGCCATCGCCACACAGAGCTCGACGAGGGTCATCCCGCGTTGATCGCGGAACCGCCGGATCACCGAGATCGTTCGTGTCGGCCGCATATCACACCTGCGCCGCGGGCGGTGGCTGGTAGATCCCGTGAGCGAAGAGGTCACCGGGGTCGAACGCCGCCACGAGATTGATCTGGTGCAGGCCATCGACGATGTACTCGTAGCGGATCGTGATCTCGATCGGATGTGTGATCGCCTGGGCGTCCCAGCGGGTCTGGGCGTCGGCGGGGTCCGCGGTCTGCGACGTGGTCGTGGTGGCGTGCTTGATGCCGCCCGCGGCCACCGTGACGCGCCACGTCACGGTAGACAAGCCCACGAGCTGGGTCTTCGAACACGTGACCGTGAGCGAGTCGAGCGTCGAGTCGGTCGCGGCCTTGCTGGAGTAGCCGACGCCGTTGTAGTAGAAGAAGGTCCCGGCCGAGATGGACGCAGACGGGTTCGTGGCCGTCCGCTCGCCTGCGATCGCGCGAGCCGTGTCCGAGTAGCCCACCAGCCGGACGCAGTAGTTCGTGTCGAGCGTCTGGGTCAACGACATCCCGGTCGGTGCCGTCATCCCTGAGGAGGGGAACCCCCCGAGTTGGACGTTCCCGATCGTGCGAGACGTCGACACGTCGATCAGACCGTCCTCGCTCGTCCCCGCCGAAGCATCCCGGTCGATCGTCGCGATCGTGTCGACTCCCGAGGCCACGATCCGGACGAGGTTGGCGGCTCCCACCGATGAGGTGACATGCGTCACTGGGATCGAGACGGTCGTCGTTCCTGCTGCTCGGACGTGCCCACCCGCGCAGGAGAGGGAGTCGGTCTCCCGGGTCCCCGTGGTGGGACAGGCATAGGTGTCGGTGCCCTTCGCGGCGACCGACGTCGAACGGTATTCCTGCTCCCCCGCTGGGACGGATGCGATCAGCCCGATCTGGTTACAGCAGTCCGCGTTCAGGTGCGACAGCGAGAGAGCGCCGATGGTCGTGACGGTACCGCCTGCCGTCGTCGCGGCGGTTGTCTCGACCTCATCGTCCGCATCCGACGTGGCCTCCTGATTCCCCGTGGTGTTCGTGCCCGTGCTGTCGATGAATGTGAGGCCGGAGAGCGTGGTGATCGCGTTCAGCTGCTTCGTCTGCTCCTCCTGGGTCGCGGCCGAAAGCCCAGGGCGAGTGAGCGTGAACGAGTCGAAGTCGACCGCGAAGTCGTGGATCTGCCCCGTGACGTCGAGGCGCGGCTGCGGAGAATCGACCTGTCCGTAGAAGAACGGCTGACACGGAGCCGAGAACGGGTGAGTGCTCGGGTTCACACAGCCGCTCGGAGACCAGAAGAGGCTCTGGAGACGTACCGAGTTGTTCGGCGCGTTCGCGATCGCGCCGTTGCTCCACTGGACGATCACCGTGACCCGGTACGGGGTCGTCGTCGGCGTGTTGTTGGTCACATAGGTCCCGTAGGTGACGTCGAGGTTGCCGACCGTCATCGTTCCCGTGTGCGGCTTGAGCCACGCTGCCGTGTAGCCGGCGGCGAAGGTCGAGGAGACTATCTTCTCCCCGCTGCAGGACTCGAACCGGTAGGTGCCGGCGCACGACATGATCCGGCTGTCGGAAGCGAGCTCCGTGCTGGGGATCCCGCCCGTGATCTTGGTGTACGCGAGGCCCCGGATGTCCTCCATGATCCGATTGGCGATGCCGCTCGCCTGGATCCGGTCGCGCCCGTAAGCCGAGTACCTGAAACCGATCGTCGCCGAGTACGCGAGCGCGGTCATCGAAGCGAAGATGACCATCAGGGCGATGACCGTTTCGAGGATGGTGAACCCGCGTTCGCCGTGGAGGCGCGCCCGGGTCCGCCGGATGAGATGGCGTCGACTCATGTCCGTCCTTTGGAGGATCCGAAGAAGCTCTCTTCACGATGTCGGCACGCTCTGTCCCTCACTTGAGGGTCCCCCGGGGGCTCTTGGGAGCTGGGAGGAGCTGCCTCGCAGGCGCTGACATCCCCCCGGGATGCGGAAAGAGCGGCCCCGAGGGACCGCCCTTTCAGCCTTGATGCGTGGTTCGCCCGGTGGGTTACCAGGCGGTGCGCAGCCGCTGCCGCGGCGGCGGTACCGGTGCACGCAGCGCCGCGTGCCGTACTTGGTGCCCGTGCCGCCGGCACCCGCGTTGTCCATGATCCAGTAGCACGTCCCGGACTGTGACAACGAGGCTGCTGACCAGATGGCGTTGCTCGCCTGTCACCGCAACGCTGACCACGGTCGGGCCTGTGGAGGCCGTAGTGGCATCGTTGTACGTCAGTGACGGCTCGATGGCCAGGAGCTCTGCGGACGTGTCAGCGCCCGTGTAGTCGCTCGTGTCCGTGTACGCGGTCTTCGCGGCCACCAGAGCATTCCGGAGGCTCGACTGAGCCGCCCGGTTCTGCGCCCTCTGACGGGCGCCGAGGAACGTCGGCAGAGCGATGGCGACCAGGATGCCGATGATCAAAACGACCACCATCAACTCGATGAGGGTGAAACCCTCCTCACGCTCACGCAAACGCTTGAGCATTCTGCCTTCGCCTCCCTTCCTTTGTTCGTTGCGCATCACAGCGATGCGCGTTCTCCCCTGATGTCGGCCCTTCGAGTCGCGAACTGAAGCGCTGGGCGACAGGAACCACGAGGGCGGCACGCTCTGTCCCTCACTTGAGGGGTCACCCGTGATCGCCTCACGACGGGTAGCGGCACGCAGGAAAGGGCGGCCCCGAGGGACCGCCCTTTCAGCCTTGATGCGTGGTTCGCCCGGTGGGTTACCAGGTGGTGGCCGCAGCCGCTGCCGCGGCGGCGGTACCGGTGGCACGCAGCGCCGCGTGCCGTATTTGTGCCCGTGCCGCCGGCACCCGCGTTGTCCATGATCCAGTAGCACGTCCCGGACTGTGACATCGCGGCCGCTGACCAGATGGCGTTGCTGGCCCGTCACCGCGACGCTGACCACGGTCGGGCCGTGGAGGCGAACCGGCGGCGTAGTACGTCAGTGACGGCTCGATCGGCCACGAGCTCTGCGGACGTGTCGGCGCCCGTGTAGTCGCTCGTGTCCGTGTACGCGGTCTTCGCGGCCACCAGAGCATTCCGGAGGCTCGACTGAGCCGCCCGGTTCTGCGCCCTCTGACGGGCGCCGAGGAACGTCGGCAGAGCGATGGCGACCAGGATGCCGATGATCAAAACGACCACCATCAACTCGATGAGGGTGAAACCCTCCTCACGCTCACGCAAACGCTTGAGCATTCTGCCTTCGCCTCCCTTCCTTTGTTGTTGCGCACCACAGCGATGCGCGTTCTCCCCTGATTTCGAGCCCTTCGAGTCGCGAACTGAAGCGCTGGGCAGACAGGAACGTCGAAATGAGCCAGAAGGACTACCCAGGAAGGAGTACCCGATTCCTCCCGTTGCTGGGGAACGACGGGGGCCGGCGGCGCCCGAAGGCGCCGCCGGCCCGCCGTCTCCGTCCGGCGATGACGGAGCTCTATTGGATCAGCTTGATGATGTTGAACATCGGCATGTACAGGGCCACGACCGCGGCACCCACGCAGCCGCCGATGACCGCGATCAGGATCGGCTCGATCAGCGAGGTCAGCGAGTCGACCGCCGCTTCGACCTCCTGATCGTAGAACTCGGCGATCTTCTCGAGCATGTTGTCGACCTGGCCGGTCTCCTCGCCGACCGAGATCATTTGCACGACCATCGGCGGGAAGATCGCGAATTTGGTGAGGGGCTTCGCGATCGATTCACCGTCGCGGACCGACAGCTGTACCTCGGTGATCGCTTTCCCGATGACCTTGTTGTTCACGGTGTCGCTCACGATCTCGAGGGCTTGCAGGATCGGGACCCCCGACTTCATCAGCATCGCGAGCGTGCTGGAGAACCGCGACAGCGCGGTCTTGTGGAACAGCGACCCGAACACGGGGGCACGCAGCTTCAAGCCGTCGACGACCTCACGGCCCTTGTCCGTCTTCTTGTACCGGCGGAAGAGGAAACGGCCGCCCACCGCCCCGCCCAGGACGACGTACCAGAGTGACTTGAACGTTTCCGACATCCACAGCAGGCCACGCGTCGGCAGCGGCAGCGTCCCTCCGAGCTGACTGAAGATCGCCTCGAACTGTGGGACCACGAACAGCAGCATCGCCGACATGATGAGGATCACGAGGGCGACCACGGCGACCGGGTAGGTCATCGCCGACTTGATCTTGCCGCGGAGCCGCACCTCACGCTCGATCATCTCGGCCAAGGCCGTCAAGGTGGAGTCCAGCGAGCCGCCGGTCTCACCTGCCCTCACCATCGAGACGTAGAGGTTGTTGAACACGTGGTCGTGCTTTCCGATCGCCCCCGACAGCGACGAGCCCTGCTCCACGTCCATACGAGACTCGTTGAGGACCCGCGACAGCTCTTTGTTGTCGGTCTGATCCGCGAGGATCCCGATCGCGCGCAGGATCGGCAGGCCGGAGTTCACCATCGTGGCGAACTGGCGAGAGAAGATCGCGACCTGCTTGAGCTTGACCTTCTTGCCGCCGAATTCGATCTGCCCGATGCCCTTCTTCTGGCGTTTGACGTCGAGCGCGGTCAGCCCTTGCTCGCGCAGACGCGCGAGGACGAGCGCCTCGCTATCGGCGACCAGAGACCCGGTGGTGACGTTCCCGGCGCGGTCACGGACCTTGTACTGGTAGGTATCTGCCATCTCAGCCTCCCATCAGCATCCCGCCCGAGGAGCTCCCGTAGGAGCTGAGGGGCGCGTCGTAGCCGTCGGAAGAACCGGTCGCGATCGAGCCGCCGAGGAGCCGCTGGAGCTCTTCGGGGTCGTGGCAACGCTCGAAGGCGACCTGCTGCGTGATGGCGCCGCTCTTGATGTGCTGCGCGAGCGCCATGTCCATCGTCTGCATCCCGTAGCGGCCTCCCGCCTGCATCGATGAGTAGATCTGGTGGGTCTTGCCCTCACGGATCAGGTTGCGAACCGCCGGGGTGCACACGAGCACCTCGACCGCGGCGACGCGTCCCTGGCCGTCGACCGTGGGGACGAGCTGCTGCGTGACCACGCCTTGCAGCGTCGTCGACAGCTGGACCCTGACCTGCTGCTGCTGGTGTGGCGGGAACACGTCGATGATCCGGTCGATCGTCTGGGGCGCGTCCTGTGTGTGCAGCGTCGCGAAGACCAGGTGACCGGTCTCGGCGGCCGTGATCGCCGTTCCGATCGTCTCGAGGTCGCGCATCTCACCGACCAGGATCACGTCGGGGTCCTGCCGCAACACGTGCTTGAGCGCCTGGGCGAAGCCGTGCGTGTCCGCCCCGACCTCGCGTTGGTTGACCACGCAGGTCTTGTGCCGATGCAAGAACTCGATCGGATCCTCGACCGTCATGATGTGGCCGGCTCGCTCCCGGTTCACGATGTCGACCATCGCGGCGAGTGTCGTCGACTTCCCCGAGCCCGTCGGGCCGGTCACCACGACGAAGCCACGCTGGAACCGCGCGAGATCCATGACGACGGACGGGAGCCCGAGGTCATCCACGTTCTTGATCTCGAACGGGATCACGCGGAAGACGGCGCCGACGGCGTCGCGCTGCTGGAAGACGTTCACACGGAAGCGGGAGCGTCCCGGCAGCGAGTAGGACATGTCGAGCTCGAGCTCCTGCTCGAACCGCTCGCGCAGCTTCTGCGGCAAGATCGCGTAGACCATGCCCTGCAACGCCCGCGGCGTGAGCGACGGGTACTCGCCCGCCGGCTCGAGCTCGCCGTGGACACGCACCATCGGCGGGGACCCCGCCGTGAGGTGCAGGTCGGAGCCTCCCTTCTCCAGGAGCGCGCCGAGCAGCTCGGGGACGGGGATCTGGACGTCCTCTTCCTGTTGGATCACTGAGCTCATCTCACTTCACCACCCTCGCGACTTCCTCGATCGACGTGACACCTGCTCGAACCTTGGCCAGACCGTCCTCACGCAGGGTCTGCATCCCCTGCTGGATGGCGACATTCCTGATGGCATCGGCAGATGCGCGCTCCACCGTGAGCCTTTCGATCTCTTCGCTTCGGAGCATCACCTCGTAGAGACCGATCCGGCCCCGATATCCGGTGCCGGAGCATGCTTTGCAGTCGTTCTTGGCGATCCGGAGGTCGGGCGCTCGGTAGACCTCCCCGATCTCCGCCCACAGGTCCTCCGGGAAGCCGGCCAACCGCAGCTCAGCCTCCTCCGGACGATAGGGCTGCTTGCACTTCTCACAGAGGATCCGGGCGAGGCGCTGAGCGACCACCGCGTCGATCGCAGAGGCGACGAGGAACGTCTCGACGTCCATCTCGACGAGGCGGCTGATCGCCGACGGGGCGTCGTTCGTGTGGAGCGAAGACAGCACCAGGTGACCGGTCAGGGCGGCTTCGATCGCGATGGTCGCCGTCTCCTTGTCGCGGATCTCACCGATCAGCACGATGTCGGGGTCGGCGCGGAGGATCGATCGCAGGGCGGAGGCGAACGTGAGGCCGGCCTTCGGGTTCACCTGGATCTGGTTGACGCCCGCCATCCGGTACTCGACCGGGTCCTCGACGGTGATGATGTTCTTGGATTCCTCGTTCAGGATGTTCAGCGTCGAATACATCGTGGTCGACTTTCCCGAGCCGGTCGGGCCGGTGACCAGGATCGCCCCGTAGGGCTTGCGGAAGGCGGTCTCGAACCGCACGTAGGAGTCCTCCATGAAGCCCAGTTGCTCGAGCGCCAGGAGCGCGTTGCTCTTGTCGAGCACGCGGATCACGACCTTCTCGCCGTGGACGGTGGGCAGCGTGGCGACACGGAGGTCGAGCTGCCTCGTACCCACCTTCATCGAGATGCGTCCGTCCTGCGGGACCCGCTTCTCGGCGATGTTGAGGTCCGCCATGACCTTCAGGCGCGAGATGAGTCCACCCTGGAGGTTCTTGGGCTGGGGGCGCATCGGCTCGTGGAGCACGCCGTCGACCCGGAACCGGATCCTCACGTCGCGCTCCCCGGGCTCGATGTGCACGTCCGACGCGCGCTCGGCGACGGCCTGGGACATGATCGCGTTGACGAGCTTGACGATGGGCGCGTCCTCGAGCGCGGCTTCGAGGTCGTGCTCCTCACCCTCGCTCCCTTCGGCTGCCTCGGCCGCTAGTTGTTCGACGTGGGAATCCAGCCCGGCGAACTTCGCGATCGCGGCTTCGACGTCTGCGGAGGTGGCGACCACAGGCTGCACGTCGCGCCCGGTGATCGTCCGGATGTCGTCGAGCGCGTAGACGTTCGCGGGATCGGACATCGCGACCAGCAACTTCCCGTCGCGATCGCCGATGGGCAGCGCCCGGTACCGGCGCGCGAGGGCCTCGGGGAGCAACGCGGTGGAGGCCGGATCGATCTGCGTGTCGGTCAGGTCGACGAACTCGAGGCCGACCTGTTCGGCGAGCGCGCGGACGAGGTCGGCCTCCCTGATCATGCCGAGGTCGATCAACACCCGGCCGAGGGCTTTGGGTGTCTTCTGATGCTCCTCGAGGGCAGTGTCGAGCTGCTCGGAGGTGATGAGGCCGAGTTCGATCAGGATCTGCCCGAGTTGCTTCGACTTCCGCTTGACGGTGGTCATCGCCGGGTCCATTCGGTCTAGGTCTGCCGCGCACAGGTACGCAAAAGGGAGCTACCTGCTTGCTTCGTCATCCTCCTTGGGGACCTGAAGGAGGCCTGCGAACTCTTTCGCGAGCAGGATGCGGTCGACCTCCGACTCCTCCTCCTTCCTCTCCGGGCGATCCGGGGGCTGGTTCTCCGGGTCGGAGGGCTCGTCGCCGGCCTCCACGCCAGGGTCGGCCGGAGCAGGCTCGGGATCCGAAGCGGGTTCGGTGGGAGCCGGAGCCGGTTCGGCCCGCGAGTACGTGGGCGCCGTCGATGCCGATCCGTACGAGGTGGTCGCGTCTGCCGGTCCCGGCGAGGTGACTTCAGACGGAGCGGAGGCGGGGATGTCCTCCCGTTCTGCTCGTTCCTGCTTGTGCATGCTGATCCGAGGCTTCCCGGAGGGCGCGACGGGGGCCTCGGGCAAGCGCATCGTGTCCCGGTCTCGAGCCCGGTCCTGCTCCCCCACCATCAGGGCTTGTTCGAGAAGGTCGACGAGCACACCCGGTCGCACACCCGCGTCGGCGACGGCGAACGCCGAGTAGCCGCCCCGGCGGACGAAGGCCCAGACCTGATCGGGGAACTCGACGTATGAGCGCTCGGGGTCTCCGACGGTGGCGAACCGCATCCAGGAGGACCTGATGTGCGTCTCCGCCTCGCCCTCGGGATGGGCGCCGAGGACCATGCCGTCTCGAGACAGCATCAGACAACCGCGGACCCCGGTGACGCTCGTCGAGACCCGCTGAGCGAGAGCCGAATAGTCGTTCATTCCCTCTGGGAGGGCATCGACCGAGGCGGGGGCGCGCTTGAATCGAGCCCGGCTTATCGGTCCGCCAGGGAGGCGAGCGCGGCTGCCGACATCACCTCGAGAGGAGCCGGCTGGCCCGTCCACAACTCGAAGGACAGGGCGGCCTGCTCGAGCAGGTGGCCGAGCCCGCCGAACGCGGTGGCCCCGGCCTCCCGCGCTCGCCGCTGAAGGTCTGTCGAAGGCGGGTCGTAGAGGAGATCGATCACCAGGACGCCCGAGCCGAGGTGCGGAAGGCTCGGGAGGACCTGTTCTGCGTCGCGACCACCGACGGGGGTGGCGTTCACGACCAGGTCGGGTGACAGTTCACCGGTGGCGCCCGGTCGGATCAGCGTGACCGGGACCTCGAGCGCCTCGACCATCTTCACGAGCGGCGCCGCCCGGGCCTCGTCGCGCGCCGCCACCGTGAGCTCCGCGAGTCCCGCCCGGGCGAGCGCGAGCGCGCACGCCCGGGCGGCGCCCCCGGCTCCGTACACGAGCGCGGAACGGCCCGCGGGGTCGAATCCCGCGTCCCGCCGAAGGAAGCGGTCGAAGCCCGCGACGTCGGTGTTGTGTCCTTCGAGCTCGCCGCCGCGAACGGCGATCGTGTTCACGGCCTGGAGGAGTGTGGCGTCGTCGGAACGATGCCGGATCAGCTCGGCCGCCTCCGTCTTGTGCGGCATCGTCACGTTGGCGCCGGCGAACCCCAACGGGACGAGACCGATGAGTGCGGGCTGCAGCCACTCCGGTCGGACGGGCAATGGGAGATAGACCCAGTCGAGGCCCGCCGCGGCGAAGCCGGCGTTGTGGATCGCCGGGGAGAGACTGTGTGACACCGGCCATCCGATGATCCCGACGACGTGCGTGCCGCCGCCGATCCGAACCTCAGCCGAGGCACTCATTCACGTTCCGGACGTGTTCCGCGTTCGTCAGCGCGAACCGGTGGTGGCCGTCCGCGCCGCACAGCACGTAATAGAGGAACTTCGTATCCGCGGGATCGAGGGCCGCCCGGAGGGATTCGACCCCTGGGCTCGCGATCGGCGTCGGCGGCAGCCCGGGATTGATCCGGGTGTTGTACGGGGTGTCGAAGGCAAGGTCCGAGGACGACAGCTCGCCGTCCGGCGTGGGGTCGTCGTAGAGGAGCGTCGCGTCGATCCCGAGTGCCATCCCCATCTCCAGGCGGTTGTAGATCACGCCTGCGATCAACCTCCGGTCCCGGTCGACCCTCGCCTCCTCCTCGATCATCGACGCGATGATCACGAGCTCGTACGGTGTGACGCCCAGCTTCTCCGTTCGGTCGAAGGGGAGCGCGTCGGCCTCCGTGCCGAACTGCTCGAGGAGCTTCTTCGCGACCACGCGTGCGGAGAGATCCTTCTTCACGAACTCGTAGCTCTTCGGGAACAGGAAACCCTCGGGGGTCGCCGTCCCCTCGGGCAGATAGGGAGGAAGCACGTAGCGCCCGCTCTGCGCCTCCTTCAGGAAGCGCTTCGCGGGGATCTTGAGATCCTTCTGGACCTTCTCCGCGATCTGCGTGAGGCGCAGGCCCTCCGGGATGACCAGCTCCTCGGTGGGGACCTTCGGAGGCGGTGTCGTGAGCACCGTGACGGCCGCGTCGATCGTCATGCCGGTGGTCAGGTCATACGATCCGGCTCGCAGGATCTCGTCACCCTTGCCGGTACCTCGTAGGAGGAGGCTCCCCACGATCCCCCCACACGGGATGACCCCTTCCGCATGGAGGTCTTCGATCGCCTTCGTCCAAGTCGACCCTTCCTCGACGACGAACGTCAGAGAGCGTTTCGGACCGACCGCGGCGTCCTGGCACCGACCGTAGTAGCTGGCGCCCCATGCACCGAGTCCCACCACGCCGAGGAACAAGACGAGCGCGAGAACGAGGGACAGCCGGCGGGGGCGCTTGCCGCGCTCGGCCCGCCGAAGACTCGGGTCCGCCGACATCACCGCAGAGGATACCGGGCGTTCCGACGTCAATCGTTGCTCCGCTGTCCGTCCAGCCACGCCTGGAGGATCACGGCCGCGGCGGAGGCGTCGACGATGCGGCGGCGCTCACGGCCGGGGGTCCCCGCGGCCGCGAGCGCTCGCTCGGCCTCGACGGTCGACAGGCGCTCGTCGTGCAACTGGACGGGGACGTCGACGACGTTCCGGAGCGCCTCCGCGAATGACTCCGCGTGGACGGCACGATCGCCCCGCTCCCCGCGGAGCGAGAGGGGAAGGCCGAGCACGACGAGCGTCGCGCCCCGCTCGCGGACGAGCGCGGCCACCGCGAGCAGCTCGCCGGGCGGCTGCCCGACGTGCACGGTGCCGACGGGCACCGCGAGCCGCCGGTCCGGATCCGAGACCGCCACGCCGATCCGCGCATCGCCGAGATCGAGCCCGAGGACGGGGCCAAGGACCTTCTTGTGGGGCGGGGCCGAGTCGGGGTCCGGATGAAAGGGCTGGTCCGGAGGAAAGGGCTGGTCCGGAGGAAAGGGCTGGTCCGGATGAGAAGGGATAGACACGTCAGCGGGCCGAAAGGAGCTGGCGCGCTCGGGCGGGGATCCCGCCGAGCGCCTGGGAGATCGCGGACGCGTCCCGGCCGCCTGCCATCGCGAGGATGTCCTTGCCTCCGGCTCCGCCGCCGATGACGCTCGCCGCTTCCCGGAGGAGCTCGGGTGCCGTGACGCCTCGCGCGACCGCCTCGGACGTGGACGCGGCCACCAGCTGCGCCTTGCCGTCGCTTCCTCCGCCGAGAACCACCGCGGCGGGACGGCCCTGGAGCCGGTCGCGGACCTTCTGTGCGAGCTCACGGAGGCCGCTCGCGTCTTCCCCCGGCACCTCCGAGACGATGAGCTCGAGGCCGTCCACATCCTCTGCACCCTCGACGAGCGAGGCGATGATCGCGTCGCGATCGCCCTTCTGCAGCTTCCCCAGCTCGCTCCGCAAACGCTTGTTCTCCTCGATCACCTTTCGGGCGTGGTCGATCGCCGAGCGTGGGTCGTTGCTCCCGAGCGCGTCGACGAGGTCGTGGAGGAGGGCCCGTTCCGCGTTGATCTCGCGGAGCGCGTCGGGGCCGACCAACGCCTCGACGCGCCGCATCCCGGCGCCGATCGATCCCTCGTGCAGGAGCCGGATCACGCCGATGTTCCCCGTGCGTTCGACATGGGTGCCGCCGCAGAGCTCGCGCGAATAGTCACCGATCTCGACGACGCGCACGCTGTCGCCGTACTTCTCCCCGAAGAGCATCACGGCGCCCAGCCGCTTCGCCTCATCCATCGAGGTCTCGAAGACGCTCGGCGCGTCGTCCCTCGCGAGACGGCGGTTGGCGATCAGCTCCGCTTCCTGCAGCTGCTCCTGCGCCACCGCGGAGGGATGGGGGAAGTCGAACCGCAGACGGCCTGGCTCGACGAGCGACCCCGCCTGGCGAGCGTGTTCACCGAGGAGCTCGCGCAGTGTTGCGTGTACGACGTGGGTCGAGGTGTGTGCACGGGCCGTCGCCTCGCGCCGTTCGGCATCCACCTCGGCGTGTGCCTCCTCGCCCGGCCTCACCTCCCCCGAGTCGACGATGCCGGTGTGGACGATCGAACGATCGCCCGCGGGGACGGTGTCGATCACCCGGATGACTCCCGAGGGCGTGCGGATCAGCCCTCGGTCGCCGACCTGTCCTCCGCCTTCCGCATAGAACGGGGTGCGGTCGAGGAACACTCGAACCTCCTCGCCCTCCTCGGCCTCCTGCAGCTCGCGGAACTCGGGATCCAACAACGAGACGATCGTCCCGTCGGTGTCCAGTTGGTCGTACCCGACGAATGTCGACGGGGGGGCCGCCCCCGCGTCCAGGCCGATCGGGACCTTCTTCGCGGCGGCGCGAGCGCGGCCCCGCTGCTCCTCCAGCAGCTGTCCGAACCGGTCGCTGTCGACCGTGAGCCCGGCCTCCGCGGCGAGCTCCTCGGTGAGCTGCAACGGGAACCCGAAGGTGTCGGAGAGCTTGAAGGCATCTTCGCCGGTGATGCGCTCATCCTCGGCGCGGGTCTTCGCGTCCTCGAACAGCACCAATCCCTGGCGGAGCGTGGCGGCGAAGCGCTCCTCCTCGGATCCCGACACCTGCCGGATGAACGCCTCGTTCTCCCGGAGCTCCGGATAGGCTGCGCCGAATCGCTCCACCACGACGTCGATGATCGGGTCCATCACGGAGCGCTCGATGCCCAGGCGTCGCGCATGCGACACCACCCGGCGGAGCATCCTCCGGAGGATGTAGCCGCGCCCCTCGTTGGAGGGCTGCACCCCGTCCGCGATCAGGAACGTCGTGGCACGGCCGTGTTCGGCGATCACCTTCAGCGAGATGTCGTCGGTCGGATCGCCACCGTGGGTCTTCCCCGACATCGATTCGGCGACCTCCAGGATGGGGCGGAGCAGGTCGGTCTCGAAGACGTTCTCGACACCCTGGAGGAGCATCGCGACGCGCTCGAGCGACGAGCCGGTGTCGACGTTCTTCGCGGGGAGCGGGCCGGTGACCCGCAGCTCGTGGTCGACCCGGTCCTGGATGAAGACCAGGTTCCAGATCTCCATGAAGCGTTCCTCGTCGACGTCGGGACCACCCTCTGGTCCGTACTTCGGACCCCGGTCGACGAAGATCTCGCTGCACGGGCCGCCGGGGCCGGCCGTGTGCGTGTGCCAGTAGTTCGCGAGCTCGCCGTTCGCGTCCAGCATGCCGCGCCGGACGATCCGCTCCGGCGCCAGCCCCACACCGTCGACCCAGCCCTCGACCGCCTCCTCGTCCGTCTCGAACACCGTGACCCACAGGAGGTCGTGGTCGATCCCGTAGCCCTCGGTCACGAGCTCGTGCGCCCACCGGATCGCGTCGGCCTTGAAGTAGTCGCCGAACGAGAAGTTGCCGAGCATCTCGAAGAACGTCTCGTGTCGGGCGTCCCTCCCCACGTTCTCGATGTCGTTGGTGCGCATCACCTTCTGGACGGTGACGGCCCGGGGGTACTCCGGCGCGGCCTGTCCCAAGAAGATCGGGATGAACTGGTTCATCCCGGCGTTGGTGAGCAACAGTCCCGACTCCGGCGGCGGGATCAGCGACGAGCTGGGGACGCGCCTGTGTTCGCGTTCCTCGAAGAACGACAGGAACTGCTCGCGGATCCGATCCCCCTCCACGACGCGAGTCTACCGAGGGGCCTCTCCGGAACCCTCAGGCGGCGGTCGTTTCGTCGGGACCGGGCTCCTGCGTTGCGGACCCGTCCATCTCCGCTCGCAGCTCCCGCTCCCGCTCCTCCATGGCCCGCTTGCCTTCCTCGATCGACTCCGCCACGAGCTTGGACAGGTCCATCAGACCGCCTTTGGCCTCACGGGCGAGGGTGGCGGGCTTCACCTTGTCCGCTTGGCGCTTCGCCCACCGCGAGGTGAGGACGGCGCCGGTCGCGCCGGCGCCCAGCCCGAGCGCGACCCAGAAGCCCCTTCGCATGTCAGAGCGCCGTGGAGCCCGGAGCCGGCGGGCTCTTCGACTTCTTCTTGCCGAACGACTCGGCGGCCTTCTTCACGCCGGCGCCCACGCTGATGAACTTCATGATCGGGCTCGCCGCGGCGTGTTCGATCAGGCCCGTGAGCCGCTCCACCCTCCCGACGATGCCGCCGACGGAATCGAGGACGTGACCGACCCGATCGAGATGACCGTTCGTCCGTTCGACGGAACCCTTGATCTCCCGGAGCAGGGGCACGGTCTCCTCGCGCATCGCGTCCACCGTGAGGCGGGTCGCCTCGAGCACCCGGAAGGTGTTCAGGAGCACGAGGCAGAGGAACAGGACCAGCAGTCCCCAGAACGCGGCCAGGACGATCAGCGCGGTCTCGCCGCCGGTGAGAGCCAGGAGCGTCATCCGTTACCTCCGTGTGGTGGGCGTGCGCCCAGCATACCCACGGGTCCGGAGACGCTTCAGTTGCTCTTCGCAGCCGACCTCTTGCCGGGGCTCCGCGCCGGCGACTTCTCCTGCTGCTCCGTCGTGTCCCTCCCGACGGGCGCGCCCGTGCCCGGCTCGACCTCGACTTCCTCGCCCTGGCCGGACGGCTTGTAGTACCCGGCGTCCTCGAACCGATCGGGCCGGTACTGCTGGTCGACGTGGTGCCCGTCGAAGTCGTGGGGGTACTCGTAGCCCTCGCCGTGCCCGAGCTTGGCGGCGCCCGCGTAGTGCGCGTCCCGCAGATGGGGCGGGACAGGATCGGTCGAATCGGCGTCGACCATCGCCTTGTCGAGCGCGTCGGCGACGGCGTTGGACTTGGGCGCCCGTGCGAGGTACAGGGCCGCCTCGGCGAGATTGAAGCGAGCCTCTGGCATGCCGACGTGTTCGAGGGCGTGCGCCGCGGCGACCGCGACCGAAAGCGCGTGCGGGTCGGCGAGCCCGACGTCCTCGGAGGCGAAGATCACCATGCGTCGCACCATGAACCGAGGGTCCTCGCCCGCATGGATCATCCGGCTCAGCCAGAACAGCGTCGGCGTTCGGGTCGGAGCCCCGCATGCTCTTGATGAACGCGGACACCACGTCGAAGTGGTTGTCGCCGCGGTCGTAGGCGACGATCCGCTTCTGGACGGCGTCCGCCACCCTCGCTCCGTCGATCACGGTCTCGCCGGCGTCGGCGAGCAGGACGGCGGCCTCGAGGGCGGTGAGCGCTGCACGCGCATCTCCCGCGGACAGCTCGACGAGATGATCGAGCGCGTCGTCGGTGAGCGACACGCCGAGCGCGCCCATCCCGCGTTCCGCATCGACGACGGCGAGCTCGAGCAGTACGCGGATCTCATCGGGCTCGAGCGGCTCGAGACGGAGGAGGAGGCACCGCGAGATCAGCGGACCGACGAGGCTGTGGTACGGGTTCTCGGTCGTGGCGCCGATCAGGGTGATCGACCCGTCTTCGATCGCGGGCAGGAGGATCTCCTGCTGCGCCTTGTTCCAACGGTGGACCTCGTCGACGAACAGGACCGTTCGGAACAGCGTCGTCTTCGAATGGTCCATCACACGCCGCGCATCCGAGACGCCGGAGCTCACCGCGGAGAGCTGCTGGAAGTCGGCGCCGACCGCCACCGCGAGCAGGTGCGCGAGCGTGGTCTTCCCGGTGCCGGGAGGACCCCACAGGATGATGGAGGGGAGGTGACCGCCGTCGATCAGCTTCGTGAGCGGCTTGCCCTCTCCGAGCAGATGGTGGTGCCCGACGAACTCTTTGAAGTTTCGCGGGCGCATGCGCGTCGCGAGTGGTCGATCCATACGGGGATTCCTTTCCGACGATCCGAGTCTTGGCCTGTCAAAGCCGAAGAACCTCGATGATAGGCGTTCATCGCCGCCGAAGGAACCGTCGGGAGCCCTAGGGCGGAGTGCGGGGGAACCCCTGCGCACGCCGCCCTGACGCCCGAGACCGACTGCGCTGCAACGTCATCCGTCGTAGCGCCTGAGGATCCGCTGCGGCGTGATCCGGTAGATCACTCGCTCCTGCCCGGGCGTGGAGGTCCACGCCTCGCCGTCGTGATACCGGCGGTTGAGCATGTCGATGTGCGCGTCGGCCTCGGGGCCGGTCACGAACCCCTCCACGACACCGTCGATCCGGAGCCACCGGTACGGGTCTCGCTCGTCGTGCAGGCTCACCGATACCCGCGGGTCGCGGCGGACGTATCGATCCTTCACCCTGCCGACGGCCGTGTTGACGAGGACGGAGCCGTCGGCCGCGTCGATCCAGGTCACCGTGACATGCGGGGTCCCGTCGGGCCTGATCGCAGCGAAGTGCGCGAAGTTCTTCTCCGTGAGCAGCTCCACGTCCTGATCGTTCAGGCTCGTCATCCTTGCTCCTTCTCCTCGGACGCTTGCTCCTCGAGCTTGGGAGCGATCACTCGGAGTCCGAGCTCGCGGAGCTGCGCCTCGTCGACGGGCGCGGGCGCGCCGGTCAGCGGGTCGGCACCGGACTGCGCCTTCGGGAACGCCGTCACGTCCCGGATCGCGTCCTTCCCCGCCATCAGCATCACGATCCGATCCATCCCCATCGCGATGCCGCCGTGGGGCGGGGCGCCGTAGCGGAACGCTCGGATGAGATGGCCGAACTTCTCCTCGATCTCCGGCTCGGAGAGGCCCAAGACCTCGAACACCTTCCGTTGGATCTCGGGCCGATGGATCCGGATGCTGCCGCCTCCGACCTCGAACCCGTTCAGGACGAGGTCGTACGCCTTCGCCTTCGCGGTCTTCGGATCCAGGTCATCGGTCGCCGGCGCCGAGAACGGATGGTGGTTCGCGACCCACTTCCCCTCCTCCTCGCTCCAGTCGAACAACGGAGGGTCCGTGTACCAGACGTAGCGCCACTCGCCCTCGGGGATCAACCCGAGGCGTTCGGCCAGGTGCCGGCGGACTCCGTCGAGGGCGACGTGCACACGGTCGATCTGGTCCGCCACGATGCACACGAGGTCGCCTTCGGAGGCGCCGGTCGCACGGAGGACGCCCTCGATCTCATCCTTCGACAGATGCTTCTCCACCGGCGAACGGACGCCGTCGGACTCGACGACCATCCACACGAGACCGGCCGCGCCGCGACCCTTGGCGTCCTGGACGAGCTGGTCGAGCTCCTTGCGCGAAAGCTGCCCGCCTCCCGGCGCCGCGAGTCCTTCGATCGCGCCGTCCTCTCGGGCGAGGACGGACGCGAAGGCGTTGAACCCGGTCCCCTCGAAGACCGACGCGAGATCGGCCAGCTCCATCCCGTAGCGGAGGTCTGGCTTGTCCGTCCCGAACCGCGCGAGCATCTCGTCGTACGGGATCCGTGGGAACGGGGTCGGCACCTCCACACCGTGGATCTCTCGGACGTAGCGCGCGTACAGCGGCTCGATGACGGCGAAGACGTCCTCCTGGTCGGCGAACGACATCTCGACGTCCAGCTGCGTGAACTCGAAGCTCCGGTCGGCGCGCGGCGCCTCGTCCCGGAGGCAGCGGACGATCTGGTAGTAGCGGTCTTGACCGGCGACCATCAGGAGCTGCTTCAGTTGCTGCGGCGATTGCGGCAGCGCATAGAAGCTGCCCGGCCACAAGCGAGACGGCACGAGGAAGTCTCGGGCACCCTCCGGCGTCGAGCGGGTGAGCATCGGCGTCTCGACCTCGAGGAAGCCGAGGGACTCCATGTGGTCGCGCGTGATCGCGTTCATCCGATGCCGGATGCGGAGGATCGAGGTCATCTCGGGTCGACGCAGATCGAGGTAGCGGAATCGGAGGCGGAGCTCCTCCCCCGCCTCGATCCGGTCCTCGATCGGGAACGGGGGCGTCTCCGCCTCCGAGAGCACCTCGAGAGAGACGGCGGCGACCTCGATCTCACCCGTCGGGAGCTGAGGGTTCACCATCCCGTCGGGGCGCGGCCGGACGGCGCCGGCGACCCTCACCACGTCCTCGGAGCCGAGGCGCTGTGCGGCGGAGTGCGCGTCCGCGGCCTCCTCGGGGTGGAACACCACCTGGACGACGCCCTCGCGGTCGCGAAGGTCGATGAAGGTGACGCCGCCGTGGTCCCTGCGGCTGGCGACCCATCCGCAGAGGACCACGGCGGCGTCGGCGTCTTCGGTCGTGAGCTCACCGCAGGCGTGGGTACGCATGGCGGTCCGGTAGATGCTCTCGCGTTCCTTCATCCGACTCCCGCCTCGTGCGCGAGCCTCGCGGCGAGGTTCTCTGCGGCCACATCCTCTTGCTGCCCGTCCTCGAGCCGCCGGAGCGTCACGGTGCCGCCCTCGAGCTCGCGCTCACCGACGATGGCCGCATACGCGGCGCCGGCGCGGTCGGCCATCTTCAGCTGAGCCTTGAGCGGCCGGTCCTCGAACGAGGTGTCCGCGGCGACACCGGCCGCGCGGAGCTCACGGACCAACTCGAGCGCTCGGGCGCGGCCGGCGTCGCCGACCCCGACGACGAACGCGGTGAGCGAGGGCTCCTCCGGGGGCGTGAGCCCTTCCTCCTCGATCGCCATCAGGACCCGCTCCAGTCCCATCCCGAACCCGACGCCCGGCACGTGAGGCCCCCCGAGGACCTCGGCGAGCCCGTCGTATCGGCCTCCGCCGAAGAGCGTCGCCTGCTGCGGCGAGAGCCCGGGGCTCACGAACTCGAACGCCGTCCGGTTGTAGTAGTCGAGCCCTCGAACGAGCGTGGGCTCGAGCACCCACGAGAGCCCGGCGTCTTTCAACCCGGCTTGCACGCCGTCGAAGTGCGCGCGACACGGATCGCACAGCCGATCGATGATCTTCGGCGCCTCCTTCGCGACCGCGCGGCAGGCGTCGTCCTTGCAGTCCAACACCCGGAGCGGGTTGTCTTCGAAGCGATCGCGGTGCTCGTCGGTCAAGCGATCCCGGTTGGCGCGGAGGAACGCGATGAGCTCCTCGCGGTACGCGGGCCGGCAGACCTCGTCGCCGATCGAGTTCAGCTGCAACTCGATCCGGCCGAGGCCGAGTGCCCGGAGGAAGGCATCGCCGACGGCGATCACCTCGGCGTCCGCGCCGGGGTCCTCCGCGCCGAACACCTCGATGCCGAATTGGCGATGCTCGCGGTAGCGGCCCTCCTGCGGGCGCGAATACCGGTACATCCGGGTCAGGTAATAGACCTTGAACGGTGAGGGCTGCTCTTGCATCTCCGCCAGGTAGGCGCGCATCACGGGCGCGGTCCCCTCCGGGCGGAGCGTGAGCGAGCGGCCCTTCCGATCCTCGAACGTGTACATCTCCTTCGTCACGACGTCGCTGGTCTCCCCCGAGGTCCGCGCGAAGAGCTCGGTGGCTTCGAACCCCGGGGTCTCGACGTACCGGTAGCCGTAGAGGCGGGCGAGCGCGGCGGCCCGGCCGTAGAGCGCGCGCATCCGGCTTCCCTTCGGAGGGAGCAGATCCAGTGTCCCTCGAGGTGGCCGCAGATCCATCAGAGGATGCCCATCAGGCGAGATCCGCCAAGAACGGGTTCGACGCGCGCTCTCGCCCCACGGTCGTGCGTGAGCCGTGTCCGGGGAGCACCTCCTCGGCGTCGTCCAGCGTGAGGAACCACTCGAGGCTCGCCCGCATCGCGGCGGGCGAGGAGTTCGGGAAGTCAGAGCGCCCGATGGAACCGGCGAAGACGAGGTCGCCGGCGATCACCGTGGCGTCCGTCTCGAAGCAGCAGTGACCCGGCGTGTGTCCCGGCGTGTGACGCACGACGATCGAGAAACCCGCGAACGAGAGCGTCTCGCCGCCGACGATCCGACGGAGATCCTTCACCGGCATGAGCGGGTTGTCGAAGCCGGGGTTCCAGGCGTCGATGTCCTCGAACGCGACGGCGTCGTCCTGATGGATGAAGACAGGCACGTCGTCCCCAGCGAAATCGCCTGCGGCGTAAGCGTGGTCGATGTGGGCGTGGGTCAGCAGGACGGCAGCCGGCCGTTTGCCGGCGCGCTCGAGCAGCGACCGAACCTCGAGCGGTTCGAAGCCGGGATCCACGACCACGGCGTCCTCGCTCCCGTCGGCGGCGAGCAGCCAACAGTTCGTGCCGAATGGGTTCCGATCGAAGACGTCCAGGTACATCTCGCGGCATCGTACCGGGCGACCCGACGCGACCGCCCCCGGCCGTACGCTGGTGCTGTGGAACGACACCTCGTGCTCTACGACGAGGACTGCGGCTTCTGCCGCTGGTCACTCGACCGACTGCTTCGGTGGGATCGTCGAGGCAGTCTCCGGGCCGCTGCGATCCAGAGTGAGGAGGGCGCTCGGCTGCTCGCCGACCTGGACGAGCATGAGCGGCTCGCCTCGTGGCACCTCGTCACGCCCGACGGGCGCAGATACTCGGGCGGCTCGGCGGTCGCACCGATGGCCCGTCTGCTGCCGGCGGGGGTCCCCGTGGCGTTCCTCGCGGAAACGTTCCCCCGGAGCACCGACCGGCTCTATCGATGGGTGGCTCGCAACCGGGACACGCTCGGCCGACGTCTCGGCGAACAGGCGTGCTCCGTCGATCCGAGCGAGCGGAACGGGCCCCCTACATCGAGCTGAGCGACCGTCCCTCGAGGACCAGGGTGAACGGACCGTCGTTCAACAGCTCGACATCCATCACGGCGCCGAACACGCCGCGCGACACGCGTGCGCCGCGGGACTCGAGCGCTTCCGCCAGCGCTTCGACCCGCTCCGCGGCGATCGCAGGATCCTCCGCATCACCCCAGGATGGGCGTCGGCCTTTCCGGAGGTTCGCGTACAGCGTGAACTGCGAGACGACGAGGATCTCGCCGTCGACGCCGGCCAGCGGCAGGTTGGTCATGCCCTCGTTGTCGGCGAACAGCCGCAGGTTCACGATCTTCTCCGCCATCCGCTCGGGCTCGTCGGACGGATCGCCGCGTCCCACGCCGACCAGGAGCAGGTATCCGCGTCCGATCTGCGAGACTCGCTCGCCATCCACCGTGACCGACGCCCGCAGGACGCGCTGCAGGACGACCCTCATCGGCGGGCGATCGCGTGGAACACGTGCCAATGCTTCATCTCGTCCCACCCCTGGTCGTCGTTCTCCTCCTCGACGAAGGATTCGAGCTCCATGCCGTCGAACAGAGCCCGGGCGCTCGCGATGTCGAAGAAGGACATGTCCTCCTCGCTCGATGCCCAGGTGTCGCGGTCGCCGAACAGCTCGCCGGCGAACCTGCCGCCGGGGCGGATCGCTTCGCGGATGTCGCTCCACAGACGTGGGAAGACCTGAGGACGACAGAACGGCAGGCTGAAGCTCGCGAAGATGAGATCCGCCTCCGGAACGTCCGCGCCCTCCATCCGAGATACGACGGTCCGCAGCCGTTGGGCATCGCTGTCAGGGACGCGCCGCCGGAGGCGCCGGATCCCTTCCTCGGCCGCGTCGATCGCGATGACCTCCCAACCACGCCGCAGGAGTTCGGCGGAATCGAACCCCTGGCCGCATCCGAGGTCGACGGCAAGCCCGCGGCGCTCGTCGTCATCGAACATCGCAAGCACTTGCATCAGGACGTCATGTGGCCCCCGCTCCCCCTGCTCGTCGTAGTAGCCGGCCCAATCGCCGCGCTCTGCCATCTCTCAGCTCGGGACGACGCGATAAGCGTCGTAGACGCTTTCGATGCGCTTCACCGCCGCGAGCAGTGACGAGAGATGCGTCACGTCGGCCATCTCGAACGTGAAGCGCAGGCGCGTGATCCTGTCCCGCCCGGTGCTCGACGTCGCGGCCAGGATGTTCACGTGGCTGTCCGAAAGGACCGTTGCGACGTCGGAGAGCAGCCGCGTCCGATCGAGCGCCTCCACCTGGATCGCCACCGAGAACGACGTCGGCTTGCCCTCGGCCCAGTCCACCTCGATGATCCGCTCGGGTTCTCGACGCTGGAGGGTTCTCAGGTTCGGGCACGTGTCGCGGTGCACGGAGACTCCCTGGCCCCTGGAGACGAAACCGACGATCGCGTCTCCCGGCACCGGCGTGCAGCATCGCCCGAGCTTCACCCACACGTCGCCGAGGCCCTTCACGACGACGCCCTTGGAGATGTCCGGCTTCCCGATCTTCACGGGCCGCGCGAGCGGCACCTCGGTGACGTCCTCGTCGGGGGTCCCGGAGACGAGACGCGACATCCGCGCCACGATCGACTGCGGAGAGACCTGGCCCTCCCCCACCGCGACGTAGAGGCCTTCCAGGTCGGGATAGGTGAGGTCCTGCGCCACGCGCCTGAGCGTCTCCTCGGTCGCGAGCCGCTTGAACGTCTGGTCCTGCCTTCGGACGAAGGCCTTGACGGCGTCGCGACCGGACTCCATCGCGTCCTCGCGGCGACCGCGGCTGAACCACTGCCGGATCTTCGTCCTCGCCCGCGGGGTCTTCACGAACTGGAGCCAGTCCTGGCTCGGGCCCTCCCCTTGGGCCTTCGACGTCAAGATGTCGACGGTGTCTCCGGTTCGGAGCTCGTAGTCCAGGGGCACGAGCTTCCCGTTCACCTTCGCGCCGATCGTGCGGTGTCCGACCTCGGTATGGATCGAGTACGCGAAGTCCACAGGCGTCGCGCCCTGCGGCAGGTTCTGCACATCGCCCTTCGGGGTGAAGCAGAAGACCCGCCCTCCCGAGAGGTCGATCCGCAGTCCTTCCATGAACTCCTGCGGATCGGCCATCTCCTTCAGCCAGTCCATCATCTGGCCGAGCCAGGCCATGTCCTGCGCTTCCTTCGAGGACTTGCTGCCCTCCTTGTAGCGCCAGTGGGCGGCGATCCCGAATCGCGCCGTTCGATGCATGTCCACGGTGCGGATCTGGATCTCCAGCGGGATACCCTTCGGACCCACCACCGTCGTGTGCAGCGATTGGTACATGTTCGACTTGGGCATCGCGACGTAGTCCTTGAAACGGCCGGGGACGGGCTTCCAGAGAGCGTGGACGGCGCCGAGCGCCCCGTAGCAGTCGCGGAGCGAGGGAACGAGGACGCGGAGGCCGACGAGGTCATGGATCTCGTTGAACTCCTTGCCGCGGATCACCATCTTCTCGTAGATCGAGTACAGGTGCTTCGGCCGCCCCTCGACATCCGCTTTCACGCCGAGCTCCTTCAGCTTCGCCCGGAGGGCCTCCTTCACCTCTTCGAGGAGCTTCTGCCGCTCGCCCCGGCGGGTCTCGACGAGGTTCGCGATCTCGCGGTACGGACCGGGGTTCAGGGTCTTGAACGAGAGATCCTCGAGCTCCCACTTCAACTCCTGGACGCCGAGGCGGTCGGCGAGGGGGGCGTGGATCTCGAGGGTCTCGTTGGCGATCTTGTGTTGGCGCGGTTCCGAGAGCGGCGAGAGGGTTCGCATGTTGTGGAGCCGATCGGCGAGCTTGACGAGGAGCACCCGGATGTCGCCGGCCATCGCCACGATCATCTTCCGGACGTTCTCTGCTTGCGCCAGCTCACCGCTCCGGAACTCCAGCTTGTCCAGCTTCGTCAAGCCGTCGACGATCCTGGCGACCTCGTTGCCGAACTCCTCCTCGATGTCCCCGAGGCCGACATCCGTGTCCTCGACCGTGTCGTGCAGGAGCGCCGCGGTGAGGGTCGTGGTGTCGAGCCTGAGATCCGCGAGGATCGCGGTCACGGCGATGGGGTGCTCGACATAGGGCTCGCCCGAGAGACGGTACTGGCCCTCGTGCGCGTCCTCGGCGAACCGGTACGCACGTTCCAGCAGCTTCGTGTCGGCCTTGGGGTTGTACGAGCGGACTTTCTTCAGGATCGGGGCGAGGAGGTTCGGGGGGCCGGCGTCCGTGCGTCGGAGTCGGGGGCGAGGGATCCCGGGGAGTCGCCGGCCGCGCTCGGGCGCGTCCGGCTGGGACTCCCGATCGACCCGCACGTCACGCCCGGTGGTGTCCACGTTCCCTCCTACCGGGAAGTGTAGGGGACACCGTCATCTGGCCCCGGTTGTGAAGTCTCAGTAGTGGATGAAGGTGTGGAGCTCGTGGTCGGGCAGCTTCTCGCGGCCCTTCAAGAAGTCGAGCTCGATCAGGCACGCGATCCCACGGATCACGCCGCCGCAGCGCTCGACGAGCGAGGCGGCGGCCTTTGCGGTCCCCCCCGTGGCGAGCACGTCATCCACGATCAGGACGCGCTCACCGTTCTCGACCGCGTCCTTGTGCAGCTCGATCGTCGCGGTTCCGTACTCGAGCTCGTATTCCTCCGAGACCGTCTCCCACGGGAGCTTGCCCTCCTTGCGGATCGGGACGAAGCCGGCGTTGAAGTGATACGCGACCGGTGCCGCGAGGATGAATCCGCGGGCTTCGATCCCCACGACCTTGTCGACGGTCCCCCGTCCGAAGTGGACGACGATCAGATCGATGATCGTCGACATCGCGTCGGGGTGCGCCAGGACCGGCGTGATGTCCTTGAACACGATGCCGGGTTCGGGGAAATCGGGGACGTCCCGGATCAGTGCCTTGATCTGCTCGATCTCCACGACCTCACCTCCGCTTGCGTTTGGCCGGGGGTTTCCGCCGTTTCGATTTCGGTCGCGGCCGCGCGACCGTCCCGGTCCGCGCGGTCGCGCGGGCGGCGGCCGCATCGCCCGTCGCCGCGGCGGGGGCCGCCGTCGGGGCGGCCCCCGCCCGCCGCGACACGACCCGTTCCCGATCGGAGAGCCTCTGCTCCAGCTGCCGGAACCGCTGCTCGCGCCGCTTCAGGATCGCGAGGATCGGGGCCGCGATGAACACCGACGAGTACGCACCGATCGCGACACCGATGAACATGGCGAAGGCGAAGTCCTTCAGGGTGTCGCCACCGAAGAGCAGCAGCGAGAGGATCGGGATGAGCACGACCAGCGACGTGTTGACCGACCGCATCAACACCTGGTTCAGGGAGAGATCGACCACGCCATCGGAGCCCAGCCGGGCGACCAGGGATTGCGTCTCGAGGTTCTCCTGGATCTTGTCGTAGATCACGACCGTGTCGTAGAGCGAGAACCCGAGGATCGTGAGGATCGCGATGACCGTCTCGGGCGTGACTTCTCGGCCTGTGAGTGCATAGACGCCGATCGTGATCAACACGTCGTGGACCAGCGCGATCATCGCCCCGATCGCCATCTTCAGCTCGAATCGGAGCGTGATGTACAACGTGATCGCCGCCAGCACGACCACCAGCCCGATGGCCGCCTTCCGGGAGATCTCGCCGCCCCAGGTGGGGCCCACGTCCTCGACGTTCACGTCCACCGGGTCGATGCCGGCTTGCGCGGCGAGGTCCCGACGGATCGCCGCCGAGCCTCTCACTCCCTCGTTCGTCAGGGAAGGCGTCCGGATCGACACCGACTCGCCGTTGACGATCTGGACCTCCGCGTCGTCGATCGCGTGATCGTGGAGCGTCGCCTTGATCTGCTCGGGGTCGAGCGGCTTCGTCGGCGTGTAGGTGATCTGGGCGCCGCCCTCGAAATCGATGGAGAAATTCAGGTCTCCGAAGAGCAGGCCACCGAGGGACAGCAGGATCAGCACCCCGGAGATCGCGAACCAGCGGTTCCGGTGCTCCACCCATCGGACATGGGGGATCGTGTGGCCCCGATACGTATCGATCGCGTGGCGGAGGTTCACAGACCCGCTCCCTCACGAGTGGCCTCGGCCGCGACCCCGCTCGAGAGGCCGAACCCTCGCAGGCTCACGAGTCTCTCGTTCTTCGCGATCAGGAAGACGGTCGGGCGCTTGAAGAAGTACACGACGAACAGGTCGAGCAGCGTCGCCACACCGAGTGTGAGGGCGAAGCCTCGGACCGAGCTCACCGCCGTGATGTACAGGACCGCCGCCGCCAGGCCGGTGACGATGTCGGCGGCCACGATGGTCTTGTATGCGCGAGCGAACGCAGGTTGGACGGCTGCGCGCGGCGACTTGCCGGATCGGACCTCGTCCTTCAGCCGTTCGAAGAACACGATGTAGGAGTCCGCTGTGACACCGAGAGAGATCACCAGCCCCGCGACTCCTGCGAGGGAAAGCGCGTACCCGAATTGGTCTCCCGCGATCGAAACGAGGGTGAGAGCGAGCACCGCCCAGATCGTCATGCCGAGCCACGCCACCACGCCGAGCAATCGGTAATAGAAGAGCAGGTACACGAACAGCAGCACGAGCCCCGCGAGTCCCGCCGTGATCCCTTGATGGAGCGACTCCTCACCGAGCGTCGGGCTCACCGTTCGCACCGACTGGCGGGTGAGCTCCACGGGGAGGGCGCCCGCGTTCAACTGGGTCCCGAGGTCTTTCGCCTCGGCTTCAGAGAAACCCCCGGTGATCTCGCCCGATCCACCCGTGATCGGGGATTGGACCGTCGGCGACGAGATCACGACCCGGTCGACGATGATCGCGATCTGGTCGGTCGGCGGAGGAGACCCAACCGCTTTGGTGGTTTCGTCCGCGAACCGCTTGGCGCCGTCGCTGTCGAGCTGGAAGGTCACCGTCCATTGGGAGCCGCCGAGCTGTCCCTGGGTGCTCAACACCGCGGCCGCCTTGTTGAAGTCCTCGCCGCTGATCACGACCGGCCCGAGGACGAACTTCGCCACCTGGCCGTTCCCGATCGGTCCTGGGTAGACGACCTCCTTGCTCCTCAGCGCGTCGAACGAGCACCGGGGGAGGTCCCGTTCCTCCGCCGTCCCGCACGTGATGGGTCGAGGGTCCGTCACGGGAACCGCCTCGAGGACCCTGCGCTCCTCCAACCGGGCGGTCTCGCCGATCACGCGCAGCAGTCGTTCCTGGCCCGACTGCCGCCGAAGGTCTTCGGCCCGATCGCGCGTGACGGAACATCCGAGCTGCTTGCCCACGGAGCTCACGACGCAGAACTGCTGCTCCTCGTGCACGACCGTGATCGCCGTGAGAGCGCCGTCCGCTTCCTCACGAGACCCGAGGTTGCATGGCAAGGGGTCGGCGCCCGAGAGGTCGAGGTCGGCGAACGTCGCGGGAGTCGGGGACGGAGAGGCCGATGGAGATGCGGAGGCGGAGGCCGACGCGGACGCCGACGGTGCCGCCGTCGCGGAAGGACTGGGCGTGGGCGACGGCTCCGGCGCGACCGGAACCAGGCAGTACGCGCGCTTCGTCACCTCGATCTTCAACGCGTCTTTCGCGTCCTCCGCCTTCGCGCGGCTCTTGAAGCACCCGATCTGGTCACCCGTCGGTGCCGTCATGCAGTACGCGCTCGCAGCCGGCGAGGGTCCGGCGGACGGCGAGGCGGAAGAGCTCGGTGACGCGGAAGGACTGGTCGAAGCGCTGGGCGAACCAGCCTTGGGTCCGACCTGGATGCCAGTGAGGTAGGTCTCGGCCTGGGTCCGGCTCGAGAAACACTCCACCTGCGCGCCGTTCCCGTCCACGACGCACACCTCGGACGGCTCCGCCTGCACCTGCAGGCTCTCGAGGACCTCGCGCACATCGTCCTCGTTCTTGGAGCACCCGTGGATCAGATCGGCTCCTTCCAAACAGGAGAGATCCGCCTCCCGACGCTGCACGGTTGCCTCCGCGGCGCCGGGGATCTGCACCTCGATCGTGGTGCCGGAGAGCGCGATGTCGGGCTCGCCGACGCCGAACGCGTCGACACGATTGCGGATGTTCTCGAGCGCTCGCTGCATCACATCGGGAGGCGTACCTTCGGGTGCGGTCAAGATCACCGAGGCACCGCCCTGCAGATCGAGCCCGAGCGTCGGCCGCAGCCCGCCGGCCACGACGCCGAGCGCCGAGGCAAGGACCAGCACGAGCACGAAGATGATGGACGCCCAGAGGGCGCGGTTGCGTCTCACGCCAGCTCTGCTCCGTTGATGACCAGACGGAAGCGCGCATCGAGCAGCTCGGCGGCGTGGCGGCAGAGCTGCATGCGTCCGAGGAAGATCTCGAAGTACTCCATGACCTGGCTGATCTCGGTGTCGATCGTCAGCTCGAGGCTGACGGTGCGGGCTCCGGAGTCTACCGACAGGAACGAGCGTTCGACGGCGTAGTTCACACGGTCGTGGACGTCGAACTCGATCCGCCCCGACTTCCGAACGCGGCTCCGATGCACGTCCGACTTGTCGGCCAGGATGACGCCGGCGGAGATCGGCGAGACGGCCACGCCCTCGGTCTCCTCGTGGTTGGCGATCGCGGCGAGGACGGGCATCAGGTCCGCGCCGTGCACCGAGTCACGGAGCGACTGATTCACGAGGACCGCGCCGGTTTGCCCGTGAGCATCGCGCGCGAGGGCGTTCCCGACGTCGTGCAGATAGCCGGCGACCGACGCGAGTGTCGCCTCGCGTTCCGTGAACCCCAAGCGGCTGAGGACCTGGAAAGCGATGTTCGCGACGAGGTTCGCGTGGCGGAACCCGTGCTCGGTGTACCCCATGGCGTCCATCACGCGGTCGGCGGAGGCGATGTAGAGCGAGAGCTCCTCGTTCCCCTGCACGTCCTCGAGCGTGATGGTGGCGAGGTCGCCCGGTCCCGCAGGGGTCGGGGCCGGGCGCGTCGGAACCGGCTCGACCGGCATCCGAGGAGCCGGTTCGTCCGGCTTGCGGACGGCGGTGGCTGGTTCCTCGGGATCGCGAGGCTGGAGCGGGTCGCTCACGACCCCGGCTCGGCTCCTTCGACCTCGTCCTCGTCCTCGTCCACGAACTCGTCGTCATCGACCAGACGCTGCGAGATGGCGGCGCGCGCCATACGGATGTCCGTGTTCGGGGCGACCTCGACGGTCACGATGCCGTAGTCATCGTCGATCTCGGTGATCGTGCCGTAGATGCCCGCGGTCGTGACGACCTCGTCTCCTACCTCGACGTCGGATTGCATCTGCATCTGCGCCCGGCGCCGCTGGTTCTGCGGACGGATCAACAGGAAGTAGAAGACGACGCCCATGAGCAGGAGAGGAAGGAACGCCACGATGGGATTGGCCTGGGTCTGCTGAGCAAGGATGGCGAGCATGGAGACCTCCGTGAAGGGAAGAAGGGAGTCTACCTCTGAACCCTAGAGCGGCAGGGTGCCCGGGACGGATGCGCCAAGGTGGCGGTACGCGTGCTCGGTAGCCACCCGGCCGCGAGGTGTGCGGCGGAGGAACCCCAGCTGCAGCAGATACGGCTCCACGACGTCCTCCACGGTGTCGGTCTCCTCGCCCACGGCGGCCGCGAGCGTCGAGAGACCGACGGGGCCGCCGCCGAACTTGTCGATCAGCGTCTGAAGGATCGAGTGGTCCAGCCGGTCCAGACCGCGATCGTCGACCTCGAAGACCTCCAGGCCCGCTGCGGCGACCTCGAGGGTGACCGAGCCGTCGTGGCGAACCTCGGCGAAGTCGCGGACGCGGCGAAGCAGGCGGTTGGCGATCCGCGGTGTGCCGCGAGAGCGCCGGGCGATCTCGGCGGCCGCGTCGTCGTCGACGGGCACGTCGAGGATCCCGGCGGAGCGCGTCACGATCTTGGCGAGATCGTCGGCCGAGTAGTAGTCGAGGCGCGGCGAGAAGCCGAACCGCTCTCGCAGCGGCAGCGTCATCCGGCCCGGACGGGTGGTGGCGCCCACCAGTGTGAACCGGGGCAGCTCCAGCCTGATCGAGCGAGCGGTCGGTCCCTTCCCGAGGACCACGTCGAGGTTGAAGTCCTCGAGCGCCGGATACAGCACCTCTTCCACGGTCCGCGGCATCCGATGGATCTCGTCCACGAACAGGACGTCGCCCTGTTCGAGGTTGGTGAGGATCGCCGCCAGGTCACTGGGGCGGTCGAGAGCCGGCCCCGAGGTGGGCTGGAACCCCGCGCCCATCTCGTGCGCGACGATCCGAGCGAGCGTCGTCTTGCCGAGGCCCGGCGGGCCGCTGAACAGGAGGTGGTCGACGCCCTCGCCCCGGTTGCGAGCGCCGTCGATCAGCAGATGCAGCTGCTCTTTCACCCGGTCCTGTCCGACGAACTCCCCGAGCGTCCTCGGACGGAGCGCGATGTCGAACTCGCGGTCCTCCTCCGTCACGGCGTCGGCGTCGATGGGTCGATCGGCGTCGCTGACGTCGACCGGTTCTTCCGCCTGCTCTTCCTTCGGCATCATCGACCCACCTTCTGCAGAGCCTCGCGGAGGATGTCGTCCGCCTCGCGACCGTCCGCCTCGATACCACGCATCGCCTCGCCCGCCTCCGCCGCGGTGAGGCCGAGCGAGAGGAGCGCGTCGCGCACGTCCGCCATCGGTCCCTCCGAAGGAAGCTCGGCTTCCCCGCCGAGCTTCTCGGCCAGGTCCAGCACGACCCGTTGCGCGACCTTCTTCCCGACACCGGGCACGACGGTGAGCGCGGCCGCGTCGCCGTTCGCGATCGCGCGGGTGAGGACGGCCGGGCGGAGCACGGACAGGAACGCGAGCGCGACCTTGGGCCCGACGCCCGTAACACCGGTCAACAGATCGAACAGGTCGCGTTGGTCGACCGCCGAGAAGCCGTAGAGCGTCATCGAATCCTCGCGGACCACCATCCGGGTGTGCAGGCGTGTCGTCGTCCCGATCGCCGGGAGCGTGGCGAGCACCGAGGTGGGGACCAAGATGTCGTAGCCGACGCCGCCGACGCCGATCACCACGCGGTTCGCGCCCTTCTCGACGACCTCACCGTCCAGGAACGAGATCACCGAGACCCCAGTCGGGCGAGGCTCCGCATCCGGGCTCCCACCAGGTGGGTCAGGGCCACGGCCACGGCGTCGGCGGCGTCGGCTTGGACCGGCACCTCTTTCAGGCCGTGGACCTTGACCAGCGCCCGGCGGACCTGCTCCTTGTCGGCGTTGCCCATGCCGGTCACGGCGATCTTCACCTCATTCGGACCGTACTCGGCAACGGAGAGCCCGGCGTCGGCGGCCACCACCATGATGGCGCCGGTGGCGCGCGCCACGGTGAGCGCGCTCACATGGTTCTTGTTCCAGGCCACCCGCTCGACGGCAACCGACGCCGGGCGGTGGGCCGAGATCGCCTCCCGCATCGCGACGCAGAGGTGCCGCAGGCGTTCGGACTCCTCCGAACCCGCGGGGGTTTCGACCGCTCCGGCCCAGATCAGGGCCGCTTTGCGGCCGTTCCCCTCGACGACGGCGAGACCGAGCCTGGCCAGGCCGGGGTCCACACCGAGAACGCGGCTCTCGAACATCCGTTCGCCCGAGTCTAGGCGGGGCCGTGACCCCGAGCAACGACCGGCCTCACGGACGTCGGCTTCAGAGGGAGGCCATGACCTCTTCGGGGATGTCGAAGTTCGCGTAGACGTTCTGGACGTCTTCGAGGTCCTCGAGCGCGTCGATCAGCTGGAGGACCCTGCGCGCTTCCCCGCCGTCGACCGGGATCGTCGACTGCGGCAGCATGGTGAGCTCGGCCGAGAAGACCTCGACGCCGGCCGCGCGGAGCGCGTCGCGCACGGCCGCGAGCGCCGATGGATCCGTGACGATCTCCCACGAGCTCTCCGAGTCGTTGAGATCCTCGGCGCCGGACTCGAGCGCCAGCTCCAGCAGGCGCTCGTCGTCCGGCGCCGCCGACTTCTCCACGACGATCACACCTTTGCGCGTGAACATCCATCCCGTCGAACCCGTCTCGCCCAGGTTCCCGCCGTTCCGTGTGAACGCGTGTCGCACATCCTGGGCCGTCCGGTTCCGGTTGTCGGTGAGCGTCTCGATGAACAGCGCGATCCCGCCGGGCGCGTAGCCCTCGTAGGTGATCTCTTCGTATCGGGCACCGTCGGCGTCGGCCCCGCTCCCCCGCTTGATCGCACGGTCGATGTTGTCGCTCGGGACCGAGGAGGCCTTCGCCTTCTCGACCGCCGATGCGAGCGTCATGTTCGCGGCCGGGTCTCCCCCGCCCTCCCTCGCCGCGACCTCGATGGCGCGGAGGAGCTTCGCGAACTGATCGGATCGCTTCGAATCCTTCGCGGCCTTCTTCCGCTTGATCGTCGCCCACTTCGAATGACCCGACATCGCACCTACCTCGAGAGCGACAAGAAGTACTCGTGGAGCGCGGTCTCTCCGACCAGCTCGGGGTGGAACGAGGCGGCCAGAAGGTGGCCCTGCTGCAGGACCACGGGCCGTCCCTCATAGGCGGACAGCACGCGGACGTCGGAGCCCACCTCCTCGATCCACGGCGCCCTGATGAAGACCCCGCGGACCGGATGATCGATGCCCTCGACGTCCACGTCGGACTCGAACGAATCGACCTGGCGCCCGTAGGCGTTGCGCCGGACGGTGATGTTCATCAGCGAGAGCAACGGCTCGCCGTCGAGCACCCGCTCTGCCAGCACGATCATCCCCGCGCACGTTCCGAGGATCGGCATGCCGTCTCGGGCTCGCTCCCGGATGGGCTCCACCAGGTCGTACGCGCGGGCCAGCTTCGCCATCGTCGTGGACTCCCCGCCCGGGATCACGAGGCGATCCACATCGGCGAGCTGCGCGGCCGTTCGGACCTCGGTCGCCGTCGCGCCGATCGACGAGAGCACCCGGACGTGCTCGCGGAAGTCGCCCTGCAGCGCGAGCACGCCCGACTTCACCATGCCCTCATGATAGGAGCCGGCCGCCTTCCTCAGCTTTCGACGGGCGGCCCGTCGACGGCTCGACGTCCTCGCCGGAGGTGCCAGAGCCAAGCACCGCCGGCGACGAGGGCGACGATCCCCGCGTCGAGTGCGCTCCGGAGCGCCTCGGACGTGGACGGGAAGCAGTCTTGCTTCGGCTCGAGGAGAGGCGAATCCACGTCGATCGGGATATCGGGAACGATGATGGGCGACCCCTCGCCCTCGAACTGACTTCCGAGGCTCGGGAGCTGCGACCGGCGGCGCGACCGGACCGGGGATCTCGTAGCAGAGCGGCATCACCGAATCCCGGACCGCGTGCAGCGTCGCCACGACGCCCCCGAGTGCGATCAGCAACGAGATCAACGCCACCAGGTGGAAGTACAGGACCCCTCCCCACGACGCTTGTGACACGCGGCTCCCTTCATGACGGCGTGCCTCACGCAGGTGCCACGCCAGCACGAGCACGCCGGGGATCGCGAAGGCCAGCGCCCCGAGGAACGATCGCGCCGTGTCGTTGGAGTCGGACAGACCCCCGAAAGAAGTCGACGCCTGCGAGATCGGGAGGAGCCATTTGCGGAGCGCGATGAGCGCCGCGATCCCGCCGCCCAGCAGGAAGGCGAGCCCGACGGCGGCGGCGACGTAGTAGTAGGCCTGGGAGATGACGAGGACGGCACGCCCGGAGAACGGCGGGGACTGCGGGTCCGACTCGGGCTCGACTACCAACCTCGGTCCTGGAGACGCGTCTCCAGGGTGCCGATCTCCAGACCCGGCATCGGTTCACCGAGACCGTGGGACACCTTCGCGAGGATCTCCGGGTCGTTGAAGTGCGTGGTGGCCTCGACGATCGCTCGGGCGCGCGGCGCCGGATCTGCAGACTTGTAGATCCCCGATCCGACGAACACGCCGTCGACACCGAGCTGCATCATCAGGGCAGCGTCGGCCGGCGTTGCGAGCCCTCCCGCCGCGAAGTTCACGACCGGCAGTCGGCCCTGTTCCGCCACGATCCGCACCAGGTCGACCGGCGCCCCGAGCTCCTTCGCCCGCGTCACGTACTGCTCGGGTCGGAGTTGGGTCACCTCGGCGATCTGGCTCAGCATCGTCCGCTGGTGCCGCACCGCCTCGACCACGTTGCCGGTGCCGGCTTCGCCCTTCGTGCGGATCATCGCGGCGCCTTCGGCGATGCGACGGAGCGCTTCGCCGAGGTCGCGCGCCCCGCAGACGAACGGCACGGTGAACGCCCACTTGTCGATGTGGAACTCCTCGTCGGCGGGCGTGAGCACCTCGGATTCGTCGATGTAGTCGACGCCGAGGGACTGCAGGATCTGCGCCTCCACGAAGTGTCCGATCCGAGCCTTCGCCATCACGGGGATCGAGACGACCTGCTGGATCTCCTCGATCTTGGTCGCGTCGGCCATGCGGGCGACGCCACCGTCCCGACGGATGTCGGCGGGCACGCGCTCGAGCGCCATCACGGCGCAGGCGCCGGCGTCCTCAGCGATCTTGGCCTGCTCGGCGGTGGTGACGTCCATGATGACGCCGCCCTTGAGCATCTCCGCCAGGCCGGACTTCACGGTGAAGGTGCCGGTCTCGCGCTGCATTCGTCCTCCTCGTGGATCTTCGGCGTGAACTTCGGCGGCCGCGTTCGGAAGCGCCGGATGTCCCGAGTGTACCGCCGTGACCTGCGCGGAAGCGCCGCCCTAGCGTTCGAAGGTGACCTCGCCGCCCTCCTTGGGCACCAGCTCGACGAACGTCGTGCCCGGCGCGAGTGCGACCTCGTCACCACGCTTGTTCTCGAACACGGTGACGTCGTCCAGCGATGAGCGCCGCCAACGCCCCGTGATCAGGCGACCGTCGCGCAGGATCCACGCGCGACCCTCGCCGACGAGCTTCACGTCCGGAGAAGGGAACCCCGCCACGTCCACGATGTTGGAGTCGGTCACGACGACCTCCTGGATCACGACGTTGTCGACGGCGATCGGTGTGCCGCTCTCCGAGAGCATCGGGTCTCCGTCGAGCTGCCGAACCCAACGTCCGCTCGACCAGGCCCAGCCCGCGACGTGGGAGCTGGAGAACGCCACCGACGCGGACATCCGTGGCCTGCTCGGGGCCGGCACCTCCTCGTCGAATCGGAAGACGGCCTCCGGCAAAGAGAAGCCCGCCCCGGACCGCTTGGCGAGCGTGTACAGCTTCTTGGTCGAGACGAAGAGGTTGTGCGGAGCAGACCTCGACTCGTCTCGGACGAATGCGTCGTTGGCGGACGTCTCCGTCAAGGAAACGACGCGCGCCTTCTCCAGAGCAGAAGCGACCGTGCGATTCGCCCCGGAGTACGCGAGGAGCGGCTCGTCCGAGTACTGCACGAGGATCCGTGGGTCGGTCGTCCGAGCGCTCCGGACGGGTCCCACCTTCGCGGCGTCATGGCACTGGAAGAGCGCGGCGAACCGGGTGATGCTTCCTTCGACGGGCTCCTCGTAGATCACGTCCGCCCGCTCCAGTCCGGCGAGCGGATAGGCCTCGTCGGTGTTCTCGACCTTCACCGCCAGCACCGGGCGCGCCAACGTGCCCTTGCCTCCGGCTCGCAGCTCGCCGGTCAACGGGCAGGGCGTGGGCTTCCCCGTCGCCTTGTCCACGATCGCCTGGATCGCGGGGGGTGCGTTGCCCGTGAATGCGAGCACGGCCAGCACGACGACGGCGGCGGTCACCACCACCGCCGCCCCGGTCACGACCTTCCCCCGTTGGGTCAACGCCACGTGGGAACCTCCTGCGATGTCACGGAGCCAACGAAAAGGGTCCCTTCCTCAGGGACCCACCGCTCGACACTATCCTCGGACCGGCGCCCGACCCAAACACCCCGAGGCATCTCGACGGGAACGTCACATCTCCTCGAGGCGGCGGATCCGCTCCGACAGCGGCGGATGCGTCGAGAAGAGTCGCTCCATCGGGCCGAGCTTCTCCCCCTCGAGCCGCGAGGGCTGATTCAGCCACAGATGCGCGGTGGCGTTGTTGGCGGAGCGCATCGCGGTCGGGGCGGTCTGCAGCTTCTTCAGAGCGGCGATCAACCCCGGCGGATACCTGGTGAGCATCGCCCCCTGGGCATCCGCCAAGAACTCCCGATTGCGCGAGACCGCCAGGCGGATCAGCTGTCCGAAGATCGGCGCCAGGATCAGCAAGACGAATCCGACGGCGAAGATCAACGCGGACGCCGCGCCCCCGCCGGAATCGTTTCCCCGCCGGCCCCGGAACCCGCCCCACCACCACATCCGCATGAAGAACTCCGACAGGAGCACGGCGGCGCCGACGAGCGTCGCGACGACGGTGCCGACGAGGATGTCGCGGTCGAGGACGTGGGCCATCTCGTGTCCGATCACGCCCTCGAGCTCGACGCGGTTCATCGTCTCCAGGAGCCCCTGTGTCACGGCGACGTGGCTGTGCTCCGGATCTCGTCCGGTCGCGAACGCGTTCGGAGCGGGTTCGGGCACGATCCAGATCCGCGGCTTGGGAACCCCCGCCGCGATGGCGAGCCCCTCGACGATGTTGTGGAGTCGAGGTTGGGCCTCCTTCGAGACCTCCTTCGCCCGCGTGGATGCCAGCACGATCCGATCCCCGTAGAGGTAGGACCCGACCGACATCACGACGGCGACGATCAACGCGATCACCAGACCCGCCGGACCGCTGTTGCTGAGAAGACCGATCGCGTAACCGACCCCGCCCAGGAGCACGACGGCCAGCACGAACAGGATCGCGGTCTTGCGCTTGTTCGCGGCGATCTGCTCGTACACGGCTAGGAGAGTTCCACCTGCACGGGCCCGCGCGTCTCTTCCTCGATCTCGAAGAAGGGGCGCTCCTGGAAGCCGAACGCGCCCGCGACGATCGAGGAGGGGAACGACTGGATCAGCGTGTTCAGCCGCATCACCTGGTCGTTGTAGAACTGCCGGGCGTACGCGATCTTCGACTCGGTACCGATGAGCTCCTCCTGGAGCGCGAGGAAGTTCTGGTTCGCCTTGAGGTCGGGGTAGTTCTCCACGACGGCCAGGAGCTGGCGGAGGCCGGCGCTGACCTGGTTCTCGGCGTCGGCCTGGTCGGCCACGCCCGTCGCCCCCAGCGAGCGCGCCCGCGCCTCGGTCACCCGCTCGAAGAGCTCGCGCTCGTGCGCGGCGTAGCCCTTCACGGTCTCGACGAGGTTGGGGATCAGATCCGCACGCCGCCGGAGCTGGACGTCGATCTGGGACCAGCCGTTGTCCACCCGGGTCCGCAACGTCACCAGCCGGTTGTAGATCCACACGGCCGCGAGCAAGAGGACGGCGACGATCCCGAGCACGATCCACAGAGGCGTCATCTCGGCCTATCGTAGCCAGCGCTCTCGATGGCGCGGAGGTACAGCGCCTCGAGCCGCTCGACGACGAGCGGCCAGTCGAAGATCCGTGCGCGCTCGCGGCCGGCCTCGCCGAGCCGTGACGCCAGCGCCGGCTCGGTCAGCACTCGGACCAGGCCGGCCGCGAGCGCCTCCGGGTCCCGGGGCGGCACCAGCAGCCCCTCGACTCCGTCCGAGACGACCTCCCGGTAGCCGGGGATGTCGGCGGCGACGACCGGCACGCCGGCTGCCATCGCCTCGATCAGTGCGATCCCGAAGCTCTCCTGCCCGACGGCCGGCGACACGAAGAGCTCGCAGGCGGCGAGGTAGGAGGGGATCCCCTCGTTCGGCACGGCGCCGCGCATATCGACCCGTGCCCGCTCGGACTCCGTCAGGAGCCCGAGCGCCTCGCGGTCCTTGCCTTCGCCCACCACGACGAGGATCGCGTCGGGGACGTCCGCCAGCACCTTCGAGAACGCGGCGAGGGCGACCGGGAAGCCCTTCTGGGGATCCAGCCGATTGACCCAGAGGATCCGCCGCCCGGGAGGCAGGTCGGACCGCGGCTCGGCCCCGGCGAAGGCGCCGACGTCCACCCCGTTCGGAACGATGTCGAGCGCCGCGTCGGGAACGGCCCGTCGGAGGAAGGACGCCGCGGACTCCGAGACGGCGATGCCGAGCGTCACCCGCCGCCAGATCCGGCGGAGGATCGGAGCGGCGATCTCCATCGCGACGGACCGGTCGAGGTAGGCGTGGACCGTCGCGACGACGGGCGCCTTCGCGACGAGCGTCGCGAACATCGAAGCGCTCGGCGAGAGCGGCTCGTGGACGTGGACGACCTCTGGACGGAACGAGGCCAGCACCGACCGGACCCTGCGATAGGACAGTGGCGCGATCGGGGCGACCGTCCCCCGGTAGGAGACCCGGACCGGACGACCCACCGATCGCACCCAGGGTTGGGAGGGAGCCACGGTCGTGGGCGTCAGCACGATCGCCTCGTGTCCGCGTTCGAGCAGGCGCGCCGCCAGGTGCTTCACGTGCACCTGGACGCCGCCCGCCGCCTCCCAGGCGTACGGGCAGACGAGCGCGATCCTCACGGTTCCCAGCCGGGCTGGAACAGATGCCAGTCCGAGGGCGCGGCGGCGATCGCCCGCTCGAACGCCGCCGCCAGCGCGCGGGTGAGCGCGATGATGTCGTCCTTCCGCTTGCCCGTCGGCTCGATCGACACCGGCGTCAGCACCTCGACCCAGCCCTCCCTCGTCGTGTACGTCGGGCCGGAGAGCAGCGGCGCTCCTGACGATAGTGCCAGGAGCGCGGGTCCTGCGGGCATCCGTCGGGTGCGGCCGAACATCTCGACCTCCACGCCGCCGCCGGAGAGATCGCGGTCCGCGACCAGGGCCACGATGCGGTTCTGCTCCAGCCGTTGGGTGAGTTGTCTGCCCACGTGGTCGCTCGAGAGATCGATGATCTCCATCCCGAGCTGCCGCCGATGCTCGAGGAAGAGCTCGAAGAGCCGATCCGGCTTGAGATGCTCGGCGACGGACACCACCGGGGCGACCCGCAGCCCCATCGCCCGGCCTCCGACGTCCCAATTGCCCGTGTGTGGGAGCGCGATCACCACACCCTTCCCGTCCGCCAGGCCCTTCTCGACATGCTCGGCGCCCTCGAAGCGGAACGAGTCCATCACCCGCTCGTCGCTCCACCCGAGCACGTTGAACGTGTCGAACCAGTACCGGCCGTAGAGGGCGAACGCCTCGCGGGTGGACGCCTGGACGAGCGGGTCGTCCACCGGCCGGCCCAGCACCTGCGCCTGGTTGGCGGCGACGGTGGCACGCGCCCCGGACGCCAGCCGGTAGAAGAGGCGCCCGGCCGACTCGTAGGCGGAACGGCCGCTCTTCGTCGGCAGGATCGGGCCGAGCCAGCTCATGAAGCGGTAGAGGAGGTACGTCGCGGTCTCGGTCGGCGCGTCGCCGAGCGTTCACGTCGCACGCTCCTCTTGGGCGACCTGCCCCGCCCGCACGATCGCCGCCAACCCCGACATCGCGGCCACGGCCCAGACGGTCCACGTCCACCCGAACAGCAGGAATGCGACGACCAAGAGGTATCGCGCGCCACGCGTCACGTGCCGCTCCTCCACCGAGTATCCGAGGGCCGCGCCCCGAGCCCTGATGTAGCCCGCGACGAACGAGAGGCTCAGGGCTGCGAGCGCCGCGATCGCCACCGAGGAGCTCCCGTCGCGCGCGACCCAGGCGATCCCCGAGAGCACGGCGGCGTCCCACGCCCGGTCGAGGAGATCGTCCAGCATCCGGTCGGTGGGGCCGCCCGCGCCGTGGTTGGCTCGATGGCCGCCGAGCAGGAGGAGGGCCCCGGAGGCGCCGGCGGCCCAGGCCGCGGGACGGGTCTCATGGGAGACCACGAGCCATCCAGCTCCGGCCGCGAGGGCACCGCCGGCGACGAGGACCGAACGGGTGATCGCGGTGCCGGGCGGCTGGCGCTCGAACCTCAGCAAGCTCCGCATCGCAGGTCGGCCGAGCGTAGCAACTCTGTAGGATTCCACCTTCCGAGCGACCCCTCGCCCCAAAGAGAGCCGCAGAGAAGGAGCCCTCTTGAAGACCTACGACGCGAAGGACATCCGCAACGTCTTGCTGGTGGGGCACGGTGGCTCGGGGAAGACGACCCTGTTGGAGGCGATGCTCTTCGCCTCGGGTGCCATCACTCGGATGGGAACCGTCGAGGACGGCAACACCGTCTCCGACCACGACCCCGACGAGCAGCGCCGCCAGATCTCCGTGTCCCTCGCGATGTCACCCATCGAGTGGCAGGGTGCGAAGATCAACGTGCTCGACGCTCCCGGCACCGCGGACTTCATCGGGGACGTCCGCTCGGCGGTCCGGGCAGCGGACGCGGTGATCGTCGTGGTCTCCGCGGTCGACGGCGTCGAGGTCCAGACCGAGTTCGCATGGGAGCTCGCCGTCCAGGAGGGCCTACCTCGCGCGATCTTCGTGAACAAGCTCGACCGCGAGCGCGCGGACTTCCAGGCGACGCTCGACCAGCTCGTGTCCTCCTTCGGGAACCAGGTGGCGCCGTTCGAGCTCCCGATCGGCGCCGAGAACGACTTCAACGGCATCGCCGACCTGCTCCACGAGAAGGCGGATCTGTACCCATCCGGTCCCAAGGCCGAGGAGTCCGAGTGGCCCGACGAGATCCACCAGATCGCGGATCCCGCCCGCGAGAAGCTGATCGAGGCGGTGGCCGAGTCCGACGATGCATTGATCGAGCAGTACCTCGAGGAAGGCACGCTCCCCGAGGCCGTCATCACGCAGGGCGCGAAGGACGGCTTCACGAACGCCCGGCTCGCGCCCGTGTTCGTCGGCTCCGCCTCCAAGGCGATCGGGATCGACCGGCTGCTGGACTTCATCGTCGAGGAGTTCCCCTCCCCGTTGGACCGCGCGCCGGTGAAGGTCATCGCCAAGGGCGGCGAAGACAAGGAGCGGACGTGTGACCCGAGCGGCCCCCTCACCGCCTTCGTGTTCAAGACCCTCTCGGACCCGTTCGTCGGGCACATCACGATGTTCCGCGTGTTCAGCGGGAAGGTTCGACCCGACTCGTCGGCACACAACTCGACGCAGGGAACGGACGAGCGGATCGGGCAACTCTTCGTGCTCAAGGGCAAGGAGCACGAATCCATGTCCGAGGTTCCCGCGGGGGACATCGGTGCGGTCGCCAAGCTCCCGCACACGCACACCGGTGACACCTTCGCCACGAAGGACGACCCGGTCCAGCTGCCGCCGGTGGAGCTACCCGAACCGCTGCTCGCGTACGCGATCTCGCCCAAGACGAAGGGGGACGAGGACCGGCTCGCGACCGGTCTGGCGCGCCTCCGCGAGGAGGATCCGACGTTCCGCGTGGCCCGGAACGACGAGACCCATCAGACGGTGATCTACGGGATGGGCGAGGCGCACCTCGGCGTGCAGATCGAGCGGCTGAAAGCGAAGTTCGGCGTCGAGGTCGAGACGAAGCCCGCGAAGATCGCCTATCGCGAGACGGTCCGCTCGAGGGCGAAGGCGCAGGGCCGCCACGTGAAGCAATCCGGCGGTCACGGCCAGTACGCGGTGTGCGAGATCGAGATCGAGCCGCTCCCCCGCGGCGAGGGCTTCGTCTACGAGGACAAGATCTTCGGGGGAGCCATCCCCCAGCAGTTCATCCCCTCGATCGAGAAGGGCATCGTGAAGACGATGTCCGAGGGCGTGCTCTCCGGGAACCCGATGGTCGACATCAAGGTGACGCTCGTCGACGGGAAGTTCCACGCGGTGGACTCCTCCGACATGGCCTTCCAGATCGCGGGCTCCATCGCGCTGAAGGAGGCGGTCGAGCAAGGTGGCGTCGCGCTGCTCGAGCCGGTCGTGCAACTCGCGGTGACGGTCCCCGAGTCGTTCACCGGCGACATCATGGGAGACCTGAACGCCAAGCGCGGCAAGATCCAAGGGATGGACCAGATCGGCGGCGGCAAGCAGGTGATCAACGCCCTGGTGCCCCAGGGCGAGGTCGCCCGCTACGTCATCGACCTTCGGTCGATGACGGGCGGACGCGGCGCCTTCTCGATGACGTTCTCCCACTACGACGAGATGCCGCAGCATCTCGCGCAGAAGGTGATCGACGAGTACCAGCACGCGCGCGAGGAAGCCCACAAGAAGTAGGGACTCGGCGCGTTCGCCACGAGATTCGCACGGGTCGAGCGGCCGCACCAGGGAACGACCGCTCCAGGCGCTCAGCGTGGCGCAGACGCGGCGAGGAAGTCCAGCACCAACTCCTCGAAGCGCTCGGGTTGGCGCACGTTCACGACGTGATCCGCACCTTCGACGACCACCTTCCGAGACCCGATGATCTCGCGCACGAGGAAGTCGGCGATGCGGTGCATGTCTGGAGGATCGTGCTCTGCATCGAGGATCAGCGTGGGGACGTCGATCTCCTCGAGGCGATGCGCCGCCGGTGGGTCGAGGCGCTCCTCTCCACTCTCGTCCATCAGGATCTCGTGGATGTTGTCGAACGCGATCTGACGGATCCTCGCGCCGCGCTCGTCCGACGTTCCGAGCGGTGCCCAGATCTCGAGCCGGAGCTCCTGCGCCCGCTCGAGATCGCCTGCCTCGATCGCGGCTTCGATCGGCGCGTCCCGCTCGGCCCACCACTCCTCTTCCTCCTCGGTCGCTTCGAAGCCACCGAGGCCGGTCGCCACCGCGACCAGCCCCCAGACCTGCTCCGGGTGGACGAGCGCGTAGTCCAGCGCGATCCCACCGCCCATCGAGCACCCGATCAGCCCGGTCTGGGCGACTTCGTTGGCTTCGAGCAGGGCCTCGACATCGCGCACGTGCGAGTACGTCGCGCCCGGCTCCAGACGGCTCGAATCCCCGTAGCCGCGCACGTCGTACCGAAGGACCCGGTACCCCGCGTCGGCAAGGACCTCGAACTCGCGGTCCCAGGTCCGCATGTCCCAGAGCCCCGGATGGATCAACGTCACCGCCGGTCCCTCGCCTGTGATCTCGAAATGGAGCTTCGCGCCGTCGGGGAGATCGACGAAGCTCACTCGGTGAACCTCGGCGCGAGACGCCTCGCGGTCTCCTCGACGAGCTCCGGCAACACGATCGTCTCGCCGACGACCGGCATGAAGCTGGTGTCGGCGCTCCAGCGCGGAACCACGTGCCAATGGAGGTGGTCCGGCACGCCGGCACCGGCGACACGCCCGAGGTTCATGCCGATGTTGAAACCGTGCGGGGCGTACTCCTCCCGGAGTGCCTTCACGGAGCGCTTCATCAGCCGCTGAAGGTCAAGGCTCTCGTCGTCCTCGAGGTCCTCGAGGTCTCCGACGTGGCGATCGGGGATCACGAGGATGTGACCGGGGCTGTACGGATACTTGTTGAGCACGACGAAGCCGAGTTCCGAGCGGGTGAGCACGCGCTCGGACTCCTCACCGCGCTGGATGCGACAGAAGATGCACTCCGCATCCTCGGGCGCGTCCTTGTTCGACTGGATGTACTCCATGCGCCAGGGGCTCCAGAGGCGCTCCATCTAGAAGGTGCTTTGCGCGAGCGCGCGCGTCCGCGCCTCCTCCGTCAGGGTCGACACGATCCGGTCGAACGGCACGCCGGCGTGCTCCTCCCCCGACCGGTCGCGGACGGTGAAGGTCCCCGCCTCGAGGTCGCGATCACCCACGACCACCACGTACGGAGCCTTCATCAGCTGCGCGGCGCGGATCTTCTTCCCGACCGTCTCCTTGGTCTCGTCGACGTGGACGCGGAGGCCGACGGCGCGCGCGGTCGTGGCGAGCTCCTCGCAGTTCGGGACGTGGCGATCGGCCACCGGAACGAGGCGGAGCTGCTCCGGCGAGAGCCAGAGCGGGAACGCGCCGCCGTAGTGCTCGATCAAGACGGCGCTGAACCGCTCGAGCGTTCCGAGGATCGCGCGATGGATCATCACGGGTCGGTGACGCTGGTTGTCGTCGCCGGTGTACTCCATATCGAAGCGCTCGGGCAGCGCGAAGTCGCACTGCACGGTGGTCAGCTGCCAGAGACGGCCGATCGCGTCGCGGAAGTGGAAATCCACTTTCGGTCCGTAGAAGGCGCCCTCGCCCTCGGCGATGCGGTACTCGAGGCCGCTCTTCTCGAGAGCGAGTGTGAGCGCCTCGGTCGCACGGGCCGCCATCGCCTCGTCGACGATCGTCTCGCCGGGCAGGGTGGAGAGCTCGACCACCGGGTCGGTGAAGCCGAAGGTCCGGTGGATCTCGAGCGTCAATTCGAACACCGCGAGGATCTCGTCGACGAGCTGGTCGGGCGTGCAGACGATGTGGGAGTCGTCCTGGGTACCGCCGCGGATCCGCAGCAATCCGTGCAGGGTGCCCGCCTTCTCGTGTCGGTAGATCGTGCCGAGCTCCGAGAGCCGCATGGGCAGATCGCGGTAGCTGCGAACCTGCGACTTGTAGACGAGCACGTGGAAGGGACAGTTCATCGGCTTGACGTAGTAGTCGCCGGTGTCCGCCTCCATCGGCGGGTACATGTTCTCCCGGTACTTGTCGAGGTGACCGCTCGTTTCCCAGAGCACCGAGCGGGCGATGTGCGGAGTGACGATCAGGTCGTAGCCACGCTCCAGGTGGAGGTCGCGGACCCAATCCTCCAGCTCCTTCCGGAAGATCCCCCCGCGCGCGTGCCAGATCCAGAGTCCCGGTCCGAGCTCGTCCGGGCTCGAGAACAGGTCCAGCTCACGACCCAGGCGCCGGTGATCACGTTTCTCGGCCTCCTCGAGACGATGGAGGTGCGCCTCGAGGTCCTCCTCGGACGCCCACGCGGTCCCGTAGATCCGTGTGAGCATCGGATTCGTCTCGACGCCGCGCCAGTACGCGCCCGCGGTCGATGTCAGCTTGAACGCGCCGAGCCGACCGGTCGACGGGACGTGCGGTCCTTCGCAGAGGTCGACCCAGCCGTCGTTGCGGTACAGGGACACGATCTCGCCCGAGGAGACTTCACCCTCGGCGTTCCCGATCGCCTCGATGATCTCCTTCTTGAAGGGCTGGTCCTCCAGGCGGGCGAGGGCATCATCGCGTGTGACCTCTTCGCGGATGAACGGCTGATCGGCCTCGACGATCTTCCGCATCTCGCCCTCGATCGAGGGCAGATCGTCCTCCCGGATCGGGGAAGGGAGGTCGAAGTCGTAGTAGAAGCCGTCCTGGATCGGCGGTCCGATCGCGTACTTCGCGCCCGGGAACAACCGGCAGACGGCCTGAGCCAGCACGTGGGCGGTGGAGTGGCGGAGGATGTGGAGCCCGTCCTCGGACGCAGGCTCGACCGGCTCGACGGTGGCATCCGCGGTCGGGATGTGCGAGAGGTCTCGGAGCTCGCCGTCGACGCGCGCCGCGACCGCCTCCGGCGGCAGCACGGCGCCGACGGGCTCCCCTTCGGGGAGCTCCGCGTGGGTGCCGTCCGGCAGCGTCAGTCGAGGCATGGCGGCCATGATATCCGTGGGGTCGCCGCCCCCCGTGCGCCGGCTACTCGTACGAGATCGCTTCCAGGACCTTGATCCGCGAAGCCCGGATCGCCGGGGCGATCGACGCCACGAGCCCGAGCAGCGCGGCGATCAAAGCGAACACGACCAGGAGTCCCCACGGGATCGCGAGCCGCGATACGCCGAGGTCGGAGAGCGCCTGCTGCATGGCCCAGCCGAAGAGGAGCCCGATCACGATCCCGAGCACGGCGCCCAGCAGGGACACGATCACGGCCTCGGTCACGATCATCCAGCCGACCTGCCTCCGCTGCATGCCGATCGCGCGCAGCAGACCGAGCTCACGGACCCGCTCGTAGATCGACAGCGCGAGGGTGTTCGCGATCCCGAAGGCGGAGATGATCACCGACAGCACCAGGAGCACCAGGACGATCCCGAAGACCTGATCGATCAACTTGTCCTGCTCCTCCTTGAACTGCGCCTGATCGTCGATCTCGACATTGGGGAACTCGCCCACGACGTCCTCCAGCGCGGCCCTCGCTTGCCCGAGGGAGACGCCGTCGGCCCGCCGGACGAAGACCAGGTAGTCCAACTGCTCCGCGACGTTGGCCTCGTACTCGTTCAGCGAGATCGTGTAGTCACCGAGCAATCGGTTGTCCTCGTAGATGCCGACGATCTTCAGTTGCTGCGTTCCCGTCCGAGCGAACCGCACGGCGAGCTCATCTCCGATCCTCAATCCACGAGCCCGCGCGGGACCCTTGTGGATCAGGATCGTGCCCGGCTCGGTCAGCTCGGCGAAGGTCCCAGCCTCCATCGGCACGCTCACCACGTCGTCGATCGTCGTCTCGTCCACACCGGCGATGAAGGTCAGCCCTGCGCCGATCTTCACTCCCGCCTGCCGGAAGGGCGACACGGCAGCGAACTCGTCGCGCTCCGACAGCGCGCGGGCGATCCCCGGGCTGAAGGGCTGGAACCCGGAGGAACTCAGGATGAAGTCCGCGCGCAGGGTCTCGTCGAGCGTGTCGGACGCCGACGCCTTCAGCGTCGTCATGAACACGGAGACGAACACGACCAGACCGAGGCCGATCATGAGCGCTGCGGACGTGGATGCCGTCCGGCGAGGGTTCCGCTTGGCGTTCTCCTGCCCGAGGCGGCCGGTCATCCCGAGGCGCCGGGCGGGAGCCCCGATGGCGGTCGCGAGCGGCCTCGCCACGAACGGGGACAGGACCGCGACCCCGATGAAGGTGAACATGGCCCCGAGACCGACGATCGCGGCGGGCTGCGGGACGTCGCCGAACAACCCCGCGGCGATCGCGCCGACGCCTGCCGTCGTGAGCAACCCCCCCACGATCGCACGACGACGGAGCGATGCGGTCGGAGCGACGGTCCCCTCGCGCATGGCCTCGATCGGCGCGACGCGCGACGCGCGACGCGCGGGGAACACCGACGCCACCACGGTCACGACCGTACCGACCACGAGCGCCGCGATGATCGTGGTCGGCCGGATCGCGAGCGGAGTCGGTGGCAGCTCCAGCCCGATCAGCTCGAGGCCCTGTTTGAGCAGGACCGCGAGCCCGATCCCCGCCGCGAGCCCAAGGGCGGAGCCCAGGAGCCCGATCACCAGGGACTCGATGACCACGGATGTGAACACCTGCCCGCGGCTGGCACCCAGCGCTCTCAGGAGTCCCAGCTCGCGGGTCCGCTGCGTCACCACGATGTTGAACGTGTTGAAGATCACGAAGGCCCCGACGAACAGGGCGACGAAGGCGAACACCAGAAGCGCCGTGCGGAGGAACCCCAAACCCTCTTTCACCTGCTCCGTCTGCTCGGCGGCGGCGTCGGTCGCCGTGATCGCTTGGAAGCCCTTCGGCAGTGTCTGTTGGATCCGCTGCGCGACCGACGCCGCCGACGCGCCGTCCTCGGCGACGACGTAGATCTGGTCGAAGCTCCCTTCGCGGTCGAACAGGCGTTGCGCGGTCTCGAGCTCGAACGACGCGACCGTGGCGCCGCCGATCGTCGTTGCGGAGGGCAGGGCGATGACACCGGTCAGACGGTACGGGTCGACCCCGAGCGGGGTGACGATCCGGACCTCGTCGCCGACCTCGAGGCCCGCCTCATCGACGGTGTCCGCGTCGATCACCACCTCGTCCGCGGACCGCGGCGGCTCCCCCGTGAGATCGAACGGCGTGGTGTTCGGATCCCACGAGCTCCCGATGGTCGGCGCACCGCCGCCCGAGATCACCTCGTCGGTCTGCGGGTCGATCACCTGCGCGAAACCGCCCACGCTGCCGTCGGCCGCCGCCACGCCGGGCACGGCCTGGACATCTCCCAGGACGGCCTCGGGGATCGGGTTCCGCTCCTGGCCACCTCCCCCACCACCGCCGGCCGCGACGTCCTGGAACGCGTTCTCCGCCTGCACGACCACGTCGGTCTTCGCGAAGATGTCGCCGAAGAGGTCGTCGAACGCCGACAGCGCCGTGTCGGTCAACACGAGCGTCCCCGCGACGAACCCGACACCGAGGACGATCGCCATCGCCGTGAGGGCGAGGCGGAGCTTCCTCGCGAGGAGGCTCTTCAGCGCGGCGCGCCACATCTCAGTCTCTCCGGCACTTCGCGCACATCTAGGCCTCCAGCGACTTCATCCGGTCGAGGACCTTCTCGGCCGTCGGTTCGCGCATCTCGTCCACGATCAGGCCGTCGGCGAGGAACACGATCCTGTCGGCATAACTCGCGCCGACGGGATCGTGGGTGACCATCACGATCGTCTGACCGCGCTCGCTCACGGCCGCCTTGAGGAAGGTGAGCAGCTCCTGGGACGCGCGCGAGTCGAGATTCCCGGTCGGCTCGTCCGCGAACACGATCTCGGGACGTGAGACGAGGGCACGGGCTGCCGCGACGCGCTGCTGCTGTCCACCCGACAGCTCCGCGGGGAGGTGGCTCAAGCGGTCGCGGATCCCGATCGTGTCGACGACCTCGTCGAACCGCGCCCGGTCCACGTCGTGGCCGGCGATGTCGTTGGGCAGCGTGATGTTCTCGGCGGCCGTGAGCGTCGGCACGAGGTTGTACGCCTGGAAGACGAAGCCCACTCGGTCGCGCCGGATCTCCGTGAGGTCTCGGTCCTTGAGATGGGTGAGGTCCTTGTCGCCGATCCAGACGGTCCCCGAGGTCGGCTTGTCCAGGCCCGCCATGCAGTGGAGCAGGGTGGACTTGCCCGAGCCCGATGCGCCCATGATCGCGGTGTACTCGCCTGCCGCGAACTCGATCGACACGCCGCGGAGCGCTTCTACGGCAGCCGAGCCCTCGCCGTAGACCTTCCGAAGGTCAACCGCACGTGCGGCAGCGCTCCGAGTTTCCGTGAGCATGGCGATTCCCCCTCCGACAGATGTAGCCGGGGAGCATACGTCACGGATATGAACGAGTTGTGTCCGTGGTCATCTCTCCACGATCCGTAAGAGGAAGGAACCTCTCGGCGGAACTCTCTGTCTCTCTGGAAGATGCATCGGAGACGTGCTCGCTGGCCTGCTTCTGCCTCGATCCTGGCGTCGGTCGTATCGCTGGCCGCGGTGGTCGTCTTGATCGAGGCCTCCGGACCAGACCCGGGGTGTGTTCGCCTCTGGAACGCGCCCGACAACGCCGCGGTCCGGGCGAGTATTGCGGCGGAGGGCTATCGGCGGGCGGCGCTCACGGCCTATAACGCCGGCGGGGAACCCGGCCGAGTGTGCTATGTCTCGCTGCTCGAGGACACCAGAAAGACCGGATTCACCTTCGTCATCTGGCCAGACAACCTCTTCGACAACGGTGCGCTCCACGACTACGCGGGCCCGTTCTCCGTGGACGAGGGATACGAGGGCCATCGCCTCAGTCGGGACCCGACGCTCGTGGTCACGGGCAAGGGTCGTTTGGCGGAATCGTGACGGGGTAGGTCGACCTGGTTCCGGTCGGGTCAGGTGAACGCCGCGAACAACAGCCAGAGCAGTGTCGCCCCGCCTACAACGGCGCAGATGGCACCCACATAGGGCATCACCCGGATGGCTGTCTGGTCTCGCATCAGCTTGGGACCGGGCGTCCGCTTCACTCGGCCAAACGTGATCCATCGCCATTCCCGGTCGTTCCAGCGATAGCTCCAGCGAAGCGTCCGCTCCGGGGCGACCATGTAGGCGATGCCCCCGGCGAGCATCAGAATCGCCCAGCCGATCAGGAAGCCCTGTTGAAGGCTGAGTCCAAGCACGAGCAGATTATCGGCCCGCGGCGAGCCAAGATGTGCGAACGCTCGCCTACGTAGGAACTGAAAGCAGTGAGTCGACCGCGTCTGCCACGTCTCCCGGGTCGAACGGTTTGGTCATCACTGCGTCGGCTCCTTCTGAGAGGCAGCGTTCTCGAGCCCGTGAAACCGTGACTGCGGTCAAAACGAGAACGGGCACTTCTTCCAGCTCGGCACTCTGCTGAAATGCACCCAGCACATCGAAACCGTTCACGCCCGGCATCATCAAGTCGAGCACGATCGCGTCCGGCCGCTCGGCCCTCGCCATCTCGATGCCTGTCTTCCCATCCTCGGCCACGACCGTCTCATGGCCTTTCGCATCAAGTGCGAGGCGAAGGATCACACCAACGATCGACTCATCATCGATCACGAGGACGCGGGACATTCAGTACCCCTCTCAGGTTCCCCCGGTGGTATCGGCCTGTGTGGTCAAGAACCTGAAAGTGCATAACGAAGGAATCAGACCGGAACTGGCCTGTGCCCCTCCTTCTTTGGCGGGTGCCGCAGCCGGCGAGACTTGGCGGCCCCTCTGCGGCATTCCGTGGCCAAGGGTTCAAGTGGCCCTTGGGATTGCGGCTGCGCATGGGTTCTGACCTGCGGATCTCCTGGTGGGCGCGGGAGGTTTTGAACCTCCGACCTCTTGCGTGTGAAGCAAGCGCTCTCCCGCTGAGCTACGCGCCCTCAACTACCTGCGAAAACGCTCCCCTCCCCCGTTGCACACCGCTCGTACAGCGCATAAGATGACAGCGCCGAACAGGTGCAACCGGAGGCGATGATGGAGCGATCCACGGTCCAGAGGATAGGCGACGTCGAACAGATGGTCACGTCGTTCACGCGTCACCTGAGGGCCGAGAACAAGGCCGAACAGACAATCACTGCCTACACCTATGCGCCATTGCAGCTAGCTGCGTTCCTGGCTGAGCGCGGGATGCCTTCCGAGGTTGCGAGCATCCGGCGTGAGCACGTCGAGGCTTTCCTCGAGGATCTGCTCGGACGCCGGAGCGCGGCGACCGCGAACAACCGCTACCGCGGCCTCGTGGCGTTCTTCACGTGGCTGCAGGAGGAGGGCGAGATCCCGGCGTCACCGATGGCTCGCATGAAGCCACCCGCGATCCCGCAGCAGCCCGTCCCTGTCCCTTCGACCGCCGACATCCAGACGATCCTCAAGGGCGCCGTCGGTAACTACTTCGAGGACCGGCGTGACACGGCGATCATTCGCCTATTCGCCGACTCGGGCATCCGACTCGCCGAGCTCGCCGGCCTCCGGCTGGACGGCGAGGACGGTTCCGATGTCGACCTCGATGCCGGGATGGTCCGCGTCCTTGGGAAGGGTCGCCGCGTTCGCACTGCGTCCTTCGGGAACCGAACGACGAAGGCGATCGACCGTTACCTCAGGGCCCGGGCGCAGCATCCCGACCACGACTCGCCGTGGCTCTGGCTTGGCCGTCGCGGGCGCATGACGCCGAGCGGGGTGCGCCAGATGATCTGGCGCCGCTCCGATGAGGCGGGCGTCCCGAGGATGCACCCTCACTCTTTCCGCCACTACTTCTCCGATGCGTTCCTCAAGGCCGGCGGGCAGGAATCGGACTTAATGGCGCTGAACGGCTGGTCGTCATCGGAGATGGTGCGGCGCTACGCGGCGTCGAACCGGGCGTCTCGCGCTCGTGATGCTCACAAGCGCTTCGCTCCGGGTGACCGGCTGTGATCATCTACTGCCGCATCCATGGCGGCAGCATGGGCGTCGTCGGCCCGCACGCCGTGGGCGGCTTCACTCAGCTCGCGGAACGCTCGCCTAGGATGCGGGCCCATCACATGGCCGCGGCGCGCATTGAAGGGCACGACAGCGGGTTCTACAACCTAGACCGGTGGACGCGGCCGACGGTTCCGGCGGCGGGATGTGGCGAGTGCGGCTCGCGTGAGATCCCCGTGAAGGAGCTCCGGGCCGCGTTCGAGGCCGGACTTCCCAAGATCCGCGTCTGACTTCCACGGCCGTGTCTCCACCGCGTGCTAGCCTGAGGCCAACCTGGGGCGCAAGGCGCCCGGAAGCGCTGGAGTGGGCCTCCAGCACGACCCCGAAAGGGGGCCGTTGCTGGTGGCCGCTTCTGTTTCTCTTACCAGCGAGCAGCGTTCTCTCCGTGCATCGCTCGCCGCCCACGAGATGCACGCTCGGCACGATTCGCGTGAGATCACCGCGAACGCTCGCGCCGGGTTCCTAGCGAGGTTCCTCCGCGAAGTGGACGCTGCTACACCCGGCCTCCCCGAGGCCGAACGGCTGCGCCGCGCCGAGCATCTGATGCGGGCTCACATGAAGAGGCTGGCGCTCGCGTCCTCAAAGGCTCGTGCCCGCAAGGCGGCGCCGTGAAGCACGAAAGCCCGGCTCAGGGCAGGGCCTCCGCGGACGCGCTGAACGTCGAGAGGAAGTCTAGCGAAGAGGACAGACATGTTGCCTTCACGGCGAAACAACGGAGGAGATGGTCGCCATTGACCGTCGACGGAATCCTGGCGAGGTCACCCAGCACGGCACAGGCCCATGACCTAGCGTTGGCGATCGGGAAGGTGATGCGGCGCGACGGGACGTTCCTGGAGCTCCGCGACGACTCAGACGGCATCTGTGTGGAGATCCGACCGAGCCATCGCGACAAGGTCACGGAGACCCTCGGGATCTCGGCCTGGTCCTGGGGCGAGTACGTCCGACAGTGGACGGCCGCTGGCCTTGCTCACCGATGCGGGGACCTGAAGCGGGGAAGTGTTCGCCTTCTGCTCGAGCCAGCCACCGTCTGTCCTGTTCCGATATGCGGCGAAACGTTGCCGGAGGCAACGGGCAACCGTGGCTCAGAGCAACGTTCAGTGTTGCCCACAGCAACGGAAAACGTGCTCACTGCGGGGGATGCATCAGGGGATGAAAAGGGGGATGTGCGTTCGAAACGTTCAACGAACGGTGACGAAGCCAATGCACTGGATCGAAGTCCCATCCAACAGCCTTCAGAAGTCGCGGCGCACGTCGCGTTGAAACGAGCGGGCGTGGAGATCGGCGAACCCATGTCCGATGAGGAGATCCGAGCCCTCGGATACCGGAGGACCTCGCGGGGATGGGTGCCCATCAAGGGGGCGACCGATGCCGCGTGAAGACTTGAGTCGGACGTTTGCCCAAGTGGTTGGTTCGGGACGGAGGCGACACCTAGCTCGACAACCGCTGCTCCTCATCCAGGATGGTTTCGTATCCCACGGATGGCAGGTACGTTTCGATAAACCACCGGAACGTCTCTCGGCTCCGGATCCAGTCCGCATCTTCGCCGTCCCAAGCGTCGGTTACGTCGATAGGGAGCCGGGGCCTCGCTTCGCGGAAGAGCTCCAAGATCCGCGATCGTGCGCGTTGGTCCTCGATGCCGTTGAACTCCGTGACGCTTACCCATTCTCCTCCCAGGCCGAGGTACTCGCCGTCTTTCCAGATCTCCGCGGTAAGGCGTGGATACCAGCGGCGGTCCGTCGACGGAACGACGAAGGTCGTCTGGAAATGGAGGTCCGGAGTCGAGCCGTCGTCCGGCCAGTAGTTCTTCGGCGGGTCCGGTTCTTCGGCGCTGAGGAAGAGCAGCTCGAACTCCTGGGGGCGGGTTTCCCCCGATGGAGGCAGGGGATCCTGGTCGAGCTCGAAGTCGTGGGTCGCCACCGGCGTCCCTTCGAACTTGGAGAATGCGACGTACTCCCACCCGAGCCGGATCAATCGCTCTTCGTACCAGTTCAGGACGGAATCCGCGTTCGCGTCGAAGGCCCATCGGTGCCGGAGCATCGCATTCTTCGAGAGTCGAGCCGTCCCCCACGAGTCTCCCTCGTCATGGGCCTCCTGCGCGACGAGACGTGCGCCCGGGTAATGGAGCTTCGCCTCTTGTCGTTCGGCGAGTTGCTGCTTCGTGATCACCGACCGTCCTCCTACGGGATTCAGGAGCGTACTCCCCGTGCGACCATCCACCCGTGCGGTCGCTATCCGCTGATGCAAGCGAGTAGATCAGATCCCTTTCAGCTTCTCCGCGACGGCCTGGATGATCTCGCCCACTTTCTCCTCCGAGACGTCGAGCAACTCGCCGATCTCGCGGGTCGTCATCCCCTCTTCGATGAGGAGCGAAAGGACGATCCATTCCCGCTCCGTGAAAGGCGACTTGGGCTTGTGTCGGCGGAACTCCGGGGGAAGTGTCGCGAGTATCGCCTCGGGTATGCCAGCCGGCTCAAACAGTTGCTGGATCACCGCTTGACGGACGTGGTTCAGGTCGGCGCCGAGCTTCTGCAAGCACCTGGGCGGCGACCCCCTCTCCCTCGCGGAGCAGGCCGAGCAGGAGGTGCTCGGTGCCGATGTAGCTGTGTCCGAGCTGCAGCGCTTCACGCAGCGAGAGCTCCAGGACCTTCTTGGCGCGGGGGGTGAACGGGATTTGGCCCGTCGGGGCGGCCATACCCTCGCCCGATGATCTCCTCGACCTGATGACGGACGGCCTCGAGCGAGATCTCCAGCGAATCGAGCGTTTTCGCGCCGACCCCTTCTCCCACGTGGATCAGGGCCAAGAGGATGTGCTCTGTCCCGATGTAGTTGTGGTTGAGCATCCTCGCCTCTTCCTGGGCGAGGAACCCCACCACGCGCCGTGCTTCGTCGGTGAATCGCTCGAGCACGGTCGGATTCTCGCGGATGCTAGTGCTCGAGCGCCGTCGGACGTCCTCGCTCATCCGGAGATCAGGGAACACCTTTTCCCCCGCCGCGACGTCCTCGATGGCCTCGACGAAGCCGCCAACGGCTGCTTCCTTCACCAGGTATCCCCGGAAACCGATCGCGATGGCATTCGAGATGGCTCTGGGATCATCGAGAGCCGTCAGGGCGACCAGCTTGGCGTCGGGCCAGCTCTCAAGGAGACTACGTCCGGCCGCAAGCCCGCTCTTATCGGGCAGCCCGAGGTCGAGGAGTACGACGTCGGGGCGATGCTCGACCGCATACTCGATCGCCTCCCGACCGCTCCGAAGGACGGCCACAACATCGATGCCGGCCTCCGACAGCGCGGCCTTGATCGCCTCGGCGAACAGGTCGTGGTCGTCCACGATCGAAGACTCGGATCGGGCGCGGCGCGATACGGCCCAGGAAGCCGGCACTGACCGCCATCGAGGCCGCCTCGAGTCTGGAGTGAACGCCGAGCTTGCTGAGAATGCCCGCCACGAGCGTTCTCACCGCAACGCGCCCGATCCCGAGCTGGGACGCGATCGTGCGTGTGTCGGCTCCCTCTACGATCAGCTCGAGGACCTTTCGTTCGGTCCTCGTCAGACGCGAGATCGGCGGCTCCGGCGCTTCGCGCATGAGGCGAGTGTAGGTCCCGGCCCCCGGTAAAAGGGGGTCGAACGTTCCAGCGCTCGATCACGCGGTTTGGAGGGTAGGGAAACCGCTCGACCAGGGTCGGTGAACGAGCGGTTTTCCCTCAGCGGTGGCCCGATACCTGTCAGCCGGGACCGCGAAAAAAAGTCGGAGAAACGAGAAAGCGCACCGATGTCGGAGGAAAAGCGCTGATGCGTCCGAGGAAGTGCCGCTACTGCCGAGGCCCGATGCCTCCACCGGCTCCGACCGGCCGTCCGGCGCTCTACTGCTCGCTCACGTGCCGGCGAGACAACGAGTACGCCGTGGCGCGGCGCAGGTGGGAGGAGCGGGAACGCCATGAGCGCCCGAAGCGCGAGGCTGAGTGGAAAGCCCAGCGCGAGGCCCAGGAGGCCGCGAGGCTTGAAGCTGAGGAAGCCGAGCGACAACGGAACCTCGCGGCCGGCGGCCTGGTGGCGCTCGATCAGATGCAGCGGGATGCCTTCTACGCCGACCGGTGCGGCTGGTATGAGGACGACGATGATACGGAGGTCTGCCTCCGTCCCACCGATGAGTCATTCGTCTGGTGCAAGAAGCACAACCGGCAGCTCGATCGGGAGTCCGAGCAACGGCGCCGCGAACGAGAGAGGGCGGCGCACCGATGAGCCTGGCAATCTTCGGCACCTCCTTCCGAGTTCTCCCCGAGTTCTCCGAACGCGGCGACGGAAGAACCAAGCCTGGTAGAAGTCCGGATGGTCGGCGATCATGGTTCGTTGAATGGTTGCACCAGAAGCGCAGCAGCCACTCGGGAGGCAACGTGACCGACGAGGATCGGACAAACGACCGCGAGCTGCGTGAACGCAACTATCCAGACATCCTCGCAGCCGGCTCACTCGCTGCGGTCCTCTCCGACGCGATGGTGCGACAGGGATCGCGCCTCTCGATCGGTCGTGAGTTCTTCGGTGCCCAGTCGGTAACGTTCGCGAGCTGCTGGCACGGCGACCGCGGCGTCCAGATGTACATCGCCAAGCATGAACGACTCTTCTCGACGGGTCTGTGGGAGAAAGACATCGCGGTCGCGGATGCCGACACGCCGGACATCGATGAGGCGGCGCACACGATCCGCCGCTGGCTCGAGGACCGCGTCCAGCTCTCGGCCGTCGAGGCGGAGCTCCCGCTTGTTCGCCTGAATGAGAGGGGCGTGAGCTACGCGCGCGGGACGTACCTCGAGGACGAGTGGCGGCGGCTGATCGAACGGACCCGCGACACGCAGCACAGCGAGTACTTCCACTGGGACGACCTCGCGTCGTTGATCCGCGTCGCTTCCCAACACCCTGAGCTCCGGCGGTTCCAGCCGTTCACGAGCTTGTGGCGGTTCTCCGTGTCTGCGAAGGCCGGGATACCCGCCCCGAGCATCCCGCTTGTCTGGCCGCTCGGCGGCGGACGGTTCCGCCTCGGCGACGGGCCGATCCAGGGGGATGCAGAGGCCATGGTAGAGGCGCTCGCGACGTATGTGAGGAAACACGGAATCGAGCCGCGCGGATTCGACCCAAGCAATGTCCAGGATGACGACGGCCCCGCGTAGCTTCCGCCTTCGTCGAGCATCTTCGCGACGCCAAGCGGCCGACGCGCATCCAGCGGCACCCAGGCGATTCACGTCCCCGCGACGAGACGGTCGCCGGCGCATGAGGCCGAGGCGGCGCGTCAGAGCAGAGCCTCAACATGAGAGAGATGGGCGTACAAGCGCGACACGAAAGGAGAGCGAACCATGTTTGGACTGAAGAAGAAGGGCCCGAGCCAGCCGACCGGGCCGTTCGCGCATGCCGATGGCTGCAAGATCGTGGCGGCCGACCCCGACTACGAACCCGCGTGGCAGGAGATCGAGGAGGGGCACTGGCGGCGGATCTGCCAGTGCTACAGCGACGACCGCTACGAGCCACGCGCCGATTCGCGTACGCGGCTCGATCCGATGGACCCGTCCACCTTCCGTCACTTCGGCGAGTGCAAGCACCGGGATGTGACCGATCCCGACATCGTCGAAGCGATCTTGTCGGTCCTCGTGCGTGAGAACTACTGGTACGTGCAATGCCACACCTGCACGAGCGGCTGGCAGGTGCCGTTCTACGCCAGGGAGAGCGCGGAGTGACGACGAATCCGCCGCCGCGCCGCGCCTCAGGGTGGGCTCGGTCGAGATCGCTGCTCAGACGGCGAAGCCGAGGACCAGCGCCACCACGAGCATGAGCGCCGTCATCCCGACGAGAAGGGCGCTCTGGCCTGCTTCGGCGGCGAGCAGATCCAACTCGTCTCTCTCACGCCTCATTTCTTGCTCACGTTTCATCGCCTAGTCGATACCCCGAAGGGAGACGTTGCATCTAGGTCGAAAGGCCAGACTTCGCCGCTCCGTCCCGATCGCGAATGCGTCAACCTGACGGTCGAGCAACCCGGCCGCATCCTCGTCGGACGTCGCCGGCCGCGTGGGTCCTAATCCACGATCTCCGTCGTGCATGTGCCGCGGACGTTCCGAAGCACCTGAATGCGTTCCGCCTGAGCGCCTGCCCTCGTGAGGGAGGGAACATCGATGTCGCCCTGGACGAGCTGGCCTCCGTTCGGACGCACGTCGCTGCCCGTCACGTCCAGAGTGCCGATGACATCTCCTTCCGGACCCAGCACCTCGAGGTGGCACGTGACGGCGGCGGCCCGCTCGTCATAGTTGTGCACACGTCCCACCCATTGCGATCCGTCGTACTCGACGTCGAGAAGGGCCTCCGTGCCGCCGATATAGGTGACGGCGTCGATCGAAGCTCCATCGCGGACCTGCTCCCAGACCCAACCGCCGGAGACGCCGACCGCTATCAGCACCGGCGCGACGATGCATCCACGGGCCCCCATGAACGCCGCGAACACCAGTCCCAAGACGGTCGCCAAGCCTCCCGCAAAGAAGTCCCACCTGTTCACGAACTCACCCGCGAAGATCGAGATGAAGAGAAGGAACCCGCCGCCCAGCAAGAGCAGGAGAGGCACCAGCGCCCACATCCCGGCGTCGCCCAGCGCCCGGCGAGGACGGCGATCACCCCATGGATCTTCGACGCGAACCCGCATTCCGCCGGCAACTATCGCTGGAACGCTCGGAGAAGCGCAGGGCTGAGACTGTTGCAATCCGATGGCTCTTCGAGGGGAGTCGTCGGAGGCGGGCGGAATGGACAGCCTAGGGGCGTCCCCAGCCAGGGGGAGGTCGAGGGGAAGTTCGTTCAAAGCTCCCTCCCCAAGCGGGGCCAAGTCGCCCCTAGGCTGCCCTCGGAGTGTTGTCCGTAGGAGGAGCCCGCGAACCGTGCAGGTGACGTAGGGATGCCGCTCTGTTGATCGGCGGCTGCCGGCGAGCTGCTCGAGATCATTGAGCGGCCGGAACCGACCCGGCGGGGCTGAGAGCGAGGTCCCTAGGCTTGCCGGTCAGACCCTGCCGTTAGCCTCCCAGCGTGCAGGATCCGCGGGAGCGCTTACTCCGAAGGGTTGAGGTCGAGGCCCGCGCCTTCGCCAACTCCGACGGGACTACCAGCCAGCTTCGGCTTGGTCGCGTCCAGGGGCTGCTTGAGGCTGGCGTTCTTGCCGGCTATTGGCGCAAGAGGGATTCGGCCGCGGCGACCGAGCTGGTCCAGCATCGGTACCGACTCTCGAAGCTCCGAGACGTGCTCCTCCGCGGGGACGAGGTCAAGTTGTGGAAGGTGACGGACAATCGCCGAGTTCCTCGGCGTCTCGACCCAGCGAGTCGATCAGCTCGCTCTTGCCGGGCGATTCCCGGCACCCTCAGGCCGCTTGGGCCGCGCACGCTACTGGGAGCGATCGAACGTAGAGGCTTGGGCGGAGGGCTACTGGTGGGCCGGGGATGGCCGTCGCTGGCGACACAGGCGATAGGCGAAAGGGGCTCCCCACGCTGGGAAGCATCCGAGAGTGTCCTGTGGGCTCCGCACTCTGTCAGTAAGCCCTTCATGTGACTCGTCCGACCCAGGTAGCCTTCGGGTGACCTACAACGGCATGCTAAGAGGAGGAACGTCGTACCCACCCATTCTGGGTTCCCGCGAGCGAGCGCCGCCACAATCGCAGGCTTGCTCCTGTTTCTCGCCTCGTGTACGTCATCAACCGAAGAACCGCCCCCGCCGCTGCCCGAGGTGGGTGAAGAGCTGCCCCAGCCGCTGCCCGCCGCGGTTCAAAAGATCGTTGGTGCCTGGCGTGACTCAGAAGGCAAGCCTGTGCCGAGTGACAGGCCCCTTGTCATGGACGTCTTCCAAGGCGCGACCCACTGTGGATGGGGGAGGCTGGCCTTCCTTGTGATCTCGTGGCCCCTCGGGTTTGAAGTCAAATCAGGCATCAGCAATCGGCACATCCGGATGTTCGTTCGACTCTCAACCCCTGAGGACTTGCCAGATTACGCTTTCGCTTCGACGTTCGATGGAAACGCGACGTTACCTACAGGTGCAAGGGACACGGGATATCACCGGCATGGATGGCACCTCTGGGTGAAGGACAGCGCGATCGATCGGGCCGTCTGGCTGATTCACGGTGACACAGTCGAGCGGTGGCCCGCCTCGAACGACATCATCCTCTGCGTCTAAGGCAGCGCTTGAGTAGCCTTCTTCAAGGTACTAATGGGGATCCGCCTGGGCGGGGTCACAGCGGGTTCTTGATCAGCTCCGCGAGCCTCACGCCCGGCAGGTAGTCGTTCACGGTTTCCGTGACGGCATCACGGATGACTTCTTCCGATTCCGGTTGGGTGAGATCGATCCAGACGATAAGGTGCTGGTACTGGCCGAACGGCCTCCACGGAGCAAGCATCGAGCGCGACCAGCGAGGATCCTCCGCGAGAGCAGCCCGCAACCGGTCCAGTGTTGGGTTGCGAGGGGATGGGGTTGCCGGTAGTTGTGCGCCCGCGTGCTCCTCAGCGATGTCGTGGATCTCAGGCACAAGGAAGTCCAGGCGGTACCGGGGAAGTTCAGCCACCCTGACAGCGTCCCAGAGGCGTCAACCGGGTCGCCGCCATCGCCTAGGCTCGACTGGTGGCGGCGTTTCCCGGCATGCTCGAGCACAATCGGAAGCAGGCCGGCTGGTCGGTCGGTCGGGCTGCGTGGCGCCTTGGCGTAAGCATCCCGGAGTACCGGGAGCTCGAGGCCGGCACGCCATCGCCGAGCTTCCAGATGTGGGACCGGATCTGCAAGCTGTTCGGCTGGCCGCAGACGTTCCGCTAGCCGACGGGATCCATGTAGCCAGTCTGATGCGACCACCTGTCGGCGAGGTGTTGAAACCCGTTGTCGTCGAAGGCCTTCTCAGGCGGCCAAGGAAGGTTGACCGAAGGGCGTGGCCAGATCGGAATCAGTCCACTACTCCAGTCGCCGGGAGCCCAATCGAACCGAATCGTAACGTCCTGGCCTTCCTCAACCTCCCCAAGTGGGACCGGGCGTGTCAGCGTGATGGACTGAAAGCAGGCTTGACCGATCGAGTAGGTAGTGCTGTACCAGCCCACAGCAGCGGGAGGATCCTTGCTGACCTGCCGGGCGCTGGTGCGATCCATAATCCAGCCGGCATTCCGACGTTCGCCCACATAGCGCCCCATCCAAATGCGGCACCAGTCGGGCGGCTGAAGAGTGGTTCGGAGTCGAAGCCCATCCTCTAGGCGGAAGAACGGACCTTCGGTCCGAGTGACGAGGTATTCCGCCACCATGCTCTTGAGAAAGAACCAGCCTGACAAGAGGTGCGCTTCGGGCGGGAGCCAGGTCACGCTTCGCCCGGCTGATCATCGGCGTGAGAATCGGCTTGACATTCTCCTCGAGTCGGCTGCCCCAAGTCCCGTTGCACTTGTTCGCCAGACAGAGGACCCTCGGCTTCAAGTTGAGTGCCTGCGTCTTCCGCCGCTTGGTTTCGCCCCCATCGATCTCACTCTCCAGCTCGTAGCGGAGATTTGGCTGTTGACGGTTGTACCAATCTGGCCAGATGTGTTCGGCAGTCAGAGGCGGAGGTGCTCCACACAGGATGCACGACTCTGCCTCCATCACTACTTGGTTCGACGACGCCAACGCCGCGTTCCCCACCGCTTCCGCTCGGCCCACCGCTCGATCGCGGCCAACTTCCATAGCGGGCCGACGCCGTCAATCTGGTCAGGGTCGGGAAGCTTGCCTTCCTGCCGCATCTGCGTGACCCGCTGGTGAGTGATTCGCGGCAGCGCGGCAATCTCGGTCATACGTAGCATCCTTCCGTCACCGATAGGAACCCGGTAGACCGGCCCGGCCTTGGACGCCTTATTCCTCTTCGTCGTGTAGCTCCGTGGCTCCGGCCGCTAGTCGCTTGGCTATCTCAGCCACGTCCACGATTCCCTCTGCTGTGTCGATCGCGAGAGCCAGAAACTCATCGTCTGAGAGTTCGAGGAGCCACCCATTGAATTGATAGAAGACGAACAGCGCGGTCACTGCCGTCCTCTTGTTACCCGTATAGAACGGGTGGTTCCTAACTAGGGAGTGAAACAAGGCCGCGCCCTTTTCGTGCAGTGAGGGGTACGCGTCAAAGCCACCCACGCTTGTCTGCGGCCTGAGGACAGCTGACTCGAGCAGACCGAAGTCGAAGGGTGAAGCCTCGCCTGCGAAGCGCTCATTGAACCTCTGCAAGTCTCCGGCGGTGAGGTACCGCACCCTTCGACTCCTTACATGTCTGCGAGCTTGTCTAAAACGACGTGATAGCGCTGCTGGGCCTCCTCGAAGAAAGCATCCACGGTTTCGACGCGTCCCTCACCGGAGATGTACTCCGAGATCGCATGCACGATCAGGCCGTTCATCGGCTGCTGAGTCGCCCGAGCGACCGTCTTGGCAGCTTCATAAACGTCCACCGGCATGCGGACGGTCACCTGCTGCGTTTCCTCGCGGATCTCCTCCTCCTTGGTTCGCATGGCCATGATGCCCCCTTCCCGCCGTGTGAGAGTCCGGCGCTGGTGCCCTGGTAGCTTCTTACCCTGCTGTCATGATGTCAACACCTGATTGACATCGGCTCTTCCCGTCAGCACCTTGAGGGGTCGGAGGGGGCATCGCAGAGAGTCGTGACAGAGCGCATAACTTCGCCCCCGGCCGCTCAGTCGTGGACCACTGTTTCTGCAGGTCAGCACACCGTTTAGGCCCCGGTGCGTGTGAAGCAAGCGCTCTCCCGCTGAGCTACGCGCCCCTTGTCTACGGGGAAGGATAGGCGACGACGAACCGCTCGGTCACGTCCGCCCGCCTGCTCCCGGGATCGAGAACAGGCGGGCGGACGGGCGGCGCGACGCCTAACAGCGGAAGGACTTCGTGGCCTGGCTCGGCCCGTGATCCGTGTCTCCTCGGAACCTGGCCACGATCCGGCAGAGGCCGCGTCTCGGTCGAAGGAATCGGGTCGAGAAGCGACTGTCGCTGAAGCCGTCTCTATTGATGTCGGAGGTGCCGGACAGGAATGGACGTCGTAGTCGCCACGCGAGCCCACGCGCCGTTCTTCATGCGGAACAGGGTGACCACCATGCGTTTTCCCGGGTGGGCGGGTGAGAGCCTCCCTCGGACGCGGATCACCCCACGAACCTTCCTCGTCGAAAACCTCGTCCTCGTGTCGTCGTTCTTGATCGAACCGGTCGCCTGCCCCGTCTCGATCGCGGCCCCGACCGAAGGGTCGATCAGGCTCAGGAAGAGACGTTCGAGGTGTTCGAGTTGTTTGTCACCCTTGATCTGGACGGCAACCGTTTCCGACGTATCGCTCACGGCGAACGAGAGGGTGCCGGCGGCGCCCACGTAATCCGAGGGAGCGACGGCCTCGCCGTTCGTCGTCTGGTAGTCGACGCTCACCGCCGTCGTCGTGACGCCCGAACGGGTGACGGTGAAGGTCAACACTCTGGTTCCTGCGTTGCCCTCCCGGATCGTCCGGCCGGACACGTTCAGGACCGCGGAGCCCGGTGGGATCGGGTCGTTGTCCGCGATCGTGACGATCGTCGGATGCGTTCCCAGCGTGGCGTTCACGGGGTTCGCGAGATCGAGGTCGAACGTTTCATCGCCCTCAGTCGAATCGTCGCCGACGACCTGGACGAGGACCGACCTGCTCGTCTGCCCTGGAGGGAACTCGAGCGTCCCGGTGCTCAGGTTGTAGTCGCTCCCCGCGGTGGCAGACCCATCGACCGTCGAGTAGTCGACGGAAACCTGCCTGCCGCTCACTGCGGAAAGCGTGACTTCGATAGAGGCGACAGGCGCATCTCCGCTGTTGCCTTCGGGAACGGTCAATGTGGCAGCCGACGAGACCGAAGGCGGCGCGTCGTTGTCGGTGATCGTCCCCTTGCCCTCTCCGTCCGCGATCGTCGCGCCAACCGGAGCGGTCAGATTCATGAAGAAGGTCTCGTTCGCCTCGTCGAGCGTGTCGCCGACGACGCGTGATCGCGACCTTGTTCGTCCGATGACCACCCGCGAATTTCAGCCGGCCCGTCCTCGACAGGAAGTCTGCTGGACTCACTGCGGTGCCTGGTGCGGTCGAGTAGCGGACAGACGACTTCCCCCGAGAATCCTGGGTGACGGTGAACGTTGCTGTCACCGTCCCGGCGTTGCCTTCGGTGACCGTCACGTCGTTGATCGAGAGCGTGGGCAGCGGAGCCGCGAGCGAGACGGTGGGTACCGAGGCCAGGCCCGGGAGGGCCGCGGCAAGGAGCCACACCAGTGGCTTGAAGCGGGCGATGGGTCGGGATCTACGTGAACGAGCCATCTCTCGTGTCTCCTATCGTTCGGACAAAGGGGGTCGGACCCAGGGTTGTATCGGTAGGGAATACCGAGCCCTGTAGCCCGGATGGGGTTGTCGGCGCCGCTTCACGGGGGAGGATCGGACGATCCCCAGGGTGAGAACGGCGAGCGATCGCTCACTGAACGATGAGCGGACCGGACATGTCGGTCGGGTGGATGTCGCACTGGAACAGGTACTGACCGACCTCCAGCGCCGGCAGCTTGTAGGTGACCCTTTCCTCCGGGTACGTGATGTCGCCCGTGAACTCGCTCGCGAACTCGAGCGTGTAGATGGAGAAGTTGTGGTTCGCGAAGTCCTTGTTCTGGAACGCGACGGTCCATGGCTCGCCCGCGGGAACGGCCAGGCACTTCACGTTGAAAAGGACGTTCTTCGCCACGAGCTGGATCTTCGTTCCGGAGGGTTCGTCGCAGGTCGCGGCGGGACTGTCGGTGGGTGTCGGCGACTCGATGGCACTCTCGCTCGAGGAGGGCGCTTGCCCAACGCTGTTGTCCGCGCACGCGGCGAGCGCGAGCAACGCCACCACGACCGAGACCCGACGAACCGTGATGGAAGTCATCGGGGCAGCATGATGGAGGGCGCTGCGGATTGTCTACTTCAGCCCCGAGCGGCTTCCTCCAGGTGTCCGTCCGCCATCGTGAGCACCCGATCGAGATGACGGATCACCTCCGGGTTGTGGGTCGCGATGACGACGGCCGTGCCCGCGTCGGCGGCGCGGCGGAGCGCGGCGAAGACGCGCTCCGCCGACGCCGTGTCCTGGTGCGCGGTGGGCTCGTCCGCGAGCAGGACGCTCGTGCGGACCGAGAGCGCGCGAGCGATCGCGGTCCGCTGCTGCTCCCCCACCGAGGCCTCGCGCGGATACCGGGACCGGAGCTCCCCCAACCCGAGCACGTCGATGAGCTCCTCGATCTCGTCCGACCGTTCGTCGAGCGTGCCTGCGAGCCGGGCGGGATACCCGATGTTCTCCTCGACGGTGAGCTCCTCCATCAGTCCGAGCTTCTGCGGCATGACCGCCACCGCGGACCACGCGGGCGACGAGGCGTCCACCTGCTCGCGCCACCGGACCTCGCCGCCGCTCGGGCGCTCCCACCCGGCGATCACGTTGAGCAGCGTGGTCTTGCCCGAGCCGGAACGGCCGACGAGACCGACCAGCTCTCCCGGCCGCGCGTCCATGCTCACCGACTCCAGCGCGTGCACGACGTCCCCGCCGTGATGGTGGAACACCTTGGTGAGCTCGTGCACCGATACCGCCGCGTCGGTCGGGTCGACGGGGAGCCCCCCACCCGCGTAGTAGCGAGCAGCCGGCGTGGGGCCACTCCATCCTTCCGGGTGCGTGCCCTTCACCCGACCGTGATCGAGCTGCATGACCTCGTCCGCGAGTCGACGGACGGCGCCGTCGTGGGTCGCCACGACGAAGGTGACGCCGGCATCGACCAACGTGCGCACGCCGTCCATCACGAGCCGGCCGGATTCGGTGTCGAGCTCGGCTGTCGGCTCGTCGGCCACCACGACCGCGGAGCCCGCGACCACCGCCTGGGCGAACGCGGCCCGCTGCTGCTCCCCTCCGGAGAGCTCGTCGGGGAGGTGGTCGATGCGGTGGGCGATGCCGAGCCGTTCGAGGATCTCGGCGTCGCCCCCACCGCCGGACCGGCCAGATGCGAGTCGCAGATGGTCCCCGATCGTGAGGTTCGGCAGGAAGTTGTCCGAGGGACGCTGGAACACGAAGCCGACCACGTCCCGCCGGAGACGCCGGAGCCCGCGCGACGACGTCTTCCCCACGTTCCGCTCGCCCACCCACACGTCGCCGGACGTCGCTCGGTCGATGCCGGTCAGCACCCGCAGGAGCGAGGACTTCCCGCTCCCCGACGGCCCGACGACCGCGGTCAGCGCGCCGGCCGGGAAGCTGAGCGTCACCCCGCGGAGCGCGTGCACCGCGCCGGTCGGCGTTCGATACGTCTTCACGAGGTCGACGCAGCGGGCCGGCACGGGCTCATTCGGCAACGCGGAGCACCTCCCCCAGGTCGACCGTCGCGGCACGCCGATGGACGAACCACCCGCCGGCCACCGACACCACGAGGACTCCGAGCAGGGTCCAGAGCCCGACGGCGATCGGGGCATCGAACAGCGGGGCCGGCGGGATCGTCTGCAGCGGATCGAGGAGCGGCGCGATGAGCCCTCCTGCCACCATCCCCGTGGACGCACCGAGGACGAAGGCGGCGACCAGCATCGCCGTGAGCTCGAGCACCAGGGCGGCTCGCGCCTGACTCCCGTCCATCCCCATCCGCATCGACAGGATGTTCGAAACCGAGCGGGCTCGCTGCCGCGCTTGCAGGTACACGACGAGCACGCCGATCACGAGCAGCGCGGCAGCGAGCCCGAGGACGTTCAACATCGCGAATGTGTCGATCGCCGCCGCGATGAACGGCACGTCCTTCACCTCCTCGGCGGTGAGCGTCCCCAGATGGGTACGCCTCGAGTTCACCGACAGACGCCAGCGCCTCGTCGGTGTCGCCCGCGATCCAATACTCGGTCCGCGCACTCGGCCGGTCGAGCGGGTTCCCGCCCGCGCCCAAGCGGCTCTCGAGTGAACGAGCGTCGACGACCAGCACCGGGTCGTCCGAGGAAACGCCGGGGAACGCGCTCGCCGTGCCCACCACCTCGATCGGCGTCTCGATCTGAGCGATGGCCATGGCCTTGGGATCACCCTCGCCCTGCACCAGGAGGACCGGCAGCGGACCGCTCTCGGACGGAAGCCGAGCCACGAGGTCCGCGAGTGGTTCGTCGGAGAACGAGTCATCCCAGAACGCGGCACCCACGATCGTCTCGGGATCGATCCCGACCATGTCGAACGGAACGTCTCCGGGGGAGAGCGAGCCCGCGTACTTGACCCGGGTTGCTCGGGTGATCGGCAAGGGGAACCGTTGCTGCTCCGGTGCGTTCGAGTCGATGAGCACCTGGAGGTCGCTCCCCACGAACACACCCGCCTTGGCGTTCACGGTCGCACGGAGGGATCGCACCATCGTCTGCGAGTCGATGAAGATGCCGAGGCAAAGGGCGGCGGCCCCGACCAGGAGGACCGTGAGCTTCGGGAGTCCGGTCAGGCGATGGAAGGTCAGGTAGGTGACGGGCGAACGGCCGGATGCCCGCAAGCCGGTTCGCCGGAGCACCTCGACGAGGATCCGCGCCCCCAGGGTCGCGAAGCCGGCAACGAAGAGCACCGGGAACAAGAGGAGCAGCGCGCTCGGCCGGAGGATGTTCAGGTCCGGATCCTCGATCAGGGCGCCACCCGAGTTGAGCCGGGAGAGGACCAGAAGCGCGCCGACGATGGCGAGGATCTCCCACGGCACCCACGCGAGCCGGCGCTTCAGCGAGTGCACCTCGAACGTCCGGATGAAGGAGACGCCCGACACGACGCCGAGGACGACCAAGCCGGCCGCGCCGGCGGCGGCCGCCCACGAGATCGAGATCGTCCTGGCCGAGGGGGCCACCGGCCCCGCCGGCCCGAACACCGCGATCAACCATGTTGCCGTTCCGAGTCCGATGGCCGTCCCGACGATGATCGGGATGGCCGCCTCGACCGTGGCCTTCATCGCGAACCGTACGGGCCCCCAGCCGCGGGCGTGGAGGAACGCCGCCTCGGTCCTACGCCCGGCCACGGCGAACGCCGCCGCTGCAGCCACGACGGCGGCCGCCACCCCGAGCCCCGCGATCAACAGCAGCCGGAGCGGGCCCTCGACGGCCGCACCCCTTCGCTCCACTTCGCGAAGCACGATCGGCATCGAGGAGCGGAACTCCGTGTCTCGCCGTCCGGAGAAGAAGCCCGCGCCGGCCACGTAACCCTGGCCGCAGCACCTGAAAAGACGTCCCAGCCGCGTCTTCCGATCCGACACCTCGCCGAGCACTCGAGCTGCGTAGGCTCGGACGTCCCGCGCCTGGTCCACGTCGAGCGACAGGTGGGCGATCGGTGCGACCCAGCCGTAGTCGAGGTCGCGTTCCTCCGGGTCGTGGAGCTCGCGCGTCAACCTGACGGCGTCCTCAGGCCCGACGAGGATGAACTGAGGAAGCTCGGGGCAGAGCGGGCACGGCCGAAAGATCTGCTCGCTCCAGGGCGACCAGTAGCCGGATCTCGGCGACTTGTAGAGGGCTCGGTAGACACCCCCCACTCGAAGCATGGGCCTCCCGCTGAGCTGGATCGGGTCGCCAGGCCCCACGCCGAGCGGGTCCGCGATCGAGTCCGGCACCATGGCTCCGTTCGACCCGTCGCCCTCGATCACCTCGACGTGCTTCTCCGCGTCCGTGCCGGAGAAGATCCGACCGTAGACGGGACCGGACTCAGGGTTGCCCTCGCCTGGGAGGGTGACGAGCGCTCCGGCTCCGAGGACGAACCGGAGTGGGGATCCCAGATCCGGCCCTTCCGCAGCGATCCGGCCGAACTCCTCGTCCAGTCGGTCGGTCAGGAGCTCCCCGCGGCGCCCGGCTTTCTCGGTGAAACCCACGTTCGTCACGCTGTAGAAGAGCCCGGCGCCGTTCCGACCGATCGTGGCATCCGTGATCCCCTCGCGCAGGAGATCACCCTCCGACCGCGAGAGGAACAGGGGGAATGCGGCCGCGACCAAGGACAACAACAGGGCGCCCACCACGACCGCTGCGAGGAGACCCGGGTAACGGACGAGGGCCAGAGGCGCCTTCTTCCAGAGCGGGCTGCCGGTGCTCCTGTGTGATTTCTCGTCTGGGCCCGTCAGCGGAAACACCCCTCCCGGTTGACCCATACATACGCCAGCGGAGCGTGGTTCGGTTCCCGTTGCGCCGCTCCCCCGGTCCCGCCGGGCCGAGGCGTCAACGTCAGAATCGCTCGTCGTGCCGGAGATCGGGAAGGGGCTTCCGACCTCCCCGGGAGCCGGGGGGCGCGAGGGACGCCGGATCGGCCGGGTACCCGAAGGAGACGACGAGGTCGCACGTCATCTCGGGTGGGTACGCCAAGAGCTCGCGGACCCGGGGCTCGTCGTAGACGGATGCGTGGCAGCTGCCGACCCCGAACTCCCAGGCGGCGAGCATCGCGTTCTCCACGGCTTGGCCGAGATCGAACGCGATGCTCTCTCGCTCGGAGATCTCCTCCACTCGCGGAGTGAGGAACGCGATCGCGGCGGCGGCCCCCGCGACGTGATCCGCGTAATCGCCCGCGTGCGAGAGCTCCTCGAGGCTCTCCTTCGTCACGGCACACCACGAAGGCCCACCGCTGTTCGTTCATCGAGCTCGGCGCGAGGGCCGCCGCCGCCACGATCCGGTCGAGGTCATCCGGGGGGATCGGGCGGTCGTCGAATGTGCGGACGTTTCGGCGGGTCCTGATCGCGTCCCAGGTCTCCATCGGGCGCCGAGGCTACCCCACCCTCTGTATCGCCGTCAGGCATCGGTTTGCGCGATCGGACGATGCGTGCCTACAGTCGGGGCACATGGCGAACCCACTCAGGATGACCCCAGCTCACGCACCGCGACCGCGCAGGGCTCTCGTGATGGCGGGCGCTGCCGTCCTGCTCTCCGTGCTCGCGGCCTCGCCGGCCTTCGCCCAAGGGCCCGTTCCGGCCGGCGACAACGCCGACCAGATCGTGCTCACCGGCCGTCTCGTCGTCACGGCCGACGAGACGGTGGACGCCGCCGTCATCTTCAACGGTCCGGCTCTGGTGGAAGGAACCGTCCGGGACGCGCTGGTCGTCCTGAACGGGGATGCGGAGGTCACCGGGACCGTGCGGCAGGACGTGGTGGTGCTGAACGGCGACCTCGTGGTCCGGTCCGGCGCCGAGGTCGGGGGCGACCTCGTCACGCAGTCCTCGCCACAGGTCGAAGAGGGTGCGACGGTCCGCGGCGAGCAGAAGAGCGTCGCGACCGAATTCAACATCGATGAGGTCGGCTTCGGCGGACGCGTCGTGTGGTGGATCGGCTACTCGGTCTCCGTGCTGATCCTCGGGCTCCTGCTGCTCGCGTTCGCACCGCAGCTCTTCCAAGCGGTTCGCGAAACGGTGCGCGCTCGGTTGGGCGCGTCGATCGGGTGGGGCGTGGGGCTCTTCTTCCTGCTGCCGATCGGGTCGGTGCTCCTCCTCGTCACGGTGGTGGGCATCCCGCTCGGCCTCTCCCTGCTGCTCGCGCTGGCGTTCATCTACACCCTCGGCTACGTGGTCGCGACGGTGGCGGTGGGGAACCTGATCATGCGGACCTCGTCGTCGCGGTGGGTCGTGTTCCTGGTGGGGTGGATCGCGCTCCGCCTGCTGGCCTTGATCCCGGTCGTCGGTGGATTGCTCTGGTTCCTGGGGAGCGTGTGGGGCCTCGGTCTGCTCGCCGTCGCGATCCATGGCCGTTCGACCGACACGCCGGCGATCGCGACACCGCCGATGCCGCCCGCGCCGGTCGGGGTCGCCTGATTCGCGTCTCCTGAGCGCGGATGGTGGTCGAAGAGCGAGCACTTCCTCCGAAGACGACACGGGCGGCCGCGGTTCCCCTGCAGGGACGCATCCGGCTCGTGGTGCTGAGTGCGCTGATGCTCTTCGTCGAATTGGTACTCATCCGGTGGCCCGCCGAGAGCAACATCTACCTTCGCTATCTCACCAATCTCGTCCTGCTCGCCAGCTTCCTCGGGGTCGGCGTGGGATTCCTCCGCGGGGATGCGAAGCGCGACCTCTTCCCCTACGCCCCGATCGCACTCGCGGTCTTCGCCCTCTTCATCGTGCTGTTCCCGGTGCAGCAGGCCAACCAGGGAGGAGTGCCGGTGCTTCGAGGGCTCGCGGGGTCCCCTGCCCTCCCGCTCTGGGTTTCGTTGCCGCTGGTCTTCGGGGGATCCGCGGTGGTCATGGCGCTCATCGCCGAGGGTGTTGCGCGCACGTTCCGGACGTTCGAGGCCCTGCAGGCGTATCGCCTCGATGTCCTCGGCAGCATCGCGGGGATCATCGGTTTCAGCCTGGTGGCGTTCCTGGGGATGCGTCCCATCGTGTGGATCCTGCTCGCCTGCATCGGGATGCTCCTGGTGCTCGGTCGGCCGATCACGCGGGCGCAGGTCGTCTCGCTCGCTGCATTGCCGCTGATCTTCGGAGCGAACTCGCTGTCGGCGGACGACGCCTGGTCGCCCTACTACAAGGTCACCACGATCCAGAGAAGCGAAGGCAGGATCGCGCTACGTGTGAACGGGCTCGCACACCAGTCGATGTATCCGCTGGATCTGCTGCGAGTCCACCAGCCCTTCTACGACTACGCCTATGCCCACGTCCCTCCCGGGCCACTCGATCGTGTGCTCGTCGTCGGTGCCGGCAGCGGGAACGATGTCGCCGTCGCCCTCGAGCACGGAGCACGCCACGTCGACGCGGTCGAGATCGACCCGGTGCTCCTTGCCAGAGGCAGGTCCTTGCATCCCGAGGACCCGTACGGCGATGCACGCGTCGTCCCGTTCATCGACGACGGACGAGCGTTCCTCGAGCGCACCAGCGGTCGTTACGACCTGATCGTGTTCGCGCTCCCGGACTCGATGACCCTCGTCTCGGGACAGGCGGGGCTGCGGCTCGAGAGCTACCTCTTCACCCAGGAAGCCTTCGAGACCGTCCGTGAGCGACTGAAGACCGACGGGGTCTTCTCGATGTACAACTACTACCGGCCCAGCGTCTTCGAGCGTTACGCGAGCACGATCACCGCGGCGTTCGGCGGAGAGCCCTGCTATGACGCCGGACCGCGGAGGGGCAGTGGTCGCCGCCTGCAGGCGGTCCTCACCGTCGGGCGAGATGGCCAGGTGACGAACTGCACGACCCGTTGGAAGCCCGCCGGCGTCGTGCCCGAACCCTCGACCGACGATCATCCGTTCCCCTATCTCGACGGAAGGACCATCCCCACGTTCTATCTGGTCTCGCTCGCGCTGATCCTCCTCGCATCGGCCGCCACGGTGCGCGCCGTCACGGGAGGGTTGCGTGTGCTCCATCCGTACGCCGATCTCTTCTTCATGGGGGCGGCGTTCCTCCTCCTGGAGACCAAGAGCGTCGTGCAGTTCGCGCTGCTCTTCGGCACCACGTGGTTCGTGAACGCGCTCGTTTTCACCGGCGTGCTCATCAGCGTGTATCTCGCGATCGAGGTCACGCGACGCTTCCCGCTTCCTCGGCCCCCGGTGCTGTATGCGGCGCTTCTCGTCTGCATCGCGCTCGCCTGGGCGATCCCGCCCGAGCGGCTGCTCGAGCTCTCGATCGGTCCTCGCTTCGTCGCTGCGGTCGCCCTCGCGTTCGCGCCCATCTTCGTCGCGAACCTCGTCTTCGCGCAGCGCTTCAAGGACACGTCGAAGACGACGGTTGCCTTCGGCGCGAACCTTCTGGGAGCGATGCTCGGCGGCGTCGTGGAATACGCGGCGATCGCGGTGGGGTACCAGGCGCTTCTCGTGGTGGTCGCCGCCTTCTACGCGCTGGCGTTCGTGCTGGAGCGGCGCCTCGGAGTGCGGTGGCACCGAGGCGGCCGCCTCACCCACGTAGACGAGCACTCCGAGTTCGGTGCATCGACGTTGCGCCAGGCCCGTTCGAGGCAATACAAGGTGATGGCGATGGCGGGAGTCGTGTGACGGACCGGCGAACGGACCGAGAGCTGCTCGTCGCCTCACGTGTCGAGACCACCGCCTTCGAAGAGCTGTATCGGCGCCACGTGGGAGCGACAATCCGGTTCGCCGCTCGGCGAGCGGAGCGTCCGAGCGACGTCGTCGACCTGGTCGCCGCGGTGTGGCTCGAGGTGGTCGCGTCGCTCGACCGGTACGAGCCACACCGCGGCGACGCCCTGCCGTGGATCCTCGGGATCGCGGCCAACCTGTGCGCCGTCGAACGCAGACGGCGGGCGAGGGAGCACGAGGTGGTCCGTCGCCTCGGAGGTCGCCGCGCGCTGGACGAGGACGACTACGAGCGGCTGGAAGGCGAGATCGACGCCGCCGGGGCGGCTCCTGCACTCAGACGAGGTCTGCGGGAGCTACCCCCGGCAGAACGGGCTGTCGCCGAGCTCGTCTTCCTCGACGGGCTCACGCCGTCGGAGGCGGCAGAAGCGCTGGGCATCCGATCCCCCGCCGTCCGGATGCGGCTCGCGAGAGCCCGGCGAAAGCTGCGTGCGGTCGTCGAGAAGGACATGGCGTCGGAGAAGTTCGTGAGAGAGGTGTCGTTGTGATGGTGAAGGTCGACGAACGTGAACCCATGTTGTTCGAGCAGGACGTGTTGGAGATCGCCCTCGAGTCGCTCCGCTCCCGTCGGGAGTCGGGCCTAGCTCCGGCGCCGCATCGACGCCGCCGACCACGCCGGAGGACGGTGATCGCGATCGCGGCCGCTGGTCTCGCGATGGCGATCGCCATCCCGATCGCGCTGCCAGGTGGCGTCACGGGCGGCGCGGACCCCGCCGCGGCCGCCGTGCTGCACCGCGTCGCGATTCGCGCCGCCAAGCAGCCACCGGATCCGGCGCCGCGGCCCGGGCCAATACCTGTACACGAGATCGGAGAGCGACGCGACGTCGCTCTACGTCGTCGGCGACGGTCGCACAGTTCTTCTTCCGTCAGCCGCAGTCCGCGAGAGCTGGATCGGGCTCGATGGCTCCGGTCGGATCCTGAACATCGCGGCTCCGTGACCTTCCCCACCGCCATGGATCGAGCGACGTGGATCGCTGCGGGCTCGCCCGATCTCTGCGCCAAGGGCTGCGAGGGAGACGAATTCGACGAGCCTTCGGCCCGGGTGAACTCATCTTCGGGGACTACTCCGATCTCCCGACTGACCCGGAGGCGCTCCTCGAGCTCATCGAGAGCCGAGAGCTCATCGGCGGCCCCAGCGGCGATTGGGAGACGTTCGCGATCATCGGCGACCTCCTCCGCGAGACCTACTCCAGCCGAAGGAGCGAGCAGCCCTCTACCAGGTGGCCGCCGAGCTTCCGGGCGTCGAGCTCGTCGGCCGCGTCGTGGATGGAGCTGGGCGAGCGGGCGTTGCCGTCGCGTACACGACGCACAACACGGATGCGCCTTCCCGACGCGAGTTGATCTTCGATCCGATGACCGCGGAAGCTCCTCGGCGAGAACGAGGTCCTCGTCGCAAGACAGTACGGTCGACGTCGAGAGCGGTGGCCCCGGGCTCGATCTACGGCGGCGTCGGCCCAGCCGGCACCCAGACCTACTCGACCACCTATCTCGTGTCGGGCGTCGTCGACAGCACGAGCGAGATCGCTCTAGAGACTCGGATCCCTAGACTCCGACGCGGATGGCGAAAGCTCTGCGCGTCGGCGTCCAGCTCCCCGAGGTGGAACGAGAGGTCCGGTGGCCCGAGTACGCCTCGATGGCTCGCGCCGCGGAAGAGGTGGGCTTCGATTCCATCTGGGTCGGCGACCACTACCTGTATCGCGGCGACGATCGGCCGGAGCGAGGGCCGTGGGAGGCGTGGACCATGCTCGCAGGTCTCGCGACGATCACGGAGCGGGTGCGGCTCGGCCCCCTCGTCGCCTGTCTGAACTTCCACAACCCCGCGGTGCTCGCGAAGACGGCCGCCACCGTCGACGAGCTGAGCGGTGGACGGCTCACCTTCGGTGTCGGTGCCGGCTGGAACCGAACGGAGTTCGACGCGTTCGGGATCCCGTACGACCATCGCGCGTCCCGCTTCGAGGAATCGTTCGAGATCGTGCGACGGCTCCTCGGCGGCGAACGGGTCACGTTCGAGGGCCGGTTCCATCACGTGCGCGACGCGGTGCTGCTCCCCGCCCCGGCGCGGCGGCCGCCGCTCATGGTCGGCTCGACGGGCGAACGCGTACTGGCCGCGACGTTGCCCCACGCGGACATCTGGAACACGTGGTTCGACTGGTACGGCAACACGGCCGAGGGGTTCGGTGCGAAGCAGCACGAGATCGACGAGGCGTGCGAGCGAGCCGGCCGTGACCCCGCATCGATCGAGCGAAGCGCATGTGTCCTCGTTCGTTTGGAGGGCAACGCCCGGGGACGCCCGGATGAACCGGGCGTCACCCCGCTCGAAGGGTCGCTCGACGAGATCGGCGCCGGTCTCCGAGAGATCGCGGAGGCCGGCGCCGACGAACTGATCCTCGTCCTCGACCCGATCACCGAGACCTCGATCCGGACACTGGGCGACGTCGCACGGAAGCTCCGAAGCTGATCGGAGAACCACTGATCAGTGCGAGCCGGCGAGCTCCAGGTCTTCGCCGTCGACGACGACTCTCGAGAGGGCCGTCGGGAGGAACTTCTCCATCTGATCGGAGGCAGCGGCTTCGCGAAGTAGTAGCCCTGAGCCCGCTCGCAGCCGATCGAGCGCAGGTAGTCCAGTTGGGCCGCCTGCTCGACGCCTTCCGCCACGACCAGGAGACCGAGGGTCTTCCCCAGTTCCACGAGCGCCTTGACCAGTTCGGGACGTCGCGCGTCGACCCCAAGGGAGGCGATGAACGAGCGATCGATCTTGATGATGTCGATCGGGAACTCGTAAGGTGGGTCAGCGAGGAGAACCCCGTGCCGAAGTCGTCGAGCGCGAGCTCGACATGGAGGTCTTTGAGCTTGCGCAGCTCGATCGCGGCGGCATCGGCGTCGTGCACGAGCGTGGTCTCGGTGATCTCCAAGACCAGGTCGCTCGGAGCGAGGCCGGAGACACGCACGGCCTCCCCGATCTCGTCGGCGAGGTCCGGGGTCTGGAGGCCACGGGCAGACAGGTTCACGTGGACGGAGAGATGCTCCGCTCCGGGGACGCTTCGCTGCCAGGCCCGAACCTGACGGCATGCCTCGCGGAGGACCAAACGGTCGATCTGGACCACGTGCCCCGACACTTCCGCCTCCCCCAGGAACTGGTCCGGCGCAAGGAGGCCTCGTTCGGGATGGTTCCACCGCACCAGCGCCTCGACGCCGGTGATGAACCCGCTCGCGAGGTCCATCACGGGCTGATAGTGGACGACGAACTCCTCGGCCTCGACGGCATGCTGGAGCTCCGCCCGGAACGATCGCGTGGTGAGCTGACCCGGCGCCAGGTCGGGGCTGAACACGCGCCACCGGCCCTTCCCGCTCGCCTTCGCCGCGTACATCGCCGTGTCCGCCTGGCGGAGCAACTCGTCGAGCCCTTCGTCGTCGGCGCGCGCGGCGACGCCGATACTGACACTGACGGACATATAGCCCGATGAAAGTGACCAGGGGCGTTCGAACTGCCGGACGATCCGCTGGGCAGTCACCGTGGCTCCCTGCAGCTCCTCCTCCAAGACGATCCCGAACTCGTCGCCACCGAGCCGGGCGACCATGTCCGCTTCGCGCAGCGCTTGGCGAAGCCGCTCAGCGACGTCGACCAAGACCTCGTCACCCGCCTCGTGACCGAGGGTGTCGTTCACCGTCTTGAACCCATCGAGGTCCAGGTACAGCACCGAGACGGGAGTTGCCTTCCTCCGAGCACGTGCGAGGGCATGTTCCAAGTGCTCCATGAACAACGCACGGTTCGGGAGTCCGGTGAGCGGGTCGTGAAGCGCCTGATGCTGAAGCTCTTCCCGGCTCAGCTGCAACTTGTCGGCCATCGCGTTGAAGGCGCTGCCGACCCTTGCGAGCTCGTCGTTCCCGTGCACCTCGACCCGGTGGGACAGATCGTCGCGGCCCAGGTGGGCCGTCGCATCCTCCAATGCCTTGAGAGGGGCGGTGACGGACCGATACACCCGGCGTGACAACACGCCTCCCAGAACACAGCCGAGGAACAGGATCACGAGCGACGCGTACAGCTGATTGCGCTCGTGAGCCCGGAGCGCCGTGATCTCATCGCCGACCTCGTGGACGTTGAGCGCGTACTGATCCGCGAGGAGCGCGGCCGCCGCGTCCACGCCATCGTGGAACGGATCGAGTCCCGCGCCACTCTCGTCTTCCGGGAGGAGCAGAGCCTTCTCGAGCGAACCGCGAGCCTGCTGCCATCGGAGACGGGCCGAGCTCGCGAGGAGGCGTTCGGGTCGTGAACCGACTTCCTGGATATGAACGAACCCGCGGTCGATCTCGAGGCTGATCTCGGCGAATGCGAACCCGCTTCACGGGATCGTGAGTCTCCACGTAGGCCTCGCCCGCATCGTCTGCCTTGTCCAGGAGCCGCCGGACCTCGTTGATGCGCTTCGTTTGTCCGACCGTTTCCGCGCGGAACTTCTCGAGCACGTTGGCCGTCGCGCGGAACGTCACCACGCGCGCTCCGGCCACCGCGATCAGCGCCACGAGCATCGCCGATGAGCACCAGGAGCAAGCGTCGTGCGAGAGAGCCCCGGTGACGGGATGCCTCAGGTCGTCGTCTGAGGAGAGCGATCTGCCGCATATACAGTTGCTCGACGCCCGATCCACCCCTCCCATGAGTAGGAACTACCCATCTCGGAGAAGGGCTTCCTTCCACGGAGCACGCTGACCTGGGTGTAAGGTCGCTCGCCGGCCTCAGAGGCCAAGGACGACACGGGAGAAGATCCTCGGATGACGATGGCGAAGGACCACGTGGCGGAGGCGTGCACGGAGCATGACTGCTGCATCCGCGTCCCCCGGATCGAGGCAGCGCCCGGGTTCTCCCATCTCACGGGTGAGTGGCATCTGCGCTGGTTCCCGGACGATCACGCGTGGTTCTTGGTCCCGCCGCAAGGGAACGTTCGCGAAGTCCTGGTGACCCAGGATGCAGATCCGACGGGCGAGCTCTCGGTGGACGGAGTGATGTTCGATGACGTGCGTCGGGCGATCCACCGGAACACCTTGTTCCCGCCCTGCTGAGAGGCTGATCACCCGGCGAGCGACACGAACCCTCCGACGATCGCGCCGTACATCGCGTGGGCGATGAGCGTCACGACCGGGGTCGCACGCCCGTAGTTCAACATCAGGAAGCCCGGAGCCTCGAGGAGGGCGGTCGAGTCCACGCTCGAGAGGGAGCTGCCCATCCTCGGGTGGATCACCGGCAGGAGCACGTTCACCAGCGTGGTCATGGCGAACAAGCCATGGATCACTCCGAACGCCGCACCCAGAAGCCAGCCGGCGCGTCCGAGTCCGACGAACCCAACGTAGTAGGCCAACGAGAACAGGAAACCGGCCACGAGATGGAGGAGGTACCCGATGAGCTTGGCCCGCTGCCGGTCCGTCGTCACCACCGTGCCCAAGAGGAACGGCAGGTCGATGCGGGTCAGCCGGAACTCGCTCGCGGCACGGAGCACCGTGGTGAGGACCAACGTGCCCGCCAGTCCACCGATCGCCGCCGCCCACACGCTCATGAGCCCGCCTGCTCGAACGCGACGGCCGCCCCGATCAACGCGAGGTGCGTGAGGGCCTGGGGGAAGTTGCCGAGGAACGCGCCGTCCTCGGGATCGATCTCCTCCGAATAGAGCCCGACGTCATTGGCCAGGCCGACGAGGCGATCCATCAGGTCAGCGGCCTCCGTCGATCGACCCGCGTGGACGAGCGCCTCCACCAACCAGAACGAACAGGTCAGGAACGCGCCCTCCCGCCCGGAGACGCCGTCCTCGCCGAGGTATCGATACAGGAACGGCCCGTGCCCGAGTTCCCTGCGGATGGCCTCGACCGTGGTCGACAGACGACCCTGCCTCACGTCGCCGTAGCCGAAGAGAGCTCCCGTGAGGATGCTGGCGTCGAGCTCGTCCATCCCCTTGGCACGGACGTAGCTCCCCAGCCGATCGGACCAGCAGTGAACCTCGATGAACTCGCGGATCGCCGACGCTTCCCTCCGCCATCGATCGGCATGTCTGTCCGGGATACGCTCCCGCTCGGCGAGCTTCACGGCGCGATCGAGGGCCACCCAGCACATCATCTTGGAATGCGTGAAGTGCACGGGATCGCTCCGCACCTCCCAGATCCCCGAATCCGGGAGCCGCCAGATCTCGCAGACGAGATCCGCCATCGCCGCGAGCCGCCTCGCTACGTCATGGTCGATATGGCGGCCGGCGTCCGCGTACAGCGAAGCGGCCTCGAACACGCCCCCGTAGATCTCCAGCTGCAGCTGCTCCACGGCCGCGTTGCCGACCCGAACCGGCCGCGAATCACGGTAGCCCGCGGAGATCGAGCGTTCGCTCGGGCGCTTCGGGACCGCCGTCCAGCCGGTAGAGCACCTGCAGTCGAGGATGGGTCAGCTGGGAGGCCTGCATCAGCCACCAGAAGAATGCCTCGGCCTCCTCGGCGCAGCCGACGCTCAGGAGGGCGTCGATCGTGAAGGCCGAATCTCGCACCCACGAGAGCCGGTAGTCCCAGTTGCGTTCGCCACCGATCTCCTCGGGGAGTGACGTGGTCGGGGAGGCCGCGACCGCGCCGGTGGGAGCGAAGAACAGGAGCTTCAGGGTCAGACCGCTTCTCTCGACCGCATCCTTCCAACGACCCTGGTAGTCGCTGCACGCGCTCCACCGATGCCACGCCTCATGGGTTTCCACGATGCGTCTCTCGACCTCGGTGCGCGTCGGAAACACGAGTGGTTCCTCGTGAGCGAAGGACAGCGTGAGGAGCGCACTCTTTCCCCCGTCGATCTCGAATCGTCCCGAGATGGACCCCTCGTCGACCTCGGGATCCCCCGCCCCGAAGGAACAGATGGCAACGGCGTCCGCGCCGGCTTCCACGACCGGGATCCCCCGGCGATGTCCAACCCTCCGCCGAGCGGCGCCGTAGCCGAAGCATGGGTCGACTCGCCAAGCCATCGGGACCGTCCCTCGCAATCCCTTGACCTCGCGCGCCAGCTCCCTGAGCGGCACGAGACCCCCCGCCGGGAACGGTCATCGCGTCGGTGATGGAGACCGCGCCGGTGTCGGTGACGAACGTGGTCTCCAGGATGTTGGTGCCGGGCAGGTAGCGGCGGGTGACCTCGTTCGGCACATCGGGTGCCAGCGCGAAGGAGCCACCGCGGCCGGCGTCGAGCAGCGCGCCGAACACGGTCGGCGAATCGACGGAAGGGAAAGGCAACCAGTCGATGGAGCCGTCGCGCGCCACCAGCGCGACCGTCCGTCCGTCCCCGATCGCCGCGTAGTCGCGGATGGGCGCGTATCCGTCCACCCTTCGGGGAGGAGGCAACGTGGTGGCCTCGGGCACCCTCAATCCTCGAGCAGTACCGCGCGCGCGGGGGCACCGTCGCCGCCGGCGATCTTGAGCGGGAAGCAGACGAGCGTGTACGTTCCGGGCCCGACGCCGGAGAGGTCGAGGCCCTCGAGGATGACGACACCAGCCTCCAGGAGCGTCCGGTGCGTGGGATGCCCCGGTGCGCCGCGCGCCTCGATGGAGAGGAAGTCGATCCCGATCAACCTGATGCCGTTGTCGACCACCCATCGCGCCCCGTCCTGCGCAAGACAGACGTAGTCGTCCGGGAACGCTCGAGGATGGGCCGCCCAGAGCGCGGAGTTGTCCGTTCGGAGCAGGAGCCTGGTGGTCTCGTCGCGAAGCGACAGGCCGGCGAGCTCGTCGGACCCGATCGGACCGGGGGTGCCTCTGAAGTCGGCCACCGTGGTCTCCCCCATCATGACGTCGAGGGGCAGATCCTCTGCCGTCGTCCCGTCGTCGAGGAAATGGAACGGTGGGTCGATGTGGGTCCCCGTGTGCGATCCAAGCCGGATCTCCGAGACGTTGGAGCTGCCGCCCTGCGAGATGCGCGACGAGGGCGTGACGGTCACTCCGGGGTTGCCGGGCCAGACCAGGAGATCCGGGCCGACCTCGAGCGACACGTCGATCAGGCGCGTCACGGTCGGCGCGATTCCTCCTCCTCGCTCCCGCCCGCGTGCCACTCGCGCGGCGCGATCAATTCCTCGGCTTCTCCGGGGCCCCACGAACCCGCAGGGTAGAAGTGCACCGGGCCGGGGTGCTCCAGAAGTGGCTGCACCAGATCCCACGCGCGCTCGACGCCGTCCCGGCGGGTGAACAGCGTCTGATCGCCCAGCATCGCATCGTGCAGGAGTCGCTCGTACGCATCGGGGATCGAGGACGGGTCGCCCTCGGAGAAGGTCATCCGTTCGGGTTCCGGCTCGAACCCGGGGCCGTCCTTCTTCGCCTGGAAGTCGAAGGAGAGCCCTTCCGTCGGCGCGATCCGGATCACGAGGTGGTCGGAGGGAGGGGGCTCCAGTCCGACGCCTTCGAACAGATAGGCCGGCGGTCGTTGGAAAACCACCGCGATCTCTGTCGCGCGGCGCGCGAGGCGTTTGCCGGTCCGCATGAAGATCGGCACGTCGGACCAGCGCCAATTGTCGATCCAGGCACGCACGGCCGCGTACGTCTCCACCTCGGAATCGGAAGCAACATCATCCTCCTCGCGGTAGGCGGTCACCTGCTCGCCATCGATGACTCCAGCTGTGTATTGGCCACGCACGACGTCCTCGGGCTTCAGCGGACGAACCGCGCTCAGCAGCTTCACCGTCTCGTCCCGGATCGCCTCCGGTTCCAGGGAGCGAGGTGGCTCCATCGCCAGGAACGAGAGGACCTGGAGCATGTGGTTCTGCACGATGTCCCGGATGGCGCCGGACTCCTCGTAGTAGGAGCCCCGGCTCTCCACGCCGATCGATTCGGCGACGGTGATCTGGATGTGGTCGATCGCCTCCCGGTTCCATGCCCGCTCGAAGAGCGAGTTCGCGAAGCGGAAGACGAGGATGTTCTGGACGGTCTCCTTCCCGAGATAGTGATCCATCCGGAAGATCCTCGACTCGTCGAACACCTCGAGGATCACGGCCGTGAGCTGCTTGGCGCTCTCGAGGTCGCGGCCGAACGGCTTCTCGATGACGATCGCAGCCATGTCCTGCGGGCCGTTTTCTGCCAGCCGCTCGACGATGAGCGGGAACGTCGACGGCGGGGTCGCGCAGTAGTAGAGACGGTTCCCCTCCGTACCGTGCGCACGGTGGAACGCGGCGAGACGCCGCTCGAGCTCTCGGAACGAGTTCTCTTCGTCGAACGCGCCGGGAACGTAGTGGAGCAGTTCCTCGAACGCCTTCCATTTCCCCTCGTCGAGCTCGCGTCGAGAGAACTCCTCCACGGAGTCGCGTGCGTGCTTGCGGAACGTGTCGTCGTCCCATCCGCTCCGGGCATACCCCACGACGGCGAACCGCTCGGGCAGGCAGTCGTCGTAGAAGAGGTTGTAGAGCGCCGGCAGGATCTTCCGGCGCGTCAGATCTCCCGACGCGCCGAAGATCACGAGCGCCTGCGGACGCGGACGCTCGAGCCTCACCGCTCCTTCACCCCGTGCCCACCGAACTGCTGCCGGAGTGCCGCGATCAGCTTCATCGCGAACGGATCGTCGTCGCGGGAGTCGAAGCGAGCGAACAGCGAGTCCGCGATCGCCGGCACCGGAACACCGCTGCGAACGGCCTCGAGGACGGTCCAGCGTCCCTCGCCGGAGTCCTCAACGTAGCCGCGGATCCCGTCGAGGCCCGGATCCTGCTCCAGCGCGCGGGCCGCGAGGTCGAGGAGCCACGACCGCACGACCGACCCCTGTCGCCACACCTCGGCGATCTGGGACAGGTCGAGGTCGGGGAACTCCGAGGACGCTTGGAGGAGTTGGAACCCCTCGCCGTACGCCTGGAGGAGGCCGTACTCGATCCCGTTGTGGACCATCTTCACGAAGTGACCCGTTCCGACGGGGCCCACGTGTGCGTAGCCGCCCTCTTGCGCCAACGCGACGAGGGCAGGCTCGAGACGTTGGATCGCCTCGTCGGTGCCGCCGACCATGAGGCAATACCCCTCCGCGAGACCCCAGATCCCACCCGAGACCCCCGCGTCGCAGAAGAGGATCCCGCGACCGTCGAGCTCCTCGGCACGCCGGAGCGAGTCGCGGAAGTACGAGTTGCCGCCGTCCACGACGAGATCGCCCTCATCGAGGAGCTCTGCCAAGCGCGCGGATCGTCTCCTCCGTCGGATCACCGGAGGGCACCATGCACCAGATCGTCCTCGGCCTCTCGAGACGGCCGACGAGCTCGTCGAGAGACGCGACCTCGCTCGTCTCGGGGTTCCGGTCGTACCCGATGACGTCGTGACCTCGGCTGCGCAGGCGCTCCGTCATGTTCGCGCCCATGCGCCCCAGCCCCACCATGCCGATCTTCACATCGCCCGCCTCCGCCGGCCCTTCGATCCTCGCGTCTTCGCCCTCAAGATGGTCCCACCTCGAGGAGTGAGTAACGGAGGAAGAGGTAGGCATCTTTCCGGCGGAGGCTCAGGAGTTGGCCGGATCGCGCCGCATCCGGCAACAGTTCGACACCCGATGCGAGCGTCGGTCGGGGTTGCTCCTCTCCACCCCCGACGATCAAAGGAGAGATGGTGAGGAAGAGTTCGTCCACGATCCGGGCCTTGAGGGCCTCGCCCATGAGTTTCGGGCCGCCCTCGATGAGGATCCTGCCGTACCCCCGATCGAAGAGCCATCCGACCGCTTCCTGCATGTCGACGGACCTCGCCGCGCCCAGCTCGACCACTTCGGCAGCCGCGGCCACGTCCTCCCCGAGATCTGTTCGCGCCATCCTTCGGTCGTGATCACGATGACGTCGTCGAGTTTCGACCGTGATCCGCCGACATCGCCGGATGCGGTGACGATCACGAGCCTCGGCGCATCGCCCATGCCCTGTGCCCGCCGGAACTCGGTGAAACGCTCCGCGGCCTCGGGATAGGCGTTCTCGGAGGTCCATGGACCTTCATGGGCACGGAACGTCCCTGCTCCGATCACGACCACGTCCGCGGCGGCGCGAAGGAGCGCGACGACGAACCGATCCGCGGGATCGCCACCGCTGATCAGGGCGGAGGATCTCTGCACATCGGGGATCGCGACGATCCCGTCGATCGACGACACGAAGTTGCTGTACACCACCCGAGGAGCGAGGCCGAAGGCTCCGTACGCTCGCTCCACGGCTTCCGGAAGATCGAATCGTGGCAGACCGGGGACTTCGAAGAGCGTCTGGAACTCGGGTAGGTGCTGATCGGTCATTCGACCGCCCGGAGCCTAATGGAACGAGGCTCTAGGCTGAGTGGCTCCGATGATCGGAGACCAGGACTGATCAGGAGGTGGGATCCCGCATGACCGACACAGGACATCCGGCCCAGCGACCGCCCGGCGGAGGCATCGCGGCGCTGAAGGCCGGTGATCCGGAGGAGGGCACCCTTTGGGAACACCTCGTTCCCAGGGAAGTCAGCGACGAGGAATGGAACAGGTTCGAAGGCAACATCGCCGAGATCTTCTCGGCGTTCGGGATGGACCTCGACACGCCCGGAACCGAGGAGACTCCGCGACGGTTCCTGAAGGCTCTCTTCGATTCGACATCCGGTTACGAAGGCGACGCCAAACTCGTCACCGTGTTCCCCACGGAATGCCGGGGCGGTCCCGATTGCCGGATCAGTCAGATCATCGAAGGGCCGATCTCCTTCTTCTCGCTCTGTGAGCATCACGCCCTCCCCTTCCACGGGGCAGCGCACGTCGGCTACGTCGCGCACGACCGGATCATCGGGATCTCGAAGCTGACCAGACTCGTCCGCGTGTTCGCCAATCGCTTCACGGTCCAGGAACGCATCGGCCAGGAGGTCGCCGACCACCTCGTCGAGTTGCTCGGCGCCCACGGAGTCGCCGTCCACCTCGAGGCGACGCACCTGTGCACCCAGATGCGCGGGGTTCGCGAGGAGAACTCGAGGACGTGGACGTCGTTCTGGCGAGGCACCTACGAAGAGGAGTCGGGGCTGCGCGACGAGTTCCTTCGGGCTACCGGACGGTAGGGGCACGCGAGACTGCCGTGGTCCCGGACGGCCGCGTGCAGGGGACACGTGCGACCTCCGAGTAGCCGGTGATGACGCGGAGCAGGACCACGTCCGCTTGCTCCGAGGTGAGTGAGGAGGTGATCAGGTTGACTGCCCAACCCGTCCCGAGCGACGAAAGAGCTTCTTCTTCGACGTTCCCGGTGGGTCCGGCCTGGATCAACCCTCGGTGATCACGCGGTTCGGTACGTCTCCTGGAGCGTCGGCGCCGGAGATCGAGCAGACGGCGCCGAGCGATCGTGAACGAGAAAGCTCGTAGGCCGGCTTCATCGCCACGGAAACGCTCCAGGCTGTGAACGATGTCGAGCCACGTATCACTCGCGAGATCCTCGGCCTCGGCATGCTCGACGGCTCGGAGATATCGAACGATGCGCGGGTACAGGGCTCGATACAGCTCCGCGAGTGCCCATCCGTGTCCCCCACGCGCTGCCACGAGCACCGCTTCGAAGTCACGATCCGAAGCCATCACTCGCCAGGCTAGCAACGAGTCGCAGCAGAGGATCGGCCGTCTCCGGACCTCTCAGCGTTCGGAGGTCTCACGTCGCTTGAGAGAGATGACCAGGTTGTGACTGCCGGAGCGGAAGCCTTCGAGATCGAGGGTGACGTAGAGGAAGCCTGCGTCGTGCATCGCATCGACGATGTCCTCCCGGCGAGCCATGACGTCGTCGAATCGCTCGGACCTCACCTCGATCCGTGCCAGGTCTTGTCCCTGATCGCGCACCCGCACGTCCCCCGCGAGACCGAGCCGCCCCAGCGACTCCTCGGCCTGCTCGATCCTGCGCAACGCCTCCTCGGACACGGGTACACCGTATGCCAAGCGCGATGCCAGGCACGCCGCCGCCGGCTTGTTCCATGTCTCGAGGTCCATCTCTCGTGCGAGGGCGCGCACCTCATCCTTCCCCAATCCGGCCTCGGCGAGGGGGAAGCGAGCGCCACGGCGTTTCGCGGCATGCTGGCCGGGGCGGTGATCCCCGAGATCGTCCACGTTCACACCGAGCAGCAGCGTTCGGTCGCGGAAGACGGGGTGCGTCAACACGGCGTCGGTGAGCGCCTCCTTGCAGAAGGCGCACCTGTCCGACCCGTTGCGCCGGTATCGGGGGTCGTCCATCTCGTTCGTCTGCACGACCTCGAGGCGGATGTCGTGGCGGCCTGCGAACTCGATCGCCTCCGTCAGCTCCCGGCGGGGGATCGAGGGTGAGTCCGCGATGACGGCGGTCACGGCATCGCCGATCGACTCACGGGCTGCGACCGCGAGCAACGAGCTGTCGACACCGCCCGAGAACGCGACGACGGCATCAGGGATGTCGGTCAGGATCAGCCGAAGGTGAGTGAACTTCTGCCGGGTCGAACGGAGGTCCAAGCCCACCGATCGAGTGTAGCTCGGGGGGACCACGCTCCCGCTACGATTCGGGCCTTGGACCTCCATGGCATCCGCGAGATGCTCGGGCGTGTCGCATCCGGGGAGCTGACGCCGGACGACGCGGCGGCGTGGCTCGACGACGTGCCGGTGCTCAACCGGGACGACGTCGAGCCCGACCTCGGGCGCGAAGCGAGAACGGGGCAGCCGGAGGTCATCTACGGGCCGGGGAAGACGCCCGCCCAGGTCGTCGCCGTGGCGAGAGCTCTCATGCGCGCCGAGGTGCGGCCCATCTTGTTGACGCGAGCGACCGAGGCGCAGGCACGAGCGGTTCGAGAGGAGATGCCGGAAGCCGTCCACCACGCGCTGGCCGGTCTCGTCGTGATCCGATCATCCGACCGGGATCCGGGCAAGAGGATCGCGGTCGTCTCGGCCGGTACGTCGGACCTGCCCGTCGCGGAGGAAGCAGCGCTCGTCGCAGAGGCGTTCGGCCTCCACGTCGACCGGATCGTCGACGTCGGCGTGGCCGGGATCCATCGCGTGCTCGCGCAGGTCCCCACACTCGAACGAGCCGATTGCGTGATCGTCGTGGCGGGCATGGAGGGCGCCCTGCCGTCGGTCGTCGCAGGGCTCATCCCGTGTCCGGTCGTCGCCGTCCCGACGAGCGTCGGCTACGGCGCCTCGTTCGGAGGGCTCGCAGCCCTCCTCGGCATGCTCTCGTCATGCGTTCCGGGTGTCGTCACGGTCAACGTGGACAACGGTCTGGGCGCGGCCATGGCCGCCCACAGGATGGTCCGAGGATGAGGATCGCCTACTTCGACTGCTCCCGAGGGATCAACGGCGTGGCTTCGCTCGCAGCGCTGATCGACGCGGGTGCGGACATCGATTCCCTCTCGAAGGAGCTCGGCTTCCTCGGCGGCGATCTACCGATCCTGATCTCAGAGGATGTGTTGGTCGGCGAGTTCCGCGTCCGGAGGGTCTCGGTCGAGGGAGGAGGAGTGTCGGTCGGAAGACGACTCGCCGACCTCGAGGCACTGCTCTCGGCAGGAGGGCTCCCCGATGCTGCCCGCGATCTCGCTCTCCGGATCTACCGTCGACTCGCAGAAGCGGAGGCACGTGTGCACGGCTCGAGCCCGGAGGCCGTCAGGTTCCACGAAGTCGGATCGCTCCGTTCGGTCGTGGGAGTCGTGGGCACCGCGCTCGCGATCGGCCAGCTGGGGATCGACACGATCGTCGCGTCACCGGCGCCGTATGGACGAGGAACGGTCGACACCGAGCACGGTCGGCTCGCCGTCCCGACCCCGGCGACCCTCGAGCTGCTGCGCGGCGTGCCGGTCGAGCCTCAGGAGCTGTCCGGTGAGGTCGTCACGCCGACTGGCGCCGCGATCCTCGCGGTCGCCGCGACCTCGTTCGGCCAGATCCCCGTGATGACGATCGAGAGCGTGGGCTACGGCACGGGGGATCCTCGAAACCCGGCGATCGTCCTCCGTGCCGTCATCGGGACCAGCTGAGAGCCTGATCGCGAGTCGTCAAGGCTGCTCCCGCATCAGATCCATGCCGCACTTCGGACAACGACCAGGCGTCGATGACCGCACCTCGGGGTGCATGGGACACGTGTAGGTGGCGACTCCCCCACTCTCATGGTCGTCTTCCCCGTGCGGCGCCATGTTCATCATCCGCAGCATCGCGCGTCCGCCCGTTCGCAAGAACCGGTTGACCAGGATCGCCGTCACCACCAGGAACAGGATGTTCAGGAACGTCGTGTAGTTCCAGGAGACGCTCGCCTCCGTCACATGGGCGTGGCGTTCCTCGGGGATGATCCCGAGGATGCCGAACAGCACCTCGACGATCCATCCCGCCGTCACCATCGCGAGATAGAAGGTCACCAAGAGGTGCCTACTCATCTTCACGCCGTAGTACTTCCGATAGATGTTGAGGATCGGCAGGATGATCAGGTCCGCGAAGATGAACGACGCCACTCCTCCGAAGCTGATGCCGCCGTTCCACAGCACGGCCGCGAGCGGCACGTTCCCGATCGAGCACACGAACGAGAGCACCGACACCAGCGGGGCGATGAGCGGCCCCCAGATCTTCGCGAGCAGCGGGTGTTCGACGAGGAAGAAGCTCTGCCAGAACGCCTCCGGAACCCAGGCGGCCAGCGCACCGGCGATCAACAGGCCGATGACGATGTCCCTCCAGATGGCCGCCCAGTCCATGACGAAGGAGTGGCTGATCGCGGTGAAGCCGCGGTCCGAGGCGATCCGAGATGCGAGCGACCCTCCGCCCACCGACATGTCCATGGTCGCGTGACCCTCCATCACGCCGGCGAGCCCGCGGTCGGCCTGCGCTCGCGCCTCCTCCAAGAGCTCGGGCTTGAGCGTGAGTCGGAACGCGACGGCGAGGATCGCGACCATGATGGGCCCACCGATGAACTCAGCGAGTGTGAACTGCCAGCCGAGCAGCAGCCACGTGATGATCCCCAGCTCGATGACGAGGTTCGTCGACGCGAACTCGAACGCCATCGCGGCTGTGAAGTTGGCTCCTTTCCGGAAGAGCGAGCGTGCGAGCGCGACGGCGGCATACGAACACGAGGACGAGGCCGCGCCGAGGCCACACGCGATCGCGAGCGAACGAGGAGAGTCGTCCGGAAGGAGCCGGGTGACCGACTCCTTCGACACGACGGCCTGCACGACCCCCGAGAGTCCGAATCCGAGTACCAGCGCCCAGAGGATCTCCCAGGTCATGCCGAACGCGAAGCTCAACGCCTCGGCGATGGCCGTCGTGATGGCGGCGGTGAAGAGTCGGCCGGCGGCCGTGTTCATCGATCGGAGATCCTCCGGACCATTACTACCAGGGCGAATCGAACCGGCGTGCCGACATGCAGAAGCCGGCAGGCTAGCCGGCGCGGAGCATGAGGGCGGCTCTCAGGAGAGCCACCTGCCGTTCACGAAGATGCCGCACACGTGGTAGCAGGCGACCCAGAGGAGCGCGGCCGCGGGCCAGACGAGCGAGACCGGGCGCCTTCGATACAGCAGCCACGTGAGCACGCCCACCAAGATGACCTTCGCCGGGAGCCCACCGAAGCGAACCAACGGATTCGCCTCGACGGCTCCGCCCGATCGCACCACGAGCGTGGTCATCACCGCGTCGACGATGTTCAGCAGGTTCACCGCGACCACGAGTCGGAGCGGTCGCTCCTGCATCCTCCGGAGCACCCAGGCAAGTGATCGCCAGCCCGAGGCGAGGAGCCCGATCGCGACGATCGGCCACGTGTCCACCGCGATGTACGGCACGGCGCTCAGCTCGGAGAAGAGCGGATCCGGACTGATGACGAACCACACGAGCGATGTGAGAGCGCCGGTAGCCAGAACGGCGAACAGCACGTGGAGCCATGGCCACCAGGGGCGGGCCGTGCCGATCACGATGCCCATGCCTCCGACCGCCACGACCACGCTGAGGTCGACCGAATTCTGGACCACGGCGATCGTCCACGCCGCCGTCGCCACGAGGGCAACGGTCACGAGGATCGCGGCGATCGCGGGCGGGTCGGTGACACCGGGCCACCGACGACTCCGAACCCGAGCGGCGACGACCCATCCCGGGATGAGGACGAGCGCCAGATCCATGAGCGGACCCAGCCAGGGGTGTGCGAACCAGGGGTTGCACACATCTCGAAAGCATTGGATCTGCCACTGGGTGCCGAGCGCCTGAGGTTGGTGACCGTAGCCGGTCGCCACGACGGCGACGAGCACGAAGCCGAGCAGCGGGCAACATGAACAGGAGTCGATGACCCCGACTCGCGATCGCGAGCCCGCTGAGAGCGAAGACGAGGTACGTGATGCTCCCCAGGACGATCGTGGTCAGCAGGCGTATCGGAAGAGACGAGTAGTTCGACGGATAGCCATTGAGCTGACCACGACCGAAGGCGTCACGGATGACGTGCACGTTGTACGCGGCCAGGATCCCCTGGATCAGCAGGAAGACGACCATGCAGATCGCCGTCGCGACGATCGCGGGGCGGAGGTGGGGCCAGACCGCCGGCGCGGGTCCCTCTCGAGATGCGGTAACGGGCTCCGCGGGCGCAGGAGCCGCTGCCAGCGACGTCGCAGCCGCCCTGGAGAGGGACTTCATGGTGTTGTTGTCGGCGAGCTGCGAAGGGCCCTGTAATCACGCCCACGCCCTCACTTGAGGATGTTCACCGCGCGGCCCGCGACCATCACGATCGTGGTGATCGAGGCCAGCGCTTCGATCAGCATCAGCAGCTTCGCTCGAACGGTGAGGGGCATCGTGTCCGTCGGGCTGAACGCCGTGGCGTTGGTGAACGACAGATACAGATAGTCCACGAAGCCCGGCATCCACTCCGTCTGGCCGAGCTCGTGGGTCGCCATCTGCGGGAAGAGGAAGTCGGGATCGGCCTGGTCACGCTGACCGCGGATGCCGGGCCCGCCACGGTCCACCTCCCAGTACCAGAGCGAGAACAGGAGGATCAGCGTGAGCCAGATCTGGATCCCCGAGAAGATCAACTGGCGCCCCGTCACCGCCTCGCCCGACAACACCAGGTTGACGAGGAGCGCGAGCGAGGCCACGACCGCGAGGTTCACGAGCGCGATCAGCAGGAGCGAGGCGTAGCGGATGAGGCGAACCTCCCCACGATGCCGGTAGGGCGCACGCACGGTCAGAGGGATGAGGAGAGCGGCCTCGATAACCGGGATGACCCAGCCGGGTCCGATCGTGAGCGTTCCCGGAAGGGTCACATAGAGGAGGAGAGCGGCGGTCACGGCGAGCGATGCCGGCCATCGCGGTTCCATCGATTCCCTGCCGGCAGAGTCCTGCGGAGAGCCGTTGGTCGATGTCATGGTCCGCGCCATTGTGCCTGCAGCGCCTGGGAGTTTCACGGAGGTTCGTGAGCGAGGGAGCGGAGAGATGCCTCGGGTGAGTGCCTAGTGAGCGTGCACGGGTGGCTTCGACGGTGCAACGCGAACCGACGACGCAGACGAGGCGTTTCCCGAGCCCGCGCTGCTTCGACCCTCGGGGTGTTCATGAGAAGTCGTCGTGTCGTTCGCATCGTGCCCGGCCGCCCCCGCGATACCTCCACCCTGTGGCACGTGCCCCGCTTGGGCGTGCGGCACGTGCCCCGCTGCGGCACCCTGGGGCCCTCGGCCCGCGCCCCTAGCGGGTGCCCCGTGGTGCCCGGCCTGGCTCTTGCCGCCGCCGGCGACGGAAGAGATACCCGCACCCTTGTCGCCGCCGGTGGCGTCGGTCGTGGTGGCTACCCCTGAGAGCTCCTCGCCGGAGCTCGCAGGATGACCGCTCCCGGGGGGAACCGTGATGCCGACCTTGTCGAGGACCTTGGAGAAAGCATCCTGGGCCGCATCCGGGAGGACCCCGGCCGCGGCGAGCCCCGTGGACCCGATCAGGGCGCCGATGACGACCAGGCCCCCGATCTTCCCTCGATGCCTCCCGGACGTCGTCGACCGCGATCGCCGGCTCGATCTTTGGTGAGACGATGCCGATACCGGAGACCGCTGCTCCACCAGCTCCATGGCAAGGGCCACGTGCGCAGTCTCGTGAACGAGCTCCACGTTGTCGGTCGCCTCGGCGACAGCAAACAGGACCCTCGCAACCTCCGAGTAGCCGGGCGGTGCGTCGTCGGGGTGGATCCCGCCGGCGAGCATCCGATCCAGCGTATCGGTGTCCAGCCCGCCGCTGGGCGTCCCGTCCACAGGACCGTTCCAGTCCGTCATCGGGTCACACCCTCTGTCTCGAGAACTGATGCCAGCCGGCGAACGGCATGATGTTGCATCAGTCGGACATCGCTCGGTCGTGTGCCGACGATCCCGGCGACCGCATCCACGTCGAGATCGCCGATGACGCGGAGGAGGACGACGTCGGCCTCCTCCGGGGAGAGGGAGGAGGTGATCAAACCGATGGCCGGATCCGTTCCCGGCGACGAGACGGCCGTCTCATCCCCGCCGTGCGCCGGCCGGGCCTCGATCGCCGCTGCCGGGTCCCGCGGCGACCGTCCGTCCCAGAGAGCGCCGGCGTCGGACGTCCAGCAGACGCCGGCGGGCGATCGCGAACGAGAGCGCTCGCAAGCCGGCCTCGTCGCCCTGGAAGCGCTCCAGACCATCCACAACGTCGAGCCATGTATCGCATGCGACGTCCTCCGCCGCGGTCGGGCTCGACGGCTCCCAGATATTGAAGGATCCGCGGGAAGAGGGCTCCGTAGAGCTCCGAGAGTGCCCATCCTTGGCCGTCGCGGGCCGCCGTGAACACCGACTCGAAGTCGTGACCAGAGGGATCGCGCCATGCTTGGAACGGGTCGGCGCGAGAGGATCTGAGCGCCTCCGAGATCCGACGTAGTGGATCCGGCCGACTGCGCCGGCGCCAAGGTCGGCGAAAGGGATGCCGAGCCGCTCCCGAGAGGGACTTCATCCGATTGTTGTCGGCGAGCGCCCCCGAGGTCTGTAGCGGCCGCGTGAGGGCCCCACGCTCAGGAACAGTGACCTCGAAGGCACCAGTCGTAAAGCTTCTCCTCCGGCCCGTCGATGGGGGGACGTGAGTGACGAACTGCTCTACTCCGACCGCGAGTGTCTCTTCGCCGAGCTCCTGGCCGCGTTCGGCCGCCGTGACCACGACGTGATCCGCGCTTCGATGCGCCCCGACGTGGTTCTCGTGCTGCCGGGGTCCTCGCCGCTCGCCGGGACGCACCGGGGGATCGCCGAGGTGGGACATTTCGTCGTCGCGTTGAGGATGGTGCTCCAGACCGGTAGCAACAACGGCGAGATCTCCTTCCTCCACGAGGGCGATCAGATGGTCGTCCGCCATCAGGTGTCGGTCCTCGGTCCGCGACACACGGCCGAGATGGTCCTCCGTCAGCGCTTCACGTTCGACGGCAAAGGGGGCAAGCTCGCCTCGATCACGGTCGAGCCGGAAGACGAAGGACTGTTCGACTACGTGGTCCAGTCGGCCCTCGGGAACGCGAAGGCGTCCTAGTTACACACGTCCGAGGGTGCCCTGCACGACGCCGCGATCGCCGCGTGGGGGCGAAGGCCTCTAGCACCGTTCCCGATCTCGATGATCTGCTCAGGGAGCAACGGGCGGTCGAGGACCCCGGCGGACGGATAGGACTCGCGGGCCCTCGGCCTAGCGGGCGGGGCCTCCACGATCGTGACGAGCGACAGGCCGGGGGCCGACGCGATCAGCGGTGCGGGGAACAGCCTTCCGCCGAGACCGTAGCCAACGAGAGCGACTCGCGCGGGATCGTCGCCGAGGGGAGGCATCGATCAGAGAGTAGTCGCCGCCGCGAGGATCGCACCTAGGACTCGCATCTATGCAGGGTGTCGCGCCCGACTCCACCCCTGCAGAGGTCCGATCCCTGACCGCCGTTCAACGCGTCGTTGCCTGATTCCCCCAGGAGCACGTCCGAGCCAGACCCGCCTCGGAGGTCGTCGCCGCCGAATCCTCCGACGAGACGGTCGCCGCCTCCGCGCCCCGCGAGCAGGTCGGCTCCGTGCCTTCCTTGCAGCACCTCCACCGCCATGGTCCCCAGCAACGAGTCTTCGAACGCGGACCCAACGACTCGCTCGAAGCCTCCGACCACGTCCGACCCATCGCCCGTGGCTAGCCCCACGAAGAGGTCGACGGTCACCGCCTCGAGGGAGCCGGAGAGATCGAGAGTGTCGATCCCGGTGTCGCCGGCCATCGAGTCGTTGCCGAGCCCGCCAACCAACACATCGTTACCGGCGCCACCGGCCAGCGAGTTGGCCGCGCCGTCGCCGATGAGGCGGTCGTTCCCGGAGCCTCCGATCGCATTTTCGACTGCCGACAGCGAATCCGTTCCGTCGCCGATCGCGACCCCGGCGGAGAGGTTGACCGTTAGGACGCCGATCTCCGCCGAGTAATCCACGGCGTCGACGCCCACGCCTCCCGTCAGCGTGTCGTCACCGTCTCCGCCGGTGAGGGAGTCCGCACCCGCTCCTCCATCGAGCATGTTGGGCCCCCCGTCTCCCACGAGCGTGTCCGGACCCGAGCTGCCGGTCGCGTTCTCGAAGCCGACCAGGGCGTCGCTCCCTTCGCCGGTGCTCGTGCCGGCGCCGAGGTCGACCACCACGCCCGCCGAGGAGGTCGAGTAGCTCACGGTATCGACGCCCGCGGCGCCGAGAAGAGAGTCGTCCCCCGCGCCGCCGATCAGCGTGTCGTTGCCCGGCCCGCCGTCCAAGGCATTCGCAGCTGCGTTGCCCGTGATCGCGTCGTTCCCGGGTCCTCCTGTCACGTGCCGGATGCCGCTCAGGGTGTCGGTTCCGTCACCCGTCGCCGTTCCCGCGGCGAGGTTGACGGTGACATCTCCGATCGCGTTCGCGTAGTCGACCATATCCGCACCGGTCGCGCCGGCGAGCGTGTCGTTGCCCAGCCCGCCTACCAGTCTGTCGGCACCCGCACCACCCGACAGGACGTTCGCGTTCGTATCGCCGGTCAGCGCATCGTCACCCGAACCGCCGATCACGTTCAGGATCCCCACGAGAGTATCGCTGCCTTCGCCGGTCGCCGAGCCCGAGACGAGGTCAACATCCACGGCGCTCGTCGCCTCACTGAAGTCGGCCGTATCGGTGCCCGATCCCCCGGTGAGGACGTCGTCGTCGGGTCCCCCCGCGAGGATGTCGTTGCCCGTACCGCCGTTCAGGCCGTTCGGCCCTCCGTCGCCGGTGAGCGAATCCGCCCCCGAGCCTCCGATCAGGTTCTCGATCCCCGAGAGGGTGTCCGAGCCCGCGCCTCCGGTCCCCGTAGCCGTCATGAGGCTCGCGGTCACCGCTGTGGTCGTGGCGCCGTAGTCGCCCGTATCAGTCCCCGCACCGCCGACCAGCGTGTCGTTGCCCGCTCCCCGATGAGGACATCGTCGTCATCGCCGGCATCCAGCGTGTCCGCCCCGGCTGACACCGTCGAGCGTGTCATCGCCTCCGCCACCAGTCAGCACGTTGGAGGACGCGCTCCCGATCATGGTGTCGTCCTCCGATCCGCCATCGGCGTTCTCCAAGTCAGTCGCCACGTTGTCGCCCTCGCCCGACTTCCCCCGTCGTCGAATACCCCATCCATCGTCACCACCACGCTCGTGCTGCGAGCGGCGTAGCTCACCCGGTCCACTCCTGTTCCACCCGCGAACGAGTCGGAGCCGTTGGCGGCCACTCCCTCGTCGAAGAGATCGTTGCCGATCCCGCCCGAGACCGTGTCCGACCCCGGCCCACCGGTGATCACATCGACATCCGCGTCGCCGTTCAGCGTGTCCGCACCGTCGCCACCGATTATCGAGTCGGAATCGTTCCCTCCGTTGATGGTGACCGAGGCGACCAAGGCCGATCCCGTGGTGTTGCCGCCAGCGGCGCTCAGCGCGTCATCCCCACCGGCCTCCTGAGAGTGTCCGAGCCTTGACCCCGATCGTCGTCAGATCGACGTCGTCGGTGTCGTTGAGGTTGATGCCCGACCCACCCATCGTGATCAGGTCGGCAGCGGGCGACCCGGTGATCGTCAGGCTGTCGCCGGCGCCGGCGCCCAGGTCGACCGCGAACTCGATCTCATCGGTCGTGTCCAGGCCTCGTTCACGACGCCGGGCTCGAAGGCGCCTCCGGAAAGGTCGATCGTGACCGACTCGTTGCCGCCGGCGCCCGTGATGTTCACGGTGTCCCGGTTCAACACGGTCGCCCCGCCACAGTTGGTGGCAGTGAGCCCGGTCCCCGAGACGCTGATGGTGCCGGCCTCGCTGCGAGCGACGGTGACGGCGTCGCCGGCGGCAAGGGTGATGTTCACCGCCACCCCGACCGAGGCGCAGGTTGCGGCGGCGCGAGCGGGGATCGGGTAAGAGAACGAGCAACGCAGCGACGAGCACGATGGCAAGCGAGGCGCGGAATGGTAGAGGTGAGGAACTGATGGTCGGCCTCCCGTAGATCAGCAAGGATGAAGCCTTGATCAGAAAAAGTAATTCAACACATCAAACAACGCCGCGCGGGGCTTTGCGAGCACCTACGAACGGTTCGGGTAACCCAACCCCGCCCACACCCGTTGTCCGAGGGTGGTGGCCTCCTACTGCACGGTCACCACGATCTTCCCTCGGACGTGTCCCGTGCCGACGGCCGCCAACGCCTCACCCGCCTCCGCGAGCGGGTGGGTGTGGATCTCCGGTACGACGATCTCGCCCGCCTCGATAATGCCGGATAGCACCTCGAGCGATTCCGTCGTCACCCGGCCCTGGACGTTCGTCCCCTCGACGCCACGTGCTCCGAGCGTCTCGATGTCGACGGCGCCGACCACCGAGGCCACACGGCCCCCGGACGGGATCTGCTCGCCAAGTTCGGCGAGTTGCTCCGCGTCTCCGTGCATGTCCGCCACCGCGTCGATGCCGTCCGGATAGCGGGATCGAACCGCGTCGGCGACGTCGCCCGCCGAGTAGTCGATCACATCGACGGCACCGAGACCGCGAGCGTAGTCCGCGTTCTCACCCCGGCAGACCGCCACGACCCGAGCGCCTCGGCGCCCGGCAAGTTGGACGAAGTAGCTTCCGACGCCGCCCGTCGCGCCGATGACGACCACCGTCTGGCCGTTGGACAACACGAGGGTGTCGGCCATGTTCAGCGCGGTGACACCGGCCGTGGGGATCGCCGCGGCGACGGTGTGATCGAAGGAAGACGGCTTGTGCGTCACGGTGCCCGCCGAGACGGTGGTGAACTCGGCCAGCGTGCCTTCCCCGAGGTATCCCTTGCCGACGGAGCCGAACACCTCGTCACCCACCGCGTAACCCTGGACGCCCTCACCCAGCGCGTCCACGCTTCCCGAGGCGTCCATCCCCGGAACGAGGGGGAACCGGTGCTCCATGTGATCCTTCACGTAGCCCTGCACCACCGCGACGTCGAACGGGTTCAATCCGGCTGCGGCCACCCGCACCCGGAGCTGCCCTTCGGTCGGCTCCGGAACCGGCAGGTCGCCAACCGAACCCTCCTCTCCGAATCCGTCGATCGCGAATGCCTTCATGTTCACGCCTCCCTGTCTCTCGGCGGTCGAGCGAGTCCCTTTCGTGAAGCGAGGATCGGGCCTAGCGTCGCACGAGTCGCGCGAGGAGGGCGACTCCGAAACCGACGGCCGCGCCGACCGCGATCGCCGCCGGGGAGCTCAGGAGCACTCTCCCTCCCTCCTCGACGGTGACCTTCGGCGAGGCGACGACGCCGACGAACGCGTGCCGGCCGATCGTCGCTCCCCCGGCCGCGATGATGGCTTGTGTACCGCCATTCTCGATCGATGCGTTGCCCTTCGCGATCACCGGGCCGCAGCCGCCGTTCCGGATCGTGAGGTTCCCGTTGGTCAGCACTGGACCGCAGCCCCCGTTGAGTACGGACAGATCGCCTGCAGCGACCACGAGTCCCGCTGCCGATCCGCTGAGGTGCACATCATGTGCCTTCACCACGCCGACCAGCTTCCTCGTCACATCCCCATCGGACGGAACTGATCCGGGAGCGGGTGCAACGCCGTGACCTTGCTCGTTCATCTCAACCTCCTTGCGATCTCTCGTGGCTAGCGGTCGAGCCGGTAGAAGCGAAGGAAGTCGTGCTCGATCGGCAGGACGGAGACGCCGTCGAACCCGGCCTCCTTGGCGTACCTCTCGAACATCGCCCGGCGCATCACCGTCCCGGTTGCCGCGGAGGTGTGGTCGTCCATCGCGGAGGGCAGGCAGCACAGGACGCTGTAGGCGTAGAAGAGGCGTTCCGTTTCACTGGCCGGCGCCGTGAACGAGTCCTCGGTTCGCTCGTCGGCGACGATCAGCGTTCCCCCGGGCTTGAGCATGTCCTTGATGGCGCTGAGCACCGCGACCGGTTGCGAGAGATCGTGTACCGCCTCCACCACCAACGCGAGGTCGTACTGACCCTGCAGCGCGGTATCGGCCGCATCTTTCACCTCGAACCGCACGCGATCGGCGACACCGGCTTCCTTCGCGTTCCGCCTGGCGATCTCGATCGACGGCTCGTCGAGATCGAAGCCGTCGACGGTGATCCTCGGGTACTTCTTGGCGAGTGAGATCGCGGCCCAGCCGACGCCGCAGGCGACGTCGGCCACGCTCGCGGCCGGCTCGCTCATGAGCCGTTCGTGCAGATCGGGGATCGAGGGGAGGTATTCGGCGCCGAGCGAACCGACCAGCCACGGTCGGTTGAAGTCACCCTGTGCCTCGACCATGTCGCGGCCGTAGGAGGTCCACGGAACGCCGTCTCCGCTGCGGAAGGCGGCGAGGAGCTCCGGCATCACACCGGACAACGCGACGAACGACTTGCAGAGGGGCGCCATCGAGTACGGACTGTCGAGATCCAGGAGGGGTTGGACATGACCCGGAGGGAGGTGGTACCGGCGTCCGTCGGGATCGGCCGTCTGGTCCTCGGTCGCCACGATCCCGGCGGCGGCCTGTTGCTCCAGCCACTCCCGCGCGTACCGCTCGAAGATCCCGGCCTCCTGAGCCAGTTCTCGAGCCGTCATCGATCCCGCCCCCTCGAGACCTCGGTAGAGCCCGAGCGCATCTCCCAGATAGACGGTCAGAACCTCTCCCATCGCGAGAGATGCCGCGAACAGTCGCTCCACGAGTTCGTCGCGCTGTCGCTCCACATCCACCATCACGTTCTCCTTCCGCCCTCGGCCTGTTGGACGCACGACCATGCACGCGCCGCGGTCAGTCGAGCAGCCCCATCAGTCGAGCGAAATTGTCGCCGAGGATCGCGTCGATCTTCGCTTGAGGGATCGCCGGCAACCCGATCGCATCGGATCCCTCGTTCACCGTGACCAGCTTCTCCATCAGCTTGACGGGGTCGTACAGGAACCCCGGGTAGTCGGTGCCGAAGAAGAGCTTCTCGAGGGGGACGAACATCGGCTCGCAGCGGGACAGGAGCAAGAACAGATCCCGGCGCGTGACGCTCGCGATCAGGTACGAAAGCTCCGCATAGAAGTTGGGGTGCTTCGTGAGGAGGAACAACGCCTCGTCGACCCACGGCCAGCCGCAGTGCGCCACGATCACCCGAAGATCCCGGAACACCCGGCCGATGTCGTCGAGGAGCGCCGGCCGGCCGAGCTCGAGCTTCGCGTCGATCCGCGTCGAACCCGCCTGGTGGATCATCACCGGGACCCCCAGCTCCTGCGCCTTCGCGTAGATGGGGAACGCCACCTCGGGATCGTTGGCCGCCCAATGCTGGTACATCGGATACAGCTTCACGCCGGAGAGTCCGAGCTCGACGACCGCTCGCTCGAGCTCGGCCACCGCTTCGCCGGTCCCCCGGTACAGCGGATTCACCGACGCGAACCCGATGAACCGATCGGGTTCGGCGCGCACGACGGCAGCGATGTAGTCGTTGCAGAGATCGGGATGCATCGGCCCGGCGACGCCGAGGGTACCCGTCGTGTCCACCGTCCCGATCAATCTGCCGTCGAGCCACTGGGGCGAGATCCCGAGGACGACGATCTTGTCGAATCCAGGATGATCGCGGAGCGATTCCTCGGGCCCGATCACGGGCCAGCCCTTGCGCGTGAAGCCGCTCGCCTCCCACTCCTCCTCGGTCGGCATCCGATGCGAAGGGAGGAGGCCCATGCTGCGATAGATGCACAGCGACCCCTCGCGGCCGTACTCGATCGTGAACTCCGGATCCTCCGCGAGGCTGAGGATGTGGCTGTGTGCGTCGATGATCACGGCGTCCTCCCCGGCGGCTGCTTCGCGTTGTACACGGACGCGGGCTCCACCGGCGTCGCGTACCAGCGTTGGTAGAAGTCGATCACGTAGGGCTCCACCAACCGCCCGAGCTCCGCCCACCGCTGCACGTGTTCCGGGAGCCGGTACACGCGGTCGTGCACCGCCGAGGCGAACCGTTCCTTCACGACGTCCTCGTCGACGACCGTCACGCGGCCTCCCTCCACAAGGACCCGCCCGTGCACCATGACGGTGTCGATGTCGGAGGCGTCGGCGCGGTCGAGCACCACGTCGAGGAACGGTTCGTCGTCGTAGCGCCCCGGCGGGAACAGGATCCGCTCCTTGTCCACGATCAGGAGGTCGGCGAACCGCCCCTCCTCGAGCGACCCGAGGCGGTCCTCCAAGCCGAGCGCCCGAGCTCCGTTGGTGGCGGCGGCGCGGAGGACCGCCTCGCTGTCCAATCGTTGCCGCTCGAACGTGTGCGGCATGCGCTGCAGGTAGCACGCGAGCCTGAGCTCCTGGAAGAAGTCCTCCCGATCCGAGAACGAGATGCCGTCGGTGCCGAACGCGATCCTGCCGCCGGTGTCCATGATGTCGCGCACCCGGCAGATGCCGCTCGAGAGCCGCAGGTTCGAGCCGGCGTCGTTGGACGCGACCGCACCCGAATCCGCGAAGATCGCGGAGTTCCTCGTCGGTGACCCAGACGAAATGCTCGAGCACGGTCTCTTCCGTCAGGACACCGATGTCCGCCAGTCGCTGCAGGCCCGGCTTCCCGTAGCGCTCGAGGTTGTAGAACATCTCCGAACGCGTCTCGAGGGCGTGCGTGATCATCCCCGTCCCGTGCTCGTCGGCCACCGTGCGACAGCGTCGGTACAGATCGTCCGAACACGCCGGCGTCCAGTCCGGCGCCGTGACGATCCGGAAGCGATCGTCGCGTCCGTGCCACCGGTCGTGCAGGCGCTCGAACGACTGCCATCACGTCGTCGACCGGCCACGCGTAGCCCATCGGCGACCGGCGCACCTCCTCGGCCAGATCGGCGGGCAGGCCTTCCAGGAACCGCTCGTCGGGCTCGTGGACGTAGATGTTCTCGTCGCGGCTCACGAGCCCGAACGCCGTCCGCATCCCGACGTCCTCGTACGCCCTGAGCGCGGGAGGACATCCGAAATCGGACATCCCGGGACGGCCGTAGTACATGTCCACCGTCGCCGTCTGGCCACCCTTCAACGCGTTGACCAGCCCCCAGAGCACGCCGGTGTAGAGGTCCTCCTCCTCCACGTCGCCGGTTGCCGCTTGGATGAAGACGTTGGCCCGCTCGAAGATGAACTGGTACAGGCCGGGGCCGATCGCGAGCTCGGAGTGGTAGTGGCAGTTCACGAAGCCCGGCATCACGAAGTGTCCGGCCGAGCCGAGGACGCGCTCGAACGGACCGCGCGCCTCCAGCTCGGTGCGCGGCCCGGCGGCCACGATCGTCGAGCCTTCGACGATCAGCGCCCCGTCCGGGATCAGCGTCTGCTCCCCGAGCGAGACGATCGGATCGCCGAGGACCAGCGTGCGGGACCCCGGTGCCGGAAGGGTCACGACCGACGTCGTCTCACGCGGGGACGACCATCCGGTCGAGCACGTGACGGAACGCGACGTTCGCCTCCTCGAGCACCTTGCCTTCGTCGATGGTCGTGAACTCCCGGTCGCGGTAGAGGATCTTCCCGTCCACGATCGTCGTGTTGACCGCGCTCCCGTTGGCGGCGTACACGAGGTGGGAGTACAGGTGCGCCTTCGACTCGGGGAACAGCGGCGTGAACATCTGACTCCCGAGATCGAGGGTGATCACGTCGGCCTTCTTCCCGGCCGTGAGCTCACCCGTCTCGTGGCGCAGAGCCGCGGAGCCGTTGCGCGTGGCCATCCGCACGACGTCCGGCGCCTGCTGGAGGCTCGGATCCACCCGGCTCGCGCGGTGGATCAGCGACGCGAACTTCATCACCTCGAACAGGTCGCGACTGTTGTTGCACTCGGCGGCGTCGTGCCCGATCCCGACGTTCAGGCCCGCCGCGAGCATCTCGGGCACGCGCGCGATGCCGTTCCCGAGCTTCGCGTTCGACGAGGGATTGTGCGAGATCTGGGTCCCGGTCTCGCGCATCAGCGCGATCTCCGTGTCGGAGAGCCACACGCAGTGGGCTGCGATGCATCGGTCGAACAGGATCCCGCAGTCGTAGGCCACCTCGGTCGGCCGCCGGCCGAACCGCTCCTTCGAGTTCTCCACCTCGGTGAGCGACTCGTTCAAGTGGATGTGGATGCCGGTGCTGAGGTCGTCGGCCAGCGCACGGGATTCCTTCAGAAGTCCCTCAGAGGCGAGCGGCAACCACTCGATGCCGATGTAGACCTCGATCCGGCCGTTCGCCATCCCGTGCAGCTGCTCGTACGCCGTCTTGTTGTCCTCGAGGGTGTCGAGGTCGTGCTCGTCGTCGGCGACGTCGTTCGAGAGGACCGCGCGGATCCCGATCTCCTCGGCGGCGCGAGCCAGCCCGTCGAGGCGACGGTACATGTCGTTCACGGTCGTGACCCCACACTTGATGGACTCGCTGTAGCTGGCGAGGGCCGCCCAGTACGCCTCCTCCGGGTTCAGCGCACGGATGATCGGATACCAGCACGTCTCGAGGTACTCCCACAGCGGCAGGTGGTCGCTCCAGCCCTTCCCGATGGCGGTGTGGTAGTGGAGGTCGACCAACCCCGGCAGGACGGCCTTGTCGGTCGCGTCGATCACGGTCGCGCCACCCTCGTCGGTCCGTGCCGCGACGTCGGCGGCCGTGCCGACGTCGGTGATCCGGTCCCCCTCGATCACCACCGTCCCACCGAAGATCACGTCGTCGGCGTCGTTCATCGTGACGATGGTGCCGTTCTTGATGATGATCCGGTCGCTCATCTCAACCCCTTCCCTCTCGAGAGATCCCTTGCCCCGACTGAGGCACCGCCGACGTCAGGTCCACCCAGACGGACTTCGAATGCAGGTACGGGTCGAGCGCTTCCTCGCCGAGCTCTCTGCCGAACCCCGAGTGCTTCCTCCCCCCGAAGGGGACCGCCACGTCGAACATCCCGTACGTGTTGATCCAGACCGTGCCCGCGTCGAGCCGGTCCGCGAGGCGCAGTGCCTTGCTGACGTCCGACGTCCAGATGCCCGACGCCAGCCCGTAGTCCACCCCGTTGGCGAGGGCGAGCAGCTCGTCCTCGTCCTTCCAGGGGATCACGGAGAGGACCGGACCGAAGATCTCCTCCTGGGCGACCTTCATCTCGTTGCGGACCCCGTTGATCACCGTCGGCTGCAGGAAGAACCCGCCCTCGAACCCGGGGACCGTGGCGTCCTCGCCTCCGGCCACGACGTCGGCGCCCTGCTCGCGGGCCGCGTCGACGTATCCCTTCACGCGTGCGCGGTGGTTCGACGAGATCAGCGGCCCCATCTGGGAGTCGGGATCGAGGCCGGACCCCAGTCGGAGCGCGCCGGCCTGCTCGGTCAACCCTGCGACGAGATCGTCGGCGACGGACGCCTCGACGAAGAGACGGGAGCCGGCGACGCACGCCTGGCCCTGGTTGAAGAAGGCGCCTCCGAACGCCCCGCTCGCCGCGGCCTGCAGGTTCGCATCGGCGAACACGATGTTGGGGCTCTTGCCTCCGAGCTCGAGGGTCACCCGCTTCAGCCCGTCGACGGCCGTCCGCATGATCTCCTTGCCCGTGGCCGTCTGGCCGGTGAAGGCGACCTTCTGGACGCCGGGGTGCCGCACGAGTGCGGCACCCACCTCGGGCCCGCCGATCACGACGTTGACGACGCCGGGTGGGAACCCGGCCTCGTCGACCAGCTCCATCAGCCGGAGGGTGGAGAGCGGCGCCAGCTCCGACGGCTTGATCACGATCGTGCACCCGGCGGCGAGCGCGGGACCCAGCTTGTAGGCGACCTCGAGCAGGGGGAAGTTCCACGGGGTGATCGCGGCCACGACGCCTACGGGCTCGCGCTTCGCCACGGTGAACATCCCCGGGATCGAGTTGGGCAGGACCTTCCCGTCGATCTTCGTCGTCCATCCGGCGTAGTAGCGGAGGAGCTCGATCGTGAGGGCGATGTCCACCGCCTCCGCCTCCCACATCGGCTTGCCGTTGTCGAGGACCTCGATCGTGGCGAACTCTTCCTTGTTCGACTCGATGAGATCGGCGAGCGCCCAGATGAACCGGGCCCGCTGGGTGGCGGGGGTGAACCGCCACGCGTCGAAGGCGCGGGCCGCCGCCCCCACCGCGGCGTCGACCTCGCGCTCGGTCGCGAGCGGCGCTTCCGCGAGCGTCTCCCCCGTCGCCGGGTTCAGCGTTGCGAGCGATCCCTCCGTCTCGACGAAGGCGCCGTCGATGTACAGCCGGAGCGGGCGTCCCAGGAACTCGAGGCGTGGCTCCGTGATCGTCGATGCCATCGTGTTGCCTCCTTCTAGCTCGTGAGTTCGAGTACCTGGCGCCCGAGCACCGCGCGCTTGCGCAAGGCATCCAGCGCCTCGTGGATCCCCTCGAGGGGATACCGGCCTGCGATCGGGACCGTGAGTGCCCCCGTCGACGCGAGCACGAGTGCGTCCTGCAGATCGAGGCGCGTCGCGGCGACCGTGGAGACGAACGAGGACTCCGGGAGGATGAACTCGATCGGGTGGATCTCGAGCAGCTGGTCCGTGTAGCCGGTCGAGACGAACCGCCCGCCCTTGGCGAGCGATCGGATGCCGGCGGTCATCGTCTTGGTCGTGCCGACGAGCTCGAAGAAGACGTCGACGCCGCGTCCGTCCGTGACCGCACGGACGCGCTCGGGCAGGGAGTCGTAGCTCTCAGGTGTGTCGACGAGCAGTCCGTCGCTCGCCCCGTGGACCTTCGCCAGGTCGAGCTTCTCCTCGGAGTCGCCGATCGCGATCACGCGCGCCCCGGCGCGCGCGGCCGCCTGGGCCACGAGGATCCCGACGCCCCCGATCCCGTCGACCGCCGCGGTATCGCCCAGCCGGAGCCCCGACAGCTTGGTGGCGTGGATCGCCGTCATGCCGGCGCACGTCAGGACCGACGCCGTCGCGAGGTCCACGCCCGTCGGCACAGGCACCGCGTTCTGCTCGGGAACGACGACGTACTCGGCGTCGCCCCCGTCACGGTTGAACCCGAGCTGCTCGGGCTCGTTGTCGCAGATGTTCGTCCGGCCCTTGAGGCATTGCTCGCAGCGCCCGCAGAAGATCTTGTTGTAGATCGCGACCGGAGTTCCGGCCGCGATCGACACGCTCTCGCCGACGCTCTCGACGATGCCGGCTGCCTCGTGCCCGATCGTCATCGGGTACGGGTCGGGCTTGATCATGCCGTCGAGGATGTGGAGGTCGGTCCCGCACACGCCCGCGGCTTCGATCCGGACGAGCACCTCGCCGGGTCCGGGCCGCAGGTCGTCGATCTCGTCCACACGCAGTGACAGGTCGTCGTGGATCCGCACCGCACGCATCTAGGCACCTCCTCCGTCGGTGGCATCGGAGGACGTGACCCCGTACGCCATGTCCCAGAACTCACGCCTCGTACCGGATCGATCGCTCGAAGATCCGCGAGAGCGCCGCCATCCGGTGCTCGTCGGAGGGATCGACGAGGCGATCGAGCAGGTCCGTCGTGGCCTCCACGAGCCCGTCGTAGGCATCGTTGCCGAACAGATCGATCCAGTCCGCGTAGATCGGATCGTCCGGTCGATGCGCGGTCGCCGAACGAGCGAGCTCTCCGTAGCTCCACTGACACGGGAGCACCGCGGTCAGCCCGTCGGCACAGTCGCCGAGCGCACAGACCGAAAGGAGGTGCCTCGTGTAGCCGTAGGTGACCTCGGACATGGAGCCGCGGCCGGCGAACGTGTCGGGATCGCCGCCGAGCCGCTCGAGGAAGGAAAGGTTCTCGGGAATCTCCTCCTCGACGATCCGAACGAGGAACCTGGTAAGTGCGGTGATCGCGTCACGGTCGGGCGCCTTCCCGATGATGATGCCGATCGCTCGCGCGTACTCCTCCAGGTAGAGCACGTTCTGCGTGAAGTACCGGCGGAAGGTCTCGTGCGGGAGGGATCCGTCGGCGATGCCCTTGACCATCGGATGCCGAACCGCCGCATCCCACGCCGCGGCGCCCTGCTCGTGCAGGATCGACGCGACACCGACGTCGCTGCGAGCCACGCTCACTCCACCAGCCCGTCGTCCGAGACCGCCCCTGTCGCCAGTTGATCGGACAGGACGCTCCCGATGTGCACGCGCATCAACCGCTCCGCTTCGCCCGGATCGTGCGCGGCGATAGCGTCCACGATCGCCGCGTGTTCCTCGACCGACGCCTCGACGCGCCCAGGGATGCCCACCGTGAGCTTGCCGATCCTCGTGAGGTGAGCCCGCAGGTTCTCGATCAACGCGACGATCCGCTCGTTCGTCACCTGCGCGTACACGATCATGTCGAATTCCTCGTGGAGTCCTGCCAACGCCGTGAGATCGCCGGCATCGCGCAGCTCGCGGCTTCGGGCGACCACATCGCGGAGAGCGGCCAACGTGTCGGCGGTCGACCCCTCGGCCGCCGACCGCGCGGCCGCTCCTTCGAGGAGCGCGCGCAGGTCGTAGATCTCGTTCAGGTCTCGCTCCGAGTACCCGGTGACGACCGCGCCCTTGAAGGACGTCGTTTCCACAAGCCCTTCCTGCTCGAGGCGAGCGAACGCCTCGCGCAGCGGGGTCTTGCTCACCCCGAGCTGTTCGGCGAGCGCTACCTCCCGCAGGGGCGCCCCGGGTCGCAACCGGAGCTCGACGATCGCCTTCCGGAGCTCCTCCGTCACCCAGTCGGTCATCTTCCGGCGATCGGGCCGCGCCGTGAAGACCGGCGCGGCTTCTGTCGTCGTCTCGTCGCCTGGCAGTTGGGCCATCATCCTTCTCCCTCTCCGGACGGGGACTGTGCATGGGCGGGCGCCTTCTCCACGAGCTCCACCAGGACGCCGCCGAACGCCGACGGGTGGAGGAACGCGATCCGTGTCCCCATCCCGCCCTCGCGGGCCTCGTCATCGATCAGCGGTACGCCGCGCTCCCGCAGATCCACGAGCGCGGCGTCGATGACGTCGACCTCGAGCGCCAGGTGGTGCAGACCCGGTCCTCGGTTGTCGAGGAACCGCTGCACCACGCCCTCCCCGTCGGCCTCGAGCGTCTGGACGTACGACGGACCGAGCTCGTACATACGCTCGATGAACCCCGGCGCTTCCTCGGTGTGGTCCGCGGGGCCGATCAGCGACGTCAGGGCGTTCTCGCACACCGGGTCCTTCCCGTGGGCGATCGCGACGTGATGCAGTCCGGTCACGCGCCACGTCTTGGCCGTCATGCCGCCGCCCCGTTCGAGACGTCGGCGAAACACCGGGAGAAGGCCTCGATCGTCTGCATCCGATGCTCGCCGAGAGGGAACACGTGGATCGAGTCGGCGCCGGCGGCCGCCACCGCTTCGATCCGCTCACGGGCGTGCGCCGCGTCACCGGCGAGCGCCACCCGGCGCACGAACCCGTCCGGAAGCAGTTGGGCGGCTTCCGCGGCCTCCTGGAACTCCCCGCCCGCGTACCGATCTCGCACCTGTTCGACCAGGGACGACGGCAGGCCGGCAAGCTCGCAGATCGCCGGAGCCGTCTGAGGGAACCACGCCGCGATCGAGCGGGCGGAGGCCAGGGCCGCGGCGGCGTCGTCGTCGATCGAGCCGTACGCGAACACCGCCACGTGCGGTCGTGGCCGACCCGCCTTCGCGGCGCCGTGATCGACGTGCTCCAGCGCCCACGCGAGTCCCTCCGGGAACAGCCCGACGAGCAGGATCACGCCGTCGGCGACCTCGCCGGCCAGCTCGAGCGTCTTGGGGCCACTCGCCGAGACGTAGACGGGGATATCTGGGCGAGCACCGAAACGCAGGTGCGCGTCGTGGAGCTCGAAGGCCGGGTCCTCGACCGTCACGTCGGCGCCCGACCACAGCTCACGGATCGCGCCGATCGTGGCCCGGATCGTGGCCAGTCGAGCGGGTCGCATCCCCAGCGCCAAAAGAGGACGGTCGCCGGCTCCGATCCCCAGGATCATGCGGCCGTCGGAGATCTCGTCCACCGTCGCGGTCGCGACCGCGGTGATCGCGGGATGACGGGTGAGCGGGTTCGTGACGGCGGTCCCGAGCAACAGACGCGGCGACGTCAAAGCGGCCAGTGTGAGGTAGGCGTAGGAGTTGCGAGCGTGCAGCGAAGAATCGGTCAGCCAGAGGTTCGAATAGCCGAGGGCGTCGATCCGCTCGACCATCGACCGGAACTCGGCGGGCGCATACGCCCCTTGCAAGACGACGCCGGATCGCAGGGTCATCCCCGCAGCTCCTCGAATCGTTCGACCGTGCGCGCCAACGCCCGCACGCCGTCCTCGATCGGCGCCGTCTCGATCCACTCCTGCGCCGTGTGCTCGCCCGAACCCCTGGTCACTCCCACGGCGATCGCCGGGATGCCACGCGCGTGAGCGGCGTTCGCATCGGTGCTCGTGGCGGGAGATGAGGTGGACGTGCCCACCTCGGTGAGCGCTTCCGTCGCGGCGCGGACGAGGGGGTGATCCGGGTCGACGTGACCGGCGGGGCGATCCCCGAGCTCGTCCTGGCCGACCGCGAGAGGTGGATCGATCCTCCCGAGGAGATCCTCCACCTCGCGTCCCATGGCGGCGAGCGCGTCGGGGTCGTCGGCCCGCAGGTCGAGCTCGAGCCACGCCTCGCGCGCGCGCATGTTGATGCCCTCCCCGCCGCCGATGCGACCGACGTTCACGGAGGTCCCCCGGCGGCGAGGGGTCGCGGCGATGGAGGCGACGAGCTGCCCGAGCGCGTGCACGGCGCTCGGCGTCTCGGCCGCCTCCCACGCGTGGCCGCCCGGCCCGACCACGCGAACACGTCGCCGGACCGATCCCACCCCCACCGTGGAGATGCGGCCCAGGTAGTTCCCTTCGACGGCGACGAAGGCCGCGACCTGCGCCGGCGGGTCGTCGAGCGCGGCGCTCACGCCGCACAGGTTGCCGAGGCCCTCCTCCCCCACGGTCGCGAGCAGCCACACCGGCACCCCTCGGGCCGAGAGCGCCGAGCCGGCGGCCGACAACGACGCGAGCCCCACCGAGTCGTCGCCGACGCTCGGACCGAAGAGCCTGTCCCCCTCGGTCCGCACGATATGGGCGACGTCGGACCCGAACACCGTGTCCAGGTGCGCGCAGAGGATGACGATCGGGCCGTCGCCGCCCCGAATCTGCCCCCACACGTTCCCGATCGCGTCGACGTGCACCTCCTGGAGCCGGTCACGCTCCCACCATGACCGGACGACGGCCGCGCGCTCCGCCTCGGCCCCGGTCGGGGCGGGCACCTGGGCGATCTCGATCGTTCGGCGCACGACGGTCTCGGTGACATCGCTCACGATGCGATCGCCACCCCCTCGGCCAGCAGCCGGTCCACGTCGGCCCGTTCGTATCCGAGCTCGGCCAGGAGCTCGAACGTGTGCTCGCCGAGCGCGGGCGCGGGCAACGGGTACGGGAACGCCTGCAGATCGAACCGCACCGGCGGTCCGACGACCCGATGGTCGCCGGCGGTCGCGGAATGGAGTTCCTGCACGGCGCCGAGCGCACGCACCTGCTCTCCCGCGAACACCTGGGCGATGTCTTGGACCTCCGCGGCCGGCACTCCCTCGGCATCGAGCAGCGTGAGCCAATGCGCGCTGGGCTCCCTTCGCAGGATCTCCTCGAACGCGGCCGTCAGCTCGTCCCGGTGACGGACCCGCGACGCGTTGTCCGCGAATCGCGGGTCCTCGCGCAGATGCCCCGCGCCGAGCACGGTGCAGCAGCGAACCCACAGGTCCTCCGAACCCGCCCCCGCAAGGACGATCCAGCCGTCCTTCGTGCGGAAGCCCCCGTACGGTGCGAACGTCGGTGAGTGGGTGCCGAGCAGGCCCGGCACCTCCCCCGAGACGAACGTGCTCGCGGCGAGCGTCCCCAGCGACGCCAGCGCGAACTCCAGGAGCGAGGACGACACGTGCGTTCCCACGCCGGTTTTCTCCCGCTCGATGTGGGCGGCGAGCAACCCGAACGCGCAGCACAGGCTGGCGCCGACGTCGAGAACGGGGGCACCGACCTTCACCGGCCCCGACCCTTCGCTGCCGGTCACGCTCATCACGCCGCTCTCGGCCTGGAGGATCAGGTCGAAACCTCCACGGCCGGCGTCGGGCCCGACGTCGCCGTAGCCCGAGATCGAGCCGTAGACGATCGAGGGGAATCGCTCGTGGACGGTCTCCCAGTCCAGGCCGTACCGCGCGAGGCTGTTGGGACGCGAGTTCTCCACGACGAAGTGCGAGGACGCGAGCAACCGGCCGACCGCCTCGGCCGCGGACGGCGAGCGGAAGTCCAGGGCGAGGCTCCGCTTCCCCGAGTTCAACGAGAGGAAGAGCACGGACTGGTCGCCGAGCCGCTCGGTTCCCTGCACCCGGTACGGGTCTCCACCCGGCGGGACCTCGAGCTTCACGACGTCGGCGCCGAACGCCGCCAGCAGCGCCGTCGTTTGCGAGCCCGCGACGAACCGCGTGAGGTCCAGCACACGCAGCCCCTCGAGCGGGCGCCTCACCATGGGTGCGGCTCTCTGAACTCACCGAACACCGAGCGGAAGACGTCGGACAACTCCCCGAGCGTGGCGCCGACCCGCACCGCGTCGATCAGCGGCGGCATCACGTTCGTGCCTCCGCGAGCGGCCGCCTCGACGGCGTCCGTGGCGTCGGCGCACGAGGCAGCATCGCGGCGCGCAACGCGCGCCGCGGTGCGGGCGACCTGTCTGTCCGCGATCGACGGGTCGAGCGCGAACAGCTCCGGCATCGCGATCGGCGCTTCGCTCGGGTCGGCATGCACGTTCACCCCGACCCGGGGACGGATGCCGTCCGCGATCTCCCGCTCGATCCGATACGCCGACGCGGCGATCCAGCGTTGCGAGACGCCCTGCTCGATCGCCGCGACCGCGCCGCCGAGCTCGTCGATCTCATCGAGCACGTCGTTCGCGCGCGCCTCGAGCTCGTCGGTGAGCGCTTCCACGTAGTACGAGCCGCCCAGCGGGTCGACGGTCCGAGGCACTCCGGACTCGAGCGCGACGATCTGCTGCGTTCGCAGCGAGAGCGTCACCGCCTCCTCGGAGGGGATCTCGAACGCCTCGTCGTAGCCCATCACGTGGATCGACTGCGCGCCCCCGAGCACGGCGCCGAGGCACTGGATCGTCGAACGGATGATGTTGTTGAGGGGTTGCTGCGCGGTGAGGGTCGTTCCCGAGTTGCCCGAGAAGAACCGCAACCGACCGGAGTTCGGATCCTTCGCCCCGAAGCGCTCCGTCGCGATCCGGGACCACATCCGTCGAGCGGCGCGGAGCTTCGCCACCTCCTCGAACAGGTCCATCGTCGTCGCGAAGTGGAACGAGAGCCTCGGAGCGAACGTGTCGAAGTCCACGCCCCGGGCGACGAGCGCCTCCGAATACGCGATCGCCGACGCGAGGGTCAGCGCCAGCTCCTGGATCGCGTCGCAGCCCGCTTCCCTCGCGTGATACCCGGTGATCGAGATGGGATTGAACCTCGGGAGCCGGCCCGATGCGAACTCGATCACGTCGCAGGACAATCGCATCGACGGCTCGGGAGGGAACACGAACGTCTTGCGGGCGAGGAACTCCTTCAGGATGTCGTTCTGCAGCGTCCCCGCGAGTGCACCCATCGCTACTCCCTGGCGCTCGGCAGCGACGAGGTACATCGCCAGGATGATCGGCGCGGTGGCGTTGATCGTGAAGTTCACCGAGACGCCGTCGAGCGGGAGGCCCGCGAAGAGGTCCTCCATGTCGTCGGCCGTGTCGATCGCGACCCCCACGCGGCCGACCTCCGGCCGCGCGACCGGATGCCCCGAGTCGTAGCCGAGCTGCGTCGGCAGGTCGAACGCGACCGACAACGCGGTCTGCCCTCGTTCCAAGAGGAAGTGGAAGCGTGCGTTCGCCTCCTCTGCCGACCCGAACCCGGCGAACTGCCGCATCGTCCACGGCTGCCCCCGATACATCGTGGGATAGGGCCCACGCGTGAACGGGGGTTCCCCCGGTGCGCCGAGCCGCTCGGGCAGCCCGGGGGCCAGGTCGGCCTCCGTGTAGACCTCGGCGACGGGGACGCCCGCGTCGGTCGTCGTCTCGCGGACCGCGCTCACGGCTCCACCCGCTCTCGAGCAGCCAGCGCGAGCACGCCCTCGACGACCTCGTGCAGCCCCGTGCCGACGGGGTAGACCGCCGCCACACCGAGCTCCCGGAGCGCGGCGACATCGGCTTCGGGGATCGTGCCTCCCACGGCGACGGGGATGTGGACGTTCTCGGCATCGAGCGCCCGCAGGAGGTCCCCTGCGAGCGGGAGGTGTGCGCCCGACAGGACGGAGATCCCGATCACGTCCACGTCGTCCTGGATCGCGGCGTGGGCGATCTCGGCGACGGTTCGACGCAGGCCGAGATAGACGACCTCGGCCCCCGCGTCACGGAGCGCCATCGCGATCACCTTGATGCCGCGATCGTGCCCGTCGAGCCCCGGCTTCGCGAGGAGGACGCGAGGATGCCTCACAGCAGCTCCCCCGCGACCATGACCGGCCGCCCGTCGAGCTCCAGGGTCGCGTCGCGCATCACGCAGTCGAGGTGTGCCACCGCGTCGACGTTCCCCCCGTACGCGATCGAGTTGCCGAGCGCGATGTGCGCCGTGCCTCTCGCGGATTCGGTCTCCATCGCCACCCCGCACACGCGGCCCGACGGGTTGAAGGCCATCGAGACCTCCGCCAGATTGCTCATCCGATCGTCGGCGCAGCGCGCGAGCATCTCGTGGAGCCGGCCCGCCTCCGCTCCCTCGACCGAGACGAGCTCGCCCTGGGCGAACCCCAGCGCGACCGGGGACGGCAACGGTCCCTCACCCATGAACAGCAGATCGGCATCGACGATGACGGTTCCCTCGCTCGACGTCTCGACGGGGGCCGTGCCCGCCTCGATGTCGGGGGGCGCCATGTAGTCGCCGTCCTCCCGCGCGAGCCCGTGCAACACGCGCCCCGGCCGTCCCTGAACCGAGCCGCGGAGATCGGTACCGCCCGGCGAGGTCAGGCGGAAGGTGGTCGCTTCCCCCCATGCCGCGCCGACCTGCTCGGCGTCCGAACGGATCGCGTCGAAGTCGACCGCGAGCGGACCGTCGTCACGGAAGGTGTCCAGGCGCACGCCCGGCATCGCCAGGTAGCGCACGCCCATCTGCGTCGCGACGAGTCGCGCCATGCTCGAGCCGATGAACAGGCTCGTCAGCTCGATGACGGCGCCCGCCTCACGCATCGCCACGGCGATCGGGCCGGGTGGCTCCGCTCCCGGGAGCCCGGGCACCGGCATCCAGGTGACCACCGCGATCCCCTTCCGAGCCTCGATGCCGGCCACCAGGGCATCCACGACGGCAGGGTCCGTCCCGTCGTCGGTCAGCATCAGGACCTGCTCACCGGGACGGACGGCCAGACATCGGTCGAGCACGTTGTCGAAGCCCCTCGGGGCATCCACGTCAGTCAGGCTCCCTCGGACGGCGTCAACGCGAGCGCGGCGAACAGCGCGTACACCTTCGTGGCCTCCTGGATGTCTGCGACCGTGAGGTGCTCGTCCGGGCAGTAGACGGGGGGGCCGCCGGGCCCGAAGATCACGGTCGGCACCTTCTCCCCGAAGCTCGCCGTGTCGCCGAGCCAGTTCTCGACGACCAGTGGCGGCTCCTCCCCTCGCACCTCTCGGACCGCGGTCCGCATCAGCCGGACGACCTCGTCGTCCGGAGCCGCCATGTACCCCGACTTCACGTCGGCGAGCACCACCTCGGCTCGGAAACGCGGATCTGCCCTCGCCGCCGCCTCCAGGCACCGGTCGATCTCGGCCCGCACCTGTTCGGTCGTCACGCCCGGCTGTGGACGGCAGTCGACGCGGATCACGCACTCGTCGGGGATCATCGACGGCCCTCCGGGGGGAAGACCCCCGTAGATGCGGCCGGGGACCACGAAGGTCTCGGCTCCGAACAGATCGACGATCGACCTGTCCAGCTCCGGCTCGTACTTGGAAGCGTCGAGCGCCAGGACCGCCTGCGCGGCGAGGACGTTCGCGTTGATCGCCTGCGGCTTGTGGCAGGTGTGGGCGGAGCGCCCGAGCGTCGTCACGTCGAAGTAGTAGCGGCCGCGGTGTCCCAGGCAGACCTGGTTGTCGGTCAGCTCACCGAGCACACACAGGTCGGCCGTGAACTCGTCGAAGTACGCGATCGAGCCGAGCTGGTCGCCCATGTGATCGGCGACCGCCGCCATGCTCAGGGTGCCCTGGACCGGCAGTCCCGACGCCCGTACGGCTTCGATCGCGACGATCTGACATGCCAGGGCCGCCTTCATGTCCATCACGCCGTGCCCGTACACCGATCCGTCGATCAGCGCGCCCGAGAACGGTTCGCTGGCGCTCCACCCGTGGGAGACGGGCTTCGTGTCCATGTGGCCGGTCATGACCACCCTTCGGCCATCACCGAAGGAGACGTGCCCGACGGCGTTCGGCCGGTCCGGCAGCACCGGTTGGAGCTCCACGCCCTCGAACCCCGACTCCGACATCACCGAGGTCAGGAAGGAGGCCAGCTCCCCTTCCTCGCCGAGGATCGACGGGATCCGACACACCTCCTGAACGAGCTGCACCGCACGGTCGAGATCGACGGCTTCCAGGATCGTTCCGACCATGCCGGACTCGAAGTCCGCCTCCGGCGCAGCCGTAGCCTGGCGCTTGGTATCTGATATCTCGCGCACCAGGGGAAGGTAGCGCCCACGCGGCGACGGGTCAAACCCGCGATCCGGCGGTTGGTTTGACAAGGATTCGCATCTCGTATCTCATATGCCACATGACAGCCGTCGGAGCCGGGCGGGCGCCGGGTGGTTCATCCTCGCCACGGGCCCGAAGGTGACTCGAGTATGACCTCTGCGACCACGACGGCCGCGATCGAGCTCCGAGGGATCCGTCACCGTTTCGGCGACGTGGCCGCGCTGGACGACGTGACCTTCACGATCGGCCGTCACGAGCGGCTGGGCATCGTCGGACCGAGTGGCTGTGGCAAGTCCACGCTCCTGTCCGCGATCGCCGGACTCATCGAGCCGACGGAGGGGACCGTCGCGATCGAGGAGGCCGTGACGGCCCGCGAGCGCCTTCGACGTTGTGCGCTGATGCCGCAGCGAGACCTCTTGCTCCCGTGGCGGACGGCCATCGACAACGCCGCGATCGCTCTCGAGAACCGCGGCGTGAAGCGCGGCCAGGCCCGAGAGATGACACGCCCGCTCTTCGAGCGGTTCGGGCTGGCCGAGTTCGAGGAGCGGACGCCTGCCGAGCTCTCCGGCGGGATGCGTCAGCGGGTCGCGTTCCTGCGGACCCTCATGGCCGAGAAAGACGTTCTCCTCCTCGACGAGCCGTTCGCTGCCCTCGACTCGATCACCCGTTCCGGCATGCAGGAGTGGCTGCTGTCCGCCCTCGAGCAGGAACCGCGCACGACGCTGCTCGTGACGCACGACGTCGACGAGGCGCTCCTGCTGACCCATCGGGTCATCGTGATGTCCGCCCGTCCCGGGCGGATCGTGACGACGCTCGAGACGGACCTGCCCCGCGATCGGCCACGCCGAGAGATCGTCACGTCTCCCGAGTTCGCATCCCTCAAGGAATCCGCGCTCGAGGCGCTCGAGCTATGAGCGAGCGGGCCGACCTCGCGCCGAGCACGGCGGCCGCGCAGACCCCGCCGGCGGCGACGCGCGGGCGACGCTTCCTCGACCGGTACGGGCCGCCGGCACTCGTCGTGGTGCTCACGATCGCCGTGTGGGAGCTCATCATCCGGGTCTTCGACGTGCCGACCTACATCTGGTCTTCTCCCTCGCTCATCGCGCGAACGATGAAAGAGGAGCTTCCCGACCTGCTGAGCCATTCGGTCGTCACACTCAAGGAGACCCTCGTGGGGTTCCTGTTCGCCGTGGCCCTCGGCCTGGCTTTCGGGCTCCTGATTCACTTCTCCGCGCTTGCCAAGCGCGCCCTCTATCCACTCCTCATCGCGTCGCAGAGCATCCCGACGGTCGTGCTCGCGCCGGTGTTCGTCCTGGTCCTCGGGTTCGGCATCTGGCCGAAGGTCGCGGTCGTCGCCCTCTTCTGCTTCTTCCCCATCGTCGTGAGCACGATCGACGGCCTGATGGGGGTGGACCGTGAGTACATCCGCATGATGCTCACCCTCGACGCCACGCGGATCGGAATCTTCCGGCGGGTGGAGTTCCCGGCGGCCCTGCCGCAGATCTTCACCGGCACGCGGGTGGCCGCGACCTACGCCGCGATCGGAGCGGTCTTCGGCGAATGGGCCGGCTCGGAGGCCGGGCTCGGCTGGCAGATGCTCCAGGCGAAGGGACGGCTCGACACCGCCCTCGTCTTCGCGGACATCGTCTTCATCACCGTCATGGCGCTCGGCCTCTTCGCCATCGTGTCGCTCGTCGAGCGCTTGACCATCCCCTGGGCACGGAAAGGGGGGGTGACGTAGCCTGCATCGCTTCGCTGCCGCCTCGGGGCGCGGCTGATCACGTATCTCTCTACACCCACGGAACGAAAGGAGGTGCCTTGTGAGTTCGAAGCGGAACACCAGATCCCGCCTGCTGGCGCTGTTCATGGCCGCCGGGCTGCTGCTGGCAGCGTGCGGGGACGACACCACCGATACCCCTCCTGGAACGGGATCGCCCAGCGACGGCGCCAAGGAGCCCGCGACGCTCAAGGTCGCGCTGGATTGGTTCCCGAACCCCGACCACGTCGCGCTCTACTACGCGCTGGACAACGGCTTCTTCGACGAGCAGAACCTGACCGTGGAGTTCAAGACGCCCTCGGACGTCACCGCCGGACTCAAGCTCGTCGCCAGGAACCAGTTCGACCTCTCGATCTTCTACCAGGGCGACATGTTCTTCGCGGCCCAGGAGGGCCTGCCGGTGATCGCCGTCGGCTCGCTCATCCCACAACCGCTCAACTCCCTGATGGCGCTCTCGGACTCGAAGGTCCAGGGTGTCGACAGCGTGAAGGGCGCGACGATCGGCGTCGCCGGTCTGCCGTTCGACGACGCGATCCTCGACACGATCCGACAGAGCCAGGGTCTTTCGGAGGACGACGTGAAGAGCGTCAATGTCGGGTTCGACCTCGTTCCGGCCTTGCTCTCCAAGCAGGTGGACGCGGCGATCGGGACGTACTTCAACATCGAGGGCATCCACATCGAATCGGAAACGGGCCAGCCGCCCGTCATCGTGAAGATGGAGGAGATGGGCGTGCCGACCTACGACGAGCTCATCGTCGTCGGCAACAGCGAACGGCTCCAGGACGACGCGGCGTACGCGGACGCCGTGAGCCGATTCCTCGCGGCGCTCGTTGAAGCGACGAAGGCGGCGCAGGCCGACGAGGCCGGGTCGATCGAGTCGATGAAGGCGAACACCGAGTACACCGACGAAGAGATCGGGGCGATGGTGCCCGACACCTTGCCGCTTCTCTCGTCGACCGAGGGTCTGCCGACCGGCTGCTTCAGCCTCGACAACTGGGCGACCTTCGGCGACTGGATGGTCACCAACGGGGTCCTGGAAGAGGCGGTGGACGCGACGACCATCGCGACCAACGACTATCTCCCGGGCTGCTGAGAACCGCGATCCGACGGGGGAGCCGTGCAGGCTCCCCCGCCGGCTCGGCGCGCCGATGAAGGATCAGTGGTCGAGAAGATCGGACCACTGCTCGAGCGTGTAGGCCATCTCCCAGAAGGACCGCTCCAGCCGTGAGCTCGTCACGAAGATCTGCGCGAGCTCGCGCCGACGCGTCTCGGTCGTGGCTTCTTCGAGCACGAGCGCATCGAAGTCTCGACGCATGTCGGCCACCATCTCGACGTTCTCCGGAAGCGTGAAGTACGCGATCCACGCTCCATAGACGGGATGCGTCGTCTCGCTGCGTTCGTGGAGCGCCGCCGCGATCTCCACGTAGCTCCACGCGCACGGCAAGAGCGCCGCCATGATCTCGAGGGAGCCCCCTCGGAGGGAGAGCGACTGCAGGTAGCTCGTGTACGCCAGGTTCGCCGGCGCCATCGCCAGGGAACCGCCCCTGTCCTCCGCACCGAGATCGATCACCTGAGCGAGGAGCGATCGGTTGCTCGGGATCTCGGCGTCGAGCACTTTGTTCAGATCGACGGTGAAATACCGGAGCTCGCGCTCGGACCGAGCTTTCGCGGCGCCCATCGCGAGGCACCGCGCGTACTCCTCCAGGTAGAAGACGTCCTGCTCCAGGAAGAATCGGAACTTGTCCAGCGGCAGGGTGCCCGCGGCGAGCTCGGTGATGAACGGGTGCTGATGCAGGGCGGTCCAGATCGGCTTGCTCTCTTCACGGAAGAGGTCTGACGTCGAGATCGTCATGGTCATCGAGATACCTCCGGTCGGACCTGGACCGACGCGTTCGCGGCTCAGCGTACCTGCGGGTCGGCTGGGCCCAACATAGTGAGGAGGAGCTCGCCATCCTGGCGAGCTCCTCCGGTGGAACGGTGTGCTGCGGTTCCTAGACGGTCGAGCCCACGAGGCTCTTCGTGCCGGCCGCCGAGAACTCGGCGGTCCTCACGACGACCTTCCTCGCGTGCCGGAAGCCGAGGATCGAGAAGATCCCCATGAGCAGCCCGGCGATCAGCATCGCGACGCCTGCCCACAGGGCGATCGTCGCAACGGTCCACCACCCGTAGGCGTTCAGCAGCATCGCCCGCAGCGACTCACCCTTGAACAGGGTGTCGGCCTTCTCCTGCAGCTCCGCCGCCTTGTTGGCGTCGAGGCCTTCCTCACGTGCGGCCGCACTCGTCTCCGAGTAGGTCGCGCCGTCGTTGATGCCCTCGAGGTGTCCGCCGATGTAGCGCGAGAACGCCTCTGCCTGAACGCCGGTCTCGACGTTCTGACCAGCGAACGTCCCGATGTCGGCCTTCTCCTGCGGCGTCATCGCCTCGGCCGGCGGGAACGAGATGTGCTGCGGCACCAAGCGGTCCCGCACGTTCTGCCTGACCGAAGTTGCCGCCGTAGATGGCCATCGCGCCGAGCGCGATGAGCACGACCGCGATCACGGCACCTGCGCCGCTCACGATCTTGTCCCAATTGCTCCTGTCCATGTCGTACTCCTTGTCTTCTCTGACGCCGTCCTTCGGCGCCGACAACTTGATGTTCGTTCAGAGATCCCGCCCAATCACGGGTCGATGGTCCCGAGGCTGGTTGGGACCTGCCCAGGACCCCCAGGACTTGTGCTCGGGCCCGAGCTGGCGTGCTCAGGAAACCTCCCAGACCGTGAGGATGATGCCCCTCTCGCGGTTCAAGCGCCGACCAATACCACGGATGATCCGGGCCGGATGGAGCTTTCTGGTCTGGGAGCCTGGGCACCGGCCAGATCGCCAGGTGCACGAGGCCGTGCGCGATCAGGCCCGACGGGAAGAGGACCCGCCGCCCGGTTCTCACCTCGCTCCGGTGAGGATGGCCGTCGCTCCGGTCGCTGCCAGAGGCGCGCCCTGCCACTCGATCACCGTCTCCACATGGCATCGCTCCAGTTGCTCGACCAGCCCGCGAACAACGGCCAGGCTGTGGTCGTCCGAATAGCAGGGAGCGACCACCTCGGCCCGCTCGATCCCCTCCTCGAGCTCGAAGTCGACAGCCGTCCAGACCTCGGCCCAATCGGGCTCGAAATCTGGGAGCACGACCCGCAGGTACGGTCCATTCGTCTGAACAACCAAATCCTCACACATCTCCGCCTCCCTCTTCTTTCTCGCTCACGGTGCGCGATGGTGCGGCGAAGGAATAGGGCCGAAGGGCACGAGTTCATTGGGACGAGTGGCTCTGCGGCTCGGTGTCTTCTCATCCGATGGTCTGCGACGGACGATTAGGAGGCCAGCAGATGGTGTACGCATCGCTCTTCGGGAAGCTCTTCGAGATCGACCTCGCCGCCCCGGAAACCCCCGCCCGATGGTGGTTCATCGACGGCTGGGTAGACCACGCGCTCACGAACGAGGAGATCCTCTTCGATCGAGCCGCGGAGCCATTCTCGATTCAGTTGGCCGAAGCCGTCGAGACCTTCGGCCGGGTCCTCGCGGCAGCCTAGGAGCTCGGGGCGAGCCGCATCGACTGTTCGTGTCGCCCGCTTATCGGTCCTTCGCGCACTGCGCTCTCGGAGTTTCCTTCCATGGAGGAACACCGCCAAGAGGATGAGCGGCACGTGGATTGCGGGCAGGTCATACGCGATCCCGCGCGGCAAGAAGATGTCGGTGACCGAACCGTCGTCGGCTCCGAGCGATTCGGTCACATCGGTCAGCTGACACCGGAACCGTCGCCGCGAAGATCAGTGTCTCGCCGCCCTCAACGACAGCCGCGACCGAGGCTCGCCGATCGGTCCGCTTCGCGAAACCCGCATACAGCAGATACAGCATGCAGGACTCGATGGAGAACCACGCCAGCGTATAGGCAACCTTGACCGCTACGAGTACCCGATCCGCATGCATCGCATCTCCCATCCTCGATGACCTGCCAACCACGGCCCAGGCACCTGGGCCGCCCGGCGGATCTGCTTCAGGCTCGCGAGCGATCGCGTCGGCCCATTCGCGGATCGCGTCCCATTCCCGGATCGCGTCCCCTTCCCGGAAGTCTCCCTGAGGAGCCTTCACGGCCTTCACCATCATCCGTTCCGCGAACCCGAGCTTGCTCCGATCCAGGGGCCCAAGAACAACTGACTCTGCTGAGTCTTCGACTACGCTCGTGACATGCCCGGTGGAGATCCGAGCGAGGGCGACCGGCGTCTGATCGAGGCCGGGATGATCCTCGCCTCGGAGCTCTCGCTCGAAGCCGTACTCCTCCGCATCGTCGAGCTGGCGGTGGATCTCACCGACGCGCGCTACGGGGCGCTCGGCGTGCTCACACCCGACGGCCGCCTGATCGAAGAGTTCATCACGGTCGGGATCTCGCCCGAGGACCGAGCCGCCCTCGGTGACCCTCCGACCGGCCACGGCCTTCTGGGAGCTCTCATCACCGAGGCTCGCCCCCTGCGGATCCCCGATATCAGCGCGGATCCCCGATCCTTCGGGTTCCCACCGAACCATCCTCCGATGAAGTCTCTCCTCGGAGCTCCGGTCGCGGGGCGAGGGAGGGTGTTCGGGAACATCTACCTCACCGACAAGCAGGGCGCCGAGACGTTCGACGAGGAGGACGAACGCGTCCTCGTGGTGCTCGCGACCCAGGCTGCCATCGCCGTCGAGAACGCCCGCGTCCGCGACGAGAGCGAACACAAGAGCAGGGAGCTGCAGAGGCTGCAGGTCGTGGAGGAGCGTGAGCGGATCGGCAAGGAGCTCCACGACGGCGTCATCCAGTCGCTGTTCGCGGTCGGGATGAGCCTGCAGGGACTGGCGGCGGCATCCGGCGACGCGGAGATGGCGCGACGCCTCGAAGGGGCCGTCGAGGACGTCGATCACGCGATCCGCGACCTTCGCAACTACATCTTCGGTCTCCGCCCCGGCATCCTGGCCGACCGTCAGCTCGATGAAGCCCTCAAGGAGATGGCCGGCGAGTTCGGTTCGCGAACCGGTGTGGTGACGGTGGTCGATGTCGACGGCGCGGCTGCGGCCGAGCTCTCCTCGCGCGCCGGCGATGTGGTGCAGCTCGCGCGGGAGGCCCTCTCGAACGTCGGCCGGCACGGGGCAGCCACGACCTGCCGGATCTCCCTCCGGCGAGGAGATGCCGGTCTTTTCCTCGAGATCGACGACGACGGCCGCGGGTTCGACGCCGACGTAACCTCCTGGGGGATGGGCCTGCAGAACCTTCGGGAACGGGTCGAGTCCCTCGGTGGGCTGCTCGAGGTCGAGAGCACGATCGGCGAAGGGACCACGATCCGAGCAACGTTCCCGTCCTGAGAGGGTCCCGTCCGAATCGGGACCATCGACCCCTCCCCCGCCACCCGGAGACGGGCATCCTTGTCCATATGTTCGCAAGGTATTTCGTCGAGCTGCCGATCTCCCCGGAAGAGGTCGAACGAGCCCTGTCTCAGGACCCGCCTTTGTGGCTTCCCGGGTTGGCCGAGCGAGCGCACCATCGAGGAGATGTCCTCCTCGCCGAGGTGGGGTTCGGCGAAGCCGTCCGCATCAAGCGAACGGTCGCCGTCGAGCTCGGAGCCTCCGTCCGCACCGGATCCACGTTCGTGTTTCCGTTGCGGTGGGCGGCCTCCGGGGGTGCGGACCTCTTCCCCTCGCTCGACGCAGACCTCGAGGTGGCACCCATCCGACCCGGACGCACGCAGCTGGCGATGAGTGCTCGGTACGTTCCTCCGTTCGGCACGGTCGGCCGGGTCATCGATCGTGCGGTCCTCTCGAGGGTGGCCGAGGCGACACTCAAGGACTTCCTCGACCGGGTCGCGGACGCGATCATGGGTTCGCGAGAAGTACCGAGCCCTTCCGAACCGCGTCGAGTGGCGCCGGCGCCCGCCTGAACAACCGGATTACCATCCCCTGATGGCCGAGCCGAAGCGTCCTCCCCTCCGGGTCATGCTCGTCGACGATCACGAGGTCGTGCGCGACGGGATCCGAGCGATGCTTGCAGCCGAGGACGACATCCACGTGACCACGGAGGCCGCGACGGTCCGGGAGGCCATCGATGAAGCCGACCGCACGCGACCGGACGTCGTCGTGATGGACGTCCGGCTCGCCGATGGGAGCGGGATCGAGGCGACGCGCGAGATCCGCGCGAAGCATCCGGAGACCCGCGTGCTCATGCTCACCTCGTTCGCGGACGACGAAGCGCTGTTCGCTTCGATCATGGCGGGCGCCTCCGGCTACGTCCTGAAGCAGGTTCGCTCCGGCGAGCTCGTCCGTGCGATCCGCGCGGTCGGAGCCGGCGACAGTCTCCTGGACCCCGCCGTGACCACCGCCGTCCTCGACCGGCTCCGCAAAGGGCAAGCACCTGATGAGGGATGAGAAGCTCGCGCGCCTCTCCCCCCAGGAGGAACGCATCCTGACGCACATCGCCGACGGCAGGACGAACAAGGAGATCGGCGACGAGCTCACCCTGGCCGAGAAGACCGTGAAGAACTACGTCTCCTCGATCCTCTCGAAGCTCGAGGTCGCCCGACGAGCAGAAGCCGCCGCCTACCTCGCTCGCCACACGACGATGCCCGGCTCGGTCGAATAGTCCATCGCCTCTCGCGAAGAACCCACCGAGGCCCCGCTCGGGTCAGTGCCGCGGAGCCAGCCGCCGGCTGAGCGCCTTCCGGAACTCTCTTGCGTCCTTCTTCGTCTCGATCTCGAACGCGAGGGGAGATCCATCCGCGTCGAAGATGGCGAACCGGTGGGCCACCGGAAAGCCCATCGATCTGCGGGTGCTCGACTCGATGCGGACATCGTCGAGGCGCCGGGATTGCCACGCTCCGCGTGACAGGAACGCAGACCGAGGCGCGAAGAAGACAGAACGATCGGACACCGCGACGACCGCCGATCCGATGGTCGACTTCTTCCCGGAGACGTAGGCGGCGCAGAGGACACGCTCTCCGGACTCCCGCGGCACGATGGGTCCGACCTTCGCGACGAGTGACGTCATGATCGTGAGCCCCTAGAGGAGCACTCCTCCCTCGGAAAGGACATCGACCTCGGGAGGGGTGGCCTGAAGTCGAGCCGGCTCCGACCACTCCCGAGCTACTCGAGGCGGTCCGCAGGCGCTTCATGGTCACGGGGCACGGTCGATCGATGTGCGCCGTCGGGAGTCACTTCGTCCGGACGCGCGCGGGCGGGAGAGCCACCCATCGTGCTGACAGGTCGAAGGTCGAGCCGCCGGAGCGTCATCGCATTCGCGGCGACCACGATCGTCGAGACGCTCATCGCGAGTGCTCCCACGGCGGGCGGAAGAACCAGGCCTGCCCAGGCCAGCGCTCCGGCTGCGAGCGGGATGGCGAGCACGTTGTATCCGACCGCCCAGGCGAGGTTCTGCACCATCTTGCGGTAGCTCTCCCTCGACAAGCGACGGACCGAGACGACACCACGTGGATCGTCGCTGACGAGGACGACGCCCGCCGACTCGATCGCGACGTCGGTGCCGGCACCGATCGCGATGCCGACATCAGCTCGCGCCAGAGCGGGTGCGTCGTTCACACCATCGCCGACCATCGCGACGACGAGGCCTCGCCGCTGAAGTTCGCCGACTGCGGCGTCCTTGTCCTCCGGAAGCACCTCCGCCATGACTTCATCGACGCCGAGGTCCTCAGCGACCGCGTCGGCCACCTGCCGCGCATCGCCCGTGATCATCACGACGCGGATCCCTTCGGCGTGCAGCGCACGAACGGCGTCGAGCGACTCAGGCCGGATCTCGTCCTCGAGGGCAAGGGCGCCGAGCACACGACCGGCACGGAGGACCGTCAACACGGTCGCCCCGCGAGCTCGCCACTTCGCGACCTCCTCGGGGATCTCCCCCGGCTCATCGAGCCCGCGTTCGCGCAGCAAGGCCGGGCCACCGACCTCGACGTCCGAGCCGTCCACCACGCCGGCGACGCCGCGACCGGTCATGGACCGGAAGTCCGAAGCGACCGGGATGTCGCCGTTCGCCCTGGCCGCCTCGACGATCGCGCGGGCGAGCGGGTGCTCGCTGTTCGCTTCGACCGAAGCGGCCATGCGGAGGACCTCCTCGGGCGACACGCCGACGCCCACCACATCGCGGACGGCGGGGGCGCCTCTCGTGAGTGTCCCGGTCTTGTCGAACAACACCGCGCTGACCGCCCGCATCCGTTCGAGCGCGAGGCGGTCCTTCACGAGGATGCCCGCTCGCGCTGCGATGCCCGTGGAGATCGCGATCACGAGCGGGATCGCGAGCCCGAGCGCATGCGGGCACGAGATGACGAGCACCGTCACGGTTCGCTCGATGGCCTCGCCCGTATCGCCGATCGCGCTCCAAACGACGAACGTCAGCACGCCGGCCGCGACCGCGACGTAGAACAGGATGGCGGCGGCTCTGTCGGCGAGCGCCTGGGCTCTCGAATGCGAAGCCTGTGCCTCCCTCACGAGGCGCTGGATGCCCGCGAGCGCCGTGTCGTCGCCGACGGCTTCGACCCGGATCCGGATCGCGCCGTCGGTCGCCACGGTGCCGGCGACGACCCGGTCCCCCGGCCCGTGCGTGACCGGCTTCGACTCCCCGGTGATCATCGACTCGTCGAACGCCACGGTCCCCTCCACGATCGTTCCGTCCGCCGGGACGCGCCCGCCCGGCCTGACGAGCACGAGGTCGCCCCGTGACAGCTCAGCGACCGGAACCGTGTGGGTCATCGCACCGTGGATGACCTCGGCGTCGTCCGGCAGAAGCGCAGCCAGCGCCTCGAGCGCGCCGGAGGCCTGTCCGAGCGCCTTCATCTCCTGCCAGTGGCCCAGGAGCATCACGTCGATCAACAGAGCGAGCTCCCACCAGAACTCGAGATCGAGAGCGCCGAACTCGGAGGCGACGCTCGCGATGAAGGCGACCAGGATCGCCAGCGAGATGAGCAGCATCATCCCCGGTTGCCGGTCGCGGACCTCGCGTATGCCGCCACGTAGGAACGGCATGCCCCCGTAGACGAAGACGATCGACCCGAGCATCGCGGGGATGCGGTCGGAGAGCGGGAAGGTCGGGGCGGTGAAGCTCAGCCATCCCTGCACCATCTCCGACCACACGAGCACGGGGATCGTGAGGACGACACTCAGCCAGAAGCGGTCGCGGAACATCGCGAGGCTGTGTCCGGCGTGCTCGTCGTGCCCCTCGTGCCCTCCGGTTCCGTGACTCGCACGAGCTTCGTGAGCCGCCCCGGACATCGAACCGTGATCCGCGTGGCTCAACTCGACGACACGCTCCTCGACGACCTCCGAGGAACCCCCCGGCTCCGTGGGGTGGCCAGAGTGGTGATCTCCGTGTTGATCGTGGTTCATCTCACTGACTCCTGCCGCTCGGCGCATGGACCTTACCCGCGGATCCAAACGTTCCGGCAACGCGCGGGCGTGAGCGAGATACATCCCTGGCGCGGCCTATAGCCGCGGCTGAACCCCGCCGATACCAGGCGCATGGAAAGGTCATTCCGCCCGCTCAGGATGTTGGGTGCTATCGCCAATCTCTTGGTGGCACTCTTCTCCCTCGAAAGGACCTTCGAGCTCGTGATGGATTCGCTCCTGCCTCTCATGAGGTATGGGAACGAGTTCACGGCGTATGGCTGGGGTGTCATGGGCGCGATCTCCGCCAGGGTCGTGATCACAGGTGCGCTGTTCTGGGCGTTCGCCCGCCTGGGCAGTTCGAAACCCATGCGGCTTCCGCGGATGGCTCGCTCGACTTCAACCCCCGCCCCGACGCTCTAGGGAGATCTGCCCACGGCGCCGAACGGGCGAGACAACGTCCTCCCCAGTCGCCAAGGCCATACTCAAGCGAGTGACCTTCGAGTCGTGGCCGTCAGCTCCCCTCGCGCACATGACGGGGCGCGCAGCGATCCCCGCCGTGGCCCTGTTCCTGGCTGGGATCGCCGCCGCGTTTGGCGCATCTCAGCTCCACACTCCGCCGAGCACGCGCCGAAGACGTGCGGCTGCCCTGGCCCTCGGCAGCCTCGCAGCTGGATGCTTTCTCCTCGCGACGGTCCTCCCGATCCTGCTCCATTAGGGCACGAGCTTCTCGTCGCGCTCACCGCTCCGTCAGAGGGGACGCGTAGAATCCGTGTGTCCGATGCGCGACCGAGGCCATCTCCGTGAGCTCCCCACGTTCGCCTTCGCCTTCGTGGGACTGATCGTCGGCCATCTCCTTTCGTACCTCATCGCGATCCCGGATCCCGCTCGGAGGACCCTCGTACTCGCACATTCGGGGCACGCGTACCTGCATCTCGCCGGCGACGTGGCGGTCATCTTCGGATTCGCGGCCGCCGTGACCGTCGGGCTCCGGGCCATGGCCGGACGAGACGCGACCGACCTGCCGTCCGCCGCGCACCTGGCGTGGCGTCTCGGCTCCCTCCAGGCCGGAGCCTTCATCGCGATGGAGCTCGGCGAGCGGCTCGTGAGCGGAAGCGGCTTCGGTGAGCTGTTCGACTCGCCTCTCTTCGGCATCGGGATCGTCGTGCAACTCGGGATCGCCGCCATCGGCGCGGTCCTCCTGCGCTGGATCTGGCGCGTCGCCGTCCGGATCGCGGATGCTCTCGTGCGTTCCCCTCGCCGTCGACCGGCGGGCATCGCTTGGGTGCGGGCGGCATCCTCCCGAAACCTCCGACCCGCCTTCGCCGGAACCCTGTCGGCTCGCGGTCCCCCACTCCCCTAGGTCCCCTCCCCACACCCTCGCAACGCAGCGTGGCTGCGTCGTATGTCTGCATGGAGGAACGACACATGGGAAGTCGATCGATACGTCTCGTCGTGACCGGCGGGTTCGTGCTCACGATGCTCGTTCTGCTCGCCGGTCCGGCCGCCGCACATGAGGGACGCCACGTAGGCGGCCTCGACCTGGTCGTGGGCTTCGGCCAGGAGCCCGCCTATGCCGGGCAGCCGAACAGCGTGGAGTTGCTCCTGTCCACCGGGGGCAACCCCGTCACCGATCTCGGCGACACGCTCACCGTCTCGGTCGGTTTCGGGGACCAATCGAAGGATCTCTCCGTGGAGCCGTTCTTCGAGGTCGGAGAGTTCGGCACCCCCGGCGACTACCGCGCATGGTTCATCCCGACCCGAGCCGGTCAGTATTCGTTCCACTTCACCGGGACGATCCGTGGCACGAAGATCGACGAGACGTTCACGTCCGGACCGAAAACCTTCGGCGATGTCGACAACCCCACCGACGCCGAGTTCCCCGTCCAGGATCCGACGAACGGCGAGCTCGGGGAGCGGATCGACCGCGAGATCCCTCGGCTCGAGGCCTCGATCACGGATGTGAAGACCTCGGTCGATCGATCGGTCGGGTCCGCGGAGGACGACGTGAGCAGCGCGAGGACCCTCGCGCTGGTCGGCGTCGCCCTCGGAGCCTTGGGACTGATCGCGGCCATCGCCGCGATCGCGATGACGAGGAGGTCCTCACCCTAGCGATGGCGCTGCTCGCCCACGCCGGTACTCCCGACGAGCTCGTCACGGAGCTGCTCGTGGTCGCGGGCGGATTCATGGCCTGGACGGCATCGAAAGGGCTGCGCGACGGGAGAGCCTCGGCGCTCTCCCGTCCCGCCGCCATGCTGCTCCTGGGCGGCGCCGTCGTCGTTGTCGCGAGCGCCTTCGTCATCCCCGCGAAGTTCATGAAGCCTCCGCAGCCGGCCGCGATCCGCCCGGCATCCGCCGCGTCGCTCGCGATCGACGAGCCGAAGGCGGGAGAGCATGTGTCGGGATCGGCCCTGGGCGTCACGATCGAGCTGAACGGCGGGATGATCGTCCCCACTTCGACCACGACGCTGACGCCCGATACCGGACACCTTCACCTCTACATCGACGGTCGGCTCATCTCGATGGGCGCCGACGGGCTTCGGGAATCGGTGCCGATCGCCGACCTCGGGGCGGGCCAGCACCGGCTGCGGGTGGAGTTCGTCGCCGCCGACCACGGCCCGTTCGAACCTCGCGTGCAGACGACCGTGGCGTTCGTGAAGGATCCTTGATGCCGACGGACATGGATCCTCGTGTTCGGCCTGTGCGCGACCTGGCTCGTGACCTCCGCGCCGGCTGCGGAAGCACACGCGTCCCTCAGGTCGTCGGATCCGGCGGACGGCGCGATCGTGGAGGTCGCGCCGTCGGCCGTGGTCCTGACGTTCACCGAGCCGCCCGATCCCGCGCTCACGGTCGTGCACATCCTTGATTCCTCGGGGAAACAGGTGGAGACGGGACCGCCGCAGCCGGTACCGGGCCGACGGTTCGAGATCCGGGAGGCCCTCGGCACGCTCCCCGACGGTGTGTACACGGTGACGTGGCGAACGGTCTCCGAGACCGACGGCCACGTCACCGCCGGAGGATTCTCGTTCGGGGTCGGCGTGTCGCCGGCGGGCGCACGGCCACCGCCCGGCGGCGGGACCGGCGAGGCGCCGTCGCCCTCGCCGCTGTCGGTCGCCGGCAGGTGGTCGCTCTACGCAGGCCTCTCCCTGCTGCTCGCCGCCGGCACGACCGGGATCGTCGCGTTCGGTGGTGTGTTGCCGCGGCGCCGACCGACCCTCCTCGCCGCGTCGGCGCTCGCTGCCGGAGGTGTCGTCGCGATGATCGTCGCCGAGCGGTCCGCCGTCGGCGTACCGCTCGGCAGCCTCCTCTCCTCGAGCACCGGACACAGGCTCGTGTGGCTCGCCGCCGCCGTGGCGGCGGCGAGCCTCGCCGGGATCGTCGCGGCATCCCGGAGCGAACGCCTCCCCGCGATCGTCGCGGCGTCCGGGGCGGCCCTCGCCATGCTCGTGCGAGCGATCGGCGGACACGCGAGCGGCCGGGGCCTCGGGTGGTGGAACGTCGGCCTCCAATGGGTCCACGTGCTGGGGGTCGGCGTCTGGATCGGTGGTCTCGCTTGGTTGCTCCTGGTCGTCAGTGCCGACGTCGCCCGCGAACGGGGCGCCCAGGTGCGCCGCTTCTCGCTGATCGCGGGGATCGGGCTCACCGCCGTCGCCGCGACCGGCGTGCTCCGCGCGGTCGACGAGCTCGGTGGCTGGGGGAAGGTACTCGACGTCCTCGACTCGGGCTACGGCACCGTCCTCGCGATCAAGGTCGGCGTCGCGATCCTCCTCATCGCACTCGGCGCGCTGAATCACTACGTGAACGTGCCGAGATACGCGGTCGCAGGACGTGCCGCCCTCCGGAGGACCGTCGGCGGCGAGCTCGTCCTTGCCACCGGCATCTTCGCCCTCACGGGCGTGCTCACCGGGCTCCCCCCCGCCGGCGGGATGCACACCACGATGCCCTCGATGCCGGAGGTTCTCGTCGTCACCGGTCACGACTTCGCCACGACGACTCGCGTTCGGCTGGAGGTGACGCCGGGAACCGTCGGTCCGAATCGGTTCGTCGCTCGCGTGACCGACTACGACACCGGCGAACCCGTCCCGGCCGACCGAGTCACCCTCGAGTTCGCCCTGCGTGGCAAACCTGACGTGGGGTCGACGCTCCCACTCGAGCATCGACCGGACAGGAGCTGGGCCGGACAGAGCACCGCGATCGCGATCGTCGGTGATTGGGATGTGACGGTGCTGATGGAGGATGCGGAAGGGTCGACCGAGGTCCCGTTGCACATCCGCCCCCGAGTCCCTCCCCCGATGATGCACGTCTCCCGGCAGGCGGGGCAGCCCGATCTCTACACATTCACGTTCACCTCCGGGGTGCAGGTCCAGAGCTACGTCGACCCGGGTTCCCCTGGCATCAACCAGTTCCACGTCACCACCTTCGACGCATCGGGGCAAGAGCTTCCGCTCGCTTCGGCGGGGGTCCACGCGGAAGGTCCGAGCGGATCCTCTCCGTTGGACATGGAGCGCTTCAGTCCCGGGCACTTCATCGCCAACTTCGACCTCGTTCCGGGCACGTGGACCTTCATGATCGACGTGGCGACGAAGGACGGCTCGGAGCTCTCCGTTAGGTTCAGGGAGACTTTCCAGGGTTGAGCCAAGAGATGAGGGAGCGTTGAGCGGACGCAGAACCCACATAGTCGCCTGGGCGCTGATCGCGTTCGCCTCGCTGGCCGCCGGGTGCGGCTCGGGAACTGCTACATCCGACTCTCCGCCTCCCTCGTCCGTCACGAGACCGAGCAGCACCGCGAAGCTCTCGATCCTCTCGCCGAGGAACGGATCGGTCGTGAAGGGGTCGATCGTCCACCTCGAGCTTTCCCTCCAAGGAGCGCAGATCGTGAAACAGACCTCGACGCAACTGTCCCCCGACAAGGGGCACGTGCACGTGCTCCTCGACGGAAGCTTGATCTCGATGAATTACAGCCTCGGTGACGAGATCCCCGACGTCGGACCGGGCGCGCATCGGATCGAAGTGGAGTTCGTCGCCACCGACCACGCTCCATTCGACCCCAGGGTGACGGCCGTCACGTCCTTCCAGGTGAAGCCGTGAGCACGAGGATCGTGATCCGGTCGGCGGAAACTCCGAACGAGCTCCCCGACTGGCTGATCCTCGCTGGGGGCATCACGCTGCTGCTCGCGCGGCCGGCGCTGGCCGACGGGTCTGCCGGACCAGCCCTGCTCGCCACGTGCTACCTGGGGATCGGCGCGGCCGCGCTGTCCATGCGGGACGCATCGCCGCCGCTCTCGGCGCTCGGCCGGCTTCCGGTCCTCCTCATCGGGATCGCGGCGATCCTCGCCGTCGCCTGGGTGGTCGGCCCCTGGCCACCGCTGCGACTGGGGTGGATGGGCGCCCCGGTGGGCGTACTCGCCGCGGTCGCCGAAGAGGCGTTGTTCCGCCGGCTCGCGTACGCCCGGCTCCTCCGCTTCGGCGCGGGGGTCGCCATCCTCGGCTCCGCCCTCGCGTTCGCCCTCCTCCACGTCCCTCTCTATGGGATCGAGGTGCTTCCGGTCGACCTCGGAGCGGGCCTGTTGCTGTCCTGGCAGCGGTGGGCGTCGGGCACGTGGACGGTTCCCGCGGCGACACACGCCGCGGCCGAGCTCCTGGCGGTGTTGAGGTGAAGCGAAGAACGATCGCGCTCCTGTGCCTGGCGTCGATCACGGCCGCCGGTTGCTCTCATCCGGAGGACCCGATCCGCGTGGGAGCCGTGTACCCACTCACCGGCACGCAGGCCGAAGGCGGCGGGCTCGACGAGTTCCGCGGCGCCGAACTTGCCGCCACCCTCGTGAACGAGGACGGCGGCGTCGGCGGCCGACCGATCGAGCTGGTCCCCATCGATGTGCCGAGCGCCGACGCGGCACCTGGGGCGGTCGGAACGCTCCACGATCGCGGCGTGGATCTCGTCCTCGGGAGCTATGGCAGCACGATCTCCCAGCCGGCTGCGGAGGGAGCGGCCCTGCGCGACATGTTGTTCTGGGAGACCGGTGCGGTGGGCGAGATGACCGGAACGGGCGCGGGCGAGCTCGTGTTCCGCGTGTCACCGACGGGGGGAACCCTCGGCCACGCCGCGGTCTCATTCATCGTCGACGAGCTCGCGCCCGTGATGCATCGAGATGCCCGCTCGTTGCGCTTCGCCGTCGCCAACGTCGATGACGTCTACGGTCGCTCGGTCGCCCAGGGGGCCCTCGACGAGATCGGGCATCGTGAGCTCACGCTCGTTGGCACGTTCCCGTACGACCCGCACGGGACAGACCTGAAAGCGCTCGCCCGCTCGATCGCGCGGTCGGATCCGGACGTCCTGTTCGTGTCCGCGTATCTGGAAGATGGCGTCGCCCTCCGCCGGCAGACCGTTCGGGAAGGGTTGGACCTCGTTGCGAGCATCGGAACGTCCTCGAGCTACTGCCACCCGGCATTCGGCGAAGCCCTCGGCGAGGACGCCCTCGGATTGTTCGCCTCGGACAAGCCCGACTCCGGGTCCTTGAACACGGAGGGGCTCACGACGGAAGCGCGGGATCTGCTCGCCCGCGCGAGCGCCTCGTTCCGCGACCGCTACGGCCAGGAGATGAGCGCTCCCGCCCTGAGCGGCTTCTCGGCGGCCTGGGCCCTGTTCCACGACGTCATCCCTCGCGCGAGCTCGGCCGGAGCGGAGGACGTCGCCAGGGCCGCGCGCGCGATGCGGATACCCCGCGGGGCCCTCCCCAACGGCAGCGGGCTGTCGTTCGGCGCACCGGGCACGCCGGACGCCGGCGCGAACCTGAGGGCGGCGAGCGTCATCTGGGAGTGGGTCGGGGTGGGACAGCGGGCCGTGGTCTGGCCGCCGCAGTTCGCGACGACGAGCATCCAGTCGATCGACATCGCTCCGTGAGGGTTCGGGCTCGAGTGCTCGGGTGGGGGGTCCTGATCGTGGCTCTCTACGTCGCCGGCGCGATCGTGTCGGGTCATCTGAGCCCACTCGCGCGCCGACCGCTGCTGGACGGCTTCATCCCACCGGTGCCGTACCGGTGGGTCGATCCCCCGCCGGAGCTCGCCAACTCGAATCTGCCGCCCGCATCCGGCAAGACCCGGATCCCGATCGGCCCGCAGGGGTCAGCGGCGGCGTTCTTCGCGACGGAGGATGCGCAGGTGACGCTGAACGTTCCGAAGGGCGCATTCCCGGCTCGTCCGGGAAGGGATGCCGTCGTGGTGACGATCGAGCCGGTGGACCCCGCCTCGGTGGGAGCACCCCCGGGCCAGCTCTCCATCAAGGGCAACGTCTACCTCATCGCTGCGGCGTATCGACCGACCGGTGATCGCGCGCAACGGCTCGATGCTTCGATGGTCGCGATCCTCACGTACCCATCATTGTCGGACGATCTGGGGAACCACACGCTGGTGGTGTCCCCAGACGGGAAACGATGGAAGCGGATCGAGACGCAGGATCAGCACGCCACCAAGCAGGTCACCGGACGGCTCCGATCGCTGGGATACCTCGGGGTCGCCAGCGCTCCCCTCCCCTCCTCGGGGCCGGACGGCATCACACCTCCCGCCGAAGGGATCCCGCTCTCGATGATCGCCGTGGTGATCGGCGCCGCCCTGCTGATCGCGGGGATGTTCCTCATGGGTCGAAACTTGGATCGAGGCGACGGTCGATCTGGACGACGTCGCTGACGACGAGGTCCACCGACGAAACCCAGGCCGGGAACTCCTTCGTCAGGTTCGGCAGTCCGCGGCGACCGATCTCCAGGGATGCCACCCGTACTTCGCGACGGTCCACGCAGCGACGGCGACGTTCGCCCGGGCGTCGAACACGGAGTCGCCGCCGTGGTCGGCCAGTTCGGACAGGCTCGCCCATGTGGAAGGGAGGAACTGGAAGACACCGGCCGCTCCGGTGCTCGGGTTCACCGCCAGCGGATCGAACGTCGATTCTGCTTCGGCGACGCACAGCGCGACTTCTTGGGTCCTGGAACCGAGCGGGGCGAACCGCTGGCTGATCAGCTCCATCACGGCTTTCCTCCCGAGGGACAGGCCCGGAGGTGGACTCGGAGGAAGCGGCGAGGGAGGGGGATCGCCGACCGAGCCGACTTCCGGAGCGCTCTCCTTGGCCTGTAAGCGCAGGCGGGCGTGTTGCCGTCGGAGCTCCTCGACGAGGCCCGCAGCAGTTGCTTCCAACTCCGTGCGCTTCTCACGGAGCTGCCCTTCGAGTCGTCCGAGACGGAGCCCTTGCCGCTCCACCTCAGCCTTCCGTCGTTGGAGTTCGAGGAGCACTTCATGATCCCTTCGCGAGATGGCCTCGAGGAACTCGAGCGAGTCCTGCAGGTCCCCGATGGAACTCGCACCGAGCACCGAGTCGACCCCGACCGCGAGCTCGCCCATGTAGGCCTCGACCGCGCGTCGGTTCAGTACCTGCTGCCGTGCGTCGATCTGTCGTGACAGCTCCGAGATCCGTTCATGAGCCCACGCCGTCTCCGCCAGCACGCTCTCGATATCCCGGCTGACCTGGTCGAGTTCATCGAAGAGGCGCACCACCTGCCTCTGAAGGCCCCGGGGCTCGCGACCGGCGGCCATCATGTGGGGTGTCGCCGAGGCTCGGACCGCGGGGATCAGCGATGCGGACACGATCGCCCCTGCGGCGAGCACGGTTCGGATCATGGAGGTACGCCGACGATCGATGATCAACGGATGGAAGCCTATCCGAACGGCCACCCTTGCCACCTCCACGGGCAACGGATGAAGATGCGCCCGTGACCCCCGTTCCTTCGCGCACCCGAGCCGCGTGGATCGAGAACGCGGCGGCGCGGCTCGCCCGGTTCGGGGCGGATCCCGAGGACGACGAGGAACTCCGTCAGAAGAAGTCGCTCCTCGTGCTCATCGTGGTGCTGATCCTGCCGGTGTCGTTCGTATGGGGCAGCCTCTACCTCGGCTTCGGCTCGTTGGCGGGCATCACCGCGTTCATCTACTTCGCCGTCTCGCTCGGCTCCCTGGTGGTCTTCGCGCGGACCGGCAGCTTCCGGCTTCTCATCGTCACTCAGTGCCTGGACATCCTCCTCGCCCCGACGGCCGGGCAGATGTTCGTGGGCGGGTTCCTCCCGTCCGGGGGGGTCGCGCTGTGGGCGATCCTGGCTCCGCTCGGCGCCCTCGTCTTCCTCGAGGTGCGACGCGCGATCCGCTGGTTCGTCGCCTTCGTGCTGGTCTTCCTCCTCACGGGGGTCGCGGGCGAGGTGTTCTTCGCCAACGCGGACTTTCCGATCTGGTTCCCCAGCACGATGTTGGCGCTGAACATCGTCGGCGCCGGGGCGATCTCTTTCACCCTGCTCGCCTCCTTCGCGAAGCAGCGCACCGAGGCGCTGGTGGCACTGCGGGCCGAGCAGGAACGGTCCGAGGCGCTCATCAAGAACGTGCTGCCGAGCTCGATCGCGGAGCGCCTGAAGGTCGCGACCGGGTCCATCGCCGACCACGTCGAGTCGGCCTCGATCCTCTTCGCTGACGTCGTGGACTTCACGCCGCTCGCACAGCGCCTCTCGCCGGCAGAGGTCGTGGGCACCCTCGATCAGCTGTTCTCCCATTTCGACACGCTCGTCGAGCGCCACGGCCTCGAGAAGATCAAGACGATCGGCGACTGCTACATGGCCGCCGCGGGTGTGCCCGATCCGTGCGCCGATCACGCGAGCAGAGCGGCGTTCCTCGCGCTCGACATACAGGCCGCCGTCGCGACGTCGGCGATCGCCGGCCGAGACGGGCTCGAGCTGAGGATCGGCATCAACTCCGGGCCGGTCACCGCGGGCGTGATCGGAACGACACGATTCCTCTACGACCTCTGGGGCGATGCCGTGAACACGGCGAGCCGTATGGAGTCGAACGGTACGCCCGGTGAGATCCAGATCACGCGGGCGACGTACGAGCTGCTGAAGGACGCGTTCGTGTGCAGGCGACGGGGAACGATCGACGTCAAGGGCAAGGGTGAGATGGAGACCTGGTACCTCGTCGGACCGCGGTCGGACGACGGCCGAACGGACCGGGGCATCGACTCGCAGGACGCCGCTCGAGCATCCGAGTAGCTCGGGAAGACTCAGCCGACGATCCGAGTTCCCGCAACCCTGAACCTCGCGACGAAAGGATCGTCGCATTCCCACGAGATCACCAGCCAACCCTCGAACGCCGTCGCACCGGGGTTGCCGGTGACGCTCAGGTAGAGGTCTCGTTCGATGGCAGCCGGGGATTCCACCGAGCGGCAGATCGGGGGAGGACCCTGGGCGGTCCCTTCGTAGGCACGGTCGTCGGTCGAGTCGAGCTTCGCTCCGAAGATCTTTCGATCATCGAACGTCCACGAAGCACCCGACGCCGTCGATGAGAACATCCAGGGCTGCGAGGCCCAACCGTCCCCGGAGGATCCCAGTTCCGGATCCTTCTCTCCCCACAGTGATCCGCCTTGGAGTTCACCTTCTTGACACATGAGGGTGACACGCACGTCATACGACCCGGACAGGCGACCTCCGGAAGAAGGCGGCAACGAGGGAGGCGCCGACGTGCACTTCTCGCCCGTCGGGTTTCCCGAGTCCGAAGAAGGGGTCGAGCTCGGGCCGCCCGTCGGCCCGGTCGCAACGGTCGGATCCTGCCCGCGCGTAGCGAGCCAGCCGACGACGCCGATCAGTGACAACACGACTGCTACGGCCGCGATCAGGGCCGGCTTCGTCGCGATGCGCTTCCGCGGCTCACGCTCCCGTGGCCCGCGCTTCCGCGGCGTCTCCTTCGACTGAGTATCGACCGCCTGACCGAGGATCTCGTCCAGCGCCAAGACCAGTCGGCCGACGTCGTAGTTCCACCGCTCGTTGCTCAGGTCGATCGCCTGTCGCCTCGAGAGCGCCCGGAGCTCTTCTGGCAACGACGCCGGGGACGGCATCGGCGCACCCTCGACGAGGACGGGGATCACGGTGACCCCTTCTCGTATCGCCGCCGCGACCTCGAGTCGGACGAAGTCGGTCGGATCGTCCAGCCTCCGCCGACCATCGGGAAGCGTGATCGATTCCCAGTGTCGGCCGATCAGTACGACGCACACAGCGGATCTGGCGAGCGCACTGACGATGTCTTCGGCGAAGTCATGACCGGGGCGGATCGTGTCGACGTCCATGAAGAGACGGTCCGCCCCGTATCGGGACGCGAGTCGGTCGTAGAGACGGCCTGCGAACCCGGCTGAGTCGTCCCTTCGATAGCTGAGGAAGATGCCGGCTGGCACCACTCACTCTCCCCCGCGCGGGCGACCTTCGTCGTACACCTCCCGGATTCTCAGGGACAAGTCAACGGCGGCGCAACCACGGACCGAGCGACTCGCGGCGGTTCGGGGCTGGACAACCTCCTGGACCGTCAGGCAGGATGCACCTCTCAGCCACCGGAGAGGAGGCCCGTGATGACTCGTCGCGATCGCCTGACCGTGGCAACGAACCTCTCTTCGGTGCAGGCAGCTCCATCGTCTGCTGAATCCCGACGTGACTGCCGTTAGCTCGAACGCTCTGGACGTGGCGCAACTCGTGGTCAGTGCCCTCACGCCACTCATGCTCTTCGTGCTTGGGTTGATGGTGACGCGAGCCACGAGAAGATTCGAGCAAGCGGAGTGGGCCAACCGCAAGGTGGTCGAGCGCAAGCTGACTCTCTATGAGGACATGTCGCCGCTGATCAACGATCTCTACTGCTTCTTCAACCTCGTCGGCCACTTTCAAGAGGTGACGCCGCCAGAGGCGGTCTCCCGGAAAAGGACACTCGATCGCCTGTTCTATACCCATGCGCCTCTCTTCGGGCAGGAGTTCAAGGACCGCTACCAGTCCTTCATGAACGCTTGCTTCCAGGTGTTCAGCGCTGTGGCGCAGGACGCGAAGCTGAAAGCTTCGATCGACGCCCAGAAGCGTGAGCGGACACGCTGGGACCCCGACTGGGATGCCATGTTCGCGCGAGAGATGGAGACCAGCCGAGACGAGTTCGCCAAAGCTCATGACGAGCTGATGGAGACCTTCGCGGGTGAGGTAGGAGCGCGGCTTTGATCGCGAGCGCCGACACGTGAGGAAGCTCCCTGACCTGCAGGGTTTGTTGCTGGCGCTGAAGACCCGGTTGAACTTCGCAGTGTTGTGGCATCCAGCGCTCTGTCCTGGGGTAAGGCCTCCGTATGGCCGCGAGCATCGGCATCCCGCACCCAAACCCTCGCTGGTCCCGATGTCTCGAGCCAGGACCGCGTGCGTCGGCCGAGTGCCGTTGGTTCCTCTGGGAATCTCTCGCTGATCGGGCGGCGCCTGACCAGGTGCAGCTGGCAGCACTCCTCGCGACAGAGATCCTTTCCATCGTTGTCCGTCACGGTCGTGACCTGTCGGGAGGGATCTGGGTGACCGCCACTCTCGTTGAGCGCGGGCTGTTCGTTTTGGTCCGTGAGCAAGGTTTGGGTTTCAGCGTCGGGCAACATGTGGGGGCAGGGACCGATCTTTGGGGCCTGATGCTGGTCGCGAAGCTGTCATCTCGCTGGGGTGTTGAGCGACTGACCACTGGCACGTACATCTGGTTCGAACTCGAGTACCCCTCCAAGGCCACTCACCGGAATGGACAGTAACCGGGGCTCGTCCCTAGCCGGCCCTTCTGCCAACGCCTGTAGATCGAGCGATGTCACGAAGTCGTTCGATAGGTCCCATCCCCGCTTTGATGCTCCACTTCACAGGAAGAGAGAGGCCCGGGCATGGCTCCCGGGCCCCCCGACGCGGGCATTTGCCGATGACCCGCGGATCTGGAATCGAGTTGTGAGCTGCGGGACCTTGTGGCTCAAAGCCCGATGCCGGCGAGGAGAACCGCCAGCACTAGCGCTACAGCCATCCCGAAGAGTGCCAACGTATGACCCAGCTCGCTCCTCAGGTCCTCTTCACGTCGTTGCATGGGTGCTAGATACCCACTCGATCGCGGGAGCATTCTCGCTCAGCCGCTCTTGTTGAAGGCCAGAGGTCGCATGCCATCGAAGCAAGCGCTCGCCGAAGATCTCCTCCTCCGACTCGAGCTCCAAGAAGAAGGAGGCCAGGACCTGAGGCATGCTCGAGGAGCCGGCCCGGAAAGTGAGAAGCCGCCGGAACCCGAAGGCCCCAGCGGCTTCTCAGTCAGCAAGACGCCAGCGGCGTCCAGGGCCCGAGAACCCGGGCTCGAACGCCCTCCATCCTCTTACCGACCCGCGTGCTCGTAGCCCTCGAGAGCCTTTCCGAGCGCCACGAACGTCGGCGGCCATAGACCCACGAAGATCGCGAGGCGCTCGGCCGTCTCCCGATTCCCCCCTCGGCGGAGAAACCACATCGCGAGACTGAGAAAGATCGAGGCCCCCGCTGCCGTGTACGCCATACCTGAGGTGATGCCGAGCTTCTTGACTGCGCGCATCGGCGTCGGGATGTCCTCCCGGCCCTCAGTCAGGTCCATCACATCGTTCTTGGCTTGTGCCGCCGCATCTTTGACGGACTTCGTTGTCTCCTGAACCTTCGAACTCGTTCCTTCCATGCTATCCCCCACGGTTGAGTCGTTCTCAGCGATTACCCCTCACTCGATGCAACTAACCCGTCACGAGCTAATCGGTCTCCACCCAGAGCATTTCTCTCTAGAACTTGAGCAGATTTCTGACACCCAGATCTACCGGAGTGTCGGGACCAGGCTCGGGCTCTTGGCCAGGGTTGGCGCGCCGGATCACAAACGTCGCTGGCGGTGATCATCGATGAGGTGTCGACCGAGCGACTTCGCTCGCTTCGCCGCTTCCCGGTCGCCTTCGCCGGCTTGGACGATCGAACCCTTCATCAGGATGTGCCACGAGAGCGCGAACGAATCGGGGTCGCGGAGGCCTGCTTCCTCGGCGAGTGCGCGAACGACCGAGCGGATGTTCTCCAGGTGGATGGCGGACGCTTGCCCGAGGGGATGGCCGTTGCGGCCACCGAACTCGAGTAGGACATTGACGAACGAGCACCCTTCGAAGTCGTCGCGCTGAAACCATTCGTCGAACAGATCGAAGATAGCGAGGAGTTGCTCCTCCGGCGTGCCACCACGCCGCCTGGCTTCGGTCTCGACCCAGCCCTTCGTCCAGAGTTGCTCGCGCTTCTCCAGGAAAGCCAGGACCACGTCGTCCTTGGAGCGGAAGAGATGGTAGAAGGTCGCCTTCGCAACTCCGGCACGAGCGACCAGCTCATTGACCCCCACCGCTCGGATGCCCCGCCGCGAGAACAGGTCATACGCGGAGTCGAGGATCCTCTGGCGAGCATCGGACGAGGGAGGCATCGAGATCTCGGTATCGCTAACCATGGGGAGGACCATACCTTTTCGACAGACCATTCTGTCCCTCAGGGGGTTTGCTGAGGGACAACGCCGGGTAGCGAGTCTCAAACAGACTGGTCTGTCAAGGAGCCACCAGGTGCCCGAAGTTCCAAGCCAGCGTCACGAACCACAGGTGCAGATCGGCGATGTGGCACGTGGCGTCGCTGTGGTGTCGTTACTCGGCGAGCACGACATGGCGACGGCGAACGATCTGCGGGACGCCCTCGCTACCTTGCTCTACACGGGCGCCGGTGTCGTTGTTGACCTGACCGAAACCACCTTCGTCGACTGCTCGATCATGCACGTGCTCGATGAGAATCAGCGCTTCCCTTCCCAGGACGGGGCAAAGCTGAGCATCCAGATGGCGACACGCCCGATCGTGAGGCGTGTCTTCGAACTCCTAGGCGCCCTCGATGAATGGCCAATCCACGGGACGCGCGCGGATGCCATCAGGGCGATCAGCCCGGCTTCTCATCAGGAGATCACCGATGTCGGCCATTGATCTGCCGGAGGAGCGCGAAAGTGACCTTGACCGCGAGCTGATGAAGGGCATCGCCCAAGGGGACCGCAATGCATTCGTCCAGTTGTTCGATCGATACTCTCCGACCGCGATGGGGCTGGCCCGGAAGCTGCTCCGCCGCCACCACCTTGCGGAAGAAACCGTGCAGGAGGCGTTCCTGGCCGTCTGGCGTCACCCTGACGGCTACCGGGCGGAGCGAGGCACCGTACGAGCCTGGCTGATGTCCACCGTGCACCACCGAGCCGTGGACCTGATCCGGCACGAGGCGTCCCAGAACAGGCGCGCTATGGAATCCGCTGCCGTGATTCTTGCGGCGAACGATCGCGTCGACCCAGGCCACGTGGTGGTGGAGGAGATCGGCCTGGCCGAGGACAGGAAGGCGGTTCGTGGAGCCCTGGAGGAGCTCAATCCCGAGCAACGGCAGATCATCGAGCTCATGTACTTCGAGGGACTCTCGCAGACCCGGATCGCCGAGCGGCTGCCGCTGCCGCTGGGAACGGTGAAATCCCGGGCGCGCCTGGCGATGCGACGGCTTGGGGCATCCCTTGGGGGTGGGAACGATCTGGCGACCGGGATCCCTCTCTGAGAGCTACCACGTGATCTGACGGGTTCAGATAACTCGATCGGCGCCGATCAACTGGAACTCGACGGACTGCCCGCCGGTAGCCCGGACAGATGCAGGTCATCGGCCTGTGCTCGGGGCGGTTCGTGCCAAACCAGACCAGGCGCCGTATTCCGAGAACTTTGCTTCGAGGAGGTGGGGGGGAGTGGTCTGAATCGCGCACCGCGTCGAAGGAGTTGGTGAGGCCACATGACCCCGGCCGGGGTCTGGCACGAGTGATAGGAGAGGTCCTTGGTGAAGGCGGGAGCGAAGAAGGGCTGGGCCAGAGCAGTATCCAGCGTCGCCCTGATGGCCTTGGTTTCGGCAGGCCTGTTGGTCGGTCAAACCGGAGCGTCAGCCGACGATGGTGATCACGGCGACGCGAGACGGTTCCATGCATCGCTCGACCCGGTCCCCCACCGCCCTTCGGCGGATAACGGCTCCGATGTGCATGGATCCTCAAGGCTAAGGGTCGAGGGAACCAGATTGCGCGTGACCCTACGGGCGATGGGACTCGATGCGCTGCCTCACGCGATGCACATCCACGGTCCCAACAACCCTGAGGTGGCCTTCTGCCCCGGGCGAGAGGCTCGCAACGATCTGGTGGACGATGGTTTGATCGAGACCGTGGAGGGCTTGGAGGACTACGGTCCGATCCTCGTCTCATTCACGAAGAGTGGCGACACTAGTCCTGCGAGCGCCCTCGCGCTCGATCGGTTCCCCGTCGCCAACGAGGATGGCAAGCTCTTCTATCAGCGGAGCTTCTCGATCCCCCGCAACGTGGCGAGGCGCCTCAACCAGTTCCACATCGTGATCCACGGTGAGGACCTGAACAACGATGGGATGTACGGCGGTCGGATCACGGCCCTCGGGGCACCTCTCGAGGCCGAGCTGCCGGTCGCATGTGGAGAAATCGAGAGGATCCGTTCGCACGACCACGACGACGACTAACCGCACTGGATCGAACGAACTGCGAAGGACCCCGCTATCGCGGGGTCCTTCGTCCAAGTTGGGCCGCGCGAGAGAGCAGAGGCGCGGGGTGCTCCAGCCTTGCTCTAGCGACCGGATCCGTCCGTCGCGACACCGGGAGCGCGGACCAGAACCACGCGTAGGTGAGGACGACACTCACGGCGACCATCGTCGCCGTGTCGGTCCCGAACACGACATCGAGCACCATGAAGACCGAGCCTGCCATGTCGAGTGCGGGGACAAGATGCGATTGAGCCGCTCCTTCTCTTGGTCCTCGTCGCTCATCAGAGAAACCCTACCCGGGCGACGCGCTCGCGCCAGGCAGGACAGGTCGTTCCTATGCGGGAAAACCTGCGGCTGTCAGAGGCCTCAGAGACCGGGGCCGACCCGCTCAGGCGAAAGTATGAAGAACAGGTTGGTTGATCGCCCTTACCGATCCGGGGAGGCTGTGCTGATGTCAGCAAGGAGGGAGCTGGGGGCAGTCTCCACCGAGATGTCGCCCAGCGAGATGATGCCGATCGCCTTTCCGCCCTCCACGACGGGCAGACGTCGGACATCACGGGCTCGCATCAGCCGGACGGCGTCGTGCACCGTGTCTGTCGGGGCGAGGGCCGTGATGTCGTGCGTGAAGATGCCCTCGATCTTCGTCGTTTTTGGGTCGGCTCCTTCAGCAGTCGCTCGGATCGCGACATCTCGGTCGGTGATGATGCCGGCCAGCATGCCCTGGTCATCCTCCACGAGGACATCACCGATGTCCTTCGTCCTCATCAGACGGGCGGCTTGCTGCACGGTGTCCGTCGTACGGATGGCATCTGGCGACGCCGTCATGACTTGACGGATCTCCCGCACATCCATAGTAGAAGTCTCAGCTGCCTGGCCGTTTCCTTGCGAGAAAGCTCGCCGCACACGTATGGAAACCTGTTCCTTGGCTTGACGGCCCGATACAGCGCCTGCCGCGTACCCGATGCCGAACGTCGTGAGCGTGCCGAGGAATCCCATCGTCCTGCCTCCTGGTGAGCCACCAGACCCGTCCATTCGGGTCCGCATGGTGTGACCCGTACCCACTGCCGTGGCGAGACAACCCCAGTGCCAAGAAAACGCCCGAGCATGGGAGAGGGCGGGCCAACGCCCGCCCTCTCAGTGTGCCCGCCTACGAGCGATACGGCTGCGTTGGCACCGAGCCCGTGTCCGGGGGAGAAGCGCCTTCCATCTCGCGACGGACTTGCTCGGCCTTGTCCCCCATCTCTTCTCGAACCTGACCGGCCTTTGCCTGAGCTTCGCGCTTCATCAGCGGCGCCTCCTGATCGACCTTGCTCAGCGCGCGCTGCCACCGCTCCCGCATCGGCTGGATCCCTCCGCCACCGATCGCGACGATGCCCACACCGACGACGAGGGCGAGTACGGCGTAGAAGAGGCCGTTCACGATCTCCGGCGCCACCTCGATCTGATTAAGAGCGGCCGCGATGCCGACGAACCAGATGGCCGCCGACGCGATCACCGCGAGGGTTCGTCCGTAACTAAGCCCGCCCAGGAGAGACTCGACGAGCGTCTTGGTCGCGGTGGCCACCGCCGCAGTGATCACGACGATCAAGATCGCCACGAAGACCTTCGGCAAGAACGCGATGATCCCCTGAATCAGGTCGCTGATCGGGTTGGCGCCGAAGATCCCGAACGCGAGCTGGAGGACGAACAGGAAGACAACATAGAAGACGATCCGGGCAAGGATCGAACTGGCATCCAGCTTGAACGACTCAGCGCCGTCCTTAATCCGCCCCGCTCGACCAGGCGATCGAATCCCACCCGCTCAAGGATCCCATCGATCACCTTCTCGATCGCTTTCGCGACGAAGTAGCCGATGCCGAGGATCAGCAGGAAACCGAGCAGCTTCGGCACCCATGTGATGATCGAGTCCCACGCGTTCTCCAATCCCCCCTCGAAGTCGATCGCACCCAACATCAGAGCATCTCCTCCCTTACCTGCTTCGCTCGCTCGGCGCCGATCGCGCTCTTCGTGTGCTTCTTCTCCTCGGGAGGAGGAAGCACGGCTGGCAGGCTTAGGGACTCCAGCCAGAGCTCCCGTGCCCAACCCATCGTGTGGTACAGGTGCTCGTCCTCCTCCTCTTCCACCTGCGAGTGAGCTTCCTCGAGGGTCTTCCTCTCATCCCCGCTCAACCTGCTCGCAACCTCACCGATGAGCTCCCAGTTCATGTGGTCCTTGCTTTCCGCCTCGACCACACACTCAGCGGCGACGAGCTGTGCCGCGACCGGGTCCGCCTTGGCGGCGTCCATGGCGTCGACGAGCGTCTGCGCTTTCGTCCGGATGATCTGCCGACCTGGGGTCTCGTTCTCGGAGCTGAGGCCGAAGGCGTCCAGGACGCGGAGCATGATCACCTCGTGGTTGCGGGTCTGCTCGAGGTACTCGCCCCATTCCTTCTTCAGGTCATCGTTCTGAGCGCACTGCACTGCTTCCTCGTAGATCTTCACTCCGCCCCGCTCTGTCTCGAGCGACTGGTACAGGAGTTCCTCCAGCTGTGCTCTTTCCATCATTCCCTCCCGGTTGCGTCCGACGGACCCATCGATCGGGTCGCCTCCGCCATCTACCCCCACCCGGAGGGCGGCAAACGGACTTGGATCGTCGGCACCGGCGAGTCAACGTGTGTGGGAGGAAGCGACTCTTTCCTCGCCCGGCATGGTCCTCTCCATGACCCCGGGCCCCTCGTCCAAGGCTCCCGAGCGAGATAGCCAACGGCACTGATCCCGTTTGGTCGGCCTGTGAGATGGTCCCGTGGTGGCTGCGAAGGCGACGACTGCGGAAGATGTGATGCGAGGGGTGGCGGGGGGAGCCATCCTGGGGGTGCCGCTGCTGTACACGCAGGAGACTTGGTTGCACGGTCGGAGCGTGTCATCGTTGCTGATCCTCGCCGGGGTTGTCGCCACGTTCGCGGTGAACGTGGCTCTCTCCTACTTCGTGGGGTTCCGGCCGGGAGGACCCACCGACCGACGGAGGACGCCGTGGTGGGGATGGGACTCTCCGTCGTACTCTCCGTCGCTCCTGCTCCTGCTGCTGGACCGGGTCGGGACGGAAACGTCGTGGGAGAACGTCCTCGGCGTCGCGGCTCTGACCGCGATCCCCGTCAGCATCGGATTCTCCATTGGGGTCGGCGCTCGCGCCTAGCGGCGAGGGGCGAGAAGTCGGAGCAGATCCAAGGTGGGGTTGGGGACCTGCTGGTCGCGGCGGCCGGCGCGCTGGTGTTCGCCCTGAACATCGCTCCGACGGCCGAGCCGATGCTTCTCGCCGCCGAACTCGACGGGATCCGCCTGGGCCTGCTGGTCGTGGCTTCGCGTGGTCCTTCCCTACCTCATGGTCTTCTACGCCGAGTTCGGCGGTCGCGAGCAGCGCCGCGCGAGCGACGGAGCGACCAAGGGTCCGATCACGAGACGCTCCTCGCTTACGCCGTGCGTTCGTCGGTCTCCGCCGCGATGCTCGCGATGTTCGGTCGCGTCGATGCCCTGAACGGCGCAGCGACGGCGCGAGTGGTCGCGTTGGCATTCCCGGCCTCGATTGGGGCGGCGCTCGGGCGGATGCTCATTTGACCGCGAAGCGATCTTCTGGGAGCAGCGGCATCAGGCGAAAGCGAACGCCGTTCGAGTGGACGCTTCTCGTCGTCTCGCTTGCCGCCACCTTGGCCGTGGTGGTTGGGCTTGTTATCAGCGGGCTGACGGGGCCGCGGGGCCCGGCAGACCTGCGGGTGAGCGTCACCGACGCGGGCGAACCGGCCAGCGGCGGCAGACCCCTCGAGGTCACCGTCACGAACGTCGGTGGGACCAGCGCGGAGAATGTCATCGTCGAGGTCACGGTGGGCGACGTCGTTCGCGAGGTGGATCTTGACCTGGTGGCGAAGGGCGACGAGGAAACCGCGGCCGTCGCGGTACCCGCGGACGCCGCGGGCCCATCCCATGCCGCAGTCGTGAGTTACACGAACCCCTGACGCTGGCGCGCCACTTCCCGATCGATCATGAAGGATCCGCCGCCCGTAGCACGCTCGCCGCGTGATCCGGCACGTACGTGTAGATCTCGCACCGAGGCCGGACGTATCCCTCGTCATGTTGGCGCTACGGCAGCTCCAACGCCTCGAGCGTCTTCGGCACATACGGGTGACGGCTCAGAAGATGCGCCATGCAGTTGAGACGGGCGCTCCGCTTATCGTCGGCGGGGACGACGAACACGGTGCCTCGGGGATATCGGTGTGCACGAACATCTCGTCTTTCGCCCGCGAGTAGTCGACCCAGCGCGTGCGCGAGTTCAGATCCGTTGCCGAGAGTTTCCAGCGGCGCATCGGGTCGCGGATCCGCGCCTCCAGCCGTCGCTGCTGCTCCTGGTCGCTGACGGAGAACCAGTAGTCAGGTGGATACCGTCGGCGACGAGCAGCCGCTCGAAGATCGGGCATTGCTGGAGGAACATCCGGTGCTCCTCGGGCGTGCAGTGCCCGAACACCTTCTCGATGCCCCCGCGCGGTTGGACCAACTGCGGTCGAACAAGACGATCTCGCCTCCGGCGGGCAGCTGCTCCACGTACCGCTGGAAGTACCACTGGGTCGTCTGACGCTCCGAGGGCACCGGGAGGGCGACGACCCGCGCGATCCTGGGGTTCAGGTGCTCCGTGATCCGTTTGATGGCACCGCTCTTTCCCGCTGCATCCCGTCCCTCGAAGATCACGACCACGCGCTCGCCGGCCGTCTTCACCACTCGGCCATCTTCGCGAGCTCCTCCTGGAGCCGGACGAGCTCCGCCTCGTACACCTTCTTCGGGAACTTGGGAGGCGGCGGCGTGAGGCTCGAGCCGGATGCCCCACCGGACGACTCGTGGGTGCGATCTTTTCCCTTGACCTTCGGGCCGCCCATGTCATGCCCTCCTGGGAACACCGTAGAGCATCAGATGGGACTCGAGGACGGGGTGCATGGGCGAACCGTGACCTCAGGCGAACTGAGCTTGCCGGGGATATCGATCCTTGAGCGGATGAGGGCGCGAGTACGCTTGAGCTCGTTCGATCCGGGAAGCCCAGAGAGTTGACGTTGGAGAGGCGCTAAGCGCAGGTGGCCTCTTGAGTGTTCATGCAGCACGATGCAACCTGTCCACCGCGCGTCACGGGAACATTCGGTCCACATCGTGACCACGTTCGACGAATTCTTCGAAGCGAATCGAGCCCAGCTCTACGGTGCGCTTTGTCTGGTTACCGGCGATCGCTCGCAGGCGGAAGAGCTCATGCAGGACGCCTTCCTCAAGGTTTGGGAGAGGTGGGACCGGGTCGGGGAGCTCGATCGCCCGGACGCGTACCTGTTCCGAGTCGCGATGAACCTGTTCCGGAATCGACTCCGCCGCGCCAAAGTCGCTGCGAGGAATGTTTTCGTCGGCCGCCAATCGGTCGATGACCTCGCGATCGTGGAAGAGCGCGATGCAGTCGTACGTGCGCTGCGTCCGCTCGCACCTCGACAGCGGGCCGCGGTCATCTTGATGACACTCATGGACTACTCCGCCGAGGAGGCCGCGCGGACGCTAGGGATCAGGCCGTCAACCGTGCGCGCACTCGCCACCCAAGGCCGGGCCGCCGCTCGTCACGCGTTGGAGGGGCCGTCATGAACCTCGAGAAGCAAGACCTGCAGCGTGCCGCGAAGCAGTTCACCATGCCGGAGCCGGCCTTCGAGCGACTCTTGGATCGCCGCGCGCATCGGTGGCGGACGGAGCGGATCCGCGCAGGTGCGCTGGCGTTCGTGATCCTGCTTGCCGTCGGGGCGTTGCTCGCGAAGAGCGTCCGCACGACCGAGCCATTGGAGCCCCAACCGAGCCCCGAGTGGGGCCGCGCCGACATCGAGGGGATCGTGTTCACCAACCCGGGAGGTTGGCATCTCACCGGCTACTTCAAGGGAGAGGCCCAGACGATCACGCTGGCCAACTTCGCACCTGACCTCAAGACGACCGACTCCTGCGTGGATGTGCCCGTCGACGGCGCGAGGCTGCTGATCGATCCGCAAGCCGAAGGTTCAGCTCCCCCGTGGCCGGTGCCGCTCACCCCAGGTGGAGTAGCACTCGCTGGATGCGGCGACCCCGCGCTCTCGGCCAGGTGGTCCGTGGGTGGCCGGACTTTCATGGCCGAGGCGACCTTCGGCCCGGCGGTGTCGGATGCGGACCGAGCGCGCCTCCGGCACGCCTTCATCGGCCTACAGTTCATCGCGCCGGGGGCGGGGACCAACTCTTCTACGAGCTGCTTCACGGGCCAGGACTTCGGGGTCATGGCGGGTGAAGTCATCGCCGCCGACACGACAGGACCGCTTTCCTGGACGATGTACGCGGCCCGTGGATCTCGATGCGCGGCCGGGGGGGGCGTGCTCGTGGCGGGGGCCGACGAGGGGTATGCCTTCGTCGCGCCGATCCCGTCATCCGACCCAGTGTCCGGACTCCACGTCAGCGATACGAAGTTTGGCGCCCACTCCTACGTCGGGGGCGTGGTCGGTAAGGACGTCGATCATGTGACGCTCCGAACCGTGGACGGGTCGGTCGCGGAAGCCGCACTCGTTCCGACAGACCCGTTGCTCCCCGACGCGAAGGTGTTCTTCGCTGCATTCGCCGGTTATCCCCAGGGCGTTGTCACGACCTTCGACGCCGAAGGGGTGGCGCTTCAAACGTCCCGATATTGGCCGGCCATGGACTGCTCTCAGTACCCCGCGGCGTGCGTCGCCCAGGCCGGGGTGATCGCAGGCGGGACCGCCGACGGAATCGGCTGGAGGCTGCTCGAGCGCGATCAGGCGATCCAGGTCGTCGACGACCGCGGAAGGATCATCGCCTCGGTACCCATCGGTTCGGGCAACCTCGAGGTCTCGCGCGGACCGATCGGTGATTCGCAGGAGGTCGTCTTCGGCGTGGCCCCTCCAGGGTCCGCACTTGTGATCGCTCGGTTGCCCGGAGTCGGCTTCATGCCCGCCCAGGCGCGTCAGCTGCAGGACGGCACCGTCGCCTTCTGGGTGCAATGGGTGGCCGGGGAGATGGACCTCGTCGCGGCAACGGACGGATCCTGCATGCCCATCGCGGCGGTCGCCGTGCGTACGGATGCTTCGGCTGAACTCCCGACCCTGGCTATGTGCCGGGACACCAACGGATGATGAGAAGGGGAGGAAGATGCGACAGACATCAGTACGTGTGATCGTTGCCACGCTCTCGACGCTTCTGATCGTTGGCGCACCTCGATCGGCCGGCGCGGTCACGCACGATCGCGGCACGTTCGACGATGGATTCCAGCGATCCGTCGACACGGAAACCTGCGCCGGCTACGGCTTCGATCTCGATGTGATCGAGCACGAGTTCGGCATGTTCGTATTCACATCCGACGACGAAGGCAACTTCCTGCGCGGCTCAGCGCACGTTCGCTATGACGCATGGATCAGCGCCAACGGCAAGACCCTGGTCGAGCGCGACGTGTGGAACGCCACCTTCCAACCGGATGGGTCGAAGAGCGTGCGCGGCTTGACGGTGCACATCGCAGGACCGGGCGGCGGAATCGTCCAGCACGACGCCGGCCGACTCGTGTACGACCGGGACGGCAACCTCGTCCGCGTCGACGGCCCACACCCACAGCTCAGCGGCGAGAGCTTCTGTCCGGCCTGGTTGTCTAACGGGAGGATCGAGCTCCTGATAGGGCAGAGGTGTGAAGCAACTGAACGATGTCGTTCAGATGCGACGGACGGCCAGGGCGTACGGGCCTCCCGAGTACCACCCCTGCACCTGGATGAAGAAGCTGCCGGTGCTCCCGACCGTGAACGTCACCCGTTCGTCGGCGTTGGGGTTCGCTGAGACCGCCTTGAGTGCAGGGCAAGGACCGTTCAAGAGGAAACATCCTGCCGTGAACTGGTGGATCTCCTTGGCAGCAGACCTCCAGACGTACAGGTCCATATCCCTGCCGGGGGGACCATCGAGGGTGATCCGGTACCGCCTCCCTACCAGAAGACTCTTGCGGTACACGTCATTCACATCACCCGGCCAGGCGACTTGACCGGCGACGCGTGCGCCAAGGGACGTCGCCCCGTCGATGTTGCCGTCTGTGAGCGGCGTGGCGTTCGTGATCGGGGCGCTCAAGGCCGCCGCCGCGTTCACCCGCCCCTGGGTCCGCGTGAACTTCCCTTGGATCCGGACCTTGGGCAGGCCCGTGATCTCTCCCCAGCTCGTGAGGAGCTTCAGGGAGCCGGGATGGTCAACCGAATTCATGACGGCGTTCTTGAGATCGAGCGGTGAGTAGGCCGGGTGCTCGTGTTTCACCGCACCGGCGATCCCCGCCACGAGGGGTGCCGACATCGAGGTGCCGTCCAAGACCTGGTAGCCGGACTGCACATCGCCACCGGCAGCCGGCGCGACGGTGCTGAGGATGTCGACGCCGGGCGCCGCGACGTCCACGGAGTCATGGCCCCAGCTCGTGAAGGCGCACCTCCAGCGCGGGCAGCCCCGAGCAGCTCGACGCGACCCCGTACTGGTCATCGTGGTTCGAGGCAGCGACCGAAAGGATCGTGGGCAGGTTATAGCTCGCAGGAAACGCGGGGGCGAACGTCTGGACGTACAACGGGATGTCGTTATCCGCGCTGGAGTTCCCTGCCGCCGCGACCGTGAGGACCCCTGCGCTCCCAGCGGCAAGTATCGCCGCCCGCTCGGCCGGGGACCAGACGGGGCTGGCGAAGCTCATGTTGATGACATCGGCGCCGTTCGCGACCGCGTACTCGATCGCCGCGACCTCCTGACCGAGAGAGAGGTCGAAGCGGAGGCCCATGATCCGGCAAGCTCCGCAGATCCCTGCGATGCCGATCCCGTTGCCGCGCTCCGCCGCGATGATGCCGGCGACGTGTGTGCCGTGCGAGCCCTCGAGATTGGTTCCGGGCGAGGGATCGGGGTCGTTGCCACGGAAGTCCCATCCGTTGACGTCGTCGACGTAGCCGTTGCCGTCGTCGTCTACGCCCGTCGTCCCGCCCTGTTCGACCGGGTTCTCCCACATCATGCTCGAGAGATCCGGATGGTCGACGTCGACACCGCTGTCGAGGACCGCGACCACGACGTCGGCCCCTGGCGTCGATGCGTCCCACGCTTCGGGCGCGTCGACGTCCGCGTCTGCCCTCCCTCGCACTCGTCGGTTCGAACCCGTGATCGGATGGAGCTGACCGGTGTTGTGGAGTGCCCACTGCTTGGGGAAGTGCGTGTCGTCGGGGATAGCCGTTGGGATGGCGAACCGGTCGAGCTCGGCGGAAAGGACCCCCGGGTCGGCCTCGTACCGGCGGATGGCCGCGAGCGCTGAGACCCCGGGTGGCAGCTCGACCACGTCAACCTGGGTTCGTCGGCTCCGATCGGCCAGCCGGGCGCCGACGTCGCTGTGGGTGCGACGCCGTTGAGCGGGTGAGGTCCCGGCCTCGAACGTCACGATGAGGCGCCCCGGCTTCGTTCGGATACCCGGTCCGTCCCAGGGGAGCTTCGGTGGCCGGGCGGCGACTGCCGAGGGTGCCACCATCACGATGGTCGCGTAGACGACCGCGGTGCCGATCACTGATCTCACGAGTCGCCCGCGAGTCAGCATGAGGCGAGACCGCATCAGCGCAACATCTCCGAGTCCTTTGCGTGGGTCACCAGGGGGACGGCTGAAGCGGCCTACCGATGGACGTGAGTGGATTTGAACCTCTGACCTCTTCCGTGTCAAGGAAATGGGGCCGGGCCGGACCTCTTGACCAGCACTTTCGCAAGACCGCGACCCCATCCAAGTACCGTTCTGTACTCCCAGTGAGTGACAAAGGGCACAGCGACGAGAGGGTCCAAGACGATTCACTTCCTTCATGAAGACATCGAGCGCTGTTGAGCCAAGAAGTACCCCGTTTCGACTCCTCCTTTCCGTCGCTTTCCTGGTTCTGGTGGGCTGCGGCGACGCGGATCCCGAGCCGGTAACCACAGGGTCGTCCGCATCGATGCCGGCCTCATCGGCCGATCCGGACACCACCACGATCGACGGCGTGGTCATGGGAGTCCTCGACTATCCGGCTTTCACCTTCGAGGTGCCGATCACGTGGTCCGCGAACGGGGCATTCGTGACCAAGGGATCGCAGGGCGTCAGCGTGTGGGACGTGGGCGAGGTCCCTCAGGACCCGTGCCACTGGTCCAGCACGATGTCGGATCCCGGTCCGACCGTCGACGATCTGGTCGGTGCGCTCACGACACAGCGGTACCGCCATGCGACGGAGCCAACCGAGGTGACACTGAGCGGGTACCAGGGTCGCTTCCTCGAGTTGTCGGTGCCGGACGACTGGGTGGTGACCGGAGACGCCGACTTCAAAGGTTGCGACGTCGAGCCGTCCAACGGGCACAGGGACTTCGTCAGCTGGTTGGGCAACGGGGAAGGCGAGCGGTACCTGCTTGTCGCGGGCCAGGTCGAGCTGGTGTGGATCCTCGACGTCGACGGGCAGCGGCTGGTCATCGATGCAACCTATCCACCCGATACCGCCGATGCCGACCGCGCCGAGCTGATGAGCATCGTGGAATCACTCCGATTCACGGTTCAAGCCACCTAGGTGGCGCTGGAGGATCTGAACCTCCGAGCCTTCCGTGTCAAAGAAGGCGTCAAGAACGCTGCAAGGCGGATACGTTCGCCGCTGGCTCGCGGACGGCGATCACGTTGAAGGCCGGAACCGGGCGCCGGAACCCCTTGAGCGTGAGCTCACCGACGGGCTCCACGTCGACCATCTCCTCGACCTCCGCGAGGAGTCGCTGGGTGATCAGGACCTGGCCGGCCTTCGCTTCGTCGGCGAGCCGCGCCGCGAGGTTGGTCACCGCGCCGATCGCCGCGTAGTCGGATCGCCCTTCGAAACCGACCTCGCCGCACGTCGCGTGGCCCAGCGCGATGCCGGCACCCGCAGGTCGAGCTCGTACCCGCGCTTGCGCCACGACGGCGTCAGCGTCGCCATCTCTTCCCGGAGCGCGCACCCGAGCCGGACCGCGCGGAGCGGGGCGTCGGGGACCTCGTGGGGGTCGTTGAAGAAGAGCTGGACCCCGTCGCCCTCGAGGAACCCCACGGTCGCGTCGAAGCGTTGCACGAGACCGCCGATCACAGCAGTGGAACTCCCCGAGCACCTGCATCAGCTCCTCGGGCTCGACGGCGTCGACGAAGCTGGTCCATCCGCGGAGGTCGGCGAAGAGCATCGTGACCATCCGGCGGTGGCTGCGGAGGATCGAGTCGTCCCCCGACGAGACGATCGCGTCGACGAGTTGGGGCGAGAGGAACCGCCGGAGCTTCCGGACACGCTCGAGCTCCAGGACCTGGGTCTGCACGCGCTCTTCGAGCGTGCGGTTCAGCTCGGTGAGCTCGGCGGCTTGCGTCGCGATCGTGTCGTGGTAGCGCTTGATCCGCAGGAGCGAACGGACCCGCGCGAGCAATTCGTCGTGGTCGAACGGCTTCGCGATCAGATCGTCCGCACCCGCCCGGATCGCCTCGGTCTTCTCCGACGTGCTCGCCGTGATCATGATCACCGGCAACATCGCTGTGTCCTCGTTCTCGCGGATCGCGCGGCACACCTCGTACCCGTCTGGGGGCGGCATCATCACGTCGAGCAGCACGAGGTCGGGCTTCGCCGACCCGACGAGCTCCAGCGCGCCCTCCCCGTCGCTCGCGGAGACCACGTCGTAGCCCTGCGACAGGAGGACGGCGTCGAAGAGCCGCACGTTCGGGGACGTCTCCACGACCAGGATCCGCCCTCGCCGCTCATCCGAGCCGTCCCGTCGCAGTGATGCCGAACGATCCCGATCAGATCGCGGACGTTCACGGGTTTCGACACGTAGCCGTCGAAGCCCGCCGCAAGGAACCGCTCGCGATCCCCCTGCATCGCCTGTGCGGTCAGGGCGACGACCGGGATCGTCGCCGTGCGCGCGTCCGCGCGCAACCGTTGGAGCGCCTCCACGCCGTCGAGGTCCGGGAGCTGGATGTCCATCAGCACGAGGTCCGGCGTGTGCTCGGACGCCATGTCGACCGCCTCGCCGCCCGTCGTCGCCTCGAGCGTTCGATATCCGCTCGCGACCAGGACGTCGCGGAACAGCTTCATGTTCTTCTCGTTGTCCTCGACGACGAGGATCCGCTCGCCCGTCATGACGGGGTCGACCTCGCGGGCAGCGCGAACGTGAACGTGCTCCCGTGGCCGACCTCGCTCTCGAGCCAGATCCGCCGCCGTGGAGCTCCACGAACCGTTTCGAGAGCGCCAGGCCAAGGCCGGTCCCCTCGCGGTGCCCGACCCCCGTCTCGGTCTGCTGGAACTCCTCGAAGATCCGCTCCCGGTCCTCGGGAGCGATGCCGGGGCCGGTGTCGGCGACCGAGACCCTGACCTCGCCGTTGACGCGCGTCGCGCTCACGTCGACCTCGCCGCCGGCGGGCGTGAACTTCACCGCGTTCGAGAGCAGGTTGAAGATCACCTGCTTGATCCGGCGCTCGTCGCCGTCGACCACGTCGACCTCCGGATCAGCGTCGAACGCGACGCGGACCCCGTCCTCCGATGGCGCGCTCGCGCACCATCACGACGCCGCGCTCGAGCGCCTCTCGCAGGGAGAACGGGTGCACCTCGAGCTCGACCTGCCCAGCCTCGACCTTGGAGAGATCGAGGACGTCGTTGATCAGCGAGAGCAGGTGGTTGCCCGAGGAGATGATGTCGTCGAGGTACTCGCCCTGCTTCTCGTTCACCGAGCCGACCATCTCGTCGCGCAGCACCTGCGAGAAGCCGATGATCGCGTTGAGCGGCGTCCGCAGCTCGTGAGACATGTTGACCAGGAACTCCGACTTGTGCTGCTCGCCTCCTCGAGCTCCGCGTACAGGCGCCGGAGCTCGTCGTTCATCCGGTTGACGTTGGCGGCCAACGCACCCAGCTCGTCGCGGTTCTCGACATCAACGTGGCCCTCGAAGATCGCCCGATGCGATCGCGGCGAGTCGGCCGTCGATGTTCTGGATCGGCCCGATCAGCGACCACGAGAGGATGAACCCCAGCAACAGGGCGAGCACGAGGGCGCCGGCCGCGACGCCGATGAACAGAGCCCGCGAGCTTGCGAAGGAGCTGGCGTTCCGGGCGATCAGATCCTTGACGTCGGCCCGCGTCCCGAGCGACAGGAAGCGGCGATGGCTTTGAGGTCGCTCGAGAGTTGCTCCACGCTCACCCGGACCGACAGCTAGTCCTCGTCGGTGGCGTCGTAGCGTAGAGGGGGATGAGCTCTCGTCCAGCATGAGGAACAGGGCGATGGGCGGTGTCGTGGATCTAATCGAGGGCGTTTTGGTCTCCAGGAGGCGGCGCGAAGAGAAAGCTGATCAGCTGTCGTTCCGGCTTCGATTGACGCGAATGACGGTCGCTCGCATGGAGATCGATCGCCTTCGAATTCTCCCTGGTTGACTCCGTCCAGATCTCGTAGAAGTCGCTACCCGCGTTCTCGGAGAGGAGCTTGCGGAGGTGCGTCACGTTGCTGATGGAGCTGGGCATAGGCGATCGCACGCTCCTGGAGCGCTCCGAGGCTCGCGACGCGATCGTTCAACTGCCGAGGACGAGTTGCCCGAGCAGACCGACCGCGACGAGGAGGAGAGAGGTGCCGACGAACGCGATCAGGAGCTTCGTACGGACCTTGACGGGCAGACGGGCAATGGCTCGGACGAACGGATCGTCGATGCGGCTGAGCGACGTCGCTTTTGGGCGACGGTGACTCTTGCTCGTAGCTGGCGCGTGGGCACGGACTCGGGCGTACAGCTCGGTCGTGCCGCCGACGAAGTTCGTGATCAGCCACGTCCCGTCGATCCGCGCTACGTCGAAGTCGGCGGCCGTGGCCGCCACGACCTGGCCGGTCTCGATATCGACGTAGTGGCACTCGAAGTGCAGGGTGCCTCGATCGCCGCTGACCGTGACCTCGAGCTTGTAGGCCGGGTGATCCGAGATCCAGTGGTTCTGCGGCTCGAACGTCGCTGACTTCTCCGCCAGAATCGTCGGATCTCGTCAAGGCCCGCCGCGGTCTCCCGGGGGCCGACCGTCATCGTCGCGTTGGGCGCGAACAGGCTCACCATCAGATCGATGTCCTTCGTCGATGTGGCCTCGTGGAAATCCTTCTCGATCTTGTCGATCTCCCACATGTCTTGGAATCGTCGGGCCTGGGCGTCGGACGAGCCGGTGCCCGAGCCGCCGCAGGCGGCGAGCACGACCGCGAGCATGAAGACCCCGAGTCGCGCCACCGATCACGAGCCTCCGCATTGAGTCCCTTCCTTTCGCTCAGCCCGCTTGGGCCTTCGACGCTCGGCGATGTTCACATCGCCGCCATGTATCCGTCTAGTGGCAGAAGCTAGGTGGAGCAGCGGGTCTCGGCCTACCAGGCCTGCCGGGTGCTTGGGGGGTGCTAGCACGGTATTGCCCTCGAGCTCGTCACTTCGTCCTCTCTGCGCAGTAGCGGCGGACCTGCTCGGGAAACGTGCTCACGTGGATCGGCTTCTCGAGCCATCCGGCGAAGCCCGCTTCCTCGAGCCAGTCTTCGCTCCCTTCGAGCGGCGACGCGCTCATCGCGACCACCGGGATGCGAGCCGTTCGCTCGTGCGCGGCGAGCCTCCGCGTCGCTTCCACGCCGTCCATGTCGGGGAGGCGGAGGTCCATCAGGATCACGTCCGGCACGTGCTCCCGCGCGAGCGCGATCCCCTGCGCGGCCGTCGCCGCACCGAACGTCCGGAACCCCGCCGCGCTCAGGACGTCGAGGGCGAGCTTCCGGTTCCGGTCGTTGTCGTCGACGACGAGGACGCTGGTCACGGGCGTATCCTCGCGCCATGCCGATCCGGCTCGTGATCGCCGAAGATCATCTCCTCGTCCGCGAGGGCGTCCGGCGGCTGCTCGAGGCCGACCCCGACCTCGAGGTCGCGGCCGTGTGCGGCGACCTCGACTCTCTGCTCGCCGCGGTGGAGGCGGAGCATCCGGACGTGGTCGTCACCGACATCCGCATGCCGCCCGGCAACAGCGACGAGGGGATCCAGGCCGCGGAGCGGCTCCGCACGACCGATCCCGACGTGGGCGTCGTCGTGCTGAGCCAATACGCGACGCCGAGCTACGCCCTCGCCCTCCTGGAGGGCGGCAGCGCCGGGCGCTCGTACCTCCTCAAGGAGCGCGTCCAGGATCCGGGCGAGCTCGTGTCCGCGATCCGCGCGGTCGCGAACGGCGGCTCGGTGATCGACCCGAAGGTGGTGGAGGCGCTGGTCGCGGAGGACGCCCGCGGCGAGGGGTCGCCGCTGAAGAGCCTGTCCGAGCGCGAACGCGACGTGCTGCGCGAGATGGCGGCGGGCAAGAGCAACGCGGCGATCGGTGAGTCCCTCTTCCTCGCCGAGCGGTCGGTCGAGAAGGTGATCCATTCGATCTTCCTCAAGCTCGGGCTCACCTGGGAGCCGTCGGTCAACAAGCGCGTCAAGGCCGTGATCCTCTACCTGGCGGAGAGCGACTAGCGTCATCGCGGGAGCGGCAGGGATCCGGCGACGGTGGTCCGGCCGTCCCTCCGCGGTGATCGTCACCCGGCCGCCCAGCGCTTCGACGCGATCGTGCGGGGCGCGGCGTTCCGATCCCAGATCGCCCTCCACGTCGATCTCGAAGGCGACCGCGCCCTCCTCGCCTCGGACGTTCACAGCGACCGGAGTACCGGCCGGCGCGCGCTCGAACACGTCCAGCACGCAGAAGTAGACGGCGCCGGCGATCTCCGGCGGAGGGGCGTGACGTCGGCGGCGATCCGCGCCGGCACGCCGGCGCGGCTCGCCGCCGCGCGGAGCTCCGCGACCAGCCCGCCCGCCTCGAGCAGCGGAGGGAAGATCCCGGTTGGCGAGCTCCTGCATCTCCGTCAACGCCCGCCGCGTTTCGCGCTGGAGCTCGTCGAGGAGCGCCTTCGCCGCCGCGGGATCGGAGTCCACCGATCCCGCGGCGACCTCGAGGTTGGCGGCGAGCCCCACCAGATCCTGCTGCACGCCCTCGTGCAGCGCCCGCTCGATGCCGCGACGTTCGGCATCGGCGGCCAGCGCGAGTCGTGTCCGAGAAGCTCGGAGCTCCTCGATCTCGCGGCGCAACCCATCGAGGGTTGCCTGCGCGTCGGTCTGCTCGGTCTCCAGCGGATTCCCTCCTGTGCCTGGATGCCCGGCAGTTGTCCGTCATCGCTCGGCCGGCGTCAAGCGGCCAGCACGGTATCGGGACGGACGGCAGCATCCCGCGTATCGCCAGGCCGCCACCGTAGAGCCGGCCGGAACGACCTCCTAGCGTCGCGATCGAGCACTCATCGCGGAATGAGAGAAGGAGAACGGAGATGAAGCTTCAGACTCGTGATGCGAAGGACCACGACGTCGCTCGGCCTTTGGGAGAGGACCACACCTCGAGCTTCGAGCACTTCTACCGGTCCGAGCGCGATGGGCTCTTCGCCTCTCTCTGCCTGACCACCCGAGACCCGCACGAGGCTGAGGAGCTCATGCACGAAGCGTTCCTGAAGGTCTGGGAGCGGTGGGATCGCGTGCGCCACATGGATCGTCCGGCTGGGTACCTCTACCGAACCGCGATCAACGCGTTCAGGACCCGGTACCGGCGAGCGATGATCGCGAAACGCGTGCTCGGCTGGACCTCGGAGCGCGATCCGCTCGAAGACGTCGAAGGCCGCGACCGGGTGGATCGGGCCCTCGCAGCACTGACCGTTCGCCAACGTGCGGCGGTCATCCTCACCGAACTCCTGGACTACAACTCTGAGGAGGCAGGGCGTCTCTTGGGCGTTCGTCCGGGAACCGTGCGCGGGCTCGCACACCACGGGCGGGCCGCTCTGAGGAAGACGATGTGAAGTCCTCTCGGCCCACATGTGGAGTTACTCGGTGGCTCGCAGCGCCTGATACAGCTCCACGGGTTGCGCGACCCCTTTGAGGGTTACTGGCCCGATCGACTCGAATCGAACGCCGGCCTCAAAGACGCGACGCGTGGTCTCCTCGCTCGCCAAGACCTGTCCGCCGGTTGCATGAGAGGCGATCCTTGAGGCGAGGTTGACTGTTCTCCCGTAGACGTCGCCATCCTGGAAAACGACGGGACCAGTATGGATGCCGATGTGCCGAGGCGGGAGCCCCGCATCAGGGGCACTCTCGACCATGTCGAGACCCGCGAGGACGGCAGCATGTGGCTCCTTGAAATGGAACATGCCACCGTCGCCGAGCCAGCGGATCGGTCGTCCGCCGCGACGGCGAGAGATATCCTCGACGAGCGAGGCGAGGTTCGATGCAACTTGGGCCGCGAACTCATCCCCTTGCTCCTCCGTCAATCGCGTGTAACCGGTGAGATCGACGAAGCAGATCGCGGGTGGCTTGGGTATCTTCTCGAAGAGACCTGCACGCTCGAGGGCGATCTCCGCGTGGTTGATCGAATGCTCGATCCAGATGTGCTCCCGGTGACGGTGGTAGATGTCCAGGATCGTCCGCTCGAGATCAGCGACGACACGACCCCCGAATCGGGCCCCGAACTCGATCAACTCCCGCTCACTCCGCCCTGAGCGTCGTTGCGGTTCCTCGATCTGGGACTCGTACAGCTCCGCCTCGGCCGAGGCGATCCGGCGCAGGCTGTCCGCGTACACACGGAGCAATCGAAGCGTTGGTCCCTCCCCTGCCCCAGCTGCGAAGAACGCCCGCAGCAGATCCACCAGTTCACGGTCACCCGCCCTTATGCGCTCGGTGGGTTCGGGAGGGGCGAACCCGATCGCCTCGTAGAGCGACTGGACGGTCGTGAGCGGCATACCCTCCTCGGAGCAGAGCTGCTCGAAAGTCAACTCCAGGCGCACCGCTCTGGTGATGGCGGGCGTGTCGAGCCAAGAGATGGACAGTCTCCTGCCCTGACGAGGTCCATGATGTCCTCGGCCGAGAGACCCGCTTCCTCCCAGGCGTGAAGAAGCCGGACGCGCCCTGATTCTGATGAGCCGTTCGCCGCATCGCTGTCCGTCGGCTCAAGCGCTCCGAGCTCGATGAGGCGCATCACGTACTCGGGGCTGACCTCAGCCTGGTTCGCGAGCTCTTGGATCGAATGTGATGGCATGGATCGCTGCATACGCACTTATCCTACCTCACGCTGCGAGCTCGACTCACTCCAGCAGGAACGGAGCGCGGCTTTGCCCGGGCAGCAAGCACTCATATTGGCAGTTGTTGACCAAAGAGCAGGTTCCCGGGGGAACCGGACGGTCCGCCAACAGACGGAGTGGGCAGGAAAAAAAAAAAAAAAAAAAAAAAAAAAAAAAAAAAAAAAAAAAAAAAAAAAAAAAAAAAAAAAAAAAAAAAAAAAAAAAAAAAAAAAAAAAAAAAAAAAAAAAAAAAAAAAAAAAAAAAAAAAAAAAAAAAAAAAAAAAAAAAAAAAAAAAAAAAAAAAAAAAAAAAAAAAAAAAAAAAAAAAAAAAAAAAAAAAAAAAAAAAAAAAAAAAAAAAAAAAAAAAAAAAAAAAAAAAAAAAAAAAAAAAAAAAAAAAAAAAAAAAAAAAAAAAAAAAAAAAAAAAAAAAAAAAAAAAAAAAAAAAAAAAAAAAAAAAAAAAAAAAAAAAAAAAAAAAAAAAAAAAAAAAAAAAAAAAAAAAAAAAAAAAAAAAAAAAAAAAAAAAAAAAAAAAAAAAAAAAAAAAAAAAAAAAAAAAAAAAAAAAAAAAAAAAAAAAAAAAAAAAAAAAAAAAAAAAAAAAAAAAAAAAAAAAAAAAAAAAAAAAAAAAAAAAAAAAAAAAAAAAAAAAAAAAAAAAAAAAAAAAAAAAAAAAAAAAAAAAAAAAAAAAAAAAAAAAAAAAAAAAAAAAAAAAAAAAAAAAAAAAAAAAAAAAAAAAAAAAAAAAAAAAAAAAAAAAAAAAAAAAAAAAAAAAAAAAAAAAAAAAAAAAAAAAAAAAAAAAAAAAAAAAAAAAAAAAAAAAAAAAAAAAAAAAAAAAAAAAAAAAAAAAAAAAAAAAAAAAAAAAAAAAAAAAAAAAAAAAAAAAAAAAAAAAAAAAAAAAAAAAAAAAAAAAAAAAAAAAAAAAAAAAAAAAAAAAAAAAAAAAAAAAAAAAAAAAAAAAAAAAAAAAAAAAAAAAAAAAAAAAAAAAAAAAAAAAAAAAAAAAAAAAAAAAAAAAAAAAAAAAAAAAAAAAAAAAAAAAAAAAAAAAAAAAAAAAAAAAAAAAAAAAAAAAAAAAAAAAAAAAAAAAAAAAAAAAAAAAAAAAAAAAAAAAAAAAAAAAAAAAAAAAAAAAAAAAAAAAAAAAAAAAAAAAAAAAAAAAAAAAAAAAAAAAAAAAAAAAAAAAAAAAAAAAAAAAAAAAAAAAAAAAAAAAAAAAAAAAAAAAAAAAAAAAAAAAAAAAAAAAAAAAAAAAAAAAAAAAAAAAAAAAAAAAAAAAAAAAAAAAAAAAAAAAAAAAAAAAAAAAAAAAAAAAAAAAAAAAAAAAAAAAAAAAAAAAAAAAAAAAAAAAAAAAAAAAAAAAAAAAAAAAAAAAAAAAAAAAAAAAAAAAAAAAAAAAAAAAAAAAAAAAAAAAAAAAAAAAAAAAAAAAAAAAAAAAAAAAAAAAAAAAAAAAAAAAAAAAAAAAAAAAAAAAAAAAAAAAAAAAAAAAAAAAAAAAAAAAAAAAAAAAAAAAAAAAAAAAAAAAAAAAAAAAAAAAAAAAAAAAAAAAAAAAAAAAAAAAAAAAAAAAAAAAAAAAAAAAAAAAAAAAAAAAAAAAAAAAAAAAAAAAAAAAAAAAAAAAAAAAAAAAAAAAAAAAAAAAAAAAAAAAAAAAAAAAAAAAAAAAAAAAAAAAAAAAAAAAAAAAAAAAAAAAAAAAAAAAAAAAAAAAAAAAAAAAAAAAAAAAAAAAAAAAAAAAAAAAAAAAAAAAAAAAAAAAAAAAAAAAAAAAAAAAAAAAAAAAAAAAAAAAAAAAAAAAAAAAAAAAAAAAAAAAAAAAAAAAAAAAAAAAAAAAAAAAAAAAAAAAAAAAAAAAAAAAAAAAAAAAAAAAAAAAAAAAAAAAAAAAAAAAAAAAAAAAAAAAAAAAAAAAAAAAAAAAAAAAAAAAAAAAAAAAAAAAAAAAAAAAAAAAAAAAAAAAAAAAAAAAAAAAAAAAAAAAAAAAAAAAAAGGCACGGCGGAGAGCGCAATGTCTTCGAGCATGTCGGCCATAAACCCCTCAGGAGGCGCCATCGTTACACGGACGGCAGACGGGCGGAAAGGAACGACCGACGCGATCACGACGAGGAACTGATGCTGACCCCCAGGTCATCGCCAATTTGACGATTACAGAGGTGCTTTCGTGGTGGGCGCTGGAGGATTTGAACCTCCGACCTCTTCCGTGTCAAGGAAGACCAGCGCAACGCTCTGACTAGGACTTTCGCAGCTCAGGGCGCCTATGGCATTGTCACGGAAGTACGTCGAGTAGGCTAGTTCGGTAGGCTCCTTGACTTGGTGTTGACACGCTGCAGGGGTCTTGAGCGTTGGTGGACGCAGATCGATCTCAGAGCGTCTCTGGATGACGTACGACTCAGCGAGCAACTATGGGCGGACTGTCGTCGACTGCAAACACAATGTGCCTGAGAGACCTGCGACGATAGTGCCTCCAACCGACGATGTAGGCACGGGCGGCCGCGACGCGGGCGGCGTCCGTCTTCGCGCGTACTCCGACACACCAGCCTCCGTAGAAACCCCCGTTCCAAGATGCCGGTTGCGGGTAGAGAGGCAAGGAAGAAAGGGAGTGATAAGGGGCACTCTAGAAGACGATAGCGGTGAACCTACCACATGTTGGCGTACCTACAGATGAAAAAGCGCGTAGAGCTCGCTGGCCTCGCGCTAGGCGAAGAGACTGACGTAGAACATGGACTACCATCGAGGGCGGCGCTAGCAAATCTAAAACCCAGACCTCCTCAGAGGAAAACCAAACGACTAGGACCTGTTCCAGATGCTTCATCAATCGTCCCTCCATCGACCAGATAAATACAGGAGCTAGAACAGGGGTGCTCACGGTATAGAGACCAGCACTTGGCCGAAACGCCATGCCGACGATCCGAGCTCCGAGGTGGACGGCGATCCCACGAACGTTTCGTCTCGCAACGACACTTGGCCGATACGCGCCCGGATCTAGTAGTGATGCTGAGCCGCTCGATCGATCGCGCATCGCCACGGCACATCGGATCGCTCTGACCGGTCCGTCGAACTTCAGCGAACGGGCGGTCTCCGGCTGGGTCAATCAACCGGCCTGCGTGTGTTCCAGCTCCACATCTGTGATCGCCTCGTACCGTTCCAAGAGCTGCGACTATGGTGGTCGCCATCCTCGTGAGCATGCCGGTGGACTAGACGATGTCGGTGAACAGGACAGCGGCAAGCGCGCTCTCGTGAACCTCGATCGACAGCTTCACCGTCACGAACTCCTTGATCGCCTCTGCAATGTCTCACAGCTGTCCAACTATGCGACGACGTCCACTCCTGGCAGTTCCCGGTACACGATCCTGAGATATGTACGGCGATGTATCGAGAGTTGGCCGCCTGCATCCACGAGTCTAGGCGATGGAGCACGAGGGTAGGGCACGTGATGAGTGGGAGCGCCGACCGAGCATCGATCTCACTTGCGTCTCGAAGTGCGGGAAACATCGCGAGGACTCATGGCTCTCATCTGGAACGGCGCCACCACGCGCGGAAATGCTCGTTCCGTGCGCGCTGGGGGCGAAGTGGTAAACTGCAACGCTTCCCCAGTTCTCCACGATCGCGTCGATGTCCCTTTCACGCTCCTCGCATCTCTGACACACGGGTAGTGGCATCTCGAAGTGTGGCGGCGAAGGCATTGAAGAGGACGAGCGAGCTAGTCCGCTCGGGGTGCATAAAGGCGAAGAGCATCGCGAAGAGCCACTCGGCCCCCATCCGAGGATGACAGCTTGCTCTGACACACAGTGAGGCAAGGACAGTGCATCGGCCACCTGGTACTCGATCGGATGCGTAGCGCGAAGCAGTCCGAAAGTCCGACGCCGCGCGGATCCCACAGGATCAGTCTCCAGAACGAAGACAGATCGTAGATAGCTAGACTGAGACGCGGCTCATCCTGCGAATTGTCGAGCGGGGGGGCAAATGGGTACTCGGGAGTAGACAGGATGTCGATCGGGCCAGCCCCTACCACCTGATAGGCAAGGCGGACGTTTCCGTTCCTGGCGTACTCGATGCTACGGCCATGGAATAGAAGGATAGGCGGAGCGGGCTGACGTTCGCCGGAAAGCACTTGACGGCTGCTATCCGAGGGGTACGCAACACCGATGGCTGGCGTGATCGATGTCGATGCGATCCGGCCGCTAGTTCGGCCGGAAGCTCTCACGCTCGCCGGACACAAATACGAGCGGTATCTCGACCAGCTGGGCTCGCTGTACGGCGATGACTGGCACGTGAGACAGAATGTGTCCCATGGACGGTCCGGGCGTCGCTGAGCACGTCTTTGGGCAAACGAAGCGGTCGCCTCGATGAGGGAGACTGCGCATCGGCAGAAGGGCTGCGAAACGGGAAGGCGGCATCCGACAGGCGCTGTGAATGCCATCCAGATCCGAGAGCGGGTTGGACTACGACCGCCGACATCATCCAACGGCTCCGGTCAGCACCGGCATCGATATCCCCGGCGTCGCCTTCCGGGGCTCCTCCGTCGGATCCGCATATCGGTTGAGGTACAGGAAGGCATAAGGAGCGATGGACGTTGAGCGATCATGGACGCGAGCTACACGCGCGACACCTGGATGCACGGGTGGACACGGCACGCGCGTGGACGCCGAGCGGTGTGACTAGGAGCACGATGGTCGGATCGTCGCGGACATCGATCGGGACTGGGCAGACGACATGGAAGTGCTTCGAGCTGCGACTCGCGGGCCGGCCGGAGGCTCCTTCCGCTCCCGAACCGCCGGCGAACGCCTCGACCTCGACGCCGTCGAATTGTGCAGGCCTGTCGGACAAGACGATTGGCGAAGAGGACCTCCTCGCCACGTTAGCCTACTGATCTGGAAGAGACTTGCATGGGACCAGAACGCGAGGCGGTGCGAGGGCGTTCATGGGTGTGATGATTGAGCGACGAGACTCCACGCCACCGGGCGGTGGACCGCAGCCGTTTCGAGGACTTCTTCGTGCTCAACACGAGCGGCTCTTCAAGGCGCTTTTCCTCCTGACGGGCGACCTGCACGAGGCGGACGACATCGCGCAAGAGGCTCTCGTCGGCACTTAGAACGATGGGAACGGGTCGGGTCCATGGACTCGCCGGCGGGCTACGTGTACCGGACAGCACTCGACCTGCTCCGCAGCCGCCTCCGCAGGCTGGCTGTACGTGCTCGTCATGTCTTCTCCGCAACGCAGAGCGACATCAGCGAGGACATGATCGCGAGTCAAGACGTCCACAGAGCGCTCGCGACCCTTCCGGTCGCACAACGAGAGGCACTGATCCTGGTCGATCCGTTGGGCTGGGATCAGAAGAGGCTGGACGTGTACTCGAGATCGAGGCGGCCTCCGTGAGGGGACGTGTCCATCGGGGGCGCGACGCGCTCCGTGGGTTGTTGGGAGAAGCAGATGACTGGCGTGCGTGAGATCCTCGAGCGCGGCGCGGCAAGCGCGGCGCCGCCGCCCCACGGGTACGAGCGGATGCTGCGGCGTCGAGATCGTCGGGACGCGAACGGCGGATGACGCAGGTGCGCTGGGGATCGCCGTCGCGCTTGCGGTGCAGCGGGTGGTGCGAGCTCCTTCGCAGGGCCGGAGGACCTCCCGCGAACCATCCTGAGCCCGCGATCTAGTCGCAGCCGGTCCCGGGGCCGATGCACAACGGACGGTTCACGGTCTATGGCCTCCTGAACGGCGGCCTCTCCGAGGTCGGTCTGTGCGAGTTCGGGGTAGGAGGGAGCGAGGAGAGGCGCCTGGTCGAGTGTGACGACCGATGCACGACGATCCGCTCCGCTTCCTGGACGGCTGACGGGTCGACGCTCGCGTTCGCGCCGGCGTGCGAAGGTGGATGCGGGACGGCAGGCGACCAGTACCATGGCATCAGGACACTCGATGTCACTACCGGAGAAGACGGACTCCTCCTCCCGGGCGAACGGTTCTGGGCTCTGGACTGGTCTCCCGATGGACACGGATCGCGTACGTCTCCGGTCTCGACGGTCGCGTTTCGATCCTCGAACTCGACAAGTTCGATGGAGTCTCGACCGGGCTCTGCGGGCCATCCACGGAGCGACCTCGGTGTCGTGGTCACCCGATGGCACGCGGCTCGCATACTCGACGGGCGAGGGATCGTCAGGAGAGCCGGTCGAGATGTTCGTCGCGGCGAGCGACGGGTCGAACATCACACCGATCGGACAGGGATACGGTCCGGAGTGGTCACCGGACGGCAGCCGCATCGCGTATCGGCGGGGCTGCGAGATGCGGGTCTCGTCTGAGGACGGTTCATCGGCACTTCGCATCGCCCATATCTCCACGCTCGAGCGCTTCACGTGTCGACCCTCTTCGTTCACCGGTTCGTTGGGGCCGACGCTCGGCCCGGTGTGGTCGCCTGACGGGACGAAACTCGCCATCGTGGCTCGCCTGGGAACCTCACGCGACACCCTGTTCGTGATGAACTCCGACGGCAGCAACCTCCATGAAGTAGGGCAGCTCGAGTCGGCGCCGGTGGCTGTGACATGGCGGCCGATCGGCTAGGGAGCGACGCGAGACCCGCGAACCCCGGAATCATCGAACGAAGTGAGTCGAGCAGGGCCGGTCAAGTGGCATAGGGCTGCCTCCTGAACTGCGGCGCGATCTGGCCTGGGTGCGAACCGAACGAAGTGAGATCGACGCGAGTAGCAGTTCTGCGGCGCTTGCGGCCTTCGGCGCCTACGGATAATCATCCGGGGTGCTTGTGGCAGGCCCGAAACGGCCTCTGACCTCGGGCCGTACCAACAATCCGCGGCCCAGTTCCGGGCCTCGTCTGACCCCTTCAGATCACGGACCCCGACCTCGGCGGCGATGTAGCCCGGGTTCCCATCCAGACGTAGAAGCGCACGGCTCCCTCCTTCGGAATCGGCGACCCCTTGACCGTAGCCAATCCCGAAAAACCTTGCAACCCAAGCATACTTGGAGAATGGTCATATCATGGAGGTTCCCCCCGTCAGCCTTGGGGGGAGACGCGCCTTGCTATCGGAAGAACGCCCGGCGTAGCTTCTAATTGTCTCTCACGCATTCATCGGGGATGTCCGGACGGGGGAACCGGTCTACCGGGCAACCGAGGCAAAGGGGCCAACAGGGGAGCCTCGATTGGATCACATAGACGCCAGCTCAGATTGGTGTCCCTACGATGAGGTTGAGTCATGTCGAACAGAAGAATCGCAGTTGTCGTCGGCACCCTGTTCTGCTTCCAGTTGATCACGTTCATGATCGGCAGTTCGTTGATCCAGCAGTTTCTCGATGGAGAAGCTGGCCGTGCGACGCTCGCGATCGGTGTCGCGCTTGAGATGTGTTCTGGCCTTGCGGTCGTCGCGATCGGGCTCCTGATGTACAGGGTGCTGAAGACCGTCGACAGGCAGCTGGCTTTGGGATATCCGATCATGAGGATTCTTGAGTTTGCTGTCTCAGCGGTCCTCGCGATCTACCTCTTGGCCCAGCTGGACGAGTTCCCGAATCGTGTCCTGTGGGTCTACATCCCCACTGGCATCGGCGGATTGATCCTGAACTACCTGCTCTTCACATCCAGGATGATCCCGCGTGCCATTTCCGTCCTCGGCTTGATCGGGTACTCCTTGCTCCTGCTGGTAGTGCCCCTGGACCTTCTGGGCGCTGTTGATTCGACGAGTGGGGTCGGACTCGCGATGTTGGCGCCAGGAGGCTTGTTCGAGTTCTTGATCCTGCCCATTTGGCTGATCGGGAAGGGATTCCGCACACCGGTTGAGGGAACCGCCGGAGTTCACGCCGTTCAGCCAGTACCGGAGCCTCTTCCGGTCTCAGATCCGCGTCGAGAAGCCGCTGGGGCCTTCGGGTTCCGGCGGCTTCTCACTTTCCCTCCGATGGCCGACGGTCCTCCGATGGCGATGCTCCCCACGATGCTCGACCAGGATCGGAGGAGCCGTCGATAGTCGCCTGGACACCACGTCCGGTAGTTCTCGTAGTCGCCCTGCGGGGGTCTGCCTAGGCACTGGTCAGGTGCCCGAACGCCGAGGCGATCCAGGGTCGCGGTCACGGAGTATCCGCTCGCCCTGCTCATCGCAACCCGGAGATCAGGGCCTGTCCGATAGCAGTCGGGTACGGTCTGTTTGGCCGGCTCCTCGATCGATGCTGACCAAAGGGCTTCGCGACGAAGGGAAGGAAGCTGGGGATGCCTGAGATGGTCGAAGACCCCGTATGTGGGATGCGGATCGATCCCGACGACGCCGCCGCGACAGCCGAGTACGAGGGGAAGCTCTTCTACTTCTGCTCGGAGACATGCCACGAAGGGTTTGTGGCGAACCCGGCAACCTACGTGTGACGCAAAGGTCATGGCCAAGCCCGATGACGTCCTGACCGAGGGCGAGGTTGCGGAGCGCGCCGGGACGACGGTCGAGCGCGTCCGGGAACTAACTGATCTCGGTCTCCTTGTGCCGGAACAAGGCATGTTCCGTCGCCGTGATGTGCTTCGTGCCCGGGTGTTCATCGACCTGACAGCGATGGGCATCGAGGCCGCGGCCCTCGGCGCCGCCCACGCTGCGGGAGAGCTCTCTCTCGGGAATCTGGAGAGCGCCGGCCGCAGGCACCCGCGCTCCGATCGGACCTTCGAGCAGGTGGCCGCCGACATGAATATTACGTTCGAGACCTTCGAGGCGATCTACATCGCATTCGGTCTGCCCCTGCCCCACCGCGATGAGCTCGTCCGGCAGGAGGACCTCGAGGGAATCAAGTCACTCCCCGTGCTCCTGGGTGCAGGCGTGAGCGAAGGACAGGTGCTCCAGATGGCGCGGGTATGGGGCGACAGCGCGCGGAGGGTAGCCCAGTACGAATCGCACTTCACGCACACCGTGATCGAGGAGCCCTTCCGACAGCGCGGTTTGAAGGACAACGAGGCGGTCGAGACCGCGTTCCGAGAGGTTGGCGTTCGCACCGGTCGTTCTGGCGAGGACCTCCTCGGGTGGCTCTACCGTCGTCATCAGGAGACGTTCTCGACCGAGCATCAGTTCGCTCACGTCGAGACCGCCCTCGAACTGGCGGGCGTTCGCGCGCGACCCGCGCCGGGCGTCGAGGCCGCCGCATTCGCCGACCTCACCGGCTATACGTCGCTGTCCGAGGAGGCGGGAGACGCGGCTGCGGCTGACGTGTCGCTCGCTTTGTCACAGCTCGTCAAGGAAACGGCTTCCCGGCATCGCGGAGAGGTCGTGAAGATGCTGGGGGACGGCGTCCACTTCCACTTCCGAGATCCGCATGACGCCGTCCGCGCCTCGCTCGACGTCGTCCGACGGGTCCGTCCACGCGGGCTTCCGCCCGCACATGTCGGCGTCAATGCCGGGCCGATGATCTACGACGAAGGGGATTACTTCGGCCGCGCGGTGAATGTCGCGGCCAGGATCGCGGCTCAAGCGCAAGCGGATCAGGTCTTCGTCGGTGAAGACCTCGCGCGGATCGTAGAACCGAGCGGCTTCACGCTCCAGGTGGTCGGCGACTTCGAGCTGAAGGGAATCTCTCGCTCGATCACGATCTACGAGGCCACGGAGGTCGAGGCAGACTGACAATGTCTGCCGGTCCGGCTGAGTTCCTCACACGGGGAGCCCGAACTCGGCTTCGGTCACTCTTTCGCACGAGCGACATCGAAGCTGAACATCATCCCGCTCTGGGCGTGTTCGGCGATGTGACAATGCGCCATCCAGAGGCCCTGGATTCGACACGTCTAGCAGGATGTCCACCTCCTGTCCCGCGCGCACCAGGACGGTGTCCTTCCACACGAGATTGGATTCCGGCTCGGCATCCCTCGACAACACCAAGAAGCGACCAGCTCCATGGATGTGGAATGGGTGATGCATCGGATGATCCGACTCCATCTCGTTGACGAGCCGGATCTTCACTCGGTCTCCGACGGTGAATGCCCACTTGATGGCCCCGTTCTCCGATCCGCTCTCCCGATCGATGACCTTCCAGAACATGTTGCTGGGGTCCGACGCTCGGTTGATCTCCGGCATCAGGTCTTCCCATTCAAGGCCATCGACCTCATGCTCTGTGAAGGCGAGCCAACTTCGGTTCTTCTCGGTGTGGCTGCCGCGTCCGAAGGCACCAGTTTCATCCCGCACTTCGGACATGTCGCCGGGCTTCGAGTCCGTGACCTCGGGGTGCATGGGACACGCGAAGGCGGATCGCTCTGGCGACTCGGTCTGCACCGGCACCAGCTGCATCCCGCACTTCGGACATGTGCCCGGGCTTCGAGTCCGTGACCTCGGGGTGCATCGGGCAGGCGTACGGACGACGGTCTGAATATCTTCCCCATACAGGAGTGGCATGGAAGACACGAACGCGAGCACCTTGTCTGGTGGTCGGGTCGAGATCCTCCTGGATGGATCGATGCTCACCGGTGAGCTCCGGATCGACGCGGAGGTCCGCGAACGAGCCGCTCGCGGTGTCGCCGGTCGACGTCCCCGAGACGAAGAACGCTCCGAGGTCGTAGACGTGATCCGGCGTACGATGCTCGAGTCGCACCTCCCCTGGAGCGGCGAACAACACGTCGAGAACGGCCCGCTCCGACGGAGCAAGCAGGACCTCGTCGACCCAGGTCTCGCGTTCGTATCGACCGCTGTCGCCGCCGACCAGCTTCGTGCGAGCGCCGCGAATCGCGAAGTTGAAGATCCGAGTGTTCGCCGTGTTGACCAGAAACAGCCGCACGACCTCTCCCACTGCCGACTTTCCTGCGAACTCGGTCTCGCCGTTGATCACCATGACATTCCCGAATCGGCCCATCGCCGTGTAGTTCGGCCCGGATCGATGAAAGGGAGCGATGCTGCCCATCCTCAACGAGGAGGTCATCCAAGGTGAGGGTCAGCTGCCGGTCAACCGCGGGCCAGTACGACTGGTCGGAAGGTTCGACCATGATCGTTCCATAGAGACCCATCTCGAGGCCGAAGTCTTCGCGGATGTGCGGGTGGTACCAGTAGAAGCCGGCGTCCGGGAACTGCACCTGATAGGTGAACGTCCCTCCGATCGGGATCGGCGCTTGGGTGTCGTGCGGAACGCCGTCGTACCGATTCTCCAACCGTAGGCCGTGCCAATGTACGGTCGCATCGACGTCACCATCGTTGGTCACCTCGACCGTGATCTCTGATCCCTGGTCGACGTGCAACGTGGGCCCCGGGATCGACCCGTTGTATCCGAGCATGCGCAGCTCGGCGTCGTCCAACCGCTTGCGCACGGGCTCGATGCGAAGGTCAAATCGATCGCCGTCCTGGAGTCGGATGAGCTGCGGAGGCGCTGCTTCCGACAGTCCCGTCGTCTCGGTCGAGAACAAATCATTGGGCCTCGCTGACGTCGTTTCGATCGGGTTGGTGGTTCCGGATAAGCGTTCCATGCGTCTGCCCCCAATGCTTCGTCTCGAGCTCTCAGGGATGGCGTGGCACCCCACCACCCCGACCAGACCTGGTCCGGATAGCCAGTCCAACGTTTGCGCCAGTCGCCGACCCTCAACCCGGGTTCTCGATCGGCCGGCCCATGCCCAACCTGGCCAGGTTCGCCCGCCGCCTTCAGCTTACGCCTTCCCCCCACAACCCCCACACACGGAAGTCGTCCCTGATTCGTCCTGCGAACGAACCGAGAGACTCGAAGACATTGGGGGAAGGGGCTGTGGTGTCGAACCGCCGGTCACGAGACGGATATCGAGTATGGTCGCTGGCTGGCAGAGCATCACCGCACGGGCGTGACATGCAACAAGCGCATGGACGCCGTCTCATCGCGAACCAATGGGAACTGGGGCAATGTCTGCGAGTACACGAGGTGACGACCGACGACTCCATGACGCCCGACCCGGTGGGTCCTGTCCGAAGGGGCCATATCGGTTTGATCGTTGCCGCCAGCATGTTCGGTGGCTTGATCCTGGCGCTGGTCCTGACACTCCTCGTGTTCGGTGGTGCTACCGAACCGATCATCAGCGGGGTCGCCCTGCTCGCCTTCGCCCTTGGCTGGACGCTCCTCGCGTGGCTCTCCGAACGTCGGACCGATCAGCCCCAACGGTGGGCCTACGTGCCGGCGATCTTCATGGGTGTGCTCGGCTTGGCTCATCTGGTTTTTCAACCAAGTGACGGGGTGCTCAGGGCGTTCGGCTGGGTATGGCCGGTCGCCGCCGCCGGGCTCGCGATCTGGATGATCATCCAGTCGCGCCGATCACTGCACAACTGGTCGCGCCCCGTGATCCTCTATCCAGTCCTAGCGGTTCTCCTCTTGGCAGCCTTCGGCGGCGGCTACGAGACGATCCGCGAAGCGATGGACGAGTCCGCGTATCCAATGCCCGGCCAGCTGATCGACGTCGGCGGGCACAAGCTCCACATCAGTTGCACGGGCTCGGGCACTCCGACGGTGATCCTCGAAGCCGGGCTCGGCCAGCCGGCCGCGATGATGTCCGGATGGATCCAGCCGGGCGTGGCCACCGAAACCCAGGGTCTGCGTCTACGACCGAGCCGGCATGGGTTGGAGCGAGCACGCCGAGACCCCGCAGGATGGTGTCGCGATCGCGGCCGACCTCCACACGCTCCTTCGCCGGGCCGAGATCGACGGCCCGTACGTCCTCGCCGGGCATTCATCCGGCGGTGTGTACGTGCAGGTCTTCGCCGCGCAGTATCCCGATGAGGTCGCCGGCCTGGTGTTGCTGGACTCCCAGCCACCGGATGCCATCGCCAACCTCCCGGGTTACGCCGGTGAATACGACGCGCATCCGCAGGTTCGACCGCGCTCTTCCCATCCGTCGCGCGACTGGGCGTGGGGCGACTGGCCTACCCCTCGGCAAGTGCCGGCCTCCCGCCCGAGGCATGGGCGGAGGCGCGCGCGCTCTTGTGCACGGGCCGCCACAACCGCGGCTACCGCGACGCAGCTGTCGGCCTCAAAGCCGCTCTCACCCAAGCGCAAGCTCTGACGAGCCTGGGTGACAAGCCGCTCATCGTCGTCACCGCGGCTGAGGACGCTCACGGCGGGTGGCTGCCGCTGCAAGAGAAGATGGCCGGCTTGTCGACGAACAGCGTCCAACGTGTCATCCAGGACGCATCGCACGCCTCGCTGATCGAGGACGAGGGCGATTCAGCGAACGCCATCGACGCGATCCTCGATGTCGTTGAGGCTGTCCGCTCTGGCGCGACGCTGCCCCCGTGAACCAGGAGGCTCACACCGAACATGGGCCCCTGAACTGGGCGTTTCGTGGTGGGCGCTGGAGGATTTGAACCTCCGACCTCTTCCGTGTCAAGGAAGGCCACCGCAATGCTCTGACCAGCGTGTTTGCAGCCCAGGCCATGTTTGTGCTGTTTCAGGAGTCCCGTTTGATACCGCTTGGTTCGGTCGGCTCCTTGACCAGGCGTTGACCAAACCCCCAGCTCTTCGGCAACCCGCTTCCCGTCCCGATCGGGGCCCTTCCGTTTCGCAGACTCAGGCGATCGCGACTATCGTTGCGTGGAGGATCCTGATGAGCCAGCCTGCTTCATCGGAGGAACAGCGGATACGTCTCGATCTCCTAGTCGATGAGGCGTCGATGCTCTCCTTTCCAGCGAGCGATCCGCCGGCGGTCTTCATCGAGGAGTCAGAAGCGACACGCAAGAACGACAGCGACCCCAACGGCAAACACACGTAGGGCGAGGCCTCCCCTTGAGCAAACCTGCTGTCACCCGCAAGACCCTGGGGACGATCCGCCGCATCGCGCCAGCGGATGCCCGCAGCCTTATGGAAGATGGCGACGCCGTCTTGGTGGACACTCGCGACCCCCGGTTCTATCGAGATGCCCATGCCGCTGGAGCGATCTCCGTTCCGTTCGAGGCGATCCGCCGGTCTCCGGATCGTCCCACGCTCCGGTCGGTGCCTGAGGGTCAGACGATCGTCCTGTACTGCGCCTGACCCGACGAGTACACCAGCGCCCGTGCGGCGCGGCGGCTGATCGACGCGGGGTACGACCGCGACCGCGTGATGACGCTCCAGGGCGGCATCGTCGCGTGGAATCAGGCTGGCTACCCGATGAAGTGGTGGGACGAGTGATCGGCGCCACCAGAGTCCCCCGCGAGGTCCGGTTCCGGCATGGAACGGCGGAAAGCATGGCGCGGGATCGGGGATCCCGAGTCCCATGCGAGGCAGGGACAGCAGTTCCGCCTACGAGGGATTCACGTGATGAGGACGGGGAAAGGTGCACTCGCGAGCTGCGCGGCTGTGCTCCCTAGGATCGCCTTGCTCGCTCCCCTACCCCGACGGCCCACGACGACGAGTTGATACCCGTCTCGCAGGGCATAGTCAGGGAGCGCTTCCGATGGCTTGCCCGATAGGATCGTGATCCCCAGGTTGGCCACGCTCGCTGATGCAGCCATCCCCTGCAGGGTGTCGAGAGCGCGTTCCGTGTCGGCCTTCACTTGCGGGTTCCCATAGTCGAACCCGGTGACGCCCACCAACGTCAGTCGGCCGATCCGCGGCCCGAGGAGCTCCACCGCCGTCCGGAGCGCTGACTCCGATTCTGCGGACCCGTCGATCCCGACGAGCACGTCGATAGGTCCGGTGCCTGGCCCGGGGATAACATCGACCGTCTCGCGGTTCGGAGCGGCCGGTTCAGAACTGATCCGGCCCCAGGCCAGCGGCAAGGCTATCGGTCCGAGGATCGCCCCGATGAGGAACCATTCGAATGGGCTGTGGCCCCGTCTGCCCATCAGAACCGCGAGGGTGATGCCGACCGTGAGCCACACGGCCAAAACGATAAGCAGGACTTCCGTGGCGGTGCTCACCAGACCGAGCATCGTCGCGATTCTAGGTTCCCGTGCTCAGGCTCGACTCACCTCCGCAGCCTCACGACAACGAACGCCCTGACTGTGGCTGCCGCCATCTCGACCGGAAAGGGATGGACGCGTTACGCTGCCAGCTCGCTCACCCACTCCCGGAGCCGCGTCAGGTGCTCCGCGTAGTGATCCGGCCCGGCTTTGCGGATCCATCTCTCCTCCTCCGGCGAGTCCTCCGGGAGCGATCGCCATGCTCGGAGCATCCTGTTCCGAGCAGCAACCCCCTGTGCCCGCACGACTGCGAACGGGACGTCGTGCATCGCGTCATAGAACGCCTCGTTCATCGCGTCGACGTCAACCTCCTCCGGCAGATACGACCCGAACCGGATCCGTTCGAGGACGACGCCGGCCTCCGCCAGCCAGCTCCCGATATGCGCGATCAGGTCCTTAGCCGAACCACCCTTCCTGGAAGTAGCCAGGCTGATCGACCTTGTCCACGGGCAACGAGCCCACGAGGACGTGGAGCTCCTCCCAGAGGCGTTCCTCATCCGCCAGCAACGCCATCGACCTGTCCTCGGTCACGGCGAGAGTATGGCCGCACCCGGGGACGGTTCGCCCCCTGATATCGGAGCGCATCCTCGATGCAGATGGAGGGAGATCACTCGTGTCCATCCTCAGTGGAGTAACGCCGGATAGGCCTCGAGGGTTGCGATGACGACTTTCGCCCCGGCGCGCTTGAGAGCGTCGGACCGGTACGTGCCGGTGGTGATGCCGATCGGCACGGCGCCAACAGCGGCTGCGGCCTCCATGTCCCGAGGCGTGTCGCCGAGGACGTGGACACGCTCAGGCGGCAACTCGCTTCGGATCAGAGCGGCGCCGCGCTCGATCGCCCTTCGCGTGAGCTCTATTCGGTCCGCCGAATCCGACCCGAAACCTCCAAACGGCAAGAAGCGGTTCAGATCTCCTCGCGCGAGCTTGACCCGGGCGGCCTCCTCCAAGGCGCCGGTCACGATGCCGGTCACGCGACCGGTTCGATGCAGGGATCGGAGCACGCCCTCAGCGCCTGGGAGCACCCGGTACCGATCCGACTCCTTTACCTCGGTCGGGAGGCGCTCGAGGTATGCGGCGAGCAGCGACTCCATCTCCGCGTCCGTCGGATCTCGGTGGAGGACGCTCCGGAAGGTACTTCGACCCACCACGGGATCGGTCATGCCCGCTTCGGAGTACTCGCCGATATCCGCTGGCACCCCGTGTAGCTGCTCGAACGCCCACCGCCAACTCCGGGTGCCAGCGCCTCCGGTCGAGATGAGGGTGCCGTCCACGTCGAACAGGATCGCGATTGGGTCGGGCAGCGACCCTTCAACCCTCTGACGTCTGGCGAAACGATCCGTCGGCGATCCGCCTCCGATCGGGCGCGGCGAGTCTCTCAGTGTCGTGCGCTGCCCTCTGAGCGCCCGCTGGAACGGGAGATGTGCCTGTCGGGGGCGCCGCCCCGGGGGAGCCGCTCGAACAGCCCAGAGTACGCTGGCGGATGTGGCACTCCTCGGCAAGATGGTTACCTCCTTCGCCGAGTACGTCGACACCGGTGGAGGCCGGGGGCTCGAGGTCGCGTTGGGTGCCACCCCGGAGGCCGTCATCGACGAGGTCGCGAAGAGCGGCTTGCGCGGCCGAGGTGGGGCGGGCTTCCCGACCGGTGAGAAGTGGCGCTCGATCCGAACCACGGGCACGGGGACGAGGTTCGCCGTGTGCAACGGTGCCGAGGGAGAGCCGGCGACGTTCAAGGATCGCGCGCTCATGAGGACCAACCCGTACCTGATCCTCGAAGGGCTCGCGATCGCCGGGCATGCGATCGGTGCCGAGCGCTGCTACATCGGGATCAAGGAGACGTTCACGGAAGAGATCCAGGCGGTCTCCCGCGCCCTGGAGGAGATGCGCGAGGCCGACGCGCTCGGCGGGAAGTCGCTCGAGGTGGTCCTCGGGCCGGACCTCTATCTGTTCGGAGAGGAGACCGGCCTGGAGGAGGTGATCGAGGGCCGACCGCCGCTCCCGCGGATCGCGCGCCCGTTCATGCTCGGGCTCTTCGCCTCGCCGCCGAAGGACAACCCCACGCTCGTCAACAACGTCGAGACGCTGGCCAACGTCCCTCGGATCATGGCCGATGGACCGGGCTGGCTCCGATCGAACGGAACGGAGACCTCCCCTGGCACCATGGTCTTCACCGTGTGCGGCGACGTCCTCCGAGAGGGCGTCTTCGAGCTCCCGCTGGGAACGCCTCTGCGTTCGTTGGTGGAGGACCAGGCGGGAGGTCCGAGTGAGGGAAGATCGATCAAGGCCATCTTTCCCGGCGCCTCGAACACGGTGATCCTCCCGGAGCAGCTCGACACTCCTCTGGACTTCGACGCGATGCGCGAGGCCGGGTCGAGCTTGGGCGCCGGCGGGTTCGCGGTCTTCGACGACACAGCGTGCATGGTTCGGGCTGCGTACCTCTACTCCCGATTCCTCTGGGTCGAGTCGTGCGCGCAATGCCCGGCATGCAAGTTCGGCACGGGAGAGGTCACGAAAGGCCTGGATGAGATCGAGCTTCACGGGCGGGCGCCAGACCTCGACCTGATCCTCGCGCGAGCCAGGAGCTCGACCGACGGACAGAAGTGCGCGCTCCCCACAGGCGAGAGCCTCCTGATGCAGAGCGTCGTCCAGGTCTTCGCGGACGAGTTCCGCGCCCACGTCGGCACGCCGTGTCCTCTGCCGCGGGACCTCCCCTTCCACAAGATCGTCGACTGGGATCAGGCGACGAACCGGTTCGAGTACGACGGTTCCTACGCGAGCAAGCGTCCCGACTGGACGTTCGATCCGTGACCAGGAAGCCACCCTGCCGGGAGCGGAGGAGCCTCTATGGATGTCCGCGTGAAGCGTGTATACGAGCCGGCGGAACGATCGGACGGTTACCGGATTCTCATCGACCGCCTCTGGCCCCGGGGGGTGTCACACGAGCGCGCGAGGCTTGATGCATGGGAACGTGACCTCGCGCCTAGCGCTGCACTCAGAACGTGGTTCGGGCATAGGCCCGATCGTTTCGAGGAGTTCCGCAGGCGCTACCTCGAGGAACTTCGGCAACAACGTCCACGGCTCTCGGAACTCCGTCGGCGAGCGCGCCATGGGACCGTGACCCTCGTCTTCGCCGCCAGGGACACCGAACACAACGACGCGGTCGTCTTGGGCGAGGTCATACGCCGGGGGCTCCCGCGAGCGCCGAGAGGACTTGATCGAGCAAGACATCGAACAACACGTGGTCGTTCAACGAACCCTGCGGGGGCTCAGCAGGGTCCCGGTGACAGGGCATCGCGACGCCGTGACGACAACCCAAAAAGGTTGAACTGGGGATTCTGGTGGGCGCTGGAGGATTTGAACCTCCGACCTCTTCCGTGTCAAGGAAGCGCTCTCCCCCTGAGCTAAGCGCCCGAGCTGCACGAATCGTAGCGGTCTCGAGGCGGGGACCGGAATCGAACCGGTGTGCGAGGCTTTGCAGGCCTCTGCCTAACCACTCGGCCACCCCGCCGAACGAGGGCCCCAGTCTAGCCGCGGCCTGCGACGGTCCTGGATGCCCTCCCCATCACAGTACAAGGAGCTCCCAGATGTCTCAGATAGGCCGATCCACGCCCCGGGACCTGTTCACCCAGTGTTCACACGCAGGCGTTCACAGATGCCGATACGACCGGTAGCCTCGAAAGAAGATCGTGGAATGCGAAGCACCCGACCGCGGGTTACGGAAGGTATGGATCCGCGGATACGAAACGAAAGGACACGCACATGTTGTGGTTGATCGGAGCAGTCACCCTCGCGCTCGTCGGTATGGGCGCGACGTGGGGCACCGTCGGCACCGCCGTGATCTTGTTCACCGCCGTCGCCTGGATGCTCCTGGTGTTCAGACCGGTGGAAGCAGGCGCGCTGGTCGCGAACCTGGCCCGTCGCCGCTTCGAGTAACGGCTGCCGGAGGAAGCGAAATGCAGGAGGCCGGCCCGATGGGCCGGCCTCCTTCGCGTTCGGCCGTACTCGTCGATGCCGAGTGCTGTAGACGACTGGCCCTGCAGCCAAGGCGTCCTGGGCCGCGATTGAGCACGGGAGCGTCCGGGTAACCCCAAGATGTGAGCCGAACAGGCGAACGGATCTTCGGCCTGGTGGCGATCGTTGTCGGACTCGCCTTGGCGTTCCTCGCCGGTATCGAGGCGGACATCCACCCGATCGTCCTGGTCCTCATCACCGTCGGCGTGATCGGGTGGGTCGCCTACTACTTCCTCGTCGTCCGGCCCTCGGTCACCGGCGTCAAGCGCCCTCGCCGATACGGGGACCAGGAGACCGAGTAGTTCTGGCTACGGAAGCACGTTGAAGACGAACACGGCGTGCCGGAGCGGGTCGCCGACCGGTCGAGCGTCGTAGCCGTCGGAGACGTAGAACTGCCCGTTGATCGACTCGACCGCGCGGCTGTCCCTGATGTCGAACACCGTCAGATCGAACGTCCACCCGTCGACGAGGGTCTTGCTCGCCCAGTCCACGCGGCGGAGCTTCTCTGCGCTCGTCGTGACGTAGAGGTCGCCACCGGAGAAGTCCATGCCGGTGATCCCCGTGAGAAGGGGGATCTTGAAGCCCGCGCCGACGGTGTTCGTCACGTAGTCGTACGAGCGGAGCAGTGCTCCCTTCGCGACGTAGACGTTGCCGTCCCCACCGTTCCAGCCGGCCGCGGTGTAGTTCGCTCCGCTCGCGAGCGGCTGGTAGGACTGCACTTTGAAGCGCCCGTTCACGCCGCTGCGCTTCAGCCGGAAGGCCGTCGGCAGGACCGACGACGTGCAGCAGGGGCCCGAGAAGACGTAGAGGGAGTCGGTCGCCTCGTCATACGCCATGGACTCGAAGTCCCTGGTTCGGAAGGTCCCGGCCTGCGGTCCACCGCCCAGCTTCGGCGCGGCCTCGAACGCGGCGCGCCCGATCTTGCGCTTCAACGTGCCGGTGTTCGGGTCGATCTCGAACACCGCCCGACCATTGTCATCGGCCAGCCAGAGCGAGTTGTCCCTCGGCACGTAGGCGCTCCCCTCGCTGTCCTTCATCGAGAGCGTCGAGCCGGCGAACGGACTGGTTCTGATCGTTCTGGCGAGCTGGAGCTGGGCAGCGAACGCCGCCGAAGCCCAACCCAGCAGCACCACGAGGAGGGCCACGAGTAGCGAACGAGCGAGGGTCGCACCAGTCCTACGATCCGTCCGCATCAACAATCGAAACAGCCCTCCCTGTCCCTCACCTTGCCACCGGATGGGGTGGACCGACAACCGAGCCGTTGACGTAGGGAAACGGGGCTACGGGAGCACGTCGAAGACGAAAACGGCGTGCTTGAGAGGGTCGCCGCTGGAGCGACCGTCGTAGCCGTCGAGCACGTAGAACTGATCGTTGATCAATTCCACCGCTCGACTGTCCTTGACCTTGAAACCGGTCAGGTCGAAGGTCCATCCCGCGACGAGCTTCTTGGTCGCCCAGCCGACGCGGAAGAGCTTCTCCGCGTTGGTCACGACGTACATGTCGGAGCCGGTTGCCGAGAACGTCAGGCCGAGGATCCCCGTGAGACCGGTGACGCGGAACGTCGCGCTCGCGGTGTTCGTCACGTAGTTGTACGAACGGATCTGTCCTCCTGCGCCCACGTAGATCTTCCCGTCGGCCTTGTTCCAACCAGCGGCCGTGTAGTCGGCCCCACTCGCCAGGGGCTGGTACGACTCCACTTTGAACGTCCCGCCGATGCGCATGAGCCGGAAGGCCGTCGGCAGGACCGACGATTGGCAGCAACGGCCGGAGAACGCGTAGAGGGTGTCGGTCGCCTCGTCGTACGCCATGCTCTCGAGGTCCCGGTCTCGGTTCACCCCCGCCGCTGATCCACCACCGAACTTCGGCGCGGCCTCGAACGCCGCCGTGATCGATCTTCTGCTTCAGGGCTCCGGTGGTCGGGTTGATCTCGTAGACGGCACGACCGTTGTCATCGGCCAGCCAGAGCGAGTTGTCCTTCGGCACGTAGGCGCTGCCCTCGCCGTCCTTGATCGAGATCGACGAACCGGCGAAGGGCGACGTTCTGATCGTCCTGACCAGCTTCAGCTCCGGACTCGAGGTCTCGGGGAGCGCCGCGAACGCCGGTTGCGCGAACGCCACCAACGCGGCAACCGATGCGACGAACAGGAGGCGAGCGGATCTCGTTCTCGTCGGCTGATATCTGCGTGACATGGGGGGACCTTCCTTCGAGGGGTTTCTCTACCTTGCCACCTCAGGTTCGAACCGACAAGGAGCCTTTTGACCAGCGGAGATCGGCGGGGTCGGCGGCGGGCTCGGCTGCCTCTCCGACCATCGGAGGCAGCCGGCCCGCATGCCGCTAGGTGGACGTAGGTGATGCCGTTCAGGGTCGGCGCAACTGGCCTCTGACCGCGCCCGCGGGGAAGTCCGTCGTGTGGACGTTCACGTAGTACTGGCGCGGGTGGCTCTTGATCGCCCTCAGGAGCTGTTGGTCGATCCCTCCCACGCATCCGGCCGAGGCGCCGTTCGCATCAGGTGGCGTCAGCGGCACGACGATGGGGCCCGCGACACCGGCCGGGGCGACATGGATGTGCGAGAGGATCGCCGGGAGCAGGATGTCGTTGACGACGATCGAGAAGCACAGCTGGCCTCGCGCCGGATCGATGATGACGGTCGCGAGGCCGGTCCCGTCGGGATCGCCCGGGGGCACCTCGACGGGTCCGCTCAGCCTCGCCAGGCGTATGGCAGGCCGGCCTGCTGCCGCGGTCGTCGAAAGCGCCTGTGCCACCACGCCCGTCGCGAGCAGAACAACTCCGGCGATCGCGAGGATCGCACCACGGATGGTTCTTGAACGCATGACTCCCTCCCTCTCCCCTACCAAAAGGGGTCCCTCGGGTCTACGAACGGTCACGAGGTCGGGTTCGCACTAGCATCAGCCGGAGGGTCCTGTGTTCGAGCGATTCACCGACCGAGCACGGCGGGTGGTCGTCCTCGCCCAAGAAGAGGCGAGGATGCTCAGCCACAACTACATCGGGACCGAGCACATCCTCCTGGGTCTGATCCACGAACGCGAGGGGGTAGCGGCGACAACGCTCGAGTCGATGGACATCTCGCTCGAGGCCGTCCGGCGTGAGATCGAGGAGATCATCGGGCAGGGTCAGGCCACTCCGACCGGTCACATCCCGTTCACGCCGCGTGCCAAGAAGGTTCTCGAGCTCTCGCTGCGCGAATCGCTCCAACTCGGAGCCAACTACATCGGCACCGAGCACATCCTGCTCGGCTTGATCCGCGAAGGGGAGGGCGTCGCCGCCCAGGTACTGCAGAAGCTCGGCGCCGAACTGCACCTCGTCCGCCAGACCGTGATCCGATTCCTGTCCAGGTACCCGGCCGTGTCCGAGGAGATACCCATGACGGGATGGGCGCCGGCATCGGGAACGAAGGGATGGACACGAGCGTCCGGCCCCTCCTGCCCCTGGTGCTCGCAGCCCTTGGAAGGTTCCCTGGTATATCGGACCATGGTCGCCGCTCCCGATGACGACGAGGGGGACCCGATCTCACTCTTCTTGCTCTATTGCAAGAGGTGCGGCGGGATCGTGCGCACGTCGCTCGACTGATGCGACCCGGCTCCTAGCGTTCCCGCTCCCTGGCCAGCTCCTGAAGATCGGAGATGGTCACCACTTCGCTGGTCCGTGCCGTCCCCTCGGCCTCTTTCAGGCGGTCATGCAGTGCGCCACGCTTCGATGCTCGGTGTCTCGAGGCGAGTGCCGTCACCACCTCGAGCTGAACCACCTCCATGTCACCCCGCTGCTCGATGACGAGGTCGCCGAGGCGTGCCCATTCGCGCAGGGTGGGGATGTCCAGATTCGTGAGCTCTGCGGCGGCTTCGATCGTCACGGATGGGTGGCGCTGGAGGGAATCGCGGGCGTAGTCGGTCATGGTCATGACCGTAGGTGGGATGACCTACGCTCCGCATCGGCTACTCGGACTACGGTGCGCCGCAGATGGCTGGAGTTGTTCGGCGCACGCCCTAGGACCGTTGGCCAGATCCGGAAACCCGCGACAGCCGAGCGCTGGGTCACATCGGGATATGGCGAGGGCGGAGCCGGTGCGGCCCCGCCCTGACCATGTCAGCGCTTCGGTTAGAAGGTGAAAGTCACACCCTCGCCGGAGAGCGTCAACCCCGCGAAGTCAACCGATTCGATCACAGTGACCTGCCCCTTCGGGCACACGAGTGTCGAGAGCGGCGTCACTTCGAAGCGGATGTTCGTCCGCCCGTTCCGCACAGGGAACGTCGCGTCCTGGTCGACGTGGATGGTCTCCTGCTTGTTGGCAGCTTGCGGCTTGTTCCCGCTCTTCGTGAAGCAACGGGAGTTCACCGTTACGTCACCGGTGAGCGAGAAATCCGCCCCTTCGGCGTTACCGAGCCCAGCAACCGATGCGGTCACTGTGAGCGTGTTGCCCGAGACGGTCGCCTGGGGCGTGCCGATGAAGTGGGCGCTTGCCGCGAGGGCCGACCCTGCGCTGAGCACAAGCATCGTGGCGCCAAGCGCCAGCACCTTGAGGATCTTGGTCATTATGCGTTTGCTCCCTTCAGGAGCTGTGTGTCCCCCATATAGGGGGTCCCGTTCTAGGCCAATCGGCCTAGTCCCACTAATACGTCGAATCTTGGTGAGGCACAACCCCCAAGGGCGTGAAGGTTTCGTGAAGAGTCAATCACCCAGCGCGATCAGCGGCCCCGAGGACGCCGGCCTTTACGGTCAGGTCTCGGCTAGCGGCTGCCTCGAGGTGACCGTACAAGCACCCTCGTCGGATGCAGAGCTAGCATCGCACCTCGTGTTCACCGTTGAGCAGCGGGACCCTTGGTCGATCGAGGAAGCCCACGTCGGCGCTGTGGAGCTCCGGCGCTTCGGTCAGCCCTTACCGCTTCCGTTGTCGCGCTCCTACGAGAGGGAACGGAGGCACGGCTCCCGCACGCCCATGTCGTCGCGGAGCGTCTGGCTGAGCTTCGCTGATCCCGAACGGGTCACCGGGTTGGGCTACCAGCGCGCAATGAGTGCATGGGTAGCCGCTCGCCGTCCAGGAGGACCTCGCGGTCGAAGGTGAACCCCACGCGCTCGGCGACCCGCCGAGACGCGACGTTCAGCGGATCGAACAGACAGATCAACCGCGGGGGCCGGAGGGTTCTCATGGCGTGGTCGACGATCGCGCGAGCCGCCTCAGTGGCGAGGCCCTGGCCCCAGTGCTCCCTCCCCAGGAGGTACGCGAGCTCGATCTCATAAGTGACCCCGTCCACCGGATGCTCGTCGGCACCCTCCAGGATCAGCTCGCCCTCAACGGTCTCGGTAGCTCGCCACGGAAGGAGCCCGCAGCGGCCGATCAGCTCGTCCCGGTCCTTTCGGACCGTCGCCCACAGCCCGTACCCGTACCGGCCGTCGTAGACGTCGATGCACCACTCCAGTTCCTCCCGGGTCTCCTCGTACGTGAGGGTGCCCTCCGGGAAGTAGCGCCTTACCTCGGGATCCCGGTACAGCGCCGCCAGCTCATCGAGGTCGTCGAGCGTGAGATGCCGAAGGACGAGCCGTTCGGTCTCCAGCACGGTGGCTCCGCGGTCGCTCATGGTGTTCACCGGACAGTGGCGGCGAGACGCGCGATCACATCGGGGTCCCGGTCCTCGTCGAGGACGAACACGATCGTGTCGGCCCCGGCGTCCCCGTACCGCGCGACCGCATCATGGGCGCCTTCGATGCCGACCTCGCGGAGCCAGAGCTGCACCTGCCGCTCGATCGTCCTCGAACCCAGGAGGCCCTCCACGCGCTGCCTGAGCTGCGCGAACCGGTCGGCTTCGACGGATGAGGCGTTCCAGGCATCCGCGAGTGCCGCGGCCACGGCGAGGACCCGCTCGCTCGTACCGCCGACCACGATGGGTGGCGGCTCGATCCCGAGGGGGCCGAGGGATGCGGCGTCGAGGCCGAGGGCATCGTCGGTCACCGTCTCCCCCCTCCACAGGGCAGGGAAGGTTCGGCAGCACGCCTCGAGGCGACGCACGCGTTCGGCGAACGGAGGGAACGGCACGCCCGCCGACCGATGATCGTGCCGCGCCAGGTGCCACGACCCCGTCCCGAGGCCGACCTCGAGGCGACCGCCGCTCGACGCTTGGGCGACGGCCAGCTGCCCGGCGAGAAGGAGCGGAGGGCGCAATGAGACGTTGAGCACATGGACCGCCAGTTGGATCCGTGACGTAGCGCCAGCCATCGCGGCCAGGAGCGTCGGAGCGTCCCAGGCGGCGTTCCCTGCCGGCGCGGCGCTCACATGGTCGAAGCACGACACAAGGTCGAACCCCTCGGCTTCCGCCTCCGACCACGCGGTGAGGAGCTCGTCAAAGCTCCATCCCCACTGGCCGGGCTTCACCCCGATCCGCATGCGTTCACCGTCTTACGCCCAGTCCTACCGCTCACGTGCGGCGCCAGCATCATGCTGGTCGAGACAGAGTGTCAACGACGCAAGGTTGGACATCGATCCGAAGCGGGCCTCGGCAGAGTCAAGCCCGCGTGCTGTCGAGGTGCTGCAGGAGGTCATGAGCAGCCCGCTCGACGCTCGTGTGCCGCCACTCCGCAGCCCTGTACTGAACTGCAAGAAGGCCGCTTCGATGGAGTCGACGGAAGTCTCCGTAGCCGAACGCGTACCTGGACTTGGTCTCGTCCGTCGCATCGTCGGTGAGGCCTAGATACCACTCCCCGTAGTCATCCCACGAGTGCGATTCCAGGAAGGCGTTCTCGTCTTCGGCGCTCGGTTGGACGTCTCCCCAGGTGCTGTCGAGGACGTACTGGTGCGCGTCGATGAGCTTCCGAGCTCGTGCCACGGCGGGTTTGTTCACTGAGTACGAGGCCATGGGCCCATTCTGGCTCGGATCTCCATCGCTGAAAACAGGAGTGAACCCAGTTCGCCGGACCCACACCACCGTTTCGAAGTGCGCTGGATGGGGTATCGCGCCGACGACCCGGATTCTGGCTCGACCCACGGGAGGATGCACCATGAAGCGGTTGCTCTTGATCTTTACGACCTCATTCCTCTTGCTGCTCTCTCCGATGCACGCCGGTGCGATCACCGGTGGGCGAGTGGACACGGGGAACAGATATCCCTTCGTGGGCCTCCTCGCCTTCTACGACGCGCAAGGCGAGTACGTGCATCGGTGCACCGGTACCCTCCTGTCGCCGACGGTTATCCTGACCGCAGCGCACTGCACCGACGGAATGGCGCTCGTCTACGCCTATTTCCAGATCACCGTTCCAGATGACTTCAGGGAGAACCCGACCGGCATAAGTGGCACCCCGTTCACGCACCCAGACTTCAATCCGAACAACTTGAACAACGACGTCGGCATCGTTGTCCTCGATCAGCCGGGGGTGAACCTCAGCGAATATCCAACGGTTGCGAGCGAGGGGTTCCTGACGGAGCTCAAGGCGAGTCACGAGATCCAGGACGACACCTTCGTCGCGGTCGGGTACGGCGTCCAGACGGGCTTCCCGCCTCCAACCCAGATCGTCGACCTTCAGCGTCGTTTCTCAGAGTCGCCGTACGGTGGCCTCACGCAGAACAACCTCCACCTCCAGCAGAATCCCAATTCGACGGGAGGCGGCGGCACCTGCTTCGGCGATTCGGGCGGACCCCACTTCTGGCAGGACACGCTCATGATCGTTTCCGTGACGAGCTGGGGAGATGCGATCTGCCGCTCGAACGATATGACCCAGCGCCTGGACATCCAGTCTGTACTGGACTTCCTTACTGAGTTCGGGATCGGTACGTAGAGCATCCGGGCGTGGCCCGATACCCGATTCCTGGTGCGACGTTGAGGGTCGGTCGTCTGCGACAAGAAGAGCGACGTTCGGTGTGCCATTAGACCCGAAGGACGGATGAGGCACCGTCCCGTTGCGCGCATCATCGATCCAAGCGCAAGCGAGAGTCGGGGACGCGATGAAGACCTGGTTCACGGGGTGCATCCGATGTGGGGCACTCACGACGAACGCCGAGGGCTATTGCCCCGACTGCGAGGCCGCACGTTTGGCTCGGCGTCGAGAAGCGCGCATGAGCCAAACCAGGATCCTTGCTCCCACTGTCAGACGCTCCCCCAGCGATCGCCGCTGAGTGCCCACGCGCCGGCCTTGAGGTCTCGGTACTCCCGGATGGTCACGCCGAGCCTCAGCGGGGCGACTCCCCGACGGATCTCTTCGACCGCTCGCCTGGGGTAGGTTCGGAACCGTGATCGATGTCGACGATGTTCGAGCGTTCGCACTCACGCTCCCGCGGACGACCGAGGCGCTCGTCCGCGATCGCGTGAAGTTCCGCGTCGGTCGCATCGTCTATCTGGCGTTCTCCCACGACGAGACGATCATGGGATTCGCGTTCCCGAGAGACGAGCGCGAGGCGCTGGTGCGTTCGGAGCCCCATAAGTTCCTGATGCCGGACCGTGCGGACCTCCGGTATCAGTGGGTCCAGGTCCGGCTCGACGCGATCGACCAGGACGAGATGCGAGAGCTCGTCCTCGACGCGTGGCGGATGGTGGTCCCGAAGCGGGTCGCCGCCGAGCACGCCGCCCTCGGCTGAGGAGGGAGGCGTGCGCCGCTCGCGAGCGGCGGCACGCCGTTCTCGAGGTGGAACCGTTCCTCGACCGGACTCTCGACTAGCCCCTGACGAGCATGGTCTCAGTCGCGAGGGCAGACGTGGAACAGTCCGTGAGGTTCTCCGCGTCGCATGCAGTGAGGGTCGCTTCGATGAACGCCCCTCCGGGATGGAAGCCACGGAACGTGCCGATCACGATGTCATCGTCTCCCCAGCACTGGAATTCCTTCACCCTCGTCACGGACCGACGGCCTTGCGTCAGCGTCACGGTCAGCGTCGCGGCCGAGCGAAGGTCCGAGCCCGTCTCGGAGTCGGTGCAGTCGACCAAGGCGATGATGGTCGGCGCCCCACGCCTGAACGTGTACGGCCCGCCGACCACCACCCTCGTCTCGATCGCTGCGAAGGCCGGTTGTGCGGCTAGGACGAATATCGCCGCCGCGAGTGTCACCGCTGCGACAGCACGAGGTCTTCTCATGTGCTACTCCTTCCGGCCCCGGTTCTTGGCCGGGGGGTTCGGGGCCGGGCGGGAACCATACAGGGGATGACCCGGCCAGGGTCAGCTGGCTCAACAGCAGGCGAGACACCTGATTGGCGCGACAGCGTCCCTCGGCCACACGGCCTAGAGGTCTTGGCGTGAGGGGTGGCCACGGACCGCCGCCGGCAAGGCCCATGTGATTACCGGGTACCGAACTCGAAACTGCGATCGTCAGCTCGTCCTCGTACACCTTGCAGGTACCGCGAGCCACAACAGTTCTGACTGGGCGGAGCGGGCTCGCCATCAGCCGTCGGAAAATCGTGACCTGGAGCGGAGAACGGGATTCGAACCCGCGACCCCCACCCTGGCAAGCCAAATCGCGCACGTCCCAAGCGGTCGTGAGCATCCGGCCCTGCGTCTCGCGAGCTAGGGCGCGGCAGCTCCCAGTCCTTCGCGGTCCGGATCGAGCGCGAAGCGGACGTCCCGCTCGTCGTGCATGGCCTCAACCGTCGCGGCACGGAGCAGCGCAGCCTGCTCGTCGAGCACCTCGATGCGCTCCGGAAGCGCGACGCGACGGAGATCCATCAAGGCGGCGACAAGGCGTCGCGAGACCTGGGGCGAGCCCGCGCCGGCCATCCGGATCTCGTCGAAAGCCAGATGAACGTAGTTCTCCCAGGTCATCGTCTTCACGAGCAGTCGGATCTCGCCGTCCTCGTCAGGAACGCGACCGTCGGGGAACGGCCGACGCGCGAGCTGCCTGAGGATGTCGTGCAAGCGGTCGATCGCCTGCACGGCCGTCGTGGGGTCCTGAAATGGCGACTCAGACAACGAGCGCTCCGCGATGTCGACCAGAAGCCGCATCCCGTAAGCGACGTCCTCGTCGAGAGTCGGCTCGAGCTTCAGGCTCAACGCCGCGAAGAGCCGGTTCTCGTCCAGGTCGTCGGGAGCAGCCGTGAACGATGAACAGCGGTCCGCCCGCGGGAACGAACGCGCCAAGAGCCGGGACGAGCTCGAGCACGCAGTCGGCCCGTTCGGCCTCGGCGACGAGTGCATGCGTCCCGATCATCGTCACGACGCCCGACTCTCGCGCAGCGACAACGCGCGGAGCCTCCGGATCGACGGGAGGCGGCGGGCCGGTGTCGGGATACCGGCGGTCGACGAGCTTACGCGTGTCGCTGACCGACGAGTTCGATCAGCGCCGATACGCGCAGCGACTGGCCGATGTGGTGCACGTAGATCACCAAGGCGGCGATACTCGCCAGCACGAGGAGGTACGACGTCGCCACGGCGATGCCCGGAACCTGCCCTGTGCCATCGCCCCGGTCCACGACCTCGCGGATCGTCAGCACGGCGTGCACGAAGGTCGCGACGAAGAGCCCGATCGCGAGCTGGCTGGGTTTGTCGCGAAGGATCCGCTGCACGATCCGGGGCGAGAACTGCCCCATCGCCAGCTGGACGACGACCATCGTGATCGTCAGCACGAGCGCCGCGAGGCTCACCATCGAGACCGCGATCGTGGTCAAGATCGCGTTCGCCGAGGTCGGCCGACCGACGAGCGCCTGCGGGATCGCCTGATAGTCGAAGGCTCGGTCGAGGGAGATCGTGCCGAAGGAGATCGCCGCGCCCGCGAGGACACACATGACCGGCACGAACCAAAGGCTCGACCCCACGCTGACCGCGAGCTTTCGCAACCACATGAGCCGAGCGTTACCCAACTGGCCCGCCTCGCATGCATCGGCTTACTGCGAAGCACGCTGGATTTGAACCGAGGGAACCTTCGATACGCCTATCACACGCGGCCTATGTTCCTCGCTGTCGACCGGATACTCTCGGAATGGCGCTCGTCTATGCCTATCTCCAGATCACCGTTCCAGATGGATCACGGAGAACCCGACAGGCATGAGTGGCACCCCGCGACGAGGTGCTGGGATCGGACCGTACCTAGACTAGGTAGAAGCGCTTCTGTCTGACTCGCGGTGCGAGCAGACTCTGGCTATGCTCCGGTTGCAGGAGGAGAGGCGCATGCTTGCTGCCGGTCTCGGTGGAATCGGAATCGTCGGACTCGTGATCATCGTAATTATCGTGGTCGTCATCTTCGCGAGGCGCTGACCGAAGAGCGAGGCGCACTGACTCGGAACACGAGGAAGAGCGCGACGCGGGACGAGCCTAACGACTCAGCGCCTTCGCTGCGGTCTCGAGCGAGATGAACGTCCCGATGCTGTTGTCGGGTGAATCGCCAGGTTGCAGCGCGTGGAAGCCAGTTGGCGTCTTGGGACCATTTCCTCATCCGGTCGGATCAAAGGGTCTGAGGCAGTCCAACCGACGCAAGGGTAGACATTTGGCAGATGTTTCGGTCCCCGAGATGGCCTACGTTTAGGTCTATGCAACCGAACTCTTCTCAGCAGGCCGTGCCTCTTCGCCCTGCCGACCCATTTCGAGTTCTCTGCACGCTTTGCGAGCACACCGAGTTCGTTCACGGCGACTTCGAGGCTCGCCGGTGTCTCTACTCGGAGTGCGGCTGCAGCGGATTCACCATCGGGCGCTGTCGCGTAGAGGCCTGCGGCGCGTCGGAGCGAGCGACCTTGGGGGCGATCGAGCCGCTCTGCGCGATCTTCTGCGGTGAACGCCCTCGGCGTCGTAGCTGCGGCATCCGGGGGCGACGACGGCCCTGGAGGCCGGCGCGAACCCCGGTCCTCGTGTCGTTCCGGCTCGGCCACACAACCACGAGGATGATGGAACAGCACCCCGCGGGGCGGCTCGACAGGCTGACAAGGAAATCGCCGAGGCGCCCGAGGCTCGGCACGTGCGGCACGTCTGCAGCACGCCGAGGGCATGGAAGACGACGTGCACGACGACCGCACCCCTTGACCTGCGATTCTTGGAGCGGACGACGGGATTCGAACCCGCGACCCCCACCTTGGCAAGGTGGTGCTCTACCACTGAGCCACGTCCGCAGACTGCGCCATCATCCTAGGCACGGGGATTCTGAGCTTCAACCGGTCGCCTACGAGACGCCGGTGGAGCCGAAACCACCTGCGCCCCTGTGGGACTCGGGGAGCTCCTCGACGAATGCCGGCGACACCTCCGGCAGGGCCACGATCACGAGCTGCGCGATCCGGTCGCCGGCGGCGATCTCCACGGGCTCGTGGAGATCGAGGTTCACGACGGCGCAGACCACCTCGCCCCGGTAGCCGGCGTCGATCAGGCCGGGCGCGTTTGCGAGCGTGAGCCCCTTCTGGGACGCGAGGCCGGAGCGAGGGAGCACGAGGCCGGCGTGGCCGTCGGGGATCGCGACGGCCACGCCGGTCGGCACCATCGCCCGCTCCCCCGGCTTGACCGTGACGCCCTCCGCCGCGCGCAGGTCGAGGCCGGCGTCACCTGGATGCTGAGCCTGCGGCAGCTCACCTTCGGGACGGAGTCGCGTGAAGGGGAGATCCACGTTCCTTACTCCGGCTCGATCAGCTCGAGCCGGTTCCCGAAGGGGTCGCGCACGTGCACCCGGCGGTACCCCGAGAACTGCTCGGACTCGATCACCTTGTAGCCGCTCATCTCCACCCGGGCGCGCATGCGCTCCAGGTCCTCGACCAGGAACGCGGGGTGGGCCTTCATCGCAGGTTGGAACCCCTCCTCGACGCCGAGGTGGACCTGCAGGTCGCCCGAGCGGAACCAGACCCCGCCACGGTCGGCGAGCTCTTGGGGCTTGGGGACCTGGTCGAGCCCGAGGACGCCCTCGTAGAAGTCGATGGCCGCCTGCTCCTCGTCGGGAGGCATCGCGAGCTGCACGTGGTGCAGCCCGAGGAGCCTCCCGGGCTCCTTGTGGCTCATGGTTCCCCCTTGCACGGCGGGCCGGGGACGACCGAAGGTCGTCCCCGGCCCGCCTCGCGAGCGCGCCTATCCTACGAGCAGCCGCTCGTGCTGCCGCAGGTCCCGCAGACGTAGCAGGAGCCGGCCGGCTGCATCTTGGAGCCGCACTGGTAGCAAAGGGGAGCGTCCAGCTCCTTCGCGGTGGGACCGGCGATCAGCTCGATCGGCCGGACGACCGCTCCGTCGGAGATGTCGATCGGCGCCTCTTCCGTGGCCGTGGTTTCCACGGCAGGCGTCTCCACGACGGGGGCCTCCGCCGTGGCGGTGTCCGGAGCGCCCGTCTTCTCGGCGGCCTCGGTCTTCCGCTCCTCGATCGACCGGATGCCGAGCGCCTCCCGCTTCTCCGGCGGGAGGTGATCCAGCGCCAGGCGACGGAACACGAAGTCGACGATCGATGACGCGAACCGGATGTCGGCGTCGTCGGTCAACCCGCTCGGCTCGAACTTCATGTTGATGAACTTCGAGGCGTAGTCCTCGAGCGGCACGCCGTACTGGAGACCGACCGAGACCGCGATCGAGAAGGCGTCCATGATCCCCGAGAGGGTCGAGCCCTGCTTCGAGGCCTTCAGGAAGATCTCGCCGAGCCCGTCGTCCGGGTAGGACCCCGCCGTGATGTAGCCCTCGGCGTCGCCGACCCGGAAGGACGTGGTGATGGCCGGCCGCGATCGCGGCAAGCGCTTCTTGGCCGACCACGGGAGCGTCTGTGGCTCGGTCGCTCCCTCCGGCACCGCCGCCGTCTTCTTCTTGTCGGCGGACATCGGCTGGGCGACCTTGCAGTTGTCGCGGTAGATCGCGACCGCCTTCAGCCCCAGCTTCCAGCTCTCGACGAAGAGCTGCTCGACCTCTTCGACCGTCACGTGTTCCGGCATGTTGACGGTCTTGGAGATGGCGCCGGAGATGAACGGCTGGGCCGCCGCCATCATCCGGACGTGCCCCATGTAGTGGATCGGGGCGTCTCCCATCGCCGTATCGAACACCGACCGGTGCTCCGGCTTCAGGTGCGGCGCATCGGTCACCGAGTTGTGCTCGGCGATGTACGCGACGATGTCGTCGACCTGCGCCGGGTCGTAGCCGAGCCGACCCAGGGCTCGCGGCACCGTCCGGTTGACGAATTGCATCGTGCCGCCGCCGACGAGCTTCTTCGTCTTGACGAGCGCGAGCTCCGGCTCGATCCCCGTGGTGTCGCAGTCCATCATCAGCCCGATCGTGCCGGTGGGCGCGAGGACCGTCGCCTGGGCGTTCCGGTAGCCGTGTTGCTCGCCGAGCGAGATGGCTTCGTCCCACGAATGCTTCGCGGCCGAGAGGAGCCCCTCGGGGACGAGCTCGGCGTCGATCTCGTCGGCGGCCTCACGGTGCTTGCGCATCACGCGAAGCATCGCGTCGGCGTTGGGCTCGTATCCCTCGAACGTCCCCATCGCCTCCGCGACACGGGCGGACGTGCGATAGCCCTGCCCCGTCATCAGCGCGGTGATCGCGCCGGCCCAGGCGCGCCCGGCATCGGAGTCGTAGGCGAGGCCCCTGGCCATCAGCAATGCCCCCAGGTTGGCGTACCCGAGACCGAGCTGGCGGAAGGCTCTGGCGTTCTCCGAGATCTTCTCGGTCGGGTAGCTCGACTCCCCCACCAGGATCTCCTGCGCCGTGAAGACGATCTCGACGGCGTGCTTGAAGTCGGCCACGTCGAAGGTGCCCTCGTCGTCGACGAACTTCATCAGGTTCAGCGACGCGAGGTTGCACGCCGAGTTGTCCAGGTGCATGTACTCGCTGCACGGGTTGGAGCCGTTGATGCGGCCGGTCGCCGGGCAGGTGTGCCACTCGTTGATCGTGGTGTCGTACTGCATCCCCGGATCCGCGCACTGCCACGCCGCCTGCGCGATGTCTCGCATCAGGTCGCGGGCCCGCGTCGTCTCGACCGTGTCACCCGACAGGACGGCCTTGAGCTTCCAGTCCTGGTCCTGCTCGAAGGCGCGCATGAACTCGTCCGTCACGCGAACCGAGTTGTTCGCGTTCTGATACTGGGTCGAATGGCTGTCCTTGCCGTCGAGGTCCATGTCGAACCCGGCGTCGCGCAGGACCCTGGCCTTGCGCTCCTCGACCGCCTTGCACCAGATGAAGTCGCGGACGTCCGGATGGTCGACGTTCAGGATGACCATCTTGGCCGCGCGGCGAGTCTTGCCGCCCGACTTGATGGTGCCGGCGGACGCGTCGGCGCCGCGCATGAAGCTCACGGGTCCCGATGCGGTGCCACCCCCGGCGAGTCCCTCCTTCGAGGATCGGATCTTCGACAGGTTGATGCCCGAGCCGGACCCGCCTTTGAAGATCGTGCCCTCTTCCACGTACCAGTTCAGGATCGACGACATGTGATCGTCGACCGCGAGGATGAAGCAGTTGTGCACCCGGAGGTTCGCCGACAGGTACTCCCCGCTCTCGGTCTGGATGTCGTAGACCGGCATCTCTCCGAGGGATTCGATCCGGTCGATCTCGAGGCGCTTCGTGTCGCGCGTGACCATGCCGTGCCGGTCGATCGCCGCGTCGAGCTTGTCCGCCTTCCGCGCGTCGACGAACCCGATCTCCGCTTCGAACAGGACCTGATCGCCGACGTTGCCGATGGCGAGGTGCCAGGACCCCTTCCCCTTGAACCGGGGGTCCTGCTTGAAGCTGATCCGGGAGAAGACCCCGAAGCGTGAGAGCAGCTGTTGGACGCCACGGACGAGCTTCTCCGAGAGCGAGTCGAAAGCGACGACGCCGGACGTCCCGTTCACCCGCACGTAGCCCTCGGCCTGGAAGATGCTCCGCAGGTAGGCCGCGACGACGGGGAGCGGCGCGGTGAAGAACCGCTCCGGTACCTCCATGTCCGCGCCGCGCGAGCGCAGCTCCCACCTATCAACGAACGGCTCGAGCACCTTGCCGAAGAGGCGGATCCTCCGGGTCTGGAGCCGCTCATCCGGCGAGACCTGCGTCCGCTCGTTCCGGTGCAGCATCGGGAAGACACGGTCGAGCGCCTCGCTCACCCAGGCGAGCTCGTCCTCGTTGACCGTGATCGTCTCGAGCGTGAGTGAGCCGTTGGCCTCGTCTCGCCGGATAGAGCCATCCGATTGGAGCCAACCCACCAGCGCCGCTTCGGCCACCTCGACGAGATCGATCTCGCCATCACCGAAGGACTCCTGACGGTGCCACTGCAGCTTGTCGCCGGCACGGAGCTCCGACGCGGGAACGAATCCTCGTTCGTCGCTGCCCTGCGACCGCCACACGAGGTGATCGCCGGTCACGTCGAGCTGGTGCCCGGACTTGGTGTGGACCCGAAGGACCTCCTTGGTCCCATTCGCCTTCGTGGCCACGATCGTCGTGACACCGCGGGCGTCGTGGACCTTCGTGCCGACCCGGTTCTCCTCGACGAGCTTCCCGATCGGGATCAGGCCGTCGGGCGTGCTGACGAGCGCTCCGTACGGCTGGCAGGCGCTGCACTGCTGCGGCGTGTCCGGGACGCCGACGTTGAACCATACCGGCGAGTTGAACGCGGCCTTCTGGTTGACGAGCAGGTGCGTCAGCTCGTCGGCGAAGACCTGTGCGTCCGTCTCGGTGGCGAAGTAGTCGTTCTTCTCGCCCCAGCCGCGGATCGTGTCGACGACGCGCGAGACGAGCTGGCGGACCGAGGATTCGCGCTCCGGCGCGCCGAGCGGTCCGCGGAAGTACTTCTGCGCGACGATATTGGTGGCGTTCTGCGACCAACCGACCGGGAACTCCACGCCGCGCTGCTCGAAGGCGTTCCCGCCCTCCTTGAAGTTGGGGATGATCGCGTCTCGCGTCTCCCATTCGACCTGGTCGAACGGGTGGGTCCCCTCGGTCGAGAAGTGCCGCCGGAAGGCGAGCCCCTTGTCCCTGATCACCTGTACGTCCTGCAGGTCCTCTGTTCTCTTCGCCACCTGCGTCGCCCTCCTCTCGCTGCGGGGAAGCGCCTGTTCGGGGTACTACCGTTCCGAGTCTTCCGGGGTCCTTGGGGAAGGAATCACACCCGTGGAATCACAAGGATGTAATACTCCTCCAGGCGTCGTTCGGAGTCAAGCTCCATTTTCCTACATATGGGGCTTAACTCCCACCCTCCACCACAATATGTTGTGGTTCCGGTGATATCTCCGGATGCGGGCGAACGTACCCTCAGTGGGCTGTGGAACGCCAGTGGAAGCCCGGTGGGAAACGTGTTCCTGTCGCTCTAACTTCTCCTCGTCCTAGGGCTCGCGCTTGCGGCGCTTGGCCGGCTCGCGCTTGAGGAGCGTGCCGAGCTCCCGCTCGAAATCGGTGATCTCCTGGAAGTCCTTGTAGACGCTCGCGAAGCGGATGTAGGCGACCTCGTCGAGCTTCCGGAGCTGCGAGAGCACCTCGATGCCGACCTGCTGGGAGGTCACCTCGGGACCCTTTCGGCGGAGGCGCTCCTCGACCCGATCCACCAGCTCCTCGACCTGGAACTCGGAGACCGGCCGGTTCTTGGTGGCCTTGAGGATGCCCGCCGTGACCTTCTCCCGTCGGAACGGATCCTTGGAATCGTCTCGCTTGCGGACGAGCAGCCCGACGTCCTCGATCCGCTCGTAGGTGGAGTAGCGGCGGCCGCAGGCAGCGCACTGTCGCCGACGGCGGATCGCAGATCCGCCGTCGGCGGGCCGTGAGTCGACGACCCGGTCGTCGTCCGCGCCGCACCATGGGCATCGCATATCGTGTGTGGCCACAAGATGTGGTGGCCGCCGGCACGGTACCCCCACGATGTTGGGTGGTCAAACGTATCGCCTCGATCCGTCAGCCGACGGACGGGATCGAGAGCTGCTGGCCGGGAACCAGGGCGCCGGGATCCACGCCGTTGGCCGAGGTGATGGCGTCGATGACGACGCGAGGATCGGTGGAGGGCTCGAACCGGGTCGCGATCGACCAGAGGGTGTCTCCGGCCCGCACCACGTACGTCCGGGAGGCCTTCGCCTCCGGTGTCCCTCCGACGCCCACGGCGTGGGCAACGGGTCCGGAAAGCACGCCGACGAGCCCGATCGCTGCAGCAGAGCGCGACCAAACGCCTCCGCCGAACGCGTGTTCGACCCATGGAGGCATCGTGTCCGAACGGACGTTCGATGTCAAGGCCAGAACCGAACATATGTTTGCATCCCCTTCCCGTGGGTGTTACCGTGCCGCCACGCTCACCAGCGCCACCCGGAGCAACCTGGAAGAGGAGGGTAGGCACCGTGTCTGACATCACTTCGCGGCAGCAGCGGATCCTCGATTTCATCGAGCGGACCGTCCGAGAACGCGGCTACCCTCCCACCGTCCGTGAGATCGGCGACGCCGTCGGGCTGACCTCGTCGTCGTCGGTGCACGCGCAACTGGCCAACCTCGAGCGGATGGGCCACCTCACCAAGGATCCGAGCAAGCCCCGAGCGATGACGCTCTCGGACGAGCGGCGGGCCGAAGGGGTCCCGGTCCCGCTGATCGGACGCATCGCCGCCGGCGAGCCCGTGCTCGCCGACGAGCACGTCGAGGACCGCATCATGGTGCCGGCGGAGTTCGTGCGAGGCGACGGTCATTTCGCGCTCCGGGTCGCCGGTGAGTCGATGATCGGCGCGGGCATCCTCGACGGCGACGTGGTGGTCGTCCGGAGCCAGCGATCGGCCTCCGACGGGGACATCGTGGCCGCCCTGCTGCCGGGCCCGGCCGAGGACGAGGCCACCGTGAAGCGCCTGGGTCACGACGGTGCGCGAGTGATGCTCATCCCCGAGAACCCCGCCCTCGAGCCCTTCGAGATGATGGACGGGCGCATCCTCGGCAAGGTCGTCGCGGTCCTCAGGAAGCTCTGAGTCCCGCTAAGCTCCTTCTCCCACGTCGGGTCTGGAGGGGGTTGAGTCATGTCCGCGCAGGCGAGCACGAACCTCGAGCAGCAGATCCGATCCCAGCCGGACGAGCTTTCCCATCTCCTGAACTCTGAGACCACCCGCGAGCAGGTCCACGCCGCTGCCGAGGGCCTGCAACGATCCCGCCGCATCTGGCTCGTCGGGACGGGGACGAGCCACCACGCCGCCATCCTCGGAGCCGCCATGCTCCAAGACGCCGGTCGGTCGGCCGTCGCCGTGTCGTCGATGCCCTTCGTCGTCTGGGCGCCGATCGTCGGACCGGACGACACGATCATCGTCATCACGCACACCGGCGAGACGGCCTACGCGCTCGCCGCCCGGGCGCTCGCGACGACCGCCGGCGTCGACGTCATCACGATCTCGAAGCGCGGGACACCCTTCCCCCATTCCATCGAGACGTGCCCGGCCGAGACCTCCGAGACATACACGGTCAGTTACACGACGACCCTGCTCGTGCTGGCCATGATCGCCAAGGAGATGGGGGCCGACTCCATCACGGAGGAATCGATCGCGCTCGTGCCGGATGCGGTTCGCCAGGCGATCGACGCGCCCGGCACCGAGTCGATCCAGGTTCCCGAGCGGGACCTCGTGATCGCGGGGGCCGGACCCGCGGCCTTCACGGCGCGAGAGGGAGCGCTCAAACTGCGCGAGGGCGCCCGGGTGCTGGCCGAAGGGCACGACATCGAGTTCCTCCTCCATGGTTCCGCCGTCCCCCTCACTCCCCGGGACGCGTTGATCAGCCTCATGACCCCGGAAGCGGACGGGTTCGTCGAAGCGGTGACGGCGGCGGCTTCGGCCGAAGGGATCCCGGTCTATCGGGTCGGCGAGCAGGCGCCGCTCCCGATGCTGCTGGCCCAGATCCCTCTCACGGTCCGGCTCCAACTCCTCGCTCTCCGGTTCGCGCTCGAACGAGGCCAGGACCCGGACACCGTGATCACGGGGCACTGGGCCGACACCGGTTTGTGGCGGATCGGGCGCCCGGACGCGTAAAGGGTCCGCAAGAAGTACGGAGAAGTGTCCCAGCCGCAACTGTTCTGCGCGTTTCCCTTGTGCGGCAAGGGTCCGGTGTCGATGGAGTAGCTGAGGGCACGCACCCGTTCTGCTCTCGCCCAACACCTCGAAGGAAGAAGGACCCACCATGAGAACGCGCAACCTGCTCGTGGTTCTTGCCGCCGGACTGCTCAGTCTCGGCATCGCCCTGCCTGCCTCAGCCGACACGACCACCGCCTCGGTCACCGTGACGGGTGGAACGCTCACGATCAGCGCACCGGCCGCCGCCGGCAGCCTCGGGAGCATCGCGAACAGCGTGTCCGGAGGAACCATCAGCGGCACGCTCGGCCAGGTGCAGGTGAACGACGCGCGCAGCGCCGCCGCTGGCTCCGGCTGGGTCGCGAGCGTCATCTCGACCGCCTTCACCCCATCGGCGGGACCGACGATCGCGGCGAGCTTCGTCAGCTACACGGCCGGGACCATCACGAAGGTCGGCACTGCGACCTACACGGCGAACGACCCGGGCAACCTCACCGGCGTCTCCGCCGCGGTCACGGCGACCGGGATCACGGGGGACAACTCCGCGACCTGGACCCCGACCATCAACGTCGCGGTGCCGGGCGGGACGGTCGCGACCACCTACTCCGCGATCATCACCCATTCTGTTGTCTAGGTCGGTGTGGGCGCCGCGGCTCGCTTCGCGAGCCGCGGCGGCAACATCGCCACGCATCCTCCGTCTCCCGCGATGGATCCTTTCGGCCGTCGCATCGATCGTCGTGGTCGCCGCGCCCGCCGGCGCTGCGACCGCGACTCCTCGTGCGGCGTCCTCCGGCGGCATCGGGCTGCGTCTCGTCGACACTCCTGCCGATGCGGGCGACGATCCTCGCGCTCGCCTCTACATCGTTGACCACCTCGCGCCCGGGACCGTGATCCATCGCCGGATCGAGGTCTCCAACTCCACGGCTTCCACCGCGCACATCACCCTGTATCCCTCTGCCGCCACGATCGAGAGGGGCTCGTTCATCGGAGCCGCGGCAGACACGCCGAACGAACTTTCCAGCTGGACGTCCGTCGATCCGAGCGCGTCCGACGTCCCCGCCGGCGGTCACGCAACGGCCACGGTAACGATCGACGTCCCCCACGATGCGGCCCCCGGCGAGCAGTACGGCGCCGTCTGGGCAGAGGTGCGCTCGGCGCCCCTCTCCGAAGGCGGCATCATCCAGGCCAGCCGCGTCGGCATCCGTATCTATCTCTCCGTCGGACCCGGCGGGGCACCTGCCGCCGACTTCACGATCGACTCACTGACCGCCGAACGCTCCCCCGACGGCCTGCCCATGGTCCTCGCGACCGTGCACAACACCGGCGGCCGGGCGCTGGACATGAACGGAACCCTGAAGCTTCTCGCCGGGCCGGGAGGGCTCAGCGCCGGTCCGTTCCCGGCCACCCTCGGCACCACCCTGGCGATCGGCGACACGGAAGCCGTCACGCTCGCGATGGACCGGGGGATCCCTGCCGGTCCGTGGGACGCGCGGATCACGCTGCGCAGCGGACTGATCGAACGCACCGCTCGAGCGACCATCACCTTCCCAGCCTCCGGGGCGTCGCCGTCGGTGATCACCAGCTCCGTCCAACCCGCTCGGCTCTACGTCATCGCCGCGAGTCTGATCATCCTGTTGCTCGCGGGCATCGCAGCCCTGCTGATCTCGCTCAAGCGCCGTCCGAAGCGCGTGGATGACGGAGCTATCGGAGCACCGACGCCGGCGTCGCTCGGAGTCGGCAAGCCCGTCGGTCTCGTCCGGTAGCCGAGTCAGGCGTCCTCGACCAGGAACCCGCGGACCGCCGACAGCAGCCGGAGCCCCACGCGAGCACGAACCACGGTCCCGTCGGTATCCATCTCCTTCGAGAGCACCTCGGCCTCCCGGTACAACCTGGCGGTCACGTCCTCGCGACCGAACGGAACGAGGAGCGTGACCTCGACCGGAGGCCGCGGGATCCGCGCGGAGATCTCTTCGCGGAGCTCGTCGGCCCCCTCGCCGGTGAGCGCCGACACGGCGACCGAGCCCGGGAACCTTCCGGCGAGCCTCGCCCGGGCGGAGCCCGCCACGCGATCGATCTTGTTCAGTGCGAGGACCTCCGGGATCTGGCCGGCACCGATCTCCCCGAGCACCCGACGGACGGCGTTCACCTGCTCGTCGAGCGCCGGCGAGGTGGCGTCGGCGATGTGGACGATCAGGTCGGCCATGGCCACCTCTTCGAGGGTGGACCGGAACGCCTCCACCAGGTCGTGCGGCAGCTTCCCGACGAACCCGACCGTGTCGGAGATCACGGCCTTCCGCCGCCCCGGCAGCTCGATCCGCCGAGTCGTGGGGTCGAGCGTCGCGAAGAGCTTCTCGGCGACGATGACGTCCGCGCCCGTGAGGCGCGTCATCAACGTCGACTTGCCGGCGTTCGTGTAGCCGGCGATCGCGACCTGCGGGATGCCCGAGTCCTGACGGCGCGCGCGCTTCAGGTCTCGTGTCTTGGCGAGCGTCTTGATGTCGCGCCGGAGCTTCGCGATCCGCCGGCGGATGTGCTGGCGGTCGACCTCCATCTTCGTCTCACCCGGCCCCCGGGTGCCGATGCCGCCCCCGAGCCGGCTCATCGCCTCGCCCCAGCCGCGCAGGCGGGGAAGGAGGTAGTTGAGCTGCGCGAGCTCGACCTGCGCCTTGCCCTCCCGGCTCCGGGCGTGCAGCGCGAAGATGTCGAGGATCAACGCCGTGCGATCGATCACCTTGACGCCGAGCCGCTCCTCGAGGCTCCGGAGCTGACCCGGTGTGAGCTCCTGGTCCAGGATCACCGACTCCGCATCGAGGCTGTGCACGGTCCGATGGAGCTCCTCCATCTTCCCTCGGCCGATGAAGGTGCCGGGGTCGGGCTCCCGGCGGCTCTGCACGATCCGCGACACGGTCTCCGCCCCGGCGGAATCCGCGAGCGCCTCGAGCTCGTCGAGGTCCTCGTCGACGATCCCGGGGCCGACGCCCACGAGCACCGCCCGCTCGCGCACGCGGGGCTGCCACGTCGCCGACAGCGGCGATTCGAGGATCTTGCGATCGGTCGTTCGGCGGCCGCTCCCCCCGGCTCGTCGCGTCCCTTGCCGCTCGGGCACGCGTTAAGAACCCACCGACGAGCCGAACTCGCGGAGCATCTCGTTCAGCTGGAGCTTGGAGTCGGTCGCCTCGCTTCGGTACCCGATGATCAGGCCCGCCGGGAGTCCGTAGCTGCCGGCCGGGAACTCGCGAGGGCGGGAGCCGGGCACGACGATCGCGCCGGCCGGTACCTCGCCGCGATGCTCGACCGGCTCATCCGCGGTCACGTCGATCACCGGGGTGTTCCCCGTGAGGATGAGCCCGGCCCCGAGGACCGCACGCGCTCGCACCCGGACACCCTCGACGACGATGCACCGTGAGCCGACGAACGCGCCGTCCTCCACGATCACGGGGCTCGCCTGGATGGGCTCCAGCACACCGCCGATGCCGACTCCGCCGGACAGGTGCACGTCGGCCCCGATCTGGGCGCAGGACCCCACCGTCGCCCACGTGTCGACGAGCGTGCCCGGTCCGATCCAGGCCCCGATGTTGACGTAGCTCGGCATCAACACGACGCCGCGCGAGAGGAACGCCCCGTAGCGCGCGGTCGCCGGCGGCACGACGCGAACGCCGGCTTCCTCGTAGCCGCGCTTCAGCGGCAGCAGGTCGTGGTATTCGAACGGGCCCACCTCGGTGGTCTCGAGGTCGCGAACCCGGAAGTAGAGCAGGACCGCTTTCTTCGCCCACTCGTTCACGGCCCAGCCGTCGCCGTCGGGCTCGGCCACCCGAACCTCGCCTCGATCCAGCATGCCCACGGCCTCTTCCACGGCGCCGGCGTCGAGATGATCCGGCTCCGCCCACGAGCGTTCGATCCGTTCGGCGAGCTCGGTGACGCTCACGAGCCGCCCCCCAAGACGCCGTCGAGCGCTGCGGCCGCCCGTTCGCATTCCTCGATCGTGGGCACCATCGCCATCCTGACGTAGCCCTCACCCTCCGGTCCGAAGAACGAGCCGGGGGCGACGATCGCGTCCGCACCGTCCAGGAGTCGCATCGACCAGTCGAGGGAGCTCATGTCACCGGGGACGGCGACCCAGAGGTAGAAGGTCGCCGCGCTCCCCGCCACCCGGATGCCGTGGGACGCGAAAAGGTCGAGGAACACCTTCCGCTTCCGCGCGTAGATGCCTCGCACCTCCTCCACGTGGGCTTCGTCGTTCCAGGCCGCCACCGAGGCGCGTTGGACGAACTCCTGTGGCGTCACGCCGGTCGAGGGACGGAGCGCCCGCATGGCCGCGATCATCTCGGGATCGCCGGCGACGAAGCCCGATCGGTAGCCCGTCATCGACGAGCGCTTGCTGAGCGTGTGGAAGACGAGGACGTTGGTCAGATCCCCCACCTGCAGCGCCGAGGCCGGCTGATCCCCGTCGAACCAGAGCTCGCTGTAGGCCTCGTCCGAGGCGAGGAGAACGTCGTGCGATCGGCAGTGATCGGCGGCCGCCTTCAGGAACGCGAGCGGCGCGGTCGCGCCCGTCGGGTTGTTCGGGTAGTTGAGCCACAGGGCGGCGGTGCGGCCCCAGGTCGAGGCGTCCACCGCGTCGAGGTCGGGCAGGAAGTCGTTGGCCTCGGTGAGCGACAGCCGGGCGACGTCTCCGCCGGCGAACCGCGCGCCGCGCTCGGGGATCGTGTAGCCCGGGCTCGTCACCGTCACCAGGTGCTTGCCACCCTCCGGGTCGAGGACGGACTGAGCGAGGCTGAAGATCGGCTCCTTCGAGCCGAGTGTGGGCAGGATGTGGACGTCGGGATCGAGGACCGTGCCGAAGCGCCGCTCGACCCAGGAGGCGATCGCACCTCGGAGCTCGGGGAGACCGGCGGCGCGGGGGTACGAGGAGGTCGGTTCGATCGCATCCTTGACGGCCTGGCGGATGAACGCGGGCGTCTCCTCCCGCGGGTCGCCCACGCCGAAGTCGACGATCGGGCGCCCGTCGGCGAGCGCCTTCGCCTTGCGGCGATCCAGCTCCTCGAACGGATACGGCTCCGAGGCTCGAAGACCCGGTGACAGGTGGACCATCTCTCCCCTTCTTCCTTACCCGGTGTGTTCCCCGGACGTGCCCTCCAGGAACGTGCGCAGGACCTGATACGACCTGACGAGCGCGGCGACGTCGACCTGCTCGTCGTCCCGGTGAGCGTACTGCGGGTCGCCGGGCCCGAAGTTGACGGCATCGACTCCCACCAGGCCGAACTCGGCGACGGGCGTCCACGCTTGCTTCGGGCCGACGGCGAGATCGCCGGCGGCCCGAAGCCGCTCCACCAGTGGGTTCCCGGAGGGCACCAGGCCGGGCGGGGCGTTGCCCACGATCTCCACGGTCGCGCTCGGATGGCCGAGCAGCTCCCGCAGCCGCCGCTCCGCCTCGGCGGGTGTGTGGGTCGGCGCGTAGCGGAAGTTGACCTGCGCGGTCGCTCGATCGGGCACGACGTTGGTGGCGACACCGCCCTGGATCGTCGTCACCGATGCGACCTCCCGGTAGGTCAGGCCGTCGACCTCGACGTCGCGGATGGGCAGGTCGGTCACCGGCGCGAGAGCGGCGATCGCGGCGTGGATCGCGTTCCGGCCGAGCCACGGCCGGGCGGCGTGCGCCGCCTCGCCCTCGAACACCACCGTGGCGTTCAGATTGCCGAGACATCCGAGCTCGAGGCGGTTCGCCGTCGGTTCGAAGACGATGGCGAGCGCCGAGCCCGCGATCTCCGGCCGCCGGTCGAAGAGCGGGACGAGCGCGCTCTCGGCGAACGGAAGCTCTTCGCGTCCGAAGAACAGCAGCCCCACGTCGAGATCGCTCCTCGACTCGCCCGATCCGAGCTCCTCGGCGACCGCTCCCATGACGGCCAGCCCGCTCTTCATGTCGGAAGTGCCCCGCCCGTGGAGCGTCTCGCCGTCACGGCCGGGGGCGCTCCGCCCGATCGGCACCGTGTCGACGTGACCGGCGAGGAGCACCAACGGCGCCCCCGGCCGCCGCTCCGGGAGCGCGAAGAGCACCGAGTCCCGGTCGTCGACGACCTCGAACACGCTCGGCAGGTCCCGGCGGATCTCCGTGAGGATCGCCTCTTCGTTGCGGCTCTCCGACGGGATCGCCACGAGCGCCTCGGTGCGCGCCGCGAGCCGTTCCGCAACGGTCGTCATCCGCCTGCCGTCTCCATCAGGGCGTCGAGGTCGACCGTGGTCTCGAAGACGCGACGCGCGGGCCCGGTCAAGAGGACCGACCCGGTCTCCAGGCGCTCCACCTCGAGGACGCCGCCCGGGAACCGCACGAACGATCGAGGACCGGCGAGTCCGGCCTCGGTCGCCGTCACGGCGATCGCGCACGCCCCGCTCCCGCACGCCATCGTCTCGCCGCTCCCCCGCTCCCACACGCGCGCGACGATCTCGTCCTCATCGACCTTCGCGAACTCCACGTTCGTGCCCTCGGGGAATCGGTCGTCGCGCTCCAGCACCTCCCCGATATGGGCGACGTGGAATCGCTCCGGGTCGTCGTCGACGAAGAGCACCAGGTGCGGATTGCCCATGGAGACCGCGCTGGCCGTGACGACGATCCCGCCGCCGAGATCGAGGGGCTCGCGCAGGTAGGTCTCCCACGCCGGTCCCCGCATCGGGATCGCCGCCTTGGTGAAGTTGGGCTCGCCCATCTCGACGCTGATGCGCCCGTCCGGTGCGAGCTCCACGCGTCGCGGACCGGATCTCGTCTCCACCTCGAACGAGGACCCGGCCTCACCGTCGACGTCACGGAGCAGCAACGCGACACAGCGCAGGCCGTTCCCGCACATCTCGGCGAGACTCCCGTCGGCGTTGCGGTAGTCCATGAACGGGCGACCATCGGTGCCGACGGTCACCCTGATCGAGCCGTCGCCGCCGATCCCGAACCGGCGATCGCACAGGACCCGGACCTCGTTGGCCGAGAGCGGACGGCGATCCTCCGGGTCATACGTCATGACGAAGTCGTTCCCGGTGGCCTGGTACTTCCAGACACGAAGCTCGCTCACGCGTGCCCCAGGTACGCCACGAGCTCGTCCACGATGCTCGTCGCCCCCTCCACGCCGGCGTCGAACCACCGGATCCGCGGGTCACGGCGGAACCACGCCATCTGTCGTCGCGCGAGGTGACGGGTCCGCTTGACGGTCTGACCGACGGCGTCCTCCAGGCTCAGCTCGCCCTCGAGATGCCGGGCGAGCTCAGCGTATCCGATGGCCTGCGTGGAGGTGAGCCACCCTCCGAACCCACCCGCGACGAGCTTCTCGACCTCGTCGAGCCAGCCGGCGTCGAGCATCTCCTGCACCCGCTCATCGAGTCTTCCCCGGAGCCGCTCCGGTGTCAGACGGATGCCCGCCGACCGCACCCGGTCGGGCGGATACGACTCCCACGCGGCGGCGTAGGAGCTGAACGGTCTCCCGGTGATCGCGGCAACCTCGAGGGCGCGCACGGTTCGCCGGACGTTCTCCGGTTCGATCTTCGCCGCGGCGTCGGGGTCCATCTCGGCCAGGCGTCCGTGCACGCGCTCGGCCCCGAGGGCCTCCGCCTCCCGTTGCAGCTCGTCACGGACGGTCGGATCGGTGCCCGGGAACTCGAGCTCGTCCACCACCGCCCGGAGATAGAGGCCCGAGCCACCCACCAGCAGCGGCCGCAGCCCGCGGCGGCGGACGTCGTCCGCCGCCTCGCGGGCCGCGGCCTGGAACGCCGCCACGCTGAACGCCTCGCTCGGCTCGACCAGGTCCACCAGGTGATGCGGCACCCGGGCGCGCTGCTCGGCCGTCGGCTTGGCCGTCCCGACGTCCATGCCGCGGTACACCAGCATCGAGTCGATCGAGAGGATCTCCGCCCCGATGGCCTCCGCCACCTGGAGCGCCGCCTCGGTCTTGCCGGACGCGGTCGGGCCGACCAGAGCGAGGAACGGCTCCACGCCTCAGACCAGTGCGGGCGCCGGCACGACCTCGCCGGAGAGGTGGTGCGCCGCGGCGTCGGTGATGCGAGCCGTGACGAACGTCCCCGGCTCGAGCGTTCCCTGCAGGTGGACGATCCGGTTGGTGCGCGTGCGCGACTGGGACGACGCGCCGCGCCGCCCGGCGCCCTCGACCAGCACCTCGGCCTCTCTGCCGACCTGCGCGCGCGCGTTCTCGAGCGAGATCTTCTCCTGGAGCGCCACGAGCCGCTCGAACCGCTCCTGCACGACCTCTTTCGGGACATGGTCGGGCATCGAGGCGGCCCGGGTACCCGGTCGCGGCGAGTACTGGAACGTGTAGGCCGAATCGAAACGCGCGCGACCGACCACATCGAGCGTGTCGGCGAAGTGCTCTTCGGTCTCGCCCGGGAACCCGACGATGATGTCGGTCGACACGGCAACGTCCGGGATCGCGTCGCGGATCCGATCCAGCCACCCCAGGTAGCGCTCGCGCCGGTAGGAACGCTGCATCGCCTTCAACACGGCGTCCGACCCCGACTGCAGCGGGAAGTGGATGTGCTCGCAGACCTTCTCGCTCTCGGCCATCGCCTCGATCACGTCCGGCGTGAAGTCGTGGGGATGCGGCGACGTGAACCGGATCCGCCGGAGCCCGTCGACCTCGTTCACTTGCCTCAACAGCTCCGCGAAGAGTGGTCGGCGCGACGTCCCGGGAACCGTGACGTCGCGCCCGTAGGTGTTGACGTTCTGTCCGAGGAGCGTCACCTCGACGACGCCCCGGCGCGCGAGCCCCTGCACCTCCGCGAGCACGTCGCCGATCGCCCGGGATCGCTGCGCTCCCCGGACGAACGGCACGATGCAGAACGTGCAGGCGTTGTCGCATCCGACCGCGATCGCCACCCAGGCCCGGAAGGCGTCGTCCCGCGCGGCCGGGAGCGCCGAAGGGAACAGCTCCGTGTATTCGGCGATGTCCATCTGCGGACCCTCGTCCTCCGCCCGCCGGAGAAGGTCCAACAGGTGAGGAAGCGCATGGGTGCCGACGACCACGTCGACCCACGGCGCTTTCTCCTGGATCAGCCCCTGATCCTTCTGGGCAAGGCAGCCGGCGACGACGACACGCAGGTCGGGATTCTGCGCCTTCAAGGGCTTCAGGTGCCCGAGGTTGCCGTAGAGCCGGTTGTCGGCGTTCTCGCGGATCGCGCACGTGTTGAGGACGACCACCCGCGCATCCGAGACATCCTCCGTCGGGGTCATGCCGTCCGCGCGGAGCATCCCTCCGATCCGCTCGGAGTCGTGTTCGTTCATCTGGCACCCGAAGGTGCGGATCAGGAACGTCCCGTTCACGTCCCGAGGCTACCTTGCGTACTCGGTGGCGCGCGTCTCCCGGATCACCGAGATCTTGATCTGACCGGGATACTGCAGCTCCTCCTCGACCTGCTTGGCGATATCCCGCGCGATCGTCTGCGCCTGGAGCTCGTCGACGTCCTCCGGCGTGACCATCACGCGGACCTCGCGGCCCGCCTGCATCGCGAAGACCTTCTCGACGCCCTCGTGCGCCGTGCAGATCTCCTCCAGCCGTTCGAGGCGCTTGATGTAGGTCTCGATCGACTCACGCCTCGCGCCCGGCCTGCCGCCGCTGATCGAGTCGGCGATCTGCGCGAGGACCGCGTGGACCGTCCGCTGTTCGACCTCACCGTGGTGGGACTCGATGCAGTGGACGACCTCCGGATCCTCCTTCAGCCGCCGGGCGATCTCCGCTCCGATGATCGCGTGGGAGCCCTCGACCTCGTGCGTGACGGCCTTCCCGATGTCGTGCAGGAACGCGCCTCGCTTCGCGATCGTCGGGTCGACGCCGATCTCGGCCGCGAGGGCGCTGGCGATGTGGGCGGACTCGACCAGATGCTTCAGGACGTTCTGGCCGTAGCTCGTCCGGTACTGGAGCCGGCCCAGCAGCTTGATCAGCTCGGGATGGATGTCCGTCAGGCCGACCTCGGCCACCGCGTCCTCACCGGACTTGCGGATCTGTTCCTCGAGGTCGCGCACCGACCGCTCGTGGACCTCCTCGATGCGGGCCGGCTGGATCCGTCCGTCCTGGACCAGCTTCTCGAGGGTCATCCTCGCCGCCTCCCGCCGCACGGGATCGAAGCACGACAACACGACGGCCTCGGGCGTGTCGTCGATGATGATGTTCACCCCGGTGACGGACTCGAAGGCGCGGATGTTCCTTCCCTCGCGTCCGATGATCCGCCCCTTCATGTCTTCACTCGGGAGCGTGAAGACGCTGACGCTCGACTCGGCGGTCTGCTCCGACGCGACGCGCTGGATCGCGATGGTCACGATCTTCCGGGCCCGTTCTTCGCCCTCCTCACGGGCTCGCTGTTCGATCTCGCGCACCTGCGCCATCGCTCCGCGCTTGGCTTCGTCGATCACCTGCGAGGCGAGCTGCTCCTTGGCCTCGTTGGACGTCATGCCCGCGATCCGCTCCAGCTGTGCCCGGTGCTGTTCGGTGGCCTTCTCGAGCTGCTCCCGGACGAAGGTCAGCTTGTCCTCGCGCTCCTTCAGCTCCGAGGTCCGAGCATCGATCCGCTGGCTCCGGTCGCGGAGGTCGCCCTCCGTCTCCGTGATCCGGCGCTCGAGCCGTCCCACCTCCTCCCGGCGATGCTTCAGGTCCTCCTCGGTGTCCCGCCGCATCCGGGCGGCCTCGTCCTTGGATTCCTGGAGCCCCTGGGCACGGGTTCTGGCGGCCTCTTCTTCGGATTCGAGCAGGACCTTCTTGGCTTGCGCTTCGGCGGAGCGCGCATTGGACGCTCCGATCGCGTTCCGGACGACGAATCCCACGACCGCCCCGGCCGATAGGCCGACGAGGCCGGCGATGACGGCTTCCATCGTTCCTCCCGATGTCTCGGGAGAGGGATCTCGGTCCCCGATCCAGTTGTTCGACGGAAGGCTAGTGGCGCCGACCCCTTGTGAGAGCACGTGCGAGGTCGGAACGGGTGGTCTGGTCGATGTCGAACTCGGTCACTGGAGCCCTTCGGTCGTATCCGCTGGTTTGGGTTCGGGAGATCGATTCCTCTCGTTTCCCGGGATGCTACGGCCGGGACCCGAGAGACACAAGGCGCTACTCGTCCTGGAAGGCGATCTCGAGCGCCTTTCGTGCTGCGCTGCGGGCGATCTCGGGGCTGTAGCCGCGCCGCATCAGGAGCGAGGAGAGCCGTGCGAACGCTTTCTCGGGAGCGACGCCGGTGAGCCTCGTGGCGCGCGAACCGGGCGAGCTCCGCTGCCCGCTCCTCGTCGTCGTCCGGAGCCCCCTCGGCGGCGGTGGCCGCGAGCGCCGGAGCGATGCCTGCAGCTCGGAGACCCTGCTCGACACCCCGGCTGCCCTCCTTGCGGGCGCCGAAGCGGTGCTCCGCGTACTGCCGAGCGAAGGCCACGTCGTCGATCAGCCCGACCCGCTCCAGGCGGGTGAGCACGTCTTCGACCTCAGCGGACTCGAAGCGAGCGGCGAGGAGGCGCCGTTCCATCTCCCGGCGGCTCCGGGGACGCACCGCCAAGAGCCCGAGAGCGCGTTCGTGACAGCTCTTCGGGTTCTTGGGCTGACGCCGGCGAGCGACCGCTGCGGCGCCTATCCCGACCCCTTGCCCCGCTTGCCCGCGGCGACCGGTTCGTCGGAGGGGGGCGGCTCCTCGAGCGGCGGCGCCTCGGCCTCGCCGATCGTGATGGGTTGGTCGTCGTCCTCGGTGAAGCCGGTGAGCCCGACGGCCTCGCGCACCTTCCGCTCGATCTCATCCCGCAGGTCGGTGTGCTCCGCGAGGAACTGCCGGGCGTTCTCCCGGCCCTGTCCGAGCTGATCGCCTTCGTAGGTGAACCACGCGCCGGACTTCTTGACGATCTCGAGGTCGACGCCCACGTCGATGAGCGAGCCCTCCTTGGAGATGCCCTTGCCGTACATGATGTCGAACTCGCACTGGCGGAACGGCGGCGCGACCTTGTTCTTCACGACCTTCACCCGCGTACGAGACCCAACCACCTCGGTCCCGTCCTTGAGGTTCTCGATCTTGCGAACGTCGAGCCGGATGGTCGAGTAGAACTTCAGCGCCCGACCTCCCGGGGTCGTTTCCGGTGAGCCGAACATCACGCCGATCTTCTCGCGCAGTTGGTTGATGAAGATCGCGGTGGTGTCGAACCGGGAGAGCGAACCCGAGAGCTTCCGCATCGCCTGGGACATCAGGCGGGCTTGCAACCCGACGTGGGTGTCGCCCATCTCCCCTTCGATCTCGGCACGCGGCACCAGCGCCGCCACCGAGTCGATGACCACGAGGTCGAGCGCCGCGGACCGGACCAACATGTCCGCGATCTCGAGGGCCTGCTCGCCGGAGTCAGGCTGGGAGACGAGCAGTTCGTCGATGTTCACACCCAGCTCCCGCGCGTACGTGGGATCGAGCGCGTGCTCGGCGTCGATGAACGCGGCGATGCCACCCTTCGACTGCGCCTCCGCGATCATGTGCAGGCACACGGTCGTCTTGCCCGAACCCTCCGGACCGAACACCTCGACGACGCGCCCCTTCGGGATCCCACCGACCCCGAGCGCGATGTCCAACGCCAGCGAGCCCGTGGGGATGACGGTGATGCCCGCCCCCATCGGGTGCTCGCCGAGCTTCATCACGGCGCCTCGGCCGAACTGCTTCTCGATCTGCTGCAGCGTGACGTCCAGCATCTTGTCCCGATCCACGTTCCCCTCCTTCGTACCCCTGCCCTGCCCGGAGGGGGGCCGGGAGAGTGCCTGTGCAAGCGACGAGTGGAGATTACCCATCGACCCTGACATAAGTTACACCTCTGTCATTCCTCGTGTGGCCGCGTGTGCACGCGAGCCGAGGCTAGTCGAACAGGTGTTCGAAGGCAAGTATCGCCGTCAAGAGGATCGGCGAGGGTGGCCGGCGCCCAGGCGGAAGCGCGCGAGCGGCTCGTACCGGGGCGCCGGCCGCCGCAGGTGGCTCCGGAACAGGACGACGTGATCGACCTCCCAGTCATCCGTCAGAAGGGGCGTCTCGGCGAACTCCGGTGGGAGCTTCACCGGCGGATCGCTCCGCCCCACGGTGAGGTGGGGGTGGAACGCGCGCTTCTCGACCGGGAACTCCTCGAGCAACTCTCCCTCGATGCTCGCCGCCGATCCCGACATCCGACCGTCCTCGTCCTCGAGGCCGGCCCACAGCACGCGTGCCTTCGCCGGGGAAGGAAATCCGCCGACCCCCGTCGCACGCGTGCGGAAGGGCTCGAGGTCCCTCGCGGCCACCTCGACCTGCCTCGGCACCCAGTCCGTCAGCGGTGGCCCGGTTCGCCCGAGGAACTTGAGTGTGACGTGCCAGTTCTCTCGGGGTGCCCATCGCACGTCGGGGAACCGCTCTCGCCACGGCGCGAAGACCTCTTCGATCGCATCCTTCACCGTCTCAGGGATCTCGACCGCGACGAAGAGCCGGAGCGGCTTGGCTTCGGGGCGAGCGGGTTGATCGCGACTCATCGGGGCTTCACTCCCTCGTGCGGGCTGCGCTCCCGCCATACCGGAAATGCGATGAGGGCCGATGCCCGTTTCCCCGAGCCATCAGATCAGGCGATCGGACGCCGAGAGCGGGCGGCCCTCCAGGTACCGGCGGACGAGGTCCAGCGCGGCCTGCTCGGCCCACCGGCGGACACGATCGCGCTCGCCCGGGACCTGGAAGCCGCGCGCGTGTGCCACATCGTCGCCCTCCAACGCGATCCAGATCACGCCGGGGGGCGCGCCTCCGTGCGCCTCCGGGCCGGCCGCTCCGGTCAACGCGAGGCCGAGATCCGACCCGAACACCCGGCGAGCCCCCGCGGCCATCTCCCGAGCGCACTCCTCGCTCACGGGCCCGGGACCCTCGAGCGTCTCGGGCGAGACGCCAATCACGGCCATCTTCGCCGGCTTCGTGTAGACGACCGCGGATCCGATGAACACGTCCGATGCACCCGGGACGCTCGTGAGGCGAGCCCCCACCCCGCCACCCGTGATCGACTCGGCGCACGCGAGCGTCGTGCCCGAGGCCGCCAAGCAGCCGGACCACGGTCTGCTCCAGCGACTCGTCTTCCGACGTGAACACCTCGTCGCCGAGCCGCCGCCGGACCTCCTCGGCGACCGGCTCGATCAGCGCGTCCGCCTCTTCCGCGGACTCAGCCTTCGCGGTGATCCGAACCTTCACCTCGCCGGAGGACGCCAGGAACGCGATCGTCGGGTTCGTCGACCCGGAGAAGAGGTCGTCGACGCGCTCGGCGAGCGCCGACTCACCGATCCCCGCGCACCGGAGCACGCGGGATCGGACCACGCTTCCTGCCGCCAGCGCCAGCTCCGGCAGGATCGTCCCTTCCATCATCTCGACCATCTCTTCCGGAACGCCCGGCACGGCGTAGATCCGCACACCATCGGACAGCTCCGCTTCCAGTCCCGGCGCGGTCCCACGATCGGGCTTGATGTACCTCGCGCCATCGGGCACGTCGGCCTGGCGGAGGTTGCTCTCGGGCATCTCTCGCCGGCCGAAGGATCGGAACTTCTCCCTGAGCATCTCCTCGAGCTCCGGATGGCGCACCATGGGCGCCCCCAAGAGCACACCGAGGGCATCGCGCGTGATGTCGTCCTGCGTCGGCCCGAGCCCCCCCGTCACGACCACGACCTCGGCGCGTGAAGAAGCCAGCCGCATCGCCTCGACGATCCGCTCCAGGTTGTCCCCGACGGCCTGGTGGTGCAGGACGTCGACGCCGATCGCCGCGAGAGATTCCGACATCCACCGCGCGTTGGTGTTCGCGATCTGGCCCAGCAGCAGCTCGGTCCCGACCGCGACGATCTCCGCTCTCACCCCGTCTCCATGCGGTGGCGCTCGGTGAAGAGATACTCGAGCCCGCTGGCCACGGTGAGGACCACCGCGATCACGACGACCACCAGCACGAGCGGATCGAACCCCGACGGCAGCGGGGCGATCGACAATCCCACGGCCGAGATCTGGCTGAGTGTCTTCGCCTTGCCGGCACGCGACGCCGGCATCGAGACGCCTCGCTGATCCAGCCGCCACCGGAGCAGTGAGACGGCCACCTCACGCAGGACGATCACGGCCGTGGCCCACCAGGGGAACTCCCCCCGCATCGTCAGGGCGGCGGCGGGCACGATCACGAACAGCTTGTCCGACAGTGGGTCCAGCCACGCGCCCACCGGTGTGGTCATCTCGTGACGCCTGGCGAGGTATCCGTCCGCCAGGTCGGAGACGGCGCCGACGGCGAACACGATCACCGCGAGCCACCTCGTCTCGGCGCGGTCCGTGCTGAGAAGCAACACCACGACCGGGATCAACGCGATGCGGCCGATCGAGAGGACGTTCGGCCAGCCCAGCCCGAGGGGCTTCACCCGTTCGACGATGACCCCCCTCCGTCGCCCGACGTGAAGCGATACGTGTACGGCGAGCCGGAAACACCCTCGGTCGCGGGCGTCCCGTTGAGGCTGACCTCGACGAGACCCGCGTCGGCCACGGTGAACTTGAGGCGCTCCAGGGCCAGGAGCGTCAGCGTCTCGCCGGGCCTCAATGCATACGTCGCCGTGGCGCCGTCCGCGACGGATTCGATCGCGACGTCGCTCCGAGCCACCACGACGACCCTGATCGTGGGATCGCTCGGCGCCGGCGACGAGGTCTCCGCCGGGATCACGGCCTTCGGCGGAGCCGACTCGCCACGAGAGAGGAGGCCGAACGCCAGCAGGATCAACAGGATCGAGGCCGCCGCCACGAGGAGGAACTGCTGGTTGTCCCGGATGCGGCTGGCGGCGATCATCCGTTCGACCGGTCCCAGCCTGGCCGGCGGCGGCGTCGGCTCGGCCTCATCGGCCGTCCGGGCGTACGCGCCGGCCACCTTGTCCGCATCGAGCCCCAGGTAGCTCGCATACGTGCGGAGGGACGCGCGCACGTAGACGTCGCCGGGAAGGACGTCGAAGTCCTCCCGCTCGAGCGCATCGAGTTGATCGACCCGGAGCCTGGTGTCGCGCGCCGCCTCGTCGAGCGAGGCGCCTCGCACCTCGCGCGCCCGTCGCAGGGCCGAGCCGACCCCTGCCCGGGGATCAGTCACTGAGCCGGCCATGGAGCGCAAGGATAGTCGTCCCGGACCTACACTCCCGCGGATGTCGGACATCCTCAAGCGCGGCCGCCGGGTGCACATCCGCCCGATCCGGGGCGACGACGAGCAGGAGTTCCTGCGACGGGTCCGCGGATCGCGTGCCCTTCATCGTCCCTGGTCCTATCCCCCGTCGACCCCCGGGGCGTACCACGAGCTCGTGGGCGACGGCCGTGCGAACGACGCGCGCCTCGTGGTCTGTCGCAACGACGACGGTGCGATCGTCGGCTACTTCGGACTCGGCCAGATCGTCCACGGGGCGTTCCGCAACGCCGTCCTCGGCTACTACGCGCTCGAGCCCTTCGCCGGGCAGGGGTTCATGCGGGAAGGACTCGAGCTCGTCCTCAAGTACGCCTTCGGAGACCTGCGGCTCCATCGCGTGGAGGCGAGCATCCAACCCGGCAACGAGCGGTCCCTCGCGCTGGTGCGGGGGGCCGGCTTCCGTCGGGAAGGGCTCGCGCTGCGCTACCTGAAGATCGGGGGTCGGTGGCGAGATCACGAGCATTGGGCGATCACCGTGGAGGATCGTCGCGAGCGGCGCCAACCGACGTAGGTCCAAGGTCCCCCTCCCGAATCGGCCGTCCGTCGGGTGGAGCGGTGGGTTCGGGGGACTACAGTTGCCAGTCGCAGGGAGGGAATGGATGGAACGAAGCGTGCCCCGATATGCCATGGACGAATCACCGCTCGCGACCGTTCGCGAGATCCTCCCCGCGGCACACATGCTGTCCGACGGTCCCGTGCGCTACCTCCTCGTCGCCGGTAACCGAGACGACAGCACGTGGGGATCCATCGGCGCGTTCTGGAGGGCGATCGACGGCGGCAGGGGCGGGTTCCTCATAAGCCCGGACGCGATCTGGGCGGGCAGCGAGATGGTTCGGTGCTTCCGAAGCGCACAGGCGAGAGGCTGGTCGGTCGAACGGATCTACGCGTACTGGCAGTCCAACGTCGGCGTCTCGGGGCGCATCATGATCGACCCACAGCAGCACGCGGACACGCTGTTCCAGGTTGCCAGGCGCGTCGGCGCGATCTGACCCGGCACCTAGGCGGTGCGGCGCTCCTCCCACTCGTCCCACGTGAGCAGCACGTCGCGCGCCTTCGATCCCAATGACGGGCCCACGAGGCCTCGCTCCTCGAGCAGGTCCATGATGCGGCCGGCGCGAGCGAACCCCACCTTGAGCTTCCGCTGCAGCATCGAGGTCGATCCGAGCTGGGACCGGATCACGAGCTCGGCCGCTTGCTCCAACAGATCGTCGTCGTCACCAAGCCCGTGCTCGCCGGCGCCCTCCCCGGGCGGGAGCGCCAACCCTTCGACGTTGTTCTCGTAGACGACCTCACGCTGGGCTCGGATGAAGTCGCAGATCGCACGAACCTCACCTTCGGTGACCCATGCGCCCTGGATCCGCACCGGCTTCGAGATGTTCGAGGGCGCGAACAGCATGTCGCCGTGCCCCACGAGCTTCTCCGCGCCGTTCATGTCGAGGATCACACGGGAATCCGCCTGGGACGAGGTCATCAGGGCGATGCGCGACGGGATGTTCGCCTTGATCAGCCCGGTAACGACGTCGACGGACGGACGCTGGGTGGCCACGACGAGATGGATCCCGACGGCGCGCGCCATCTGCGCCACGCGGCAGATCGCGTCCTCCACGTCCCGCGGCGCCACCATCATCAGGTCGGCGAGCTCGTCGATGACGACGACGATGAACGGCATGTGCTCGAACTTCTCCTCCATCCCGAGCGGGATCCGCAGCGTGCCGTCGCGCAGTCCCTCCTCGTAGGAATCGATGTCGCGGACGCCCACCGTGGCGAGCAGCTCGTAGCGCAACTCCATCTCCCGGACGATCCACTGGAGTGCCTCGGCCGCGCGCTTCGGATGCACGATCACCGGGGAGAGCAGGTGCGGCACGTCGCCGAAGTGGCTGAGCTCCACGCGCTTCGGATCCACCAGGACGAGCCGGACGTCCTCGGGAGTGGTCCTCGCGAGCAGCGAGGTGATGAAGGAGTTGACGAGCGAGGACTTGCCGGCGCCCGTGGCTCCCGCGATCAGCAGGTGCGGCATCTCGGCGAGGTTCACCATCCGCGCCCGGCCGTGCACGTCCTTCCCCAGTGCGACCTCGAGCGGGTGTGTCGCCTGCTTCGCGGCGGGGGATCGCAGGACGTCGCCCACCATCACGAAGTCTCGGTGGGTGTTGGGCACCTCGATCCCGATCGCCGACTTGCCGGGGATCGGCGCCTGGATCCGGACGTCCGGCGATGCGAGCGCGTAGGAGATGTCGCTGGACAGGCCGACCACCTTGTTCACCTTCGTGCCGGACGCAACCGCGACCTCGTACATCGTGACGGTCGGCCCCCGATGGGCTCCCACGACCTGAGCGTCGACCCCGAAGGTACGGAGCGTTCGTTCGAGGGCGGCCAGGGTGTCTCGCTCGGCTCGCGCGTCCGCGTTCGAAGGAGGTGCGGTTCGGAGGAGGTCGAGCGGGGGCAGCTGATAGGGGCCGTCGGGCGTCGTCACCATGCGTCCCCGAGTCGCTTTCGGGGTCGGGGATCCGGGGGCGGTGACGAACCCGGCATCCTCCTCGACGGCCGGGATCGTCTCCGTCGGGGCGCCGTCATCCACATCGGGGAGGACGACGACGTCCTCGTCGCCCAGGCCGAAGAGCTCACGGAACGACCATCGCCGGCGTGGCTCCGTCTCTTCCGTCTCGCGAGACTTCACGGAGATCGGATCTCGCTCGTCGCGCTCCTCGCGGAAGGTGTCGATCCTCTCCTTGATCGCCGCGAACGGCGTGCCGGTGAAGATCAGCAGCCCGAGGCTCGCGAGGCCCGCGCACACGATCGCGGCGCCGATCGGCGAGATGACCCGAGCGAGCGGCCACGCGGTGAGCGCGCCGACGACACCTCCGGCCTCGTGGAGCGCCCGTTCGCCCTCCGCGAAGCTCGGGTTCCCGGCGAACAACGACACGAGGCCGAGGACGCCGGCGACGACCATCGCGAATCCGATGAACATCCGGACGCGGTCCTCACGCGCGGTGTCCCGCAGGAGCACGATCCCCCACCACGCGCCGAGCACGGGGAACGCGTAGGCCCCGATCCCGAACGCACCCCGGATCAGCCAGGCGATCCCCCGCCCGACGGGACCGCCGGCCTCGATCCAGACGGCCAGCACCGCAAGGAGGGCCAGCACGATGAGTCCGATACCCAGGGCGTCGCGGGCCCACGGCGACAGCACCGTCCGGACCGACGTCTTCGACGGCTTCCTCTTCTTCTTGGACGCTGCCCTTTTCGGGGGACGCTTGCGCGACCCGCTGCTCCCGGACCTCCGGGAGGGGGAAGTCTTCGTGGCCATGTTCGGACAAGCATGACGGGTGAGGCGGTCGCTTCAAGGACCTGAGGGGTGCTCAGACCTCCATGATCACCGGCAGGATCACCGGTTTGCGCTGCGTCACCTCGTTGAAGTAGCGCTTGAGGACACGGCGTACGTTCTGCTGGAGCGCGGAGGGGTCGGTGACGTGGGCTTCCGCGGATTCCTTCACCGACTGCATCACCCGCACACGGGCCTCCTCGAGGATGTCCCCCGAGGTCTCCTCGTGCACGAATCCGCGGTTCACGACGTCCGGTCCGCCCACCAGCTCGCCGGTCTGCGAGTCCACGATGATGACGACCACCACGACGCCGTCGGCAGAGAGCTTGCGGCGGTCCCTCAGCACCTCGCCGCCCACGTCGCCGATCCCCAGACCGTCCACGAAGGTCATCCCGGCCTGGATCCGGTCGAGCTGTCTCAACTCCTCCCCGACCTCCACGACGTCGCCGTCCTCGCAGACGAGCGTTCGCTCGGGAGGGATCCCGACCTCATGTGCCAGGCGGGCATGGTGCTGGAGATGACGCCGTTCGCCGTGGACGGGGATGAACCACCGGGGCCTGACCAGCGAGAGCATCAGTCTGAGCTCCTCCTGCGCGGCGTGGCCGGAGGCGTGCACGGGGTCGGACGGCATGTGGAAGACGTCGGCGCCCGTTCGGTAGAGGGCATCGACCACGCGATGGATCGCGGGTTCGTTCCCGGGGATCAAGGAGGAGGACAGAACGACGGTCTCGCCCGGCCCGATGTCGACCCACTTGTGCTGACGCTGCGCCATGAGCGACAGCGCCGAGTAGGGCTCCCCCTGCGAGCCGGTACAGATCACGACGACGCGACCGGGATCGATCTTGTCGATCTCCTCGATGTCCACGACGTCCTGATCGGCCACCTGGAGGAGACCGAGTCGCCTGGCCGCGTCGACGGACTTGTGCATCGACCTCCCCAGGAACGAGACCACCCGCCCGTCCGCCTGTGCGGCGTTCACGATCTGCTGCACGCGGTGGATGTGGCTCGAGAAGCAGGCCGCGACGACCAGTCCGGGAGCCCCCGCGACGATGTCGCGCAGCACCGGGCCGACGGTGCGCTCGCTGACCGAGTAGCCCGGCTCCTCGGCGTTCGTGGAATCGGAGAGGAGGAGATGCACGCCCTTGCCGCGCCCGGCCTCTTCGGCGAGCCCGTGAAGGTCGGTCGCCCTCCCGTCCAAGGGCGTCTGGTCGATCTTGAAGTCGCCGGTGTGGAGGATCGACCCGAACGGGGTGTCGACCACGACCGCCATCCCGTCGGGGATCGAGTGCGTGACCCGGAGGAAGCGCATCGTGAACGGGCCCGTGCTCGCCTGCTCACCCGGGGTGACCGTCTTCAGGTCGACGAGGTGCGTGACCTCGTGCTCCTCGAGCTTGCTCTGCAGCAGCGCCAGCGTGAACGCGGTGCCGTAGACCTCGAGTCGGCGGTCGATGTCGCGCAGGAGGTACGGGAGCGCACCGATGTGATCCTCGTGTCCATGCGTGAGGACGACCGCCTGGATCCGGTCGGCCTGCTCGCGCACGAAGTCGAAGTCCGGGAGGACGAGATCGATCCCGGGCATGTCACCGGAGGGAAAGGAAAGGCCGACATCGATGATGAGGATCCGCCCGTCGAGCTCGAGGCAGGCCATGTTCCGCCCGACCTCACCCACGCCTCCGAGGAAGACGAGTCGCGCAGCGGACTCAGAGGAGACCGGCGTCCTCCAGTGCTTTGCGGACCCGATCGCGCTCGTCCGCGGTGGCGGGTACGAGCGGGAGGCGAGGCGGACCGGCCGGCCGGCCCAGCATGTCGAGAGCGGCCTTCACCGGGATCGGGTTGGACGTCACGAACAGAGCGTTGAACAGCGGCGAGAGGTCCTCGTGCAGCTTGCGGGCCGCGGGGACGTCCCCGGTCTCGATCAGGTCGATCATCTGCCGGATCTGGGAACCCACGAGGTGTGAGGCGACGCTCACGACTCCCACGGCGCCCAGGCAGACGTAGCCGAACGTCGCCCAGTCGTCGCCGGAGTAGATCTCGAATCCTTCGGGAGCTTCGGAGATCAGGTTGGAGATCGCCTTGAAATCGCCCGTCGAGTCCTTCACGGCGACGATGTTGGGCTTCTCGGCGATCCGGAGCATCGTCTCGTGCTCGATCCGTGTGCCCGTGCGGCTCGGGATGTTGTAGACGATGATCGGGAGCTCGGTGGCGTCGGCGATGTGCTCGAAATGGGCCACGAGGCCGCGCTGCGGCGGCTTGTTGTAGTACGGCGTGACGACGACGATCCCGTCGGCGCCGGCCTCCTCGGCGGCCTGGGTCAGCTCGAGGGTCTCGGCGGTCGAATACGTCCCGGTGCCGCAGATCAGCTTGCCCTTGCCCCGGATCGCGTCGCCGACCGCGCGGAACAGGTCGGACTTCTCCTTGTGGGAAAGCGTCGGCGACTCGCCGGTCGAGCCCACGACGAAGACCGAGTCTGAGCCGTTGTCCGTGAGCCAGGAAGCGAGCTCCTGCGCGCCGTCGAGGTCGACACCGTGATCGGGCCGGAACGGCGTGACCATCGCGGTGACGACCGATCCGAATCTTCCGGTCACGCGATGCCTCCCTTGGCTTCTCCTGGCGGTACCCCCGATCCGTGAGATCGAAGGGGTCCGCAGTGACGCCCTATGCTAGCTCCCCATGCCACGCATCTACACGAAGACGGGTGATGACGGGACCACGGGCTTGTTGTACGGAGGGCGAGTTCCGAAGGACGACGCGGCGACGGAGGCATACGGGACGACGGACGAGGCCGTGGCGGTGCTCGGTCTGGCTCGCGCCTCGGCCGATGGGCTGAGCGAGGAGATCCTTGCGCTGCAACGGGAGCTGTTCGTGGTGGGCGCCGATCTGGCGACGAATCCCGCCGAACGGGCCAAGCTCCAACACGGCGTCTCGCTCGTGACCGCCGAGATGACCGAGCGATTGGAGCGGCGCATCGACGAGCTGGTCGGTGAGCGGGCGTTGCCGCAGGCCTTCATCGTGCCGGGGGCCAACGCGGCGAGCGCCGCGTTGGACCTCGCGCGCAGCGTGATCCGTCGAGCCGAGCGCAACGTCGTGGCCCTCGAACGCGAGGGGCGCGACGTGAACCCCGAGGTCCGGCGCTACCTCAACCGCCTGAGCGATCTGGTGTTCGTCCTCGCCCGCCGGCAGGCGGGCGAGGACGAACCGACGAGTCGCTAGTTGGTCACTGCAAGAACCGCGTCCAACCCGAACGGTCCCGGAGTTCACGGTGACGGTGTACGACGGACGCACAGGACTAGTCCGTGTAGATGGTCTGGCGGGGCGAGTCCGGGACCGTATGCGTCGAATCGATGGCGTCGTGACAGCCACCTGCGGCTCACGTTGATCGTCCAGGTGCCCGTCGCCGGGACGCGATCAGCTCGAAGAGGCAATCGGATCCAGGCGTCCAGGTATAGGTCAGCGTATCCGTCGCGGCCATCTGCGAAATCGCCCCGCCGAATGCGGTCCCGTCGGCCACGCTCGGCGGATTGGGGGGACGAACACGCCTTGCTGAGCCGAGGTTGTCATCATCGAAGGGGATGTACACGCGGCGCGACAGGCTGATCCTCTGGTTCCCCTGCTTGTCGCGAGCGACCACCCGGTAGTCGAACCTCGTGCCCTCGACGCCGTCGAGTGATCGGCGGCTCTTTGGCCCCGCGCCCGTTCCGGAGGCCACGTTGGTCCACGACATGAGACCCGACCTCGCGAGCGCTGGACTGTCCATGACTTGATCCCGGAATGTGCGTCGGAAACCGAGAACGGGAAGGCGAAGGCAGTGTTCGTCGAGTTCTCCCACACGCGCAGCGGGGTCGTGGTCATGGTCAGCGACCGGCAGGACCATGTCGTGCAGGATGTCGGGGAAGTTGTTGGGCGCGAAGTCGATGCAGCCCCTGCGACAGGGGGCCGGTCCGTCCCAACGGCTCGCACCCGCCCACCAGTAGACGTTCCCGATCAGACTCTTCGGGATCGTGATCCTCGCGGTGGTCCCCGAGACCTTCACGACCGGGAGGAACTGGATGAACACCGCGCGACAGTTGGTCAGAGATCCCCGAAGGCGGTTGGAGTAGAAGATGAACGCGCACCGCTCGTACTTGCGGTCCTTGTTCTTGTCGATCTGGATGAGGAAGAACGAATCGGCGCCCAGGCTCTTCGCGGTCCAGGGCCCGTAGGTGCGGAACGTGTGCACCAAGCCCGTCGCCGTGTGGCTCACCGACACGGCCCGGAGATCGAGCTTGCCGGGAGAATCGTTGCCGTCGACCTTGGTGTACTTGTGCGCCGCGGCGGGGCCGGCGAAGAGCAGGCCCATCACGAGCGAGAACGCCACGACCGCCAGGAGCAGGTGCCTCGACGAACGGTGGGCTCTGGCGTGTCGAGACATCCACGTCCTCCCTCTACCGAGTGGGGGCGGAACCCTACCCTCCCGTTGCGCTCTCAGGCAAGGGGGGAACGGGCCGTCGACTCGGGCGACGTCAGAAGTCGACGACGCACCACGGCGCCGGCGTCGAGGCGAACATCGCGTCCGCTCGGTCGAGCGCGCCCTCTGCATGCTCGGCGACCTGCCCTGCCCACGCCAGCTGCTGGAAACTCGTGCCGCCCAGGTACGTGGCTCCGAGGATGTTGATCGTGCCCGCGAGCTCCTCGGCGGCATCGGAGCGAGCACACCGACCCTTCCCTCCCTCCGCGATCAGCTCGTAGGTGCCGGAGGTCTCCGGCCGGAGCGCGTCGTCGATGCCGAAGACCACACGTCCGTCGGCCGCGTAGCGGCGCGCCTCGCAGGGCGGCGACCACGTCCACCACCCGCAACCGCAGACCGTCCACCAGCGTGAAGCGCAACCGCCGCGGCTCCCGAACGAGGTGGAGGAGCGGATCATCGACGGGACGGTTCCAGGCCTCGACCGTGGCCACGAGGTCCACGTCGAACAGGAACCGCCAGATGTCCGCGTACGCGGACGGCGTGGACGCGACGCATTCCTTCACCGATTCATCGTGCCGGTCGGGATCGACCGGGGCCAGTCGTGCTTCACCCAATACACCGCGTACGCGTCGGCCTCCCCGCCGTCGTCGAAGTGAACCGCGTACATCCACGGTCGATCCTTGTCCTCGCCCACGGTGGCGAACATGTGATCTCGAAGCGCCTCGTTCCGCTCGACCCCTCCGGGCCGCAGCGCGGCGTCGTACACGCGATCGATCACCGGCATCGCGTCTTCCTTCGAAACCAGCTCGACTCGTCCACTCGGCTCGTATCCGCGGACGAACGCCATGCGCGCGGACTCCGCCTGGATCTCGCCCAGGCCGGCGGCGAGCCCGTAGCCGAAGCGGCCGTAGATCGCGCCCTCGGATGCGAAGAGTGCAGCGAGAGGCTCACCTCGATCGGCGGCTTGCTCGAGGATCGCGGTCATCATCCGGCTGTTGATCCCGCGGCGACGATGCGTCGGCTGCACGCCCACCATCGTGACGCCCGCCGTCGGGACCCTCGCTCCCCCCGGGACCATCATCCGGAACGTGATCGAGGCGGATGTCCCGACGATCCGGCTGCCGTCGACGGCCGCGAACGAGCGATCGACCTCGATGACGGGAAGGAAGGCCTCGATCTCGTCGTCCTTGGCGGTCGAGCTGAACGAGGTCTCTGCAGACTGGATCCAATCGACCCGTTCGTCCTCCGTGATGGTGCGGATCTCGATGTCCATGGAGGACGGAGCCTAGCGGCTCGGTCGGCGCGGGCAGGCCGAGGCTCAGCGATCGAGGAGCGCGTCGAGCCCGACGGTGAGCCCGGGGTGCGACGGGACCCACCGGATCGCCATCAAGACGCCCGGCACGAACGACGTGCGGTCGGTGGAGTCATGGCGGATCGTGAGCGTCTGGCCCTGGCCCCCGAAGATCACCTCTTGGTGTGCGACCAGGCCGGGCAGCCGGATCGAATGGATCCGGATGCCCGCTCGTTCGCCGCCCCGGGCTCCCGGAACGGACTCGGACGACGGGCCGGTCCAGGCTTCGGGGCGGGCGGCCGCGACGGCGTCCGCCGTCGCGGCCGCCGTCCCCGAGGGCGCGTCGGCCTTGCCGTCGTGGTGCAGCTCGACGATCTCCACCGCCGGTAGGTATCGCGCCGCCTGCAGCGGCGAACCGCTGCATCAGCGCCGCGCCGATCGCGAAGTTCGGGGCGACGAACACGCCCACGGGCGCCTCACGCCACGCCGTCGTCCACCTCGAAACCGGTCGTCCCCACGACGATGTGCACCCCGTGCTCGATCGCCCACGCGACGTGCTCGGCGGCGAACTCGGCGTTCGTGAAATCGACCGCGACCTCGACGCCGGCCTCGATGAAGGAGCCCAGATCCTCGGCCAGCACGACGTCGGAGCCCTGCAGCCCGAGCGCCTCGGAGGCCTTCTCCCCCGCCTTCGAGCGGGAGATGCCGGCGACGAGCTCCATGTCCGCGTCGGCGTGAACGGCTCGGCAGACCTCGGCGCCGACACGACCCGTGGCGCCGATCACGCCGACGCGGATCACGTCATGACCTCGGCGAGATCGCGCTTCGCGAACGGCCCGAGCACCGTGAGCGTCATCGGCTGCGACAGTACCCGCTTGGCCACACGCTGCGCGTCGTCCAGTGTCACGTCCTCCACGCGCTTGAGCGCCTGGCTCACGGTCAGGATCTCGCCGTGGCCGATCTCGGACTTCCCGATCCTCGACATGCGGCTCCCGGGATCCTCGAGCGAGAGCACCATCGAGCCCTTCACGTGTCCCTTCGCGCGAGAGAACTCCTCCGCCGACAGACCGCCCCCGGCCACCGCCTCGAGCTCACGTCGGAGCAATCCGATCACCTCCGCCGCGCGAGCCGGCGTCGTGCCCGCGTAGCACGCGAAGAGTCCCGCCTCCGTGTACTGCGAGTGATAGCTGTACACCGAGTACGCGAGGCCGCGCTTCTCGCGGATCTCCTGGAACAGGCGCGAGGACATCCCGGTGCCGAGCGCACCGTTGACGATCAGGAACGGGAACCGATCGGGGTCGCTCCGCGGGAGCCCGTTGGTGCCGAGGCAGATGTGCGCCTGCTCGGTCTTCCGCCGCTTCACCAGCGGTTTGGCCGAGGAATCCGGCGCGGCCCCGCTCGCGCGGACGTTCCACCCCTGCGGATCGCCGGTCCTCACGATCCGCCCGGTGTCCATCCGGCTGCGGAGCATGTCGAGCAGTTCCTCGTGGCGGAGGTTCCCCGCGGCCGCCACGACGAGACCGCCCGGCACGTAGTGCCGCCGGTAGAACCGATGGACCTTCTCCCGCGTGGCCGCGCGGATCGTCTCGGCCGTCCCGAGGACGGGCCGGCCCAAGGGGTGGTTGGGCCAGAGTGCCTCGGTGAAGAGGTCGTGCACGACCTCTTCCGGCGAGTCCTCGTGCATGTTGATCTCCTCGAGGATCACCTGCCGCTCGGCATCGAGATCCGCCGACCGGAGCAGCGAGTGCTGGAACATGTCGGCGAGATGGTCCACCGCCAGCTCGATGTCCTTGTCGAGGACCCGCGCGTAGTAGCAGGTGTATTCCTTCGAGGTGAAAGCGTTCACGTCTCCGCCCACCGCGTCGAAGTCCTCCGCGATGTCGCGGGCCGACCTCGCCTTGGTTCCCTTGAAGAGCAGGTGCTCGAGGAAGTGGCTGGAACCGCTGATCGCGGGAGGCTCGTCGCGGGATCCGGCGAGGACCCAGAAGCCGAGCGACACGGAGCGGACGCCAGGCATCCGCTCCGTGACCACTCGCAGGCCCGAGGAGAACTCGGTCCTCTCGATCCCCACTGATCCGCCTCCGAAACGTGGCTCGGTTAGCCGGACGACCCCTTGTCGGCGTCGCGGAACCGCCGTCCGTGACGTCGCGGCCCGCGGTCGGCGCCGTTCCTCGGCTCGCGGGACTCGCCACGCGGCTCGCGCGGCTCGCGCGGCTCGCGGGACTCACCTCCGGACGAACGCTCGCCCTCGGGGGCATCCCACTCGGGGCCGATCGGCTTCAGGCTGATCTTGCCCTGCGCATCGATGTCCTCGACGAGCACCGTCAGCTTGTCGCCCTCGCGCACGGCCTCTTCGACCGAGCTCAGGCGCTTGCCCTTGCCCAGCTTCGAGATGTGCACGAGGCCGTCGCGGCCGGGCACGAGGTTGACGAACGCCCCGAAGGTCGTGGTCTTCACCACCGTGCCGTCGTAGGTCTCGCCCTGGAGGACGGGACGCGGATTGGCGATCTCGTCGATCATCCGGGCGGCGTCGTCGGCGCCCTCGCCTTCGTGCGAGCCGATGAACACCGTGCCGTCGTCCTGGATGTCGATGTCGGCGCCGGTCTGCGCGATGATCTCGTTGATCCGCTTGCCCTTGGGGCCGATCACCTCGCCGATCTTGTCCACCGGGATCTGGATCGTGATGATCCGCGGCGCGATCGGGTTGACGGCGTCCCGTGGGGCCGGGATCGTCGCCTCCATCACGTCGAGGATCTGGAAGCGGGCCTCGCGAGCCTGCTCCAACGCTCCGGCCAGGACCTCCGCCGGCATCCCACTGACCTTCATGTCCAGCTGGATCGCGGTGACGAACTCTCGCGTGCCGGCGACCTTGAAGTCCATGTCGCCCAACGCGTCCTCGGCTCCGAGGATGTCGGTCAGCGTCACGAAGGTGCCGTCCTCCGCGATCATGCCCATCGCGATCCCACCGACCGGCGCCTTGATCGGCACCCCGGCGTCCATCAGCGAGAGCGTGGACGCGCACACGCTGGCCATCGACGTCGAGCCGTTCGAGGCCAAGACGTCGGACACCAGTCGCAGCGTGTAGGGGAACTCCTCTTCCGAAGGGATCACCGGGATGAGCGCACGCTCCGCCAGTGCCCCGTGACCGATCTCTCGGCGGCGAGGCGAGCCGACGCGGCCCGTCTCACCGGTCGAGAACGGCGGGAAGTTGTAGTGATGGATGTACCGCTTCGAGTCCTCGAGATCGAGCGTGTCGATCATCTGGTTCATCCGGAGCATCCCGAGCGTCGCGACATTGAGCGCCTGGGTGTCTCCCCGCTCGAACAGCGACGACCCGTGTGCACGGGGCAAGAGACCGACGTGTGCGGAGAGCGGACGGATGTCCTTCGCCCCGCGACCGTCCAGACGGACGCCGTCCGAGATCACGCGCTCGCGCATGACCTTCTTCTCGAGCGACTTCCATGCGGGAGAGAACTCGCTGCCGCGCTTCGCGAACTCGTCCTCCCCAAGCGTCTGCGCCAGATGAGCCCTGGCCTCGTCCTTGACGGCGGACATGTTCGACTCGCGCTCTTTCCGGTCGGGAACGAGCGCGGTCCGAACCTTGTCCTTCGCGAAGGACTCGAGGGCATCCCAGAGATCGTGCTGATACAGAGGGTGCGGCTCGAAGTCGGACGGCTTCACGCCGACCGCTGCGAGGAACTCCTCCTGGAACTCGATGACCTCGGCGATGACTTCCTTCGCCCGCTCGATGCCCTGGGTGACGATCTCCTCGGTCGGTGCCGCGGCGCCCTCCCCGGCCGCGAGGAGCGGCCAGGTGTTGTCGGGCGCCTCGCCCTCGATCATCAAGATGTCGATCCCGCCCTGCTCGTTCTTGGAGCCGGCCACGACGATGTCGAACGTCGCCTCGTCGAGCTCCTGGAACGTCGGGTTCACGGCCCACTCGCCGCCGATCAGGCCGAGGCGTACGGCGCCGACCGGACCGTCGAACGGAAGACCCGCGATCCCGACCGCGAGCGAAGCCGCGTTCATCGCGGCGATGTCGTAGGGGTTGGCCATGTCGACCGACAGGACCGTGATGACGACCTGGACCTCGTCCCGGTACCCCTCACGGAACGAGGGCCGGAGCGGGCGGTCGATCAGACGCGCCGTGAGGATCGCCGTCTCCGACGGACGTCCCTCACGACGGAAGAAACTGCCGGGGATCTTCCCCCGGGCGTACATGCGCTCCTCGACGTCGATCGTGAGCGGGAAGAAATCGATCCCCTCACGAGGGTTGGAGCTGACGCACGTGGCGAGCACCATGGTGTCGCCGTAGCGTGCGACGGCGGCGCCGTCGGCGAGCTTCGCGAACGTGCCGGACTCGAGAAGCAGATCCTTGGTGCCGATCTGCCGTGACATGCTGGTGGCCATAGGCCGTGTACCTCCTGTTGTGGGCGGCGCCCTCGTGGCGCCGCGGCTGCGGGAGGCGGCGGGGCCGGTTGTCAGTGGTGGGCCTCCGGTTCGTGGTGCTGGGCGCTGCGCGGGATCCTGGGCGCTGCGCACTGTCCGGGGGTCCGCGACTGAGAACCGACCGTGATGGGGCTCCTCCGCCTCCGATGGTCGGTCAGTGGGTCGTTCGCATCACTCCTCTTCGGGGCTCCTGACGCTGTCGGTCAACGGCGCAGCCCGAGCTTCGCGATGAGTGCCCGGTAACGCTCGATGTCCTCACGCTTGATGTACTCCAGGAGCCGTCGCCGCCGTCCCACCATCTTGAGCAGACCCCGCCGGGACGCATGGTCCTGCTTGTGGGTCTTCAGGTGCTCGGTGAGCTCGGCGATCCGCTTCGTCAGCACCGCGACCTGCACATCGGCAGATCCCGTATCGCCGCTGGAGAGGGCGTGCTCCTGGATGATCTCGTGCTTGGCTTCTTTGGTCAGCGTCATGGTTGCAGGTCAAGGCTACCAGCACCGTGCTGGCCCCGACGGTCGTCTGTTTCTCGTGTGGGACCCGAACGCGCAGCTCGGACGGTATCCACGAGGTGGGCGCGGCGGGCGCGGAGGTCCTGCACGAGGCCGGACGCAGCGGCCAGCCTCCTCAGACCCAGCCGCGCCCGCCGCGCCCGGATCGCCCTGCCGACGCACCACAGGGCTGCGAGGCCGCAGACCGGCCCGACGGCGAGGGTGAGGAGCCACGGGTGAGCGGTGGCGTCGAACACGAACCATCTGAGGAGAGCCCAGTTCGCGGGGAAGAGGACGATCGCCGTCAGGAACTTCGCCGTCGCGTGGGTCACGGGCGGCATGGGCCGGCGTCCGACCACGTACACGGCGAGCACGGGGACCGCGTTGGCGACGAGCCCGATAACGGCGAGCGGCGCCAGCGCGAGGGTCAGGAGCCAGCCCAACCGGCTCCGGCGGAGGAGCGCCTCTCCCGCTCCCGGCGCGACGACGGCATCGGAGACGCCCGCGGCCGCGAGACTATCGCGGTACCCGATCGCCGCGGCGCGGACGGACTCCTCCTCGGACGCAGGCGCTTCGGACAAGACGGTCGGCCAACCGCTCCACCTCTCCGACCGGCGGCCGGCCCCGAGGGTCCCCGTGCTCCCATCGGAGCGCGACGTTGGCCGCCAGACGGAGAGCCGACCGCTGCTCGGCGCTTTGGAAGTCGAGGGCCGCATCGGTCAGCCGAGATTCGATCGTGCTCGTGAGCGACGCGACCGCGTCTCGGTCGGTCTCGTCCGGCGGAACCGATGGATTCGTCGCGAGGTCCGAGTCGAGCTCGATCGGATCGCCGACGCGCACGTAAGCGCGCGAACGCGCTCGCTGCTTGTCCTCGTAGATCAGACCGACCGGCACGATCCGGAGGCCCATCGCGCCGCGCGAATGCGCGCCGAGGGCGATGCGCGCGGCTCCGGTCCGGATCGGTAGCAGGTGCGCTTCGTCGCTGGCCTCTCCCTCCGGGAAGATGCCGATCGCACCGCCATCTCGAAGATGCGCGAAGGATGCGTCGAACGCGTCGAGGTTCCCGCGCGCTCCCGCCCCTGTCCCCTCGGCATCCCGGGCGCGATGAACCGGGATCGCACCTGCGAACGCGAGCAGCGGTCGGAGCGGCAGGATCCGGAACAGCGACGCCATCGCGAGGAAGCGGACGGGCCGCGGAACCGTCGCGACCAGCAGGGCGGGATCGACGAAGCCGCCGTGATGGTTGGCCACGAGCAGGACCGGCCCCGTTCGAGGGATGCGCTCGAGACCCGTGACCTCCACGGCCCGGAACCAGCCGAAGGTCGCGGCCTTCGCGATCAGCCGCACGAGCCGGTCCGCGAGCCGCCGCATCGCCGCATGGTCGCACCTCTACGATGTCCTCGTGTCCGGGAGCGATCGCCTGGGAGCGTGGTGCGGGGTGCTCGGACCCGCCGCGTTCACGGCCGCATGGCTCGTCGCGCAACGACGTCAGGACGAGTACGAGGTCAGACACGAGCACATCAGCGGTCTGGCGGCGAAGGACGCGAACGACCCGCACGTGATGACGGCGGGGTTCGTCGCGCTCGGGGGTTGCACGGTCGTGTTCGCGTCCGCCCTCGACCGCCGGCTCGGCCCGCGGGCGGGCATCGGCCCCGCGCTGATCGGGGTCGCGGGCCTCGCGACGATCGTGGCGGGCCTGTTCCGTCGCGATCGCCGGTCCAACTTCCCACCTCCCGGGGAGCCCGAGGGCCAATCGATGGAGAACGACGTGCACGACGCGGCGGCCGTCGTGGGCGGGGTCGCCGGCACGCTCGGACTCGTCGCGCTCGCGCCGCGTCTCACGCGGGACCCGGAGTTCCGCGACCTGGCGAGGCCCGCGCTGGGTGCCGCAGGCGCGAGCGCCGGAGTCTCCGCCTGGTTCGTCCGGGACGTGGTCCGACCCGGCAACGGATTGATCCAGCGCGCGAACGTCTCGATCCCGCTCGCGTTCATGGCCCGGCTCGCGTTCCGGATGCTGTCCGTGCCCGGATCGGCGCGCTCGGACGCTAGCCCTGAGACGTGACGATCGAGCGGGTCCGGTCGACGTCGTCGGCGATCGCCGCCACGAGATCGTCGACGGACTCGAACTTGACCTCGTCTCGTAGGCGCTCCCAGAACTCGACGGTGAGCGTGTCGCCGCGGAGCTCGTCGTCGGGGAAGTCCAGGAGGAACGCCTCGACGTGGAGGGGCTCCGTTCCGAACGTGGGATTGGTCCCGACGTCGACCGCCGCCACGTAGCGCCCGCCGTCCTCCAGCTCGGCCACGCCGGCGTAGATCCCCTGCCCGGGGAGGAGGAGCCGAGGCCACGTGCGGAGGTTCGCGGTCGGATAGCCGAGGCCCTTCCCGCGACCAGCGCCGGCGACCACCTCGCCGTCGACGGCGAACCGACGGCCGAGCGCGGTGCGCGGCCACACGAGGTCGCCCGCGGCGAGGGCCGCTCGGATCGAGGACGACGAGACGACCCGGTCCTCGATCGCGAACAAGCCGACCTCGTCCGCCGTCATGCCCAGCGGCTCGCCCACCTCGCGAAGCGTCGCCACGGTGCCGGCCGCTCGATGTCCGAACGTGAAGTTGGCACCCACGCGCGCGTGCACGGCGTGCAGTCCACCGACCAGCACGTCGCGGACGAAATCCTCGGCCGGGATCTTCGAGAACTCCTCCGTGAATCCGAGCACGACCAGCGCGTCGATCCCACACGCCGCGATCAACTCCGCCTTGCGCTCCACGGTGGTCAGCAACCGCGGCTCCTCCCCCGGCGTGAGGACCTCGCGGGGATGCCGATCGAAGGTGACCGCAACACTCCGCGCGTCTCGATGCTTGGCCGCCTCCACGGTCCCGCGGATGACCTCCTGGTGGCCGAGATGCACACCGTCGAAGAACCCGACCGTGACGACCGACGGGGCCTGTGGGCAGAGGAAGGGCGTCGAGACCCCGGACGATGTCCATAGGCGATGGAGGGTACCGGTCAAGCGGGAGCGAGGATGACCTGAGGGCGGGCCCGCGGACCGTCGTCCTCGTAGACGCCGATCAGGAGACCGTCCGGTCCGAAGACCCCGTACGGACCGGTCAGCCCGGCGGGACCGAGCGGTCTCCCGTGGGAGGCCGCGACGGCCTCGTCGGCATCGAGGTCGAGACGGGGAAGGTGGCCCACCGCCGCGTCGAGCGGCAGAGGCTCCCCGGCACGGTCCGGCGCAACGGCGTCATCGACCGAGTAGGGCCCGATCGCGGTGCGTCGGAGCGCGATGAGGTGGGCGCCGCACGAGAGGGCGGCCCCCACGTCGGAGGCGAGTACGCGCACGTAGGTCCCACCGGAGCACGTGACGCGGAAGGCGACGTCCGGGGCCTCGTAGGACAACAGATCGAAGGCGTCGACTCGGATCGGACGCGGCTCTGCCTCGAGACGCTCGCCCTCGCGGGCGGCCTCGTAGAGCTTCCGACCGCCCACCTTCACCGCGCTGTAGGCGGGCGGGCGCTGGAGCGACTCCCCCACCAACGCGCGCATCGCGTCACCGACCTGCACATCCGTGACGTCCACCCCCGTCTCGCGGACGACGTCGCCGTCGGCGTCGAGGGTGGTCGTCTCGATCCCCAGCCGCATCGACCCCCCGTAGGTCTTGGGCAGGCCGCCGAGGAACCGCAGCAGGCGCGTCGCTCGACCGACTCCGATCAGGAGGAGCCCCGTTGCCATCGGGTCGAGCGTGCCGGCATGCCCGACCTTCCTGGTGGCGAGCCCACGTCGCACGACGTCCACGACGTCGTGCGACGTCACCCCTTTGGGCTTGTCGACGAGGAGCAGCCCCTCAGCCGGGCTCACGACGCCCGGCTGAGCGCCGCGACGAGCCGCTCGATCGTTCCCTCCGGGCCGTGTTCCGACGTGTATCCGGCCGCGAGCCGATGACCGCCGCCGCCGAACGACGACGCGACGGCCGAGAGATCGTGTTCCCCTCGAGACCGGACGCTCACCTTGAACCGCCCATCCCGTTGCTGCTTCAGCACCGCGGCCACATCCACGTCGCGCGCGGTCCTGAGCACATCGATGAGGTCATCCGTGTCGCCGGGGCCGACACCCGCGTCGGCGAGGTCCGCCTGCGTGATGTAGGTCCAGACGACGCTCGCCTCCGGCACCTCGGTCATCCGCCTGAGCGCCGTGCCCAGCAACCGGAGGAACGACGGGTCGTTGTCCTCATACATCGCGCGCACGAGCGCGGCGTGATCGAAGTCGTGCTCGCGCAACCGCGCGGCGACCCGGAGCGTCTCCGGGGTGGTCGCCTGGTACTGGAAGCGACCGGTGTCCGTCACCAGCCCCGCGTAGAGACACACAGCCACGTCGGTATCGAAGTCACCACCCATCGTCTCGATCAAGCGGAAGACCATCTCGCACGTAGAGGACGCGTCGGGGTCGACCAGCCGGACCGTCCCGAAACCGTCGTTCGAGCGATGGTGGTCGATCCAGATGAGCTCGCCGGCCTTCGATGCCGAAGCCCCGAGCACGCCCAGCCGGTCGAACGACGCGCAGTCGCAGGTCACCATCACCTCGGGCTGCACCGGATACTCGCTCGGAGGCACGAGACGATCGGTCCCGGGCAGCAGCGACGCCCAACGTGGCAGGTCGAGCGGCTCGTTCCCGTACGAGCAGACCGTCCGCGTTCCCTTGGTGCGTAGGTAGTTCGAGAGCCCGAGCATCGACCCGAGCGCGTCGGCATCCGGGTTCATGTGACAGGCGAGCGCGACCTCCTCGGCGCCGGAGAGGATCTCGGCGGCTCTTCGCAGCTCCTCGGCCTCAGTCATCCGATCCCTCCGCACGATGGAGACGAGCGATGAGCTCCTCGATGTGTTCGTGCTGTGCGATCGTTTGATCGACCTGGAACTCGAGCTCAGGCAGCTTCCTCAGCCGGACCTGCCGCCCGAGCTCCTTCCGCAGATGCGGGGTGGCCGAGAGCAACCCCGCGCGGGTCGAGCGTTGTTGCTTGTCGTCCCCGAGCACCGTGTAGGACACCCACGCCCGACGGAGGTCGGCGGTCACCTGCACGCCGGTCACCGTGACGAAACCGATCCGCGGATCCTTCAACCGTTGGATCTCCTCCGCCAGGACCTCGCGGAACTCCTCCGCCACTCGCGCTCTTCGGGCACCCTGGGGCACGTCATCCCTCCGCGTCGATCAATCGTCCGGCGAGTGGAGCGTCAGGTCGCTGTCGATGATCTCCACCTCTGCCCAGCGCTCGACGAACCGCTCCACCGAGTGCATCACCTTCTTCAGGTGATAGCCCTCCGCCGCGACCGCGGCGACGCCGATCTCTGCCCGCTGCCACTTGTCCTGGAAACCGGTCTCCGCGACGGCGACCTCGAACGTCGACCGGATGCCGCTCGAGAGGGACTTGACCACGTGACGCTTCTCCTTCAACGATCCGCACGCCGGGATCCGCAGATCCAGCCGAAGCGCGGCCATCAACATCAGGAGATCTGGCGCGCGAACTCCTCGACCTCGAAGGCCTCGATCACGTCGCCCTCCTTCACGTCCTGGAAGTTCTCGAGCCCGATCCCGCATTCGAAGCCCTCCCGAACCTCCGCGACGTCGTCCTTGAACCGGCGGAGCGAGGCCACCCGACCCTCGTAGGCGACCACCCCGTCACGGATCAGCCGGACCTGCGAGTTCCTTCGGACCGTGCCCCTCGTGAGGTAGCAGCCCGCGATCACCCCCAGCTTCGGCACGCGGAACGTCTGACGGACCTCCGCCTCTCCGAGGATGGATTCGCGCTCCTCCGGCTTGAGCATGCCGGAGAGAGCGGCCTTCACGTCGTCGATCGCGTCGTAGATGACCCGATACAACCGGATGTCCACGCCCTCCCGCTCCGCGAGCTCACGGGCGTTCGCGTTGGGTCGGACGTTGAAGCCGACGACGATCGCGGTCGCGGTCTTCGCGAGGTCGACATCGTGCTCGGTGATCGCTCCCGCGCCGGAGTGCACGAGGTTCACGCGGACCTCGTCCTGCGGGAGCTTCAAGAACGCGTCCGTGAGGGCCCCGAGCGAGCCCTGAACGTCCGCCTTCACGACCAGATTCAGCTCCGGGATCTCCGAACGCTCCTGGCGGCGCAGCAACTCCTGCAGCGACGCCGGCCGCTGGTTCACGACCTCGGCCGATCGAACGCGCGACTCGCGCTCGGCCGCGATGTGCCGGGCCTCGCGTTCGTCCTCGACCTCGCGGAACTCGTCGCCGACGTTGGGGACACCCTGCCACCCGAGCACCTGGACCGGCTTCGCCGGGCCGGCGACGTCGACGGTCAGCCCGTTCTCGTCGACCATCGCGCGCACCTTGCAGTACGTCGTGCCGCAGACGAGAGCGTCGCCCACCTCGAGTCGCCCCTTCTGTACCAGCACGGTCGCCACCGGACCACGGCCCTTGTCGAGGTGGGCCTCGAGGACGGTGCCACGCGCGTGGCCCGTGGGATCACCCTTGAGTTCCGCGAGGTCGGCGACGATCAGCACCGTCTCGAGGAGACCCTCGAGGTTCGCGCTCGTCTTCGCCGACACGTCGACGAACTCCGTGTCACCTCCCCACTCCGACGGCACCAGCCCACGCTCCACCATCTGGGTCCGCACGCGGTTCGGATCCGCTTCTTCCTTGTCGATCTTGTTGACCGCCACGATCACGGGCACGCCCGCCGCCCTCGCGTGGTCGAGCGCCTCGACGGTCTGCGGCATCACGCCGTCGTCGGCGGCGACGACGAGGACCGCGATGTCGGTGATCTGTGCGCCCCGAGCACGCATCGCGGTGAAGGCTTCGTGGCCCGGCGTGTCGATGAACGTGATCTCTCTCCCGTTGACGTGCGCCTGGTAGGCGCCGATGTGCTGGGTGATCCCGCCGAACTCGCCCGAGACCACGTCGGTCGTTCGGATCGCGTCGAGGAGCTTCGTCTTGCCGTGGTCGACGTGGCCCATCACGGTCACCACGGGTGAGCGGGGCACGAGCTTGGTCTCGTCGATGTCCTCCTCGAGCTCCTCCGCCTGCAGCTCGTCTTCGAGGCCGACGATCTCCACGTGGTACCCGAGCTCGGATCCGAGGGTCTGGAGCGCCTCGTCGGAGAGCGACGTGGTCGCCGTGACCATCTCTCCGGACATGAAGAGGATCTTCACGATGTCCGCCGGGGACCGGTTGGTCTTCTCCGCGAACAGTTGTGGCGTGGAGCCTCGAACCACCTGCAGCACCGGGCCTGTCGGCGCGACGGCGACGGCGGCTGCAGGCGCGACCGGCGCCGGGACCGGCGAGGTGGTGGTGCCCGGAGCGGTGGGGGCCGCAACGGCCGGTGCGGTCGCCGGAGCCGCGGCCGCCGGCGTCGCGGGGGCGGGTGCCGTCGTGGGTGTCGCGGCGGCCGGTGCAGTGGCGGCCGACGTCGCCACAGCGGCTGCGGGCTGGTCCTCCACGGTGGGCGCCGGGGTCGCTTCCGGTGTGGTCGTCTTCGACTTGGGCTTCGGCTTGGGCTTCGCCCGCGGCTTCGGCGGCGGCTCCATGACCTGGCGGGGCTTGGCCGCCTTGGTCGCCTTGCCACCCGAGGCGCGCAGCCGAGGCACGAGGTCTTCGGGCACGCTGGAGGAAGCCGACTTGCCCGTGACACCCATCTTCTCGAGCGTCTCCAGCATCTCCTTGCTGGACACGTCGAGCTCCTTGGCGAGCTCGTGGATCCTCATATCGCCTGCAACGCCTCCTCGATCTCGGTCCTAAGCCTAGCGAGTTCCTCTTGGGCCAACCCTCTGCGCAGCGCGCTCGCGAGCGCACCCTTCCGCAACGCCGCAGCAACGCACTCGGTGTCGCGGTGGACGTACGCGCCCCTCCCGGGCGCGTCGCCGAGCGGATCGACGCGCACGCCTGCCGGCGTGCGCGCGACCCGCAAGAGCTCAGCTTTCGGTGCGCGCTCCCAACACCCGACGCACGAACGCTCCGGCGCGCGCGCCACGATCCGTCATTCCCCCGCCGGCGCCTCCGCTGGCGCGGCTTCCACCGGCGCATCGGGCACCGCGACCGGTTCCGGCTCGACCGCCGCCGCTTCGACTGCTTCGGCCTCGACCGGCGCGGCCTCTTCGGGCGTCGGCTCGGCGCCGACGCCCGTGGCCACCTCTTCCTCGGTCTCCGCCTGCGGTTCCTCGGGGGCTGCCGCTTCGACGGGGACAACGGGAGGCGGAGGCTCGGCCGCCTGGCTCTCGGACTTGATGTCGATCCTCCACCCCGTAAGCCTGGCCGCGAGTCGGGCGTTCTGTCCCTCCCTGCCGATCGCGAGCGAGAGTTGGTAGTCGGGCACGATCACGAGGGCGGTCTGCGTCTCGGGGTTGACCGTCACCTCCTTCACCTTCGCGGGTTGGAGCGCATTCGCCACGAAGGTGGCCGACTCCTCCGACCACGGCACCACATCGATCTTCTCGCCACGGAGCTCGTTGACCACCATCCGCACGCGCGAGCCCTTCGGGCCGACACAGGCGCCGACCGGATCGACCGCCGGCTCGTTCGAAGCGACCGCGATCTTGGAGCGGTGTCCGGGCTCGCGGGCCACGGCCATGATCTCCACGATCCCCTCGTCGATCTCAGGCACCTCGAGTGCGAACAGCGCCTTCAGCAGGCCGGGATGCGTCCGCGAGACGACGATCTGCGGACCCTTCGTCCCGCGACGAACCTCGGTGATGAACGCCTTGAGTCGCTCGCCGTGCCGCAACGGCTCCGACGGAACCTGCTCTCCCTGCGGGAGCAACGCCTCCACCTTGCCGAGATCGAGGAGCGTGTATCGGCGCTCCTGCTGCTGGACGATGCCGGTGACCACGTCGCCCTCGCGTCCGGCGAACTCCTCGTAGGTCATCTCCCGTTCCGCGTCTCGGAGCTTCTGGAAGATCACCTGCTTCGCCGTCTGAGCGCCGATCCGTCCCTTGAAGTCGTCGGTGACCTCCACCTCGGCCTCGGAGATGACCTTCATCTCGACCCCGAGCTCGTCACTCCCCTCGACCGGCGGAAGGTCCACTTCTTCGAGCTCCTGCTGCCACATCCGAAGATCGCCCGTCTCCGGGTCGATCACGGCGCGGAACCCGACGAACTCGTCGTTGCCGTCGGGATGCTCCTGCTTCCAGTGGGCCTTGTAGGCCGAGGCCATGGCCTCCTCGAGGCCGCCCAGGATGGTCTCGAAGGCGATCCCCTTCTCCCGCTCGAGCTCCCGCAGCGCGGCGATCATCTCGGCGTTCATCGGTCGCTTCCCTTCAGCTCTGCGTCCCAGTCGACGACCGTCTTCGCCGCAGCCACCTCGTCGAGCGCCACGCGATGCTCGCCTTCGTGGGCCACGATCCGGATCTCATCGTCCTCGGCCGCGCGCAGCTCCCCCTCGAGCACACCCTCTTCGGTCTTCACCAGCACACGCTGTCCGACGGCGCGGCGGAAGTCCTGGGGGCGGCGCAACGGGCGCTCGATGCCGGGTGTCGTGACCTCCAAGGCGTACGGGCCGGGCTCGAACCCCTCGAGATCGAGCCGACGCGACACTTTCCCCGACAGCCGCGAGATCGTTTCGAGGTCCACGCCGCCGTCTCGGTCGACCGTGACGCGCAGGATGCGACGGCCGTCTTCGCGACCGAAGGTCACGTCGACGAGCTCGAGGCCCTCGCCCTCGATCACGGGTCTGACCAGCGCTTCCGCGTCCACGTTCCCCCTCTCGTCCTTCGGGCCGATGTCACCCCTCGAAAAAGAAAGTGGGCGGCGAGCCCACTTCCGGCCGTGCAGATCGTCGTCGACCAGCCAGTATAGACAGCGCTCTCGGAACCGAGGACTCGCGAGCGCTACGGAGCGCCGGCGAGAAGGTCCGCGACCGCCTGGGAGGCCTCTGCCAGCGGAGCCTTCGTCCGCTCCCCGGTGGCACGGACCTTCAGGTCGACCGTGCCGCCCTCGAGACCTCGGGAACCGACCACCACCTGTACCGGGTACCCCACCAGGTCGGCGTCGGCGAACTTCACACCCGCACGCTCCTCCCGATCGTCGAGGACCGCTTCGATCCCACGCTCTCCGAGCTCTCGATAGATCCGCTCGGCCTCCTCGGTCACCGCCGGGGCGTCGGCGTTCGCCATGATCACGGCCACCTCGTAGGGGGCCAGGAGCTTCGGCCAGATCATCCCGTCGTCGTCGTGGCTCTGTTCGACGGTCGCCGCCATGATCCGGCTGATCCCGATCCCGTACGACCCCATCACGTAGTGACGTGGTGACCCGTCTTCGGCCTGGTACGTCGCCCCCAAGGGCTCCGAGTAGTAGGTCCCCAGCTGGTAGATGTGACCGACGACGATCGACCGTCCGATCTCCAGCCGGCCGCCGTCGATCGGACAGCGGTCGCCGTCGCGGATCTGGACCAGGTCCTCCCAGCGATCGACGCGGAAGTCGCGGTCGAGGGTGGCTCCGGTGACGTGGACGTCCTTCTGATTCGCGCCCGTCACCCAGTTCGGCCGTCCACGCACCGAGTGGTCCGCGAAGATCGCCACATCGGGCCCGAAACCCTGCGGACCCACGAAGCCCTTCGCGAACCCCGTCCGCGTGAAGTCCTCGTCCTCGAAGCGGCGCACGCGCTCGGGGAAATGGAGCCGGGCGAGCTTCTCTTCTCCCACCTCGCGATCGCCGGGGACCAAGACGGCGACCGTCCGGCCCTCGACGTCGAACAGGATGCATTTCATCGTGGCTTCGGCCGGCACACCCATCTGCTCCACCATCAGGTCGATCGTGACCGCCCCCGGCGTCTCGACCTCGGTGAGCGGTTGCGGATCGTCGTCGGCCACCGGTTCGGGTGCGCGTGGCGTGGCGGCCTCGGTGTCGGCGAGGTAGTCGCCGTTCTCGCAGCGGACGAAGAGATCTTCGCCGACGTCGGCCAGCGCCATGAACTCGTGGTTGATGCCGCCGCCGATCGTGCCGGGATCCGCCTCGACGATCACGTGGTCCAGGCCGAGGCGGTCGAACACGCGCTGGTACGCCTCGTACATCACGCGGTAGGACTCGCGCATCCCCTCCTCGTCACGGTCGAACGTGTACGCGTCCTTCATCAGGAACTCGCGTCCGCGCAGCAGTCCGTACCGCGGCCTGAACTCGTCGCGGTACTTCCACTCCACCTGGTAGATGTTCACCGGTAGGTCGCGGTACGAGGGGAACTCCTGCTGCACGAGCGGAGCCGCGATCTCCTCCTGCGTCGGACCGAGGACGAACTCCCGTCCGTGACGATCCTGCAGCCGGAACATCAGGTCCCCGTAGGCCTCCCATCGACCCGTGAGCTTCCACGGCTCGGCGGGCAGGACGATCGGCATACGGAGCTCCTGTGCACCGGAGGCGTTCATCTCCTCACGCACGACCCGTTCGATCTTGTTCATCGTCCGGAGCCCGAGGGGCATCGTCGTGTAGATCCCGGCGGCGACCTTCCGGATGAACGCGGCACGCAGCAAGAGCCGGTGGGACGGAACGTCGGCCTCGGCCGGATCCTCCCGGAGCGTGCGCGCGAACAGCTTGGATACCCGCATGGAAGGAGAAGGATACCGGCGGGCTCGAGCCCGCCGGTATCTAGACGTCCGTGAGGGTGGCGATCACCTGTTGCCAGACCTTCGTCGGGCTTCCTCCGCCGTCATCGATCGGGTACGCCCCGTAGGTCGCCATCGCGCTCTGGTCCACGGGGTCTCGCGAGATGGCGGTGAAGTCACCCCACCGTTCCAAGCCCGATGTGTACTCGTAGCGCCCGAAACCCCCTCGGATGAGCACGGAGGCGGACCCGATGGCGCCGGGCTGGATCACGGCCGCATAGGCGGAGAGACACTCGGCCGCCCCGGCACGCGCATAGTTCACCCAGATCTTGCCATCGCCGTCGGTCGCGATCGAAGGCCACGCGACGTCGCGACCGGCGGCGCCGACGCTGCCCTTCCGGGTCACGTCCGAGTTCCCCAGGCGCGAGGCCGGGTCGACCTCCCACCAACGGATCACCGACTCCGCGCCGCCGCCACCGATGTTCCCCCGGATCGCCGTGGTCGTGTAGAGGCGCCCGAGCGACCCGTCCCAGAAGGATGAGGTCAACCGGAGGTCGCCGGTGTCCCACTTCGTGTCGAGGCCCGCGGTGTTCCCGCATTGCCGCCCCCACGGGGGATAACCCATCACCCCCTTCCCCAGCGCGACCCGGGTCAGCTTCAGGACACCACCCACCGACTTGAGTCGCCAGAGGATCAGCTTGCCCGTCGAGCCGTCGAAATCGAGCGAGGTCATGAACTGGGTCGTCGGCGCACCGCCGAAGGAGAGTGCTGGAACGATCGTGAACGCCCGGGAGCCGTCCGGATCCCTCGTTTGGATCCGGCTGAAGATCTTGATGGGCACCACCGGCACCGAGCAGTCGTAGAGCTTTCCTTTGGGGAACGAGACGACCTGGACGTACTTGAATCCTCCGACGAACGGAGCGTCGTTGTAGTCGAACTGGTTGGTGGTGAGCGTCACCCGGTTCTGCGTGAATCCGACCATCGGGTAGTCGGCCAACTGCTTCCCGTTGCTGCGCACCTGATCGCCGGACATGTGGAGCACGCACCAGTTCGCCGGGACGCCCTCCGATCCCTCCGGGATCACCACGACGGACAGGAAGCTCTGGGTGTCGCTCGCGGAGGCGAACACCAGGACGAACCGCTGTTGGTACGGGTCGTAGAACACCTTCGGGTCGAAGTCGTCGACACCTGCGGGCAGTTGGTCGTCGAGGGAGCGAAGTCGTCTGGGCGGATCCAGCGCGACCCCCGCTCGGTCGTAGAACGCCATGTGGACGTTCACCGCCGCGAGATGATGGGTGACCCCGAGCGCGCCCGTGGGGTCCCCGGGCGAGACCAGCGCGATATCGGCCACACCGTCGAACGGTGTCGGCAGGATCGTCGGGATGAGCGCCCCACCTCCCCGCGCGGTCGATCCCCCGGCGCGTATGGGGTTGCCACGCAGGTCGCTGCCCGCGCGAACGAGCCGGGGCACCTCGGTCGATCGAGGGCCGCCGGAAGTCGCCGTGTCGATCCCGGCGACGTGAGTCCTGGGCGATCCCTCGGTGGCGGTCTCGGACCGCGCGGGTGACGCGATCGCGAGCCCTGTCACGAGCGCCGTGAGGCCCCAAGTGAGACGACGACGCATCGAGGCATCCTCCGGGGGTCGGCGCGGCGCCCATCCCGCCGCGTGAGCCGCCAAACGTAACAGGCCGTTGACTGGGCGGGAACCCAGATGCCACCATCCAGCCCACGATGACGGCGGCGAGCGGCAACTGGGGGTGGCCGAGGGGCTCGAAGAGCCCTGGGCCACCGACGCGCTAGTTCCTCTCGCACCTCGCGCGACGAGCCCCGGGACGGATCCCGGGGCTCATTCCGTCACCGAGCCCGAGATGATCCGAAGACCGAGGAAGGGGTCGATTGGCACCGAAGCTCGATATCCATCCGAACCGCGTCGAGTTCGAGGCACTCGCCCGCGAGTGGGCGCTCGTTCCGGTGTGGGCCGAGCTCTTGGCCGACGTGTCCACCCCGGTCGGCCTGTTCCCCGCCGTCGCGGGCACGGGACCCGGCATCTTGCTGGAATCGGTCGAGCGTTCCGAACGCTGGGGGCGGTACTCCTTCGTGGCCGGCGACCCGGCGGCCACGCTGATCCTCGACGGCGCCGGTCTGCGGATCCAGGATACGGCCCGAGACCTGCCGCTGGCGATCCCCGACGGGGGATCGGCGCGTGAGGCGCTCATCGGCGCGGCGCGTTCGATCCGCGGACCGCGTCTCCCCGACCTGCCGCCGCTCACGGGGGGGTTGATGGGGTACCTCGCATACGAGGCCGCCAGCCTCCTCGACGGTCATCCCGCACCCCACCCCGACGACGCCCCGTGCCCTCCCGTCGGGCTCCTCGCGATCGATCGGGCGGTCGTGTTCGATCACTGGCGACAGCGGCTCATCCTCGTCGCCCACGTCCCCGCCGGCGACTACGACGGCGGCATCGCGGCCCTGGAGGACCTCGCCGTCCGGATCGCGGAGGCCGCGACGCCGCCGCTCGCCGCCGCGAGCGGCGCCGGCGACACGGAGACCGGCGAACCGAACATGGCGGACGACGACTACCGCCGGATCGTCTCGTCGTTCAAGGAGCACATCCTCGCCGGCGACATCTACCAGGGCGTCCCGTCTCGGCGCGTCTCGTTCGACGCGCCGGACGGTGGGTTCCCGATCTACCGGCGCCTCCGCGTCTCGAATCCCGCGCCCTACATGTTCTTCCTCCGGATGCTCGGGATGGAGCTCGCCGGCTCGTCCCCGGAGCCGCTCGTTCGCGTGGAGGGGCGGCGGGTGTCCGCCCGGCCGATCGCCGGGACCCGGCCTCGAGGCGCGACGGAGGTACGCGACCGGTTGCTCGAGCACGAGCTCCTCGCGGATCCCAAAGAGCAGGCGGAGCACGCGATGCTCGTGGACCTCGCGCGCAACGATCTGGGCCGCGTCTGCGTGCCTGGCAGCGTCCGTCCCACCGAGCTGATGCAGGTCGAGCGGTTCTCGAAGGTGATGCACATCGTGTCGACCGTCGAGGGTGACCTTCGGGAGGACACGCATCCCCTCGACGCGCTGGCGGCGACCTTCCCGGCCGGGACCGTGACGGGTGCGCCCAAGCACCGGGCGATGGAGCTGATCGCCGAGTCCGAACCGACCGCGCGCGGCCCATACGCGGGAGCGGTCGGCTACCTCACGTTCGCCGGCGATCTCGACTTCTGCATCACGATCCGGACCGCGGTGGTCACCGGCGGCCGGGCGCACGTCCAGGCGGGCGCGGGGGTCGTGGCCGACTCCGACCCGGAGGCGGAGCTGTCGAGACGAAGGCGAAGGCGTCCGCGTTACTCCCGGCGATGGGTACGCTCACAACGGAGCAGGGGGCGCACCGATGATCCTCGTCGTCGATCACTACGACAGCTTCACGTACAACCTCGTGCAGCTGATCGAAGGGTTGGGAAGAACGACCGAGGTCGTGAAGTCCGACGAGGCACCCGCGGCCGAGCTCGTCGCTCGCGAGCCGGAGGCGGTCGTCCTCTCACCCGGACCGGGCCACCCGAAAGACTCGGGAAGCTTCCCGGAGCTCCTCCGCCTGTTGCCCGCGAGCACCCCCGTCCTTGGCGTGTGCCTCGGTCATCAGGCGCTCGGTCTCGCGAGCGGCGGGACCGTCGATCGGACGACGCCGTTCCACGGGAAGGCGTCGCTGGTCCATCACGAGGGCCGCGGGATCCTCGAGGGCGTCACCAGCCCGTTCGAGGCGGGGCGATATCACTCCCTCGTCGTGATCCGCGACGACCTGCCCGCCGAGCTCGAGCTGACGGCGTGGACCGAAGACGGACTCGTGATGGCCGCCCAGCATCGGGAGCTGCCGCGGTACGGCGTCCAATTCCATCCGGAGTCGATCCTCACGCCGGAGGGACCCCGGATCGTCGAGAACTTCCTGGCGCTCGCTGGGTGATCAGGGAGCGGGACAGCCGGGCCCGTAGGCGAACGCCCCGGAGTTCGGCGCCACCTTGCACGCGGACGCGTCGACCGCGACGAATGCGCGCGCGGGCACCCGCTTGAGTTGGTCCACGAAGGTGTAAGTCCACCGAGGATCCACCGCGCCCTGGAAGTACCAGTCGCTGCCGTTGTCGGCCACGATCACCCCATACCGCTTCATCGCGCGAAGCACGATCCGGGCTCGCAGCGAGTATCCACTCATGTCGTATCCGCCCTTGAGCCGGAACCTCGCCCCCATCGGTGGGCAGGATGGGACCGCGACACCCGCCTGGTGACGCGCCGGCCAGACGTAGCTCCGGCGGGTGCAGCCCACCGTGAAGCGCAGCGCGTGGTGGATGCCGGCGTTCGGCCCGAAGACCTCGTCGTAGCGCACGAGGCCCGGGAAGATCGGCAGACCGGCGGCGTCGGCACTGGTCCACCCGGCCGGCCGGAGGGCGTTCGAGCGGAGATCGAAGATGGCGCCGCTGCCGGCGGTCGGGCTCCCACCATCGCGGCGGACCCCGAAGAGCTCGTAGAGGACGCAGGTTCCCTCGTCGATCATGATCGCGTGCCGGTCCGATCCGCCCTCGACCTGCACGTCGCCACCGAACGGATAGGGACCGGGGTCGCTCTCGTCGGCGTAGTGGAAATCGATCGACACCTTCGCGTGCGAGGACGGCACGACGTCGAACGGGATCCCGTACGACGGCGGGCCGAAGTCGGGGTGCAACCGTGTCGTCCCGGCGTGGGTCGAGCGCTTCCAGGTCGCGTTCTTCGGATGCACGGGCAGCTTCCGGACGTCCATGTTCCAGACGTTGTTCGCGGGGAAGACCCTGCATGCGGTGCCCGGCACGTCGGCGGCGCCGGAAGGCGGGGCCGTCGGGCCGAACGCCATGGCGACGATCGCAACCGACAGTGCGAGGATCCTCTTCACCCCAGGTGTATCGGCCGCCGCGGCGGTCTCGTTGAGGCGGGTCGGTGGAGGCTGATCAGTCGGAGCCGGGAGGCCCGGTCTCGGCGGCCGCCATCTTCTTCGCTTCGGCGATGAGCCGAGTCACGAACTCGGACTCCGGGATCTTGTCGACCACTTCCCCCTTGACGACGAGGAATCCCTGCCCCTTGCCCGCCGCGATGCCGAGGTCCGCCTCGCGCGCCTCACCCGGACCGTTCACGACGCAGCCCATGACCGCGACGCGGATCGGCGCCTTCAGACCTTCGCGCTCGAGCGCCTCGTTCACCTGCTTCGTGAGGCCGAGCACATCCACCTCGGCGCGGCCGCACGAAGGGCACGCGACGAGATCCAGCCCGCGCTTCCGCAAGCCGAGCGACTGCAGGATCGTCGTCGCGACCTTGACCTCCTCGACGGGATCGTCCGTCAGCGACACACGGATCGTGTCGCCGATCCCCTCCGAGAGCAGCGTCCCGATCCCGACCGCGCTCTTCACGCCGCCCATCGGCATCGGGCCGGCCTCGGTGACGCCGAGGTGGAGCGGGTAGTCGCATTTCTCCGCGAGCTGCCGATAGGCCTCGATCATGACGAGCGGGTTCGAATGCTTGACCGAGATCTTGATGTCGAAGAAGTCCTCGTCCTCGAGGATCCTCGCTTCGTAGAGAGCCGACTCGACCAACGCCTCCGGGGTCGGAGCCCCGTAACGTGCGAGCAGGTCCTTCTCGAGCGAGCCGGCGTTCACCCCGATCCGGATCGGCACGCCGCGCGCCTTCGCCTCTCGCGCGATCACGCGCACCTTGTCGTCGTACTTGATGTTGCCGGGGTTGATCCGTAGGCCCTGGATCCCGGCCTCCAGGGCCGCCATCGCGTACTTCCACTGGAAGTGGATGTCGGCGATGACCGGCACCGTGGACTTCGCCGCGATCGCCTCCAACGCGTTCGCGTCCTCCCAGTGCGGGACCGCGACGCGGACGATGTCCACCCCCGCGGCCACGAGCGACGCGATCTGCTGCAGCGTCGCGTTGATGTCGGCGGTCTTGGTCGTGGTCATCGACTGGATCGAGATGGGCGCGTCGCCGCCCACGGCGACGCGCCCCACGTGGAGTTGCCTCGTCTCTCTGCGCCGGATCATCAACGTGAGTCTCTCAGCTCCCGAATACCTGGAACGTGACGGTCCTGTCCTTCGGCTCGTCCATCTCGAAGAAGAGCAGCCGTTGCCACGTACCGAGCGACGGTTCGCCGTCCATCACCGGGATCGCGTGCGACGTCGCGGACAGGAGCATCGCCTTCACGTGGGCGTGGCCGTTCTTCCGCTCGTCGGGATGCATGTTCTGCGTCCTGATCTCGAAGTCGTCATGGCGGAAGTAGGTCCCCTCATGCGGCACCAGCTCGGTGAGGTGGCGCCGGAAGTCCTCGAGCGCACCCTCTTCCCACTCGTTGATCAGCAGGGCGCAGGTGGTGTGGGCACAGAACGCGACGGCCACGCCTTCCGTGATCCCGGCGTCCTTGATCGCGCGACGGAGCTCGTCGGTGAGGTCGAGGAACGCGAACCGCTCGGGAGGAGTGACCGTGACGGTCGACGTGCTCGACCTCATGCGCCGCTCTCCTCGGCCGCGGGCAGGTCGAAGGTGAAGACGCTGCCGCGGCCCGGTTCACTCTCCGCCTTGATCTGCCCTCCATGTGCCTCCACGACGGAGCGCGCGATCGCGAGCCCGATCCCGGTGCCTCCGTCTCCGCGCGCTCGCGCGGGATCGGCTCGATAGAAGCGCTCGAAGAGCCGCGGCAGATGCTCCGAGGGGATGCCCGCCCCGGTGTCGGACACCGCCACCTCCACCGAGCCGTTCCGGCGCCGGGCCGAAACCGTGACGTGCCCACCCTCCGGGGTGAACCGAACCGCGTTGTCGACGAGGTTGAACAGCACCTGATGCACACGCTCCCGGTCGACGGACAGAGCCGGCAGGTCGGCGGGGACATGATTGTCGACCCGGACACCTCGGCCGGAGAGCGCCACGTCGATCTCGGAGATCAGGTCGTCGACGAGCGGCTGCAGGGGAAGCTGCTCGATCCGGAGCGGGATCTCGCCGGATTCGAGCCTCGACAGGTCGAGGAGCTGGTCCACGAGCCGGCCGAGACGCTCGACCTGGGCGAGCATCACCTCGAGGGTCGCCGGGTCCGGTTGCTCGACGCCGTCGAGCAGGTTCTCGAGATGTGCCCGGATGGCCGTGATGGGTGTCTTCAACTCGTGCGAGACGTTGGCGACCAGGTCGCGACGGCTCTTCTCGAGGTTCTCGAGCTCCCCGCTCATCCGATTGAACGCGGTCGCGAGCCTCCCGACTTCGTCCCGGCTCCTGGTCTGCACCCGCACCGAGTAGTCCCCCGTCTCCATCATCCGGGCCGCCGACGCCATGTCTCTCAGTGGCTGGGTCATGCCTCGCGCGAACAGACGCGCCACCCCCAGCGAGACGGTGGCCGCGACCACGCCGACGAGGAGGAACTGCCACCACACGCTCTGCAGGAAGCCGGTGGTCGCCGACACACGGCCGAGGAACCCTCGCGAGGGCGAGTGGATCAAGACGGTGGCGGAGCTCCCACCACGGATGGGAACGGTCGCGAAGACGTTCGCGCCGATCACGCCCCACCGGGGAGCGTCCACGCGCAGCCGCGGCAGCTCACCGAGGTCCGTCCCACGGACCTCGGAGGATCCGTCCGGATGGCGGATCACCACCATCGTCCCGGGCGGTACCGAGCCCAGCCTGCCCGTCGCCGCCTTCCGGGCGAGGCTGAGGGCGTCGATCGCCTCGGAGTCGCGGGGCGAGTTCCTGAGTGCGAACGCGATCAGCACGTAGCTGATCGCGAGCGCCAAGGCGACCGCGATCACGACCGTCGATCCGAGCTTCGCTCGGATCGACGTGAGCCTGTCCAGCGGACGGGTCGCCATCATGTCTCCTTGAAGGCGTACCCGACTCCGTGGACGGTCCGGATGAAGCGCGGGTCGTTCCCGTCCTCGCCGATCTTCCGTCGCAGTCGGGCCACGTGCGAATCGACGACCCGACCCCCCGCGTGATCGCGATAGCCCCAGATCCGATCCATCAACTGATCCCGGGAGAGGACGACGCCCGGCTCGCGAGCGAGGGCGAGAAGGATCTCGAACTCGAGCGGGGTCAGGGGCACCTCCGCGCCGTCCACCTCGACGCGGCGGCGCTTCGCGTCCACCAGGAGCCCCGACCGCTCGATCGGTTCCCCGTCGGTCGACCCCTCGATCCGCTCGCGCCGCCGCAGGATCGCCTGGACCCGGACGCTGAGCTCGCGGAGGCTGAACGGCTTGGTGAGGTAGTCGTCGGCGCCGACGGCGAAACCGGCGACCTTGTCCGCCTCCTCCGTTCGAGCGGTGAGCATCAGCACCGGCGTCCATCCGTCCCGCTGGATCCGTGTGCAGACCTCGAGGCCGTCCATCCCTGGCAGCATCAGATCGAGCACCACCAGGTCCGGGCGGTGTTCGGCATGCTTCCGGAGCGCCTCCGGGCCGTCGGAGGCGACGACCACGTCGTAGCCCTCGCTCTGGAGGCGGGCCCGAACGGCTTCGGCGATGGCGTCCTCGTCCTCCACGACGAGCACGGTCTGAGCAGCCACGCTGTCATCGTATCCACCGGGTCCCGCGCGGCGAATGGCCGAGGGATGGAGAAATCGTGGCGGGGTGTGCTCCGCGAGCGGCTCCGGGGTGCAGCTAGATGAGGGGCAGGGGTTCGGTGATGTCGAGGATGACCGTCGCGATCGCGAAGATCGAGAGGAACACGATCACCGTCGCGGAGACCGGAACGAGCTTCCGGTAGTCGGCCTGGCGACCGGTGAGCTTCTCCCACGCCAGGAGCAGCAGATGACCACCGTCGAGCGGCGGCAGGGGCACGAGGTTCACCACACCGATGAACACGGTCACGTACGCGGCGAAACCGAGGAACAGGGCCCAGTCACCCCGATCACCCGCGACGCCGATCTGACGGCTCACCCCGACCAGGCTCGTGGGGTCGTCGGGTCGACGCGGCTCGTCGCTGAAAAGGACCGAGAACGTTCGACCCACTCCCTGCGTGAAGATCTTGGGGATCGCCGCGACGCTGTTCCACGTCGCCCTCCCGACCCATCTCCCCGACACGACCGCCGCTTCCGGGATCGACAGTGGCTCTGGGCCCAGGGTGAAGCCGATCCTCCCCCTGGTCACCCCGTCTTCCTTGACGAGCTTCGGCACGATCGGCAGCGTGATCGTCTCTCCCTCGCGCTCCACCACATACACGAGAGGCTCGTTCGGATGTTCCCCGGCGTACTGGGTCACGTATCGACCGAGCGAGTCAGGCGTGGGGTTCGGCATGTCACCGACTCGCACGACGACGTCGCCGACCTGGAGGCCCGCTTCCTTCGCGGGGGACACACTGCCGTCCAACGTCTGAGTGACATCGCCGACAACGACCACCTCCGTGTCGAGGTTCCCGTACGTGGCGAAGAGCGCGAAGTAGAGGATCGCGCCCACCAGGAAGTGCGAGGCGGGGCCCGCGAGGATCACCAGCGTCCGCTGCCAGATCGGCTTGGACCCGTAGGCGCGTGGCAGATCCTCGGGCGCCACCGACTCGTACGGGTTCATCCCGGCGATCTTCACGTAGCCGCCTGCCGGGATCGCCTTCACGCCGTACTCGATCTCGCCGCGTCTCCGCGACCAAAGCCTCGGTCCGAATCCGATGAAGTACTCCGTGACCTTGAAGCCGAACCGGCGAGCCACGAGCATGTGACCGAGCTCGTGGATCGGGATGACGACGAGCAGGATCAGTGCGAGGAAGCCGGCGATCGCGTAGACGCTCCCCACTCAGCGGGCCTCGATGATCTCCGCCGTGCGCCGGCGGGCCCATGCATCTGCCCGCTCGATGTGCACGACCGAGACGACCGAGGGTGGTTCGTGTTCGTCGATGATCGTCTGGACGATCTCCACGATGCGTGGGAGCGGGATCTTCCCCTCGAGGAACGCCATCACGGCCACCTCGTTCGCCGCGTTCATCACGGCCGGGAACGTGAGGCCCAGGGCGCCCACGCGGTAGGCGAGGTCCACCGCGGGGAACGCTTCGTGATCGACGGGCTCGAACGTGAGCGGCTTCTCCGTGAGTGGCAGCGAGGCCACCCCGGTCGGGAGCCGTTCCGGCCAGGCCAGAGCGAGCTGGATCGGCAGCCGCATGTCCGGCGTCGCCATCTCGGCCCGCATCGACCCGTCCCGGAACTCGGCGATCGCGTGCACCACGCCCTCGGGGTGGATCAGCACGTGGATCTGTGAGTACTCGAGACCGAAGAGGTAGTGCGCCTCGATCACCTCGAGGCCCTTGTTCATCAACGTGGCCGAGTCGATCGTGATCTTCGGTCCCATCGACCACACCGGATGCTGCAGGGCCTCCTTCATCGAGGCCTTGGCGAGCTCCGTCGCGGTCCAGCCGCGGAACGGGCCGCCCGAGCCCGTGATCACCACCCGCTTCAGGTCTTCGCGGCGCTCGCCTCGAAGCGCCATCGCGAGCGCTGCGTGCTCGGAGTCCACCGGCCGGAGGCGTTCGGGCTCGCCCTTGATCAGGTCCATCACGAGCTCCCCGCCCACGACGAGCGACTCCTTGTTCGCCAGAGCCACGGTCTTGCCGTTCTGCAACGCGGCCAGCGTCGGCCCCAGGCCGGACGACCCCACGAGCGCGTTCAGGACGATGTCGGCCTCGGTGTCCGCGGCGAGTCGTTCTGCGGCGTCCGGCCCGACGAGGAGCTCCACACCCCGGAGCGAGCTGAGAACGGCCCCCACCTCCTCGGCCGCCGCCTCATCCGCGATCGCGACCACGGGTGGCAGGAACTCACGGATCTGCCCGATCAACAGTTCTTGATTCGTTCCGGCGACGGACAGCCCGACCACCTTGAAGCGCTCGGGATTGCGACGGACCACGTCCAACGCCTGGGTCCCGACCGATCCGGTCGAACCGAGGATGGTGATGCTCGGCATGAGGACAGACTACCCCCGACCGCAAGGGAACAAGCCGCGGGGCGGCCAGAACCTAGAAGGCGATGATGCGCAGGAGGAGGAGCGCGGCGGGGGCGACGAACAGGAGCGAATCGATCCTGTCGAGGACGCCGCCGTGTCCGGGCAGGACACTCCCCATGTCCTTGACGCCCACGTCGCGCTTGACCAACGATTCCGCGAGGTCGCCGAACGTCGCGGCGAGGGAAACGATGAGGCCGAGCAGTACGGCGTTCAGACGACCGTCCTCGAAGATCCCGGGTGCCGCATTCACGAACGCCGTTACGAAGGCGGACGACACGATGACGGTTCCGAGCGACGCCACGATGAGCCCCTCCACCGATTTCTTCGGGCTCGTGGCGGGCGCGAGCGGCCGCTGGATGAACGATCCACCCCAGACGGACCCGGTCAGGAACGCCAGGGTGTCGAACACGAACGTGAGACCGATCACGGCCACCACGACCGAGGTGTCGAACGTGGTCAGGATGATCAGCAGCGAGCTGGCCAGCACGGGGATCCACAGCAACCCGAGCAAGGTGAGGCCGATGTTTCCGACGACGTCCTTCCGGTGAGGCGCCGGGACCGTCATGAACCAGAGGAAGGTTGCCAGCACACCGAGCGTCAGCATCGAAAGGAGCCCGGCCTCACCGTGGTAGTACGCACCGGCGAGCACCAATGCCCCGCTCACCAACCCCACCGCGGTCGCCGGCTGCCGGTGATGCTTCACCATGACGCCGTACAACTCGCCCTGGGCCACAAGGGCGACGACACTCGCCACGAGCGCGAACACCCCGTCGCCGATCAGCAACGCCACGAGCGCGACGCCGGCCAGAACCATCCCCGTGAGGAACGCGGCGGGAACGTCCCGCTCGGTTCCGCGTCGGTCGAGGTCGGCCCCGACCTCGACCGCCGCCGGCTCCTGCCAACTGGGGCCGCCGAGACCCTCGGCGCCGACGACGATCGTGCGAGTCGGCTCTTCCTCGGCCATCGCGGCGAAGGCGTCCTCGTCCTCGCCCGGCGGGTACGGCTCCGCACCCAGCTCATCCATCAGGTCGGCCGCGTTCTCCTCGTCGATCTGGACGACGCGAGGACCCGACGCCTCCGCCCCTTCATCTCCGGCCGGATCCGCGAAGTGCGCGGCGGCCTCCTCGAGCTCCTCCGCGGACGGCCGCTCCCCTTCCTGCTCTCCGGGCCAGTCGTCACTCTCGGCCGGCCGCGCGAACAGGTCTCCCTGGTCGTCGCCGGGCTGCTCCAGCTCCGCGGGGCGGGCGAGCGGCTGCTCGGCGTCCTCGATGGCTTCCTCGCTTCCGGGGGATGCCCCGAGCGCCTGGTCGACGGGCTCGAGCGATGCCGTGTCGTACCAGTCACCCTCGTCTTCTTCATCGTCGTCCTCGGATGCGGCTGAGGCTCCCCCGGGGGATTCGTCAGCTGCGGGTGGCACCGTGACCACGGGTTCGGGTTCGCCCCGGACGGTGACGTGCTCTTGGCCGGGAGCTTCGGTGGACGGCGTGGCTTCCTCCGGCTCGTCCCACTCGACGTCCTTGATCGGGGCGAAGAACTTGTCGAGATCCTCGAACAGGTCGTCGCTCTCGTGCTCGTCGTCGGGCACTAGACCTCCATGAGCTCAGATTCCTTGTGGCGCTGGATCTCATCGATCTCGGCCACGTACCGGTCCGTCAGCTTCTGGAGCTCCTTCTCTCCCCTCGAGAGCTCATCTTCCGAGATGGAATGCTCTCGCTCAAGCTTCTCCATATCATCCTTCGTGTGTCGCCGGACATTCCGGATGGCGACACGACCCTCCTCCGCCCGGTGATGCAGCTGTTTGACGAGCTCCTTGCGACGCTCCTCGGTGAGGGGTGGGAACGCGAGGCGTACCACCGATCCGTCGTTCGACGGCGTGATCCCGAGGTCGCTCTGCTGGATCGCCTTCTCGATCTGCGCGATCGAGTTCTTGTCGAATGGCTGGACCACGAGCAGCCTGGGTTCGGGGACGTTCACGGATGCGAGCTGGTTCAGCGGGACCGGCGACCCGTAGTACTCGACCATGATCCGGCTGAGCACGGCGCCCGAGGCCCTCCCGGTCCTGATGGACGACAGGTCCTCGCGAAGGTGGAGCACCGCCTGCTCCATCTTGTGGTCCGCTTCCTTCAAGGACGAGTCGACCGTCATCTCGCGCCGCCGTGGACGAGCGATCCCACCGGCTCACCGGTGACGACGCGCCGGATGTTGCCCTCCTCCCAGAGATCGAACACGACGATCGGCAGCTTGTTCTCCATGCAGAGGGAGATCGCGGTGGCGTCCATCACCTGGTAGCCCTCGCGCAGGATGTCGACATACTCGACCTCCTCGAGCCGTGAGGCCCCCGGGACCACCTTGGGATCGGCCGTGTACACGCCGTCCACCTTCGTCCCTTTGAGGAGCGCATCGGCGCCGATCTCCAGGGCACGCTGCGCGGCGCACGTATCGGTGGAGAAATACGGCACGCCCAGACCGGCGGCGAAGATCACGACCCTGCCCTTCTCGAGGTGTCGCCGCGCCCGCAACGGGATGAACGGCTCGGCGAGCTGGGTCATCTGGATCGCGGTCTGCACCCGGGTCGCGACGTGCAGCTTCTCGAGGGAGTCCTGCAGGGCGAGCGCGTTCATCACGGTCCCGAGCATCCCCATGTAGTCGGCTCGACCTCGTTCGATCCCCGGCGCTTGCCGCCCACGCCAGATGTTCCCCCCACCGACCACGACGGCGATCTGCACGCCGAGATCGAGGACCTCCGCGAGTTGCCGGCCGACCAGCGCGGTCGCCTCGGTGCTGATCCCCGAACCTTCCGGCGCCGCGAACGCCTCGCCGGAGAGCTTGAGGAGGACGCGGTGGTATTCCGCCCTCCCGGCTCTCCTGTCCGTCACCTTCGCGCGCGCTCCCCTCGTGATCGCCGTGGTCCCGGCATCTTCCCGTCTCTCAGGCTTCGGTGGATTCACCCAGCTTGTATCGGACGAACCGGCGGACGGCAACCTTCTCCCCGACCTTGGCCCCCACTTCGTCGAGGAGCAGCTGGATCGTCTTCGAGTCGTCCTTGACGAACGGCTGCTCCAGCAGGACCGAATCCTCGAAGAACGCCCTCAGCTTCCCTTCCACGATCCTGTCGATCACATCGTCCGGTTTCCCGGACTCCTTGGCCTGCACGCGCGCGATGTGCTCTTCCTGTTCCACGACCTGCGTGGGGACGTCTTCGCGAGCGAGCCATCGGGGTGCGGCCGGGCTCGCGATGTGGAGCGCGATGTCCTTCACGAGCTGCTTGAACTCGTCGGTGTTCGCGACGAAGTCCGTCTCGCTGTTCACCTCGACGAGGACGCCCACCGTGTTGTTGAAGTGGATGTAGCTGTCGATGAGCCCCTGGTTCGCGGCCCGGCCGGCTCGCTTCGCGGCGGATGCCAGGCCCTTCTCGCGGAGCAGCTCGATGGCCTTGTCGATGTCGCCATCCGTCTCCTGGAGGGCGCGCTTGCAGTCCATCATCCCCGCGCCGGTGAGATCGCGGAGCTTCTTGACCTGGTCTGCCGAGATGTCGCTCATCCCGTGTTCTCCGCCGCGGTGTCGCCCGCGGGCGCGTCGGTCGCGGCGTCATCGGACTCGACGACGACCTCGGGTTCCGCTGTCGGGAGGTCGGGCTCGAACACCGTGCTCGCGGCGATCGCCCTCGCGTCCTCCGGCGACGGCACATCCTCGTCGGCGGGACCCGGAGCGGCGGTCGTGGATCGGCGGGGTGCGGCGGAGGGCCGTCGCGCGACGACCTTCTCGATCACCTCGTCCTTCGCCATCCCGTAACCCTCGGCGAGCGCATCCGCGATCACGCGGGTGACCAGGCTCACGGCGCGGATCGCGTCGTCGTTGCCCGGGATCACGTAGTCGACCTCGTCCGGGTCGCAGTTCGTGTCGACGATCGCGATCACGGGGATGTCGAGCTTCCTCGCCTCGGTGACCGCGATCTGCTCCTTCTTGGTGTCGACGACGAAGACCGCATCGGGGAGCCGCTCCAGCGCTTGGATCCCTCCCAGGTTCCGTTCGAGCTTCTCGCGCTCGTGCTGGAGTCGGATCACTTCCTTCTTGGGCAGGTTGTCCATCGCGCCCGACGATTCCATCTCCCGAAGCTCACGGAGGCGGATCAGTCGCCGAGAGATCGTGGTGAAGTTCGTCAGCATCCCGCCGAGCCACCGATGGTTCACGAACGGCATGCCCACGCGGTTCGCGTGCTCCTCGACGACCTCCTGGGCTTGCTTCTTGGTGCCGATGAACAGGACCGTTCCGCGGCGACGGCCGAGATCGCGGACGAACTCGTGCGTCTCCTCGATGCCCTCGAGGGACTTCTCGAGGTCGATGATGTAGATCCCGGATCGCTCTCCGAACAGGTAGCGCTGCATCTTCGGATTCCACCGTCTGGTCTGGTGGCCGAAGTGCACGCCGGCCTCGAGGAGCTCCCGCCTGGTGACGACAGGCACGTAACCCTCCTGATGTTGGTTTCTTCCTCCGTCCGGATCTTCCCGCGGGCGGCCCAAGCCCATCTGTGACTCTTGGGCCTGGGAACCCCGCCGTCGCGGTCCTCGGACGTGCGTGCTCGGCACCTTCCGGCGCCGGCGCTGGGCAGTCTAGCAGCGGCGATGCAGCTAGCGCCGACCTCGGGCGCCCCGAGCGCCCGCCCGCTCACGAGACGGCGCCGGGCGGACCGGCGCCTCCGGTACCTCCTCGGCGACCGCGAGATACCGGAAGGCGAACGCACCGACGATCGCCGCATGCAGCAGGTTCATGAAGACGACGTAGATCCAGGCCGAGAAGGGAGGGTTGACGTCGAGCAGCACGCCGGGCAAGCCCGGCGTGAGGAAGGTGGCGAAGATCGGCACCGCGTAGATCGCAGCGAACGTCAGGTTGCCGGAACCGGGCATGCGGGCGGCACGGATCGAGCGCCCGAGACAGTCCATGAGCCTGCGGTGCTCGGTCACCGCGATCACGGGTGCGAACGTGAACACCCAGGTCGTCACCACGAGCGCCGCCATCTGGATGATGAATGCCAGCCCACCGCCCCCGAGCCCCGCCACGATGTTGGCGGCGAACACGACCGCCACACCGATCACGTGAAGCGCGAGGACCACCGGGTAGGCGCGGAGCCCTCGGACGGCACCCCAGCGCGTGGAACTCCCGCTCTCGATCGTCTCGATCGCGAGGCCGACGAGCAGCGAGAACCACAACGCGTGGACGGCGGCCGTCACGAACACGAACAGGAGTCCCTGCCGAACGCCGAGGATCCCCGTCGAGAGCGAGAGGTCGGTGAAGGTGCTCAGCGGCGTGGGTGCCGACACATGAGCGAGCAAGGCGAACGGTCCCGGATAGCCCAGGGCAACGGCCACCAGCCACTCCCCGAGGAGCCAGACGAGGAGCGAGCCCACGATCAGGGGACTCGACCACGTGCCCGCGAGACCTCTCGTGAACGACGTGCGGATCCTCGGCATCGAGTCGAGCGGCGGAGCCGACATACCGGAAAGCAACCCGCGTCGTGGCGGCGGCTCCGGCGCGCTCTTGCCGCTTCGGCTTCGTGCGCTCACACCGACTCCTGATCGTATCCAGGAGCAATCGCGGGGCCGAGTCGCCGCTGGAGTGGGCGCGCGAGCAGGAAAGCGACGAGACCCGCGAGCAGGCCGCCTGCGTATCCCGTCAGCAGCCTGCCGGTGTCGACGGTGGTCGGAGACGGCTCGTCGATCAACCGCCCGGTCGCGTCCGCCTCGAACGCGACCAACGCTGCGTTCTTGAAACCCGTGACACCGACCAACTGGTCGCCCGCGTCCGACAAACCCCGGAGGAAGGTCGCGCCGGCGTCGACCCGCCACACGAGGTGTCCGCTCCCCCGATCGACCGCAGAGAGGGTGCCGGAGTCCGTGGAGACGAGGATGTGGTCGTCCGTGAGGAGCGGGGGCGAGAACTGAGACGGATCGTTCAGCGCCTGATCCCAGAGCGAGGCGCCGGTCTCGGCGTCGAAGGCGTACACCCGCCCGGTCACGTCGACGGCGAAGACCTGACCGTCCGCCGAGACCGGCGCCGGCGCCCCCACCCCTTGAAGCAGGAACGGTTGCCCGCGTGGAGCGATCGGGTTGATCACCTCTGTGCGCCAGAGGAAACGACCGTCATCGGCGTCGAACGCGAGGACGCCGCCGATGGCATCGAGGGTCAGCATCCGCCCGTCCGCCACGACAGGAGCCGTGACAAGGTTCGACGCATCTTCGGCGCTCGCCCGCCAGAGCTCGTCGCCCTTCTCGTCGTCGAGCGCCACGATCTCCGAGGGATCGTCCCGACCTCCCAGGGTCGTGACGAGCACCCGGCCGGCGTCGAGGGTGACGGCCCCCGCGATCGGTGTTCCCAGTTCCTTCGTCCAGCGCACGTCACCCGACTCGAGGTCGACGACGGTCACTCGACCGCCGACGTCTCCGATGTACGCGCTGGTCTCATCCATCGCGACCGGGGTCTGCACCACATCCTCGAGCTGCACCCGCGACCCCCACACGGGCTCGCCGGTCTCGAGGTCCACCGCACTCACGTGGGAGTCGAAGCCGTCGCCTTCGTCGTTCTGCGCCGGTGCGGACGGGGATGCGGTGGCGGATCCGCTCGACGCAGGCCCGCTTTCCCCGAAACCCTCCGTGAACACGACGATCGGGCCGTCTGGGCCCTGACCGATCGCCGGCTGCGAAGAAGGCCCGAGGTCGCGGTCGGCGCTGAAGATCTGCGAGCCGTCTCCGCCGTCGAAGCCCAAGACCGCGGTCGGTGCGACCACCACGATCGTGCCGTCTGCCGCCACGACCGGTGAAGACAGCCCACCGGTCACATCTGCGCCTTCCAGCTCGATGTCCTCGTTGGTCCACGCGACGGCCAACGGCGCCGACGGACCGTCGGAGACGCCGTTGTGCTCGCCCCCGCCCTGGAACTGGACCCAGTCGGCCAGCGCGGCGAGCGGAGCACCCAGGACGATCGCGACCGTGACGGAAGCCACGGCGATCGAACGGTGTGACGCGCGGGAGAGGTGGGCGAGGCGCAAGGCCGCGTCATCCTAGCGGCTCGCTTCCCGCGGAGCGCTTCAGCCGGCCGCCAACGGCGCCAGCCTGATGAACCTCCAGACCTCCATAGGTCCGAGGTAGTCGAGCGGATCCACATAGACATCGAGGAGGAGCACCGCGAAGTGCAGGTTGGGAACGAGGTCCCCGGCGTGGCCGGTGCCGGAACGCGCGACCACCTGCCCGGCCGACACCGCGTCGCCGCGACGCGCGACGAGAGCGGCGAGGAACGAGTACCTGGATTCCAGCCCACCCCCGTGGTCGATCGTGAGGAAGAGCCTGCCGCCGACCGGACCGGCGAACATCACCGTCCCGCTGGCCGGCGCGCGGACCGGCGAGCCGACGGCGGCCGCGATGTCGATGCCCCGATGACCCGAGCCGAAGGGAGTGTCCGGCGGATCGAACGCTCCGGTCACGGGGCCGACCACGGGCCACGACCAGTCTCCCGCTGCGCGCGCCTGCCCGGCGGCAGAGGGCGCGAGCACCGCCCACGCGACCGCCATGAACAGGAGCAGTTTCTTCACGTGAGCGACGCTAAGCGGCGCGGGCGGCGCGCGCCGTGAAACGCGTCACACCCAACCGAAGAGACCTGTCGCTCAGTCGACCTCGGTGAGCTGGCCGCGCAGACCGCCGACGGCCTTCGTGTGGATCTGACACACACGGGATTCGGTGACGCCGAGGATCTCACCGATCTCGGCCAGCGTGAGGCCTTCGAAGTAGTAGAGCGTCACGACGATCTTCTCTCGCTCCGAGAGGGAGTTGATGGCCGCCGCGAGAAGTCCGCGCGTCTCCTGGCTCTCGAGCCCCCAGGTCGGGTCGAGGCCCTTGTCGGCGATCGTGTCGATCAGCGCCACCTGATCGCCACGGTCGCTCCCCGACGAGACGACCTCGTCGAGCGCGAGCACCGAGACGAACGAGATCTGCGAGACCATCGCGTGCAGCTCCTGCCGGCTCATCCCGAGCCGGTCCGCCAACTCTTCCTCGGAGGGCTGCCGCTTGAGCATCGCCTCGAGGTCTGCCTGCGCCTTCTCGAGCTCCCGGGCCTTGAATCGGATCGATCGCGGGACCCAATCCATCGCTCGAAGCTCGTCGATGATCGCGCCCTTGATCCTCGGGACCGCGTACGTCTCGAACTTGTTGCCGCGGCCCGGCTCGAACTTCTCGAGGGCGTCGATCAGCCCGAACATGCCGTAGCTGACGAGGTCGTGTTGGTCGACGCTCGAGGGCAAACCCGTCGCCACGCGGCTCGCCACGTACTTCACGAGCGGTGCGTAGTGCAGGATCAGCTTCTCGCGGGCGTCGGCGTCGGCCCCGCTCTTGAACGCGTCCCACCGCATCCCGAGCTCATCGTCGACCGCCGGAGGGATCGTGACCGTCTTGGATGGCGCGGATTTCGCCGTCGCTTTCGGTGCGCGCTCCGCGGTCTTGACCGCGACCCTCTTCGCCGTCGCCATATCAGGCCCTCGGGTGGGCACGCTCGTAGGCCTCGAAGAGCCGACGGCGCGAGACGTGCGTGTATCGCTGCGTCGTCGCAACGCTCGCGTGTCCGAGGAGTTCCTGCACAGCCCTGATGTCGGCCCCTCCTTCCAAAAGGTGCGTGGCGAATGAGTGCCGCAGGGTGTGCGGGGTCACCCGCCTCCCCGGCAGCAGGGTAGCGCCATACCGTTCAACCATCGAACGGATATCGCGCTCACTGAAGGGTTTGCGGCGCCTATTGAAGAAGAGTTGTCGCGATCCATCAGGTGCGATCGTCGGGCGTGCGTCGTGCAGGTAGGCGCTGATGGCGTCGACGGCATACTCGGAAATAGGTACTTCCCGTTCCTTCGAACCTTTCCCGAGCACGAGCACCCTGCCTCGTCGCACATCGATGCGGTCGACGGTCAGGGTCGCGACCTCACCCACGCGGAGCCCCGACCCGTACAGGAGCTCGAGCACGGCTCGATCGCGCGAGGCGATCGCCCGCTCGAAGGGGTCGTCGTTCTCGGATCCCCCGGGCGCTTCGGCGAGGGCGTCGGCTTCGCGCGGACGGAGGACGGTGGGGAGCCGGTTGATGACCTTCGGACGCCCGAGCAGCAGCGAGGCGTCGATCTGGACACGCCCGGACGAGACGGCCCATCGGTAGAACGTCCTGATCGCCCCGACACGCCGTGCGATGGTCGCGCGCGAGTAACCGAGGGTGTGCTGCTGCGCGAGGAATCGTCGCAGGAGCGGATACGGCGCTCCCCCCAGCGATGAGCGGTTCCTCCTCAGGAAGGTTGCGAGCTGTTCGAGGTCGCCACCATAGGCGGCGACCGTGTTCGGTGAGAGGCGGCGCTCGAGGGCCAGATGGTCCTCGAAAGCGCGGAGCAGCTCGACCTCGGTTCGGGGAAGTCCTTGGGACATGCACGCTCCCGGTGGGTGGTCTCCCTGTGTATCAACCGGAAGGGTGGTGCGCAAGGCTCCTCGTGAGGGCTCCGTCATCCCCCGGCCGAGGTCCGCACTCCCCCACGCAGCCGACGGACGACCGCGATGCTCAGCGGGCGATGGGAGCTGCCGGCACGTGCCTTCGCTCGTATCGCCCGCCGACGCTCACGATCAACCCTCGCAGCTCGAGCTGGATCAACGTGGTCACGGCGTCCGGGATCGACATGCCCGCTTCTCGAGCGACGGAGTCGGGCAAGGACCCACCGGACAGCGCGTTCCACACCCTTCGTTCGCCGTCGTCCAGATCGGGAGGTGCCGGCGGTGGCGCCGTGCGATCGATGCCGAGGTCGTCGAGGAGGTCACCCGCACCTCGGATGAGCGTCGCCCCCTCGCGGATCATCTCGAGCGGCGTCTCCGCCAACGGGCTCGTGACCGGCCCCGGGACGGCGAAGATCTCCCGTCCCAGGTCGAGCGCGTGATCGACGGAGATCCGCGAACCGCTCTTCGCCGCTCCCTCCACCACCACCAGCGCACGGGCGAGCGCCACGACGATCCGGTTCCGTGCGGGGAAGTGCTGCGGCCCCGCGGGAGTGATGGGCGGGTACTCGCTCACGATCGTGCCGCTCTCGGCGATCCGTTCGAGCAGTTCTCGGCTGCTCGCCGGGTAGACCACGTCGATGCCCGAGCCCAGCACCGCGACGGTTCGCCCCGCGGCCTGGAGCGCGCCTCGATGTGCCGCGGCGTCGATGCCGTGCGCGGCGCCGGAAACGACGGCGAGCCCGGACGCGACGAGCGCTCGCCCCAGGTCCTGCGCGACGTCCCCGCCGAGCTTCGAACACTTGCGAGATCCCACGATCGCGACACGCTCGGGCGAGTCCCCGAGCGCCCTCCCGAGCAGGAACAGACACGCCGGCGGATCCCGGAGGTCGTTCAACCGGTCGTCGTACTCGGGATCCGCCGGCGTGACCAACCTCGCCCCGGCCCTCTCGACCCGTGCTGAGGTGAGATGGGGGTCCACCTGCGGGAGCCACTCGCGGTCCCCGTCGCTTCCCAGCCGGCCGCGCCGAACGGACTCGAGGCAACCGGTCGCCGTGCCTTGCTCCCACGCTTCCGCATGCACCTTGAGCGGACGCAGGCCCCGCAGCTCCGAAAGCGTCAGGATCGCGTGTCGTTCGGCGTCGCCGTCTCCGAATCCCGGCGGCCACCCATGCGGCGCTGGCGGATCGGGCTCATCCGGCACGCGCGAGCACCTCCGTACCGAAGCCGCTTCGATACGAGAGCGCCTCAGCCAAGTGATCGGCCTCGACACGGTCCGAGCCGGCGAGGTCGGCGACGGTCCGGCCCACCTTGATGGCACGGTCGAAGCCACGGCCCGTGAGCGCCAGACTCTCGACCGCCTTCGTGAGGAGGTCCTCCGCCTCGGGCGACAACGAGCAGGTTCGGCGCGCGACCGGTCCGGGCAGATGGGCGTTGCACGACACACCTATCGCGGCCCATCGCCGGCGCTGCCGGTCGCGCGCATCCTCGACCCTTGCTCGGGCAACCGCGGACGCCTCACCCGGTGAGGAGCCGAGCAGCTCTTCCTTGGTGAGCCGCGGGATCCGCAGCCGGATGTCGATCCGATCGAGCAACGGCCCCGACAGCTTGTTCCGGTACAGCTGGACCCGATCGTGTCTGCAGGCGCACTGCTTGAGCCCATCTCCGTCGTAGCCGCACGGACACGGGTTGGCTGCGGCCACGAGGGTGAACCTCGCGGGGAACTCCACGGAGCCGACGGCGCGCGTGATGACGACACGCCCGTCCTCGAGCGGCTGCCGCAATCCCTCGACGGCATCGCGACGGAACTCGGTGAGCTCGTCGAGGAAGAGCACGCCGTGATGGGCGAGGCTGACCTCGCCCGGCCGCACGTACGTGCTCCCGCCACCCAGCAGCCCGACGGTCGACACCGAATGGTGAGGGGCGCGGAACGGACGCGCGCGGAGCAGGCCCCTCGATGAGCCGAGCAGTCCGGCGACGGAATGGAGCTGCGTCGCCTCCAGTGATTCCTCGCGTGAGAGCTCGGGCAGGATCGTCGGGAGTCGCCGCGCGAGCATGGTCTTGCCGGCGCCGGGAGAACCGACCATCAGCATGTTGTGACCGCCGGCCGCCGCGACCTCGAGGGCACGGCGCGCCTGCGTCTGACCGCGCACCTCCGCGAGATCCACGGTCGCGGCGGCCGGCGCCTCGTCCGTCGGCGTCACGACGCCAGGCGGCGACCACGTCCCTCGAAGGAATCCCACGGCATCGGACAACGTCCCCGCGCCGATCACGCGGAGCCCTTCGACCTGCCCGGCCTCGACGGCGTTCGCGGCCGGCACGACGATCCCGTCCAAGCCCGCCCTCGCGGCTGCGATCGCGACGGTGAGGATGCCGGGTGTCGTCAGCAGCTCCCCCTTGAGGGAAACCTCCCCCGCGAAGGCGAACGCGCGGAGGCGGTCGTTCGGGATCTGCCGCGTCGCCGCGAGCACGCTCATCACGAGCGGCAGATCCAGCCCGGGCCCTTCCTTCCGCACATTGGCCGGCGCGAGATTCACCACGACACGCCTGAGCGGCCATTCGAGTTTCGCGCCCTCGACGGCCGGCCTGACCCGTTCACGTGCGTCCTGCACGCCGGCTCCGGGAAGTCCCGTGACGATGAGAGCCGGGAGCCCGCGCCCCACGTGTGCCTCCACGATCACGAGATGCCCGCCGACGCCGAGCACCGCCACCCCCAAGACCCGCCCGTACATGAGCGGCGGACGATACCGACGACCACCGACACGAGCCGTCTCCGCAAGCCGTCGCGATAGCATCCGCCGATGCCCGAGCCCCTCGACCATCCCGAGCCCGAGCTCATCGAGTTCCTCGATCCGGAGCGGTCGCGCGCGGCTCTCGAACGGCTCGGCGAGCGAACGTGGGCCGAAGCCCTCGACTGGCTCTACGGGACGGCGACGAAACGTCCCACCGCGCCGGACCTCTACCCGGACATGCGCCGGGCCTACTTCGGGGAAGCGGGTTCTCCGGGTCCCGCGCCAGCAAGCGGCCGCACCTCGGACGACGTGTTGAAAGAGTTCCGCGAACGACTCGCCCCGTTCGCGTACGCGGCACAACACCCGGGCTCCTTCAGCTACTTCACACCGCCGCCGCTCCCCGATGTCGATCGCGGGCGAGACCCTCGCGCAGTGGCTGAACCAGGGCATCGACGTGTGGCTCTCGGGGATGGCCGCACCGTTCGTCGAGGAGGACGTGATCCGCTGGCTCTGCGACCTCTGCGGCTACGGCGACGCCTCGTGGGGGGTCCTCACGAGCGGCGGCGTGATGGCGAACATCATGGCCCTCACGGTCGCGCGAGATGTGCACCTCGCGAATCTCCTCGGGACCGAGGAGCTTCCGCGAGGCGCACATCTCGATGGCGTCAGGGTCTACGCCTCGGACCAGACCCACTTCTCCGTGGAGCGGGCCGTCGACCTCCTCGGTTTCCCGGAGGGCACGCTCAGGATCGTGCCCTCCGACGACGCGTTCCGCCTGCGGTCCGAACCGGTCGCGGACGCCATCGCCGAGGATCGCGCGGACGGGCTCACACCGTTCGCGATCAGCGCGGTCGCCGGCTCGACCAACACGGGGTCGATCGACGACGTTCCGGCGCTCGCGGACCTCGCGGAACGAGAAGGTCTCTGGCTCCACGTGGACGCTGCCTACGGCGCGGCCGCCCGCCTCTCGGCGCGCGAGGCCCACAAGCTGCCGGGCCTCGAACGCGCCGACTCGCTCACGGTCGATCCGCACAAATGGCTCTTCCAGCCGTACGACATCGGCGGGCTGCTGGTGAAGCGCCGCGAGGATCTCCTGCGCACGTTCCACCGCGAGCCCGAGTACTACGCGGTCTGGGGTCCCGAGGAGCGACCGCTGCACTGGTACCAATACTCGCTGGAAGGCACGCGGCGGTTCCGCGCGCTCAAGCTCTGGCTCTCGTGGAAGCACCTCGGCTCCAGTGGCTTCGCGGCCCTGATCGAGCGCAACGTCGACCTCGCTCTGCATCTGACGTCGCGTGCTGGGGAACTGGGCTTCGAGGTGGTACCGCCGGAGCTCGCGGTCGTCTGCCTGCGGCTCGCACCGCCCCGACTGGACCACATGAAGACCGACGAGCTCCAGCGGCGGCTCCAGCGGGCCCTCGAGGTGTCCGGCGCCGGGTGGGTGTCGACCACGACGCTTCGCGGCAGTACCTGGCTTCGCGCCGGCGTGATCAATTACCTCTCGACGGAGGCCGACGCCGATCGGATCCTCGACACCCTGATCGATTCATCCCGGACCGCCATCGAAGACCTCGGCGCGTGAGGTCTAGGGTCGCCAGCGCGCACAGCAATCGTTCACGGCATCCCCCGGCAAGCCCGGCAGCATCTCCTGTTTCGACCCGTCTGCCCGCATCACGTAGATCTCCGCATGATCGGTTCGCCGCGTGAACACGATCCGCGTGCCGTCGGGTGACCAGTCCGGGTCACCATCCCACGCTCGGTTCCGGCTGAGGTTCCTGATCTCGCCCGTGCGAACGACGACGACGAAGACCTCTGCGTCGCCGATGCCGATGTTCTCCGGCTCGGCGCCGTGGCGGTACGAGACGTACGCGATCCGGCGGCCGTCGGGCGCCCAGGAGAACGCCTCGTCCGGAGCCGGAGCTTCGGTCAGCCGCCTCTCGCCGGAGCCGTTCGCACCGACGATGTACAGATCGGCGTTGCGATGCCGTTCGGAGACGAACGCGATCCGCTTCCCGTCGGGAGACCATCCCGGCGACACGTCGTCGGCCGGATCGCTCGTGAGCCGCTCCGGGCCCGCACCGCTCGACGACATGACGTACACATCGAAGTTCCCGGCGTCATTCGCGAAGAACGTGATCCGCGATCCGTCAGGCGACCACGTCGGCCCGGAGCCGCTGGATGTCAGCTTCGTGAGGCCCGACCCGTCCGCGCCGACCGAGTAGATCCCACCCTCCACGGCTTCGAAGACGAGCGTGGTGCCGTCTGGGGACCAGTCGGGAGCACGCGCCTCGATGTCGGTCACGTGCGCCTCGCCCGATCCGTTCGCGTTGATCACGAGGAGCGCCCCCTCGCCGAACGAGCCCGAGAGGAAGGCCACGCGAGAGCCGTCCGGGGACCACGACCCGAACGGGTACCCGGCGACGGTGTCGGTGAGAAGGGTGAGATCCGATCCATCGGGTCGCATGAGCGACAGGCGGCTGTCACCGCCCGGGTCGGAATGGAAGACGATCCGCGGTCCTTCGAGGGCGGCGCGGTCGGTCGGAGACGATGGGGATGGGATCGATCCGCCCACGGATGAAGGGGACTCGGCCGGCTCCGTCGGGGAGCCCTGACACGAGCCCAGGACCAGGATGAGCAACCACGAGAGGTATCTGCGCACGCCCCTCGTACGCCTTTCAACGCCCGAACGTTCCGCCGACCCGCCCCTCGCTCGTCAGAACGCATCCTCGAAGAGCTCGACGGTCGATCTCGCCTCTCGCACGGCGACGCTCGCCACGTCGAACCGGATGGCTCGGGGCCGCGCGCCGGTCGCTTGGAGGAATGCCTCGGCGACCGCGCGGACCTTCGCCTGTTTCCGGTGCGTGACGGCCTCGAAGCCCCCGCCGAAGACGCTCTGCCGGCGCGACTTCACCTCGCAGAAGACGAGCACACCCCCACGCTCCACCACGAGATCGAGCTCGCCGAGTCGGCAGCGCCAGTTCCGCGCCACGACCCGGAAACCACGACGGCGGTAGACATCCGCGGCGACATCCTCTCCTCGCGATCCGATATGCCCCCGCGCCACGGGCGAACCGTAGACCGCGATACCGACAGGATCAGGTCGTCGCCGGGCGGCGACCAGTGATCGCGGAGACGATCCCGAGGCAGATCAGTGTGAGTCCGGGCAGCCACCGTCGCGCGATCCCCGAGCGTCGGCGAGCCGCCAATCTCCGAGACACGCGGGCCGAGACGAGCGCATACGTCCCGTCCGAGATGAAACCCAGGAGGATGAACGTGACGCCGAGGAGAACGATCTGGAGGGGGACGGACCCCTTCGACACATCCACGAACTGCGGCAGGAACGCCAGGAAGAACAATGCTGTCTTGGGATTCAGGACGTTCACCACCACGCCCTGCGCGTAGATCCGTCCGAGAGAGTGTTCCCTCCCGGTGACCTGAGCACCCTCCTCGGCGCGACCGCGGATCGCCCGGATCCCCAGCCAGATCAGATAGGCGGCGCCGACGTACTTCACGACGCCGTACGTAAGTGCGGACGACGCGAGGATCGCGGACAGGCCGAGGGCCGCTGCGGCGACGTGCACGATCGATCCCGTATGGATCCCCAGGACGGAGACGAGCCCTGCCGCCCGTCCTTGATCCATCGAGCGCGTGACGATGTAGAGCACCGAGGGTCCCGGCACGACCAGGAGCGCGAGCGACGCCACGGCGAACGCCGCGAAGACCTCCGGCGAGGGCATCAGACGGCTGGCGAGTCGGGGATCGACGTCGCGTCCTGGCGGAGCTCCTCGACGTTCACGTCGTGCCGTGTGACCACGCGGACCGAGGACACGAATCGAGCGGGCCGGAACATGTCCCAGACCCACGCATCGCTGAGCTCGACACGGACCCAGCCGCCATCGAGGTGCTCGATCTCCACCTTGTTGGCGAGGTAGAAACGGCGCTCCGTCTCGATCACGAAGGCGAACATCGGCAGGACGTCGCGGTACTCGCGGTAGAGCTCGAGCTCTCGCTCCTCTTCGAAGCGCTCGATGTCGTCCTCGTTCATGGGGTCATGCTCTCACGCGGGGTTGCTTCCCAGGTCGGGAGGCCGACGGACCGGTCCATCCCCGGAAGCAGCGGCTGGCCCACGCAGGCGAACGAGAGTCGGTGGATCGGCGTGGGCCCGAGCCGGTCGAGCACCTCGAGGTGCTCCGGCGTGCCGTATCCCACGTTGTGATCGAAGCCGAACGCCGGGTACCGGCGATGCATGCGCACCATGATCCGGTCCCGAGTGACCTTCGCGACGATCGAGGCTGCCGCGACCGAGACCGCCACCGCGTCGCCCTTCTTGATCCCGAGCGAGGGACACGGCATCCGCGAGACCGGGAAGCCGTCGGTCAGGGCGTACTCGGGCACGGGGTCGAGCGCGCGGATGCACCGTCGCAGCAGTGCCAGGTTCGAGCGGTGGAGTCCGCGCCGGTCGATGACGGCGGGCTCGGCTTTCGCGACCGTGTACAGGGCGGCGGCCACGATCCGCTCGTACGCCGCCTCGCGCTGATGTCGCGTCAAGACCTTCGAGTCGTCGATCCCCTCCGGGTCGAACCCGTCGGGAAGCACCACCGCCGCCGCCACGAGCGGGCCGGCGAGTGCGCCGCGGCCCGCTTCGTCGGCGCCGGCGACACGGGTGAATCCCTGCTCGCGGAGCGCACGTTCGTAACGGACGAGGTCGCCGGTCAGTCGACGCCCCCGATCCGTCCGAGGGGCCATGCGATCACGAACGCTTCCCCGATCACCTTGTCCTCCGGGACGTACCCTAGCCCGCCCGGAGGCGGGAACCGGGAGTCACCCGAGTGCATCCGGTTATCGCCCAGCACGAAGAGCATCCCGTTCGGCACCGTCTCGGGACCGAAGTCCCGCGAATCCCGTTCCGGTGCAAGATACGGCTCGCGGATCCGAGCGCCGTTCACGAAGAGCACCCCGCGACGGAGCTCCCACGTGTCGCCCCCCAAGGCGATCACCCGCTTGATGAAGTCATCGTCCGCGGGCCTGGCGATACCGATCCCCTCGCCCAGCCAGTGGGCGAAGCCGCCGACGATCCCTCGATCTTCGTGCGGCGCGGGGTGGGGATCGGAGAACACGACCACGTCGCCGTACGTGGGGTCCGAGAACACCTTGCAGACCCGGCAGACGAGGATCCGGTCCCCCGGGCGCAAGGTGGGCTCCATCGACGCGGACGGGATGAAGAAGGCCTGGATGAGGAAGCTCTTGATCACGATCGCGAGGACGAGGGCCGAAAGGACCAGCGGCCCGAGCTCCCGGAGGGCGCTCGCCACGCCCTGAGGCTCATCTCGGTGGCGGTTCGGGCGATCGCCGGTCGATGCGACGACCGTATCAGCGAGGCGTGTGTCAGGCGAAGCCGGGCCGGCCGCCTCGGCCGGGTCCCGCGTCTCGGCCACTCAGACCTCGGCTCGCTCCTCCGCCTCGTCGGCGGATGCGTCCGGCTCGGCCTCCGCGACCGAGCCGATCTCGGTGGGGTCCGGCTCGGTGGCCGACGCTCCCGACTCGTTCTCGGACGTGTCCTGGCCGGCGTCCGGCTCGAGCTCGGCGGCGGTCTCCGCCTCCTCGATCGCCTCCATGGATCCGGCGTCGACGGGATCCTCGATCGCTTCGTCCTCGGCGGCCATCGCCTCCATCGCGGCGAGCTTCGACTCGTCGATCCGTCGCTCCTTGATCCGCGCCTTCTTCCCGCGGAGATCCCGGAGGTAGTAGAGCTTCGCCCTCCGGACGTGACCGCGCTGCACGATCTCGAGCTTGGCGATCGATGGGGAATGCAACGGGAACGTGCGCTCGACGCCCACACCGAAGGAGATCTTCCGCACCGTGAACGTCTCGCGGAGGCCTCCGCCGGAACGCCGGATCACGACGCCCTGGAACACCTGCACTCGCTCCCTGCCCGCTTCCACGACCCGAGCGTGCACCTTGACGGTGTCGCCGGGTCGGAAGATCGGCAGTCCCTTGCGTAGGTACGACTGCTCGACGAGATCGGTGGTGTTCATGGCGGCGAGCAAGGATACCAGCGGGACCTCTACGCCCCGTCTCGAGGCGTCTGTGCCGGGACCGTGGTTACCGTTGCGGCGGAGTGACGACCGCATGGCAGCCGCTTCCCCGATGATGACGGCGTCGGGTCGGGCCCCGCTAACGCTCGAGATCGGGCCGGTTGCGGCGCGTTTTCTCGCGAGCAGCCTCTCCGCGCCACCGGTCGATGGCGGCGTGGTCGCCCGACAGCAGGACCTCCGGCACCGCCATCCCGCGGAACTCGGCAGGTCGCGTGTACTGGGGGTGGTCCAGCAGCCGAGGCTCCGCGAACGAGTCGCGCTCGTGCGACTCCTCCTTCCCGATGACGCCGGGCACGAGCCGGGTGACGGCCTCGATCACCACGAGAGCTGGCACCTCGCCCCCCGCGAGCACGTAGTCCCCGATCGAGACCTCCTCGGCAGGCAGACCATCGACGACCCGCTCGTCCACACCCTCGTACCGGCCGCAGAGCAGCGCCAAGTGTTCCTCTCCCGCGAGTTCTCGCACGAACGCCTGGTCGAGGCGTCGACCTGCCGGCGACAACAGCAGCGCCCGCCCACGATCGGGGTCGAGCGACTCGACCGCGGCGAAGAACGGCTCGGGCTTCATCACCATCCCCGGCCCGCCGCCGTAGGCCGTGTCGTCGACCACCCGATGGCGGTCCTCGGACCACTGGCGAAGATCGTGCACGCGGATGTCCAAGAGTCCTTCACCGATCGCCCGTCCCAGGAGGCTTTCCCGCAGAGGTGCTTCGAAGATCCCGGGGAAGATGGTGAACACATCGATCCGCACCTGGCGAGGCTAGCAACGTTGCGTCGACGGGCGCTGCAGGGCAGGATTCCGCCGACCGGCCGCGGGGCCGGACGGAGGAACCATGGACCTGACGCCGATCGTCCTGGTGGTGCTCGTGTTCGTCGCGATCGTGATCGCGGTGGACGCGGTGCGTCAGCGGAAGATCCGCGCCGAGCGCGCGATCGATCTCCAAGGGCTGGTCGTCCCGCGTCTGGCGGAACCGGGGCCGGCAGTCCTCACGGTGGCGCTCGCTTCGGCGCTGACGCGCGAGCCACCGGTGCGGGCCGATCTGTACGTCAAGCTTTCCGAGTCCCTCGAGGTCGCCAACCTGCGACCGCGGCTACGAGACGGGTGCGAGGTGAAGATCTTCCGTCTCCGCTGGGGGAACGACTTCTCGATGCTCGCTCGCGACGACCGTGAGCTTCACTATCGCCTCGAGGTCTGGGAGGCGGAGCTGCTCCCGAAGATGGACGGGACCAGGACCGTCGGGGACCTCGTCGTGGAAAGGATGGAAGCTGGTGGTGGGCTCGACGCCGAGCCAGTGACCGATCTCGTCGTGGCCTTGTACGGAGGCGGCTTCCTCGATCCCGCTCCCATCGCGACCAACGAGCTGATCGCGGACCGGCTCGATCCTGCGTCTCCGGGCCGGAAGAAGCTGAAACGGTTCGGCAAGACCCTCCAGATCGAATGGAAAGGCGCGGACCGTCTCGTGCGCTTCTGCTATCGGAACCTCCTGCGGCCGTTCTTCTGGTGGCCCGTGGCTCTGGTGTCCGGGCTCATCGCCGTCGCGGGGCTGGCAGCGTTCATCGATGTCGCTACCTCCGGACGGTTCTCCCTCGGGGAGGAATCCGCCACCGCCCCGACCGAAGCGGCGATCCTGCTCGCCCTCGCGTTCTTCCTCACATTCATGCACGAGCTCGGGCACTCGGTCGTCATCTCCCACTACCACCGGAAGGTGAAGAGCGCCGGCTTCCTGATCTACTTCGGCTCGCCCGCGTTCTTCGTCGAGGCGACGGACAGCCTCATGCTCGAACGAAGGCAGCGCATCCTCCAGGCGTCCGCCGGGCCGTTCACGGAGCTGATCATCGCCGGGGTGGCGTCGCTGGTGATCTTCGCCTTCCCCGAGGGTCCGCTCGGGGACCTGCTCTACAAATTCGCGCTCCTGAACTACATCGTGATCTTCCTGAACCTCGTCCCGTTGCTGGAACTCGACGGCTACTGGATCCTCTCCGACCTGATCCAGATGCCCGATCTCCGGCCCCGTTCCCTTCAGTTCATCCAGCACGACCTGTGGCACAAGATCCGGGCGCGCGAACGCCTGACGCCTCAGGAGTGGGGACTCGGCGGATACGGGTTCGCCGGGATCGCGTTCACGATCTTCTCTTTCTACACGGGGTACTTCTTCTGGGAGGTGATCGCCAAGAATCTGGTCTTGGGTCTTTGGCGGGGCGGCATCGGCTCCAAGATTCTCTTGGTGTTGCTGGGCGCGTTCCTCGCAGGGCCTATCGTCCGAGGCCTGCTCAAACTGGCCCTGAGCCTGGTTCGGCGCGTCAGGGGGCTCGTCCGAGCCGTCCGTTTCCGGCTCGAGACCACCTGGCGAGTCGAGGCGGCGGAGCTGATCGACGCGCTCCCGGCGTTCGACGATCTTCCCGAGGACGTGCTCTCAGACCTCGCCGGGCGTGTTCGACTGCGGATCCTTCATACCGGCGAGCCGGTCTTCCGGCAGGGGGATCGGCCCGACGCTTTCTACATCGTCCGGACGGGAACCGTGCGCATCGAGGACGAGGATCCGGAGACGAGCGACACGCGGATCCTCAGGACGATGGGTCGGGGCGAATCGTTCGGCGAGATGGGACTCCTCGGCGGGCATCGGCGTCAGGCGACCGTCCGTGCGGTCGGCGAGGTCGAGCTGTTCGAGGTCGACAAGGGCACGTTCGACCGGCTGCTGGCCGAGGACATGCGTGCACCGGAATTCGGCCACACGATGCAGGCGCTGGCCGAGCTCCGGGAGCTCTCGGTCTTCCACGGACTCGACTCCGAGCAACTGAACGTCATCCTCGAACACGGCGAGTGGGTCAGCGCGGTCCATGGCGACGAACTCGTCACGCAAGGTGAGGCGGGCGACCGGTTCTACGTGATCGAGTCGGGGCGGGCCGATGTCGCCCGGGATGGGGCGGTCATCGCCTCGGTGAGCAAGGGGATGTACTTCGGCGAGGTGGCCCTGCTTCGCGACGTCCCCAGGACGGCCACGGTGGTTGCCTCCACCCCGATGCGTTTGTTCGCGCTCGATCGTGAAGGCTTCGAGCTCGTCGTCGCCGATGCCTTCCGGCGCGGTACGCTCCGCCCCGCCGCCGACCGCATCTGGCAGCACTGAGAGGGGATCACGTGGATTGCTGGCACTGCCGCCGGACCGCCGTGGGGACCTGCCGATTCTGCGGCCGCGGCGTCTGCGAGGACCATGCGGAGACCCAGCCGTTCGTCCTCGAGCTGTTCCGTAGCAAGGACGTGACGCGAGCGCTGGTCGTGGAGGACGCGCTGTGGTGCGCGGCCTGCACACCACGCCCGGACCCGGTGGACCTCCCGGAACTCGACGCCTGACCCTCGCCTTTCCGGATGTGACCTGCGTCACATCCTGCGCCTGATGGACGTCACATCTCGCAGTCGTTCGGCGTCACATCGCGTGCGGTGACGAACGTCACCGCACTCGCGTGACGCGCACCACCGACCGGCCGTGCTCGAGGCGACATGATTCGGGTGTCGAAGAACAGGGCCCGACCGGGCCCAAGGACTCAGGAGGAGGACCCTGGGATGGCGGACAAGAAGATCACTCCGAAGGCGGCAAGCTCCAAGGACAAGGCGACGGGCGACCGCGCCGCCGCTCGCGTCTCGCTGAGGCAGACCAAGCGTCAGACCAAGCGTCAGACCAAGCGTCAGACCAAGAAGAACATCTGATCTTCGGATCGAACGTGACCAAGGGCGGGCGCCTTCGGCGCCCGCCCTTCGTCTTGGCTAGCACGACGTACCCCGACTAGGCTCCACCTCGTCATGCGACGGGCGGAGGACCTCCAGGTGGGGAAGGTGATGGCCGGCGCGCCGTTCCTCGAGAAGGTCCCACGCAAGGCGCTCGATCGATTCGCCTCGCAGGGCGCCGTCCACCGCTTCCGCCGGGGCACCTACCTCTGTCATCAGGGCGACCCCGATGGCGATGTGTTCTTCCTCGTCGCCGGCCGGGTCGAGATCAGCTCCGAGACGGCCAACGGGAACCGGGTGCTGCACGCGACGTTGGACACGCCCGGTTTCGTCGGTGAGCTCTCGGCGCTCGGGAAGATGCCGAGGACCGCGAGCGTGCTGACGCTCGACGACTCGGACGTGTGGTCGACCGGGCCCGAGTCGTTCCTCGATTTCGTCACCGCGGAGCCCGCCGCGTCCCGCGGTTTCCTGCAGGCGCTCGCCCGCCAGGTCCGGGAGCATCAGTCCTTCACCGACGACCTGCTGCACCTGGACCTGAAAGGCCGGCTCGCGAAACGACTCCTCCAGCTGGTCACGCCGAGCCTGGACGATCTCCCGTCCGACGGCGTATCCGTCCCGGCGGTGACCCACGCGGATCTCGCGAGCCTCTGCGGCGGCAGCCGGGAGAACGTGACTCGCATCCTCACGGAGTGGCAGCGGCGAGGACTCGTGGAACGCGACGGGCATCGGTACGTGTTGAAGAAGGTCTCGGCTCTGGCGAAGATCGCCGACCTCTAGTCTGCCTCGTCCGCGGACTCTTCCGGGGCGGTGAGCCCCGGCACGTCCTGCACCACGATCGCACGAGCGTCGATGTCGACGTCGACGAGGAGGTCCGCGAGCGCCGGGATCAACGTTTCGTTCCCCTCGTCGTCCACGGCAACCCAGAGGTCGTTCGCGGGATTCGGGATGACCTCTTTGACGATGCCAAGGATGCGACCCGACACGGTCCGAACCTCGCAGCCCTCGAGTTGATAGGCCCACCACTCTCCCTCCGACAGGTCGGGGAGCCAGGCCTCGGGGACGACGAGGACGGCGCCGCGGAGGGCCTCGGCGGCGCTCCGATCGGCGATCCCGGCGAACTTCACGATCAGCCGGCGGCCGTGACGCCTGCTCGCTTCGATCGTCAGCGCGGCACCGTCCTCGCGGAGGACGGTGCCGCCCGGCGTCCAGCGATCGGGGTTGTCGGAACGGTTCTGGACGGACACGTCGCCACGGAGACCGTGAACCCCTGTGACGACGCCGACGACGACGGTCGGCTCGTCCACCTCAGTCTTCGATATCCACCATGGCGCCGTGCCCCTGGCGCTGGGCGGCCGCGCGTACGACCGTTCGGATCGCCTTGGCCGTTCGGCCGCCTCGGCCGATGACCTTGCCCATGTCCTCGGGGGCGACCCGAACCCGATACCGCGGCCCTCGCTCGTCCGACGTCTCCTCGACCGAGACGGCGTCCGGGTCGTCGACCAACTCCTGAACGAGGAACTCGACGAGGTCTTTCACGCGTCGTCGGTGCCGGACGGTTCGGCCGCCGGAGGTTCGTCGGCTTCGCGCGTGGGCGCTTCCTCGGCCGGAGCCGCGTCCTCGGTGGCCGCTCCGTCGGCGACGGCCTCCACGGATCCAGCGGCATCCGCCTCGGCGACTTCAGACTCAGCGACCTCGGAAGTCGCACCCTCCGGCGCTGCGACCTCCGGCTCTGCGACCGCCGGCTCTGCGACCTCTGGCTCGGGCTCCACCTGGGGCGTCTCCTGGACGGCCGCCTGCTCGGGCTCGGACGCTGCGGCCTCGGCCTTCTGCTTCGCCTTCTTCGACAGCTTGGGCTTCGATGTCCGCTCCTTCGCGGGACCCGCGGCCGCGGACGGACGTTCTTTCACGAACTCGTCCCAGATGCCGATCTTGTTCATCAGGTTCCGAACCTGGTTGGACGGCTGGGCCCCGACCCGGAGCCAGTGCAGCGCCCGGTCCTGATCGATCTCGATCACGCTCGGATCGTCGAGCGGGTGGTACTTGCCGATGTTCTCGATGAAGCGGCCGTCGCGGGGACTCCGCTGGTCCGCCACCACGACGCGGAAGAACGGGCGCTTGTTCGAGCCCATCCTCCGCAGCCGGATCCTGGTCGTCATCTCCGCGTTCCTCTCGCTAGCGCTTCGGCCCTCTCGATGCCTTCGGCGGCATCGAGAACATCCCCGGAAGGCCCTTCCCGCCGCCCATCATCGTCCGCATCATCTTCCTCGCGCCCTCGAAGTCCTTGAGGAGCGTGTTGACGTCGGAGGTGGTGGATCCCGACCCGCGGGCGATCCGCAGGCGGCGAGACCCGGAGATGATACCGGGATTCTGTCGCTCCTCCGGGGTCATGGACAGGATCAGGGCCTCTGCCTGGCGGAGCTTGCCCTCGTCCACCTGGTCGGCGATCTCCTTGATCGCGTTCTTCCCCCCGGGCATCCCGGGGAGCATCTTCAGCAGATCCTGGATCGGTCCGAGCTGCCGCATCTGCCGGAGCTGACCGAGGAAGTCTTCGAGGGTGAAGGCCCCCTGCAGCATCTTCTCGGCGGACGCTTTCGCATCGTCCGCGTCGAGCTTCTCGTTCGCCTTGTCGATCAGGCTCAACACGTCGCCCATGCCCATGATGCGACCGGCCATGCGGTCGGGATAGAAGTCCTCGAGATCCTCGGGCTTCTCGCCCACGCCCGCGAAGAAGACGGGGCGGCCGGTGACGGCGGTGATCGAGAGGGCCGCGCCGCCTCGCGCGTCTCCATCGAGCTTCGTGAGGACGAATCCGGTCGTCTCGACTTCCTTCAGGAACTCGCGAGCCTGGATCACCGCGTCCTGTCCGGTCATCGCGTCGCAGGCCATGAGGACGTGATCGGGCTTCACGGCGTCGCGGATGCGGCGTGCCTGCTTCATCATCTCCACGTCGACGTGCAACCGACCCGCGGTGTCGATGATCACGACGTCGTTGCCTTTCCGCTCGGCCTCTTTCATCGCGCTCTTCGCGACCTTCACGGGGTCGCGGCCCTCAGACACGACCGGAACATCCACCTCGTCGCCGAGGGTGAACAGCTGTTCCACCGCAGCCGGCCGCTCGAGGTCGGCAGCGACCAGCAAGGGTCGCCGACCGTTCTTCTTGAGACGAAGGGCGAGCTTCGCGCACGCGGTCGTCTTCCCGGAGCCCTGGACGCCAGCCATCATCACCACCGCCGTGCGGCCGGAGGGCAAGACGAACTTCCGATGTTCGCCACCCAGCGTTTCCTGGAGCTCCTCCCGCACGACCTTGATCACCTGCTGCGCGGGGGTGAGGCTCTTCATCACCTCCTCGGACAATGCGCGCGCTCGGACCCTCCCGAGGAACGCATCGGCCACCTCCACCGCCACGTCGGCATCCAAGAGCGCCGTTCGCATGTCGTCGAGCGCGTTGTCGACCTGCTTGGGATGGAGCTTGCCGCGAGCGCGGAGCTTCTTGAAGGTGCTATCGAGCCTGTCGGTGAGGGTGTCGAACATCGCGTACGTCTTCCGTTGGGCCGTCCTGCGAACCGGGAGCTGGGCCGCTGTCCCGGCGGAGACCAGGCATCCTACTCGGCCGGCCCCGCATCCTCCGGTCCGAGGACCTCTTCGACGGCTTGGAGGAGTGCGATGGGACTGAAGGGCTTCGTGAAGTAGTGGTCGGCGCCACCGGCCATCGCCGCGGCTCGGCCCTCCTCCCCCGTGGCGGTCACCACGATCACGCGGACCTCCGAAGTGGCCGGGTCGCCCTTCACGGCGGCGAGCACCTCCGACCCGGACGGCCCCGGGATGCTCATGTCGAGCAAGACGAGGTCGGGCCGTTCATCGTGGACGGCGGCGAGCGCCTGATCGCCGTCGGACGCCTCATCGATGTCGAACCCCTCGCCCTCGAGCACGAGGCGCATGGCCTCCCTCATCGTCGGATGGTCTTCGACGATCAGGATGCGAGCGCTCACGATGCGAGGACCCGGTCCGCGAACAATCCAGCCCGGAACGGCTGGAGGTCTTCGAGGCCCTCCCCCGTACCCACGAGACGCACGGGAACACCCAGCTCTTCGCGGACCGCCAGGACGACCCCGCCCTTGGCCGTTCCGTCCAGCTTCGTGAGCACGATCCCCGACACATCCACCGCCTCTGTGAAGGCTCTGGCCTGGGCGATCCCATTCTGACCCGTCGTCGCGTCGAGCACGAGCAGGGTCTCGGAGACCGACGCGCCCGCCTTCTCGACCACCCGGGCGATCTTCTGGAGCTCATCCATCAGCGGGGTCTTCGTGTGGAGGCGTCCGGCGGTGTCCACGATGAGCACGTCGGAGCCTCGGGCGACGGCCGACCGGACGGCGTCGAAGACCACGGAGCCGGGGTCGGCGCCCCGCTGCTGCGAGACGAGATGCGCGCCGGCGCGCACGGCCCAGATCTCGAGCTGCTCGCCGGCGGCGGCACGGAACGTGTCGGCGCCGGCGAGGCTGACGGTGTGTCCCTCGCCGACGAGCCGCCGAGCGAGCTTCCCGATCGTGGTCGTCTTGCCCGTGCCGTTGACCCCGACCACCATGATCACGCCGAGGCCTTCGTCCGGGAGCGAGAGCCGCGAGTCCGGCCCGAGGATCGCGACCATCTCCTCTCGAAGCAGCGCTTCCGCATCCGCGTCACGTCTCCACCGTGCGCGCACGCGCTCGACGAGCTCCGATGCGGCCGTCGGCCCGACATCCGCCTTCAACAGGATGTCGTGGAGCCCGTGCCAAGCGTTCTCGCCGACATCCCGTGAGAGCAGCGATCGAACCCTCGTGCCGAGCCTTTCGGGCCGCTCCGGCAGCGGCGCCTCGACGGGCGGGGTGAGGCTCTCGGGCTCCGCTTCCGCGCCGAGCCGTTCGGCTTCCTTCCTCGCGTTCGAGAGCCGGACGAAGATGAATGCGACCGTGACGCAGACGAACAGGATGGCGATCCAGATCTCCACGCCTGGACGCTAGCCGACCGGCTCGGTCGCCGGCACGTCGATCGGTTCCGTCGCCGCCTGACCGTTCGCTTCCGTGGCATCCACCGCGAGGCCGTCCGGGTTCTCGAGTCGTTGGCAGAGGATCTTCGTGGTGCCGTCCTTGTTCAGGGAGACGCCGTACATCATCGAGCCGATCTCCATCGTGCGCTTCTGGTGCGTGACGATCATGACCTGCGCATCGCGCGCGAAGCCCGCCACCAGTCGGAGGAACCGGTGGAGGTTCAGGTCGTCGAGCGCAGGCTCCACCTCGTCCATGAGGTAGAACGGCGATGGACGCGCCGTGAAGATCGCGAAGAGGAACGCGAGAGCCGCGAGGGATCGCTCGCCTCCCGAGAGCAGTGAGATCCGCTTGACGCGCTTGCGCCCGGGGCTCGCCTCGATCTCGATCCCCGACTCCAGCGGGTTGGCCGGGTCCGTCAACACCAGCCGGCCGTCGCCACCGGGGAAGAGCTCCTTCACGAGTCGCTCGAACTGCGTCGCCACGTCTCGGAACGCGGCGTCGAAGGTCTCTTGGATCTCCGCGTCCACCTGTGCGACGAGCTCCAGAAGATCCCGGCGTGCCTTCCTGACGTCATCGAGCTCCCGCTGCATGAAGTCGTGCCGTTCCTGGACCGCCTCGAACTCTCCGGTCGCGAGCAGGTTGACGCGACCGAGGAGGCCGAGCCGTCGCTGGACGAGCTCGCTCGCCTTCTCGATCGAAGGGACCGAGTCGTCTTCGGTCAGCGTGGCGAGAGCCGATCCCGGCTCGAGGCCGTGTCCTTCGCGCAGAAGACGCTCCGCGTCGCGAACCCGTCGCTCGATGTCCCCGCGGAGCCGGTCATCTTCTTCGTAGGTCTCTCGCAGCCTGTCGAGCTCGGTCGACGCCTCACGCCAGGCCTTGTTGATCTCGGCTTCGCGGGACGCCGCCGCTCGCTCCGCTGCGGCGGCGGCGTCCCGCTCGTCGCCGGCTTCGCTCGCTCGGTCCTCGGCTCGGGCGGCGGCCTGCTCGGCCGCCGCCCGCGCCGCCTCCGCCTCCTCCAGTGCCGTTCGCAGTTGCTGCGGATCGTGTGCCGATGCCTCGTCCCGCTCGGCCTGCAGTCTCGCCCGGCGAGCGTCCGACGACGTGCGATCCCGTCGAAGGGTCTCCACCACCACGCGCGCCTGGATCGGAGGCTGCGGGAGCGGCGGCAACTCGGGGATGTCGTCCGGGCCTGCCGGTCCGAGCTCGGCAAGTCGATCGCGAGCGGCGGTCTGCGCTTCGCGCACGGCCCCGAGCCGTTCGGCGAGCAGCTGCTGCTCCTTCCCGGTCGAGGCGAGGTCCCGCTCGAGGGTGGCGAGTCGTTCGGCGGCGATCGTGATGTCGGCATCGGCGGCCTCGATCTGCTGGTTCAGGAACTCGATCTCCTCCGTCGTCTCTCCCAGGCGCTGGCGTTGTGGCTTCAGCCGACTGCGGGTCCCCGCGAGGTCGTGAGCGAGCACCTGGAGCTCCGCCCGGATCTCGCGAGCCCGCGTGTCGATCTCTTTGGGCGTGTGGATCACGGCGGGTCCCACCAGTGTTCCGTCCGACGTGACGAACGAGGCGCCTGGGTGCGCTGCCTGCTTCTCGGCTGCCTCCTCGATCGAGTCCGCGAGGTAGACGTCCTGCAGGACGGTGCTGACGATCCCGCGGGCCGCGGGATCGGCGTCGACGGACGAAAGCAGTGGGCGTTCGCCGGAAAGACCTTGGGTGACCGGCCCTCCTGCAGCGATCGCGAGGATCGCGCCGTCGCCCTCGGGGGCGACCGCGAGCGCTTCCTCCCGATCCTCATAGACGACCGCGTCGGCGAGCGGACCCAAGGCCGAGACGAGGGCTCTCTCGAGACCTTCCGTCGCCCGCACGAGTTCCTTCAGCACACCGGCCGCTCGCCCGCGGCGTGTCTTCAGGAACCGCGACCCGGCGGTCTCCTCGATGTCACGGCGACGCGCCTCCAGCAGCTCCAGCCGCGCCTGCTGCCGTCGCTCGATATCTTCGAGCTCCTCGACCTTCTCGATCGCACGGCGTCGCTCGACCTCGAGCTGCGTGCGACGTTCCGCGAGCGGCGACGTCTGACCGTCGAGCCCCTCGATGTCCGCCTCGATCTCCTCCTGCTCCGCCCGAAAGCCGGTGCTCCGGTCGTTGACCTCGCGAAGCTCCGCTTCGAGTCGATCTCGCTCACGTTCGCCGGAGGAGATCGCGCGCTCCAGCGCCTCGATCTCCAGGCGGCGCCCGACGGCTTCCTCACCCGCCCGCCGCCGGAGCTCGTCGACCTCGCGCCGATGCTGATCGGCTTCTCGGAACGCCGTCTCGGCACGATCGAGCTCGCGCTCCCGATCGGTGAGCTCTTGGAGGGTCCGCTCCAGATCCGTCTCGACGCGTGCGAGCTCGGCCTCGATCGCATCGAGCCGCGCCGCTCGGCCGGCCTGGGAAGCCAGCTCCTGTCTCGATCCGCTTTCACGATCGAGGGCGTTCCGGAAGGCCTGCTCCGCCTCGGACCGCTCGGCCTGGGCGGAGCGGAACCGGAGCTCGCACTCTGCCAGTCGCCTCGAGGCGGCCGCCCGCTCGTCCGCACCCGCGAGCACGTCGGCGTCCAGCGCGTCCAGCCGGGCGCGGGCCTCCTCCCGCTCGGCGAGACCCTCGTCCCAGCCCCCTCTCCGGCGATCGCGTTCCGCGAGCAGGGCCCGGAGCCGTGCGGCCGCGAGCTTCCGCGAGAGCTCCTCCGCCTGCTCGGTCAGCGTCTCGTGCTTCTTCGCCATCTCGGCCTGCTGGCGTAGCGGCTTCAGCTGTCGCCTGAGCTCGGTCATCACGTCCTGCAGCCGGAGCAGATCTTGGTCGAGTCCGGCCAGCTTGCGCTCGGCCCGCTCCTTGCGGCGGCGATGCTTCGCGATGCCGGCCGCCTCCTCGATGTATTTCCGGCGCTCCTCGGGCCGAGAGAGGAGCACCTCCTCGAGCTGTCCCTGCCCGACGACCGTGTGCAGGGCCCGGCCGATGCCCGACTCCGACAGGAGCTCCTGCACGTCGAGCAACCGGACGAGCTTGCCGTTGATCCGGTACTCGCTGTCCCCGGAACGGAAGATGGAGCGACTGACCTCGATCTCCGACATGGGGACCGGGATCAGACCGGCTTCGTTGTCGATGACCAGCTTGACCTCGGCCATCCCGAGCGCGGGACGGGTGGGCGTCCCGGCGAAGATCACGTCGGCCATCTGCCCGCCTCGGAGCGCGCGAGGACCCTGCTCGCCGAGCGCCCAACTGATGGCGTCGACCAGATTCGACTTCCCAGATCCGTTGGGGCCCACGATCACGCTGACGCCGGGGATGAACTCCAAGACGGTCTTGTCCGCGAAGGACTTGAACCCGCGGATCTGGATCTGTCGCAAGAACATGCGGCGCGATGCTAACAGTGGTCCGGTTCCCGACCCGGTAACCGGGAGCGTGCTTTTCCTACCGGGTGACGCGGAATCCCGACCCGCCGGTCGGGGCCTCCTCGACCGATCCGATCCGGTCCACGCGCGCGAGGGGCGGGCCCTCACGACACCAGGTCAACATCTCCTCCACGGCGGACTCGGTCCCTTCGAAGACGGCCTCCACATCCCCACCCGCCACGTTCCGGATCCAGCCGGAGAGGCCAAGCTCCTCCGCCAGATCCGCGCACGACGCACGAAAAAAGACGCCCTGAACTTGCCCGGAGATGTATACCCGCACGCGGCGCATGGGTTATGGTCGCATTGTGGGCCGAAAGACCTAGGGAGCTAGCAGGAAGACCTAGGGAGCTGGAGGGTTATCTGGGTCGGTTGCGAGTGTAAGACTTCCGGGATGGGTAGAACTCCCTACAGAATGTCCGCCACAAGGAGGATGGGGTGAAGAAACTACTGGTAGTTCCGATATTGCTCGTGTTCGCGTTCGCCTTCCCGGCGTTCGCGGATCCGGGGCCGACCGATGAGGTCGAGGTGATCCTCGGGAATTGCGAGGACGGAACGACGATCCTCCGCGCGCACAACACCCAGGAGATCGAGCTCGGCTGGCTCATCAGGATCGACGGCAAGCTCGTGGATCAAGGCCGTCTCGCTCCCGGAGAGCGGGTCGAGCGCACCTACGAGGTGGCCCTCGGCGAGTCCCACTTCTACCGCATCAGGCTCGGCCTGCAGGGCGAGGGCAGGTACTTCTCGACCGAAGGCACCGCCGACCGCACGAACTGCGAGAGCGAGAGCCCGCCACCGAGTGAAACGCAGACGCCGCCACCCACCGAAACGCAGACCCCGCCGCCAACAGAAACGCAGACCCCCTCCGTCGGCGGCGGCGGCGGGAACTCCCACTCTCCGTCTGTGCTCGGCGGGTCCGAGACGCGATCGCCGGGCTCCGGCGGAACGGCGTTCACCGGCCCTGAAGTGGGTTGGCTCATCGCGGCCGGACTGGGACTGCTGCTGCTCGGGGCAGCGGCACTCCGCTTCACCGCCGGTTCGACCCGATAACGGTTCATCGTCACCACGGAGCTGAGGCCGGCGGGCTCGCCCGCCGGCCTCAGCGCTAGGCTGACCGGGCGATGGCCGGCAGTGGAAGCCGCTACGACCCACGGACCGGATTGATCGTCGTCGACGTGCAGAACGACTTCGCCGATCCGAACGGCTCGCTCTACGTCGCCGAGGGCGAAGCCGTGGTCCCGGTCGCGAACGGCCAGATCGCGGACGCGGAAGCAGCCGGTGCGCTCACCGTGTACACGCAGGACTGGCACCCGGAGTCGACCCCGCACTTCGAGAAGGACGGCGGGCTGTGGCCGGTCCATTGCGTTCACGACACGTGGGGAGCGATGTTCCATCCGGACCTTCTCGTGGTCGGAGATGTCGTTCGCAAGGGCACTCGAGGCGAAGATGGCTACAGCGCGTTCAGCGTCCGCGACCCTCTCAGCGGCGACACTGCGCCCACGATCCTCCATGGGCTGCTCGCGGAACGCGGCGTCGAGCGGATCGTGATCTGCGGGTTGGCCACCGACTTCTGCGTGGTCGAGACGGTGACGGACGCTCGCGCACTCGGCTATCCGGTCGTGGTCATCCGCGACGGGATCCGCGCGGTCGATCGGAAGGCGGGCTCCGGGAAGCGCGCCCTCCAGTTGATGCTCAGCGCCGGCGCGGAGATCGTCTGAGGACCTCGTCGCTCACGGCGAGGTCAGCTCTGGCACTGGGGGCAGAAATACGACGTGCGTTGGGAAACTTTGACCGTTTGGATCGGCGTACGGCACCGGCGGCATGGCTCGCCCTCGCGGCCGTAGACCTTGAGCTCCCCCTGGTATTCCCCCGGTTTCCCGAAGAGATCGACGTACGCTTCGTCGTCCAGCGTCGTGCCCCGCATCTTGATCGCGTCCTGCACCGTCTCCTGGATCGCCCGGTAGAGACGACGGACTTCCTGGGATGAAAGGGTGTCCGACAATCGGTCGTAGCGGAGTCCCGCCGCGAACAGCACCTCGTCCGAGTAGATGTTCCCGAGGCCGCTGATGAACTTCTGGTCCATCAGGAGCTGCTTCATCTTCGCGCCGCGCTGCGCGAGCAGGTACTGGAAGGTCGGCCACGTGAAGACCTGATCGAGCGGGTCGATCGCGATGTGCTGGAGCTCCTTGACCTTGCCGAGCTCGTCCGCGGTGGTCACGAACATCTCGCCGAACGTGCGAGGGTCGATGAAGCGGAGGTCACCGCCCTGTTGGAACGTGAGGACCACATGGGTGTGCGGCTCGATGACGACCCGGCCGTTCCCTCGCTGGAACTGACCGCTCATCCCGAAGTGAGTCACGAGGGCGTCCCCCGAATCGAGGTGCAGGAGCACGTATTTTCCCCGGCGCTCCACCTTGGTGAGTTTCCGTCCCACTAGGCGCGAGGTGAAATCCTTGCGCTTCCCGTGCCGGCGGATGACCCGCATCGCGTTGCGGGAGCCCTTCACCTCTGCCGTCTTGATCCGGCGACCCACGACGTCCTTCTCCAGGTCCCGGCGCATCACCTCGACCTCCGGCAGCTCCACCCGTGCCCCCCTACGCTCCGACTCGTTCCGAGATGTGGTCGAACGCCTCGCGGGCGGCCCGCTGTTCGGCCTCCTTCTTCGACTTCCCGACGCCCTCGCCCATCGGCTCGCCGCCGAGGAACACGGTCGCGGTGAACTCCTTCTCGTGATCGGGTCCCCGTTCCTCGAGGCGGTACTCAGGCATGGTGTGGAGCTCGCGGGAGGCGAGCTCCTGCAGGATCGTCTTGTAGTCGCGGTCGCCCTCGCCCCGAGCGTAGGCCTCCATGAGCGGACGGAAGAGCCGCTGGATCAGCCCGCGGGTCTCGTCGAGACCGAGATCGAGGTACACGGCCCCGATGACGGCCTCGAGGGCATCGGCCAGGATGCTCGCCTTGTCCCGGCCTCCGCTCTGCTCTTCCCCCTTCCCGAGCCGGACCAACGATCCGAGGCCCAGAGAACGCGCGACATCGGCGAGGGCCTGCGCGTTGACGATCGCGGCCCGCAGCTTCGCGAGCTCACCCTCGGGCATGTTCGGGAAGGCCTCGAACGCCATGTCGGTCACGACCAGCCCGAGAACGGAGTCACCGAGGAACTCGAGCCGCTCGTTGGTTGCATCGACGCCGTGCTCGAACGCATACGAGCGATGGATGAGCGCGGTCTCACGGAGATCCTCGTCGCGGAACCGGATGCCCAGCGCTGCATCCAGCGCCTCGGGACCCGGCAACGACGAGGCCTCGGCGGACGTCACGCCGTCACTCGACCTCGATGGCCTGTCGGCCTGCGTAGTAGCCGCAGTTCCCACAGACGCGATGCGGAAGCTTGGCCTGATGGCACTGGGGGCATTCCGAATATGCGGGCGCCTTCGCCTTCCAGTTGGCCGCGCGTTTGTCTCCCCGCGTCTTGCTCTGTTTCTTCTTGGGGACCGCCATGCGTTCATCCCTTTCTCTCGTTCGTTGGCTCGTTCGTTGGCTCGTTCGTTGGCTCGTTCGTTGGCTCGTTCGTTGGCTCGTTCGTTGGCTCGTCTGCGGTGTGCTGGTTCCACTCGTCGAGCAGTGCTTCGAGGCCGTCCCACCGGGGGTCGACGTCGGAATCGGTGCAGGTGCACTCGCCGAGGTTCAGGTCACCACCGCACCGGGCGCACAATCCACGGCAGTCGGGCCGGCACACCGGGGCGAACGGGAGCTCGACGCCGATCGCGTCACGCATCATCTGATCCGGGTCCAGGAATCCCTCGGGATCCAAGGGATATTCATCCGAATCCTCGTGGGGAAACGGGACGAAGAGCTCACGGAGCTCGACCGAGAACCCCTGCTCGAACTCCTTCAGGCACCGAGCACACCGCAGCGACAAGGCCCCCTGGAGCCGGCCGCTCGCGAGGATCCCCTCCGCGAGCGACTCGAGGACCAGCTCTCCGGATATCGGTGTGTCCTCGCTGAGGCCGGCGAGCTCGGTCGCGAGGTCGTCGATCGTTCCGGAGACCTGCTCCGCCTTCCAAGTGCCGTATCGACCCACGAGGTCGCGCACGTCGATGGCGCCGATCACCGGTCCTCCTCCTCGTCGAAGAGCTCGCTCTCCGACGACGGCCGTGCGAACTCAGCCTCGGCAGCGTTCGCCGGTCCTCGGAGCCGCTCCCGACCCACCTCCACCTGGTCGAGGGTCCGGTTCAGCGCCTTGGTCGATCCTTGCGACGCTTCGACGATCTTGCGGATCGAGATCTCGAACTGGGCGAGCTTCGCGTCGACGTAGTCCTCTGCCTCCGAGCGCATCACCCGGGCACGTTCCTCCCCCTCGGAGACCACACGGTCGGCTTCGGCGGTGGCCCGGGCGACGATCTCCTCCTTCCGGGCCATCCGGAGCTGCTCTTCGTTCGCCTGCTCGACGATGCGCTCACCCTCGTCGCGCGCCTTCGAGAGGAGCTCCTCTCGATCCTTGACGATCCACCGCGCCTGCTTGAGCTCCTCGGGCATCGCCTCCTTCAGCTCCGCGATCAGCTCGAGGACTTCCTCGCGGTTGATCAGCACGGACGAGGAGAGCGGCATCGACTTGGCTTCCCTGATCAGCTCCTCGAGCTGCTCGAGTCGAGCGGCGAGGTCCATCAGTGCTCGTCCAGCCGGTCGGCGAGCGAGGCCCTCACGTGATCCGGAACGAGCCCCGACACATCTCCCCCGAAGCGAGCAACCTCCTTCACGAGTGACGACGACAGGAACGACCATCTCGGGCTCGTCGACATGAACAGGGTTTCCACGCCGGCGAGCCGATGGTTCATCTGCGCCATCTGGATCTCGTACTCGTAGTCGGAGATGGCCCGGAGGCCCTTGACGATGACGGCGTCTCCATGAGCTCGCGCGAGGTCGACGAGCAGCCCACGGAACGAGACCACGGTGACATTGGGCATGCCGGTGCATGCCTCCTTGAGCATCGCGACCCGCTCCTCGAGCGAGAACATCGGCTGCTTGGAGGGATTCTCCAGCGCACCGACGACCACCGCCTCGAAGGTTTCGGACGCTCTGCCGATGATGTCGAGATGACCGTTCGTCACGGGATCGAACGTCCCCGGACACAGGGCGGTCAGGCCCATCACACCTCCACGTCTGTTGGCAGGTTTCGTGACCGGAACAGCATGACGACGCTGTCTCCGTAGGAGAGGCGCCTCGCGACTGCCCAGTGTAGCGGAATCACATCTTTGGAACTCCTCGACCCACGGCTGAGGATCACAGTGAAACCCTCTCTGAGCAGGGGTTTCACGTCGAGGAGCTCGAGGACGGGGTCCAGCTCGGATCCTCCCGACTCGTACGGTGGATCCAAGAACACGAGGTCGAACCCCTCCGGATCAGCCGGCGTTCGTTCGAGGAACCTCCGAACATCCGAGCGATGAACCGCCGTCCGGTCCACGAGGTCGCGTACGAGCGAGGTTGTCCCGCACGGCGGTCACGGCGGCCGGACTCGGCATCCACGAACACCGCGGCCTCCGCCCCCCGCGAGAGCGCCTCGATCCCGAGCGCGCCGGTCCCCGCATAGAGGTCCAATACGCGCGCCCCCTCGAGGCGACCTCCGAGACTCGAGAAGACCCCCTCTCGGACCCGGTCGGATACGGGTCGGACCCCGGCCGGCACACGGCCGAGCCGCGTCCCTCTCGCGCTGCCGGCGATGACCCGCATCGTCGCGAGGATAGGGGCCCAGGGTCAGAAAGGTCGCATCCGGCTCACGCGGTGAAGAGCCAGGCGATCGAGTCCTCGAACCGGTCACGCAGTTCGTCGAGGAGCCGAGGATGGCCTTCGAGTGCGGGATCCTCCTCGATCAGCGCGAACGCCCGCGCCCGCGCGCGCTTCACGAGGTCGAGGTCCTCGGCGAGGCGCGCGAGCTTCAGGTCGGGCATCCCCGACTGCTTCGTATCGAAGAGGGTGCCCTCGCCTCGCAGGCGGAGATCCTCGTCGGCCAGCTCGAACCCGTCGGTGGTGCGGGTCATCGCCTCGATCCGCGCTCGTGCCTCGACGTTCGTGTCGTCCGATTCGTCGAACAGAACGCAATACGACTCGTGCGCGCCGCGGCCGATCCGCCCGCGCAGCTGATGGAGCTGAGCGAGGCCGAAGCGCTCCGCATTCTCGATCAGCATGACGGTCGCGTTCGGAACGTCGACGCCGACCTCGATCACGGTCGTCGAGATGAGCACGTCGGCGCGTCCCGATCGGAAGTCCTCCATCACGTGGTCCTTGTCCCTCGGCCGCATGCGTCCGTGGAGCAGCTCGACCTGGAGGTCGGGGAAGACCTCCGTCGCGAGCCGCTCCGCTTCGGCCTCCGCCGCGCGCACCTGCGTGCGGTTGCCCTCGTCGATCGCGGCGCAGACGACGAATGCCTGTCGTCCGGCTCGCACCTCGCGCCGGATGAGGTCGTAGGCGGCGGCGCGCTCCGCCTCGGAGCGCGCCGCCGCCGTCCCGATCGGCTGTCTGCCCTTCGGCATCTCGTCGAGCACGACGACGTCGAGGTCTCCGTAATACGTGAGCGCCAGCGTCCGTGGGATCGGCGTCGCCGTCATGATCAACACGTCGACCTCGCCGTCACCTTTCCCTTTGAGCGCCATCCGCTGGTGGAGTCCGAACCGGTGTTGCTCGTCCACGACGGCGAGCGACAGGTCGTGGAAGGAGACCGCCTCTTGCACGAGCGCATGCGTTCCCACCACGAGATCGACGGCGCCGTCGGCGATCCCGGCGAGGATACGGGCGCGGTCCTTCCCGGTGACGGCCGACGTCAGCAGCGCGTACGTCACACCCGCCGCCGTGGGACCGCTCGCCGGTTCCTCGATCGACTCGAGCAGCGAACCTTGTCCGTTCCCCGCGGGCGCGTCAGGGGCGCGATCGAGTTGGTTCACCGCGCCGACCCCTTCGAGCAGCGCCCCGACGGAGCGTGCGTGCTGACCGGCGAGGACCTCGGTGGGTGCCATGATGGCCGCCTGGTGGCCCGACTGGATCGCCACGAGGCACGCGTGGACGGCCACGAGGGTCTTGCCCGACCCCACGTCGCCCTGGAGCAATACGTTCATCGGCCGAGTCGCGGCCATCGCTTCTCCGACCTCTTCGATCGCGCGAACCTGCGCTTTCGTGGGCTCGAACGGAGTCGTGGCCGTCAGGCGGTCGGTCAACCCGCCCTCGGCGCGGTGCGCCACCCCCTTCCGATCGGACTCCAGGCGATGCTTCCGGAAGGCGACGCCCAGCTCGAGCGTGAACAACTCGTCGAACTTCAACCGCTCGATCGCGCGTGCGAGCTGGTCCGCGTCCTCCGGGAAGTGCACCCGCCGGAGCGCGGCATCGAGATCCTGCAGCCCCTCGGCCCCGATCAGCTCGGCCGGTACCGGATCGAGGATCGGAGGCAACCTGTCGAGCGCCACGAAGATCAGCTCTCGGATCGTCCTCGTCGTGACGCCCTCGGAGGCCCGATGGACCGGCGTGATCCGCCCCGTGTGCACCAGGTCGCGTTCCTCGCCGCCGAGGATCTCCGCCTCCTGGTTGGCGAGCTGGAGATGCCCGCGGTAGCGGGTCACCGTCCCCGAGACGGCGATCTCCAGTCCTTCCTTGTAGATGCCTGCCGCCCAGGGCTGATTGAAGAAGGTCATGTCGAGGAAGCCCGTGCCATCCGTGATCGTGACCGTCACCATGGTCTGGCGCCGCCTGGTCATCCGCTTCGCCGTCTTGTGGACGCGAGCGATCACCGTCGCCGCTTGCCCGATCCGGAGGTCGCCGATCCGCTCTACTGCCGAGCGGTCGATGTATCGGCGCGGGTAGTGGCGGATGAGATCGCCCACCGTCTGGATCCCCATGCCGGCGAGGACCACGTGGGCCTCCTCGCCCTTTTCCCGGAGGCCGGTCCGGCGCGTGGCCAGCTTTCGGTCCACGAGGAGGACCGGGGTGTCGAGCGCGAGCGCCGAGGGAGAGGCAGGCAATTCCGTGAAGGGTTCTACCATCCTTGTATGACCTCCCGACGGCTGCCCGCTCTCCTCGCCGGGCTCGCGCTCGTGGCTTCATGCGCCGGAGGCCCGGAGCCGAGCGCTCCGGTCGGGACGATCCCGGCCCGCAATGCCACCGAAGCTGCCCTGCTGCCGGAGTTCGCCGACGCGCTTCCCGCGATGGATCCAGAGACCTTCCAGCGGCTGCTGGCGCAGCTGGAGGGCACTCCCGTGGTGGTCAACTTCTGGGGCGAGTGGTGCCCGCCCTGCCACGACGAGATGCCCCGTCTCGTGGCCGCCCACCACGAGTTCGGAGACCGCGTGCAGTTCGTCGGCGTCGACGTCCTGGATTCGCGGACCCAGGCGAGGTCGTTCATGAAGCGGTTCGGGATGACGTTCCCGAGCGTCTTCGACGTCCCCGACGCGATCAAGACTCCCCTCGGCCTCTTCGGACAGCCGGTGACGGCGTTCTTCCGGGCGGACGGAGGCCTCGACTTCGTGTACACCGGTCCGATCACCGACAAGATCCTTCGCCGCCACCTCGAAGCCATCGTCGGGTAGCGATCTTTCGCGAGTCTCGGCGGTCCCCTCTGGTAGCCTCGACAGACCTATGGCAGCGGTGTGCGACATCTGTGGCAAGAAGCCCTGGTTCGGCAAGTCGGTGACGTTCTCGCACAAGCGGAACAACCGCCGATGGGACCCGAACGTTCAGCGCGTACGCGCGCTCGTGGACGGCACTCCTCGACGCGTGAACGCGTGCACCAGCTGTATCAAGGCCGGACGAGTGACCCGCATCCCGCAGCGCCAGCGCTGACCTCGAGTTCGCCGCAGGTTGCTCCCCGCGTCCGCGCCGAACGCCGACCCGAAAGGAGTATCGCCATGCGCATCGCCCGACGTGCCGTGTTCGTCGCCGTGCTGCTCGCGCTCCTGCCGACCGCCGCGGGAGCAGCCTTCGTCCAGGTCACCGACCCGAACGACGTCCCCGGCAAGCTCGACCTGGAGCTCGTGAAGGGAGTACGAACCGCGAGCGGCCAGCCGATCACCTTCACGATCCGCGTGCAGGCCCCGTTCGCGAAGACCGTCCTCGGACCGGCGGCCAACTGGGTGAAGGTGTTCCTGAACGTCGACGGTGACGCGAGCGTCGACTACGTCGGCACGGTCAAGAGGACCGGCAAGACCTTGAGCGTGTTCTTCCGCGGTCAGGGCGACAACTTCGAGGCCCTTCCGGTGCAGCGTCCCAACCGCAGGATGATGCGGTTCACCGTGCCGGGCGGAGCGCCGCTCGCGCCGAACGGGCCGGTCTCGATGATCGTCCAGTCACATTACGTGAACGCCACGTCGTGCGCGAGGGGCTGCCTGGACGTCGCTCCGAACAGCTTCGCCTGGATCACCCTCTGAGCTGACGCGGATCAACGGGGGCGGGCTCGGTCGACCAGAGTTGGTCGACCGGGCCGATCCCCTCGCCCAATGGAAGCGCGTGGCGGATCGCCTCGGTGACGAAGGCTTTCCCGGCCCGGACGGCATCGGGCAGGGAGGCTCCTCGAGCGAGATGAGCCGTGATCGCGGCGGACAGCGTGCATCCCGTCCCGTGCGTGTTCGGCGTGTCGATCCGCTCGGCCTCGATCCACTCCTCGACGGCTCCGTCGGCGAACAGGTCGGCCGCACGGTCGCCCTCGAGGTGTCCACCCTTCACGAGGACGGCTCGCGGCCCCAGGTCCAGGATCGCACCGGCCGCTCGGCGCATGTCGTCGCGCGTGTCGACGTCCAAGCCCGCCAAGCCGCCGGCCTCGGAGAGATTGGGCGTCACGAGGGTTGCGAGCGGCAGGATCAGGCGGATCAGCGCATCGACTGCATCGTCGGCAAGCAGCGGGTGACCGTGCTTCGACACGAAGACCGGGTCCACCACGAGGTTCGGGAGCCGGGTCTCCCCGACCGCCTCGGCCACCGCCTCGACGATCCCTGCCGACGCGAGCATCCCCGTCTTCGACGCGTCCACTCCGATATCGCCCGCGACGGCTCGGATCTGCTCGGCGACGGTCGTGGGCGAGATCTCCTCGAAGCTGGACACCCCCTTGGTGTTCTGCACCGTCACCGCCGTGATCGCGGTCATCCCGAAGACCCCCAGCGCGCTGAACGTCTTCAGGTCGGCCTGGATCCCGGCCCCGCCCCCGGAGTCGGAGCCGGCGATCGTGAGGGCCCGTGGCCGTGGGGGTTGGGCAGTGCTCACGACCATCCGCCTGCTACCGGAAATGATCCCAACCTGCGCTCGCCCCTTCGGTCGTCAAAGGGCTTTCCGTTCCGTCCTCGTCGACGGCAACGAGCCCTCCTTCGATGATGCCCCCGATGTCGCTGAGCGACACTCCGAACGCTTGGCGGAGCTCCGACCGGGCGTCGCCGACCGCGTCGAGATCCGGGAGGGTCGCGAGCAGCTCGTAGTCCTCACCGCCGCCGAGCGCCTCGCCCGGCGTGGCTGCCGGGTGCGTCGGGATCCGCGCGAGCTCGATGCGGGCGCCGATACGGCTCGCCCGACAGAGCCTCGAGAGATCCAGCGCAAGACCGTCGGAGATGTCCATCATCGAGGTGACCCCGTGGCTCGCGAGGACGCCCGCCTCGCCGACCCGCGGGGTGGGCCGCATGTACCGCCTGAGCGCGTCGCGCTCGTCGTCCGACCACGAACGCTGCGAGGCGACCCGGAGCCCGGCAGCCGACCCGCCGAGCGACCCCGTCACGACCACCCGGTCGCCGGGCCGTGCGCCGTCCCGGCGCACCGCCCGCCCCGGCACGACCTCGCCCGTGACGGTCACGACGATCGACACCTCGTCTCCGCGCGAAAGGTTGCCGCCCACCAGCGAGAGAGCGAACTCGTCGCAGCATTCGCGCATGCCCCCGGCGAGTTCCACCACCCAGGCGGCGTCGATCGCGGTGGAAAGCGTGAGGGCGCAGAGCGCGAACCGCGGGCTCGCAGCCATCGCGGCCATGTCGCTGACGTTGACCGCGATCGCCTTGTAGCCGAGGTCGCGGGGGGTCGTGAGGTCGGTCCGGAAGTGCACACCTTCGACCATCGCGTCCGTGGTCAGCACCTGCTCACCCGACCCCGGGCTGACGACCGCCGCATCATCGCCGGGACCGACCACGACTTCGGGGCCCGCCCCCGAGAAGACGCGGCGGATCGCGTCGAGCAGCTGGTCTTCGGTGAGATCCATGGGATCCTCGGGTCTCGGCAGCCCGCATGCCCGGACGCGGTCCGGGAGAGGGGGCCTGGGCGTTCGCTAGACTCTATGGGTTCTCCCGCCCATCCCAACGCGTTCCGCGGACCACTGATACAGGAGGCCCGAGTGGCAGACGTGTTCGTCAACCCGACCCCGGAGGAGCTCCGCCGCTACACCGAAGAGATGCCCGAGTGTCGGATCGCCGAGTTCGGAAACGTGAACGTCCAGACACAGGTCCTGTCCAGGAGCGCAGGCAGCACGTTCGTCGTCGAGCGTGCGTCCAGCGGGAAGACGATGACGCGCGAGGCCTTCGATGAGGTCGCCCGTCGCCAGGACGAGTACATCGCGAACAACGACATGCTCCAGATCGACGGCTGGATCGGGAACGACCCCACGCTTCGCACCCGCGCCAGGCTCGAGATGGAGAAGCGCTACGCGAACATCGCCGGCATGCAGCAGAAGCTCTACTTCGCTCGCGACGACGACGAGGAGCCCGAGGTTCGGGTGATCTACACGCCGGGGCTCCGAGCTCCCGGCTACCCCGACGATCGACTCATCGCCGTCGACCTCGACCACAACGTCACCCGCGTCCTCAACTCCGACTACTTCGGCGAGTCGAAGAAGGGCGGACTGCGGATGTGGAACAACATCGTCTTCGAGAAGGGCGGCCTCGCGCTGCACGCGGGCCTCAAGGTGATCCCGACCACGGCAGGCGACAAGGTCTTCATGATCATCGGGCTGTCCGGCACGGGGAAGACGACGACGACCTTCACCACGCAGAACGGCTCGAAGCCGATCCAGGACGACTTCGTGGGCCTGATGCCCGGGGGTCTCGCCTACGGAACGGAGAACGGGTGCTTCGCGAAGACCTTCTCGCTCGATCCCGAGTTCGAGCCATCGATCTACGGAGCGGTCACCAAGCCGACCACGTATCTGGAGAACGTCTATCAGGACGGATCGGGGACGGTGAACTTCTTCGAAGAGAGCTACACGCAGAACGGGCGAGCGGTCTTCGAGATGCGAGACCTGCTCGCGTACGAGGACGCGCGGAACGTCGGACCGGTCGACTACCTGCTGATCCTGAACCGCAACGAGAACATCATCCCCGCGGTCGCGAAGCTGACGCAGGAGCAATCGGCTGCCTACTTCATGCTCGGCGAGACGACGGGGACCTCCGCCGGCGGCGCGTCGGAGGAGGGCAAGTTCCTCCGCGTGCCCGGGACCAACCCATTCTTCCCGCTCCCCCACGGGCTCCAGGGCAATCGTCTGCTCGAGCTTCTCGCGACCCATCCCATCGAGACCTATCTGCTGAACACCGGCCGCGTCGGGGGGAAGGAGGACGACGATCGCTCGAAGAAGGTCCTGATCCCTCACACGTCGGCGTGCGTGAAGGGGATCGCGGAGCAGACGATCGTGTTCGAGGAGGACCCCGATTTCCGGTACCTGGTGGCGACCGACGTTCCCGACTTCGACGATCCGGAGCTCCTGCAGCCCGTCTCGCTCTACGAGCGCACCGGCAGGATCGAGGAATACCGCGGCATCGTGGAGCGACTGAAGCGAGAGCGCGTGGAACATCTGCAGCAGTTCTCCGAGCTCTCCGAGGACATCATCAAGGCGGTCGGATAACCGTCCTCACGCGCCCTGATCTCCGTCCGGCGGAGGGGTCCGGGGATCCCGTCCCAACAGGAAGCCGCTGACGAACTGGAGCGCCGCGGGCACGGCGATCACGATGTAGTACCAGTTGAATCGAGCGGCGTCGTCGGTGAACGCGCGCCCTTGCGTGTCGACGCTCGCGAAGAGCAGGAAGAGACCCATGAGCGCGAACCAGAGACCGGCTCTCGAGGCGACGAACAGCGCGTAGAGAAGGTGATCGCGGCGAGCGTCGGAGTCCATCGGCCGCCGCAACCAGTGGGCGAGCGAGCGCACCCCGAGGAGTCCGAAGACGGCGGCGAGCACCACCTCGAAGACGTTCATGCCCTCGCCTCTCGAAGCATCGCGACGACCTCCTCATCAGAGACCTGTTCGAAGTCCCGGTACCACTCCCCGACCGCGAGGAAGCGGAGGGGCGCTTCGATGAGCACCACGTCGTCCGCCTCGGGCTCGAGGTGAGCGGGCGCGGACGGCGGACCGACCGGGGCGGCGAAGACGACCCGGTCGGCGCCGGCCGCGCGCGCCCACCGGAGCGCAGCGACGGCGGTGGCGCCGGTCGCGACGCCGTCGTCGACGACGACCACCGTCCGGCCGGCGACCGGCGCCGGCGCGCGGCCACCTCGATAGGCGGCCTCGCGCCGCGCGATCTCGGCCTCCTGACGAGCAGCCTCCAGCTCGATGTAGTCGCGCGGGACCCCGAGCTGGCGCACCGCTCGCTCGTTCAGCACCATGACGCCGGGCGCCACGGCGCCGATCGCGAGCTCGGGATTGTCTGGTGCACCGAGTTTCCGGGGGATGACGACATCCAGCGGAGCCCCGAGAGCCTTCGCAACGGGCACGGCGACCGCGACTCCGCCGCGGGGGATGGCGAGGACGGTGACCGGCCCCGACACACGATCGGCGACGGCGACGGCGAGCCGCGAACCCGCCTCTTCCCGGTCCCGGAACACGGGCCCGATCATCGCACCCGCGTTGCCCGGCGCGCCCGCCGCCGACTAGCATGAGCCGCGTTCCGACGGACCCGAGGAGGAGGCACGACGTGGTTCACGCGTACATCCTGATCCAGACGGAAGTGGGGAAGGCGGCATCGGTCGCCAACGCGGTGCGAAGCACGGCCGGCGTGACCGAGGCCGAGGACGTCACCGGCCCCTACGACGTGATCGTGCGCGCCGAAGCCGACAGCGTGGACGACCTCGGGAAGCTCGTCGTGGCGCGGATCCAGGCGATCGAGGGCATCACCCGGACCCTCACCTGCCCCGTCGTTCACCTCTAGGGGCGGCGACCCCGTCAGCCGCCCAGGTCCGGCACTCCCGTGCTCTTCCGCTCGGCTTCGTGGCGCTCGATCGCGAGATCGAGGAGTCGCTGGACGAGATCGCCGTAGGCAAGACCCGACGCCTCCCACAGCTTCGGATACATCGAGATCGAGGTGAACCCAGGGATGGTGTTGAGCTCGTTCACCCACAGCTCGTCCTCGCCCCTCAAGAAGAAGTCCACACGCGCCATCCCCGAGCATCTGGTCGTGCGGAACGCGGCGACCGCGAGCCGCTGCACCTCCGCGAGCACCTCCGGCTCGAGCTCGGCCGGGATCACGAGCCGAGCACCGTGCTCGTCGAGGTACTTGGCCTCGTAGTCGTAGAAGTCGTGTCCCTCGGGAACGATCTCCCCCGCGACGGACGCGACGGGTTCGTCGTTCCCGAGGACCGCGCACTCGATCTCTCGCGCGCCCTCGGCCGCCCGCTCGACGATGGCGACCCGCGCGTAGCGGAACGCCTCCGCGAGACCTGCGGCGAGTTGCGCCGCGTCGTGGACCTTGGAGACCCCCACCGATGAACCGAGGGTCGAAGGCTTCGTGAACACGGGGTAGCCGAGTGCTTCGGCCGACGCCTCGACCGACTCCGGGTCGTCTTCCCATCCCTTCTCGTGGACGGTCTCGAACGGACCCACGGGGAGTCCGGCCTGCAGGAACAGGCGCTTCTGCACGTCCTTGTCCATCCCGATCGCCGACCCCAGGACCCCGGCACCGACGTAGGGCACGTCTGCCAGTTCGAACAACCCCTGGATGGCTCCGTCCTCGCCGAACGGACCGTGCAGCACCGGGAACACGACGTCGATCGGCTCGCGTGATCCATCTGCCGCCACGAGCTCCCGCGAGCCTGATTCCGCCGCCAGCTCGACCTCCGCGCCACTGCCGTCGGTGACCTCGGGCATCTTTCCGGTCTCGGTGGGCAGGGCCGGAGGGCCGGATAACCGATGCCATCGACCGTCGCGGCTGATCCCGATCGGCACCACTTCGATCGATCCGGGATCGAGCGCGTCGATCACCGACCGTGCGGAGATGCATGAGATCTCGTGCTCCGCGGATCTCCCCCCGAACAGGACCGCGACCCGTCGGCGGTTCATGCCTTCTCGAGGGCTCTGGTGAAGTCCTCGATCAGGTCGTCCGCATCCTCCAGTCCGACGGCCACACGCAGGAGTCCATCGCCGATGCCCGCCGCCCGCCGCACGTCGGGGTCGACCTGCCGGTGCGTCGTGGACGCCGGGTGCGCCACCAACGTCATGACGCTTCCGAGGCTCCCGGCGATCCACCCGATCTCGAGCGCCTCCGCGACGCGGCTGCCCGCTTCGAGCCCGCCGCTCACCTCGAAGGCGAGGGTGCCTCCGAAGTCGCGCAGCTGTCGAGAGGCGAGCGCATGCTGCGGATGGGACTCGAGACCCGGATAGAACACATGCTCCACGGAGGGATGCGCGGCGAGCGCCGCGGCGAGCCTTCCCGCGGACGTGCAGTGGTGCTGCATCCGCAAGCTGAGCGTGGCCAGCCCTCGCAGGCACAGCCATGCTTCCAGCGGTTGCATCGTGCCGCCGAGGTCGATCACGGTGTCGCGCAGCCTTCGGTAGAGGTCCTCGTTGGTACAGGCAACACCGCCGATCAGGTCCGCGTGCCCCCCGATGTACTTGGTCGCCGAGTGGATCGCCACATCGAACCCGAGCGTCACCGGATTGCAGAGGTACGGCGACGCGAAGGTGTTGTCGACCGCGGACACGACACCGGCCTCTCGGCACAGGTCCGCCAAGGCCGCGAGGTCGGGCACCATGGTCGTCGGGTTGACGATCGTCTCGCAATAGAAGAGGTCGGCGCCGGGCAGCGCATCGTGCACCTGGTCGAGATCGGTCGGATCGACGAAGGTTGCCTCGACGCCGAATCGGGGCAGGATGTGCCGCAGCATCGAGATCGTCCCCCCGTACAGTGCCGTTCCCGCCACGACGCGCGAGCCGGAACCCGCGACGGTGAGGAACAGCGACGAGATGGCAGCCATCCCGGATGCGAAGCCCATCGCGGACTCCGTCTCTTCCAGGTCTGCCATCGCGAGCTGGAACGCGTCGATCGTCGGGTTGCCGTAGCCGCGCGAGTAGACGTACCCCGGGCCGTCGAACCGGATCGCCCGTGCGAACTCGTCGTTCGTCTCGAAGCGGAACGTGGACGATTGGAAGATCGGCATGCTGCTCGACAGCTGGTCGGGTGTCGGTGGCCGATGGGTGTGCACCGCACGCGTCTGGAAGCGCCGCCGCTTGGCCGGGTCGCTCATGGACGGCAGCCTACTTCGTCCATCTGCGCGGATATCGGTCCCGCAGGTCGACGACCAGCAGCGTGATCGCCTCCATCACCTGCGCGGTCAGCTCGCGGAGCGGGGCCTGCTCCCCATCGGGCGGGACGGGTAGCTGGATGGGCTCTCCCACGGTGGTCCAGATCGGTCGGCCGAACTTGAGCGACCCCTTCCCGGCCTTCTGCCAGACGGCCTGCGATCCCCAACTGGCCATGGGCGTGATCGGAACGCCCGTTGCGACCGCCAGGCGGACGACGCCCGTCTTGCCATCCATCGGGAGCCAGTCCTCCCGCTTCGTGACGGTTCCCTCCGGGTACACGACGATCACTTCGCCGCGGCCGAGCGCAGCCACGGCACGGTCGAGCGAAGACCGGTCACGGCTCCCGCGCGACACGGGGATCTGTCCCGCGCCTCGGAGCGCTCTCCCCACGATCGGGATCCGGAAGAGCTCCTCCTTCGCGAGGAAACGAGGCCGGCGGCCGGCGCGCACGACGGCATCACCGTTGGTCAAGGGATCCAGATAGGAGATGTGGTTGCACGCGACGATCGCCGGCCCCGTCCGCGGGATCCGGTCCAGGTGTTCGTGCGAGAGCCGGAACCAGAACCGGAGCGGCGGAAGGCACACGGCCTTCGCGACGTGATACCAGGGTTCCGTGGAGTGCTCCTTCCCGGATCGGAGCCGTGAGGGTACCGCGGAGCCTCGGCTAGGCTTGCGAGCCCGTGCGTGCGATCGCCCTGCCCGTGAAGACCCTCGGCCATGCCAAGACCCGGCTGTCCCCGCTCCTGACTCCCCTCGAGCGCGGAGCGCTCGCTCTCGCGATGTTCGAGGACGTCTTGGACGAGACCCTCGCCGTCGACGGCTGGGAGACGTGGGTGGTCTCGGCGGATGAGAGCGTCCTGGAGATCGCACTGGCCAGGAGCGCTCATGGCATCGTGGAGGAGCAACCCTCCCTTCGATCGGCGATCCATCAGATCGAGGCGGAAGCGGCCGCTCGACAGACCGACGCGCTCGCGATCCTGCACGCGGACACGCCTCTCGTCACCTCCGAGGCGTTACGGGCAGCGCTGCACACGCTCGGGCCGGTCGTGATCGCGCCCTCCGCCGACGAGCGAGGGACCAACCTGCTGCTCCGACGACCGCCCGGCACCATCCCGAGCCGGTTCGGTCCCGACTCCTTCCGCCGGCACCTCGAGACGGCAGCCGAGCGCGGTTTGCCGACCGCGGTCGTCGAGCGGGAGGAACTGTCGTTCGACCTGGACGAGCCGGGCGATATCCTCACCGTGCTGGAGACACGGCGACCGGGTCGGACGTTGGACGTCTGCAGGGACATGGACCTCGCGGGAAGGCTCGCCGCACGGACCTGACGGGAGTGAGCGTGGATCAAGGGACGATCAAGCACTTCGACGAACGCGAGCGGACGGGAACGCTGCTCACCGATGATCGGACCGAGGTGGCGATCGATGCGGGATCGTTGGAAGGTTCGGGGGTTCTCACGCTGCGGATCGGGCAACGCGTGAGGTTCGACACGGAGCAGCGGGACGGCGAGCCAGTGGCACGTGCGCTACGGCTCGTGACCTGGGACGAGGACCCAGGGGGCTGAGAACCATGGGGACTGACGGTCCCTCTCAGCCCGAGTTGTTGCCGAGGACCTGGTAGCGGAACTCCTTCCCGGGGGTGAAGGACGGAAGGTCCCGCTCGGGGACCACGATCGGAACCTCGGGCTGCCGGGGATTGCGGGCGATCCGACGGTTCCGATGCTTCCGTTCGAACGTCCCGAAATCCGCGAGGGTGACGCGATCGCCTTCCACCACCGTCTCGCGAACGGTGTCGATCGCCGCGTCGATCACGCGCCCGACCTCTGCTTTGCTCAGGCCCGTCTTCTTCGCGACCTCGGTGACCAAGCCGCCCTTGTTCATAGAAGCTCCTTCCAGGGTCGTCGTGGTTGCATCCGAACGTACCGAACGCGGGAGGGAAGGGTCAACCGAGCCGGTGTGCGGGGGAAACCTTTCCAACCGGTCGGTCCCCCTCTCTCGGTCGAATCTGCTCCACCGGATGCCGGCAGGTCCTCCGGTAGACTGGCCCGACCCTGGGGCGTGGTGTAATGGCAGCACGACAGGTTCTGGCCCTGTTAGTCGAGGTTCGAATCCTTGCGCCCCAGCTCCCGGATCGAGGACGGGTTTAGAGACCCAACCCGACGAGCAGCCCCACCAACACCACGGCAAGGCTCATCCCGAACAGGGCCAACGTCTGCCCGACTTCGCTTCGTAAGCCGTCGTCATCGTCAGAAGTCCACATACGACGTTGATACCCCGATCTCGGTCCTTCCATACCGGCGTTGTCGGATCGTTCCGGGGGTGAACTTGAGATCTATCGTTCGATCTCTCGCGGATACTCCTCTCGGGACGCTCGTTCTCAAGCCGCCTGTTCCTGGCGGCCGTTCGGGTCAAGGAGATCCAGGACGGCCGACTCGACGGAGGCCCTGACCCGGTCGTCGGAGAGATCTCGCCCGCGCGGCAGGGCGATCGTTTCTCCGTTGAGGAACCGGTCGATCACTCGAGGGTCGACGTAGGACGCTCGACAGACGGCCGGCGTGTTTCCGAGCGCCTCGGCGACCTCCTTGACCACGGTCGAGACCACCCGCTTGCGGGAGGTGACCGAGGTGAGGCCCTGCTCCTCGGAGGCGAGGAGCGCAGCCGTCAGCACCGTCGCGTGCCACGTACGGAAGTCCTTCGCGGAGATCTCCTCGTCCGCCAGCTCCTTGAGATACGCGTTGATGTCTTCCGAACGGACGTCGCGCCACACCTTCCCGTCCCGGAAGGCGAGCAACTCGCGTCCCCCTCCCTTCCGCCGCAGCAGTGCACTGGTCAGCCGGGCGAGCGCCGGATCCCGGATCGATTGGATCCGGCGCTGCCCGCCTTTCGCGGCGAAGTCGAAGCGGACCTCGTCGCCGGACACGCGCACATGGCTACGGCGCAGGGTCGCCAGCCCGTACGAACCGTTCTCCTCCGTGTACGCCTCGGACCCGATGCGGAAGAAGCCGAGATCCAGGAGACGGATGGCGCCGGCGAGCGCGCGTTCGCGGGTCAGGCCGCGCGAGACGACGTCACGGTCACAGACCTTCCTCATCTCCGGAAGGCGCCGGGCCAGCCGGAGGACGCGATCGAACTTCTGCCGGCCACGACGGGTGGTCCAATCCTCGTGGTACAGGTATTGCTTCCTGCCCGCCGCGTCCGTGCCCACCGCCTGCAGGTGGCCGCGTTCGTCCGGGCAGATCCACACGTCCTTCCAGGCGGGTGGGATCGCCAGCGATCGGATGCGCTCCCGCGTCGCGTCGTCGCGGAGGGGCTGTCCGTTCGCGTGGACGTAGGTGAATCCTCGCCCCTGCCGCCGCCGCGAGATCCCCGGTCCCGTACACCGCACCCGCTTGAGCGCGCTCATCGGTCCCTGCCCTCGCTCGCCGGCTCCTCGAACTTCACCTCGACACGCTCTTCGGGCCGTGCGCGCTCTTCCTCGGCTTGGCTCGCGAGGACCTCTCTGTCTTCGTCCGCGAGCGGAGGTGCCATCAACGATCGCGGCCAGAGGCGGCGGGCCCGAACCACATTGATCTCTGCCGCGAGCAGGAACACCTGAGCGGCGAGGGAGATCCAGGCAAGCAGACCGATCACGATCGCGAAGAATCCGTAGACCTGCGACGCATGGCGGATCTGGCGATCGACGAGCCAGCTCCCGAGCATCAGCAAGGCCGTCCACGCGATCGCGGCCACGACCGCACCCGGGAGCACCTCTCGCCAGCTCACGTGGGCGACCGTGAGCACCCGGTACGCGAATGCGAACACGGCGACGGAGACGAGCACCGTGCCCGCCAGCGAGATCGTCTTCAGGAGTGTGGCGTTCCAGCCCGTCTCGCCACCGGTCCCCGCGAGGAACGTCGAGAGGACGATCGAGGCGCCGAAGACGAAGAGCAACAGGAACGCACGCGTCAACCGACCGACGAGTCCAGGGCGCTCGACACGGGGAACGTCCCACACCTCGTCCATCGCATGCTGTGCGGCCGCCACGACCGCGGTCCCCGACCACAGCGCGCCGATGATCCCGACGGACAGGGTGAAGGACGACTTCGTCAATTCATCGATGGTCCGGCCGATCCGAGTCCCCACGATCGGGAACTGACTGACGGCGGAGTCGAGCAATCGCTGGCGGAGGGCCGGGTCGTCGCGGACCACGAGGGCCACCACCGTCACGAACAGCAGCAACAGAGGGAAGAGCGAGAAGAAGCCGTAGTACGAGATCAACGCGGCGAGTTGGCTCGCGCGATCGTCTCCGAACTTCTTGAGGACGGCGAACGGGAAGGCGAGGACCGCGTGTGTCCGTTGGAAGTCGTCGGTGCGGCGCAGCATCCGCTGCGCCGCGCCGTCTCTCGCTGCCGTCATGACGGGATTCCTTCCCTGCCCCACACCACGTCAAACGCCGAGGTCGCGACGGCCGTGGCTCGGTACGCTGTTCATCATGACGGCATCCGGCGGTTCCGGTCCCGAGGGTCGCTGTCCCGTCTGCGGCAAGGGCACGCTCGCGGACATCGACTTCGGGGGGGACGACGGATTCCAGGATCCCGAGAGCCGACAGGTGGACACCTACACATGCGGGCACGAGGTCCCGCGAGCTCCCCTCGAGGTCGCCGATACGGACCGTCTCGACGTCGAGCAGAGGACCTCGGAAGAGGCGACGGCACCCAGCCCCGCCGAGGAGGCCGACGACGACGCGGCCCGGCTCAGGGATCCCGAGAACGGCTGACGACGGGCGCGGCCGGTGCCTCCGGCTCCATGGAAGCCGCGGGCGACGGGGACGGAGAAGGGGCGTGACTCGGCGCGGGCTCCGGAGGCGGCTCTCCTGACGGATCCGGAGACGGCTCCGGCGAGGGCGAGGGCGCGGCCGACGGCGCTGGTGAAGGGGACGATGACGGCACGGCTGCCGGAGATGGCGCAAGGGAAGGCGGTGGCGGTGGGGGATCCGCGTAGATCTCGTAGCTCGCCGGCGGGAACCCGGCCACCGGCATCCCGGCCGTCGCCTCCGTCATGAAGTCGTGCCAGATCCGCGCCGGGATCGTTCCTCCGTAGACCTCCGGGAACCCCGCCACGTCGCGCATCGGCCGCGCTCCCTGCGGGTAGCCCACCCAGACGCAGGTCGCGAGCTGCGGCACGTAGCCGCAGAACCACGCATCGGTGGCGTCCTGCGCGGTGCCGGTCTTGCCGGCCGCGGAGCGGCCGGCGAGACGGGCCGCCGTTCCGGTGCCGTAGTCGATCACGCCTTGCAGGACCCGGGTCGTCGCGTCCGCGTCCTGGGCGGACACGGCCGCGCTCCCCACGCTGCGGAGCCCGCGGAGCGGACCCTGGAGGATCTCGCCCTCGCGGTCCGTGACGCGCTCGACCGGGGTCGGCTCGACGTATATCCCCCTCGCGGCGAGCGTGGCGAACGCGGAGGTCATCTCGAGCGGGGTCACCTCCGAGGTACCCAGGCCGATCGAGCAGACGGGTGACAAGCGTGATCGGATCCCCATGCGGTAAGCGACCTCCGCGACGGCCTCCGGTCCGACCTCCACCGTCACCTGCGCGTAGATCGTGTTGACGGAGCCGGCCATGGCGTTCTCCAAGGACATCGTGCCGACCGACTGATCGCCCGCGTTCGAGACCGTCCACGGCTCCCCGTTCGTCTCGCAGAACGGGTCCGGGATCGTCATCGAGGACGGCCCGTTCCGCAGCTCGAGAGGAGAGATCCCCCGCTCGAGCGCGGCGAGGAGGACGAACGGCTTGAACGCGCTCCCCGCTTGGCGCCGTCCCTGGGTGGCCAGGTTGAACTCGCTTCTTTCGAAGCTTCGCCCGCCCACCATCGCGCGGATCGCGCCGGTCCTCGGATCGATCGCGACGAGTGCAGCTTCAGGATCCCTCGGTGCGGGCAGGTACGCGTGGATCGAGCGCTCGGCGGCCCGCTGCCAGTCCATGTCGAGGGTCGTACGGATCCGCAAGCCACCCCGGTAGAGCGCGTCCAGCCCGTAGCTGGCCTTCAGATCGCGCCGGACGAGCTCCATGAAATGTGCGGCCTCCGAGTGCACGCGCGGCTCTTCGGTGAGGGCCAGATGCCGGGCCTTCAGCCGCTCCGCCCGATCGGCGTCGAGCGAACCCACCGCCACCATCCGGGTCAGGGCGAAGTTGCGGTACCGCAGCGCCTCCTCGGGGTGTTCGAAGGGATCACGGGCCGAGGGGGCCGCGATCAGACCGGCAAGCGTGGCGGACTGGAGGAGCGTCAGGTCCTTCGTGTCGCGATCGAAGTACGTGCGCGCAGCTGCCTGGACGCCGTAGGCGCCGTGCCCGAAATACACGGTGTTCAGGTACCCCTCGAGGATCTCTCGCTTGGACGATGTGCGCTCGAGCTTCACGGCGAGGATCGCCTCATGGACCTTGCGAGCGATCGAATGCTCGGGGCCGGTCAGGACGTTCTTCACGTATTGCTGGGTGATCGTCGAGCCGCCCTGGGTCATGGAGCCGCTCCGGACGTCCGCCAACGACGCGCGAACCACCGAGGTCACGTCGAGACCGTCGTGGCGGTAGAAGTCGGCATCCTCGACCGCCACCACGGCCTGTCGGAGCCACATGGGCGTCTCGGCCAGCGGGATCAGTTCACGATCCACATCGGCGTGCAGTTTCGCGACCTCGTTCCCGTCGCGATCGAGGAGCACGGTCGTCTCCGCCAGGGGCGGGATGTCCGGCAGCTCCGTCGTCACGTAGAGGGCGACGACCGCTCCGGTCAGGGACAGGAGCGGCAGGGATATCGAAAGGATCGCGATCCACGCGATGCGCCTGCGGCGGCTCGATGCCGGGGCAACCGCCGCCGCCCAGGCATCGTCGTGCGTCGAACCGGGGGGTCCGATCGATGGAGCTCGTGTCGCGGGGAAGGCACTCATGGCTTCGGGGGCAAGCAGTGTGGAAGCAACTACCCGGCGCTCCGCACCCGCAAACCCATCCGAGAGACTCTCGCGGTGTACTCCCTCCCTCAGCCGGGTAAGTGGCCGCCATGAACATCGGGAGGATCGTCCGCGAGGTCGAGTCGTTGCCGGACCCGACCGAGGAACCCCTGCCGATGTCGGAGCCCGCACCGGAACCGTTGTCAGAGCCCGTCCCGCAGCGCGGCTGATCGATGGCGGAGGTCGTCCCCATCGTCGGATCCGTCCGAGGCTTCCGGTGGTGGCGCCTCTCCGGGAACGCCGAACTCCTGTCTCCGTGGCGCGGTCCCGTCTGCTGGCGGCCCGGTGAGAACGAGGCGTCATGCCTCGCCCGGCGCGGGATATTCGGCTGGAAGATGTCCCGAGCCCCGCATCCTCGTGGGTGCCCCGCGACCGGATGCGAGTGCGGCTTCTACGCGCTGCACTCGCTGCCAGCGCTGAACGACGGTCTCGACAGAGCCATCTGGGAGATCGACACGGCGACCTCGGGCGGCCGGCACGGTCTCGTGCTCGGCGTCGTCGCCGGCTCGGGACGGGTCCTCATCGGGACCGAGGGCTGGCGTGCCCGATCCAGCAGGATCCTTGCCCTGTTCGCCGGCCCCAAGGTCACGAGCCACACCCGCGAGATGGGGATCGCCGCGGCCGCCTACGGCGTGCCCTTGTACCGCGACCTCGACGCGATCGTGTCCGAATGGGGACCGGACGGGGCCGAGGTCGACTCCCTGACGGCCTGAGGCTCCTTCGTCTCGCCGATACCATGGCGCCTCGATCACGAGGAGGCATCTGTGCCCACATCGACCGACCAACGGATCCCCGTCACCTTGCTACCCGGCGACGGCATCGGACCGGAGGTGACCCGTGCAGCCAGGCGCATCGTCGAGGCGGCAGGGGCCCCCATCGACTGGGAGGAGTGTGAAGCCGGCGCCGAGGTCTTCAAGAAGGGCCTCCCCTCTGGCGTTCCCGAGGAGACGATCGCGTCCCTCGCGAGGACGCGCGTGATGCTGAAGGGGCCTCTCGAGACGCCGGTCGGCTTCGGGGAGAAGAGCGCGAACGTCACGCTCCGCAAGCTCTTCGAGACATACGCGAACGTCCGCCCGGTGCGAGAGCTCCCGGGCGTGAAGACCCCGTACAGCGGGCGAGGCATCGATCTCGTGATGGTCCGGGAGAACGTCGAGGACCTCTACGCGGGGATCGAGTACATGCAGACGCCGGGGGTGGCCGAGGCCCTGAAGCTGATCTCCGTCAAGGGCTGCGAGAAGATCGCGCGGTTCGCCTTCGAGTACGCGCGGAGCGAGCACCGCACGCAGGTGACCTGCGCGACCAAGGCGAACATCATGAAGCTATCCGAGGGAACGCTGAAGCGCGTGTTCGAACACGTCGCTCCCGAATATCCGGATATCGAGGCGTGGCACCTGATCGTCGACAACTGTGCGCATCAGCTCGTGAAGCGACCCGAGCAGTTCGACGTCCTGGTGATGACGAACATGAACGGAGACATCCTGTCGGACCTGTCGAGCGCGCTCGTCGGGGGTCTCGGCTTCGCGCCCAGCGCCAACATCGGGAGCGAGGTCGCGATCTTCGAAGCCGTCCACGGGTCGGCGCCGAAGTACGCGGGCAAGGACGTCATCAACCCGACCGCCCTGATCCTCTCGGCCGTGCTGATGCTTCGGTACCTCCAGCTCTTCGAGCAAGCCGACGCGATCGAGCACGCCGTGCTCGTGACCCTGGAGGACGGCGTGCTCACCGGCGACGTCGTGGGCTACGGGAACGGCGCGTCCACGACGGACTACACCGACACGATCATCGCGAATCTGGGCCGGCGATCCGAGGGTTGGGCGGTCCGCGACCATCAAGCCGCTCGTCCTGCCGAAGCTCTCGGACGACATCGACTACGTGAAGCCGGAGTCGCGAGCCGTCGTCGGCATGGATGTGTTCGTGGAATCACCGATGGCGCCCGGCGAGCTCGGAGCCTCGCTGATGGAGCTGACGCACGAAACGCCGCTGTCCCTGAAGCTCGTGTCCTCGAGAGGGACCAAGGTGTTCCCGCCGACGGGGGCGATCACCGACACGGTCGATCACTACCGATGCCGGTTCATCATCAAGGAGACCCCCGGCGACCTCTCCGACGACGACGTGCATCAGCTGCTGGTGGCGATCAGCCAGCGGCACCGCTGGATGCACATCGAGAAGTTGCAGGAATTCGACGGAGAGCTCGGCTTCACACGGGACCAGGGCGAGAACTGAAGCCGGGACGGACGGCTTCGCCGTCCGTCCCGGTACCGACTTGCATCCGCGCCTTCAGCGCGCCTGCGCCTAGTGACGGAAGGGTGTCGCCAGCGCCGCGAGAAGGCCGCTGTAGACCTTGCGCCCCACCGCTCGGCGGGCGTTGACCTGGGCCGTCCGGGTGGTCCGGGACCGACGGAACGCCTCGGCCTCGCGCACGCGATCGCTGATCTGCTCCCTCGCCATGTCTCCCGTGATCATCTTCCGCCCCCTTCGTCGGTAACAGGTCTGACGGTACGTGGGTGAGGGATATCGGGCTGTGCCCGCGGGCACGAACGCGCCGTGACCTTGGGCACGACGTGAACGTGTCGCACGTCACGTCCGCCGCCATGATGGTTCGCATGAGCACGGTGGCCGTGATCGGGCTGGGGGCGATGGGCTCTCGGTTCGCGCGCCGGTTCCTGGCCGCTGGGCACGACGTGATCGTGTGGAACCGGACCCCCGAGAAGGCCGCCGAGCTCGTGGAGCTCGGGGCGGCGTCGGCGGGGAGCCCCGCCGACGCCGCCCGCCGTGCGGAGGCGCTCATCACGATCGTCGCCGATCCGGCAGCCCTCCGTGCCGTGACCGATGGCCCCGACGGCATCGCCGCCGGCGCCGACTCATCGACCACGGTGATCGAGATGTCGACGGTCGGGCCGGCGGCCGTTCGATGGCTCGCATCCGCCTTGCCGTCGGAGGCCGGCCTCCTCGATGCCCCCGTGCTCGGGAGCCTGTCGGAGGCCGAGGAGGGGACGCTGAAGGTCTTCGTGGGAGGACCGGCGCCCCTCGCCGAGCGATGGACGCCGCTGCTCTCCGCTCTCGGCTCCCCCATCCACGTCGGGCCGCTCGGCGCGGGCGCCTCGGCCAAGTTGGTCGCCAACGCGACCCTGTTCGGCACGCTCGCGCTGCTCGGCGAGGTCGTGGCGCTCGCCGACGGGCTCGGCCTCTCCCGAGACGTCACCTTCGAGGTGCTGGCCGCGACACCGCTCGCCGGGCCCGCCGAGCGGCGCCGACCCTCGATCGAGGATGGTGACTATCCGCGGCGGTTCGCACTCGCGCTCGCCCGGAAGGACTGCGGAGCTCATCATCGAGGCCGCGAGAGAGGCGGGCGTCGACGTCCGCGTGCTCGAAGCCGCCCGAGCGTGGCTGGCCGATGCCGAGGGAGCGGGGTTCGGAGACCGCGACTATTCGACGGTGCTCGCGAAGATCATCGAGACCGACTGAGCGACCGAGGGGCGGTGTTATCCTCGCTCTCCGGACCCGTCAGGGCCCACGGTCCCATCGTCTAGAGGCCTAGGACATCACCCTCTCAAGGTGAAGACACGGGTTCAAATCCCGTTGGGACTACTCCGCCGATAGCCGCGGAAAGCGCCGTGAACCGGGCAGGGGAGGACCATCCACTGTCTGACCGAGCGGGCTACGGCTGCGGGCGACGGATGCGTGTCCGCAGGATGTCGCGGAGGCTCACGATGCCGAGGAGGGTTTGCCCGTCGACGACAGGCAGGTGTCGGAAGCCGTTGCTCATCATGATCTCGGTGGCCTCGTCCGAATCGATGTCCGCATCCACCGTCACGGGGTCGTTGGTCATCCATTCCGAGACCGGCGATGAGGTCAGGTCGGCCCCCGACGCCGCAGCGCGGAGGACGTCGCGTTCGGTGAAGATGCCGCTCAGCCGCTTGCCCTGCATCACGACGGCGGACCCGAACCGGCCCTTCAGCATGCTGCCGGCGACCTCGGAGACGGACGCATCACTCGCGGTCGTGAACACCTCACCGGTCATGATCTCCTTCAGGATGGCCATGCCTGCTCCTCGGTGATCCTCAGCCGCCCTCGCCGCCGACCTCGTGGAACTCGGATTCGCCTTCCGGCGCGGCCGCGTCGGCGAGGTTCTCGTTCAGCCGCCGCCAGAGGGCACCGGCCCATGAGCTGATGTGCGGCCAGTTCTGCCAGAAGACCTGCAGCGTAGGCTCGTCGAATGAGCTCGCCGCCTCATCGGGGGTAGCCGCTTCTGCCACGAGCTCGAACTCCCCGATGGCTTTCAACAACTGATCGGAGGCGTCGTCTACCGGGTCCCCAGTCATCGCAGCCGCGAGTCTAGCCCGCGCGAGACGCAGTGAGGCATCTCGGTCGAGTGATCGAATCCTCGAGCTGCCGGCGAGCTCAGCTGCCCGCCGCGCTCCGTTCGCGAGCGAGCTCCTGAAGCCCGGCGATGCTCTCCGTATCCGTCCTCGTGTCACGAAGCAACAAGCGCAGCGCCCCTCGCCGTGGCTCCGCGCCTTCCCCAGATCCCAGCGGAGATCGAACGAGCGTCCTCACCTGGCCGAGGTGCACGACCTCCTCGTCGCCGCGACGTTCGATCTGCAGTGAACCGATCGCCGACCACTCCCTGATCACCCGCACCTCGATGCCCATGAGTTCAGCTGCGGCCTCGATCGTGACCGATCCGTCTTCACCAACCATCCGGAGTCCTCCGTCCATCCGAGTCGCCTTTGACCTTAGGCGCCTTCACATCAGGGGGCATCTGGCTTCCGTTGGCTGTTGCGGGCGAACGTGTCTGAAGGATCGATGGCTCAGATGGGCTAGTTCACACGGCTACCCGAGCACGAGTCGCAGCACTTTCGAAGGAGATCGGACCTACCGTCTCACCACTCGTCGTGGCGCCGCCCCACACGAGCGCGGGTGTGGCACTCGCATTCATCGTCTGAGCAGGGCTTGTCGTGATGACGACCTGGCTCCCAGACGAGGTCGTGATCATCCTCGGCGACGAGATACGCGCAGCCGCACCAGCCGCAGACGTCCTTCAAGACCATGTGCCAGGTTCCCTCGGCGTCCTGGCGCTCCGGCAGGTTCAGGACCTTCGACACGGCTCCTCCTGGACCACAATCCTAGACCGAGGGACCGGCCGTGGGAAATCACCCAGCGCGTCAACAGCCGATGTCGACCCACGTCGGCGCCGGCCCGACGGGAACACCCGCGGAGCGTGCCCGGTCACGCAGCCACCCTCGATAGGTCTGCATAGCACGTGAGGACATGTCGGTGTGCGTCATGCACTTCCACGCGGCGTACCGCTCGTACCGAAGTGGGCTCTTGAGGCTCTCGCCGTGCCCGATCACGTTGCGCGTCTGGATCCCGAACCTGGCCACGAGCCAGAGCGTGAGCTTCAGGGACGCTCTCATCTGGCGAGCGTTGCCGATCACCTCGGCGTCGGAGCGCCCGACGTGCTCGATCCCGATCGACAGCTGGTTCAGCCCGATCGTGTGCCGGCACCGGATCCTGAGCGACACCAGCTGATAGATCGTGCCGTCGGTGTGGATGAGGAAATGCGCGCACGTCCCCGGGTATTCGCCCAAGTGCTGCGAGTTCGCCGCGAACGTGTTCCACGCGCCCTGCCACGTCGTGCCCGTCGTGAAGTGCTCGACGATCGCCACGGGCCCTCTGAGCCGCCACGTCCATGTTCCGTAGTGGCGTTTGGAGTACGCGCCCATCTGGCGGCGGCGGTGGTCGCCGTACGGGATGGGCTTCCACACGATCGGGGGCCGGAGGGACGCGACGTCCGGTGCGCGCGGTGTGGTCGCGGCGACCGCCGACGTCCCATCGACCGGCGCGGCTTCGACCCTCTGCGGGACCAATGAAGGCGAAAGGGCCAAGGTGGAGAGGGCCAGGACCGCCGCGGCGATCAAGCGGCGGCCCCTCGGAGCCGGGTCACCGTTCGCTCCTTGCCCAGCAGCGATAGCGACTCGGGCAGTGGCGGAGACACGTTGGACCCGGTGACGGCGGCCCGGATGGGCTGCCAGCCCTTCGTCCGGCTCAAACCCGCCTCCGAGGCCAACCCGTCCAGGGCTGTCTGGATCCGTTCGGAGTCCCATCCCTCCAGGGCATCGAGCGTCTCGGCCGCCTTCTTGAGGTACCCCTCGGGGGTCTTGGCGATCAGCTCTGCGGCCTTCTCGTTCGGCACCACGTCGTCGGTGAACAGGAATCGAAGCAGTGCAGGTGCCTCCGAAAGAGTCTTCATGCGCTCCCGGATGAGCGGGATCGCCCGGCGGAGTAGGGCCGGGTCCACGGAAAGCCCTTCGGCGGTCAGGAACGCGACACAGCGTGCCGCGAGGTCGTCCTCGTCCAGCGACTGGATGTAGTGGTTGTTCATCCACTCCAGCTTCTGCGTGTCGAAGACCGCGGGGTTGTGCGAGACGTGCGCCAGGTCGAAGGACTCCACCAGCTCGTCCCGATCGAGGAAGGTCGTGTGGTCGTCTTTGGCCCATCCGAGCAGCGCCAGGTAGTTCACCAACGCCTCCGGCAGGAACCCCTGTTCGCGGAACGCCGCCACACTCGTCGCGCCGTGTCGCTTCGAAAGCGGCTTCGAATCCGGTCCCAGGACCTGGGGCAGGTGGGCGTAGGCGGGGGAGCTCCCCCCGAGCGCCTCGATCACGGCCGCGTTGCGGGGAGCGCTCGCCAACAGGTCGTCCCCGCGGACCACGTGGGAGACCTCCATCAGCATGTCGTCGACCGCGACGGCCAGCAGGAAGACCGGCGAGCCGTCGGAGCGCACGATCACGAAGTCGCGGAGGTCTCGGGCCGCCCAGCGGACCTCACCCTTGACCAGATCCTCGATCACCCACTCGCGCTCAGGCATGTGGAACCGGATCGCGAACGGCCGTCCTTCGGCTTGGAACGCGGCGATCTCCTCGTCTGTCCGCGTGCGACAACGCCCGTCGTACCCTGGTGGCTCTCCGCGCGCGAGCGCCGTCTTCCGACGCTCCTCGAGCTCCTCCGGCGTGCAGTAGCACCGGTAGGCGTGGCCTCCGTCGAGCAACCGCTCGGTCATCTCGCGGTAGATGTCCAGCCGCTCCGACTGCCGGTACGGCCCGTGTGGGCCTCCGACGTCCGGGCCCTCGTCCCAGTCGAGCTCGAGCCATCGGAGGTCCTCGACGACGCCTCGGTACCCCTCCTCGGTGACACGACTCGCGTCGGTGTCCTCCACCCGGAGGATGAAGGCCCCGTCGTGATGGCGGGCGTACAGCCATGAGAACAGCGCGGTCCTCGCGTTCCCCACGTGGATCGAACCCGAGGGGGCAGGTGCGAACCGGCAACGGACCGTCACGCGCGCACCTCGTTCCGCAACACGCCCACGCCTTCGGCCTCGACCTCGACGACGTCGCCGGTGGCGAGCTGGCCGACTCCCTCCGGTGTGCCCGTCAGCACCACGTCGCCGGGGAGCAGCGTCATGAAGACCGTGATGTACTCGATCAGCGTCGCCACGCCGAAGACCATCTCCGAGGTCGACGCCTGCTGGCGGATCTCGCCGTTCAGTCGCGTCCGGACGATCGTGTCGTTGGGGTCGAGGTCGGTCGCGATCCAAGGTCCGATCGGCGCCGATCCGTCGAACCCCTTGGCGCGCGCCCACTGGTCGTCGGTCTTCTGGAGATCCCGAAGCGTGACGTCGTTGGCGCACGTGTATCCCAGGATGTACTTGAAGGCGTCCTCCGCACGGATGCCACGGGCGAGCCGCCCGATCACGACCGCGAGCTCGCCCTCGAAGTCGATCCGCCGGCTGATCGGGAGCAGCCGGATCGGATCGCCGGGGCCGATCACCGCCGTCGAAGGCTTGAGGAAGAGCAGCGGCTCCTCGGGGACCTTCATGCCGAACTCGGCGGCGTGCGCGGCGTAGTTCTTCCCGACGCAGACCAGCTTCGAGGGCAGGACCGGCGCAAGGAGCAGGACGTCGCCGAGCGCGACCGTCTCGCCCGTGGGCAAGGGATCCTCGAAGAACGTGCCCCGGAGCACCCGGATCTCATCGGATCCGGGTTCGATGGCGCCAGTCGCGATGCGGTCGCCGTGACGGAATCGGACGAGACGCATCTAGACGAGCCTGGTGCCACCGTCGAACGTCGCGCCGACCTGACGCCAATAGCCGGCGATCATCTCGCCTGGCTCCAGCGCCGCGAGCTCCTCCCCCGGCGCCTCGAACAACCGGACGTCCGCGTCGCCGGTGTAGACCGGGCCGAGATCCACATCCCGGGAGCTCATCGTGACGAGCTCCGCCAATGAGTCCCCGCCGGCCTTCTCGATCGAGGGCATCCACCGGGAGTGCAGCATCGGCAGGGCGTTCACGAACCCCCCCGTCTGGGACTGACCGGTGAGAGTCAGCCGGGCCTCGGCGAGGCGCCGGTCGTTCGCCTGGAGCGACGCCCCGAACGCGCCGCCGGCGCCGAGCCGAGGCCCGGCGCGACCGACGGAGACGGGACGCGTCATCCAGATGGACCCGATCTTCTTCGGATAGCCCTGGTACCAGCCCCGCGCGAGCGCGAAGTCCTTGTCGACCCAGATGTAGACGCAGCGCGAATACGTCTCGCCCCCGTACCGGCAACGCACGACGACGAAGCACTCCTTGTACTGGGACCGGACGGGGTCGAGCAGCTCCTCGCCGGAGTCGCTGCACGACTGCCAGTCGGCCCAGATGATCGCCACGGCTCCCGGATCCTCCTCGGCGGGCTCGACTCCTTCCGGGAGGAGCGCCGCGACGCGATCGGGATCCGTCCGGTACTCGATCGTGAGCACGTCGCCGGAGTAGTGCCAGGGTGGAGCCGGCACGAGGGATGCCTTGCCTTCGGGAGAACGCGGCGGGAAGAAGCCCTTCAACTCGGCCACGGACGCGGAGTCTACGTGCCGTCAGGCGGCGGCCACGCCCACGCACGTGATACGCGTCGACCCATCCAGCACCTTCCGCCAGGAGTCCCCTCCGTCCTCGGACAGGAACGCGTTCCCGTCCTCCGTCCCGAACAACGCGGTCCCCCCGGCGGCCGCGAGGCGGTGGCTGTCGACGTTCCCGCCGAACCACTCGGGCAATCCGCCCCCGCACTTCTCGAAAACGGCCGCCCCAGGTTCCCGCCGATAGACGCCAGCGCGACCGCCACGTGGGCCATTCGAGGCGCTCAGGTACAGCCGCTCGCCGTCGAGCGCCACTGCTCTGGCGTACGGCGCGTCGAGGCCCTCGTCGGCGAAGCGCCAGGTCACGCCGCCGTCTCGGCTCTCCGCGAGGCCGCGAGCCGTCGCCGCGACGACGTGTCCCGGATCGAGGTGGTCCGTGAGGACCTGGTGGACGTCGGCGTCGATGTCGATCGTCGGCGACCACACTCCTTCGGGCGTCTCCGCCCGGAGGATCCCGCCGACGTGGACGTTCGCGAACAAAGTTCCGTCCGCGGAGCGAGCCAGCGATCGCGTGTCGGGCGGGCCTCCCCACGGCGTGTACCAAGCCTCCCGTCCTTCGGCCTCGTCGAAGGACGGGACCACCGCGAGCGCGCCATCCTCGATCATCGCGAGCCGCGCCTTGGCCGTGCCGACGAGCACCGCACCAGGTACCGGCTGAAGGCATCGACCCGACTCCTCCGCGACCTCTCCGAGTGGGTCCACCTCGTCGCCGTGCACGCGGAGGACCTCGCTGCCCTCCACGAGCACGATCCACCCGTTGGCGTCGGACGCGAGCGCCGTCACCTCACGCCCCACGAGCCAGGCCTCGCCGTCGGAACCCACGAGGCCGTCCTGCGTTCCGACGACCCATCTCATGAGCCGTAGGCTATCGCCGGATGGAGACGCGGCGGATCCTCCTGGACGGCGTGGCCACCACGGTCACGAGAGAGGACGAGGAGCTGGTCGCCCCGGATGGCCGGCGTATCCCGATGGACGAGCCGGCGCATCTCCCGCCGATCCAGCCGTCGAAGATCATCTGCGTGCATCTCAACTACGAGAGTCGGCGGGCCGAGTTCCAAGCGGCACTCGGCCCGGCACCCACGTTCTTCCACAAACCGACCACGTCGCTCAACGCCCACGGCGGGGAGGTCGTGCGGCCGCCGCGTTGTCGCTACCTGAACTACGAGGGCGAGATCGCGATCGTGATCGGCGAGCGCTGCAAGCACATCGCCCCCGAAGAAGCCGACGACTACATCCTGGGCTACACCGTGGCCAACGACTACGGCCTCCACGACTTCCGGGACACCGACGCAGGCTCGATGCTCCGCGTGAAGGGCTCCGACACGCTCTGCCCCCTCGGACCCGGTCTCGTCGCGGACTGGGATTTTCACGGGAAGAGGATCCAGACGCGCGTGAACGGCGAGGTGAAGCAGGACGGGAACACGGACGAGATGATCTGGGACATGCGCTACCTGGTGGCCGACATCGCACGGACGATCACACTTCTTCCCAACGACGTGATCCTGTCGGGGACACCGGCCAACTCGCGTCCCGTCGAGCCCGGTGACGTCGTGGAGGTCGAGGTCGAGGGCCTCGGGATCCTCCGAACCTTCATCGTCGAGGGCGACGTCCCCATCCGGGAGGACGTCGGCGCCCAGCCCTCGGAGTCCGAAGAGGTCATCTCGACCGCGTTCGGCGGGGACTGGGAGTTCCGGGGCATCAGAGCCCCGAAGCGGGGCTGAGACCGACCCGGTTCGGAGCGTGGCTCGGTACTCGACTTCTCCTTGCCACGCCAGCGGTTCGCACCCGCATCGGCTACCTTCCGGAGCGACACGAGGGAGGCACGTGACATGGACCTGAGCGGTAGGCGGCTGCGGTTGCTCATCCCGGACATCCTCGGCTTGGAGCGCGGGAAGTACCTCTTCGGCGACGTCGCGGAGTCGGGACATGCCGCGTTCTGCATCGGGCTCTACCCGCTGACCACCGATCGGGAGATCCTGCCGATCCCACGCCAGCAGTTCGATGTCGGACTCCCGGATGTCGAGGCCCAGCTGGACCGAGACACCCTCCGTCCGGGGTGGGAGGACGACACCATGGTCGGCATCGGCGACGTGACCCAGCACGGCAAGCCGCTCGACGTCGACCCGCGGCACGTGCTGCGCGAGGCGATCGAGGCCTGGCGGGCCATGGGCCTGGAGCCCCAGATGGCCTATGAGCTGGAGTTCTACCTGTGCGAGCGATCCGAGGACGGAACCTGGGCCCCGGCCGACTTGCCCTCGCATCGCGTGTACGGCACGGGGATGTCGGTCGATCCTAGCGGTGCGGTGCATGACATGGTGAGTGCCTCGCTGGCGTCGGGCTTCGCGGTGGAGAGCTGGTGCAGCGAGTTCGACAGCGCCGCCTTCGAAGTCAACTGGCGCTATCGGGACGCGCTCGAGGCCGCCGACGAGGCGTTCCTCTTCCGGGTGCTCGTCCACGAGATCGCCGCTCGGCACGGCCGGCTCGCCACCTTCATGGGGAGGCCGTTCAACGACCGGGGCGGGAGCGGCATGCACCTGAACTTCTCGTTCCGCCGCGCCGACGGCTCGAACGCCTTCCACGACCCGGCCGATCCCGACGGCCTCTCCGAACTGGCGAGGAGATCGATCGCGGGCCTGCTCGCGCACCACCGGGGGATGGCGGCGATCTGTGCGCCCACCGTCAACGCCTACAAGCGCCTGAAGCCGGACATGCTGAACGGCTATCTCGCGAACTGGGGGTTCGACGACAGGTCGGTCGGCGTCCGCGTCCCGCCCGCGCGGGGAGAGGGATCCCGCGCCGAGCACCGGATGGCCGATGCGGCGGCCAACCCCTACCTTGCGGGCGCCGCGCTCCTGCACGCCGCCCGGATGGGCGTCGTGGAGGAGCTGGAGCTCGGCCCCCCGCAGGAGCCGGGGGCCGAGCCCAACACCGACGTCGCGGTCGCCAACACGTTGGCGGAAGCGTTGGACGAACTGCAGTCCGACTCGAAGCTGGTGGGGGCGCTCGGTGAGTGGCTCGTGGAGTCGTTCGTGGCGCTCAAGCGCGCGGAGTGGGACCGATACGTGGCCGCCGGCGAGACGTCCGACACCGAGGTCACGCCCTGGGAGATCGAGTACTACCTCCCATACTTCTGACCCGCCGTGACCGGCTTGACAACGTGTAAGCCTTGGCTTACTTATGACTGCTGCAAGAGCGCCAAGGGGGTTCGTATGGCAGGGCTGACGTTCAAGATCCAGATCGACGCACCGCCGGAGCGGATCTTCTCGCACCTCGAGGACGTTGCGAAGCATCCATCCTGGTCGAACCCGAAGGCGAATATGACGATGGAACAGACAGCTGGCAGTGGACCCGGAGCCGACGCGAAGTATCGCTCCTCGGGTGTCTTCGTCGGCAAGCCGGTAACGGCCGACATCACCGTGACCGCTTACGATCCTCCCGCCCGTTTCGCGATCCGCTCGGATCAGCACCAGGAGGGCAAGAAGGACGTCTGGTATCTGAACGACTACACGCTGTCTCCCGCCGACGGCGGCACGGTGGTCACGAAGCACGTGACGTCCAACGGGAACCCGGCGATCTTCTACATCGCGTACCCCGCCGTCCGCGCGGACGCGATGACGTCCCTTCGGAACCTCAAGCGCGTCTCCGAATCGGGCTCCTGAAGACGGTCGGCATCTCGCGGGCGGCGCCGCCCGTATGATTCCGTCGATGGCCGAAGAGCACCCCGAGATCGACCTCGCGAACCCGGACAGCTACGTCGAAGGCGTGCCCTACGACTGGTTCGATCACCTCCGGCATGAGCACCCCGTCTTCTGGCATCCGGAGCGCCCACCCAACAAGGGGTTCTGGGCCGTGACCCGCTACGACGACCTGACTGCCATCCACATGGACTGGCAGACCTTTTCCTCCGAGCTCGGCGCGGTCGCGCTCGAGGAGCTGGACGAGGAGCAACTCGAGATCAGGAAATCCATGCTCGAGACCGACCCTCCCCGGCACACGCAGCTCCGGCGGATCTGCTCCACCCGCTTCTCGGCGCGTGGGGTCGGCAAGTACGAAGACTGGATCCGCGAGGTCGCGAGCGACGTTTTGGACCGGGCGCTCCCGAACGGCGAGTTCGACTTCGTGCCCGAGATCAGCCGGGACCTCCCCATCCGATTCCTCTGCTCGATCTTCACGGTCCCCCAGGAGGACGCGCCGCAGCTGATCTCCTGGGGCGACCAGATGATCGCGAACCAGGACCCCGATCTCTCGCGCGCGGTGGTCGATCGGGAGGACACCGAGGCGTACCGGCTGCTCCCCTTCCGCTCTCCGGCCGCGTACGAGGTGTTCGACTACGCCGACGGCCAGCGGGACATCCGCTTGAAGGATCCACAGGACGACGTGATCAACGCGCTCACGGTCGCGCAGTCCGAGGGGATCTTGAACGAGCAGGAGTTCCACAACTACTTCGGGGTGCTGATGATCGCGGGCAACGAAACCACCCGTCACACGATCAGCCACGGCATGCTCGCACTGATGGAGCATCCGGACCAGCTGAAGCTGCTGAAGGAGGAGCCGGAGAGGATCCCGCGCGCGACCGAGGAGATCCTCCGGTGGGCCACGCCGGTGCACCACTTCCGCCGAACGGCGACGCGAGACGTCGAGCTGCGCGGCGTGGAGATCAAGAGGGGCGACAAGGTGGTCACGTGGTTCACGAGCGCCAACCGTGACGAGGAGGTCTTTCCCGACCCGTACACGTTCGACGTCACGAGGACGCCGAACGATCACGTGACGTTCGGACCCGGGGGTCCGCACTTCTGCCTGGGTGCGCATCTCGCCCGACTCGAGACGAAGATCCTGTTCCAGGAGCTCCTCCCCCGCTTGAAGTCGATCGAGCTCGCGGGGCCCGTCGAGCGGATCCGATCCGACTTCGTGAACGGGATCAAGCGGATGCCCGTGCGGGTGCGAACCACCTAGTCCTGGGTTCCGATCCATCTGGAAGTGGCATTGGACCTAGTCCATCCGGAGGTGTTCCTTTCATCCGTTCGACGTCTGTGCTCCTCCAGTCGGGGGACCTAGCATCGAACGACCATGGACGATGAGCGCAACCCCTCAGAGCTGCATGATCCCAATGCCGAGGCTCTCGACCAGGATCGCCCGACGGACCGGCTCATCGCGCGCCTGGCCGAGCTCAGGAGCCAATTGGAGGTCCTCGCCCCGCAGGACCAGGACAAAGGACGCGAGGCGATCGAACGGATCCAACAGGCGCAAGAGCGGATCGAAGCGCTCGAGGAGATGCTCACGAGGGCTCGAGAACTCGAACATGAGCTCACGGCGAAGACGGTTCGGGATCGGGGGCAGATCTTCCGGTACGAGGCTGAGATCTCGGAACTGAGCGCGATCGCCGCGCGCGTGTCGGCCGCCGAGGACGCCCGACGGCAGGCGGAGGCCATCGCCGCGGAAAGCGAACGAGCGTCGGCTCTAGCCGCCGCCGAGGCGGAGGCAGGGCGCGCCGAGATCAACCAGCTCCGTTCGCGGAACGCCGAGCTCGAGGCCGACCTCGCCGCCGTCATGAAGGAGCTCGCCGCCGCGGCGGTGGCTCGCGCCGAGGCGGTCCGGCTGGAGGCCGAGCGCGACGAAGCTCGGGAGCGGGCGCGGGTCGAGCGGCGTCTCGCCACACAGGACCGACGCCGCGCTGCCGAGGCGGGCCTGCGCGCCACCGAGCTCCAACATCAGCTCAGGGAGGCCGAGCGACGGATCGTCAAGGTCGCGAACGATACGCACCAGGAGAGCACCGCGGTCTCGGACTCGGAAGACGCCGACGAGCAGGCGGTCGTCGAGACCCCGCCGCCGTGGATCGAACTCCAGCGCGCCAGCGCCAAGTCGGCGTCGGTTGGAACCCACGCCACTGCGGGTTCGTACGCTGCGGAATCGGCGAGCCCGCGGGACGAAGAGCCGACGGTCGCAGAGACCAGTGACGCCGACCCGGACGTCGCCGAGCCGGATGATGTCGTGGCGGTCAAGGAGCCCTTGGAAGCGGCGACGCCCCCCGCACCCTCCCGGTCCGTCGCGATGCCGACAGCCAGTTCCAGTGCGGCGTCCACGGCAGCTCCCTGGGAGTCGATCACGACTCGGAGGTCGGGGAGCATGACGCCGGCGACCGAGGCGGACGACGAGCCGAGGGTCATGGGGGGCGAGGAGGCGGCGCCGGACGCAGAACGCGACGTCGAGGTCGTCCTCGATCAGGTCGAGGACGACGCAGTTGCGGAAGCGCCCTCGGCAGGGATCGGGTCGCCCAGTCCGACGACGAGCCTGTGGTCGGCATCCGAGTCTGCGGCCACGATCGCGGCCGAGCCCGAGCCGTGGCGACCCGCCGAGCCGGCACGTTGGGAGCCGAGCCATCCGACCGGGTCGAGCGATGAGTCTTCGCACGAGCAGACGGAGCTGATCGACCTGACCGCAACGCATCAGACCTCGATCGACGAGCTCGACGAGGACGAGACGGACGAGGATGGGGGGGACGACTCCGGATCGACCACCGCGGGCGGCCTGACCGCGCCGAACGAGAAGATCTGGCAGCTCCTCCGCGGACGACGCCGGGACTGACTTCGCGCCGCCTACGGTCCGGCGGCTCCGGGCCTCGTGTCCACCCCCGCGAGGAGCTCTCGCAGCATCTTCGCCAGGCGGTCTTGATCCTCGCCCGGCAGCACCGAAGCGACGCGCGCTTCCTCGGCGTTGAAGCGTGGGAACAGCGCCTCGATCTTCCTTCGTCCGCTCGGGGTGAGGGAAACGAGGACCACGCGACCGTCCTTCGATCCCTTCCTGCGCTTCACGAAACGTCGGCGCTGCAGCGTCGAGAGGACACCGGTGGCGGTGGGCCGGCTGATGCCCACAGCGGCGGCGAAGTCTCGAGCCTCCATCTCGCCCCAGATCCAGAGCACCCAGAGTGCGGTGAAGGAGGTCCATGACAGTCGATCGGCAGCGAGGACCGTGGACTCCAGGTGACGTCTGAGCGCGGCGCCGCTTCGGAACACGTTGGAGATGGCCCACATCGCGCGGAAGTCGAGCGGGAGGTGTCCGAGCTCCTCCACGATCTTGCGTTCGGCGGGCAACAGGCCGTCGGCGCTCACGACGAACCCTTCGCGATCCTCTCCCCAAGCTCTTGGGCCACGTCGAGGATGGCCAAGACATCGTCGTCGGTGGTCCGGTAGTTCACGAAACAGGGCCGGAGCCAGACCTTCCCCTCGATCAGCGCGGAGGCGAGATACACCCGGCCGTCCGCCTGGATCGCCTCGGCGAGGGATTGGTTGTGGGCGTTCAGATCCCCCGCATCGGACGGTGTGTGCCGGATCGGCACGATCGACAGATGAGGTGGAGCGTCGAACGTCTCGAAGTCCGGCCGATCGGACGCTGCCCGATGCAGGAGCTGGGCCTCGGCCAGGTTCCGGCGGATCGCGTCGCGGAACTGCGCCGAGCCGTGCGCACGGAAGGCGAGCCAGAGCTTCAGCGCTCGGAGCGGACGCGAGTACTCGAGGGTGATATCGGCCGCATGCAGCTCGTGCTGCTGATGCGGGAGGTAGCCCTGTTCGTGCGCGAACATCTGCGTGAGAGCGTCCGGTTCCCGGACGAGGGCCACGCTGCAGGCCTTGGGGACGTAGAGCCACTTGTGCGCGTCGACACTCACGGAGTCGGCGCGCTCCACGCCGGCGAAGCGGTCGGGCACGACCGATGCGGCGGGCAGCCCGTACGCCCCGTCGACGTGCAGCCAGATGCCGCGCGCTTCGCAGATGTCGGCGATCGGCGCGATCGGGTCGATCGCGCCGGTCAGCGTGGTCCCGGCCGTCGCGACCACGGCCACGGGCGTCACGCCGTCGGCCACGTCACGGTCGATCGTCTCGGCCAGGAGGTCCGGACGCATCCGGTGCTCGTCGTCGATCGGAACGTCGCGGAGCCGGTCGCTCCCGATCCCGAGCAGTTCCACCGCTCGGGTGATCGAGTAGTGCACCTCGGCAGACGCGTAGACGGCGGCGCGCAGCCCGCCCAGGCCGGTGGCGCGCGAGCCGGGCAGAGCCCGCTCGCGCGCCGCCGCCAGCGCCGTCATGTTCGAGATGGTTCCCCCGCTGGTGAACGCCCCGTTCGTCGCCGGGTAGCCGACGAACTCGCCCACCCACCCCACCGCCTGCTGCTCGATCATCGTGGCGGCTCTCGCATCGACCGCGAGGTTCATGTCGTACGTGGAAGCCAGGAGATCGCCGAGCGCGCCGATCTCCAGGCCGGAGGATCCGATGAACGCGAAGTATCGCGGGCGCGGCTGCGCGATCGACTCGTCGAGGGCGCGGGCCGCGTCGTCCAACGCCTCGTGAACGCTCACCGGCTCCTGCGGGAGGGCCGCCTGCAGGAGCTCTCTGAGTCCCTCGTCGAGCGGAGGCTCCTCGGGCCGAGGGCGGTCGAAGCTCCGCCACGCCTCGGCCACCAGCTTCGCCGCGTGCTCGAGCGCCTCCTCCCGAGGCGCGTCGAGCCGCAGCGGCCGTTCCGGGTCGTTCATCTGAGCTCCCGCTCAGCCCTCCTCACCGGTCGAGAGGTCCGCGAGCGCCCTGCGAGCCGGTTCGCGGCCCTTCACGGCGATCGTGATCAGCAAACCCAGAGCCCCCCACACAGCGGCCCACAACCAGACCCGGTCGAACGGGGGCTGCACCTTGTAGATCGCGCCGAAGATCGCTCCGGCGGCGACCGCGATACCGAGCAGGCCGGAGATCACGAGCCCCACCTTGTTCGGGTGGTCCCTGAGGCCCACGAAGGCGCCCAGGGCCATGATCCCGTAGACGACCATGATGAGGAACGCACCGAGCGTAGAGATCCACTGGAAGACGCCAAGCTCGTGCGGCGCACCGGCCAGCACTCCGTTCGCGAACAGCGCATCGAAGCCGAGCGTCGAGAGCACCCACGCCGCGGACACGACGGCCACGACGAGCGCGGCGGCCAGTGGATTGCCACGCTTCGTCGTGCTCGCGAGTGCGCCCGGGATCTTCCGGTCGCGCGCGAGCGCGAAGAGTCCGCGGGTCGTCGCGGTGGCGGCTCCGAGACCGACCGCCATCACATCCAGGAGCACGACCACCAGCAACACCTTGAGCATGAGGTCGGACGACCCTCCGAAGCCCCCGGCCGCATCCGGCGAGCCGAGCGCGAAGAGCGGTGCCGCCGCGACCTCCGGCGAGGTCAGGACGGCGAGGTCGAACCCGAACCCGGCGACCTGCGCGTATGCCGCGATCACGTAGAAGACGGAGACGATCGCCACGGACAGCAAGACCGCCTTCGGGATCGCCCGCTTCGGCTCCGCGGCTTCCTCGGCCAGGTTCGCCGCCGTCTCGAACCCGACGAAGATCAACACGCCGTAGAGAACCCCGAACAGGATCCCCGTGTAGTCGGGCGCCGACGCGGGATTGAAGGCGTCCAGGCTGTTCTTCGGCGCGTTGACGATCACGTCGATGAAGAAGCCGAGGACGACCACCACCGAGACCAGCGCGAGGAGCAACTGCAAACGGGTGGAGATCTGCACGCCGGCGGCCAGGATCAGGAAGACGAGGCCCACGTAGATCAGCGACCACGCCCAGGACGGCATGATCGGATCGATCTCGAAGGCCGGAAGCACGTTGTCGCGCAGGAACCAACCGACGAGGACCGCGATCGCGGACGAGAGGAGCAGCGTGCCGCCGTAATAGATCCACCCGGCCCACCCACCGACGCGAGAGCCGAGGCCCATCGTGACGTAGTCGTAGAGGGAGCCGGCGGCGTGAACACGTTTCGCGTACTGGGCCACGATCCACCCGAGCGCAAGCACGCCGATCGCGGCGATGATCACCGCAAGGGGCGTCGCGATGCCCGCTCCCTTCTCCGCGAAGTTGAACCCCGCGATCAGTGGGATCAGGAAGGCCGCAGAGAAGACGGGCCCGATCAATCCCACGGACTGCGCCACGACGTCCACCAACTTCAGCCGCCGCTTCCCCAGCCGTTCGTAACCGGCGTCGCCGCCCATCCTGTCCATCTCGCTCGCCACGCAGTCCTCCCTTTCCGTTCCCGCGCGAACCCTATGCCGCGACGGTGGCGCCGGTCCAACCGGCCGCCGGGCGTTCGAACCACACGTGGACCTGCCCCGTGCCGACGGAGGCTTCGTACTCGCTGAAGAGCTCGCCCGGCGCGGTGCACGCCGCTCCCCCGAGCGCGCCCGCCATGATCAGGTAGTGCCCGAACTTGCCCTCCGGGCCGACCTTCTTGTACTCGGGCACCCACTCGATCACCGAGGCGTGGTCTCCCTTCTGCAGCAGGTCGAGCACGTGGAGGTCCGCCTCGCGCGCCTCGGGCGTGATGATGTTCTTCATCGGGTCTGAGCTCTCCCGGCCGCGGAGCTCACGGAACGGCAGGAAGCGATGGGAGAGCCCTCCGCTCGCCAGCAGCACCACCTTCCGGTCGAGCGACATCACGGCCTCCCCGATCAGCTGTCCGAGGAGGAGGAAGTCCTCGGTCGTCCCGCACTGGTTGATCCCGACGCTCACCCACTTCTCCGGCCCGTCCTTCAGGTAGGACCAGATGTTCACCGTGCCGTAGAAGATCGGGAGGTACGGGTCGTCGGAGGCGAGCACCCACGTGTCGTCGCGCCCTTCGGCCTGCTCGGAGACGCCGTACGCCAGTTCGGGGTCGCCCGGCATCTCGTACGGGATCTGGCGCATCCCGCGGGGCAGTTCGTGTGACGTGAAGATGCCCTCGCGCTTCTCGTGTCCGGTGATGATGTGCTCGAACGTCACCTCCCAGTGCGTGTCCATCACCACGAACGTGTCGGCCTGGAGTCGGTCGAGGACCTCGGTGCGGAGCCGCCGCAGCCCCGGCACGAGCGTGATCTCCTTCCCGTCATTGATCTCCAGCCGCGTCTCCTCCGGCAACATGATCGTGGGAACGTGCGAGACGATCCCCGCGCCGACGATCTCTCCCATGGTCGGAACTCCTCTCAGGTGGTCTAGGTCCAGGGGGCCATGCAGACGTTCTTCACGTCGGAGTAGAAGTCGAAGCTCCAGAAGCCGCCCTCGCGGCCGATCCCGCTGTTGCGCGAGCCGCCGAACGGCGCGCGCAGGTCACGCACGTAGAAGGAGTTCACCCACACCGTGCCGGCGACGAGGGACGCCGAGACCCGATCCGCGCGGTCGCGGTCGCCCGTGTAGACGATCGCGTTCAGGCCGTAGGTCGTGTCGTTCGCCAGCCCGACGCCCTCGTCCTCGCCGGAGAACCGCTGGAGCGTGAGGACCGGGCCGAACACTTCGTGCTGGACGATCTCGGCGGCCCGCGGCGGCTCGCTGAACAGCGTCGGCCGGTAGTAGAGGCCGCCCAGGTCCTCGTTCGGCCCGCCGCCGAACACGACCTCGATGCCCTCGGCCTTCGCGCGCTGCACGTAGCCATCAACCCGATCGAAGTGCTCGCGGGTGATCTGCGGCCCGATGTCGGTGGTGTCGTCGCGGGGATCGCCCTGTCGCAAGGCGGCGACGGCCTCGGTGAAGCGCGCGAGGAACTCATCGTGGATCGCGTCCTCGACGAGGAGTCTCGTCCCGGCGAGGCAGACCTGCCCCGCATTGTCGTACTGATTCACGGCTTGCTTCACGGCGGCGTCGACGTCGGTGTCGGCGAAGATCAAGAACGGCGCCTTGCCGCCGAGCTCCAGGGAGACCGCCGTAAGGTTCGCCCCGGCCGAGGCGGCGACGAGCTTCCCGGTGGGGACCGAGCCGGTGAACGCGACCCGTCCGACATCGGGATGGGCGACGAGCGCGGCGCCGGCCTCCTCGCCGATCCCCTGCACCACGTTGAAGGCGCCGTCGGGCATCCCGGCGTCGCGCGTGATGTCCGCGAGGAGCGAGGCGGTGAGAGGAGCCCACTCCGGTGGCTTCGCGATCACGGCGTCCCCGGCGGCGAGGGCTGGCGCGATCCGCCACGTCGCGAGCATCAGCGGCGCGTTCCACGGCGTGATCACGACGGCGACCCCGGAGGGGTTCCAGGTGACGTGATTCGTGTGACCTCGGGTGTCGAAGTCATCGAACGCGAGCTTCTCGAGCTCGTCGGCGAAGAAACGGAAGTTGTACCCGGCGCGCGGGATCACGGAGTTCGTCATCGAGCGGAGGAGGGAGCCGTTGTCGCGGGTCTCGACCTTGGCGATGTCGGCGGCGCGTTCCTCGATCAGCTCCCCGACACGGCGGATGATCTCGGCGCGCTGTTTCGGCGCCATGGCTCCCCAGGTCTCGAAGCCCTTCGTGGCGGCGTCGACCGCGGCGTCGGCCTCGGCCGCGCCGCCTCGAGCGACGTCCGCGATCGGCGTCTCATCGATCGGGGAGATATCGGAGAAGGTCGAGGCGGATGCGACGCGCTCGCCGCCGATCCAATGGTCGGTCGAGACCTCGACGCCCTCGACCACGACGCGTTCGCTCAGAGCGGTTCCTTCCCAGCCAGGTCGTTCGTATCCGAACGGTATGGAGCGCCCTGCGGATCTGTCAACTTGGAACGTCAGCCGATGGTGACCGTGCCGCGCATGCCGAAGTCGTAGTGGCCCGGGAGGTGGCAACCGAAGATGAGCGCGCCGGGCGACTCGGGGAAGGTGTAGGTGGTGACGACGGTCTCCCCCGCCGGCACGGAGACCTCTCCGGGCCGCGGGGGGTGATGCGCTTCCGTCCCTTCCTCGTGGACGCGCTGCACTTCCTCGTCACCGAGGATGAACTCGTGGTCGATCGGGTCCGTGTTCCGGATGACGAACCGGACGGTCTCGCCGGGCTCGACGGCGAGATCGGCCGGCTCGAACGTCGAGTAATGGATCGTGATGTCGACCGTGCCGGCGTTGGCGCGGGCGGCGGCGCCGCGGGATGCCGCTGCCGCCCCGACCAGGAGCGTCAGCGCCACCGCGGCCGCCGCCGCCCGCAGCTTCACCGCCGGAACACCCGGGCCGCTTGGCGACGGACCGCAGCGATCGGTGACAGCCATGAGGAACGCGACCGCGACGAGTGCCGCCATGACGGTCCAGACGACCGGCCACGGGGCCGCGCCTGGCGCGGGGTAGCCGGCCGCGACCGGGTTCGGTCGTCCGTAGCCACTCGCGTCGATCGCGAGGTCGTGCTTCAGGTTCGCCGCCGTCTCGTTGATCCGGATGTACGTCAGCCACATGTCACTCTCCGGCAGCCACTTCATGCCGCGATCGGATCGCAGATCGGCCAGGAGGGTGTTCGACGCCGGCTCGCTGACCTCCTGGATCAGTCCGCGCTGGCTCTCATCGGATCCCTTCGAACGCTCCGCCTGCGGAAGGGTCTCCGGCCGCCGGTCGGTGAGCAGGTAGACGTCGGCCTGCACGATCTCCGCATCCTTGCGGCCGAGCGCCAGGATCCGGAGCGGCACCCAGGGGTTCGGCGTCGGGATCACGACGTGGATGGGTGTTCCCTGCCCGGTCTGCACGCCGCGGTTCGCCGCTCGCTCGGCGTTGAATCGAGCAGCGAGGAAGATCGGGCTCCGGCCGGCGTAGAAGGCGAGCATCTCCGGCGCGTCGGGAGGCAGGAAGTAGCCGTGCTCGCGCGCCCAGTCACCGACCTCGACCGCACCGCCCTTCAAGACGGTGATGTCGAGCGCGTCGATCTTCTTCTCGAGGAGCACCTCAGCGCGACCAGCGGAATCGGCTGCGAGGAACTGCACCCCCGCGGCCTCCGGCTGCGGCTGCGTCTCGATGATCAGCCGCTGGAGGGTCCAGTCGCCGCCCTTGATCACATCGGTCGGCACGCCCGGGAGCGGGATGATCGAGCCGACCTCCTGGCCTTCGCCCGCGAACTCGAACGAGGTGACGTAGTGCTCGATGCCCCCGTGATACGCCGCGAGCGTGGTCGTCTTCAGCAGGTTGATCGTGCCGTTGGGCGTGACCAGCCCGCCGCAGGCGAGGGCGCTCCCGGCCGCTCCCGTGAGCATGATCGCGGTGAGGATCGTGAGGGTGGCGACTCGAGCGAACAGGTTCCGCATGGCGGACTCCTTTCGTGAAGACCCTTCGCCATCAGGCGGAGTGGGCCGAAAACCGTTGGACGGCCTCACAGGCCGGATGGGTTCCGCCAGGTTCGAGAAGTCGTCCGCCAGGAACATGCCCCGGCCGTCGCCGGGCGTGACGGTCGGGTCTAGCCGCCGAAGCGCTCGAGCAGCTCCGGGGTCACACGCTCGCGAAGCGTCGCGGCCACGCGCATGCGCTCGAGTCCCTGCTGGAGCATCAGGTGGTTCTGCGGGATGTCGTGCTCGCGGAAGAACGCATCGACCTCGTCGACCACGTCACGGTCGGTGAGGTACCGGATGCCCGACGCGAGGCCGATGATGTTGGAGGCGGCGAACCGATCCTGCATCGCGTCCCAATGCTCTGCGATGAACCGCCATACCTTCGGGCCCTGCCGGCGGTTCGTCGTCGCGCGCGCGAGCAGGTACGGCGCGTCCTGCGTCCGGACGTCGTCCGACATCACCGACGCGAGGAGCCGCTCGATCTCGGCCTCGCCCGGGAACCGCGACGTCGCGAACAGGTAGCGCTCCTCCTCCTGCGGCGTGGTCGCGCCGCGATACCGCTGCCAGTAACGGTCGAGATCTTCGGCGGTCCCTTCCGCGGCGACCGCTTCGACGGCGGCTTGCAGGATCTGTGGATCGCCCTCGCCTTCGAGCTCGAGCTCCCGACATTGCGCGAGCGTCTCCGGATCCGCGCCCAGGACGGCGAGGGATTGCACGAGCTGTCCGCGGAGCGCGCGGGTGAGGTCGGATTCATCCGCAGAGGCATCCCAGCCGAGCCGCGCGAGCGCCGGCCGCACGAGGTCCCGCACGAACGCCCGGAGGCGCTCGCGCGGCTCGCCCTCGACGAACCGGTCGAGCCAGCCGAGCCCGCCCAGGACCGCTTGCCACACCCTGAGGTCGGTCTCGTCCTTGGAATCCCTCGACGAGATCGAGGAACGATCCGCCGGATGCTGTCCCCGCGACCACGGCGGCCCACGCGTCGTCCACGAGGCTGTACCGCTCGATCGGCGACACGACGTCCATCGCGCGAGCCACGATCCGCGACCGGAGCTCGTCGTCGTACCAGACGCGCACGAAGCTCGCCGAGCCCGCGTTCGCGACGACGACCGCATCGGGCGAGAGCAGCTCGAGCTCCGCGCCATCGGCTTCGATCAGGAGCCGATCGACACGCTCCTCGTCACCCGAGACCTGCCGAACCATCAGCGGCACCGGCCACGTCGTGTCGTCGCCGTCCTTCGAGGGCAGGAAGCGGCGCTGCGTGAACCGGACGCGCTCTCCATCGAGGCCGACGGAGATCGCGGGATAGCCCGGCTGGAAGATCCACGCATCCATGACCCGCCGGACGGGCTCGCCGGTCTCCTCTTCGAGCGCGTCCCACAGGTCGTGCGTCTCCGTGTTGCCGTAGGCGTGCTTCCCGAGGTAGCGACGGATCCCGTCACGGAACCGCTCGGCGCCGAGCCACTGCTCGAGCATCCGCAGCACGGCGCCGCCCTTCACGTAGGTGAGGGTGTCGAACATGCCGCTCGCATCGTTCGGTGATCGGACCTCGTACTCGATCGGGCGCGTGGTCTCGAGCGCGTCGACCTCGAACGCGTTCGTCCGATCGCGCGCGAACATGTTCCAGATCTCCCAATCGGGTCGGAAGTCGTCGACGGCGAGCATCGACATGAACGTCGCGAATGCCTCGTTCAGCCAGATGCCGTTCCACCAGCGCATCGTGACCAGGTCGCCGAACCACATGTGGGCCAGCTCGTGGGCCACCGTCTCCGCGACGCCGAGCTGCTCCTCCTGCGTGGAACGTGCCGGGTCGATCAGCAGCACCTGCTCGCGATACGTGACGCAGCCGATGTTCTCCATCGCGCCCTGCGCGAAGTCCGGGATCGCGACGTTGTCGAGCTTGGCCTCGGGGTACGGGATGCCGTAGTAGTCGGCGAACCAGTTCAGGGAGTGAACGGACACGTCCGACGCGAACGACGTCAGGTGCCCCTTGCCGGGCACGTGGACGGTACGGATCGGGACGCCTCGCGCGTCGGCCGTCTCGGACAGCTCGAGCGGGCCGACCACCCAGGCGGCCAAGTAGGTGGACATCTTCATCGTGTCGGCGAACCGGATCCGGACCCGGCCGTCGCCGAGCGACTCGCGCTCCACCTCGGGACCGTTCGATACCGCGGTGAGCCCGTCCTTCACGATCAACGTGGTCGCGAAGACGGCTTTGAGGTCGGGCTCGTCCCAGCACGGGAACGCCCTGCGGGCATCCGTCGCTTCGAAATGCGTGGTGCCGATCACCTGGGTGTTGCCGTCGTCGTCCTTGTAGGTACTCCGGTAGAAGCCGGTCAGCCGCGGGTTCAGCTCGCCCCGGAACGAGATCTTGAGGCTCCATTGCCCCGGCTGGGCCGCCTCGGCGAGATCGACGGTCGCGCGTTCGGCCTCGTCGTCGGTGAGGACCTTCGTCACCTCGACCTGGCTCCCGTCGGCGGCGGTGAGCGTCGCGTCGTCGAGCCTCAGCTCGTTCGCATTCAAGACGATCTCGGTGACCGGCTCGAGGATCTCGAGCGCGACCTCGATCGCTCCGTCGAACGTGCCCGTGTCGAGGTCCGGCTCCAGCGTCAGGTCGTACCGCGACGGCACGACCGTCCGCGGGAGCCGGTATGGCTGCTCGGTCTCCGGCATCAGTCGTTCACGTAGGTGAGCCAGTGGGCGTACTTCTCGTTCTCGCCCTTCGTCGCGGCGAAGAACGCTCCCTGGAGCTCCTTGGTCACGGGGCCACGGTGTCCCTCGCCCACGACCCGGTCATCGATCTCGCGGATCGGCGTGAGCTCGGCGGCGGTCCCGGTGAAGAAGCACTCGTCGGCGTTGTAGAGGTCCGTGCGGACGAGGTTCTCCTCGCGAACCTCGTACCCGAGGTCGCGCGAGAGCGTGATCACCGAGCCGCGCGTGATGCCGTCGAGGCATCCGGCCGAGATCGGCGGCGTGATGAGGACGCCGTCCCTCACGACGAACACGTTCTCGCCCGAGCCGTCGGTCACGAAACCGGCTTCGTTCAGCATGATCGCTTCGTCGTAACCGGCCTTCAGGCTCTCCACCTTCGCGAGCACCGAGTTGATGTACTGACCCGTCGCCTTGGCGGCGGCAGGCAACGAGTTCTGACCGTTGCGACGCCAGCTGCTGACCTTGATGCGAACGCCCTGCTCGAGGGCCTCCTCCCCCAGGTAGGCGCCCCACGGCCACACCGCGATGACGACGTTGACCGGCGCCTCCAGCGGATTCACACCCATCTCGCCGTAGCCTCGGAGCACCAGCGGGCGGACGTAGCAGGCGTCGAGCCCGTTCGCGAGGATCACGTCCTTCGTCGCCTGCGTGATGGCTTCGCGCGAGTACGGGATGTCGGTGTGGTACAGCTTCGCGGACCGGAACAGCCGCTTCAGATGCTCATCGAGGTGCCAGACCGCGGCGCCGCGCGCGGTCTCGTACGCTCGGATGCCCTCGAAGACGCCGCTGCCGTAGTGGACCGCATGGGAAAGGACGTGGATCTGGGCGTCGTGCCACGGCACCAGCTCGCCGTCCATCCAGATCTTCTCCACCTCTGTGATCGGCACCGGCCCTCCTTCGACGAGTCCACAGGATACCGGCGCCGAAGGCGGGTCGGGAAGAGCACCGTCACGAGAGGTCGTACGCGCGCCACTCGATCGTGACCTCTCGCGCGTCGGGAGGATCCAGTGTTCCGAAACGCTCGAGCGCCCAAGCTCGAACCTCCTCAGCGGCGGCGCGCCGCGCTCCTTCATCCACCTCCCACGTCCAGGAGTGGAGCCCGTCGGCCATCTGGTCGAGGAACGTCCCGAGCGATTGGGCCACCCGTTCGGTGATCGGCTGCAACGAACGCCGACGGGCTCCCTGTTCCTGGAAGGCCTGATCCACCGTGCCGGGCTGCCATGACTCGAGCCCCCGGACGAAGGACGGCTCGCCGGCTAGGGACTTGAATCGATCCGTCGCCTCGCGCCAGGCCACCGGGATGTCGCCGCGGGACTCGAGGACGACGCCGCCGGAAGAAACGACGCGGATCAACTCGGAGATGACGCGCCTCCACTCCGGCACGAGATGCAGGACGTGGCGAACCACCGCTCCGCCGAAACGGTCGTCGGCGAGCGGGAGCCTCGTCGCGTCCGCCACCACCAGCGGGAACGGAGCCCTGCCCCCGGCCTTCTCCACGAGCTTGCCGAGCATCGGCGCGGAGAGATCGACGCCCACCATCGGCACACCGGTCTCCGCGAGCGGGAGCGCGACGAGGCCGGTGCCGACGCCGACCTCGAGGCAGCGGCCTCGGCCGGCCAGCTCGGCTCCGAGCACGCCGACCATCTCCCGAGTCGCCTTCTCCGACATCCCTCGCGTCCGGTCGTAGTACTCGACCGCCCGATCGAAGGGCACCGAGCCGCTCACGCTTTCGGGATCTCCTTGGCCGGGTCCACGAACGGAAGGGCCGCCACCGCGGCCGTGCGGACGCTCCCGTTCGACACGAGCTCGAGGGGTGTTCCGACCTCCATATGCGACGTCGGCACCCACGCGTAGCCGATGTTGCGCTCGAGGCGCGGCGACCACGCCCCGGCCGTCACGCGACCGATCGGACCCCTCCCCGGCTCGCGCACGGGCCAGAGATCGTTGAGCGCTCCTTCGTCCGTCATCGGAGCCCCTTCGATGTCGATGCCGACCAGCTTGCGATCGACCCCCTCCTGGGCGATCCGTGTGAGCGCGTCCTTCCCGATGAAGTCCGCGCTCTGGTCGAGCTCCACCAGCCGCTCCAGCCCGGTGATGTGGAACGGCGTGTCCTCCGTTCGCATGTCGGAGCCGTAGTTGAAGATGCCCGCTTCGATCCGTCGTGCCTCCGACGGCGCGATCGCCCGGATGTCGAACGGGGCGCCGGCCTCCTCGGCGAACCGCCAGAGCTCGTCGCCGCGCGACGCGTCCTGCAGGTAGACCTCATACCCGACCTCTCCCGTCCAGCCGGTTCGCGACACGACGACCGGGATGCCGTTCACCTCGGTCTCGGCGCACCAGTAATAGCGAAGGTCGGCGATCTCGTCGCCGAACAGCCCACGGATGACGTCCTTGGACCTCGGACCCTGGATCTGCATCGGGGACACGTCCGCCTCATGGATGTCGACATCCATCTCGGCGAGCGCGGCGACACCCTTGGCGAAGAGAAGCGCGTCCGAATCGGCGAGCGCGAGCCAGAACCGGTCCTCCGCCAGCCGCAGGAGTACGGGGTCGTTGACGATCCCCCCGGTGGCATCCGTGAGCAACACGTACTTGCACTGGCCCACGGCGCAGGTCGTGAGATCGCGGCACGTGAGCAGGTTCGTGAACTCGAGCGCCCCCGGACCGGAGATCTCGACGCAGCGCTCGACCGCCACGTCCCACATGGTCACGCCGTTGAGGAGCGCCCAGTACTCCGTGACCGGGTCGTCGTACAGGGTCGGGAGCAGCATGTGGTTGTAGAGACCCCAACTCCGGCAGCCGGCGCGTTTCGTCGACTCGAAGTACGGGGACTTCCGGTACCAGGGCTGGATATAGAAGGTGAACGTCTCTGACATCGAAGCTCCTCGGTAAGGGGACCGCCGGAGCCTACGATGAAGGGACGTCCAGGACCGGATCCCCCTCCGAAGGGGGATCGGAGGCCTCTGCCGCATGACACCGACGAGGGCCAAGCGACCGAAGGGCGGAGGCGTGGCGACCGGCCACGGATCGGCGCTCCGGGCGATGGAGTTTGACGTTCCAGAGGAAGAACTCTCACGTCGAGCGTCGGCCGCGCCGATGCTTCACCTGACCCCTCCCGAAGGACCTGAGCACCCTTGAGCACACCGACACCACTCGACGCGCGAGATCTCCCGGTCTTCGACCCGGGCTTCCATCACGTGCTGGGGTCGATGCCCGGGGTGGCCTATGTCGAGGCCGGGGGCTTGAACGGCACCACCCTGTACATGAGCCCCCGGGTCGAAGGGCTGACCGGCCACCCTCCCGAGCGGTTCCTCGACTCCAGGGACTTCTGGTTCACCCTCGTGCACCCGGACGACCGCGAACGGGTGGAGGCGGCAGAAGAGGCCGCGAACACCACTTCGTCCTATCTGGAGGAATACCGGCTGGTCACTTCCGATGACCGGGTCGTCTGGGTGCGGGATGAAGCCGTCCTCGTCCCCGCGACGGAGCGACGCCCGGCCCATTGGATCGGGCTCATCGTCGACATCACTCGAGAGAAGGAAGCGGAGACGCGAGCCGCCGAGGTCGAGCAGCGGTACCGGACCTTGATCGAGCAGCTTCCGATCGTCACCTACATCGACGCTCCCGACGAGAGCCTCACCAACATCTACGTCAGCCCTCAGATCGACGATCTGCTCGGGCGGCCCTCCGGACCCACGGGGAACGAATGGGCCGAGCGCGTCCATCCAGAGGATCGCGACCGGGCGCGGCAGGAGACGATCGAAGGGATCCGCTCCGGCGGGCCGTTCACCCTGGAGTATCGGATGGTCCGTGACGACGGTCGTGAGATCTGGGTGCGCGATTCGGCGACGACGGTCCGGGACGACCACGACGAGCCCGAATACGTCCTCGGATTCTTCTTCGATATCACGCAACGCAAGGAGGCAGAGCTCCGGCTGGAGCAGCTGGAGCGCCGCTACCGAAGCCTCGTGGAGCAGCTCCCTGCGGTCACCTACATGGACACGGCCGACGCAGACATGTCGTCGATCTACGTCAGCCCGCAGGTCGAGAAGGTGCTCGGGCTGTCGGCCGACGCGTTCGTGACCGACGACGCGTGGGGAGCGCACCTCCATCCCGAGGACCGCGACCGAGCCCTCGGTGAGATCCGCGAAGCGATACGGGCGGGCGACCCGTTCACCCTCGAGTACCGCATGGTCCGGCCCGACGGAAGCATCGTGTGGATCCGCGACCAGGGGACCGTGGTGAAGGATGAGACGGGACAGCCCTCCTACGTGCAAGGGCTGTACGAGGACATCTCCGCGCAGAAGAGACTCGAGTCGGAGCTCCGATCGGAGGCAGTGAAGTTCAAGTCACTCGCCGAGCGGATCCCCGCCGTCGTCTACATCGAAGGCGAGGGAGGCTCTGACGACGCACCGTTCTACATCAGCCCGCAGTACGAGGAGCTCTTCGGGTACACGCCGGAGGAGCGGCAGGCCAATCCGACCCTCTGGCGGGAGCTGCTGCACCCGGAGGATCGCGCTCGCGCGGTCGAGGCGGCACGGCTCTCCTACGAGGAGGGCGGCTTCAGCGAGGACTACCGGATGGTGGCTCGGGACGGACGGATCGTGTGGGTCCACGACGAGACCGTGCTGATCAAGGACGAGGCGGGGAAACCCTTGTTCTGGCAAGGGGTGATGTACGACATCAGCGAGCAGAAGCGTGCCGAGCAGGAGCTCGCGCAGGCGCTCGAGATGGAACGACTGGCCGTCGAACGGCTCCGCGAGGCCGACGACATGAAGAACACGTTCCTCACCGCGGTGTCCCACGATCTGCGGACGCCGCTGTCGGCGATCCTCGGAAGCGCGATCACGTTGGAGAACGCCGACGAGCTCGGGGTCTCCGACGAGGATCGGCGACACCTGATGAGGAGTCTCGCGAAGAAGGCCAAGCGCCTCACCGCGATGGTGAACGATCTCCTCGACATCGATCGGCTCACCCGTGGCCTCGTGCACCCGCGGCGGGAGCTGATGGATCTCGGCGCCATGCTGGGCCGCACGGTCGCCGAGTCCGACGTCCTCGAGGAGCGCACGGTCCACGTGGCCGCCGAGCCGATCGATGCCTGGATCGACGAGTCGATGGTCGTGAGGATCGTCGAGAACCTGCTCGTGAACGCCGTCAAGCACACCCCGCCGACGGCGACCATCTGGGTCGGCGCCCGCCGGGTGGACAACGGTGTCATCCTCCGCGTGGAAGACGACGGGCCCGGTGTGGCCGCCGACGAGCGAGACCGTCTCTTCGAGCCGTTCGAGCGAGGAGAGCGATCGGCGCCCTCGCCCGGCCTCGGTGTCGGCCTGTCGCTGGTGGCTCGATTCGCCGAAGCACACGGGGGTCGCGCGTGGGTGGAGGACCGGGAGGGCGGTGGCGCCTCCTTCCGGGTGCTGTTCCCGGATCCCACCGGCCGGCTGGCCAGCTCCTAGCGCTTCGCGGTCCCGTCGACGACGAGCGGTTCCGCAGGAACGAACTCGAACGCTTGATCCGCCTGATGGGGCGGCATGCCCGGATGGCGCATCGGACCCGCCATGATCAGTGCGGCGATCAGAGTGGTCACTCCCCCGATGTAGTACGCGGCCCGCGGACCGACCACGTCCACGATCTGGCCGCCGATGGCGAACGAGATCGCGAGCGCGATCAAGGTGGCCGCCTCCACGGCGCCGACCACCCGGCTGCGCACATCGTCGGGCGTTCGCCGCTGCAAAAGACCCTGTTCGGCAACGCTCGCGAAACCTTCGCAGATGCCCTCGGTCACGACGAAGGCCAGGGCGAGGATCCAGAGCGGAGACCATCCGATCCCGAACATGATGAGGCCGCCGACGAGGATGGCGAACAACAGGGTCTGGGGCTCCCGCCGCGCGGTCAGCCATCGGCCGGCGATCACGGCCCCGACCGCGGCGCCCCCCGCCCACAGCGCATTCAAGAGCCCGTATCCGAACGCCCCCTGATCGAAGGAGTCGGCGAGGGGAAGCTCCGCGACCAGGATCAGACCCGCGCCGAGGATGAGCACCGACCAGCCGACGAGGATCGCCCGAAGGACCCGGTCGCTCATCGCGTAGCGGAAGCCCGCCCTGATCCCGGCATGCTCCTCCTTCGAGGGTCGCTCGTCGTTGAAACGACCCGGTGTCCTCCCGATCAGCCAGGCGGACACCAGGAACGACGCGGCGTTGATCCCGAACACGAACGCGCCGGCGGCGTACAGGCGATCGGTGAGCGGATGCAGCCCGGGAGCCAGTGCCGCGGCGATCGCGGTCCCGAGCAGCGGACCGGCGAAGCTCCCCAGGTTCCGCCCGATCGCCACCTGACCATTGGCCCACGACAGGTGATCCTCATCGATCAGGTTGGGGATCGCGGCCGCCGCGACGGCCCACACCGGTGCCTCGAGGATCGCGGTCACGCATGCGATCGCCACGAGCTGGCCGGGCGTCCGAGCGAAGGCGAGCGCGACGAACCCGAAGGCCGCCAGCAGATCCGAGACGACGAGAACGCGCCGGCGATCGAATCGATCTCCGAACCAGCTCGCGATCGGCTGCACCATCCCCTGCACGCCCATCGTGAGCAGCAACGTCACCGACAGCCAGGCCGCCGACTCGTCGGTCAGGCGGTAGACGATGTAGGCGAGCGCAGCGAACGCGGCCTGGCTGCCGGTCAGTGAGATGCCTCGTGCTGCCGCGACCCGCCGTACCGCTGAGCGCCCCGTGCCCTCGGTCATCGAGAGCAAGAATCACACAGTCGCGCGTTCCCCGGTAGTCGGCTCGGGCACAGCAGGGCCTAGGCCGCCCGTCCTACCGTCGTCGGCCCTCAGGCGGACCAGCGGGAGGAGGACGATGGTGGCCCCGAGCGCGAATACCCCGGCGATCACGTAGACCGTCTGCGGACCCACCGCGCGGAGCACGGGGCCGGCGGCCAGGTAGGCGACCGCGAGGCCCAGAGACAGGACGGCCTCGAGCGCGGCCATCGTCCGACTCCGGACGGCGTCCGGGGTGCGGCGCTGCATGATGCCGTTCTCGGCCACGATCGAGACCCCATCCGAGGTGCCCATCACGAGCAGGGACACGAGGACGAGCGGGAACAGGCCGAACAGGCCGACCCCCAAGGCCGAGACCGCGACGCCCGCGCGCTCCGAACACCATCCACAGCGGCTCCGTGCGGGCGTTCATCCAACGCCCGACCAACGTGCCGAGCACGGAGCCGGTCCCCCAGCAGGCGATCAGCAGGCCGAAGCCCCAGCCGCCCGTCCCGAACGACTCGGCGAGCGGAGCGTCGGCCACCATCCCCATGCCCATCCCGAGGACGAACACCAACCAGGCGAATGCCATCCGACGGAGCACCGGCTCGCGGAACAGGTAGGTCGCTCCCGCGAACAGGCCTTCGTGCTCCGGCTGGGGCTCGGCCGACCGGTCCTGCTCGAACCGGCCGCGGACCGTCAGCGTGACCGCGAGCGAGACGAGGAACGAGATCGTGTTCAGCCCGAAGACGACGGCCCCGGCCAGGTGCAGCCGGTCCGCGGACGGCATCTCGCCGGGTGCGAGGATCGCCACGAGTCCACCCCCGATGACCGGTCCGACGGCGATGCCGGCGTGGACGCCCATCGTGACCATGCTGTTCGCCCACGACAGATCCTCCTCGGACTCGACGAGGTTCGGGATCGCCGCGCGCGACGCCGAGAAGAACGGGAGCTCCGCGATCGCCGACCCGAACGCGAAGGCGATCAGCAGTCCGGGATCCTTCGCGAAGATCATCGCCGCGAAGAAGACGGCCGAGATCGCCTCGGACCAGATCATCACGGTTCTGCGGTTGTACCGGTCCCCCAGCGCCCCGGTGAGTGGACCGACCAGGCCGGCGACGCCGAACGTGAGCAGGAGCGACAGCGCCTGCATGAAGGGCGAGTGGGTTCGCTCCCACACGGTGTAGTTGAGGGCCGTGTATGCGGCGGCTCCACCGGTGACAGAGATGAGTCGTCCGATGGCGAGACGACGAACGTTGGACTTCGGTGAGCGGTTCATGGAGCGGTCTCCTTGTTGCACTCTGGGCGGTGCGAAGGGGCGACGAACGGACTACGGGGCGCGACGCGTGAGACGCGTCAGAGAGCCCCGTGCACTGGTCGTTTCGTCATGTACCGCTTCATGGTCCGTCCAGGGTAGCACGAGAGACACAGGGTCCGGCCAGAAGGAGGGAAGACCTCGGGTCACAGGTCGAGCGTGATCGCACGGATCGTGTGGGCATCGATCGCGGCCGCGACCGACCGCATCACGTCGGTCGGTACCGCCGAGTCGACCGTGAGGCCCATCAACGCGTCACCGCCGGCTGCCTTCCGACCGACCTCCATCGTGGCGATGTTGATGTCGTGCTCACCCAGGATCGTGCCGACCTTGCCGATGATGCCGGGGCGATCCTCGTAGACGAAGAAGATCATGTGTCGCGCGGGCTCGATCTCGACCTCGAAGTCCCAGACCTGGATCACGCGCTCCGCGTTCTTCTTGCCCAAGAGTGTCCCCGCCACCTCGACGCCGGATTCCGACTCGGTCTCGGCGCGCACCGACACCTGACTCACGTAGTCCTGGGAACCGGTCGAGCGCATCTCGCTGACCGTGATGCCTCGGTCGCGGGCGAGCATCGGTGCGTTCACGAACGACACCGGCTCGTTCACGGACCGGCCGAGGATGCCCTTCAAGATCGCGAGCGTCAGCACCCTGGTGTCGTGCTCCGCGATCCTGCCGAGGTAGGACGCGACGATCGAGCGGACGCCGCCGTCCGCCAGGCCGGCGACCAGCACCCCCAAACGTTCGGCCAGTCCGACGAACGGCCGGACCGCCTCGCTCACCTCGGCCCCTGCGGACACGTTCACGGCATATGGGACGAACTGACCCTCCAGGGCGAGCCGGACCATCTCCGCCACGGTCGTCCCCGCCTTGTCCTGGGCCTCCACGGTCGAGGCCCCCAGATGCGGCGTGACCACCACCTGGTCCAAACCGAACAGCGGGGAGTCGGTGGAAGGCTCGACCGCGAAGACATCGAGCGCGGCGCCCGCGAGCCGCCCGTCCTCGAGCGCTTTCGCCAACGCCTCCTCGTCCACGATCCCGCCGCGCGAGGTGTTCACGAGACGCGCACCGGGCTTGACCATGGCGAGCTGGTGCGCCCCGATCAGTCCCTGGGTGTCCGGTGAACCCGGGAGGTGGATCGACACGAAGTCCGACTGGACGAGGAGCGACTCGAGCGTCGGCATCACATCCACACTCAGCTCCTTCGCCCGCTCGGCAGACACGTACGGGTCGAACGCGATCACCCGCATGCCGAATCCTTGCGCACGGGAGGCGACGAGGGTGCCGACGCGACCGAGCCCGATCAGCCCGATGGTCTTCCCCTCGAGCTCGACGCCTTCCCATCGCTCGCGATCCCACCGTCCGGCGTGGAGCTCGCTGTTGGCCTGCGGGATGTTGCGAGCCTGCGCGAGCAGGAGCGCCATCGTGTGTTCCGCCGCGCTGATCGTGTTGGACTGCGGCGCGTTCACGACCATGACCCCGCGCCGCGTCGCGGCCTCCACATCCACGTTGTCGACCCCGATACCGGCGCGGGCGACGACCTTGAGGCGTGGCGCCGCCTCGAGGACGTCGGCGGTGACGTGGGTCGCGCTCCGGATCACGAGAGCGTCGTACGGGGCGATCTCCACGGCCAGGTCGCCGTGCGCGAGATCTTCGCGCACGTCCACCTGGAACCGCTGTCGCAACAGCTCGAGACCGGCCTCGGACAGCTTCTCGGTGACGAGGACCCGCACCTCTAGGTCGCCGCTTCCTGGAAGACACCCTCGGCCGAAGCCACGGCCGCGCCCCGCTTCACGGGATGGCCGAGCCGTTCGAGGGTCATCTCCAGGGCGGCCAGGCCGCGGATGATGTCCAGTTCGCTGACGTATCCGAAGTGGCCGATGCGGAAGACCTTCCCTTTGAGCGGTCCCTGACCGGGAGCGAGGACGCACCCGAAGTCGGATCGGATCCGGTCGCTGATCGTGTCGGCGTCGATCCCCTCCGGGGCGCGGATCGCCGTCACCGTCCAGTTCTCATCCAGCCCCTCACCGAACAGGTCGAGCCCGAGCGCCTTCACGCCCTCTTTGACCCCGCGTGACAGGAGCTCGTGACGGCGATACGCCGCGTCGACACCGTCCTGGAAGTAGAGCTCGAGGGCCGCATGAAGACCCTGCATCACGCTGATCGCCGGCGTCCACGGGTTCTCCGGTTCGGCCAGCTCGGCGAAGCGGCGATAGATCGACCAGTCGAAGTAGAACCGAGGAAGTGTCGCGGTGGCATGGGCGTCCCAGGCACGATCGCTCACCGCGACGAATGCGATCCCCGGACTCGCCGACAACGCCTTCTGCGAGCCGCCGACGGCCACATCGATCCCCCACCCGTCGAACTCGAAGGGCACGGCGCCGAGGCTGCTCACGACGTCCACGACCACCATCGCCCCGGCCTCGTTGGCGACGCGGGCGAGCTCCTCCACCGGCTGGATCACGCCGGTCGAGGTCTCCGAGTGGGTGAGTAGCACCGCCTTGACGGGGTGCTCCGCGAGCGCGTCCGCGACCCGCGCGACGTCGATCTTCTCCCCCCAGTCGTGGTCCACCGTGCGTATCGAAAGACCCATCGCCGTGGCCAGCGCCCGCCACCGCTCCGAGAAGAACCCGGCCAGCGGGATCAGCACCTCGTCGCCCGGAGAGAAGACGTTCTGGACGGCCGACTCGAGCCCGCCGGTGCCGGATGACGTCATCAGGAGCACGTCGGCCCCATCCGTCCGGTACAGCTCCTTCAGCCGTGCCGTCACGTCGCGCATCAGTCGCCCGAAGCCAGGGCCGCGGTGATAGACGAGCGGACTCCCCTGGGCGAGGAGCACCTCGGGGGGGATGGGGGTGGGGCCGGGCGCCAGGATGATCTCTGGCCTGTCCATCTGGGACTCCTGTCGTGTGTTCCGGCGTATCTCTCGACGTGGATGGGCGGCTGCTCGCAGCCTAGCAAGCCCCCACGCGGGGGCAAGGTTCCGACACCTGTCGCCATCGGCAAGGATGCGCAGGTCCGTATCATCGAACGAACGGGGCCCTCACCGGGCCCCGAGGTGTGTATGGCGACCATTCGGTTCCTGTTGAAACGCTTCGTCGCTCAGCGGCTGCTGGGCCTCGCGGTCGTGGTCACGCTCGCCTTCTCGGTCGGGGTGCTCGTCGCCGGCCCGATCTACGCGGAAGCGGCGCGCGAAGCGATCCTCTCTTCGCAGCTCACCGGTGCTCCACCGACGGTGCGCAACGCACGGTTACAGGTCTTCGGCGACGAGACCTTCGATTGGACGGCGGCCGACGAGGTGATCACGGATCGGGTCGACGCCCTTCCCAACGACAAGGTCGTCCGCCAGGGACTCGGCACGGTCCGCCTCCTCACGCCGGATGGTCCCTCCGTGCCGATCCTCGCCAGAGAAGGCGCCCAGGATCACCTCGAGATCCGCGGCGAGCCGCCCGGCGCCGACGGCATCCTTCTGCACGTGGCGATGGCGCGGACACTCGGTGTCCGCCGCGGCGACCGGATCGCGATCATCGGTCCGACGGGACGGAAACTGAAGCTCACGGTCGGCGGGACCTACACCACACCGGATCGAGGCGACGCCTTCTGGTTCGGATCGCAGAGCCCGTTCCCGAACCGAACCGACGACACGGACTCGACCCGGCCGCAACCGGTCATCGTCGACATCGACACCCTGGTCGGCGCCACACCGAGGCTGGAGCTCACCACTCAGTACTCCTGGGATGTCTACCTCGCTCTTACCGGCGTGCCGTTCGAGCGGGCGTCGGAGGTCCCGAACGATCTCCAAGGCGTCTTCACGAGCTTGCAAGACGAGGAGGGCCTGAGCTCGGTCAGCCTGGTGACCGGACTCGGCACGCTCGTGGACATCGTTCGACAGCGGGTCGCCGATCTGGCCGTGCCGATCCTGCTCGTGGTCTTCCAGATCGGCGCCGTCACGCTCGCCGTGCTGGCCGGCGTGGGCGCACTCGCACTCACTCGACAGGGGTTCGAGCTGGCGGTCCTGCACAGCCGGGGGTTCGGCCGGGGTGTGTTGCTCGCCGCCCAAGGCATCCAGGCGGTCTTCGCTGCGATCGTCGCGTTCCCGCTCGGGCTGCTCCTGGGGATGGGTCTGGCGGCGCTCGCGAGCACCGCGAACGGACCCGATCTCCCGGGGGTCAGCTTCCCCATCCGCCTGAACGCCACCGCTCAGTTGCTCGGGCTCGTCGCCGCCGTGGTGGGTGGCGTGATCCTCCTCGGACTCTCGGTCCCGTACGTGTCGCGGACGGTCCTCGAGGAGCGGCGGGCCGCATCGCGGGAGGACCGTCCGCTCCTCGCGCGGGTGCCGGTAGAGCTGTTCGTCCTGCCGCTCGGCGTGTTCGCGTTCCTCCAGTTGCGGTCCGGAACGGCGCCGGAAGCGGGGTCCGGTGAGATCGACCCGCTGATCCTCGTCGCCCCGACCCTCCTGTTGTTCGGCGGATCGTTCCTCGCGCTCAGGCTCCTGCTCCTCGTGTTCCGGGGACTCGACTCCCGGATCGGCCGATCGAGGCGCCTGCCCAGATACCTCGCGGGGAGAAGGATCGGACGCTCGCCGGGAACCGGGTTCGCCGCAGCCTTGCTGCTCCTGCTCTCGATGGGGCTCCTCGTCGTGTCGACCTCGTACCGTGCCATCGTGCTCCGGAACCACGAGGACGCGGCGCACGCGCAGGTCGGTGCCGACTGGCGTGTCGATGTCACGCCGCCGGAGAACGTCCTGTCCGTGGTGCGACGGATGCCGCCTTCGACGACGCCGGTCGTGCGCACCGAGCCTCGCATCGAAAGCGGCAGCTTCCAGTTGCCACCCATCGCGCTCGGCATCGATCCGGCCACCTACGCCGCCGCCGGATGGTGGCGAGACGACTTCTCCGACACCCCGCTGGCCGAGATCCTCCATCGGCTGGAGGCGCCCGTGTTCGGGATGGACCTGCCGGCCGCGACGACGCTGCTCACGTTCGAGATGGATGCGGGCCGCCAGGTGCGGCACCTGGAGGTCACGGCCACCGCCGTCGACGAGGGCGGGGTCGTCCACACCGCCCCCCTCCAGCCGGTCGATCCGGGGCTCGCCACCTACGAGCTGCCGATCGACGGCGCCGTCCGGTTGCTCTCGATCACGATCCACCGGATCTCGCTCGACGCGCCCGACGAGGGCACCTTCGAGATCTCATCGATCGCCGCCGACGGAGAGCCGCTTTCGTTGGTGGACTGGGAGGCGCTCACGTGGCGAGGCAGCACCGGCTCGGTCGAGCCCAAGGGGTCCGGCGTCAGGTACGAGATGACCTCCGGGGCCTCCGACGTCATCGGCGGGATCGTGCCAGGATCCGATCCCCTGCCCGTCCTGGTCTCCCCCGGCATCGCCTCCCCCGACGGACCGGTCTTCGCGGCGGCCCTCGGGGGCCAGGACATGGAGCTCGATCCGGTGGCGGGGGCGTTCCAGTTCCCGTCGATGATCCCCAACGCACCGTTCCTCGTCGTGTCGGGCCGCGCGCTCCTCGAACGCGCCGCGGCCGTACCCGAACCGGGGCTGGTCCTGAACGAGGTCTGGGCCGAGGGCGAACGGAACCCCGTCCCGGTGCTCCGCGGCGAAGGGTTCATCCAGGGGGACGTCGCGCGAACGGCTCCGATCGAGGGTTTCCTGGCGCAGCTCCCTCAGAGCCTCGCCCTCGGGATGAACTTCGTCGCGGCGGCCGGAGGGGCCGGCCTCGTCGTCGTCGGAGTCGCGGCGGCGCTGTACTTCGCACAGCGCCGCCGCGACTACGAGTTCGCCGCCCTCCGGGCGATGGGCACCGCGTCCGGACAGATCGTCCGGACGCTCGCCCTCGAACAGGTGCTGCTCCTCGGATTCGCGGTGGTCGCGGGCCTCGGCCTCGGCTACCTCCTGCTTCGTCTGATGATGCCGTACGTCGGACCGAGCCTCTCGGTGGCGTATCCGCCACCGGTGTTCCTCATGGATTGGGTCTCGCTCGGCATCGCGCTGGCGGCCATCGTGGCCGCGAGCGCGTCCGCGCTCGCGCTCTCCGCGCGTGCGCTCCTTCGTGCCTCCGTCACCGGTGTGCTCCGAGGGGAGGCCGAGTGACGGAGAACCTCGTCAGCCCCGATCGCTACCAGCCGGAAGGAACCGACGCGCTCGTGCGCTTGCGACACGCATACAAGGTGTACCGGGTGGGCGACGTCGGCGTGGTGGCGCTCGGCGGCGTCGATCTCGACGTCATGCCCGCGGAGTTCCTGGCCGTCGTCGGTCCGAGCGGCGCCGGCAAGTCGACGATCCTGAACCTCGTGGGGGGGCTCGACCGAGCATCGGCCGGCATCGTGGAGGTGGAAGGGCGAGACCTGGGACTGCTGAGCGAGGACGTGCTCACCGGATACCGAGCCGAACGGGTCGGCTTCGTGTGGCAGGGCACGGCACGCAACCTCGTCCCCTACCTGTCGGTGCGCGACAACATCCGCCTCCCCGCGACCGTGCGCCGGACACAGGTGGCCAGGAAGCACGACGTCGACGGCCTCCTCGAGCTGGTCGGCCTGACCGAACGCGCGAAGCACAAGCCCGGGATGCTCTCCGGCGGCGAACAGCAGCGAGTGGCGATCGCCGCGGCGCTGTCCAACACGCCCGCGATCCTGCTGGCCGACGAACCGACCGCCGAGCTGGACTCGGAGTCGGCGGCTCGAGTGCTCGAGGCCTTCCGAGCGGTCAACCGCGAGTTCCACGTGACGATCATCATGGTCACGCACGACCTCGTAGCCGCGAGAAAGGCGGACCGCCGGATCCGGGTACGCGACGGCCGCGTGTTGCACGAAGGCATACCTCTGGAGCCCATCGCGGACGACGGCCGCGTCCGGCTGCCCACAGAAGCCGTGGCCGCACTCGGAGGCGTCGACCTGGAGGCCGAAGTCACCGCGGACGAAGTACGGCTTCGGAAGCGGAGCGAAACCGGCCATGCCTGAGCCCGGGGTCCTCGTCGAAGGGATCGACGTCGTCCGCCGATACCCCGGCGCGCAAGGTGTCGTCGCGGTCCGCGGCGCATCGGTCACGGTCCGAGCGAAGGACTTCGTCGCGCTGATGGGGCCGAGCGGTTCGGGCAAGACCACGTTCCTCGGCGTGCTCGCCGGGCTGGATGCCCCGGATCAGGGCGAGGTGCGATGGAAGGGCCGGCCGATGGGTTCGCTCTCGGTGGACGAGCGTCGCTCGCTCCGCCAACACGGGATCGGCGTCGTCTTCCAGAGCTTCGGACTCCTGCCCGCCCTCTCGGCCGTCGAGAACGTCGAGCTCCCGCTGCGAGTCAACGGTGTCGACCTCACGGAGGCACGTGAACGCGCCGAACGATGGCTGCAGCGTCTCGGCCTCGAGACGCGGATGCACAACCGAACCTACGAGCTCTCCGCCGGTCAGCAGCAACGCGTCGCGGTGGCTCGTGCGCTGATCCCCGAGCCGGAGATCGTGATGGCGGACGAGCCGATCGCCGAGGTCGACACGGAGAACGCCGACCTGATCCTCGAGGCGCTCTGGGACGTGATCCGGCGTGACGGCGCCGTGCTGGCAGCCACGCACAACCCCGAGGCGTTGCGCTACGCGAACCGCGTGGTGCTCTTCCGCGACGGCCTCGTCGAGGAGGAAGGGACACCGCAGGAGGTTGCACCCCACCTCACGGTGGACTAGCGGCCGAGAGGAAAGCGACCTAGAAGCGGCCTAGAACCGGAAGGAGTGGTCGACGTCCTCGCCAGCCGGCCGGAACACCTCTCCGTCCACGTCGACCAGCCGCTGGTGCCGTCGATGCCGCGTCTTCCCTCGGACGGACCGAGCGACGGCGTCCCGCCTCGCGTCGCGTATCCGCTGGTGCAGGTCGAGGTCGCAGACGGGATGCGTGACGACGGGCGAGCCGAACACCTATCTCCTCCTCCTCGACGAGCTTCCGCAGGTCCACGTCGGGATCGGCGAGCAACGCCGGATCGGGGGCGAACTGCGCCTTGATCAGCCCGAAGGACCTCCGGACGTCACGCTTCCAGTCGAGGCTCACGGTCGATCGCACCACCCCACCATCATCCAACAAGAACGCACAGAACGAGCGGTCCTCCAACGATCCGCGGATGACCATCCGGTCCCACGTCGGCGCGTACCCCGCCATCTCGATCTTCGAGTCGTACTGATCGGACCAGAACCAGTGCGGATCGTCGAAGACCTCCTCTGCTCCCAGCATCGCGTGCGCGGCGTGCTCCCCCATCTTCACGGCGTTGTCGTAGTGCTCGACGCGGATCGGGCCGAACACGGGATGGTCGTGCCGGGCGACATCGCCGACGGCGAAGACACCGGGCACGGCCGTCTCCAGGCTGGGACCCACGGGGATGCCACCGCCGTCGTCGAGCCCCGTCCCGGCCATGATCTCCACGGCCGGCTCGGTGCCGACGCCGATCACCGCGACGTCGGCCTCGATCTCTTTGCCGCTCTCGGTGACGACGCGTTCGAGCCTGCCGTCGCCCTCGAAGCGTTCGACCGAGTCGCTGAAGTGCATCGTCACCCCGTGGTCGCGATGGATCCCTTCGAGAACACGCCCGATCTCCGGCCCGAGGATCCGGTACAGGGTGGTCTCGAAGATCTCCACGACCGTGACGTCGCGGCCGATCGTCCGGAGGGACGCCGCCACCTCCGCGCCGATGAACCCCATGCCGACGCACACCACCCGGGCGCCCTCCGTGGCGGCGTCCCGGATCTGGACCGCGTCCCGGTGATAGCGGAGGTCGAACACACCCGGCAGGCCCGCTCCCGGCACTTCGAGCCGCCGGTTCCGTCCTCCGGTGCTGACCAGCAAGCGATCGAAGGGCAGCCGCTCCCCGCCGGCGAGCACCACCTCTCGGCTCTGGACGTCGATCTGGACCGCCTTGGTGCCGAAACGGGCGTCGACGTCGTGCTCGTCCCACCAGGACGCCGGTCGGACCAGGGCATCCGCGAAACCGAGCTCACCGCGCAGGAACTCCTTCGAGAGCGGTGGGCGTTCGTATGGCGGCTCCTCTTCCGAGCCGATCAAGCTGAGGTGGCCGTCGTAGCCCGTATCGCGCAGGACCCCCGCGGCGGTGGCGCCGGCGACGCTCGCTCCGACGATGACGATCGAGCGAGGGCGATCGCCCTCCTCAGACACCGACCTGGATCTGTCCGTCGACCTCGCGTGCCTCGAACGCCTCGAGCGGCTCCGTCGCCGGAGGGTTGAGGACCTCCCCGGTCTTCATGTCGAACTGACTTCCGTGGCACTCACACTCGATCGTGGTGCCGTCGATCTCGCCCCCGTTGGCGAGGTTGCAATGGCGGTGCGTACAGATGTCGCTGAATGCGTAGAGCTGGCCTTCCACACGTGCGACGGCGATCTCAGCACCGCTCACGTCGAAGGCCTTGGCCTCTCCTTCCGGGACCTCGGCCGAATCACCGACCGTCACGAACTCCGCCATCCCTTCAACCTCCTCTTCTCGCGATCCGGAACGCGTGTCAGCCTACGGCAAGGGAGCTGAAGCCCCGAGCGGCTCCCGACCTCCGCGGAAGAATCGCAGGGCCCACGAGCCCGCGAGGGCGACGTAGAAGCCCGCCATGATCAGCATGCCCGACTTGAAGTCGATCTGGAGGAGTGCCGGACCCAGGGCTCCCGCGACCCAGGCGAGCTGGAACATCACCTCGTAGCGGACGAAGACGCGCCCGAGCGCCCCTTCGGGCGCATGGGCCTGCATCAGGCTCTGGAAGGCCAGGCGGCCGAGCTCTGTCGCCGCGCCGGCGGTCAGGCCGAAGATCGCGAGGACGGGGAGGGAGAACGCCGTGAACGCGAGGAAGGCACCGACGCCGGCCGCGACCGTGCAGCCGACGACGATGAACTCCTCCCGGAGGGTCTCGGGGAGCCGGGGGGCGAGGATGTCGGCGAGGAAGCCTCCGACCGCGGCCGAGATCGCCATCGCGGCGAACCACATGGAGGGGAAGCCCTCGCGCCGGATCGCGAACGCCGAGAGGAACAGGATGAACCCCGTGGCCGCGCGCATGCCGGTCGCGCCGAGCGCCGGCCCGGTCAGGGCGGGGATCCGCCCGCGCCGCCCGAGCGGCTTGGGCTCGGTGCGCACCCGCGGATGCGGCAGGCGCAACGTGACCAGCGCGCAGATCGAGTACACGATGCCGGCCAAGGCCATCGCACCGCCCGAGTCCCAGAGGTGCACGGCGAGGGCGCCGAACGGCGCCGCCGTGAGGGCCCCGGCCACCGCCACTCGCCCGAGCCGGGCGTTCGACCGCATCAATCCTTCGCCCGGACCCGCGTACGCCATCGTGAGCCCGTTCTTGGTGATCCCGTGAACGCGCGCCGCGACCAGGATCCCGAGCGCCGCGGGGAAGAGGGCGACGGTGTCCAGCCGTCCCGCCACGAAGAAGGCGATGCCCGCCCGGACCACCGCGGCGAGGAACGAGATGAGCCGTCGCGGCCCCGCCCGGTCGAGCGGGATCACCAGGAGCGGGGCCGCGACGGCGAGCGGGAGCATCGTGAGGCCCAGGTACGCCACGACACGCCATTTCGCCTCGACCACCGGGAGGGAGAAGAAGACCGAGTCCGCGAGCGAGATCGCGAGCAGCGAGTCGCCGGCGGCGCTCGTGAGATGGCAGAGCGCGTACCGGTCGATCGCGTTCTCGGAGCGCCACATCTTCCGGATCGGATGGGTGGCGCCCGCGGCCGCGGCCGCAACGGCGTAGAGCGCGAGCTGCCAGAACGGGACCCGGTTCGGCTTCTGGTCGACGCGCACTCCGGCGCTACCCCGAGAGCCGCTCGCGCAGGAGCTCCTGCGCGAGCGAGGGGTTGGCCGACCCGCCGGAGGCCTTCATCACCTGTCCGACCAAGAACCCGATCACGCTCTCGTTCCCGGCTCGGAACTTCTCCGCTGCGTCCGAGTTCTCCTCGAGCACTCGGTCGACGACGGCGCCCAGCTCACCGACGTCCGAGAGCTGCCGGAGGTCGCGTCGTTCGACGATGGCGGCGATCGAGTCGCCGGTCTGGAATGCCTCCTCGAGAGCCCGTTTCGCGCCCGCCCCCGCGATCGTGCCGTCGGCGACGAGGGCGACGAGGTCCGCGATGTGCTGGGGCCCCACCGTAGGCACGTCCGCCGCGTCGGCCTCGTTGCGCAAGCCGGCCAGGTCTTGCGTGATCCAGTTGGCCGACGCGGTCGGTTCCGCGCCGAGCGCCACCGTCTCTTCGAACAGGGCCGTCGCCGTCCGGTCGGCCACGAGGACCCGCGCGACATCGGCCTTCAGCCCGAGCTCCTCGTACCGGCTTCGTCGCGCACGAGGGAGCTCCGGCAAGGACACGCGGATCTCCTCGATCCACGCCTCGTCCGGCTCCAACGCGGGGATGTCCGGCTCCGGGAAGTAGCGGTAGTCGAACGCCTCCTCCTTCGAACGCATCGTCTTGGTCGTGCCCGAGTCCTCGTCCCAGTGCCGCGTCTCTTGCACGAGCGGCTCTCCCGCCTCCAGCGCCTCGATCTGCCGTGCGGCCTCGAAGATGAGCGCGCGCTCGAGCGATCTCACCGAGTTCATGTTCTTGATCTCGACCTTGGTCCCCAGCGCGTCCGTACCGGGAGGACGAACCGACACGTTCGCGTCGCATCGGAGCGATCCCTCCTCCATCCGGACGTCCGAGACGTCGAGGGATCCGAGGAGTTCGCGGAGCTCACGCAGATACGCGCCCGCCTCCGCGGGCGACCGCATGTCGGGCTCCGACACGCACTCGACCAAGGGGACGCCTGCGCGGTTGTAGTCGATCAAGGCGTACTCCGCCTCGTGGATCCGACCGGACGCGCTGCCGTGCGCGGTCTTGCCGGTGTCCTCTTCCATGTGCACTCGGGTGATCCCGATACGGGACGTCGACCCGTCGGCGAGCTCCACGTCGAGATGGCCGCCGACGCACGCGGGCAGGTCGTACTGGCTGATCTGATAGTTCTTCGGCATGTCCGGATAGAAGTAGTTCTTCCGGTGGAAGACCGAACGCGGGGCGATCCGACTCTCGAGTGCGAGGCCGATCTTCACGATCCGCGCGATCGCCTCGCGGTTGGGGACCGGCAACGACCCGGGGTGACCCAGGCAGACGGGGCACGTGAGGGTGTTGGGCTCGGCGCCGAACTCGTTGCGACACCCGCAGAACATCTTGGTCCGCGTGCTGAGCTCGACGTGACACTCCAGACCGATCACGGTCTCCCAATCGCCCATCGCGCGGGCCAGCCTATCGGACGCTTCCGACGGGAAAGAGCCCGGTCGGGACCGTCCGTATCCTGTGCGGATGTCCTCTTCGGCCACGGCTGCCCACGACCCGTCCGAACGGCCGGCGACACGGCCGCCGACCTGGCTGATCTGGGTGGCGCTCGGGATCGTCTACGTGATCTGGAGCACGACGTACCTCGGGATCCGGATCACGAACGAGACCCTGCCACCTCTGCTCGCCGCCGGAAGCCGCTTCGTGATCGCGGGCGCGGTGCTCTTCGCCGTCACGACTCGCTTTCGCGACTCGGTGGACGATCCGGTCCGCCGGACCCAGTGGTGGGCGGCATTCCTGGTGGGGACGGGGTTGATCGCCGGCGGGAACGGCTCGGTCGTCCTCGCCGAACGGACGGTCCCTTCGGGGACGGTCGCGCTGATCTTCGCGCTCGTGCCGCTCTGGATCGCGGTGTGGGATCGGTTCGTCGGCCACCAACAGCTGCCGGTGCGGGTGATCGTCGGACTGGTGCTGGGGTTCGCCGGCGCAGCGCTGCTCGTGGACGACGCGCGCCTCGGCGGTGTGCCGCTCTCGGGGTTGCTCCTCGCGGTCGTGGCATCGATGAGCTGGGCCGCCGGCTCGCTCACCGCACGTGGCGCCCGTCTCCCCCACCGCCCGTTCGTGGGCAACGCGATGGTGATGATGGCAGGCGGCGCGCTCTCGCTCGTATGGGGGATCGCGCGCGGCGAGCTCGCGCTGGTCGATCCGGCTCGCTTCTCGACGGCCTCACTCCTGGCCTTCGGCTACCTCGTGGTGTTCGGCTCGTGGATCGCGTTCTCGGCATACCTCTGGCTCCTGCGGAACGCGAGGACGTCACTGGTCGCGACCTACGCGTGGGTCACGCCGATGCTGGCCGTCTACCTCGGACACCTGATCGCGGACGAGAAGCTCCGGAGCCGCTCTCTGGTCGCGGGCGCCGTCGTGCTCGCGGCCGTGGCGCTCACGGTCTCGGCGGGGAGCGTGGCCCGCGACGACCGCCGCTCAGACGCCGGCGAGGAGCGGCGGACGGAGGACGAGGCCGAGGTCCCGCTCTAGCGCGTGCGCCGCGCGGAAGAGGACCTGCTCTCCGAGGACAGGAGCGGTCAATTGGAGGCCGACCGGAAGCCCCGCATCGTCCAACCCGCACGGCACCGTGATCGCCGGGACGCCGGCGAGGTTGGCCGGGATCGTGAAGACGTCCGACAGGTACATCGCCAACGGGTCGTCGGCACGCTCGCCGATCCGGAATGCGGTGGTCGGTGACGTCGGCGAGACCAGGACGTCGAACGACTCGAACGCCTTCTCGTAGTCGCGGATGATCGAGCGTCCGGACCTTCTGCGCCTGGCCGTAGTAGGCGTCGTAGTAGCCGGCGGACAGGGCATAGGTGCCGAGCATGATCCGGCGTTTGACCTCGGGGCCGAAGCCCTCGCCGCGCGTCCGGGACATCATCTCCACGGAGTCGGCGCCCTCGGCGCGATAGCCGTAGCGGACGCCGTCGTACCGTGCGAGGTTCGAGGACGCCTCCGACGGCGCGATCAGGTAGTACGCGGACAGCGTGTAGTCCGCGTGCGGGAGCGTCGCCTCACCCACCTCGGCGCCGAGCGCCGCGAGCCGGTCGACCGAGGCGCGCACCGCGTCTCGGACGCCCGGCTCGACACCCTCGCCGAACGCCTCCGCCACGACACCGATGCGGAGTCCCTGGATGCCGTCCTCGATGCCGGCGAGATAGTCGTGAGCGTCCTCGTCGAGGCTCGTGGCGTCGCGGTGATCCTTCCCCGCCATCGCCCCGAGCAACAGAGCGGAGTCCCGGACGCTCCGCGTGAGCGTCCCCACCGTGTCCAGCGACGACGCGAACGCGATCAGGCCAAACCGGGAGACCAGCCCGTACGTCGGCTTCAGCCCCACCACGCCGCAGAGGGAAGCCGGTTGGCGGACCGAGCCACCGGTGTCGGTGCCGAGTGCCCAGACGACCTCCCCGGCGGCGACCGCGGCGGCGCTGCCGCCGCTGGAGCCGCCGGGGACCCGCTCCAGGTCCCACGGGTTGTGGACGGGCCCGAACGCCGAGTTCTCGTTGGAAGATCCCATCGCGAACTCATCGCAGTTGGTCTTGCCCATCAGCACGCTGCCGTGGCCCGAGAGGCGCGCCCAGGGCGTGCACTCGTACGGCGGGATGTAGTTCTCGAGGATCTTCGATCCGCAGGTCGTTCGGATCCCCATCGTGGCCAGGACGTCCTTCAGGGCGAGCGGGATCCCCGCGACCGGATGCTGAGGCGCACCGGTCCCCCGGTGCGTATCCAGCTCCGCGGCGCGCTCCAGCGCGACCTCGGGCGTGCGCGTGAGGAACGCGCGCACGCTCTCGTCCACGGCGTCGATCCGGCGGAGCGAGGACTCGACGACCTCGGTCGCCGAGACCTCGCCTCCGGCGATCTTCGTGGCGAGCTCGGAGCCCGCGAGATCGCAGAGCTCGGGCGTCATCCCCCCTCGACGATCCGCACGACCTTGAACCGGCCGTCCTCCTGCTCGGGCGCGTTCGCGAGTGCCTCGGCCTGCGGCAGCGACGGTTCGGGTGTGTCCTCCCGATAGACGTTGGCCCGCGGGATCGCGTAGGCCGCCGGAGGCACGTCGTCCGCGGCCACCTCGCCCACCTTGGCCGCGTGCTCGAGGATCAGGCTGAGCTGGTCTCGGAGCTGGGCCTTCTCTTCCTCGGTGAGGGCCACCCGCGCGAGCCGCGCGACGTGATCGATGTCGATCTCGACCGCCATGAGGCGGAGTCTAGAGCCCGGTCCTCAGATCGAGACGCCGAACCGGGGCTCGACCCGGAGCGCGGCCGCCGCAGCACTCACGGCGTTCCCGATCAGCCACACATCGGTGATCGGCCCGACGCCGCCGGGGACCGGTGTGATGGCCTCGGCCTTGGCCGCCACGCCGTCGAACTCGATGTCGCCCACGAACCGCACCTTGCCGGTCTCGGGATCCTTCACGGGGTCGATACCGACATCGACGGCGATCACCCCGTCGCGGACCATGTCCCCCGTCACGAGGCCCGCCACGCCGGCCGCGACGATGAGGATGTCCGCCTGCCGAGTGAACGCGGCCAGATCCGTCGTGCGCGAATGGCAGGTCACGACGGTGGCGTGCCGCTGGAGACCGAGCGAGGCCGCGGGTTTGCCGACCGAGTCCGACCGGCCGACCACCACGAGGGTCTTCCCGGGATAGAACGAGTCCGGCTCGCGCCCGGACGACCTCAGATAGGAATCCAGCAGGTAGAAGCACGACGCCGGCGTCGACGGCACGAATCGAGGACGTCCCTGCGCCAGCAGCCCCGCGTTCTCCGGGTGAACGGCCTCGACGTCCTTGTACGGGTCGAGCGCCCGGTACACGAGCGGTTCCGAGATGCCCGCGGGCAGCGGGCGCAGGACCAGGATGCCCGTCACGCGCGGGTCGGCGTTCAGCTTGCCGACCACGGCGAGGACGTCGGCGACCTCGGCGTCGTCGGGGAGGTGCTCGTTGGCGTAGTCGCATTCGAGACGCTCGGCAAGTCGCTTGACGTGGCGCTCGTACGCCGCCGCGGCGTGATCGTCCCCGACCAGGATCGTCGCGAGTCCCGGCCGAGCGCCGGACACCTTGAGCTGCCGGAGCTCCTCGTGGACGTGCTCGGAAAGCTCTTCCGCCAGCTTGTTGCCGTCGATCACGGTCCCCGTCATGCCACGTCCTTCCGTCGCCGGATCACCCGCGCTCGAGCCTCCGCAGGAACTCCGGCTCGTCGATCACCTCGACGCCGAGCTTGAGCGCCTGGTCGTACTTGGAGCCCGGATTCTCACCCGCCACGATGAAATCCGTCTTCTTCGACACGCTCGACGAGACACGAGCCCCGGCCCGCTGCGCGAGTTTGGTCGCCTCGTCGCGTGACAGGGTGTCCATCCCCCCGGTGAGCACGATCGTCGTGCCCTCGAGCGGCTTCGGACCTTCGTCGGGAGGTGGCTCATCCTGGAGGCGCACGCCGGCCGCGCGGAGCTTCTCGATCAGCGCGCGGTTGTCCGGGTCCTCGAACCACGCCGCGACGGTGGCGGCGACCTCGGGACCGATCTCCGGGACGGCATCGATGTCGTCGACCGACGCGGCGGCGAGGGCATCGATCTCGAGGAACGCGGACGCGAGGACCTGGGAGACGTGGGAGCCGACATGCCGGATGTTCAAGCCGGCAAGCAGTCGCCAGAGCGGCCGGTCCTTCGACGCCTCGATCGCGCGCCGGAGGTTCTCGATCGACTTCTCCGCGAATCCCTCGAGCTCGGCGAACTGCTCGTCGGTCACCCCGTAGATGTCGGCGGGATCCCTGATGAGCCCCTTGTTGAGCAGCGCGATCCCGGTCTTGTAGCCGAGTCCTTCGATGTCCATCGCTCCGCGCCCCGCGAAATGGAACAGCCATTCGACGGATTGGTCGGGGCAGCCGGCCTTGTTCGGGCACCGCCAGTCCGCCTCGCCCTCCGGCCGCACCAGCGCGGTGCCGCACGAGGGGCAGTTCTTGGGCATCTTCCACTTGCGGGCGTTCTTCGGCCGTTTCGCGAGGACCGGCCCGACGATCTCCGGGATCACGTCCCCGGCTCGGCGAACGATCACCGTGTCGCCCTTGCGGACGTCCTTCCGCCGGGTCTCGTCTTCGTTGTGCAGGGTCGCGTTCGTGATCGTGACGCCACCCACGAACACCGGCTCAAGGACCGCGAACGGCGTGATCTTCCCGGTGCGGCCCGTGTGGACCTCGATCGACTTCAACAGGGCGGTCCGCTCCTCCGGCGGGAACTTGTAGGCGATCGCCCACCGGGGTGCGTGGCTCGTCGAGCCGAGTCGTCGCTGGAGCTTCGCGTCATCGACCTTGATCACGGCGCCGTCGATCTCCCAATCGAGGGAATGCCGCTTCTTCTCCCAGCGCCGGAGGAAGGTGAGGACCTCCTTCAGGTTCTTCGTGCGGTGCGTGGTGGGCGGCACCGGCAGCCCCACCTTCTCGGACCAGGCGAGGAAGTCGGAGTGCGAATCGAAGGTGATCCCCTCCGCGGCGCCGAACGAGTGGACCCACATCCGGAGCGGGCGCGACGCGGTGATCTTCGCGTCCTTCTGCCGGAGCGATCCCGCCGCCCCGTTGCGCGGGTTCGCGAAGGGTCGATCGCCCGCCTCGGTCAGCCTGACGTTCAGCTCCTCGAACGCCTTCACGGGGAAGTAGACCTCGCCTCGGACCTCGATCACGGACGGGGGTTCGTCCGTGTCGAGCCGTCGCGGGATCGACTTCAGCGTCCGGACGTTCGCGGTGATGTCCTCGCCGACCCTGCCGTCCCCGCGGGTCGCCGCCACCGTGAGGACCCCCTCCTCGTACGTGAGGGCGCACGCGACACCGTCGATCTTGAGCTCGCAGACGAACGTGGGCGTCGCGCCGGCCAGTCCACGGTCGACGCGTGCACCCCACGCGCGGAGCTCCTCTTCGGAGAACGCGTTGTCCAACGAGAGCATCGGGGCACGGTGCGGGACCGGGCGGAACAGCTCGGCCGGCGCGGCGCCGACGCGCTGCGTGGGCGAGTCCGGCGTGATGAGCTCGGGGAATCCGTTCTCGAGCGCGCGGAGCTCGCCGATCAGCTCGTCGTACTCGGCGTCGGAAACTTCGGGGTCGTCGAGCACGTGGTAGCGGTACAGGTGGTGGTTGATGAGCTCGCGGAGCTCCTCGACCCGGAGCTCGGCCTCGGCGAGGTCTCGCTCTTCCCTCTGAGCCTGCTTCACCCGGCGATCTCCAGGTTGCCGGCGACGCCGATCCGCTCCCCGAGAACGAACACACCCCCGCGGACACCGGGGACCGTCTTGAGGTAGCGAACCGCCTGGGCGAACCCGAGCTTCTTCGGCAGGAGCGCCTGGACGCCGGCCGCGGCGGCGTCGGCTGCCATGCACGAGTCCGCGATCACCGCGAGCCCGTCGGGACCGCCGCCGCCGCGGCCGCGGCCGAGCGTCGTGGAAACGCCGACCCCGTTGGGATCGGGCTCGAGGGCCACGGTGATCGGCTCGCCGCCGTGCCGCTTGACCGCCAGCTTCACGCGCTTCTTCGCTTTGATGAAGTAGTCACCGCCGCAGGCGACGGTCACCTCGCCGAGCGACTGGGTGAGGAAGCGACCCACCTGGTCGACCACCGCGCCTTGGAACGTGAACATCGGTCCGACGCCGGCGGCCGAGGCCGAGGCGACCATCTCCTGGACGATCGCAGGGGCCTCGGCCGCCGGCGGGTCCAGTGGCCGCTTGCTGGTTCGGAACTCCGGGTGCTGAAGCGCGTAGGACTGGAGCTGCTCCCAGAACGAGAGGGCCGCTGCCCTGGACTCCTCGGCGAAGTCCTCGTTGGCGGTGATCCGCAGGACCATGTCCTGCACGTGGATCTCGAAGCTCGTGGGTTTGCGGCGGAGGAGCTTCACCGGTCTCTTTCGACCTCGTTGTCGATGGGGAGCGCGGGCCGATGATAGTCGAGGGGTGGGAGGCCCTCGGAAGGCCGGTCAACGGCCGATCAACAGATCGAGCACCGCTTGGTCCTGGTTCATCGTCCAGAACTCGACGATCCTCCCGTCGTCGCACATGGGCGACCACGACCTGCTGCTGGTCGTACCGACGCCCGTCCGCCACCTCCAGATGCTGGTGGACGAGCGCGACCGCGTGTTCGTCGTTGGCGACCACGTCGTGAACGTCGTAGCGGTCGAGATGCCGGCCTCCTGCATCGTGTCGAGCCGGTGGATCACCGCGGCACGGCCCTCGATCTGGCCGCTGAACCGGTTCGGTCCCGGCGCATGCCAGGTGATGTCGTCATCGAAGGCGCGTCTCCTCGCCGCGACATCTCCGGCCCCGAAGGACTCGAGGAGGCCTCGTAGCAGCGTCGCGTTCGGATGCTCGGTCCACGTGGGCCCACTCAGCGGATCGCCTCGACGATCCGGCCTCCGCCGAGCACCTCGTCGCCCACATACAGGACAGCGCTCTGGCCGGGCGCGACGGCGCGTTGCGGTGAGCGGAACTCGATCCGCACCCGATCGTCTTCGAGCGGCTCGGCCACGCAGGGCACGTCGTCACCGTGCGACCGGATCCGGACATCGGCCTCGAACGGACCGCCCTTCGGCGACTCGCCGGCGATCCACGAGACACGATCCGCGATCAGTCCGCGGCGGTCGAGCAGCTCGACCGCCCCGACGACCACTCTGTTCGCCTTCGGCTCCAGGTCCACCACGTACCGGCGTTCACCCGTCGCCACGCCGGTCCCTCGGCGCTGTCCGATCGTGAACGAGAACGCCCCGTCGTGCCGCCCGATCTTGGCGCCGGCGGGATCGACGACGTCACCCTCGCGCACCAGATGGGGGAAGTTCGCGCGCGCGTACGCACCGGCGTCCCCCGACGGTGCGAAGCAGAGCTCTTGCGAGTCGGGCTTGGTCGCGACCGGCAACCCGAACCGCTCGGCCAGCGCGCGCGTCTCGGCCTTCGGGAGCTCGCCGACCGGGAACAGCGACCGGGCGAGCACGCGCTGGCCGAGCATGTGCAGCATGTACGACTGGTCCTTCGCGCGATCGACGCCACGGAGGAGTCGCCACCCCGCCTCACCCTTCTCCCGTCGCACGTAGTGGCCGCTCGCGACCATGTCGATCCCCAGCTCGTCGGCTCGTCGCAGGAACGCCCCGAACTTGATCTCGCCGTTGCACCGCGCACACGGGTTCGGCGTGCGACCGGCCTCGTGCTCCGCGGCAAAGTCGGCCAGAACCGTTCGGTCGAACTCCTCCGTCAGGTCGCAGATCTCGAACGGGAATCCGGCGATCTTGGCCGTCTCCGCGGCATCCCGCCTGGCGCTCGGACCACAACAGCCGTGATCGACGGCGTCGAGATGGACGAGTCGCATATGCGAGCCCAGCACGTCGAAGCCCTGCTCGTGAAGCAGGCACGCGGCGACGGATGAATCGACGCCACCGGACATCGCGACGAGCACGGAAGGCATGTGGGGAGGCTATCAGCGGTGCCGCATCGTTCTCGCCGGAGCGAGGGACACGAACGCGAGACCGTATCGTGACCGCATGCTCGAAGCCCGATTCGATGACCTCACCGGCGCCTCGCCCTCGTTCCGGCTCGTGGAACCGGTCGGCGTGTTGGAGGTGACACGCGCCGGTGAGGTCGTCGCGACCCTCGAGGCGGCCGAGGCGGCGGCCGGGCGCGGCCTGTGGGTCGCCGGGTTCGTGACCTACGAGGCCGCGCCCGGCCTCGACCCCGCCCTCGTCGTCCGCCCCCGCGACGCCGAGGATCCATTCGCGGCCCTGCCCCTCGCCTGGTTCGCGATGTTCGAGCGCGCCGAGGAGACGACGTTGCCGCTCCCCCGCGACGAAGAGGGGGTCGCCGCGACCCCCGAGGGAACGTGGGTGCCGACGACGACCCGCGAGCGCTACGAGTCCTCCGTCGACCGGATCCGGGAGCTGATCGCGGCCGGCGAGACCTACCAGGTGAACCACACGATGCGGCTTCGCTCCCACGTCGACGGAGATCCGCGTGGGTTGTACCGCGACCTCTCCTACGCCCAACGTGGCGGGTTCTCTGCCTACCTCGACCTCGGCCGGTATCGGGTGCTCTCGGCCTCGCCCGAGCTCTTCTTCGAGCTCCGCGACGGCGCGATCGTGACCAGGCCGATGAAGGGCACGGCACCGCGCGGCCGGTGGCCCGACGAAGATCGCGCCGTCGCGGAGCGTCTCCTCGCCTCGGCGAAAGATCGGGCGGAGAACGCGATGATCGTGGACCTCCTCCGGAACGACCTCGGCCGGATCAGCCGGACCGGCTCGGTGACCTGGGCCGACGTCTTTCAAGCCGAACGATTCGAGACCGTCTGGCAGCTCACGACGACCGTGTCGGCAAAGCTCGAAGCCGACGTGGGGTTGGCGGGCGTGTTCCGCGGGTTGTTCCCGAGCGGCTCGGTCACCGGCGCGCCCAAGGTACGAACGATGGAGATCATCCGAGAGCTCGAGGACTCGCCTCGGGGGATCTACTGCGGCGCGATCGGCTACCTCGCGCCGAAGGGATCGGGTTATCCCAACGCGCGATTCAACGTCGCGATCCGCACGGTCACCCTCGACACCGCCTCGCGCACCGCCGAGTACGGCGTCGGCGGCGGCATCACGTGGGACTCCGAGGCGGGCGCCGAGTACGAGGAGGCGGTGGCCAAGACCCGCGTCCTCACGGCGCGTCGTCCCGGCTTCGAGCTTCTGGAGACGATGCGGTACGACCCCGCCGAGGGGGTGCGACACCTGGACATGCATCTCCGACGCCTGGCCGGGTCCGCCGACTACTTCGGGTTCCGGTATGACGAGACCGAGGTACGCGAGGCCGTGGAGAAGACCGTCGCGTCCGCACCGCCCGCGCCGTGCCGGGTCCGTCTCGCGCTCGGCAAGGGCGGCACGGTACGGGTGGCGTGCACGCCGCTCGCGAGCGAGCCGGACGTCGTCCGCATCTCGCTCGACGACGTACCGCAGGATCCCCGGGACGTCTTCCTCTTCCACAAGACGTCGCGACGCCAGCGCTACGAGGATGCGCGGCGCCGCCATCCGGATGCAGACGACGTCGTGCTGATCAACGAACGCGGCGAGGTGACCGAGTCGACCATCGCCAACGTGGTGGTCCGCTTCGACGGCCGTTGGGTGACACCGCCGATCGAGGCGGGGTTGCTCCCGGGCATCGGGCGTGCCGTGGCGCTCGACGACGGTTCCGTCACCGAGGCACCGGTGATGATCGAGGACCTGCGCTCTGCGGAGGAGCTCGCGCTGATCAGCGACGCACGAGGCTGGCGTCGCGCCGTCCTCGTCTAGTCGCGCTCCGGCTCCACGGGGAATGAGAACGGCCGCATGCCGTGCTCTTCCAGGGGGCAGTCACAGAGTGGGCAGCGAGGTGGCTCCTCGTACACGAGCACGGTCCGCTCGCAGTACGGGCAATCCCCTTCTCGCATCGCGGGAGGTTGTTCGATCTCGTTCGGCATCGGCATCGCGCTCGGGGGGAGCGGTCCACTCTTGCATCGGCACTCTCACGCGTACCTTGAATCAGGCAGTCAGCGGTGGGATCGACGCACCTTGGCTGCGGGCTCGAAGGTCCCGGACGTGCAACGACCCTCCCGGGAGGAAGGGTCGTTGCGGGGAGTAACTCGGGGGGTCTAGGCGGCTTCCATCTCCTTGCGGCTGCGGCGCTTGCCGCGCGCAACGTAGGTGTGGACCGGTTCGTGCTGCCAGCAGTAGTCCCACTTGTTGTAGATCGATAGCTTGGTCGTACACCCCGGGGCCGCGCAACTGCGATCGGACTGGTACCGCTTGTTGGCCCTCGGGAGCGACCGGACCGACTGGCCCCGGAAACTCTCCTCCGCCATCTCGCTCACGTCCCTTCGTCGCTCTCACCGGAGGACGGATCGAGCGCCCGTCCTCGTCACGTGATTCGAACGATGCGAGGGACCGGTTCATTCCTCATCTCAGCCTCATCCGGCTGGGCACGGTGCCCAGAACCATGGCGGCAAGATGCTTCTAGTTGCCTCGGAACCCTGGTGAGCGCTTCTCCATGAACGCCCGCATGCCCTCGCGCTGGTCGTGGGTGCCGAAGAGCCCGATGAAGAGCTCCTTCTCCCGGGCGATCCCCGCCGGACCGGAGGTCCTCACGGCCGCCTGGATCGCCTCCTTGGCGGCGGCCAGCGCGCGCCGCGGACCGTCGGCGAACGCCCGGGCGCCTTGGACGGCCGCCTCGAACACCTGGTCCGCGGGGAGGACCCGCTCGACCAGCCCGAGCGCCTTGGCCTCCTCGGCCTCCACCTGCCGACCCGTGTAGGTGAGATCCCTCGAAACACCGACCCCCGCGAGCCACGTCATCCGCTGGGTTCCGCCTGCGCCGGGGATCACCCCGATCCGGACCTCGGGCTGTCCGACCTTGGCGTCGTCGGCCGCATAGCGAAGGTCACAGGCGAGCGAAAGCTCGAACCCACCGCCGAGCGCGAAGCCCGTGATCGCGGCGATCGAGATCTTGGGCATCGCTTCGAGGAGATCACACGCATCACCGAGCTTCGTCACCTGTTCGCGGATCTCGTCGGGGCCGTGATCGACCATCTCCTTGATGTCCGCGCCGGCCGCGAAGAGCTTCGGACCCCCCCACAGGACGAGCGCTCCGACGTCGTCGCGTGCACCGGCCTCTTCGAGTGCGACCAGGAGGTCGATCGAGAGCTGCAGAGAGATGGCGTTGGCCGGCGGACGGTCCAGTCGAACGATCCCGACGCCTTCGTCCACGTCGAGACGCACGAGCTCAGGCATCGCGGCGCACCCTATCAGCCGCCCTTGAGGACACTCGCAGCGACCGCGCGGAGCCCATCCTCGAAGGGAGTGGTCGCGACCCCGAACACGGCGGCGGCGTCGGGCGCGACGGCGGCGTCGGGAGCAGCGCCAGGCGTGTCCGCGACGGAGGACGCCGCGAAGAGCTCTGTCGCGCGGGCCGACACGGGGATCTCGAGAAGATCAGTGAGCCGCTCGGCCCCCGACGACGGATCGAGGTGCAGCGGCATGCCGCCCTCTCCGACGATCTCGAACACCTCGTCGGCGGTGAACTCCTCCGGGCCGCTCAGGTTCCACACTCCCTCGATCGGGTCGCGACGATCGTCGATCGCCGCGACGACCCTCGCCACGTCGTCCGCCAGCACGGGCGCGGCCCGCTGACTTCCGTCCCCCACCACGAAGCCGTGTTCGGCACCCATCACCATCGAGGCGAACCAGAGGCCGCCCAGCCCGTACGCGTGGGATGAGCGGAGGACGGCGTGTTCGAGGCCGCTGTGGACGACCACCTCTTCCGCGAGCCCTTTCGCGCGCAGGAACGGGTGCGCGTGGTCGACAGATGCGCCCGGGACCGAGAGCAGGATGATGCGGCGTACGCTCCCTTCCTTCGCGGCCGCGACGGCGGCGACCGTCGAGCCGTAGTTCGCGGAGAGGATCTCTTCGTCGCTCGGCTGGTTCACGCCGCCGACGAGATGCACGATCGTGTGCACGCGCGGGAGGATCTCGATCAGCTCATCGGGCTCCTCGACCGCCCGCACCGCGACCTTCGCGCCGAGCAGTCGGAGCGCCTCCCCTGCCTCGGGACGCCGGACGGTCGCCCGCACCTCGTCATGAGCAACGAGCGCCTCCACGATCGCCCGGCCGAGGAGCCCCGATGCGCCCGTCACCATGACCGTCATGTCTCTCGATGCTACCGACAGGGCCGGGCAGGACATCGATAGCCTCGGAGACGTGCAACCCCAGGCCGCCGATATCGAACGGGTGCGCCGCGCGCTGGGTGCGACGCCGGTCGCCTGGCGTGTCGCGCCCGGTCACGGCGCCCCGTCTCATCGGCGGTTCGTCGTCGACTTGGAGGAGGGACGGTCCGCGTTCGTGAAGATCGCCGCCTTCGACTACACCGCGGATTGGCTGCGCGAGGAGCACCGCGTCTATGAGGCGCTCGACGGGCAGTCCTTCCTCCCACGGTTGTTCGGCTGGGACGACGACGGGCTCGCTCCGGCGCTCGCCCTCGAGGATCTCTCCGGATCGACGTGGCCCCCGCCGTGGGATCTCGCTGGCATCGACGCGGTCCTCGCGACCCTCGCGGTGGTGCACGCTGCGCCTCCACCCGAAGGCGTGCCTCCGGCCGTCGAAAGCCAATTCGGCCTGGACGGCTGGCCGGACATCGCCGCCGACCCGCAGCCCTTCCTCTCCCTCGGCCTGTGCGCACCTGAGTGGCTCTTCGCCCACCTCCCCGCGCTGTCGGATGCGTCTGCCACTGCCGAGATCGGGGGAACGTCCTTCCTGCACTTCGACGTGCGCAGCGACAACCTCTGTCTGCGGGACGGCCGAGCCGTGCTGGTGGACTGGAACAACGCGTGCATCGGCAACGCGCTCATGGACACGGCCTCCTGGCTCCCGAGCCTCGAGGCCGAAGGCGGGCCCGCGCCTGAGGTCATCCTTCCGGACGAGACGCCAGGCGTGCAGGCCATCGCGTCGCTGCTGGCCGGCTACTTCTCCGCGCGCGCAGGTCTGCCGCCGATCTCCCAGGCGCCGCACGCGCGGCCGCTTCAGTTGATGCAGGCGAAGACGAGCTTGCCGTGGGCGGCGCGACTCCTCGATCTCCCGCCGCCCATCTAGTTGCGCCGTCCTTGCACCTGCAACACGCTGCTACTATCACTCCGTGGACACCTCATATGCCGACCTGATGGATCAGCTCAGGAGCCGTGGCCTTCGCATGACGCCCCAGCGCCGAGCCATCGTCTCGGAGGTGATGCGTGCCAAGGGCCACATCTCGCCCACCGCGATCGCCCGCAAGGTGCAGGGAGACATGCCGGGCGTCAACGCCTCGACCGTCTATCGGACCCTCACGCTCTTGGAGAGCGTCGGCGTGCTACAGCACTCCCACGTCGAGACGGGCGCCGAGTACCACCGCGCGGATGAGGCCCATCACGTGCACCTGACCTGTCGGAACTGCGGCCAGGACGACGAGCTGTCGTTGAGCGAGGCCGACAAGCTCCAGGGCCTGATACGGCGCCATCACGGGTTCGTCGCCGATCTCACGCACTTCGCGATCACGGGTCTCTGCGCCGACTGCGCCGCCTGAGCTCGATCAGCCTGCGAACAGGGCGGGCAGGACCGTGTCCTTGCCCAGCACGAAGAGCACGCCGATCACCAAGCTGAACACGCCGGTGATCACCGCGACCGTCGCGTAGACGGCGAAGTTCTTCGAAGCTCGGAGGAATCCGAACGCCGTGCCCACGGTGATCACCGAGTTCGACGTGACCAGGCCCACGAGGAACGCAGCCAGGACGGCGATGCCCGCTGCCTTTCCGCCGGCGCCGGCCGCGGCCGTGAAGATCAGGATCTGCGTGGGCGTTTCCGCGCCGATCCCGTGCAGCATCCCGACCAGGAACGACGTCCCCTTCTGGTAGTTCACGAACGGATCGTCCGGCTCCGGGTGCTTGTGGTGGTGGTGCCCCGGGCGCCCATGATGGCCGTGATGCCATTCCGCGATCCGATCGTCCGCGTCAACCGCTTCGGCGCTCCCGGCGTGCGCGTGGACGGGCTCACGCTCGTGGTCGTGCGTCCCGTTGGTCGATGAGCGGCGACCCCTGAGCTTCCACGAGGCGCTCCTGATCCCCGCGAAGACGAGCATCCAACGGCTCCGCATCCGGAACTCGCGCCCGTGACGGATCAACGACCAGAACACGTAGACGCCGAGAAGGATCAGGGTGACGCCCACGATGCGCCCCATCGCCGCATCGACGCTTGCGGGGAGCTCCTGTCCGATGAGGACCGCGACGATCCCGAGGGCGAAGACCACGACGGCATGGCCGACCACGTACAGGGTGCCGAAGAGGATCGCTCGGCGTCGTTCCTCCTGAGACGACGTGATGTCGGTGATCGCCGCGATGTGGTCCCAGTCGATGCCGTGCCGGAACCCGAACCAGAAGGAGGCCACGAGGAGACCGAAACCGAACCCTCCTTCGGAGAGCGCGGCTAGCACGGGCGCCGGCCCCTCTCGAGTTGCTGATTCACGCAGATAGCCTAGCCAGTTCTTGCAAAGACTTGCAACTGGCTCAGAACGCCGGCGTTTCCCGGTACGTCCCGAAGACCGAGGAGAGCGCTCCCACGATCTCGCCCTCCGTGCACCGAGAACGCGCACAGGCGATAAGAGGGTCCATGAGGTTGGCGTCCGTCGTGGCGGCCTCCTTCAAGGCGATCAGGGCGTCCTCCGCCGCGCTCGCGTCGCGAGCGGCGCGGGTGCGGCGGATGCTCTCGAGCTGGCTCCGCTCGGCCTCCTCCCCGATCACCAGGGTGTCGATCGGGGTCTCGTTCGCGTCCACGAAGTCCGTGACCCCCACCTTGACCAGGTCGCCCGATTCGTAGCGGCGCTGCTCCTGGAACGCGGACTCGGCGATCCGCCGCTGGAACCAGCCCTGTTCGATCCCCGCGAGAACGCCCTCGAGGATCGAGCCGTTCCCCATCCCGTCGATCTCGGCGAAGATCTCCTCGGCGAGCGACTCGATCCGATCCGTGGCCTCCTCGACGAACCAGGAACCGCCCAGCGGGTCGATCACGTCGGGGACGCCCGACTCGAACGCGATCACCTGCTGGGTGCGGAGCGCGAGCTTCGCAGTGTCCTCGGTGGGCAGCGCCAGGACCTCGTCGAGGGCGTTCGTGTGCAGCGACTGCGTGCCGCCGAGCACCGCCGCGAGCGCCTCGATCGCGGTGCGGACCACATTGTTCATCGGCTGCTGGGCCGTGAGGGACACGCCGGCGGTCTGGGTGTGGAACCGCAGCCGCATCGACTCCGGACTCTTCGCGCCGTAGCGATCGCGCATCCAGCGGGCCCAGATCCGCCGGGCGGCGCGGAGCTTGGCGATCTCCTCGAAGAAGTCGATGTGCGCGTTGAAGAAGAACGAGAGCGCGGGCGCGAAGACGTCGACGTCGAGCCCCCGCTGTGTGCCGAGCTCCACGTAGGCGAACCCGTCGGCCAGCGTGAAAGCGAGCTCCTCCGCTGCGGTCGACCCGGCCTCGCGGATGTGATATCCGGAGACGCTGATCGGATGCCACTTGGGCACGCGCTCGGCGCAGAACGCCATCAGGTCGCCGATCAGCCGTAGGTGCGGTCGTGGTGGGAAGACCCACTCCTTCTGCGCGATGTATTCCTTGAAGATGTCGGTCTGGAGCGTCCCGTCGAGGGTCGTCCAATCGACTCCTTGCTCCTCCGCCGCCGCGAGGAAGAAGGCGAACACCACGACCGCGGGGCCGCTGATCGTCATCGATGTCGTGACGTCGCCGAGCGGGATCTGGTCGAACAGCGTCTCGAAGTCGTCCAGCGAATCCGTGGCGACTCCGCAGCGCCCGACCTCGCCCTCACTCCGCGGATCGTCGGAATCCAGGCCCATGAGCGTCGGCATGTCGAAGGCGACCGAGAGCCCGGTCTGACCGTGCTCGGTGAGGAAGCGATAGCGGGCGTTCGTCTCGGCCGGCGTGCCGTACCCGGCGAACTGGCGCATCGTCCAGAGCCGGCCCCGGTACATCGAGGGGTAGGCGCCGCGGGTGAACGGATAGGCGCCCGGCTCGCCGAGCTTCTCGTCAGGGTCCCATCCGTCCAGGTCGTCCGGTCCCACGATCGTCGGGACGGGCTCGCCGGAGAGGGAGCGATGCGAACGCTCGCTCCACGAAGCGCGGGATCGCTCGGGGCTCACGCGTCGAGGATACGGTCCTCGGGCACAGTTGACGTCGTCGCGGATGGAACGTGCCCGCACGTCCGGATCTCACTCGAGCGAGATGAGCCGATAGGTCTCGACGGGCCGCGCCTTGCCCTTCAGGTCGATGGGTCCGATCGACTCGACGGTCGCGCGGGCCCCGAGTTGATCGAGCGTGGCTGCGCTGATCACGATGCCACCCGGCCTCGCGACGGCCTGGAGGCGCGCAGCCACGTTCGTCGTATCGCCGATCGCGCTGAACGAGCGCTGCGTCTCGGTGCCGACGCTCCCGATCACCGCCGGGCCGCTGTTGAGACCGACGCGGAATCGGGGCCACTCCTCCCGGCCCTGACGGAGCTCTTCGGTCCGGTCGTGGATCGCCAGCGCGGCCCGAGCGCCTCGGAGCGCATGGTTGGGCTGATCGCCGAGCGCGTTGAAGACCGCGAGGAGGCCGTCGCCCGCGAAGCGCTCGATCACGCCTCCCTCGCCGTCCGCGATCGCCGGCACGACGGCTCCCCAATACGTGTTGAGCATCGAAACGACGTCGGTCGCTTGCCGTCCCTCGCTGAACGAGGTGAAGCCCACGAGGTCGGCGAACAGCGCGGTGATCTCGCGTTCGCTGCCGCCCAGGTCGCCGAACGCCGGCTCCCGTTGGAGCTGCTCCGCGAGCTGCGTCCCCAGATACCGGTGCAGCAGCCCGTCCACCCTCGCGAGCTCAACGGCTGCATGATGCAGCAAGGTGAGGTCCTGGCCGGTGAAGCCGTCCGCGCGCAGTTCCTTCGTCGCGATCCCGAGGTCGTCGCCTCGCCGCAGCGCCTCCGTGAGCCGGCCGAGCGCCGTCCGCTGGCGCTCATCGAACCGTTCCAGCGTCCGTTCCGTGTAGAGCCCGCCGAAGGCCTCGGTGATGGACCGGTCGCGTCGGTACTCCTGTCTGGCGGCGAGGAGGATCGTGCCGAAGGCGACCGCCATCAGGAGGTGCCATTCCCACCACGACGCGTGCCAGGCTCTCCCGAACGCGACCGCGATCAATGCCTCAGCGAGCAGGACGAACGCCACCGCGACGGCGAGCGGCAGGAGCTGGCGGCGACGCCGGAAGAGGTCCAGGTAGCGGACCGCGGCGAAGCCGTATGCGAGCACGCCGAACGGCAGCAGCACGAGGACCCACGTGACCCGCTCCTCCAGGGGTGCCCGGTCGAGCGGCGGAAGCTCGGCGAGCGACGCCGCCGCCCACAGGAGGAGGAGCGCCGCCAGGATCGCCCGGAGCGGTCCCTGCCACGAGCGGAGCCGGACGGACCATCGCTCGTCGAGGGCGATCGCGGATGCGGCGGCGAACCCGGCCGCGAGCAGCAGCCCGACGGGAGTCGCGATCACGAACCCGGCGCTCCGCTCCGCCAGGACCATCCCGGGCGTCGCGAGCGCGTGAAGGGCGAGGAACCCGGAACTCGCGAGCAGGGCCATCGAGACGAGGAAGAGCCGCGGATCCTCTCGTTGGCGCGCCGCTTCGTTCGCGAGGAGTCCGAGGATCACGTTCAGGAGCGCGACGCCGAGCACGAGCCAGAAGTGCGAGGGCTGATGCTCCCACATCACGTCGATCGACGGGATCAGGAGGAGCAGGGCGAGCCCGGCCATCGGGAGGACGAGCAGGACGCCGAGTGCGAGCGCTCGTCCTCGCATCGCCGTCAGGTGGAGGCGCGGCGCAGGAGCTCCTGCGCCGCGCGGTAGGGATCGATGCGGCGCTCGGCGAGATCGTCGCCGAGCGCCGGGTCGGCCTCGAGCGCTTCGGCTGCCCGGATGCGGAATCGCTCCGCCGCAAGGCTCTCGGCCTCGCGCAGCAGGCGCGCTCGCCGCTTCGCGCCGAGCGCGCCGGACGCCTCGGCCTGGTCGCGGTGCGTTCGCACCGCTACCCACACCTCGTCGATCCCCTCCCCCTTCGATGCGGTCGCCGTGAGCACCGGCGGATCCCAGTCACGCGCGGCGCCCAGGTGCAGCATCTGACGGAGCTCCTTCGCGACCTCCGGCGCTCCGTCCCGGTCCGCCTTGTTCACGACGAAGACGTCGGCCGCCTCGAGGATGCCGGCCTTCGCCATCTGGACCGCGTCGCCCATCCCGGGCGCCAACACGACGACCGCCGTGTCCGTCGCCGCGGCGACGTCGACCTCGGCCTGTCCCACGCCGACCGTCTCCACGAAGATCACGTCGTAACCGGCCGCGTCGAGGATCCGCACCGCCTCGGGGGCCGCGAGCGCCATCCCACCGAGGTGGCCTCGCGTCGCCATCGATCGGATGAACACGCCCGGATCGATGGCGTGGTCCTGCATGCGCACCCGGTCACCGAGGAGCGCGCCGCCCGTGTACGGCGATGTCGGATCCACCGCGAGCACGGCCGCACGGAGATCGTCTCCGCGCGCGACGCGGATGAGCTCGGCCGCGAGCGTCGACTTCCCGACGCCGGGGGCGCCGGTCAAGCCGATCGTCGTCGCTTGACCGGTTTTCGCGTAGATCCCGGCCGAGAGCTCGGCCAGCTCGGGCGCATCGTCCTCGACCGCCGAGATCGCGCGAGCGACGGCACGCCGGTCGCCCGCCAACACGCCTTCGACGAGTGACGCGACGTCCATCGCAGGTCAGCCTATCGGCCGATCCAGGTCCGACCCCGCCACGCCCGAGGCGGACGAAGCGCCGGGGATCGCTTCGAGCGCATCGCGGAGCGAACGACACACCGCGCGTTGGCGGAGCAGCGCCGGATCGTCCTCGGACGCCACGCGTGAGCGGATCATCGCGAGGTTCACCTGCTCGCGCTGGAGGCGTTTCAGGAGCTCCGCGGCGCGCGGCCCCGCGCGGCGGCCCAGATCCCGCCGGGCGCGGAGGCGGCGTCGCGGGCTCTCGAGGATCGCCAGCTCTTGCGGGGTCAGGGCATCCTCGCCCACCTCCGAAACGAGCGTCCCGTGCAGCCATCGACGCTCGCGCGCGTGTGCGAGGCGGATCGCCAGCACCACGAACAGCAGCAGCGGCAGGCCCTTCACCGCGGTCGCGACAGGGATCAGGAACCAGTCCGTTCCCTCCCACGGCGGCGCCGGGAAGAACTCGAGGGTCGGCGAGTTCCACAAGAAGTGTCCGAACACCGCGGCACCGACCAGCAGTCCGGCGATCCGGAGTCGAGCGCGGCGGGGCCAGGCCTCGCGACGCGTCGTGACGATCGCGATCGCCATGCCGACCAGACCCGTGTAGAGCACATGGGAGTAGAGGCCGCTCGCGATCACGCGCACGAAGAACCCGCGCAGCACACCCCCGACGTCGCCGCCGAACACGCCGATGAAGTAGAAGACGTCCTCGACGACGGTGAACCCGAGCCCGCAGAGGGCGCCGTAGACGAACCCGTCCATCAGGTCGTCGACCTCGTCGCGAGCGATGAGGACGATCAGTACGACCCCGACACCCTTGAGGATCTCCTCGACGAAAGGTGCCGTGAGCGCGGCGGTCCAGCGGGACGCGAACTCCGGCCCTGCCAGACGGGTGACGACGATCCCCCAACCCGCGTTCCCGATCGCGGCCAGCGTGGTGGCGGCCACCGCTCCCCACACGAACGCGGCCGCCAGCAGCGGGATCGGCTCTCGCTCGTAGAGATCGAGCAGATACACGAGCGTGGCGACCGGCGCGGCATAGAGGATGACGAGGCCCCAGGAAAGGGCCCAACCGCCCGGCGAGATCTCACGGAACAGGTTCTGTTCTGCGATCGCGACGACCCCGGTGAGCGCGACGACCGTCACGTAAAGCCAGAACGCAGGGACCCGAGGCTGGAAGAAGCGCGCTTGGTGCAGAGGGGACCGAGCGAGGGATCGAGTCGCGACCACTCAGGCCACCTCCGCACTCTCGATCATCGCGACCAGTTCCCCACTGATCAGCTGCAGCTGGCCCTGGAAAGCCCATCCGTCGAAGACCGCGCCGTCGCCGGACGGCGCGACGACGACCGTGACCGTTCCCTCGATGGCCGCTCCGGTCTGCGGTTCCGACCCGATGTAGCCGAAACGGACGGCCTCCCGTCCGTTCCGAAGGACGATCCGCTCCACCACGTCCGACATCGAGAGGCGCTCGAGCTGGCTCGTGAGGACCTCGGCGGCGTACAGATCCGCCAGCTCGAGCGCCGTACCACCTACCCCCGGCAACGCGAGGAGATCGAGGGCGCCACTGCCGCGGGTGAGCTGCGCGAACTCCCCCGAGACGACGCTCCCCGAAGGCGACGGGATGGTGGCCGACTCGCGACGAACCACTTCCCAGCCGGGGAGCGGACGGATCGTGAGGACGCCTCCGAGCGCGATCGGGGAGACCTCGGGCGCCGGTAACGCCTCCGCGACGACGAATCCACCGAGCACCGTGACCGACATCACGAGCGCAACGATCACGGTGGGGAGCCAGCGGCGGGCCGGCCGGGACGCGCCGGCAGGCGCGTCCGGCCGGGCAGGCATCTCGACGGAGGAGCGGCTCACGCCGTGGTCCCGGCGTCGGCAACGGAGAGGAGCTTCGTGAGTCTCGCGAGCCGGAGCGGGTGACGAAGAAGGCCCCGGATGCGCAGGCGCCGGACGAAGAGATCGCGAACGATCGCTCGTCCCTGGGAAGTCATGACGTCCGGGAGCCCGAACCGGAGGGGCGCCGTGGTGAGGTCGAGCAGGCGCCCCGAGTCGGAACTGATCCGCACGTGCGCGTCGGGGACGTCGCCGTCCCCGACGCGAACACTCTCGGGATCGATCCGTAGGAACACCGTGACATCGGCATCCCGGGCGTCCAGGATCGCCACGGAGCGACGCAGGAGCAGGCGCCGTCCCGGGTCGCGAGCCAGGTTCTGGTCGATGAGCTCGGCGACCATCGACGCGAGACCGCTCGACTCGGGGCTGACGACGGTGACGATCACGGCTCCAGGACCACCTTGGTGGCCTCGCGGCGATCGAACATCGCGTAGCCCTCGGCTGCGTCCTCGAGGGGCAGTCGATGGCTGATCAACGGCGTGGGATCGACCTCGCCTCGCTCGAGTGCCGACATCGCCCGCTCCCACCACGCGAGCACCGGTGTGAGCCCCGCGAACCGGAGGGTGAGCGCGCGCGACCAGTAGGCGCCGAGCTGCAGCTCCGTGGTTTCCGAGGAGTAGACCCCGAGCACCACGACGGCGCCGCCACGTCGGACGATGTCGATCGCGCCTTCGAACGCGGCGGGATGTCCGACCGCGTCGATCACGACGTCGGCTCCCCGCCCGTCGGTCGCCTCGGCGAGCGCCGTCACCGGGTTCCGCTCGTCGACGTGCACGGGGATCGCACCCGCGGCCTCGGCGAGGGCGAGCCGCGACGGCTCCCGGTCGAGCGCGTAGACGGTCGGCGCACCGCGCGCCCGCAGCCCCTCGATCGTGCAGAACCCGACCGGCCCGCAGCCGAGCACCGCCACGACGTCGTTCGGTCCCCCGCCCGCGAGCGATGCCCCGTAGAAGCCGGTCGTCAATACGTCGCCGACGAACACGGCCGCTTCGTCGCCGACGGCGTCGGGCACGCGGAGCAGGTTGACATCGGCGTCCGGCACCCGGAGCCGCTCCGCCTGTGCGCCGGGAAGCGCTCCGCCGAAGATCCCGTACCCGAAGATCGCATCGTCTTCGCACAGGGAGGACTGCCCGTTGCCACAGAACCAGCACTGCCCGCACGCGACGTTGAACGCGACGGCGACGCGATCGCCCACCTGCACGCGCTCGACGCCGGCGCCGACCGTCTCCACGACACCGACGGCCTCGTGGCCGAGCGGCTCCCCCGGCTCCATCGGCGCTTTGCCGTGGAGCAGGTGGAGATCGCTTCCGCAGATCGCGGACCTCGTCACCCGGACGATCGCATCGCGGGGGGCCTCCACCTCCGGGTCGGGCAGATCCGCCACTCGGACGCGGCCCTCGCCGTCGAAGACCACGCCGCGCATCAGGACTCGTCGGGGAACGTCGTGTCCACCTGGCCGGCGATGTACGCCAGCTCCTGCGTGCCCTTGACGTAGCGGAGGATCTTCGGCAGATCGCCTCGGACCCGCAGCTTGCCCTGCACGAGGCCCTTGATGGGCTCGAGGTCTCCGTGGATCACGTCCTTCCACCGCGAGTACGGGGCGCGCACCACGAACTCCGCGGTCGCCGCCCGCGCCTCATCGACGATGCCGCCGCCTCGACATCCCCCGTGCCAGAGGTCGAGGAGCCCGTGCACGTCCGCCGCGAGCCCCTTGTCCGGTTCCGCCTCCACTTGGATGATCACGTCCCCTTCCCAGGTGGCCGCGTATTCCCCGTACTCCTCTGAAGCATCGATCGCCTCGATGAGAGCCTGGAACCACTCCTCGGTGGGGAACTCCGGCACGTCTAGACCTCCAGCCCGGCGATGATGGCGACCACGGCGATCAGATTGAAGATGGCATGCCCCGCGATGCTGGCGAGGAGGTTCCGCCGCTTCCAATAGATCCACGCGAGGCCGAGCCCCGTGCCCACGTGGGTGATCCCGAGGGCGAGGACGTCGAGACCGTCCCCCGGCGTCAACAGATGGAAAGCGCCGAACGCAACCGCGGAGGCGATCGCGCCGACCCAGAAGCCGTGCCGATCGGCGATCGAGCGGAAGAGGAGGCCTCGGAAGACGAACTCCTCCAGCACCGGCGCCGCGATCACCGCGAAGATCGCGAAAGCGACGAGCCCCCACCGGGTGAGGTCGGTGCTGATCTGCGTGGGAAGGTTGACGGGCCGGTCGGACGCGTCCCTCAGGACGAGGACGACGCCAGCGCCCACGATCCCCGCCGCGATGCGCACGAGGATCCCGAGACCCGCGCCGATGGCGATCTCGCGCACGACACCCGACCATTCCGGCCAGCCGATGATCTCCGCCCATCGGGGATGAGCCGTCCGCAGCCAGAGGATCAGTACGCCCAGCGTCACCGCGTTCGACACGATGCCGATGAAGAGGCCGTCGCCCCCGATGGGACCCGTGGCGTCGGGCTTGAGGATGATCACCAGCGGCAAGGAAGCGAGCGCCCCGGCCAGCCATGCGAGCAAGGCAGCGATGAGCGCCTCCCACCATCGCCACGTCGCTTTCGCCGGCATGACCTCGGCCGAGAGCAGGTCCGGCCGCGGGGGCACGTAGGCGCTCATCGCGCCATCATCCTCTGGGCGGTGGCGAGCGACACGTCGATGAGGCCGGAAAGCGCGAATCCGAATCCGAAGCCGACGGCCGCCGCGCCCGTGTCGTTCGCGAGGTAGGCGACGATCGAACCGAGCAGGATCACGAGGACCGCATCGCGCCAGGCGTCGTGTCCCTCGAAGCTTCGGGCGATCGCGGCCGGCGGGCGGAGCACGAGGATCAGGAGCACGAAGGTGCCGACCACGGGGATCGCGGCCAACGGCGTATCCGTCAGCTGATCGAAGCCGATCCCCAGTCGTCCCGTGAGTCGGTCGAGCGCGCCTGAGAACGAGCTCGTGTGCTCGAGGAACGCCGTGATGTGCGTCGGCCGCTCGGTCAGGTAGCGATGCATCACCGCGATCGCGGCCATACCGCCGGCCGTGATCGCCCCGGTGATCACGGCGATCATCCACCACGGCCGGCGTCGTCGGATCCCGAGCCACATCCCGGCGGCCGCGAACAGCGTGATCGCGGCGCCGAAGTTCGAACCGGTCCACGGGGAGCCGGCCACGACCGCGCAGGCGGCGAGGAGCAGCACACCGGAGCCGACACGCAATCGATGCGCGGCGAACATCGCGGATCCGAGCACGATGCCGATCTCGACATTCGGCATCCCGAAGAAGCGTCCGCCGTCCAGCTGCCCGCCGCCTGCCAGCGGCGTCACGGCCGCCGGCCAACCGAGCGCGGCCTCGATGGCGAGGACCCCGAGGATGACGGCACCGCACGCCGCCAAGGCGACGAAGATCCCCCGCCGCGCCTGGACCCATCGCGTGAACACGACACCCGCGACCATGATCACGACGAGAAACGGAGTCACGGCGGCGACCGTCAGGGATGGTAGGTGCCCCACAAGGAGGAGTCCGATCGCGAGCCACGGCAACGACCCCGCGAGCGCCCCGGTGAGGGCGAGCGTGCGGGGTGACAGGCGCCGGCGGAACGCCAGCGCGAGGACCCCGCCGAGCCCGAACACCAACATCACACCCCACGAGACGGCTGCGGCAGGCACGGCGAGCCGGCGCTGCTGGAGGTAGCGGTCGTAGAGATCCAGGGGCGCCGGCTCGCCGGTCCGTTCCATCGGCGCGCCGGCGTCGTACGGGCAGGTCGAGCCACTCCGCGACGGTCGCGGCCGGGTCGACGTCGGCGACGACGCCGGGTCGGCGGGTGGAGTCGGACGTGAGGGCGTGCGGCTGAGCCCTGCGCGTCGAGGAGCTCGTGCGGGATCGCCCCACGCCGCGATCACGGTGCCGAGCTCGTCACCTTCCGCAGCTGACGCCGCGGACGCCGACGTCGAGACGATGAGTGCGAGATCGGTCCATCCACCGACTGCAGGACTTCATTGAGTCTTCGCACGACGCGCGAAGGATCGGCCGTGCCGAGATCGGTGAACCGGATCCATTGGCGCGAAGACGGGGTCATTCTGGCCGGTGACTTCATCGATTGATGCTCGAACATTGGACCGGCCGTTCATGAGAGCAGCCCCTCCGGCGGACGCAAGGCTCGACTAGGTCCTGGACAGCCAACATCTCCGGCAGCGATCGACCCTCGATCATGATCACGATGACCTGCCGCTGTTCTTGCGCGACTGCGGGCGTTGCGACAGAGAAAAGCGCGATCGCGCACGTGGCGACGAGAACTCGCCTCACGGGAGCCGGACGAGCTCGGGATCGCGCCGGACCTCGGCGCCGAGCGCGGTGAGCTTCGCCTCGAAGTCCTCGTAGCCCCGATCGACGTGATCGATGTCGGCGATCTCGCTCACCCCGTCCGCCGTCAGGGCGGCGATCGCCATCGCGGCCCCGGCACGGATGTCCATCGCCCGGACCGGGGCTGCGGACAGCTGCTCCACCCCGCGGATCACCGCGTGGTGACCCTCGGTGCGGATGTCCGCGCCCATCCGGCGCAGCTCGTCGACGTACGTGAACCGGCCCTCGAAGACGTTCTCGGTGGCGATGCTCGTCCCGTTGGCCGTCGCGAGCATCGCGAGCAGGATCGGCTGGAAGTCGGTGGCGAGGCCCGGATACGGCAGCGTGACGAAATCGGCGGCGCGCGTCCGCTCCGATTGCCGCACTCGAACCCCCTCGTCCGTCACCCGGATGTCCGCGCCGCCCTCCGCCAGCTTCTCCAGGAACAGCTCGAGGTGATCCGGTCGAGCGCCGGTCAGGACGACGTCACCCCGGGTCGCGACGGCCGCCGCCGCCCACGTGCCGGCCTCGATCCGATCGGGGATCACCGTGTGCTCGGCGGGCTGCAACGCCCCGACGCCTTCGACCTCGATCGTCGCGGATCCGGCGCCGCGGATCCCGGCACCCATCGCCGCCAGGTACGCCGCGAGGTCCGTGATCTCCGGCTCCCGGGCGGCGTTGTCGATCACGGTCACACCGTCCGCCGTCACGGCAGCCATCATCAGGTTCTCGGTCGCGCCCACGCTCGGGTAGTCGAGGGTGATCGAGGCCCCGGTCAGGCCCTCCGTCCGGGCGACGAGGAACCCGTGTTGGGCATCGATCCTGGCGCCCATCCGCCGGAGTCCCTCGAGATGGAGATCGATCGGGCGCGAGCCGATGTTGTCGCCGCCGGGCATCGCGACGCTCGCCTCACCCGTCCGCGCCAGGAGCGGGCCGAGGACGGCGATCGAGGCGCGCATCCGACGAACGAGCTCGTACGGCGCGTCGACCGACGACAGGTGCGTCGCGTCCACCACGACAGCACGGTCTTCCCAGGACACCACGGCGCCGAGGTGTTCGAGGACCTCGGTCATCGTGAAGCAGTCCTGGATCCGAGGAACGTTGCGCAGCACCGAACGACCCGGCGCGATCAGCGACGCGGCCATCAGCTTGAGTGCGGAGTTCTTGGCGCCCGAGATCCCGACGGATCCGGCGAGACGAGCGCCGCCCGTCACGAAGAGGCGGTCCATGCGGGGCATCGTACCGGCGGGGGCGCCGCGACCCGGTGAGCGTGCTCCTTGCTCAGTTCGACGCGGTCAGCGCGATCCGGGCCTCGGCTCTCGCGATCTCGGTCTTCGCGTGCTCGTCGTCCTCGGCATCGGCAGCCGATCGCAGCTGCTCGAGGCGCCGAGTCACCGCGTCGACGTCGATCTCCTTCTCGAGCTGCGCGTTCGTGGCGAGCACGTCGACCCTGGTGGCGCCCTCTTCGGTCGACACGTGCAGGAACCCTCCGTCCGCGACGGCCTTCAACCACGCGCCGTCCTCCTGCTGGATCTGGAGGGGTCCGATCGCGAGCTGGACGAGCAAGGGCGCGTGCCCGGAGAGGATCCCGACGTCGCCCTCGACGCCGTGTGCGATGACCTCGGTCGCCTGGCCCGCCCAGACCTCTCGCTCGGGCGTGACGACGTGGACCTCGAGGGCCATCACGCGGCCTCGAGCTTCTTCGCCTGCTCGACCGCCTCTTCGATCCCACCGACCAGGAAGAACGCCTGCTCCGGCAGATGGTCGTACTCGCCCTCGCAGAGGGCCTTGAACGACGCGATCGTCTCGTCGATCGGCGTGTACTTGCCCGGTAGCCCGGTGAACTGCTCGGCGACGAAGAACGGCTGCGAGAGGAACCGCTGGATCTTGCGCGCCCGCGAGACGATGACCTTGTCCTCCTCCGACAGCTCGTCGATGCCGAGGATCGCGATGATGTCCTGCAGGTCCCGGTAGCGCTGGAGGATCTCCTGCACACGCCGCGCCGTGTCGTAGTGATCCTGGCCGACGTAGCGCGCGTCGAGGATCCGCGACGTGGAGTCCAGCGGATCCACCGCGGGGTAGATGCCGAGCGAGGCGATGTCGCGGGACAGCACGGTCGTCGCGTCCAGGTGGGCGAACGCGGTGTGCGGCGCGGGGTCCGTGATGTCGTCGGCGGGCACGTAGATCGCCTGGAGCGACGTGATGGCGCGGCCGCCGGCGGACGTGATCCGCTCCTGCAGTTCTCCCATCTCGTCCGCCAGGGTCGGCTGGTAGCCGACGGCGCTCGGCATGCGGCCCAGCAGCGTGGAGACCTCCGAGCCCGCTTGAGTGAATCGGAAGATGTTGTCGATGAAGAGCAGCACGTCCTTGCGCTCGACGTCGCGGAAGTACTCGGCCATCGTCAGGGCCGAGAGCGCCACGCGAAGTCGCACGCCGGGCGGCTCGTCCATCTGCCCGAACACCAGCGCGGTCTTCTCGATCACGCCGGACTCGGTCATCTCGAGGAACAGGTCGTTGCCTTCGCGCGTGCGCTCGCCCACGCCGGCGAACACGGAGACGCCGCCGTGCTGCTCGGCCTGGCGACGGATCATCTCCTGGATGATCACGGTCTTGCCGACGCCGGCGCCGCCGAACATCCCGATCTTGCCGCCCTCGACGTAGGGCTCGAGCAGGTCGATCACCTTGATCCCCGTCTCCAGCATCTTCTGCTTCGGCTCGAGCTCGTAGAACGGTGGCGGCTCGCGGTGGATCGGCCACCAGTCGGCCGCATGGATCTCCGAAGGATCCGCGTCGAGCGGCTCCCCGATCACGTTGTACACGTGACCGAGGACGCCCTCGCCCACCGGTACCCGGATCGGCGAGCCCGTGTTCTTCACGGGGGTTCCGCGAACGAGACCATCGGTCGGGCGCAGGGCGATCGTGCGAACCGTCGAGTCCCCGATGTGCTGCTCGACCTCGCACGTGATCGTCGTCGTCTCTCCCTCGAGGGTCAGGTCGACCGTCAGCGCGGTGTGGATCTCGGGCAGCTCGGCCGGCGGGAACTCCACGTCGATCACGGGGCCGATCACGCGCACCACACGCCCTTCCGGGTGTCCGTTCTTGTCCGCTGCCATCGCTATCCCTCCGATGATGCGGCGGACAGCGCTTCTGCCCCGCCGGCGATCTCCATGATCTCGGTCGTGATCTCGTCCTGACGCGCCCGGTTGGCCTGGCGCGTCAGGACCTTGATGAGGTCCTCCGCGTTGTCGGTGGCGGCCTTCATCGCACGGCGCCGGGCCGCGTTCTCCGACGCCGCTGATTCGAGGAGCCCCGCGTAGACCTTGGTCACCACGTACTGCGGGAGGAGGTGGTCGAGGATCTGTTCGGGCTCCGGCTCGAACAGGTACTCGGGGTGGACGATGCCGAGGCCCTTGCCGACGACCTCCTCGGGCGCGATCGGGAGGAAGCGCTTCGCGGTCGCGCGGAGCGTGAATGCGGAGCGGAAGTCGGTGTAGGCGGCGTGGAGCTCGTCGATCTCCTCGTCGGCGAAGTCCTTGATGAGGGTGCGGCCGATCCGCTCGGCCTCCTCGTAGGGTGGCACCTCGCTGAACCCCTGCCAGCTCTTGCGCATGGGCACGCCTCGGAACCGGAAGTACCCGATCCCCTTCTTGCCCACGACGTAGAAGACCGGCTCGAGGCCGCGGTCGCGAACATCGCGGAACAACCTCTCCGCGATCTTGAGCACGTTCGCGTTGTACGCGCCCGCGAGCCCCCGGTCCGACGTCACCACGAGGATGCCTGCCTTCGAAGGGCTCTCGCGATCCTCGAGGAGAGGGTGCTGGACGGAACCCGTTTGGCGCGCGAGGTCCTCCATCGCCTTCGTGAGCTGGACGGCGTACGGACGGGAGGACTCCACACGCTGTTGTGCCTTCACGATCCGCGAGGACGCGATCAGCTCCATCGCGCGGGTGATCTTCTTCGTCGACTGAACCGAGCGGATCCGCCGGCGGACGATACGGAGCTGCGCGCCCACTATCCCTCCGGCTCGTCGGTGTCGGAGTCGGAGTTGGCGTCGGTCTCTGAGCCGGTATCGGACCCGTCGTCCTGGTCGGGGAGGGGAACCTGCCCCTGGACGTCGTCCTCCTCGGCCAGCGAGGGTCCGCCCTCATCCTTCCCGTCGTCCTCGTCCTCGTCGTCGTCGACCGAGGACATCCGGTCCCAGCCGATGTCGGGCTTGACCTCATCGGGGGGCGTGCCGGCGCCGCGGCCGGCCTCGCTGCCGGCCCCGGCCCCCGTCGGCTGGAACGTCTCCGCGAACGCCGCGACGGACTCCTTCAGGGTCGCTTCGGTCTCGCTCGACAGGTCCCCCGTCTCGCGGATCGTCTCCAGGACGTCGGTGCGAGACTCCAGGTAGGCGGTGAAGTCCTCCACGAACCGCTTCGCATCCTCGACGGGGAACGGGTCGAGGTACCCGCCTGTGCCGGTCCAGATCATCACGACCTCTCGCTCCACCGGCAGCGGCTGGTACTGCGGCTGCTTCAACACCTCGACCACACGAGCGCCCCGCGCCAGCTGCTGCTGCGACGCCTTGTCCAGCTCCGAGCCGAACTGCGCGAACGCTTCCAGCGCCCGGAACTGAGCGAGATCCAGGCGAAGGCGACCCGCGACCTGCTTCATCGCCTTGGTCTGCGCGCTCCCGCCCACGCGAGACACCGAGATGCCGATGTTGATGGCGGGTCGCACGCCGGCGAAGAACAGGTCCGGCTCGAGGAAGATCTGGCCGTCGGTGATCGAGATCACGTTGGTCGGGATGTAGGCGGAGATGTCGTTGCCCTTCGTTTCGATGATCGGGAGGGCCGTGAGCGAGCCGGCGCCGAGCTCGTCGGAGAGCTTGGCGGCGCGCTCGAGCAGACGCGAATGCAGATAGAAGACATCGCCCGGGAACGCCTCGCGTCCCGGCGGCCGACGAAGCAGGAGCGAGAGCGTCCGGTAGGCGGTGGCCTGCTTCGAGAGGTCGTCGTAGACGATCAGCGCGTGCTCGCCGTTGTACATCCAGTGCGACCCGAGCGCGGCGCCGGAGTAGGGGGCGATGTACTGGAAGGGGGCCGGGTCCGAGGCCGGCGCGTTCACGACGACGGTGTACTCGAGCGCCCCGTTCTCCTGGAGGGTCGCCACGACCTCTGCCACGGTCGAGGACTTCTGACCGACCGCGACGTAGATGCACTTCACACGCTTCTTCGGATCGCCGCCCGCCCAGTGCTCCTTCTGCGCGATGATCGCGTCGATCGCGACCGCGGTCTTCCCGGTCTGGCGGTCGCCGATGATCAGCTCCCGCTGACCTCGGCCGATCGCCGTCATCGCGTCGATCGCCGTGATCCCGGTGTAGAGCGGTTCCTTCACCGGCTGCCGGTTCACGACGTTCGGCGCTTGGACCTCCAGGATCCGCCGCTCTTCGGCCTGGATCGGACCCTTGTCGTCGAGCGGCTCACCCAGGGCGTTCACGACCCGCCCGAGGAACCCGTCGCCGACCGGCACCGACAGGATCTGACCGGTCTGCTTGACCGGGTCGCCCTCCTGGATGTGCGAAGCGTCGCCGAGGACGATGCACCCGATCTCGGCGATGTCGAGGTTGAACGCGAGCCCCAGGACGCCGCCCGGGAACTCCAGCAGCTCGTTCGCCATCGCTCGCGGCAGACCGGAGACGCGGGCGATCCCGTCGCCCGCCTCCATCACGCGACCGAGCTCGCCGCGCTCGACCGAAGGCGTCCAGCTCTCGACGTGCTTCCGGAGAGCCTGCGCGATGTCCTTCGGATCGAATCTCTCAGCGTCCACAGCCATATGGGTCACACGCTCCCTGTGAGGTACTGCTTCGCCTCGGCCAATCGGCTCGCGAGCGAGCCGTCGAACACCTCGTCGCCCACCCGGGCAACCACGCCGCCGATGACGGCGGGGTCGACGTCGATCTTCAGCTCCACCGGATGGCCCGTGGCCCGCTCGAGCGCGTCGGCGAGCAACGACTGCTTCGCGTCACTCAGAGGGATGGCCACACGCACTTCGGCGAGCGTCCGTTCCGATCGGTGGGCGGCCTCCTTCGCCAGCTCCTCGGCGATCGCCCCGATCCGGCGCGCCTGCCCCGCGTCGACCAGGAATCCGACGAGGGTCGCGGTCGTGGGATGCGCGCGCTCGCCCAGGAGCTCGTCGATCACCGCTTTCTTGCGCTCGGGCGGGAGCGCGGCGTCGGTGAGCGCCTCGCGGAGGTCGCCGTTGCGTTCGACAGCCTTCGCGAACGCGTAGAGCTCGTTCTGTACGCGGTCGAGCACACCCTCCGCCTCCGCGACGGACAGGAGCGCCTGGGCGTACCCGCGAACCGTGTCGTCGACCGTCACTCAGTCACCACTTCCGCTGTCTTCGGTCCCGCTGTCCTTGGCCGATCCTTGCCGTTGCCGTTGCCGTTCGCGGCCGCACCGGAGGCGACCTCGTCGATGAACTCGTCGATCAGCCGCTGGTGGGTCTTCTCGTCGAGGGACTGCCCGACGACCCGCGCCGCGATCTCGACCGCGATCGAGCCGACCTGCGCGCGCAGCTCCTGGAACACCCGATCGCGCTCGGCGCGGATCTCCTCCTGCGCACGGGCCACGATGCCCTGGGCTTCCTCCTCGGCCTTCGCCTGGAGGTCGCGGCGCAGCTGGTCGGCGGTCGCGCGGGATTCCTCGATGATGCGATTCGCCTCGTCCCGGGCGCCGTTGAGCTGCGACCGGTATTCCTCCTGGAGCTTGTCGGCCTCCTTGCGGGTGGCCTCGGCGCGCTCCATCTCTCCCTGGATCTTCTCCCGGCGCTCCTCGAGCACCTTCTTGAAGCTCGGGATCACCCACTTCCAGGTGAAGAAGAACAGGACGGCGAAGGCGATCAGCCCGACGATGAGCTCGCCTACCGCCGGGTAGAGATCCTTCGCGTCCGAGACCTCCTCGGCGCTCTCCTCGGCCTGGGCAAGGATCGATGCGATCAACGCGAACATCGTCCGCCCCTTCAGATGATGAACGAGAACGCGATGCCGAACAGCGCGAGCGCCTCGATCAAGCCGATGCCGATGAACATGGTGGTCCGGACCTGGTTCGCGTACTCGGGCTGTCGAGCCATCGCTTCGACCGACTTCCCGATCAAGATCCCGAGTCCGATACCCGGACCGATGGCCGCGAGCCCGATGATGAGCCCCTTGCCGATCGTCTCCAGCCCCGAGAAATCACTGGCGGCTTGTGCGAGCAACCCCAACATCCAGTCCTCCTTGATCTTTGGTCTTGTCTAGTGCTCTTCCGCCAGGACCCCGCCGATGTAGGACGCGGTCAGGATGGCGAAGATGAATGCCTGCAAGATCGCCACGAAGACTTCGAACGCAACGAGCGCGACGGAGATCGGGGCGGTCACCACAAGCCCTACGTAGCTCAATCCTCCGTTCAAGAAGAAGAACTCGGTTCCGAGGAACGCGAGCGCCAACAGGAAATGGCCCGCGACGAAGTTCGCCGCGAGACGGATGGTCAGCGTGATCGGACGGATCACGATGTTCGAGAAGAACTCGATCACCATCAGGAGCGAGTAGCGGAGGATCGCGGGTGCGCTCGGGATGATGCACGTGAACTTCAGGTAGCCGAGGAATCCGTGCTTCCTGATCCCGACGGCGTTGTACGTGACCCAGGCGATCACGGCGAGGACGAGCGGGAACGCCAGGCGGCTGCTCGCCGAGAAGTTCACCCACGGGGCCACCTCGAACATGTTCATGAAGAAGATGAAGAAGAAGAACGTCACGAGCAGCGGCAGGAACCGGTCGGCGGCCGGCCCGAGCATCGGCAGCGCGATCTGCTCGCGCACGAACTCGAGGCCCAGCTCCATCAGCGACTGGAGCTTGCCGGGCACGATGCGGGCGTTGCGGAACGCGAACAGGAACAGCAGGACGTAGATCAGGACCGACGCCACGACGAGCGCGATGATGAAGTTGAAGCAGATCTCGATGCCGAACAGGTGGACGCTGAAGTAGCAATCGAAGACGAAGTCCTTCGTCGAGGGCGGATGGAAATCGGCTGCCAGGATCGCCGGGATCACGTGGTCCGCTCCGGGAAGTACCAGAGATCAGCTTGCATCCGTCCGGCGAGCAGCTTCATCTCGATCGCGAGGAGCGCGATGGTCGTCGGCACGAACGCAGCGGCGAAAGCGAGCGGACTGAACCAACCGAGCCGGTCCAACAGCAGCAATGCGATCGTGAGCGTGGCGAGCCGGACCATGAACCCGCCGAGTCCGACCGCCATGAGCACCGTCGGACCGATGCGGGCGGCCCAAGACACCGAATAGGCATTGCCGACGAAGTTGACCGTCACGACGATGACCGCGATCCCCGCGGACCAGGCGGCGCCGGCACCACTGAGGAGCCCGCCGGTCAGAGCGGCGACCGCGAACGCGGGCAACGAATAGGGCAGGAGCCGGCGGACCAGCTCGTGTTCCGGCTCTCCGGTTGCGCTCACTCGCCTCCCTTGCCGTACCGCAGGTACACGATGTAGATCCCGCTCGCGGCCCCGAGGACGAAACCGATCGCCGTGAACACGGTCCCCGTGCTGAGGACCCTGTCGAGCAGATATCCCAGCCCTCCGACGGTGGCCATCCCCCCGACCAGGTGCGAAGTGATCGCCCAGCCGGTCCCCATGCCGGCCCACGCCTCGCTCTTGCGGGGTCCGCTCATCGGAGCGGACACTCTAAACTCCTGCCCTGTACGCCGTCAAACGCGGGGGCGTGCATTTCCGCTGGTCAGAGGCCATTTCCGGGGTCGGCAGGCCGAGCTTGTGAAGGAATTCACATGCCATCGGCCGGCTTCGCGCCCGGTGTTGCACCGGTGGTTGCGCCTGGGGTTGCACCTGGGGTTCCGTCACGGGTCCCGTCTCGAGCGCCGTCGTGCACGCGATGGAGCTCGCCGTTGTGTCGGCGCTCGAGCAACCGCGGCAGGGCGGTCACCAGGAACAGGATCAACGCACAGCCGACGATCGCTCCGGCGATGAGTCGCCCGTCGATCGTCCCGATCGCGAGCGCCGAGCCACAGACGAGCGCCGACCACAGGTACATCAGCATCACGGCACCCCGATGACCGTGGCCGATGTCCATGAGGTGGTGGAAGATGTGCTCCTTGTCCGCGTGCGCGATCCCGAGACCCTTGCGCGTGCGACGGACGATCGCGAGGAGGACGTCGAGGAACGGGATCCCGAGCACCAGCAACGGGACGAGCAGCGGGAGGGCGATCACGGCGACCTCGCCTTGGCTCGGCGGGAAGGGGTTCCTACCCACGCCCGAGATCGTCGCGATCGCCACGAGCATCCCGAGGAGCATCGACCCGGTATCGCCCATGAAGATCCTGGCCGGATGGAAATTCCAGGGGAGGAACCCGGCACAGATCCCGACGGTGATCACGGAGAGCAGCGCGGCGACGGAGCCGGTGTCGGAGAAGTCTCGGACCATGTAGACGAAGAACGTGGCGGCCGCGATCCCGACCATCCCCGCCGCCAGACCATCCAGCCCATCCACGAGGTTGATCGCGTTCGCGGCCGCCACGACCCACAGGATCGTGAGCGGCACCGCCTCGTCGGTCCCGAGGACGACGGTCCAATAGCCGGGAAGGACGAAGAACGCGAGCTGGACGCCGAGCAGGACGAGGACACCCGCGATGAAGATCTGCGCGGTCAGCTTGGCGAGCGCCGAGGTGCCGCGCCGATCGTCGATCACGCCGAGACCGGTCATCAGCGTGCACGTGACGACCGCGGCGAGCGGCTCGGCCGCGGTCTCGTTCATCGAATCGAAGAAGGGCAGGAATCGCGACACCCCGATCGCGACGAGGAAACCGACCCACATCGCCAGGCCACCCATCGTCGGCGTCGGGACCACATGAAGCTTCCTCTCCGACGGCTGATCGATCGCCCCGAACCGGACCGCGAGTCGCCTGACCAGCGGCGTCAGCCCGAAGGTGACGCCCGCTGCGACGAGGAAGACGATCAGGTACGAGACCACGGCTGCCACAGTCTGCGGGGGCGGTTGCCGTGCGGCAACCGCCCCGCACGGCTCTACGCGTAGACCGGGAAACGCTCCATCAGATCCTTCACGCGTTGTCCGGATTTCGCCTTGGTGCCGGAGTCCTCGGGGCTCTTCAGGACATCCCCCATGATGGAGGCGATCTCGGCCATCTCCGGCTCGTCCATCCCGAGCGTCGCCGGTCCAGGCGTGCCGACGCGGATGCCGGAGGGCGCAGAGGGCGGGTTCGGGTCGTACGGGATCTGGTTCTTGTTCAGCGCGATCCCCACCTCGTCGCAGACGGCTTCGGCGGCCTTGCCGTCGATCCCGACCGGACGCACGTCGGCAAGGATCAGGTGCGAATCGGTTCCTCCCGAGATCACTCGCAGACCCTCCTCGGCCAATCCGGCAGCGAGCGCCCTCGCGTCGCGCACCACCCGGTGGGCGTAGTCGCGGAACTCCGGGGTCATGGCTTCCTTGAGAGCCACCGCCTTCGCCGCGATGCAGTGCTCGAGAGGGCCGCCCTGCATCATCGGGAACACGGCCTTGTCGATCGCCTTCGCGTGCTCCTCCTTGCACACGATCATCGCGCCGCGCGGCCCGCGGAGCGCTTTGTGCGTCGTGAACGTCACGACGTCGGCATGCGGGACCGGCGAGCGGTAGGCGCCTCCGGCGACGAGCCCGATGAAGTGGGAGGCATCGACCCACAGCAGCGCCCCGACCTCGTCGGCGATCTCGCGGAACGCGGCGAAGTCGATCTCACGGGCGTACGCGGTGTAGCCGGAAAGGATGATCTTGGGGCGGTGCTCCTTCGCGAGCTCGCGGACGCGGTCCATGTCGAACTGCTCGGTCTCGCGATCGACTTGATAGCCGACGAAGTGGAACCACATCCCGGACACGTTCACCGGCGAGCCGTGCGTGAGGTGCCCGCCGTGTGCGAGCTCCATCCCGAGGACCTTCTCGTCGGGGTTGTTGGGCTCGAGGAAGGCGCCGAAGACCGCCATGTTCGCCTGAGCGCCGGCATGAGGCTGGACGTTCGCGTGCTCGGCACCGAACAGCTCCTTCGCTCGATCGATCGCGAGTTGCTCCGTCACGTCGACGAACTCGCACCCGCCGTAGTAGCGACGACCCGGATAGCCCTCCGCGTATTTGTTGGTCATCGTGGATCCGAGGGCCGCGAGGACGGCGGGGCTCGTGTAGTTCTCGGAGGCGATCAGTCGCAGGTTCGTGCGTTCGCGCTGCAGTTCGTTCGCGATCGCGTCGGCGACCTCTGGATCGGCGGCCTTCAGCGCGTCCCAGTCGGCGGCATACTCCCTCATCTCATAGCTCCCCTCGCTCGATCTGCGCGATCTCCTCCAGCCTCGAGACGTGACGTCCACCCTCGAACGGGGTGTCCAACCAGACACGCACGATCTCGCGAGCGTACGCGGGCGCGACCACGCGCGCTCCCATCGCCAAGACGTTGGCGTCGTTGTGCTCCCGGGATAGGCGGGCCAGGAACAGGTCGTGGCAGAGGGCTGCTCGGATGCCGTCGACCTTGTTGGCGGCGATCTGCTCCCCCTGGCCGGAGCCGCCGAGCACGATCGCGCGATCGGCCTCGCCCCTCATGACGGCCCGGGCCGCGGCCGCGCAGAACGGCGGGTAATCCACCGGCTCGGTGGTGTCGGTGCCGTGGTCGAGTGCCTCGTGGCCCTCCTCGGCGAGGAAAGCCTTGAGATCCTCTTTGAGCGGGAATCCGGCGTGGTCCGCTCCGAGAGCGACGCGCATCAGGCCCGCTCCCGGGTGAGCGCGATCGCCAGCCGGCCGGACAGGTCGAAGAGCTCTTCCGCCACCTCCCGGTAGCCCTCGATCGGATCTCCGAGCGGGTCGCGGACGTCTTCGGACGGCGGCGACGAGCCGTTCCTCGCTGCCGCGGCGGCGGCGACCCGAGCCTCGAGGGGACCGCCGGCGCGCGACGCCTCCAGCAACCGAACGAGCTCCTTGATGGTGAACGTCTTGGTGTCCAGGTCCGGCATCGCGCCGACGATGGCCTTGCGGTGTTCCGCAGCCATGCACACGATCAGATCGGCGTCCTCGAGCATCGCGCCGTGCAACTTGCGGGCGAGGTGCGCCCGGATGTCGACGCCGCGCTCCTGCGCCGCACGGATCGACTCGTCCATCGCCCCGGACCCGTCCCAGCCGGCGGTACCCGCCGAGCTCACGACCGGCGCGGCCTCGCCGAGCCGTTCGACGAGCGCGGCGCGAAGGAACCCCTCGGCCATCGGCGAGCGGCAGATGTTGCCCGTGCACACGACCAGGATCTCGCTCATGAGGAAGAGGGCGAGTCTAGCAATGAGGGCTCGTCGGGCAGGAGCTCGCTGAGTGCTTCACGAGTCAGCGAGCCCGCCCTGAGGATGATCGCGGGCCCATGCGCGAGGTCGAGCACGGTCGACGCGACGCCCTCCAGCGGGACTTCCTGACAGAGGAACACCTCGACCCGGTCGCCGAAGAGTGCCTGGAGCTCGTCGCAGGTCTCGGCAGGTGGCCGGCCGGACAGATTCGCGCTGGTGACCGCCAGCGGACCGGTATCCGCGAGGACGGCGAGGGCGAGTGGATGGTGCGGGACCCGGACGCCGACGGTGAGCGGATCCCCGCCGAGGTGCCATCCGGAGGCGCCCGAGCTTCGAGGCAGGACGAGCGTGAGCGGTCCCGGCCAGAGCGCCGACGCCAGCCGCTCGGCCCGCTCGTCGAACGCGGCTACGGCTCGCGCCGCCGCCGCCGTGGCGACGAGCACCGGGAGCTCGAGGTCGCGAGGCCGGCGCTTCGCCTCGAAGAGTCGGGCGGTCGCCGCGGGATCGTCCGGGCGCGTGCCGATCCCGTAGACGGTGTCGGTGGGGAGGACGATCAGTTCGCCGCGGCGGACGGCGGCCGCCGCCTCGCTCAACGGTCCCGTGATGGGAGTCATGTGCGCGAAGCCATTGGGAGCGCCGTCACGAGCGCGGCGGCCGCCGTCCGCTCACGACACGGTCGCGTCCGGTGAGATCCCGGCGCACCGAGAGACCCTCGAAGCCCGCCCGTTCGGCGGCTCTCGACACGGCGTCCGCGGTGCTCTCCTCGATCTCGACGGCCACCAGCCCTCCGGGTCGGAGAGACGCGAACGCCTCCTCGAAGAGCCGCTCGTAGAGGTCGAGCCCGCCGAAGACCGCGAGCTCCGGTTCGGCCCGCACGTCCGCCGGTAGCGAATCACGCGCCTGGAGGGCCACGTAGGGGGGGTTGCAGACGACCGCGTCCAGCTCACCGCGGAGCTGATCCGGGAGAGGCTGGAGCAGGTCCCCCTCGAAGACCGTCACTCCCAGGCCGAGGGTGTCCGCGTTCTCGCGGGTCAGGTCCACCGCCTCGGACGAGAGATCGGTGGCGTACACCGTCGCGTCCGGGCGCTCGTCCGCGATCGCCAGCGCCACGGCACCGCTTCCCGTGGCCACGTCGACGACCGCGGGCATCTCGAAGCGCGTGAGCTCGTCGAGCACCACCTGCACCAGCACCTCGGTCTCCGGCCGAGGGATGAAGACGCCGGGTCGCACGCGGACGGTGAGCCGTCGGAACGCTTGCTCGCCCGTCACGTGCTGGAGCGGCTCTCCGACGCACCGGCGGCAGAGGGCCCGTCCGAAGAGCTTCGCTTCCTGCGACGTCAGCCCGTCCCGGGCGTACATCCCCGTCCGATCCGTCCCGAGGACGTGCGAAAGGAGCCGCTCGGCGGTGGGAACCGGACTCTCCACGCCGTGCCGCTCCAGGTACTCGGCGGCGCGCCGGACGACCTGCGCCGGTCGCACGTCAGCCCTTCGCCGGCAGTTCTTGGGCCGCGCCCGGCTTCGCCCGCCGCTCTTCCTCGGGCTCGGCCAGCTGCGCCGATCGCTCAGCGGCGTTCAGCCGTTCGGTGAACCCGTCCAGCTCGTCCCCGCCTCCAAGCACGTTGGCGAGTTGATGGGAGGTGTGCTTGATGCGATGGTCGGTGACCCGTCCATCCGGGAAGTTGTAGGTGCGGATCTTCTCGGAGCGTTCGCCGGTGCCGACCATGGATCGGCGCGCCGCGGCTTCCTTCGCCTGCTGCTCGTCGAGCGCCTTCTGGTACAGACGTGCGCGCAGGTAGCGCATCGCCTTCTCCCGGTTCTGCAGCTGGGAACGCTCCTCCTGCATCTCGACCTTGATGCCGGTCGGCTTATGCACGATCCGCACCGCCGAGTCGGTCGTGTTCACCGACTGCCCGCCGGGCCCGCTCGATCGATAGACGTCGATCTCGAGATCCTCGGGCCGGATCTCGACCTCCACGTCCTCGGCTTCGGGCATGACCGCCACCGTCGCCGTGGACGTGTGGATCCTCCCCTGTGACTCGGTCGCCGGCACGCGCTGGACACGGTGGACGCCCGACTCGTGCTTCAAGCGCCCGTACGCGTCGCGACCGCTGATCCCGAGCACGACCTCCTTGTACCCACCGACTTCCGACGGCGAAGAGGCCAGCACCTCGGTCTTCCATCTCCGCCGGTCCGCGAGGTGTTGGTACATCTCGAACAGGTCTCCTGCCCACAACGCCGCTTCCTGTCCTCCGGCGCCCGCTCGGATCTCGAGGATCAGGTCCTTCCCCTCGTTCGGATCCTTCGGGACCAGCAGCTCTTCGAGCCGCGCGCGGAGGCCCTCCGCCCGTTCCGCTGCAGACCGCGCCTCCTCTTCGAACGCCTCCGCCATCTCGGCGTCGGTCTCCGCGGTCGCGAGCTCATGCGCTTCCGCTGCGTCGTCGGACGCCCGGCGATACTCGCGGTAGGGCCGGACGATCTGCTCGAGCTCGGCGAAGAGCTGGCCGAGGGTCCGCATGCGGTCGTGATCGGTCGCCGCCTCGAGCGAGGACATCTCTGCCTGGATCTGCTCGAAGCGAGCCTCGATCTCCTTCAGGCGATCCTCGACGTCCATGACGCCGATTCTCCCAGGCGCCGTCGCCGCGCCAGCGGGTGTCTACTCGTCGGGTTCGTCGAAGTCCAGGTCGATCGACGCGAGATCGGGCAGCTGGAGCGACCCCTCGTCGCTCACCCAGAGATCCTCGTAGCGAGGGTCGACCGGGGTTTCGGCGTCGGCGTCCCCGCTCGCTTCCGCGAGGTCGGCGTCTTCCGCCTCGGCTCGCGCGGCATCTTCGATCGGGGCGACCAGGTCATCGGCCACCGAGATGAGCTTCCCGCGCATCTCCTCCAGCTGGGTCACGAGGCTCCGCCGCCGGTCGGCGAGACCCGAAAGAAGCCGGTCGGATTCCGTCTTGGCCCGCTCGAGGAGATCCGTCCCCTCCTGCCGCGCCTCCTCGGCATGCGCCTGAGCGTCGACCCGGATGCGGTCGGCTTCGCTCGTCGCCTCGTCGAGCGCTCGAGTCGCCTCCGACCTCGCGTTCTCGAGGATCCTCTCGGCCTCTTGGTCCGCCATCTCGATCAGCGTGGAGAACCGCTTGGACAGCGCACCGTACGGATCGTCGTCCGGCGGGGCAGCGTGGTCGGGCGCCTTCACGGTCTCGGCCCCCTGGTCGCTCCTCGCGGCCGCAGAACCCGCCTCCAGGCGCAGCTGGCTGAGCTCGCGCTCCAACGTCCCTACCTGCGTCGCGATCGAGGTGAGGTAGGCGCGCACCTGCTGCGGGTCGTATCCGCGACGAACCGTTGCGAACTCACGTCGACTGATCTGCTCCGCGCTCGGTAGCAACGGCATGTCCAGGTCGCTCGTCGGCATGGGGAAAACCTCCCGAGTCGTGGGAACCGCTTCATCTTCGCGCAAGAAACGGCCGATGCAACGACCTCCGCGAAGAGAGAACTCCTGTCCTGCGATTCCGGTCTGTGATGTCTGGCCTGAGACCTTCGCTAGCGCTCGGGGACGGTCGCCTCTGCCTCTCGACGGAGGAGCTCCCGGAACGACGTGACGGCGATCTCGATCTGAGAGTGGTCGGGCTGTTGTGTGGTGATCCGTTGCAGCCAGATCCCGGGCTTCATCAACCCTCGCATCACGAGCGATCCGGGATGCTTCGCACCGAACCGAAGCGCTTCATAGGAGATCGCGGCGATGATCGGGATCGCGATCACTCGTGAGACGATCCGCCACACGAGCGCCGGCGTGCCGAACAGTGTGAACACGAAGATCGTGATGATCATCACGATGATCAGGAAGTTCGTGCCGCAGCGAACATGCTCTTTCGGGTACCGATCGATGAGCTCGGGGTCCAGCTCCTCGCCGTGCTCGAATGCGGCGATCGTCTTGTGTTCGGCGCCGTGGTATTCGAACACCCGGTGGATGTCCTTCGTCTTGCCGATCAGCCAGAGGTACGCGACGAAGAGCGCGACGCGGAAGACGCCTTCGCCCATCAGCGTCAGGACCCCCTTGCTCCCGGTCCGGTTCTCGAACCACGCGAAGAGCGTGGTCGGTCCGATGATGAAGATCCCGATGAAGAGCGCCAACGCCAGGGCGATCGACAGTGCGACCTGGCGAGGGGTGAGCCGCTCCTCCTCTTCCAACGACTGGTTGGCCGACACCATCAGTGCCCGCATGCCGATCGCGAGCGACTGGCCGAGCACGATGATGCCGCGGAAGAACGGCTTCCCCAAGAGCGGGACGCGCAGGACGACGGAGTCGATCTCGTGGGACTCGACGTGAACCGTGCTGTCGGGCCTGCGGACGGCGATGGCCCAGAAGCCGGCCCCGCGCATCATCACGCCCTCGACGACCGCTTGGCCGCCGTAGAGATGGGTGCGCGGCGACGCCGGTTTGGGGGCCGCTGCCTCCGCCACGGGTCGGTTAGCCCTGCTGCGCCTGCTGGGCCGCCTGCGTCTTCGCGTACCGGCGCTGGAACCGCTCGACCCGGCCTCCCGCGTCCACGAACTTCTGCTTTCCCGTGTAGAAGGGATGGCAGTTCGAACACAGCTCCGCCCGGATCTCGCTCACGGTGGAGCGGGTCTGGAACGTGTTCCCGCACGAGCAGTGCACGTTGGCGATCTGGTATTCGGGATGGATGCCTTGTTTCATGTCGTCTCCTCTTCGGCCACCCAGGGTAACCGAGGCCGCCGACCTTCTCCCGTCGGCGTCCCCTACCCCCCGGACGGCGCCTTCGCGATCTCCTTGAGGAACTGCTCGTTCGACTTGGTCGCCCTGACCTTGTCGACCAGCAGCTCCAGGGCCGCGCCCACGTCGAGCGCGTGAAGCACCCGCCGGAGCTTGATCACCAGCGCGAGCTCCTCGGGCGGAAGGAGCAACTCCTCCTTCCGGGTGCTCGAGGCGTCCACGTTGATCGCCGGGAACAGGCGCTTCTCTGAGAGAGAACGATCCAGACGGAGCTCCATGTTCCCGGTGCCCTTGAACTCCTCGAAGATCCCGTCGTCCATGCGGGAGCCGGTCTCGACCAGGGCACTCGCGATGATCGTGAGGGACCCGCCCTCCTCGATGTTCCGCGCCGCGCCGAAGAACCGGCGTGGAGGGTACAGGGCACCCGAGTCGATCCCGCCCGACAGGATCTTGCCCGAGGACGGCGCCGCCAGGTTGTAGGCACGCGCCAGCCGGGTGATCGAGTCGAGGATGATCGCCACGTCCCGGCCGGACTCGGCGAGTCGCCGAGCGCGCTCGAGCACCAGCTCCGTCACCTGGATGTGCTGGTCGGTGGGCTTGTCGAAGGTCGAATACACGACCTCGGCCGCTTCAACGGTCCGCTGCCAGTCCGTGACCTCTTCCGGCCGCTCGTCGACCAGCAGCACGATCACGTGGGTGTCCGGACTCGAGTTGATGATCCCGTTCGCGATCTGCTTGAGGACGGTGGTCTTCCCCGCCTTCGGTGGCGACACGACCATCCCTCGTTGGCCCTTCCCGATCGGGGCGATCATGTCGATGATCCGCTCCGTCACGGCGGTGGGGCCTGATTCCAGCCGGAACCGCTCGTCGGGGAACAACGGCGTGAGCTTGTCGAAGTTCCTCCGCTCCGGAACCTTGTCGACGTCGATGTCGTTGACCTTCTCGACCTCGAGGAGCGCCCAGTATTTCTCGCTGTCCTTGGGCTGGCGCACCTTGCCGGTCACGACATCGCCCTTGCGGAGCTGGTGCTTGCGCACCTGCGACATCGAGACATAGATGTCGTCCGGACCGGGCAGGTAGCCGGAGGTCCGCATGAAGCCATAGCCGTCGGGGAGGAGATCGAGGATCCCCGCCGCTGACGGAGCGGTCTTCAGCGCTTCGATACGTTCCTGCTCCTCGCGTTCGCGGCGGTCTTCGCGCTGCTGCCGCCGTTCCTCGCGGGTCGGCCGGCGCCGGCGGTTGCGAGGATCGTTCCGGTCGCCTCCATCGCCCCGATCACCGCCCTGGGGACGTGAGTCGCCGGGACCACCTTGGCGGTCCTCGGGGCGACGATCCTCGCCGCCCGGACGACGACCCTCTTGGGGCCGACGCTCGTGGGACGGCGCTTCGGACGACGTTTCGGAGGGCGAGCCTTGATCCTCGTTCTCATCGATGGCGCGCTTCGGGGGGGCCACGTCGGTGGCACCGGCGACGGTCGCGACGGCGCCGGTGTCGTCGGGGGCCGTCGTCACGGCGCCGATCTCCACGGCCTCGGTCGCGACGGCACGCTCACGGGATGAGGACGCTCTCGCTTCCCCGTTCCCCGGTCGTTCGCCGTTCGACGAGGCCTCGACGATCGCGTCGATCAGCCCCGCCTTGCGCAGACGCTGGGATCCTTCGATCCCCATCGTCTGCGCGATCTGCTGCAGCTCCGGGAGGAGCTTTCCCTCCAACGTGCTGCGGTCGATTGTGTCCATCAGTGCCCTTGCCTCTCTTTCTTTGGTTCTTGGCCTGTTCTCGGGCTCGCTAGGGCTGGTCCTCGTTCATCGAGGGCTGTTCGCTCTTGAGCTTTCGCCAGTCGGCGAGGAATCGCTCCAATCCTGAGTCGGTCAGTGGGTGCTTCACGAGCTTCGTGAAGACGTCGTACGGCATCGTGGCGATGTCCGCGCCCGCGAGCGCGGCGTCCACGACGTGCATCGGATGGCGGAGTGACGCCGCCAGAACATTCGAAGCGTAACCCTGCACGGCATAGATCTCGCAGATGTCGTGCAGGAGCTTCATCCCGTCGGTGGCCACGTCGTCCAGACGCCCGAGGAACGGTGAGACGCAATACGCCCCGATCTCTGCGGCAAGGATCGCCTGCGTCGCCGAGAAGACGAGCGTCACGTTCGTCCGGATCCCCTCGCTGGTCAGTCGCTTGCCGGCTTCCAAGCCCGCCGGGATCATCGGGACCTTCACGACCGCGTTCGGCGCCATCCCCGCGAGGCGAAGCCCCTCCTCGTACATCGGACCGGCCTCGAGCTCCGTGGTCTCGAGCGAGATGTCGCCGTCGACCTCCGCGAGGATCTCCTTCCATACACCCTCAGGGTCGCTGCCGGCCTTCGCGACCAGCGACGGGTTGGTGGTGACCCCGGAGAGCACACCCCAACGGTTGATCTCGCGGATCTCGTCGATGTTCGCGGTGTCCAGAAACAGTCTCACGCGGTCCTCCCCTGCTGTCCGTGGTGCTCCGCCAGTTGCGCCGCCCGTGCGGTCGTTCGTTCCATCACGAGGTCGAGCACCGCGGAGATCGCTTGATCGAAGCTGTGGTTGGGAACGATCGGCACGCCGTGGGAGAGCGCCTGGCTCTTGATGTACCGCTGAAGCTTCCTGATGTTCTCGAAGTTCTGCGCGTAGCGCTCGGCAGGGCGGACGCCCGTCTCGCGTCTCGCGAAGTGGTTGAGATGCCGGCCTTCGTCGTCGACCTCGAGGACCAGGGGTACGGCAACGATGCGATCCCCGAACGCATCGACGTCGAAGAACCCCGGCACGACGTGCACGCCTTCGATCACGATGCTCGTGCCTTCGGTCGCGGATCGCTTGATCATCGCCTCGATGCCCACCGACACGGCGAGCGTCTGCTCCCGGAACCCGGCGACGAGCGCGTCGGAGCGGCGGGTCGGCTCGCGGACGGCGCGATCGGTCTGGAAGGACGACACGTGCAGGGCGGGCATCAGCTCGGCCGACAGCATCGCGCGCATCACTTCGCGGATCGCGGCGTCCGTCGCGACCACCCGAACGATCCCCAATCGGTGTGCGAGGTGCGTCGCGATCGTCGACTTGCCAACGCCGACCGCGCCCCCGATCAGGATCACGAGCGGGACGTCCAGCCGTTGCACCTCCTGCCAACGAGTGAAGTTCGTCGCGTATCGCTCCCCCGCGAGCTCACCGATGATCTCCAGCGCGACCTGGGACAGCTCGAGGCTGCTGATCGAGGAACGGCCCTCGTCCAGGAGGCGGACCTCGATCGTCTCCGCCACCTCGTACGCGCGATAGGCGGAGAGTCCCGTGACCATGACCTGCGAGGCCATCAGGCCCTTGGAGTAGGGCAGTCCGGGATCCTGGTCGGAGATCGTGATGTGTGGGTTCTTGTCTCTCGTCATAAGCGGTCTTCTCCCCGGCCGAGCGCGATGTCGATCGCGCCGCCGAGCGCGGTGTCGAGGTCCGCGGATCCCTCCACGGCCTCTGCGCGGTTGTCCACGAACACGACCTCCGCCCCTCGGTCGAGTGCTCTGGCGACCGCCGTGTCGACGGCCGCCGCCTTCAACTCCGTGAGGAGGACGTCGTATCCCTGGACGGCATCGAGGTCTTCGACCAGACCGGCGCGATCCGCCAGCCGAGCGCTCCATCCCACGACCCTGCACCCTTGGTCGGCTTCGAGGCGTCGGATCAGCCCCTCGACGACCGCAGGAGGAGCAGTCGTGGTGTAGAACGCTTCCTTGCCCCGGATGTCTTCCAGCGGTACCGGAACGAAGTCCGTCACGATGAATGCCGCATCGTCCAGGTAGCGCCGAACAGGGGAACGGAGCGCGGAAAGGTTTTCGAACCCGGATGGGTCGCCAGCCATGGTAACAACCACCAGGTCGGACCGCAAGAGCCGGTAGGGGCCAAGGTAGCCGCTCAGATACTCGGGAGGCGCGGTCGCCGGCACCACCAGGATGCCCACGTCCCACGGGATCGGCGGGATCGCGGCGCCGCTCCCCTCCATGATGACGAGCCCGGGGCCGAGGGAGGCCGCCAGCTCGGCGGCCTCCCGGACGTTGGAGGTATAGGGCGCGCCGGCGAGCCCGCCGCCGGCGCGCCGTGCGCCGACGGTGGTGACGCCGGTGGTGATGGCGTCCTCCAGGTAGTCGGAGGACGCGTGGAACCCTTGGGCGGCCAGCCGCACGAGGTGATCGAGATCGACCGATCCCGCCATCGCCACGATGGGCTCCGGCGGCCCGCCGCGGCCCATCGCCACCACGACCGGCTCGAGACCGCGGCGGGCCGCCAGGCGGGCGACCGCTCCGGCGATCGCGGTCTTGCCGGTTCGCTTGCCGGTGCCGATGACCGCGAGCGTCGGCACCGTCAAGGGCGGACCGTGGTCGGGTGGGTCGAGCCGGAAATCGGGGCCGATGTAGGCGACACCGGCCGCCAGGGCGACGGCGATCATCTCCATCCGTTCCCGATAGCCCAACACCGGCTCGTCGGAGAGGTCGAGGACCACCTCCGGCGAGAGATCGGCGATCGCGGCCAGCAGGGCATGCCTTGGCTCTTCCGTCACCACGATGACGGGCGCCCCGAGGTCGGGCGGATCGTCGCCGGGAGCGAGCTTCTCCGTCCCACCCACCAGGAGCGCGGCCACGATCTCGTGGCCTCGCTCCCTCGCCACCTCCAGGGCGGCACGCGTGACCGGCGGGTAGTGCTCACCGTCCACGAGGGCGAGCGTTCGCATATGGGTCTCCTTGCCGGAACTGGATGGAGTTGGGATACGCCGCGGGTCAGTCGGCCGGAACCTGGCCGGAAACCTGAGCCGATTCCTGGACCAAGCTTTCGCCCTCGCGCTGCATCTGGGTGCCGGTGGCGATCGCGACCTGCGCCATCTGCTGTCGCTCGCCGAACGGGAACTTCCGGAAGATCGTGACCTCCCCGCCCTCGATCTCCAACACGTTGTAGCAGGGCTTCGTATGCCCCCGCACGCGGAGCGATGAGCACGTTCCGGCGCTCGCGAGGTACATGTCCTCGAGCCGCCACACGTAGGGGACGTGCTTGTGCCCGGCGAGGACCACGTGGACCCCGGAGTGGACCAGGACCTCGAGGAGGTCTCCCGCGTCCATCACCGTGCTCCGCTCGCGACCGGTCCCGGGGATCGGGATCAGGTGATGGTGGAGTACGAACACCTTGAGATCCGCGGGGGCGGCGAACTGCTCGGTGATCCACGTGTAGTGACTCCGTCCCACCATCCCCTCGTTCAGGTCGGGTTCGCTGGAGTCCACGCCCACGATCCGGATCCCCTCCACCTCCACGGACCAGTTGCGAGCACCGATCAACTCTTCGAAATGGAGGTATCCGACGTTGCGCGAGTCGTGGTTGCCCGGGATCGTGTGCAACGGCGCCTGGATCCGTTCGGCGTAGGAGAGCCAGGCTTGGTACTCCTGTCGATACCCGTCGGTCGTGAGGTCCCCGCTGCAGATCACCGCGTCGGGTTGCAACTCGTTGATCTCCTCGATCACCCGATGGAGCAGGTTCGGCACGAAGTGGGGGGAACCGACGTGCGGATCGGAGATGTGGGCGATCGTGACCACGTCGGCAGTGTAGGCGGCGACGACATCCATCGACGCCGTCCCATAAAGCGCCGGAGTGGCGTGGGACGATATCGCTCCGTGAACGTCCTGGACGTGGTCCTTCTCGTACTGCTCGTGTTGTCTGCTTGGGGTGGCTATCGACGGGGAGCCGTGCTCCAAGTGGCCGGGCTCGTTGGGCTGGCCGTCGGATTCATCGTCGGCGGGTGGCTGGCGCCCCACGCGGCCGACCTCGTCAGATCCGATCCGGCGAAGGCCGGCATGGCTCTCGGGACGGTCCTGCTCCTCGGCGTGATCGGCGACGCGGTCGGTTCCGTCCTCGGGCTGAAACTCCGGAAGCGAACCCTCGGAGATCGCTTCAAGGTCGCCGACGGCGTGGGAGGATCCGTCCTCTCTGTTGGCGCGCTCGTCCTCGCGATCTGGTTCCTCGGCCTCAACCTGGCTGCTGGGCCGTTCCCGTCCGTTGCCCGCTCGCTGCAGCGATCCATCGTCGTCCGCGCCGTCGATTCGGCACTTCCTCCCCCGCCCTCACTCGCCGCGCAGCTCGGGAGCGTGCTCGACCTCATCGGATTCCCGGATGTCTTCTCGGGCCTGCCTCCGTTGCCGGCGGACCCGGTGCCGCAGCCCCCGCGGGGTCTTGCCGCCCGGGCAGCGCGAACGGCACGCCCGTCGATGGTCCTGATCGCCGGACCCGCGTGTGACCGGATCCTCCAGGGCACCGGGTTCGTCGTCGAGGACGACCTCGTCCTCACCAACGCTCACGTGATCGCCGGCAGCAGCCCGAGGGTCGAATGGGAAGGGCGGACCTTCGCCGCGGTCCCGGTGGTCTTCGACCGAGACCTCGACGCGGCGATCCTGCGGGTCGACGGCTTGGACGCACCCGCACTCACGTTGTTGGCCCAGGAGGTGGATCGAGGGACGGGCGGAGCCGTTCTTGGATATCCGCACGGGCGATATCGCGAACTTCGGGCAGCGGCACGTCGAGCGTTGGATGCCGTCGGGCGCGACATCTATTCGGAGGACCAGGTGCGCCGGCGGATCTATGAGCTGCAGGTCACGGTCAAGCCGGGCAACAGTGGGGGGCCGTTCGTGCTGCCCGGCGGGAAGGTCGCGGGACTCATCTTCGGGGCATCCGTCACGAACGAGGACCTGGGTTATGCGCTCACCTCACCCGAGCTGATCCCGTTGGTCGATCGGGCGGCGGTCCGTACCGATGCGGTGGGCACCGGCCGCTGCGTGAGGTGAACGCTCAGTCGTCCACGAAGACCTCGAGTCCCTTCGCCCGTACGCCCGGTCGGATCGCACGCCAGCCGTCGGGAAGGTCGCCGACCGTCCGGCCCTCGCGCTCGAAGGCGAGCAGCGACGGCCCGGCGCCCGAGACACAGGACGGGACCTGTCGGCGCTGGCGCAACTCGTGAAGCAGATCCCTGGACTCAGGGACCGATGCGAGGCGAGCTTCCTCGTGGAGTCGATCGTGGAGGGCCATGTCGAGGAGGCCGGGGTCCTTGGTGAGCGCCACCACCGCCAGTGAGGCGTGGCTCACGTTGAAGACCGCGTCGCGACGAGGAACATCCTCGGCGAGCGACGTCCGTGCGGCCGCCGTCGGCAACCGGAGTCGCTCGGGTACGAGCACCACAGGGTCGATGTCGGGATGCGGATCGAGTCGTTGCACGAGATCCGTCGCGACGATCGTGAAGCCCCCGTAGACCGCGGCCGCGGCGTTGTCGGGATGGCCTTCGATCGAGGCCGCGAACGCGAAGATCGGGTACCGGTCCTCCGGCGTGGCATTGGGCGCAGCCTCTCCGAGCAGAGCATCCGCCAGGGCGACACCCGCAACGACGGCGGCCGACGAGGAGCCCAGCCCGCGTTCGAGGGGTATCCGATTGACGCCGTGGAGCGAGAACGACGGGAGTTCCGCGTTCGGATGGGACCGGCGCTGCTGCTCCAGCAGGTGCGCCATCGCCCGACTCACCGCGTCGGAGCCGTCGGTCGGGAGCTCGTCGGCTCCTTCCCCTTCCCAGGTGACACCGGGTTCGGCATCGGTGTCGACGGTCACCTCGTTGCAGAGATCGAGCGCGAGCCCGAAGCAATCGAATCCCGGGCCGAGGTTCGCCGACGAGGCCGGCACCCGGACGGTGACGCGCACCTAGAGCCCCAGCTCGGCGGCCACCACGGCCGGGTCGGGCGGAACCGTCTCGGGCTTCGCCGCCCCGGCGATCGCCCATTCAGGATCCTTCAGCCCGTGTCCGGTGAGGACGCACACCACGGTGGTGTCGGGCACGAGCGTGCCCTCGGCGTGCAGGTGCAGCAGCCCGGCGACGCTCGCGGCCGACGCCGGCTCGGCGAAGAGCCCCTCCCGGGCAACCCGTCGGTACGCCGCCAGGATCTCCCTGTCGGTCACGGCCAGGATCGCGCCCTCGGACTCCTTCGCCGCGGCGACCGCCTTCTCCCACGAAGCCGGGTTCCCGATCCGGATCGCGGTCGCGATCGTCTGCGGATCCTTGACCGGCTGTCCGAGCACGATCGGCGCCGCGCCTTGTGCCTGGAAGCCGAAGAGCCGCGGCGGCTCGTGGATCATGCCCGCCTCGAGGTACTCGGTGTAGCCGAGCCAATGGCTGGAGATGTTGCCGGCATTCCCGACCGGAACGAGGTGCAGGTCGGGCGCGCGGCCCAGCGCGTCGCAGATCTCGAAGGCAGCGGTCTTCTGCCCCTCGAGACGGTACGGATTCACGCTGTTGACCAGCGTCACCGGGTACCGGTCCGCAAGGTCCTTCGCCAGTTCGAGCGATTCGTCGAAGTTGCCGTCGACCTCGAGCACTCGGGCGCCGTGCACGAGCGTCTGAGCCATCTTGCCCAACGCGATCTTGCCCTTCGGGACGAGCACGGCGCACGTCAGCCCGGCCCTCGCCGCGTACGCCGCCGCACTGGCGCTCGTGTTCCCCGTGGACGCGCACACGATCGCCTTCGCGCCCTCCTCGAGTGCTTTGGAGATCGCGAGCGTCATCCCACGGTCCTTGAAGGAACCGGTGGGGTTCGCACCGTCGTACTTCAGCCAGACGTCGCAGCCGGTCTCGGCCGACAGGACCTCCGACCGGACGAGAGGCGTCCCTCCTTCACGGAGCGTGACCACGGGCGTGTCGGCCGAGACCGGCAGCCGAGCGCGGTACTCCTCGATGATGCCGCGCCACTGCGGCGCACCGGACCCATGGGGTGTTTCGTCCAGGGAGGTCACTCCTCTCCCTCCACCCGGATGATGCTCGCGACGGCGTGAACGGCGTCGAGCTCGCGGAGCTCCTGCATGGTCTTCTGGAACGAGCCTTCCTGGGCACGGTGGGTGATGAACGAGAGCGTGGCTTCGTCCCCGGACCCTTCCTGCCAGACGCGTTCGAGCGAGATGCCGTTGCGCCCGAAGCGGTCGGCGATCTCCGCGAGGGCGCCGGGGCGATCCTCGACGCGGAGCTTCAGGTAGTACTGGTCGCGCGTGTCGTCCATCGGTCGGATACGACGGGCGTTGGTCGACGCCGAGCCGGGACCTCGCGCACCCTGCAGGACGTTCCTCGCGACGCTCACGAGATCGCCGACGACGGCGGTCGCGGTCGGGTCTCCTCCCGCGCCGGCTCCGTAGAACATCAACTGACCGATCTTCGGGCCCTCGACGAACACGGCGTTGGACGCCCCGCGAACCGCGGCGAGCGGATGCTCCGCCGGGATCATCGACGGATGCACCCGCACCGAGATCTCCTCCTCGTCCAGCTCCGCGATCGCGAGGAGCTTGATGACGTAGCCGAGCCTGGCCGCATCCTCGAAGTCCTGCGGGGTGACATCCGAGATGCCCTCCCGGTAGACGTCGTCGGCGACCACCCGCGCACCGAATGCCACGGACGCGAGGATCGCGCACTTCGCGGCCGCGTCGTACCCCTCGACATCGGCTGTCGGATCGGCCTCGGCGAACCCGAGCCTCTGCGCCTCGGCGACCGCCTGGTCCGAGGTCCAACCGTGCTCGGACATCTGCGTCAGGATGAAGTTGGTCGTTCCGTTCACGATCCCGAGGATGCGATCGACGCGTTCTCCCGCGAGTGATTCCCGCAACGGCCTGATCAACGGGATCCCTCCTGCCACCGCGGCTTCGAAGTACAGGTCGCCACCTGCTCGGTCCGCCGCGGAGAAGAGTTCCTCCCCATGCCTCGCCAGGAGCTCCTTGTTCGCCGTGACGACGGACTTCCCGCTCGCCAGGGCGCGCATGACCAGCTCTCGCGCGGGCTCGACGCCGCCCATCAACTCACAGACGATGTCGATGCCCGGGTCATCGACGACGGCTCCCGTATCGTCGGTGAACCGATCGGCCGGGAGCGGCAAGCCTCGGTCGCGCCCGGGGTCGCGCACGGCCACCCGGGCGATCTCCAAACGGGCGCCGACCTTCCGCGCGACGTCCTCCGCATGCTCGTGGAGGAGACGGATCACGGCCGCACCGACATTGCCGCTCCCGAGCAGACCGATACGCACGCTCCGCTCGTTCGCCGATGTCGGCTCGCCCTCCGTCATGACTCGCTCCCGATCCAAACCGCCATGAGTATCTCGTCCTCGTAACCGTAGGACTTGCGCGAGTGTCTCGCGAGCCTGCCCTCGTCGATGAAGCCGAAGCTCCGATAGAGCGAGATCGCCGCCTCGTTGTTCGGATAGACGGAAAGGACGAGCTTCTCGACACCCACGCGCTTCGACCATGCGATCGCCTGCTCCATCAGCCGGCGTCCGATACCCCGCCCACGGGCGTCGGCGGCCACCGCGATCGAGAGCGACGCGACATGGTGCGTCACCGGATGCCGCTCTCGCTGCACGTTCACGTGGCCCACCAGACGGCCACCCTCCAACGCGATCAGATGGATCTCGAGTCCGGATCGCTGTCGGAAGCGTCGTCGGAACACCCTGGCCGGCGCCTCGACCTCTTCGCTCCGGACGAAACGCTCTTCGGCCACGATCGCGGTCCAGAACTCGAGGAAGGAACGAGCATCGCTCGGCTTCGCGGGTCGGATCTCGACAGCCTCACCCATCCGGGCCCTTGCCATCCATGCCCTCGTCTTCCGGGCCCGACCCGTCCAGCTTTTCCATCGATTCGGGAGCCGAGACCCCGACGAGACCGAGGAGATTCGCGAGGACCTGCTTCGTCGCCGACGAGAGCCAGAGCCTCGCCTGCGTGAGCGCCGCGTCGTCGGAGACGACGCGGCACTCCGTGTAGAAGCGGTGGAAGGTCGACGCGAGGTCCTGCGCCGCGTGGGTCAGCCGGTGCGGCGCGCGCTGCTCCGCGGCGGTGGCGATCAGGCCCGGGGCGTCGGCGAGCGCTCGCAGCAGGTCCAGCTCGGGCTCGGACGCGAGCAGCGATAGATCGGCCTCTGCGACGGGTCGGAGCTCGATCCCCTCTGCCGTCGCCTTGCGGAGGATCGACGCGATCCGCGCGTGTCCGTATTGGACGTAGTAGACGGGGTTGTCCAGCGACCGTCGCGCGACCTCGGCGATGTCGAAGTTCATCGGACGGTCGTTGGAGAACAGCAACAGATGGAAGCGCGCCGCGTCCGTCCCCACCTCGGAGATCAACTCGTCCAGCGACACGAAGGTCCCGGCTCGCTTGCTCATCTTCACCGGCTGGCCGCCCCGAAGGAACGAGACGAATTGGTACATGACGATCTCAACCCGGTCGGGGTCGAGGCCGAGGGCCGTTGCGGCTCCCTTCACCCTCGCGATGTCACCGTGGTGATCGGCTCCCCACACGTAGATCAGGTGGTCGAAGGCGCGCGAGAACTTGTCGAGGACATATGCGATATCGGCGCCGAAGTACGTGTGCGTCCCGTCCGACCGGATCGCCACGCGGTCCTTGTCGTCGCCGAACGCGGTCGAGCGGAACCACGTCGCGCCCTCGGCCTCGTAGACGTAGCCGGCCTCGCGCAGCCGCTCGATGGCCTGCACGATCTCCCCCTTCTCCACCAGCGACGCTTCGAGGAAGTAGGTGTCGAACGTGACCCCGAACCGTTCGAGGGTGGCGCGGATCTGCGTCATCGCCAGGCGCGCGCCCTCCTCCCGGAGTCGGACGAACCGCTCTTCCGGGGGGAGATCCGCGAGGCCGGGTCCCTCGATCGTCCAGGATCTCGCGCGCGAGATCGGTGACGTAGTCACCGTGGTAGCCGTCCTCGGGGATCTCGGCCTGGCGGCCGAGGAGCTGGAGGTACCGAGCCTCGACGGACGCCCCGAATCGGTCCATCTGCCCGCCGGCGTCGTTGAAGTAGTACTCGCGTTCGACCTGATGACCGGCGAAGCTCAGGAGCCGGGCCAGCGCGTCGCCGATCGCGGCGTTGCGCGCATGACCGATCGTGAGCGGACCGGTCGGGTTCGCGGAGACGAACTCCACCTGGATCCGCCGGCCGGTCGGTCGGCCTCCGCCGTAACGGTCGCCCTCGTGGACGACCTGGCGAAGGACGTCGTGGAGCCACTCGTCGGTGGTCCACAGGTTGATGAAGCCGGGGCCCGCCACCTCGGCCTTCGCGAGGAACGGGACGACGGCCAGCGCAGCCACGATCGCCGCCGCCGTCGCGCGTGGATCGGCCCCCGACGTGGAGGCGGCGACCATCGCGACGTTGGTGGTGAAATCCCCGAACTGCTTCTGGCGTGGTCGCTGGAGCTCCGGCTCGGGGAACGGGGGCTCGAGCCCCAGGGCCGGGGCGGCCGCCTCCAACGCGTCACCCAACACCGCTTTCAGCCGGTCTTCGATCACCCGCCGCCCCCGATCGCCTCGCGCACGATCTGCACGAGCTCGGTCGGATCGAAGGGCTTCGTCACGACCCTCACGTGCTCGCCCGCATAGGCCTTGAACTCCTCCACGCCCCGTCCCGTCAAGAAGATGACGGGAAGGGCGGCGAGCTCCGGCTCCTGCCGGAGGCGCCGGAAGACCTCGTGGCCGTCCATCCCCGGCATCGTCGCGTCCAGGACCAGGGCGTCGGGGGGCGCGTCGATGACGCGCGCGAGCGCGTCGTCGCCGCGCCCCACCGACTCGATCGTGATGCCGGCGACCCGGAAGTTCACCTCCAGGAGCCGGTGCAGGATCGGATCGTCGTCGGCGAACAGGACTCGAGGCGAGGCAGGCTCGGACACCCGCCGAGGATATCCGCGCCGACGTGCGCCGAAGCGCGCCGGAGGGCGTTGCTAGACTTCCCCACCCGAGCCCCCGTAGCTCAGGGGATAGAGCACCGGCCTCCGGAGCCGGGGGCGCAGGTTCGAATCCTGCCGGGGGCGCAGGTGGGATCCGATCGCTACCCGTCGCTCGAGCTCGAGAGCCTCCCCTCCGACCCGGTCGTGCTGTTCCGGCGCTGGTACGAGGATGCGGAGCGTGCCGGCATCCAGCTCCCGACCGCGATGGCGCTGGCGACCGCTGGAGCAGACGGGCGCCCCTCGATCCGCCACGTCTTGCTCCGCGGGATCGCAGATCGGGGCTTCGTGTTCTACACGAACCACGGGAGCCGCAAGGGAACCGAGCTCGCCGAGAACCCGCGCGCGGCATTCTCGATCTACTGGCGGGAGCAGGACCGGCAGGTCTCCGTCACCGGTGACGTGTCCCATGTGAGCGAGGAGGAGTCGGATGCCTACTTCGCCACCCGTCCACGCGAGGCGCGCCTCGGCGCCTGGTCCTCACGACAGAGCGCGGAACTCGATTCCCGCGACGAGTTGATGGAGCGCTTCGCCGCCTTCGATGCCAAGTATCCGGGCGAGGAGGTCCCGCGGCCCTCGTTCTGGGGTGGCTACCTCATCGATCCGATCACGGTCGAGTTCTGGCAGGGCCGCCCGCATCGGCTCCACGACCGGTTCCTGTACCGACGGGCGGGCGACACCTGGACGATCCGGCGACTCTCGCCGTAGCCGGTAGGCTTCGCAACCCATGAGCGAGCGACGAGCGCCGAAGAGAGCGAACAAGCAGCTTCGCGAACGCATCGGCGCCGACATGCCTCGCACCATCGCCGAGCTCGAGCGACTGGTGCGCATCCCGTCGATGGGCTACCCGGACTACGACGCGGCCAACGTCCGGGCTTCGGCCGAGGCGACCAGAGAGATCCTCCAGGGAGCCGGCGTCGAGAACGCCCGCCTCCTGGAGCTCGACGGCGGACACCCCGCGGTCTTCGGCGAGCTCGCCGGACCCGAGGGCGCCCCCACGGTGCTGCTCTACGCGCATCACGACGTGCAGCCCGAAGGTCCCCTCGACCAGTGGGAGACGCCTCCCTTCGAGCCGGTCACCAAGGACGGTCGCATGTACGGACGCGGCGCCGCGGACGACAAGAGCGGCATCGTGGTGCACGCGGCCGCGATCCGCGCGTTGCTCGCCGACGGCGACCCTGGGGTGACGATCAAGATCGTCGTCGAGGGCGAGGAGGAGTGCTCGACCGCGCATCTACCCGACCTCGTCCAGGGACACGCGGACCTCCTGCGGGCGGACGTCGCCGTCATCGGCGACGGCGGGAACTACCGGACCGGCGTCCCCACGTTGAACTCCTCGATCCGCGGTGTGACGGACATCATCGTGCAGGTGCGGGTCCTGCCCCGGGCTCAGCACTCCGGTTCGTACGGAGGTCCGATCCCGGACGCGATCACGGCCCTCGCACGGATGATCGCCTCGCTCCACGACGACGCCGGCGATGTCGCGATCGACGGGCTCAAGCGCTTCGCGTGGGAGGGAACGCAGATCCCCGAGGACGAGTTCCGCGACGAGTCGGGCGTGCTCGAGTCGGTGGAGATGATCGGGTCGGGCACGATCGCCGATCGTGTCTTCGCATCACCCGCCGTTGCCGTGCTGGGTGTGGACGCCCCGGCGATCGCCGGTTCGTCGAACCAGATCGTGCCCGTCGCTCGAGCTCGCGTGAGCCTCCGGCTCGCGCCCGGTGACGACCCCAACGCGGCACGCCAGGCCCTCGTGGAGCATCTTCGGAGCCACGCCCCCTGGGGTGTGGAGGTGACCTTCGAGGGGAGCTCCGGTTTCGAGGCGGGGCACGGCTACATGGTCGATACCTCGTCCCCGACGAGCCGTGCAGCGATGGAGGCGCTCGCGCAGGCCTACGGTCGCGAAGCGATCGAGCTCGGCTCGGGCGGATCGATCCCGCTGGTTCCGATGCTCACGGAGACGTTCCCCGGCATCGAAGTGTTGATCTGGGGAGCGATGGACGAGCGTTCATTCATCCATTCGGTCAACGAGAGCGTGGACCTGTCGGAGGTGGAGCGCATCGCGCTCGCCGAGGCGCTCTTCATCAGGAGCCTGGGTGGGACAACGAGCGAGGCGGGTAGGGTGGAGGCGTGAGCACCCCTCAAGACTCGCCGCCGCTCGAACCGATCCCCGCGGTGCCGATCGAGACCTCCTCCCCGGAGCCCGGACAAGCGGAGCCGGGCAAGGAGACACCCGGAGCGGAGGGGCCACCGACGGAGACCATCACGGAGCCGGCCAAGCTGTTGAGGATCGCGTCGATGGTTCGGGAGCTCCTCGAGGAGACCCGGCACGCCTCGATGGACGAAGCGGGACGCAAGCGCCTGGTCGAGATCTACCACCGTTCCGTCGATGAGCTCGGCGATTCGGTCAGCCAGGATCTGAAGGATGAGCTCCAGGGGCTGGTTCCGCCCCTCGGGGGCGTGCCGAGCGAGTCCGAGATGCGCGTCGCGCAGGCGCAACTGGTGGGCTGGCTCGAGGGCTTGTTCCACGGGATCCAGGCGGCGATGTTCGCCCAGCAGATGGCCGCGCGACAGCAGTTCGAAGAGATCCGGCGCCGCGGTCTCATGGCGCAGAACCCGCAGCAGGAGCAGCCGGGCGGCCCGCCGCGGGGTCAGTACCTCTAGATCTCTCCACCCTGGGCGGCCTGGGCCTTCGCCGCCGCCGCCTGCACGTCGGGCCCGCCCGCGAGTCGCTGCGCGAAGTAGACGGGGATCAGCATCAGGAGCACGACCACGACCGCCACGACGTTCACCACCGGGCGGTTCCGAGGCAGGCGGACGCTGTTGTAGATGAACTTCGGAAGGGTCACCGTGCTCCCCGCCGTGAAGTTCGTGACGATGATCTCGTCGAAGGACAGCGCGAACGCCAATAGCGCCCCCGCCATCACGGCCGACCGGATCGCGGGGAACGTGACGAAGCGGAACGTCTGCCACCCGTCGGCGCCGAGGTCCATCGATGCCTCGACCAACGAGGTCGGCGTGCGTCGGAGCCGGGCGAGGACGTTGTTGAAGACGACCACGATGCAGAACGTGGCGTGGCCGATCACGATCGTCCGTACCCCGAAAGACCAGCCGAGTGTCTCGATCGCCGAACGCAGCGCGATCGCCGTCACGATCCCCGGGAGCGCGATCGGGAGCACCAGGAGGAACGACACGGTGTTGCGGCCGAAGAAGTCGAACCGATGGACGGCGAACGCCGCGGCGCTGCCGAGGACCAATGCGAGCGCGGTCGCGAAGAGTGCGACCGCGAGGGAGGTGACGAGCGCCTCTCGTACGGTCGCCTCCCGGAACGCGATGCCGAACCACTTCGTCGTGTAGTCCTGGATCGGCCACGATTGACCGATGCTGTCGTTGAAGGCGTAGATCGCCACGATCGCCAGCGGCACGTAGATGAACGCGAGCGTCAGCAGACTGCCGCCTTTGATGAACACGCGCGCCGACCTCGACTCCATCGCTAGAGGGCCTCGAACGCGCCCGCTCGTTTCGCGAGCGTCAGATAGACGGCCATGATCGCGATCGGTACCAGCGCGAAGGCTGCAGCGAGCGGCGTGTTCCCTGCGACCCCGACGTTGTCGTAGATCACGTTCCCGATGAATTGCGTGTTCCCGACAAGCTCCGGCACGATGTAGTCGCCGAGCGTGAGAGAGAACGAGAAGATCGATCCCGCCACGATCCCCGGCAGGATCAAGGGGAACACCACGCGGCGGAAGGTGAACCACCCACGCGCGCCCATGTCCGATGACGCCTCGATGAAGGACGCGGGAACGCGTTCGAGCGCGGAATAGATCGGCAAGAGCGTGAACGGCAGCCAGAGATAGACCGATGTGAGCCAGATCGCCCAGTTCGACCGACCGAGCTGGAGGGAGCCGAGGCCGACCGAGTTGGCGAGCCAATTCAGGAACCCGTTCGGGGTGAGGATGATCCGCCACGCGAACACCCGGACGAGATAGTTCGCCCACAACGGCAGCACCACGGCGATCAGCAGGGCGTTGCGCAAGCGGGGCGTCGCGAGACGCGCCGCGTAGTACGCGAGCGGGAACGCGAGGACGACGTCCGTCACGGTGACCGCGGCGGCGATCCCGACGGTCCGCAGGACGATCTTGCGGTAGACCTCACCTTCCCAGAGGGTTTGGAAGTTGGTGAAACCCCAGTCGTGGACGATCTCGGACGTGAAGACGTCGAGGCGCCAGAACGACGACGCGAGGAGCAGCGCGAGAGAGCCCAGGTAGATGATCGCCATCCACGCGAGCGGCGGCCCAAGCGTGAGCAGGAGCTTCCAGGCCCGATGGCGGTAGAGCGCGGCGCTGAGGCGGCGGACGGCTCCGCCGTCCGCCGCCTCAGTCATCGATGCCACCGCTGTCCTAGGTACCGCGGATCTCGGTCCAGGCCTGCGTCCACTGCGAGTAGTCGACGCACTCGTTCCCCCGGTCACCGCCGCAGGCGACCTGCGGCGTCTTCCAGAGATAGAGCGAGTCGAGGAACTCCTCGTTCCCGCAGAACGAGTACTCCACCGAATCGACGAGGTCCTGGCCGCCCTCGCCGAGCGTGTCGGCGATGACCTGGCAGGAGTCGACGTTCGAGCCGGCGGCGCCGTAGTAGATCCCCACCTCCGCCTGCACGTCCGGCTGCAGGGTGTGATCCATCCACTTCAGCATGCAGTTCGGGTGCGGCGCATTGGCCGAGATCATCCAGGTGTCGGCCCAACCGGTGACCCCCTCGGAGGGGATCACGGCGGCAGCGTTGGCGGCCTCCGGGCCCTTCGTGTACGTCAGGTTGATCGGCCATGCCGTCCCGACGACCATCGAGCCGTCGACGAACCCGTCGATCTCGTCGGTGTACAGCGCCCAGTAGGCGCCGATCAGCTCCGACTTCTGCTGCTTCATCAGGTCCACGGCGGCATCGAACTGCTCCTGCGACAGCTCGTAGGGGTCGGTGATACCCAGATCCGGCTGGTGCGTCATCAGGTACATGGCCGCATCGGCGATGAAGATCGGAGAATCGTATCCGGTGACCTTCCCCGCGTACGGCGAGCTGGTCTCGAACGTCACGTCCCAACTCGTGGGAGCGGGACTGACTTCCTTGGTGTTGTACATGAGGAAGTTCGGGCCGTACATGTACGGCGTGCCGAAGACCTTCCCGTCCACGACGTAGTGCTGGGTGTCCGAGCCGCCGTCCGGATTGATCGGCGCGATCACGTTCTCCATCTCGGGGAACAGCGAGGGGTCCACCGCACCGACGTCGCCACCCGCGATCAAGCGGTTGGACGCGTCGCCGGAGGCGGACACACCGTCGTACTCGGACCCGCCCCCTTGCCGCATGAACTGGACCATCTCGTCCGAGCTGTCGGCGTACGTGACATCGACCTGGCAGCCCGTCTCGTCCTCGAACGGCGTGACCCAGTCGTACTCCTCGTACCCCTCGGTCGTTCCGTCCTCGGTGTACCCGTGCCACGCGATCAGCTTGAGCGATCCTTCGCCCTCCCCGATCGCGTCGTAGGTCTTGACGTCGTCACCGCTCGGCGTCTTCGTGTCGTCGCCACAAGCCGCCGCGGTCAGCGCGAGCGCAGCGACGACGACGAGCCATCGGCTCACTTTCCTCATACGGTCCCCTCCCCCGGGTCCGTGACGGACCCCTCATCTCCTCCCGTTGCCTCCACGGGTCGGTTGTTGCTTCGATCCCACCGCAGGCGCACGGCCTTGCCGCGGACCTGTAGCGCCTCCATCGAGCTCGTCTCGAGGTTCTGCTGCATGACCACCAGCTCTCCCCCCACGTCGAGCTCGACGATGTACCGGGTGATCGCACCCAGATATACGACCTCTCGGACGCTTCCGGTTGCCGTGCATCGTGACTCGCCCGCCTCCGCGTCGAGTGGAACGATCGCGATCTTCTCCGGTCGGATGGTGAACGCGTGGTCGCTCCCGGTGATGAGCCTGGCGGCCTCGCCTTCGAGGATGTTCGACACGCCGATGAACCCGGCGACGAACGCGGTGGCAGGCCGCTCGTAGACCTCGGCCGGCGACCCCACCTGTTCCACCTTCCCCTGATTGAAGACCGCGAGGCGGTCGCTCATCGTGAGGGCCTCTTCCTGGTCGTGCGTCACGTAGATGAAGGTCAGGCTGACTTCCTGCTGGATCTCTTTCAGCTCGATCTGCATCGCTTGCCGGAGCTTCAGGTCGAGTGCGCCGAGCGGCTCATCCAGGAGGACGACCTTCGGTCGCAACACGAGTGATCGGGCGAGGGCCACTCGTTGTCGTTGTCCTCCCGAGAGCTGCCCGGGCTTCCGGTTCCCCAACTGCTCCAGACGGACCATCTCCAACGCGTCGGCGACCCGCCTGTTCCGTTCGTCCTTCGGGGTCTTCCGCACCATGAGGCCGTACCCCACGTTCTGGGCAACGGTCATGTGCGGGAACAGTGCGTAGTCCTGGAACACGGTGTTCACCTCGCGCTCGAACGGCGGGAGGCCGGAGACGTCCCGGCCGCCGAGCAGGATCCGTCCCGACGTCGGCTGCTCGAAGCCGGCGATCATCCGGAGACACGTCGTCTTGCCGGAGCCGGACGGGCCGAGCAGAGAGAAGAACTCCCCGGGTGCGACGGCGAGGGTGACACCGTCCACGGCGGCGACGTCGCCGAAGCGCTTGACGACGTCCTCCAGCGAGACGGCCAGCGATCCGCCGGCGGCCTCGGAGCGCGCGTCCTCAACGCGGACGGCCTCGGACACTCGCTGCTCCCCCCTTCTCCTGCCCCCTGGGACAGCGTCCGGGCAATACTGACGGCGAAGCCTGGGTCGCGCAATCGGCTTCCCCGCTGTCGATCCTCAGGGTCTTGTGGCTTCTGCCGAGGGCAGCAACCCTCTCGTGAGATATCCGACGATCCTGGGTCCACGGTAGATCAGCCCTGTGTAGAGCTGGACGGCCGTGGCGCCTGCCTCGAGGCACGCCCGGACGTCCTCCGTCGTGAAGATGCCTCCACAGGCGACGATCGGAACCGAGCGACCGGTCGCGGCGGCCACGTCGGAGACGATCTGCGGTGTCAGGTCCCTGAGAGGTGCGCCCGAGAGGCCGCCGCGACCGGTCGCCAACCGGGGCTCCTCCACCGGGACCGTGTTCGAGCAGACGAGTCCCTGCGCACCGGCGTCGACCGCTGCACGCGCCAGGTCCAGGACGGTCGCGCGCTCCTCGGCGCTCGTGAATGGTGGCATCTTCAGGAGCACCGGCACGTCCGTCCGTTCGCGGAAGGCCGTGAGCAGGTTCCCCATGTGCGCCGCATCGTGGCGCCAGGGCGCGTTCGGACTGCTCGCGTTCAGCTCGAAGCCATCGACGTGGGGGGCGAGGAGCTCGACCGTCGCCGCCGCCGCCTCGAGATCCTCGTCCGCGACGCTCGCGAACCGTGGCGCGGTTCGTCGGGCTCGTGCCAGATTCGCGGCAGCCTCCTCCGCGCCGGGATTCGGCAGGCCCATCGAGTTCACGATCGCGCCCCGGCGACGCGACCGGACGATCCTCGGCTTGGGATTCCCTTGCCTCGGTGCCCGCGTGATCGTCCCCCCCACGACGAACCCGAAGCCGAGCCGCCCGAGCGCGTCGAGGTGGCGGCACGATTTGTCGAAGCCCGCCGCGAGACCGATGGGATTGGGGAGCCGGACCCCGCAGAGGTCGACCTCCAGGGACGGATCGCGGACGGCGCGCCCCACGCGTTCCCACGGCAGTGGAAATCCCAGCAGGGCGGTCGCGAGACGATGTGATGCCTCGGGAGGGAGCGCGAAGAATGCCGGGCGTCCGACGGCTCCGTACCATCCGCTTCCTTGGCCATCCTCTTGGCCGTCGCGGCGACCCACGCCCGTATGCTAGCGGCCCGTGAACGACGACCTCGTGGGCCGGATGGTTGCCGCGTCGGAGCTCCACGGGGACTTCGTCTTGTCGAGCGGGCAACGGTCCTCGGTGTACTTCGACAAGTTCCGCTTCCTCACCGAGCCGGACCTGCTCCGCGACGTGGCCAAGGCCGTCGCATCGCTGCTCCCTCCCGGGGTCACGATGCTCGGAGCTCCCGAAGGCGCCGCGATGCTGTTGGTAGCCGCCGTGGCGCTGGAGACCGGCCTCCCGGTGACCGTCGTCCGCAAGGAGCCCAAGGGATACGGCACGAGAGCGCAGGTGGAAGGCGTCGTGGAGCCGGGAGCCAGCGTCGCCCTGCTCGAGGACGTCTCGACGACCGGTCATCAGGTCCGACGGGCCGCGGAGATCCTCGAAGCCGCCGGTGCTGAGATCGCCGCGATCGTTCTGGCGATCGATCGCGGCGGCGCCGACCACCTGCGGGAGGCTGGCTACGTGGTCGAAGCGGTCGCGGTGCTCAGGCCCGATTCGTCAGCGGGCTAGCGCTCGCAGCGCCACACGCGGAGGCGCCAGAGGAAGCGGGAGCCGCGCTTGTGGAGATTCAGGAGCCCGTCCTTCATCAGGCGGGCGGCAGCGAGGGACTTGCCGACGACGTCCGGTAGCGGGAAGTCCCGCTCGATGACGGCCTGCATCCGTTCGCCGAACAGCTCCCGAGCTTTCGCGAGGATCGTTCGCTCGTCCTGGATCGTGCCGGTCGGAAGGTAGAGGTGTCCGCCGCGCTTCAGCGTGTCGCCGATCGAGTCGAGCATCGCCGAAGGAAGCTCGGCGCCGGTCGGGCCGCCCGCTCTCCCGTCGGGGAACCACCCGGCCACCTGCGCGATCTCGTCGGGGATCCCCGAGACGTCGCCGATCACGACGTCGGCCCTGAGGTCACGAACGGGGTCGAGCAGGCTCCCGACACGGAACTCGCACGTGTCCTCCAACCCCAGGTTCTTCGCATTCAGCCGCGCGATCTCGACCGCCTCTTCGGAGATGTCGCACCCGATCACCCGGTGTGCGCCGAGCCTCGCCGCCACGAACGAGAGCACGCCGGAACCGCAGCCGACGTCGATGACGGTATCGTCCGGACCGATCTCGAGCGCCTCGGCGATCGTCTTGCTCGTGTGTGTCGGCGCGAACACGCCGGGATTCACCCGGAACTCGAAGGGTCCGGTGACGCCAGTCCACCTGATCTCGCTGATGGCCTCGCTCATGGGCTGCAAGGCTACAACTCCACGGGCGCCACCGTCGCTCCCTCGCCCGGCACGACGTCTCCCCTGTCCACCGCATCGGCATCGGCGATCAGACGTCCAGCGAGCGCGATCGTGGGTACTCGCCGGGTCCCGTCCGCATAGCGAGAGATCCGCTTGGCGGCGCGCCGGAGCAACGTGGCCGCCCCGTGGGCGTTCCCACGGAACAGGTGGACATAGCCTGCCCCCATCTGGGAGAGGCCCTTGAAGAGCTCGGCCTCGTCGGTGTCTCGGGCCTGCTTCCAGGCTGTCTCCCACGCTTCATGGGCCGCGAACCACCTCCCGGCGTGAGCGTGAGCCCTCCCGAGCTCGTGGTTCTCCTCCAGGCTCAGGGAGTCGAAATCCTCCAGTTCGAGTTCGCTCTTCGACTCCCAAGGGAGCGGTCGGCCGAGAAGATCTCGCGGCCGCTCGGGCTTGTTCCGCGTCTCGGTGGGCTTCCCGCTCTTGCCCGTCGCTTCCTGAGGCGCCGGTCTCTCACCTCGACGCTCCCCCGGCGCGGACACTTCATCCCTGGGAGGCACGACGGCATGCTACCCGCGAGGCTTCCTGTTCAGGCGATCCTGGAGCCGACGAACCAGTCGTTTGCGAGCCCGCGCCCGCGCCCGCGCCTCGGCCTCCGCCTCGGCCTCCGCGCGGTCGTGTTCCTCCAGCGTTTCTTGCGCGACCGGGTCGCCCTCGGCGACCCGGTCCCGCAGGAAAAGCTCGACGATGATCACTTTGATCGTGGCGGCGGCCGGCAGCGCCAGCACGGCCCCGGCGAAGCCCGCGAGAGAACCGAACACGAGGGTGGAGATGATCACTGCGGCGGGAGACAGGTTCACGGCGTTCTTCATGATCCGAGGCTGGATCACGTAGTTCTCGATCTGCTGGTAGACGATGAAGTACACGAGGATCACGATGCCGGTCGCGGGGGATTGGAAGAAGCCGACGATCACGGCCGGCGCGGCGCCGATGTAGGCGCCGACCGCGGGGATGAGCCCCAGGAGGCCGGAGAACACCGCGAGCGGCACGGCGAAGGGGATCCCCAGGCCGAGTAGGCCCAGGATCGTGAAGAACACGAGCGCGGACGTGCCGGCGATCGACGCGGTCGTGAGGATGCCGGCCACGTAGCCGCCGATGCGCGAGATCGCCTGATCCATCACGTCCTCGGCGCGTTCACGCGTCCCCGGGGCGAACGCGATCGCCGCGGTGCGTCGCATCCGAGGGAGCGAGAGCATGAAATAGATCGTGAGGATCGCGACCGTCACGATGTTGAAGATGACACTCCCTACCTTCCCGGCGACACCGACGATCGTGCCGAAGGAGTTCGTGATCTTCCCGGGGAGGTCTTTCACGAACTTCTGCAGCTTCTCGGCGACGTCGTTCTCGCGCACATACCGGCCGATCGCGTCGTCCCGCGTGGCGATGTCATCGACGGCACCGGGGATGTTGTCGGCGAGCTCGCCCACCTGCGAAACGAGCCGCGGGATCACGAGGGAGGCGAAGAGGATCACGACCGCCAACGCCCCGAGGAAGATCAACGTCACCGCCCGGCCTCGGCTCTGGCCCCGACGCTCCATCGCACGGACGGCCGGGTCGAGCCCGATCGCGAGGACGGCCGCCATCAGGACGAGCACCATGATGTTGAGGACCGACCAGAGCGCGGCGAGGACGGCAGAAACGGCCGCGACCGTGAGCGTCCACCTGGCCCAGTAGGACATCGGCGGCCACCGGCGTCGCCAGCCGTCAGCCTCCGGCTCGACGGGAGGGTCAGGCGTCGTGTCCGAAGGAGCGGTCGTGGACGGCTCGGTCACGCTGCGAGTCTCGCCCGCGCCGGGACCCGATGCCAACACCCGGAGCAGCGCATCCGAGGAGCCGACGTGCGGGTACGCTCGCGGCGTCGTGGAGAGACCGGACGTGGTGATCGTGGGCGGGGGCGTGATGGGGACGGCGGCCGCGCGAGCGCTCTCCTCGCGCGGCCGTGCCATCCTCCTGCTCGAACGCTTCACGTTCGGTCACGCCAACGGCAGCTCGGGAGGATCGACCCGGAACTTCCGGCTGACCTATCACGACCCGGTCTATGTCCGGATGGCGCGGCAAGCGTTGGAGCGATGGCGTCGCCTCGAGTCGGAGGCCGGCCTCGAGCTCATGCGGGTCGTCGGCGGGCTGGACGTGGGCGAGGCCACCGATGCGTCGGCGGCCGCCCTCGAGGCGGCCGGCGAATCCTTCGAACGACCCTCGGCGGCCGATGTGGCGGAGCGGTGGCCGTCGCTTCGCTTCGACGAAGGGTCGACGTTCCTGTATCAGCAGGAGGGAGCGATCATCCGGTCGGACGAGGCGATCGCGGCCCAGGTACGACTCGCCGGCGCCTCGGGGGCGGAGCTTCGCGAGGGAGCGGTCGTCGACACCCTCCGCCCCGTGGGCGAGGGCGTCGAGCTGGTGACGTCCCGCGACGAGGTGATCCGTGCGCCGGTGGCGATCATCGCCGCCGGCGCCTGGGCCGCCCCACTGCTCCGCAACGCCGGCATCGATCTGCGATTGCGGCCGACGCTCGAGCAATCGACCCACTTCGAGATGACCGGCGAGGGATCGACGATCCCGACGATCATCGATTGGGACCCCGCGCCGAGCCAGCCTCCCTACCTCGTCCCGAACCCGTTCCGGCCCGGGGAATGCAAGGCCGGCTCGCACCTGTCCGGACCGGTGATCGACCTGGACGCGAGGTCCTTCGAACCCGATGTCGATCGGGAAGCGAGCACGATCGACTGGATCGGCGAGCGACTCGCCTCACCACCCAAGCTCCTGAAGACGGAAACGTGCCTCTACACCACGACACCCGACGAGGACTTCGTGATCGATCGGGTCGGTCCACTGGTGATCGCGTCGCCCTGCACCGGCCACGGCTTCAAGTTCGCACCTCTGGTGGGCGAGCTGCTGGCCGATCTGGCCGCGGGCGAGGCGACGTCGGTCCCGCTCGACCGGTTCAGGGCGGGCCGTCCTGCCCTCCGCGTCTGACCGGGGCCTCAGGACTCCTCGTCAGCCGTCTCCAGGAGGAGCTCGAGCGCTTCCCGGAGCCCGTCGTACCGGCGGCCGCCGAGCGCCCGCCTCGCTCGAGCCTCGACGGCCGCGATGGCGCGCCGGCACTCGGCCGCGAAGGTCCGGCCTCGCGCCGTGAGTCGGACCACCTTCGCCCTGCCGTCTTCGGGATCGGGCGTCCGACGCACGAGTCCCCGGACCTCGAGCTCGTCCACCACCACCATCATCGCCTGCTTGGTGACGCCGGCTCGCCGGGCGAGCTCGGTGAGCCGTGTCCCGAAGCGGCGGTCCACGTTCAGCACGAGCGCCGCCTGAGAAGCGCGGAGGTCCGGCCAGCCGCGTTCCTCGAGCTCCACGACCAGATCGGCCGCGAACCCTCGGTGCGCGGCAAGCAGGAGTCGGCCGAGCTGGGGTTCCGTCACCCCTCCATCCTGCCCACCCTCGGCGAGAAGTCAATCAACCTGACGGTCGAGACGTCGAGCGGCTCGCTAGCCTTCCGCGGATGGAGGTCCGGGAAGCGACCCTCGACGAGCACGCCGAGGCCGGGCGAGTGACGGCCGAGGCCTATCGGGAGTTCATCGGGCCCGGCGACGAGGACTGGGAGCGATACCTTCAGAGGATCGCGAACGTGGCGGATCGCGCCGACCGGACGACGATCATGGTCGCGGTCGAGGACGGGCGTGTCCTGGGATCCCTGACCCTGGAGCTCGACGGACGCGTGCAGGACGAGGGCGAGGAGGGGCAGCGGCCCCTCGAGCCGGAGGAAGCCCACATCCGGATGCTCGGGGTGGATCCGGCCGCGCGGGCCCGCGGCGTGGCTCGGGCGCTGATGGCGGAGTCGGAGGCGCGGGCCCGCGCGGCCGGCAAGACGTTCATGACCCTGAACACGACGCAACGGATGAGGGCCGCGCAGGCGATGTACGAGCGGCTGGGATACGAACGAGCGGAGGACATCCTCTTCCCGGACGGCTTCGTATTACTCGGCTACTCCAAGCATCTCTAGGTTCCACGGACGACCGGAAGGGGAACGAGGGACATGAGACACCGCGTGCTGTCAGCGCCGTGGTTCTTGCTCGCGTTGGTCGCGATCACGCTACTCCTGGCCGCCTGCCCGGGAGGCGGAAAGGGCGGCTACTAGCCGGGTCCGCCGGCCGAAGCGGCTCCCCCGATCAACTGTCGGTGCGCACGACCTCGCCCGAGGCCAGGATCACGCCGTCCTCGTACTCGGCCTGCACCAGTCCGCCGCGGAACTGCTGGTCGTAGACCTGCGCGTACAGCCCCCCTCGCGCCAGCAGCTCCTCGTGCGTCCCTTGTTCGACGATCCGACCCCGATCCATCACGAAGATCACGTCGGCCGAAAGGATCGTGGAGAGGCGGTGGGCGATCGCGATCGTGGTCCGGCCCTTCATCAACGGCTCCAGCGCCGACTGCACGAGACGCTCGGAGGTCGTGTCCAACGATGACGTGGCCTCGTCGAGGATCAGGATCTTCGGGTCCTTCAAGACCACGCGGGCGATCGCGAGGCGCTGCTTCTCGCCGCCCGAGAGCTTGTAGCCCCGCTCGCCGACGATCGTGTCGTACCCGTCCGGGAGCTCCGTGATCCGGTCGTGGATATTCGCCGCGCGCGCGGCCGCGATCATCTCCTCGTCGGTCGCGTCGGGCTTGCCGTACAGCAGGTTCCGGCGAACGGTGTCGTGGAACAGGTATGTCTCCTGCGTGACCACGCCGATCGCCTCACCGAGCGACTCCAGCTTGATCTTCCGTACGTCGAGGTCGTCGATCTCGACGGAACCCTCCTGCACGTCGTAGAGGCGCGGCACGAGATAGGTCACCGTCGTCTTGCCGGCGCCGGACGGACCGACCAGCGCGGCCAGCTGCCCGGGCCGGATGTCCAGATCGACGTCTTCGAGCGTCCATTCCCGCGGCACCGGGTCGTCATCACCGAGCGGTGGTGCATCCGGCGACACGGGGATCCCCTCGGGAGGATCCTCGTACCGGAAGCGCACGTCCCGCAGCCGGACGTGACCGGCGACGTGCTCGATCGACACGGCATCCGATGCGTCGTGGATCTCGTGAGGCAGATCCAGGTACTCGAAGATCCGATCGAACAGCGCGAGGGAGGACTGCACCTCGGTCGAGACCTGCAGCATGGACCCGATCGGGAAGAAGAGGCGGGACTGCAGGGTGGTGAACCCGACGAGCATCCCCGATTGGATCACGTCGGGGCCGGCGTTCGAGTTCACCCAACCGGCGACCAAGTACACGAGGGCGGGTGTGATCGAGAAGAACGTGCCGACGAGCGCGAAGAACGACCGGCCGATCATCGTCTGCCGGAGCAGGAACCCGGTCAGTCGTTCGTTCTCCCCTCGGAACCTGCCGATCTCGAACTGCTGGCGTCCGAAGGCCTTCGAAAGGAGGATCCCGCTGACGCTGAGTGTCTCTTCGGTGATCGTGGTCATGTCCGCGAGCGTTCGCTGCGTGTTCGTGGCGACCTCACGCCGGGCCTTCCCGACCTTCACCGTGAGCCAGAGGAACAGCGGCATCAGGAGCAGCGACAAGATGGTCAGTGGGATCGAGATGACGATCATGGCGATGATCGTGCTGATGATCGTGACGACGTTGGAGAGCACGGTGGATGCCGTGTCCGTGACGACCGACTGCACGCCGCCGACGTCGTTCGCGAGCCTCGACTGGATCTCCCCGGTCCGGGTCGTCGTGAAGAATCGCAGCGGCATCCCCTGGAGATGCTCGTAGAGCCTGTTCCGGATGTCCTGCATCACGTTCAGGCCGACGAGGTTCGTGAGATAGGTCTGCCCGATCCCGATGATGCTCGTCACGATCGGGACGGCGATCATGATCCCGACGTAGAGGTAGAGCAGCGGCAGGTTCGGGCACGGTTGGCCTTGACACGAACCGTTCGCGCCGAAGAGGGCCTTGTCGAAGACCAGCACGATCATCAGCGGGTTGATGACGCCGAGCCCCGACGTGATGCCGATGAGCAGACCGACGAGCCCCACCTTGCCCTTGTAGGGACGGAAGGTCCCGATCACGCGACGGACGGTCGCGCGATCGACCTTCCGGTGATCCTCGTCGATCGGAGAGACGCGGAAGAAGCCGTGCCGACCCATGCGTCGAGCATACGGGCGGCGGCGGGCTACGCCCGCCGAGCACCCGTGTCCTCCCGAACCGAGCGCAGCCGAACCCTCGAGACGATCCGACAGTCGCTCAAGGGTCGGCCAGCTCGCCGACTAGGCTTCTCGATCATGGGGCTCTTCGAGGACGGTCGGGTGACGCTCGAGCTCACGATCGCCGGTCGGATGGCAGTCGCCGCGTTGCTCGGCTTCCTGATCGGGCTGGAACGCGAGTCCCGTGGCAAGAGCGCCGGCGAGCGCACGTTCGCGATCGTCGCTCTTGGAGCCGCCGGATTCGCCGGGACCGCGATCTCGATCTTCCCCGAGACCGCGGGGCAGGCCGTCGCGGGCGTGGCCACCGGGATCGGCTTCCTTGGGGTCGGCATCATCTGGCGCGCCGAGGAGGGCGAGACGCGCGGCCTCACGACCGCCGCCTCGATCCTCTGCGTCGCCGCGCTTGGCGTGGTCACGGGGATCGGCCTCTATCTCACCGCGATCCTCGGGACCGCGCTCGCCCTCTTCATCCTGGAGTTCGACAGGATGCCGGGGCTGCGCGGGCTGCATCGGCGCGTCACGGGGCGACCCGACATGGACGACGAGGATCGGAGCTAGCCGATCGCGAGCTCCCGAGCGCGTTCGAACACCTCGTCCAGCATCGCCTCCGTGAGCTTGCCGGTGAACGTGTTCTGCTGACTCGGGTGGAAGCAGCCCAACAGGACGAACGGCCCGATACGAACCTCGGCGAGATGACCGAATCGTGGGCGCGGTTTCACCGTGTGACCGAGCGCGCCCAGGGCGCGGAGCGCCCCGTCCCAAGCTCGTGCGCCCAGCGCGACGATCACGTTCAGGCGGGTCAACGCGCTGATCTCACGCTCCAGGTACGGGAGGCATCGGTCCCGTTCGTCGGGCGTCGGCTTGTTGGCCGGCGGCGCGCACCGGTTGACCGCGGCGATGTAGACGGCGTCGACCCGCAGGCCGTCGTCCACGGAGACCGATGTGGCTTGGTTCGCGAACCCGGTTCGATGCAGCGAGGCGAACAGGAAGTCGCCGCTGCGGTCGCCCGTGAAGATCCGGCCCGTCCGGTTGCCACCATGAGCGGCGGGAGCCAGCCCGAGGATCAGGATCGCCGCATCCGGATCGCCCCAGCCCGGGACCGGTCTCCCCCAGTACTCCTGATCCGCGAAGCGCGCGACCTTCTCGCGCGCGACCTTCTCCCGCCACTCGACGAGCCGCGGACACGCCCGGCAGGCGACGGCGTCGTCGTGGATCCGCTCGAGGCTGTCGCTCAGGCGGCTCACACGGCGGCGGCCTTCGCAGAGACCCAGTCGTCGTAGCCGCCCTCGAAGCTCTTCACGTCGCCGTCACGGACCTCGAGGATCCGGTCGCAGAGCCGGTCCAGCAGGTACCGGTCGTGCGAGATCAGGATCGCGGTCCCGTCGAACGACTCCACCGCGCCCTCCAGCACCTCCATGCTCTCGATGTCGAGATGGTTCGTCGGCTCGTCGAGCACCAGGCAGTTCGCGCCGGAGAGCATGAGCAGGCAGAGCTCGAGCCGCGTGCGCTCGCCCCCAGAGAGGGACCCGATCGGTGTGCGCATCTGGTCGTAGCGGAAGAGGAACTTCGCGAGGAGCGCGACGGCCTCCCCCTCGTACATCGCCTTCGTTTTTCGGACGGTCTCGACAGGCGTGAGCGCTGGGTCTTGGCTCTGGAACCCCTGTTCCAGATACCCGATCCGCACCGAGGGTCCGATCCAGCGCTCCCCCGACGTCGCCTCGAGCTCGCCGGCCAGGATCCGTCCGAGCACCGTCTTCCCCGCGCCGTTCGGTCCCACGACGCCCAGCCGCTCTCGTCGGTAGACGTCGAACGAGACGTCGAAGAGGACCGGGTCGTCGTCGAAGGCCATCGAGACGTCCCGGAGACGAGCGATCCGTTGTCCGCCGCGATCGGCGGGACGGAGCTCGAGCGCCATCTTCCGGCGCTCGAACACCGGACGATCCACCTTCTCCATCTGGTCGATCTGGCGCTGCTTGTTCCTCGCCTGCCTGATGTGTCGCTCGTTCGGCACCCAGGACGCCCAAAGTTCGAATCGGGCGATCGCAGCCTCGAGCCGTGCGATCTCCTTCTGCTGCGTCACCCAGACTCGCTGCTGACGCTGGAGCGCGAGCTCCTTCGCCACGGCGAAGGCCGAATAGGTGCCCGGCCACATCGTGACCGCGCCGCGATCGAGCTCGGCGATCTGGTTCACCGTGTCGTCGAGGAGGTAGCGATCGTGGGAGACGGAGACGACGGCGCCTGGGAACTCCGCGACGACGTCCCCCAAGATCTCGCGCTTGTCGGAGTCGAGGTGCGTCTCGGGCTCGTCGAGGAGGAGGAGATCCGGATCACGGATCAGGCAGGCGGCGAACGCGGCAAGCTTGCGCTGGCCGCCGGAAAGCGCGGTGGTCGGAAGCGTCAGGTCGTGATCGTCGAAGCCGAGGCGAACGAGCAGGCTCCGCGCCTCCCCCGCCAGCCCCGGGCCACCGGCTTCCACCCAGCGATCGAGCACCTCCTGCTGTTTGACGAGGACGCGATCCATCTTCGCGAGGTCGGCCGTGACCGCGGGCCGCGCCAACTCCGCCTCGATGGTCCGGAGCTCGTCGTCGAGCGTGGCGATGTCCGGCCTCCCGGCGAGCACCCACGCCTCCGCCGTCCTGCTGTCGCCCTCGGGGTTCTGCTCGAGGTAGCTGACGGTCACGCCGCGACGGCGCACGACCTCACCCTCGTTCACGTCCTCCGTCCCGCCGACGATCCGCAAGAGCGTCGATTTGCCGGCGCCGTTCGGCCCGATGATCCCGATCCGCGCACCGTCGGGCACCATGAAGTCGACCCCTTGGAGCACGGGCCACGTGCCGTACGACTTGTGCACCCCGACGAGGCTGACGACGGACATCTCAGCGACGAAGCGTACGGAACCGGTCGGCCGCCGCCTCGAACGCCGCCAGGGGTTCGAGGAGTTGGTCCACCGCCCAGATCAATCCCTCGAAGCCCGTCAGGTCCGGTGGATCCTCTCGGAGCCGGCGGGCTCGGTCCATAGACTCGCGGATCCCCTCGTCGCACGCGCGCCATTCCTGTTCGAGTTCCGGGTGTCGCCAAGCGGGCATGAGGGTCTGTGCGGTGGTGAGCCGGTCTTCCAGCTCCAGGATCCCCTCCGCGAGCGGCGTCCCGGCAGAGCGCGTCGACGGGACGGTACCCGTCATCGCTCGCTTCCCCGCCTCGATCTCCGCAGCGACCGCCCGGAGTCCCCCCAGCGGGACCTCCAGTTGGTCGGGCAGTCGCTTGCGCCTGAAGAGCGAAGGGGACACCTATCCGGCGACCTCGTCGCGGATGGGGACGATCGCGCGCGGATCGTTCGTCGCGACCGCGTCGGCGCCGAGCTCGAAGAGGCGCCGCGAAGTCTCGGGATCGTCGGCGATCCACACGCCCAGGAGTGCGCCGCCCCGGTGGACCCGGTCGGCGAACCCGTCGCTCGCATCGAGCACCTTCGTGACGAAGGGCAGCACCCACGGGTGTTCGTTCCCGGTCGCGCGCGCCAGCGCCTCGTCCGCGTCGACATCGAACGAGGAGAGCAAGCCAGTCGGGACGTCGGGTCGCAGCCGGCGGCTGTGGGCGATCGACGCCGGGTTGAAGCTGGAGACGATCACGGGACCGGGGAATCCCGCCGTGTCCAAGGCCTCGAGGGTCGCCTCCACGGCCTCTTCGCGATCCGACGTGAACCCCCGCTCCTCCGGCAGACTCTTGATCTCGATGTCGGCGCCGGCGCGGCCGGCGAGGCATCCGAGCGCTTCCTCGAGCGTCGGGACGCGAGCCGCGCCCCCATCCGGGAGCGAGATCTTGAGCCGTTGGATGTCGGACAGCGTGAGCTCCGGGACCAGCCCGATCCCGTCCGTTGTTCGTGAGACGTCCGGATCGTGCATCACGACGGCGACGCCGTCGGCCGTCATCCGCACGTCGAACTCGACCGCGTCCGCCCCGGCGTCGATCGCGGCCTCGAACGCCTCGATCGTGTTCTCGGGCTGCTCGGCCGACGCGCCGCGATGCGCCACCACCATCGGCCTCGCAGGCCTTTCGACCATCACGCCTGGCTGGCCGGGCACAACGACTCGACCGGGCATTCCGGGCACCGAGGCTTCTTCGCCGTGCAGATCGCGCGGCCGTGGTCGATCAACACGTAGGTGAGATCGAACCACCGCTCCTCCGGGATCAGGCGCATCAGATCCTGCTCGATCTTCACCGGATCCTTCTGCTCCGAGAAACCGAGCCGGTTCGCGAGGCGGTGCACATGCGTGTCCACCGCGATGCCTTCGACGACACCGAACGAGTTCCCGAGCACGATGTTCGCCGTCTTCCTGGCCACGCCTCGAAGCGTGATCAAGTCCGCCATCGTTCCCGGCACCTCACCGCCGTACTCCTCCACGATCCGACGGCAGGCTTCGCGGATCGAGATCGCCTTCTGATTGAAGAACCCGGTCGCGTGGATGTCGGCCTTCAGCTCGTCCTCGGGCACGCGTAGGTAGTCCTCGGCGCTCCGGTACTTCTGGAACAGCGTCGCCGTAACCCTGTTCACCGTCTCGTCGGTCGACTGGGCCGAGAGCACCGTCGCGACCAGGCACTCGAGTGGGTTCGTGAAGTGGAGCGCCACCTTCGCGTCCGGGTACGCCTCGGAGAGACGCCGGATGATCTCGGGCGCGCGCTTCTCGATCGGATCGTCGCGGGTCAGATGCTGCTTCGCAGGCACGCCCGGATGCTACTCGGACGTCACCGACCGCTTCGGCGAGTCGTTGACGACCAGTGTGAACACGTCGGGCCGGCTGTAGTGGCCGACGGGATCGAATCGGTACCGCAGGGATCTGGCGACCTGCGCGTCGACCTCGGCCGTGAGGATCCCTTCTTCCTGGATCAACGGTCCGGCCAGCACCTGCCCGTCGGGATCGACGATCGCCGACCACCCCGGGTTGGCCCAGTCGTCCTCGCCGCCCCAGAGCTCTCGCCCCGGGATATCGTCGGGGATGTCCGACCCGCGGAGCAACGTGCACACGCCGATCACGTACACGCGTCCCTCGCGTGCGATGTGCCGCAGGTTCGCGATCCAGTTCTCGTCGTTGTCCCACGTCGGGGCCGTCCAGATGTCGACGCCCTTCGCGTAGATCGAGGTGCGCGCCAGCGGCATCAGGTTCTCCCAGCAGATCAATCCGCCGACCCGTCCATACGGCGTGTCGACGGGGTCGAGGTCCGAGCCGTCCCCGAAGCCCCAGACGAGCCGCTCGCCGCCCGTCGGCATGAGCTTGCGGTGCTTCCCCGCGATCTCGCCGTCGGGGCCGAAGAGCAGCTGCGCGTTGTAGATCGTGCCGCCGTCGAGCTCGTTCACGCCCACCGAGAGGTAGGCCTTCGCTCGTCGGGCCGCTTTCCCGAGCTCCTCCGTGGCCGAGGAGGGCACCTCGACCGACTCCTCGCGGAGACGGGCGGTGAGCGCTTCGAACGGGCCGTCCCACGGCGCGGCGCGCCAGACCCAATCCGGATAGGTCGGGATGAAGGTCTCGGGGAACACGATCAGCCGTGCCCCCATGCCGGCAGCCTCCTTGGTGAGCCGGACCACCTTCTGGACCGTGGCGTCACGGTCCAGGAACTCCGGGGTTGCCTGGACGGCGGCAACGGTGAGCTTCTCCAAGGTCAGACCACCGTGGCGCCAGGATCGAGGGCGGGATCGCCTTCGGGGAGCACATCGACCGCCCAGTCCGCTCGCTTCCACGACGGCACCGGCGTCTCGCAGTCCTTGCGAGGCACGAAGGCCGATGCCTGCACCTTCTGGTAGCGATGGACGTACCTCGGGCAGTTCGGGAAGATCTCCCGCGCTCGCACTCGGACCACGAACTGGGCTTCCGGCCACCAGGAACGCAGTTCATCGTCGAAGTGCACCGACGCCTCGCCGTTCACGCGCATCCGATCGCGTCCCTCGAAGTCCATGAACAGGATCCCGACGTGCTCGTTCTTCAGCAGATTGCCCATCGAGAGGTACATCCCGTTGCCGTTGTAGTTGGGGAAGGCCAGCGTGTGCTCGTCGACGACTCGTACGAACCCCGGATCGCCGCCCTTGTAGCTGACGTTCGGCCGGCCGTGCGTCGTCGGCCGTCGCGAGGAAGAACATGTCGCGCGACTCGACGAACGCCTTGTCGCGGCCGCGTGAAGGTCTCGTGCACCAGCAGGTTCTCGATCCGGTCGGCGAGCCTCCGTGTGTCGAAGCGCTCCTGCAGCTCACGGTTCCCCTCGTGGTACATCTCGTCCATCCCACCTCACCCCTCGTTAGATCAGCCCGAGCTCGAATCCGTCACCGTCCCGATACGTCGTCCAGGCGTCGTCCTTCTTGACGTGGATGCCGCTCTTTCCGAGGACCGCCCAGGAGGACCCGTGACCCATCATCGCGGTGTCCTCGTCGAGCCCGATGAAGACGGAGTCCTCCGGCACCGATGCCACGATGAACTCCGTCGCGCCGGGCATCCACGTGTCCACGATGTCCCAATGAGGAGCGAAGAAGGCCCGAGGCGCGAGCCCGAGGCCGGGCTTGAAGACCTCGCCGACGTCCGTGGTGTCGCTGTCGAACGTGAGCTCGTTGAGACAGGCGACGCCGGCGCTACATCCCGCGTACGCCATCCCACGGTCCAGCTGCTTCAGCATCGAGTCCAGGAAATCGCTCTCGGCGAGCGTCGCAGAGAGGTAGGCCGGGTTCCCACCCGAGAAGTAGACGGCCGAGGCGTCGTCGAGGCGGGCCACCAGGCGCGGATCGTCGGCGTCCTCGCGGGTACGGAGATCCAGCACCTCCGCCGGGATATCGAGCCGCGAGAAATGCGCCAGGCCGAGCGACCCCCAGCGCTCGAAGACGTCCTTGCCCTCGGGCGCGGAAGCCGTGGGCAGGATCAACACCCGGCCGTCACCGTCGGCTTCGGCCACCAAGCGCCGATCGACGGGCTCGGACCACGGGAGGAACTCACCCGACCCGAGCAATGACCACCAGGTCATCGCAGGGTCTCCGGGCGAAGCTCGACGTCGAGTTTCGCCCCGAGCTCTGATGCCACGTCGAGCAGCGCGTCCATGTCCTCCGCCTCGGTGCGGTAGTTCACGATGCACGATCGGAGGCAGAATCGGCCGTCGAGCACGGCGTTCGAGCAGTACACGCGACCGTCGAGCTGGATCTCCGTCATCAACCGGTTGTTGAGCACGTCGAGGTACTCGTTGCGACCTTGTTCATCGTGCCGAGGATCGGAGGAGGCGAGGTCTGCCGGCACGTATCGGAAGCAGGTGATCGAGAGGCCGACCGGCGTCATCAGCTCGAACCCGTCGTGCTCCTCGACGCAGGCGCCGAGGTACCGCGCCAGCGCGGCGTCGTGCGAGATCCGGCGCCCGTACGCCTTCCGGCCGTGTGCCAGCAGGGAGACCCAGACCTTCAAGGCCCAGAAGCCGCGGCTGAAGTTCGGCGAGTGACGACCGAGGTCGATCCCCCAGTCGGTGTGCTCTTCGTCCTTCACGACATACGCGACGTAGTCGACGTCGAAGGCTCGCCGCATCAGCTCCATGTCGCGGACCACGATGCAACCGCCCGACTGCGGGGTGTAGAGCCACTTGTGCGGATCGAACGCGATCGAATCGGCCCGTTCGATGCCCGCGAACAGCGGGCGGAGGTCCTCCGCGAGCATCGCCGGACCGCCGTAGGCCGCATCGACGTGGAACCAGAGGTCTTCCCCCCGGCACAGATCGGCGATCTCCTCGAGCGGATCCACGACGCCGGTCGAGACGGTGCCGCCGTTGGCGACCACCGCGATCGGGTGGATCCCCGCGGCGCGATCCTCCGCGATCTGCGCGCGGAGCTCGTCCACCCGGATCCGGTAGTCGTCGCCGACGGAGATCTGCCGGACGTTGTCCATCCCCAGACCGAGCATGTCGGCGCCTCGGATCGAGACGATGTGTGTCTCGGTCGACACGTACACGGCCAATGTCGGTCCGGCCGCAACGCCCTCCTTGCGGATGTCCCACCCCGCCTTCGCGTCGCGCGCCACCTTCAGCGCGATGAAGTTCGCCATCGCACCTCCGGACGTGAGCGCTCCGCCCGCGGTCGCGGGCAATCCGAACACCTCCTGCGCGAACCAGCGAGCGAACCCCAGCTCGATCTCGGTCGCCGCCGGCGCCAGGCGCCAACCCCCCGCGTTCCCGTTGAGTCCGGACGCCAGCAGATCGGCGGCGGCTCCGGGCACCGTCCCCGCGCCGGAGATGTAGGCGTAGAACCGCGGATGCCCGAGGTAGCCGGAATAGTCGAACGTGATCCGGTGCAGGTACTCGAGGAGCTCGTCCTCGGGCATGGGATCGTCGGGGACGGGGATCACGGCGGCGTCGCGGACCTCCTGCACGCCCCAGGTGCCCGACACCGGCAGATCCCGGAGCTTGGTCAGCAGCTCCTCGTAGATGTCCGCGACGCCGTCGGTGAACCCGCGGGCCCGCTTCGGATCCCAGTCGAGGTCGCGGAAGGGCTCGGGTCGCTCGACCATCACGGCTCTTTCGTCGCCGCCAGCACGAACCCCTCCTTCGCCATGAATCGGCGGAAGCCCTCGTCGCCGAAGACCTCGTAGAGCGCTTCGATCTGGCTGGCGTGCTCCTTGATCGAGGCGATCTTCCGGTCCAGGAGGTCGGAAGGAAGCTCGAAGTAGAGGTCGATCTTCTCGTCGGGCACGACGTTGGGGGTTCCGGGGAGGAAGATGTTGAAGGGCGCGAGCTTCTCGAGCCACTCGTCGGCCATGCTCGTCGGGAACACGGCGTGGTACAGGCCCGCGCCGGGCTTCGCGACCTGGGCGAACGCCTCGCCGGCCCACCTCGACACGTCCTTGTGCGCCGCGTGGCCGGTCATCCCCTCGGGCCCGAACGTGAAGACGGAGTCGGGATCGACCTCCTCCATGATCGTGCGCACCTGCTCGGCGCCGGCCGGGTCGAGGCCCGTCTCCATGTCGATGTCGACCGGTCCCTCGAGGAAGTGGTGCTCCTTCACGCCGAGCACGTCGAGACTCCGTAGCAGCTCCTTGGTCCGAACCTCACCCATCGAGGCGGGCGGCCAGCGCTCCTCGTCCATGGATCCGCCCTCGCCCCGCGTCGCGGTGACGTCGACGACACGTTGGCCCGCCTCGACGGCCGCTGCCATCAAGCCCGCGGACAGATAGATGTCGTCGTCGGGATGCGCCCATATGCCGAGAACGGTCCCGAGCTCCGCCGCGTCACGCATGCCGGAGGATGCTAGCGGTTTCTCTCTTCAGGGTGGGCCCGAACGAAGGACCACCGGGACATCGTCCCGGTGGTCCGTGATGCGTGGGAGCGAGGTCTCCTCAGCGGAGCCGAGCGAGACCGCGACCTGCTCGAGCCTGTCCATCGCCTCTTGCATCCCGCCTTCCATGCCGGACTCGATGATCGCGTCACGCACCTCCTTGGTGTGGCATTCCACGACCGTCGTGAGTGTGGTGCGCCCGTCTACCTCGGTGAACGTGATGATGTTCAGCGCGCCTTCCTCGGCCTCCGGCGATCCCGCCATAGGGTCGTCGTCGGGCATCTCGTAGACCTCCGTCGTGACGATCCGCTCGTTCGGGACGATCTCCCGGAACTCGCCGTGGAACGCCACCTCGAAGCCCTCGTTGGCCGTCATCACGTAGCGCCACGTACCGCCGACCCGGAGGTCGACCTCGACGCTCGTGACCTCACCCCGCTTACCGCTCCACCAACGCGCGATCAGGTCCGGCTCGGTGTACGCCCGGTAGACCAGGTGCTTCGCGGCGTCGAACTCTCGCGTGATCAGGATCTGCGTGTCCGTGGGAAGCGTCACCACGGCCGTCCCACTACTCGTCATCGCCACCATCCCTTTCCTCCCTTCCTTTGAGCTCCTCCAGCACGCCATCGAGCCGGTCGAAGCGCTGCTCCCACGACCGTTCGTAGTTCTTCACCCAGTCGTGGATGGGCTTGAGCGAATGGCCGTTGAGGCGGTAGATCCGCTGCCGTCCCTCGTCACGCACATCCACCAGTCCCACCTCCCTCAGCACCCGCAGGTGTTTGGACACGAGCGGCTGCGTCAGGCCGAGCAGCTTGACGAGGTCGTTCACGGGTCGCTCCCCGCCTGCGAGAGCGTCCAGGATCTCTCGCCGTCGGGGCTCCGCCACCGCGTTGAACGCATCCGCCGTCGTCGCTGCCCGTGCCATGTCACGGCATCATATACCCATATAGGAATATGTCAACGCGACCACGACGTGACGATGCGCGAGATGACTCGGTCGCTCTTCGGAAGCGTCAGGGAAGCGGGCGAGACTCTGTCGCCGCTAGGGGTTGGCGGAGCGGATCCGCTGGCGGATCCGCTCCGCCAGCCCCTCGGGGAGCGCCTCGCCACCACACTTCGTGGCGATCAGGAGCTTCATGTGGCGCTTGAACTCGGCGTGGTCGTGACAGTCGGTGCAGCCGGCGAGGTGAGTCTCTACCTCGACGGTGAGCGCCTGCAGGCACTCACCGTCGACGTAGCGCTCGAGCTCGCGCCTTGTCTCTCGACATCCCATGTCACCCATCGACGAGTCCTCGCTCTTTCGCCACGGCGTACAACGCCTTCTCCAAGGCTTTCCTTCCCCGGTGGAGCCGGGACATCACCGTCCCGATCGGGACACCGGTGATCTCCGCGATCTCCTTGTAGGCGAAGCCTTCCACATCCGCCAGCAGCACGGCCATCCTGAAGTTCTCCGGGATCGACTCGAGCGCCTCCTTCACGTCGGCGTCGGGGATGTTCTCGAGGACGTCCTCCTCGGCCGAGCGCGCGACGCTCTGGGCGCCCAGCCGGTCGAACAGGAACCACTCGTCCAGGTCCTCGGGACCATCGACCGTCTTCGGCTCTCGCTGCTTCTTCCGGTAGGTGTTGATGAACGAGTTCGTGAGGATCCGGTACAGCCAGGCTTTGAGGTTGGTTCCCTCGCGGAACGAGGCGAACCCACGGTAGGCGCGGAGCGTCGTGTCCTGCAGCAGGTCCTCCGCGTCGGCGGGGTTCCTCGTCATCCTCAGAGCCGCCCCGTACAGGCTGGGCAGCATCGGCAAGACGTCGCGTTCGAATCGCTCCAGGAGATCTTGATCGGTCTGCGCCGGCACGCTGCTCGCGTTCGCCATAGGAGCCCCCAGTATCCCTGGTTGGCCCGCTCGCGCCTCTCTCGGTCGTCACAACTACGAGGCGGTGGGAAGATTGGGCCATGCCCGAGCAAGACAAGAGTCCCTTCGGACGCCGCCCCGCCGCGGGAGCGCCCCAGCCGAGGCCGCGATCCGCGTTGGTGGTCGTGCTCGTGGTGGCGGGGGCATTGCTCCTGTTCAACCGGTTCCTCACGCAATCAGCGGTTGAACCAGTGCCCTTCTCGCAGTTCAAGGCGGCCGTCGACGACGGCCAACTCGTGAAGAGCGAGGACGTCACGATCACGACCACCACCGTCCAGGGCGTGGTCACCACGAAGGACGGGCAGCAGACGTGGCTCGCGATCATCCCTCCGGGCTACGACCCGACCGCTCTCGTCGACCAGCTCTCCGCACAGGGGTACCAGGTGACCGGGTCGCAACCGAACGCCCTCACGGGCTTCATCGTGCAGACCGTCCTGTTCATCGCCTTGTTCGGAGGTCTTGTACTACTTCCTCTTCCGGCGGATCGGCGGCGGCGCCAGCTCGGCGCTCAATCTCGGGCGCAACAAGGTGAAGATCTACGACCGCAAGGAGATGAAGACCTCCTTCGCGGACGTCGCCGGCGTCGACGAGGCGAAGGAGGAGCTCCGCGAGATCGTCGACTTCCTGAAGAACCCGAAGAAGTACCAGCGGCTCGGCGGCCGGATCCCCAAGGGCGTGCTGCTCCTCGGGCCTCCAGGCTGCGGGAAGACCCTGCTCGCACGGGCCGTCGCGGGCGAAGCGAACGTCCCGTTCTTCTTCATGTCGGGATCGGAGTTCGTGGAGATGTTCGTGGGGCTGGGCGCTGCTCGCGTGCGCGAGCTCTTCCAGCAGGCGAAGGAGAAGGCGCCGGCGCTGGTCTTCCTGGACGAGATCGACACGATCGGGAAGGGCCGCGCGGGGCCCATGAGCGGCAGCTTCGGCGGGCACGACGAGCGCGAGCAGACGCTGAACCAGCTCCTCGTCGAGATGGACGGCTTCGACGCCTCCAAGGGCGTGATCATCATGGCGGCGACCAACCGCCCGGACGTGCTCGACCCTGCCCTGATCCGGCCGGGCCGCTTCGACCGGCAGGTCGTCGTCGACCTGCCCGACCTGAACGGCCGTGAGGAGATCCTTCGGGTCCACTCGCGGGGTGTGGCCCTGGATCCCAGCGTCGATCTCAAGACGATCGCGGCCCGGACGCCAGGATTCACCGGAGCGGACCTCGAGAACGTCGTGAACGAGGCCGCCTTGCTCGCCGCCCGCCGGGAGAAGAACTCGGTGACGATGGAGGAGCTCGAGGAGGCCATCGACCGCGCCACGGCGGGCCTCGAACGGAAATCGCGTGTGGTCTCCGACAGTCAGAAGGAACGGGTGGCCGTGCACGAGATGGGGCACGCGCTCGTCGCGCTCAATTGCAAGGAGATCGATCCCCTCCACCGGGTGACGATCATCCCGCGCGGTGCCGCCGCTCTCGGCATCACGATGACGCGACCACTCGAAGACCGCTACGTCGTGACGGAGCCGCAGCTGAAGGACCAGATGGCCTTCGCGATGGGCGGACAGGCCGCGGAAGAGATCTACTTCGACGGAGTGATCTCCACCGGCGCGCAGAACGACCTCGAGAAAGCCACCGACCTCGCCCGGGCGATGGTGTCGCAGTTCGGCATGAGCGAAACGGTCGGACCCATCTCGCTCGGCAGGGACGACCCGAACGCATGGATGCCGGGCGCGATGCCGAAAGTGAGCGCACACACCTCCGAGCTGATCGACAAGGAGGTCCGGCGACTCCTGGATGAGGCGCATATCCGCGCGGAGAAGATCCTCACCGAGCACCGAGAGCTGCTGAACCGTCTCTCGGCCCTGCTGATCGCCACCGAGGTGATCGACGGCGACGAGCTGAAAGCCTACTTCGAGGGCAGGAAAGAGATCCCGGATCCAGCGACGATCAGACCGACGCTGAAGCCTCAGCCCTCGAGCGAACGCGACACGGTGCCCGCCGAGCCGACCGTCGCGGCCCGCGCGGTATCGATGCCTCCCGCTCCGCCGATGCCCGCCACCGACTAGCGGCGACTCCTACTCGTGCTCGTCGTGGTGATGGTGGTGAGGGCGCTCGTCCTCCGGTAGGGGATCCACGAGCAGGTCCCAGCGGTCACGGAAACGGTCGAGGAACCGGTAGAAGTTCTTCTTCGACCATCTCGCTCGATCGACCGGCTCGGTGTTGAACCACATCCGGTGCTCATGCTTCGTGACCGGGAGGTCCACCACCGTTGCTCGCCCATCGAGGTCCCTCACCCGGAACGAGTATTCGATGTCGGCCGTCCGGTACCACCTGAACTTCTCGTCGAAGAAACCCGCCGCGATCACCGTGTCCCGCCGCAGGGCCATCAGGTAGCCCTCGATCGCGTCGACGTCGCCCGCCCGCGCCTCGTCGAACTGTCTGAGGTCGTGGGTCACGATCCCGAACGGGCCGCACACGCCCACCCCCGTATCCGCGAGCACCGACTCGAGGCGGCCGAACACGTCGCCGGTCGGTTCCACGGAGCCGTCCATCAACAGCACCGTGCGACCCCGCGTACGCTTCAGGCCCGCGTTCCGGGCTGCCGCCCACCCCGTTCCCTCCTCGAGCCAGACGACCTCGACGCCGTCGCCCCACGTCGAGGGCTCGCGATCGGTGACGTCGGCGATCACGTACTGGACGGATCGGCCCTCTTCGTTCGCGCGGAAGCCCGCCATCGCGCGTTCGATGTCCTCGTGCCAGCCCTCGCAGACCCACTCGACGCTCACGTCCATGTCGGGCTCATCGCCGAGGACGGAGGCGACGTCGCCAGCGCGCCCTCGGACGGGCGGGTCCGCCTCGACGCTTTCGCGCTCCAATCGGAACCCACCGGGTTCGTCGACCACCGTCCAGCCCGAATCGGCGATCCGTTCACGCAGGGTGTCGGCCTTGGCGAAGTCCCTCGATGCGCGCGCAGCGGCGCGCTCCTCCGCCAACCGGACGACTTCCTCGGGTGCCTCAGGCATCCCCGTGCCTCCGTACGAAGTCCAAGACGGCCGCATCGGCCTCCTCGGGCCGCTCCGAGTGGTACAGGTGACCGGCCCCCTCGAGCAGGAGCAGCTCGGCGCCGGGTATCCGCTCGGCGAGCAGCCTCGCGTTCTCGGGCGAGACGGCGAGGTCCTCGGTCCCGTGCAGCACGAGGGTCGGGACGCTCATCGTCGGGAGACGCTCGAAGCTGTCGAAGCCCTGCATCGCCTCCCATTGTCTCCGCCCGCCCTCGGGATGTTTCGGCTGCGCAGCCCCGATCCGGAGATCCTCCGCAACGTGCTCGGGATGGCGATCGGGGAAGCCCGGCGCATACATCGATCGCCACGGTTCCCCCTTGGGCACCTTGGAGCCGCGCACTCGCACCGCGTGCCGCGGCCCCGCGTGGGTGCACCCCAGGATCAGGGTACGAACGCGTTGGGGCCTCGTGAGGGCCATCTCCTGCGCCACCATCCCGCCGAAGGACTGCCCGTAGACGTGGGCGCGATCGACCCCCAGCGCATCCAGCAGCGCGAGGGTGTCGTCCACGAACGTCGCCATCGTCGCTGGGCCGGGTGGCTCGTCGCTGTTGCCGTTCCCGCGGAAGTCGTACGCGATCACGCGGAGCTCACCGGCGAGCACGGGGATGTTCCTACGCCAGCCCGGGATGTCGCCACCCATGCCTTCGAGCAGGATCAGCGGCGGCGCCTCCTCAGGTCCGTAGAGCTCGTGGAAGAGGCGAACCCCGTCGGGGCGCGTGAGGACCGGCATCGGCCGGCGCGGCCTACGCCGTCGCGGCCTGTGTCGCGTCGCGGAGCCGACCGGCCATCGCCTCGAGGGTCTTCACGGCGATCGAAGGGTGCTCCTGGAGCAGCCCGCGGAACACCCATTCGGTGAGGCCGAGGAGCCGCATGTCCGAGCGAGCCGTCACCGTCGCCGACCGAGGTCCACCGTCCAGGAGGGCGATCTCTCCGAAGAAGTCGCCACGGCGGAGGATCGCCATCCGCTTGCCCCCGATCGTGACCTCTGCCTCGCCGCCGACGATCACGAAGAGACCGACGCCGGGGTCTCCCTCCGTGGCGATCACGGTGCCCGCAGGGTGGTCCACCTCTTTCACCACCCCCGCGATCGCGCGCAGCTCACGGTTCGAACAGGCGGAGAAGAGCGGCACCTGCTTCAGCCATTCGGTCATGACGGTGCTTCCAGCCATGGGCGGCTCCCTCGATCCGACGCCGGAGCATCGTACTCCAACTCGGGAAAGGTCTTGTCGGCGATACCGCACCGACCAGATGCCCCTTCGGTCAGCCCCCGCCACGATTGCGATCCCCAGCTCCTTCGCAGCCGGACGCGAAAGGGCCTCGAGGCGATCACCGCCTCGAGGCCCTTCCGGCCGTTGTGTGAACCTGCGTGCCTAGGCCGTCGTGAATCCGAAGATGTCCGAGTTCCCGAAGGTCGGCATGCACTCCAGCTGGACGGCGGGCGGACCCGTCTCTTCCTCCTGGTCCTTCTGGTTACCGAACTGCGCCCGTTCCTCCTCGCCTCGCGGCTCCTCGGCCTCTGCGGTCCGGAGGCCACTGGCGACGGCCTCGTCATGCAGCTCCTGCCGGAACTCGTCGATGGCCGGACAGTCGGCAGCGTCTCGGGTGTCGTTCCATACGGCGACGCCGTAGGTGCGCGTGGCGGCCGCGTAGACGTAGTCACCGAGGAACTCCGCGGCCAGGTTGTTCTGGCTGGATCCCCGAGGATCACCTTCGGCACCTCGGTGGATCGACGCGAACGTCCCGATGCTACCGGCGGCGGTTCCTGTCACCGGCGCCTGCAGCACCACGCCGATCAGCCCTCGCAGAGTCGTCGAGTCGTTGCGGAACGGCGTGGTGAAGGCGTTGTACACCAGGTACACCGTCTTGCCGTCCGGCGAGATGGCGGGTGCCGAGTAATAGCCCCGATCCATGGCCTGTTCGGTCGGATGGTTGCTGTTGGGCTGCTCCAGCTGTCGAAGTGCGGACCAGCTGGCGGCGCCATTCACCGAGCTCGTGAACATCACATGCTCGTGGTTCAGGCCGTCACGGCCGTCGACCCAGGTCAGGACGATCCGGTCCGTGGCGTCGGCGCCGGTCGGGGCTCCGTTCGCGATGTCGACGCTCGGCGAGGCGCCGAGGTCGTCCCGTGCACCGCCGATACCGTCCTCGACACAGCGGCCGATGGAGGGCTCGAAAGCATTGCAGGTGTCGACCGCGGTCTGGACGTGCTGCGGCCGGCCCCACGTGCTCCCGCCGTCGAAGGACTTGATCACGATCTGCTCGCCGGTGCCGGGGAACCCGAAGCCGAACGTGTACGCGAACACGTATACGACCCCTTGGCTGTCCGTGCGGATCGTGCAACCGGACCGACCGAACCCCTGGCCGCTCGAGGGGTTGTTCGAGGCGGACGTGACCTTCTTCTGGGCCCACGTGTCCCCGCCATCGCGAGAGGTCAGGACGAACAGTGGCTGCGAGGTCCCGTTGATCCCCCGGAATCCCGCGTAGCAGACGTAGACGTTCCCGAAGAAGTCACTGGTCGCAGCGTTGTCCGCCCAGATCTGCTCCTTGTCGGCGAACAGAGCGGAGTTCTGCTTGCTCGCGATCACAGGATCCATCCACGCAGAGTTGCTGCCTGCGGCTGCGCCCGCGACATCGTCCGTCCGGGAGACCGCGATCGCCTCGAATCCCTTGAAACCACCGGTCCCGCATCCCGCGACGCCGCAATTGGAGGTCAGGTTCGCGTAGTAGAGGCGCGAGCCGTTCTCCCAGGAGAACGCGCCGTTCGCCATGCGAGGTCCGAAGGCCACCGCCGGATCGCCGTCGGACACCAACCCGTTCTCGGCGTACCCGGGGAGCGTCCCGATGTCGCCCACTTCGGGCTCGCACGCCGGATCGCCGTCCCCGAGTGCCCCGAGGCAGTGTCGTGCGGTCATCCCCGTGTACGTCGGCTGGGTCCAGCTGTCGCCGCTGTTCATCGAGAAGTAGATGCCGGAGACGCCCACTCCCTCCGTGAAGGGACAGGTGTCGTCCTCGGCCGCGTTGCACGCTTCCATGTCGATGTTCTCGTTCGCACCGGCGGCGAGGATGTTCGGATGATTGGCATCGACGGCGACCGCCGGCTCGTTCTGCTTGTTCTGCGAGAACGGGCTGCGGGGGCTGCCGTTGGTCACCAGAACGTCCCCGGGTGCAGCGCCCGCGGGGATCGCGGGCAGAGCGACGAGCGCCGTCAGGGCCGTCGCCAACACGAATACCGAAAAGCGTCTCACCAGACGCCTCCCTCCTCCGCACGGGTCGGGGGGTCGATCGGGAGACGGGTCATCTTCCGACCGTTGGGTGCGGGTCCCGACAGCCTAAGTTCAAAGTGCCCGCAACCACCACCCGATACAATGAGCATGTGACGGCTCCCCGTATGAGGCGACCGTCTCATCTCCGCAGCCGGCGCTGCCGATGAGGTCAGGGATGGATCCCCTCGCGCCCGTGCCACTGCCCGACGATATCGAGCGGCGACTCACCGCCTACAAGGCGGCCGGCGCCCTGCTCCTCATCGCCGTCTGGGGATGGTTCGCCCTCGTGAAGAACGACCAGACACCGATCTTCGTGTACCTCAACATCGCGGTACACGAGATCGGTCACGTGCTGTTCCGGCCGTTCGGCGAACTCACGATGCTGATCATGGGATCGGGGCTCGAAGTGCTCTTCCCGTTCGCCGTGGGCGTCGTGTTCCTCATCCGCAAGCGTGACCTCGTCTCGACCGCGGTCAGCTGGGGGTGGTCCGCGAGCGCCCTCGCCAGTGCCGCCACGTACATCGCGGACGCCGACGACGGACGGCTCGCACTCCTCGGCGCGACGGGGCCGGATACCGCCGGCGACTGGGAGCGGATCCTCGGCGCGCAGTTCTTCGACAAGGTGTACCTGGCTGACTCGATCGCCGCGATGGTGCGGACGGCCGGCTACGTGCTCTGGTTCGTCGCGCTGGCGTTGGCCGCGTGGGTGATCGTCCGGGCTCGCTTGCAGGAGCGAGCCGCGGTTGCGATCTCCCGGCCAAGGGCAACCGCGACACCGAGATCACCGCTACGCGTGTTGGATGACGAACAGATGTGGTCGTAAAACGGATCTGAGTGCGAAGGAAAAGGAAGAGGCCGCGGCTCGTTTCGAGCCGCGGCCTCTCGTAGAACGATGAAGCCTGTGCCTAGCCCCGATCCTCGCGGAGCGCCAGCACCAGGTGCGACGCCGAGCGATCCGTGGTCGCAGAGCAGCTGGAAACGCGAGCCACGGAGTCAGACTCGGACGAGCGACCGCGCGCGGCCGACCGTCCCGAGGCTGGCACCACCTGAGGCGATGCGAGACGAACTCGACGCGCAGGCCGTTGCCGGACAACCACGTGAGGCGTCGTCCGCTCGGTCGGTCGATCGCTCACCATCGTCATGGTGCGATGATGCCGATGAAGCAACCCACCGGACCTGAGCGTCCGCTTCTGGTCGATGCCCGACGTGATGGGGCGACGCCGGGTTCCCCAGATCGCGATCGCTCCGACGAACGCGAGGATGAGGGCGAGCTTCATCAGATCGAGGGCGCCCGAACCCGTCAGAGCGAGTTGGCGAAGGAGCTCCGCGATCGACTCCACGAAGGAGCCGGGATCGTTCGGGGAGTTGCGGACCCCGCATGGCGCGGACCCCGAGCAACTCACCGGACCATCGACCTGCACGCTGCCTGCCTTCGATCCAACGATCGCTTGCGAGCTCGTCACCATCAGCACCGTCTGGGTAAGCCCGATCCCATCGAGCTCGGGTGCGTTGAAGGGATCGTCTTGGAGCTTCTGAGGAAGCTCTTCCGACGTGATCCGCGGAGACCCGCTGTCCTCCAAAGAGAACAGCTCTGTGGTCGCCGTCACCGTCATCGGCGTCTCATCCACCGTTGCCGGGAGTACCGGCTCAGGTGCAGCGGCGACCGGTGCGGGGATCGGTTCCGCGATCGGTGCGGGGATCGGTGCGGGGATCGGTGCGGGGATCGGCTCCGCGATCGGTGCGGGAAGTGGATCCGATGCGACCTCTGGGGTCGGGTCCGCAACGACTTCGGGGATCGGATCCGCAACGACTTCGGGGATCAGGATCCGCGACGACCTCGGGGACAGGATCCGCGACGACCTCGGGGACAGGATCCGCGACGACCTCGGGGACAGGATCCGCGACGACCTCGGGGACAGGATCCGCGACGACCTCGGGGACAGGATCCGTGACGACCTCGGGGACAGGATCCGTCGACGACCTCGGGGACAGGCTCCGTGACGACCTCGGGGACAGGATCCGTGACAACTTCGGGGACAGGCTCCGTGACGACCTCGGGGAACGGTTCCATCGCGGTCTCAGGAGTCGGACCCGAAACAACTTCGGGAGCGGGCTCCGTGACGACGACCTCGGGGAACGGCTCCATCGCGGCCTCAGGAGTCGGACCCGAAACAACTTCGGGAGTCGGCTCCGTGACGACGATCTCGGGGAACGGTTCCGATGCGGACTCGGGAGTCGGACCCGATGCAGGCTCACCGACAGGATCGAGGACCCCGTCGGAAGCGTCGGCGATCGGATCGACGGTCACGTCCGGCGTCGGCTCGACGGTGTCGACCGTCGCGTCAGGCGTCGTGTCAACCGGCGTCGGGTCGACCGTCTCGACCGGTGTCGGGTCGACCGTCTCGACCGGTGTCGGGTCGACGACGTCTACCGGCGTCGGGTCGACCGTCTCGACCGGCGTCGGGTCGACGACGTCTACCGGCGTCGGGTCGACCGTCTCGACCGGCGTCGGGTCGACCGTTGTTTCGACCGTGTCGACCGTCGCATCCACCGTTGGTTCGACCGTGTCGACGGTCGCAACCGGTGGATCGACGATCTCGTCCGCCAGGGCGATACCCGGCGACAGTACGAAGAAGACAGTCGTCGACACGGTCAAAGCAACCAGTAACCGACGATGTCGTCCCTTGCATCTCTTCATGCGATCCCCTCCGCCCAGGGAAGTCCATAAGGGAAGTCCAATGCCTGCAGATATTCCACACCACGGTCTCAGGGAAATCGACCCCTTCCGGTGGTGAGATTTCCTACGTAGGAGCGAGGCCCATGTCTACGGCGGGATCGGTGGCGGCGCGGCTCCGATCATCCAGGTGCGTTGCCGAGCAAGGCCGCGTCGCGGGCTCGTGTGCGGACAGACGAAGGTCGCGCTCGCCGTGCCTCGATGGCCGACACGGGCCGTTCCCTGATACGCGGAAGGCGGGGCCTCGATCCCGAGGCCCCGCCCCTCTCGTCGCGGGGGCAGGATTTGAACCTGCGACCTCTGGGTTATGAGCCCAGCGAGCTACCGGACTGCTCCACCCCGCATACCCAGGATAACGACGCAAGCCGAAGATGACAGATAGCCCTCAGGTAGAGGTGGAAGGACGCGGCGGACGGCGTATCTCTCGAAGCGTGGCCGGGAGCGCGTCGAGATCAGACGCGGCCGTAGACGAACCATCTCAGGTTCCCTTGCGCCGGGACATCCGCGAGCAGGGCGGTGCCTTCGGGCGGGGGGAGCGCCTCGGTCCGGCGGAGAACGAGGAATACCCGTACGCCATCACGTTCGAGGTGTCCGGCGCGATCCTTCCACAGCGCGAGCGCCTTGCCGAGTGGAGCCGCGCGACATCCGGCCGCGAACCCGACGATCGGGAAACTCCCCTCGCTGTACACGTGACACGGCTCCCCTGCCGAGAGCTTGCGGACTTCGAGGCCGGCCCGTTGAGCCGAAGCTCGTTGGTCCGCCGCATCGGCTTCGACACTCGAGGCGATCCCCAGCTGGACGATCGCCCACGCGACGACGAGGATCGAGGCAACGGCTCGCCCGGCGAACCTCCGTCGATCCGACCCGACGAGTGCCCCGGTCTCGGCGACGATCGTGACCAAGCCGAGACCGGCGGGAACCGCGAGGAGCGCCAGCGCGGGCAACAAGAACCTCGGGGCTTGCGCATCGGTGAACACGATGTACTCGGCGGCGAGAGCGATGCCCGCGGCCGTCGGCACCACGAGCGAAGGCAGGACTTTCCGCCGAGCTGCGGCTCGGAGGCCGAGCACCACGAGGATCGCCATCCCGACGAACCAGAAGAGACCAGACACAGGTATGTCATGCGCGAACGTCGAGCCGATCGTTGGCCCGTCGCTCAGTGCGAGGTACTGCCGCACGTTCCCGAAGAGCGACCATCGTCCCGCGGGGCTCATCCGGGCGGCAGCCGCGAACGCCTCCCCCGGCGACCCGAACCGTGCGGTCATCTCCACCAGCCACGGCGCCCATCCTGCGACGAGGCCGAGCACGAGGTGGACGGTCCACGAGATCGTCGCGCGCCGCATGGCGATCGGGAGCAGTACGAGTGCGGCGGTCAACACCACCGCATCGAGTGGACGGATCAGCGCCGCGACCGCGACGAGCCCGCCGGCGACCAGTTCGTCGGAGCGACCCACGCGACCCGCGATCCGTCGGGCGAGGACGGCGGTGGCCGCTCCGGCGATCAGCGCCACCCAGAGGTTCGGCATGAGCTCCGATCCGTAGAAGAGCGTCGGCCAGGCTCCTGCGAACAGCAGCGCCGCGGCCACCGCGCCGTAGCCGATGACGGGAGACCACATGCGGAACGACGCGATCATCGCCGCCGCGGACGCGACCGCGAGGAACAGGCGAAGCTGCGCGAGGGAGCCCCCGAGCTGGAGCACCGGGATCGCCAGCAACGTGATGCCGCGCGCCCGGTAGGGCGTGAACGGCAAGGGCGCACCGACGGGCGAGACCTGCGACAGATAGACGGCTTCGTCCCAGCCCGAGGGCCGGTCGAGTGAGAACGAGATCAACTGCAGAACCAGGTACGCGAGGCCCACGACGACGATCAGCCGCCGCGCCGTGACGATCTCGACGTCCCTCGGCAGGTTCATGCGCGCCGATCCTCCTCGACCGGAGGAGGGAGCGAGAATTTCCGGCTCGTCGGCTAGACGGTTTCCCACGCCTCCACGACCGGATGATCCTTCGCTTGCGGTCCGGCTTGGGCGGCGCCACCCGGCGAGCCGAGGCCCGTCGTCTCGAACCATTCCGCGTTCACCTTCGTGAACTGCTTCCACTCCGCCGGCAAGTCGTCCTCGGGGAAGATCGCCGTCACGGGACAGACGGGCACACAGGCATCACAGTCCACGCACTCGTCGGGGTGGATGTAGAGCATCCGGGGCCCCTCGTAGATGCAGTCGACGGGACATTCGTCGACACAGGCCTTGTCCTTGACGTCGATGCAGGGTTCCGCGATCACGTATGCCATGTCATCTCTCCTCCGTCCAGCCCTTGCCGAGCGCTCTCACGACGACACCCTACGCGCGGGACCGGTCGAGTAGCATCGCTCTCGAGGATGAGCGCGACACGAACCGTCACTTCCCTCCTCGACGGCCGACCCGTGGACGATGCGCCCGGAGGGACGCTCGCCATCCCGAACCCCGCCGACCTCGATCAGGTGGTCGCCGAGGCGAGGCTGGGGGACGCGGGAACGTTCCTCGAAGCATGCCGTCGGGCGAAGACGGCGCAACCGGGTTGGGCGGCGATCCCCGCGCCCGTGCGCGGCCGGGCCATCCAACAGCTCGGACGCCTGGTCGAGCAGAACTTCGACGCCCTCTCGCACTTGATCACCCGCGAGATCGGGAAGCCGATCCGGGAATCGCGCGGCGAGGTTCAAGAGGTCGTCGACACATGCAACTTCTTCCTTGGAGAGGGACGGCGTCTCTACGGCCAGACGGTGCCATCCGAGATGCCGGACAAGCAGCTCTTCACCTTCCGTTCGCCGGTGGGCGCCGCCGCGATCGTCACCGCCGGGAACTTCCCGGTCGCCGTACCGTCCTGGTACATCGTGCCCGCCCTGGTGTGTGGGAACACGATCGTCTGGAAGCCTGCCGAATACACCCCCGCGACCGCCGAGGCATTCGCACAGCTGATCCTGCACGCGGGGATCCCGACCGGTGTCTTCCAGCTGGTCCTCGCCGAGGGGGCTCAGACGTTCGAGGGCATCGAGCGCGCCCTCGACGAAGAGGTACTCGACAAGGTGGGGTTCACCGGCTCCTCCGAGGTGGGCAGGCGGATCGGAGAGGTCTGCGGACGGCATCTCCAGTCACCCTGCCTCGAGCTGGGTGGCAAGAACCCGCTCGTCGTGATGCCGGACGCCGACCTCGACTTGGCCGTCGAGGGCGCTCTGTTCAGCGGCTTCGGGACGGCCGGTCAGCGCTGCACGTCGCTCGGCACGGCGATCGTGCATCGAGACGTCCACGACGACTTCATCGCGCGATTCTCGAAGGCCGTGACGGATGCCCCCATCGGCGACCCGACCCAGGACGTCCTCTACGGTCCGATGATCTCGGCCCGATTCTGCGAACGGTTCGAGCGCTGGCTCGAGCTGATCCGCCCTCATCACACCGTGTTCGGGTCGGACGGGATCGGGCGCATCACCTCGGCGAACCCGCGAACGGGATTCGTGGGCGACCCGGACGCCGGCCTCTACTACCACCCCGTGATCGTCGACGGGGTCACGCTCGACGACGAGCTCTACCGGACGGAGACGTTCGGGCCGATCGTGGGCGTCGCCTCGTTCGACACCTTCGATCAAGCGATGGAGCTCGCGAACGCGCACGGCTACGGCCTCTCGAGCAGCATCTACACGAACGACCCGCTCAGCGTCTTCCATTTCCGCGACCGGATCTCCGCGGGGATGGTGAGCGTGAACAACTCCACGTCGGGCGCGGAGGCACACCTGCCGTTCGGCGGCAACGGCCGCTCCGGCAACGGGAGCCGGCAGTCGGGGATGTGGGTCCTCGACCAGTTCACCCGATGGCAGGCGATGAACTGGGACTACTCGGGAAATCTCCAGAAGGGCGCAGATGGATACCGGGGAGCTCGAGGCAGACCCGTCGTTCCGTCTCGTGACCGACGGCTGAGGTCCCGAAGCGGGTCCTCGCAACGAGGCAGCCCCTCGACGAGCCGCAAGATACGGCCTCAGGACGTCGTCGCAGGATCGTCTTCCAGGCCGTGGTCTCGTCGGCGGGCGAGAAGCCACCTGGCGGCCAGGATCGCCCAGCCTCCACCTGCCGCGAGGATCACCGCCGTCACCATGGGTGCGCCTCGCATCGCGAAACCGGCTTGCGCGATGATGAGTCCGAACACCGTGACGGAGGCGGCCCCGAGCGCAGGGGCGAACGCGGCGCGCTCGACCCACCCGAGGCGCAGCAGCGAAACGCTCCACCCGATCCCGCAAACGACGAGGAGCAGCACCATGACGACCGTGGTCACCGCCAGGTCGCGGGTCGGAGGGCGCGACGGCAGGTCGCCGGCCTCGACGTCGCCCGTGGGCGCCGGCCCACGGGCGAGCAGTACCCCGGGACCGATCTCCCACTCGGGGTGACGGTGCAAGACCTTTCCGTAGTTCCGATCGAACGGTTGAAGCACCAGGACGATGGAGTCGGAACCTCGATACGGCCCGATCCGCGACCAGTAGGTGGCGGCGACGTGGTCGAACTTCGGCTGCAGCGGACGTTCGGTCTTCCTCCCGGCGAGCAGTTCCTCGGGGTCGCCGAGGTAGACGACCGTACGAGAGACGAGAGGTCCGGGAACGACCGCCCGTATCCGTCGGAACGATTGGAGCATCCCGAGACTCGGCGTACCCTCGGCTCCGTCCACCACGACGATCACCGGCGCATCAGCCTCCACCTGGACCAAGTAGTTGGCCGCCGTTCGAAGGACGGCGTAGGTCTCCGGCTCCATCATCGGTTGCGCCTCCTCGAGCGCGTCGGCGGCATTGTCGGCGCTCCACGCCATCCCGGCGATCGCGATCGTCACCGCGACCGGGAACGCGACGAAGGGCCACGGGCGAGGGAGCCAGAGCGCCAGCCGACACAGCGCGACCAAGCCCGCCGCCGCGAGGAGCGCCAGCGGGAACGCGAACCCCAGCAGACGCTGTATCGGGATGTCCCCACCGCGTGCGAACAGCAGGGCGCCCGCCCCGATCGGCACGAGCCATACCAACTGCAGGAGGAGTCCTCGGATGCGCGGCATCCGGTCGCGACCGAACGCGACGAGCGCCGCTCCGGCGGCCGCGGCCGGAAGGAGGACAGGCAGCCGGTAGACGGGAAGCTGCCGGGTCAACTTGACCGCGAACCCCTGATGCTTGCCGCTCCCGACGTGTTGCGACCCCGGGATCGCGAGCAGGATCCCGCCCCCGAGGGCCGCCGATCCCAACGCCATCGCGGCCACGCGACCGCTCGGGGTCGCGTACCAGGCGGCACGATCACGCCGAAACAAGGAGATCGACTCGGGCAGGAGCGTGACCGCGAACCCCACGAGTACCGCGGCGAGGTAGAGGCCGAAGACCCAATGCGTGACGAACCCCCCCGTCATCAACAGGATCCCCGCCCAGATCGCGGGTCGGCGGTCCGCGGCGAGCAACGCCACCGCGCCGAGCGCCAGGAGCATCCCGGCGGCCAGCAGGTTGTCGAAATAGCCACGCGCCGTGACGGCGAACGATGCCGACGTGGCGGCGAGCACCGCGTAGACGGGCGCCGCCCAGGCGGGCTCTCGTTGGGCGCGAGCGAACGCCCATGCCGCACCCGCGACGACGACCGCGGTGACGGCCGGGAGGACCCACATGAGCCGCCAGGCACCCACCCCGAAGGTCGAACGGAACACGGACGAGAGGACGAGCAGCCCCACACGGTCGGGGTTCGCCCCGTTCGCCTGGAACGGGAACGGGGACGAATCGCGGAGGGCCGCGAGTCCCATCGAGCCGACCACTCGGGCCCGCCAGATGTAGGTGGTGGTGTCGGCGCCGAGCGGGACCGATGACCCCTGGGCCGCGTACGTCTGTAGGTAGACCCAGGCGCCGAGCCCGGCCGAGGCGACCAGACCGGAGAGCCGGGCCACGCCGCTCCACAGCGGCGTGACGCGGGAGACCTGAGCGTGGCGTCCGCCGGATCGACCGGCCACTCCGGATCTCCCCGACCCGGCTTCACCCATCGAGCCGTGGCCGATCACAGAGCGAGGAACTAGTTGCCCGGCGCGTTGCTCGACCCTTCCTGCGGCGTCCCGGCCAGCAGTTCGTTCGCGCGCTCGACGATCCCCTGGGCCAGCTCCAGCTCCGACTGGTAGGTGGCGAGGTCGCCGTTGCGCAACGCGGCCTCCGCGGCTGCGAAGTGGTCGACGGCCTGGGTGAGCAGCCGCTGCACCTGTTGATCCACGGTGCCGCCGCCGTCCGGCGGCGGCTCGCCCCCGGTCGTGGCCCCCGTCGCTTCCTGAAGCGCCGGGGGCAACGAGGTGGCAACCGACACGCTCGAGCCGTTCACGACCATCACGAGCTTGAGCTCCGGGACCGCGGCCTCCTGCCTGGCTCGAACGTACATCGGAAGGACGTACAGGATGGAGTCACCGATGGGGATCGTGAGGAGATCGCCGAACTGCACTTCCGAGCCTCCCTGCCCGAGCAGGGTGCGGGCTTCCGAGAAATCCTTGTCGGAGTTGATTCGCGAGAACACGAGCCCGGGTCCGTCGACGTCCCGCCCCGACGGGAACGTGAATGCCACGAGGTCGCCGTACCCATCCGGGTCGGAGTTCGCAGCCATCCAGCCGACCATGTTCAGGCGCGCCTCCGGTTGGAACGGGATGACGAGATGGAATCGCTCCTCGGTCTCGTCCGGCAGCTTCATCAGCAGGTAGTTGGGCTGGAGCTTCCTCGTCGGCGTGGCGACGGGTGTCGGCGACGAAGCGTCGATCGCGGTCGACGAGGTCACCGTGGGATCGTTCGGGATCTCCCAGAAGTCCTGCTTGCGGTAGAAGGCGGCCGGATCCTCCACGTGGTAATTGGCGAAGTGGAAGGCTTGTGTCTGGAAGAGGTTCTCGGGGTAGCGGAAGTGGCTCCGGATCTCGTCGGGCGCCTCCTCGATCGACTTGAACACGCCTGGGAAGGCGCGATCCCATACCTGCATGATGGGTTCGTTGAGGTCGGCGTAGTAGTCGACGCTGCCGTCGTAGGCATCGACGACGGCCTTGACCGAGTTCCGCAGGTAGTTGACCTGCTGAGAGCCGAGCAGCCCGGCCGTCGATTCGGCCAGATCGACGGACTGCGAGTAGGGGTACCCGTTCGTCGTGGTGTAGGCGTCCCAGATCCACTTGTAGCCCTCGGACGTCACGGCCATGTACGGATCGTCGTCGTAGGTGAGGAAGGGCAGTGGGTCGGCGGCTCGCGCCTGGATGCTTCGGTTGATGAGGATCCGGCTGTCGGCGTCGACCTGACCCGAGATCAACAGGTTCGCGTCACGGAAGCGCCACGCGAACAGAGCTCGCCGGAACGTCCCGCCCAGCGGGATCCCACCGTCTCCGTCATAGGTGAACGGCGTCTGCCCGGTCGCCCCCTGATAGTCGAGCTCGGATGACTTGGCGTTCACGACCACGAACTGGACGTCGTCCCGCTCCCCGTAGTAGATGCGAGGCTGATCCGTCTCAGGCTCGCCTTGCGGCGGGATGTCCTCGAGCGTCAGCACGGGGGCGCCGTCGACCGTGATCGAATTCACCTGCGCGGCGACCGCGCCGAACCCGTGCGTGTACACGAGGTGCTGGTTCTGCCAGGTCTTCCCGGTGCCGGTGATACCGCTCTGCGTGACCTCGCGGCCGGACACCATCAGCACGCGTCGCTGGCCGTCGCTCATCGTGTACCGGTCGACGTCGACGTCGTTGAAGTCGTAGTACTGGCGGATCCGCTGCACGGACTGGAAGTTCTCCTTCAACACGGAGGGCCGCCACAGTCGGATGTTGCTCACGGTGGCCTCGTTGGCCCGGATGTCGTCGGCCGAGACACGACTCACGAAAGACGGTCGTTCCTCCAGGCGGATCCGATCGAGCGCGAAGGCCCGCCGGGTCCCGGCGATGTTCCGCTCGATGTACGGGAGCTCGTACTGCTGCTCGTTCGGCCCGACGCGGAACTGTTGGATGAAAGCCGGGTACGCGGTGCCGAGCAGGATCGACACGAGCAGGAGGAGGCCGACCGCGATGATCGGCAGGCTCCACACCCGGTATCGGGCGTTCACGAAGAAGAGCAGCGCGCAGATCACGGCGACGATCGCGAGGAACGTCAGCGCCGGCAGCTGCGCCTTCACGTCGGTGTAGGAGGCGCCGTGGACCACACCGCGGTGGGACGTGAGGAGGTCGAAGCGGCCCAGGTAGTAGCCCCATGCCTTCGCGAGGAGGACCAACCCGAGCAGCACCGAAAGGTGGGCTCGCACCTGGGGATCCACCTTGTCGCTCAGGCCGACGGCCTGCGGACGGATCCCACCCTGGAGGAAATGGCCGATCCCGACGATCACCGTCACCCCCACGAGCGAACCGAACAACCACCCCTGGAGGTACTTCAGCCACGGGAGCGTGAAGACGTAGAAGGCCGGATCGCGATGGAAGACGGCCTCCGGGCTGCCGAAGACGACCCCACCGGACGAGCGCCAGAGCAGGAACTCCTGCCAGTGCGATGTCGCGGCGAGGCCGACGAACAGGGACAGGACCGCGGCGCCGAGCGGGATGGCCCACCGCAGGTACGGCTCGACGTTCTCCCGGAAGCGCTCGACGATCTCCTGCTCCGGCGTCAGGGCGACCACCTTCGGGACCAGCCGTCGCGTGACATACAGGTTGACCAGGAGCAGCGCGAAGAACGTGACGAAGAAGGCGGAGGCGAGCCCGGCCTGAGCCCAGAGCTTCGTCCAGAAGACCGGCGAGAGATCGACCTCCCGGTACCAGAGGATGTCCACATAGAAGTTCGAGAGGAGCGACAGGAGCAGGAAGGCCGCCACGATCAGGATGGCGGCGGCCAACGGCCAGCGTCGCCGCGCATTCTGGATCCGGACGGTCGTGGCCATCGCGTGCAGCCTAGCTCAGGTCGTTGCGTTCGATGATGAGAGCGCCTCGACGGCCTCGTCGAACGTCGAGACGGGGATCAGCGTGAGATCGCCCGTGTCCACGTCTCGGAGCTCGTCGAAGTTGTCCCGGGGAACCAGCATGACCTTCGCGTTCGCATCGCGCGCGGCCACGACCTTGTCGAGGATCCCGCCGATCGGCCCGACCTTCCCGTCGAGGTTGATCGCGCCCGTGCCGGCGATCGTTCGCCCTCTCGTGAGATCGCCCGGCGTGAGGAGGTCGTACAGGCCGACGGCCCACATCAGTCCCGCCGATGGCCCGCCGACGTCGCCGCTCTCGATCGTGATCCCGAAGGGGAATGAGTCGACCAGCAGGATCCCGATCACCGGCCCGTCGACGCCGGCGCAGGGCCCGCGCGTCACCCTGACGTCGTTCACGTCGCCCTCGGCCTGGACCCGGAACTCGATCGGCTCATCGGCGGGCACCGCGTCCATGAGCCGGGAGGCCTCGCGCGTCGAGCCCACCCGCTCGCCGGCGATGCGCAGGATCTGGTCTCCCGGGAACAGTTGACCGTCTGCCGGGCAACCGGCGCCCACGAACTCCACCAGGGCACCCGCTCCGTGATCCCGGGGATAGTTCGTGACCTCGGAAAGAGCGACAGCGGCCGCGTCGATCTTGCTCTGGTCCATCTGCGAGATCGCCCGCTCCTCCTCCTCCGATGGTGAGAGCCCCGGTGGATACACGGTCTCCTCGTCCACGACCACCTGCTCGGGGTCGATCCACGCGACGATCGCCCCCAACGCGGTCACTTGCGTGAACCGGACCGTCGTCATGATGAGACGACCAGACGATCCGTAGGTCGGGGCGCCGTCCACGTGGATCAGCGGAACAACCTCGCGACTCGGTCCGGGTCCGAGCGCGAAGTACGGGAGCGGAACCCATCCCGCGGCGAACGCGACCACGATGAGCAGCACGAAGCCACCGTTGCGCAGGGCTCGTCGCATCGGTCGATGGTAGCCGTGGGTCACGTGAAGGTTGCTCGTGAGCTGCTCACGACCGGGTCGTCGCTACCGGCGGACGACGGCGGTACGCTCGATGACCGGAGGACGACGAGTGGGATATGTGCTGATCATCGCCATCTCGGTCGGGGTGGGCGTCGGGGTGTATCGACTGTCGGCGAACCTGCCCGTCCTCGAGCATGACTCGGAGACGTGGGTGGGGGCGGGGGCGCCGCCTGCGGAGCAGGCGCCGCCCCCGCCCCCCACCAACTTCGAACGGCTCTCGATCACGAACGCTCGGCGCACCTGGCACGACCGCATCATCGGAAGCCTGGGCCTGGTGGTGGCGGTGGCGGTCGCGGCCGCGGCCCTCGCGTTCGCTGTCTACCTGGCCGGCTCCACGGTCATCGGCCTCCTCGAGAAAGCGGCGACCTAGGGCGTGGGGAGCTCTGGTGTCACGTCGCGGATCTCCGCCACGAGCTGGTTCGAGATCTGATCGTCCTCGCGCAGGCGACCCTCGAGGTTGTGCTCGCCCGCCCATTCCCCCAACGCCTTCCGGGTCGGGTCGTCGTAGACGCCGGACGGCTCACCGGCGTAGCTCCCGAGGACGGCCAAGCGCCGTTGGAGGTCCTCGACCAGCTCCGTACCGGCCGGCAGCAGCGGATCGTTGCGGATCAGTATGGTGGTGTCCCACACCGCGAACAGCCGCGCGAGCTCGCTGGGGGCCTCGGGATGATCGTCGACCCGGAGGTCGATGTACCGATCGTTCCGCCCCTCGTAGCCGCCACCCTCTCGGACCACGAGCAGAGCCGCGGATTGTCGGCCCCGCCGGTCCCCGCCCGCCGCATCGCCCGCGAGCAGCGCCGCGAGGAGCCGGTCGCACAGGTCACCCTCCGCCGCTGAGTACACCCGGACCAGCTCGGCAACGACGGGCTCGCCGACGAGGATGTTCCCTTGCGCGGCGAACCCCGAGCCGGTCGCGCCGCCAGCCCATCCCATGCATCTCGATCCCGTGAACGTCGCCGAGCGACCGGCCGAGTCCACGAATCCGACCTGCCGGTCCTCACGGCCGTCGTCCTCCTCGAGGAGCCGCCGCAAGGCGTCGTCGGCCGGAACGCCTTCGCCCATCAAGCCGAGACCGTCCGGACCGAGCGCGGTGTTCGCCCAGGACTGTGTCGCGACGGCGCCGACGCCGGCCCTCGCCCACGGCACCACCGCCCCCACGCACGGGAACCTCGATGCGACCGCCACCCCCCAGTCGCCGGCGAGTGGATCAGCGGCCACGATCGAGAAGGTCACGACTACCCCCGTCTGAGTAGTTGGAAAGAGGTCCGGTAGTCGTCGAGGTGCTCGAGCATCCGACCGGCGCCGGTCACCACGGTCTCGAGAGGCCGTTCGACCACGTGGACCGGGACCTCGCACTCCTGAGCGAGGAGCATGTCGAGACCCTTCAACAGACTCCCACCTCCCGTGAGGAACATCCCGGTCTCCAGCACGTCATGGGTGAGCTCCGGGGGGGCCTCGGCAAGGGTCATCCTCGCCTCGTCGACGATCCGTTTGACGGTCGGAGCCATCGCCTGCCTGATCTCGTTCTCGTCCACCTTGACCTCGACCGTGTTCCCGGTGGCGAGCTCGCGGCCGATGACCTTGGCCGCCCTGCCGGTCGGCGACGGGAACGCGGACCCGATCGCGATCTTCAGCTCCTCGGCCGACTTCTCGCCGATCGCCACGCCGTATTCGGCCCGGATGTGCTCCTGCACGGCAGCGTCGAGGTCGAATCCCCCCACACTCGGCGAGCGGCCCGACACCACTCCGCCCATCGAGACCACCGCCATCTCGGATCGTCCGCCGCCGATGTCGACGATCAGGTTGCCGAGAGGCTCATGCACCGGGAGGTTCGCGCCCACCGCGGCGGCGAGCGGCTCTTCCACCGGAACCACCTGTCGCCCTCCGGCGTAGCGGATCGCTCGTTCGATCGCCCGTCGCTCGACGGCCGAGGACGACGGGGGCACGCAGACGAGGACCCTCGGCCTCGGGAATCGTGTGACCCCCACGCGGCGGAGCACGACCGCCAGCATCCTTTGCGTCACATCGAATTCCGTCATCGTGCCCAGGCGGAGGGGACGGACGGCGAGCACGTTGCCGGATTCGCCACCCAGCATCTGCCACGCCTCTTCGCCCATCGCGATCACCTCGCCGCTGCTTCCGTGCAGGGCGACCACGGTCGGCTCGTTGAAGACGATGCCATCCCCCTGTCGGTACACGAGGGTGTTGGCGCTGCCGAGGTCGATCGCGAGGTCGCGGCCCACCTAGCTCCCCATGACCCACTGCGCCTCGCCCGAGACGAGACCCTCCTTCTTCCAGATCGGCACGTCTTCTTTCAGACGTTCGATCCCCTGACGGCAGGCCTCGAAGGCTTCGGCGCGGTGCGGCGCCGAGCAGGCGACGACGACCGAGGCCTCCCCGATCGCGAGGTCCCCGGTCCGATGCAAGATCGCCACGCGTCGAAGCGGCCAACCGTCGAGCATCTCGCGGGCGATCTCCGCGAGGCGCTCGGTCGCCAGCTCGTCCCAAGCCTCGTAGTGCAGCCCCGTGACGTCCCCCGCCTCCGAGCGATCCCGAACGGTCCCGACGAACACGCACGTCCCACCGGCCCCCGGGTCCCCGACGAAACCGAGCGCCTCGTCGACGGAAAGGGGCCCAGCCGAGATACGAACCAGGACAGGCTGAGACACGACGGACATCGTATCGGGAGGGCCAGCGTACGATGAACGCATGAGCGGCGGCTTCGACTTCGGCTCGGGCGATCCGGAGGCCTTCAGAGACGCCCCTCTGTTCCGCGAGCTGCAACGGGTCATGTCCGCCTCGAGCGGCCCCGTGAACTGGGAGCTCGCCCGACAGGTCGGCGTCGCGAACGCGGTCGAGGCCGGACCGGACCTGGAGCCCACCGAGGGCGACCTTCGGATGCTGGAGGAGGCGGTCCGCGTCGCCGAGCTGCAGGTCGGGAGGTTCACCGGGCTGCCGGCGCCGGCGGACGTCGCGCAGGTGCGCGCGGTCCGCCGTGCCGGCTGGGTGAACGCGAACACCGAGAGCCTGAAATCCCTCCTGGAACCGGCCGCGCGCCGACTCACCGATGCCATCGAGCGGAGCTCGGGCGAGCAACTGCCGCCGGAGATGGCGCAGGTCTCGGCGTTCCTGCGTCAGCTTTCCCCTCTCCTGCTCGGCACCCAAGTGGGGCAGGTCCTCGGGATGCTCGCGCAGCGGGTGCTCGGTCAGTACGACGTCGCCCTGCCGAGATCAGGCCCCGGACAGCTCCTGTTCGTCGTCCCGAACCTTGCGGCCTTCGAACGAGATTGGTCCCTCGACCCGAGGGAGTTCCGGACGCTCGTGGCACTGCACGAGGTGACCCACCGGTTCGAGTTCGCTCAGGGATGGGCCAGCGACCGGTTCCAGGAGCTCCTCGACGACTACCTGTCGACGCTGAAACTGGACGTCGAAGGGATGCAGGCTCGACTCGGCTCACTCGACCCAGCCGACCCGGCGGCGCTGCAGCAGCTCGCCGAGTCCGACGAGGGTCTCTTCTGGGCGGACCTCGACGACGAACAACGCCTGAAGCTCGGGAGGATCCAGGCCTTCATGGCGGCCGCGGAGGGCTACGGCGACCATGTGATGCAAGCGTTGGGCGCGGAACTGCTCGGTACCTACTCTCGGATCGAAGAGGCGATGAAGCGGTACCGCGAAGGTGAGCACGGCGACCCCGTGTTCGAGCGCCTGCTCGGCGTGGACATGAAGCGGGAGCAGTACCGGAAGGGACGGGCGTTCTGCGAGTTCGTGGTCGAGCAGACGGACGAGGTCACGCTCACAAGGATGTGGGAATCGGCGGAGGCGATGCCCTCCCTCCCCGAGCTCGACGAGCCTCGTCTTTGGCTCGCGCGCACCGTCTAGGGCGAGGGTCCGGGTCGGCTATCATCGCCCGACGATGACCATCGGTGAGCTGATCTCAGCGGCCGTCGTCGACCAACGGGTCTGGGACGCGTATCAGGAGACGGCGCCGGACGGTATCTACCTCATCGGTCAGCCCGGTCCGGCCCTGCCATTCGTGATCTTCAGAGCCTGGAAGGTCCCGACGGGGTTCGTATCCGAGGAGATCAGGTTGGTGGGCCCCTCGGGGCGCACGTTGTACCGGTGGGGGCCTGAGGTGAGACGGATGAAGGGTGCGATGGACCTCACCGTCGAGCTCGACCCGATCGACGATGCGGTGCTGGAAGAGACCGGAACCTACGTCGCTTCGTTCATCCTCGAGGGCGAGATCCTCGGAGAGATCGAGTTCCCGGTATACGTCCAGGCGGCGGCGCAGAAGCTTCCCAAGGAGACCGAGGAGGGGTTGCGGAAGTCCGACGTCATCTGGGTCGGGACACGTGTGAACGGCCACAAGCGGATGGCGCCGGTGTGGTTCGCGTTCAAGGACGGGAAGATCTACCTGCTCTCGTGCCGGGATCCGGACCTCCAGGAGCAGACGGTGCCGGGCGTCCCGGATGCGAACGAGCTGGTGGTCGTGACCCGGCGGAAGCTCCGCGATACATCGCTCCAGGAGTTCACCGCGGCGCAGCGGCTGCTCGAGGGACCCGAGTGGGAGGCCGCCGCGAGGATGCTGGTGGACCGGCGTCGGAGCCGGATAGGGGCGCCCGACGAGTCGCTCAAGCGCTGGCGCGGGAAGTGCGACATCGTCGAGCTCATCCCGAACGTCGCGACCCCCGAGACAAGCGCCTGACGGCGCGGCCTCTAGCGGTTCATCGTCCGGCCCACGGCCGCCGCGATCGCCGCCAACTGCTCCCCCAGCTCCACCACCTCGTGGGGCAGGAGTGCCTGCGCCCCGTCCACCATCGCTTCCTCAGGGTTCGGGTGCACGTCGAGCATCACCGCATCCGCCCCCGCGGCGACCGCCGCCCTCGCCATCGCGGCCACCAGATGACGCTTGCCCACTGCGTGTGAGGGGTCGACGATCACCGGCAGGTGGGACTCGTATTGCGCAACCGCCATGCCTGCGAGGTCGAGCGTATTGCGCGTGGCCGGCTCGAAGGTGCGGATCCCCCGTTCGCACAGGATGATCTCCGAGTTCCCCCGCTGCGCGACGTACTCGGCCGCCTGCAGCCATTCGTCGATCGTCATCGCCTGACCGCGCTTCAGCATCACCGGCTTGTTCGCCAGTCCGACCTCTTTCAGGAGCTCGAAGTTCTGCGCGTTGCGTGTGCCGATCCTGATGCAGTCGGCGACGTCGGCGACGTGCTCGACCTGGTTGAGGTCGACGACCTCGACCACGAAGGGCAGGCCCGTGCGCCTTCGAACCTCTTGCAGGATCTCGAGCCCTTCTTCCCCGAGCCCCTGGAACGAGTACGGCGACGTCCTCGGTTTGTACACATCGCCGCGCATGATCGTCGCGCCGGCCGCCTTCGAGGCCTCCACGGCGGCCATCGTCTGCTCCTCGCTCTCCACCGCACACGGTCCTGCGATCAGCGTGAACGTCTCACGGCCGACGGGCGTCGTCCCCACCTTGACGGTGGTCGTCTCGGGATGCAGATCCCGCGCGACCATCTTGTAGGGCTTGCCGATCCGGATGACGTGATCGACACCCTCCATCTGCTTCCAATCGATCGCCTGGAAGCGGGCGGTGTCGCCGACGAGGCCGATGATCGTATGAACGGCGCCACGCGAAACGAAGGCCTCACCTTCAGCACCACGCACGCGTTCGGAGACGGCTTCGATGTCCGCCTCCGTCGCGCCCTGTTTCATCACGACGACCATCTGCGACCCCCTCCGGCCCCCGGACGACCCCGGAGACGAAACGGCCCCGGGTCTTCCGCCCCGGGGCCCCTGTGCTTTCTCGGCTGCAGGTGGCTACCCCGGGGAGCGCCCGAAGGAGAAGTACCACTCGCCGAAGAACCGCTGCATGAGGCGCTCATGGTGCCGCCGGGCGGGCGTCGGTGTCAACAAGGGCCGCCGGCGCGAGGAACGGGGGGCCGCCCCGGCCGTTCCGCAGGACTAGGATGCGGCCGATGACGGTCACGGTCCTGGATCACCCGCTCGCGAACGATCTCCTTGCCCGGCTCCGGGAGAAGGAGACGGGCCCGGCCGAGTTCCGGACCCTCACCCGCCGGCTCGGGTGGTTGCTGGTGATCGAAGCCACGCGCGACCTTCTCACCGAACGCGTCACCATCGATACGCCGATGGAGGAGACCAAGGCGGCGCAGATCGTCGAGCCGCTCGTCGCCATCCCCGTGCTCCGCGCCGGGCTCGGCCTCCTCGATGCGGCGACGGACCTGTATCCCGACACGATCGTCGGATACCTCGGCATGGAGCGCGACGAGGAGACACTCGAGCCGCGGGACTACTACGCGAAGCTCCCCCAGATGGAGGGTCGTCGCGCCCTCGTGCTCGATCCGATGCTCGCGACAGGAGGATCGGGCAGTGCCGCGATCTCCATCGTCAAGACGAACGCGAAGCCGACGTCGATCGTGTTCGTGTGCGTCGTGGCGGCGCCCGAGGGCGTCGCGAGGATCGAGGCCGACCACCCCGACGTGCCGATCGTCGCCGGTGCCCTCGATCGCGAGCTGAACGGCGTGGGATTCATCCTGCCGGGGCTCGGGGACTTCGGCGATCGGCTCCACGGCACCGACTAGCTACTACGTGCCGCCAGCCCCCTCGTAGGCGCGTCCTGCGGCCGCGGGCGGTTGGACCTTCCCGACGAACCCCGCGATCGCCACGATCGTCACGACGTAGGGGATCATGCGGATGAACTGTTCCGGCAGCCACGACCAGAGGAAGAAGTCGTCCAATCGCAGCGGGATCGCTTGCGCGAACCCGAAGACCAGTGCCCCGATCATGAGCGGGATGGGCCGCCAGTTCCCGAGGATCAGCGCGGCCAGGGCGATGAAACCGAGTCCCTGCGTCTGCCCCTCGTGGTAGAGCTGGTTGACCTCGATCGACAGGAAGCCTCCGGCCAGACCCGCCAGGGCGCCCGAGATCATCACACCGGCGTAGCGGAGCGGTGCCACGCGGACGCCGAGCGTCCGCGTGGCTTCGGGGTTCTCACCCGCAGAGCGCAATCGCAGTCCGAACCTGGTGCGCTTCAACACCCAGATCGCCGGCCACACCAGGGCGAAGGCCACCAGCACGACCGGCGACATGTTCTCGAACGCGCGGCCAAGGCCCCACGGAAGGCTGCTCAACAGGGGGATGTCGAGCTTGGGAAGATCGGGGATGCCCGAGTCCGACTGCGTCGCCGCCCCGAAGAACAACTGCGAGAGGAACCTCGCGAGGCCGAGCGCGACCACGTTGATCACCACGCCCGAGACGATGTGATCGACACGGAACGTCACGGTCGCCACGGCGTGCACGAGTGAGAAGACCATCCCCGCCAGGAGTCCGATGAGGAGCCCCTGGACGGGGCCGAACTCGATCGCTCCCCACGCCGCCATCACCGTGCCGACGACCATCAGGCCTTCGAGCCCGATGTTGACGATCCCCGAGCGCTCGCAGAACAGACCTCCGAGCCCTGCCAGGAAGATGATCGTCGAGTACTTGAAGCAGAGGGCGAGCGCAGCACCCAGATCGAGCAGCGGCATCAGCCGGCCCCCTCCAACGCGGTTTCCTCGGCTCGCACGTCCTGCTGGCGTCGTCGCGCGATCCAACGGTTCACGATCTCGTACGCGATGACGACCGAGAGGATGAGGACGCCCTGCAGGATGATCAGGATCTCGATCGGGATGCTCGTCTCGAGCGCGAGCGCATCCTGCCCGCGCTTGAGCATCCCGATCAAGACGGCGGCCACGGCGATCCCCGCCGGGTGGTTGCGGCCGAGGAACGCGACCGTGATACCGGCGAAGCCGAGCCCGGCCTCGTAGTTCGAGCCGAGGAAACCCTTGTCACCGAGCAGCTGGTTCAGTCCGACGAAGCCGGCGAGCGCCCCCGAGATAAGGAAGATCTTGATCTGGGTTGCGCCGATCGAGATGCCGCCCGCCTGCGCGGAACCCGCGGAAGATCCAACCGCCCGAACCTCGTACCCCAACCGCGAACGGAAGAGCAGGAACCACACGAGTACGCAGGCGAGGATGGCAAGTGGGAAGAGCCAGGTGAGATAGACGGATTCGGGGAGCTGCTTCTCGAGGCCGAAGGTGTGCGCGATCGTCGGGAACATGGCGGCCTCGGGAAAGATGTCCGTGCGCAGGTCGACCAGCCCGGTATCCGTCGTCCTGAGCGGATGGAGGATCGCCCACGCGAGCAGGCTGATCGCAACTCCGTTCAGCATGATCGTGGTCACGACCTCGTGAGCCCCCGTCTTCACTTTCAGCACGGCCGGGATCGCGGCCCAGAACATCGCTCCCGCCATCGCCGCCAGCACGACCAACGGCAACAAGACGAATGCAGGGAGAGAATCGAACGTGACCGCCGCGGCCGCGGCGGTCACCATCCCCACGAGGTACTGACCCTCGACCCCGATGTTGAACATCCCGGCCTTGAACGCCACCGCCACCGCGAGGGCCGAATAGATCAAGGGAGTGGCGTTCTCGAGCACACGCCCGATGTCGGACGGACGCTCGGTGGAGAATCGCCAGATCGTCGCGTACACATCGAGCGGACTCTCGTGATACAGGCGGATGATGACGCCACCCACCAGCGCAGCAAGGGCCAGCGCCAGGCCGAGCGCGAGCGCTTGACCCAGCCCGGCCTGTGCCCACGCGGGGAGACGCCGAGCCGGTGCCGGCGTCGCTGCCACCGCCATCAGCTGGCCTCCTCCTGTCGCTGATCCCCGGTCATCCCGAGGCCGAGCTGCTCGGGCGACGCGTCCGGCGAGTGCTCGCCGGTGATCCTTCCCTCGTAGATCGTCAGGATCCGGTCGGAGAGCGCATAGATCTCATCCAGCTCGGCGGAGAGCAACAGGATCGCCCGACCCTCGGACTTCTGCTCGAGCAGCTGGCTCCACACGAACTCGATAGAGCCGACATCGAGCCCTCGGGTTGGCTGCGCCGCCACGAGGAGGCGAGGGTCGGACTCCAGCTCACGCGCGAGGATCAGCTTCTGCTGGTTCCCGCCGGAGAGTGACGCCGCCGGCGCCGACAGGCTTCTCGCCCGCACGTCGAAGAGACGGATCAGCTTCGCAGCGAGCTCCTTGATCTTGCGGATCATGAGGAGCCCGAACCGCGAGAACCCGGGATCGTCCTGACGGCCCAGGATGGAGTTCTCCCAGAGCGACATGTTGAGAACGAGCCCCTGCCCGTGCCGGTCCGCCGGCACGAACGCGAGCCCAGCGTCACGCCTCTCGTCCACCGACCGGGTCGTGACATCGGCATCGTCGAGCGAGATCCGGCCCTTCAGCGCGGGTCGTAGGCCCACGACGGCCTCCGCCAGCTCGAGCTGACCGTTGCCCTCGACGCCCGCGATACCGAGGATCTCTCCGGCCCTCACCTCGAAGTCGACCCCTCGGAGCGCGGGCGCCGCCCAAAGCCCCTCGACGCGGAGGACGGGCTCCCCGATCTGCACGTCGGGCTTCTCGAGTTGGAAGAGGACCGGACGACCCACCATCATCTCGGCGAGTTTCTCCTTCGACGTCGTCGACGGCGTGGCCTCACCGACGACCTTGCCCCGCCGCAGCACCGTGATGCGATCCGCGATCTCGAGGACCTCGTCGAGCTTGTGGCTGATGAACACGATGGTTTTCCCGGCATCTCGCAGCGTTCGAAGGTTGACGAAGAGCTCGTCGGTCTCCTGCGGGGTGAGGACGGCCGTCGGCTCGTCGAGGATGAGGAGGTCAACCCCTCGGTACAGGGCCTTCAAGATCTCGACGCGCTGCTCCTCCCCGACCGAGAGCTCCTCGACCAGCGCGCTGGGACGCACACCGAAGCCGTATCGCGTGGCGAGCTCCGCGACCTTGGTGTGCGCCGCGTCCATGTCGAGGAGCGGGCCACCTTCGGCGCCGAGGATGATGTTCTCGGTGACGGTGAAGCGGTCCACCAGCACGAAGTGCTGGTGGACCATCCCGATGCCGAGGGCGATCGCGTCGCGGGGCGAGTGGATCCGCACCTCCTGATCGCGGACGGTGATCCGCCCTTGATCCGGTGGGTACAGGCCGTACAGGACCCGCATCAGCGTCGACTTCCCGGCGCCGTTCTCGCCGATCAGGGCGTGCACCTCACCCTCCACGAGGGTGAGGTTCACGTCATCGTTCGCGACGACGCCCGGGAAACGCTTCGTGATCCCTGACAGCACGACGAACGGGGCGCCCGTGCGCCCCGCTTCGCCGTGTTCGTCCCCGGCCTGTGCGTCCACGTCCCCGGCCGGGCCTACGGCTCCGTCGGGACTTTGACCTGGCCGCCGATGATCCTCTCCCGCGCCGTGTCCATCGCGGCTTTGATCTCATCGGTGAGCAGGGTCGGATCGCCGGACCCGTACGCGACACCGTCATCAGCCATCGTGAGAACCATCCCGCCAGGCTTGAACGTGCCTTCTCCCGCCAACTTGATGACGTTGTAGATGGCCACGTCCACGCGCTTCAGCATGGATGTGAGGATGTGCGGCTGTTCTTCCGCGCTCGCGGTCAGGTACTGGTCGGAGTCGACGCCGATCGCGATCCCATCGTGCTCGACGGCGGCCTTGAAGAGACCGAGCCCGGACTGCCCCGCGGCGTGATAGATCACATCCGCGCCGCTGTCGTACATCTTGGCAGAGAGCGCCTCGCCCTTCGTTTGGTCCACGAACGCAGCCGTCGAGTCGCCGATGTACTCGACGAGGACCTCGATGCTCGAATCCACCGACTTCACACCCGCTTCGTAGCCGGCCTCGAACTTCTCGATCAGACCCGTGCCCTCCTGGCCACCCAGGAAGCCGACCGTGCCGGTCTTGGTGGTCATCGCGGCCGCGATCCCAACCAGATAGGAACCGGTGTTCTCTTCGAACGTGACATCGAGGACGTTCTTGTTGGCCTTGCCCGTACCACCTTCGCCACTCCCGAACAGGAAATGCGCGAAGCCGTCCTGCACGGCGAAGTTGACGTCCGGGTACTCCGGCGCGACCCTCGCGATGTCTTCTGAGAACGCGAACCCGTTGGCCCAGACCAGGTTGTACCCGGCGTCGGCGAGGTTGATCGTGTTCTCGTCGCGGTTCGAGCCCTCGGCGTTCGATTCGAGGAACTTCGTGTTCTCCTCGCAGACGAGCCCATCCGTGATCGCCTTGTCGAGACCCGCCTTGGCCGCGTCGTTGAACGACTTGTCGCCGAGGCCTCCGACGTCGAGCGAAACCCCAACCTTGAGATCACTCGTGCACTCCGGTGCCTGACTCCCGTCACCGCCGGTGCCGTCGCCGCCTCCGCAAGCCGCCGCGACCAGCGCGAGCACCGCCAGAGGCACGACGAGCGTTCGAAGCCTTTTCGGCATGCTTCCCTCCCCTTTGGGTTTTCCTCGGGCCTGAGCGGCCCAGCCGCTCGGATTCTCCGGGCGGAACGTGGCGCCGTCAAACGGACCCACGGGACTCCATGGGAAACTACGGCACCGGAGGTCGCGAGGGATGGACGAGAGCGGGAACCTGCTCCAGGATCTCCGCGATCGACTCTCCGCTTCCGAGTTCCACACGTGGGCCGGTATGGAAGTGGTCGAGGCATCCGCCGGCGAGGTCACCGTCGCGATGGAGGTGCTGGACCGCCACGTCAACCTCCAGGGCTTGGTGCACGGGGGGATGCTCGCGATCCTGGCAGACACCGCGTGCGGGCTGTCGATCCGATCGGCGATGGAGGCGGGACGACTCCACGTCACGACCGACCTGGACATCCACTACCTGGCACCCGCCGGACCCGGCATGCTCTTCGGCCGCGGGAAGGCGATCAAGGTGGGCCGCTCCCTCGCCTTCGCCGAGGTATCGATCGAAGACGCGCAGGGGAGATTGCTCGCGAGAGCGCAATCACGATTCTCGGTGAGCGGCCGGGAGACGCCGCCGGGCTAGTACTCCACGTCGATCTTGGCCATCGCCGCCGGGAGCTGCGCGAGCGCTCCCTGCAGGCCCAGGATCATCCCCATGTTGCCGGCGATCTTCAATCTGCCGGTCATGAACGCCGTCACCGGCGAGAGCTCGCCCTTCGCGAGCGCTGCGGCCGAGTCGTAGCTCTGCGTGATCGTGGCGTCCTCGCCCTCGATGTCGCCCACCCCCAGATCGATCTCTCCGTCGCCGATCGTGATCCAGTACTCCGTGGTGCCGTCGGGCCCGCTGATCACCTGCTGGATGGTGGCCTTCTGCCCCGCAGCCGCCTGACGGAAATCCTCACTCTGATTGAGCTCCGCCTTCAGCGCCTCGGCCCATTCGTCTGACAGGAACCTCACCGACACGATGTCCGACCTTACTCGAAGAAATGTGGGTCGGTGAGATGCAAGACGTCGTTCAGGAACCGCACGCTCCGCGTGTCTGCCTCGACGTCGATGGTGTTCAGGCTCGTGTTCTCGGGCAGGAAGAACATCTCCTGACCGAGACCGAGGACGTCACCCACGAAAGCATTGATCACGCCTCCGTGGGCGAACAGGAGGAGGTTCTCGCTGGGATGCCTCGACAGATGCGCCTCGACCGCCTCGCGCACGCGGATGCGGAACCGATCTCCCTGCTCGGCGCCCGGCGCACGATGCCAGATCGCCCGCTGATGCCGGATGTGCTGGACGATCCCAGGATCCGACTCGATGATCTCCTCGAACGGCTTGCCTTCCCAACCGCCGATGTGCGCCTCCACGAGCTCATCGTCGAGATGCACCTCGGCACCGACCTCACGGGCGAACGCCTCCGCGGTCTCGGCCGCGCGCCGGAGCGGGGACGAATACACGGCGAACGGCTCCAGGTCCATCACGAGCAAGCGCTTGGCGAGGAGCGCCGCCTGCTCTCGTCCTTTCTCGGAGAGGGGCGGGTTCCACTGGTCTCCGCGGGCGCTCGCCCACCGGTCACCGGCCCAGTCGAAGTCCGACTGCCCATGACGGATCAGGTACAGGACGCGACCGGTCACGCGGGGGCAGGCACCCTCTTCTTCTTCTTCGGCGGGTGGTTCGCCCGCCACTGATCCGCGTACTCCTCGACGTCCTCCCGGAGCCAGATCCGCCCGGAAGCCAACGCGATGATCGGCTCAGGGAACGAACCGCGATCGATGTACGTGACCACGCGCCGCTTGTCCCAGCCCATGATCTCCGCGGCCTCCGCCACCCCGACGACGGCCGGGATGACTTCGATCATCAGATCGACGTCGTCGCCCGTCACGTTCCGGAGTTCGGCGAGACACGTCGCACGGCTGGTGCCCGTGACCTCGATGTAGGCGGGCACGTCGAGGATGTGCGCGAACCACCGCCCACCGGCCTCCCACATGCGAGCTCGGGCCGGGTCCCCTTGCGCCATGGTCAGGGATGCTAGCCCTGTATGACGCCGTCCGCTGCCGGCTCAACGAGGCGCACCTGCATGAGCTGGCCTACCACCCGCAACAGGGAAGGATGTAGCCACACGAGGGGCAGCGATAGTGCGCGTGCTCGGGTTCCATCGGAGTGCCGCACGAGTCACACGGAAGTCGCTTCGACTCCGTGACGGGGAGACATCGCTCGGCCCCGGAAGACGCATCCATCGGCGCCACGATAGCCCGTCGCACCGACGACACTCGGGAGGCGCGAGCCCGTCTCAATGAGAGCCAGAAGCCGACCGATGGGTGGCTATGATCGCCCGCGTGCCGAGCGGATCCGTCAGCGCCGCCCGATTCGGGTGGTCGGACGTGGCATTCCTCGTCGTGCTCATGGTCGTGGCGGGCGCGCTCAACCTCCACCTCTCCGCGTCGATCGACCTCTTCTGGTACCTCCTCTTCTTGCCGATCATCGTCGTCGTGCACGAGGCAGGGCATGCCGTCGCCTCCGTTCTTTGTCGCCACCGGATCTTCGAGATACGGATCGGTGCCGGTCCCGCGCTCCGCCTCAACGTTGGGCGCACTCGCGTGCTGATCGGGCTCCTCCCGCTCGGCGGGCACGTCGCCAGCGGATCCGCGAGCGCACGAGGCTTCCGCTGGAAACGCCTCGTCATCATCGCCGCCGGGCCCGCGATGAACGCGGTGATGTTCGGCATCGTCGCGCTCATGGACCTCCCCTCGAACCTGCTGGGAGACTTCGCGGTCGTCAACGTGTTCGTTCTGATCAACAACCTCCTCCCCTTCTCTCAGCAGACGCCGCTCGGCCCGCAAGCGAACGACGGGCTCGCCCTCGTCCGCACGTTCTTCGATCCGGAGACCGTGCTCGAGGAGCAACGCGCCGGGATCGCCGCCGCCGAGGCACAACACCTCGCGGAGCGCGGCAACCGCGACGACGCGAGGGAGCTGGTGCGCGAGGCCCTGACGATCCACCCGCACAGCCGGATCCTGCGGAATTGGCTCGGGCACGACCTGGCCGTGTCGGGCCAGCACGCCGAGGCCCGGGAGGTGTTCTCGTCGCTCGTCGAGGACGACCGGCACAGCGAGAGCCCGACCCCGAGAGGACGCAACAGCTCGTCCGTCGCGATCCACCTGAACAACCTCGCGTGGGCGGATCTGATGCTCGACGATCCCGAGCTGGTCTCGGAGGCGAACGCGGCCTCTGCCAAGGCCATCGAGCTGCTCCCGGGACCATCGGCGATCTGGGGGACCAGAGCCTTCGCCTTGATCGCCACGAGCCACTTCGCCGAGGGGATCACCCTGGCGCAGAAGGCGTTCAAGAAGGAACGAGACCCCAAGAACCGGTCGCAGCAGGCCTGCGTCGTGGCGATCGGCTACGCGAGGAACTGGCGGTTCGACGATGCCGAGAAGTGGCTCGCCATCGCCATCCGTCTGGACCCTGATTCCTCCCTACTCGACCGGGTGACCCAAGAGCTCGCCGCTCGCCGCTCGCCGGTCTCGAGTCCTCTGCCGGACCCCGGGTAGCGTCGCGGCTGGTAGGTACGAGCCACGCGTCCGACCTTGCCATTCGAAGCGCTTCACGACTCTCCACGCGGCGGCCGATACACGCCGATCCGGCGCAACTCCTTCCTCCAACACTCGGTGTGCCAGTGACGTCGCTCCTCTGGGGCGTCGAGCGGGATCACGACGAGATGCCAGATGCCGGCTCGCACGACGTGATCGCATCCGGGGCACCGGTACTCCTTCTCCCCGCCGACGTGGCGCACGTCGTAGCCGGGCAGCCCCGCCCAGACGGGCGCCGCGGACCGCGGCCGCGGCGCCTCCTGTGGCTGGAAGAACTCTGGGTTCCGACGGTTCTTCCGCGGCATCAGAGGTGGTCCCGGATGAACGCGGCGACGTGCGGGGCGAGCGACGCGCCGATCTCGCGAGGATCCCGCTTCTTGCCACGCACCTCGAACGAGTGCCCTGCCCCCTCGAACGGTACGAGCGTGGCGCGGTCACCCAGTTTCTCCACGACCCGGCGGAGGAGATCCGGCGACGCGAAGGGGTCAGACGTCCCCTGGAGGAACAGCATCGGCACCTCGACCCGAGACAGATGCTCGTCACGGATGCGCTCCGGCTTGCCCGGCGGATGCAGGGGATAGCCGAGGAAGACGAGCCCCGCGGGACGGATCTCGGAGTCGGCAGCGCACATCGACGCGATCCTCCCGCCGAGCGACTTCCCGCTCGCCCAGACCGGCTCCTTCTTCCGCCGCGTCCATGCGGCTTCGAACGCCGCGCGCCACGTGTCACGGAGGACGGACTCGGTGTCCGGTGATCGACGGCCGCTCTCGACATAGGGGAAGTTGAACCGCATCGTCGCGAGCCCCTCCTCGACGCACGCCCGCGAGAAGCCGACGAGGAAGGGATGGTCCATGCCGGCGCCGGCGCCGTGCGCGACCACGATGGTCGCGAGCGGCGACCGCGGCCGGGCGTACTTCGCCGACACCATCCCCTTCACGGTGTCGATCTGCAGCGACTCCTCCGGTCCGGCCATCGCGTGCCATGATGCACGCGATGGCCGGCACCCTCCACCTGGGCACCTCGGGGTTCTCCTTCGACGGCTGGAAACACGGCGTCTTCTACCCCGAGGGGCTGAAGAACCGCGAGATGTTGTCGTACTACTCCCAGCAACTGTCTTCGGTCGAGATCAACTACACCTTCCGCCGCTTCCCCACCGAGAAGTCGCTGACGGCATGGCGTGAGCAAGCGGCGGAGGGATTCACGTTCACGCTGAAAGCGAACCAGCGGATCACGCACTTCAAGCGGCTCGCCGATACCGATGAGGACGTCCGGGCGTTCCTCGAGCTCGGCAAGCTCCTCGGCGACAAGCTGGGTTGCGTCCTGTTCCAGTGCCCGCCTTCCCTCCACTACGACCGGGCGTTGATCGAGGCCTTCGTCGGCTACCTGCCACCGGGCGGGTCGGTTCGCGATGGAGTTCCGTCATCCGTCGTGGGTCGAGGCGAAGGATCTGTTGCTGTCGCAGGGCGTGGCCTGGTGCGTCGCGGAGACCGACGAGAAGGACCCGGGACCCGACGATCTCTCGTGGGAGCCGATCGGCTACCTGCGGCTGCGGAAGACGCGAGTACTCCGACGAGGAGCTCCGCGGGTGGGCCGACCGCATCGCCCCGGCCCTGGCGGCGGGCGCGGACGTGTTCTGCTATTTCAAGCACGAGGAGGACGGCGCCGGTCCGAAGATGGCGAAGCGACTCGGAGGTCGCCGGACAGCGAATCGCGAAAGCTCGAAGATCTCCTGGCCGAAGAAGCGCATCTCCTCCTCGCAATGTTCGGCGTTGAACCTGATGAGATCGGCGAGGGTCCGCATCTCGGTACCCCGCAGCCGCGACAGGTAGGCGGCGATGTCGCCCTTGAACTCGTTCATGAGCACGAGGAACTCAGCATCGAACCACGTGAACGGGTCACCGGGATCGACCGGATCGACGATCTCGGCACCGGCGTCGGACATCTCGTCGATCGCCCGCTCGACCACCGCGTTGATGTCGGGGAGCGCGAAGTACTCGGGCAGGAACTGCCTGCGATCGATGCCGATCCGAGCGCCTCGCAAGCGCGTCGGCGTCGAGGAAGGCCGCGTAGTCCTTGGGCAGCATCCGTCCGGCGACCGGCCCGAAGGGGGACTTCAGCACGTTCAGCACGGATCGCGGCGTCGGTCACGGTGCGGGTCATGGGCCCCGCGGTGTCCTGGCTGTGCGCGATCGGGATGATCCCTGACTGGGAGACGAGCCCGACGGTGGGTTTGAGGCCAACGACGAGGTTGTTCCCCGCCGGACACGTGATCGATCCGTCGGTCTCTGTTCCCACGGCGATCGGCGCAGAGGTTCGCCGCGGGAGCCACCGCCGACCCCGAGCTCGAGCCACAGGGGTCGAAGCTCAAGAGATAGGGGTCATAGGTGAATCCACCGCGCGCCGCTCCACCCATTCAGGAAATTCGTGTCGAACGGGAAGTCCGGCGGTGGGAACCCGCGGAAGTTCGCCCACTCGGAGAGATTCGCCTTGCCGAGGATCACGGCTCCGGCCCGTCGCAACCGCGAGACGAGCGTGGCATCGTCGGGGACGCGGCTCCCGACGAGCGCCAAAGAGCCGGCGGTCGTCTGCATGCCTGTCATCGGTCGCGATGTTGTCTTTCACGATGACCGGGATCCCATGCAGGGGTCCGCGGACGTCGCCGGCGCGCCGCTCTGCGTCCCGGCGCGAGGCGATCTGGAGGACCCGAGGATCGGTCTCGATCACGGCACCGAGAAGGGGATCGAGCCGCTCGATCCTTCTGAGGTACGCGGCCGTGAGCTGTCGGGCTGGAGAGCTCCCCCGATGCCATCAGCGCCTGCAGCTCGGGGACGGTTGTCTCGAACCAGGGTCGATCGGCGGTCGCGCCGCTTCTGGGAGACGCGCCGGCTGGACGCAGGCCTCCGGCGACGACGGAGGCACCGCCGACGGCGGCCGTCGTCAGGAACGTTCGGCGGCTGAAGCGGTGCGAAGCGAAGGTCGATCCATCCGTCTCGTAACCCCCCTCGGTCGAGGGCCGTCCACGGCCTCGTCCTCGGCCAGCAAGACTAGTCCAGCGGTTCCCTCGACGTGCAACTGCGGGCGACCTTTGCCGGCGGCCAGCGGCCGGATCCGTCACGCCGGAGCTAGGCCTCGAGCCGAACCCGTAGGACGCGATCGATCTCCGCGGGATCATCGGCGAGCTTCCCTCCCATCACATCGCGCACGTAGAAGGAGTCCACGACCCGACCTTCGTACGTCGCGACCTTCGCGAGGTGTACGTCGAGACCGAGCTCGGCGAACGTTCTCGTGATGTCGTAGAGGAGACCCAGCCGGTCGGACGCGCCCACCTCGATCACGGTGGCGAAGTCGGACGTCGCGTTGTCGACCGCGACCGTGACCGGTGTCGGGACCTTCGGCGCCGGGTACCACCGACGCTTCTCGTCGACCCGGCGTTCGAGAGAGATCGAGCCGTCCACCGCGCGGCGGAGCATCCCCCGGAACTCGCGCCAGCGGCGGTCCGGGACCTCCGTCTCCCAGACCCCCTCCACCTCGAAGAGGTCGGCGGCGACCCCGTCCTCGGTCGTGAACACCTGGGCGGTGAGGATGGACAGTCCTGCCAGGGCGAGCGACCCCGCGATCCAGGACAGGAGTCCGGATCGATCGCGCGCCACCACCAGGAGCTCGTACGTGCCGGCACGCGCTCCTTCGAACTGCACCGCCCGAACCTCGTTCGCACCGACGGGCGGCGTGATCGTCGCGAAGTGCCTGGCCGCCCTCGCGGGTTCGACGGTCAGGAGATACCTGCGGGGCATGCGTTGGAGGAACCGTTCGACATCCGCAGAGGGTTCGTCCTCGAGCAGGTCGCGGACGAGATCGACGCGAGCGGTCATCTCTTCCGCGAGCTCCGCGCCCATCTCGCCGCGCTCCAAGACATGTTGGACCTTCGCGACGAGCTCTCTGATCAGGGTGCGCCGCCACGACGTCCAGGCAGCAGGGCCCGTCGCCTCCGCGTCGGCCTTGGCCAAGAGGTAGAGCGCAGCCAAGCGCTCCGACGAACCGACGGCCGCGGCGACGTCGAGGACGAGGTTCTCATCGGAGAGGTCTCGGCGCGTGGCCGTGTCGGGGAGCAAGAGGTGCTGGGAGACCATGAAGCGGACGAGATCGCCGCGCGGCGTGTCGACACCCATCCGATCGAGGATCGAACCGACGACCCGTGCGCCGACCGGCACGTGGCCACCCTCGCCGTTCTTCCCGATGTCGTGGAGGAGGGCGCCCAGGAGGAGGGCATCGGGATCGGAGACCTGCTTCACGGCCTCGGCCTGGACGGGGTCGTCCGCCGAGCCGTCCCCCGCGAGACTCCGCGCCATCGCGCGGAGGGAGCTCGTCAGGTGCACGTCCACCGTGAACCGGTGATACGGGTCACGTTGCGGGCGGCATCGTACGTCGGACCATTCCGGGACGAACCGGGCGAGCACGTCGAGGCGGTCGAGGATCTCGAGCGACGCCGCTCCTCGGTCCCCCGTCCGGAGGAGACGCAGGAAGGCTCGGCGCAGGTCCGCATCCCAGACGACCTCCAGGGGGATGTCGAGCTCGTCGATCGAATCGAGCAGCGCCGCCGACGGCTCCCGGCCGGCTTCCGCCTCGTTCGCGAGCGTTTCCAACACCTCGACGGGAGATGTCGGCGGCGGGGCGGCCGGCGTCCCCTCTCCGAGGAGGCGATCGACCACGGCCCGGAGGATGGATCCGACCTGTCGCGCGTGCTCGTACAGGGCCCGCATGAGCCCGTCGATCGAGATGAGCTTCGGCTCGTCCTCGAACCCCATGGCTCGGGCGATGGCCGGTTGGTGATCGAGCACCAACCGATCGGTCCGTTTCCCGGTCTCGAGGTGGAGAGCGCTCCGGGTGCGAGCCAGGAACTCCTCCGCGCCCGCGAGCGCCTCGCGCTCGCGGGCGCGGAGGAGTCCCGCGTCCTCGAGCCGCATGCCCACGGCCTTCTCGATCAACCAGATCGAATGCAGGTCGCGCCATCCGCCGGAGCCCTCCTTGAGGTCGGGCTCCAGCAGGTGGGCGGTGGAGCCGAAACGCTCGGCCCGTTTCGCGGCGTCCTCGCGGATCGCGGTCGCGAACGCCCGCGGGTCCCGGCGCGCCCACGCCTCGACCCTCACGATCGCGTCCGCGACGAGGCCCTCGTCCCCGGCGATGAGCCGGATGTCGAGCATCGCCGCGCCGGCGTCCAAGCGTTCACACGCCTGCTCACACTCCTGCGGCGTACGGACCGCGTGGCCCACCTCGAATCCCGCGTTCCAGAGCGGATACAGCAGCGCGTCGGCGAGGTGCGCCACCGCGTCGTCGTCCGAGCCGTCGTGGAGGATGAGCAGGTCGATGTCGGAGCGCGGCAGCAGCAACCGCCGCCCGTACCCACCCACCGCGGCGACCGCGGTACCCGGCGGCGCGCCGGCGCGCTCGAACAGCCCCAGGAGAGCGACGTCCACCAACTCCGCGCGCCGGCGCGCCGCCCAGACGCCGTGGTGTCCGGTCGAGTACGCGCGCTCGAGGGCGTCGTACTCGGCCAGGAGCTTGGCGACGGGGTCGGGCGCGGCGCCCACGTGACCTCTAGAGGGCGTCGGAGCCCATCTCGCCCGTCCGGATCCGGATGAGCTGTTGCACCTCGGTCACCCAGAGCTTCCCGTCGCCGATCTTCCCGGTGCGGGCCGCCTTCACGATCGCGTCGACGACGCCTTGCGCATCGGCGTCGTCCACGACGACCTCGACGCGGACCTTCGGGACGAAGTCGACCTGGTACTCCGCACCCCGGTAGACCTCGGTATGGCCGCGCTGCCGCCCGAATCCCTCCACGTCCGTGGTCGTCAGCCCGTTGACGCCGATCTCCCGCAGGGCGTCTTTCACCTCGTCGAGCCGATGGGGCTTCACGATCGCGGTCACGAGCTTCATGCGCCGCATCCTAGTCGGCGTCGATCCGCTTCTCGTAGAAATGCCACGACCGGCCCCGCGTCATCCCGGCGCTCTCGTACAGCCGAGTGGCCCCGGAGCGGTTCTCGCCGTCCACGTTGAGCTTGACGATCGTCCAACCCCGGGCGGCCAGCTCTGCGAACGCTCTCCGAAGGAGCGCCCGGCCGATCCCGGTCCCGCGATGGGCCTCGAGCACGCCGAGCTCGGCCACCCACGGCTCCTCCTCATCGATCGCCGTCGTGAGCGCCCCGACCGGCACCCCGTCCCGCTCCGCCAGGAAGACGAGTGAGAGGTCCGACGACGGCGCCCTGAGCGTCGCCGTCTCCCACACGTCATAGGCCATCGGCTCGAACCCGAAGTGACCCTCGAACGATGCTTCGAGGACACGATGCAGGAACGGCCCGTCGCCGTCCCGATACGGCCTGATCGACACGCCGAAGGGTTCCGGGCCGGCCTGCTCGCTCCCGTCGAGCCGCGCGCTCCATGTGCCAGAACGTGCGCACGTGCCGATACCCCAAACCTTCCAGGAACGCGCCACCCGCGCCGGAGGAGGACACGATGGGCCGGAGCAGCGTTGAGGTCCCGGGCCGCGGACAGGTAGCGGCGAGACCGAGCTTCCGCCCAGCCGACGAGCCACGTGCCGAGTCCTCGGCCGCGGTGGTCCGGGTGGACGTTGATCCACGCCTCCACGGAGGTCGACGGCTCGATCCCCCAGGCACTCGCGGAGGCCGCGAGCTCGCCGGTCTCCCCGGCGACCATGAGCGTGTCCTGTTCTGCGTCGAACAACGGGTTGGCCCAGTCGTCTTCGATGGCGCCGCGGACGGGCTCGGCGATCCCTTCGTCGTGTCGATCGATCGTCTGGATCAGGCGAACGATGGTCTCGATGTCGTCCCTGGTCGCCGGCCGGACCGTGTACCCCCCCGGCGGGGGCCTCACTCCCCGACGGCCTTCTTCCTCGGCGCGGGCTTCTTGGCCGAGGTCTTCTTCGCCGCCTTCTTCTTGGGGCCGGGCTCGGCCTTGGGCTCCTTCTTGGCAGCGGCGACCGAGGCCTTCAACGCCTCCATCAGGTCGACGACCTTGGCCGTGGGCTCGGCCTCGACGATCTCGATCTCCTCGCCGTTGATCTTGGCTTCGACGATCCGGAGCATGGCCTCGCGGTACTCGTCCTTGAACTCGGCGGGATCCCAGTCCGCCGTGAGGTTGTCGATCAGCGTCTGGGCCATCTCCAGCTCGTTCGGCCGGATCTTGGCCGAGACGTCGACGCCGCCGAAATCCGCTTCGCGGATCTCATCCGGCCAATACATGGTCTCGAGGACGAACGCCTCGTCGCGGAAACGGAGTGCCGCGAGGTGCTCCTTGTCGCGGAAGCTGACCTTGGCGATCCCGACCTTGCCGGAACGGTTGAGCGCTTCGCGCAACAGCGCGTAGGCCTTCGCGCCCGTCTCTTCAGGCACCAGGTAGTAGGACTTCTTGTACTGCATCGGGTCGATCTCCTCGAGCTCGACGAACTGCTGGATGTCGATGGCTCGGGAGGACTCGACCGGGATCGCTTCGAAGTCTTCGTCCGTGAGGATCACGTATCGGTCTTTCTCGTATTCGTAGCCCTTCACGATGTGCTCGTAGCCGATCTCTTCCCCGTCGATCGAGCACGTCCGCTTCATGCGGATCCGGCCGCCGTCCTCGTCGTGCAGCTGATTGAAACGAAGCGTCTTCTCCTCGGTGGCCGGGTAGACGCTCACGGGGATCGTCACCAGGCCGAAGGAGATCGCTCCCTTCCACATGGCTCTGGGCATGTCGTCCTCCAGGGTCGTCGGATCCCTCACGATCCGAGGGTCGACCTATCCTAGACCGCCCTGAGGACATCCCTCTCGGAGCGTTGGGTGCCGGACCCATCGGTGTGCGCCCGGGACTCGGCGTCAGCGCCCGAGCAGGCCACCGAGGACGTCCGTGACACTTTGGATGGGCTCGTCCACGACACTCGATACGTCGGTCCCGAGCACGCCATCGACCACGTCGGTCGCTCCGTCGACGACTCCATCCACCGTGTCGGTCGCGCCATCGACCACTCCATCCACGGTGTCGGTCACGCCGTTCACGACGTCGTTCACCGTGCCGGCCGGGTCGTCGACGATGGTTCCACCGCCCGGGCACCGCCGCCGCCGGCGTCGGACCCGCCGCCACCGGTTCCTTCGCCGGAGGGGTCCCCATCCGAGCCTCCGCCGGCCCCCTTCGGCACGTCGAGATGATCGCCGGCACCGACGGTAGGACGCACACCTCCGCTCCTCAGCGTCGTCGCCCGACCGGTTCGCGCCCGGTGAGACCGAGCAACGGGGCGGCGGTCGCCCCCGACGGCGGGGGCGAGGCCGCGGCCGTGCCGTTGACCATCGGCAGGACCCCCGCCGCGCCGACCACGATCGCGGCGGCCGCGCCCTTCGCGGCCGCCGCGATCTGGCCACCGGCTCGCTGCATGGGTCCGAGCACCGGGAGCAGCGCCGTCCACGAGGCCGGGCCGACGGTCCACCACAACCGGCCGAGCGACACGTTCAAGAATGCACGGACGATCGCCGGGTCGAACTGTTCGCCTGCGCACGCCGCGAGCTCGCGGCGGGCGGCCGGGACACTCATCGGCTTCTTGTAGGACCGGGAAGCAGTCATCACCTCGAACGAGTCGGCGACGCTGACGATCCTCGCCGCGAACGAGATCTCCTCGCCGGCCAGCGAGCGCGGATAGCCACCCCCGCCGAACCGCTCGTGATGCTGCTCGATCGCGTCGGCCCACGGACCCAGCCACGACAGCAAGGGAGCGGCGATCCGAGCACCCGCCGCCGGATGCGCTTGGAGCGTCTCCCATTCGCGCGCGTCTGGACGCCCGGGCTTGTTCAAGATGCGCGCTGGAACGTGGAGCTTGCCGATGTCGTGGAGGAGCGCCGCCCAGCGGAGACGGTCCCTATCGGCTTCGGGCAGCCGGAGCTCTCCGGCGGCGAGGTCCGTGAACGCACGCACCCGTTCGCTGTGTCCACGGCTCTTCCGGTCGTGCGCGGACAGCGCGGCGACGAGAGCCAAGATCTGCTCCGCCGCCCGGGCGGGCTCGTGATCGACTCCCTGCTCACGAGCTTCGCGGATCCGCTGTTCCAGGACGCGGACGTTGCCGGCACCACGTGCCATCGCGAATCGAGCGGGCGCCCGATCCGGGAACACGAGGGACAGACGCAGCAACATCGCGAGCGGGAGGAAGCGCTTCCCGATCCGCTCGGCCAACGCCGTGGCGATCGTCGAACTGACGACGAGGCCGACGGCCCAGGGGATCAGCGCGATGCCGTCCGGCGCGGGCACCGCGACGACGAAGGCGTACGCGCTGGCGGCCCCGGCCGCGGCCGGGACGAGCACCGAGACGAGCCGGAGCGCGAAGCTCAGCAGCGGCCGGGGCCGCCAGCGCTGCTCGTCCTGTCGATCCGTTCCACCCATGCGCTTTTGCCTCCGAGGAAGGACGTATCGGTCGACAGGGCGACCTGGTTGACCCCCGAACGGGGGATGCAGCCCTCGGGCGTAGCATCGAGGGCGATGCCTCCACGCCGACGGACTACGTCATCCGGTCCCGCCTTCACGCTCGAGCTGCCGAAACCGCTCGAGGCCCGGAAGGACGGGGACGCGTGGTGGATCGAGGTCGACGGACGCGACCTCCGCCTCTCCAATCTGAACAAGGTCTTCTGGCCGACCGAGGGATACACGAAGGGCGACCTCCTCGCGTACTACTGGAACGTCGCCGACCTGACCGGCCCCCATCTGCACGGTCGCCCGCTGACGATGAAGCGCATGCCGGACGGCGCGGAGGGTCCGTTCTTCTACGAGAAGACCGCGCCGTCGCATACGCCGGATTGGGTCCATCGCTGCAAGGTGCTGTCGGAGGATGCGAAGACCGGCCTGATCGACTACCTCATGGTCGACGACACGGCGACCCTGCTCTACGTTGCCAACCTGGGCTGCATCGAGATGCACCCGCTGCATTCCCGCTGCGAGGACGTGGAGCACCCCGATTACCTGTTCTTCGACCTCGATCCGTTCGAGCCCTACACGTATGAGGACGTCCTGACGGTGGCGCGTCACATCAAGGTCCTGCTCGATCAACTGGGCTTGACCGCGTATCCGAAGACATCGGGAGCGACGGGTCTGCAGATCTATGTGCCGGTGAGGCGCGGTGCGTACACCTACGGACAGGTACGGGCGTTCGTCGGCGCCTGCGGCCGGATGATCACGAAGGCGGATCCCGACCACGTCACGATGGCATGGCGTATCGCGGATCGAACCGGCAAGGTGTTCATCGACCACAACATGAACCGGCAGGGCGCCAACATCGCGGCCGCCTACTCGCTCCGCCCCGAACCTCGCGCGCCCGTGTCGACCCCGCTCACCTGGGACGAGGTGTTCGAAGGCGGCTTCGAGCCGCAGGACTTCCGGATCGACAACGTGTGGGATCGGTTCGAGGAAGTCGGAGACCTGTTCGAGGGCGTTCGCACCGAGGAGATGGACCTCACGAACGCCTTCGAGGCGCTGGGTGTGAAGGACGAGGACGAGGAGCCTCGCGCGAGCGCGAAACTCCCGCGAACCGCGGCGAAGACCACGACGACGAAGACCCAGGACGAGATCGTCGCGGCATCGAAGGACCCGGCGCTCTACGAGTACGTCCGCAAGCGCGAGTTCGGCGAGCAGGGCACGACCGAGCCCGCGCCCGGCGATGCGCCGGGCGCGGGCAACTCCTTCGTGATCCACAAACATCGAGCGACCCGGCTCCACTACGACGTTCGGCTCGAGCATGAAGGTGGGCTCTGGTCCTGGGCGGTCCCGCGTGGCCTCCCGATCACGAAGGGCGACAAGCGCCTCGCGGTGCAGACCGAGGTCCATCCGCTCGAGTACGGCACCTTCGAGGGAACGATCCCCGAAGGGCACTACGGCGCCGGCGAGGTTCGCATCTTCGACGACGGCTGGTACGAGCCGATCGAGTGGACCGACTCGAAGGTGAGCTTCAAGCTCCACGGCCGTCGCTACCCCGGCGTCGAGTTCCACTTCGTGAAGACGAGGACCGACTGGCTGGCGTTCCTCGCCTCCGCCCAGGATGCGCCTCTCCCCGATGCGCCGATCCGGTTCCAGCCGATGCTGGCGGAAGGCGGCTGGGGACCGTTCGACGATCCGAAGTGGCGGTTCGAACCGAAGCTGGACGGGATCCGCGCCCTCGCGGAGATGGAGACCGGCGGCACGGTGTTCCGGACTCGCAGGGGCCGCGACGTCACCTTCCAGTACCCGGACCTCCATATGATCCACGAGCTGGTCGACCAGGTGAACGCGGTGCTCGACGGCGAGATCGTGGCCGTCGACGCCGACGGCCGGACGTCGTTCGAGACCCTCCAGCAGCGGATGAACCTGCAGAACGAGCGGGAGATCAAACGCGTCGCCAAGCAGATCCCGGTCGCGTTCGTGGTGTTCGACCTGTTGTGGCTGGACGGCCACGAGACGATCGGGCTGTCATTGGAAGAGAGGCGGGAGCTGCTGGACCTGATCGTCGAAGAGAACCACCGGCTGCAGCTGATGAGCTACGAGGACGGGGACGGGGAGGCCTTCGTCGAAGGCGCACGGGCACTGGGCCTCGAAGGGGTGGTCGCCAAGAGGAAGGGCTCGAAGTACGTCCCGGGCAAGCGCGCGCCCGACTGGCGGAAGATCAAGCTGATCTCGACCCAGGACTGCGTGATCTTGGGATGGACGCCGGGTCAGGGGGGACGAGCGGGAAGCTTCGGCGCCCTGCTGGTCGGTGCGATCGACGATGGCCGGCTGCGATGGGTGGGTCAGATCGGCACGGGCTTCACGCAGAAGATGCTGGAGCAGCTGATGGAGCAGCTCGCGCCACTGGTGCGACGACGACCCGCCGATCGACGATCCCGCGCTGCGGAAGCTGAAGGGCGCGACGTTCGTCGAGCCCGAGCTCGTCTGCGAGGTCGAGTACCTCGAATACACGAAGTCCACGGGGAAGATGCGCGCTCCGTCGTTCCGCGGCCTTCGACCCGACAAGACGCCGGACGAGTGCGTGCTCGAGCCCCCCGCTTTCGACAAGGTGCGCCAGAAGAAGCGGTGAGGCGGTGGCGAGAGACGAGCCCGATCAGAACGGCTCGAAGCCTGCTCGCACGAGCAGCGCCCGAACGTCCCGCTCCTCCATCCCCTTGCCGAGCAGCTCCTGATAGAGGCGAACGGCGCCCATCGATCGGCCGCACCGGGGACAGAAGGCGTGGTCTTCGGAGAACGGCACCTGGCACCAGGGACATCGGGTGAGCTCGATCCGTCGTTCGGGCTCGAGCCCCGTGTCGGTGAGCGCGTCCACGTAGCCTTTCCCATAGTCCCACTGGATGTATTCCTCTTCGGCGATGTTGAACGCCGGCTCGTGCATCCGCGGCTCGCCCGACTGCAGCATGTGCTCGAGGTTGTCTCGGAGCAGCTCCCATTCGTAGAAGTGATTCGCTCCGCACTCCTGACACGCGATCACGACGCCCTTGACGGCCTGGCTCGAGAAGACGGAACGCATGGAAGCCAGGTCGTCGAGGTCGGCCTGGATGTCGCGCCGCTCCTCCGCGGTGAGCTCGTACGGCTCGCTGCTCTCGTCGTCCATCTATCCCTCGTCGTCGTCCACGAACCGGAACGCCTTGAAGCCCTCCGCGAACTCGCATCCGGCCCGCTCCCCCAGCTCCCGTGCACGTTCGGTGACCCGCTCCTCGACCTCCGGTCCCAGCTGCGACTCGTGCGCGAACAACGCCTTGAGCTTGAGCGCGAGTGTGTCCGTGATGTCGACGAACGTATCCGGCTCATCCATCGACAGGTAGAGGTTGGGGACCTCGTACGGCTCCAATCCCTCATCTTCGAGCTCTTGGAACATCACGCGTGTCGGCGCGTCCGGCATCACCGCGGAGAGCGCGAGCGTGCCGGCCGCCTTGTGATCCGAGTGGTTGATGTACCCGCTCCCGTACCACAGGCGCGAGGGGTCGGGCGCCACGATCACCTCAGGCCGGATCCGCCGAACCTCCCGGGTCACCTTCCGCCTCGTTTCCGGCGTTACCTCGAGGAAGCCATCCAGCTCTCCGAGGAACGTCACGGACGTCACACCCAGAACCTCCGCGGCGGCCCGCATCTCCCGTTCCCGAACGGGCCGCATCGCCTCCCGCGTCGTCCCCGGCTCGTTCGAGCCTGCGGACCCGTCGGTGATGCATACGTAGTGCACCTCGCATCCCTCCCGAACCCACCGAGCCACCGTTCCTCCGCAGAAGAACTCGGCGTCGTCGGGGTGGGCGAAGAGCACGAGCGCGCTTGAGAAGGCCACCGAAGGAGGGTAACGCCTCCTACCGGAGTGGGGCCTTTATCCGGTTCCCGAACGGCCGATACCTCTCGTATGCCCGCTGAGCGCCTCCGCGGCACGTCCATCGTCTGGCGGTTCGCCATCACGAGCCTGATCGTGTTCGGCCTGATCGGGGTCGGGATCGCAGCCTTGCGTGCCGGCGACCTCCGGGCGAGCTCGGAGGAAGCGGCCCAGGTCAGGGCCGAGCTCATCGCCGGAAGCGTGATCGCGCCGCTGCTCACCCCGGCGGACCTCGCCGGGCCGATCCGGGGAGTTCGATATCGCGAGCTGGACCGAGCCATCCATGAGTTCGCGATGGAAGACGCGGGCGTCGAGCGCGTGAAGATCTGGAGTCACGACGGGACGGTGCTGTTCTCGAACGATCCGAAGCAGGTGGGTTTGGAACCTGAGCTCGAAGCCGACCTCCGCGAGGCGTTCGAGGGTGAGGTGGCGAGCGAGATCTCCGACCTGGACGAGCCCGAGAACGCGAGCGAGCGACTGCTCGCCGATGAGCTCTTCGAGACATACGTGCCCGTCTACCTGTTGCACGACGACGCGTCACACGACGTCGACACGGTCATCGAGATCTATCAGGACTACTCCGCGATCCAGCAGGAGATCGGCCGGCTGAACGACACGCTCACGATCTCTCTGGGGGTCGGACTCCTCGCGCTGTACGTCTTACTCGTGCCCGTGATGGTCGGAGCGACGAGGACCCTCCGGCGCCAGAACGCCACGCTCTTGGAGCAGGCGGATCAGCTGGGCGTGCTGCTTGAACGTGAGCAAGAGACCGTGGCAGAGCTCCGTGAGCTGGATCGGCTGAAGAGCGATTTCGCCGCGGCCGCCTCGCACGAGCTCCGTACGCCGCTGACGACGATCCGCGGGTACGCCGAGATGCTCAAGGAGCGAGCGCACGAAGTGGATCCCGGAACGAGGGACGCGGTCGAGGCCATCGTGAGACAAACCGCCCATCTCCAGCGCCTGGTCGGCAACCTCCTGCGGGAGGCACAGCTCGAGCACGGCGATCCCGAGATCACGCCTGAGCCCACATCGGTGGTAGATGTGCTCGACCAGGTGCGGGCTGCCTTCCCGGGAGCGGTCGATCGCATCGACCTTCGGGTCGAGCGCGACCTGCCGTCGCTGGCGTTGGACCCGGTCGCGCTGCACGAGATCGTGGCCAACCTGGTGGATAACGCCCTCAAGTACTCGACGCCAGGCGCTCCCGTCGTCGTGGATGCCAGGATCGTCGGCGGCTCGCTGACGATCCGGGTCAGCGACGAAGGCGCCGGGATCTCGCCCGGGGACCTCCCGCGCATCTTCGACCGGTTCACGCAGATCGACCAATCGTCGACGCGAGCCCACGGAGGAGTGGGACTCGGACTGCATCTCGTGCGTGAGCTCACTCGGCGTTTCGGTGGCGAGGTCGCGGTGGAGAGCGTGGTGGACCGCGGGACGACATTCACGATCACGATCCCCGTACCGGCATCCGTTCCGCGAGGTCCGCAACACTCCGAGATGACGCCCGCCTGAGTCGCCTCGTTCGGATCACGGGAACCGTGTGGTTCGATAGGCGGCGATGGGGGACGAGCACCGGATCACCGAGCTCGAACGATCCTTCCGGAGAGCTGGGCTCCCGACCTTCATCCGCGGGTATTCGGCCCGTCAGGCGTTCGCGAAGGCACTTCCCCTTCTGACCCTGGTGTTCGTGCTCGAGATCCTGAACGCCTTGAACTTCGACTTCGGGTTCTGGACGAACGTCGGGTTCCTCGCGGGCGGCATCGGGATCTCGCTCGGCATCATCGGCGCGCTCAACGTGGCTCGGGGACAGGCGTTCTTCTCCGTGCCTCGGCGGGTCGGGCCGGCGGAGATGCTCGTGTTCGTGCTGGTGCCTTCGCTGCTTCCGCTGCTCTTCGGTGGACAGGTGACGAGCGCCGTCGTGACGTTGATCGGCAACACACTCCTCCTCGGGCTCGTCTACCTGGTGCTCGGGTTCGGCGCCGTGTCGATCCTCGAGTGGGCCGTTCGCAGGTTCGTCAGTCTGTTCGCCGCCTCGCTCTCGGTCCTCGTTCGCGCCCTCTCGCTCCTGCTCTTCTTCCTGCTCGTGATCTTCTTCTCGACCGAGACGTGGCAGATCTGGACGTTGCCGCCGGTGCCGAAGTTCGTCGCGGCGGCCGGGTTGTTCATGTTCCTGGCGGCCGGCTTCCTCTTGTTGCGACTCCCCCAAAGCGTTCGCGATCTGGAACGCGAGGCCGACCTTCAGGACGAACATCTCAGCAGACCGCAGCGCGTGAACGTCGGGGTGGTGATGTTCCTCAGCCAGTTCCTGCAGGTGGTGTTCGTCGCGTCCGCCGTGTGGCTCTTCTTCGTGGTGTTCGGATCGCTCCTCGTGAGCGCCGGGGTCCGCGAGGTGTGGCTCGGCACGTCCGGAGCGGAGGTGTGGCGGATCCCGTTCTTCGGCGACACGGTCGTCGTGATCACGGTACAGCTGCTGCGGGTCGCGACCGGGATGGCGTCGTTCGCGGCGCTGTACTACGCCGTGGCGACCCAGCTCGACGAGGCCTACCGCGACGAGGTCGTCGAACAGATCGCCCGGCAATTGAAGGAGACGTTCGCCCGCCGCGCCGAGTACCTCGGGCTGATCGGCGGGACGCGAGGCACGTAGCCTCGGCGATCCGGTCGAGGGGCGATACGTGCTCCGCATGGCACCTGTCGGCCCTATCGGGTACGCTCCACTTCGAGGGTTCATGCAGCACCGGTTTTTGTGCCACCGTTGTTCTGGCAGTTCCCTCCCCGGCCGAGGCCGGGTAGGCCGACGGACACGCTTCGCCGATACGTCCGCACCGGCCGCGGAAGGAGGGAACGCCAGTGGCAACAGGCACCGTGAAGTGGTTCAGCCCCGAGAAGGGGTTCGGCTTCATCACCCAGTCCGAAGGCCCCGACGTGTTCGTGCACTTCTCCGGTATCACCGGGGAGGGTTACAAGAACCTCGAGGAGGGACAGGCGGTCGAGTTCGACATCGTCGACGGACAGAAGGGCCCCCAAGCCCAGAACGTCCGGCTCGTCTGAACCGAAGAACCTGAACGAAGAAGGGGGCGGCGCGCTTCGTGCGCCGCCCCCTTCGCTTCGTCTTCCGTCGCTCTTGGGATTCAGTCCTCCGGCCGGTCGAGGCGGAGATCGGCGAGCAGCGCCTCCGTGCGCTCGATCGCAGATGTGAGCCACGCGCCGTCCTGCGGCCCGCGTAGCTCCTCCCGAGGGAAGGCGAACTGGTTCAGCGTCTCGTCCGATCCGACCTGGATGCCCTTCGTCAGCAGGTACTCGCCGAGCGCGAACTCCCAACTGAAGATCGCGCTGCCGTCCGGGTAGGCGTGCACCGTGTATGTCAGGTAGCGGTTGGGGTTGGCGACGTGAAGCCGAGCGCCTTGCCCGAAACCACGTTCGTCGCGCAGGTGGAAGCCGAAGCGCTCGAGAGCCTCGTCGAACCCCATCGACGGCCAGCCTATCGAGCCGCCCGCTAGCGCACGATCGAGAGGACCTCCTCGTCCGCCGCGACGTCCGCGAGCTGGAGCTGCTCCGCATGACGCGCGCGTGCGATGGAGCCACGCGCCTTGCCCAGGTTGGATCGGAACTCGTCGGCGCCGTTCGCGATCATCGTTCCGGCCTTCGAGAACTTGTTCTCGACGATCGCATCCATCGAGTCCAAGAGCGTCCCGACCTCCGCGAGCGCGGCCTGCACGTCGGCCGCGTCACCGAAGCGCTCGACCAGCGCGTAGAGGAACATGATGATCGGCAGGGCTGTCGAGTACGGCACGATCACGACGCCGCGCATGAACGCCTCGGTGTGGGCTCGGGACAACACCTGATACGCCGCATCCGGCACGGCGGCGACTGCGACCGGAGCCGTCACCGACGTGTCGATGTACTGCCCGACCTCCTTCGCCCGCGAGGCCACCGCCTTCTCCACCCTCCGTGCGCAAGCGTCGCGTCGGGTCGGGTCCTCCTCCGCCTCCATCGCCTCGAGCTCCGCCACGGCCGTCCACTTGGAATCGATCGGCAGGCGCCGTCCGTCCGGAAGGCGCAGGCCGAACTCCACGACCTTGCCGTTCACGCGGAAGTCCGACGCGAGCATGGACGGCGGAAGCTGGCCGAGGTGCTCACGGAGGACGTGCTCGCCGGCGCGACCCTTGGTGTTGCCGCCGGCGAGGACCGTCGCGAGTCGCCGCACGACCTCCCTGTTCTCCGTATCCGACGATCGACGCTCCTCGTCCCGCACCTGGAGTTGTTCCAGGACCTGCCTCGTCGCCTCGAGACCGGTCCGGAGGTGCTCGGTCGACGCGTCCCGTTGGCCGGAGGCGTCGGCCATGCGACGGAGCTCGGCCGCCTGGACCTCGAGCCTGGCGGTCAGCTCGGCGTGCAGCTGGGCGTTCACGGCGTTCACCGCGTTGACGGCGTTGAGGGCATCGAGGGCCTCGGTGTCGTCGTGCGGCGGTTGCCGGCGAAGCACCACCAGCACGCCCACGGCGACGCCCACGCAGGCCGCGAGGACCGCGATCAAGACGTCATTGGTCATCCGGTCACCTTCCCTGTCCTTGGCCCTGTCCTTGGCCCTGTCCTTGGCCCCGTCGTGGGGCCTGGAGTCTCGGCGAGGGTGGTCATTGCGCCACCGTACCCCCCGAGAGTGACAAGACCTGGGAGGCGCGCCTGGAGACGGGATACCATCCCCCCGATGACTCCTCATCCGCTCGAGCTCTACCGGGTCTCGGGGACCCACCGCGAGGTCGGGATCCAGATGGGCGAACTGGGCGCCGAGCAGATCCGGCGAGGGATCGAGACCTTCGACGCGGATCTGCCCGAAGGCCGGTCACGAGACGTGCAGCTGAAGCTCGCGGAGGCCTACCGTGACGTCACCGCGCCGTCGCTCCCCTGGCTGCTCGAGGAGCTCGACGGCTGCGCGGAGGGAGCGGGCGTCGACCCCGTGGAGTTCTTCGCGACGACGGTCGAGGAGCTTTGGTACACGCCCTACCCCAAGCGGACGCAGGGCCGGTGCAGCGACATCGTCGCAGGACCTGCAGCCACCGCCGACGGGCACCTGTGGGTGGGCCACAACAACGACCTCAAACCCGAGGTCGAAGCGCAGATCGTCGCGATCGAGAAAGCCGTCGAGGACGATCCGGTGATCCTGCAGATCGGCGGCGTGCCCTGGATCAGCGTCGGATGGAACCAGGCGGGCCTCTCGCTCACCGGCAACGAGCTCAGCCCGAATGACGAGCGCGTGGGGATCTCACGAGCGCACCAGGTCTTCGAGATGCTCCGAGCCCACAACCTCCATGAGATGGTCGCGGATGCGATCCGGTCGGACCGAGCTTCCTCCTACAACAACGTCCTCGCCGACCGACACGGCGACGTCGCGAACGTCGAGGGCAGCGCCACCGACGTCGAGATCTCCCACCTCGACGAGAACGACCACCTGGCGCACACAAACCACTACGTGAGTGAACGGATGCAGCCCTACGAAGGAGACACCGACTACGCGGTCCGGTCCGACGTGCGGTTCTGCCGCGCGCGCGACCTGCTGGCGGACCAGCCTTCGGGATCCGTGACGCCCGAGGTGCTCCGCACCATCCTCTCGGACCACGAGAACAAGCCGAACGAGGTCTGCCGGCATCCCGAGTGGGACCATCCGACGTCCAAGACCGTCTTCTGGTGCATGGCCGACGTGACCGCGGGCCGCGTGCTGTTCGGTCGCGGGAACCCCTGCGACTCGATGGAGCAGGAGTACGTGTTCGCGGACTACGGGGCTGCCTGAAGCGCGGACCGGATCCGATCCGTGGTCTGCTCGTCACCGCTCTCGGTCGCGAGGTCGATGACGCTTCGCCCCTCGTCGTTCGTGGCGGTGGCATCGGCGCCCGAGGCGAGGAGGAGCTCGACGCTGGTCAGGTCGCCGTTCATCGCGGCAGCGTGGAGCGGGGTCCATCCCGCCGACTGACGAACGTTCGGGTTCGCGCCCGCCTCGAGGAGGATCCGGACGACGTCCGACTGCAGCCTGCTCGCCGCGGAATGCATCGCCGTGCCCGTCATCCATCCTCGGCCGAACGCATCAACCTCGGCGCCACGCTCGATGAGCAGGGCAGCGGCCTCGTCCCGGCCGAAGAAAGCCGCGAAGTGCAACGCCGTGAACCCGTCACCCGAGTACGAGGTCACCAGCGACGGTTCATCGCTGAGGAGCTCCGTGAGCCGGTCGACGTCGCCGAACCCCGCGGCTTCGAAGACGTCCAGCTCGTCGACACGTCTCTTGACGGTTTCGATGAGCGGCTTGTCGAACCGATAGAGAGCTCGCATCAGCGCGGACACGCCGCTCGCGTCCCGGGAGGACGCGAGCGCCGGGTCCGCATCGAGCAACTTGCTTCACGCGGACATCGTCACCCGCTTCGATCGCTTCGAAAAGCTCTTCAGGGGTGCTTGCCATGGTGGCCCTCCCGTTTATATTTAGATAGCCTAACGAAATACCGATGGCCACGTCAAAGCGGACTTCCCCGACGCGAGAGGTGGGCCGGGTCGCGGACCGGCTCCACTCGGCTGCGATCCATCTCTTGCGGCGCCTGCGCGTGGAGGATGAGGCGCTGGGCATCTCTGCCCCGCGCCTCTCCCTTCTCTCGGTCCTGGTGTTCGCCGGTCCGAAGCGGATCGGCGAGCTCGCGCGCGTCGAGCAGGTCGAGCCGCCGACGATATCCAGGCTGGTCGACGGATTGGTACGGGACGGACTCGCGGTGCGGGAGCCGGATCCGGATGACGCGAGGGCGGTGCGGGTCCGCGCGACGCCGACCGGTGCCCGGACGCTGCGACGGGGTCGTGCGAGACGGGTCGAGACCTTGCAGACTCGACTCGCCACCCTCTCCCCCACCGAGCTTGCGACCCTGGGCGAGGGGGTCGAGGTCCTGGAGCGGATCCTCCGGGATCGCTAGACGCGGACGCCCGCCTGCCACACCATCCTCCGACCGAGCAGCATCGGCGGGTCCTCCACCGGGTCGCCGTCGACGAGCAGCAGGTCGGCCCGCTTGCCCGTCTCGATCGTGCCGACGTCGGGGAGCCGGAGCAGTTCGGCACCGTTCGCCGTCGCCGCGCGAAGCGCGTCGAGCGCGGGCATCCCCCACTCCACCATGAAGACGATCTCCTGCGGTGCGCTGCCGTGCGGGTTGAACGGTGTGCCGGCGTCCGTCCCGCACACGGGACGGACGCCCGCTCGGATCGCGGTCCGGTGCGACTTCTTCGAATCCGCCTCGATCTGGCGAGCCTTCTCGACCGCATAGTCGGGCACGCGGTCCGCGTGATCGAGGATCCCGCGGACGGCGCAGATCGTCGGCGACCGGAACGTGCCCCGCGCGACCATCTCGCGGGCGGTGGCGGGCGTCAGCTGGTTGCAGTGTTCGATCGAGTCGACGCCGGCGAGCACCGCGGCGCGGATCCCGTTCGCACCGATCGCGTGCGCGGCGACGGGGAGGTCTCGTTCGTGAGCCTCACGGACGCCCGCCGCAAGCTCCTCCGCGGTGAAGGCGCTGAACGTCGCGGGGATGCCGGGCGTCAAGACGCCGCCCGTCGCGATCAGCTTGATGGCGGTGGCGCCGCCACGGATCTCCTCGCGAACCGCGGCGCGGACGGCGTCGGCACCGTCGACCTCACGGGAGAATGCGATGTTGTGGCCGTGGCCGCCGGTCACCGTCAGGGCGCGACCGGCCGCCAGGATCCGTGGCCCCGGGATCAGCCCGGCGGCCACGGCCTTCGCGACGTCGATGCTCGCGCCGCCCATCCCACCGAGGTCGCGAACCGTGGTCACACCGGCGTCCAGGTTCCGCTTCGCGTTGTTCATCGCCTTGATCGCGGCGAAGCCGGCGCTCGTCAGCTCCTTCGACTCCTTCTCGAAGTCCTCGCTGCCGTCGAACTGGAGATGGACGTGGACGTCGATCAAGCCCGGCATCAGGGTCTTCCCGGAGCCGTCGACCTCGCGAGCGGCGCTCGCTCCCTTCGGAGCTCGTGCATGCGTGCCGACCCACTCGATCCCGTCGGTCCCGAAGAGAACGCCCTGGCGCTTCTTCACGGCTCGCCCGTCGAAGACCGTGACGTTCGCGATGTAGGTCGGCTTCGGCATCACGGCATCATGTCACCGGCGATCCGCGCGAAGGGCCCCGTAGTAGGCTGGCCGTTCCACGGCCCCCAGGGAGGATCGATGCTCGTCGGCGAGATCATGCACTCCGACGTGAAGACAGCGAGCACGAGCGATTCGTTCGCCGACGTCGCCAAGACCATGCGCACGCACGGCATCTCGTCGGTCGTGGTGCTGGACGGCCAGAAGCTCCAGGGCATCGTCACGGAGCGCGACATCGTGACCCTGGTGGCCGAGGGCGGCGACCCGAACACCACGACCGTCGAAGGTGGCATGACGCGCCTCGACCTGATCACGGTGGATCCCAAGACCGAGCTCTCCCAAGCGGCCGAGCTGATGGTCTCGAACAACATCCGTCACCTGCCGATCGTCGACGGGGGCAACGTCGTGGGGATCGTGTCGATCCGGGACATGACCCGATGGGCCGCCGATGAGCTCTCCGGCGGCCACGAGATGCCGGACATCGCCGGGTCCCATGCGGCGCTGCAGGCGGCCAGTCAGCTCCAGCGCAAACGCGGCGCCTGAACCCGAGAACTCAGACGGGCTGATCGCCCGACGCCTGCTCGAAAGGGTCCCGAGGGCGCCCGAGCGAGCCGAGCTGGGCCAGGTCCCGAGGGAAGAGCAGCGCCACCGTCCAGTCCATCGCGATCTTCACGCGCCGTGCCCACGTGGGCATCGCGAGCAGGTGGTAGGAGCGGTGCAGGAACCACCCGAGGAACCCTTTGAACTTCAACCCCTTGACGATCGCGACCCCTTTGTAGCGACCGAGCGAACACACCCCACCGATGTTCGCGTAGATGAACGGCTGGAGCGGATCTCCGGCGAGGGCCGCCTGGATGTTGCCCGCGACACGCTTGCCCTGGCGCAGCCCGTGTTGGGCGGTGGGCGGGGACAGTCCTCCGGTGGTCTCGTCGGGAACGGCCGCCGCGTCGCCGGCGCCCCAGACGTCCTCGACGCCCTCGACCCGGAGGGAGCGGTCGACGACCAGTCGGCCCTGATCATCGACCGGCAGCCCGGACTCCCGAGCCAGCGGTGACGGCTTCACGCCGGCCGTCCACACCAGCGTCTCCGCGGGGAACGTCTCCCCGTCCGAGAGCCGGATCACACCGCTTTCGGCCGACTCGAGTCGGGTCGCGAGCTTGACTGCGATCCCGCGCCGCTGAAGGAGATCCTGGGCGTAGGACGCGAGGCCCTCCGGAAGCTCGGGGAGGATCCTCTCGGCGGCGTCGACGAGGATCCAGCGCATCTCGGAGGCCTCGACGTCCGGATAGTTCTCGATCGCATCGCGCGCGAGGTCCTCGAGCTCCCCGAGCGCCTCGACCCCGGCGTACCCGCCGCCGACGAAGACGAACGTGAGCGCGGCTCGACGTCGCACGGCGTCCTCTTCGGACGCCGCGACGTCGAGCTGCGCGAGCACGTGGTTCCGGAGGTAGATCGCTTCCTGGACGGTCTTGAAACCGATCCCGTGGTCGGCGAGACCCGGAACCGGCAGCACGCGCGACCGGGATCCGGGAGCGAGCACGACGATGTCGTAGCCGATCGTGCGCTCATCCCCGCCCGCGCGTGCGCAGCTGCGCCTCGCGCGCGCCGTGATCCACGCGGATGACCTCGCCGATGAGGATCCGGCAATGCTTCAAGACCCGGCGGAGCGGGACGACTGCCGCTCTAGGGTCGATCGTCCCGGAGGCGACCTCCGGTAGGAAGGGCTGGTACTGGAAGAAGCTCTCCTGGTTGACGACCGTCACGCGATGGCCCGCGGCGACGGCGCCCTTTCAGTCCCATCGCCGCGTAGAGACCCGCGAAGCCGGCGCCCACGACGAGGATGTGGCGTGGTGCGTCACCGGCGCGTGTCGCTCATCGCGTCGACAGCCGTTCCAGCTCGGGGGGAAGGTCCGCGAGACTCCGATCGCCCGTCGGTCTCCGCGAGCTGCTCGGGGGTGGGGTCGTCGGGTGCCTCGCCGCGGAGCATCCAACGATCGCATGCAGACCACCTTCTCTGCGGGGCGGATGTCGTAGTCGAGTCGATCGCCGACCATGACGCCGACCCTGGTACCACGTCGGCGGCTTTGACGGCGAGCTCGAAAAGCGCGGGGTCGGGCTTGCCGACTCCGAGCTCGTCCGAGACACACCCCAGACCTCGAAGAAGGGCTCGAGCCCGTCGCGTCGCATGGCCGTGCGAACGTCTCCCGGCTGGTTGGCGATCACGCCGAGGCGGTAGCGACCCCGCAGCTCCTCGAGGCACGGGAGCACGTCGTCGTAGAGGGCGGTCGGGCGGGTAGTGCCAGTAGCGGGCGGCGAGGGATTCCAGTTCGCGGAGATCTCCATCGGGCAGGAACCGCGCGATGAGCCGTCGCCGGAACGATCCCGACTGCTCGGTCCGCGCCTGCGTGTATTCCTCATCGAACTCGGCGCCGGTGAATCGCGCGCCGGCATCGCGCAAGAGCGCGATGCCAGGCGCGCGCGTAGACGGTGTCGTCGTACAGCACCCCGCCGATGTCGAGGAAGACCATCTCGATCGTCATCTCATGGGTCTCACCGTCGATCTCAGTTCCGATATGGCTCGGTTGAAGGATGGCCACATGCTTCCAGGCCGTACCGCGCGTGGCATCGGCCTCGGGAAGGAACGAGGCTCAGCGGCCTGCGCGCCGCCTCAGCTCCGCGAAGGTTTCGGCGTCCGTTCGCTCCTCGCCCATCCGGAACCCGTACCGCTCGCCGTGACAGTCCGATGCGGCGGTCGCGACGAGGTCGAGACGCTCAGCCATCGCCGCGTACTTCGCTCGCATCGCCTCGTCATGGTCGGGATGGCGGACCTCGAGGCCCGCCATCCCCCCCGCCGCCATCTGCTCGATCAACTCGTCGGGAACGGTGTCGCTCCCACGCCACATGCCGGGATGTGCCAGCACACACACACCGCCCGCCTTCCCGATCAGCCGGAGCGCTTCCATCGGGGGGAGCGCGTGCTTCGGGACGTAGGCGAGGCCGTCGTCGGAGATGTAGCGGTCGAAGGCTTCCTTCTCTTCTGCGACGATCCCGGCCTCCACCATCGCTTGGGCGATGTGCGGCCTGGCGATCGCCTCCCCACCGGCGAGCTCGAGGACCCGTTCGAGCGAGACGTCCAGGCCGAGCTCGCGCAGCTTCTCGACGATCATCTCGCCGCGTCGGAAACGGGTGGCCGTGAGTCGGAGCAGCTCGGCCTCGATCGCCGGGTCATCGGGGTCGACCCAGTACCCGAGGATGTGGAGGCTCGCCCCGTCGTACTCGGCCGAGAACTCGATCCCCGGCACGAAGTCGAGACCGAGTTCGTCGGCGGTTGCCGCGGCCTCTTCGAGACCGTCGAACGTGTCGTGGTCGGTGAGGGCGATCCCCGCGAGCTCGCGCTGCGAAGCGAGCACCATCACCTCGGCGGGCGGAAGCGTCCCGTCGGAGCGGTTCGAATGACTGTGAAGGTCGTATCCGGGCATCGCCGGAAGGGTGTCAGACCGTTGCCGAGACCGTCCACGAGTCCCCGATCAGGGGGCGGGCATGACGAAGTCGCGGCCGATCTCCGCGATCGTCCGGCAGCCGATGAGCGCCATCGCGTTCTCGACCTCCGCGCGGAAGATGCCGAGCACGCCCGCGACGCCGTCCTCCCCCTCGGCGGCCAGGCCCCAGGCGGCCGGCCGGCCCACCATGACCGCCGCCGCTCCGAGCGCGATCGCCTTCAGCACATCGGTTCCTCGCCGAACCCCGCCGTCCATCAGGACCGGCAGCCGGCCGCCGACCGCCTCGACCACTTCGGGCAACGCGTCGAGCGAGGCCGGGCACGAATCGAGCTGCCGTCCACCGTGGTTCGACACCACGATCGCCTCGGCGCCCTGCTCGACCGCCAACCGCGCGTCTTCGGCCGTGAGGATCCCCTTCACCAAGACCGGCAGGCCCGGCGTGTGCTCGCGGATGAACGTGAGGTGGTCCCAGGTCATGTTCGGCTCGTAGGTGTAGTCGTCATCACCGATGCCGAAGGGCATCACGAACCCGCTCCGCGTGTCGCGATGGCGCAGCCCCGCGACGGGGAAGTCCACCGTCCAGCAGATCGCTTCGTAGCCGGCCGCGACCACGCGCCCGAGCATGTCCGCGTTCAGTCCCGCATCCGCGAACAGATACAGCTGCCACCACTTCGGTCCGTCGCTCGCCGCCGCGATCTGCTCGAGATCGTCGACCGCGGTCGATGACACCACGGGGATCGTGCCGGCGCGGGCGGCGCCGCGGACGGTGCCTCGCTCACCGTCCGCGTGGGCTCTCCCCTGATAGGCCCACGGCGCCACCAGGACGGGGAACTCGACGCGCGTGCCGAGCAGCTCGGTCGACGGGTCCGGGAAGCCCGATCCGCGGAGGAACCGCGGGCGGAGCAGCCATCGATCGAACGACCTCAGGTTCTCGGCGAGCGTCCGCTCGTCCCCCGCGCCGCCTGCGTAGTAGTCGTACACGTCGGGCGGGAGCTTCTCCCTCGCGACGGGCTCGTAGTCGTCGACCTGGAGGTACCGCGGCTCCGCCATGATGCGCGGAGCGTATCCGACGTGGCGGGCTCGGTCGGGACGCGGCTATCGTGGGCGCGTGGCGCGTGTGACGATCTTCGGGGCGGGCGCGATGGGAACGGCGTTCGCGATGCATTCCGCGCGCGCCGGCCTTCCCACGTCCCTGTGGGCGAACGAGCACGACCTGGCGGCCTATGCGGCGATGCGCGAGGAGCGGAAGCACCCGCTGCTGCCCGAGCACCTGCCGGACGACGTCGAGCTGCACGGGCCGAACGAGCTCGATGCGGCGGCCGGCGACGTGGAGATCGCCGTGCTGGCCGCGAACTCGGCGGGGGCTCGCTCGCTCGGGTCGATGGTGCGCGAGCACGTCGCGGGCGCGCGCGTGGCCGTGTCCGTCGCCAAGGGTCTCGAGCCGATGACGGGGAAGCGGATGAGTGAGGTGTACGGCGAGGAGATCGCCGACGCCGAGGTCGTCGTGGTGGGCGGTCCGTGCCTCGCCCGCGAGCTGGCGGAGGGCCTCCCCACGGCAGCGGTCTGGGCCGCCGGGCTCGTGTCGGTCGCGGAGGAAGCGGGGAAGCCGTTCGACGACCGTCACTATCAGCTCTCGTATTCGGACGACGTGGTCGGTGTCGAGCTCTGTTCGATGATGAAGAACGTCGCCGCGATCGGCCTCGGTCTGCTGGACGGTCTCGGCAAGACCACGGACACCGGCTACCAGAACGCGAAGGCCGCTCTGTTCACGAGGGCGGCGCAGGAGATCGTCACGCTCGTGACGGAGCTGGGCGGAAGGGCCGAGACGGCGATGGGCCTCGCGGGGATCGGCGATCAGCTGGTCACGAGCCTCGGCGGCCGGAACCGCCTCTACGGGGAGCTCGTGGGGACCGGCGACCCTCCCGAAGACACCCTTCGCGAACTGGAGGCCGGTGGGCTCACCGTCGAGGGTGTCGAATCGACACGGGACGTGCGGCGCCTCGCAGCCGAACACGGCGTCCGGTTGCCGTATCACGAAGCCGTCCATCGGGTGCTGTTCGAAGGCGCCCGTCCCCTCGAGGTCCTGGAGGTGCTCCGATGACGAACCGGATCCGTCCCGATCGCAACCTCGCGATGGAGCTCGGACGCGTGACCGAGGCCGCGGCGCTCGCCGCCGGACGCTGGATCGGCCGAGGCGACAAGATCGCCGCCGATCAGGCGGCCGTGGACGCGATGCGTTTCATGATCGACTCGGTGGCGATGGACGGCGTGGTCGTCATCGGCGAGGGCGAGAAGGACGAGGCGCCCATGCTGTACAACGGCGAGGCCGTCGGGAACGGGTCGGGACCGGCCGTGGACGTCGCGGTCGACCCGATCGACGGCACACGTCTCACCAGTACGGGCCAGCCCAACGCGGTCTCGGTGATCGCGTTGGCGGAACGAGGGACGATGTTCTTCCCCGAGGTCGCCGTCTACATGGAGAAGGTCGCGACGGGGCCGGAGGCGGCCGACGTGATCGACGTGACCGCCCCGCCGGAGGAGAACGTCCGGCTGGTGGCGAAGGCGAAAGGCATGAAGGTCGAGGAGGTCTCGGTGATGATCCTCGATCGACCCCGCCACGAGGCGATCATCGACGCGATCCGGAAGGTGGGGGCTCGAGTGTTCCTGATCATCGACGGCGACGTCGAGGGAGCGATCTCCGCGGCGGCACCGCGCTCCGGCGTGGATCTGCTGCTCGGGATCGGCGGGACGCCCGAGGGCGTCATCGCGGCCGCCGCGTTGAAATGCATGGGTGGAGCGATCCAAGGACGGCTCGCACCCCGGACCGACGAGGAACGCGAACAACTTCGGGACGGCGGACTCGATCCGGAGCGCGTGCTGACGACCGACGACCTCGTGTCCGGCAAGGACGTATTCTTCGCCGCGACCGGGATCACGGACGGTTCGTTGCTCAATGGTGTTCGCTACTGGCCGGACGGCGCCACGACATATTCCCTCGTGATGCGGTCTCGTTCCGGCACGATGCGCTGGGTCGAAGCCCAACACCGTTTCGAGAAACTCGAAGAGATTTCAGGCGCCACGTATCGCCGTTGACATATCGCGCATCGGAACCCCTCGGGTTCTTCGGCTATGCTCCCGCCATCCCGACCGAGAGGATCCGATCATGGCCGAGAGAACCATCGTCGTGTGCGACGTGTGCGGCAAACCCGCCGCCGAAACGGTCACGATCAAGGTCGCACGCGGCAACTTCGCGAAGGATCTGTGCGCGACCCACGTGACGGAGCTGGTCGCGGGCGCGCGGCGACCGCGACCGGGGCGTCCGCGCAAGATGGCCGGTTCGGCGCAGGCGGCCGAGGCGCCGAAGCGCCGCGGCCGCCCTCGCAAGACGGCCGGCCGCCCTCGGAAGGCCACCACCGGCCGCAAAGCGACGCGCGGGCGAAAGAAGGCTCAGTCTTCCGCGTCGTCCGCGCGCACGGCCAAGAAGTAGACGCCCTTCGCCTGCTTCTCGACCAGACCCTCGCTCGCCAACACCCGGAGCGTCGTCTGCACCTCTCGGCGCACGTCGGGGTGCTCGAAGGGATCGAGGTAACCGCGCCGGAGCGCGAGGTCCTGGATCTTCGTCCAGTGCAGCGGAGCGGCTGCCTCCGTCAGGACGGCGAGGACGGCGGCCCGCGGTTCCATCAGGTCCCTCGGGAGGGAGCGATCACGCGTTCGGCGAACAGTTCGACCTGTTCGGGCTCGTGGATCGCGAACGGCAACACCCATGGTGCCACGATGATCTCCCGTACACCCAGCGATCCGAACGCCGCGATGCGTTCGAGGACCTGCTCGGGTGTGCCCGACAGCGTGTCCGCCCGCCACGACTCGTAGTCGTCGGCGGTCATCGCATCTCCGGGGGCGGCGGCACGGCCGCGTTCGAACGCGGCCCGCGCCGCCGCCTCGTCCTCGCCCATCAGCGAATAGAGACCGACCGAGAGACCGAACGTCGCCGGGTCACGGTCCTCGGTCTCGCACGCTGCCCGCACGTCCGACACCTTCGACGCGTAGGCCTCGGGCGAGATCCGCCACACCATGTTCCATCCGTCCGCCAGACGCGCCGCCAGCCGGAGGAGCCTCGGGCCGCCTTTCCCTCCCACCCACAGGGGCGGCGGTCGGTCGGGCGCCGGGCGGAGCACGGCCTCCCGGAGCGTGACGGTCGGGCCGTCGTGCGTGACGGCCTCGCCACCGAAGAGCTTCTTCAGCACGTCGACGGTCTCCTCCAGCACCGCGAACCGCTCCCCCGGTGGGCCGAACCGGTATCCGAACGCCTCGAACTCTTCGGCCATCCATCCGGCCCCCAGTCCGAGATCGAGACGCCCGCCCGATACGAGATCGATGGACGTCGCCGCTTTCGCGAGCAACGCGGGATGCCGGAAGGCGGCGCACAGGACGAGCGTTCCGAGCCGGACCCGGTCGGTGACGGCCGCGACGCCGGCGAGCGTCGCGAGCGGCTCCAGGGACGAGATCGGCGACGGATCGGCGCCGTATCTCGCGAACGAGTAGAAGAAGTGATCCGAGACCCAGACCGAGTCGAACCCGAGTGCTTCCGCCCGGCGCCCCCAGCCGGCAGCATCCGCGAACGTGATCTGCCCGCTCGGGAGCGAGAAGCCGTAGTGCGGCAGGCTCAGCCCGAAGCGCATCCGGCGAGGATAGTCAGGACGTCGGCTCGTAGACGCTCAATGTGCCGCGCAGCAGCACCGTGCCACGCGTGTCCCTGATCACGACGGCGCTGAATCCCCTCAAAGGCTCGCCGAACGGCCGATAGACGCCGCCTTCCCCGCCCGAGTTGAGCGTCCGGATCTTCCCGACCACCAGCTGGCGAGAACCGTTGCCGACGAGACGCACCTCGAGCGGTAGCTGAACGTCTCGCACGTTGGTGAGGCCGCTCACCAGGACGAAGGCGAGATCGTCACCGGACGGTGAGAGCAGCACGAACGCGTCGCCACGGCCCGCTCGGAGCTGTGGCGACAGCAACGTCGAGACCTCCGCGATCGCCTCGGGGTCGACTTCGGGCAGTCTGAAGACCTCGCTGATCTTGCGCACGGCCTCGCGTTGCTCCGCGGCGGCCGCGGCCGCCCGCTCCTCAGCGCGCTCGGCACGGCCGGCCATCACCGCACCCCAGCCGACGCCGGTGAGCGCGAGCATCGCCGCGAGCACGCCTGCCGCGGCGACGCGGCTCCGCCGCGGCGACGCGGCCCGCCGCCGGTTCGCCGCGGCCCGCACCGCCCCGACCACCCGCTCCTCGAGCTCGGCCGGCGGCTCCACGGGCGCCACCGAGTACGCGAGCGTGGCGGCCGCCCGCTGGAGCTCTCCCGCCTCCTTGCGGCATGCAGCGCACCACTCGAGATGACGATCGACGGCGGAGGCGTCCACCTCCGGCAGCGCGCCGAGCGCGTGCTCGGAAAGACGCTCGCGAACGGTGAGGCAATTCACGAGATCTCCTTGCCTTCGTTCGCCCGCCGCACCTTGATCATCGCCGTGCGGAGCCGGGTCTTCACGGTGCCCAGCGGGATCCCGTCGGCTTCGGAGATCTCCCTCGCGGTCAGGCCTCGGAAGTACGCCCGGGTCAGCAATCGGCGTTCGGCCTCCGTCAGCGACGCGAGAGCCCGGGTCGCCGCGTCTCGCTCCTCGACCACGTCCCCCTCGTTCGCACCGGGAGCATCCGGGACCTCGTCCATCAAGACGAGGGTGGGTCGGCGAGCGCCCGTCTCGCGGCGAAGGCGGTCCACGGCGAGGTTGTGCGCGATCGTCATGAGCCAGGTCGACAGGCGTCCCCGCGCCGGATCGAAGCGCGCGGCCTTGCGCCACGCGGTGAGGAAGACGTCCTGTGCGAGCTCCTCGGCGGCCTCCCTGGATCCGAGCAGCCGCATGCCGAGGGAGTACACCGGGCGTCCGAACCTCGCGTACAGGGCGCGGATCGCATCGTCGTCACCATCGAGGAGACCCTCCATCAGTTGCTGCTCTTCCCTGGGGAGGAGCGGACCTTCGTGCCGAGCGTCCAACCGGGTTCCTCTCGGTATACGGAGCCTTCGAGGATCGAAGCTCTTGCGAACCCTTGCCCCCCGATATTCGCACGGTTGCGCCTGGACGGAAACGGCCCACCTCGCCGAGAACCGACGTGAGAACGACCAGAGAACCGAGAGGAGAACCGAGAGGAGTAGGCTGGCGCATCACAGGTGACGACATCCGCACAGGAGCGCTGACCAGGTGATCGAGAGGTCGAGGTCCGCCCGAACGATCGTCGGCGCCCTGCTCCTGGTCGTCGGGCTCGCCTCGATGGCCTCGGCCCAGCCGGCGCAGACCTCGGTGGTTCATCTCTCGCTCGAAGGAGTGGTCGACCCCTTCGTCGCCGACTACCTGCGGAGCGGGATCGAGGGCGCCGGCGAAGCACCAGCGGTGCTCCTCACGATCGACACGCCGGGCGGGCTGGACTCCTCGATGCGGGAGATCATCAAGGCGATCCAGGCATCCAGGACCCCGGTCATCTGCTACGTCACTCCGGAGGGCGCGAGGGCTGCCTCGGCGGGGGCGTTCATCCTCATGGCCTGTCCGGTGGCCGCGATGGCTCCGGCCACCAATGTCGGGGCATCGACGCCGGTCGGGATAGGGGGCGTGACGCTCGCGCGGAAGATCGAGCAGGACGCGACGGCCACGATCCAGGCGCTCGCCGAGCAGCGAGGCCGCAACGCGGAGCTCGCCGCCACGTTCGTCACGCAGTCGAAGAGCATCACGGCCCAGGAGGCCCTCGACGGCAACATCATCGATCTCATCGCGAGCTCGGACCGGGAGGTGCTGACCCGCGCCGACGGCATGAGCGTCCAGGTCGCGGACGGCGCCAACGCGACCGTCCGGACGGCAGGCGCATCCATCCGGGACCTCGACATGACGCCCGGGGTCGCCTTCTTCCACGATCTGTTCGACCCGAACCTCGCGTTCATCTTCTTCTGGCTCGGTCTCGCGCTGATCGTCCTGGAGCTGATCGTCCCGGGGCACGTCTTCAGCGGCACGATCGGCACGATCCTGCTCCTGACCGCGATCGCATCGTTCGGACTCCTGCCCGTGAGGCTGATCGGGATCGCGTTGCTGGTCGCCTCCGTCGTCTTCTTCGTCATCGAGCTGAAGGTGCCCGGCCTCGGGATCTGGTCGGCGGCCGGCATCGCGGCTCTGGTCCTCGGAGGGCTGTTCCTCTTCGACCCCTCCGGCGGCGTCCGGGTCTCTCCGTTCGCGATCGTTCCCGTCGCTGCCTTCATGGCGCTGTTCTTCGGCTTCGTCGTCGCGAAGGCCCTCGCGATGCGGCATCTTCCTGCCGCGCAGGGACCGGAGGCCGTCGTCGGCCGGGAGGGCGTGGTGCTCACCGGTGGTCTCGATCCCGAAGGCGTCGTGCGCGTGGCCGCCGAGGAGTGGAAAGCCACGTCGGCAAGTGGCTTCATCCCCGAAGGCTCGAAGATCCGTGTGACCAGGCTCGACGGGCTCGTGCTCACCGTCGAACCGCTCGAACCCGAGCCCGCGCCCACCGGCGGCGCCCTGCCGGCCCGAGGAGGGAACACCTGATGGACTTCACCGACCCGGCGTTCATCGGCTTGGCCGTCGTCATCGTGCTGGTCATCCTGTTCTTGGCGAACGCGATCAGGATCGTGCCCGAGTACCAGCGTCTCGTGGTGTTCCGTCTGGGCCGGCTGCTGGGCGTGAAGGGTCCGGGCCTGATCCTCTTGATCCCGATCGTCGACAAGGGAGTGAAGGTCGATCTCCGGGAGTTCTTCCTCGAGATCCCGAGGCAGGATTCGATCACGAAGGACAACGCGCCGATCGCGGTCGACTTCATCACGTTCTACAAGGTCGTGGATCCCTCGATGAGCGTCGTGCAGGTCGGGAACTTCGCCGGCGCCGCTCAGGCGCTCGCATCCACCACGCTGCGAGCGGTGATCGGCGACATCCCCCTCGACGACGTGCTGGCCAAGCGCGACGAGATCAACCAGATCCTGCGCGCGAAGCTCGACGAGGTCACCGAGCGCTGGGGCGTGAAGGTCACCAACGTGGAGATCCGCGAGATCATCCCACCGCCCGGCGTGCAAGAGGCCATGACGCGGCAGATGTCGGCCGAGCGGTCCCGCCGGGCCATCGTCCTCGAGGCGGACGGCACGAAGTCGGCCGCGATCACCGTCGCGGAGGGCAACAAGGCCTCGGCGATCTTGAACGCCGAGGGGAGCAAGGCATCCGCGATCCTCACGGCAGAGGGCGAGCGACAGGCTGCGATCCTGCGAGCCGAGGGCTTCGCCCTGGCCCTGAAGACGATCAACGACCAAGCGATGACCGCCGACCAGAAGACGATGACGTTGCAATATCTGGACGCGCTCAAGCAGATCGGCGGCTCTTCGTCCTCCAAGATCGTGGTGCCGATGGAGCTCGCGGGCCTCGCCGCCGGGATCGTTGCCGTGGCCGACCAGGCGAAGGGTGACGGACGGCCCTCGACCGGATAGGTCTCAGCCCGACGGCCGAGCGGGCGAGTGAGCGGGAACCGCCATGCGGCCCACGGTGTACGCAGCGGTGAAGGGAAGAGCTCCCGTGGAGGACCGACCACTGGAGGACGCCGAACTCGCACGGCGGGCCCGAGAGGGCGACGACGCTGCGTACGGGGATCTCGTGAAGCGATACGGGCAGATCGCCTTCCGTGTCGCCTGGTTGGTCACGCGCGACCGGGGCGAGGCGGAGGACGCGGCCCAGGAGGCATTCGTGAAGGCCTACTACGCGCTCCCCCGGTTCCGTCCCGACGCTCCCTTCCGGCCTTGGCTGCTCAAGATCGTCGCGAACGAGGCTCGCAACCGGGTTCGATCCACCCGCCGTCGCCAGGGCCTTGCCCTGCGCACGGCCGCGGTCTCCGACGGGGACGCGGTCCCGTCCCCGGAGACCGCGGCCCTCGCGCGGGAAGACCAGGAGGTGTTGATCTCGGCGCTCAACCGCCTCTCGCCTCCCGACCGTGAAGTGATCGGGTACCGGTTCCTCCTCGGCTTGTCCGAGGCGGAGACGGCCGACGTCCTCGACGTCCGGCTCGGGACGGCCAAGTCCCGGCTCTCCCGTGCCATGGGACGGCTCCGGATGGTGCTGGAGGAGCCGGTATGAGCGAGCGCATCCGTTCGATGTCGGACGATGAGCTCGGTGGTGCATTGGCGACGCTCGACGTCGAGTGGGCAGCCACCCCCGAGCTCGCGCCCGGCGTCGTGGCGCGCGTCTCATCGGAACACCAGCCACGCGTCGTCCGGCTTCCGCTCTCCCGTCCCAAGCGGATCGCGCTGATCGCGGCCGCCACCGTGTTGCTCCTAGCCGGGGCGGCGGTCGCCGCGAAGATCATCATCGATCTGGGTGCCGTCGTCGTCGAGATCACACCGACCCGACCCGGGCTCCTACCGACGCCCTCGATCGCGCCCACCGGCGAACCGATCACCCTGCGGGAAGCCGGGAGCCTGCTCGGCGAGGACGTCGCTCTCCCTCCTCGGCTCGGCGGGCCCGATCGGGTGTGGGCAGACCACGTCTTCACGGATTCGGGCAAGGTCCCGCGGGTCACGATGGCGTGGCGAGTGCGACCGGATCTGCCGGAGATCTCGGGCACTCGGTACGGAGCGATCCTGATGATCTTCGAGGGCGACGCCAACCAGGCTTCGAAAGAGATCTTCGAGGAAACGGGCGTGCTGAAGTTCGAGACCGTCGATGGCGTCGACTACTACTGGACGACGGGCACGCACGTGCTGCAGCTGCTCACCGGCGAGGGTGTCGTCTACGTGCGCGTGGAGGGCAACGTGCTCCTGTGGCGCGACGGCTCGCACACGATGCGCCTCGAGACCGCCCTGCCCAAGGCCGAGGCCTTGCGGATCGCGACGCTCCCGGGAACCCCCTGACCCCAGCCGGTGTAGCAGGGGCATCGGAGAACGAGGAGGGATCGGCATGAGGCGAGGGATGCTCATCTGCGTGCTCGTGGGCGCGGCGACGGTCGTCGTGGGGCTGCCGGGCGCGGCGCTGGCCGGAGGTGGGTGTCACGGTGGTGTGACCGAGAGCGACGCGACCGGCGAGAAGGTGGCAACCGTCAGGATGATCGACGCGTGCTTCACGGCGACCGTCACCACGGTCGACCCCGGGACCGACGTCACCTTCGTGAATTCCGATTTCGCGACGATCCACAACGTCGCCGGGAACGAGTGGGGTCATTTCGAGGACATGTCCAAGGGCGACTCGTTCACCGCGAGCTTCGACGCCGCCGGCATCTACCCGTTCGCGTGCCAATACCACCCCGGCATGACCGGTGCGATCGTCGTCGGCGACGGGAAGGGAGCGGGCAGCGGTTCCGGCATCACGGTCGAGCCGTTCAACGCTCCAGCCCCTCAGACCGTGACGCGTGTCGTGGCCAAGCGTGAGGGACTCCCGGCAGGGTGGCTCGTCGCGACCGGTGTCGCGGGTCTGGCGCTCGGCGCCGGGATCGCGTTCGGCCTCCTCCGCTCGGGAGCCAAGCGCACAGCGGCCTGAGGGATCAGACGGGCAGGGCGAGTCCCGCCTGTTGCATCGCGAGCTCGAAGTCGTGTCGGCTCGACACGGCCTGGAACGCGGCTTCGGTCGTGATCTTGCCCTCCTGGAGGAGGATCAAGAGCGACTGATCGAACGTCATCATCCCGTAGAAGTGGCCGTCGGTGAGCACTTCCTTGATCTCACTCGTCCGCTCGGGGTCGACGATCCGCTCGGCGACCCGGCCCGTGTTCACGAGGATCTCGAGGGCCGGTATCCGCCCCCCGTCCACCGTCGTGACGAGCCGCTGGCAGATGATCCCGCGGAGCGTCCCCGCCAGCGCCAGTCGCACCTGCTTCTGTTGGTACGGGGGGAAGAAGTCGATCACACGGTTGACGGTCTCCGTGGCGTCCACCGTGTGGAGCGTGGACAGGACGAGGTGGCCCGTCTCGGCCGCCTGGATCGCAGCCCGCACGGTCTCGGTGTCGCGCATCTCACCGATCAGGATCACGTCGGGGTCTTGCCGGAGCGCCGCCCGGAGGGCCGCATGGAAGTCCTGCGTGTCGTTGCCGATCTCGCGTTGATTGATGGAGGCCATCGCGTCGCGGTGGAGCACCTCGATCGGGTCCTCGATCGTGACGATGTGGACCGGCTTGGTCTCGTTGATGTAGCCGATCATCGCCGCCAGCGTGGTCGTCTTCCCCGATCCGGTCGGCCCGGTCACGAGGATCAGGCCACGATGCTCGTCGGCGAGCTGCCGCACGGAGTCGGGCAGCCCCATCTCCTCGAACGTGGGTCCGCCGAACCGGAGACGGCGGAGCACCATGGAGATCGAGCCGCGCTGCTTGAAGACGTTCGCGCGGAAGCGACCGACTTCCTTGAGGGAGTAGGCGAAGTCGACCTCACCGTTCTTGTCGAACGCTTCCTTGCGATCGGCGGGGATGATGCTCTCGGCGATCGCGGACGTTTCGACCGGCGTGATGGGGTCCCGTTCCATGCGCTTCAGCCCGTCCGGCAAGCGGATCATGGGCGGAGAACCGACCTTCACGTGCAGGTCGGAGCCCTGCCCTTCCATCAGATCTCTGAGCCAGCCGTCGAACTCCGCGACGGCGGAATCCGTGTTCTCCACTGCGCCACACCTCGTCTCGGACGGATGGTGCTACGGGCAGGCGAGAGCCCACCCGTTCCTTCTCCCATCGGTCGTTCGGAAGGCGAACTTCAGCAGGCGCCTGGAGCCTGGGTCACTCCCCCGGCGACGACCCGGCACACGGAGCCCCGGTCCGCGAGCGGCTCGAACGTCCGAAGGTGCAGGCGCGGGCGCGATCCTTCCAGCATGCCCTCGAGCAGACCGCGGTGCACGGTGCACACCAGCTCCCGGTGTTCCTCGAGGAGGTCTCGGAACGGGCACCCTCGCAAAGCGATCTCCACCGACCGGTTCCCCCGGCGGCGGAACCGTGGATCGAAGCCGGCCTCCGCCAGTGCCTCCCGAAGCGCCGCCAGGTTCGGTCCCGGACGCCGCGCGCCTGGCGGTGCGGCGTGCCTCGTCATGAGGTAGTCGCCCCACTCCCGTGCGAGCGTCTCCGCACCGGTGCGTGCGCGGGTGCCGGTCATGAGGGTCGCGAGGATGTCCGCGAGCAATCGGTAGTCGCGTCCCTCGCTGTTGTCTATCGCGACCGCGGAGTAGACCGTCTGGGGGCGGCCGACCGCCGACGGGCCTCGTCGCGTCTCCGACGCGACGAGGCCCGCCTCCACCAGTCGCCGAAGGTGGGGACGGATCGTGTTGGGGTGCAGACCGAGGCGGGTGGCGAGTTCGCGGACGGGCACCGGGCGGCCGGAGAGGCGCAGGTAGCGGTAGAGCCGGTAGCGGGTGTCATCCGCGAGGGCCTTGTGGAGCTCGATCGGGGCTGGTTCGTTCATCCACGCATCTCGTACGATGGCCTTTGCACGGTTCGCACCGTGTCAACCAGAGCTTAGACGCCCAAGGGCCTGTCGCAGATGGAGGAGGAGAGCCCGTGGCCACGGAAGCACAAGTCCGCGAGGCGCTGAAGGGCGTCAGGGATCCGGAGATCGGCCGACCGATCGACGAGATCGGCATGCTGAAGTCGGTCGACGTGGACGGCGGCATCGTCCGTGTCCACGTCCTCCTCACCATCGAGGGATGTCCGCTCAAGGACCGGATCACGAGCGACGTGACCGCCGCCGTGCAGCCACTCGAGGGAGTCGAACGGGTCGACGTCGAGCTCACCCCGATGAGCGCGGAGGAGCGAGAGAAGCTGGTCTCGGGCCTCCGCGGCGGGCAGCCGGCGGCGCCCGAGACGAAGATCTCGTTCCCGCCGCAGACCTCGATCATCGCCATCGCCTCGGGAAAGGGCGGCGTCGGCAAGTCGAGCGTCACGGTGAACCTCGCAGCCGCTCTCGCGAAGGCCGGCCGCTCGGTGGGGGTCCTCGACGCCGACGTGTGGGGGTTCAGCGTCCCGCGGATGCTCGGTGCCGTCGGCAAGCCGGTCGGGTTCAACGACATGATCCTGCCGCTGGAAGCGCACGGCGTGAAGGTGATCTCGATGGGTCACTTCGTCCCCGAAGAGACGCCCGTGATCTGGCGGGGCCCCATGCTGCACAAGGCCATCCAGCAGTTCCTCGGCGACGTCTGGTGGGGCGACCTCGATTTCCTGCTCTGCGACCTGCCGCCGGGTACCGGCGACGTCTCGATCTCTCTGGCCTCGTTCATCCCCGGCGCCTCCATGCTCGTCGTGACCACCCCACAGGACGCGGCCCGCAAGGTCGCCGAGCGCGCCGGGAAGATGGCCGAGCGCACGAACCTGCGACCCCTCGGGGTCATCGAGAACATGTCGTGGTACATCTGCCCACATTGCGGGGAGCGCGAGGCGATCTTCGGCGAGGGTGGCGGCCACGAAGCCGCGGAGACGCTGGGGGTGCCGCTGATGGCGCAGGTCCCACTGGTGCCGGCGCTCCGCGCCGGTGGCGACGTGGGCGTGCCGATCGTGGTCTCCGACCCTGACTCGCCGGCCGCCCTCGCGTTGACGAGGCGTCTGAAGCGGTCGTCCGCGCGACCAAGTCGAAGGTGGGGAAGCCGCTCCAGCTGATGGCGCGCTAAGCGTCCACCTCTCGCTACCGTTCCCCCGTATGCTCGCGCCGTGGACGTACTGTCCTATCGCCCGGACCCGTCGGAGTTCGCATGGACGTTCGGCGGCGTCCCGCCGGTTCGGAGCGTCAAGCCCGGCGACATCCTCGAGCTCTGGACCGAGGACGCGTTCGGCGGGAAGGTCCGCGGCCCGGACGACCTGATCAGCCGCGTGATCGAGTTCCCGTTCGTGAACCCGCAGACCGGTCCGTTCTTCGTTGACGGCGCGGAGCCGGGCGATACCCTCGCGATCCATTTCATCTCGATCGAGCCCTCGAGGGACTGGGCCTCGTCGTGCACGGTGGACCTCTTCGGAGCGCTCTCGACGACCCACCAGACCGCCACGCTGCAGGATCCGCTCCCCGAGCGCGTCTGGATCTACGAGGTCGACGGACCGCTCGCACCGTCACCTACCGGGCGACCGAGGGCGACCACGTCGCGGTGCTGCCTCTGGATCCGATGCACGGCACGGTCGGCGTCGCGCCTGCTTCGTTCGAAGCCCGATCGTCGCTCGTCCCTGATTCCCACGGGGGCAACATGGACACGCCCGAGATGCGAGCCGGCGTCACGTGCTACCTGGGCGTGAACGTCGAGGGCGCGCTCTTCTCGATCGGCGACGGACACTGCCGTCAGGGCGAGGGCGAGACCTGTGGGGTCGCGGTCGAGGCGGCCATGGACACCGTGATCGCGATCGACCTCGTGAAGGGCCGAGCCACCCCGTGGCCCCGCCTCGAGAGCGACACGCACGTGATGTCGACCGGCTCCGCTCGTCCGTTGGAGGACGCGTTCCGGATCGCTCACGCCGACCTCATCGCGTGGATGGGCGAGGAGTACGGACTCGAGGCGCTCGACGCGTATCAACTGCTGACCCAGGTGAGCGAGATCGCCGGTCGCGAACGTCGTGGACCCGAACTACACGTTCCTCGCCAAGATCGCCAAGGCCTATCTCCCCCGCGCCGACGCCTACCGTGGCACGCACGAGAAGCTGCGGGAGGTCGGTCGGTCGTACTCAGGCGGCCACTGAGGGTCGACCCCGTCGAACCGCGGTTGTCTTGCTCCCGACTCTAGAGCGGCTCATGCTCTTTCGAGAGCGAGATGGATACAGCGGATGCTCACCGATCTCCGGCGTCGACCATCATCCGGATCCTCGCCGTTGCGATCGTCCTCGGGGCATTCCTGACTGCCCTGGTCCTGAAGACCGGCGAAGAGGATCTCGTCCCCTGCTCCCTCTTTACCGAGTTCACGCCTTGCGGGCACCGGACGGACTATCGGGTCCCTCTGCGGATCGGAATCGTCGCGGTGGGCGTCCTCATAGCGGTCCTTATGTTCCGTGTCGCCCGCCGCCTCGATGAGAGCCACGCGGTGGACACACTCAGGAGGTGACCGGAGCTTCGGCGTCGTCCACGATCGGTTCCCCGCGACCGGGCGTGGTGGGACCGGTACGCGGCGAGATCGCCCAATAGATCAGGAGCCCCGACGCGACGATCGCCGCGGTGAGCGCCGTCCACTGCGAGCCCGTGAGCGGCCCGAAGCGCTTGTCGATCCGGAGCGAATCCTCCAGCAACCTGATGCACCCGTACGCGAGCGCGAAGGTGAGCGTGACCACACCCTCCCGGCGGGGCGAACGGATGAACCACCAGAGGAAGGTGAACAGGATCCCTGCCAGCAACATGTCGTAGAGCGCGGTCTGGTGGACGCCGACGCCCTGCTCGAGGACCTTGCCCGCCGCGTCCGACAGGGTCGCGCCCGCCCGGTCGAGCGTCTCCGTCAAGCCCCCGTGGAGTGTCGCCGTGCACGAGTCACCGCTGCACGAGAACGGCGGGGCGAGCGTCCCCCCTTCGTACGTCCAGGCGAGCAGCCAGGACGCAGGTTTGCCGAGATGGTCCCCGATGATCAGGTCACCGATGCGACCGACCGCGATGCCGAGGGCGAGGCAGGGCGCGATCGTGTCGGCGACCTGGAAGAACCGGAACCGGTACTCCTGTCGCTTGATGTTGACCGCGTTGGCGATCGTCGCGCCGGCGATCCCGCCGAGGAGCGAGATCCCTCCCTGCCAGATCTTGAGCCAATCGAGAGGGCTGGCGAAGTCGGATACATGCGCGATCACATAGGCGACCCGGGCGCCGATCAGTGACCCGATCACCGACCAGAACACGATCGAGTTCGCGAGCGTCTCGGGGATCCCGCGTTGCACGGCGAGCCGCATGAGCAGCCACGAGCCGACGAGGAACCCGATCGCGATGCCGAGACCGTGCGGCGAGATCTCGATCGTGTCCCCGATGCGGAAGCGGTCGAGAACGGGCCAGCCGACGGATGCGATCGTGTCGAGCACCGGCGGCGAGTCTATCGATGGCGCTCGGACTACCGAGGTGAGCTGCGGCGCGCGGCGCGGCCACAGCCGCGCGACCGCGCGTCCGAACAGGAGCCCGCTCGCCACGTCGCTCGGGTAGTGGACGCCGAGGGCGACGCGGGACGCGGCGACCGAGGCGTCCAGGCCAGTGAGCGCGACCCGACCGAGGGCTCCGATCCCGAGCTCTCGTGCGGCCACGCGGGTGAACGTCGTGAGCACCGCCGGATGGCTGGAGGGCCATGACGTCCCGTGTGGCTCGGCGATCATCCGGCGGGTGCCCTCCGGATCCTCGAGGAAGGGCCGCGGACGATCGACGACCCGCTTCGTCCCCTGGAGGAGCAGCCAGGTGGCACCCGCGCCCGCGAGGGCGCGGACGCCCTCGCGGCGGCGGCCGGCCAGCGCGAGCGCGCCGGCCGCCGCCGCCGCCGCGTAGAGCGACCCGAGCTCGGTGATGCCCGCGAAGAATCGGTCGACCGCCTCGCCGTGGTCGGCGTTGAGAGCTTTGAAGAGGTTCTCGTCGAGCTCCCGGCCGTCCTCGGTCTTGAGCGCGGCGTGCCCGATCGCCGCTCCGCCCGCGGCGAGCGCCGTCGCCCACGCGACCCTGGCGAGTCCTCTGCTCAAGCTCATCGGCCGACCATCATGCGACAATCGCCGCGAAGTCGACAGGCCGATACCAGCCAGGAGCCCACACCGTGCGACGTGAGCCGGAAGATCAGAACGACGCGATCCCGGAGAGGAAGCCGACCTTCGAGTACCGGCGGGAGAGCGCCGGACTCAAGTCGGTCGCGCTCGGCACCGCTGCTCTACTGCTCGTGATCTTCACCCTCCAGAACCTCGACGACGCGAACATCGACTTCCTGTTCTGGGACTGGGACGTGGCGATCGCCCTGCCGATCGGGATCGCGGCGGTGCTCGGGTTCGTGATCGGATGGAGCGTCAATTGGCTGCGTCGGCGGGCGAAACGGCTCGCGGAGACAGGGAAGGACGGCTAGGCGCCCGCCTCGATCTGCCGCTTCTGTCCCAGGGTCCCGTGACGGATCCCCAGCTGCGCCCCACCCACGGCGGTGAGCCCAGCTGCTACGACACGCCCGAGGGGTCCTCGGAAGGTGTAGGTGACCTCGTGTCGGAGCACGCTCCGATCGCGAGGCAGCCGGCCGACCGACGTGTCGATCGTGGCATCGAGCGGGCCGCGGAGCCGGATCGTCGCGTGCGACGGCGGCTCCCATCGGAGGATCTCGCCACGAACGCGGACACGCACGCCCATGAACGCCATCACGACCGTGTAGGTGGAGCCGACATCGAGCCCTTCCTCCGGCAGCCGCACGCTCACGACATGTCGCTCCCAGTGCGGGATGTTGGCCGGGTTGCTCACGACCTCCCACACCCGTTCCGGTGGGGCGTCGACCTCGACGGAGAACTCCACCGTGCTCATCCGACGTGAGCGCTGCCGCTGGACCAGCCGCGCCACCACACCCATCGGGACGGCACGAGCCGGATCAACGCGCCGGCATCGGGGTCGATCTCGGTCGCGATCGTGCGTGCCGACTTCGACCCGGTACCGAGCTCATCGAGGACGTGGATCGATGCCGTGCCCTGCACCATCGCGCCCACCATGTCACGAGCGCGCCATGCGGAGGCCTCGTCGATGGTGAGCGCCGCCGGCACGTCCGGGCCCGCCGCCGCGAGCGCGAGCGTCTCCTCCGGCAAGGCCGCGAAGAGCGCGTGTTCGTCCGCGCGCCACCGCGCCGGGACGACGACCGGACCGCGCTCCCCCATGAGCGTCAGGGCGCCGTCGCCCTCCGTGCCCAGAGGCTGTCTGATCTCGCGTGGCAGCGCGGCCAATGGATCGTCGCCTCTCGTCGAGCGTCGGAACGTGCCGTGGGATGTCGACGCGCCGCCCCACCGACCCCTCCCCTCCTGTACCCCGTCCTCGTCGACGAGGGCGGTCCGCTCGAGCTCGATGCCGACGAACACCCTGCCGGGAGGCGTCCATGCGAACGGCACCTGCTTCGCGTCGAAGGCGTACCCGGCGAAGAAGCGCGCGTTCTTCTTGCTGAACGCTGCGGTGGCTCTGGCGATCGAGGTCGCCACGGCGACCGCGTCCCCCCACGTGCTCCGATCCAGCGCGTCGTAGAGCTTCGCCGTGCCGGCGAACGTGACGGCCAGCTCACCGTGGCGCACGAGACCCGCTGCGGAGGGGTCTTCCTTCCATGATCGGGTCTTCACCGACCGGCGGGAGGTGGTGAGCCACAGCCGGCCTCCCGAGTAGGCGAACACGAGAGGCGTGCAGTGTGGACCGCTCGGCGCGGCCGTCGCCACGTGACAGAACGGACCCTGCTCCAACACCGACTGGACGGCGGTCGAGAAGAAAGTCACGAAGGCACCTTGTCACGCGCCGCTCGAGGGGGCCACACGAGCATGAGCGCGGTCCAGACCAGATGGCTCGCGACGGGAGCCGCCACCCCTCCGCTCCACGTTGCCAACCCCGTCCAGAGTGCCCCGCCGACCACCGCGCCGGCGAGCAGCGGGATGCTTCCCCACGTGGCATCAACGGCCACCCACGCGACCCATGCGAGCACCGCGCCCGAGGCGAGAGAAGTGGCCGCGCTGAGCTCGGGCAGGACGACCCCTCGCCAGAACAGCTCCTCCCCCGGAACGACGACCGCGAGCGTGAGGACCGAGACGGCCAGGGTGCTCATCTCCTCCTCGCGCCGATACACGGCCGCGACGGATCGCCTGATGACGTGGTGTCGCGTCGCGAAGTCGACGACCACTCGGGTGGCACCGAACAGCAGAAGTCCTGAGGACACGCCGACCGCTGAGGCCGTCGCCGGCGTCGTCTCACGGCAGCAGCCCGGATCACCGGCGAGGAGCGACCCGACCCCGAGCACGGCGAACGTCGTCGTCACCGCGGGCCAGAAGGGAAGACGGTCTCGCGCGACCAGACGCCACACGACCACCTGCACGAGGACGCCGATGACGATGAACGCCCACGGCATCAGGTCACGGGTCCGCCAGGAGTGTCGAGGAACCGTGTCTTGACCGCCACCTCGGCGGTGAACGCCGTCACGACCGCGAGGTAGTAGAAGCCCGTGGCCGATTGCACGGCCGAGGCTCGCTCACCCTTGAGCACCGCTTTGACCATCCACGCGATCAGAGCCGTCGCGACGACCATCCCGAGGGCGATCCACGGCGCCAGCGCACCGGCCGTGAGCAACGGGTTGATCGCCGCCGACGCCTGGACGCCGGAGAAACCCGCGCTGATCACGGCGGCGGCGGCGAGGACCACCGACACCATCAGGATCGTCGTCATCCTGTTGATCGGGCCGCGCGGGAGCTTGCGATCGGTGAGGTACCAGTGCCCGAGGAGCAGACCGTCGGTCGCCGCTCCCAACAGGGAGGCGCCGGCCACCAACTGGAACAGGGCGAGGCCGAAGGACTGACGGCCGGCGCCGCCCATCCACACGAGCACGGCGACCCAGGCAGGCACGCTGAGCAGCCCGACGATACGGGCGGCCGCCTGCTGCCGCGCGAACAGCAGCAAGGTCCACAGCGCCGTCGCGCCGGTTGCCACCAGCGTCGTTGCCCGGAGTACGTCTGCAGAAGGGAACCGACCGACGACGGCCGCGTCGACGGAAAGCCATGCGAGTCCCGCGAGCAGCGTGAGGATCGCGCCCAACAACTTGAAGAATCCTCGCTTCACCTCGTTCCAGAGCGGACTCATCCAGAGGAACAACGTCGTGCCGGCCACCGTCTCGGCGAGGACCAGGGCCATGACGCCCGCGACCCCCGTCATGGCCTACCCCGTCGCATCGCGCGGAGTCTAGCCGCGGCCTCGCGTTCACTCGGGGCGCGGGTAGGCTGCGCTCCATGGACGATTGGCGCTCCTACGACGACGTCGCCGAGACCTACGAACGGGTGCACGCGCCTCGGTTCGCGGAGGCCGCGCGCGACCTCGTCGACGTGCTCGCCATCGGCGAAGGAGAGCGGGTGCTCGATGTCGGGACGGGCACCGGCGCCGGCGCCGACGAGATCGCGCGCACGGGCGCCAAGGTCGTGGGGATCGATCGATCCGTCGGCATGCTCTCCGTCGGCCATCGCGAACGACCGTCGCTCCCGGTCGTCGCCGCAGAGGCGATCGATCTCCCTTTCCGCGATCGGACGTTCGACGTCGTCATGGGCAATTTCGTGTTCGCGCATTTCACGAAGGTCGAGACCGCGTTGTTCGACCTCACGCGCGTCCTCGTCCCGGGAGGACGGATCGGGTTCACCACGTGGTCGGACGGCAAGGACGCGTTCCAGGACACCTGGACGGAGCTCATCGAGACCGTGATCCCGCGCGACATGCTGGCGCCGGCGTTCGCGGCGGCCGCTCCGGGCCACGATCGCTTCGCGCAACCTCAGGCCATCGAGGAGGAACTCCGGAGGGCCGGGTTCCGCCACGTGCGGACGGAGCGGAAGCGCTACCAGTGGACCTATCCCCGAGACGACCTCGTCGAGGGTCTGGGCACGTGGGCGGTGGGTCGCTTCGCCCGCAACATGCTCGGTGAGGCGAGCTGGACCTCGTTCCTCGAACGCGCCCGCAGCACCTTCGCGGATCGGTTCCCGGATCCGCTCAATGACTTCCGAGACGTGATCCTCGCGATCGGCGCGCTGCCCGGCTGAGTTCCTTGATCCTGCACGCGCCCGGCGGGAGTTGAGTTTCCTTGCTGGTCCGAGCCTGGTGGTAGCGTCGCTGATGCATCGGGATGGGAGGCTCATGCAGCGCACGAAGATCGCAGCGGTCGTGTTGGCGATCGGTCTCGTCGTGCCGGCATGCGAGAGCGGCGGAACGCCCCGCGAGCCGCGAGCCGGGTACGGGATGATGGGGATCAGCCCTCCCGGTTCCCCGGCTCGGACCTCCTTGCTCGGTCCCGAGACCTTCCCGTGCCGGCCGGAGACCGGCGATGGGAGCGGCTACACCCGGTACGGGGTCGGCCGGATGCGTCGCGGCGGTTTGGAGCCCGAGGAGCTGGAGCCGGACCACATCGTGATCGACGGACACGGAGTCAATTTCCATGGGACCCGCCGGGCGGTGGACGGGGGAACGATCGAGATGGAGATGGACGAGGACTACTTCGGGCCGACGGTCCTGAAAGGCTCGGCCGGATCGACCGTCACCATCGAGCTCGAGAACGAGGGCATCCGGACTCATAACTTCAGCGTGCCGAGTCAGGGGATCGACCTCAACTGCGGCGTCCGAGCACGGGACGAGGTGGAGGTCGTCTTCCCCGCCTCGGGCTTGCTCACGTTCACCTGCAAGTTCGGGGCCACATCGGGCATGCGGGGGGCCCTGGTCGTCAAACGCTGAGCGAGTCTTAGCTCAGGTCGAGCACGCGGAACTCCTCAGCGTGCTCGACGCCGATCTTCTCGCCCGCCTCCCTCGCGTCCTTCCCGAGGAAGTCCTCGAAGAACCGGATCCCTTCCTCCAGCTGGCTGGCGTGCTTCGCGAGGGCATCCACCTTCCTCGCGAAGAAGCCGGTGATGTCCTCCGCATGGTTCGGTTCATGCGTCCAACCGAGCCAGAGATCGAACACGTCCTTGACCTCAAGCCCGTCCGTCAGCTGGTCGGGGAAGAAGTGCGGGTTGCCGCTCCCGGGGTAGGAGGCATCCAGAGCGACGAAGCCCGAGACGCGATGGTCCGAGTGGTTGTAGTACCGGTTCTCGAAGAACACGGTGGTCGGATCGCAGGCGACGACCGTCTCGGCCTTGACCTCCCGGATCCGGCGAACGACCCCTTTGCGAACGTCCTCCGTGTTCTCGAGCTCGCTGTCCGAGATCGACCCGATCCGAACGCTCGCCAGCCCGAGCACGTCGGCCGCCTCCTCTGTCTCGCGGGCCCTGGTGGCGGCGAGCTCACGCCGATCCTGCGACGGATCCTGCGACCCGCGGTCGCCGTTCGTGAGGACGAGCAGATGGACTTCTCGGCCGGCGGCCGCCCACTTCGACAACACACCTCCGGCGCAGATCTCGGCGTCGTCGGGATGCGCGAAGATGCCCAGGACCGGCCCGGTTCGCGGCTCCTTCGACTCCCTCGTCACGCCGCTCGATCGAGCACGAAGCGCACGAGGGCTCGCACGGGAACGCCCGTCGCGCCCTTCGGCCCCAGGTCGTTGCCCTTCTCGGAGAACGCCGGGCCGGCGATGTCCAGGTGCACCCACGGGACGTCGCCGACGAACTCCGCCAGGAACCACGCCGCGGTGATCGCGCCGCCCCAGCGCTCGCCGATGTTCTTGATGTCGGCGATGTTCGAATCGATCAAGCGCCGATAGTCCTTGTGCAGCGGCAGCGGCCAGATCCAGTCCCCGGTCGAGCGGCCGGCCCCGACGATCTCCTCGACGAGGGCATCGTCGTTGCCCATCGCGCCGGTGATGTCGGTGCCGAGTGCGACCATGCACGCGCCGGTGAGCGTCGCCGTGTCCACGATGCACGAGGGCTTCTTCTCCGCGAGCAGTGCGAGGGCATCGGCGAGGATCAGCCTCCCCTCCGCGTCGGTGTTCAGGACCTCCGACGTCTTCCCGCCGTAATGCGTGATCACGTCGCCGGGCTTCTGCGCCGCGCCGCCGGGCATGTTCTCGGCGGAGGGGATCGCCGCGATCACGTTGATCTTCGGCTTCAGCCGTGCGATCGCCTTCATCGTCGCGAGGATCGAGGCGGCCCCGCCCATGTCGATCTTCATCGTCTCCATGCCCTTCGCGTCCTTGATCGAGAGCCCGCCCGAGTCGAACGAGACGCCCTTCCCGGTGAGGGCGATCGGAGCCGACCCACCGGCGCCCTTGTAGGTCAGCTCGATGAGCCTGGGCGGATTGACGCTCCCTTGACCCACACCGAGGATGCCGCCGAACCCCCGCTTCTTCAGCTCGGCCTCGGTCCACACCTTGCACGTGAGGCCCTCGGCTTTGGCCATCGCCTGCGCTTCGCGCGCGAGTTGCGCGGGGGGAAGGTCACCTGCGGGCGTGTTGACGAGGTCGCGCGCCCACGACACCGCGTCCACGAGCACCTCCGCGCGACGGGCCGCCTCTCGGCCCGCCTTCGTGTCGGCCTTGCCGTCCCCGACCAGGGTGACCTTCTTGAGCGGCGTCTGCTCGTGCTTCGACTTGTACCGATCGAACCGATATCCACCGAGGCCGAGGCCTTCCGCGGCAGCTTGGACCACGTCGCCGGTGTCGCCCTTGATCGCTTGCGGGAACGTCGTCGCCGCGTGCCCGAAGCGACCCACCGAGGGCGCGAGCCGGCCAAGCGCCTTCCGCATCGCCGCCTCGTCGAAATCCCGACGCTCCCCCACACCTGCAAGCAAGACGGCGCCGGCCGCGAACCGATCGCTGTTGCGCTTCGTGACGAGGAGCGATTCACCCTTCTTCCCGGTGAGTTTCGCGTCCTTGTACGCCTGCTGGAGGCCGGTTTCCTTGACCCCGGGACCGAACGCCGGCCCCTTGAACACCGGCAGGATCAGGACCCCCGCCTTCACCTCCGCCGGTGCATCCGTGGAGAACGAGAACGTGGTCACAGAGCGCAGCCTCCTTCGTCGGGCCTAAAGCAGAAGCAGCAGTGTAGCCACCGGACGCAACGGGAGACACCGGTACCCTTGGCCGGTGAAGACGCTCGACATCCGGGACCTGGTCGCGTTCTCCGACGACGAGGCACGCCGCCGAACGTTGGTCGAGAGCGAGCACCTCTGGTCCGAGATCGTGTGCCTCCAGGGGTCGCAGGGGCACGGACCGGTCCGCGACGACGGGGCCGACGGGATCCTCGTCGTGCTCGCCGGCGAGGTCGCCACACAGGTCGGGAAAGGTCGAGCGCGCATGAAGCAGTGGGAGACGGTCGAGGTGCCCGCCGGTCTGGAGCTCACCATCCGAAACGCGTCCGAGGAACCCGCCGTGGTGCTGCTGGTGGTCGCGCCACCGCCCTCGGGCTGACGCATCGGGAGTCGGGGCTCGTTCGGAGAACCGCCGCTAGTCTTCCGTCATGGCGCGGGGAGCGGCGGTGGCGGCGACGCTCGCGACGGCCCGAGGGCCGCTCCCCGCGAGAGGCGTCGCCGCCACCGCGGCCGTGATCTCCTCCGGCGGCGTCGCGTGGGACGACGACGGCACGATCGTCTTCGTGGGCCCCGCCGACGACCTCCCGTGGGAGCCGGTCTCGCTCGGCAGGGTCGACGAAGGGACGATCGTCCCCGGATTCGTCGACTGCCATGTCCACCTGCCGTTCGTCGGCTGGCGCGCGGACGAGTTCGAGGCCCGCCTCTCCGGCGTCTCGTATCGCGACCTCCACGGCAAGGAGGGCGGGATCTTCCGCTCGGCCCGGATGCTCGCCGAGGCCGGGGACGAGGAGGTGCTCGCGTTCTCGAAGGGCCTTGCGGTCGAGATGGCGGGGCACGGCACGACCTCCACGGAGCTGAAGAGCGGCTATGGGCTCTCCGTCGAGGCCGAGCTGCGGCAGCTGCGGCTCGCGCGCCGGCTCGCGGATGCCGTACCGCAGACCTGCTCGGTGACGCTGCTCGCGTGCCACGCGATCCCCGACGGTCGGTCCCGAGAGGACTGGGTCGCGGCCGCGTGCGACGAGCTCATCCCGGCGGCGGCTTCGGAGGGGCTCGCCGACGCCGTCGATATCTACGTCGAGGACATCGCGTTCTCTGTGGAAGACCTCGCGCGGGTCGGGGCGGCGGCCTCGGCCGCCGGGCTGCCGCTTCGGGTGCATGCGGACCAGCTGGGGCCGAGCGGGGCGGCCGAGGCCGCCGCCACGCTGGGAGCGAGGAGCGCGGACCATCTGAACCACGTGAGCGATGCCGGGATCGCGGCGCTCGGCGCTGGCGAGACCGCGGCGGTGTTGCTACCGAGCTCGACCTTCACGCTCCGCGCGGCGCCGGCGCCCGTCGCTGCGCTCCGGGACGCCGGCGCCGCCCTCGCGATCGCGACCGACCTGAACCCGGGGACCTCTCCGGTCTGCTCGATGCCCGAGACGATCGCGATGGCGTGCTCGCTCTACGGGATGACGCCGCTCGAGGCGCTCACGGCGGCCACGGCGAACCCGGCGTGGGTGCTCGGCATCGACGACCGGGTCGGCACCCTCGAGCCGGGGAAGCGCGCCGACCTCGTCCTGCTGGACGGGCCCTCGTTCGCCCACGTGCCCTACCGACCGGGACACAACCCCGTCGTCGCGACGGTGATCGGTGGCGAACCGATCGCCTGAGCCCTCAGTCGAGGGGGCCGCTCACATCTTCGGCGGCGGACACGAGCGCGCCGGACCGAACCTGCTCGACCGCGGCCGCGATATCGGGACCGAACTCTCGATCCGCCTCGTAGAAAGGGACGGCGTCGCGGAGCGCTCGCTTCACCGCGGCGGTCGCGCGGCCCGGGTCGAGCGGGGCTCGGAGGTCGAGCGCCTGCGATGCGCCCAGCGCCTCGAGGGCGAGGACGATCTCCGCGTTCGCGACGACCTCGCGCGCGTGTCGAGCCGCCGTCATCCCCATCGAGACGTGATCCTCCTGCCCGGCCGAGGAGGGGATCGAATCGACCGAAGCAGGGTGTGCGAGGGACTTCGACTCGGAGACGAGTGACGCCGCCGTGTATTGCACGAGCATGAAGCCGCTGTTCAGGCCGCTCTCGGGAACCAGGAACGGCGGGAGGCCGTTCGACAGCGCGGGGTCGAGCAACCGGTAGAGACGGCGTTCGCTGATGCTCGCCATCCCGACCGTCGCGGTTGCCAGCGTGTCCATCGCGACCGCGACGGGCTGGCCGTGGAAGTTCCCTCCCGACACGATGTCAGCGTCGTCGGGCAGCACGATCGGGTTGTCCGAGACCGCGTTCAGCTCGATCTCGAGGACACCCCGGGCGAAACCGAGAGCGTCTCGCGTGGCGCCGTGGACCTGCGGCGCGCAGCGGAGCGAATAGGCGTCCTGCACGAGATGCTCGCTCTCCCGGTGGGAGGCGAGGATCGGCGATCCGTCGAGGAGACGCCGGAGGTTCGAGGCGCTCGCCGCCTGACCGGGATGCGGCCGAAGGCGTTGGAGCCGATCGTCGAACGGCGCGTCGGTCCCGAGGGCGGCCTCGATCGTCATCGCCGCGACGACGTCGGCGGTGCGGAGAAGCGTCCAGAGGCGCTCGGCAGCGAGCGCCCCGATCGCCAGCATCCCCTGGGTACCGTTGACGAGCGCGAGTCCTTCCTTCGCCTCGAGCGTCAGCGGAGCCAGCCCTGCGCGCCGCATCGCATCCGCCGCAGGCTCGCTGCCGGCATCCGTCAGCACGTCGCCGGCGCCGATCATCGGCAGCGCGAGGTTCGCCAGCGGGGCCAGGTCCCCGGACGCGCCGAGCGATCCCTGCTCCGGCACCGACGGGATCACGTCGGCGTTCAGCATCTCCACCATGAGTTCCACGAGCTCGGGGCGCACACCCGAGTGCCCCAACGCCAAGACGTGCGCGCGGAGGAGCAACATCGCCCGCGCCTCGGGACGAGACAGCGGACGCCCCACCGCGGTCGCGTGTGAACGGACGATCCCGTGCTGCAGATCCGATGCATGCTCGGGTTCGATCCGTACGTTGGCGAGCGCCCCGAACCCGGTGGTGACCCCGTACACGACCTCGCCCGACCCGACGGCATCCTCGACCACCCGACGCGCGGCGGCGACGCGCTCACGCGGGCCGATCGCGAATGACACTTCGGACCCCGCCGCGACCGCAGCCACGTCGGCCAGCGTGAGCGTCTCCCCGACCGCGACCGTCACGGCTGCGAAGGCTACTACCGAACCGAACGCCGAAAAGAGGTCAGCCTTCGCGGCCGACGACGAACCAGATCCCGTTGACCGGGACGTCGCCGAGATTCCAGAGTCGATGAGGCTTCGTCGAGTCGAACGCGATCGAATCGCCGGGCCCGAGCGTGTATTCGTCGAAGCCGAGCTGGACGCCGAGCTGTCCCTCCAGTACGACGCCGTACTCCCGACCCGGATGGCGCATCATCTTCGTGTCGGAGGCCGAGGAACCCCCCACGTCGTAGACGACGTGGAGGAAGTCCACGTGCTCGTGCTGGTGGCTCGTCAGCCGCTCCCACCGGACACCGGAATCGAGGTCGATCACGTGTCGATCCTCCACCCGCACCATCGGACCGTGATGCGTGTCTCCATCGGGCTCCGAGCCTTCCCCGTCCCCCGGCTCTGCCGCGCCGTTGCCACCGCTGAAGATGTCGTCGACGGAAACGCCCAGCTCCGTGACGATGTCGTAGAGCGTGCTCACCGATGGCTTGGACTGGCCCGACTCGATCTGCGAGATCATGCTTGCCGAGAGCCCGATCCGCCGGGCCAGCTCTCGCTGACTGATGCCCACGCGATCTCGCTCCTCTCGGAGCCTTGTCCCGATGTCTTCAAGTTCGCCGGCCACCAGCACCTCCGGATCTTCGTTGGCCGCAGGAAGAGCGCTCAGTCACGCTGGAGACTACTCCATGTTGGACGCTGCTGTGCAGTGCTACTGATCGGGGTCGCTCCGGCCAAGCCGACCGTAGTGTGCAGAGAGGCCCGGGGCACGATTGCCTAGCCAAGGCGCGCCGATATATGTAGTGTGCCTGAACGGTGAGGGCCACTCGCTCAAAGTGGCGGTGATCGAGGAGCGCCGGACCAAGGGCCGGACTCGGACTCCGGACCGTGAGCGGATCGAGCAAGCGCGGGGGTGGCGGGTGACGTCGAAGATCCTGCTCAGCGGTGGATGTGTCCTGACGCTCGGCCCGAAGACCCCCAACTTCACCCGCGCGGACGTCCTCATCGACGACGGGCTGGTGGCCGAGGTCGGACCCGGGATCCGAGCCCGCGATGCCGAGCGGGTGGACGCGACCGAGACCATCGTCATGCCCGGCTTCGTCGACACCCATCGCCATGCGTGGACGTCGTTGTTCCGCAACCTCGGTGAGCGCGCCTCGAACGGACGAGCCTCCGGGGCTGCCTCCCTCGGCGATCACTACCAGCCAGACGACATCTACGCAGCCACCCTGATCGGGCTGCTCGGTGCGGTCGAGGCGGGGGTCACCACCGTCGTCGACTGGTCGCAGATCGCAGCCGATGGAAGCCTCGCGGACTCCGCGCTTCGGGCTCACGCCGACTCGGGACTGCGCACGGTGTTCGTCGACGCCGCCGGCCGCGGGACGCAGGGTCACACGGCTCCTGGTTCCACCCGGGAGCGGATCGCTCGCCTCATCTCGGTGGCGGGACCGCGGACCAGCATCGCCGTCGGATCCGTCGTGCCGGAGTCGACGGATCTCGGCCGGCTCGCGGACGAGTGGTCACTGGCTCGGGACCTCGGCGTACGTATCCACGCCCACGTCGATCCGGGAAGCTCGGGACGCGGCGTGATCGCGGAGATGGGTACCCAGGGGCTCCTGGGTGCCGATGTGACCCTCGTCCACTGCTCGGCGCTCGACGATGCCGACATCGACGCGGTCGCGGCCTCGGGAGCCTCGATCTCGCTCGCACCGTCGAGCGAGATGACGGGCGGGGCCGGATCGCCCCCGATCCAACAGTTCGTCGATCGCGATGTCCGGCCCGGCCTCGGCGTCGACGACGAGCGCATGACGCCGGGAGACATGTTCGCCCAGATGCGGGCGACCATCTCGGTGCAGCACGCCGTCGTCTTCGATCTCAAGCTCGCCGGCAAAGCCGGGGTTCCTCGATTGATGAGCACGCGGGACGTGATCCGATACGCCACGGTCGACGGAGCCCGGGTGGCCGGGGTGAGTCACGTGACGGGATCGCTCGAGCCGGGCATGCAAGCCGACGTCATCGTGCTCCGAACCGACCGCCCCAACATCTTCCCGATCAACGATCCGATCGGCGCGGTGGTGTGGGGGATGGATACGTCGAACCTCGACTGGGTGCTCGTCGGAGGGCGTGTCTTGATGCGGAACGGCGTCCTGGAGGCGGACGTCCCACGCGCCCGCGGCTTGGCGACGACGGCCCGACAGCGTGTCGCCGACGCTTCCGGCCTCGGCGTCGCGGCCGCCGCCGGAGGTGAGCGATGAACCGCCCCAGGTCGCCCTCCTCGGCGCTCACGTCCTTCGTGGTGGCGTCGCGGTACCTGCCCGTGTACATCGCGCTGCTCCTCCTCGTCATCGTGGCGTCCATCTGGGCTCCGGCGACGCTGAGCGGTGTCGCACTGCGCGCCGTCGCCCCCTACGGGGCCGTGCTCGGGATCGCCGCCCTCGGCCAGATGTTGGTGATCATGACCGGCGGGATCGACCTCAGCGTGCCCGGGACGATGAGCCTGGCAGCGGTGATCACGGTCGGTGTCGGCGACGGATCCAACGAGCACATCTGGGCCGCCATCGCCACCGCGCTCGCCGCCGCCGCGGTCGTGGGGCTCGTCAACGGCATCCTGATCGGGGCGCTCAAGCTGAACGGCCTGATCATCACCTTGGCGGTGGGCCTGATCGTGATCGGAGAGGTGAATCGCATCGGAAGCAGATTCCCCGTTCAGAGCCCGGTGCCGACCGGGTTGTCCGACTGGACCTCGAACCGCATCCTCGGTGTCAGCCCCATCTTCTGGATCGGTGTCGGGCTCACCCTCTTCCTGATCGTCGGCATCCGCTACACGGCCATCGGTCGCAGATTCCAGGCGGTGGGCGCCAACCCTGTCGCCTCCCACGTCGTCGGTGTCCGCGTGACCCTGCATCAGATCCTCGTGTACGTGGTCGCCGCGATCTCGTACGCGATCGCCGGGAGTCGCGCTGGCGGGTCTTCTTCGCACACCGGGGGTCGCGATCGGCTCTCAGTATCTCCTGGGTCCCATCGCGGCAGTGGTGATCGGCGGCGCATCCTTGACCGGAGGGTTGGCCAGCCCGTTGTCCACGTTCGCGGCGGCCGTCTTCCTCACGGGTCTGAACCAGATGCTGCGAACGATGGGGCTGCCCACCGCCCTCCAGTTCGTCGTGTTCGGTGTGGTCATCATCGGGGGCATGTTGGTCTCGGGCGATCGGATCGTCCGGGGCGTCGAGCAACTGATCCGAGAGCGGAGACGATCGGATCGATCGCAGGGTGCAGTCCTCTCGAGCTACGCCGGGGGACCTGCCCGGAAGGAGGACGGTATGTGACGGCCCCATCGATCCGGCCAATGGAGCCGGGATGCCAGAGGTATCGGCCCAATGGGAGGAGGAACATGAGACGGATCAGGATCATCGGCGTCATCGCCGTGCTGGCTCTCGTCGCAGCGGCATGCGGAGGTGACGAGGAGACCCCGGGCGGCACACCGAGCCCCACGGGTGCCACGGGGACGGGCGCGCTGTCGGATTACGGGGAGAGCACCGATGCGGACCCGGCGTTGGTCGAGAAGGCCCTTGGCCCCGTGACGCCGTCGGATGAGGCGAGCTGGAACATCATCCTGGCGTCGATCGCCCGAGCGAACCAGGATCTCGATCAAGCCACCATCGACAAGGCGATGGAGTGCTGGAACCAGAAAGAGTGTGACACCGGTACCGGTGGAGAGACGGTGATGGGGTACGCCGACGGCGGCGGCGACACGGTCAACGTCTGGCGTGCGGTGAGTCACATGGAGGCCATCCTCCAGGCACTGACCTACGACGAGATCGGGACGATCGTGTCCACCGAGGCCGATTTCAACCCGGATCCCGCCGTCCATGCGAATGACATCAGGTTCCTGATCTCGAGAGGGGTCGACTTCATCGTCGGCTACCCCGACGTGGGTGTGGCCCTCGCCGACGCCATCAAGGAGGCGGACGCTGCGGGCATCCCGTACGTCTCGTTCTCGGCGGGCTGGGTCGGTCTCCCCGATCAGGATGGGGCCCTCGTCCCCGGTGAGGACTATCTCTCCGTGGTCGGCGAGGACCTGTGTGCCCTCGGCGACAGCTTCGCGGAGGTCCTGAACGAAGGCGTCGGGAGCGGCGAGGTCGCGATCCTCGGCGGGACCCCGGGCAACGCGCTGTCCCTCGGTTGGCAACGGTGCACCGTCAAGTCTCTGGCTGATGGGATCGATCTGGTCGACCCGCCGGCCAACGAGAACAGCACGACCGGTGACACCAGTTGGTACCCCCCGGCGATCCCCGGTGTCTATCAGGGATTGCTGACGACCAACCCCGGGATCAAGGGCTGGGCGTACGAGTACGCCGACGGGATGAACATCGGCCTGCAGACGTATGCGGATCTGGGCATCCCGGTGAAGAACCTCACCGTCGCGTTGCGCACCGACGAGCAGGACCTGTTCTGTGACTGGGCGGACCGGAACGAGCCCACGTACAACATCTGGTACTCGGCCGGTGGCAATTTCCAGTCTCGGGTCGGCGTCACCGCGGCGATGCTGTCGCTCAAGGGCGCCGCGATCCCGCCTGAGGTCGTCGTGCCGCACGTGATGCGCCAGGTGACGGCGGACGACTGCGATCCCGATCGCGTCGCCCCGTCCGTTTCCGGTACCTCCCTGGTGCCGGACCCGGTCCTGCAACTCATGTTCGGCGGCTGATGAAAGGAGGAGATCCAGGAGGAGCGTCGGCCCCCGAAGGCCGGGTTCTCGAGCTGAGCGGTGTCTCCCGGCAGTTCGGGGCGGTTCGAGCGCTGACCGATGTCAGCTTCGACTGCCGTGCCGGTGAGGTCCATGCCGTCGTCGGCGAGAACGGGTCGGGGAAGTCGACGCTCCTCGGGATCGCCAGCGGGTTCGTCGACCCCGATCTGGGCACGGTCCAGATCGGGGGCGAACCCCTTCGCCGGGACTCCCCGGCACGGGCCAGGAGGCTGGGCCTCGCCATGGCCTATCAGGACACCTCCCTGATCCTGGCCGAACCCGTGAAGAACAATCTGTTCCTGGCGGCGCCCGAGGACCAGCGACCGCCGTTCTGGCGGAGGAAGAAATGGGCGAGGAAGCTGCTGGCCGAGTTCGATCTCGACCTCGAGTTGTTCCCGGATGCTCCGGCCGGTTTCCTCACCCTGGCCGATCGCCAACTCTTCGAGGTGGCCAAGGCGCTCGTCACCGACCCGAAGGTGCTGCTGCTCGACGAGCCGACCACGGCTCTGGGACCGGACGAGGTGGCGGCACTGCATCGGGCCGTCGCCGCTTGCAGGCGTCGAGGTGTCGGGGTCGTGTATGTGAGTCATCGTCTGCCGGAGGTGCTCGAGATCGCCGACCGCGTGACGGTCCTTCGCGACGGCAGGAACCAGGGCACGTTCGACGCGAAGACCACGACCGAGGCGCAGCTCGTCGAGTTGATCGTCGGCCGCCCCTTCGAGGCCGCCTTCCCGCCGCCCGCCCCCCGGGTGGATGAGCCTCGCGAGGTGCTCGTGGTCGATGGCCTCCAAGGGCAGTCGTTCGGGCCTATCAGCTTCACGCTGGAGGCCGGCGAGATCGTGGGGATCGCCGGCGCGGAAGGGAACGGCCAGCCCCAGCTCTTCGACTGCCTGGCGGGCCGCCAGCCGCCAAAGGCGGGACGCGTCGTCTGTGACGGCAAGGAGCTGTCCCTGATCTCAACCCATGAGGCGGTGGGGGCGGGGGTGATGCTCCTGCCCGGTGATCGCAAGCATGAGGCGCTGATGCCGGTGCTCGGCGTCAGGGTGAACGCCACGATCCAATCGGTGCGCCGGTTCTCCGCCCTCGGCTTCCTGAGGAGGCGGGCAGAGCGGCGCGCCGTCGCCGACCTCGTCGAGCGGCTCGAGATCCGGACACCGTCCCTCGAACAACCGGTCGAGTTCCTCTCCGGGGGGAACCAGCAGAAGGTCTCGGTGTCCCGCAGCTTCCTCAAGGAGCCTTCCGTGATCCTCGCCTACGAGCCCACGCAGGGCGTCGACGTGGGCTCGCGCTTCGACATCTACAAGGCTCTCCGGACCCGCACCGACAGCGGGACGGCGATGCTCGTCAAGTCGAGCGACCCCCTCGAGCTCTCGGGGCTGTGCGATCGGGTGCTCGTGATGTCGCGGGGTCAGATCATCGAGGAGATCCCCGGCGACGAGCTCGACGAGATGCGCATCGTCGAGGCGATGGTGCGAGGACCCGGCTTGTCCAAGGCAGGGCGGTCGCCCCTCGGGGTCGCGATGCCCAAGGCGCGCTCGAACGGGGGATCATGAGCGATCGCACCGAGGCTGCTCGACGCGCCGTCCGGAAGGTCCTCCGGGATGCTCGCGACAAGAACAAGTGGCGCAAGATCGTCAGGTTCCGCCTCTGGATGCCGGTCGCGCTGCAGATCCTGCTGGTCGCAGCGCTGCTGTGGTACACGACCTCGCGGTTCCCCGGCTTCGTCAACCCCACCAACGTCAAACAGATCCTCATCCTGGCGCTCCCGCTGATCGTCGCGTCCATGGCGCAGAACCATGCACTCCTGGTCGGGTATCTCGATCTCTCCGTCGGCGGCATGATCAGCCTCGGGGTGGTCACGGGCTCGTTCCTGATCGGCGCCGAGGCCTCCGTCTCCGAGATCTTGGTCGGGATCGGGGTCATCCTGCTCTTCGGCGTCGCCCTCGGCCTCGTCAACGCCGGCTTGATCCGAGGGCTCAAGATCCCCTCGATCATCGCCACCCTGGCGACGTTGAGCATCCTGGACGGGATCTCACTGACCATGCGACCGACGGCCCAGGGGGTCATCAGCCCGGACTTGGTGTCCGTGCTCACCACGAGCGTCGGGCCGATCCCCGTGACATTCATCGTCATCGTCGCCCTGGCGGCACTCGCCGATGTGTGGCTCCATGCGTCCGGGTCGGGACTCCAGCTCAGGGCGGTGGGCTTCGACGAGCGGTCGGCGAAACGTGGCGGCGTCAGCACCAACTGGCTTCGGGTCCGGGCCCTCCTCTTCTCGGCGGTGCTGGCGGCGGTGGCCTCGTTCTTCGTGATGGCGCGATCACCGATCGGCAACGCGGCGGTCGGCTCGACCTTCGCTTTGAACAGCATCACCGCCGCGGTCCTGGGAGGCGCATCCCTCGCAGGTGGCAGGACCACGTTCATCGGTGGGACGGTGGCGGCGATCCTCCTCGCGCTCATCCTCACCGTCTTGCCGTACCTCGGTCTGTCACCCAACGACGGACCGATGATCATCGGCATCCTGGTCCTGATCGGGATCGTCCTCTTCCAGCTCGGCGATATCAAAGAGCTGGTGAAGAGGAACTACAAGCGAGCTCGGCGGCTGGTGATCGGTAGCCGCCCCTCCCCGTCGGCCGTCATCCCCGACCTCTATCCGGCCGGGCCCGATTTCCGAGCGGTGCCGACGGGAAGGATGCTCATCCGGGGCGGCACCGTGCTCAGCATCGATCCGAATGTCGGTGACTTCGCAGCCGCGGACGTCCTCATCGAACGAGACAGGATCGTCGAGGTCGGCCCGCGGTTGGTGGTCGAGGACGCCGAGGTGATCGATGCCTCGGGGATGATCGTCATGCCGGGCTTCGTCGACTCCCACCGGCACATCTGGGAGGGCCTCCTGCGCAACATCGGAACCGATGTCCCGCTCGAGGGAAGGTCCAGCTACATCTCGTTCGTGCTGCACAAGCTGGCGCCCGCGTTCCGGCCGGAGGACGCCTACATCGGGGATCTGATCTCGGCGCTCGGCGCCATCGATGCCGGGATCACGACCCTTCTCGACTGGTCCCACATCCAGGGCTCACCTGCCCACACCGACGCGGTGGTCCAGGCGCTGAGGGACTCCGGCCTCCGGGCGGTGTTCGCCTACGGGTTCCCTTGGTGGGGCAAGTGGGAGGAGCGACAGCCGAGCTGGTTCGTCCGGGCGGCGACCGAGCACTTCTCCACGGATGATCAGATGCTCACGCTCGCACTCGCCGCGCCGGGTCCCGAATTCACGGACTTCGAGGTCTCTCGCGACCACTGGAAGCTGGCTCGAGAGACGGGCGCGCGGATCACGACCCACGTGGGCGTGGGGAGCTACGGGCAGGACGCGAAGGTCCAGGAGATGGGAGAGGCGGGGCTCCTGGGCCCCGACACCACGTACATCCACTGCACCACGCTCAACGACACCGAGATCCAGATGATCGTCGACACGGGCGGCACCGTTTCCCTCGCATCGCCGGTGGAGATGATGATGGGCCACGGGATGCCCCCGATCCAGAAGTTCCTCGACCGAGGTCTCCGCCCCAGCTTGAGCGTCGACGTCGAGACCAACGTGCCGAGTGACATGTTCAACCAGATGCGCTCGGTCGTGGCGCTGCAACGAGCATCGGCGAACCTGGCAGGGAAGTCGCCGCTGACGACGTCGGAGGTCCTCGCCTGCGCCACGATCGAGGGCGCACGGGCCAACGGACTCGACTCGAAGGTGGGGACGCTGACGCCGGGGAAACAGGCGGATCTCATCATGCTGCGGACGGACCGGATCAATGTCAGCCCGCTCAACGACGCGGCGACAGCGGTCGTCGTGGGGATGGACACGGGGAACGTGGACACGGTCGTGATCGCCGGTCGGGTCATGAAACGGCATGGGGAACTGCTCCATGTCGACTGGCCGGCGGTGAGACGGATGGCCACGGAATCGAGGGACCACGTCGTTGCCAAGTCAGGCTTCAAGGTGCCGAGCATCTGATAAGAGGAGATGAGGGATATGACGATGACGACAGACGGGTTCCCGGTGGCGACGACCCCTGCGCCCGGCATCGCCGGCGTCGACTGGGAGGTCCGAGTCGACTTCGAACGTCTCCGGACCTACCGCCTCGATCGCACCAAGGAAGCGCTCGAAGCGTCCGAGCTGGGCGCCCTCCTCTTGTTCGACACGAGCAACATCCGGTACGTCACCGCGACCCAGATCGGCTACTGGGCGTTCAACAAGGGCGAGCGGTACGCCTTGATCACCCGGACCGGCCGACCACGGATCTTCGACTTCGGCTCGGCGGCCAAGGCCCACCGCCTGCAACTCCCCCACCTGTACGACGAGACGAATTCCGTCGGCGGCAACACGGGACTCCAGGGCGCGATCCACCCACGTGTGGGCCTGCAGGCGCGCGCGGTGCAGGAGATCCACTCGATCATGGTCGAGGAAGGCGTCGGGGACATGCCGCTCGGCGTCGATGTCGCCGAGACGTCCGTTTTCCTCGAGCTCGCGAACGCGGGGATCGAGGTCCGCGACGGGCAACAGGTGATGGCCGACGCCCGCGAGATCAAGAGTCCCGACGAGCTCATGCTGCTGACGCAGGCATGCGCGATGGTGGACGGCGTCTACCAGGACATCTTCGAAGCCCTGAAGCCGGGCGTCCGCGAGAGCGACATCGTCGCGCTCGCGCACGCCCGGCTGTTCGAGATGGGCTCCGAGTTCGTCGAGGCGATCAACTCGATCGCGGGCGAGCGGTGCAGCCCGCACCCCCACGTCTTCTCCGACCGTCTGATCCGCCCCGGCGATCAGGCGTACTTCGACATCATCCACGTGTTCAACGGGTACCGGACCTGCTACTACCGCACGTTCGTCGTCGGCCGGGCGACGCAGGCGCAACGCGACGCGTTCGCGCGCTCGCGCGAGTGGATGGACGCCGCGATCGACCTGGTGAAGCCCGGCGTCTCCACCGACCAGATCGCCGCCGTGTGGCCGAAGGCGGAGGAGTTCGGCTTCGAGGACGAGATGGACGCGTTCGGGTTGCAATTCGGGCACGGCGTCGGCGTGAGCCTGCACGAGCGGCCGATCATCACGCGGTTGAACTCGTTCGTGGACCCGCTCGAGATCAAGGAAGGGATGCTCTTCGCCCTCGAGACGTACTGCCCCGCCACCGACGGTCGGTCGGCGGCTCGGATCGAGGAGGAGGTCATCGTCACGGCCGACGGGTGTCGCGTGATCACGTTGTTCCCTTGCGACGAGCTCATGGTCGCGAACGAGTACTGAGACCAAGGAACAGGAGTGGTGGAAGGCATGGTGGACACGGCTCAACGCGAGGACCTCGATACCAGGCTCTCGATCTACCGCATGATGCAAGAGGGTCGCCTGTTCGAGACGCGCGCCCGCGACCTGTTCCTCGAAGGACTCGTGAAAGGGACCTCGCACCTCGGCATCGGGCAGGAGGCCGTCGCCGCCGGCTTCGCCGCCGCGCTCGAGCCGGAGGACATGGTGTTCTGCACGTACCGGGGCCACGTCCACACGTTGCTGCGCGGGGCGCCGATGGCGGCGCTGATGGCGGAGCTCCTCGGTCGTGAGACCGGGATCTGCGGTGGCAAGGGCGGTTCGATGCACCTCACGGACGTCTCGCACGGCGCCATGGGGTCCTACGCGATCGTCGGAGCGCACATGCCGATCGCGGCGGGTGCCGCGTGGGCGGCACAGGCACGCGGGACGGGTCAGGTCACCGTGTGCTTCTTCGGCGACGGGACGACGAACATCGGGACGTTCCACGAGGCGCTCAACCTCGCTGCGGTCTGGCAGCTCCCGGTCGTGTTCGTCTGCGAGAACAACCTCTACATGGAGTACACGGCGATCGGCGACGTGACCGCGGTCGAGCATCCGGCCGCCGATCGAGCCGCCGCCTACGGGCTGGAATCGATCCTCATCGACGGGAACGACGCCGACGCGGTGCACGCCGTCGCGACTCGAACCGTGGCGAGGGCGCGCTCGGGTGAGGGACCCTCCCTCGTCGAGGCCCTGACCTATCGACACGGCGGCCACTCGCGGGCCGACCCGGGGAAATACCGCCCCGACGATGAGGTCGCGGACTGGCTGACCCGCGACCCGATCCCGATGTACCGCGAGCGGCTGCTCGCGGCGGGGGCCGACGAAGAGGTGCTGGACGGCATCGACCGCGACGTCCAGGAAGCCGTCGACCGGGCGACCCAGGAAGCACGCGAAGGGCCGTTCCCCGATCCGCAGTCCCTCGAGACCGAGCTCTGGGCCGACGGAGGCTCCGCGTGGCGGAACTGACGTATCGCGAGGCCGTCGCCCGTGCCATCGGGCAGGAGATGGAGCGCGATCCCTCGGTCTATTTCCTCGGGGAGGACGTCGCCGCCGCCGGCGGTGTCTTCAAGACGACCGAGGGGTTGCTCGAGCGGTTCGGGCCCGATCGCGTCCGAGACACCCCGATCAGCGAGCAGGCGATCATCGGCGCAGCGATGGGAGCGGCGATGAACGGACTCCGACCCATCGCCGAGCTGATGTTCAGCGACTTCTTCGCGGTCTGCTGGGACATCGTCGCGAATCAGATCGCGAAGGCGCGGTACATGACGAACGGCCAGGTGGCATTGCCGATCGTGATCCGCACGGCGAACGGCGGAGGCGTGCGATTCGGCGCGCAGCACTCACAGAGCGTGGAGACGTGGATGATGGGGATCCCGGGACTGAAGGTCGTCGTCCCGGCCACGCCCGTCGACATGATCGGGCTGTTCGCAGCCGCCGTGCGGGACCCGGATCCGGTGATCGTCGTCGAGCCGAAGGTGTTGTACGCGTCGAAGGGCGAGGTGCCGGACGGGGAGGTCGTGGACGAGCTCGGGGTCGCACGCACCGTGCGGGAAGGCGGGGACGTCACGATCTGCGCGCTCGGCGCGATGGTTCCCAAGGCGCTCGAGGCGGCGGGGCGGCTCGCCGACGACGGTGTCGAGACCGACGTGATCGACGTGCGCTCCCTGGTTCCGCTCGACGTGCGCGCGATCGCGGGCTCGGTGGAGCGGACCGGGCATCTCGTCACGGTCGAGGAGAACCCACGGCTGTGCGGCTGGGGAGCCGAGATCGCGTCCATCGTGGCCGACGAGAAGTTCTATGCCCTCGACGGTCCGATCGTCCGCGTGACGACGCCTCACCTACCGCTGCCGTCGGCCGACGTGTTGGAGGATGCCGCGATCCCCTCGGTCGATCGCATCGTCGAGGGCGTGCGGCGGTCGCTGGGATGAGGCGGGCCACATGACCTCTCGTCACCTCGTCCGGCGGGGAAACGAGCTCGAGCTCACCGCTCCGCCCGGATCGTGGGCCGGGGACCTCCGCCGGTGGTCGGTGGTCGACGAAACCGTGTCGGGCGCCGTGCACACGGGGTTCGCCATCGTCGAGCTCGCGGGCGGCGGACGCATCCCCTGGCACGTCCACAGCTACGAGGACAGCGTCTACGTGCTCGAGGGGCAGCTCGTGATCGACACGGGCGAGGGCGCGAACCTGCTGCGACCGGGCGATTACGGCGTGACGCCGGTGGGGGTGCCGCACGCGCTCCGCAACGTCTCCGACGCGCCCGTGCGGTGGGCGGCGATGTGGGCGCCGCAGCCACGTTCGCGGGTCCAGGGTGACACCTACGCGGTCGCGGGACCGCCCGACCGCGAGCCCACGCCGATCGACGTGCGCGATCCACGCACGCGCTCGTTCGGGCACATCGACCCCGCCAACATGGAGGTGGACAAGCAGACGCAGGACATGCTTGCGGTCTCGGCGAGCATGCGGACGGCGCTCCTCGTCTACAGCGGCATCACCGTGAAGATGATGGTCGACGCGGACCTCGGCGCTCAGCTCCTGACGATGTTCATGGTGCAGTACGAGCCGCGAGGTCTCGCGGGGCGCCACGACCACCCGTACGAGGAGACCTACCTGATCCTCGATGGCGAGGTCGACGCGGAGTTCGATGGCGAGCGATACCACCTCGTGCCGGGCGACGTCGCATGGGCGGGGGTCGGGTGCGTCCACGCGTTCACGAACCCCGGTCCCGGGATCGTGCGATGGCTGGAGACGCAAGCTCCGCAACCACCCCATCGACACTCGTACCGGTTCGCCCGCGACTGGGAGTACCTGACCGAGGCGACCGCAACCGATGAGGGAAAGGACACGGATGGCTGAGCACACAGTGGTGGTGGTGGGCGGGACCCAGGGCCTCGGAAGAGACCTCGCCCGGCACTACGCGGACGCGGGCCGCCACGTCGTGGTGACGGGGCGAGATGCCGAGCGAGCCGCTGCAGCCGCCGCCGAACTCGGCGCCTCTGTCGAGGGTCTCGCGTTCGACCTCTCCGAACCCACGACGATCGCGTCGGCGCTCGCCGATCTCGGTTCGGTGGATCGGCTCGCCCTCGCCGCCCTCGATCGTGACCTGAACACCGTCAAGGACTACGACATCGAGGCGGCGATCCGGCTCGTCACCCTGAAGCTCGTCGGCTACACGGAGGTCGTCCACACGCTGCTCGACCGGCTCACGCCCGACGCGTCGGTGTTGCTCTACGGCGGGCTCGCGAAGCTGCGGCCGTATCCGGGCTCCACGACGATCACGACGATCAACCACGGTGTCGACGGGCTGGTCGGGACGATGGCGGCAGAGCTCGCGCCGATCCGCGTGAACGCCCTCCATCCGGGGATCGTCGGCGACAGCCCGTTCTGGGCGCCGAAGACCGAGGCGCTCGAGGCGACGAAGGCGAAGACGCCCACAGGCCGGCTCGTCCAGATGCGCGACGTGACCGACGCGGCGGTCTTCCTGCTGGAGAACCCGTCGATGCACGGGACGGAGCTCCGGATCGACGGAGGTTGGTCGCTCACATGACGCCCCGCGTCGCCGTGCTCGGCGCCGGGAACATGGCCGGCGCGATGGTGGGAACGCTCCGCCGAGCCGGGTTCGACGTCGTCGTGTGGAACCGCACGGGCGCGCGGGCCGAGGAGCTCGCTGCGTCGCACGGCTCCGCGACGGCGCCGAGCGCAGCCGCGGCGGTCGGCGAGGCGGATGTCGTCCTGAGCAGCCTGGCCGACGACGAAGCCGTGCTCGCGACCTACCTCGGGGAGACGGGAGCGGCGAGCGCGTGTCGCCCCGACCAGGTCGTCCTCGAGATGAGCACGATCGCGCCGGCGACCGCCCGCCGAGTGGGCGAAGCCGTGGCGGAGACCGGCGCCGCGTTCCTCGACACTCCGGTCTCGGGCAGCGTTCCCACGGTCGAGAAGGGCGAGCTCACGATCATGGTCGGCGGGGACGCGGCGGCGCTCGAGCGGGCAAGACCCGTCCTCGATGCATTGGCCGCCAAGGTCTTCCACGTCGGTGAGCTCGGAGCGGGCGCAACCGTCAAGCTCGCGGTGAACGCCCTCGTCCACGCGATCGACGTGGGCTTGTCCGAGGCGCTCGTGCTCGCGGAGAAGGCCGGGGTCGATCGGAGCGCCGCCTACGACGTCTTCGCCGCCGGAGCGGCGGCTGCGCCGTTCGTGCTGTACAAGCGCCCCGCGTTCGAGGATCCGGACCACGCGCCGCTCACGTTCACGCTGGACCTGATGGCCAAGGATCTCGACCTGATCCTGTCGCTCGCGCGAGAGGTGGATGCCCCGATGGGACAGGCAGAACGCAACCGCGAGGTGGTCGAGCGGGCGCTCGTCGGGGGGTTCTCCGGCCGCGACATGAGCGCCGTCGCCGAGTACCTCCGTCGGCCGGGCTAGGTTCCCCAGTCCTCGAAGGGTTCGCGCATCCCTGGGGTGAAGTTCCAGTACTCGCGGAGGTCGCTGCATCGCCCGTCCGCCTCGAACCGAAGGAGCAGGCACCCGGGGAGCGTGACCTCCTCGCCCTCGGAGATCATCGTCGTCCACCACTCGACCGCCACGCGGTCACCGTCGACGAACGGTCGTCCCATGCTCACCTTGGCGTCGCGCTGTTGGCCGGTCACGCCGTCCCAGTAGGCACGGATCCCGTCGTGGCCGAGGTGCGGCTCCTCGAACGGGTTCGATCGGTAGCTCGCGTCCTCCGTGAAGAGAGTGAGGACGAGGTCCGTGTCGGCCGTCTCCCAAGCACGTCGGTATCCGTCGATCCAGTCCGCGAGCTCCATCGAACGAGCGTATCCGCTGACGTGGCGCGCGGCCGGAGCCGGCGCGTCCCACGGTGCGACCGTCAGGCCGAGGGATCGTCCGGCGCCGCCTCGGGGTCCCGCCGCGTCGGCCCGCCGGAGCACGAGCATCACCGGGACCAGGACGAGCAGCACACCGAGCCCGGCGATCAGGAACACGATCCGCGGCGAGGTGAACTCGACCAGGAAGCCGCCGGCCGCGAATGCGAGCGTATGTCCCGCGGGCGCCGCCGTGCCCACGAGGCCGAAGACCCGTCCGAGCATCTGCCTCGGCACCGCCTGCTGGACCAGCGTGTCCATCGCCACGACGTCCACCGCGTTGCCCACACCGGCGATCGCTTGGCCGACGGCCACCAGGGCGATCAATGGCGCGATCCCGGTGAGCACGGCGCCGATCCCGCTCGCGACCCAGCCCAGGAGGAAGACCGTGCCCGCCGCGGCCGCCGTCCCCTTCCACGAGAGTCCCAGCGAGCCGGCCAACATCCCGACGCCGTACGCGCCGGTCACCAGCCCGTAGGCGAGTGCGCTGCCGCCGAGCGTGTCGCGCACCAGGAACACGAGCGCGACGTCGTCGAGGCCGGCGAACGCGACGCCGACGAACAGCGCCACGATCAGCGTGCGCACCACCCGGTTCCGCCGGGCGAACCGGAGCCCGTCCATGCCGACGGCGAGGAAGCCCCGGGGTTCTCCGCCGTCGGCGGGCGCGCGGAGCGGTGGCAGCCCCAGCAGGAGAAGAGCCGAGAGCACGAACGAGAGGGCGTTCGCGGCGAGAGCGCCGCGGCCGCCCAGCCACGAGTAGAGCAATCCACCGAGAACCGGCCCGGCCGCCACCTGGATGTTCAGGGACATCCCGATCCAAGCGTTGGCGCGCATCAGCTGCTCCGGCCGGACGAGCGCCGGCAGGGCGCTCCGTCCGGCCGGCCCGAACAGCGTGTCGCACGCGGCCGCGAGCGCGACGAGCGCGAGCAGCACCGGGAACGACGGGTCGAGCCACGCGATCGTGCCGAAGATCGCTGCCTGGCCGATGTCGCAGGCCACCATCAGCGACCGTTGCTCCACGCGGTCGACGATCGCTCCGGCGATCGGGCCGAGGAACCGTGGAAGCGAGGTCGCCAGCAGCAGCGCCCCGACCGCGGTTCCGGTCCGTCGCTCGCCCTGCACGAGGAGGACGAGCGCGATCAACGCGATCCCGTCGCCCACGTGGGACACGGTGCGGGCCGCGAGCAGCCGGCGGAACGACGGCGCATCGCGTATCGGGTTCGTCACGTCCTCGCTCACGCGTCGCGCCCCGGCATCTCGAGGAGCAATGTCGCGGCCGTGAACGTCGTCGAGCCCTCCGTCGGGCTCGGGAGCGAGAGCTCGTCGAGGCGGTGAAGGAACGCGTGTACCGCCTCGTTCGCGGCGTCGACCCCGTCGGCGTCGAGCTCGATCTCGCGCGTGGACAACACGTCGTGGTCGACGTCGTGGCGTTCGGTCGCGGCCTCGTCCATCCGCCGCAGCAGTTCGGCGACGTACGCCCGGTTCATCGCCTGGCGCATCCCCAGCGGCGCGTCCGGCTCCACGTCGACCCACAGGCCGTGTGGCACCTCGAACAGGATCTCGGTCCCGCCGCGCCGGGTCCGCTCCCCCACGCGGAGGGCGATCCCCGCCCGCTCCAGGGACCGGAGGTGGTACTGCGCGGAGCCGAACCGGATCCCGAGGCGGCGGGCGAGCTCCGAGGCGGACAGAGCCTCGGCGCGGAGCAGATGCAGCATCCGGACGCGCGTCGGGTGCGCCAGCGCCCGCATCGCAGGGAGCCCCGCGACGCGATGCGTGAATCGACCGGTCGACGTCTTCCGTGGAGGCACGAACCAACCCTACAACATCTCTTATAGGGTCCCCCGATCACCTGCGATGGAGCGCGCGGCGTTTCGGTCGGCTCGGAAGCGCGGGCAGCCTTCCGCAGGTGGAGCCCGAGCGGTGCGCGCCGATCTATCACCTGTCTCGTTGGCCTTGCAGTGGCAGGATGAGCAGATGTCCTCCGGTCTCGAGCGAACGAGGCCGTTTGGTGGCCCTCCTCCCGGCGAAACTGATCGACTGACCGCCGACGTGAGCTCCCGCCGCGGGACACGCAGAGCCCTTACCGTGATCGCAGCCGCAGTGTGTCTATTCCTCGTATCGCTCGAGGCAGTGCACCTCGTGCTTATCTCGGCCTATGAGTCTCAGTACTTGCCAGTCTGCCGAGTCGACACGACTGAAAGACTCGTCTCGCTCACGTTCGATGATGGGCCAGATCCCACGTACACCTCCCAATTCATCGCCTTGCTGGAGCGCTATGACGGTCGCGGCACCTTCTTCCTGTTAGGCAGCCGCGCCAGCCGGTATCCCTTTCTCGTGTCCGCTGAGTTGGAAGCCGGGATGGAACTTGGTAACCACTCCTGGTCTCACGTCCGGCAAGATCTCTTGAGCACCACAGACATGATCACTCAGAAGGAACGCACCGATGTGCTTCTCTCCGAAGCGGGGGGGCGACCCGGGCTGTTCCGCGCACCGTTCGGCGACATGACCGCAGATCAATCACAGGCCCTCGCGCAGTCTGGATCGCTGCCGATCCACTGGTCGCTCGCCGTGGACCATTACGTGGGCGGACGGCGGATGTCTCCATCCGATGCTGCTGAGTCGCTCGCACGCGATGTTCGACGTGGAGACATCATCCTGGCCCACGATGCCCAGCTCGGCCATCGAGATGTTGAGGACGAGCGCCGGCGAGCCTTCGAGACACTCGTCCTCCTCCTCCCCAAGCTTTCGGCCTCAGGCTTTCGGTTCGTCCCGACTTCGGAACTCCTTGCCGAGGGCCCGAGCGTAAGGGCCACGCCGCGACGTGGTTCTGGCAATCGGGGTTGCATGTCCGCCGGAGTGACGAGTGGGTGGCTCGATGACCCATCCCCCGATGGGGGGACACCGGCGGACGATCGGCAACGTCGCGTCGGCCTATCCGCCTAGGTAGGTGCGGCGACTTGTCCGTTTCCCGTGGCTGCGCGACCCTTCCATCGAACATCCCGATCCCACCCGGAGGGACGTGCTTCGCGACCGATGACGCGCTGGATCAGTTTCGTGACCAGTGAGGCCTCAGCAGCGACATCCAGCGTGAGATCCGCGCTGGCCGACATCGTGTGGGCTCCGCCGCCGCCGGTCCTCGATGGGTCCGACATCGGCGTGATCGTGTTCGATCGGATCTCCGCAGACGTTCTGGATCTCGTACGAGGATCCAGCCGAGACGGGGTCCGCATCCTCGCCGTCGGGACGTCCGCCGAGGCGGTCGAAGACATCGGCCCATGGCCGCTCCTCGACGCCGGGGCCTCGGATGTCGTGCTCCGGATGGACGGCGCGGATCTCGCCGATCAGGTCTCGGCACGCCTCACTCGCTGGGAGGAGGTGGAGGGACTCGTCCGATCCGCGGAGGTGCAGGACGCGCTGGCGGGACGGACACTCGCGTGGATCTCCCTCCTGCGAGAGATCGTCGAAGTCGCCCGCTTCAGCGACGCCTCCGTCCTTCTGATCGGCGAGAGTGGGACCGGCAAGGACGCGGTCGCGCGGCTGATCCACGAACTCGACGCTCGTCCGCTCAAGGATGAGTTCGTGACCATCGATTGCCGGAGCTTCGTTGGGACACGCGACGGAGAAGATCTCGCAGGGCAGCATCCAGGCGAGGATGCGGATGCCCCCATCTCCGGCGATATCGGTCTCGAGACGCTCGGCGTCCGGGAGGCCGGGACCATCTTCCTCGACGAGGTCGGGGATCTACCTCCCACGCTTCGGGGGTCACTGCTCCGGAGCATCGAGCAACGGAATCGCCGGCCCGTCAACGGATCGGGCAGGCCGATATCCAACCTGCGACTGATCTGCTCGACGAGCGAGGAGCCGTCGGGACTGGGCTCCGAGACGGCCGATGACTTCTGGGAGCGGATCACCACCCGGTTCCGCCTCCCTCCCCTCCGCGAGCACCGAGACGACATCCCGACGATCGCCGAACTCCTCCTTCGCCGGCTGCGACCCAACGGAGAAGAGATCCAGATCGACCCGGCGCTCGACGCCTTCCTGGAGAGCCGAGACTATCCGGCGAACGTGCACGACCTCCTCACGCTCATCAGGGGGATCAGCGCTCGACACGCCGGACCGGGCGTCGTCACGGTCGGATCGATCCCCCGGGACGAGCGCTTCACACCGGGGATGGTCGACGACGGTTGGCAGAGGCAGGACCTCGAACGTGTCGTCCGTCACGCCATCGATGACGGGGCTTCGCTCAAGACCATCGGGGAGACCGCGCGAGATGCGGCCGTTCGGATCGCGCTGTTCTACGAGGGAGGAGATGTCGCACGAGCCGCGAAGCGACTTCACGCGACGACTCGAACGATCGCATCACGGACGGGCGTCGCTCCGGCGGAGCCCGACACCGACCGGAGCACCAGCGATCCTCCGTCGATCGTCGAGGTTCCCGAGACGGAGTTGCTCGTCACCGGCGATGCCGGTGAGGGACCCGTGCGGAAAACCGTAACCGGCCGCGTTCCCGGCGGAGATCGATCAGAGGCTCTTCTTCAACTTCTCCAGCAACGAGACGAGCGGACCCGTGTCCTGCATCACGTAGAAGTGCGCCGACGGAACGCCCTGCTCGAACAGCTGGAGGGTCTGCTCGAACGCCCACCGGATGCCGATGTCTGCGACTCCGTCGTCACTTGCGGCCGCGACCTCGGCGACCAGCGCCTCGGGCACCGCGACGTTGAACGTCCTCGGGATGCTCGTGACGTGGGCCCTTCGCGTGAGGATCTTCAGCCCCGGGATGATCGGGATCGTGACACCTTGATCCCGGCAGGCCTTCACGAACCGGAAGAACACCTCGTTGTCGTAGAACAGCTGGGTCACCGCGTACTCGGCCCCGGCCCGCTGCTTCTCGACGAGCACGCCGATGTCCCGCTCGAGGTTCGGCGCCTCCTCATGCTTCTCGGGGTAGGCGGCGACGCCGATGCAGAAGTCGGTCGGCGTCGACTCGGCAAGCTCCTCGAGGTACTCGCCACGGTTCATCGCGGCCACCTGCCCGACGAGTTCGAGGGCGCCCTCGTTCGCGCTGCGCCCATCCGTCGGAGCGCGGCGTTCGCCGTCGCCCCGGATCGCGAGGACGTTCTCGATCCCGAGGTAGTTCAGCTCGATCAGCGAATCCTCGGTTTCCTCACGCGTGAACCCGTTGCAGAGGACGTGGGGAACGGGGTCGACGTCGAACCGGTACTTGATCGCGGCGCAGAGCCCGAACGTCCCCGGAGCCTTGCGCGTCACCCGACGGCGGTACGTACCCCCAGGCACCTCGTCCCACACCGTCTCCGCCGCATGGCTCGTGATGTCGATGAACGGCGGCTCGTACGGCATCAGGGAGGAGACGGCTTCGTAGATCCGTTCCACGTTGCGGCCTCGACGCGGAGGGATGATCTCGACGCTCACCAGCGGCTTGGTCGCGTTCGCGAGGTGCTCGATGACCTTCACGGGTCGAGCCTAGCGGTGGAGCGCCGCTCCACCCGTATCACTCCCGCCAGGGCAACCGGATCCCGCGCGCGGCCGCGACCTCGATCGCTCGGTCGTACCCGGCGTCCGCGTGCCTGATCACGCCGGTTCCGGGGTCGGTGGTGAGGACGCGCTCCAGCCTCGCCGCCGCGTTCTCCGACCCATCCGCCACGACGACCATGCCGGCATGGATCGAGTAGCCGATCCCCACGCCGCCACCGTGGTGCACGCTCACCCAGTGGGCGCCGGCAGCGGTGTTGATCAACGCGTTCAGGATCGGCCAGTCGGCGATCGCATCCGAGCCGTCTTTCATGCCCTCCGTCTCCCGGTAGGGCGAGGCCACGGAGCCGCTGTCGAGGTGGTCGCGACCGATCACGATCGGCGCGGACAGCTCACCGCTCGCCACCATCTCGTTGAACCGCGATCCCGCCTTGGCGCGCTGCCCGTACCCGAGCCAGCAGATCCGGGCCGGGAGTCCCTGGAACGCGACCCGTTCCTCCGCCATCGCGAGCCATCGCAAGAGCCGCTCGTCCTCCGGGAACAACTCGGCGACGGCCCGGTCCGTCTTCTCGATGTCCTCCGGATCGCCGGAGAGCGCCGCCCACCGGAACGGCCCCTTGCCTTCGCAGAACATCGGGCGGACGAACGCAGGGACGAAGCCGGGGTAGGCGTACGCGCGCTCGAAACCGCCCGTCTCGGCCCCCGCCCGGAGGTTGTTCCCGTAATCGAACACGACGGAGCCGGCGTCGAGGAACCCGACCATCGCCTCCACGTGTCGAGCCATCGACCCGTGCGACCGTCGTTGGTAGTCCTCCGGGTCATCCTCTCGAAGCGCCGAGGCCTCCTCGAGATCGAGCCCGGCCGGCACGTAGCCACCCAGCGGATCGTGTGCGCTCGTCTGATCCGTCACGATGTCGGGCCGGAAGCCTCGCGCCAGAAGGTCCGGCTCCACCTCGGCGCAATTCCCCCGCAAACCGATCGAGAGAGGCTCCCGAGCGGACTTCGCTTCCTCGGCCCACGCGAGCGCCTCATCGACGGACACCGTCTCGCGATCGAGATACCGGGTCTTGATCCGACGCTCGATCCTCTCGGGGTCGACCTCGATGCAGATCGCGACACCGCCGTTCATCGTGACCGCGAGCGGCTGGGCTCCGCCCATCCCTCCGAGCCCGCCGGTGAGCGTGATGGTGCCGGCGAGCGTGCCGCCGAACCGTTGGGTCGCGCATTCGGCGAGGGTCTCGTAGGTGCCTTGCAGGATCCCTTGGGTCCCGATGTAGATCCACGACCCGGCCGTCATCTGGCCGTACATGGTGAGTCCCGCGTCCTCGAGCTCACGGAAGGTGTCCCAGTCGGCCCATTTCGGAACGAGCATCGCGTTCGAGATCAGCACACGCGGGGCCATCTCGTGGGTGCGGAACACGCCCACCGGCTTCCCCGATTGCACGAGGAGCGTCTCGTCGTCGCCGAGGTCCTTCAGCGAGCGGACGATCGCGTCGTACGCATCCCAGGACCGCGCGGCGCGACCGGTTCCGCCGTAGACGACGAGGTCCTCGGGGCGCTCGGCGACCTCAGGATCGAGATTGTTCATCAGCATCCGCATCGCGGCTTCCTGCGGCCACGAGCGGCAGCTCAGCTCGGATCCCCTCGGCGCGCGCACCTCATGAGCCATCTTGCGATACCCCCGGTCGGGTAACTCCAACGGGACTACGGCAGGGATGCTACTCGGATGCTTGAGCAACCCCGAGATGGCCTGTAGCGTCCGCGCGATGGCTTCCGACGGAACCCTCATCGATGTTGGGGCTCCCGGGTCCGTAGAACCCATCCGGGTGCTCCTCGCCGACGACGAACCCGGCCTCCGCACCGCCCTCACGGAGCTCCTCAGTCACGAGGACCGTGTCGAGCTGATCGGGACGGCCGGCGACGCCGAGGAGGCGATCCGGATCGCCGAGTCGGACCTGCCGGACGTCGCGCTCGTCGACGTCCGCATGCCGGCGGGCGGTGGTCCCCACGCGGCTCGCGGGATCTCTCGTGTCTCTCCCCGGACGCGGGTCATCGCCCTCTCGGCATACGAGGACCGGAAGAACGTCCTGGAGATGCTCAGGGCCGGCGCCGTGGGCTACCTCGTCAAAGGAACGGCGGCCGACGAGCTCGTCCAGGGGATCGAGAACGTGGCCCAAGGCGGCACCAGCCTCTCGGCCGAGGTGATGAGCGGAGTCGTCGCGGAGCTCGCGACCCAGCTCCGCCGCCAGGAGATCGAACGAGAAACCGATCAAGCCCTCCGAGGCGAGATCGAACGGTTCGTGTCGGGACACGGCGTGTGGATGGTGTTCCACCCGATCGTGGATCTCGACACACGCGAGGCCATCGGCGTGGAGGCGCTCGCCCGGTTCGGGTCGATCCCCGTGAAGCCGCCGGATCAGTGGTTCGCCGCCGCGACGGCCCTCGAGCTCGGGCTCCAACTCGAGCTCCGGACGATGAAGGAGGCGCTCGAGGGGCTCCCGAAGATCCCGGACGGCGTGTTCCTCTCCCTCAACTGTTCGCATCACACCGCCGGAGCACCCGAGCTCGTCGATCGACTCGACGGCGTGGAGCCGCGCATCGTCCTGGAGATCACCGAACACGAGGCGATCGAGGATTACGGCGCGCTCGCGGAGGCGCTCGCGCCTCTCCGCGAGCGCGGCCTCCGCGTCGCCGTCGACGACGTCGGCGCCGGCTACGCCAGCCTTCGTCACGCACTGCAGCTCGCGCCCGACATGGTGAAGATGGACATCTCGCTCACGAGAGGTATCGATCGCGATGCGGGGCGTCGGGCACTCGCGACCGCGCTGATCTCGTTCGCCGCCGAAACGAACATGACGATCGTGGCCGAGGGGATCGAGACGGCCGGGGAGCTCGCCGCCCTCCGGGAGCTCGGCGTCCGATACGGGCAGGGGTTCCACCTCGCCCGCCCGGCTCCGCTCGACTGATCCGTCAGGATCCCGTCGAGCGGGTGCGAACGAGGCTCCGGAGAACCCGGAGATCTCGCCGGAAGATCCGGCGCATGAGGGGCGATGTCAGCCGGAGTCCGAGCCGGCCGAACGGACCCAGCTTCGGGGGCGCGAACAGCGTCTCTCGCCAGCGCATCCGGGTCCCCTCGGAGACCGGCTGAAGCTGGATCTCACCGGACCCCTTCACCCATCCGAGGTGATCGATCACCAAGATCCGAGGAGGCTCCCACATGCTCACCCGCACCGTGTCCCGCGTCCTGATGCCCGCGATCCGCACGGTCGCGCGCGACTCGACGCCGACCCCTTCCCGTTGCTCGCCGATCACCTCGAAGTCGGAGGCCTCGAGCATCCAGTCGTCCTGATGCTCCCAATCCGTGATCAACGTCCACACGAGCTCGGCCGGTCCGGGCATCGTGTCGGAGACCTCGATCACGACCGGACGTCGGCGCCGCGCGGGTCGAGATCCGGCGTTCAGCGGATCAGCTCGTGCGGCGATCGATGGACCACGAGGAGGCGCCCGACTCCTTCGTGTACTGCTTCATCTCGATGGCCACGGTGATCGCTTCCGCGTAGTGCCGGAACGCCCGCTTCTCCGTCGAGGCGATCCCGATCGAGAGGGTCAGGATGGGGAAACGCTGCAGATCCCCACGCCGGTTCGTCACCTCGACGTATCCGTTGGTTCGATCGTCCACGTCGTAGAGAGCCGGCACCATCTCGTCGAACGCCTGCACGATCTGCTGTGCGGTGGCCGTCGCCTGCTCCGGCGGGACCACGACCACGAAGTCGTCGCCGCCCGCGTGCCCGACGAACGTGTCCGCCCCCACGATCTGCGCGGCGGCTTCGCCGATCACCCGCGCCGTCTCCCGGATCGCTTCATCGCCCCGGAGGAACCCGTACCGGTCGTTGTAGGACTTGAACCGGTCGAGGTCGACGTAAAGGATCGCGAACGGGTCGCCCGAGGACACTCGCCCTTCGATCTCGTCCTCGATCGCGACGTTCCCGGCCAGGCCGGTCATCGGCGAGAGCGCTCGCTTGTCGCTCGCGCGGTTCAGCACGCCCCGGATCCGAGCGAGGAGCTCCGGCGTGTCGAACGGCTTCACGATGTAGTCGTCCGCCCCGATCGCGAAGCCTTCCAGTTTGTCGGCCGAAAGACCTCGAGCGGTCAGCATGATCACGGACACGGTGGCCGTCCTGGGATCCTGGCGGAGTCGACGGGTCAACTCGAACCCGTCCATGTTGGGCATCATCACGTCCGCGAGGACGAGCTGCGGCGGGCGCTCCTGAGCAGCGGCGAGGGCTTGCTCCCCATCGCTCGCGACGCGCACGTCGTAGCCGGCGGCTTTCAGTTCGATCTCGAGGAGTCGCGCGATGAACGGGTCGTCGTCGACCACGAGGAGGCTTTCGCCCCCGCCACCCGGGTCGTCGTCTTGGGGCTGCGGTTCCTGTGGCGCCTCGACCTCCGGCGTTTCGTCGTCCGTCACTGTTTCTCCCGTGCTCCGGCCGTGCTCCGACGAGGGGGGCATGTTCTGGACATCGGCACTCTACCGCCACAAGGTGAGCCCGCCGGGTAGGGAACGGGACGTTCCCCTCACCGCGTGGCACGATGGGGCCGGCCTCTTCCGGACACAGAAGGAGACGCCATGCCGGTGCTCGACTCGTTCCTCGACGCGATGGGCGACACCCCGCTGGTCCGCCTGCGGGCGGTGACCCGTGGCGTCAAGCCGACGATCCTCGCCAAGCTCGAGATGCTCAATCCGGGAAGCTCCGTCAAGGACCGGATCGGGATCCGGATGATCGAGGCTGCCGAGCGGGAAGGGCTCCTCAAGCCGGGCGGCACGATCGTCGAGCCCACATCCGGCAACACCGGTCACGGGCTCGCGATCGCGGCGGCGATCCGCGGCTACCGCTGCATCTTCGTGATGCCGGACAAGATGAGCCAGGAGAAGATCTCGCTGCTCCGGGCCTACGGTGCCGAGGTGGTGATCTGTCCCACCGCGGTCGCGCCCGAGTCCCCCGAGAGCTACTACCGGGTGGCCGACCGCCTGGCCGCCGAGATCCCCGGCGCCTTCCAGCCGAACCAGTACCACAACCCTGTGAATCCCCAGACCCACTACGACACGACCGGCCCGGAGATCTGGGAGCAGACGGAAAGGCGACTCACGGCCTTCGTGTGCGGCGTCGGCACCGGGGGCACGATCTCGGGAGCCGGCCGCTACCTGAAGGAGCAGAACCCGGACATCCTCGTCGTGGGAGCCGACCCGGAGGGATCGCTCTACTCCGGCGACACCCCACGGCCCTACCTCGTGGAAGGGATCGGCGAGGACTTCTTCCCCTCGACGTTCGATCCCTCGGTGGTGGACCGATACGTGCGGGTCTCCGACCGCGACTCGTTCCTGACCGCGCGGGCCATCACCCGCAGGGAGGGGATCCTCGTCGGGGGGTCGAGCGGTACCGCGGTCTTCGCGGCGCTCCAGGTGGCTCGGGAGCTCGACGATCCGGAGGCGACGATCGTCGTGCTGCTCCCCGACTCGGGACGGCAGTACATGTCGAAGCTGTATTCCGACACATGGATGTTGCAACACGGCATGCTCGAACGACCCGAGGTGGTTCGCGTCGAAGAGGTCCTGTCGGCGAAGTCCGGCGACACTCCCGCGCTTGTCACCGTGAACGCGCACGACAAGGTGCGCCAGGCCGTGGAAACCCTCCAAGAGCATGGGATCTCGCAGGCTCCGGTGGTCCGGGAGGAGTCGAATGAGGTGTCGCAGTTCGTGGGGTCGATCCGCGACCGCGAACTGTTGGAGCGGGTGTTCCGCGATCCGGACGCGCTCCAGTCCGACGTCGCGGAGGCGATGGGCCCGCCCATCCCGATGGTCGAGTGGGACGAGCCGGTGGAGATGGCCTTCGCGGAGCTCGAGCGCACCTCGGCTCTCGTGGTCACCAAGGCGGGTCAGGCGCTCGGCGTGTTGACCCGGAGCGACCTCCTCGAGTTCCTCGCGCGCCAGCGTCGGGCGTAGTCTTCGCCGGTGCGCGCGCTGGGGATCGACGTCGGCGTCGGCAAGGGCCTCGACCTGGTGCTACTGGACGAGCGGCGCGTCCCGCTGCACGTCGTGCCTCGGGTCGGCCTCGACCGTCTCGCCGGGCTGATCGACGAGCTGGCGCCGGATGCGATCGCGATCGACTCACCCCCGGGCTGGGCACAGCGGGGCGGGTCCCGGTTGACGGAGCGGACGCTCGCGGAGTTCAACATCCACAGCTTCAACACGCCCGCGGCGGCGCGTGGGAAAGGCGTTCGCTTCTACGAGTGGATGGAGGTCGGCTTCCGCGTGTTCCGGGCGGCCGCGAAGGCGGGGTTCCCGCGCTACGCGGCCGGGGATCCCCGAGGGACGGCGATGGAGGTCTTCCCTCACGGCAGCGCGACCGTCCTGACGGGGTGCCTCCGCCCCAAGGGGATCCGGAAGAGGACCTGGCGAGAGGGGGTCCTGCGATCGCAGGGCGTCCAGACCGACGAGCTGCGATCAGGGGATCTGATCGACGCCGGCCTCTGTGCGCTGACCGGCCTTCTCGCCTTGCAGGGCAAGCATTTCGCTCCAGGCGACCCCAGGGAGGGGGCGATCGTCCTCCCGGTCGTCACGCTTCCGGCCCGCCCCTACCTGGCCTGCGTCGAGGAAGCGATCGTCGCCGCCACGCCCTTGTTCCGCTTCTGCGGCTGCGGGGATCCCGACTGCCAGGAGTTGACACGGGCGGAGTTCGCGCCCGGTCACGATGCCAAGCGCAAGTCCATGCTGTGGCGTCTCGCCCGTGAAGGGCGAGGCGCCACCGACGAGTTGAGGAGACGAGGATGGGAGCTACCCCCCGAGGTCCGATGAGGTTCGAGACGGCCGCGATCCACGCCGGTCAGGACCCCGACGCGCCCTACGGTGCGGTGAACGTCCCGATCTATCAGACGTCGACCTACGCGCAGCCCTCGGTCGGCAGGCCCAAGGTGTTCGACTACGCGCGTGGGGGCAACCCCACGCGCGAAGCGTTCCAGCAGGCGCTCGCCGCCCTGGAGGGCGGCGAGCGCTGCTTCGCCTTCGGGAGTGGGATGGGCGCCGAGTCGACCCTCCTGCTGACCCTTCGGCCCGGCGATCACGTGCTCTTGTCCGACGACGTCTACGGCGGGACCTACCGGCTCCTTTCGAAGGTGCTCGAGCCCTGGGGTCTGTCGTTCTCGACGACGGACCTCAACGATCCCGACGCGGTTCGCGGAGCGCTCCGGCCCCAGACGCGGATCGTGTGGTTCGAGACTCCGTCCAACCCGTTGCTCAAGATCGTCGACATCGAGGCGGTCGCGACGGCCGCCCACGAGGCAGGCGCGCGGGTCGTCGTCGACAACACGTTCGCCACGCCGGCGCTGCAGCGACCGCTCGAGCTCGGTGCCGACGCCGTCATGCACAGCGTCACGAAGTACATCAGCGGGCATTCCGACCTGATCGGCGGCGCGGTCGTCACGAGCGACCCGGAGTGGATCGAGCGGCTCGGGTTCCTGCTGAACGCCGTCGGCGCGGTCCCCGGTCCGATGGACTCGTACCTGGGACTGCGCGGGCTGAAGACGCTCGCCATCCGGATGCAGAAGCATTCCGAGAACGCCTCGGTGATCGCCGACTGGCTCTCATCGCACCCGATGGTCCAACACGTGTACTTCCCGGGGCTCCCCACCCATCCCGGCCACGACATCGCCGCGCGTCAGATGGCGGCGTTCGGCGGGATGGTCGCGTTCGAGGTCGAGACCGCGGAGGAGGCGATCGGCGTGGCCGAGCGGACGGAACTGTTCTTCCTCGCGGAGTCGCTCGGCGGCGTGGAATCCCTGATCGAGGTTCCGGGGCCGATGACGCATGCGAGCGTCGCCGGATCGGCGCTCGAAGTTCCTCCGGAGCTCGTGCGCCTGTCCGTCGGGATCGAGCACGTGGACGACCTCATCGCCGATCTTTCTCAAGCGCTCGGTTGACGAGCGACATCAGGCACTGGCCTAACCGCGCAACACGACCTCGCTCCCGTCGTGGAGCGAGATCCCGACCGCACGGACGCGCCGATCCGCGTCGTCGACGACGCGGATCGGCGCGTCCGCCCCGCCCAACCAGTCGCGCAGCCGAGCGTCATCTCCACCGACCTCGGCCCATGCGATCCCCTCAGCGTCCACACGGTGCTCGGCCCGTGTGGCGCCGGGATGGAGCTCCGCGGGAACGTCCCACGAGATGAAGAACGGGAGCCAGAGGTCCTCGCCACGCTCCTCGATCCCGGCGCCGCGCCAACGCACCTCGGTGCCGTCCGGCCGCGTTCGCGCGCCGGGCTGGACCTCGAGGCCGAGCCTGGCCGCCGTCGCGTCGATGTCGTCGTCCGCGAGGCACACGGAGAACCAGCGGTCGCCGTCCGCGGACAGCTCCATGAGCTCCCTCCCGAGCACCGTCTTCGATCCGACCCCCACCTCGACGACGCCCAACAGCTCGACGTAGTCGTTCCCGAGGGGCGCGATCATGTTGGCGGTACCCCACCGGGGATGATGCCCGCCCGGGAGGAAGCGGAGCCCGTGCTCATCCCAGAGACGTTCGGCGGACGCGTCGAGATCACGGACGGCGAGCACGACGTGGTCGATCCGAAGCATCGGCCGAACCGCTAGGACGCCGTCCGCTTCATGTAGGCGACCATCGAAACGCCCCCTGCGGGCGTCTGCTGCTGGAGGATCGTCACGAGCTCCCAGCCGTCCTCGCCGAAGCTGTTCAGGATCTCTCCCGGGTTGTGCTCGAGCAGCGGCGCCACGAAGTACTCCCACTTCATCTCAGCTTCCCCCTCGTGCCATCAGTCGTTCGCGGACCTTCATGATGCAGACACCCATGATCACCTCGAGGCCGCCATCGGCGGCGATCCGGGCCGCCTCGTCGCTCACGATCCCTTCCTGGAGCCAGAGCACCCGCGCGCCGATCGCCACCGCGTCCCGTGCCACCTCCGGTGTGTGCTCCGCGCGCCGGAACACGTCCACCACATCGACGTGGATCTCTTCCGGGATGTCGAGCAGGGAGGCGTACACCTGCTCTCCCAGAACCTCTTGCTCGTTCGGGTTCACCGGCACGATCCGATAGCCGTGCTGTTGCAGGTACGAGGCGACCTCGTGCGAAGGACGCCACGGTTTCGAGGAGATCCCGACGACGGCCACCACCTTGGCCTCGCCCAGCAACGACCGGAGCTCGCGCTCCTCGGGGCTCAGCTCAGTGCCCACGGTGCCTCCGCCCTGAGGACCTCGAGGAAGGAATGAACCATCAGCCCCGTCGCACCCCAGATCTTGTGGTCATCGACCGGGTATGCCCAACCTCTCCACATGGTGCCATCTGTCCGAGGCAGCTCCATCGGCTCCTCGATGGTCGCGAGACGCGAGAGGTCCACGCGGATGATCTCCTTGATCTCGGCCTCCGCGGCGAACAGGTCCGGCGACGATCCGAGGAGAGCGACGAACGGGAACCACGAGGATCGCGGAGACGTAGGTATGCACCGCGGGCAGCGCTCCGACGAGCCGCGGCAGGGCGGGGTCGAGGCCGATCTCCTCGAACGCCTCCCGGCGCGCGGCGTCGGCGAGCGATTCCCCCTCGTCCACGAGGCCGCCAGGGAACGACACCTCTCCCGGGTGACGAGAGAGCGCGTCGGAGCGGACCGTGAAGATCAAGGAGGGTCCCGGCGACTCGACGACCGGGGCCAAGACCGCGGCGAGGCGGTCGCCCGGCGCCGGCGCGTGCGCCGGCGCGGGGTCCAGCGTGGAACGCAGGACTTCCTCGAGGGAGGGCGTGTGTAGCATCCGCAGCCATGGTAGGCGAGGACGTCGCGAGGCCCGCGTCGGCGGCCGCCGACGCCGCCGCTGAGGCGGCGGCCAACGCCACCGATGCCGAAGAGGTCCTCCGCTACGCGCGAGCCCTGATCGCGGCGCCGTCGGAGAACCCCGGGGGCACCGAGGATCACGTGGCCGACGTGGTGACGGGCATCCTCACCGACCTGGGAGCCGACATCCGGATCGTCCGCTCCGAAGAGGGGCGCCCGAGCGTCGTGGCGAGACTCGGCTCGGGCGAGCGCCCCCGCCTCGCCTGGAACGGGCACCTGGACACCGTGCCCGCAGGAGACCCCTCGACCTGGTCGAGCGGTCCGTTCGAGGGCGAGGTGGTCGACGGCAGGCTCGTGGGACGCGGGGCGTGTGACATGAAGGGACCGATCGCGTCGGCGCTCGCGGCCGTCGCGGCGCTCCGCCGCGCCGGCCTCTCGCTCGCGGGAACGCTCGACCTGCATCTGGTCGCCGACGAGGAGCTCGCCGGGACCCACGGCACCAGGGTCCTGCGCGACGAAGGACTGCTCGACCAGGACGCGGCGATCGTGGGCGAGCCCTCCGAGATGGAGATCGCCCTGGCGGAACGTGGCGGCGCCTGGGTGACCGCGGTCGCGCACGGGAAAGCCGCCCATGGCTCCCAGCCCCACCTCGGGGTCAACGCGATCCTGACGATGTCCCGGTTCCTGCTTCGCCTGCCGGAGGCGCTCCCCGACCGGGTGCATCCCCTGGTCGGGGCGCCGACCGTCAACGTCGCGCTCGTCACCGGGGGAAGCGCTCCGAACGTCGTCCCGGATCGCTGCGAAGTGGAGATCGATCGCCGGATCGTCCCGGGCGAGGAGGATCCGGAGGAGGTGCTCGCCCCGTTCCGCCGATTGGTCGAGGACCTCGTCGCGGAGCGACCGGAGACCCACATCGAGATCTCGCTGAAGGATTGGACCGAGGCGGCGGAGACGACCGGCGACTCAGCGATCGCGTCGAGCATCCGCGACGCGATCGCCGCCGAGACGGGCTCGCCACCGCCCTTCGTGGGCTTCACCGGCATCACGGACGCTCGCTTCTACATCAACGACGCGCACATCCCCACGGTGATCGCGGGACCCGGATCGCTCTCCCTCGCCCACACCGCGAACGAGTCCATCGGGGTCGACGAGATGGTCGCCGCTGCGCGCGCGTACGCCCGGACCTTCGTCGGCTTCCTCGGAACCCGCTGAGCCAAGGTGAGGATGGAGCGGTTCGACGTCCTCGTGATCGGCGGCGGCGGGACGGGATCCGAGGTCGCGTTCTCGCTCGCGAGGACGTCCGGGCTCACGGTGGCGCTCGCGGAACGGGACAAGTTGGGCGGCGAGTGCAACCACTACGGCTGTGTCCCCACGAAGGTGATGCTTCGATCGGCGAAGATCGCGTCGCTCGCGCGGGACGGCGACCGCTTCGGCGTGCGGATCCCCGAGGTCGACGTCGACTTCCAGATCGTGCAGCAACGGGCTCGCGACATCATCGAGTCGCAGTCCGGCGAGGGCACGAAACCCTTCGAACGCGTCGGGGTCCAGGTCTTCATGCAGGAGGCCCGCCTCCTCGGGGAGCATCGCGCGGAGCTCGCCGACGGCACCCAGATCGAGGCGGACAAGGTGGTCCTCACCACCGGTACGGAGGCCGCGATCCCCCCGATCCCCGGCCTGGCGGACGGTCCCTATTGGACGAATCGAGAGGCGATCTGGGGACCCGCTTCGCCCCCCGCGTCCCTTGCCGTGATCGGCACCGGCGCGATCGGCATCGAGTTCGCACAGATCTACGCTCGCTTCGGCTCGCGCGTGACGGCGCTGGAGGTCCTCCCCCACCTCCTTCCCCAGGAGGACGAAGAGGCCGCCGCGTCGCTGATCCCCGCTCTGGAACGCGACGGCATCGGCTTGCTCCCCGGCGTGGAGATCGAGCGGGCCGACCACGACGGAACCGGGTGGACCGTCATCGTGAAGGGAAGGGACGCCGTCCCTGCTGACGAGCTGTTGGTCGCGACAGGACGACGACCGATGTTCGACCCGCACGACCTCGGTGCCGCCGGCGTCGAGCTGGATGATGACGGGAACCCCGTGCTGACCGACACCCTCCGGACCACCAACCCCGACGTCTGGGTCGCCGGCGACGCGACCGGCGACCTGCTCTTCACCCACGTGGGCACGTACGAGGCCGAGCTCGTGGTCACAGACATCCTCGGGAACCCGGAGCGTCGGGACTACCGGGTCGTCCCGCGGGTCACGTTCTGCGATCCCGAGGTGGCGAGCGTCGGTCTCACCGAACAGCAGGCGCGCGACGACGGCCGCGACGTCGTCACCTCGGTCGTCACGTTCGATGGGAACGAGCGATCACACATCGAGGGGAAGACGGACGGCCTCGTGAAGCTCGTCGCGGACGCCGATACGGGCGAGCTCCTCGGTGGGCACATCGTCGGCGAGGAGGCGGGGGCGCTGATCCACCAGGTGGTCCTCCTGATGTTCGCGCGAACGATGGCCCCCGCCGTCGCCCGCGGGATCCACGCCTATCCCACCTTCTCGGAGTCGGTGAAAGGTGCCCTGCTCGGCATCGACGAGCAGGTCGGGTAGCCTGTGAGGGAGATGGACGCTCCCGTCACCGAGGTCATCGCGGTCACCGACAAGGCCGCGCGAAGGATCGCCGCGCTCGCCCTGAAGGAGGGTCGCTCGCTGCCGGTCCTCCGCGTCCGCGTGACCGCCGGCGGCTGCTCCGGCTTCACCTACGAGCTGTCGTTCGCGGAGGCTCCCGCCGACGATGACGCCGTCGTCGAGGCCGCGGACGGCGTCCGCGTCCTCGTCGACCCCAAGAGCAGCCCGATCGTCCGCGGCTCCACCCTGGAGTACAACGACGCGCTCCTCGGTGGCGGCCTCAAGATGATCAACCCACAGGCCACCCACGAGTGCGCCTGCGGCGACTCCTTCTCCATCTAGAGGCCTTCAGAGGCACCTCGCGGGACCGTGGATGCCTATGCGACCGTGAGCGTCCCGGTCATCTGCGAGTGGAAGCGGCAGTGGAACCCACCGCTCGCAACACCTGTCAGCGTGACGTCCACCGTCTCGCCGGGGCTGATCGTCTGATCGATCGCGTCGTCATCGGTCGTGAACGTGTGCGAGACGTCGCCGGTGTTGGTGATGGAGATCGTCTGTCCCTCGGTGACCGAGAGCTCGGTCGGTGAGAATCCGAAGTCCACGATCGTGAGGTCCGAACCTCCTCCGCCCGTACTCGCACTCTCGCTGGGGCTCCCGCCGCTCGATCCGCGCCGGCGGCGTGTCGTCCCCTCCGCAGGCGGCCGCGAGCAGCGTGAGCGCGACCACGGCACCAAGCAGGTGCATCCACCTTCGGTGCATCTTCCCTCCCATGTCATCGGAGCCCTCATCGGGCTGAGCCAGAGCTTCGGGCCCAAGGCTTCGGGCCAGAGCTTCGGAAAAGTACTACGGGCGGGCGGGCCCGGAGGTTATCTCGCCCACGACGGCGGAGAAACTACACTCCCGGCGTGGCGGTCGAGAAGACCCAGTGGCGGAACCTGTACCACGAGGTGGTCGCCACCGGGCTGTGCACCGGCTGCACGTCCTGCATCGTGGCCTGCCCCTTCCATGTGCTCGGGCTACGAGAACGACGTGCCGGTCCAGCTCATGGAGAACGGGCCCGATGTCTGCACGCACGGCGACAAGGGATGCGACATCTGCACCCGCGCCTGCCCCAGGTTCCGGGAGTGGGAGTCGGAGATCGACGAGCTGTTCTTCGGACAGACCCGCAAGCCAGAGGAGATCATCGGCCAGTACCGGGACATCTACCTGGCCAGGGCCACGGACCAGAAGGCGTTGATGCAGGGCCAGGACGGCGGTGCCGTCTCCGCGCTGTTGCTCTGGGGCCTCCGGAACGGCGAGATCGACGGGGCCCTGACCTCGAAGCTCTCGGACGAACGTGCCTGGGACGCGGAGCCCACGGTCGTCACGGACGCCGAAGGCGTCCTCGCGACCGCGGGCTCCCGCTACACGTACTCCGCCAACCCGCTCGCCCTCCTGAAGGCCGCCGAGATGGGCCTCTCGAAGCTCGCGCTGGTCGGCATGGGCTGCCAGTCGAGCGTGACGGGCGCCCTGGAAGCTCGGCGGGTGAACAAGTGGCGGAGGAAGATCGCGTGGACCTTCGGACTCCTCTGCTCGAAGTCGTTCACGTACGACGGCCTGATGGTCGAGATCGCCCAGAAGGAGCTCGGTCTGGACCTCGACCATCTCGTTCGCGTGAACGTCAAGGGGAAGCTGTTGTTCTACACCGACGCCGGCGACGAGGTCATCTACTCGCTGAAGGAGGCCCAGCAGTACACCAGGCCGGGTTGCCTGCACTGCCCCGACTTCGCGGCAGAGCACGCCGACATCTCCTTCGGCGGCCTCGGGCAGTCCGAGGGCTGGACCCTCTCGATCGTGCGCACGGAGCGCGGCCAGGACATCTGGGACCGCGCCACGAACGAAGGCGTGATCGAGCACCGACCCGGGGCCGAGGACCCGAAAGCGGTCGACCTGATGTTCAAGCTGGCAGCCAAGTCACGCGCGCGCTGGCCCTCCCCGGACGAGGTCCCCGTCGCGGGCTCGACGCCGGGCGTGCTTCCAGTCCTTCCTGACCAGGCCTGAGCCCCCCGAGTCGGGGCTCGATCGCACCCCAACCAGGGGACTCTATGCGGTCCCCGCCGCACCCGATAAACCCGAGAGGGCTTCAGGATGCGGTGCCGGCTGCACCGGAAGGGATGCGCGTGGCTCGGTCGATACAACAGCAAGAGCACTCGCTCGGGGGCGCTGCGATGCTCCCGGCGGTCGCCTTCTCCGCCGAGCGACTGCTCCTGGCAGCCGACTGGAGGGAGGCGATCGACGACGTGCTGACGCACCTCGGCATCGCCGCGGATGTCAGCAGGGCGTACCTCATCCAGGTCGACGCCGGCCAGGATGAGTACCGCGCCACCCAGCTCTCGGAGTGGTGCGCGCCCGGCGTGACCTCTCAGTTCGCCAACCCGATGCTGCAGGGAGCGTCGCTCACGGAAGCGGGATTCTCTCGGTGGATCGAGGTGATGTCGGGGCGCGAGACGATCTACGGGAACGTCCGTGATTTCCCGGAGCAAGAGCGAGCAGAGCTCGACGAACAACAGATCGTGGCCATCGCCGCTTTCCCGGTCTTCGTGGACGGCGTGTGGTGGGGCTTCGTCGGCTTCGACGATTGCTTCCAGGAACGAGAGTGGTCGGCACACGAGCTCGACTCACTCCGCGCCGTGGCCGGCATGCTCGGAGCGGCCGTCCAGCGACAGCGCTCCGAGGGTCGCCGGCTCGAGGCGGAGGCCCGGTACGAACAGCTCATCGGCCAGAACCCCGCCGTGACGTACACGGAAACGCACCATCCGGAAGGCGGCAGGATCACCTTCATCAGTCCTCAGATCGAGGATCTCCTCGGCTATCCGCCGGAGCGTCCGGTGGAGGACCGGACGTGGTGGTGGAAGACCGTGCACCCCGACGACGTCGAGCGGGTCCAGACCGCGAACGGCCACGCGTTCGGAACCGGCACGGGATTCGATCAGGTCTACCGGATGCGGACGACCGACGGCCGATGGGTGTGGGTGCGTGACAAGGCGCGCCCGGTCCACGACGAGCAGGGGCAGATCCAGTACTGGCAGGGGTTCATGGTCGACGTCACCGAGCAGATGGAGACCGAGGGGCGCCTGCGACTCGCCGAGGCTCGATACCGAGCCATGGTGGAGCTGATCCCGGCCGTCACGTACACGGACCACGTCGGTGATGACGGGCTCACGGTGATGGGCTTCGTCAGCCCGCAGATCGAAGACATCCTCGGGTATCCGCCCCAGCGGTTCCTCGATCGTCCTCAGTTCTGGTTCGAGCTCATGCACCCCGACGACCTCGCGCACCTGCGAGCGATCGATGCGTTCAACAACTCGGATCTCGAACCGTTCGACCATGAGTACCGGATGCGCCACGCCCACGGCCGTTGGGTATGGGTGCACGACATCTCCACCGCGGTCGTGGATGAGGAAGGCAACCTCGACTACTTCCTCGGCTTCCTGACCGATGTGAGCTCTCGCCGGAAAGCGGAGGAACGGCTGCGCGAAGCCGAGCTCAGGTTCCGAACGATGGTCGAGCAGAACCCGGCCGTTTTCTACGTCCAGGAGATCGACCCCAATGATCCGACTCGCGCCATCACGACCTACGTGGGACCGGGCGACGAGGAGTTGACCGGCTACCCGCGACAGGCGACCGCGGCCGACCCCGAGCTCTGGCGACAGCTGGTGCACGAGGACGATCGCCCGCGCGTGTTCGCGGCCGAAGCCGAGAGCAACACCGACGGCTCCGACCTCTTCTCCGAGGAATATCGGATCGTCCGGAAGGACGGACGAGTGGTCTGGATCCTCGACGAAGCGAGGCTCATCCGACCTCAGGATCGATCGCCGTACTGGCAAGGATTCCAGCTCGACATCACGGGGCGGAAGGAGGCCGAGCATCGGCTCCAGGATGCCCACGAGCAACTGAGACTCATGGTGGACTCCGCGCTCGATGCCGTCGTCAGCATGGACATGGACGGCCTCATCATCGGATGGAACCCGCAGGCGGAGACCACCTTCGGGTGGAGCGCAGAGGAGGTCCTCGGGCGCGCCCTCGTGGAGACGATCGTCCCTCACGCGCACCGCGTGGCACACAGCGAAGGGCTCCAGCGCTGGCACGAGACCGGCGAGGGCGCGGTCTTGAACTCACGGATCGAGATCCAAGCCCTCCGCCGGGATGGGCGGTTGTTCCCGGTCGAGCTCGCGATCGTGCCCGTCGCGGTCGGCGAGGAGACCGTCTTCTCGGCGTTCATCCGAGACATCAGTGACCGCAAGCGCGCGCAGGAGGACCTGGAGCGGGCACTCGAGGTCGAGCGCGAGGCCGCTGCCCGGCTTCGAACGCTCGACGAGATGAAGGACACCTTCCTCCAAGCCGTGTCCCACGACCTCCGAACGCCGTTGGCAGCGATCCTCGGCATGGCCATCACGCTCGAGCGCGGCGACGTCGGGCTGGATCCCGAGGAGACGAGGGAGCTCGCCGGCCGCATCGAGCACAACGCTCGACGGCTCGAGCGGTTGGTCACGAACCTCCTCGATCTCGACCGGCTCGCGCGCGGCGTGCTGACGCCGACGTTCGAGCAGACCGACGTGGGAGACCTCGTGCGGCGGATGGTCACGGAGACGGATCCGTCGGGTCGGCAGGTCGAGGTCTCGGCCGAGTCGGTGATCGTTTCGATCGATCCGCCGAAGGTCGAGCGGATCGTGGAGAACCTGCTGGTGAACGCCATCAAGCACACGCCGGCAGGCACTCCCGTGCGCGTGTTCGTCACCCCTTCCGAACACGGCGTCATGATCACCGTGGAAGACGAGGGAGGCGGGGTGCCGCAGGAGCTCCGAGAGAAGATCTTCGAGGAGTTCCGTCAGGGGACCGCGCCGCACCCCTCACCGGGCGTGGGGATCGGGCTCACGCTCGTCCGCCGGTTCGCGGAGATGCATCACGGGCGTGCGTGGGTCGAGGAGCGCGAGGGAGGCGGCGCGTCGTTCCGCGTCTTCCTTCCCAGGGAACACCCGGCGACACCGGGTGAACCACCTGCCGAGGGACCGAGCTAAAGGGCCGCCCAGGCCTCGACGATCGGGTGGTCCTTGGAAGCGGGTCCCACCTGCGCGGCACCTCCCGGGGAGCCGACGCCGCTGATGTCGTCGCTGAACCACTCCGCGTTGATCGCGTTGAACTGCTTCCACTCGGCGGGGACGTCGTCCTCGTAGAAGATGGCCGTCACGGGGCAAACCGGTTCGCACGCACCGCAGTCGACGCATTCATCCGGGTGGATGTAGAGCATGCGAGGCCCCTCGTAGATGCAGTCCACCGGGCACTCGTCGACGCAGCCGCGGTCCTTCACGTCGATACAGGGCTCCGCGATCGTGTAGGTCATCCCATTAACCCCTTTTCCACGGTGTCGACCTTGCGAACGAAGTCTACCGCCCGCGCCCGGCTTCGGCGATGGGTCAGGACGAGAACGTCCCGAGCACGGAGAGGGCCGCCTCGCGGCCCTCTCCGGGAGCCAGGACCGGGTAGACGACCGGGAGGTCGGCGCCGGCCTTCCGATAGGCCTCGAGGCGCTCTCTCGCCCGCGTCGGGGTCTCCCCGGAGGCACACGGCCTCCACGATCGCCTCGGCTGAGGGTTCTACTCCCATCGCCTCGAACTGGCGGGCGTAGGCCGGGTACGAGCCGTACTCGGACGCGGCCTTGAGGAGCGCTTCGTCCGCTCGTCCCGAGAAGGACGCGCGGACGTACACGGCGACCGTGACGGCATCGGGATCGCGGCCGGCTTCGCCGGCCGCGGTCCGGATCGCGTCGCGGGCCTCCGCGACGCGCTCCGGCGTGCACCAGTTGAGGATCACGCCGTCGGCGATCTCGCCGGCCAGACGCACCGCCCTCGGACCGAGGGCCGCGATCCAGATCGGGACGGGAACCGGGAGCGGGAGCCTGAGGGCGGCGCCGGGGGCGCTCCCGCCGACCAGTTCGCGGATCCCCTCGACGTAGGCCCGGAGCCGTTCGAGCGCCCCCGGCCCCGACGGACCGGTCCCGACACCCAAGATGTGCCGGCCTCCGGATCGTTCCTGGACGGTGGCGGCCGCCATCGCGGCGAGTCGGGGCGTCCTCGCGGGCATCGGGATCACGCCGGTGCCGAGGAGGAGCTCCTCGGTTTCGCCCGCGAGCCCCATCAACGTTGCGACCGTGTCCCGGGCGCCTGTCTCCGGGAGGAAGACGGCCGCATAGCCGGATCCCTCGCCTTCGCGAGCGATCGCGGCGACATCCGACCACGGAAGCGGGTCACGGATCGTGAAGGCAGTTCCCATGGGTTGGCGCAGGTCCCCCACGACTGGCATCGTCGCAGATGACGTGGAGCCCGTGACGTTCCTCACCGAGGACGGCGTTCGCCTGGAGGGCGAGCTCCGCCTGCCCGACGACGCCCCTCGCGGGTCGGCCGTGATCTGCCACGCGCATCCGAAGCACGGCGGCAGCAAGGATCATCCGGTCCTCTGGTCCGTTCGGAACGAGCTCGCGGGGAAGCGGAGTTTCGCGACACTCCTCTTCAACTTCCGTGGGACGATGGGCTCCGGCGGCACCTTCGGTGGCGGCAGGGACGAGCTGCGAGACGTGCGAGCGGCGATCGGTGCGGCGCGCGAGCGAGCCGAGGGTCCGACGCTCGTGTTCGGGTGGTCCTTCGGCGCGAGCGTTGCGCTGCGGGAAGCGTTCGAGGACGAACGTGTGGGCGCGCTTGCGTTGTTCGGACTCCCGCTCCAGCCGAATGACCTCACGCTCCCGTCGCTCCCGACGCAGGCGGAGCTCCGGCTCCTGAAGCGTCCCCTCCTGCTCCTCGCCGGAGCGAACGACGAGTACTGCCCCGCGGACGAGCTCCGCTCCTACGGTGAGGGTGTGGCCGAAGTCGTGATCATGGAGGGCACCGATCACTACCTGTGGCGTCGCGAACGCGAGGCCGCCGCCATCGTCGGCGACTTCGCCGAACGAGTCCTGTTCGCCTGACGTCAGCCGCCGAGCGAGCTGGGATCCTGGCGCTTCTCGTGACCGTTCGTCCGGGGGTCGACGTCGCGGCCGCGCCGGGGGCGCCAGACCCAGATGAACGGGAGGAAGAAGAACGTGCCTCCGAACAGCCCTGGCCACACGTAGAGGCCGAGCACCACGAACACCGCGCCGACCAACAACCACAACCAGGGATTCCCCCACCAGGGGCGTTCCGGCGGCTTCGGGTCGCGGAGCGGCGTCGCGAGATCCGGCTCCGCGAGCTGGGCGCGCCGGCGCAGGACGTCGTTCGCCGCCGCGCGTTCCCGGAACACCAGGAGGAAGCCCACGCCGAGCGTGATGGCCACGATGAACGGAAGCGCGATGAGGATCAGGTCACGGAGGTCCACGGTCCCGCCTACAGAGGGACGTGTGAGAGCACCATGATCCGGGGCTCGGTCATCTCCTCCATCGCGTACTTCAGCCCCTCCCGGCCGAAACCCGACTCCTTGGAACCGCCGTAGGGCATCTGGTCGGCGCGGAACGCGGAGACGTCGTTCACGATGAGGCCGCCGACCTCGAGGGCACGATGCGCCTCGAACGCCCGGCTGATGTCGTTCGTGAAGACTCCCGCCTGGAGGCCGTACTTCGAGTCGTTCACGATCTTGAGGGCATCCTCGAACGTCTCGTACGGGCTGATCGTTACGACCGGCCCGAACACCTCCTCACGGCAGACCTTCATCTCGGGGGTGACGTGGGCGAGGAGCGTGGGCTGGAAGAACGGCCCGTCGCCTTCGCCGCCGGTCAACACCTCGGCGCCCTGCGAGACGGCCTCCTTCACCCACTCGGCGATCCGATCGACCTCTTTCCGTTGGATCACGGGCCCCACGTCGACGGTCGGGTCCATCGGGTCGCCGACCTTCAGGCTCTCGACCTGTTTCACGAGACGGGCCGCGAAGTCGTCGTAGACCTCCGAGGACACCAGCACCCGCTGGACGCTGATACAGCTCTGCCCGGCCTGGTAGTAGCCGCCGAAGGCCACCCGTTGGGCGGCGAAGTCGAGGTCCGCGTCCGCGTGGACGATCACGCCGGCGTTGCCGCCGAGCTCGAGCGTCACCCGCTTCTTGGGGTCGAGTCCCTTCAGGTACCAGCCGATCTCGGCGGAACCGGTGAACGAGATCTTGCGATAGCGCTCGTCGCGGGCCATGCCGTCCGCGACCTTCGAGGAAACCGGCAGGACCTGATACATCCCCTTCGGCAGGTCGGTCTCGGCGAAGAACTCCGCGAGCCGGAGCGAGCCGATCGGCGTGGCGCTCGCCGGCTTGACCACGATCGGCGCGCCGACGGCGAGCGAGGGCGCGACCTTGTGGGCCACGAGGTTCAGGGGGAAGTTGAACGGGGTGATGCCGAGGACCGGCCCGATCGGGAACCGACGGATGAGGCCCATCCGAGAGCCGAGCGAGGCCTCGGTATCCAGCCGCATCAGCTCGTCGTCCCCGTGCCGGATCACCTCGGAGGCCCAGCGGAACGTCGACACGGCGCGCGTCGCCTCGACGGTCGCCCACTTGAGGGGCTTGCCGCCCTCCTTCGCGATCAGCTCCGCGTTCTCCTCGATCGTCTCGCTCAGCCGCTTCGAGACATGATCCAGCGCTTCCGAGCGGGCGTGGATCGGGAGCTTGGATGACTCCTTGAAGGTCTCGTGCGCCGTGGCCGCCGCTTCCTCAACGTCGGCCTCGGTCGGCACGCCGATCTCGGCGACGACGCTGTCGTCGTAGGGACTGTGGACCTCGAACGTCCCCTCGCCCGTGCGCCACTCGCCGTTCACCAGATAGGGCCTCACGGCCATCTCCTCACCGCCTTCGTGTCCGGGTGTGCGTTCTCAGTCGAGCGACACCATCACGTGCTTGATGTTCGTGTAGTCCTCCAACGAGTACACCGACATGTCCTTGCCGTGGCCGGACTGCTTGTACCCGCCGTGGGGCATCTCGGGCGTGAGCGGGATGTGGGTGTTGATCCACACGCAGCCGAACTGGAGCTTGCGCGCCATCCGGTGCGCCCGGCCCACGTCCCGCGTCCAGACGGAGCTCGACAATCCGTAGGGCACGTCGTTCGCCCACGCGAGCGCCTGCGCCTCGTCGTCGAACCGCTGCACCGTGACGACCGGGCCGAAGACCTCCTTCTGGATGATCTCCGCTTGCTGATCGACCTCCGTGACGACGGTCGGGGTGTACCAGTACCCGTCTTGATCGATCGCCTTGCCGCCGGTCAGAACCTTGCCGCCCGCCTCCTCAGCACGCTGCACGAACCCGGTCACGCGCTCGAGCTGTTCCTTGGAGATCATCGAACCCATCTCGGTGTCGTCCGAGAACGGGTCACCGACCTTGATCGACTCGACCGCGGGCACGAGCTCCGCCAGCACGTTCTCGTACGCGCCCGAGCCGACGAGGATCCGAGCCGAAGCCGTGCAGTCCTGGCCCGAGTTGAAGTAGCCGCCGATCTTGATCCATTCGACGACCTGCTCCATGTCCGCGTCGTCGAACACGATGAACGGTGCCTTGCCGCCGAGCTCCAGGTGGACCCGTTTCAGGGTCTCCGCCGAGTTCGCCGCGATCAATTTGCCGGTCGCCGTGTCCCCCGTGAGCGAGACGATCCCGACGTCGGGGTGCCGCACGATCGTGTCGCCGACGGGGACGCCGTCGCCGGTCACGACGTTGAACACGCCCGGCGGCAGGAGATCCGCGGTCAGCTCCGCGAGCTTGAGGACCGTGAGCGGCGTCATCTCGGAAGGCTTCAGGACGATCGTGTTCCCGGTCGCCATGGCGGGTCCGATCTTCCAGATCGCCATCATCAACGGGTAGTTCCACGGAGCGATCAGACCGGCGACGCCGATCGGCTCTCGGCGGACGTAGCTGGTGAAGCCCGCCATGTACTCCCCGGCCGCCCGGCCCTCCATCGTGCGCGCCGCCCCCGCGAAGAACCGGAGGTTGTCGACGATCGGCGGGATCTCCTCCGAAAGGGTCACGGCGGCCGGCTTCCCGACGTTCTGCGCCTCGAGCTTCACGATCTCGTCGGCGTGCTCCTCGATCCGATCGGCGAACTTGAGCAGCGCGAGCTGCCGATCCTTCGGCGTCGAGTCGAACCAGTCACCCTCGAAGGCTCGCTTGGCGGCCGCGACGGCGCGCTCCGCGTCCTCCTTGGTGCCCTCCTGCACGGTGGCCAGCACCTCGCCGGTCGCCGGGTTGATCACGTCGCGGGTCTGTCCGTCCGACGAGTTCACCCATTCGCCGTCGATGAACATCTGGTACGCGTCCGCCATGTCTCCTCCTCGCTCGCCGGCCGATCTCCGGCGACTTCTCCCTCGCCGGTCAAGAAGCCAGTATGCGACATCCGCCGGATACGGGACACCCGGCCACGGGTCGGCGGGAACGGTTCCGGCGGAGGGCGTTCACGGGTTGCATCGCCGAGTGGCGCGCCCTTCAGTACCGTACGCGTGGATCGAGGAACGCGTAAGCCACATCCACGACGATGTTGGCGCTGAGGATGAACATCGAGCCGATGACGGTCACGCCCATGACCATCGGGAAGTCGTTGCTGGCGATCGAATTGACGGCGAGCTGACCGAGTCCCGGGAGTCCGAAGAGGTTCTCGGTGATGACGAGGCCGGCGAGGATCGTCGCGAAGTCGATGCCGAGCATCGTCACGATGGGCGTGAGCGCACCGCGGAGCGCGTGCTTGTAGACGACGCGGCGCTCCGAGAGCCCCTTCGCGCGAGCCGTTCGGATGTAGTCCTCCTGCGTGGTCTCGATCATGTTGCTCCGGAGCATCCGCGCGTAGACCGCGGCGTACCCGACCGCGACCGTGATCCAGGGAAGGATGAATTTCCCGTGGAAGGCGCTGCCCCATACGCTCGCGTTGATCTCCAGGCCGCTCGAGGGCGCGAGGTGGAGCTTGAACCACACGAAGTAGAGCAACAGCTGGCCGAGCCAGAACACGGGGAGCGACACACCGACGATCGCCATGATCATCGCCCACCGGGCTCCGGCGGAGCGCGGGTGGACGCCGGTGGCGATCCCGAGTGGGATCCCGACGAAGAGCCACAGGACGGCCGCGCCGGACCCGAGGATCGCCGAGACCGGGAGCCTGCGCCAGATCTCCTCTCGCACCGGCAGATAGTTCGAGAACGAGTAGTAGACGTCCTCTGAGAGGAACGTGGTGGGGAGCGGGATCAGGCCCTTGGCGAAGCGCCCGTACTGGATGATCAGCGGCCGATCCAGCCCGAAGGCACGTCGCGCGTTCGCGATCTGCACGGGATCCGTTCTCCGGCCGACCGCGCGCCGGGCCGGGTCGCCGGCGGGCAGCTTCACGAAGATCAGGAAGGTGAGGATCGAGATGACCACCAGCACGAGGACGGAGTAGAGCAGCCGGCGCGCGATGTACCGGAGCACGGGGTACGACGCTAGGCGCAGGCTCGGATCGGAGATAGCGGCTTCTTGCCGAGCGGTACCGATTCCTTGCCGTTCCTGCCGGTTCCTTGCTTCCCTGCACATCCCGGCGCTCGGCAGGCAGCGGCGGCCCATCCGCGCGATACTCCCGGCGACACTCGAAGACGTCGCGATCCGAAGGCCGACCGACGGAGGACCGTCATGGACATCCCGCAGGAACGCAAGCTCGTCACCGAGATCCCCGGGCCACGGTCGCGCGAGTGGTTCGCGCGGCGCGACGCCGCGGTCCCCCGCGGCGTCGCGAACATCCACCCGATCGTGACCGCCCGCGCGGCGGGCGCGATCGTCGAAGACGTCGACGGGAACCGGCTGATCGACTTCGCCACGGGCATCGCGGTCCTGAACGTCGGGCACTCGGCGCCGGAGGTCGTGGCGGCCGCCCAACGACAGCTCGAGCTCGATACGCATACGTGCTTCCACGTCACGGCGAACGAGCCCTACATCGAGCTCGCGGAGCGCCTGAACACGCTCGCTCCCGGCGACCACGAGAAGAAGACGATGTTCGCGAACTCCGGCGCAGAGGCCGTCGAGAACGCGGTGAAGATCGCGCGGAAGCACACGGGCCGTCCCGCGATCGTGGTATTCGATCACGCGTTCCACGGACGCACGCTGATGGCGATGTCGCTCACGGCCAAGGTGATGCCCTACAAGCAGGGCATGGGACCGTTCGCACCGGAGATCTACCGCCTGCCGCTCGCCTACCCCTATCGATGCCCGACCGGAGGGACGGAAGAGACCTGCGCCGAGTCCTGTCTCGCCTACGCGCTCGACGAGATGCACAAGCACATCGGCGAAGACAACATCGCCGCGATCCTGATCGAGCCGATCCAGGGCGAAGGCGGCTTCGTCGTGCCGGCGCCCGGTTTCATCGCCGGTCTCGCGGAGTTCGCGACGGCGAACGGCATCGTCTTCATCGCCGACGAGATCCAGTCGGGCATGGGCCGTGCCGGCCGTTGGTTCGCCATCGAGGAGGAGGGCGTCGTCCCCGACATCGTCCTCAGCGCGAAATCGCTGGGCGGCGGTCTGCCGATCTCCGCGATCACCGGCCGCGCCGAGCTCATGGACAGCGTCCACGTCGGGGGGCTCGGAGGCACCTACGGCGGCAACCCCGTTGCAGCGGCCGCCGCGCTCGCCGTGCTCGACAAGATCGAGGCCGAGGGACTCCTTGCCCGGTCTCGCGCCGTCGGGGAGACGATCGACGGGCGGCTGCGAGCCTTCCAGGATCGCTTCGGCGCGGTCGGCGACGTGCGCGGACGCGGAGCGATGCGCGCGATGGAGCTCGTCGCCGACCGCGCCACCAAGGAACCGCTCGATGCCGAGACGATGACGGCGCTGGGCCGGTCCGCCTTGGAGCAAGGCCTGATCGTCCTGACCGCCGGAACCTACGGGAACGTCGTCCGGCTGCTCCCGCCCGTCACGATCGAAGACGGTCTGCTGGACGAGGGTCTCGGCCTCCTGGAGGAGGCCATCGCCGCCACGACCGGATAGCTGAACCTTTCGTTGGCCTCGACCTAAGATTCGCGCATGCCCGCATGCCCGAATTGTGGCCGCGAGACCCCGCCGGACGCCGCGTTCTGTCCGACCTGCGGCGTGAAGCTGCTCGAGCCCGAACGTGCGAGGGAGGAGCGCAAGCTCGTCTCCGTGCTCTTCGTCGACCTGGTCGGCTTCACGTCGCGATCGGACAAAGCCGACCCCGAGGACGTCCGCGACACCTTGCAGGGGTTCCATGCCCGGACGAAGCAGGAGATCGAGCGGTTCGGAGGAACGGTCGAGAAATTCATCGGCGACGCGGTCATGGCGGTCTTCGGCGCGCCGGTGTCCCATGGCGACGACGCGGAGCGTGCGGTCCGGGCGGGACTGCGGGTCGTGCATGCGATGGATGACCTGAATCGGGATCGAGCCGACAGCCCGCTCCAGGTCCGGGCGGCGGTGAACACGGGCGAGGCGGTGATCGCCGTGGGATCGCGACCGGAGACGGGCGAGGCGCTCGCGTTGGGTGACGTCGTCAACACGGCCTCGCGACTCCAGACCTCGGCCCCGGTCGGGGGGCTCGTGGTCGGCGAGGAGACGTACCGCGCCACGCGAAACGTGATCCGCTACCAGGAGCTGGCGCCGATCGACGCCAAGGGCAAGAGCGAGCCCGTCGAGGCCTGGCTCGCGCTCGCCCCGATCGGAGCGCCGGCCGAGCGGCCCGCGACGACCGCGCCGCTCGTGGGCCGGTCGCGGGAGCTGAGCATGGTCGATTCCATCTGGGAACGCGCCGCCGCCGAGCGCCGGCCCCACCTCGTCACGATCGTGGGACCGACCGGGATCGGCAAGTCCCGGATCGCCGCGGAGATCGTCTCGCGCATCGAAGCGACGGGCGCTCGGACGGTCAGAGGTCGCTGTCTCCCGTACGGCCAGACCGGGTACCGCGCGTTCTCGGAGCAGGTCCGCCAGGTGACCGGGATCTTCGAGACGGACGCGGCGTCGGACGCATGGGAGAAGCTCGGGGCTCGGGTCCGCGAGCTGATGGGACCGGAGGAGGTGGATGAGACGACGCGGCTCCTCGGAGCGTTGATCGGGCTCGGGTCAGGGGATGAGCCCGCCGAGGAGCCGGTCCAGCTGTTCTTCGCGGCGCGCCGGTTCGCCGAGCAGGTCGCCCTCGAGCAACCCACGGTGTTCGTCTTCGAAGACATCCACTGGGCGGACGCGGCCCAACTCGACCTGCTGGAGTACCTGGCATCACATGTCCGGGACGCGCCGGCGGCGTTCCTCGCGCTGGCCCGCTCCGAGTTGCTCGAAGTGAGGCCGGGCTGGGGAAGCGGCGTCCTCGGTCACACGACGATCCCGCTGGAGGCCCTGTCTCCCGTCGACTCGGCCTCCATCGCCGGCTACCTGCTGTCGGGACAGGGAGATCTGTCGTCGGTCGAACGGCTCGTGGAGGTCGCCGAAGGGAACCCGTTGTTCATCGAGGAGTTGGCCGCGTCACTCGTGGATCGAGGTCCATCCGACGAGCTGCCGACGACCGTTCGGGCGGCGATCGCCTCGCGCATCGATGCACTTCCCGCGGAGCCACGCGCTGCCGTCCTCGCTGCCTCCGTGGTTGGCAAGCACTTCTGGCGCGGGGTCCTTCGCTCGTTCGAGGACCTCGAAGGGGTCGACGAAGCGATCGACGCCCTCGAATCGCGCGATCTCATCAGGCGGGAACCGTCGAGCCAGGTGAAGGGTGACGCAGAGTTCTCCTTCAAGCACATCCTGATCCGAGAGGTGGCGTACGCGACGCTCGCGCGGGCGGATCGCAGACAGCGCCACGCCGCCGTCGCTCGCTACGTCGAGGACGTGGCGGGTGATCGCACTCGGAACCTCGCCTGGGTCCTCGCCCATCACTGGCGGGAAGCCGGAGAACCGGAACGATCCGTGCCGTATCTGATCACGGCCGCCGAGCTCGCCAATGAACAGCTCGCGTTCCATCACGCGGTCCAGCTCTACGGGTCCGCGCTGGAGCTGATGGGCGAGGACGATCCGCGCCGCACCGATGTCACGGTGAAGCGAGCGATCGCGTTCTCACGGCTGTCGCACGCGGTGTTCGAGGAGGGCGTGCGGTGGGAGCGGGACGCGGAGCAGCTCTAGACCGCGATCTCCTCGGGATCAACCTCGTCGGCGATCACGGAGATCCAGTCGATGCTGTGACCGCCGAACGCGGCCGCGTGCTCGCGGATCCGCGACTCGGTCGGGGCCGAGTACACGCAGAACGTGTGGACGACGCCATCGGGATCGATCACGACGTGGCTGTGGTGCCAGATGACGTCGTGGAACCGCTCGATCGCGAGCCGCTTGGAGTTCTTCGCGAACTCTCCGAGCTCGTCTTCGGTGATCTTGGAGAAATTCCTGTCGATGAGGAACTTGGGCACCGGCCACCTCCTGCGTCGAAGGATATCCGTTCACGATCGAAACGAGCTAGCGCCCGGGCTCACGAGATCGGCACGACGGCCGATGTCGTTGCTACCTTCGACCCCATGACGACGGCGCCGGGCCAACCCGAGAAACGGACCCGGGCGCGCCTCCGTCGCCTCGCGATCGACCTGGGGCCGCTCCGGAGTTCGAGGGACTTCCGGCTCATCTGGACCGGCCTCCTGGTGACGTCCACGGGGAGCCAGTTCACGCTCGTCGCCGTGTTCGTGCAGGTCAAAGAGCTCACGGATTCCGAGGCGGCGGTCGGCGCCACCGGGCTCGCCTACCTCGTCGGGCTCGTGGTGGGATCACTCGCCGGCGGCGCCATCCTCGACGCCTGGGACCGTCGGCGGCTCCTGATGTTCGCCCAGGTCGGCCTCGCCGCCGGCTCGGCGATCCTGCTCGGAGGCGCGATCGCCGGCGAGCCACCCCTGTGGTTGATCTACGCGGGCCTCGCCGTGCTGGCCGCCAGCAGTTCGCTGGACGGGCCCACCCGATCCGCGATCACGGCCCGCGTCCTCGGGCCCGCGCAGCTACCGGCCGCGCAAGCGCTGAACCAGGTCGTGTGGAATACCGCCGGCCTCCTCGGACCGCTGCTCGCCGGACTGGTGATCGCGGGGGCGGATGGCAACGTCACCGTCGCGTACGCGATCGACCTCGCATCGATCGGTTGCATGTTCGTCGCCGCCTCGCTCCTGCGACCGATGCCGCCGACCCGGGAGGATCACGCCGACACCGGCCTTCGAGCGATCCGTGAGGGCTTCTCGTTCGCTCGAAGGAACCGCCTCATCATGTCGACGTTCGTGATCGACCTCATCGCGATGATCTTCGGCCTCCCGCGGGTGCTGTTCCCGTTCCTGATCGTGGATCAGTTCCACGGCTCCCCGAAGGCCATCGGGCTCCTCTTCGCGGCGCTCGCGGTGGGTGCGCTGCTGGGGGCGCTGACGAGCGGCTGGACCGGCAGGGTCCACCGCCAGGGACTCGCGGTGATCGCGTCGGTGGTGGCGTGGGGCGTCGCGATCGTGGCGTTCGGGTTGTCGAGCTGGCTCTGGCTGGGCCTCGCGATGCTCGCGCTCGCGGGTTGGGCGGACGTGATCAGCGCGATCTTCCGGACGACGATCCTGCAGATGACGGCTCCGGATCGCCTGCGGGGACGCCTCTTCGGGATCCACATCCTGGTCGTGACCGGCGGACCACGACTCGGCGACGTCGAGGCGGGCGTGGTCGCTCGCCTCGCGTCTCCGACGTTCAGCATCGTCTCGGGTGGGATCGCATGCGTGATCGGCGCGGGACTCGTCGCGCTCGCCTACCCGGAGCTCCGCCGGGCTCGCGCCACCGATGCGGCCTGACGTAGGCTCGGCCGCATGGCGAAGCTGACGGACGAAGAGGTGGGGTCCCTGCTCGCGACGATGCACGGGTGGCGCTCCCTCGGCGACGCGATCCACAAGGAATTCACGTTCCGAGGCTTCCGCGGTGCGATCTCGTTCGTGAACCGCGTCGCCGAACTCGCGAATGCCGCCGGCCACCATCCGGACCTGGAGATCCACTACAACCGCGTCGTCGTGTCGCTCTCCACCCACGACGAAGGCGGCGTGACGGACAAGGACGTGGTGCTGGCCCGAGACATCGACGGCGTCGCCGATCCGGAAGGCGAGTAGCCGAGTGGCGAAGGGCGTCCGGACCGTCGAGCTTCGGGTGCTCGACGGTCCGAACCTCTATTTCCCTCGACCCGCCGTCAAGCTCACGCTGGATGTGGCGGGCTGGCTCCGCGTCGGCGAGGAGAAGGTCACCGCGATCGCGCGCGCGACCGGGATCCGAGCGATCGATCCCGGCGCGCGGGAAAGCGATCAGCGTCTCCGCGCGACGGCGCGCATCGCGGTGCAGCTGACGAGGCGCATCGCCGCCCAGGCCGGCACCGAGCGGCTCGGCGTCCGCGGGCGCACCGGTCCCGAGTTCGGTCGGGTGATCGTCGTGTTCCCGTGGCGCCGGCGAGGCTCCGCCGAGGCCCTCGCCGGCGCGGTCGCGAGCGGGATGGCGGCCGTGCTTCGCCGATCACCCCAGCGGGTGATCGACGAGCTCGCCCGCGAGGTGGCGGCGACCGATCCCGGCCCGGAGCCGGCGGTGCCAGATCCCGACATCCCCGTGATCCAGGTGAGCGGCACGAACGGGAAGACCACCACGACGCGGCTCCTCGCGCACATGGTGATGACGGCGGGCAAGCGGGTCGCGTTCTCCTCCACCGACGGTGTCTACCGGAACGAGCGCCTCGTCAGGAAGGGGGACTACTCGGGCTTCGCGGGGGCGGGCATCGCCCTCGGACAGCATCCCGACATCGCCGTGCTCGAGACGGCTCGAGGAGGGATCCTCTTGCGCGGGATCGGGGTGTTGCACAACGACGTCGCAGTCGTGACGAACGTGTCCGCGGATCACCTCGACCTCCAGGGGATCTCGACGGTCGACCAGCTGGCCGAGGTGAAGGCGACCGTCACGCGCATCACGAGGCCGGAAGGCTGGGTCGTGTTGAACGCGGACGATCCTCGCGTGCTGGCGATGCGCCGGACGGCCTCCGCTCGGATCTGGCTCTTCTCGCTGGATCCGCGCCACCCGGCGCTCCGCGAAGCGTTGGCCAGTCGCGGCCGCGCGATCACGGTCGTGGACGGGACGATCGTGTGGATGCAGGGTGCCGCGGTTCATCCCCTCGTCGATCTCGACCGCGTACCGGTCACGCTCGCCGGTCTCTCCCGGATGTACACGCAGAACGCGCTCGCCGCCGCCGCCGCCGCCCTGGCCGTGGGATTGCCGCCGAGGAGCGTTTCGAAGGGGCTCCGGACCTTCGTGTTGGATCCCAAGAAGAACCCGGGCCGGACCAACCTCTTCTCCCTCAACCGCCGGCTCCTTGTGCTCGACTACGCCCACAACGAGGCCGGGATGGATGGACTCGTGGAGATCCTCCAAGGACTGCGCCCGGTCGGTCGGGAGATCTGGCTGGCGATCGGCACGGCCGGAGACCGGACCGACGAGATCCTGCAGGGGTTCGCGGTTCGTGCCGCGCTCGGCGCCGACCACCTCGCGATCGCGGAGCTGGTCAAGTACCTGCGCGGCCGCTCCAGAGAGGACGTGGTCGAACAGCTCCGCCGGGGGGCGGCCCGCGCGGGCAAGCACGAGGTTCCCGTGTATCAGGACGAGATGCGAGCCCTCAGGGCGATGCTCAAGGGATCGTCGCCCGGCGACGTCGTGGGGATCACGGCGCTCGCCCAGCGCGAGCAGGCGTTCCGGTGGCTCCGGACGCAGGGAGCTCGCCTCCTCGGGCCTTCCGATGTCCGCCGCCTGGTCAAGGCTGCCAGCAGCGCGCGGCGATCCGCGTGATGTTGCCCTTCGGTGCGACCCATCGCCGTCCTGGGAGAATCGAGCGGCATGGTCACCACTTCGCACTCTGCGATGGAATCCGCGCTCGTCGTGGCCTCCAACCGAGGGCCCGTCAGCTTCGAGCGCGGGGAGGACGGCAAGCTGGTCGCCCATCGAGGATCGGGGGGCCTCGTCACGGTGCTCGGGGGCGTGCTCGAGCGGGACGACGCGACCTGGGTCGCCGCGGCCGTCACCGAGGGTGATCGCGAGGTCGCGCCGCGGGGGCGCAAGCTCGAAGGTGCCGCGCAGCGGGTCCGCTACGTCGACATCCCGGAGGAGCGATACGACGGCTACTACAACGGCATCGCCAACGGCATCCTGTGGTTCGCGCACCACTACCTGTGGGACATCCCGCGAACCCCGAGCTTCGGCGAGCAGACCGAGCACGAGTGGGCGGACTACGTCGAAGCGAACCGCGCGTTCGCCCGGGCGCTGGCTGCGGAGGCGAAGAACGACCCCGTCTTCCTGATCCAGGACTACCACCTCACGCTCGTCCCCCGGATGCTGCGAGAGCTGGTCCCCGAGGCACGGATCCTCCATTTCTCCCACACGCCGTTCGCCGGACGCACCTACCTCCGAACCCTGCCCGACGAGATGCGTCGGCAGATCCTTCGCGGCATGTTGGGTGCGGACGTCGTCGGATTCCAGGGACGGCAGTGGGGTGAGAACTTCCTGTTGTCGGTTCGCGAGCTGGAGGACGTCCACGTCGACATCCGCGCCCATCGCGCGGAGGTCGACGGTCGCGAGGTGCAGGTGAGGTCGTTCCCGGTCGCCGTCGGTGCGCAGGAGATCCGCGAAGCCGCCGCGAGCGATCGAGCGAAGCGTCTCCGCGCGCAGGTCGAGAAGATCCGGGGCGATCGGAAACTGCTCCTTCGCGTCGACCGGATGGAGCCGTCCAAGAACATCCTGCGCGGCTTCCTCGCGTTCGAGCTCCTCCTGCAGAAGCATCCGGAGTGGCGAGGCGAGGTCGTCTTCCTGGCCTTGCTCAGTCCTTCCCGTGAGGAGGTGCCCGCGTATCGCGACTACGGCGCCGATTGCCGGGTCACCGCCGACCGGATCAACGCGGCGTTCGGGAAAGAGGAATGGACCCCGATCGTGCTCAAGGTGCAGGAGAACTTCACGTACGCCGTCGCCGCGTACGACCAGTACGACGCGATGCTCGTGAACCCCGTGCACGACGGGATGAACCTGGTGGCGATGGAGGGACCCGTGGTGAATACGCGCGGTGGGGTGCTGATCCTGTCACGCAACGCCGGCGCGTTCGGCCGCCTGGGACGCCACGCCCTCGCGATCAACCCCTTCGACCTGTCGGAGACGGCCGAGGCGATCCACGCGGCGCTCGACATGCCCGACGAGGAGCGAACCCGCCGCGCTCGGGGGCTCAACCGATCTGCGCTCTCGCACACGCCGGCGACGTGGCTCGCGGGACAGCTCCGAGCCATCGACGAGGTCCGCTCGCCGAGCTCCTAGGGCGTCGCGCGTTCGAGCTCGTCGGCGATCGAGGCGAGCAGCACCGCCATGCCGAGCGGCCCGTTCACCACGACATCCGCCGCCGCCACCACATCCGGAGGCGTGTCGTCCCCGCGCGCCGCCACCCCGCAGGTCCACAGGCCGTTCGCGCGGAGCCGAGCGACGGCCGCGAACGCGTCCAGGTCGCCCACGTCGTCCCCGGCGAAGAGCACCGCTTCCAGCCCGCGCTCGCGCGCGATCCGCTCGACGGCGCCGCCCTTGCGCGGGCGCCCGGCCGGCGTCAGCTCGAGGATGCGCTTCCCGGGCACGATCTCCAGATCGCGCGCGGCCGCGATCGCGGTGAGCGGAGCCGTCGAGGCCGCCTCAGCGGCTTCGGGATCCTCCAGCGCGCGGAAATGGACGGCGGCGGCGGCGCCCTTCGGCTCGACCCAGGCACCCACGGCCGCCGCCGCCGCCTCGATCTCCTCGAGGACCTCGGCCGACATCGGCGGTTCGTCTTCGAGCCCGTGTGTCCCGACGATCACCACACCGTCGACGTCCACGAGCTCTCGAACCTGTTGGGAGGGGCGCCCCGAGATCACCGCCACGACCTCGAGCCGTCCGGCGAGCCTGGCCAGTGTCGGGCCGATCTCCGGCAGGATCCGAGCCAGCTCGGGACGCGCGACGATCGGCGCGAGGGTGCCGTCGACATCGAGGAAGATCCCGGCCCGAGGCGCCCGCGCCGCCAACTCCTGCGCGACACGGTCGATCGCTGCGCGAGTCATCCTCTGAACGCCATCCGGCGCAGATCAGCTCCTGAGCGCCGCGTCCTCGACGCAGAGGACCGACCACGGTCGGGCCTCGAGGCGCTCCTCCGGGATGAGCCTCCCGCAGCGATCACAGATCCCATACGTGCCGTCCTCGAGTTTCTGGAGCGCGCGATCGACGTCGCGCAACATCGCGTCGAGCTCGCGCGCGGTTCCGACCTGATTCAGCCGCTCGACGGCTGCGGTGGTCCCGTCACCGACACGCTTCCCGAAGGACACCGAGGCATCCGGGTCGCGCTCCACGGTCGTGACCACCCCCAGCTCGGCCATCAGCTGAGCACGCCGTTCACGGAGCTCCTCGGCGGCTTCGCGCGTGTCCATGCCTATCGCGTGATGCCCGAGAGGTCGATCAGATCCGCGTCCCCGCCTACCGCCTCGATCAGGCCGTTCTCGGAGGCACCCATCGCCGACGGGGTTGCCGTTCCTCGTCGCTTCTCGAGCTCCTTGTAGACCTCGGTGGCGTAATCGACGCACAGGACGACCACATCGCCGGGCCTCGCACGATCGAGCGCCTTCCGGGCGGCCTCCATCTCATCGAGGACGATCTCCACCGTGCCGGCGCGTGCGTTGCCGCTGTCGATCGCTTCCCGCACCCCTTCGACGACGAGTGCCGCCGTCTCCCCCGGCTCTCGCCCGCGCGGATGCCGGTCCTCCCGCACGATCACGATGTCGAAGTGGCGAGCCGCGACCCTGCCCAGTTCCCGCATGTCCTCGTCACGCCTGTCCCCGGCGGTCGCGACGACGCCGACGACCAGGTTCGCGGCGCGCGACGCCTCTCCGGGGCGCTCGGAGATCGCCGAGTCGGAAGCCACACGATCCACGAAATCACCCAGCGTCTCCAGGCCCGCTGCGTTGTGTGCGTAGTCGAGGATCACTTTCACGCCGTCCATCTCGAACATGTTCAGTCGGCCCGGTGCCTGGTAGATGGACGTCGTGAACGAGCGGAGGCCCTGGCGGATGTCGTGCAGGTGCGCGCCCGCCGCGTGGGCGGCGGCGGCCGCCGCCATCGCGTTCTGGACCATCATCCGCGCCCGGCCGTCGAAGGTTGCCGGCAGCATGTGCACGTACGCGATCGGAGAGGAGCGCCTCCCCTCCTTCAGCACCATCAGCTCGCCGAGTGGACCGTGCTCCAACACGATGGCCTTCCTGCCTCGACGGACCCATCGGTCGACGAATTCGTGCTTGGCGAGCATCGAGAACAGGATCACCTGGCCGCCGGTGTGCCGGCGCATCTCCAGCACCAAGGGGTCGTCGGCGTTCAGAACGGCCCACCCGGTCTTCGGCACCGCCTCCACGACCACCTGCTTCACGGCGGCGAGCTGCTCGAGCGTCTCCACCTCGTGCAGTCCGAGATGGTCGCCCGTCACGTTCAGCACCACCCCGACGTCGTTCCGGCCGTAGCCGAGCCCCTCGCGGAGGATGCCGCCGCGCGCCACCTCGAAGATCGCCATGTCGACCCTGGGGTTCTGCAACACCATCTGCGCCGACTTCGGGCCCGACGCGTCGACACGTTTGACGAGACGCTCGTCGATGTAGACGCCGTCCGTTGAGGTCATGCCGATCTTGCGCCCCAGCCCTCGGAAGATGTGGGCGATCATCCGCGTCGTGGTGGTCTTCCCGTTGGAACCGGTCACGGCGACGATCGGGATCCGAGACGGGTTCCCTTGGGGGAACAGCTCATCGATCACGGGTTTGGCGACGTACTGCGGTTCCCCTTCCGTCGGATTCGTGTGCATCCGGAACCCCGGCGCGGCGTTCACCTCGACGATCGCGCCCCCGGTTTCGCGAACGGGGAGGGTGATGTCCGGCGCCAGGAAGTCGATCCCCGCCACATCGAGCCCGACGACCCTTGCGGCTTCTTCCGCGATCTCGACGTTGTCCTCGTGTGCCTCCCACGTACGATCGATCGAGATGCCCCCGGTCGACATGTTTCCCGTGGCGACGAGCAACACCCGTTCACCCTCCGGCGGGACATCGTCCATGCCGATCCCCTGGTTCCGCACGAACTCCTCGGCCTTCGCATCCATGGCGATCCGGGTGAGCACCTTCTCGTGCCCGATCCCGCGCCGAGGGTCCAGATTCGTGATCTCGACCAGTTGCCGGACGGTGTGCTCGCCGTCGCCCACGACGTGCGCGGGCACGCGCTCGGCGACCGCCACCATCCGTCCCCCCACCACGAGCACGCGGTAGTCGTTCCCCGTGACGAACGTCTCCACCACGACCCTGCCGTCCCGGGACTGAGCCAGCGCGTGCTTGAAGGCCGCCCGGACCGACTTCCCGTCGGAGAGGTTCAACCCGACGCCGCGTCCGTGGTTGCCGTCCAACGGCTTCGTGACGACCGGGTAGCCGATGCGCTTCGCCGCGGCCACGGCGTCGTCCGCGTTCCGGACCACCTCGCTCCGCGGCACCGGGAGACCCGCCGCCGCGAGCAGCTGGTTCGTCATCTTCTTGTCCGAGGCGATGTCGACCGCGAGGGCCGAGGTCATCGACGTCATCGTGGCGCGGATCCGCTGTTGGTACTTCCCCTGACCGAGTTGGATCAACGAGGCCTCGTTGAGGCGCATCCACGGGATGTCGCGAGACGCGGCCTCGTCGATGATCGCCTGGGTGGACGGGCCGAAGGCCCGGCGCTCCGCGAGCTTGATCAAGCGTTCCAGTTCCGCGAGGAAGTCGAAGTCCTTCGTGGGCTTGATCAGGTGGTTGACCAGGCGAACGGCGAGCTTCCCGGCCTCGACGCCGACGGTTTCCTCCCAGTAGCCGTAGATCACGTTGTAGCGGCCGGTCTCACCGGCGCCCCGCGTCTTGCCTCGCGAGATGTGCGCGCCGGTCTCCCGTTGGAGCTCGAGCGCCACGTGCTCGGCGACGTGGCCGAGCCAGGTCCCGTCGACGAGGCGTTCCCCGAAACCGCCGCGCCGACCGAGGGAGCAGGAGTGCTCCGCGACGCCGGGCAGGAGCGCCAGGAGCCCTTCGTTGAAGCCCGGGATCTGGTTGGACGGCCACTCTTCCAGGGACCCCAGGTCGACCAGCATCCGGATGCTCGGTTCGTATGACCAGTAGTTGGGACCTCGGAGGACCTGCGTCTGGATGATCTTCAGGTCCGGTTTCGGCTTGCTCGACTTGGCCGACGCAGGCTGGCGTTTGAGGGCGTCGCGCCCCGTCCGCGTTCCCGTCTTCGCCGCGCGTCGCTGCTTCGGAGCTGCCTCCGTCACGTAGATGCCTCCCCGTCCTCGAGGGCATCTGGACCGGTGAGCAGCGCGCGACCGCGCAGGTCGAACCGGTACCCCGAGGGCAGGGAGTGCAGGATGGCGCCGCTCACCATGACGGGACGATAGCCCTTCCCACGATAGGCATCGGTCTTGACGTGCGAGCCGTCCACCAACGTGACCGCGCCGCGCCCGATCACGCTCAGCTCGCGCCGCGAGGTCACGATCGCACACGTGTCTTCGTCGATCCCGATCCCGAGGAGTGACGGCGACTGGGCGACCAGCGCCAGCAGCCGGCCCATCCGACCTCGCTGCTCGAAATGCTGGTCGATCACCACGCCCTGGACGATCCCCAGCCCGGCGGCGAGATGCACCATCCGATGCTTGGGAGTGGGGCCCTCACGCCCGAAAGCGACCATGTGGGAGGCGAGCGCGGACGCGCCGGCGCTCGTGCCGGCGAGCACGACCCCGCGATCGTGCGCGTTGGCGATCGCGTCGCCGAGGCGCGTGCCGGCCACCACCTGCGTCAATCGGGACTGGTTCCCGCCCGTCAAGAACACCCCGGTGGCCTCGGAGAGAAGCGCGGCCGCCGCGGGATCATCGGCCTCCGCTCGCTCCTCGGGACGGATCCCGCTCACGCGTCCGATCCCGAGACCGAGGAACAGCTCGCGATAGGCATCCGTCGCAGCCTCGCCCAAGGAAGACGCCGTGGAGATCACCACGACGTGACCTTGGTCGCCGCCCGCGAACCCCGCGAAGGTCTGGAGGATCACCTTGTCGCGGAACCGATCCTCCGCGCCTCCGATCACCATCACGGCCCCGGCTCCGTCGACGGCCCGAAGGGCTCCCGCGTCCGTCATGGCGGCAAGTGTATCCGGCGCAGGTTGCTTCCCCGGCAGCTCAGTGTGTCGCGCGCGCGCTTCGTTCCGGATCTCCCGGCGACCTGAGGATCAGCTGGTCGTGTGGCTCGACGACGTCCACGGTCCCCTCGAGTCCTTCCTGGACGAGCAACGTGAATCCGGAGGGGTGCTCCAGGACCCGATCGGCGGCGTCGGCTTCATCCGTGAGCTCGAATCGGACGCCGCCGCTCGCGTCGCGGATGACCCGCACACGCACGTCGGGGTTGAAACGCCGGGCCGCCGCGTCGGCTCGGGACAAGATCTCGATGGCCCAGTCGGTGAACGCCAGCACGCGGCGAGTCTAGGCGGCGGCCCGCCGACGCAGGTACTCCGCGTCGGGCTCGACCACTCGCCACGCCCGCCGCTCTCCTCCCTGAGTAACCTGCATGGACCGTTCGGGAGTTTCGTTGTAACCTGTCAAGACTTGTTAAGCGGTTTCGAAAGGCAGGCTCATTCCCGTGCAGACACAGCGGCTTCCGCAACCGGTCCACGACGAGGACGGGACACCGTCCGCACCGGGCGACCTCGAGCTCGTGCGCGGCTTCCTCTCCTTGCACGACCACGAAGAGCGGAACCCCGACAGCCTGCCCCCGAGCCTCGAGAGCCTTCGGTGGTGGCTCGCGTCGAGGGCGCTCATCGAGGAGGGAGATCCGATCAAGGATCAGGACCTGGCGTGGGCCCTGCGCGTCAGAGATGCCCTTACCTCCAAGGTTCGGGAGAACATGGGAGAGCCGAAGGATGCGAGGGCGACCGAGTTCCTCAACCGGGCCGCCGAGCAGACCGGTCTCCGTGTCTGCTTCGGATGCGACGAGGAAAGCCCGATCCACGTCGAGGCCACCGGGGTTCGGGGCGCGATCGGCCGCATCCTGGGGACGGCGTTCCTCGCCGAGCTCGACGGGCGATGGGAACGCTTCCGGGTCTGCCACGACCCGGGATGTTCCGCGGTGTTCTTCGACCGCTCGAAGAACCACAGCGGGAAGTGGTGCTCGATGTCCTCGTGCGGGAACAGAGCCAAGGTCCGGGCGTTCCGCGAGCGGCAGGTGGCCCGATGACGAGGCAGATGACCACGCTGGAGCTCGACCTGCGAGCTCCGGGTGGGGAGCCGGTCGACCTGTGGCGGACGTTGATCTCGCACGGGTTCGCGGGACTCTCCCCCACCCTCCTCGATGAGGAGCACCGATCGCTCGCCTTCACCTTCCGGGTGCCCGGTGGCCGCCCGCGCCGCGTTCGCGTGTCGGAGGAGGCCGGGAGCGGCGGACGAGGAGGCCGCGCGCGGTTGGACGTCCTCGGCCCGCGGCCCGGGCCGAAGGTCGTCCGGGCCGCTCTCGAGGCCGCGGCGCACGTCCTGCGGCTCGATCAGGACCTCTCGCCCTTCTACCTCCGGGCCGGCGACGATCCCGATCTGGCGTGGGCGGCACGTGGCGCCGGCCGGATGCTCCGCTCCCCCACGGTGTTCGAGGACGTTGTGAAGACCGTCTGCACCACCAACTGCGCGTGGAGCGCGACGGTTCGGATGGTGGACGCGCTCGTCACCAACCTCGGCGACCCGGCGCTCGGAGGCGACGGGCCGCTCTCGAACGCGTTCCCGACGCCGGCCGCGATGGCTCGGGTTCCCGAAGCGTTCTACCGGGACGTCGTGAGGGCCGGCTACCGCGGCGGGTATCTCCTCGGGCTGGCGAGAACGGTCGCCGACGGCGATCTCGACCTCGAGGCGTTCGCGACGGCGACGCCCGAGGCGCTCCCCGACGCCGAGCTCGAGGAAGAGCTCCTGGCGCTGCCCGGGGTCGGGCCGTATGCCGCGGCCCACATCATGATGATGCTCGGTCGCCACTCCCGCCTGATCCTCGACTCCTGGACCCGGCCGAAGTACACCCGGCTCGTGGGGCGGAAGAAGCCGGTATCCGATCGACAGATCGAGCGACGCTTCCGTCCCTACGGTGAGTACGCGGGTCTCGCCTTCTGGCTGTTCGTGACGCGTGACTGGGTCGAGGACGGGGCCGGCTAACCCCCGGGCCTATACTGCGCGAGCCGGCGCGACGCGGCGGCGACCGAAACTTCTCCGGTAAGAACGCCACGATGACGGTGCCCTTATGTGCCCGCGGAGCCGCGCGACCGACGAGCTCCTCCGAACCCGGCGCGCCGGGCGGCTCTCGTGTGCTCGCGAGGCGGGCGGGCGCCTGACCGAAACACCCGAGGTAGGCAGCGGTGGCTGAGCGCCTGGGCGCCGCGCCCGCCCGCCTCGCGCGCCGAGCCCGTCGGCTCTTCGGCTACTGGCGCTCGGAGCGCCGCACCCTTCGGCAGGGCTCGGTCGCGCTCGTCCTGAGCACCTGCGCCGGGTTCGTGGCCGGGCTCGTGCTCGGCTCGATCACCGGCACCCTAGAGAAGCTCCCGGGCCTCCTCGTGCTCATCCCCGCCTCGGTGGGCATGCGAGGCACGATCTTCGGGGCGATGGGCGCCCGCTTCGGCACGGGGGTCGCCGCCGGCATCTTCGAGCCGACGCTCGAGCGAGGAAGCCTCCTCGCCCGCAATGTCTCGGTCGGGATCCTGTCGACGCTGCTGTCGTCCTTCTACCTCGCCGCCGTCGCGAAGCTGGTGGCGTCGGCCTTCGCGAAGGAGGCCGTGATCTCCTTCTGGGACCTCGTGACGATCTCGGTCATCGGCGGCGTCCTCGCGTCGTTGATCGCGCTCGTGTTCACCGTCGGCATCGCGGTGGTGGGGTTCCGGAAGGGGTGGGACCTGGACGCCGTGTCGACCCCGATGGTCACCGCGATCGGCGACATGGTGACGCTCCCGACGCTGTTCCTCGCGACATTGCTCGTCGGCAACACCACCGTGAACGCGGTCGCCGCCGTGCTCTGCACGGCGGCGACCGCGGTCGCGTTGGTCGCCGCCTTCCGGGCGGAGGTCGGCGTCCGCCGGATCCTCCTGGAGATGGTCGCGGTGGTCGCGCTCTCGCCGCTGCTCGACATCTTCGCGGGAGCGTTGCTCCAGGCGCACAGCAGTGGCCTGCAGGCGGTCCCCGCGGTCTTGATCCTCATCCCTCCATTCGTCTCGCAGGCGGGGGCCCTGGGCGGGATCCTCTCCTCGCGCCTGTCGTCCAAGCTCCAGCTCGGCGTGATCACCCCCGAGGACGTCCCGAGATCCCGGCCGTCGTCGACGGCGCCATCGTCATCTCGCTCGGCTTCCTCGTGTTCACGGCGATCGGCGCCGTGTCCTGGGCGCTGTCGACCCTCACAGCGGGTCCGGCCCCCAGCGCCGCCGCTTTGATCGGCGCCACGCTCCTCGCGGGAGCGATCGTCCTGCCGATCACGCTCGTGGTCGGCTACTACGTCGCCGTGCTCACCGCGCGCTTCGGGATCGACCCGGACAACCAGGGCGTTCCCTTCATCACGTCGCTCCTGGACCTCGCGGGCGTAGCGGCGATCCTCCTCGTCATGAGAACATCCGGAGTACTTCCGTGATGGATGAACAACCTCGCAACGTCAAGGACCTCCTCGTCGAGCTGAAAGACGCCTCGGAGCTCATGGTCGACCTGGCGTATGCGGCCGTCTTCTTCAACGAAGAGAAGCTCGCGCAGGAGGTCGAGCGGCTCGAGCAGCGGATGAGCGATCATCTCCACCGCCTCCGGATCACGGCGATGCTCGCCGCCCGAAGTCTCGAAGACGCGGAGGGGATGGCCGCGGTCCTGTGGATCGCCCACGCCATCGAGCGCGTCGGCGATGCGGCCTCCGACATCGCGCGGGTGGTCGCCGCCCGGCTCGGGATCCCCGACGCCCTGAGACACGATCTCCGGCACGCCGACGAGATGACCGCGAGGATCAAGATCCGCGACGACGCGCCGGCGGCCGGCAGCACGCTGCGCGACCTTTCGCTCCCCACGGAGTCCGGGATGTGGGTGGTCGCGATCCGGAGCGGGATGGATTGGCGATTCGATCCCGGCGCCGAGGACGTCGTCTCCGTCGGCGACGTCCTGCTGATCCGAGGTCCCGAGGAGGGCGTGAACCACGTGCGCGAACTGGCCGGCGCCCCCTCCCTGCCGGAGTCATCGGGCGAGGAATCGCCGCCGCTCTCGGAGCTCGACCGAGCGGTGGACATCCTGGTCGAGCTTAAGGACCTGTCCGAGGCGGCGGTGGGGCTCGCCTATTCCGCGTTGTTGTTCAACAACCGCTCTCTCGCAGCCGAGGTCGGCACCCTGGAAGCTCGGTCCGACATCTTGCACGACGAGCTCGAATCCTGGGTCCTCCGGGCGGCGCCGGAAGCTCGCGATCCGGACGCCCTCCGCGGCCTCCTTCGCCTCGGTGCGGCGTCGGAGTACATGTGCGACGCGGCCCGCGACATGACGTGGTACGTGGAGCAAGGGGAGCCTCTGCACCCGGTGGTCCAACTCGCCCTCGAGGAGACCGAGGAGACCAGCTCCGAGGTCGTGGTGGAGCGCGGTTCGCAGGCGGTCGGGCGCTCGCTCAAGGACCTCCGCCTCGAGACCGAAACCGGCATGTTCGTGCTGGCGGTCCAGCGCGGTTCGCGATGGATCTATCGGCCCCGCTCCCGGTTCTCGCTCCAGGAGGGCGATCGGTTGATCTCCGTCGGCCCGGAGGAGGGTGAAGAGGAGCTGGCGGCGCTGACGCGAGCTCCGGCCGTCGCGCACGGGTGACGTCGGTTCCCGTTCGGTCCTTGTTCGGTGCTTGTTCGGTCTGGAGGGCTGCCATAGCCTCCTCCTATGGAAGCCTTCGTCTACCTGCGGGTTCGTCCCGGCAGCATGGCGACCGTCCGGAACCAGCTGACCTCGTCGACGACGGCGCGACGTTCGGTCGTGGTGATCGGGGATTGGGATGTGCTCTCCCTGGTCGACGGACCGGACCTCGCGACGATCGGGACCGGCGTGCTGTCGGAGATCCAGGTGATCGAGGGGATCGACCGTACCTTCACAGCGCCCGTCGTGCCCCCGGATCGGCTCGGCGTCGTCGGTTTCGGCGGCCTGCCCACACCGCAGATCATCCGAGGGGCCTGCTACATCCACATCGAGACGGAGGCGGGAGCCGCCGCGGGCATCTACGAACGTCTCTCGGGGATCGGCGAGGTGTCCGGGGCCGCGGTTCTCGGCGGGCGATGGGACATGATGGCCTGTGTCCCGGAGCCCTGGGAGATCGCCTCCGCTGTCGTCCTCGAGAAGATCCACGGGCTCCCGGGGGTCCGCAGGACCAGCACGCTGGTCTCGATCGACTACGAGGAGCCCGAGGAGGATCGGGACCAGTTCAGCTCTTGGTCGTAGCGCGCACGCCGGCGGGGAGCGCGAACCGGACGCTCTCCTCGGTGATCAGGGCCTGCTCCACGCGATCGAAGCCCCTGGCGGCGAGCCACTCGAGCATCCGGTTCACGAGCCGCTCCGGCGCGGAAGCGCCTGACGTCAACCCCACCACTTCGGCTCCCTCCAGCCAGGTGGGGTCGACCTCGGACTCGTCGTCCACCAGATAGGCGGGGGTGCCGCGCTCCTGGCTGACCTCGGCCAGCCGGTTCGAGTTCGAGGAGTTCCGGGATCCGATCACGAGGACGACATCGGCCCGGCGGGCGACCTCCTTCACCGCGTCCTGGCGGTTCTGCGTTGCGTAGCAGATGTCCTCGCGGGGTGGCCCCTGGATCTCGGGGAAGCGTGAGCGGAGCGCGTCCACGATCTGGTTCGTCTCGTCGACCGACAGGGTGGTCTGGGTGAGGTAGGAGAGCCGGCTCGGATCCGGCACTTCGACCCGCTCCGCCTCCTCGATCGATTGCACCAGGATCGTGCGATCGGGAGCCTGTCCGCTCGTCCCCTCGACCTCCTCGTGACCCGCATGGCCGATCAGGATGATGGTTCGGTCGTCCTCGGCGAATCGGCGCGCCTCCAGGTGGACCTTCGTGACCAATGGACACGTGGCATCGATCAGCTCGAGCCGGCGAGATGCCGCCTCCACGTGGACCGTCGGGGACGACCCATGCGCCGACAGGACCACGACCGCTGCCTCCGGCACCTCGTCCAGCTCGTCCACGAAAACGGCTCCCTTCCGTTCCAGGTCGCGCACCACGTGGAGGTTGTGGACGATCTGCTTGCGGACGTAGACGGGGCCGCCGTGGAGCTCGAGCGCTCGCTCGACGGCGTCCACCGCTCGTTCGACGCCGGCGCAGTACCCACGAGGAGCCGCGAGGAGAACCGTTCCCATGCACCCATCGTACCCATGCCGGCCCCTGCACCCGGCCCCTCACGCCGATCCCGGCGGCGATCAGCGCCGAGTTGCCGTATGTCGGTGGGCCGGGCTAGGGTGGTCGCTGTCGGCTTCGGACCGAGTGGCCCGGTCCTCCTGCGCACGACGCGCGCTTCCCACCTTCCCATGGTGAGTTTGGCGTGCGTTCGTGCGTGGGAGAAGGGGAGTTCGGATCGCGGTCGGCGAAGGTCACACAGGAGAGGACGAGACCAGGAGGTGATGCGTACACCCACGACCTAGCGCGGTGACCGGACCGGACGGAGTGATCCGTCGGCTCGGCACGAGGCGAGGCAACCAGCCGCGTCCGCCGCGTGGGTGATCCCGCCCATGACAACGATGATCCGGAAGTGCCGCATCTTCGTCGCGGTATCGCTCCTGACCGCCGTCATCATGAGCTTCCCCATAGCCACGACATCCGAAGCGATGATCCAGCGCGAAACGGCGACCCGGCCCACTTCGCTGAGGATCTGCCCCATCGACTGGCGACAGAGCGCATGGCATGTGAAGAAGCTCATCCGCTGCGTCGCTGCGCATTACGGAGTGAGTGGACGAAAGGCCATCTACATCGCCTGGCGTGAATCCCGCTTTCGACCGAGTGCCTACAACGCCTACGGGGATGCCGCCGGGATCTATCAGCACCTCTTGAGGTACTGGCCTCACCGGTCGGCGGACTACGGCTTCAGGAACTGGTCCGCTTTCAACGCCCGGGCCAACATCTTCGTGACCATGCGGATGGTGTTGCGCTACGGGTGGGACCCCTGGGGAGGCTGAGCTCCGAGACCATCGATGATCGGACCGCCCGGGCGTCCGAGCGAACGCAGGAGTGTCCTCACGTCATCGCGGGAGGAGGCCACCGCGTTCGTCCCGGGCGTGTCCCGATCCGTCACGATCCGCATCGCGGGGAACCGATCCCGGGCGAGCGCCACCAGCCGCTCGAAACCCCCGAAGACCACCATCGTGTGGGGCCGCTCCGAGTCGATCAGCCCGAGCGCATCGGTCTCGTTGGTCGCGCCGGGAGTGAGCTCCCACTCGGCGGCCGTCGTCTGACGCCGGAGCGCCTCGAGCGCTTCGTCGTCGGTGGCCACACACAACACCTTGACGGCCCGGCACACGGCTAGAGCCACCCACGCTTCCGGAATCCGACGTACAGAGCGACGGCGGACACCGCCATCATCCCGAGCGAGAGGGGATAGCCGAAGACCCAGCTCAGCTCAGGCATGTGCCGGAAGTTCATGCCGTAGATCCCGGCGATCAGCGTCGGGACCAGGATGATGCCCGCCCACGCGGTGAGCTTCTTCATGACCTCGTTCAGCTGGTTGGCGGACTGCGCCATCCGGATGTCCACGACAGTGGTCAAGATCTCGCGAACGCCGTCCGTGAGCTCGATCGTCCTGAGCAGATGGTCGGTGATGTCCCGGAGGTAGGGCACGAGCGGTTCGGTGACGAGATCGGAATCGTCCGCGAGACGATCGATGACCTGCCGGGTCGGGATCGCGTGGCGCTTGAGGCGGACGGCGTCTCGGCGGAGTCGGAGGATCTCGAGCTGCAGCGGCGCTCCCTGCCCCTGGACGAACTCCGACCGGAAGACCTCTCCCTCCAGCTCGTCCGCCCTGTCCTCCAGCTCCTCCACGACCTCGAGGTACTCGTCGACGATCTCGTCGGCGACCGCGTAGAAAGCCGAGCAGGGCCCCGGCGCCAGCGCGGCCAGGATGGGCCAGCGATGCTTCGCCTTCTGTATCTCGAAGACCGGAGGGAATCGAAGCGTCACGAGGAATCGGCCCGACAGGAAGAGGAACAACTCGGACGACGTGAGGCCTTCGGATCCTGAGGAGAGCGGCCGGAAGACGGCGAACGCGTGGCCCGGGTAGATGTCCAGTTTGGGCCGTTGGTCTCGTTGTTGGACGTCTTCCACCGCGAGATCGTGGAGGTCCAGCTGCTTCTGGAGCGTCGTGAGATCCTCCGAGCTCGGGTCGACGGCATCGACCCAGAGCCACTCGCCTTCCGCGAGATCCGACACCGTGCTGCGGAGCTCATCGTGAGGGATCGGGTCGGCTCCCAGGGCTCCGTCTCGGAAGACGTGTGCCTCCATGCCCGGGAGCGTACCGGCCCCGGAGCGAACCGGAGGCCGGCGAGAGAACCGAATGAGGGAAGCAACACCACCCCCGCGCTTCGGGCTAGCCTTGCCGAGGACCACGGAACAGGAGAGCAGATCGATGAGGCGGCGACGTCGAACCACCTGGACGCATCCGGTCCTCGTTCAGCACCAAGAGGAACGCTCGCGGAACCTGCAGGATCGCATCGCCGACGCCATCACCCATTTCGCCGGCTCGATGCCGTTCGTCTACCTCCACATCATCTGGTTCACCCTCTGGATCGTGCTCAAGGTCGAGAAGTTCCCCTTCGGATTCCTGACGATGCTGGTGTCGCTGGAAGCGATCTTCCTGTCGACGTTCGTGATGATCAGCCAGAACCGAGCCGACGAGAAGCGCGCGGCGCTGGCGGAGCATCAGTGGCAGATCGTCCAGTCCGAGGAGAAGCAGAACGAGGAGATCCTCACGTTGTCGAAGCAGATCCTGGACCTCACGAAACAGATCCATTCGCTCACGACCGGTTCGAAGGCGGCACCGACCGGGGCCGGCGCGCCTTCCCCGGAAGCGTGAACGGTCAGCCGAAGAGCGAGAAGACCTTCTGAAAGACGAACCCGAGGACGGCGCACGACGGCCACGTCAGGATCCACGCGGCCACGACCTGTCCCGCCACACCCCATCGAACCGCCGAGAATCGTTTCGTCGCGCCGACGCCCATGATCGACGAGCCGATCGCGTGCGTCGTCGACACCGGGATGCCGAGGTGCGCCGCCACCGTGATCACCGTCGCGGCGCCGGTCTCGGCGGCGAACCCTTGCACGGGTTCAAGGTGGGTCATGCGCATCCCCAACGTGCGCACGACACGCCACCCACCGATCATCGTCCCGAGTCCCATGACGGCGGCGGCGGACACGATCATCCACGGCTCGATCGTGAGTTCACCCACGTTGCCGGCGGTCCCCGCCCTGTTGAGCGCGATCGCGAGGGCGATGATCCCCATCGTCTTCTGCGCGTCGTTCGTGCCGTGGCTGAACGCCATGAACGCGGCCGAGGCGACCTGGGCTCGGCCGAACACCCTCGCGACCGTCGCCCGCGCCACCCGAGCGAAGATCCGGTAGATCAGCACCATCAGCAAGAGGCCGACGACGAACCCGCCGAGCGGCGAGGTGACCAGGCCGATGAGGGCTCTGTTGGTGCCTTCGCTTTCCAGTGCCTTCAGCCCGCCGGCGGCGAATCCGGCCCCGAGCAGCCCGGCGATGAGGGCGTGTGACTCGCTCGAAGGGAGCCCGAAGTACTGCGCGGCGAGCGCCCACAGCGTCGCGCCCAACAGAGCGGAGGCGACCGTCTCCAGACCCACGAAGTTGGGATCCACGATGCCCTCGGCGATCGTCTTGGCGACCGCGGTCCCGGCCAGGGCGCCGACGAGGTTCAGCACCCCCGCCATCATCACGGCGTGATGAGGGCGCATGACGCGGGTCGAGACGACCGTCGCGATCGAGTTCGGAGCATCCGTCCACCCATTGGCGAACTCGAACAGATAGGCGAGGAAGAGAACGAACCAGAGCATCAGGCGTGCTTCAGGGCGATCGCTTCGAGCATGTTGGAGACATCCTCCAGCTGGTCGATGGCTCCTTCCGCCTCGTCGATGACGTCCCGCCACTTCAGGACGTCCATCGCCTTGTACTCACCGCCGAAGAGCCCAGCGATGGCCCGCCGGTAGACCCGGTCCCCCTCGTTCTCGAGACGATTGACCTCGACCCAATATCGTTCGAGCTCCTTGAACCTCGGGAGCGTCTCGAGCGCCTCTCGCGTGACCTTGCAGGTCTGCACCAGGATGTCGGCCTGCGCTTTCATCTCGGTCAAGGGCTGCTCGATCTTGTGGAGCACGAAGAGGTCCGCGGCCGCCTCGATGTGGTCGAGGACGTCGTCGAGACCGGAGGCGAGCCGGTGGATGTCCTCGTGATCGAGCGGCGTCACGAAGACGGAGTTCAGCCGTTTCATGATCTCGTGGGTGACCTCGTCCCCCTCGTGTTCGAGGTCCTTCAATCGGTCGGCTTTCCGCGACACGTCCTGGTAGTCGACGACGAGGTCCTGGTACGCGTGTGCAGCCTCCTCCACCTTCACGGCCAGCTTGACGAACATCTCGTAGAAGCTCTCGTCTCGGGGGACGAGCCGGAACCGCAGCTTCGGCATCCTTGCGACCCTTTCGGTCTTCGGCCGATGGTGGATATCACGCGAACGGCAACGGTCGCAAGGGGCGGGGGTCTGCGGGGCTACACGCGCGCAACCTCCTGGTGCCGCACGGATCGGCGAAGGTGGTGCGAGCCGCATGGAGACCACAGCGATGAAACGTCCGGTCAATCTGGCGGTGGCGGGATGTAGGTCGCCCGCACGATCAGGCCCGCTTCGCGCTCGAGCGCCCAGACGGAGCCCTTCTTCCAGCCGCGGTCCGACCCGATGACCATGCCCATTCCCTCGAGGTGCTCGACGACCGCAGGGATCAGGTCTCCGTGTCCGCACAAGACCGAGCGGTGGATCGAAGCTCGTCGAGCAATCCGAGCAGGCCGGACAGCGAGGCACCCTCCAAGAGCTCGTCGCGCGGCTCTATCGGGAGCCCCCGCTGATCGGCGAGCGGTTCTACTGTGTCGACGCACCGGACCGCCGGGCTGCTCACGATCCGCTTGATGGGCCTGCTTGAGAGCACCCTCACGAGCGCCGTGGCCTGGCGGCGGCCCGTCTTGGAGAGGGGTCTCGAAAGATCATCACCGGTCCACGTCGCCCGATCGCCGGCCTTCGCATGGCGGATGAGATAGGCGGGCGCACCTTGGGTGTTCAACGCGTCGAGGACTTCTCTGTCACGGTCGTAGCTCAGCATCCTCCGAGCCTCGTCGAGGGTGACCCATCTCGCTTCATCCACTTCGTCTGTCGGTCGGAGGTCGCCGCCGCGCGCGTCCATCGACCAGTATCGGACGACCTTCGGTCGTCCGACCTGGTCGAGGTAGCGCAGCTGCGGTAACTCGTCGTCGATCCCGCACTGGAGGCCCGTCTCCTCGAGCACCTCTCGAAGAGCAGCCTCCTCGAAGGACTCACCGTCCAGCAGCTTCCCCTTCGGGAACGTCCAGTCGTCGTAGCGAGGTCGATGGACGAGCACCGTGAGCACGTGGCCGTCGACACGCCGCCGGACGACGCCGCCCGCCGCGCGAACCTCCGTCGTCATGGCCAGAAGCGCTTGCTCCGCTCGAGGCGCTTCCACGCCTTCGGCCATCTCTTCCGCGCTCGATCACGACGACGCCGACTCGAGCTCGGCGAGTCGTCCGGCGGTAAACGCCACGGCCGAGTCTTCGGCCTCGATCCCCTCGTCCGCCAGCCAGGCCATCGCCACCACGGCGTCCTGATGCTCGCCGAGGACCTCCTGCAGGTCCTCAGCGGCCGAGGCGAATCCGGTTGCTCGCTTCCCGAAGACGGAAGCGAGCGCCTCCGCTCCGTATCGCACTCGCTTCGCATCGATGCGGGTGGCGTGGAACGCGGCGTCGCTCGAGCCGGAGCCGAGCGCCGCCGCGCTCTTCGAGAGCCTCGACCACGGGCGGTTCATGAGTGATCCGAGGTTCGCGGCAGGCCGATCGAACAGGCCGGTTCGTGTGACGGGCTCGAGGGCGGCGCGGACGAGGCGCACGACGAGCTCCTCGTATCGCCGCGAATCCAGGCCTCCGAGGAGCCGACGCCGAGCCTCCAGACGATCAGTCTCGAGACTGTCGAGGAGGACCTTCGCCGAGGCTAGCTCGAGGCCAACCATCCCCTCGATCCGCCCCTGCAGCCTGACAACGAGCACCTCTGCGTCGCGGACAGGCGCGAGGAGTCCGCCCAGCCATCGAAGTTCGACCCGGAGCGCCTCGGCCCAGTCTCGGTCGAGCAGCGGGCGGAACGTACGAAGGTCCGAGCGGAGCCGCCGGACGGCCACCCTCGCCTGGTGCACACCTTCGGGATCCTCGCCGACCCGAGTGATCGGCTCATGGGCAACGAGGCGGATCGTGGACCGCGCAACCGCGGAGCGGATGACGTCGAGCCCGGTGGCCGCCTTTCCGACCCCGGTAAGCGGATCGAGCTCGAGTTCCACCTGCCGGACGAGACCCATCGGCGTCGCGTCGCGCTCAACGGTCATCGAAGGTCGCCCTCACGCTCGACGGCGAGCTCCAGCAGCCGCAGCTGCGCGTTCAGCCCGCGCACGGTGGGGACCTTCGACCAGCTCGCGTCGGCACCAAGCTCCCACGCGAGCGTGTCGTCCTCGCGGCACACCTCCAGGATCTCGTCGAGCCGCGCGCACAGGGTGGGATCGGACACCGGAACGACCGCTTCGACGCGACGGTCGAGGTTGCGCGGCATGAGGTCGGCAGACCCGATGTAGTACTCGCGACCGCGTTCGCGGGAGCCGAAGCGGAAGATCCGCGAGTGCTCCAGGAAGCGGCCCACGATCGAACGCACCCGCACCGTCTCGGACAGACCCGGCACACCGGGACGCAAACAGCAGATCCCGCGAACGATCAACGACACCGAGGTCCCGCCGCCGATGCCGCGTAGATCGACATCGATCATGTCGGAGTCGACGAGGCTGTTCATCTTCAGGACGATGCTACCCGTCGGGAGCGTGTGCCTCACGCTCGATCAGTTCCTGGAGCTTCGGACGCACCCCCGCCGGCGCGACCAGCACCTTGCGATACTCTCGCTGCCTGCTGTAGCCGGTGAGATCGTTGAACAGGTCTGTGAGGTCCTCGCCGAGTTCAGCGTCGGCCGACAGCAGACCGATGTCCTCGTAGAGCCGGGCGGTGACGTGGTTGTAGTTGCCGGTGCCGATGTGCGCGTAGCGGCGGATCCCCGTGCCCTCGCGCCGGACGACGAGCAGGATCTTCGCGTGGGTCTTCAACCCGACCATGCCGTAGACGACGTGCACGCCGGCCTGTTCCAGCGCACGAGCCCACGTGATGTTGGCCTCCTCGTCGAAGCGAGCCTTGAGCTCGACGAGCGCGACAACCTGCTTGCCGAGTTCGGCCGCGCGCGAGAGCGAGCGGATGATCGCCGACTCCCGGCCCGAAGTGCGGTACAGGGTCTGCTTGATCGCGATCACGTTCGGATCGGTCGCCGCCTGCTCGACGAAGGCCTCGACCGAGGTCGCGAACGAGTCGTAGGGGTGATGGACCAAGACGTCGCCTTCGCGTAGAGGCTTGGAAGAGATCGAGGCGCCCCGCCTCACCCCGGACCAGTCGCGACTGCGTCATCGGCGTCCAGGGCTCGTCCTTCAGTTCCGGGCGGTCGAGCCGGTAGAGCGACCACAGCCCTTCGAGGTCGAGAAGTCCATCGGACGACGTACACCTGGGACTCGTCCAGATCGAGTTCGCGGATCAGAAGTTCTCGAGACCTCGTCGGACATCTCGGCGGGTCGATCTCCAACCGCACCGGCATCGCGGCCCGGCGACGACGACGGAGGACGGACTCGATCGCCTCCAACAGGTCGTCGGCCTCCTCCTCCTCGAGTTCGATGTCGGCATCGCGGGTCACCCGGAACACGTGGTGCTCGTGGATCTCCATCCCGGGGAACAAGGCATCCAGGTGCGCGGCGATGACCTGCTCCAGCGGCACGAATCGCTCGCCGTCGGGCATCGGCACGAAGCGCGGCAGCAGGGGCGGCACCTTGACCCGGGCGAAGCGCCTGTCGCCGGTCATGGGATCGCGGACGCTCGCCGCCAGGTTGAGCGACAGGCTCGAGATGTACGGGAAGGGGTGCGCGGGGTCCACGGAGAGCGGCGTGAGCACCGGGAACATCGACTCCCGGAACTGGTCGGACAGGAACAACTTGTCCTCGGGCGACAACGCCGACCACGACTCGATCCGGATGTGTTCCTTCTCCAGCGCGGGCAGGAGTTCCTGCAGCAACGTCCGATCGACCCGGGCGAGAAGGTCGAGCACGCGATCGCGGATCGCCGTGAGCTGCTCGGCGGGCGTCATGCCCATCGGGCGACGCCGCCTTGCCGACCCCGGCGCCCTCCTGTTCTTGGAGTCCGGAGACGCGGACCTGGAAGAACTCGTCGAGGTTGGTCGCGAAGATGGCCAGGAACTTCGCTCGTTCCAACAATGGGGCCGATGCGTCTTCGGCCAACGCCAGCACCCGCGCGTTGAAGTCGAGCCAGCTCAACTCCCGATTCAGGAAGCGAGGCTCGTCTTCGGGCAGTTCCGGGGAAGGCATCGTCGTGGCTCCCGGCAGGGTCGACCAGGTGCGGATCCCCGGGGCCGCCGGGGCGGACCTCGATGCTACGTTCGCCGCCCCATCCCGGCAAGAGCGCCAGGACTCAGTCGACGAACTTGTACCCCAGGCCCCGGACGGTGAGCAGGTGTGCGGGCCGATGCGGGTCCTCCTCGATCTTGCGCCGGAGCCGCTTCACGTGCACGTCCAGGGTCTTCGTGTCGCCGAAGTAGTCGGGTCCCCACACCTCCTCGATCAGGAACTCGCGCGTCAGCAGGCGGCCCTTGCGTCGCAGGAAGGTCTCCAACAGCTCGAACTCCTTCGGAGGGAACGGCACGGGCTCGGCGTTCACCCGGACCTCGTGGCGCACGACGTCCATCTCGACGCGCCCGCCGACCAGCAGGTCGTCGGCGACGGCGACCGCGCGCATCTTCGAGCGCCGAAGGTTGGCGCGGACGCGGGAGATCAGCTCCCGGACGCTGAACGGTTTGGTGACGTAGTCGTCGGCCCCCAGTTCCAGCCCGGTGACCTTGTCGGCTTCCGCGTCCTTCGCGGTCACGATGATGATCGGCACGTCCGACTCCGCGCGGATCGCCCGGCACACGTCGAGGCCGGACACCTCGGGCAACATCAGATCGAGGATCACGAGCGCCGGGGATTCGATCGGAACGCGGCGATGGCCGATCGGCCGTCGCTCGCGACGCTGACTCCGTATCCCTCTCGCTCGAGGTTGTACCGGACGGAGTCGACCAGCGCGTCCTCGTCCTCGACGAGCAGGATCAGCGGCGCCGACCCCTGTGCGTGATCGTCGCCCATCGTGTTGGATTCACTCTGCATCGGGGACGGCCTCGACGGGGTGAGACGCGTCGGTGAACTCACGGAACTTGCCCGTCAACAGGAATCCGACCTGCTCTCCCACGTCGACCGCGTTGTCCCCCACCCGCTCGAGGTGGCGGGCGACCAGGGACATGTGCAGGCCCCAGTCGAGTCTGTTCGGGTCCGCCGCCAGCCGGGTGACCTCGCCGTGCATGTTGCGGTTGAGCCGGTCGACCGGGTCGTCCATCTCCGGCAGCTTCAGGCACAGCTCCAGCTCGCGTCGGCGGAACGCCTCCATCGCGGTGCGGACCATCTGCACCACGAGTTCGCCCATCTCCTGGATCATCGCGCGGATCTGCTCGTCGCCCGCCTTGCCGTGCACCAGCCGGGTGATCTTCGCGACGTTGACCGCCTGATCGCCGATCCGCTCCAGGTGCAGGTTGACGTGCAGGATCGCCGAGATCAGCCGCAGGTCGGTCGCGACCGGCGTCTGGAGCGCCAGCATCTCGAGGATCCCTTCCTCGAGCGCGATGTATTTCTCGTCGATCGCGTCGTCCTGCTCGATCACCGTGCGGGCCAGCTCCGTCGATCGTCCCGGACGAGCGACCGCACGGCGTTCTCGACGGCCACACCGCACAGCTCCCCCATCGACAGCAGCTCGATCTCGGTCTGTTCCAACGTCTCGTGGAAGTGCGCGCGCGTCATCCGAACCGCCCCGTCACGTAGTCCTCCGTACGTTGATCGCTCGGGTTCGTGAAGATCGACTCCGTGCGGTTGACCTCCACCACCATCCCCGTGCGCTGACCGTTCTCGCCGACCTCGACCGAGAAGAACGCGGTTCGATCGCTGACGCGAGCCGCCTGCTGCATGTTGTGCGTCACGATCACGATCGTGTAGTCCTTCACGAGCTCCTGCATCAGATCCTCGATGCGCTGCGTGGCGATCGGGTCGAGCGCGGAGCAGGGCTCGTCCATCAGGATCACATCCGGCTTCGTCGCGATCGCCCTGGCGATGCACAGCCGTTGCTGCTGCCCGCCGGACAGCGCCAGGCCGGATTCCGTCAGCTTGTCCTTGACCTCGTCCCACAGGGCCGCGCTGCGCAGCGACTCCTCGACCAGCTCGTCCATGTTTCCCTTGAACCCGGCGATCTTCGGGCCGAAGGCGATGTTGTCGTAGATCGACTTGGGGAACGGGTTCGGCTTCTGGAACACCATCCCGATCCGCCGGCGCACCTCCACCGGGTCGACCTGCGGGTCGTAGAGGTCCACGCCGTGATACAGCGACGCTGCCCTCGACTCGGGCGCCCTCGATCAGGTCGTTCATGCGGTTCAGACAGCGCAGGAAGGTGGTCTTGCCACAGCCCGAGGGACCGATCAGCGCGGTGATCTCGTTGCCGCAGATCGGCAGGTTCACGTCGCGGATCGCTCGGAAGTCGCCGTAGTACACCGACAGGTCATGGACGTCGAAGACGGTCTCGCGCTCCACGGTCCGCGACATCGTCTCCCTCGGTGCGGCGTTCACCAGTCCGTCGGTTCGACGGCCCCGGCGAACGTCTCGGCGTGCGTCACTCGGTCACATCCATCGGATCACCACTTCCGTTCATACCGGTTCCTCAGGATGATCGCGACGAGGTTCACGACGAGGATGACGCGCCAGCAGGACCACGATGCGCCGCGGTCGTGTTGCCGCCCATTCGTCGCCGGGGTCGCGACCAGGCGAAGATGCTGCGTCGGCAGGGCCGTGTACGGGCCTTGCAACGTCTCGCGCGAAGCCCGACCCCCGGTCGCCAGGAATCCGGTGACCGCCCCGACCAGCAGCAGCGGCGCGGTCTCGCCGAACGCGCGGGCGAGCGACGAGGATCGCCCCGGTGAACATCCCGGGGCCGCATACGGCAGCACGTGGCTCCGCGTGACCTCCCACCGCGTCGCGCCCACGCCGTAGGCGGCCTCGCGGATGCCGCGCGGCACCGCTCGCAGCGCCTCCATCGTGATGATGATCACGAACGGCATGCACCAGGACCGCGAGGGTGAGCCCGCCCGAGATGTAGCTCCGGCCGGAGTCCTCCGGGACCGGTGAACGCCCGCAGCGCCTGCACGAACACGACGAGCCCGAGGATCCCGTACACGATCGACGGGACGCCGGCAAGGTTGCGGATGTTGGCGATCAGGAGCCGGTTGAACCGCGTGTCGCGCGCGTACTCCTGCAGGTAGACCGCCGCGGCGATCCCCAGCGGGACGGCGACGACCGCGACGAAGAGCGATCAGGATCAGGGAGCCGATCAGGCCCTGTCGCACGCCCGCGCGGCTCGTCGAAGCTCGAGATGTTGCTCGTTCACGAAGTCCGTGCCCGCGCTTCGAGAGCACCGGCCAGGCGTCGACTGATCACGTCGAGCCGAGCAGCGACCAGCAGGATCGATCAGCGAGAGAGCAGCGTGAGCAGCAGCGCCGCCTGGAACAGGCGGCCCGCGCACGTCCGCGTGCCGCCCACGGAGGGCCGACGCTCGACGGTGGAGGCGATGGCCGCGGGACCGACGCGTCGGCCATCAGTAGCGCCTTCCTGACCCGCCGGACGAAGCGCTCGCTCACGACGTTGAGCACGAGCGTGATCACGAACAGCAGCAAGCCGACGAAGGTAGAGCGAGTCGAACGCGTTCAGACCGGCGCCCGCGGTCCACTTGATCGGAACCGATCGCGAGCGACGCGATCGCGCCGGTCATCGTCTGTCCGCGGCTCGAGCGGATTGACGGTGAACGATCGCGCCTCCCGGTCGCCCCGGCGGCGATCGCGACGACCATCGTCTCGCCGACGCGCTCTGGAGATGCCCGAGGATCAACGCGGCGACGATCCCGGAGACGGCGGCCGGGAACACGACCTGCGTCGTGACGGTGCGGCGCCGGGCGCCGATGCCGTACGCGGCCTCGCGCAGCGCTCCCGGCACCGCGAACATCGCGTCCTCGGCGACGGACGCGATCAGCGGGACGTCAGGATGCCGACGCCGATCCCCGCGGCCATCAGCGTGAACGGGCTGCGTCGCCCGAACAGGGGCTGCACGACGACCGGGTTGATCGACCGTCGAGGGCGAAGAAGCCCGAGGACCACGCTCGGGATGCCCGGCAAGGGTCTCCAGGATGGGCTTCAGCGTGCGCCGCACCCGGGGCTGGGCGTACTCGGACAGGTACATCGCCGCGCCCGAGCCCGAGCGGGGTGGCGACCAGCATCGCGATCGCGATGACCACCATCGTGCCCGGCGAAGATCGTCAGGAGGTCGAAATGCCGCTGCGCGGGAACCAACCGTCGGACCACAGAGCGCCGAGATCGACGTCGGAGAGGAAGTCGATGGCCTGGCCGAGCAGCGCGACGACGATCGCAAGGCTGATGAGGATCGAGAGGACCGCGGCGGCGAGAGCACGCCGCGCACGATGCCTCTCCTTGCGCCGCCGGCGCGCGCTCCCCCGCAGCGCGCGATCGATCGTGCTCGTGCTCGGTCGAAAGTGGCCATCTGCGCGAGCTTACCCTCGGTGCCAGGCCGGAGAGAGCGCCGCGACGCGGCGCCGACCCCTCGCAGGGAACTCGCGGCACGAGCCGCCGATCCTTCCAGGCCGAGCGGGTGGCCTCCTGGCGGTCGGCGGGAAGCGGGATGTAGCCGGCCTCCTCGACCGCGGTCAAGGCCGTCCTCGGACAGGTACAAGTCGACGAAGGCCCCAGGGCCTCGTCTCTCGCCGCCGTCCTGTTGACGTAGATGTAGAGCGACCGCGATAGCGGGTAGGTGCCGTCCGCGATCGTCTCGCTCGTCGGCGCGACGCATCCGTCGCCGCCGTCGATCGCGAGCTCCTTGACCTGATCTCCCGCCTCCTCGGCGAACGCGAACCCGACGAATCCGAGCGCGCCGGGTCGTGCCCTCCATCGCCTGGATGATCACGTTGTCGTTCGGCGAGACTTGGTAGTCGTGCGCAGCGCTGCCGCGTCGTCCTCGGCGACGCCGTGCTCGACCGCGGTGTCGGGGATCCCCGCGAGATCGATGAACGCGTCGTAGGTGCCCGACTCCTCGCCCGGGAGCGGTGATCTCCAGCGGGCGTCGCGGGAAGCCGCCGTTGCCACCGACCTCTGGGGCCAGCGCGTCGGCGTCGGACCAGTCCTCGAACCCCTCGGACTCCGGGCCGAAGAGCGCGTAGAGATCGCCCGTGGTCAGGCACTCGAGGCCGGGTTGGCGGGGTTCGTCATCACCGTGATGCCGTCGAGCGCGACCTCCAGCTCCACGTAGTCGATCGCCGCCGTCCTTGCACGCCGTGACCTCTTCCTCCTCGATCGCCCGCGAGGCGTCGGCGACGTCGGTCTCGCCCTGGCAGAACAGGACGAACCCGTCGCCGGTGCCCGGGCCGTCGACGTTGATCCTCGACGTCGGGATTCTGGCCGGGGAACAGCTCGGCCACCAGGATGTGATCGGCTGGACCGTCGATGATCCGGAGATCGAGATCGATCCGGTCAGACCTCGTTCACGGATGGGCCGTTGCCCCCGGTGTTGCCGTCGTCGCCGCATGCCGTCGCAGCGACCATGAGCGCGATCGCGCCTGCGACCAACGACAACCACTGCTTCCTCTTCACCATCGCCTTACCCTCCCCCGTTTCGGGTACCTGGCGCGATGCTAGGTGGGCCGGATGAGGACCCGCGGCGGCAAGGTGAACACGCGGTGAACCCGCTCCGTTCCATCTCATCGAGTTGCCGGGGACTCCTCTCGGGGTCGGATGGACAGCGGATGAAGGGAATCGGAACGGCTCATGAACCACATGAACGTGCGCATACACTGCGGCGCGTGGACCAGCATCGACGATCGCGCTGGCGGTGGCGCTCGTGGCCGTGTCGTCGTTTCGTGGGCGCTGGCGCCGGGCGACTCCGATCCGCTCGTGACTGGAAGGAACGGGCGCTCACGGCTGAGACCACCGGCCATGAGCAGCAGCTCGAAGCGCAAGAGGAGCGCCGCGTTCGCGACCTGATCCTGTCGACGATGGACGACGGGGTCCTGCTCATCGGGCGCGATGCCGCCGTGGCGTTCGCGAACGACGCCATCGATCGACAGCTCGATCGACGCCCCTCCTCGACGGAGTCTTGCCGCTCGCGCTTCGCGGGGCGATCCACGAGAGTCGTGAACGGCGTCGAACCCACATCCGTGCTGATCGAGACCGGCGTACCTGCTCGCTGGCTAAGGAACGGTCACACCGGCCGGCGACGACGCGACGCTCGTCGTCGTCCGCGACGTGACCCAGCAGCGCCGACTCGAGGACGTGCGGCGGGACTTCGTCGCGAACGCCTCCCACGAGTTGAAGACACCCGCCGCGACCATCCAGGCCGTCGCCGAGACCCTCGGTCAGGCGGCGAGGACGACCCGGAGGCGGTTCCGCGGTTCGCATCCAGCTGGAGCGCGAGGCTGTTCGCCTTTCACGGATCGTCGCCGATCTGCTCGATCTCTCCCGGCTGGAATCGGGAAGCTCGCTCGACGAGCCGTCTCCTCGGGGCCGCCGTCCGGGAGGAGGGACAGCGGCTGGAGGAGCGGCCGAACACGCGAGGGTGACCCTGGAGATCGCGATCGAGGGGAAAGCCGGTTCGCGGATCGCAGAGGGATCTGGCTCTGCTGGCCCGCAACCTCATCGACAACGCGATCCGATACAGCCATGAAGGGGGTGAGGTCGGAGGTCCAGGTCGATTCGGACGGGAGGAGGTGACCTTGCGCGTCAGCGACAAGGGCGTCGGGATCCCCTCCCGAGACATCGACCGGATCTTCGAGCGCTTCTATCGGGTGGACCGAGCTCGATCCCGGGAACGGGCGGCACGGGGCTCGGGCTCGCGATCGTGAAGCACGTGGTCGAGAACCACGGGGGCCGTCTCGAGGTCGAAAGCGAGCTCGGCCGCGGGACGACGTTCCGGGCAGCTCCCCGCGGCCTTCGCCCCTGGTCGAGAGGGCGGATCGGTCCTAGTCGGGTGCCATCACCGGGTTCACGCGGACGAAGGTCCGGCGCCGGAACGACGGAGAGCTTCGCTCCGAACACCGCCCGGAACCGATCCGAGATGCCCCTCGGCTGCCAGCGCGTTGGGACGGGAGCCTGGACCTCGAATCGCCCTCGCCACGTGCAGGTCAGCGTCGCCGGTTCCCCGGGCGGGATCCGGCGATGAAGCTCTTCGGCGAGCGCAAGGGCGACCGCCGCTCGACGAACAGCGGCCCGTTCATCGGTCGGGATCAGACGGGCATACGGACCGAGACTCGTGTCCCCTCCCGCGTGTCGGAGGATCGCCGAGAGGACGCCGAGCGACTCATGCGTGAATCCGGCGAGGTCCGCCGTCGTGACGATCATCGCGGCGTGCTCGAACCGCTCGTAGTGATCGATCGCTTTCCCCATGTCCAGCAACGCTGCCGCGTGCTCCAGCATCTCCGCCAGGAAGGGCGTGACATCGGGATCCAGGGCGTGGATGAGCTGGGCGGAGAGCGACGACCGGCGCTCGGCGGCCGTTCGGATCCCATGTCGCGAACCGAGCTGCGAGCGTCGCTGCCGAGATCGTGCGCACCTGTCGGGGCGTGGGGATACCGGCCGAAGGATCCCCGAGTGCGAGGCCTTCCCGCAATCCTCGGCTGGACACCACGACACGCTCCGCCCCGAGGTGCCGCATCACCGCGAGCACGACGAGGGCGCCGCCGACGATCGAGTCGGCCCGGTCCGGGTTGAGGCCGCGGAGTCGCGCACGACGCTTCATCGTCCGCCCCGCGAGGTCCTGGATGATCCCCTCGAGGTTCGCCTCCTTCAGCTCGTATCCGTGGAGGAGGGGGAGCGGGTGATCGGTTCGGCGCAGGTCCATCTTGGCGAGGTTCCGCACCGTCCCTCCCATCCCCACGAGATCCGCATCTTCAGGGAGGTCGGGCACGGCCGATCCTTCCAGCGCCGCCGCGACGGCCTTGCGCAGGTCCTTCATCTCGCGATCCGACGGCGGATCCGACGCGAGGAAGCGATCGCTCACGCGAAGTGAGCCGAAGGGGAACGTCCAAGATCGGTGGAGTCGCCGATCACGGAAGCTCGTCAGCTCGAGGCTCCCGCCGCCGACGTCCATCGCTGCGCCGTTCGAGACGGGCAGATCGTGCACGGCTCCGAGGAATCCGAACCTCGCCTCGAGGTCGCCATCGATCACTTCCAACGGAACACCCAGGGACCGCGCCTGCTTCACCAGCTCCTGTCCATCGCGGGCTTCGCGGACGGCCGAGGTCGCCACCGCGATCATGCGCTCCGCTCCCGCCCCGTCGGCGACGGCCTTGAAGTCTCGGAGCGTCTCGAGGGTCCGCTCAATGGCTTCCGCACCGAGACGGTCGTCGTCGCGTAGCTCCCGGCCCAAACGAAGCGGTGCGCGCGCATCCTCCAGCACGTCGAGGTGCTCGCCCGGGCGCAGGCGGAACACGATCATCCGAGCCGAGTTCGAGCCGACATCCACGACCGCGAACCGTTGCTCGTCACGTCGCGTCCCCACGCGGGCTTCCACCGGGCGGATGCTCCCACATGAGGACCGCATGGTTCGAGTCGGGAAGCCGGTCGCGGGGCCGGGAGGGCTCCGGCCACGCGACCGACACCCGGCGAGCTCACCCCGTCGCGCAGCGAGCGGTCGTTGCGCTTCGAGATGCTAGAGCGCGTGTGTGTCGGCAGCCCGGATCCGCGATGACGTTCCCGTGAACGCTCGAAGAAGGACCGTTCTCGAGTCCCGCGTATGCTCCCCGACGCGATGACGACCCTCTTCCTGATCCGTCACGGCCTCACGGCCGTGACGGGATCGCGTCTCTACGGCCGCACGCCGGGGATCCATCTCGACGAGCGCGGCCGCCGACAGGCGGCCGCGCTCGTCGAGCGCTTCGAGGGCGTCCGGCTCAACGCCCTCTACTCCAGCCCGTTGGAGCGTTGCGTCGAGACGCTGGAACCGGTGGCGGAGGCCCGCGGGTTGGAGATCCGTACCTCGGACGCGTTGATCGAGATGGATGCCGGGGATTGGACCGGAAGGACCCTCCCCTCGCTTCGCCGGGTCAAGCTCTGGAATACCGTGCAGCGCAATCCGTCTCGATTCCATTTCCCCGGTGGCGAGAGCTTCGTCGACGCGGAGGCCCGGGCCCTCGACGAGCTCGAGCGGATCGTCGCTCGGCACCCGCGCGGCCGGGTCGTGGTCGGCACGCACGGCGACATCGTCCGCGTGCTGATCTCCCACTACGCCGGCGCGCACCTCGATCAGTTCCAGCGCGTCATGGCGGACCCGGCCTCGGTCTCGGTCGTCCAGCTCGGTGACGGGATGCCGCGGATCCTCCTCGTGAACGACACGGGCAGCCTCGGTCGCTTCGCCGCAGAGCCGTCGCCCCGAAGGGACGGTCCGAAGAGGAAGCTGCGAGGATAGGTCGATGGAGCTCGGACCGGTCGATCGCATCACCGCCGACGCCGTCGGCGAGCCGGGTGACCGGACGTTCTACATCCAGGCGCGCGCCGGAAGCGAGCTCGTCACGGTGATCGTGGAGAAACAGCAGGTGCAGCTGCTCGCCGCATCCGTCCTCGAACTGCTCGAAGACGCACCGGAGACCGAACCGACCGCCGCCGAGCCCACGATGAGCCTCGAGGAGCCGCTCGATCCGCGTTGGCGCGCGGGCCGCCTTTCGATCGGCTTCGATCAGGAACGGGATCTCTTCCTCCTCGAGGTCGAGGAGTTGCAGCCCGAGCTCGAGGACCTCGGCGACGACGACCCCGGCTTGATGGCCGTCCCGGAGACGGAGCCCGAGTCGATCCGGATCCTGGCCTCGCCGGCGCAGATGCTGGCGCTCTCCCGGCACGGAGCGGCGGTGGCCGCGCGCGGCCGCCCGACGTGCCAGTTCTGCGGCAATCCGATCGACGCGGAGGGCCACGCGTGTCCCGCGATGAACGGGCACTCGAAGCGGGCCTGACCGACCCCGCGGTCCCCCGCGTCCTCGCCGCCGGCGAGCTCGAGGTCCTCGGCCTGCTGCCGAACGCCTCGAACCACACCTTCCTCGCTCGCGCCCATCAGGGGGACGAGGACATGTTGGGCGTCTACAAGCCGCGGCGCGGGGAGACGCCTCTCTGGGACTTCCCGGAGGGCACCCTCTGCGCCCGAGAGGTCGCGACATACGTCGTCGCTCGAACGATCGGGTGGCCCGATGTTCCCGCCACCGTTCTCCGTGACGGTCCGTACGGGATCGGCTCGCTCCAGCGATTCGTCCCCGCCGATCCCGAGGAGCACTACTTCACCCTTCGAGAACGGTTCCCTGGCCAGTTCCGCCGCGTCGCCGTGTTCGACCTGGTCATCAACAACGCCGATCGGAAGGCCGGACACTGCCTGCTCGGCGAAGACGGGCGCATCTACCTCGTGGACCACGGCGTGTGCTTCAGCGAGGAGCCCAAGCTCCGCACGGTGATCTGGGACTTCATCGGCGACGCGCTCGAGGACGAGGTACGAGCAGACATGCGTCGGCTGGCCGATGAGGTACGAGAGGGGCCGGTGCGCGTGGAGCTGGCCAACCTGTTGGCCGAGCCCGAGCTGGAGGCCCTCGAGTCGCGCGCCCGGGAGGTCGGCGCGATGCAGCGTTTCCCGGAGCCCGGCGAGGACCATCGTCCGTTCCCCTGGCCGCCGATCTGATGTTCCTGCGGACCACGGTCGAGACGCCGCTCGGCCCCTTCACGATCTTCTCGGGAGACGCGGGGGTCGTGCACACCCACTTCGGCGAGGACGGGCCCGGCGACCGGGGCCGAGCTCGACGCCCTGGAGGGTCGCCGGCGAACGGCGCCGATCCGTCGCGAGGTCGAGGCTTACTTCCGCGGCGCGCTCCGGGTGTTCGAGACACCTGCCGACCTCTCGGATCTGGGCGACGGCTTCGCCCGGCGCGCGCTGGAGACCGTGAGGACGATCCCCTACGGCCAGATGTGGACGTACGGGGACGTGGCGGCCGCCGCGGGCGCAGCCCGCGGCGGCCGCGCGGCGGGGAGCGCGCTCGCGCGCTGCCCGATCGAGCTGTTCGTCCCGTGCCACCGCGTCGTCCGAGCCGGTCCCCGCCTCGGGAGCTACGGACGCCACGACGAGCGGCGGCGCTTCCTGCTCCGCCTGGAGGGCGCTCTCGCCGACGGTTCGTCCCGCCCATGAGAAGGTGGAGGCGGATGATCCGGCGACGCCTCCTGCTCTCGATGCTCGTGCTGGCGACCGCAATCGCGTCCTGCACTTCTGGCGGGAACGGCACGAACGGGAAGGTGGATACCTCCTTCGCGGCGCAGATGGCCAGCACCTGGCACTACGCCGGAGCGCCGCAGCGGGTGCAGATCGGCATCGTCGCGAACGATGCCGACGGGACGCATCTCGTCACCCAGGGCACCATCGACCTCGCGTTCTCCTATCTCGGGACGGACGGCGGCGGCGAGCCGGCGGCGGGTCCGACGTCGACGGCGAGCTTCGTGCCCGTTCCGGGAACGCAGGCATCGGGCGACACCCCGACCGTGACCTCGGGCACCAGAGGCGTCTATGAAGCGAAGGACGTGACGTTCGACGAGGCGGGCGTCTGGCGGGCGACGCTGTCGATGGAGATCGACGGCGTCGCCCGCCGGCTCACCACGGACTTCCAGGTCGACCAGACATCGCAGATCCCGGCCCCCGGTATGCCGGCGCCCAAGACGGAGAACCTCACCATCGCGTCGAAAGGGGTTCGGAAGGGCTCCATCGACTCGATGGCCGACGGCGGCGGGGAGATCCCGGATCCCGAGCTCCATCGCTGGACGATCTCGGACGCCGTCGCCGAGGGACGGCCCGCGCTCGTGCTGTTCGGGACACCGGCCTACTGCGAGAGTCAGTTCTGCGGCCCGGAGGTGACGGAGCTGCAGCGGCTCGCGGCCGACCACCCGGACCGCGCCGTGTACATCCACATCGAGATCTGGAAGGACTACAGCGCCCAACCCCAGGTCGTGAACAAGGGGGCGGCGGACTGGCTCCTCCGCGAGCTTCCCGACGGGACGCCGGAGATGACCGAGCCCTGGCTGTTCCTGATCGGATCCGACGGTGTCATCGCGGACCGTTGGGGACCGCTCTTCGACACAGGCGAGGTGGCCGCCGCGCTCGAGGCGCTCCCACCGATGAAGACGTAGGAGCGCGCAACCGCCCTCACACACGGCGAGATGAAGGCGTCGTTCGCCTCGCCCCCGCGTACGATTGGGCCCTTGGAACCGACGCCCACGATGCCCCCGCCCCCGACCCGGGAGCACTGCTACCGGCATCCGAACGTGGAAACGGGCGTGCATTGCACGCGCTGTGGCCGGCCGATCTGTCCGGATTGCATGATCCCCGCTCCTGTCGGCCATCAATGCCCGGAGTGCGTGGCGGAGGCGCGGCGCGAGTACCGGAAGGGACCCGGCCGGCAGGTCGCCGTCGCCAACGTCAAGGCGACGCCCGTCACGAAGATCCTGCTGATCGCGATCGGCGTCGGCTACCTGTGGGAGCTCGCCGTTGCGGGTGGACCGGGGTCGCTGTTCGAAGGCCCCGGCTTGCAGGACCTCATCGACGCGGGAGCGCTCGTCCCGTTCACGGGGGTGACCGCGAACCACCTCGTCGGCGGGATCGTCGGCGGCGAATGGTGGCGTCTGCTCAGCTCCATGTTCCTGCACGCGGGCCTGATCCACCTTGGATTGAACTCCTACGTCCTGTGGATCTTCGGCAACGAGATCGAGCGCCAGATCGGCCGGCTGTTCACGCTCGCGGTGTTCCTCGTCACGGGCGTGTTCGCGGGAGCCGCCTCCTTCGCGTTCGCGCCCGGCCTCACGGTCGGGGTGGGAGCCTCCGGGGCGATCTTCGGTCTCGTCGGCGCGTTCATCACCTACAACTACCTGCGCCGTCACCACGTGATGGCGCAGGCGCGGCTGCGCAGCGCGTTGAGCATGCTGGCGATCAACCTCATCATCGGCTTCTCGATCCCCGGGATCGATTGGCGAGCGCACCTCGGCGGTCTCGTGGCGGGCCTGGTCGCGGGGTTCGCGGTCGATCCCTCGAGGCCGGCCGCGCTTCGCCGCACGTTCGGCGCCGTCGGCCTCCTCGCCCTGCTGCTTGGCGCGGTGGCGCTGGTGACCATCCGAACGGCGCAGATCAACGCGGACCCGTCGATCCTGTTCGGCTCCTAGATCACGACGCCTCGGCCTCGGCGGTCCGTCGTTCGGTGAGCCCGTAGAGGTAGCCCTGGCGCGTTCCGAGGTAGATCCAGCCGCGCCAGACCGCCGGCGTCGATTCGATGCAATCGCTGAAGTGCAGCTTCCAGAGCAGCACGGGGTCCTCGTCCGGCTCCGAGACGTCCCATGCCCAGAGGTCGCCCCCGCAGTCCCCCTGGATCAGCACGCCGTCCACCACCACCGGCGATCCGATCGTCGGCGCCCCCACCTGCCGCTCCCACCGGATGTCGCCGGTCTCGCGCTCCACGGCCAACACCCTGCCCGCCGCGGTCGTGAAGAAGACGAGGTCGGCGTACAGCGCCGGCGTCGACCAGCTGCCTCCGGCGCCCTCGAAGCCGATCTCTCGAGCCTCGATCGACCACACGAGCGGATCGTTCGGACGCGAGGGGTCGAGCTTCATCAGCTGGCCGACCTCGCGGCTCCGGTCGTCGAAGCGCTGGTACTCGCTCGCGACGTAGAGGTCGCCGGCAGCGTCGATCACGATGGTCGCGTCCGTGTCGTCCCCCGTCCAGAACCGGAACACGCGCTCGAGGCCCGAGCCGCCGGCCAGCACGTCCGAGACGTCCCATCCCTGCACGAGGCCGCCGGAGTTGGCGAAGTACAGGATCCCATCGTGGAACGCGACGGAGTTCTCGATCGAGACCTCTTCGTCGTCGAGGACCCGCAGCAGCTCGTCGTCGAACCCGGGAACGGTCGCGACGATCTCGGGCTCGACCGTGACCAGCCCGAGCTCGTCGTAGTCCCGGTGCAGCCTGATCACGTACAACCACCCGTTCTCACCGCCTTCGAACAGGACGTCGTCGATGACGAGAGCGGCCGCGTCCCAGTCGTCGTTGCGGAGCGGCCGATCGACGCTGGTCGCTCCGTGGACCGACCAGAGCACGAGCGGCACCTTCCGGTCCGTCGCGACGATGCGGAACCGCCCGTCGCGAGAGCCGGCGTAGTACAGGGGGAAACCGTCCGGGTCCGACGTCGCGGATCCCTTCGCAAGATCCCGCGTCGGGAGCGGCGGCCGAACCGGCAGGCCCGTCGTCCCGTCGACGAAGTGGTACATGCCGTCGTAGGCGCCCTCGCGCACCTCGACCGTGCCGTCCTCGCCCACGAGCACGTTGGGCTGGCCGGTCCAGCCCGTCCCGCACCATTCGCTCCGTTCGATCCCGACGTAGGACACGGAACACATGCGCTCCGCTGGGATCCGCCAGCCGATCATCGGATCCAGGGGCACGGGACCTTCCCCGTAGTAGGTCCGGCTCGCGTTGCCACGGAAGGTGGTGAGTCCCTCGAACGCCGTGTTGATCGGTGCGGCGCCCTGCGGTGGCGATGGGTTCCGGAGCGGCCCGCCACGATGTTGCTCGTCCTCGACCCGGGACAGGATGAGCGCCACCACGAGGATGGCGATGCCGACGACGATGGCACTCGAGAGCACGGGAAGGATCGGGAAGTGCCGCGTCGAGGGTGCAGACGGTCTCGCATGGGCCATCGGCCCATGCTAAGTGGTCAGACCGGGTCGCCCGCGGAGCGGTAGGAGCCGAGGATCTTCAGCAGCGAGGTGTGCTCCCGGACCTCTTTGAGCGCCGCCTCGACCTCCGGATCGTCCCCGGCCGCCATGAAGTCCACGTACATCAGGTACTCGAACGCGGCACCGCGGCGCGGCCGTGATTCGATCTTGTGGAGGTTGATCCCGCGGGTGGCGAACGGCTCCAGCGCTCCGAGGAGCGAGCCGGGCTCGTCGAGCACGGCCATGACCATCGAGGTCTTGTCGGCGGCGCCGAACCCCGGGTCGGTCGAGCCGATGATCGCGAACTTCGTGAAGTTCTCCTTCTCGGTCTGGATCCGCTCGGCGAGCACGATCAGCCCGGAATGACCCGCCGCGTCGACGCTCGCGATCGCCCCATCGCCCGGATCCCCCGCTTCCGCCACCTTGCGGGCGGCGCCGGCCGTGTCGTGCTCCGGGACAGGTTCGATCCGCATCGAAGAAAGGAAGTCCTCGCACTGTGCCAGTGCCTGCCAGTGGGAGTGTGCCCGGCGCACGTCTTCCAGACGTGCGCCGGGCACCCCGAGCAACGCGTGGTCGACCCGCACGATCGACTCGCCCACGATCCGGAGCAGGCTCGTGTTGGACAGGAGCTCGTACGTCTCGTTCACCGATCCGGCCTGCGAGTTCTCCAGGGGCACGACGCCGAAGGTGGCCTCGCCGCTGGTCACCCGGGAGAACGCGTGGCGGACGGTGTCGCAGGGAAGCGGCTCGGCGTCGTCGAAGAGCGAGCGAACGGCGCGCTCGCTGTAGGCGCCGGGCTCTCCTTGATAGGCGACCTTCATGGCGCGGGAGGGTAGCCGTTCTCAGCGCCGGCCGGCGCCCGACTCACACGTTGATGAACGATTCCCAGATCTGGATCGCGCCCGGCCCGACGATGACGATGAACAGAGCCGGAAGGATGCAGATGATCAGCGGGAACACGATCTTGACCGGTGTCTGCTGAGCCTTCGCCTCGGCAGCCTGGCGGCGCTTGATCCGCTGCTGCTGGGCCTGCGTCCGCAGCACGCTGGCGATCGAGACACCGAAGACGTCGGCCTGGATCATCGCGAGCGCGAACGCGTTCAGCGCCTCGACGTCGGTCCGTTCCGCGAGGTTCCGGAAGGAGTCGGCGCGGGGCACACCGAGCTGGATCTCCTGGAGCATGCGCGCGAACTCTGACGAGAGGACGCCCGGCACGTTCTGGACCACCTGCGCGATGGCCGCGTTCAGCGAGAGCCCGGCCTCCACGCTGATCGTCAGCAGGTCGAGGGTGTCTGAGAGCGTCCGGAGGATCTCCTTCTGCCGCTCATCCACGCGTCGACTCAGCACCGAGTCGGGAGCCACGAAGCCCACGAAGGCCAGGAGCCCGATCAACACGATCCGGATGAACGGGCTCAGGTCACCCACCACGGTCGTCACGAAGACACCCAGGGCGACGGCGCCGACCAGGCCGATGATCTTGAACGCCAGGACGCGCTCGGCGTCCCACCCGGCCGGTGACCCCGCGAGCAAGAGCTTCCTGGAGACCCGGTTCCGAGCGTCGATGGGGGTGACGCGACGAGCCACCTTCGTAGCGCCGGCCAGGACGGGGACGAGCATCCGCCGGCCGAAGGTCTCGGAGAGGTGCTGCTCCCGAAGGTTCACGTTCTCGCTCGTGGTGCCGGCGACCTGCGACTCGAGGAGGCGGACCGCGCGTCGCCGCTCGGATTGGCTCAGGTCGACGAAGATCCCGACCAGGACGACGCAACCGAAGACACATCCGACACCGAGAACCAACCAGACCTCAGACATCGATATCCACGATCTTCCTCATCCAGAGGACCCCCAGCACCATCAGGACCCCACCGACACCCAACATGAACAGGCCGATCTGCTTCGTGAACAGCAGCGAGATGTACTTGGGATTCACCGCGAACATGTAGAGCGCGATCGCGAAGGGGAGGATCGAAAGGACCCACGCCGACAGTCGACCCTCCGCCGTCAACACGCGGATCTGGCGGCGCATCATCGCGCGCTCGCGCAACGTATCCGACACGTTGTCCAGGATCTCCGCCAGGTTGCCGCCGACCTCGCGCTGGATGTTCACGGCCAGGACCGCCCATCGGAAGTCGGAGCTCCCGACGCGGTCGGCCAGGGCCTCCAACGCATCCTCCGCGGGACGCCCCAGCCTGATCTCCGCCACGAGACGTTGGAACTCGACGTTCGCCGGTTCCGGGATCTCGCGTGCGGTGGTGTCGAGTGCCTGCAGGAACGAGTGGCCCGCCCGGAGGGACGACGCCATGATCGTGAGCACGTCCGGCAGCTGCTCTCGCATCTTGTCACCGCGGCGATTCAGCGCCGTGCGCAGGAAGATCATCGGGGCGAGCGCGCTCAGCACGCCGATCACCGCTGCGAGGAGGACGTTCTGCAGCGCGGCCGCGGCGATGACCGCGCCGAGCAAGCCTGCTCCGACCGTGGCGACCACGAACTCTCCGGATCGCAGACTGATGCCGGCGGCCTCGAGGCGCGCGTCCAGCTTCTCGCCGAAGCCCTGAGACGTCGCGAAGCGCTCTCCGAACGACGACATACTCTCGGGGATCCAGCCCGTGCCCGGCCTGTCGACCGCTGAGGCCGTGTGCTGCGGCACCGGTCGGCCGATCGCGGCCATCCGAGCAGCCATCTCCCGGTCGGCCTTGACCCTGGCGGCCGTGCCCAGCAGGAGCCACCCCATGGCGAATGCCGCGAGTGACACGAGGGCGACGACGACCGCCAACATCGCCTGGCTCGAGAAGAAGGTGTCCGCCGCGAGCATCTACCGACCCTTCGCTTCCAACGCGAACAGGTCCGGCTCGACGTGGACGCCGCGCTCCTCGAGCTTCTCGATGAATTTCGGCCGCAGGCCCGTCGACTTCAAACGTCCCCGGAAGCGGCCCTCGTCGTCCAACCCCGCCGAGAAGTCGAACAGGAAGATGTCCTGGAGGGTGATGATCTCTCCCTCCATCCCGGCGACCTCGGTCACGTGCGTGAACCGACGTGTTCCGTCCTTCAACCGCTGTTGGTAGACGATCAACTGGATCGCCGACGCGATCTGCTCTCGGATCGCGCGGGAGCCCAGTTCCATCCCGGACATCATCGTGATCGTCTCGAGACGAGAGAGCGCATCGCGGGGCGAGTTGCAGTGGATCGTCGAGATCGAGCCGTCGTGGCCGGTATTCATCGCCTGGAGCATGTCCAGAGCCTCGGCCCCACGGACCTCTCCGACCACGATCCGGTCGGGCCGCATCCGCAGAGAGTTCCTGACCAGGTCACGGATCGAGACCTGGCCTTTCCCCTCGATGTTCGGTGGCCGAGATTCGAGCCGGACGACGTGCGGCTGCTGGAGCTTCAGCTCGGCGGCATCCTCGATCGTCACGATGCGCTCGTCGTCCGGGATGAACGACGAGATGACGTTGAGGGTGGTCGTCTTCCCCGCGCCGGTACCGCCGGCGACCATGATGTTGATCCGGCCGCGGACGCAGGCTTCGAGGAATTTCGACGTCGCCGAGCTCATCGTGCCGAACTCCACCAGGTCATCCGCCTGGTACGGATCGGCGGCGAACTTCCGGATCGTGAGGGTCGGACCGTCGATCGCGAGCGGCGGGATGATCGCGTTGACACGCGATCCGTCGGGGAGACGCGCGTCCACCATCGGACTCGCCTCATCCACTCGGCGGCCCACCTTGGCGACGATCTTGTCGATCGTGCGACGGAGCTGCCCCTCGTCGTGGAACTTCGTGCCGGTCCAGTACAGCTTGCCCGAACGCTCCACGTAGATCGTGTCCCAGTTGTTCACCATGACCTCCGTGACCTCCGGGTCGCGGATGTACGGCTCGAGCGGTCCAAGACCGAGGACGCTGTCGCCGATCTGGCGAACGATGAGGAGCTTCTCCTGCGCGGCGAGCGGTCCCTCTTCCTCGTCGAGGAGCTCTCGCAGGCGCTGGTGGACCATGCCCTCGAGCTCAGTGTCGGAAAGGGTCGCGTCGTACAGGCGGGGACCGAGGCTTTCGACCAGGCGCTCTTGCACCCGAGTTCGGACCTCGGCGATCCGGTCCTTCTGTTGGGCCTTCTGCAGCCTGTCTGCCAGGGACATCGGGTGCCTCCTCTACCTTTCCATCGTTAGGTTCGAGCGAACAGCTTCCGCTTCTTCTTCTTGTTGGAGGTGTCGATCCCCGCTTCGCCGGCCGCGACCATCTCGGTCTGGCCGGCGAACCGAACGGCCAACTGCCGCACCGCCTGTGCCACCTCGGAGTTGGGCTCGTCGAGCACGACGGGACGGCCCTTGTTCAACGACGTCGGGACGAGCCGGCTCGACGGGATCATCGCGTCGACGTTGATCTTCATGACGCGTTCGACATCAGAGGCGTCCAGACCGACCTTCGAGTCCGCACGGTTCAGCACGACCCGGAACCGCTCTCGCGGCAAACCGATCGTGAGCAGCGTGTCGAGCGACTTCGAGAGGTGCTTCACACCCACGACGTCGAGTCCGGTGACGAGGCAGATGGCGTCGGAGAGATCGAAGCACACGAGGGCGGAGTCCGAATAGTCGACCGATGCGTCCACGACCACCCAGCTGAACTCGTTCCGCAGCGCTCGGAGGAACTTGCCGATCGCCTCACCGGCGGGTGCTTCGGCGGCGGGATCCGGCGGCGCGCCGAATCCCCAGAGGTGCTCCGAGAGCTGGACCCCCACGGTCTTGATACGAGAGCGCTCCGCGCCTTCACCCAGCTCCATCAGGTCCTGGATCGTCGCGGACGGCTCTCGACCGAAGTACGTGAACACGTCGCCCATGTCGATGTCGAGGTCCACCACCGCCGTGTCCTGGCCGGTGACCTCGGAGATCGCGGTCGCCAGGTTGGAGGTCAGGAAGGTCTTCCCCGTCCCCCCCTTCGAGGAGAAGATCGAGAGGATCCTCCCCCGCGTCAGCGGCTGCCCGTCCGTCTGAGGGACGTTCGCCGAGCGGAGGTTGGCCGCCCAGACGATCGCGCGCTCAACGGCGTCGCGGAGCTCCTCCGTGCCCTGCGTCATGTCCACGACGTCGCGGATGCCCGCGCGCATCGCCGCCGGGAGCAGCCCGTTCCACGTATGGTCGCGTACGAGGACCATGGCCGTGCCGGGGGCCTGGCGCCCGACGAACTCGGCCAGGCCGAGCGCGTCGGGCTCCTTGACCTCGGGCGAGAGGACCAGGACGTCGACCGTCCGGTACGCGTTGATCAGCAGCTCCTCCGCGGCCGTGGCGGACTGCACCCAGCCCACCTCTTCCGGGCCCATCTCGATGGCCCTGGCGACCTGTTGGCGGAACGACTGCGGCGTCCCGACGGCGACGACGCTCGCGTCTGTCATCCGAGCTTCGCTCCGAGCAGGATCTCGATCGGGACGAGCGACGCGCGCGGCTGGGTGCCTTCCTCATTTGGAGGCAGCAGGCCGAGCCAGATCCTTGCGTTCTCCTGCGCGAACACGAGGTTCTGGGCGTCCTGGGGCAGCAGATCCAAGGTCACCTGGATCCGTGAGCTGTCGCTCCTCCCCGTCTCGGTGTCCACCGAGGGGTTCTGGATGCGGAGGACCCGAACGGTCGGGATCAGTGTCAGCGTGAAGTCCGGCAGATCGACCTTGGGGGGCGCGGTCCCGCCGGCGCTGTTGATCAGCCTCCGGATGTCGCCCTTGATCACCTTCACGCCCTCGTAGGTCGCGAAGACCTGCACCTGGTCGCCGGGCTGGATGTTGCCGATGCCGCCCTGGGGAGCATCGAGCTCGATGGCGACGCCCAGATGACCCTTGCTCACACCGGTCAGGTTCAGCGGTGTCTCCGCGGAGGACAGGCGCTGAGGTCGAGATCTGCTCGTTCGCCAGGATCGGCGTGGTCGTCGTGACGCCGCGGAGTTCTTCGACGTCCTTCACGGCGCCACCGACCAGCGCGTCGCCCGGAACCTGGATCTCCGAGAAGATCCCTTGATCGATCAAGGGATCGAGCTGTTGGTTCGCCGGGATCTCCTGCGTCGACACGATGACGGGCGTGAGGTCACCGCCCCGTACCGCGTCCTCTTTGACCCCTTGTGTGTACAGGATCACGGCCGCAGCTGCCGCCACGGCGAGCACGATCGCGATCGCAACCACCAGACCCCTTGACCTCATCCTCGTACCCCTTTCAGCCCATCCTCAGAGTTTCCTTATCGGCCGAACCTCTCGTCGGCTTCAGTCCTTCGGCTCAAGTTCATTCTTCCGGGCAACTCCCGAACGCCAGGTCGCACAACCGGACGGCCCGCAGGCCGAAGTTCGCCCCGCCGCCCGGCTCACTCCCGCCGAACCGCACCTCAACCGTACGCACCTTCAGGCACACGGCGCTCGAGTTGTTCGGCGGAACCCCGCAGGGGCCGCCTTCTGAGTAGTCCCAGGAGACGGTCACGTTGGTCCGGGGCGCGGGATTGATCCAGTCGATCACGTGATTCACAGAGTCGTAGGTGTAGTCCACGTCAACCGTGCAACATTTCGGGTTGCCGTTCCTCTGCATCTGCACGTTCGAGATCGCATCGTAAGGCGAGCACCCGAGTCCCGGCGCGATGACGTCAAGGTCGATGTTCGGAGATGTCGCCACCATGTTCATCGGACCGGTCTGACAGCTTCCGGAGTTCCCCGCCCATTCTGCCTTGGAATCCAGGACGGCCTCGAGGTTCAGCACGATGAATCCGATGATGTTGTACTTGTCCGGCGCCACGCTCGCGTTGCAGCCGATCGTATTGCCGTTCTTGTCCACTTGCGTCGCGCAATCGTTCACCGGGAAGATCAGGTCGTCTCCGACCCTGTTCTTCAATGAACTCCAGTTCGAGGTCGTGAGACCGCTCACACGACACACGAAGGTAGGGTCCGGATAGTTCGTCTCGTTCGGGCCGCCGCTCCAGTTGCCGTCGATCCAATCGCTGCGCAGGCTGGCGCCTACGTTCGGACAGTGGTCGCCGCTGTCCACGTCCCACCCATGCGTACAAGGATCCGTGGCTGTGCAGAGGTTCAGGAACCCGAATGAAGACTGATTGAAAAGGTCGTTGTCGTACCACAGGTAACAGGCGACGCTCGGGACCGATGCCCTCCTCGATGTCGCAGTTGCCCTGGCCGTTGCCCGCGTAGACCACGATCGGGAGAGGGTTCGCACCTCCGGCGGGTCCCCATCCGGCCGTCGCTTCCGTCGTCACCTGCGCCGGACCGTTGAAGCCCAACACCCCCGCGAAGAAGAGGTCCTGACTCATGCCGTATTCGACGCTCACGTGGCCGAACGGGGGCCCGTCGCATCCGACGAGCTCGGTGATCTGGCCGCTGGCAACACTCACGTTGTCGACCGCGAAGAGATCGGCCATCGCCTCGGGGCTATCTGAGTCGTCCACGCCCGCACAGGACTGGGCGGCGGCGAGCGCGGCCGCGTCGGAGGCGTTCACCATCGCGCGGCGCTTGAACAGCAATTGTCCGACGTCGACCGTCAGGACCGTGACACCCAGGAGCGCGATGAGGCTAAGGACGACGATGACGGCGACCGCTCCTTCCTCGCCGCGGCGGAGGCGAAGCATCCGGGGGGCTCCTTTCCTCATTCGCATCGGAACGTGCCACTCAGCGTGGGATTCAGCTGGATCGGCGGCAGGAACGGGATGGACACCCGGAAGGCTTCCTGCACGGGGCCGGAGAGGGAAGCGTTGTTGATCGTGATCGTCACTGCCTGACCCGTGCTGGCGGGCTTCTGATCGCACACCCGATTGCGGGAGAACGTCCATCCGCCGCTGAGAGAACCGACCGAGGCGGCGGCCATGGCATCGTGCACCGCGGTGTCGTTTCCACCCACGGCGGCGACCCTCGCTCCCTCGCGGGCCGAGGCACGAAGGTTCTGCACCTGCCAGAAGGCCAACCCGTACTCGAGCAAGCCGAAAACGAGGATCGCGAGCAACCCGACGATCAAGGCGAACTCGACCGCGGCCGCGCCGTCCTCACTGCGAAGCTTGCGTCGCATGCTCATTCTCATCCACTCCTGAAGAGTCCGTCGGCTCCTCTCGCCGCCGCCTTGAGGCGGAGGCGAGAGCGGCCGACGGCCGCTCGATCAGTTGGAGCTACGAACCGGCGCTGTCGACTGCCGATCCAACCTGGCTGAACTTCGACGACGCAGACGTGCCGATGAAGGTCACCGCGACGATGATCACCACCGCGATCAGAGCGACCATCAACGCGTACTCAACCGCGGTCGCGCCGTGCTCCTCCGTGGCGCTGGTCCTTGAGGTCGGCCCACCACGTCTGAAGACCCGTGTAGAGCTTAAGCATCCGATACACCTCCCTTCCTCCGAGATCCCGTCCTCGGGGCTTTCGCCCCCGTTGGCGAAAAGCTGCTACTCCGCCAGCGAGCACGTTAGAAGAGCCCCATCCCTCCAGGGAATCCCGTATTCCACTGGAGTTGTCTACGTGTTTCTACGTACGCATCTCCTCGGAGACTGCTGAGAAGACGCCGGATGGTACCTCGGGCGATGTGGGAGGGAAACCCCCAAAGGGACCGTTTTTCGTGCCTAACCTAGCGGACCTTACGTAGGTCCAAGGTCCGACCAGCCGTGGGCCGCGATCTCTCGATCGCGGCCGGCGGCGAGTCGGAGCTACGAACCGGCGTTGTTGATGCCCGATCCAACTTCGCTGAACTTGGACGACGCAGACGTGCCGATGAAGGTCACCGCGACGATGATCACCACCGCGATCAGAGCGACCATCAACGCGTACTCAACCGCGGTCGCGCCGTGCTCCTCCGTGGCGTGGTCCTTGAGGTCGGCCCACCACGTCTGAAGACCCGTGTAGAGCTTAAGCATCCGATACACCTCCCTTCCTCCGAGATCCCGTCCTCGGGGCTTTCGCCCCGCTGGCGAAGAACTGCTCACTCCGCCAGCGAGCACGTGAGAAGAGCCCCATCATCTCCAGGAATCCCTGTCGTTCCACTGGAGTTGCTACGTATGATTCAGCCTACGCGTCTCCCCGGGGGACCGAGAGGACGCCGATGGTACCCCGTAGGATGCCGCCGTGAGTAAACCCCCGAGAAGGCCCGGACGTAGCGCGACCGAACGTCGGGCTCGGAAGGTCCCACCCCCTTGGGCACCCTCGCCTGGGTCTGCCGGCTTCGCTGCCCTGCTGGCCCGGATGAGGGCCATCGATCTCGCGCTATCACGTGAGGGCCGGAGAGCTTCACCTTTCGGACGGGCGACCTTGTGCTCGGAATCGACCCCTTCACGTTCACGAGAGCCGGTGATCCGTGGCTGAACCAGCAATGGGCCGCACAGTTGATATTCGCCTCGTGCGCATCGGGTGCTCGGGTGGGCAGGTGTCGGGCGCACCTATGCGGCGGCGACTTGGATTGGGCTTTTCGCTTCCTGTATCAAGTTGCCGGCGAGCGGAGGGGCCCCACGCAACGGCGGCGTCCTCACACTGTCTCGGATTCCTGGTCGCCCGGGCTCATTGGCCGCTCGCCCTCAGGCGCTCGCGGTCCCGCTCTTCACGGGAACCTGGCTGCTGCTCGCGAGGCGCGACCGGTGGACCTGGCTCGTGCCCATCCTGGCTCTGATCTGGGCGAACGTTCACGGAAGCTTCGTGCTCGCTCCTCTGCTGGTCGTGTTCGCCCTCGGTGACGACCTCATCGAGCGACGATCCCGCTGGCCGAACCCTCTTGCTGTTGCTCGCAACCGTCGTGGCGACATCTCGTCACACCCTTCGGACCGGGTGTGTGGTCCTACGCCGTCGAGATCTCCAGCAAGCGAGACGATCCGGAACGGGGTGGCCGAGTGGCGGCCACCGTCACCGCTGGCCATCAGCGGCGCCCCGTTCTGGTTGTCCGGTGTCATCGTCCTCGGGACGGCGGTGTGGAAGCGCAGGGCCGTCCGTCCGATCGACATCGCGAGACTGCTCGTCTTCTTCGCTCTCGGCGTGCCTGCGCTCCGGGGCACACTGTGGTGGGCGCTGGCGGCGCCCCCCGTCATATCTCGTTGGTTCCGGACAACGGAGCCAAGCAACGGCCGAGCTCGGGAGTCGAGCGGCGGGACCCGTTGAAGGATCGATCGCAGCAGCCTGCGTCATCGCGCTCCTTCCGATCGCGCTGTTCCTCCGCCGGGGTGTCGACCCCGTGACCGGCACGACGCAACGGCTCGCGGCCGATGCGCCCGAGGTATTCGTGGATGCGACTCGTGCGGCACTGCCCGCGGGATCCCGCCTCCTCGTGTACCAGCCCTTCGCATCCTGGTTCGAGTTCTCGCTTCCGGAGGATCCCGTGATGGTGGACTCCAGGATCGAGCTCTTCCCCGACACCGTGTGGCACGACTACGATCGCGTGATCACCGCGGGTGACGGATGGGACCGGATCCTCGATCGATCACCGGATCGCGGGCGTCGATCCTGCCGCCTCGAAGCCGTGTTGAGAGCGGAAGCTTCGGGGAGCTCATCGGCTGGAGGCGAGTGGTCGACGGCCCCGCCGGCTCGGTGTTCGTCCGGTCCTGAGCTACTCGTCCTGACGGAGCGACACGAATCCCGACCGGGCAGCGATACGAAGGGCTGCGAGACGGTTCCCGACGCCCAGCTTGCCGTAGATCCTCGCCAGGTGCGTCGTCACCGTTCGCTCGCGCACGCCAAGGCGCTCGGCGATCTCACGCGCCGTCAGTCCCTCGGACGCGACAACGAGCACCTCCCGCTCGCGTCGCGTGAGACGGAAGGTCGGGCTCCGCCGGCGTTCGATCCCCTCCGCGATCGTGCCCACGGAGTCGGCCGCGGGCCCGGCGATCACCACCTCATCCTCGCCTGACGGCCCGGATGGCGGCGAGGAACTCCTCGACCTCCACGTTCTTGTCGACGAAGCCGTCTGCGCCGATGAACAGCGCTCGGGAGATCGCGTTCGGGTCGGCATTCGCACCCATCCCGAGGATCACATGCCCCGGGAATCGCTCACGGAGGGCGCGGATCAGCCAATAGGCGTCCTGCTCGCCGGCAAGGCCCATCGCCACGAGGATGATCGAGTCGCGTCCGACGGAGCCGTTCGACGATACCCATCGCTTCCTCGGCGCTCGACACCGAGGCGAGGACCTCGAGCCCGGGGCTCGCATCGATGGTCCCGACGAGCCCGGCCCTCACCACCGCGAACGGCTCGACCACGACCACGCCAAGCCGGGAGGCCGACTTCCGGCTGTCCTCGCTCGTCGTCGTCTCGCTCACCCTTCCGATGGCCGAGGCTACAGGTCCACCAACCCGAGCGTGGCGGCTCGAGAGATCGCCTGCACGCGGGTTCGCACCCCGAGTTTGCGGTAAAGCTTCGCCACGTGGGTCTC
>CAWBIH010000004.1:0-70351 GCA_963788925.1 uncultured Actinomycetota bacterium
GGCCGCTACGCGGCCGCTTCCCACACGGCCTCGCCCGGCTGGGTGGGTGTGGTGCCCTCGGCCTCCAAGGTGATCAGGACACGGTCGAACCGCGATCGATCGAAGGGCACCTTGACCACGGTGACCCCAGGGCCGGGGACGAAGGTGCCGGCGAAGAGGGTCTCCACGCCGTTGGAGAGCCAGATGCCGTATGCCTCTCCCGCCGGGGCCTCCGGGACATCGTTGCCGACCAAGAAGAAGTGGTCGACGTCGGGCGCCGCGACCTCCGAGACCGGGGCCGGGTCCGTGGCACCGGCGCCCACCAGGCGGGCGTTGTCGGCGTTGGGACGCTGTGCGTATCGCAGGGCCTGCGCGAACAGGTCGTTCTGGGACTGCAGGTCACCGGCTCGGAGTCCCATCGAGACGGCGATCCCTCCGGCGATGAGCACGACCGCGGCGCCGGCCGCGATCCCCGCCCAGCCGCCCACCGCGGGGCGCCTGCCCCGGGGCTCGAGCTCACGATGCAGGCGGGGGAGCAGGGTCTCCGGAGGGGCGATCGGTTCGGCGGCGAGTGCCAGGTCTGCCACGGTGTCGCTGAGCGTCAGCAGGGTCTCTCGGCATCTCTCGCAATCCGGCACGTGTTGCGAGAGCAGCCGGTCCGCCTCCACCGCGTCCTCGCCGGTGAGGCTCCGCAGGGCGTATCCGGCCAGCAGCTCATCGATGCGATCGTGCTCCTGAGGATCCGTGGGCGATCCTTGCGGGGGTCCCGGTCGATCCAAGCGGTCAGTCCTCCGTCTCGAGCGCGCGGCGCAGCTTGCGGAGCGCCGCGAACGTCCTGGTCTTCACGGTACCGAGCGGGATGCCGAGCTCCTCGGCGATCACGACCTGGGTCTTGCCTGCGAAGTAGGCCATCTCCAGCACCTGGCGTTGCTCTGGTGAGAGGTCTGCGAGCGCGTCACGGACCTCGCTTCGGCGTCGCGCGACGAAATCATCGTCGACGACAGCGTCCGAAAGGTCTTCGCCCACGGCGGGCTCGAGGTTCGCGGCCCGGTCGTGTCTGGCGCGCATCCGCTCCTCCCGCCGGATCGTGTCGACGGCCCGGTGATGGACGAGCGCCAGGAAGAAGCTCCGGAAGGCCCCTCGGGTCGGATCGAACGCCTCGGGGGCCCGCCAGAGGGCCAGGAAGGCGTCGTGGACCACGTCCTGAGCCAGCAGCTGCTGCCCCGTGAGCCGGTACGCGATCCCGTACGCCGTGGGGGAGTACCGGCGGTAGAGCTCGTCGAACGCCCCTCGATCTCCGGCGGAAAGGCGCCGGTGAAGCTGCAGGTCATCCCGGTCGCCGTCGCTCATGTTCTTGGCGCCGGACGCTACCATCGCCCAGATGCACAGGGTCGTCTTGTACTCGCGCCCGGGATGTCACCTCTGCGACGTGGCTCGCGAGACGATCCTGTCGCAGCGGGAGCGGCTCGGCTTCGAGTTCACCGAGGTGGACATCGAGGCCGACGATGAGCTCGAGCTCGAATACGGGATCCGGATCCCCGTGGTCGAGGTCGACGGGGAAGAGGCCTTCGAGGTCACCGTCGACGCGGAGCAGCTCGCCCAGATGGTGAGCTGAAGGCTCTTCGGCGGGGGCGCTCGTGCACTTGTGAAATTTCGGCTAGGCTCCTCGCATGAGCAGGCGGTTCTCTCGCCCGTGAGGGATCGGTCGATCCCCGAGGCCACGGTCGGCCGGTTGCCGCGGTACCTCCAAGCGCTCGGTGGGATGGCCGCGGAGGGCACCGTGATGGCCTCCTCCGAGGAGCTGGCCGTGGCCGCCGGCGTCACGTCCGCGAAGGTCCGCAAGGACCTCTCGCACCTGGGCTCCTACGGGACGCGGGGGGTGGGTTACGACGTCGCGTACCTGATCCATCAGATCCGCCGGGAGCTCGGACTCACCCAGGACTGGGGCATCGCGATCGTGGGCATCGGGAACCTCGGGCACGCGCTCGCGAACTACAAGGGATTCGGCGATCGAGGGTTCCGCGTGGCCGCATTGGTCGACGTCGACCCGAGCAAGATCGGCGAACGCGTGGGGGACCTCGAGGTCGTCCACATCGACTCCCTCCCGGAGCTGGTGAAGGAGCGGGGGATCGCGATCGGCGTCATCGCCACGCCGGCGACCGCGGTCCAGGACGTCGGCGATCGGATGGTCGCCGCCGGGATCAGGTCGATCCTGAATTTCGCGCCCGCGCCCCTCGTCGCCCCGGCGGGCGTGTCCGTCCGCTCGGTCGATCTCGCGGTCGAGCTGCAGATCCTCGCGTACTACGAACAGCGGAACGCCGCGCTGGCAGACGTCCGCCACGGTGGTGGGGCGGTGGCGTTCGCCCCGACCCGCTGAGGGCCGGGCGCTACTTCGCGATCGTGATCCAGAGAACCCACAGGACGGCCAGGATCATCACTCCGAGGAGGATGAACTGGATGCTTCCCTGATCGAGGAGGGCTCGTTCGGCGCCGATCACGCTCCCACCTCCTCTCGCATCGATCTCATCATGCGGGGCCGTACCAGGGCGGGGCCGCCCCGTGGGTGAGGAAGTCCTTGCGCTTCTTCTCCGCGATGTCCAGCAGGGGCAGGTGGATCCCGAACAAGATGATCGAACCGACCAGGAACATGCGGGAGTACTTCGGGACGCTCCCCTTGTCGTAGTAGAGCGACACCGTCCAGAGCGGCCCTCCGTCCAGGAGGTGGCCCTGCGCGACGGCGAGCCTCGTGCCCTCGGCGGTCGCGAATCCGAGCTGATCCACCGCGAAGTCGACGCCCGTCAGCGCCTTGGGGTCGAGCGGGTCGATCTCCAGCTCCGCGTTCGCTTCCTCGGCGAGGAACTCGGTCACGATGCCGGTCACCGATTGCACGTCGGCCGTATCGCTCTTCGCCGGCTCCTTCCATGGCGCATCCGGGTAGCTGCCGAACGTCTCGTACCGGTCGCTCGTCTCCCCCGTGGACGCGAGGAGGGGGACCCAGGCGGGTTCCGCGCCGCGCGGACCGAGGTTCACCGGCGTGTCGGGTCCCTGCGAGTAGAAGCCGAAGGCCCAGAGCGCCGAGAGCACGATCAGCCACCCGGCCAGGGTGACCATGACCACGAGGTAGGCCATCCATCGGCCGAAGACGGCGGTCAGGATGAGATACACGCTGCCCACGAACAGGATGAACGCCATGGCGGTCACGCCCACGCCCTTGACCAGGATGCCGCAGTCGATGTGGAAGCCGAGGCAGGTCTCCATCACGGGTCCCTGGGGTTGGTCGCCGGCTTCTCGAGGGCCTTGGTGGAGGCCTCCTCGTTGATGCACACGTTGTCCTTGAACGGGACGTTCTCCGAGGAGAGGTCCACCAGGTACACGACGATGTCGTTGATCTGCTGATCGTCCAGGGCGCCCTCGAAGCGGATGCTCCACGAGGGCATGACGTTCCGTCCTTCCGAGATCACCTGGTAGATGTCGTCGATCGAGTAGATCGCGGGATGGCCCGTGGTCGCCCCGCCGCAGATGGTCGTGAGGTTCGGCGGGAAGGCGAACGTGGTGCCGCTCTGGATGATGCCGCCGGTGAGATCGGGACCGTGACAGCGAACGCAGCCGACCCCCAGCTGGTTCTCCTCGGAGAACAGCTGGACGGCTCGTGACCCGCGATCGATGGCCTCGATCTTCAGGTCGGCCTCCTGGTTCAGGTTCGTGGAGGGCTCGAAGATCCAGGTCGCGGGGATCCAGATGACGAAGAACGCCAGCATCACGACGCTCCAGCCCTGGAGCTTCTGGAGGAGGGGGGTCTCCAGCGCGGCGTCGGACGGGCCCGGCTTGAGCGCTTCCGGGATGTCGGGGCCGGTCTCGCGCGTCCGCTGCCGGAGCGCGAGTCCGGCGATGGCGGCGACGGTGATCAGGGCACCTGCGATCGCGAGACCGATCCCGGCCGCGGTCGTGAGTGCAAGCATCGCTCTCGTCCGCCCCTATCCCGGCGCCACGCAGAAGGCGCCTTGCGGCGGCTGATCGATCGTGTCGGTGCCGCGGGGCGGTCCCAGGACGACCTCGGACGTGTCGACCATGACCCTGCCCGCCGAGACCTCCACGTGGAAGCGATCCATCCCGCGGGGGGCCGGGCCGAGCTGGTACTCGCCGGCGGAGTTGTACTTCGAGCCGTGGCACGGGCACTCGAACCACTTCGACTGGCCGCAGAACGGCACCCGGCAGCCGAGGTGCACGCACCGTTGGTACAGCGGCATGATCCCGTCTCCCGCCACGCCCTCTTTCACGTAGTCGATGTCGCCCTTCGCCGTTCCGTTGTACGGCACGATGTAGAAACGGCCCGTCCCCACGTAGAAGGGTTCGCCCGAGGCGACGGCGGCCTTGATGTCATCGAGCGCCCCGGCATCGATGAGCGCGCCGAAGCCACCCTTGAGGCTGGGCCACAGGAACGCGATCGACGCCCCGCCGAACTGCGCTCCGAACACCAGGAGCGACGTGATCAGGGACTTGCGGAAGAAGTCTCGACGCGACACGGCCGCCGCGCGCTTCGGGGGAACGGGGAGGCCCGCGGAGCGCGCCTGGTTGGCGGCGACCGCCTCCTGCTGTCGCTGGTAGGACCGGAGGGAGATGACGAAGAACGCGATCGCGAAGATCAGGATGCCGAAGATCGCGGCGATCGCGGCGATGAGACCGACGGAGACGGCGAGCGTCGTCACAGCTCGAAGAACACCCCTTGCGCCCACGGCCAGACCCAGTTGTAGCCGGGGCCGCGGAAGAACGAGCCGATGATCGTGAGCGTCGCGCCGAACATGAACAGCGTGGTGAACAAGGTGATCGCGATCTTGCGGTCACCCGGCCGGGTGCTGGGGTTCCGGTCGACGAAGGGCGCCGCCGCGAGTCCCACGAGGATGAACGTGGGGATCACGATGCCGGCGACCATCGGATGGAAGTAGCGCAGCAGCTCCTGCAGGCCGAGGAAGTACCACGGGGCCTTCGACGGGTTCGGGGTGAGGTTGGCGTTGGCCAGTTCTCGGAGCGGTGCGTTCACGAAGGTGGAGAACACCACCAGGCCGATGGAGAGCACGAACATCGCCACGAACTCTTCGATCAGCAGGTGGGGCCACACGTTCACACGGTCACCCTGTTCGCGCTCGACCCGCTGGATCCCTTCGGGCGGCACCAGCGCCAGGAGCCGGTGCTTGTCCGGGGCGCCCTTCTTCGGCGTCGGGATGTTGCCGGTCGGAAGGGGCGCGGTCCTCGTCGGGGCGCTCACCGGCGCGGCCGCCACCATGGCGGCCTGGCCGGCGGGGGCTGCTGCCGCCGCCGGGGCGGCCGCAGCTGCGGCGGCGGCGGGCGCCTGTGCCTCTCCGTTCCCGCCGGCGGCCGCCGCCGCCGGCGCGGCCTCCTCCTCGGGATGCGCGGCGTTGTAGGCGCGCACGGCGGCGGACCGGGCCCGGCCTTCGGCCACGCGCCGGTCCGTGCCGGCGCCCAGCTGCTCGGCCAGGACGCGGTCGAAGACCTCCTGATCGAGCGGTGTGTCCTCGCGTGCCATCACCGGCCTCCTAGAGCGGTCCCGAGATCCCGCCGTCCTTGCGGATCCGCCAGAAGTGGACCGACAGGAACAGCACCAACACGAACGGAAGCGCGAGCACGTGGAGCACGTACCAGCGCAGGAGCGTCTCCGGGCCGACGACGACGCCGCCGAGCAGCCCGATGTTGAACTGCTTCGCGATGAACGGTGAGTACCCGGCGAGCGAGGTTCCGACGGTCACCGCCCAGATCGCCAGCTGGTCCCACGGCAGCAGGTAGCCGGTGAACGACAGGCCGAGCGTCAGGAAGAGCAGGATCACGCCGACGACCCAGTTGAACTCGCGCGGAGGCTTGTACGCGCCGGTGTAGAAGACCCGCGCCATGTGCAGCGTCACGCTGAAGACCATCAGGTGCGCGCCCCATCGGTGGAGGTTCCGGACGAAGTCCCCCAGGAACACGGTCGTCCGGATGCCCTGCATGTCCGTGTAGGCCTGCGCGCCGCCGATGTCGGCCATCGGGCGGTAGAAGAACATCAGGAAGATGCCGGTGATCGTGAGCAGGATGAACAGGAAGAACGACAGGCCGCCGAGGCAGAACGTGTAGGTCAGCTTCAGCCCGTGACGCTTCAGCTTCACCGGGTGGAGGTGGTACAGGACGTTGTTCATCGTCGCGAGCGCGCGGTCGCGCGACGTGTCCTTGTAGCCCTTCCGGTAGATCGAGCCCGGCCGGAAGATCGACTTCCAGACCTCGGTCTCCCGGAGACGATCGCCGAGCTCGCTCGGCGACGGGGGCTTCAACTTCAACGCGCTCCCCCTCTCGCGGTCGCCGCCATCACTCTTCCGCCGCCTGGGACGCGGGGACCTCGGCCATCGTCCGTCTGCCGCCGGAACCCTCGGGCAGCCGCGCATAGTACAGCGTGTCCGTGGGGCACCGGTCCACGCAGACCGAGCATCGGGTGCAGGCGTTGTCGTCCACCACGAAGATCGCGGTCGAGGTGAGCACCTCGGCCTCCGCGGCCGGCGTCTCGGCGTCGTCGACGATGTCGGGAGAGAGCATGAAGATGCAGTTCCAGGGACACACGTCCTCGCACGCCCGGCACAGGATGCAGTTGTCCGGATCGAGCATCAGATGCTTCGGCGACTTCACGCCCTGGGCGAGCCACGAGGGGTCGACCGCCTCGAGGGTGTAGTCCTCGTGGATGTCCACTTCGGTCTTGGTGAACGGCATCTCTTCCCTTGGCCCCCTACCGGTACCCGCCGGTGGGTCGGACGTCGCCGGACTCTCCGCGCAGCTTGCGCCGCCAGTTCTGCAGTGCGGCCGCCACGATCAGCACCGTGATGATGGGGCCGGTCGCGAGGCCCATCGCGACCGCGTCGCGGAGCATGAGCAGGCCCTCCTTGGAGAGCCACAGGAAGGACTCGCGGGAGAAGAAGCTCCCGCCGGTGTTGAAGGGATCGAGGAAGAACGCCTCGAGGTCCGTCGGTCCCTGCCAGCCGAGCTTCTGCTCGGCGTAGTACATCCACCACGACGACATCACCGACGTCGTGATCAGCAGGAAGAAGATCAGCGCCAACGAGAAGAGCACGGCGCTCGTCCAGGACCACTCGAAGTCCCTCAGGAACGCCTCGACATGGCGCTTGACGGTCTGGATGGGGGATCTGGCTGTGGTCTCGACCTGGCTCATGCGCTCGCTTGCTCCATGGGCGGGCGAATCATAACCGGGCCTCGGGGGGCCTTGCCCTGCTCTCGGCTCCCGCTCCCACTCGTGAAGGTTTTCACGAGCGGCTCCAGACTATGTCCCGGTCGGAGCGCAGACAACTCAGCTCGTGGAGCGGTGGGAGACTGAGCCGATGCTGGCGGGACTGGTCGAGACGGGGCTCTCGTCGTGGTGGGCGCCGGCCCTCGCCTTCGCCGCCGGGGTCGTCTCCTTCGCCAGCCCGTGCGTCCTGCCGCTGGTGCCCGGCTACGTCTCGTTCATCACGGGGAGCCGCGCCACCGAAGGCGAGGGCCGGCGCCCGATCCTCGCGATCCTGCTGTTCATCCTGGGATTCACGATCGTGTTCACGCTGCTGGGCGCGTTCGCGGGGACCTTCGTCCGGTTCTTCCGGGATCCCTGGTTCCAGCGGGCGGCCGGGCTGGTGGTGCTCGTCCTCGGCCTCCTGATGCTCGGCTACGCGTTCCGCCGCGGCTCGCCGCGGCTGTACGCGGAGCGGCGGCCCTTGCTCGAGCGGGTGCGCCCCGGCACCGCCGGGGCGCTCCCGCTCGGCGTGGCGTTCGCCGCGGGCTGGACGCCGTGCATCGGGCCGGTGCTCGCGGGGATCCTCGCGATCGCGGCGGGCGGCGGCTCGTTCAAGGGGGCGGCGCTGCTGGCCGTGTACTCGCTCGGGCTGGGTCTGCCGTTCCTGCTCGTGGGCATCGGGGCCGACCGCCTCGTGGGGAGGCTGGGTTGGGTGCGGCGGCACTACCGGGCGATCGCGGGCGTCTCCGGTGCGCTCCTTGCGACCGTCGGGATCTTGCTGATGACGGGTCTGTTCCGTCAGGTCCTCGCGCCGCTCGCGCGCTTCGCGCCGCAGCTGTGACCAAAGACCGTGGCGGATGGACGGGCGGAGGAGGCGCTCCTAGCATCGGGGCGCCCATGACGACCTCGTCCGGTCCCACCGTCCGCCAGTCGGTCGCTCTCGTGTGGCGCACGTTGCGGTCCATGCGCACCGCGCTGATCCTCCTGTTGATCCTCGCGGCGGCGGCCGTGATCGGCTCGCTCCTGCCCCAGATCCCGAACTCGCCGGAGCGCGTAGGTCAGTACCTCGTCGACCACGGGTTCTGGGGACCGGTGTTCTTCCGCGCCGGCTTCTTCGACGTCTTCGGCTCGTGGTGGTTCGTCCTGATCACGACGTTGCTCTGCGTGTCGCTCGCGGCGTGCCTGTTCCCTCGGACGAGAGCCATGATCCGAGCGATCCGGCAGCGGCCCATCCATGCGAGGGAGCTCGACGGGTTCCGCCACCACGCCGAGGTGCATGTCGGCACCGGCCCCGACGAGGCCGCCGTGACCGCGGCGCGCTATCTCCGGCGGAAGCGATTCCGCGTCTCCCGGGAGGGTCTCGGCATCGCCGCCGAGAAAGGAGTGCTCCGCGAGGTCGGGAGTCTCCTGTTCCACTGGGCGTTCTTCCTGCTCCTCCTCGGCGTGATCGTCGGGAAGGGCACGGGGTTCACGGGGCGTGCGGTCGTGACGGAGGGGGAGACGTTCGTGGATGCGCTGCCCAACTACTCCGGCCAGCTCCGCACGGGCAGGTATTTCGGCGGAGGCTTCACGGGCCTCGGCGTGCAGCTGCTCGACTTCGAGGACAGCTATCGCCGCAACGGCCAGCCGATCGACTTCGCGTCCCGGGTCAGGTTCCTCGATCGCGAGGGTCGGCCGACCGGCACCGACGAGGTGCGCGTGAACCATCCGGCGTCGGTGGGGGGTCTTCGGATCTTCCAGGAGGGGTTCGGGTGGGCGCCGGTCGTCGACGTGTCCCTGGACGGACGCCCGCTCTGGTCCTCGCCGATCGAGATGACGAGGGACGACGCGCCGGAGGGCGTCCCGGCCACCGCGATGCCGTGGCGCGGCGCGATCAAGCTCACCGCGCCCGAGCCCGACGTGACGATCACCCTCGAGCTCTGGCCGGACTTCCGGGCGTTCGCCAACCTCCAGCTCACCGGCGAGCCGACGCCGATGTTCGTCCAGTTCGACCCCTACATCCGGTACTCGGTGTACCGAGGCGAGATCGCCGACCCGGCGGTGTCGAACCTCGATACGAGCGGCCTGCACCTCGAGGGCCGCGGGGATCTCCACGCCGCCGGCACGAGCGCCTTCGACCTGCCCGGCGGCGAGGAGCTCCGGCTCGGGTTCCCGGAGCTCCGCCACTACAGCGTTCTGCTCATCAGCCGCGACGTGGGTATCCCGGTGGTGCTGGCCGCGGCTATCCTCGTCCTCGTGGGACTCATCCCCTCGCTGTACGTCTCCCGGCGCAAGGTCTGGATCCGAGCGGAGGCCGCCCCCGGCGGCGCACTCGTGAAGATCGGTGGCTTCTCCCTGCAGCGGAAGGACTCCTTCGAAGAGGAGTTCGATCGGATCGTGCGAGCCATCGGCGGACCTCGGGAGCCCGAGTCGCAGCGGCACGAGAAGGTGGGGACGTCGTGAACTGGGCGAGGATCTCGAGCACCGCGTTCGACGTGACGATCTGGCTCTACCTCGGCGCCATGGTGCTCTCCTTCGCCTACCTCGCGGCCCGGCGCGATCTGCTGTGGGTGACGGCGCGCGTCGTGGCGATCGCCGGCGCGACGGCCAACCTGCTCTCGATCGTCGCGCGAGGGATGGCGGCCGACCGCGTTCCCTGGGGCAACATGTTCGAGTACTCGACCGTGCTCGCCTTCCTGGTGGTCGTCGGGACGCTCGTCTTCGTCGAGGGTGTCGCGAAGATCAAGACGCTCACCGGGTTCACGTTGATGTTCTCGGTGCTGACGCTCGCGATCGCGGCGATGTTCTTCCCGGTCGAGCCGAGTCCGCTCCAGCCGGCGCTCAACTCGTACTGGATCAAGATCCACGTCGTCGCGGCGATCACCGGCTCGTCGCTCTTCGCGATCGGCGGGATCGCGACGATCCTGTTCCTCATCAAGGACCGATCGGAGCGGCGCTCGCTCGCGGTTCGCCGCGATCGCCCGCCCGCCCCGATCATGGGCGGCGCGGTCGAGGTCGACGCGCCGCACGACCTCCTGCCGGATCCCGAGGGTGCCGGCGGAGCGCCCGAGCCGCGGCAGGGCGGCGTCCTGCCGTCCGCCGCCGCCCTGGACCGCGTGGCGTATCGCGTGATCGCGTTCGCGTTCCCCATCTGGACCTTCGCCGTGATCGCCGGCGCGATCTGGGCGCAGCAGGCGTGGGGCCGCTACTGGGGATGGGATCCGAAGGAGACGTGGTCGTTCGTCACCTGGACGATCTTCGCGGGTTATCTGCACGCGCGATCGACGGCCGGATGGAAGGGCCGACGGGCCGCCGTCATCGCGGTCGTGGGATTCATCTCGCTGCTGATCACCTACTACGCCGTCAATCTGTGGATCGTCGGACTGCATTCGTACGCGAAGGGATGAGCTCGCAAGTCGCGAGAGACCCCGGTGATACAGTGCGCGCGGGCTCGCCGAGCCCGTCCTCGAGGCTCCGGGAGACCGAAGGAACCGTGCGGAAGAGGTTGCTCTGGGCGGCGGCCGCCATCGGCCTGCTGTTCCTGTTGGGGTCCTGCGCATCCGACGCGACGCAGAGCACCCTCGAGCCGCAAGGCCCGTACGCCAAGGAGCTGAAGGACCTCTTCGTCCCCGTGTTCTGGGTGGCCGTCGGCGTCTTCGTGATCGTCGAGGGCGCCATCGTCTGGATCTCGATCCGGTTCCGGCACCGCAAGGGCAGGGAACGGATGCCCGCCCAGACCCACGGCAACACCCGGCTGGAGATCGGCTGGACGATCGCGCCCGCGCTGATCCTCGCCGGCGTGATGGTGCCCACCATCGCCACGATCTGGGACCTCGCCCGCAAGCCGCCCGCCGATGCCCTCAACGTCACCGTCCGGGGCTTCCAGTGGTGGTGGGGCTTCGAGTACACGGACCCAGACATGCAGGCCGACTACGGAGACGGTGAGCAGATCCAGACCGCCGACGTCCTGGTGATCCCCGAGGACCGGGTCGTCTACCTCTCCCTCGAGGGCGCCGGGGGGAAGATCATCAAGAACGATCCCGCCGACTCGGACTACATGGTGATCCACTCCTTCTGGATCCCGGAGCTCGCCGGCAAACAGGACGTCGTGCCGGGACGCACGAACCACATCCTGATGCAGGCGGACGAGCCGGGGATGTACGAGGGTCAGTGCGCCGAGTTCTGCGGCCTGCAACACGGGCGGATGCTCGTGCGGGTCCGTGCGCTCTCCGCCGATGACTGGGACGCGTGGGTCAGCAACCACAAGAGCCCGGCGGCCAGGCCCTCGGATCCGCTCGCCGCCAAGGGGATGGGTCTGTTCATGGGCCAGCTCTCCGACGGCCGTGGGTCGTGCGTCGAATGCCATGCGATCGGTGGCACGGACGCGGCGAGCTCCGACCGCGCCGAACCTCACGCACTTCGCCGACCCCACGCACGAGTGCTTCGCGGGGTGCAACTGGCCGACGAGCGATCGCGAGGCGCTCGAAGCGTGGCTCCGAAACCCCGATGCCGTGAAGATGGGCGCCAAGATGCCCAACTACCATCTGAGCCAAGAGGAGATCGACGCCCTGGTCGCCTACCTCTACAGCCTGAAATGAGTCATGAGATGACCGAGCGATGGCGATCGTGAGCACGACCGCGAGGCGGGAGGGGATCCTGCGGCGTCCGACGGCCATCACCGGCTTCTGGAGCTGGTTCACGACCATCGACCACAAGAAGATCGGGATCCTCTACGGCGCGACGGCCCTCGTGTTCTTCCTCGTCGGAGGCCTCGAGGCGCTCCTGATCCGCTCCCAGCTCGCGCAGCCCAACGGCACCCTGTTGAACGCCGATCAGTACAACCAGATCTTCACGATGCACGGCGTCACGATGGTCTTCCTGTTCGTGATGCCGATGTCGGCGGCGTTCTTCAACTACTTCATCCCGCTGATGATCGGCGCCCGCGACGTGGCGTTCCCTCGTCTGAACGCCTACAGCTACTGGGTGTTCCTGCTCGGCGGGCTCTTCCTCTATTCGAGCTTCTTCCTGGGCGGCGCGCCCAACTGCGGATGGTTCTGCTACGCCCCGAACTCGATCTTCGATCCGACGGTCGGACCCACGTTCTACGCCCTCGGTCTGATCATCACCGGCATCGCGTCCACCGCGGGTGCGGTGAACCTGGCCGTGACCGTCATCAACATGCGTGCGCCGGGCATGTCGCTGTTCCGGGTCCCGGTCTTCGTGTGGATGGGCCTCGTCGTGCAGCTGCTGCTGGCCTTCTCGCTGCCGATCATCACGGTCGCCCTCTTCGAGCTGCTGTTCGACCGCGAGTTCGGAACCCACTTCTTCGATCCGACGGCGGGCGGTGACCCGATCCTGTGGCAGCACCTGTTCTGGCTCTTCGGCCATCCGGAGGTCTACATCCTGGTCCTGCCCGCGTTCGGGATCGTGAGCGAGATCCTGCCGGTGTTCAGCCGCAAGCCGTTGTTCGGCTACCAGTTCGTCGTGTTCTCCGGGATCGCGATCGGGTTCATCGGGTTCGGCGTCTGGGCCCACCACATGTTCGCGGCCGGCCTGGGGCCGGTGGCGAACACCGCCTTCGGCGTCTCGACCGCGATCATCGCGATCCCGACCGGCGTGAAGATCTTCAACTGGATGGGCACGATGTACCGGGGTGACATCCGCTTCACCTCGGCGATGCTCTTCGCGATCGGCACCGTGACGATGTTCGTGATCGGCGGTCTCTCCGGCGTCACGCACACGATCGTGCCGTCGGACTACCAGCAGACGGACACCTACTACATCGTCGCGCACTTCCACTACGTGATCTTCGGCGGTGCGGTGTTCGGGCTGTTCGGCGGGATGTACTACTGGTGGCCGAAGGTGTTCGGGCGGAAGCTGAGCGAGGGCCTCGGGAAGCTCCACTTCTGGGTGATGATCGTCGGGTTCAACCTCGCGTTCGGCCCGATGCACATCCTCGGACTCCAGGGCATGATCCGCCGCACCTACACGTATCCGGAGACGCTCGGCCTGACGTTCTGGAACGAGGTGGCGACGGTCGGTGCGTTCCTGATCGCCGTGTCGATCCTCATCTTCCTCGTGAACGTCGTGGTCACGCACGCGAAGGCGAGGCCGAACGCCGCCGACGTCGCCGACCCCTGGGACGCGCGGACCCTCGAGTGGATGACGCCCTCGCCTCCTCCGGTGCACAACTTCGACGACATCCCCACGGTCCACGCGCTCGACGAGTTCTGGCATCGCAAGTACGTCGAGGACGAGCGGACCGGACGGCTGGTGCCGGCGCAGGCCGGGGCGGCGAACGGCCATGAGGATGCCCACGGCGGTGGGCACGGGATCCATCTGCCGAGCCCGTCGTATTGGCCGGTCGTCGCGGCGCTCGGGATGCCGGTGATCGCGTACGGCGTCCTCTACTCGTGGTGGCTCGTCGGGGCCGGCGTGCTGCTCACGCTCGTCGGCTTCTACGCCTGGGCCTTGGAACCGTCGGTGTCCTCGGGGGACGCGTAGCCATGGCGGACGTCGCGATCGAGCGTGGCGGCGGCCACGGCGCCGACCATCCGGAGACCACCACCGGGCTGCCGCACACGAAGCTCGCGATGTGGGTGTTCCTCGCGTCGGAGTGCATGTTGTTCGGCGCGCTGATCACCACCTACGTGCTCTATCGAGGGAGGAGCCTCGAGCCCCCGTTCCCGGCCGACATCTTCGACATCCCGTACACGTCGGTGTCCTCGTTCGTGCTGCTCGCCAGCTCGCTGACGATGGTGCTCGCCCTGTCGGCCGCGCAGCAGCGGGACGAGGGCCGGATGCGCCTGTGGCTGCTCACGACCGCGCTCCTGGGCATGACGTTCGTCGGAGGGCAGGTGTACGAGTTCACGGCCTTCTACGACGAAGGGCTCAAGCTCTCGACGAATCTGTTCGGGACGACCTTCTACGTCCTCACCGGGTTCCACGGCGTCCACGTGACCGTCGGCGTCTTGATGCTGCTGTCGTTGTTCGGGATGTCCTTCGCCAAGCGCCTGCCGGACGACCCGTCGTTCCCGGTCGAGATGGTCGGGCTCTACTGGCACTTCGTCGACATCGTGTGGATCGTGATCTTCACCGTGGTGTACCTGATCCCGACGCCGAGTCCGGGGGGTCCCGGTGGCCCTTGAGGAACGGGTAGAGCCCGCGGAGGCCCCTGCCTCGGCGGGAGCGCACGCCGCGGGTCATCCGAGTCCCAAGGAGTACGTCCGGATCGGGCTGATCCTCTTCGTCCTGACGGCGCTCGAGATCGCGGCGTCGTACACGAAGGTGAGCGGGGCGGTGTTGATCCCGACGCTGTTCGTCCTCGCGGTCGTCAAGTTCGCGCTGGTCGTGCTGTGGTTCATGCACCTCAAGTTCGATGACCGTCGCTACGCGCGCTTCTTCGTGATGGGCCTCGCCGGCGCGTCCATCCTGTATCTGATCGTCCTGATCACGTTCAAGGTCTTCCTCTGATGGTCCTGCCCTCCTTCCACGTCCACCCGTCGGTCTTCGCGGTGATGGGAGGGTTGATCTGGGCGTACCTCGGCGCGGCCAAGCGTCACGAGCTCGCGACCGGTGAGCGGCTCGAGCCGGGCCGCCGCAACCGATTCCTGGGAGGCGTCGCGGTCCTCTTCCTCGGCGCGAGCTGGCCCCTCCACGATCTCGCGGAGAGCTATCTCTACAGCATGCACATGGTGCAGCACATGCTCTTCACGTTCGTGGCGGCGCCGTTGCTGCTGACCGGGATGCCGGCCTGGATGTGGCGCGCGCTGCTCCGTCCGGCACCCGTGCGGGCGGCGTGGGGGCTGCTCACACGCCCGCTCGTGGCGCTGGTGGTCGCCAACGGCGTCCTGTTCTTCATCCACTGGCCCGAGATCGTGTCGCTGTCCGTTCGCTCCGAGCTCGCGCACTTCTCGCTCCACACGCTGCTGCTGGGCTCGGCGATCGTGATGTGGTGGCCGGTGCTGTCGCCGCTGCCCGAGCTGCCGGCCCTGTCGCGGCCGGGTCAGCTGATCTATCTCTTCTTCCAGTCGCTCGCGCCGACGATCCCCGCGTCGTTCCTGACCTTCGGCACGAAGCCGCTGTATCCGATCTACGCCACGTTCCCGCGGATCTGGGGCATCGACCCGCTCACGGACCAGCTGATCGCCGGGTTGGTGATGAAGCTCGTCGGCGGCTTGATCCTCTGGGTCATCATCGCGGCGATCTTCTTCCGCTGGGGCCACGAGGAGACCACCGAGGGCTGGGACGCGCTCAAGTTCCGCAACGTCGAACGGGAGATCCGGGCCGGGATGGGCCGATGAGCGATCGAGGCGAACGCGAGAGCCTCCTGCTCCCGATCCTGATCCCGGTCGGCGGGCTGGCCGTCATCGTCGTCGTCCTCTACGCGTTCTCGCGGGTGCTGCTCTCGGTGAAGCCGAACGCCGCGACGGCCGTCGCGTTCGCCGCGGCCGCCGGGGTCATGGCCGTCGCGGCGTTCGTCGCGTCGCGCAAGCGGGTCACCGGGGCCGCGCTCGGTGCGTTCGTGGGCGCCGCCGCCGGCATCGCGATGCTCGCCGGCGGCGTCGCGATCGCGGTGATCGGTCCGCCGGAGGAAGAGGTGGAGCCGTTCCACGCGGCCCTCGCGGCGCCCGAGGGCGCCGCGAGCGAGGGGTTCTCCACCGACGCCCTCGAGGTTGAGGCCGACGTGCCGATCGACCTCGAGTTCGACAACCAGGATCCGTCGGTCGGGCACAACGTCCAGATCTTCGACGGACCGGACGCCTCGGCCGCGTCCCTCTTCCAGGGCGAGGTGATCACCGGCCCGGCCAAGACCACCTATCACGTGCCTCCTCTCGCAGAGGGTGAGTTCTTCTTCCACTGCGAGGTCCATCCCACGACCATGACCGGCACGATCACGGCGGCCAAGGGAGCGGGCGGGATCAAGGTCGTCGCCAAGGACACGGCGTTCGACACGAAAGAGATCAAGCTTGCCGCGGACGCGCCCTCGAAGCTCACGTTCGACAACGAGGACCCGTTCGCGCACAACCTCGCGATCTACACGGACGAGACCACCTCCGGCGAGCCGCTCTTCACGTTCGAGCCATTCGCCGGTCCGGACACGAAGACGTTCGACGTGGACCCGCTCAAGGAGGGTGAGTACTACTTCCATTGCGACATCCACCCGAACATGAACGGAACGGTCGTGGTCGGTCCGCCACCGCCCGGCGAAGGTGGGAGCGCCCCGCCACCGCCGGGTGAAGGTGAAGGTTCCCCGTCACCGCCGGGCGGGGGCTAGCGTTCGCCTGGTTGAGAGCCGCCGGGGGTCGCGACCGCCGCTGGTAGCGTGGCCGGCGTGCCACCTCGGCTGCTTCGCTTCCTCATCCTGCCGTGCATCGCGCTCCTGCTGGGGCCCGCATGCGGCGGGGGGGACTCGCTCGCCGGCGTCTCGAAGGTCGACGAACCGCTCCCGCGGCTGTCCGGCAAGACGCTCGAGGGCGACCGTCTGAACGCGTCTGATCATGCCGACGGAAGCGTGCTGGTCATCAACGTGTGGGCGGACTGGTGCGGCCCCTGCCGCCAGGAGCAGCCTCAGCTGGTTCGTCTGGCGGATCGCTACCACCAGGACGAGGTGCGGTTCCTCGGGATCAACTACCAGGACGATCGCGACGCCGCTCGCGCGTGGGTCGAGGAGTTCGGGGTCCCGTATCCCAGTCTCTACGACCCCTCGGGCCGGACCGCGGTCGACCTGGGGTTCCCGTTCCTGCCCGACACCTATGTGGTCGATCGGGAGGGCACGATCCGATGGGTGGTGTTCGGCGCGTCCGACGAGGAAGAGCTCTCGGGCCTGATCGACGACCTCCTCGCCTGAACTCTCAGAGGAGTGCGTCGAGGCCGACCGCTCCGAACAGCCCGGCGAGGTACAGGATCGAGAACGCGAACAGTCGCCGCGTCCGGGCGTCGTCGCCGGTCCGCCAGACCTGCAGCGCGCGGTAGACGAACGAACCACCGAGCAGCACCGCGGCGCCCGTGTAGACGGGTCCCATGTGTCCTACGGGGACCAACACCAGCGTCGTCGCGAACAGGACGAGTGAATAGAGGAGGATCTGCCGACGGGTCTCGGCCTCCCCGCGCACGACCGGGAGCATCGGGACGCCGGCCGCCGCGTAGTCGCCCGAGAACCGCATCGCGAGCGCCCAGAAGTGCGGCGGGGTCCACACGAACACGATCCCGAACAGAACGACGGCCGGCCAGGCGAGCGTCCCGGTGACGGCAGCCCATCCGACGAGCGCGGGCACGGCGCCGGCCGCACCTCCGATCACGATGTTCTGCGCCGTCGTCCGCTTCAGCCACATCGTGTAGACGAAGACGTAGAACGCGATCGCCGAGAGCGCCAGCACCGCGGCAAGGACGTTGACCACGACGGCGAGGAAGTAGAAGGCGATCGCGCCGAGGACGAAGCCGAATCGCAGCGCATGCTCCGGCGCGATCGCGTGAGAGGGGAGAGGACGCTGCCGGGTCCTCCGCATGATCGCGTCGATGTCGCGGTCGAGATACATGTTGATGGAGTTGGCGGAGCCCGCCGCGAGCGCGCCGCCGACGAGGGTCGCGAGGATCAGCCAGAGAGAAGGGAGTCCTTCGGCGGCGAGGAGCATCGCGGGCACCGTCGTGATGAGCAGCAGCAGCACGATGCGGGGTTTCGTGAGGCGGTAGTACGCGGTGACGGTGTCGCGGAGGGAGGGACGTTCGCCCTCGGTCGTCTCGTCGCCATCCTGCTCGGGCCGCGGCTGCCCAGCCGCGAGCCTCGACGCCACGGTGGCGAGCGCGACGACGGTCGCCCAGATCAGGACCGAGATCGCGACGTGTGCGACGACCGCCCACGGCCGGAGCCGTGTCCACACGTTGGCCGCGCCCACCATGATCTGGACGCCGAACAGCACGAGGGCCGCGGTCGAGAGCCGTACCAATAGAGGATGCCCAGGCGTGCTCGGTGCGAGCTCGGATCGCCGTCCACAGCACGAGGAGCAGCGCGATCGCGGCGAGCACGCGGTGGAGGAACATCGCGGTGGCGGCGCCGCCGAGCGTGGGGACGAGCCTCCCGTCCATCAACGGCCAGTCGGTGAACACGAGCTGCGCGTCACTCGCCCTGACGTACGTGCCGACGAGCAGAAGGAGTCCGACGACCGTCGCGGTCACGAGAGCCAGCCGCGAGAACGATCGGGCAGCCCCGTTGATGGCGCCTCCGTCGCGAGCGCTCGAGGTCATGGTGGCGCATGCCGCGACGTACGTCACGTCCGCGATCAGGAGCAGCGCGACCACGAAGTGCGCGGTCACCCACCAGGGATCCAGGTCCGTGGCTACGACCACGGCGCCGAGCCCCGCCTGGGCCATCACGAGCGGGAACGCGAGGACCGCCGGCCAGAGCACCGACGGGTCTCGACGCTCCGAGCGGATCGCGGCGAGGCCGGTGAGCGCCGAGAGCACGGCCACGAGGAACGCCATCCCTCGGTGCGAGAACTCGATGAGCGAATGGACGGTCCCCGAAGGGAAGAGGCGACCCGGCTCGCAGCCGGGCCAGGTGGAGCACCCGAGGCCGGAGCCCGTCCCCCGCACGAGCCCCCCGATCGCGAACAGCACCACCGTGGCGATCGCCGTTGCGAGCGCGAGGGTGCGGAAGCGGGAACGGGAGACCGGCATGGCGACGCACGAATGATAGTCGCGCCTTCGAGGGGGCTCGGCCTTGCGATACTGCCGCTCGTGACCGGAGATCTCCGCGCGCGCGTCGACACCGCCCTGGCGGCGTTCCTCGACGAGCGTCGTGGCCGGGTGGAGCGGCTGGATCCGTCTGCGCTCCCACTGGTGGACGAGGTGCGGCGCCTCGTCGACGCGGGGGGCAAGCGGATCCGTCCCGCGTTCTGCTACTGGGGGTTCCGCGCGGCCGGCGGCGAGGACGGCGAGGCGATCGTGCGCGCCGCGGCTTCGCTCGAGCTCCTGCACACCATGGCGCTGGTCCACGACGACCTGATCGACGGAGCGAAGGAGCGGCGAGGGGTTCCCACGACGGCCGTGTGGTTCTCCGAGCGAGCCTCCGAGCTCGGGGCGCCCGGCGATCCAAGGGACTTCGGCAGCTCGATGGCGATCCTGGTCGGCGACGTGAGCGCGGTGTGGGCGGACGGGCTGTTGTCGGCGTCGGGGTTCCCGCCCGGTGTGCTCGTCCCGGCTCTGGGCGTGTATCACGACATGCGGGAGCGGATGGCGGTCGGGCAGTACCTGGACGTCGGCGGCGCGGCGGGCGACCCGCAGGTCGCCCGCCACGCCGCCTCGCTGAAGGGCGGGAGCTACACCGTGGAAGGACCGCTCCTGATCGGTGCGGCGCTCGCGGGAGGCTCGCCGGCGGTGACGGAGTGCCTGTCCCGGTTCGGCGCGCCGCTCGGCGAAGCCTTCCAGCTCCGCGACGACCTGGAGGACGGCGAGGCTGCGGCGGGCGTGACACGCGAGACGGTGAACGGACTGGTCGCCGAGGCGAAGGCTTCGCTCGACCAAGCCGTTCTTCACGGCCGAGTCGGTCACGGCGCTGGGGGACCTCGCGGACAAGGTGGCGATGTGACCGAGGACCTCGAGATGCTCCGCCGGCTGTTCCGCGACCACCCGACATGTCGGGTCGCGACCGTGCGGCCCCACGGCGGGCCGCACGTCGCCACCCGTTGGTTCGTGTGGCAGCCGGACGCCCTCTACGTCGCCACGCGGGTCGGCGACTCCACGTGGGAGGCCCTCGAACACGACGGCCGGATCTCGCTCCTGATCGACCGCGGGCGGGAGTGGAACGACCTCTCGGGCGTGAGGATCGAAGGTGTCGCCGAGCTCCTGCCGGCGGAGCACCCCGACCTTCGCGAGCCGATGTCCGCCTGGCACGAGAAGTACCGGACGTTCTTCGCCGGTGACGGCTTCGAACGGTTCGCGGCGGCGATCCCGCAGCTCGGGTTCCTCCGTGTGGTCCCCGCCGTCGTGGACGCCTGGGACCACGGTTGAATCCCGGCTGCCCGCTCTCGGAGCCGGTGCTAGGCTGCTTGTGAAAGGTTTCACGAGCGCCCGACGGGGCTCCTGAGGGGAGGCGCGCGTGCCAGAGCGGATCGAGACCGACGTCCTGGTCGTCGGCGCCGGCCCAGGTGGTTCGGCGGCGGCCTACCACCTCGCTCGTCACGGCATCGACGTCACGGCCGTCGACAAGGCGAGCTTCCCGCGCGAGAAGGTCTGCGGCGACGGACTCACTCCACGCAGTGTCGGCGCGGTGGAGCGCATGGGCGTGGACACGAGCGATCCCGGCTTCGAGCGCGTGATCGGCCTCCGCGTCCATTCGAAGGACGTCACGATCGATCTCCCGTGGCCCGAGCTCGAGACCTGGCCCAACTACGGCCTGGTGATGCCGCGGCTCGGCTTCGACCACATCCTGCTGGAACGAGCCAAGAAGGCCGGCGCCCGGGTCATGGAAGCCACCGACGCCAGGAGGCCCCTGATCAAGGACGGGTGGGTCGTCGGCGCCGAGACGGCGCCCGCCGACGACGCCGATGCCGAGCCCAGCGAGATCCACGCCCGCTTCACGATCGCGGCGGACGGCGCCGCGAGCCGCTTCGCGGCTCCCGCCGGCGTCCGCCGCGACGAGACCCGGCCCCTCGGCATCGCCGCCCGTCGCTACTACCGCGCCCCGAACCTCAGCGGGCCGTGGTTCGAGTCCTGGCTCGATCTCTGGGAGGGCGACATGCTCCTCCCCGGCTACGGCTGGCTCTTCCCGATGGCCGACGGCCGTGTGAACCTCGGCGCAGGACTGTTGAGCACCTTCCGGAACTTCAAGGACATCTCGGCCCCGCGCCTGTTCGATGCGTTCGCCACCATGCTTCCGGAGGAGCGGGGGATCTCGGAGGAGAACGCCGACGGCCGGATGCTCTCCGGGCCGCTCCCGATGAGCATGAACCGGGCGCCGCAGGCGGTTCCGGGGCTGCTCGTCGTCGGGGACGCCGCGGGCGCCGTGAACCCGATGAACGGTGAGGGGATCGCCTACGCGATCGAGACCGGGGAGATCGCCGCCGAGCTGATCCACGAGGCGCTCGTGAAGGACCGGCCCGGCCTCGCGATGGTGTATCCGCAGGCGCTCCGCGAGCGCTACGGCCGCTACTTCCACCTCGGTCGCGGCTTCGCGAAGCTCGTCGGCAAGCCCGAGATCATGGGTCCCGCGACGAAGTACCTGCTGCCCAACCAGAAGGTCATGGGGTTCGCGATGCGGATGATGGCGAACCTCACGGACGGCCGCGACGGGGACGCGCAGGACAAGCTCTTCTACGTGCTCGAGAGGCTGGCTCGCGCGTCGTGACCGTAGGATTGCCGCCCGTGGGTCTGCGCGGATCCTTCGGGACGTTCCTGGCCGCCGGACTGAGCGACTACCTGCCCATCCTCCTCATGGGGGTGCTCGCCGTCGCGTTCGCGGTGGCCTCGCTCGGCGCATCGGCCCTGCTTCGTCCGCACCGGCCCAACCGCCCCAAGCTCTCCGCCTATGAGAGCGGCAACGATCCGGTGCGGCTCCCGGGCGGAGAGCGCTTCAGCGTGAAGTTCTACGTCGTCGCGATGCTCTTCATCATCTTCGACATCGAGACGATCTTCCTGTTCCCGTGGGCCGTCACGTTCCGGCAGCTCGGTCTGTTCGGGCTGATCGAGATGGCGGTGTTCATCGGGCTCGTGTTCGTCGCGTACGTCTACATCTGGAAGAAGGGGGGCCTCGACTGGTCCTCGGCGCCACCCGATCTTCGGGACGACGAGGATCTCGAGGAGCCGACCCCGGTCGCGGAGCTGGACGAGGAGTATCTCGGTGCCCGTTGAGCGCTACGAAGGACACCTCACCGGCCGGACCCCGGAGGAGGTCGAGGAAGAGGTTCGGAAGGGCGTCATGCTCACCACGATGGACCGCGCCGTCAGCTGGGCGCGGAAGCAGTCCATGTGGCCCGCGACGTTCGGTCTCGCCTGCTGTGCGATCGAGATGATGTCCGCCGGCGCCGGCCGCTACGACCTCTCCCGGTGGGGGATGGAGCTGTTCCGTGCCTCGCCCCGACAGGCCGACCTGATGATCGTCGCCGGCCGGGTGTCCCAGAAGATGGCGCCCGTTCTCCGGCGTGTCTACGACCAGATGGTCGAGCCGAAATGGGTCGTCTCGATGGGCGTGTGCGCGTCCGCCGGTGGCATGTTCACGAACTACGCCATCGTCCAGGGCGTCGACACGATCGTGCCGGTCGACATCTACGTTCCCGGGTGCCCGCCCAAGCCGGAGATGCTGATGTTCGGAATCTTGAAGCTGCACGAGAAGATCCGGACGACCGGGACGATCCGATGAAGTCCGCGGAGCTGGCCGGGCGTATCCGGGACCACTTCCCCGACGCGCTGGACGCACGCGACGAGGTCACGGTGTTCATCGGCAGAGACGAGCTGGTCGACGCGTTGGTCCGACTTCGCGACCAGCCGGATCTCTCGTTCGGCTTCCTCTCGAGCGTGACCGCGACCGATCACCCCGGGAAGGATCCGCGGTTCTGGGTCGTCTACGAGCTCCGATCCGTGGCCCATGCGCATCGCCTCCGTGTCAAGGTGGGGCTGCCCGGCGACGATCCGCACGTGCCGTCGGTCACCGGGCTCTTCCCAACGGCCGATTGGCACGAGCGGGAGACGTGGGACCTGTTCGGGGTCGTCTTCGACGACCATCCGGATCTCGACCGGATCCTGCTCCCCGACGACTGGGAGGGCCATCCCCTCCGCAAGGACGAGGAGCTCGGGGGCGTCGGCACGCAGTACCACGGCGCGTTCATCCCACCCGTCGACGAACGGACGATGCCCTGATGGGTCGGAGAGATGGACGCGGCGCGCGACGAACTCCGAGGCGTTCCTCATCAGGTCCGTGACCGGGTCACGGGCGAGGTCCGCCGGGAGACGATGATCATCAACATGGGGCCGCAGCACCCCTCGACGCACGGGGTGCTCCGCCTGCTCCTCGAATTGGACGGCGAGACCGTCATCCGGTGCAAGCCGATCGTCGGCTACCTCCACACCGGCATCGAGAAGAACACGGAGTACCGCACGTGGGTCCAGGGCGTCGCCTATGTCACGCGCGCCGATTACCTCTCCCCGTTCTTCAACGAGCTCGCGTATTGCCTGGCCGTGGAGCGGCTCCTCGGGATCGAGGCGCCGCCCCGAGCCCAGGTCCTGCGGGTGATGCTCTGCGAGCTCAATCGGATCGCGTCCCACCTGGTCTGGCTCGCCACGGGCAGCCTGGAGCTCGGCGCGGTCTCGATGATGCTCTACGGGTTCCGCGAGCGCGAGGTGATCCTCGACATCTTCGAGGCGGTCACCGGCCTTCGGATGAACCATTCGTACATCCGGCCCGGCGGCGTGATCATGGATCTGCCGTCCGACGGCCCGCGCATGATCGCGAAGCTCCTCGACACGATGCCGGCTCGGATCGACGACTACGAGCGGATCTTGAACGACAACCCGATCTGGCTCGAGCGCAACGTGGGCGTCGGGAAGCTCTCCGCCGAGGATGCGCTCGCCTTCGGCGTCACGGGGCCGATCCTCCGGTCCGCCGGAGTCCCCATCGACCTGCGGAAGGACGAGCCGTACAGCGGCTACGAGACCTACGACTTCGACGTGCCCGTGAGGATCGAGGCGGACGCGTACTCGCGCTACGTGATCCGTATCGAGGAGATGCGCGAGTCGCTGAAGATCGTCGAGCAGGCGCTCGAGCGGCTCGCCGAACCCGGCCCGGTGATGGTCGAGGACCCCAAGGTCGGCTGGCCGGCGAAGCTCTCGGTGGGACCCGACGGCATCGGGAACGACGAGGCGTACCTCCGCCACATCATGGAGGAGTCGATGGAGGCCCTGATCCATCACTTCAAGATGGTCACGCAAGGGGTGCGGGTCCCCGAGGGCGAGGTCTACACCGCGGTCGAATCGCCCCGCGGAGAGCTCGGCATGTACGTGGTCTCCGCCAACGAGCACCGCCCCTACCGCGTCAAGATCCGCGACCCCTCGTTCGTGAACCTCCAGGCGGTCCCGACGATGGTCGAGGGCGGGCTCATCGCCGACGCGATCGCGGTGATCGCGTCCCTCGATCCGGTGATGGGGGGCGTCGATCGCTGATGGCCGTGTTCGAAGGGAAGCGGCTCGAGGAAGCGAAGGAGATCATGGGCCGTTATCCCGAGGGCCGCGAGCGGTCGGCGATCATGCCGCTGCTCTACCTCGCGCAATCCGTCGAGGGGCACATCTCCCGCGACGGGCTCAAGGAGGTGGCCGGGCTCCTCGACCTGACCACCGCCGAGGTGGAGGCGGTCGCCTCCTTCTACTCGATGTTCCGCCTGCGACCGACCGGGACCCACGTCGTGAGCGTGTGCACCAACCTCGCCTGCATGCTCCGCGGCGCCGGCGACGTGTACGAGGCCGCCCACGAGGCCGCCGGGATGCGCCACGGCCAGGAGCTGTCGGAGGACGAGCTCATCACGCTCCACGAAGAGGAGTGTCTCGGGGTCTGTGACTTCGCCCCCGTCGCGCAGGTGAACTTCGCGAACCACGACAGCGTCACGCCCGATCGGATGCGGGAGCTCATCTCGGCCTTGAGGAGCGGTGACGTGCCCGAACCGTCGCGAGGTGGTCCCCGCATGGAAAGTTTCAAGGGCGCGTCGCGTGTCCTCGCGGGCTTGGAGGAGGCGCCGGCATGAGCGTGGCCTTCGAACGGCGACTCACCCGCGACTGGGAAGACGCCTCCGTGATCGGGATCGACGGCTATCGCGCGAAGGGTGGCTACGAGGCGCTGAAGAACGCGCTCAACATGGAGCCCGTCGCGATCATCGACACCGTGAAGGCGTCCGGACTGCGGGGCCGCGGCGGGGCGGGCTTCCCGACGGGCGTGAAGTGGTCGTTCGTGCCGACGAACACGGGCAAGCCGACCTACGTCGCCGTGAACTTCGATGAATCCGAACCGGGGACGTGCAACAACCGGGAGCTCGTCGAACGAGACCCGCACCGACTGCTGGAGGGGACGGCGATCGCGGCCCTCGCGATCGGCTGCCGCACCGCGTTCATCTACGTCCGCGGCGAGTACCTGGCGCAAGGCTTGATCCTCGAGAAGGCGATCGCCGAGGCCTACGAGGCCGGGTTCCTGGGCACGGGCATCGGCGGCAGCGACCTCGACCTCGACATCGTGCTGCACCGGGGAGCCGGTGCCTACATCTGCGGCGAGGAGACCGCGCTCCTGAACTCCCTGGAGGGCTTCCGGGGGCAGCCTCGCCTGCGGCCGCCGTTCCCGGCCGTCGAGGGTCTGTACGCCTCGCCCACGGTGATCAACAACGTGGAGACGCTGATGTCCGTGCCCGACATCGTCGTGCGCGGTCCCGAGTGGTTCCGCGAGTTCGGCACCGAGAAGTCACCGGGCACGAAGCTCTTCACGATCAGCGGCAAGGTCGAGCGTCCCGGCAACTACGAGCTCCCGCTCGGAACGCCGCTCCGCGTTCTCCTCGAGGATCTGGCGGGGGGAGTCCTCGGCGGGCGTTCGCTCAAGGCGTGGACCCCCGGCGGCTCATCGACGCCGCTGCTCACCGCCGAGCACATCGACACGCCGCTCGACTACGAGTCCGTGGCGGCCGCCGGCTCGCTGCTCGGGACCGGGGCGGTGATGGTCCTCGACGACACCGACTGTGTGGTCGACGCGGCCCAGCGGATGACCCGCTTCTACGCGCACGAGTCGTGCGGGAAGTGCACGCCGTGCCGCGAGGGGACCTGGTGGGCCGAGCGCGTGCTCGGGCGGATCGCCGACGGCTACGGCCGGGCCGAGGACATCCCGGTCATGGCGGACATGGGCAAGCACATCATGTTCCGCGCCTTCTGCGCCCTGGCCGACGGGGCGGCGTCCGTCATCGATTCGAGCTTGAAGCACTTCCGCGAAGAGTTCGAGGAGCACGTGCGCCTCGGACGATGCCCGTTGCGCCTCGAGCATGCGGAGGTGGCGTCGGCGGTATGAGCGATGTCACGCTGACGATCGACGGCAAGGAGGTCACCGTTCCTGCGGGGACCCTGATCATCCGGGCCGCGGAGCAGCTCGGCATCGAGGTTCCTCGGTTCTGCGATCACCCGCTCCTGAAGCCCGCCGGCGCGTGCCGCCAGTGCTACGTGAGCGTCGAGGGGCAGCCGAAGCTCGCCACCTCGTGCACCGTCCCGGTCGCGGCCGGCATGAAGGTGCGGACGCAGAACAGCGATCCTGAGGTCGCGGACGCGCAGCGAGCGAACATCGAGTTCCTGCTGCTGAACCACCCGCTCGACTGCCCGATCTGCGATCGCGGCGGCGAGTGCCCGCTCCAGGATCAGGCGCTCGCCTACGGTCCCGGCGACAGCCGTTTTCGCGAGGCGAAGCGCGTCTTCCCCAAGCCGATCCCGATGTCGCCGCTCGTGGGATTGGACCGTGAGCGATGCATCCTCTGCGCCCGTTGCACGAGGTTCTGCGACGAGATCTCCGGCGATCGGTTCCTCGAGCTCTTCGCGCGTGGCGCCGGCGAGCGCGTCTCGATCGCCGCCGGCGAGGACTTCCGTTCGCCGTTCAGCGGGAACACCGTCCAGATCTGCCCGGTGGGCGCGCTCACGTCGACGCCGTACCGCTTCGCGGCGCGGCCGTTCGACCTCACCTACGGCGACTCGGTGTGCCCGCATTGCTCCGCCGGCTGCAACATGCGGGTGGACGTTCGACGGGGCGAGGTGGTCCGGCATCTCGCGCGCGACGAGTACGAGGTGAACGACGCGTGGCTCTGCGACAAGGGTCGGTACGCGTATCGGTTCCCGGACTCCCCGGAGCGCATCACGACGCCGCTGATCCGCGACCACGGGCTCGAGCCCGCGTCTTTCGGCGAGGTGCTCACGAAGATCGCGAGCTGGGTGGACGGCGCGCGCGTCGGAGTGCTGACGGGCGGGCGCCTGATGGACGAGGACTACTACGCCTTGTCGAAGCTCGTTCGAACGGTCTTCAAGACGAACGACCTCGACCATCGGCGGGGGAGCGGCGCGCCGACGGCGGAGTTGTTCGCGGCGCGAGCGCCGATGGGCGTGACGTACGCCGACGTCGAGCACGCGAAGGCGATCTTGGTCGTTGGGCTCGACGCCGAGCAAGAGGTGCCGATCCTGCACCTGCGGCTGCGGAAGGCCGCGGCCGCAGGCGCGCGGATCTGGGTGCTGCACCCTCGCCGGACGAGGTTGCACGACGTGGCGACGCACGTCCTGGTCCGGCCCGGGGATGAGGCCCGCCTGCTGGCCGGCGGCGCGGACCCGCTGATGGACGAGGCCTTGGAGGCGCTCCGCGCCGCCGGCGGAAACGCCCTGGTGATCGCCGGCGAGCGGCCGGGCGCGGCCGAGGCCGCGCAGGAGCGGTTCCGCACGTCCCGGTTCGCCTACGTCACGAGGCGGGCGGGCGACCGCGGGGCGCTTCGCGCCGGTGTGCATCCGTCGCTCCTCCCGGGTGGGCGCAGCATGGGGGAAGCCGGCGCGGTCGAGAGCGTGTGGGCGACCGCCGTCAACCGAGAGCCCGGCCGCGATGCGCGAGGGATCCTCGAGGCCTGCGCCGCCCGCGAGATCGACGTCCTGTTCCTGATCGGCGTCGATCCGCTGCGTGACCACCCAGATTCATCACTCGCACGGAGAGCATTGGAGAACGTGCCGCGGAAGGTGGTTCAGTCGCTGGAGCTCGGCTCGCTCGAGCCGTTCGCGGACGCGTTCCTCCCGGCCGCGGCCTTCCTCGAGAAGGAAGGCCACGTGACGACGTGGGAGGGTCGCGGACAGCGCCTCCGGCGTGTCCGCGACCCCGAAGGCCTCTCGATCCCCGACTGGGAGATCTTCGCGAGCCTCGCGCTCGCGTGCGGGGGCGACCTCGGCTTCGAGAGCCTCGACGAGCTCCACGAAGAGATGGGCGAGCTCCTCGCACCGCTGGACCTCCTGAGCAGCCTGCCTGCTCCGAACGAGCCGACCGGGGAGGCCTCCGATGAAGGCCTCACGCTCTTCACCTACCCACTGCTCGTGGACGAGGGTCGCCTGTCGGAGCGGGCCGACGAGCTGAAGGAGGCGCTCGGGGAGAGACCCTTCGTCGAGATCCACCCGGACGATGCCGCCGCCGCCCACGTCGGGGACGGCGACGACCTCGTCCTCACGACCGCGGTGGGCGAGGCGACCCTGCCGGCTCGCGTCACCGAGCACGTCGCGAAGGGTTCGGTCTTCGTTCCCTTCAACCAGGCGGGCTTCCAAGCGAACCGCCTCCTCGACGGTGACTTCGTGACCTCCGTCACCGTCGAGCCGGCCGCGCAGCTCGCGGAAGCGGGCGCCGAAGCAGGGGCCGAAGGCTGATGGACTGGCTCGACTGGCTCCTGCTCGTCGCTCGGGTCGTGATCGTGTTCTTCGCGCTGCTGATCTCCGTGTTGGTCTACATCTGGTTCGAGCGCAAGATCATCGCGGACATGCAGACGCGCATGGGTCCCATGCGCGCCGGCCCGCGCGGCATCCTCATCACCCTCGCGGACGGGATCAAGCTCTTCTTCAAGGAGGGGATCCTCCCGACGAACGCCGACCGGCCCGTCTATCTCATCGCCCCGGTCCTCGCGATGTTCCCGGGGTTCCTCGCGTTCTGCACGATCCCGTTCGGCACGAGCATCACGCTGTTCGGTCGGGAGCTCCCCTTCCAGCTCGTGGACCTCGACATCGGGATCCTGTGGGTCCTCGCGATGACCTCGATCGCGGTGTACGGCGTGGTCCTCGCGGGCTGGTCGAGCGGCTCGAACTATCCGTTGCTCGGGCGCCGTCCGCTCCTCGGCCCAGATGATCTCCTACGAGGTCGCGATGGGGCTCTCGCTGGTCGCGGTGCTGATGTACAGCGGCCATCTGTCCTTCTCGGAGATCGTCTCGGCGCAGGATCGCGTGTGGAACGTGGTCCCGATGTTCCCGGCCTTCCTGCTGTACATGATCTGCGCGATCGCCGAGACCAACCGCCCGCCGTTCGATCTGGCCGAGGCCGAGTCGGAGCTGGTGGCGGGCTTCCATACCGAGTACTCCGGCATCACGTTCGCGATGTTCTTCCTCGGCGAGTACGTGGCGACCGTGACCGTCGCGGCGATCGGCGTGACGCTGTTCCTCGGCGGCTGGCGAGGGCCGGGCCCGGACTTCCTCCCGTGGCTCTGGCCGTTCCTGTGGTTCATCCTCAAGGTGACGCTGGTCATCTACGTGTTCGTCCTCGTCCGCGCCACGCTGCCACGGGTTCGCTACGACCGGCTGATGGCCTTCGGGTGGAAGGTCCTGATCCCCTTCGGTCTCGTGTGGATCCTGATCACGGGTGCGGTCGTCGTCCTCCCCGATCGGCTCGATCTCAACCGGGGGACGTTGCTGACGTGGGCGGCGATCGCGTTGGTCGCGATGCTGCTGCTCTCGTTCCTGCCCACGGGTCGGAGCACCCGTCGTGAGGAGATGACTCGATGACAGACGAACGCCCGCGCGAGCGGACCTTCCTGGGAGACACCGGCGCCGTCCTGAAGGGTATGGCGACGGTCTTCAAGCAGACGTTCCGCCCCGACAACACCGAGGAGTACCCGAAGGTCGTCGCCCCGATCCCCGAGCGGGCGCACACCGGTCGCCACCTACTGAACCGGCACGAGAACGGCCTGGAGAAGTGCATCGGCTGCGAGCTCTGCGCGTTCGCCTGTCCGGCGGACGCGATCTGGGTGGAGGGCGAGGACAACGATCCCGAGAACCCGACGTCGCCGGGGGAGCGGTACGCGAAGGACTACCAGATCAACTACCTGCGCTGCATCATGTGCGGCCTCTGCGTCGAGGCCTGCCCGACGCGTGCGCTCACGCTCACCAACTACTTCGAGATGTCCTACACCTCGCGCGAGGACGCGATCCTCACGAAGGAGCAGCTGCTGGAGCCGCCTCCGGAGCTCGGCACCACTCCGGGGGCGAAGGAGGGCCTGTAAGGGTGCCGCTCGACAACGTCGTGTTCTGGGTCTTCGCGCCGATCTCGGTCGCGTCGGCCGTCGGCATGCTGCTGATGCGGAACGCCGTTCACGCCGCGCTGTTCCTCGTCGTGAACTTCTTCTGCCTCGCGGTCTTCTACCTGATCCTCGACGCGCCGTTCCTGTTCGCGGTGCAGATCATCGTGTACGCGGGCGCGATCATGGTGCTGTTCCTGTTCGTGATCATGCTCCTCGGGGTCGATCGCGGGGACGACCTCCGCGAGCGACTGGTGGCCCAGCGACCCCTCGCGTTGGTGTTGGGCGCCGGGTTCGTGATCGAGATCGTGCTCGCGGTGCGGGCGGGCATCGGCTTCGCGGCGAAGGCCCCGCCGGGATTCGACGCGGTGAACGAGCCCGGCAACACGCAAGCCCTCGCGAAGATCCTGTTCCGGAACTACTTCTTCCCATTCGAGGCAACGTCGATCCTGCTCATCGTCGCCGCGATCGCGGCGATGGTGCTCGGCCAGCGGAAGGCACGCGCGGTCACGCAAGCCGAGCTGGAGGCGATGCGCGGATGAATCCGATGCGAGAGATGGGGACGTGAGGACCCCGATCGCCTACTTCGTGGTGCTGTCGGGCGTGCTGTTCACGCTCGGCACGCTCGGCGTGCTCTTGCGGAAGAACGCGCTCCTGATCTTCATGTCGGTCGAGCTGCAGTTGAACGCGGTGAACCTCGCACTGGTCGCGTTCTCGAGGATGCATATGGCGCTGGACGGCCAGGTGCTGGCGTTCTTCTCGATGGTCGTCGCGGCCGCCGAGGTGGTCGTGGGCCTCGCGATCATCGTGGCGGTGTACCGGCGCCGGGGAACCGTGGACGTCGATCAAGCACGAGGACTCGCCGGCTGATGGACGACACGAGCGTCGGGATCTCGGGCGTGGCATGGCTCTGGCTCGTCCCCGCGATCCCTCTCGTGGCCGCATCCCTCAACCTCTTCGTCGGCCGACGTCTCGGGAAGCTCGCGGGGTTGGTGGCGAGTGGGGCTGTGGGGCTCTCGTTCGTGATATCGCTCGTCGCCGTCCGCGAGCTCCTGCGCGCGTCTGCCGAAGAACGAGTCGTCACCCAGCATCTGTTCGACTGGATCCAGGTGGGCGCCTTCGAGATCGGCGCCAACCTGCGGCTCGATGCGGTCTCGGCGACGATGATCCTCGTCATCACCGGGGTCGGCCTCCTGATCCACGTCTACGCGATCGGCTACATGGAGGGCGATCCTCGCTATGGACGGTTCTTCGCGTACCTGAACCTGTTCGTCTTCTTCATGCTCCTGCTCGTCCTCGCGGACAACTACGGCCTCCTGTATGTCGGCTGGGAGGGCGTCGGACTCTGCTCGTACCTGCTGATCGGGTTCTGGTTCGAGAAGGCCGAGAACGCGAGCGCCGCGAAGAAGGCGTTCATCACCACGCGGATCGGCGACACCGCGATGCTCATCGGCCTTGCGCTGATCGTGTCGAAGTTCGGGTCGCTCGACTTCGGTACGGTGCTCGGCGCGCCGGGGGAGACGATCGCGAAGGGCACCGCCACCGCGATCGCGCTCCTCCTGTTCGCGGGAGCGATCGGGAAGTCCGCGCAGGTGCCGCTCCACGTCTGGCTGCCCGACGCGATGGCAGGCCCCACGCCCGTCTCCGCGCTGATCCACGCGGCCACGATGGTGACGGCCGGCGTCTACCTCGTCGTTCGGAGCGCACCGCTCTTCGAGCTCTCAGGGGTCGCTCTGACCGTGGTCCTGGTCGTCGGCCTCGTCACGGCGCTGTTCGCCGCGACCTGCGCGTTGGCACAAGACGACATCAAGCGGGTCCTCGCGTACTCCACGATCAGCCAGCTCGGGTTCATGTTCATGGCGGCCGGCATGCGCTTCTACACGGGCGCGATGTTCATGCTCGTGGCCCACGCCTTCTACAAGGCCCTGATGTTCCTGGGCGCGGGGTCCGTGATGCACGGCATGCACGAGGAGACCGACCTGCAACGCATGGGCGGTCTCATCCGCCGGATGCCGATCACGGGATGGACGTTCGTGATCGGCGCTCTTGCGCTCGCCGGGATCTGGCCACTCGCGGGCTTCTTCGCGAAGGACCAGATCCTCGAGATCGCGAACCACACCGGACGCACGTGGATCTATCTGCTCGGGACGCTCGGAGCCTTGCTCTCCGCGCTCTACATCGGCCGGCTCCTGTTCCTGGCGTTCTTCGGGGAGCCGAGGAGCGAGGAGGCGGAGCACGCCCACGAATCGCCGCCCGTGATGACCGTGCCGCTCGTGGCGCTGGCGGCCGGGGCCGCGGTGACCGGCCTCATCCTCGCGACCAACGCGGAGGGCACGCTCGCGAGGTTCCTCGAGCCCGTGACCGGACCGGTCCCCGAGGGCGAGGGTCTCTCGACCCTCGCCCTCTCGGTCATCGCGACCGCGATCGCGCTCGGCGCGCTCGCGGTCGCCTGGTGGGTCTACGCCTCGGGCCGTGTCGATCGGCTCACCTTCCGCGAACGGCTGCAGCCGCTGCCGCGAGCGGCCGCGGCGGGCTGGTATGTCGATCGTGCCTATTCCACGCTGTTCGTGAACCCGGGGATCGCCGCCGCCCGCTTCTCCGCGGACGTCTTCGACGCGAAGGGCGTCGACGGGCTCGTGAACGGGGTGGGGGGCGGCGTCCGGCGGCTCGCCGCCGCCGGACGCCGCATCCAGACCGGGTTCGTCCGCTCGTACGCGCTCGGGTTGTTCGTGGGCGCTGTTGGTGTCCTGCTGTGGCTGGGGACCCGGCTGTGAACAAGCTCCTCACGCTCACGACGTTCATCCCGCTCCTGGGCGCGTTGATGGTCCTGGCAGGCGGTCGCGGCCTGAAGGACGAGGCGGCGCGCTGGGTCGCGCTCGGGGCCTCGGTCGCGACGTTCATCGTGTCCCTCGTCGTCCTGGGCCGCTTCGATCCCGCCTCCTCGGAACCGTTCCAGATGATCGAGATCGCTCGCTGGGTGCCCTCGATCGGCCTGTCCTACGCCGTCGGCATCGACGGCCTCAGCATCTGGATGCTCCTGCTCACGACCTTCCTGTTCCCCGTGTCGATCCTCGCGTCTTGGACGATCACGAAGGACGTCCGCCGCTATCTCGCCGCGATCCTCGTGCTCGAGACGGCGGTGATCGGCACGTTCGTCGCCCTCGACCTGTTGCTCTTCTTCCTCTTCTTCGAGGCGCTCCTCGTGCCGATGTATCTGTTGATCGGCGGGTGGGGAGGCCAGCGCCGCATCTACGCCGCGATCAAGTTCTTCCTGTTCACGATGGCGGGCTCGGCGTTCCTCCTCGTCGCCATCCTGTTCCTGTACGCCCAACAGGACGGCCCCAGGCTGTTCGGATACGGCGCGATGATGGACGCGGCCGCGGGTGTGCCGGTCACGACGGCCCGGTGGTTGTTCCTCGCGTTCTTCGTCGCGTTCGCGGTGAAGGTGCCGTTGGTCCCGCTGCACACCTGGCTGCCGGACGCGCACACCGAGGCGCCGACGGCCGGCTCGGTCCTCCTGGCCGCGCTCCTGTTGAAGGTCGGGACGTACGGGCTGATCCGGTTCAATCTGATGCTCTTCCCGGAGGCGTCGAAGTACTTCGCGACGTTCGTCGGCGTGATCGCCGTGATCGGGATCATCTACGGAGCGGTGAACGCGCTGATCCAGACCGACATCAAGCGGCTGGTCGCGTACTCGTCCGTCTCGCACCTCGGCTTCGTCGTGTTGGGCGTGTTCGCGTTCACCCAGCAGGGGGTCACCGGAGGCGTGCTGCAGATGGTGAACCACGGTCTCGCGACCGGCGGGCTGTTCCTCCTCGTCGGGATGGTCTACGAGCGGACGCACACGCGCGACCTGGACCAGATGGGCGGGCTCGCATCGGGGATGCCGTGGCTGATGGGCGCGTTCTTGTTCACGGCATTCGCCTCCGCAGGCTTGCCCGGGCTGAACGGGTTCGTCGGCGAGTTCCTCGTGATCGTCGGGACGTTCGCCGTCAGCAACTGGTTCGGGGCGCTCGCCGCGACCGCCGTGGTGCTCGCCGCGATCTACCTCCTCTGGTCGTACCAGCGGATGGCGTTCGGGCCTGTCCGCGAGGAGCACCGGCTGCTGCCCGACGTGAACCTTCGCGAGGTCGTGGTCCTCGCGCCCGTTCTGGCGCTCCTCCTCCTGTTCGGTGTGGCGCCGAAACTGCTCACCGACAGGATCGACCCGGCATCCGAAGCCGTGATCGCGCGCGTCGCGCCAGACCCGCAGCACACGACCGACGTCGGTTCGCCCGTGAAGAACTCGATCATCGCCGTTCCGGGAGGCCTGCCGTGATCGGGCAAGAGGTCCTCCCGACCCCCGCGCTCGTGTTCGAGCCGGTCCTGCCGGAGCTCGTCCTCGTGGCGTTCGCGATCGCCGGGCTGCTCTACGAGGCCCTCGCCAAGCGAGCGGAACCGCTGGTCCACCTGTCGATAGGCCTGATCGGCGTGGCCCTCGCCGCGGCGACCAGCCTCTCGCTGTGGAGTTGGGACGGGGCCGCGACCGTGCTGGGAGGGACGGTCGCGGCCGATCGCTTCGCCGTCCTCGCGCGGCTCCTCCTCCTGGCGATCGCCGCGCTCGGCCTGCTCCTCGGCTACGAGTACTTCGCGCGGTCCGGCGACGAACAGAAGGGCGAGTTCACGCCGCTGCTCCTGTTCGCCACCTCGGGGATGACGCTGATCGTGGCGGCAGCGGACCTCATCGTGACGTTCCTCGCGCTCGAGATCCTCTCGCTCTCGCTCTACGTCCTCACCGGCCTCACCGGCCGCCGCGCGGCGAACGAGGCCTCGATGAAGTACTTCTTGCTCGGCGCCTTCAGCTCCGCGTTCTTCCTCTACGGCGTCGCGATGGCCTACGGCGCGACCGGCACGACGAAGATCGGAGCGATGGCGCTCGCCTTGACCGGGAACGACGGAACGCAGTCGCTCGCCCTTCTCGGCTTCGCGCTCCTCGCGGTCGGTTTCGGGTTCAAGGTCTCCGCCGCGCCGTTCCACATGTGGACGCCGGACGTCTATCAGGGGGCACCGACTCCGGTGACCGCCTACATGTCGGCCGCGACGAAGGTCGCGGCGTTCGCTGCCTTGATCCGGGTGTTGGACGTCGCGTTCCAGGCGCTCGCGTGGGACTGGGCGCCGGTCGTGTGGGGCCTCGCTGCGGTCTCGATCGTCCTGGGGAGCATCCTCGCGATCGCCCAGACGAACGTGAAGCGCATGCTGGCGTACTCGAGCATCGCCCACGCCGGCTTCATCCTCACGGGACTGACGGCTCCCGGGGCGGTCGGGATCCGCTCGGCGGTCTTCTACCTGGTCGCGTACGCGGCGATGACCGTCGGCGCCTTCGGGACCGTGATGCTGGTGTCCGGCAGGGGAGAGGAGCGGACCCGGATCTCCGACTACGCGGGCCTCGCGCGGACCGACCCGGTCGCCGCGGCCTTGATGACCCTGTTCCTGTTGTCCCTCGCGGGCATCCCCCCGACCGCCGGGTTCATCGCGAAGGTGAACGTCTTCTCGGCGGCGATCGGCGCCGGGTATTGGGCGCTCGTGCTGGTGGGCGTGCTCATGAGTGTCGCGGCCGCGTTCTTCTACCTCCGCGTGATCGTCGTGATGTACATGCAGGAGCCCGAAGAGGCTCCGGCCTCGGACACCATCGAGCTCGCCGGCGGCGCCGCAGGAGCCGTCCTCATCGTGCCGGCCGCCGCGACCCTGGTCCTGGGCCTGTTCCCCGGTGTGATCGTCGGCGTCATCGAGAAGGCCTCGGTGCTGCGATGGTGACCACGAGTGAGATGGTGAGCTCGATGGAGACTTCACCGTGAGCCGCCGTGTCATCCCCGGCCTCGAGTCTCCCGACCCCGTCCTGGAGTCGGAGATCCGGACGCGGCTGGATCGTGTCGAGGAGGCGCTCCGCAAAGCGCTCGAAGAGGCGAACTCCGAGCTTCTTTCCGCCACCGCCAACTACCTGCTCGCGGCCGGCGGCAAGCGGTTCCGCCCGATGCTGGCGCTCCTGTCCGGCTACTTCGGCGACCCGACCGACCCTCGCTTGATCCCCGCGTCGGTGTCGCTCGAGCTCGTCCACGTGGCGACCCTGTACCACGACGACGTGATCGACGAGGCGGAGTCGCGTCACGGCGTGCCCGCCGCGAACGTCCGATGGGACAACACGGTGGCGATCCTCACCGGGGACTATCTGTTCGCCCGCGCATCGGAGGTCGGCGCCGACCTCGGTCCCGATGTCTGCCGCATCCTCGCGCAGACGATCGCCGTGCTCTGCGACGGCCAGATCCGGGAGGTGGACGCCTCTCGGCGGCTCGACCAGACCGAGGACAACTACATCGAGGTGATCCGCCGCAAGACCGGCGCACTGATCGCCACGTCATGCCGGCTGGGGGCGATGATGGCCGACGCCCCCGCCGAGCACGTCGACATCCTCGATGACTTCGGCGAATCGCTCGGTCTCGCCTTCCAGCTCTCGGACGACATCATGGACCTCACCTCGAGCCAGCTCGAGCTGGGCAAGGAGCCGGGTGTCGACCTGAAGGAGGGCGTGTACACGCTGCCCGTCCTTCATGCGCTCGAGACCTCCCCGCATCGCGACGAGCTGGCCCGGATCCTGTCCACGGGCGTGCACGGCGAGCTCCTCGACCGCGCGCTCGAGATCGTCGCGGACGGCGACTCGATCGAGCACGCTCGGAAGGCCGTCCGCGACGAGGTCGGGCGCGCGGTCACCCTCGTCGAACGGCTCCCGAGGGGCCCTGCCCAGCACGCATTGGTGCAGCTCGCACGGTTCCTTTCGGCGCGCTGTGGAGCGGATGGAGTCTGATGGAGGGCGCCCGAAGGGATCATGCTAGGATCCGCGCTCGGGAAGACTTTCACAAGCGTGCCTGACTACTACTCGTCCTACGGTGTCGTGCTGGCGGTCGTGGCCGCCGGAGCTATCCTCGTCGCGGTGGCGTTCACCGCCGCCCGCCTGATCGCTCCCCACCGACCCAGCCCGGCCAAGCTCACGACCTATGAATGCGGGATCGATCCGGTCGGCGAGGGCTGGTCGCAGAGCCAGATCCGCTATTACGTCTTCGGCTTCCTCTTCGTGATCTTCGACGTCGAGGCCGTGTTCCTCTTCCCGTGGGCGCGCGTCTTCGAGAGCCTCGGCTGGGCCGCGGTGGTCGAGATGGGCATCTTCATCGGGATCCTCGCCACCGGGCTGCTCTACGCCTGGCGCAAGGGGGTCGTCCGATGGGCCTGATCACCGAGAAGACCCCGCTCCCCAAGATCCAGCCGGTGAAGTTCCTGCTCAACTGGGGCCGCCGGTACTCCCTGTGGGTCATGAACTTCGGCCTCGCGTGCTGCGCGATCGAGTTGATCGCGACCTCGACCTCCAAGCACGACTTCATCCGCCTGGGCGTCATCCCGTTCGCCCACGGCCCGCGCCAGGCGGATCTCCTCGTCGTGGCAGGGACCCTGACCGACAAGATGGCGCCCGCTCTCAAGCGCGTCTACGACCAGATCCCCGACCCGAAGTACGTGATCTCGTTCGGGTCCTGCTCCAACTGCGGCGGCCCCTACTGGGACTCCTACTCCGTGACCAAGGGCGTCGACCAGATCGTGCCCGTCGACGTCTACGTGCCCGGTTGCCCGCCCCGCCCGGAGGCCCTGCTGCACGGCATCGTGAAGCTGCAGGAGAAGATCAAGGACGAGGACATCCAGGAGAAGTGGGCGAGTGGCCACAGCGCTAGCTCCTGAGGACGTCGAGTCGCGCCTGCGGGCGCGGTTCGGCGATGACATCCTCGCCTTCGAGGTGCAGCACGGCCATCCGGTGGCGACCGTCAGCACGGAGCGCTACCGCGACGTCTGCCGGTTCCTGCGGGACGAGCCCGAGTTCGACTGCGTCTATTGCGACTTCACGGCCGGCGTCGACTTCGGCCCGGAGCGGGGGTTCGAGGTCGTCACGCACCTGTACTCGCTCACCCACCGTCACAACGTGCGCCTCAAGGTGCAGCTGACGCACGAGGATCCGACCTGCCCGACGGTGTCGGACCTGTTCCCGACGTCGGACTGGCACGAGCGTGAGACGCGAGAGATGTTCGGGATCCGCTTCGAGGGGCATCCGAAGCCGGTGAAGCTCCTGCTCTCCGAGCCGTTCGAGGGACAGCCGCTGCGCAAGGACTTCCCGTTGATGAGTCGCGAGGCGAAGCCGTGGCCGGGCCTCGTCGAAGGGGAGCCCGAGGAGGACGAGGAGTGATCCTCGCCGAGACGGGCGTCTCGATCGCCGAGGACGTGTTCTCGAACTTCTGGCTCGTCCTGTTGCTGAAGACGATCGCCGTGATGGGGTTCTTCCTCGTGGTTCCGCTCGGGGTCGGCTACATCGAGCACAAGGGCCTCGCCCACATGCAGGCGCGGCTCGGACCGATGGAGGCGGGCCGGTTCCACGGATGGGCCCAGCTCGTGGCCGACGGGGTCAAGTTCATCCAGAAGGAGGACATCGTTCCCGGCCGCCGCCGACCGCAACGTGTTCTCGCTCGCGCCCGCGGTAGCGATGATCCCGTACATCGCGATCCTGGTGGTCCTGCCGCTCGGGGAACACGGTGTTCGCGGAGAACCTCGACGTCGGCATCTTCTTCGTGCTGGCGATGTCCAGCGTCTCCGTGATCGGGATCATGATGGCCGGCTGGTCCTCGGCGAACAAGTTCTCGCTGATCGGCGCGCTCCGTGCGGCCGCGCAGCTGATCGCCTACGAACTCCCGCTCGTGATCGCCGCGGCCGCGGTCGTGATGCAGGCCGGGACGCTCTCGATGGTGGGCATCGCCGAGGCGCAGCAGAACCTCTGGTTCATCATCCCGCAGCTGCCGGGGTTCCTGATCTTCATGATGGCGGCGTTCGCCGAGCTGCAGCGGCCGCCCTTCGACATGCCCATCGCCGACTCCGAGATCATCTTCGGCGCCTACACCGAGTACACGGGCCTGAAGTTCGCCTTCTTCCTGCTCGCCGAGTACGGCGGGATCGTGGCGTTCTCCGGGATCGCCGCGGTCCTCTACCTGGGCGGGTACCAGCCGTTGCCCGGCATCCCGATCCCGGGCGTGCTGATGATGATGGGCAAGATCGGCGCGCTGGCCTTCTTGTTCATCTGGCTGCGGGCGACCTACCCGCGCCTGCGTGAGGACCAACTCCAGCGCTTCTCCTGGCTGGTGCTCATCCCCCTGTCCCTGGCCCTCATCATGGGCGTGGCCGTGGCGAAGGTGGCGTTCTAGGTGGCCGAGCAGAAGCGGAAGCGGGGGACCGGTCTCGGGCTCGCGAAGGGCCTCTCGGTGACGCTGAAGACGATGCTCCAGCCGGCCGTCACGCAGCAGTACCCGCGGGTGAAGCCCGATCTCCCCGCGCGGACGCGCGGGGTGATCGCGCTCAAGGAGGCCAACTGCACCGTCTGCTACAAGTGCTCGCGCGAGTGCCCGGACTGGTGCATCTACATCGATGCCCACAAGGAGACGCACGACCCGGCGAGCGGCGGTCGCGCTCGCTCCCAGAAGGTCCTCGACCGGTTCGCGATCGACTACGCCCTCTGCATGTACTGCGGGATCTGCGTCGAGGTCTGCCCCTTCGATGCGTTGTTCTGGAGCCCGGAGTTCGAATACGGCGAGTACGACATCGACCTGATGACCCATGAGAAGGAGCGGCTCGAAGACTGGACCTACACCGTCCTGCCGCCCCCCGCTCTGGAAGAGGGTGCGGAGCCCGCGGAGGAACAGGCTTCGTGACGGCCCAGGAATACGCGTTCGCCGTGATCGCCGCGGTGGGCTCGATCAGTGCGATCGCCGTCGTGACGGCGCGGAACGTGGTGCATGCGGCTCTCTACCTCGTGGTCGCGCTCCTGTCGGTCGGCGCGACGTTCCTGCTCCTCGGGGCGGAGTTCGCCGGCTGGGTGCAGATCTTGATCTACGTCGGCGCCATCGTGATCCTGTTCCTCTTCGGACTGATGCTCACGAAGGCCCCGATCGGCAGGGACACCCTCGACAACAACCGCCGGTGGCTCGGAGCGCTCGTCGCCATCGGTGTCTTCGCGGGTCTCGTCTTCCTGATCCAGGAGGCGTTCCCGTTCGACTCCGAGCAGTTCGAGGTCTTCCGATCGACCACCCAGGGCGTGGGGGAATCGATGTTCCGTGACTACGTGCTCCCGTTCGAGGCGATCTCGTTCCTGCTGCTCGCAGCCTTGATCGGTGCCATCGTGCTCGCCCGCAAGGACGAGGGGAACTGACGTGATCCGGCTTCCCTTCGTGCTCGTGTTCTCGACGCTGCTCTTCTCGACGGGCGTCTACGGGGTCCTCGCCCGCAGGAACGCCGTCATGGTCCTGATGTCGATCGAGCTCATGCTGAACGCGGTGAACGTGAACTTCATCGCGTTCTCGTCGTCGTTGCACGACGTGGGAGGCCAGATCTTCGCCCTGTTCATCATCGCCGTCGCGGCAGCCGAGGTGGGGATCGGGCTCGCGATCGTGATCCTGCTGTTCCGGAACCGGGCGTCGATCAACGTGGACGAGGTGAACCTCCTCAAGTGGTAGCGGCCGAGGTAACGACGACCGCTTCCGGCGCCATCCAGTACGCGTGGGTGATCGCGCTGCTCCCGTTCGTCGCGGCGGCCCTGACGCTGTTCTTCGGGAAGCGCACGCCGGGACAGGGCGCGGTGTACGGGATCACCGCCCTCGCCGTCGGCTTCGTGATGGCGCTCGCCGTGCTCTGGCACTTCGTGACGGGGGGAGGAGCCTACGCACCGGAGGGCATCGAGTGGTTCACGATCGGGCCACTGCATCTCGAGGTGGGCCAGTTCGTCGACGGCCTCACCGCGGTGATGCTCGTCGTCGTCACCGCGGTGTCGCTCGCGGTCCACGTCTACTCCCTCGGCTACATGCACGGGGACGTCCGGTTCACCTGGTTCTACGTCGTGTTGTCCCTCTTCACCGGCGCGATGCTCACGGTGGTGGTCGCCAACAACCTGCTGATGCTGCTGGTCGGCTGGGAGATCATGGGCGTCTGCTCGTACCTGCTGATCGGCCACTGGTACGAGGAGCACGAGAACTCGAGCGCGGCGATCAAGGCGTTCATCACCACGCGCGTCGGCGACGTGCCGTTCATGTTCGGGATCTTCGCGCTGATCTTCGCCACCGGTTTCACGACCACGAACATCGCCGAGATCGGCGAGACGATCGCGAAGCCGGGAGTCTCGTCCGCCCTCGTCACGGCGGCTGCCCTGCTCCTGTTCGGAGGGGCGATCGGGAAGTCCGCTCAGTTCCCCCTCCACGTGTGGCTTCCGGACGCGATGGCGGGGCCGACTCCGGTCTCGGCGCTGATCCATGCCGCCACGATGGTGGCCGCTGGGGTCTATCTGGTCGGGCGGATGTTCGAGGTCTTCGTGCACGCCGACCCGTTCGTCCTGACGATCGTGAGCGTGATCGCCGCGATCACGACGCTAGGCGCCGCGTTCCTCGCGCTCGTGCAGGACGACATCAAGCGGGTCCTCGCGTACTCGACGCTCTCGCAGCTCGCGTACATGGTGGCCGGCCTGTCGCTCGGGCCGGAGGGCGTTTCCGCCGGTTTCTTCCATCTGTTCACGCACGCGTTCTTCAAGGCTCTGCTCTTCCTCGGCGCCGGCTCGGTGATCCATGCGGTCCATTCGAACAACATGAGCGACATGGGTGGCCTCAAGGACGAGATGCCCGTCACGTTCTGGACGTTCCTCATCGGCTCCGCGGCGCTCGCCGGCGTGTTCCCGCTCGCCGGTTTCTGGTCGAAGGACGAGCTCCTCGTGGGGGCCTGGGAGCACAACCAGTGGCTGTTCTTCGTCCTGCTCGCGGTTGCGGTGATGACGGCGTTCTACATGACCCGGTGCGTCCTGCTGACGTTCTTCGGCACCTATCGGGGCACCGCGCACCCGCACGAATCGCCGCCCGTGATGACCGGCCCACTCGTGGGGCTCGCGGGCGCGTCGGTCGTCGCGGGCTTCCTGGGCGCTCCACAGCTCGGGGCCGTCTTCGGGGACTGGGTGTTCTTCGAGCATCCGCACGAGGCGAGCTTCGTCTTCTGGGTGGCCCTCGTCGGCACGATCGCGGCCGCCGCGGGGATCCTGATCGGCTACCCGCTGTACCGGGAACGCCGCGAGCGGGATCCGCTCATGGCGTTCCCCCATGCCTGGAACCTGCTGCAGCACCGCTACTACATCGACGACTTCTACATGAAGGGCATCGTCTATCCGATCCGCGATCAGGTCTCCGCCGCCGTGTACTGGACGAACCAGCACGTCCTGGACGGAGCGGTGAACGGCGCCGCGTGGGTGACGCGCGGGCTGGCGACGTTCATCAGTTGGATCGATCGCACCTTCGTCGACGGCCTCGTGAACGCCGTCGGCGGCCTGACCGGTGCGACGGGGGGCCTGCTCAAGTATCTGCAGACCGGCAACGTGCAGTGGTATGCGGTCGTACTGTTCGTCGGCGTCGTGGCGTTGACCATCGTGTTCGTCCAGATCGCGTGAGGAGTGTGAGATGACCTGGGAGAGCTCGGCGATCACGATCACCACCCTGCTACCGATCCTCGGCGCACTGGTGATCCTCCTCGTGCCGAAGGACCGCGAACGGATGGTGCGCGGCCTCGGCATCCTGTTCACCGGCGCGGCACTGGTGCTGTCGGTCGCGATCGCGATCGGTTTCGACTATGGGACCGACGGGCTCCAGTACGAGCTCGACGTGAACTGGATCTCCGCGATCGGGGCCCGGTACCACGTGGGCATCGACGGGATCTCGATGGCGCTGTACGTGCTGACCTTCCTGCTCTCGTTCCTGTGCGCCGTCTACACGTGGCGCTTCGTTCCGGAGCCGGGCCGCACCAAGGCGTTCCTGGCGTTGATGTTGCTGCTCGAGACCGGGATGGCCGGCACGTTCATCGCCTTCGACCTGATCTTGTTCTTCGTCTTCTGGGAGATGGTGCTGGTCCCGATGTACTTCCTGATCGGGATCTGGGGGTCGGCGAACCGCGAGTACGCCGCGATCAAGTTCTTCCTCTACACGCTGTTCGGCTCCGTGTTCATGCTGTTGGGGTTCCTGGCCCTCTACTTCAACGGACCGGACCCGCAGACGTTCGACCTGGTGAAGCTCACCGAGTTCGGGGCGAGCGGCGGGTACGCCCACACCTTCCAGCTGATCGTGTTCGGGGCGATCGCCCTCGGGTTCGCGATCAAGGTCCCGATGTGGCCGTTCCACACGTGGTTGCCCGACGCGCACACGGAGGCGCCCACGATCGGATCCGTGCTGCTTGCGGGGATCATGCTGAAGATGGGCACGTACGGCTTCATCAGGATCGCGCTGCCCGTGCTTCCCGAAGGCGCGCAGGCGTACGCGCCATGGATCGGGGTCCTCGCGGCCATCGCGATCGTCTACGCCGCGCTGGCGTGTCTCGCGCAACGGGACTTGAAACGGCTGATCGCGTTCTCCTCCGTCGGACACATGGGCTTCGTGATGCTCGGCATCGCCACGCTCACCGAGATCGGGATCCAGGCGGCCCTGTTCGGCATGGTCGCCCACGGCCTGATCACCGGCATGCTCTTCTTCTGCGTCGGCTCGATCTACGACCGGTACCACACGAGGCAGATATCGGAGATCGGCGGTGGGATGGCCCAGCGGATGCCGAAGCTGGCGGGCGTGTTCGCGTTCGTGGCCATCGCCTCCCTCGGGCTGCCGGGGCTGGCCGGATTCTGGGGCGAGGTGATGGCCCTCCTCTCGTCGTTCCGGCCGAACGAGGTGCTCCTCGGTGAGCACGTCGGACTGTTCCGGGGCCTCATGGTGGCCGGCGGGATCGGGACGATCCTCACGGCCGGCTATTTCCTGTGGATGCTGCAGCGCGTGAACATGGGCACGATGCCCGAACGCTGGAACGAACACGCGCTGAGCGACATGAACACCATCGAATGGGCGTCGTGGACGCCGCTGCTGGTGTTGATCCTCGCGCTCGGCCTGTTCCCGCGCCTGATCTTCGGCATCAGTCAGGAGGCCGTGAGCGGCATCATGGCCGTCCTGGGGCAGGGAGGCTGACCTCTTCGTGAGCGTTGACTACCACGCGATCCTGCCCGAGCTGATCCTCGCGGGGACGATCATGCTCGTCCTGGTCGTCGACCTGTTCCTGCCGGCCCGCCTCAAGTGGGGTTCGATGCCGATCGGACTGCTCGGCGTCCTGGGGTCGCTCGTCGCCGTGCTCACGCTGCTGGGGGACGAACGCGCCACCTTCGGTGGTGCGTTCGTCGTCGACAACTTCGCCGTGTTGTTCAAGGTCTTCTTCCTCGCGGCGGCGGTGATCGTCCTCGCGGTCTCGCGTCGGTACTTCGACCAGCCCGGCTACTACCAGGGCGAGTACTACTTCCTCCTCCTCACGTCGTTCCTCGGCTGCCTGTTGATGCCGTCCTCGCGCGACCTCTTGATGCTGTTCATCTCGCTCGAGCTCGTCTCGGCGCCGGGGTTCCTGATGGCGGCGTTCCGCAAGTGGGACGTGACCGGGGTCGAGGGCGGCCTGAAGTTCTTCCTGATCGGCGTGCTGTCGACGGCCGTGATGCTGTTCGGGATGAGCTTGATCTACGGACTCACCGGGGGAGAGACGAGGCTCGACGCGATCGCCTCCGCCCTCGCCACGCTCGATCCCTCCCAGGAGGCGATGGCGCTCGCGTCGATCTTGTTCATCGTGGTCGGCTTCGCCTTCAAGGTCTCCGCGTTCCCCTTCCAGTTCTGGGCACCCGACACGTACGAGGGCGCGCCGGTCCCGGTCGCGGCGTTCCTGGCGGTGGCCTCCAAAGCGGCCGGCTTCGCAGGGCTGCTGCAGCTGATGTTCGTGGCGTTCATCGGACAGCACGAGTTCTGGGTGCCGATCTTCGCGTTCCTGTCGATCGCCACGATGACGATCGGGAACCTCGTGGCGCTGCAGCAGCGGCAGTTCGTCCGGCTGCTCGCGTACTCGGGGATCGCCCAGGCGGGGTACATCCTCTTGCCGTTCGCCCTGGTGACGAACGACCAAGTCGTGAACCAGCAGGCGTTCGCTGCATCGACCGCCTACATCTTGATCTACGGCATCATGAACCTGGGCGCGTTCGCGGTCGGGGTCGCGCTCAGCAAGCGGAGCCCGAGGCTCCTGCTCTCCGACTTCGCCGGGGTCGCCCGGATCGCCCCGTTCCTCGCGGTGGGGATGACCCTGTTCTTGGTGTCGCTGGCGGGCGTGCCTCCGGCCGCCGGGTTCTGGGCCAAGATCTTGATCTTCGGCGCGGCGATCGCCCGCGGCGGCGTCCTCGGCCCGGTGCTCGCCGCGATCATGGTCGTGAACTCGGTGGTGAGCGTCTTCTACTACCTCGCCGTCGCCCGTCAGATGATCTTCCAGCCGGCCGAGGACACCACGCCGTTCCGGACTCCGGTCCTGGTCGCGGGGGTCGTCGGGCTCTCGATGGCGGCGCTCCTGTTCTTCTTCCTCCTGCCCGGGACCTTCTCGAAGCTCGCGGACATCTCGACGCTCGTCGGCTGAACCGGCGTCCTCCGTTCGAACGAAAGAGCTGTGAGACCATTGTCGTGAGGGGCGTTTCGACCGCCCGAGGCGGGGATCGACCCCCATAAGGAGGAATGAAGCATGGCACCGGGGATCAACCGGCTGAAGACCTGGGTCCTGATCGCGGCGATGGGCGGCCTGTTCGTCGTCGTCGGGCAGCTGCTCGGCGGCACGAACGGAGCGACGATCGCGCTGGTCCTGGCGGTGGTCTTCAACTTCTCGATGTACTGGTTCTCCGACAAGATCGCGATCGCGACCACGCGCTCCAAGCCCGTGACCGAGCAGGAGATGCCCGACTACTACCGGATCGTGCGGGAGCTCACGAACGAGCAGCGCTTGCCGATGCCCAAGCTGTTCGTCTCCGAGATGCAGCAGCCGAACGCATTCGCGACGGGGCGGAACCCCGAGCACGCCTCGGTGGCCGTGACCCGGGGGATCCTCCAGATCCTCGACGAGCGTGAGCTCCGCGGCGTCCTCGCCCACGAGCTGTCGCACGTGGCCAACCGCGACATCCTGATCTCCTCGATCGCCGCCGCGATCGGCATGAGCATCACGTTCCTGGCGCGGTTCGCGTTCTTCTTCGGGGGCAACGACGAGCGCGGCGGCAGTGGCCTCTCGCTCCTCCTCGCGTGGATCCTCGCGCCGATCGCCGCGATATTGATCCAGATGGCCGTCACGCGTTCTCGCGAGTACCAGGCCGACGAGTCCGGCGCGTTCCTCTCCAAGGACCCCGACGCCCTGGCGAGCGCACTGCTCAAGCTCGAACAGGCTTCGAAGCAGGTGCCCCCGCTCGCGACCGTGAGCCCGGCCGAGGCGCACATGTTCATCGTCAACCCGATGAACGCCCTTCAGGCGCGCGGCAGGGGCGGGATCTCGAGCCTGTTCAGGACCCACCCGCCGACCGAGGCTCGCGTCGAGCGCCTCCGGGCGATCGCCAGCGAGCTTCGCGGCGAGCGCGGCCCGATCGGCTAGCGCCTGGCTACGCGGACAGTTCCTGGCAGAACTCGCCGAACGCGTCGATGTAACGCTGGATGTCGTCCTCGGTGTGCTGCACCGAGATCGTCCACTGCTCCTCGTCGCCGGGGGTCATGAAGATGCCGCGGTTCACCATCCAGGGGTAGGAGGCCCAATAGAGCTCGGGGTGGGTCTCCAGGAAGTCCGAGTAGTTCGTGAGCCGTTCGGCTCGGTATGAGACGCAGCCCTTCGCGCCGAGGTCCACCGTGTGCGCCGGGATGCCCGAGTCGGCGATCGCCCGATCGCAGCCCTCCGCGAGCTTCGCGCCCAGCTTGCCCAGTTCGTCGTATGCGTCCTTGACCAGCACCTGCGTGAGCGCGGCGAGGCCGGCGGCCGACGAAAGCGGGTTCCCGTTGAACGTGCCCTGCTGCGCCGCTCCCTTGTTGACGAACTCCATGACCGCCGCGTCGCCGCCGAACGCGCCGATCGTCGAGCCGCCGCCGATCGCCTTGGCGAACGCGGAGAGATGCGGCTTCACGCCGTAGCGCTCCATCGTGCCGCCGTACGCGATCGTGCCGCCGCACTTCACCTCGTCGTAGATCAGGACGGTCCCGTGCTTCTCGCACGCGTCGCGCAGCGCCTGGAGGTATCCGGGCTGCGGCTCGATGATGCCCACGTTCATCATCACGGGCTCGAGGATCACCGCGGCGACCTCGCCCTCGTTGTCCGCCAGCGCTTCTTCGACCGCCGCCGCGTCGTTGAAAGGGACCACGATCGTCGTGTCCCAGAGCGCCTTCGGGATGCCCTTGGACGTGGGCTGCGTCGTGTACCAGGCCTTCCCCTCGTGCTCGACGTTATGACGGAGACCGAGCACGTCCGCCTCCGGCACGACGGAGAAGAGCACGGAATCGTGGTGGCCGTGGTAGGACCCCTCCATCTTCAACAGCTTGTCGCGGCCCGTCGCGGCTCGCGCGACCCTGATCGCGTCCATCGTGGCCTCGGTCCCGGAGTTGACGATCCGCAGCTGCTCCAGCTCGAAGCGCTCGCAGATCGCCTCGGCGAGGGCGATGGTGGTGGGCGTGGTGACGGCGAAGTGGATCGCCTCGCGCGCGGCCTTCTCCAGGGCCTCGACGATCTTGGGGTGGGCGTGACCCACGATGTTCACTCCGAAGCCGCCGTGGAAGTCCTTGTACTCCGTGCCGTCCACGTCCCAGACGCTGGAGCCCTTCCCCTTCTCGAGGTAGACCGGGTACGGGTCCCCGACCTGGAAGTTGGAGGTGACCCCGTTGGGGAGGCTCTTGAGAGCCCGCTCATGGAGAGCTTTGGACGCGGTCGTGTTCGCCAGCCAGGCATCGCCTTCGCGCTTGGCGACCTCCGCCGCTCGGGCCGTGATCCGTTCGAGATCCATCTCAACCTCCTAAGGGTCTGAGGAATCTACCGGGGGACCGGGTCCCTCACAACACAGCGGTTGCGTTGCGTTGCCGTCGTTCAGCGGTAGTTGGTGAACTGCAGTGCGAGACCGAAGTCCTCTTCCTTGACGGCGCGGATCGCCGACTGGAGGTCGTCCTTCGACTTCGCGGAGACCCGCAGCTGGGAGCCTTGGATGTGGGTCTGGGCCTTGGGGACGGCGCTGCGGACGAACTTGGAGATCTGCTTCGCCTTCTCGTCGGGGATCCCCTGGATGACCTCGATGGACTGCCGGACCGTCCCTTTCGTGGCCGGCTGGACCTCACCGGGCTTCAGGGACTTCAACGGGACCTGACGCTTGACCGCTTTCTCCTGGAGCACCTGCCACGCCGCCTTCAGACGGTCCTCGGTGCCGGCGGCCATCTCGATCTTGTCCGACTCGAGGGAGACCGACGTCCCGGTGCCCTTGAAGTCGAACCGCTGCGAGATCTCGCGCGCCGCCTGGTCGACGGCGTTGCGGACCTCCTGCAGGTCGACCTCGGAGACGATGTCGAACGAGAACTGGTCCTTCGCCATGAGCCAATCCTAGAAGGGCGAGGGCTCCGGCGTCCCAGACGCCGCCCGCTTCACGGACGTGACGCACCGGTTGCTATCCTCACCGGTGATCCCGGGAGGATGCCCGAGTGGCCAAAGGGAGCGGCCTGTAAAGTCGCCGGCGAAGCCTACGGAGGTTCGAATCCTCCTCCTCCCACCACACACCAGGGGTGTTCTCATCACTGAGGCCCCTGACATCTCAGACGGAACGTGACACGGCGAAGAGCCGCCAGGTTCCCGGGACGCCCTTCAGGTGGTGCTCGCCGCGGTCCTCGAACGCGATCTCGGATCCCACGACGAGGTCCTTCACCGTGGAGGACACCACGGTCTCGCCGGCGTCGGCCTCGGCCATGACGCGCGCACCGAGGTGGACCGCGATGCCTCCGACGTCTCCGTCGACGAGATCGATCTCGCCCGTGTGCAGGCCGGCTCGCACGTCGACGCCGATCGGGCGGAGGAACTCGTGGATCGCCTCTGCGCATCGGATCGCGCGGGCGGGACCGTCGAAGGTCGCGAGGAATCCGTCACCCGTCGTCTTCACCTCTCGTCCTTCGAACCGGTCGAGCGCTCGACGGATGAGCTGGTCGTGCTCGGCCAGGAGCTCTCGCCATCTGGCGTCTCCGATCTCGGCCGCGCGGTCGGTCGAGCCGACGATGTCGGTGAAGAGCACGGTCGCGAGCACGCGGTCGTGTCGCGGAGCCGGGCGGGATCCGGTGACGAAGTGCTCGATCTCGCGCAGCAGGGCGTCCTGGTCGCCCGACCACAACAGGCTGCCGCGGCCCGGCAGCTCGACGTAGGTTGCGCCAGCGATCCGTTCGGCCAGGTAGCGGCCATGCGCGGACTCGACCGGCGTATCCGTCCGAGCGACGACGAGCGTCGGGACCCGGATGGCCGGCAGGATCCCGCGGATGTCCGTCGCGTTGATCATGTCGACCATCGAGGCGGCGGTTCCCGGGCTGACGGAATGGCGCTCGTAGCGCCCCCATGACTCGCGGAGCGCGACGTCATCTGCGTCGTCCGGGTCGAACAGGTCGAGCATCATCCCCGTGCCCCACGCCGACCCGAACGCCTCGATGATGTCCCGGGCCTGGTCTGCGGTGAGTCCCCACGGATAGTCATCGGTGCGCGTCATTCGCGCGAACCCGTCGATGAGGACGAGGGCGCTCACGCGGTCCGGGTACGTCGCCGCGAAGACGCACGCGAGGAACCCACCGGCCATCGCGGTCACGATGGCTGCCTTCTCGCTCCCGATGTCGTCGAGCACGGCCCTCAGGTCGTCCATCCATTCTTCGAGCGTGGGAAGCGCCTTCGCCGGCACGGGATCCGACAAGCCGACGCCGCGCTTGTCGAAGCGGATCACACGTGCGAACGCAGAGAGACGGTCGTTGAACCGCGCGAGCGGTCTGACCTCGCGCTCGATCTCGACGTTGCTGAACCACTGCTCGGCGACGACGACGTCCACGGGACCCGAGCCGAGGGTTCGATAGGCGATATGGACGTCACCGCTCTTCGCGTAGCGGGTGGTGCTCGCCATCGGCTTCAGTGTGGGCCGACGACGTTCGTCCGGCAAGCGAGGCTCCCGTCAGTGCGGGGTCGCTGCTCGGTAGCGAGTCCCGTGCGGCGATAGCGCCTGCGACCTGCTGTGTTCCTTCCCTCCTACGTCAACTCGTCCTTCGCGGTTCAAGCGTCACGGATGCACGAACAACGCATAGCCGAGGTCGAGACGGATCGATGCCCTCACCCAGAACGCTGTGCTCGCGGTGAAGACGTCGGTCGCCGCGAGAACGTCTCTGTATTTCTCGAATTAGACGGGCGCCGCGGCGGTGTCGGCGAGAGCGTCGAGGTACCCCTTCACGCCAGCCCAGACGTTCTCGCCGGACTTCGCGAAGTAGGGCGTCGGGTCGAGCGTGTCGAGTGCCGTCCTGACGCTGTCGGAGAGGTCTGCCATGTACTGCTGATGCAGCGTCACGTCGTCGCGGGTGCACCGGCCCAGGTGGCCGCCGATGGAGTGCTTCCACGGGTAGGAGAGCGCGACATCGGCCGCCTGGATGTAGCCCTGGATGTCCTCCGTGAGATTCGACAGGTACACCGGCGCCCACCCCGGGTTGACGATGTCGACCAGCATCAGTGTGTCGTGTTCCGGCAGTTGGATGAAGGTGAGAAATCCGATCGTCCCACCGGTTCGTGTGCCTCTCGTGAAAGCACGTACTTCCTCCCCCTCTGGGTCCACGCGGAGTTCTCGGTCATCCGGCCCAGTGGCCTCGATGGACGCACCGTGCTGGGACGGATGGCAGCACCCCGCCTCTCTACCGGCCAGCACCGTAGAGCCGGGCGGACCGGGCCCTCTAGCGTCGCCAGTGGGATGGCGTGGGGTCGAGACGATCCGCAGGAAGGGGGGCAGGCAGGCGGGAGAAGGATGCAGGCGCAGACCGTGCAGATCCGGTCACACCACGCTCGTCTCGCGGCCGCGGCGCTGCTCATGGAGCTCGCAGGGGTTATCGCAACCAGCGGTTCCCTGGACGTGCCACTCATCGCTTCCTGAGATCGAAGCGAAGAGGTCGCCCTGAAGAGGGAGTCGGCAGGAAGGAGGACGCGATGCGAACCTTATCGATCCCGGTGTGTCCCCGCTGCGCGGCGGGCTCACGGCGATGGCGTACTGCATCGCGTGTCCACGCCACGAGATGAGGCCGTCTGTCCGTACACCACTGGGCGAGCTGACGGCTTCGGGAAGGGAGGAGTGATGCAACGACGCAAGGCGCTCGGCATCGCGCTGATCGCGATGTCGCTCGCGACGATGGTTGTTGGCGTCGCGATGGGGACGCCCGGGTCGGGCGTGACGGTGACGCCACTCGCATCCGGCCGTATCGACAACGCGCTCCGCATCCGGCAGGAGAGGGGCAATCGACGGTGGTCGCGCGGTTCGCAGATCGCCCCGGGCGGCACGACGGGCTGGCACTCGCACCCCGGAAAGACGCTCGTCCTCGTTTCCGCTGGCAAGTTCACGCTCTATCGGGACCGGGACGGCGCTTGCCAACCCGGACGTATGACGCCGGCCAGGGCTTCGTCGAGCCGCCGACGAGCGTGCACAAGGGTGTCAACGAGGGCGACGTGCCCGTGGAGTTGACCGCCGTCTTCTTCCGTGTGCCGGCGGACGGCACCACCCAGGATGACAAACGCTCCGATCCCGGCGTCTGCTAGCAGGGTCGGAGATTTCCTCGGCGCCCGTGTGGGCACAGCCCACACGGGCGCCACGGGCACGCGGTCCCGGAGCTGAGGGCATCGACGCATCTCGCGTGAAGCACGAACGAGATCTCTTCAGCGGCTCGAGGTGTCCGGCAACTCGACACGCCGAAACGCCGCGTAGATCAAGAGGTCGTAGACGATCTTCACGCCGCCTGCGATGAAGAACGGCGCGCCGGTCGCCGTCTGCATGAGTGCGCCGGCGACCGCCGGCCCGATCGGCCTCGAGACGTATCTCGCGGTGTTGGTGAACGCCGCCGCTCAACGCGCTCGTCGGGATCTACGAGCGCCACGACGAACGCCTGCCTGGCCGGCACGTCCATCTGCGAGAGCGTCACCCGGGTGAGCCAGAGCGCGATCGCTCCCGGCGAGATGCGGCGACAGCAGGATCGAACACCAACAGGACGTTGGAGGGGAGGTGGGTGAAGACCATCGTGTTCAACATCCCGAACCGCGCGGCGACGTGCGATGCGAGGATCGACGACGCACCCTGCAGGAGCCCGGACACGAAGAACACCGCACCCATCAGCTCGACCGAGGCGCCGAACGTTCGCCCGAACCAGAAGACGACGAAGGACTGCACGATGAACCCGCCGGCGAAGAGTCGAGCGAACAACGCGGCGAGACGCGCGACGGTTCGACGCGATCGCTGGAGCGGCGCTCTCGAGTGAGTGCTGGCCTCAACGTTGCCTGCCTCGACTCCATCGGAGAGCGAGCGGGCGATACGATGCCGCCACATCGCGAGGACCGGATAGAGGAACAACCATCGTCGCGCGTCGGTCGCGAGGATGCCTGGCAGCGCGCCGGTCAGCGCACCCACGGCTCCGGCCACGTACGCGATGGCGTTGTACCTCCCGAAGATCCGGAGTCGGAGCTGGGCGGGCGCCTGCCCGATCATCGCTTGCTCGAGCGAGGTGATCGGCCCGGATTCGTTCGGATCCGTCGACAAGCAGCCCGTAAGTCCCGCGAGCACGAGCAGGGGCACGGACCTCGTGAGGGCGAAGACGGACCCCGCGCCGCCGACGGCGACGAGGAGGCCGGTGTAGAGACGCCGCCGGCCGAGGCGTTCGCCGACGAGTCCGACGATGGTCGAGCTCAGGGCCATCCCGACGAGGATCGACGTGAATACCAGACCGACCGCTGCAGTGCTCAGGCCGCCGTTCGCAAGGCTCGCACCGATGACGACGCTTCCCAATCCGTACAGGTACGCACGGATCGCCTGGACACCCAGGATCGCGCGGAGATCGCGCGCCGTCGCCTGTCGGTCCCACATCCGCCAATGTGCCTGCCTCTCCTTCGGTCGGATGACCGCGCTGAGGCTACGACGCGCGTGACACGATTCCACCGATGAGCGAACGGCTGCGCGTGGTCGCCGAGCTGGCGGAGGGTGGTTGCGTCGCTCCCGCCGAGGAAGCGGACGCGCTGCTCCTGGCATCCAGCGAAGGCGTAGGACGGATCGAGGAGCTGGTCGCTCGCCGGCTCAGCGGAGAACCACTGGCCTGGATCACCGGCTCGGTGCTCTTCTGCGGCGTTCGGATCCTCGTCGATCCCGGGGTGTTCGTTCCCAGGCCGCACACGCAGGCGATGGCACGACGAGCGGTTGCCCTCCTGCCAGCCGATGGGACCGCGGTCGATCTGTGCACCGGCAGTGGTGCGGTGGCCGCCGTCCTCGCCTCGGCCCATCCGGAGGCAACCGCGCTGGCCACCGACATCGACACGCTGGCCGTCGCCTGTGCGGGGCGCAACGGCGTCAGCGCGCTCGTCGGAGATCTCGACGAGCCGCTGCCGCCGTCCCTCCGCGGCCGCGTCGACGTGATGACGGCCGTGGTTCCCTACGTCCCCACCGAGGAGCTCCCGTTCCTCCCGAGAGACGTGCTCGCCAACGAGCCCCGCGCCGCCCTCGACGGCGGACCGCGCGGAACCTCGTTGCTCGTGCGGGCAGCCGAAGCCGCCGCGCGCTGGCTCGGCCCCGGCGGGAGCGTGCTCCTCGAGCTCGGCGGCGACCAGGCAGGCGAAGTGGCGACAGCACTGGAGGACGTCGGGCTTTCGGGGATCCGCGTCCATCGGGACGGTGACGGGCAGGACCGCGCGATCGAAGCGCGAGCGGCGCTGCACACCTCGTAGCTCGGCGCCGCTCACGGGCGGCTCACCTTGCTCTCATCTCCCGAGTCGCACGATGTCCCTGTCACGATCGAGATCGAAGAAGAAGGGAGCACCATGGCCCGCACGAGCATGAAGGTCCGGGCGACGAAAGCGGTCGCCATCGTTGCGATCGCGTCGATCTGCCTGATGGGTGTCGTCGGCGCCGTTGCCCGGAGCCAGCCGGTCGCCGCGGGGGGGACCACCGGATGTCAGCCGTCTGCCTCGACCCCGGTCCCGCAGCCCACCCAGGCGATGCTCGACGCGGCAGGGCTCGGTGATCTCCCACTCGCACCTGATTCGGTGCGCCGCGACCTCGTGGCCGCGCCGCTCTCGGATCCGACTTCTGTGACCAACCCCCTGTTCCCGATCAGCGAACTGAAGTCCGCGATCCTCAACGGCCACGTTGACGGCAAGGTCTTCCACACGGAGACCACACTGCTGCCGTTCACGAAGATCATCGAATGGACGCCCGGACAGTGCGTGCGGGTGCTGGTCTCGCAGTACATGGCGTTCCTCGATGGGAGCTTGCAGGAGACCGCGATCGACCTCTATGCGCAGGCCGACGACGGGTCGGTCTGGTACCTGGGGGAGAGCGTGTTCGACTACAAGGTCGACGGACTCGTCCTCACGACCGAGGGGACCTGGCAGGCCGGCTTCGATGGTCCGTTCGCGATGATCATGCCGTCGGACCCGCAGATCGGCGACGTGAACCGGGCCGAGAACATCCCCGGCAACTCCTTCGAGGAGGTCCACGTCACGAAGGTCGACCAGACGTTCAACGGACCCTCGGGTCCGGTATCAGGGGGATGGTGGCCCTCGAGATCCATCAAGACGCCGCGCCGAGCGACAAGCTGTTCGCGCCTGGGTACAAGAGTTCCGGTCAACCGACGGACCGGACGTCGAGGCGATGGCGCTGGCCTCGCCGACGGACTCGTTGCCGGGTGGCGTGCCCGCCGAACTGGGAACGATCTCGAACGGCGCCGATCGATTTCGGATCACCCCTTTCGACGGCGGAGGAGTGGGCCCGCGCGGAGCACCGGGCGCACCGGATGCTCGATGCGTGGATCGCGTTTCGCGCCGGCGACGTGCCGCCCCGGTTGGTGAAGCCGACCAGCGTCGCGTTGCGGAATCTGATCGCACAGATCGCGACGCGCTCGCCTTCGAAGACCCGCGACGCAGCGATCGACGCTACCTACGCGAGCAACGACTTGCAGCTCCGATACCGCCCGGTCATCGAGGTCGACACGAAGCGGTTCGAGCTATGGGTCCGGCGGGCGCTCGTCGATGCGACCGCCGGATCCCTCGGGAGCACGCGCAGCGACGTGGTCACCCTCGAGTGGCTCCGAGACCGCATCGCACTTTCGCTCGATCGCGTCACGCTGGTCCGCCTCGACACGCTCGTCGGTGAGATGGGCGGGGCCGTCGTCGACGACGACCTCCCGGCCGGAGCACATGCGGCCCGCGAGCTCCGCGCGCTGATGAGCGGACTTATCTGAGGGTTAGACCTCGCCGTAGAGGTCGCTCTGCGGGTCGAAGAAGCCACCGGCCGGGCGTGCGTGCGCGTGCCAGTGTTCGGGGATCCGGCGCCGTTCCGGGTCGATCCAAAAGCCATCCGTCCCATACCGGTCGCCGGCGATCCGTTCCAACCGTTCCAGCAGCGCGGTCTCGAGCTCGGCGTCGGGGAGCCCATGCGTCCGCCACACGACCATCGGCGTCCGGCACACGAGGCATTCCGCGACCCAGCACTCGTCGTCCTCGTGGAGCCACGGCGTGATCCGCTCGGCCGAGCAGAGCAGACACTCCTCAGGCATAGGCACCGACCTTCAGCTCGGCGCGGTCGCCGCCCTCGATGCCGGCCCGATCGAACCAGCCGAGGTTCGCCTCGATCGCGAGGACGTACGGCTCGTCGATCCCGTAGGTGGGGCAAGGATCGGCCTCGCACGGCTGCATGTCGCGCACGCCGATCACCCGGCCGCTCTCGTCGACGAAGGCGATCGAAAGAGGGATGAGCGTGTCCTTCATCCAGAAGGTGGAGTTCGACGGCTCATCGAATACGAACACCATCCCTTCGTCGGCAGCCAATGTCTCCACCCCCATCAGACCCTTCTGCTGCTCTTGCGCGGTCTCCGCGACGGCCACGTACAGGACGGCGCCGCTCCCGTCGAACGTCACCGTCGCCGCTGGCCGGTTGGTCTGGCCGTCGATCCCGCCGCACGCGACGAGTCCGGCGAGTGTCATCGCGACGGCGAAGAACTTCACCCATCCATGGTGCCACGGGCGGCGACGATCCCATTGTTATCATCGGCCCCTGCCGCCGGAGTAGCTCAGTCGGTAGAGCGCCTCCATGGTAAGGAGGAGGTCAGGGGTTCGATTCCCCTCTCCGGCTCTCTCGCATGGTCATCGATCGTCGACCGGCCTGACTTTCCGGGATAGGAGTACGACGTGATCCCGCTCCGTGATATCAACCCGACCACACGGACCGCGTGGCTCACGCTCGCGATCATCGCCGCCAACGTGGCGGTCTTCCTCCTCTGGGAGCCCACGTTCGCGGACCAGGGAACGCAGCAGACGTTCCTCTTCTGCAACGCGGAGATCCCGTTCGAGGTCACCCACCAGACGACCTTGGCGGACGGCGGCGCAGAAGCAGTGCAGGCGATCGAGGACACATACCGCGTGGGGCCTCCAACTGCGTCTGCGATCCAGGCGCTGCTCCGAGAGCGATGCCCCGACAAGAGCTGGCTGGCATCGATCTTCGTGTCGATGTTCCTCCACGGCGGGTTCCTCCACATCGCCGGGAACATGCTCTTCCTCTGGATCTTCGGGAACAACGTGGAGGATCGGCTGGGTCGGATCAGGTTCATCCTGCTCTACGTCTTGGGCGGGTTGGCCGCGTCCGGGCTTCAGCTCGCCTTCGATCCGAACGCGGCGGTGCCGAACGTCGGCGCCTCGGGGGCGATCGCCGCCATCCTGGGCTCGTACCTGATCATGTTCCCGAGGGCGCGGATCCACACGCTCGTCATCTTCTTCTTCATCACGTTCCTCGAACTGCCCGCCAGCTTCGTGCTCCTGGCGTGGTTCGTCCTTCAGCTGTTCAGCGGCGTGGGGCAGATGGGAACACAGGTGGGTGGAGGCGTCGCGTACTGGGCACACGTGGGCGGATTCGCGTTCGGGTTGGGAGCCACCTGGCTCTTCTTCCGATCACAGATGCGGCGGCAGACGACCATCCCGCCGTTCCCGCCGCCTCCCTATCCGTACTGATCGACCTCGCCCGGCCAGCGTTCATGCCGCATCGTCGGCCTCGCAGGTAGACTGGGCGACCGCCGGGCGGGGTAGCTCAGTGGTAGAGCAAGCGGCTCATAATCGCTGTGTCGGCGGTTCGATCCCGCCCCCCGCTACGAGCCAGAGACGCGAAGTCCCACAGGATCCTCGAGGAGACCAAGAGACATGGGCAAGAAGAAGTTCGAGCGCACGAAGCCCCACGTGAACATCGGCACGATCGGGCATATCGACCACGGGAAGACGACGCTGACGGCGGCCATCACGAAGCGCCAGGCGGAGAAGGGGATGGCCGACTTCACCCCCTTCGACGAGATCGACAAGGCTCCCGAGGAGCGCGAGCGCGGCATCACGATCGCGATCGCCCACGTCGAGTACGAGACCGACAATCGTCATTACGCCCACGTCGACTGCCCCGGCCACGCCGACTACGTGAAGAACATGATCACCGGCGCCGCTCAGATGGACGGTGCGATCCTCGTCGTGTCGGCGGCCGACGGCCCGATGCCGCAGACGCGCGAGCACGTGCTGCTCGCGCGCCAGGTGGGGGTTCCCTCGATCGTCGTCGCGCTCAACAAGTGCGACATGGTGGATGACCCCGAGCTGCTCGACCTGGTCGAGCTCGAGGTCCGTGAGCTCCTCACCTCGTACGAGTTCCCCGGCGACGACGTCCCGGTGATCCAGATCTCCGCGCTGAAGGCCCTGGAGGGTGACGACACCTGGGGCGGCAAGATCGACGAGCTGATGGCGGCGTGCGACGCCTACATCCCGGAGCCCGTCCGCGACGTCGAGAAGCCCTTCCTCATGCCGATCGAGGACGTCTTCTCGATCACCGGGCGCGGCACGGTCGTCACCGGCCGCGTCGAGCGCGGGACCCTCAACAAGATGAGCGAGATCGAGATCGTCGGGATCAAGGACACGCACAAGACGATCGCGACCGACCTCGAGATGTTCCGCAAGCTCCTGGACGAGATCCGAGCCGGCGACAACGTGGGCGTCCTCCTCCGCGGCATCGACAAGGATGATGTGGAACGGGGCCAGGTCCTGGCGAAGCCCGGCTCGATCACCCCGCATACGGAGTTCGAGGCGCAGGTCTACATCCTGTCCAAGGAGGAGGGCGGCCGCCACACGCCGTTCTTCGACGGCTACCGGCCGCAGTTCTATTTCCGGACCACGGACGTGACCGGCCAGGCCCACCTGCCCGAAGGCGTCGAGATGGTGATGCCCGGCGACAACGTCGAGATGAAGGTCGACCTGATCGCCCCGATCGCCATGGAGGAAGGACTCCGCTTCGCGATCCGCGAGGGCGGCCGCACCGTGGGTGCGGGCAGGGTCATCAAGGTCGTGAAGTAGGGGAGCCATGGCGAAGAAAGAAGGCAACCGCCCGAAGATCATCCTCGCGTGCTCCAACTGCAAGCGGCGCAACTACAACACGGTCAAGAACCGGGTGAACGACCGCGACCGGATCGAGCTCAAGAAGTATTGCCGTTGGTGCCGCGCGCACACGCTGCACCGCGAGACCCGCTAGCGCGCAAGTCGCGAAGCGATAGCGCAACGTCCTCGCGGTCGGGATCAGGGCAGAGTCGGGATCAGGACGCGTCGACGTCGGTCTCGGAAAGCGAGTCGCTCGTCTTGACCTTCCCGAAGCGGATCGCGGCGACCACGGCATCCGTCTTCGAGTGCACGCCGAGCTTGGTGAGCACGTTCTGGATATGGGTCCGAAGCGTGTGACGACTCATCCCGAGCTCGTTCGCGATGTCGACGGACGCCTCGCCGGTCGCGACGCGCTGGAGGATCTCCAGCTCTCGCGGCGTGAGCCGCTCCACACGGTGCGCGAGCTCGCCGTCGCTCCGCCGCTGCATGCGGAAGCGAGCGAGCGACAGCTCGACCTCGCTGACCGCATGCAGCGGTTCCCCTCGGAAGGCGCGCCGGATCGCATCGGCGAGGTCGGAGACGGCCTGCGTCTTACGCAGGAAGCCACGGGCGCCTGCCTCGACCGCCCGGGCAAGGACCACGTCGTCGTCGTGTCCGGACAGGAGGATCACCTTCGTCCCTGAGGACTCGCGCCTGATCCGCCTCGTCGCTTCGAGGCCGTCGACGCCCGGCATCTGGACGTCCATCAGGAGCACGTCGGGGTGCTGCGCCTGCGCCGACTCGATCGCGGACTCGCCGCTGGTCACGACCTCGATCACGGTGAGGTCGTCCTCATTGTCCAGCGCGATCTGCAAGGCCTCGCCGAAGGAGCGGTGGTCGTCGGCGATGACGACACGGATATCCCCGTCGGCCTCATGAGAAGCGTTGCGTTCCTTGGATCTGGCGGCAGCAGCCATCAGGGCGCATCGTAGGCACTGTTGAGGGCGGAATCACGTAGCCCAAGCGCCGGATTTTCGCCAGTCCCCCGTCGGAGGGACGCCGCTTGCGGGACCTCGGGTAGGATGCCCGGCCGATGAACCCGGCGGCGGCAGGGAAGACGTACCCCGCAACGACGTTCACCGTCGACCCGCAGCGGGTGGCGGCATTCCGGGAGATCTTCGAGGGGCCCGAGGGCGTGCCCGTCACGTTCGCCACGACGGCGGAGTTCGCCGTCATGCCGCAGATCGTCGCCGACCCGGAGCTCGCACTCGACTTCTCGCGCGTGCTGCACGGGAATCAGGAGTACGAGTTCAGGCGTCCACTTCGCGAGGGCGAGACGCTGGAGGTCCGGTGCCGGCTCGGATCGATCCGCGTGCTCGGCGGCAACGCGTTCCTCGTGCTCGTGACCGAGCTGGTCGAGCCCGGCGGGGACATCGTCTGCACCGGGCGGTCGACGATGATCGAACGAGCGGCGGACTGATGCCGTCGGTGCGCGAAGTGCAGGTTCCGTCCGATCTGCCCGCGCTCTCGCGCGTCGTGACGCAAGAGGCGGTGAAGGCCTATGCGGACGCGGGCGGAGACCAGAATCCACTACATCAGGACGAGGCGTTCGCACGGGCGGCGGGGTTCCCCGGGATCATCGCGCACGGGATGTTCACGATGGGCCACCTCGCGGCGTGCCTTTCGAGATGGGCAGGAGGGCCGGAGCGCGTTCGCCGTCTGACCGCGCAGTTCCGGGCGCCCGTGTTCATGGGCGAGGAGATCGTGGCCGGCGGGCGCGTGAAAGCTGTTGACGTGGAAGAGCGAGTCGCGGTCATCGAGTGCTGGGTCTCGGTCGAGCGGAACGGCCGAGCGGAGTGGCCGATCAAGCGCGGCGAAGCCGAGGTGCTCCTGGACCCCTGATCTCGGGGGCTACGTCACTCCTTCGTCGCTCGCTCCTTGAGCCCCCGAACCCCTAGGCTCCGATCTGCCCCTGTGCGTCCCGGCGCTGCGTCCGCCCCGACATCGCCTGGATCGCCTCGCTCATCCGGTCGACGACGATCTGCACGTCGTTGCCGTAGCCCTCGTCCACGATCACCGAGACACGGTCGATCTTGTCGCTCAACCGCTCGGCGACGTTGAGCATCGCTTCGGCCGTCGACTGCGACTCCTTGTGGAGCTGGTCGGACATCGACTGGAAGCGTCGATCCACCGAGCTCAAGACGTCGTTCGCGAGGCCGGCATGCAGCTCCTTGATCGACCGCAGTGTCTGCCGCAGAAGCTCCGCATCGTCGTTCGTGGGGCCGCCCGTGGCGAATCGATCCGCGAGCGCCTGGTTGTCCGAACGGATCAGCTTGGCGATCGCCGTCACTCGATCGTCCACGTGCCCCCTGAGCCGCTCTTCGAAGGCCTGCTGCTGCTCGGCCAGCATGGTGTCGATCCCCTCGATCGAGCCCACCGAGGCGTTCATCCGCTCGACGGTGTCTCCGATCGAGGAGGCGATCGCGACCTGGGCCGCTTCCGCCGTCTTGTCGACGAGCGCCTCGCCCACGAGGATCATCCGCTCTTCCACGGTCTCTCTGAGCAGCTGCTCCTGCTCCGCGGTCTTCTCCTCGATCATCCGGCGGAGTGCTTGGGAGTCGCTCCGGATCAACTCCGCCAACCCCCGCACCCGGGCGTCGATGAACCGCTCCATCGCGTTCTTGAGAGCGACCTCGTCCCTCGTGTGGATCCCCATGCCCTCCGACATCAACTCGAGCTGCTGTCCGATGGCTTGAACTTCCTCGCGTACGGTGGCGCCGACGTTCGCGGTCAGCTCCCCGTCCTGCGTGGCGAACGATTCCGCGTGCTCCTCGACCCGCTGGGCGAGGCGCCCGACCGCCTCGGCTCCGCCCTGGACGTAGCCCTGCATCGCCTCGACCACACGAGAGGTCTCGCGCGCGACCATCTCGCCGTGCTCCTGGACCTGCTTCAGGATCGCCTCGGTCAGGGTGCGGTCACGCTCGTCGAGGCTCTGGAAGGTGTCTGCGATGTGCCGCTCGACCTGCTCCAGCTGGTTCCGGACGCCCTCCACCCCATGGAGGGTGGGGGAATCGGCGATCTCCCGGATAGAAGCGACGGATGCCTCCATCGCCTGCTTGGTCGCCCGGCCGGTCTCGGCCAGATCGTTGAGCGAGTCCTCGACGCGGCCCGCCCGGGTCGATAGGGCCTGGAAGCGTTCGTCGCTCGATGCGATCAGGCTCCGTATGGCCTGATCGCGTGAGAGGAGGCTGACGATGCGCTCCTGCTCGGGACGCACGTCCTTTGCCGAGGAGCGCCAAAGCTCGGTGGCGACCTCGCGCATCAGGATCGTCGCCTGCGCCTCGAGGGCCTGCAGCCCCTCCTCGATGCGCTCGTCGACCGCGTTCGTCAACGCGTTCGCGATCTGTTCCTCGACGGGAGAGAGCACGGTCGGCTCGGGTTCCGGCTGTCGCGTGAAGACCGGAGAACGCCGACGAGCACCGGCTCCCGCCGGCCGTGCGGTGCGCTGTTCGTTCATCGTGTGCCTCGCGATCCGGGGCCGCTGCGGCACGTCTTGGCCGAAGGATAGGGCAGGTGCACCCCGGCATAGGTATCTGCGCAGGAAATCCCCCAGGGATCGCGCGCCGGCTCGGCTGGCCGGGGGACGCGAGAACGGTACGGTCGGTCGTTCCTTTGCCGGGCAAAGGAGGCGACCATATACTGAGGTCTCCGAACGTCCCGCCTCATGCCGGGGGGCCCGGAGCCCAGGGGCGTAGCTCAATTTGGTAGAGCACCGGTCTCCAAAACCGGCGGTTGGGGGTTCAAGTCCCTCCGCCCCTGCAAGGGAGCACCCATGAATCGACAGATGAAGCGGATGCAGGAGCGTCAGGAGCGCGCGCAGAAGCGCGCGGGTACGACGCGCCCCACCACGCCGTCCGCCGCCACCAGGAAGGCCACCGTGCAGGAGAAGCGGAAGCGGACCGGGGCGCGCCAGTTCCTGAAGGAGGTCCGTCAGGAGCTCAACAAGGTTGACTGGCCGACCCGCCGGGAGCTCGTCTCGTACTCGATCGTGGTGCTCGTGACCGTGACCGTCCTCACCGCCTACGTGTTCGGACTCGATTCCGTGTTCACGAGGTTCGTGTTCGACGTGCTCGGCAACTGATGAGGACCGGCGAGTTGAACGAGACCGAGCCCACCACCGGATCCGTTGACGACGCCGAACAGGCTGTCGAGTCTGCGGAGACCGTCTCCGAGCAGGCGGAGAACCCAGAATCCGAAGCGGAGATCGGAGATGCCCTCGATGCCGCGGAGGAAGAAGTGCGGGTGACCGAGACCGAGGCGGAGCCCGTCGTGCCCGAAGCGGAGACCGTCGAGCCGGTCGACCCGTCGAGCCGCGTCGAGCCCGAGCCGGTCGAACCCGACCCCGAGCCGGTCGAGCCCAGCTCGAGGCGGTCGAGGCCGAGGCGGTCGAGCCGAGGAGCCGGTCGAGGCGGTCGAGGTCGAGGCGGTCGAGGCGGAGGCGGTCGAAGCCGAGGCGGTCGCCGACAAGGCAGCTCCCGCCGCAGAGGATCCGTTCCGAGGTCAGGGAGACTGGTACGTCGTCCACACCTATTCCGGCTACGAGAACAAGGTGAAGGCCAACCTCGAGTCGAGGATCCACACGATGCAGATGGAGGGGAAGATCTTCGGCGTCCACATCCCGATGGAAGACGTGATGGAGATCAAGTCCGGGAAGAAGCAGGTCGTGAAGAGGAAGCAGTTCCCGGGCTACCTCCTCGTTCGCATGGTCTACGACAACGACTCCTGGTACGTGGTCCGCAACACGCCGGGCGTCACCGGATTCGTCTCCGCAGGGACGGGGTCCAAGCCCACACCTCTTTCGAAGCACGAGGTCGACAAGATCCTCGCCGTGAAGAAGGAGGAGGTCCGCCCGCAGGTGCGCCTCGGCTTCGAGGAGGGCGACATCGTGCGGATCACGTCGGGACCGTTCGCGGACTTCAACGGAACCATCAACGAGATCAACGCAGACCAGGCCAAGCTCAAGGTGCTCGTCAACATCTTCGACCGGGAGACGCCGGTCGAGCTGTCCTTCGACCAGGTGTCGAAGGTCTAGCGCACAGAGCGCTCAAGGAGCGAAGCGGTAGCGCAAGAGAAAGAGAATGAGACAGAACCTTAGGCGCGGGAGGCCGGAAGGCCGTTGGGACCGCAGGAGGTAGGAACAGATGGCTTCGAAGAAGAAGGTGCTCGCGACCGCGAAGCTCCAGATCACCGCCGCGCAGGCAACACCGGCGCCACCCGTGGGCACCGCGCTCGGCCAGCACGGCGTGAACATCATGGAGTTCTGTAAGCAGTACAACGACGCGACCCAACAGTTCGCCGGCCAGATCATCCCGGTCGAGCTCACGATCTACGAAGATCGGTCGTTCACGTTCGTGCTGAAGCAGCCACCGGCCGCCGAGCTGATCCGGAAGGCCGCCGGGATCGAGAAGGGCTCGGGGGAGCCGAACCGAGAGAAGGTCGCTCGCCTGTCGAAGACGCAGGTGCGCGAGATCGCCGAGCGGAAGATGGTCGATCTGAACGCGAACGACATCGACAACGCGATGCGGATCATCGAGGGGACGGCGCGGAGCATGGGCGTGGAGGTGGCGTCGTGAGCTCGAAGCCGGGGAAGCGGTACCGCCAGGCCGCGGAGACATTCGACGGGAGCCAGGAGTACCTCCCGGCCGAGGCGATCAAGATCCTGAAGGCCTTCCCGGACGCGAAGTTCGACGAAACGGTGGAGATCGCGTTCCGCCTCGGCATCGACCCGCGGAAGAACGATCAGGCGTTGCGTGGCACCGTTGCGTTGCCGCACGGCTCCGGCAAGTCGGTCCGCGTCGGTGTCTTCGCGGCAGGGGAGAAGGCCCGGGAGGCACGCGACGCGGGAGCCGACGTCGTGGGTGGTGAGGAACTGGTCGAAGAGGTCATGAAGGGCGTGATCGACTTCGACGCGGCGGTCGCCACGCCCGACATGATGGCGTCCGTCGGGAAGGCGGGCCGGGTCCTCGGGCCCCGTGGGCTGATGCCGAACCCCAAGACGGGCACCGTGACGATGGACATCGCGAAGGCCGTCGCCGACATCAAGGGCGGCAAGGTCGAGTACCGCGCCGATCGCACCGGCAACGTGCACCTGATCATCGGGAAGAAGTCATTCGAGGAGCGGAATCTCCTGGAGAACTACCTGGTGGTCGTCGACGAGCTCCTGAAGGCGAAACCCTCCTCGGCCAAGGGCCGGTACATCAAGTCGCTCGCGGTCTCCTCCACCATGGGTCCGAGCGTCCGGATCGATTCGTCCAAGCCGAGGGGAGTCCAGACGCTCCCAGCGGACCGGTAGCCGGGCGACTCGGCCCCGGATCGCGCTTGGCCGCCTGTTATCCTCGGGCTGCCGCAGACAGCAGGGGCGCGTGAGCGCGTAATCCCGGATCGGGTACCTGCCGAGGCGACGGTCGCGCGTGAGAGCACGCGTGCCGCCCGGGCTCGCGCCGCGCGCGTCTCCGCTGTCTGTGGGGACGCGTTGTTCATTTTTGGAGGAGGCGCGATGCCGAGCACGAAGAAGATCGAGCGAGTCGCGGAGCTGAAGGGGCAGATCGAAGGCTCCACGGCGCTGCTGCTCACCGAGTACCGCGGCCTCACGGTGGCTGAGATCACCGAGCTCCGGAGATCGCTCCGGGAGGGCGGCGCCAGGTTCGCGGTCATCAAGAACACCCTGATGCGCCGGGCCCTCGAGCAGACCGATGCGGCCGAGCTCGGGTCTCTCTTCGATGGCCCCAGCGCAGTCGCGTTCGTCCAGGAGGACCCGGTGGCCGCCGCCAAGAGCGTGACGGCAGCCGCCAAGAGATTCCCCGCCCTCGTGCTGAAGGGTGGTTTCGTTGAGGGCCGCCTGCTCAACGCCGACGAGGCGAAGTCGCTCGCCGACCTCGAGTCTCGTGAGGTGATGCTGTCGAAGCTGGCGGGGTTGATGAAGGGCGAGATGTCACGCGCAGCGGCCGTGTTCCAGGCGACGCAGGCGCGATTCCTTTCTCTCCTGGAGGCGTTCAAGGCGAAGCTGCCCGAGGAGCCGGCTGCCGAGGCAGCACCAGAGGCCGAGGCGGCGGCGCCTACCGACGACAGCCGCCCCGGAGACTGCCGAGACCGAGGTTGAGACGCCCGAGGCAGAAGCACCCGAGCAAGAGGAAGTATCGGAAGAAGTGTCAAGCGAAGAAGAGTCAAGCGAAGAAGGAAAGGAGTGAACCGTGGCGAAGTCGAAGATCGGGACCGATGATCTGCTGGAGCAGTTCAAGGAGATGACGCTCCTCGAGCTCTCCGAGTTCATCAAGGCATTCGAGGAGGCGTTCGACGTCCAGGCCGCGGCCGCGGCCCCCATGATGGTGGCCGGTGCTCCGGCCGCGGGCGCAGCCGGAGCTGAGGCCGAAGAGGAGCAGTCCGAGTTCGACGTCATCCTCCTGGCTGCCGGCGAGAAGAAGATCCAGGCCATCAAGGAGGTCCGGGCGCTCACGAGCCTCGGACTCAAGGAAGCGAAGGACCTGGTCGACAGCGCGCCGAAGCCCGTCCTCGAGAAGGTGACCAAGGAGGCGGCCGACAAGGCCAAGGAGCAGCTCGAAACGGCGGGCGCGACCGTCGAGATCAAGTAGCGGACCGGGGCGCCGGCTCCGCCGGCGCCCCAGGGTTCCCTCGGCAGCAACCCTTGTGTTAGCGTGCGGCAACGTTCATTACGAGGGGGAGACAGGCATGCGGCAAAGTGATGGGAAGCATTTCGGTCAGCGACTCCGAGAATCGCGGGTTGCTGCCGGCCTCAGCCAATCGGAGCTCGAAGATATCTCCGGTATCCCCAAAGCTCGCCTCTCGCGCTACGAGAACGGTCACGTCGAGCCCTCGATCCAGACGCTGGCCCGGCTGTCTCGGGCGCTGAACGTCTCCGAAGCGTCCCTCCTCGGCGACCAGCGCGCCATCCTGGAGGACTTCTTCAACATCCTCTACGACCGCGGGGTTCGGATCACCTCCAGTGAACAGGGCGGACGGATCGCGAACGCGATCGCGGACCTCCTCGAGGCGATGGCCGTGAAGATCGACCAGGCCGATCCCGAAGGGCCGGTGCTCACACCGCTAGCCGACGAAGAGGTTCAGGCCCTCTCGACTCCGATCCTCCGCTAGCTCTTTCCGAGTCCGAAGCGAAGGTCGAGATCCACGGCTCCCTGTCGCATGCCTGAGAACACGGCCGCGTCGCCTCGCCGATCCAACTCGCGGGACGCGGACAGGATGGTCGACCCATCGGGGAGGACCACCCGGATCTCGTAGCGGATCCCAGCGATCGTCGGTTGGGGCAGCACCCGGAGGGTGATCTCCTTCGCGCCGTTCACCGTGCGAACGGCGTCGGGGACAACGTAGGCGACCGTGAGCGACGTCGACCCACCTCCCCGGACAGCGATCGAACCCGTCACGGTGGCAAGTCCGAGGTCCTGGCCCACCCGGATCGGGCTCGGGCGACTGGTCTCCGCCTCGATCTTGTCGGCGGTCTTGGGAAGGTAGAGCGTCACGTCCGCCGCGAAGGTTCCGATCGGCAGGCCGCCGACGGGCCTGCCGAGAAGGACCGAGGGCGGGTCCGTTCCCGCGCCGTTGTCGAACAGAACCTCCGCGTCCACCGCCGCCGAACCATTCGGGCGGATCGTGATCGTTTGGATGACGGCCGTCTCCACGAGGGCCCCCACGTGGGAGTTCCCGATCGCACTCCAGGTGGCGGCGACCGGGAGCGTCGCTTCACCCTTCAGCCTCGCTCGTCCGTCGAGCCCCAACGAGCGGACGAGGTGGCGGTCCTCTTGCCGGGAAAGGTAGATGGCCAGATGCCGGCCGCGCGTGTCTGCGGCGGTGGCGAGCGCGAGGGACTCCACTCCCGGTCGCCGTTCGAGGAACGCGAGCAGGATCTGCGACGCTCGGTCGGCGTGGAGTTCGGCGGCTTTTGGTGGCGTGTCCCCCAAGAAGGAGTCGATCTCCAGCGACGATGCCGTGCTCTGATCCGACAGCGCGAGGGGCCTGCCTTTGACCTCGACGTCTCCGATCACCCAGACGAGATCCTGGAGCGCGACGGCGTCGATCTGGATGACCCCGTCCACGGGCTCGATCCCGGACTCCTGGACCGCGCTCATGAGCGCGCGCGCCGTCTTCGGCCAATCGAGCGACACGTCGACGTCGGCCAAGGCCTTCGGCGCCGGCGTCATCGGTTCGAGCTCGAGGGCACCGTCGTCCACGAGCAGGATCCCCACCGAGGTGGGGGCGCCTCCCCCGGGCCGGGGCACTCCGAGCGCCGGGACACAGACGAGGTATCGGTGCTGCCCCCCGAACATCGCCGTGGCGAGGTGCATCGAATCACGGAAGCGCTGGGCGAGATCGGCTCGGCGGGTGAGACCGTCCAGGGTGTCGCGGTAGCCGGAGGCGACGGGCCCGAGGAGCCCGTCGCCTCCGGCTGCCTCGAGCGTGGTCAACGCTCCTCGGAGCCGATCGGCCACCGACCCCATCTCGGGGAGCGCGGTCTCGAACGCCTCGATGTCCAACGCGCCCGAGGCGGTCGAGGCCGGGATCCGGATATCCGTCCACCCGAGGTCACGGGCGACCTTCACCATCGTGGTGCCGGCTTCCGCCGTCGCGAGCGATGCCTCGGCGACGGCCGAGGCCGCCTCGATGTTGTTGCCCACGATCGGGAGGAGCCCCGCCAGGCCGAGCGAAGGATGTCCCACCGACGAAACCGCATGGTCTGCCGCCTCTCGGGCGGCGGCGAAATGGGGCGCCGCCGCATCGGGATCTCCGGTGACGATCGACTCGATCCCCACCGTGAGCTCCGCCCGAGCGCTCGTGAGTCCGCGGACCAGATCCCTGCCCGCCCAGAGTCCGTCCAGAACGAGCAGGATCACGAACGTGGCCAAGCCCGCCCAGATGCCGAGGGCAACCCGTCTCCCGCGGGTCCTTGGGCGCCACCGGCCGGACGGGGCGGGGTCTGAGGCCATCGTCGCCGAACCCTAACGCCGGTCGGGGCGCCGCACCATCAACCGCCTCGTCAGTGGGCGTCTGAGACCATCGGAACGGTCCTTTCGGCGGCTTGACCGGCAGGGTATGGGGGGCGTACCCTCACTGGAACCCGCCGTCCGGGCAGGCTCCGTTGACGGTGCCCGCATCTCCTCGTAGACTGCTCGTTTGCCGTGCCGTCCACCGCGCCCTGCCGTGCGCTCTCGACGTCTCCCGGGAGGGGTTCTGCTTGCCTGATCAGCTCGTGCCTGTTCGGAATCGTGTCAGTTTCGCCAAGCTCGACGAGGTCCTTCAGCTTCCCGACCTCGTTGCGATCCAGAAAGACTCCTTCGATAGGCTCCTGAAGGAAGGTCTCAAGGAGGTCCTCGAGGAGGTTTCGCCCATCGAGGACTTCACCGAGCAATTCCAGCTTTATTTCGGCAAGCACGAATTCCGGGAGATGAAGTTCTCGGAAGAGGAATGCCGGGACAAGGACATCACCTTTTCCGCCCCGCTGTTCGTCGAGGCGACCTTCGTCAACAAGGTCACGGGCGAGATCAAAGAGCAGGAGGTCTTCCTCGGAGACTTCCCGATGATGACCGACCGAGGCACGTTCATCATCAACGGGACCGAGCGGGTCGTCGTCTCTCAGCTGGTGCGCTCACCGGGCGCCTACTTCAGCAAGGAGCCCGACAAGACCACCGACAAGGACGTCTTCATCGCAAAGATCATCCCGTCCCGGGGTGCCTGGCTTGAGTTCGACGTCGACAAGAAGGACACCGTGGGCGTCCGGATCGACCGGAAGCGCCGGCAGAACGTGACCGTCTTCCTCAAGGCGCTGGGGTTCGACGCCGGCGAGCTCCTCAAGCTCTTCGGCAACGCGCAGTCCATCCAGAACACCCTCGAGAAGGATCATTTCGAGACCCAGGAGGAAGCGCTCGAGGACATCTACCGCAAGCTCCGCCCGGGTGAGCCGCCCACGGCCGAGAGCGCGAAGACGTTGCTCGAGAACCTCTTCTTCAACCCCAAGCGGTACGACGTCGCTCGCGTGGGGCGGCACAAGGTCGACAAGAAGCTCGGTGCGGCCGAGGGGGTGCTCCTGAAGCAGCTGCGAGCCCACCACAAGTCGCTCGGCGAGCTCGACAACCCCGACAAGAAGGCCTGGGAGCAGAACCGATACCGGGTGTTCTCGACGATGCAGAAGGAAGAGGCCGCCGGACAGGGCGCGCCCAAGTACAAGGCGGTCCTCACCTTCGAGGACATCTTGAAGACGGTCGCCTACCTGGTGAACCTGCACGCCGGTCAAGAGGGCTATGACCCCGACGACATCGACCACTTCGGCAACCGCCGGATCCGGTCGGTGGGCGAGCTGATCCAGAACCAGATCCGGATCGGCCTGTCCCGGATGGAGCGGGTCGTGAAGGAGCGGATGACCACGCAGGACGTCGAGGCCATCACGCCGCAGACGCTGATCAACATCCGTCCGGTCGTCGCCTCCATCAAGGAGTTCTTCGGGACCTCGCAGCTGTCTCAGTTCATGGACCAGACCAACACGCTGGCCGGGCTC